>CBDAQP010000001.1:0-1191591 GCA_965199245.1 Kiloniellaceae bacterium
GGATGCCGGTGATGAGGGCAATCAGGGTGACGGGTCTGGTGACACCGATGTGAAGGTTGCTGATAAGGATGCCGGTGATGAGGGCAATCAGGGCGACGGGTCTGGTGACACCGATGTGAAGGTTGCTGATAAGGACGCTGATAAGGATGCCGGTGATGAGGGCAATCAGGGCGACGGGTCTGGTGACACCGATGTGAAGGTTGCTGATAAGGACGCTGATAAGGATGCCGGTGATGAGGGCAATCAGGGCGACGGGTCTGGTGACACCGATGTGAAGGTTGCTGATAAGGACGCTGATAAGGATGCCGGTGATGAGGGCAATCAGGGTGACGGGTCTGGTGACACCGATGTGAAGGTTGCTGATAAGGATGCCGGTGATGAGGGCAATCAGGGCGACGGGTCTGGTGACACCGATGTGAAGGTTGCTGATAAGGATGCCGGTGATGAGGGCAATCAGGGCGACGGGTCTGGTGACACCGATGTGAAGGTTGCTGATAAGGATGCCGGTGATGAGGGCAATCAGGGCGACGGGTCTGGTGACACCGATGTGAAGGTTGCTGATAAGGACGCTGATAAGGATGCCGGTGATGAGGGCAATCAGGGTGACGGGTCTGGTGACACCGATGTGAAGGTTGCTGATAAGGACGCTGATAAGGATGCCGGTGATGAGGGCAATCAGGGTGACGGGTCTGGTGACACCGATGTGAAGGTTGCTGATAAGGACGCTGATAAGGATGCCGGTGATGAGGGCAATCAGGGTGACGGGTCTGGTGACACCGATGTGAAGGTTGCTGATAAGGACGCTGATAAGGATGCCGGTGATGAGGGCAATCAGGGTGACGGGTCTGGTGACACCGATGTGAAGGTTGCTGATAAGGACGCTGATAAGGATGCCGGTGATGAGGGCAATCAGGGTGACGGGTCTGGTGACACCGATGTGAAGGTTGCTGATAAGGACGCTGATAAGGATGCCGGTGATGAGGGCAATCAGGGTGACGGGTCTGGTGACACCGATGTGAAGGTTGCTGATAAGGACGCTGATAAGGATGCCGGTGATGAGGGCAATCAGGGTGACGGGTCTGGTGACACCGATGTGAAGGTTGCTGATAAGGATGCCGGTGATGAGGGCAATCAGGGCGACGGGTCTGGTGACACCGATGTGAAGGTTGCTGATAAGGATGCCGGTGATGAGGGCAATCAGGGCGACGGGTCTGGTGACACCGATGTGAAGGTTGCTGATAAGGATGCGATGCGGTGATGAGGGCAATCAGGGCGACGGGTCTGGTGACACCGATGTGAAGGTTGCTGATAAGGACGCTGATAAGGATGCCGGTGATGAGGGCAATCAGGGCGACGGGTCTGGTGACACCGATGTGAAGGTTGCTGATAAGGATGCCGGTGATGAGGGCAATCAGGGTGACGGGTCTGGTGACACCGATGTGAAGGTTGCTGATAAGGATGCTGATGCCGGTGATGAGGGCAATCAGGGCGACGGGTCTGGTGACACCGATGTGAAGGTTGCTGATAAGGACGCTGATAAGGATGCCGGTGATGAGGGCAATCAGGGCGACGGGTCTGGTGACACCGATGTGAAGGTTGCTGATAAGGACGCTGATAAGGATGCCGGTGATGAGGGCAATCAGGGTGACGGGTCTGGTGACACCGATGTGAAGGTTGCTGATAAGGATGCCGGTGATGAGGGCAATCAGGGCGACGGGTCTGGTGACACCGATGTGAAGGTTGCTGATAAGGATGCCGGTGATGAGGGCAATCAGGGCGACGGGTCTGGTGACACCGATGTGAAGGTTGCTGATAAGGATGCCGGTGATGAGGGCAATCAGGGCGACGGGTCTGGTGACACCGATGTGAAGGTTGCTGATAAGGACGCTGATAAGGATGCCGGTGATGAGGGCAATCAGGGTGACGGGTCTGGTGACACCGATGTGAAGGTTGCTGATAAGGACGCTGATAAGGATGCCGGTGATGAGGGCAATCAGGGTGACGGGTCTGGTGACACCGATGTGAAGGTTGCTGATAAGGACGCTGATAAGGATGCCGGTGATGAGGGCAATCAGGGTGACGGGTCTGGTGACACCGATGTGAAGGTTGCTGATAAGGACGCTGATAAGGATGCCGGTGATGAGGGCAATCAGGGTGACGGGTCTGGTGACACCGATGTGAAGGTTGCTGATAAGGACGCTGATAAGGATGCCGGTGATGAGGGCAATCAGGGTGACGGGTCTGGTGACACCGATGTGAAGGTTGCTGATAAGGACGCTGATAAGGATGCCGGTGATGAGGGCAATCAGGGTGACGGGTCTGGTGACACCGATGTGAAGGTTGCTGATAAGGACGCTGATAAGGATGCCGGTGATGAGGGCAATCAGGGTGACGGGTCTGGTGACACCGATGTGAAGGTTGCTGATAAGGATGCCGGTGATGAGGGCAATCAGGGCGACGGGTCTGGTGACACCGATGTGAAGGTTGCTGATAAGGATGCCGGTGATGAGGGCAATCAGGGCGACGGGTCTGGTGACACCGATGTGAAGGTTGCTGATAAGGACGCTGATAAGGATGCCGGTGATGAGGGCAATCAGGGTGACGGGTCTGGTGACACCGATGTGAAGGTTGCTGATAAGGACGCTGATAAGGATGCCGGTGATGAGGGCAATCAGGGTGACGGGTCTGGTGACACCGATGTGAAGGTTGCTGATAAGGACGCTGATAAGGATGCCGGTGATGAGGGCAATCAGGGTGACGGGTCTGGTGACACCGATGTGAAGGTTGCTGATAAGGACGCTGATAAGGATGCCGGTGATGAGGGCAATCAGGGCGACGGGTCTGGTGACACCGATGTGAAGGTTGCTGATAAGGACGCTGATAAGGATGCCGGTGATGAGGGCAATCAGGGTGACGGGTCTGGTGACACCGATGTGAAGGTTGCTGATAAGGACGCTGATAAGGATGCCGGTGATGAGGGCAATCAGGGTGACGGGTCTGGTGACACCGATGTGAAGGTTGCTGATAAGGACGCTGATAAGGATGCCGGTGATGAGGGCAATCAGGGTGACGGGTCTGGTGACACCGATGTGAAGGTTGCTGATAAGGACGCTGATAAGGATGCCGGTGATGAGGGCAATCAGGGTGACGGGTCTGGTGACACCGATGTGAAGGTTGCTGATAAGGACGCTGATAAGGATGCCGGTGATGAGGGCAATCAGGGCGACGGGTCTGGTGACACCGATGTGAAGGTTGCTGATAAGGATGCCGGTGATGAGGGCAATCAGGGTGACGGGTCTGGTGACACCGATGTGAAGGTTGCTGATAAGGATGCCGGTGATGAGGGCAATCAGGGCGACGGGTCTGGTGACACCGATGTGAAGGTTGCTGATAAGGACGCTGATAAGGATGCCGGTGATGAGGGCAATCAGGGTGACGGGTCTGGTGACACCGATGTGAAGGTTGCTGATAAGGATGCCGGTGATGAGGGCAATCAGGGCGACGGGTCTGGTGACACCGATGTGAAGGTTGCTGATAAGGATGCCGGTGATGAGGGCAATCAGGGTGACGGGTCTGGTGACACCGATGTGAAGGTTGCTGATAAGGACGCTGATAAGGATGCCGGTGATGAGGGCAATCAGGGCGACGGGTCTGGTGACACCGATGTGAAGGTTGCTGATAAGGATGCCGGTGATGAGGGCAATCAGGGTGACGGGTCTGGTGACACCGATGTGAAGGTTGCTGATAAGGACGCTGATAAGGATGCCGGTGATGAGGGCAATCAGGGTGACGGGTCTGGTGACACCGATGTGAAGGTTGCTGATAAGGACGCTGATAAGGATGCCGGTGATGAGGGCAATCAGGGTGACGGGTCTGGTGACACCGATGTGAAGGTTGCTGATAAGGACGCTGATAAGGATGCCGGTGATGAGGGCAATCAGGGCGACGGGTCTGGTGACACCGATGTGAAGGTTGCTGATAAGGATGCCGGTGATGAGGGCAATCAGGGTGACGGGTCTGGTGACACCGATGTGAAGGTTGCTGATAAGGATGCCGGTGATGAGGGCAATCAGGGTGACGGGTCTGGTGACACCGATGTGAAGGTTGCTGATAAGGACGCTGATAAGGATGCCGGTGATGAGGGCAATCAGGGCGACGGGTCTGGTGACACCGATGTGAAGGTTGCTGATAAGGACGCTGATAAGGATGCCGGTGATGAGGGCAATCAGGGTGACGGGTCTGGTGACACCGATGTGAAGGTTGCTGATAAGGACGCTGATAAGGATGCCGGTGATGAGGGCAATCAGGGTGACGGGTCTGGTGACACCGATGTGAAGGTTGCTGATAAGGACGCTGATAAGGATGCCGGTGATGAGGGCAATCAGGGTGACGGGTCTGGTGACACCGATGTGAAGGTTGCTGATAAGGATGCCGGTGATGAGGGCAATCAGGGTGACGGGTCTGGTGACACCGATGTGAAGGTTGCTGATAAGGACGCTGATAAGGATGCCGGTGATGAGGGCAATCAGGGTGACGGGTCTGGTGACACCGATGTGAAGGTTGCTGATAAGGACGCTGATAAGGATGCCGGTGATGAGGGCAATCAGGGTGACGGGTCTGGTGACACCGATGTGAAGGTTGCTGATAAGGATGCCGGTGATGAGGGCAATCAGGGCGACGGGTCTGGTGACACCGATGTGAAGGTTGCTGATAAGGATGCCGGTGATGAGGGCAATCAGGGCGACGGGTCTGGTGACACCGATGTGAAGGTTGCTGATAAGGATGCCGGTGATGAGGGCAATCAGGGTGACGGGTCTGGTGACACCGATGTGAAGGTTGCTGATAAGGACGCTGATAAGGATGCCGGTGATGAGGGCAATCAGGGCGACGGGTCTGGTGACACCGATGTGAAGGTTGCTGATAAGGATGCCGGTGATGAGGGCAATCAGGGTGACGGGTCTGGTGACACCGATGTGAAGGTTGCTGATAAGGACGCTGATAAGGATGCCGGTGATGAGGGCAATCAGGGCGACGGGTCTGGTGACACCGATGTGAAGGTTGCTGATAAGGATGCCGGTGATGAGGGCAATCAGGGTGACGGGTCTGGTGACACCGATGTGAAGGTTGCTGATAAGGATGCCGGTGATGAGGGCAATCAGGGTGACGGGTCTGGTGACACCGATGTGAAGGTTGCTGATAAGGACGCTGATAAGGATGCCGGTGATGAGGGCAATCAGGGTGACGGGTCTGGTGACACCGATGTGAAGGTTGCTGATAAGGACGCTGATAAGGATGCCGGTGATGAGGGCAATCAGGGCGACGGGTCTGGTGACACCGATGTGAAGGTTGCTGATAAGGACGCTGATAAGGATGCCGGTGATGAGGGCAATCAGGGCGACGGGTCTGGTGACACCGATGTGAAGGTTGCTGATAAGGATGCCGGTGATGAGGGCAATCAGGGCGACGGGTCTGGTGACACCGATGTGAAGGTTGCTGATAAGGATGCTGATAAGGATGCCGGTGATGAGGGCAATCAGGGTGACGGGTCTGGTGACACCGATGTGAAGGTTGCTGATAAGGATGCCGGTGATGAGGGCAATCAGGGTGACGGGTCTGGTGACACCGATGTGAAGGTTGCTGATAAGGACGCTGATAAGGATGCCGGTGATGAGGGCAATCAGGGTGACGGGTCTGGTGACACCGATGTGAAGGTTGCTGATAAGGACGCTGATAAGGATGCCGGTGATGAGGGCAATCAGGGCGACGGGTCTGGTGACACCGATGTGAAGGTTGCTGATAAGGATGCCGGTGATGAGGGCAATCAGGGCGACGGGTCTGGTGACACCGATGTGAAGGTTGCTGATAAGGACGCTGATAAGGATGCCGGTGATGAGGGCAATCAGGGCGACGGGTCTGGTGACACCGATGTGAAGGTTGCTGATAAGGATGCCGGTGATGAGGGCAATCAGG
The DNA here is from genome assembly GCA_965199245.1 of Kiloniellaceae bacterium. Taxonomy (GTDB): domain Bacteria; phylum Pseudomonadota; class Alphaproteobacteria; order Kiloniellales; family Kiloniellaceae; genus Carbonatibacter. The sequence continues at coordinate 5,971 of CBDAQP010000001.1, forward strand.
GTGACGGGTCTGGTGACACCGATGTGAAGGTTGCTGATAAGGACGCTGATAAGGATGCCGGTGATGAGGGCAATCAGGGCGACGGGTCTGGTGACACCGATGTGAAGGTTGCTGATAAGGACGCCGGTGATGAGGGCAATCAGGGCGACGGGTCTGGTGACACCGATGTGAAGGTTGCTGATAAGGACGCCGGTGATGAGGGCAATCAGGGCGACGGGTCTGGTGACACCGATGTGAAGGTTGCTGATAAGGACGCTGATAAGGATGCCGGTGATGAGGGCAATCAGGGTGACGGGTCTGGTGACACCGATGTGAAGGTTGCTGATAAGGATGCCGGTGATGAGGGCAATCAGGGCGACGGGTCTGGTGACACCGATGTGAAGGTTGCTGATAAGGATGCTGATGCCGGTGATGAGGGCAATCAGGGCGACGGGTCTGGTGACACCGATGTGAAGGTTGCTGATAAGGACGCTGATAAGGATGCCGGTGATGAGGGCAATCAGGGTGACGGGTCTGGTGACACCGATGTGAAGGTTGCTGATAAGGATGCCGGTGATGAGGGCAATCAGGGCGACGGGTCTGGTGACACCGATGTGAAGGTTGCTGATAAGGACGCTGATAAGGATGCCGGTGATGAGGGCAATCAGGGTGACGGGTCTGGTGACACCGATGTGAAGGTTGCTGATAAGGATGCCGGTGATGAGGGCAATCAGGGCGACGGGTCTGGTGACACCGATGTGAAGGTTGTGGCGCTGATAAGCTGATAGCTGGCAGATGCGGTGATGAGGGCAATCAGGGCGACGGGTCTGGTGACACCGATGTGAAGGTTGCTGATAAGGACGCTGATAAGGATGCCGGTGATGAGGGCAATCAGGGCGACGGGTCTGGTGACACCGATGTGAAGGTTGCTGATAGGACGCTGATAAGGATGCCGGTGATGAGGGCAATCAGGGCGACGGGTCTGGTGACACCGATGTGAAGGTTGCTGATAAGGACGCTGATAAGGATGCCGGTGATGAGGGCAATCAGGGTGACGGGTCTGGTGACACCGATGTGAAGGTTGCTGATAAGGACGCTGATAAGGATGCCGGTGATGAGGGCAATCAGGGCGACGGGTCTGGTGACACCGATGTGAAGGTTGCTGATAAGGACGCTGATAAGGATGCCGGTGATGAGGGCAATCAGGGTGACGGGTCTGGTGACACCGATGTGAAGGTTGCTGATAAGGACGCTGATAAGGATGCCGGTGATGAGGGCAATCAGGGTGACGGGTCTGGTGACACCGATGTGAAGGTTGCTGATAAGGACGCTGATAAGGATGCCGGTGATGAGGGCAATCAGGGCGACGGGTCTGGTGACACCGATGTGAAGGTTGCTGATAAGGACGCTGATAAGGATGCCGGTGATGAGGGCAATCAGGGCGACGGGTCTGGTGACACCGATGTGAAGGTTGCTGATAAGGATGCCGGTGATGAGGGCAATCAGGGCGACGGGTCTGGTGACACCGATGTGAAGGTTGCTGATAAGGACGCTGATAAGGATGCCGGTGATGAGGGCAATCAGGGTGACGGGTCTGGTGACACCGATGTGAAGGTTGCTGATAAGGATGCCGGTGATGAGGGCAATCAGGGCGACGGGTCTGGTGACACCGATGTGAAGGTTGCTGATAAGGATGCCGGTGATGAGGGCAATCAGGGCGACGGGTCTGGTGACACCGATGTGAAGGTTGCTGATAAGGATGCCGGTGATGAGGGCAATCAGGGCGACGGGTCTGGTGACACCGATGTGAAGGTTGCTGATAAGGACGCCGGTGATGAGGGCAATCAGGGCGACGGGTCTGGTGACACCGATGTGAAGGTTGCTGATAAGGATGCCGGTGATGAGGGCAATCAGGGTGACGGGTCTGGTGACACCGATGTGAAGGTTGCTGATAAGGATGCCGGTGATGAGGGCAATCAGGGCGACGGGTCTGGTGACACCGATGTGAAGGTTGCTGATAAGGATGCTGATGCCGGTGATGAGGGCAATCAGGGCGACGGGTCTGGTGACACCGATGTGAAGGTTGCTGATAAGGACGCTGATAAGGATGCCGGTGATGAGGGCAATCAGGGCGACGGGTCTGGTGACACCGATGTGAAGGTTGCTGATAAGGACGCTGATAAGGATGCCGGTGATGAGGGCAATCAGGGCGACGGGTCTGGTGACACCGATGTGAAGGTTGCTGATAAGGATGCCGGTGATGAGGGCAATCAGGGCGACGGGTCTGGTGACACCGATGTGAAGGACGCTGATAAGGATGCCGGTGATGAGGGCAATCAGGGCGACGGGTCTGGTGACACCGATGTGAAGGTTGCTGATAAGGACGCTGATAAGGATGCCGGTGATGAGGGCAATCAGGGTGACGGGTCTGGTGACACCGATGTGAAGGTTGCTGATAAGGACGCTGATAAGGATGCCGGTGATGAGGGCAATCAGGGCGACGGGTCTGGTGACACCGATGTGAAGGTTGCTGATAAGGATGCCGGTGATGAGGGCAATCAGGGCGACGGGTCTGGTGACACCGATGTGAAGGTTGCTGATAAGGACGCTGATAAGGATGCCGGTGATGAGGGCAATCAGGGTGACGGGTCTGGTGACACCGATGTGAAGGTTGCTGATAAGGACGCTGATAAGGATGCCGGTGATGAGGGCAATCAGGGCGACGGGTCTGGTGACACCGATGTGAAGGTTGCTGATAAGGACGCTGATAAGGATGCCGGTGATGAGGGCAATCAGGGCGACGGGTCTGGTGACACCGATGTGAAGGTTGCTGATAGTTGGCTGATAAGGATGCCGGTGATGAGGGCAATCAGGGCGACGGGTCTGGTGACACCGATGTGAAGGTTGCTGATAAGGACGCTGATAAGGATGCCGGTGATGAGGGCAATCAGGGTGACGGGTCTGGTGACACCGATGTGAAGGTTGCTGATAAGGACGCTGATAAGGATGCCGGTGATGAGGGCAATCAGGGTGACGGGTCTGGTGACACCGTCACAGTGACATCAGTGCCGTCATCATCAAAGTCATAACTGTAGTTGACAAGGTTATTGCCCGCAAAGCTGAACTTCTCCTTGTCCAGGGTGTCATGCGCACTGAACACCTTCTGCGTTCCGCTGGTCAAGGACAGCGGCAAAATCAATCTGACCCTGTTCGCCTCCGTAAAGTCTCCGTCAAAGGCATAGTCCCCGACCGTCACAAAGGCCTGCGTTGCATCATCCCGCCTCGTCAGGCCATCCCCCAGCGCAATCGTCGTCCCCGTCTTGAGCCTCAGGGTTCCCGACAGATAAACAGGACGGGTAAAGGTCACTTTGGCCCCCTCGTTCACAGTCAGGCTGCGCAACCCGTTGTTCGCACCACTTGCGCCCAGCTGACCCCCAAAGGTCACACCGTCCGCGTGGGTGTTGGCAATGATGATCGTGCCATAATTGCCCCCCGATGCGCTTGTGATATCGCCCGTAATCCGTTGTCCGGCCGTCCCGCCAAAGGTCACAAAACTCCCGTCGCCAAGCTCGAACCGCGTTTTGACATTGCCCTTGAAGGTTGTCCTCTCAAGCGCGGTGATCGTCAGGTTGCCCGCATAAACATCACCGTTAAAGGTCGTTTCCCCATCGGCAACCGTGATCCTGTTCAGGGCGCGACCGTCGGCACCGATTGACCCCGTAAAGGACACCTTGCGACCCGTGGCACGGCGCGAGCGGTTCCTGATCTCCAGATTGCCCTGTCCGTCATCGCCCGCAACAATGTTGCCCGTGATCGTTTGCGCGTCCCTCACCCCTGTCCCGCGTCCATTGGTGCCGGTGACCCCGCTGGCATCACCGACAATCAGGGTCGCTCTGTTGCCGATTGTGACATTACCGGCAAAGTAACCGGACTGTTCAAGCGTCGCTTTGGTGCCGGTGTCCAGGGTCAGACGGGCCAGTCTGGCAGCATCCGTGCCCAAATTACCCTCAAAGGTCACACCGGCTCTGTTGGCAATGGTGATCGCCCCCTGATTATTGGCATCCGTCGTGATCGCAGGGGTGATGGTCTGTGCGGTTGACCCACCAAAGGTCACACGGCTGTTTGCAGTGGCACTGGCCCCGAATTTGAAGGCCGTCGCAGAGACGGCACCGTTAAAGGTCGTCACGTCCGCAGAATTGACCGTGATCGTTCCGGCATAAACAGCACCCTCAAAAACCGTCTGACCATCGTCCAGTGTGATCTGCTTCAATGCGCCGCCACTGCCCCCCACCGCGTTGGCAAAGGTCACTGTCCCACCGCTGTTGTTCACAACAATATCACCGCGTCCAGCAGTGCCCCCATTGGTGATCGTCGCTGAAATCTCTTGATCGCCTGACCCGTTCAGCGTGACCCGGGTGTTCTCGCCCAGGGTCAGATTGCCATTGAGATAAACATTGCCCGCAAAAGCCGCTCTGGACGCATTCGCCGCAGTCGCGTTGCCTCTCAGGGTCAGGTTGGCCAACTTCGCACTATTCGTGCCCAATGCGCCCTTGAAGCTCACGCCGTCCGCGTGAGTGTTGGCAATAATAATCGACCCCTGATTATGCGCATCCGTCGTGATATTGCCCGTCACCGTTTGTCCGGCCGTGCCGTCAAAGGTCACAGAACCGCTGTTGTTGCCCAGTTTGATCCCTGTGTCCGCCTTGACATCGCCCTTGAAAACTGTCGCGTCGCCTGTGGTGATATTGATCGTATCGGCATAAACATCACTGCTAAAGGTCGTCCGGCCATCGCTCAGCGTGATCTGCCTGAGGGCCTTACTATCGGACCCAATCCTAGCTATAAAGGTGACTTTGTTATTATCGGGACGGCCTCTGCCCGCATCACCCCGGTTATCAACAATCAATGTTCCCTGTCCGTCACCGCCTGCGACAATCGAGCGACTGAACCGTTTCCCCGCGTCATTCACCATCGCAAGACGGCCCGCACCGCCAATGGTCAGGGTGGCTGACCCGGCGTTGTCCCTAAGCTCCACCGGGGCGAACAGGTCTTTCTCAACCGTTGCCTGTGATGCCCCGCCTGCCGCGTCACCGCCAGTCACTCTAAAAAGGCGAGAATTGACATCCTCTTTAAAAACAGCAGAACCCGCAAACCCACTATCACCAACGGAGACTATCCTCAAATTGCGCGTGCTTCCAATCCGACCTGTAAAGGTGACTGTGTTATCATTTGCATGGCCTGCGTTGTGCACAACCAAACGGCCACGCCCGTCAGAATCCGGGGTGATGTCGCCCGTCACAGTCTGGTTCACAACACCGTTCAGGGTGATTTTGGCCTCATCGTTCACGGCAAAGGATATCCCGAGTGCGCCTGTGGTCACATTGCCCCTGAACTCTGCGCCATCGGTTGATTCGACCAAAAGAACCCGTGCAAAAACATCACCCCTGAACACCGCCACACCATCGCGCACCGCGAGTCCGGCAAGATCGTTGCCCGCACCCGAGGCACCCACAGCATCCTCAAAGGTCACAGTCTTATGCGTCGTGCCGCTGTTATTCACAAAGACAAACCCCTGCTTGCCCGTGTTGTTCTTGCCCGTGTTGTTGCGGATGCCCGCCTGAATGGTCTGGTTGCCAGACCCGCCAAAGGTGATGGCACTCTCATCGCCCAGTTTCAGGCCACCCGCCAGATAAACATTGCCTTCAAAAGTCGCGCTGACCGTATTGTTCAGCGTCACGCGGGAGAGGCCATTGTTATTACCACTCGCCCCCAGGCTCCCCTTGAATCTCACGCCGTCCGCGTGGGTGTTGGCAATGATAATCGCGCCATAATCGCCACCGGCCGCGCTTGTGATATTGCCCGTCACCGTTTGTCCGGTCGTGCCGTCAAAGGTGACAGAACCACTGGTCGCGCCAAGCTGGAACCCTGTCTCTGCCTTGACATCACCCCTGAAAACTGTCGCATCGCCTGTGTCGATGGTGATCGACCCGGCATAAACGCCCTTGTTAAAGGTCGTCCGGCCATCGCTCAGCGTGATCTGCTTGAGGGCATCCCTATCGGAGCCGACTGAATATCCAAAGGTGACTTTGTTATTATCGGCGCGGCTTGCGCCCGCATTAGCATCACCCCGGTTATCAACAATCAGTGTTCCCTGTCCGTCACCACCTGCGGTAATCCGATTATTGATCGTTTGACCCGTGTCATTCACTGTCACAGAACGACCCACACCGCCAATCGTCAGAGTGGCGTTGTTGCCCATTGTTATGGAACCACCACCACCATGTTCACTCGTCGAACTCTTTTCAATCGTCACGTGTGACGCTGCGTCCGCTGTCGCGCCACCGCTTATATCAATAAAACCGGCGTTTATACTCTCTCTGAAAACAGCAATACCCGCAGACTCATTACTCCCGACAAAAATGCCAGTTAGCCCGCCATCACTGGCTCCAACCCGATTGTTAAAGGTGACTGTGTTCCGACGCACCGGATCACCAGCAGAACGCCCGCCAATAATGGTGAGATTACCTCCGCGCGAACCACCATCAGAACGACCACCGGTAATTTTATTGCCCACTGCAATATCACCAGTTGATGCGTTGAATATGGCTCCGGCATTAACAATCACCGCAGATGTACCCACATTGCCATCATCTGCAACATCGGCATCCTTATCCGCACCCTTGCCCGCAACATCGGTGTCACCACCACCAGACCCGTCACCCTGATTGCCCTCATCACCGGCATCACCGGCATCAGCGTCCTTATCAGCAACCTTCACATCGGTGTCGTCACTACCAGACCCGTCGCCCTGATTGCCCTCATCACCGGCATCAGCATCCTTATCAGCAACCTTCACATCGGTGTCGTCACCACCAGACCCGTCACCCTGATTGCCCTCATCACCGGCATCACCGGCATCAGCATCCTTATCAGCAACCTTCACATCGGTGTCACCACCACCAGACCCGTCGCCCTGATTGCCCTCATCCCCGGCATCAGCGTCCTTATCAGCAACCTTCACATCGGTGTCACCACCACCAGACCCGTCACCCTGATTGCCCTCATCCCCGGCATCAGCATCCTTATCAGCGTCCTTATCAGCAACCTTCACATCGGTGTCACCACCACCAGACCCGTCGCCCTGATTGCCCTCATCCCCGGCATCAGCGTCCTTATCAGCAACCTTCACATCGGTGTCGTCACCACCAGACCCGTCACCCTGATTGCCCTCATCCCCGGCATCCTTATCAGCGTCCTTATCAGCAACCTTCACATCGGTGTCACCACCACCAGACCCGTCGCCCTGATTGCCCTCATCCCCGGCATCAGCGTCCTTATCAGCGTCCTTATCAGCAACCTTCACATCGGTGTCACCACCACCAGACCCGTCACCCTGATTGCCCTCATCCCCGGCATCAGCGTCCTTATCAGCGTCCTTATCAGCAACCTTCACATCGGTGTCACCAGACCCGTCACCCTGATTGCCCTCATCCCCGGCATCAGCGTCCTTATCAGCAACCTTCACATCGGTGTCGTCACCACCAGACCCGTCGCCCTGATTGCCCTCATCACCGGCATCAGCATCCTTATCAGCAACCTTCACATCGGTGTCACCAGACCCGTCACCCTGATTGCCCTCATCACTGGCATCCTTATCAGCGTCCTTATCAGCAACCTTCACATCGGTGTCGTCACCACCAGACCCATCGCCCCCCGACTTAAGGTTCAGCGGCACATCCCTATCCGCATCCTTACCCTTACCTGCGACATCGGTGCCGTCGCCACGCGACCCATCGCCCTTGGTGTGACGTCCATCCGTCAGCTTAATGGTCTCACCGGACACGTCACCCCGAAACTCGACAGTCGTCCGCTCATTCGTGTGATTGCCCCCAATCACATCGATATGATCAACATGAACAGCCTTGTTGAAAATCGCATGACCGCCCTTCGACGTGTCGCCCACCGTCAACTGCCTGAGGCGTTTGTCGTTCCTGTCCGTCGCGGCATCGTGACCAATCTTTATGTCAAAGGTCGCCTTATTCGGTGCACGGCCATCACGGCCATTCAAAACCTGAATCGTCCCCTCGCCATCTGCAGCGGCGGTGATCTTCGCCGTGCCAGTGCCCAGAATCATCTGATCGGCAGAGCCATTAAAAACAAGATAAGTCCTACCGTTTCCGGGTGTATTGTCGTTTCCGGGTGTATTGTAGTCGTTCAGATTGACACCGCTTTCAATCGTTAAATCGCCACCGAAAATGTTCCTGGCTTTTGTATCTCGACTGTCTTGAGAGAAAATTATCAAATTACGAACAACAGCATCTCCTGTCACAACAACTTCTGTTAAGTCTCCTGCCTCTCCTACGTTATGAACAAACAGATCAACCGCCCGAGAGCCTTGCTTTTGAATTTTTCCGATACGGCCCACAAGATCGTTTCCATTGCCCATGAGGCGCACAACCAACTTCCCCGCCCCATCTGTTCCACTGCGCAAAACCCCAATTCTCTTTCTTCTGGAAGAACTGTACAGACGAACAAACCCACTATTCAATGTCAGATGATCACCATCTCTCGCTTCCGCCATATCCGTGCTGGTGGTGTCGTTTTCGGCTCTCTCTGTACCATCGGCCCAATTATCAGAACGTGATGAATGATATTTGTACTCCACCGCCGCCCGGGCATCAGTCGCCCCATCGCCACCCGACTTATCGCCCTTGTCCGCGACATCAGGACTCTTCTCCTTCACACTGACATCAGGACTCTTCTCCTTCACACTGACATCAGGACTCTTCTCCTTCACACTGACATCAGTGCCGTCATCATTAAAGTTATAGCTGTAGTTGACAAGGTTATTGCCCGCAAAGCTGAACTTCTCCTCGTCCAGGGTGTCATGCGCACTGAACACCTTCTGCGTTCCGCTGGTCAAGGACAGCGGCAAAATCAATCTGACCCTGTTCGCCTCCGTAAAGTCTCCGTCAAAGGCATAGTCCCCGACCGTCACAAAGGCCCGCGTTGCATCATCCCGCCTCGTCAGGCCATCCCCCAGCGCAATCGTCGTCCCCGTCTTGAGCCTCAGGGTGCCCGACAGATAAACAGGACGGGTAAAGGTCACTTTGGCCCCCTCGTTCACAGTCAGGCTGCGCAACCCGTTGTTCTCACCACTTGCGCCCAGCTGACCCCCAAAGGTCACACCGTCCGCGTGGGTGTTGGCAATGATGATCGTGCCATAATTGCCCCCCGCCGCGCTTGTGATATCGCCCGTAATCCGTTGTCCGGCCGTCCCGCCAAAGGTCACAAAACTTCCGTTGCCAAGCTCGAACTCTCTGTCCGCTTTGACATGGCCCCTGAAGGTCGTCGCATCGCGCGCGGTGATCGTCAGGTTGCCCGCATAAACATCACCGTTAAAGGTCGTTTCCCCATCGGCAACCGTGATCCTGTTCAGGGCGCGACCGTCGGCACCGATCGACCCCGTAAAGGACACCTTGCGACCCGTGGCATGGCCCGAGCGGTTCCTGATCTCCAGATTGCCCTGTCCGTCATCGCCCGCAACAATGTTGCCCGTGATCGTTTGCGCGTCCATCGCCCCTGTCCCGCGTCCATTGGTGCCGGTGACCCCGCTGGCATCACCGACAATCAGGGTCGCCCTGTTGCCGATTGTGACATTACCGGCAAAGTAACCGGACTGTTCAAGCGTCGCTTTGGTGCCGGTGTCCAGGGTCAGACGGGCCAGTTTGGCAGCATCCGTGCCCAGATCATCCTCAAAGGTCACACCGGCTCTGTTGGCAATGGTGATCGCCCCCTGATTATCCTGCGTCGTCGTGATCGCATTGGCAAAACCCTGTGCCCCCGTCCCGGCAAAGGTCGCAGCCCCCCCCGCCCCATCAAAGACCAGACCGTTGGCCCCGGTGGTGACAGCCCCCTTGAAGGTCGCCGCACCCGCCAACGTCAGGCCCGCGCGCGTGGTCACAGAGCGGTTAAAGGTCGTCCCGTCGCTGTCGGCATTGACATCAATCGTTCCGGCATAAACAGCACCCTCGAAAACCGTCTGGCCGTTGTCCAGTGTGATCTGTTTCACTGCGCCCCCACTGGCCCCCACCGCGTGGGCAAAGGTCACTGTCCCGCCGCTGTTGTTCACGCGGATCAGACCACGGTTATCAGACCCCGGGGCAATCGCATTCGCCACCCGCTGGTCGCCCGCACCGCCAAAGGTGATTTCAATCTCATCACCCCCGAAAGACAGCACCCCCGTCACGTCACCCCTGAACAGCGTCCCGTCGTCCGAATGAACCTCGATATTCTCTGCATAAACATCACCGCCAAAGCTCGTGCGGCCATCGCGCAGGGTCAGGCGGTTCAACTTTTGACCACTTGCGCCCAGCTGGCCCGCAAAGGTCACGCCGTCGGTGTTGGCAACGGTGATTGTGCCATAGTTGCCCCCCGCCGCGCGCGTGATATCGCCCGTCACCGTTTGTCCGGACGTGCCGTTAAAGGTGACAGAACCGCTGTTGTTGCCCAGTTTAATCCCTGTCTCTGCCTTGACATCGCCCTTGAAGGTCGTCGCGTCGCCTGTGGTGATATTGATCGTATCGGCATAAACACCACTGTGAAAGGTCGTCTGACCATCGTCCAGTGTGATCTGCTTGAGAAACCTCCCATCGGCACCGACTGACCCGTCAAAGGTCACTTTGTTGGTCGTCGCGTGGGCGTTGTTCACAACCAGGAGACCACGCCCGTCAGACTCCGTGGTGATGTCGCCCGTTACAGTCTGGTTCGCCGTGCCGTTCAGGGTGATTTTGGCATCATCGTTCCCGGCAAAGGATATGCCGCCTGTGGTGACATTGCGCCTGAACTCTGCGCCATCGGTCGAACTGACCCCGAGACCCTGTGCAAAAACACGGCCATTAAACACCGCCACACCATCGCTCACCGTGATCTTTTGCAGGACTTTGCCATTATTGCCACCCCTCCCGATCCGGCCCGTAAAGGTGACTGTGTTGCCAGTGGCATCGCCTGTGTTGTTCACAACCAGAAGACCACGCCCGTCAAAATCCGTGATGATGTCGCCCGTCACGGTCTGGTTCACAACACCGTTCAGGGTGATTTGGGCCGCATCGTTCCCGCCAAAGGATATGCCGCCTGTGGTGACATTGCGCCTGAACTCTGCGCCATCGGTCGAACTGACCTCAAGACCCTGTGCAAAAACAGCACCCCTGAACACCGCCACACCATCGCTCACCGTGAGTCGTGCAAGATCGTTGCCGGTCTCCGTCGCGCCAACAGCATCCTCAAAGGTCACAGTCCCGCCGCTGTTATTCACAACAACAGACCCCCGCTTGCCCGTGCTGTTGCGGATGTCTGCCTGAATGGTCTGGTGGCCAGACCCGCCAAAGGTTATGGTGCTCGCATCGCCCAGGCTCAGGCCACCCGCCAGATAAACATTGCCTGCAAAGGTCGCACTGGAGTTATCCTCCAGGGTCAGGCTGTTCAGCTTCGTGCCACTTGCGCCCAGCTGGCCCGCAAAGGTGACGCCGTCATCGTTGGCAATGATGATCGTGCCATAGTTGCCCCCCGATGCGCTCGTGATATTACCCGCAATCGTTTGGGACTCTGTCCCGTTAAACGCGACCCGTGACCCGTTGGCGAACGTCAGGCCGTTCTCGAGGTAAACATTACCCGCAAAGGCCGCCTTGACATTATTGTTCAGCGTCACGCGGGAGAGGCCATTGTTCGCACCACTCGCGCCCAGGCTCCCCTTGAAACTCACACCGCCCGCGTGGGTGTTGGCAATGACGATCGTGCCATAATTGCCACCCGATGCACTCGTGATATTGCCCGTGATTGTTTGTCTGGCGGCATCAGTTCCTGGGGCATTAACAAAGGTGACAGCACTTCCGTCGCCAAGTTTGATCTCTGTGTCTGCCTTGACATCGCCCCTGAAAACTGTCGCGTCGCCTGTGGTGATCGTGATCGTATCGGCATAAACACCCTTGTGAAAGGTCGTCCGACCGTCTTTCAGCGTGATCTGTCTGAGGGCCGTCCCATCGAAACCAATCTGACCCGTAAAGGTGACTTTGTTGTTATTGGGATTGGTGATGCCATTACCCCGGTTATCAACAATCAGTGTCCCCTGTCCGTCACCGCCTGCGGTAATCTGGCCATTGATCGTTTGCCCCGTGTCATCCACTGCCGGAAGACGGCCCGCACCGCCAATGGTCAGGGTGGCAGATCCGGAATAATCCGAAAGCTCAACACGAGTCCCTGATATGTCGAAATTCAGATTTTTTTCAACTGTTGCGTGACCGCCATTGACCTCCAAAACGTAAGACTCGACATCTTCTTTAAAAACAGCGTTCCCACCCACAAAGAGCTTCGGCAACGGGTCGCCGCCCGAGCCGATCCGACCATTAAAGGTCACTTTATGTTGCCGATGACCAGAACGGCCCCCGATAATTCTAACTGAAGCCGCAGAATCATCACTAACAACAATTTCATTGTCAACTGTGATATCACCAGCTAAGGCATTGAAAACAGCCCCTGCGCCGCTCCAACCGGTCGATGTCAGCCTGATCGTATCACCGGACACATCACCCCGAAACTCGACAATCGCCCGCTCGTTTCGCTGATTATCCGCAATCACATCGATATGATCAACATGAACGCCCTTGTTGAAAATCGCATGACCGCCCTTCGACGAGTCGCCCACCGTCAACTGCTTGAGGCGTCTGTCGTTCGCATCCGTCGCGTCATCGTGACCAATCTCTATGTCAAAGGTCACCTTATGCGGTGCAAGGCTATAAAGGGAATCCAGAACCTGAATCGTGCCCTCGCCATCTGCGGCGGTGGTGATCTTCGCAGTGCCCGAAATCCTTTGATCGGAATTGCCGTTAAAGGTGACAGAACCACTGCTCGCGCCCAGTTTGATCCCTGTTTCTGCCTTGACATCGCCCTTGAAAACTGTCGCGTCGCTTGTGTCGATCGTGATCGACCTGGCATAAACACCCTCTTGAAAGATCGTCCGACCATCGCTCAGCGTGATCTGCCTGAGGGCCGTCCCATCGGCACCAACCTGATTAAAAAATACGACTCTGTTGTTATCGGCGAAGGTGGTGACATCACCCCGGTTATCAACAATCAGCGTTCCCTGTCCGTCACCGCCTGCGGAAATCCGACCCGCGATAAATTGACCCTCGCCAATCACCGTCGCAAGACGGCCCGCACCGCCAATGGTCAGGGTGGCTGACCCGGCGTTGTCCGCAAGCGTCACTCCGGCTGTCAGGTTTTCCTCAACCGTTGCCTGTGAGGCCTCACCTGCCGCGTTACCGCCAGTCACGTTAAGGTAAGAAGCCACAGAACTTTTAAAGACAGCAGAACCCACAGACCAACCATCACCAACGGAGACCCCCGCCAACTTTCCTCCAATCCTACCTGTAAAGGTGATCGTATCCGAACCACCCTTGTCACTGTCATAGATCCGCAGATAACCTTCGCCCGCAGACGCACCGTCAATGGTCAAGCCAACCGTTTTATCACCGCCCAACGCATTGAAAATAACCGTGGCCTCAACGATTACGCCATGGCGGCCCACGCTCTCTTCCAGCCTCATGGCACCACCAGACACGTCACCCCGAAACTCGACAACCGCGTCCTCATCCCAGCGATCACCCGCAATCACATCAATACGATCAACATGAACGTCCCTGTTGAAAATCGCATTACCGCCCTTATCCGAATCGCCCACCGTCAACTGCCTGAGGCGTTTGTCGTTCGAACCAATCCCTATGTCAAAGGTCGCTGTCTTCGATTTGTCGTTATTCACACCGTTCAAAACCTGAATCGTGCCCTCGCCATCTGCGGCGGCGGTGATCCTTGCCGTGCCAGTGCCCGAAATCCTTTGATTGGCAGACCCATTAAAAACAAGATAAGCACGCTTGTTTGCACCGCCATCGTTCAGAATGGCACCGCCCTCAATCGTTAAATCACCGCCGAAAACGACCCTGGCTCTTGATGAACTGATCGGATACGAAGCTTTAGGATCAGGAGTCGCGTCAATCGACAGATTATTGACAACAGCATCTCGCGCAACAATAACTTCTGCTACTCTTTTCTCGCCTGCGGCGTTCCAAACAAACAGATCAACCGCCTGAGGGCCTTGCTTTTTTATTTCTCCGATACGGCCCGTCAGATCGGATGCAAAGCGCCCAAGCTGCAAAATCAACCGCCCTGACCCACTTGTTCCACTGCGCAAAACACCAATTCTCTTGCTTCTGGAATTATGTCGCAGAATAACAGTGCCCTTGGTCAATGTCAGATGATCACCTTCTCTCGCTGCCCGAATATCGCTGCTGGGGCCAGTTCTCTCTTCACCATTGGCCCAGGTATCAAAGGCTTCTGAATACGTGTACTCCACCGCCGTCTGGGCAAAGGCACCAGAACCAACGCTTGCCGCCAGAACAACAGCAAACACACCAGCCAACAAGGACGATCCAGAAGAAAGACGACGCATCGCAAGACCCCACACTGTTCAAAGGATTATCCAAAAACAACAGGCAAGTCAGGGCCAACCAATCAGGGCCAACCAATCAGGGCCAACCAATCAGGGCCAACCAATCAGGGCCAACCAATCAGGGCCAACCAATCAGGGCCAACCAATCAGGGCCAACCAATCAGGGCCAACCAATCAGGGCCAACCAATCAGGGCCAACCAATCAGGGCCAACCAATCAGGGCCAACCAATCAAAAAAAGAATCGTAGCAGATATAAGAAAAGGATGTCAAGGATTTTATCGTCAAAAAACAATATTTCTTGCACCCACCCCAACATTGAAAATGACCGTCCCCGTTATCGTCCCGCTTAAAGATGCACTCCTTTAAACGACCCACCCCCGCGTGTCATCTTCAGGAGCCTTGGTGCACGGTGAGCCTTGCATTTTTTGCCCGCCTGTTTTTCGATGCGCGATCAGGCCCTTTTTTTCCAGAACAAAGCGCATCTTGCGCAGAGCCAGCCGCCGCAAAGTTGATTCAGGCTGGCGCGGATCACCGACCAGCGAGACCTCGATCAAGCTGGCAACGTGAAAGGCAACGACCTTGACATAGTGTCCCTGCGGGATCATCTCGATAATGACCTGTCCCACGTCAGACGCGTTATTTTCGGATGGGGGTGTCATGGTCGTCCTCCTCATGCGCGTTTCATGGCATCCTCACCGGAATCAAGCGGATGGTCAAGACGTTCCAGCATTTCCCCGGGGACGATCTGGCGGAATTTTTTCACCTCTTGCGCCCATCCAGCCATCAGGGCGCGGGCGTGTGAGGATCCGGTCGCGGCGATATGGTGGACAAGCTGTTCGCGCAATAGACCCTGCCAATAGGGCGTTTGCACAGGTTGCATGATGACACTGTCGCCATTGAGACAGCCCGCGAGCAGATCCTGCGCATCATAAACAAAGGCCATTCCCCCGGACATCCCGGCGGCAAAATTCAAACCAACCGGACCAAGGGACACCACCAGCCCGCCTGTCATATATTCACAGCCACAGGCCCCGCAGCCTTCGATCACCGCCACAGCCCCCGAATTACGCACGGCGAACCGCTCCCCCGCCTGTCCCGCCGCAAAGAGCCGCCCCCCCGTGGCCCCATAGAGGGCCGTATTGCCGATAATGGTGTTCTCACACGTCACCAACTGTGACGCCCGTTGGGGACGCACAACAATCGTCCCCCCTGATAGTCCCTTGCCCACGTAGTCATTGGCATCACCGCGCACCTCCAGACGCATCCCCTGCACGATAAAGGCCCCCAGTGATTGCCCGGCTTCTCCGCGCAAGCGAATGGTCAGGTGATCCTCGGGGAGGCGGGACATGCCAAAACGCCGCGTGATGAGCGAGGCCATCCGCGTTCCAACTGCACGGTGTGTATTACGGACAGTGTACTGCAATTCCATTTTTTCCCCCTGTTCAAACAAGGGGGCGGCATCAGACACCATTTGACTGTCGAGCGTATCGGGAACGGGGTTGCGGTCTTCGCGCGTACACCAGGCCGCCCCACGGGTCGGACGCGCAATCGCCAGGAGCGGATTGAGATCCAGATCATCCAGACGCGCCGATCCCCGGCTGACCTGACGCAGGAAGTCAGTCCGCCCGATCACATCACGCAGGTTCCGCACCCCGAGGGAAGACAGAATTTCGCGTATTTCTTCGGCAAGAAAGGAAAAGAGATTGACCACCTTTTCCGCCTTGCCCACAAAGTGGGTACGGAGTTTTTCATCCTGCGTACAGACCCCGACCGGACAGGTGTTGGAGTGGCATTGACGCACCATAATACAGCCCATTGCAATCAGGGATGCCGTGCCCACGCCGAATTCTTCCGCACCCAAAATCGCCGCAATCACCATGTCGCGCCCCGATTTAATGCCCCCATCCGTGCGCAAGATAATACGATCCCGCAACCCGTTGAGCGAGAGCACCTGATGAACTTCGCTCAAGCCCATTTCCCACGGCATCCCCGCATATTTCAGGGAACTATAGGGCGACGCCCCTGTTCCCCCCACCCCGCCAGAGACAAGGATCACATCTGCCCTGGCCTTGGCAACGCCAGCGGCAATGGTTCCAATTCCGGTACAGGAGACAAGCTTGACACAAACACGCGCATCCGGATTGATCTGTTTGAGGTCATAGATTAACTGGGCGAGGTCTTCAATCGAGTAAATATCATGATGCGGCGGCGGCGAAATCAGGGTCACACCCGGTGTCGAGTGGCGCAAGCGCGCAATCAGATCCGTTACCTTGAAACCGGGGAGCTGTCCCCCCTCGCCGGGTTTTGCCCCCTGTGCGACCTTAATTTCAATTTCCCGACAACGATTGAGATATTCCGCACTCACGCCAAAGCGACCGGAGGCCACCTGCTTAATCGCAGAGTTTTCATTATCGCCATTGGCGTGGGGGCGGTAGCGTTCGGGAATTTCGCCCCCCTCCCCCGAATCAGATTTGGCTCCAATGCGATTCATGGCAATGTTCAACGTACCATGGGCCTCCGGACTCAAGGCCCCCAGCGACATCGCCGGCGTCACGAACCGCTTGCGCAGGGAGGTAATCGACTCTGTCTCATCCAATGGCACAGGCACCAGACCCGTCCGGTTAAAATCGAGCAAATCCCGCAAGGCTGTCGGTTGTTGCCGGTGCAGTGTCGCGGTATATTGTTTAAACAGGGTATAGCTGTTCTGCGCGACGGCCTGCTGCATCAGGTGAATGGCTTTGCCCTCCCACGCATGTTGTTCCCCCCCGTCGCGATGACGGAAAAAACCGCCCACAGGCAAACTTAAATCCCTGGCCTCTGTCGTCCACGCCTGTCGGTGCAAGGACAGAATGTCTTCCTGAATACCGGAGAGGCCCATGCCCGAAATGCGGCTGGTCATCCCCGGAAAAAATTCATCCACCAGTGTGCGCGACAGCCCCAGAACTTCGAAATTACACCCCCCGCGATAGGAGGACACAACGGAAATGCCCATCTTTGCCATGATTTTGAGCAAGCCATCATCAACAGATTTTTTATAGTTCCGCATCGCCTGCGACAGGGAAAGCATCCCGTAACGCCCCCGGGCACAGCGTTCCGCCACGGCCTGTTCCGTCAACCAGGCATTGACCGTTGTCGCCCCGACCCCGATCAGGACAGCGAAAAAATGCACATCCAGACATTCCGCCGCGCGCACATTAAGCGACGTTCTGGTTCGCATCCCCCGCCGCACCAGATGGGAATGAACCGCCCCCGTTGCCAGGATCATCGGCACGGGCACGCGTGTTGCCCCGACGGCTTCGTCGCTCAAAACCAAATGGACACAGCCTTCCCGCACCAGCGATTCAGCCCGCACACAGATTTTATCCAGGGCATCGTGGAGCGTTTCGCCCTCCACCGCAAAGGTGCAATCCAGCATCCCGCAAGACGGCCCCATATAGCGACCAAGGGCGGCAAATTCGCTATTGGTCAGAACCGGACTGTCAAGCTGTAAAATGGCGACCTGATTTTCGCTCTGATCCAACAGGTTATTCAAATTACCCAACCGGGTTTTGAGCGACATGACCCGCCGCTCGCGCAGGGAATCAATCGGCGGGTTTGTCACCTGTGCAAACTTTTGGCGGAAAAAATGATGGAGCGGACGATAGCCTGCCGACAACACAGCCTGGGGCGTGTCATCGCCCATCGACCCGATAGCTTCTTTTGCCTGTTCAACCATCGGTTGCAGGATCAGCTCCATGTCCTCCATCGTCTGGGCATAGCCCAGTTGCCTGCGCCGGAGATAGTCACCCCCCCCCTCTGTCGGGGCAGCTGTCGCGTCATCGGGTAAATCGTCCAACACAACAATATTACGCACCCACTGCCCAAAGGGCTGTGAATCGGCGAGGCGATCCTTGATCTCCCGATCACGATACAATCGCCCCTCGTCAAAATTAACCGCCAGCATCTGCCCGGGGCCGAGGCGTCCCTTTTCAAGAATGGACTCCTGGGCGACCGGAACCATTCCGGTTTCAGACCCCGCCAGCAACAGTCCCTCACGGGTCAGCGTATAACGCAGAGGACGCAAACCATTGCGATCCATCCCCGCCAGAGCCCACGCCCCGGAAAAGCCACAAATCGCCGCCGGGCCATCCCACGGCTCCATAATAGCATTGCAATAGGCATAGAGGTCTTTATGTTTTCGGGGCATGGTCTCATTCCCGCTATAGGCTTCGGGGATGAGGATGGTTTTGGCCATCGGCAAACTCCGGCCTGAACGCACCATCAACTCGAACACACTATCCAAAGCCGCCGAGTCAGAGGCCCCCGGCAAGATCACAGGTTTCAGGTCTGCGACGCAGTCGCCAAAATCGTCATGTTTGATCCGGGTTTCGTGCGATTTCATCCAGTTGACATTCCCTGTCAGGGTATTGATTTCCCCATTATGCGCGATCACACGAAAAGGCTGGGCAAGCGACCAGGTTGGAAAGGTATTGGTTGAAAAGCGTTGATGAAAAACCGCCACCCGCGAGGTAAAACGCGCATCAGTCAGATCAGGATAAAAATCGGATAGATTTTCCGCCAGAAACATCCCCTTATAAATGACCGACCGCGCAGACAGCGAACAGATATAAAAATCCTTGATCGATTCGCGCTCGGCGGCCTGTTCAATCCGGCGACGAATGAGATAGAGGTCTTGTTCAAAACTTTCAATGTCACCCTTGCGCACGTTTTCAATCAGAACCTGTTCAATTTCCGGGCGTGTCTGGGCGGCCTTTTCACCGATAATACCGGTATGAATCGGAACCTGACGCCAGCCATAAATGCGATAATCCAGCCGCATAATCTCGCGTTCAACCAGAATGCGACAGCGTTCCTGCGCCCCGAAATCGGTCCGGGGTAAAAACAACATTCCGACGGCGAGGGGAGCGGGGGACGCATCCTGCTCCCCCCCATATCCCATCTTTTCAACGCAGGCGCGGAAAAAATCCTGCGGAATGTCAACGTGAATCCCGCAACCATCCCCCGTCTTGCCATCGGCATCCACGGCCCCACGGTGCCAAACGGCCTTGAGCGCATCCACAGCCGCCAGCACCACATCGCGGCGGGCCGTCCCATCAAGCGATGCAATCAACCCCACCCCGCAGGAGCTATGTTCATCCGCCGGATCATAAAGCCCCGCCCGCGCCAAATAATCGGACTGTGCCTGCCAGTCCTCTGACCAGTTTTTTTCTGTTCGCGTTATTTTTTTGCTGTGCCCGCCCTGATCTTTCACGCTTTTGCCCCCTGTTGTGCCAAAATCCACCGGTCAATCTGTTCCGCCGCGACACGGGCGTCATGAATGGCCCACACCACCAGCGACGCCCCGCGATAAATATCACCAGCGGCAAACACGCCCTCGAGTGCGCTCATACGCGTCGTCCCGTCAACACGGAGGGTTCCTGCCGCCGTAACCTCCAAACCGGACTCATCAAACAGACGGGGCAGGTCTTCGGGCAAAAAGCCGAGGGCCTTGATCACCAGATCAGCCCGCAATTTTTCGCGCGAATCAGGAATGGCCTCAATCGTGCGCCGCCCATCCTGATCCGGCAAACCAAGGCGCATGGCAGAAACCATCACCCCCGCGACAGACTCCCCCCCGACAAAGGCATCGGGACGCGACAGCCAGCGAAAGGTCACGCCCTCTTCTTCGGCATTGACAACCTCCCGCTGTGAACCGGGCATATTTTCGCGATCACGGCGATAGAGACAGGTCACAGACTTCGCCCCCTGCCGCACAGCAGTCCGCACACAATCCATCGCCGTATCCCCGCCGCCGATCACAACCACATCACGCCCCGCCGCATTCAGGGACTGATCCATTATCTGTGCTGTCCCCGACTTTGGCATCTGCCCTGTGCCGCGCAGGTTCTGGCGGTTGGCCTCTGTCAAAAAATAGAGCGCGGGAATAATCCCCGTCTTATCCGCCCCGGGGATGGACAACTCACGGGCCTGATAGACCCCGGTGGCAATCAAAACCGCATCATGACACCGGCGCACATCCGCAAAGCCAACATTCTGCCCGATCTCGACCCCGTAATGGATATGAACCCCGCTGTCACCAATCAAACGCACACGCCGTTCCACCACGGATTTTTCCAGCTTGAACCCCGGAATGCCATAGATCATCAACCCGCCCGCGCGATCATAGCGGTCATAGAGATGAACCTGATAACCCTTGGCGCGGAGCTGTTCCGCCGCCGCCAGTCCCGCTGGCCCCGCCCCGATAATCCCGACAGATTGTGGCTTGTCTTCGACGGGAGCAAGTGCCTTGACCCAACCATTTTCCCATGCGGTCTCTGTCAGAAATTTTTCAATCGCCCCGATCGTCACCGTCCCGTGCCCGGACTGCTCGATCACGCAAGATCCTTCGCAGAGCCGATCCTGTGGACAAATCCGCCCGCAAATTTCGGGAAAGTTATTGGTCGATTGCGACAAACGCCAGGCCTCCTCGAAACGCCCCTGCGCCGTGAGCATCAACCAATCCGGAATGGCATTCGACAGCGGACAATGCACTTGGCAAAAAGGCACCCCGCACTGTGAACAGCGACTGGCCTGTTCCTGTGCCTTGTCCCGTGCAAAGTTTTGATAAATTTCCAGATGATCCTGGCTGCGTTCGCGCGCAGAGCGTCGGGGCGGCGTTTGCCGCGCCACATCGACAAACCGAAGCATTGCCTTCGCCACCGGGTTTCTCCTTGTCATAAAGTGCACAGAAAGGGGGGTCATAACGCGCACGAAAACAGGGCGTTAAAGGCGCAGTCCGCCCCACCCCTTTTGCCAATCCAGTCTTTCGCCAACCCGTCTTTCGCCAGGTGGATTTTTGAACGCAGGTCTTATTTTGATTTTATATACAAAAGATATGATAGAATAAACAAAGTAGTCATGCCTGTCAAGATTGTCGCCCGGTCGGGGGGGGGGAAACTGGTGGTTCTGCCTCCGGGGTCACAATGCCACCGGAAACAACCATCTTGATTCCTTGCTCTACAGTCATCGCCAGTGGTTGCGCCTGTGTGCGCGGAACAAAGAGCAAAAATCCCGATGTCGGGTTGGGCGTGGTCGGTAAAAAAACATTGACCGGATCCCCGGTCGCAATGGCCTGAATATCGGCATAGGATTGCCCGGTATAAAACCCCAGTGCCCACGACCCCTTGCGCGGATATTCGACCAGGACAACCTCGCTAAAAGCGCGCGAGTGTTGTTCAAAAACTGTTTGAACAATCTGTTTGATCGTCCCGTATAGCCCGCGCACAATCGGCATCCGGTCAAGCACAGACTCACTGACCCTAATCAACGTCCGCCCCAAAAGACCCGCCGCCAGAACCCCCGCCAGAACAAAAAAAACAAACAGACCAACCACACCCGCACCGGGCAAGGCAACGGGCAAATAGTGTTCCGGTCGCCAGGCCCGGGGCAGATAGGCCATGGCCTGCGTATCAATAAAGCCAAACATTTCCCAAACCAGCCACACAGAAAGCCCGATGGGAACCGTCATCAACAAACCCGTAAAAAACGCATTGCGCACCCGTAACAAAAACCGGAACCAGTACCGCCGCACCCCTGTTGTGCGCTTTTTTGATTTTTTAGGCGGTTTTTCCGCCTCTTGCCTGCCGTCTTTGGCCTGATCTTTTTCCTGAATTTCCCTGAGAACCTCGGGCGTGACAATTCCGCCGGAAATGACCAGCTTGATGCCTTCTTCGACACTCATGTTCAGAGTGTGCAAATCACAGACCGGAATGAAGAGCAAAAACCCCGTTGTCGGGTTCGGGGTCGCGGGGACAAAGACATTGACCACCGTCTCTGTGGTCAGATCCTGAACCTCGCCCTTTGTCTGTCCCGTGACAAAGCCCACCGCCCACGCCCCGCGACAGGGATATTCAACCAGGACAACCTCGCGAAAGGCCGCAGCCTTGCGCGATAAAACCGTTTCTGTAACCTGCTTGATCCAGCTATGAATCGACCGCACCACGGGCAAACGCGCCACAATGCGTTCACTCGTGCGGGTGACAAAACGCCCAAACAGTCCCCCGCCGATAAAACCGATAAAAACCAGCACGAGAAAGAGCACCACCAACCCCAGCCCCGGCAAACCAAAGGGCAGATAGCTTTCGGGATTCCAGCGCGCGGGGATATAGGGGCGCACCTGTGCATCAACAAAGGTCACAAACCGCCACACCAGCCAGAACGTCAAACCCAGCGGGGCCGTCACCAACACACCCGCAAAAAAATAATAGCGCAACCTGCTCCAGATACCGACACGAGAACGGTTATTATCCTTGCCGTGCTGTTCACTCACGCTGTGCATCCTTCAGAAGAGACCCCGGAACAAAATCAACTGCACCTTTTTTCCAAATTCGAGTGAAACACAGTTCTTCACCTCTGTCATAAAATGTCAGCCCGTTCTCTATCCGGCGCAACAAAATCATAGGAATTTATATATATTACCCCACCTTAGGAAGGGGCAAAATTAAACGCCAGCACACCGCTATTTTCCTCTTCAACACTAAACTCGACCCTGCTCTGTAGCATAATTTCTTCAATAACAGGCCTGATTTCCCCCTCATAAACTATAGAATCGAATTTTGATACCAACATGGGAACGTTGATGATCTGCTCCTCTCCCATATCTGGCTCCACCAGGGAGTTAGCTTTTTATGCATGACAGGCTCATGCCACCTTGTCCATCGTATTCAGGGTTAACCCTGAATACGATGGACAAGGTGGCGTCGAGAACCTCCAGAGGATCACCGTCCTTGCTGATCCGGTCAAGGTGATCTGACAGACTGAAAAAACCTCTCCGCCCCTCAAAAAAACACGAAGAACATAAAATCACAAAATCGCTCATCACGCCAGGTTAATACGGGTGTCCAGCTTCAAATACTGAAGGCTAATCAGGAACGCGACATCGCAGTGATGCAAGGCGAGCTGGATTTGCTGAAGCATCGCAAGAAGATGCAGTTGGAGCGTGAGAAGGCTGGTCTTGGTGCGGTTAGGTCGGCGTGACAATTGGTTTTAAGGGTCGGGGCCAAACCATAGGTCGGTTTGTTCCCAATTCTCGATGAAACCCATATGTTTTTGGGGAACCTCAGGATAATCGTCGAGCAAGTCTTTCAGTTTTTTGGCCCAAAGTGAGTGCCCCGTAATTTTGTCTAGAAGGATTTTGATCGCTACTATCTGGGCATAAAATCGATCGTTTCGTTCAAAATGACCCTTCAGGGTATTTACCCTTTTTGGAGAAATACCAAATACGCGGTTCCATAAGCGCGCATGGTGGGCGCATATATTTCTGAGCGATGAAATTGTGTGAAGCCACGACGTTAGAACCTTGTAGTGGACTCCAAAATGTTTCGCGATTTCCTTCTGGTGAGGAAGGGGTAGTGAACTGTAAATCTTTGAAACTGTCCCAAAGTGAAGGATTTCAAATAGCATCCAACTCGGCGGATAGGGTGGATCGTCGTAGTTGCCATGATAATGCTTGATGAAAGTTTGATGTTGTCCGACTTTTTTCACCGTTTCATCGACCTTCTCCATAAAGTTGGCATGATCGAACGCTTCCTTGAAATTAGCTGAATCTGCAAACCAATGTGGATCATACGCTACGCTCATTGTGTCTGAGATAACGGATCGAATTGCGACTTCGATTCGCTCTACCGCATCCATGACCAGAAGGCGCAGTTTACGATCAAAAATGTAGAGGTTAATGACATCGTTGATGGTTGTTCCATCGACGAAATCATGGGTGTCGCCACCGTGTTTTTTCTTCTGAAAAGGAAGCATATAACCGGAAAGCCGATAATAACCAGCGTATTGAAAGAACTTACGTGCTTTATCCCGGTTATCGATATTGAGACCGCGTTCTTCACAGAGGTTGTCAGTTCTTCAATATTTTTAGCCGGTTTTTCGAAGACCCTTGTCAATGTTCTTCCACCAAACAAAGACCCCCCTGGTGCGCATCAAAGAGAGGCGTGGGGGGCGTGTTGCCAACAATATAGCCCGAACTCTCCGAACATCAAGTTAATTTTCGAAATATCGAACTTCGATACTCGCTCTGCGGACAGATAAAACCTTACCGCAGAAATCTGATGAATACGTCATCCATAAAGTATAAGCAGATTATAATGGATTGGCTATATTTTCACCGCATGGGTCAAACAGGATTTGCTGCCCCGGCTTCCTGAAAACCCTGTCATCGTCATGGATAACGCAACATTTCACAAGTGCCAGGATACGCAAAATATCATCCGAAAAGCACGGCATACCTTGCTCTTCCTGCCCCCTTATTCCCCTGACCTTAACCCCATCGAACAAAAATGGGCCTCTATCAAAGCCGTCAGAAAACAACTCCTTTACTCCATTGAACAACTCTTCCAAATTGAATCATTCTATATGGGATAGGCTATAATAGCGCAACCTGCTCCAGATACCGACACGAGAACGGTTATTATCCTTGCCGTGCTGTTCACTCACGCTGTGCATCCTTCAGAAGAGACCCGGGAACAAAATCAACGTCACCTTTTTTTAAATTCGAGTGAAACACAGTTCTTCACCTCTGTCACAAAATGTCCGCCCGTTCTCTATCCGGCGCAACAAAATCATATGTACCCCAATTGAGAGTCGCAAGCACGGCATCGCAGATGACTGTCACGCCCTTAAGCCCGTCGGGAAAGGTTTGACGTCCGGCTCTTTCGCGGATCGCCTAAATCAATCTGTTCATCATCAACATCTGCATGAACGACTATTGGCGGTTCTTCGATTCCAAACGCCTGATCCCCGATCGGGCAATATGATCACGGTCGCGGGCGCAACTGTCCCCGTCGCTCTCAATAGCCCACGCATGTTTGATCCTGTCCGGAAAAGAACCCGGGGACGCGCCGATTCCGCCCCCTCCCGGCCCGCAAAAGATTTCCCCAACCTGTTCAAATTTTCTCCACATGGCTGAAAATCAACTTCGGTCAATTTTATTTCAGGGAAAAAAGCAATACCAGTCGGCTTCGCATAAAATGGTGCGGTTGAGAGGACTTGAACCTCCACTCCCTTACGGGAACTAGCACCTGAAGCTAGCGCGTCTACCAATTCCGCCACAACCGCAATTTCAAATCAACTTAAAGGACATGGTGCGGTCGAGAGGACTTGAACCTCCACCCGGAAACCCGGACAACGACCTCAACGTTGCGCGTCTACCACTTCCGCCACGACCGCCCATCATTTCGGTGTATTTTGCATCACCCGGCGCGATACTCACCAGGTGCAGGGTGGTCATAACACCCGAACCAAGGGTGATATATAACGCCCTTTTTCCAAAGGGCAATGGAAAAGTGACACAACGCCGCGAAAAATCCCGGCAAAAATCAAAACCCCGGCAAAGATCACGCGGGCGGCAAGTCTTCGGACAGAATCGCCATGTTGAATGAAAAAGACAGCTCGCCGTCTTCCTCGTCACGGTAAACAACGCCGATAAATTCACCCGCACAGGTCACCTCAACAGAGTCCGATTTCCGGGTTGAACGATCAAGGGCAAGGTCGGTGTTGGAAAAAACGCCTTGAAGATATTTTTCCAGTCTGGTCATGTCATCCGGTGTCACAGGTCGGGTCTTTCCTAACAAAGAATGAAGAAGATTGACTTTTGCGTGATCAATAGGGTAAACTGGATTTTTTCTCTTGTGTCCAGAGAAAAATCAAAAAATCGGGAGGAGATCACAAATGTCTGTCGTTCCCATTCCTTCGAGTGTCCAGCCGCTTGTCAGTCCGATTGTACCGGCGGATAATTCATCGAAAAAAACCAGTCATGCCAAAACCGACAACCGCCGTGCTGTCGAAGACATCACAAAGGCGCGGGTGGCGCGCGGCCATGACTTTGACAGCGACAAACACAGCGACGACCACGCTGACAGCACAGACGGGCATATTGACGTCATCGCCTGAGACCAAACAGGGCGCAGGTCAGGCGATCAGGCCCGCCGTCTGCTCCAGACCCAGCATCAGGTTCATATTTTGAACCGCCGCGCCCGATGCCCCCTTGCCAAGGTTGTCCAAACGCGCCACCAACAGAATCTGGTCACTGTGACCATAGACGAACAGTTCAAGCCTGTTCGTCCCGTTGAGCGCGTCCGGGCGCAAGAACAGACCGCGCGTGAGCGCGCTCTCATCATTCAGCGGCCTGACCACAACGAACGCAGACCCTGCATAATGTCGGAACAAGACCGCATGCAGAGACTCTGGTGAAAAATCTCCCTGCCGCGTATGGAGCGGCACAGAAACCAGCATCCCCTGGAGGTAGTGCCCCACCGCAGGTGCAAAGACAGGCGCAACGCGCAAACGACTATGCCGGGTCATTTCAGGAACGTGCTTGTGTTGCAGTCCAAGCCCATAGGCCCCGTAAGGTTCGACGTCTTCTTTTTCGTGTACCGCAATGAGGGCCTTTCCCCCCCCGGAATAGCCGGAAACCCCATTGATCGTCACCAGGGTATCAGCCGCCAGGAGTCCGGCATCAACGAGGGGGCGAATCAGGGCAATCGCGCCAGTCGGATAGCACCCCGGATTGCTGACGCGCTTTGACTGGCCCAGACGCGCGGCATGATCCGGGGTCATTTCGGCAAAGCCGTAATCCCATCCTGCGGCGACGCGGTGGGCTGTACTGGCATCAATGACCCGTGTTCGGGGATTTTCAATCAGCCCCACGGCCTCGCGCGCGGCCTCATCGGGCAGGCACAGGATAACCAGATCAGCCGTATTGAGGAGATCTTTGCGATAGCGGGGGTCTTTACGCCTGACAGGATCAATGGACAGCAGTTCAATATCACGCCGCCCCTCAAGACGCCGCCGCACCTGAAGGCCCGTCGTCCCGGCCTCCCCATCAATAAAAACCGTCCTGGGCATTACGGCTCCTGTTCCACGCACGAGAGGCACAGGGCGCAAAAAATGGTGGGCCCGGCAGGACTCGAACCTGCGACAACTCCGTTATGAGCGGAGGGTTCTGACCAACTGAACTACAGGCCCACTGATTGACTTACTCGCGCACTGCACCGACGAAAGGCCAGAATTTCGCGCAGAACCCCCCGCAGTTCAAGCAGAATTTTTACCCGAAACACGACTCAAACAGCTGGCGCGTGTTTTCGGTGGTTAATTCAACCGGATTCCCCGCCGCAGAGGGATCCGTCACCGCCCCGCGCACCAACCGATCCCAATCGGGGTCTTGAACCCCCAATCCACTTAAGGTTTCGGGGATGGACAGGGTGCGTCGCAACTCATCAACGGCCTGACAAAATCCATCTGCCCCCCCTGATAGGGACAGATAGGCGGCCGCCTGCGCCAGGCGGTCATCAATCACCGGTCGATTAAAGGCCAAAACCATGGGCATGACAACAGCATTGGTTGTACCGTGGTGGGTATTGTGCAAGGCCCCGACGGGATGCGAGAGGGCATGAATAGCCCCCAGTCCCTTTTGAAAGGCGACGGCCCCCATGGCGGCGGCGGACATCATATGGGCGCGGGCCTCAAGGTCAGTGCCATCGGCATAGGCCCGGGGCAGATAATCCATGACCAGGCGCAGTCCTTCAAGCGCAATGCCCTGACTCATGGGGTGATAGCGGGGTGAGCAAAAGGCTTCCAAACAGTGGGCAAAGGCATCCATGCCCGTTCCCGCTGTGATGGATTGCGGCAGTCCAACCGTCAATTCCGGGTCACAAATCACTGTCACAGGAAGCATTTTCGGGTGAAAAATAATTTTTTTCTCGTGCGTTTGTGAATTTGTCACCACAGAGGCCCGCCCGACCTCTGATCCCGTTCCCGCCGTTGTCGGCACGGCAATCACCGGCGCAATAGCGTCTGCATCCGCGCGCGTCCACCAGTCCTCGCGATCTTCAAAATCCCAAATCGGGCGCGTCTGCCCCGCCATCAGGGCCACGACCTTTCCCAGATCAAGTCCGGATCCCCCGCCAAAGGCAATGATCCCGTCATGCCCGCCCGCGTGGTAGCAGGCCACGCCCGCCGCCGCGTTATTGTCATCGGGGTTCGGATCAACATCGGAAAAAACCGCCCGCCCCAGCCCGGCATTATCAAGGACGCAAAGAGCCTGTTCTGTCACGGGCAAAGGTGCCAGTCCCCTGTCGGTCACAAGCAGGGGGCGCGTTATGCCCGCCGCATGACAAACATCCGCCAATTCGCGCAGGCGGCCCGCGCCAAAACGGATTTCTGTCGGATAAGACCAGTTTGCAAACATCATGATATGGCCTTTAAATTGATTTGAGGTGAAAGGACTTGGGGCGGGTGACAGCGTGAAAGCCGAAAACAGATAATCCCGCACCCCGCCCTGTGTCCTTACATCCGCTCCAACACAGGGCGGGGTCAAGGTAGTCACAACGGTTCATGAAAACCGTTCCCGTTTCAATCTGCATCCCCACAGAGTCGGCACGGTCGCGATCCGCTGTCCAGAGAGACGCCGTCAGCCCGAAATCACTATCATTCATCAGGGCCACGGCCTCGGCATCATCCCTGACCTTCATCACGCCGACAACGGGGCCGAAGCTTTCTTCGCGCATCACCGCCATATCGTGATCCACATCGACCAAAATCTGTGGCATCACATAGGCTCCGCCATCATCTGCGGGGAAGTCTGCCGGATCAATCAAGCCTCTGGCCCCCGCAGACAAGGCCGCGCCCACCTGTTCACGCACCGTCGCGGCAAAGCGAACGTGGGCCATAGGGCCAAGTGTCGTCGCAGGATCAAGCGGATTGCCCAGGCTGTGCCGTCGGGTGATCGCCACCGCGCGTTCGAGAAAATCATCATAACATTGTTCATGAACATAGATGCGCTCAATCCCGCAACAACACTGCCCGGAATTGAACAAGGCCCCGTCCATAAGTCCCTGTGCGGCGGCTTCTGGATCGGCATCGTTCATAACATAGGCGGGGTCTTTACCGCCCAATTCTGTCGCAACGGCACTAAAGGTGCCCGCCGCCGCGCGTTCCATTGCCTGCCCCCCTGCGACAGACCCCGTAAAATTGACCAGATCAAAAGACCGCGCCGCAATCAAATCAGCCGTCGTCCCATGGTCAAGGAACACATTCTGAAAGACATCTTCGGGAATACCCGCCGCGACAAAGGCCCGCACCATCCGCTCTCCCGTCAACAGGGTCTGACTCGCGGCCTTGAGCAAAACGGCATTGCCCGCCAACAGGGCCGGAACAACGGTGTTCACCGCCGTCATATAGGGATAGTTCCACGGGGCAACCACCAAAACAACCCCCTGCGGAACCCGTTTGATACAGCGTTTGACCTCTGCATCATCTGCAACCTCAACCGGAGCCAGAGCCTGCGGGGCCAACGTGGCCATATAGTCCGCCCGCTCTTTAAAGCCGGAAAATTCACCGCCATAGCGCACGGGACGCCCCATCTGATGGGCCAGTTCGGGCACGATTTCCTCCGTCATCGCCCCCACACGCGCCACCCCTTCGCGCACCAGGGCAACCCGTTCTGCCAAAGGCCGCGCGGCCCAGGCATGGCTGGCACTGCGCGCCCGGCGCACGGCATCTGTGGCCTGTACCACCGATAAAACCGGACGACGCGCGTAAAGAGAGCCATCAATCGGCGAATAGCAGGTTACAAATTCCGTCATCACAGACTCCTTATCACTTTTAGGCACGCTTAAAATATCCGTGCTCAAGCAGGCTTAAAATATCCGTGCTCAAGCACGCTCGAAACCGCGCAGGATTTCATAATCCGTCACAACAGCGTCAAAGGACTCACATTCCCACTCTGCCGCCCGGGCGTAGTGATCGACCACATCCGCGCCAAAGGCCGCGCGCAAAAAATCCGATTGTTGCAGCGCGCGATGGGCCGCACGAAGTGTCGTTGGCATTCCCCCGTGATCCTGTCCTGCCGCATAATGGTCTCCCTCTGCCATCGGGGGCAGGGGGAGCCTATCCTCAATCCCCTTGATCCCTGCGGCAAGCTGGGCGGCGATGGCCAGATAGGGATTTAAATCTGATCCTCCCACGCGACATTCCATGCGGATGGCCTGTGTTCCTGCCCCGCAAAGCCGAAAGGCAGCGGTGCGGTTATCCGGCGACCACGCCACACGCGTCGGGGCAAAACTACCCGCGCAAAAACGCTTGTAACTATTCACATAAGGGGCCAGAAATACCATCATATCGGGGGCATAGGCCAACAATCCCGCCACATAGTGTTCCATCGTTTCCGACATGCCAAGCGGTCGGTCCGGATCGTAAAAGGCCGGGCGTCCATCCGAAAACCGGAGCGACTGGTGAATATGGGATGACGAGCCGACTTTTGCATGATGCCACTTGGGCAAAAAGGTCACGGCGTGACCCTGTTGCCAGGCCGTATCCTTAATCGCTTGCTTGGCGATCGTGTGCCAATCGGCACAGTCCAGGGCATCACCATAGCGAATGTTGAGTTCTTCCTGTCCGGTTTCGGCCTCGCCCTTGGTACATTCAACCGGAATACCGGCATGGACGAGGTGATTACGCAAAGGACGCAATAAAAATTCTTCGCGGGTGGTCTGTTGAATATTATAGTCCTGGTTAAAACCCGAGAGGGGTTTGAGATCGCGGTAGCCATCGGCGCGAAGCTGGTCAAAAGATTGTTCAAAATAGAAAAATTCCAGTTCCGTCGCCGTCATGGCCTGAAACCCGAGGCCCTGCAGACGCGCGAGTTGTTTTTTCAACAGCGCACGCGGCGAATGGGCAATCTCGCCGTGGTTGTGATGATCGCGCACATCACACAACACCATCGCCGTTCCCTCAAGCCAGGGCATCAGCCGCAGGGTGCTGATCTCCGGTGTCATCACATAATCGCCATAGCCCGCCGCCCAGCTTGTCGCCTTGTACCCTGAAACCGTCGTCATCTCCAGATCAGTCGCCAGCAGATAATTACAACAGTGCGTTTCTTCCCATGCTGATTCGACAAAGTGACGGGCGTGGAACCGCTTGCCCATCAGCCGCCCCTGCATATCCACCAAACAGGCCAGAACTGTATCAATGGCCCCCTCGTCAACCAGGGTTTTCAAGTCATCAAAGGACAGCGGCGCGGTCATTTTTAAAACTCCTTTAAAAGACAAAAACCGCCCCCCCCACGCGGGAGGGGGCGGCGCGAATACAATCAGCTATAACGATAGGGGCGTCCAGCCTTTTGCATATCGGCGTTGTATCGTTTGATAATTTCAACGACCTTTGCCCTGGTTTCGGACTCAGCGGCAATCTCATCCCAAAACCTGACAGCGGCGGCTTCGACCTGCGCCCATTCGGCATCGGGAATGCTGGTCAATTCCATTTTATCACTGTTCACCCGCAAAGAGGCCTCACCGCCCCAATACCACCACTGGCGATAGTAATGCGAACTATCCAGACAAACATTCAATAGTTCCTTGAGGTGATCCGGCAACTCCTGATAGCGTTCCATATTGGCAAAGAAAGACCCCGCCCACGCCCCGGAAATATTATTGGTCAGGAAATAGTTGGTCACATCAGCCCAGCCCACTGTGTGGTCTTCGGTAATGCCGGACCAGGCAATGCCATCCAGTTCACCTGTTTGGACGGCGACCTCGATATCTTCCCATGGCAAGGTCACAGGCACGACGCCAAACTGGCTGAGGAACCGCCCCGCAGTGGGGAAGGTAAAGACACGCTTGCCCTTGAGATCATCCAGAGAATTGATTGGATCGACAGTGGCAAAGTGGCAAGGATCCCACGCCCCCGCAGAAATATGCTTCACACCGACCCTAGAATATTCCGCATCCCAGATTTCCTTGAGTCCGTATTGGTTAAAAAGCACAGGGACATCCAGAGAATAGCGGCTGGCAAAGGGAAAATAGCCTCCGAAAACTGTGACTTCGGTCGGGGAAGCCATGGAATCATCATCCGATTGCACCGCGTCAATCGTTCCCTTTTGCATCGCGCGGAACAGTTCGCCCGTCGGGACAAGCTGGTCGGCATAGAACAGCTCGATTTCCATTTCATCGCCGGCAATTTTATTAAAGCTGTCAATCGCAGGCGTGATGACATGTTCTGCCAGGGCGGCCCCCGCATAGGTCTGCATCCGCCAACGGATTTTAGACCGGGCAATCGCCGGAGCACCTGCAATCACTGCCGCAGGAACTGCCAGGGCCGCCCCTTTCACAAAGCCTCGTCGTGTCGTAGTCATAGCATTTTTCCTTTTTTTATCAATAGGATAATGATCCGTTTTGTACGGATTTCTGTTATCGGGCATAGACTGTTTCGGGCAACCACAGCGCAATCCCGGGAAAAACCATCACCACAGCCAAAGCCAGGAGCATCACCGCCACAAAGGGCAGGATCGAGCCATAAATATCACGCAAGGTAATCTCTGGCGGGGCCATCGCTCGCATCAAAAAGAGGTTATAGCCAAAAGGCGGGGTCATATAGGCAATCTGGGTGGTGATGGTATAGAGCACACCATACCAGATCAGATCAAAGCCCAGGGCCTGAACCAACGGCACATAAAGCGGGGCGACAATCACCAACATAGCCGTATCATCCAAAAAGGTTCCCATCAGCAAAAAAGACAGTTGCATCAGGATCAGGATCATCCACGGACTCAGGCCAAGCTGTCGGGTAAAGAACCCCTCAATCGCCCGCACGGCGCCCAAACCGTCAAAGACGGCCCCAAAGCCCAGGGCCGCAAGAATAATCCACATGAACATACAGGAAATGCCCAGGGTCTCACGCATGGAGGTTTCAAAAACTGCCCGTGTCATCCGCCCCTTGACCACCGCCGCGCCAAAGGCCGCCAGGGCCCCGATGGCAGAGGACTCAACCAGCGACGTCCAGCCCTTGACAAAGGGAACGATCATCACGGCAAAAATTATGAACGGCAATAATCCCGCACGGAGCAAGCGATAGCGTTCCGCAGACGACAACGCCCCGCGTTCACGCACCGACAGCACCGGCCCGAGTTCGGGCCGAAGACGACAGCGGACAACAATATAAACGACAAACAGGGCCGCCATCATCAAACCGGGCAAGACTCCCGCCAGCCAGAGCTGTCCAACGGGCTGGCGCGCAATCATCGCATAAAGCACCAGGACAACGGACGGCGGCACCAGAATTCCCAGCGACGACCCCGCCTGCACAACGCCCGTGACCATGCGTTTATCATAACCCCGGCGCAACAGTTCCGGCAGGGCGATAGTCGCCCCAATCGCCATGCCCGCAACAGATAGCCCATTCATGGCAGACACCAGAACCATCAAAATAATAGTTCCCACCGCCAATCCCCCCGGCATCCCCCCCATCAGGACGTGAAACATGCGATAGAGATCATCGGCAATTTTCGATTCAGACAACACATAGCCCATGAAAATAAACATCGGCAGGGTCAAAAGGGGATACCACTTCATCAGCTTCATCGCCGATGAAAAGGGAATATCCGACCCCCCTGTCCCCCACAACGTCAAGGCCGCAATGGCCCCCACAGCCCCAATGGCCCCAAAGACACGCTGCCCGGTTATGAGCATCAGCATCATAGTCGAAAACATCAACAGGGCGATGACCTCATAGGACATTGGATCTTTCCTTTGCCCGAATGGTTTCAATATCGCGGTAAAGGGCGCAGAGGGCCTGTCCAATCATCAGGACAAAGCCCACACACATCACGATCTTGATCGGCCAGAGCACCGGACGCCACGCGGTCGGACTACGCTCGTTGTATTGGAGCGCATAGCCGGTGCTATCGATGGCCCCATAAAGCAAAACCGCCAGATAAAAAATCAACACCACAACCGTCAGCGCATCCACCCATGCCCGACGACGCACAGACCAGCCGCCATAAAATAAGTCCATCCGCACATGCGCCCCCATCTGGAGCGCGTAAGGCCCGCCAATAATGTAATAGGCCACCATGGCAAACTGCGCGACCTCCAGCGTCCAGAGCGACGGCATGAAAAAGGTCTTTGACACCGACGACCACAACAAAATCGCCATGATCACGAACACCCCATACATCGCCACCCGCCCGATGCGGCGGTTCAACGCTTCCAGACAACAGACAACGCGACCTATCACGGCGAACACTCCCCTTTGATCTGTTTTGCGGCATGGCTTAACCACGCGGCAAGGCAACGGGCCATTGCCGCCTGCTGTGCAGGCGTTGCAATCAGGTCATTGCGAATTTCCAGCATCACGTGGGGGCGCGCATTTTTCAGGCCGTGGCGTTTGAGCGTGTGCATCACCCCGTCCGCTGGCCCATAGGGACAATTCCGCGCGACCTCTGCCGTCGTGAACTGCCCCGCCGAATCCAGCAGAGCATCGGCCAAACGCGCATCCGCATCATGCAAAATACCAATGTCAACACGGCGGGCCTGCCCGTTAAAAACGGGGGTAAAGCTGTGAATCGTGACCAAAATGGTCGCTGGCCCCATCGCCCGCTCCACCACCGCGCAAAAGGGGTTATAGATGGCCTCCACCCGGGCGCGGCGGGTCGTCACATCCAGACCACGATTGCCCGGCACACCAATCCGTTCGCTCTGTACACGCATGGCCTGCGGGTCATCAGGGGGCCTGTTGAGATCATAGACAAGGCGCGAAACCTTCCCCGCAATCACCCGCGCATCCAGAACATCCCCCATGCGCACGGCAAGCTCAATCGCCCCCGGATCCCAAACAGCATGGCTGAAACGATCCGCCGCAGGCAGGCCCAAATCATCATAATCCGGCGGAATATCACAGGAGGCATGTTCACAGACCAAAAGAAACCGCGACGCCCCCCCGGGATTGAGACAGCCAACAACCGCAACGTCAGAGTCATCGCGGGCCAACGACGCCGGAAGGCCACTGTTTCTCAGCTCTGTCAATCCCCGACCGTCACATTCCCGGCCATCATGTTCCCGGCTGTCACACTCCGGGTCTTCGCGCTGTCGTGTCTGTGCATTCATTCAATGATCCCCCGGCACGCGACTTGTTTTGACATTATGAAGATATTTCTTCTAATTTAAGGTTTCTGTCAATATTTTTTCTCTTTCTTTTCTTTTCCGGCTTTTGTCTATCCGTCACAATAGCGGCAGAATCCCATAGATTTTGTTCAGGAAGACAGCACCTTGTCACAGACCCAAACCACCATCCCCGACATTTTGCAGCGGGCCTACGACGACCTGACCCGCGCGGAACGCCAGCTTGTCACCTCTTTGCTCGCGGGTTATCCGGTTTCGGCCCTGGGGAGCATTACGGCGGTGGCCCGACAGGCCCGCGTCTCCACACCCACTGTGGCACGGATGGTGCAAAAACTGGGCTTTCGGGGTTTTCCTGCTTTTCAGGCCGCCGTGCGCGCCGAACTGGATGCAACACTCACCAGCCCCATCGCAAAATATAACCACTGGGTCGGGAGCGCACCGGATAGCCATATCCTCAACCGCCTGACCGAACGTGTCATTGCCAATATTCGCCAATCATTGGCCCAGATCAACGTCGCTGATTTTGAACAAAGTTGCGTACTCATGGCCGATTGCAACCGACAGATCTATATCGCAGGGGGGCGGATTACGCGCACCCTGGCGGATTATCTTTTTTTACATCTCCAGGTTTTGCGCCCGACTGTGACCGCCATTCAATCCATCGCCAACGCTTGGCCGCATAATCTACTGGACATGGCAACGGGCGATATTCTGGTTCTGTTTGATATTCGTCGTTATGAAACCCCGCTGTTGCGGATGGCGGAAATGGCCAACGAGCGCGGGGCGGAGATCATTCTCTTTACCGACCAGTGGCAATCCCCCATTGCCCGGCACGCCCGACACAGCTTTAATTGCCAGATCGAGGCCCCCTCTGCCTGGGATTCCAATACGACCCTGATGCTCCTCGTCGAAAGCGTCATTGCCCAGATTCAAGAATCAAACTGGCCCGAAGTGCGCCCGCGCATGGAAACACTCGAACGCTATTTTGATCGCGCGGGACTGTTTAGAAAATTCACGTAAAAATAATATGATGTCGTTGCGAAGGCACAAACATGGCACGACCATCCGCGCGCGCAAAACGCGGCAGTGCAACCGTGTCATCATGGGAATCCGGCCTGACGGATCAACTTCCCGGACAATGTTACCCCCCCCCCCGATCAAATAAAAAATAATGTCCCCGTAAAAAAAGAAAATGACCCTGCAAAGACAATCCTGTATGACATTGCAGACACTTAAGCTATGGAACACCCGAACACAGGTCATCCCTATCCGTTTGAACGTCAAACAATCATGAAAGATGAAAAGAGACAAGATGCCAGACGTTGATACGGGAGTCATCAAAACGCGCATCATGGATTTTATGCGTGATTTTACGCTGGAAACTACCCCCGGGTCGTCGGCGCGCATACCCGACCACCGCCTGCACCTGCCCGCAGGGTGCAAGGTCTCGGTGACGTTTTTACCCGGTTCTGATTTTGCCCATACCCAGGCCACTGCAAAACGGCTCAGGGACGAAGGCTTTATTCCCATGCCGCACTTTGCCGCGCGGGCCATTCCCTCGCGGACTTTTCTGGATGACAACCTCAAACAGCTTCAGGATGCGGGGATCACCCACGCCGTTGTGCTCGGCGGGGGACTGGCGCAACCTGTGGGGGATTTTACGGATTCGATGCAACTGTTGGAAACGGGGCTGTTTGATCGCTATGGCTTTACCTCCATCGGGGTCGCGGGCCACCCCGAAGGAAGCCCGGACATTAGTGAGACGGCCCTCAAACAGGCTCTGGCCTGGAAAAACAGCTTTGCCGGGCGCACCGACGCAACGCTCTACATCACTACACAATTTTGTTTCGACGCGGCCCCGGTCATCGCGTGGGACAAAGCCATCAACGCCGATGGCAACAGACTGCCTGTTCATATCGGCTTGCCGGGGTTAGCAACGATGAAAACACTGATCGGTCATGCCAGGGCCTGCGGCGTTGGCCCGTCGTTGCGCGTTTTGACCCGTCAGGCGAAAAACATTGCAAAGCTGATGCGGGTCAACGCCCCGGATCGGCTCGTCGTGGACCTGGCAAACTACGCCGCCACAGACCCCGCCTGCCAGATCACTACCGCGCACCTCTACCCGCTCGGCGGACTTAAACGCTCCGCGCAATGGTGCAACGCCGTTGTCGCGGGTGATTTTACATTGGATTCAGCAGGCAAAGGCTTTACAGTCAACGCCAGCATTGACTAAAGCAAAACGCTAAAGGGAAAAAACCATGACACGCACCGTTGTTTCATCCGACCGAAAGGAAGTGGTCATCGGTTTTGATGAACCCTTTTGCATTATTGGCGAACGCATCAACCCCACAGGGCGAAAGAAACTCGCCGAAGAAATGGCGGCGGGGGACTATAGTCGCGTGCGTGCCGATGCCCTCGCCCAAATCGGGGCAGGGGCGACAATGCTGGATGTCAACGCCGGAATCCCCCTCGCCGACGAACCAAAAATTCTGGCAGAGGCCATCACACTGGTTCAGGAATTGACAGACCTGCCGCTGTCGATTGATTCCTCGATCATCGACGCGCTCGAGGCCGGATTGTCTGTTTACAAAGGACGCGCATTGGTCAACTCCGTCACGGGGGAGGACGACTCACTTGAACGGGTGTTGCCCCTCGTCAAAAAATATGATGCCTGCGTTGTGGCCATTTCCAACGACGAAACCGGCATTTCCGAAGACCCCGACATACGCTATGCCGTTGCTCAAAAAATCGTTGAACGCGCCGCCGATCATGGCATCAGCCACGACCGCGTTGTTGTTGACCCGCTGGTCATGCCTGTCGGGGCCATGGGAACCGCCGGAAAACAGGTCTTTGCGCTGTTGGGGCGTTTGAAAAATGAATTAAAGGTCAATACCACCTGCGGGGCATCGAACATATCCTTTGGCCTGCCGTTTCGCCACGGCATTAACGCCCATTTCCTGTCCATGGCGGCGGCGGCGGGCATGACATCGGCCATTATGAACCCACTCCACAGCGAAGACATGGGTGCCGTTCTGGCGGCAGATGTTCTGCTCAACAAAGATCGGGACTGCCTGAAATGGATTCAAAAATACCGCGAACCCACCCCCGACCGCGAGGGCGGTGGACGCCGCCGTCGTCGCCGCAGTTAAGGCACAGTCCGATCTCTGTTGCGCCTTTGCACACGCAAATCCAAAACAGTTTGTTGAACGCGCAAACCCAAAGCATCCTGACGCCCCGGACGATGGGGTGGGGATCAAGGGCTTGAGCGTTGCTCGCGTGTGAGAGACAATACACCGACACAGCCGTCGTGTTGCACACGCATAGATAATGTTGCACACGCATAAATAAATCGTGTTGCACGCGCACAAACAAGACAAGTTGCACGCGCATCAACAAACAGCGCAGGGTTGCACAGAACGCGATGAAGGATGGGGGGCGCATTTTTCCTGCGCCAGTGGGAGCCATCCCCATTCAAGACAGAACCCCGAAAGGCTGTTGCCTTTCGGGGCTGCCGTTAGGTCAAGTTCACAGGGTGGGTCAGAACTTGACCCTGGCATTCAGGCGGGCACTGTGGCCCGTGTAGCCGGGGCGGGCACTCAGGTCATAGTCCGCACCAATTGACCAGCGCGGGGCATTATAGCTCAGGCCCACCCCTGCGGTGCCTGACAGCTTTTTGACCTTCGCCCCCTTGACCGTAAAGCGGGAGCCTCCGCCGGTGAACCGGCCGCGTGCCGTCGTTTGCTCCCCCGCAAAGTCATAGGACAGCCCCACACGCGCCACGGGAACAAGGGTGCCGTTCCCCCGGGTGATCTCTTTGTGCAGGCGGGTGCCCAGCGTGCCCACAACCGCATCAATCGACCCCACCTTGATCTTCTGGTTCAGGCTCAACGCCCCCGTCGTGGTGTATTTCGCCGATCCCACCCGCGTCCACGACAGACCCGCCGTCGGGGTCAGCGTCGTGCTCGCATCAAGGTTAATTGGCACACCCCCGCCCACAGAGGCCGTCAGGCTGGTCGTGTCATAAGCCGACTTGCGCCTCAAACCCGCCACACGCGAGGTCGTGCTCACATCATTGCGCCCGACGCCCACCTGACCGTCCACATAATAACGCCCCGTGCTGTAATCCCCGTAAACAGAAACCTGCCAGCTCCTGACATCCGTCTTGTCCTCGCCAACACCCTTGCCCGTCATCCGGCTGGTGCTATAGGCCAGAGCCGTCCCCACACGACCCCGTTCCCCCACAGGCGCATCCACACCCACCGCAAGGCCCCGTGCAGAGGTGTCATAACCGTCAATCCTCTGTTTTTTGTCCTTCGCCTGTTTGCCCCGACTGCCAAACGGCTTGAGCCAGAAAGCCCTGTCCAGCCCCTCGCCCCCGGTCGCAAATCCACTCTGGACAAATCCGCTCTGGCCGTCTCCCCCGCGCTGGACAGACAGGCGTTCGCTCAACACACCCGCCACCTGTGTCCCCGTCGAGACCACCGCCGCCGTCGCCCCGCCCAGCGCGGTCATCTGCGGCGTGAGCTGGGCCGCAAGCCGCTTGCCTTTCGCCTCATTCCCCGCCTGCGCCGCCTCCTGCAGAATCTTCTTCACAGGGTCGTGCGCGGGTAAATCCTTCGCAAGGGATGAGGCCGCCAGAAGCACAGTGGCTTCAGAGGGCGACACGCCCAGCTTCGACGACACCTCGCCGGCTGACTTGAAGCCCTTGGCCCGCGCAATAACGCTCCCCCCGTCATCCGTCGCAAGCTCGTATTTTAAAACATTACTCTCCACAAGGATCAGCTTGCCGCTGTCGATGGCTGCACTCAAGTCCTTGTTGATCAGTTTCTGCTCTCCCTCGGTAAAGGAGGAGTCAAAGGCAATCCTGACACTGTTGTCCGCATCCGCAGTGCCCAGATCAAAATTACCCCCCACCGTTATAAACGCTTGATCTGCCGCATCCCCCGTCCGCTCCCCAAAGGCAGGCCCCAGGGTGAGAGTACTCTTCCTGTGCGCTGTCAGATCACCCGACAGATAAACAGGACGGTTAAAGGTCACTTTGGCATCCTCGTTCACAGTCAGGCTACGCAACCCGTTGTTCGCACCACTTGCGCCCAATGCACCCTCAAAGGTCACGCCGTCGGTGTTGGCAATGATAATTGCGCCATAATCGCCACCCGATGCGCTTGTGATATCGCCCGTGATCGTTTGTCCGGCATTGCCGCCAAAGGTGACAGAGCTTCCGTCGCCCAGTGTGAACTGCGTTCCGGCCTTGACATGACCCTTGAAGGTTGTCGCATCGCGCGCGGTGATATTCAGGTTGCCCGCATAAACATCACCGTTAAAGGTCGTTTGACCATCGGCAACCGTGATCCTGTTCAGGGCGGCCCCTGCGGTACCGATTGACCCCGTAAAGGACACCTTTTGACCCGTGGCATGGCTTGAGCGGTTCCTGATCTCCAGATCGCCCTGTCCGTCATCGCCCGCAACAATGTTGCCCGTGATCGTTTGCGCGTCCGTCGCCCCTGTCCCGCGTCCATTGGTGCCGGTGACATCGCTGGCATCACCGACAATCAGGGTCGCAGTGTTGCGGAGTGTGACATTACCGGCAAAGTAACCGGACTGTTCAAGCGTCGCTTTGGTGCCGGTGTGCAGGGTCAGACGGGCCAGTTTGGCAGCATTCGTTCCCAGATCATCCTCAAAGGTCACACCGGCTCTGTTGGCAATGGTGATCGCCCCCTGATTATCCTGCGTCGTCGTGATCGCATTGGCAAAACCCTGTGCCCCCGTCCCGGCAAAGGTCGCAGCCCCCCCCGCCCCATCAAAGACCAGACCGTTGACCCCGGTGGTGACAGACCCCTTGAAAGTCGCCGCACCCGCCAGCGTCAGGCCCGCGCGCGTGGTCACAGAGCTGTTGAAGGTCGTCCCGTCGCTGTCGGCATTGACGTCAATCGTTCCGGCATAAACAGCACCGGCAAAAACCGTCTGGCCGTTGTCCAGTGTGAGTCGTGCAAGATCGTTGCCGGTTCCCGACCCGCCAACAGCATCCTCAAAGGTCACCGTCCTGTTCGTCGTGCCGCTGTTATTCACAACGACAGATCCACGCTTGCCCGTGCTGTTGCGGATGCCCGCCTTGATGGTCTGGTTGCCAGACCCGCCAAAGGTGATTGTGGCATCATCGCCCAGCTTCAGGCCATTTGCCAGATAAACACTGCCTTCAAAAGTCGCGTTGGAGTCATCGTTCAGGGTCACGCGGTTCAACTTTTGACCACTTGCGCCCAGCTGGCCCGCAAAGGTCACGCCGTCCGCGTGGGTGTTGGCAACGATGATTGTGCCATAATCGCCACCCGCCGCGCGCGTGATATCGCCCGTCATCGTTTGTCCGGTCGTGCCGTTAAAGGTGACAGAACTTCCGTTGCCAAGCCGGAACATTGTCTCTGCCTTGACATCGCCCTTGAAGGTCGTCTCGTCGTCTGTGGTGATATTGATCGTATCGGCATAAACACCACTGTGAAAGGTCGTCCGGCCAGTGCTCAGTGTGATCTGCTTGAGGGCTGTCCCATCGGCACCGACTGACCCGCCAAAGGTCACTTTGTTGGTCGTCCCGTGGGTGTTGTTCACGACCAGAAGACCACGCCCGTCGGAATCCGTGGTGATGTCGCCCGTCACAATCTGGTTCACCGCGCCGTTCAGGGTGATTTTGGCCGCATCGTTCCCGGCAAAGGATATCCCGAGTGCGCCTGTGGTCACATTGCCCCTGAACTCTGCGCCATCGGTTGATTCGACCAAAAGAACCCGTGCAAAAACATTGCCCTTAAACCGCGCCACACCATCGCGCACCGAGAGTCCGGCAAGATCGTTGCCCGACGCGCCCACAGCACCCTCAAAGGTCACAATATTATTATTCGTCGTGCCGCCGTTATTCACAACAACAGACCCCCGCTTGCCCGTGCTGTTGCTGATGTCTGCCTTAATGGTGTGGTTGCCAAACCTGCCAAAGGTGATGGTGCTATTGCCCAGGATCAGGCCATTCGCCAGATAAACATGACTCTCAAAGGTCGCCTCGGAGTTATCGCTCAGGGTCAGGCGGTTCAACCCGTTGTTCGTACCACTTGCGCCCAATGCGCCCTTGAAGGTCACGCCGTCATCGTTGTCGATGGTGATTGTGCCATAGTTGCCACCCGATGCACTTGTGATATTGCCGGCCACCGTTTGGGAGTCTGTTCCGCTGAACGTGACCCCGGTGTTTTGACCCAGAACCAGACCACCGTTCGCACCGGTTCTCAGATAGACATTGCCCTTAAAGGTCGCTTTGGACGCATCCGCCGCAGTCGCGTGGCCCGTCAGGGTCAGGAGGCGCAGCCAGGCGGTGGAGGTGCCCAGGTCATCCTCAAAGGTCACACCGGCCTTGTTCGCCACAGTGATCCAGCCCCGACCCGGGATCGTCGGCATGATATTACCCGCAACCGTTTGTCCGGTCGTCCCGCTAAAGGTCACAGAACCATTGGTCGTGCCCAGTTTGATCCCCTCGTTCGCTCCTGTTCCTGCCTTGACATGGCCCTTGAAAACTGTCGCGTCGCCTGTGTCGATCGTGATCGACCTCGCATAAACACCACTGTTAAAGGTCGTCCGGCCGTCTCTCAGCGTGATCTGCCTGAGGGCCATCCCATCGCGACCGACTAACTTGTTAAAGGTGACTGTGTTGTTATTGGCATTGGTGGTGCCATTCCCCCGGTTATCAACAATCAGTGTTCCCTGTCCATCACCGCCTGCAGAAATAAAACCCCTGATCGTTTGACCCGCGTCATTCACTGTCGCAAGACGACCCGCACCACCAATCGTCAGAGTGGCAGATCCGGAATAATCTGAAAGCCGTGCACCGCCGAATCCGTAGATGTTCAGATTTTTTTCAACCGTCGCATATGAATGTTCGTTCGCCGAGTTACCGCCCCTGACGTCGAAAAAATAAGAACCGACATCCTCCTTAAAAATCGCCTCACCCGCAGATTCGTCACGCTCCGCAACACCCGCACCGTTCCAACCCACAGAGACCCACGACAAAGAGTTATTGCCGGGGCCGAGTTTACCATTAAAGGTCACTTTATGTCGCCGATTACCGGAACGGCCCCCGATAATTCTAATTCCAGCCGCAGAAGAACGACTACCAACACCAACAATTTCATTGTCAACTGTGGTATCATCGGTTGAGGCATTGAAAATAGCCATTGGGCCGTACGTAAACTGGCCAGAACGGGTAGATGTCAGCTTGATCGTATCACCGGACACATTACCCCGAAACTCGACAACCGTGTCCTCATTGTCGTGATTGCCCGCAATCACATTGATATTGTCAACATGAACGCCCCTGTTGAAAATCGCATGACCGCCCTTCGACGAGTCGCCCACCGTCAACTGCCTGAGGCGTCTGTCGTTCGCATCCGTCGCGTCATCGTGACCAATCTCTATGTCAAAAGTCGCCTTACGCGGTGCAAGGCCATCACGGCCATTCAGAACCTGAATCGTGCCCTCGCCGTCTGCGGCGGCGGTGATCTTTGCCGTGCCAGTGCCCAGAATCCTCTGATCGGCAGAGCCATTAAAAACAAGATAAGCGTTACCACTACTTGCATTGAGGTCGTTCAGAAGGGCACTTCCCTC
The DNA here is from genome assembly GCA_965199245.1 of Kiloniellaceae bacterium. Classification (GTDB taxonomy): domain Bacteria; phylum Pseudomonadota; class Alphaproteobacteria; order Kiloniellales; family Kiloniellaceae; genus Carbonatibacter. The sequence goes on from CBDAQP010000001.1 coordinate 50,021, forward strand.
AATCGTTAAATCGCCGCCGAAAATGGCCGTGCCTTTTGAACCAGACTGCGGGGCACTATTCGCGTCAATGACCAAGTCATTGACAACAGCGTTTCCTGTAACGATAGCGTCCACGTTTCCACTTACCCCGGCAAAGTTTTGGACGGCTAGATCAACCGCCTGACCGCCAGAGTGCTTTTGGATTTGCACGATATGAGCCGTGAGATCGTCACTAACAGACCCATTGCGCACACGTAAAGTCCCTGCCCCACTTGTTCCACCGCTCAAAATTCCAATGCGCGTTCTGTCGGAAGTATGTCTCAGAAAAACAGTTCCACCATTCAATGTAAGATTATCACCATCTCTCGCTTCCGCAATACGCGTGCTGGCAGGGTTGTTGTTTGCGTTTCTCGCTGTACCATCGGCCCAGGTATCAGCACCTGTTGTTGAATGCGTGTAATCCACCACTGTCTGGGCAAAGGCACCGGAGCCAACGCTTGCCGCCAGAACAACAGCAGATACACCAGCCAACAAAGACGATTTGGAAGAAAAACGACACATCGCAAAACCTACCCTGTTCTAAAGGTTTATCCAAAAAAACACAGGCCAGCCCGACGCAGAATACATCACCCCACAAAAAAAGGCCGACCCATCTAAGGCCGACCCATCTAAGGCCGACCCATCTAAGGCCGACCCATCTAAGGCCGACCCATCTAAGGCCGACCCATCTAAGGCCGACCCATTCGATTCTGACAAGATAGAGAGCAAAGACAACAAAAGATGTCAAGGCTTTTATCGTCAAAAAACAATATTTTTTGCACACTCCCCCGAAACAGAAAAACGATATACCTCAACACAAACCGCTATAATCACACATAATTTTGGAGTGATTGATTGTTTTTGTCCCTAGCCTCTCAAAACTTCAAGACTGCGGTGACTGTCAGAAAATACGCGCCACGCGCGGCGTCACCCATCACCAACGCACCACCAGAATCGAAGTTTTAAGCCAGTGCGGCCTGTGCCGCCGCGAGGCGGGCCACGGGTACGCGGAACGGCGAACAGGACACATAATCCAGCCCGGCCCGGTGGCAAAAGGCCACAGAGTCCGGATCCCCGCCCTGTTCGCCACAGATACCGACCTTGAGATCCGCGCGGGTTGTGCGCCCGCGTTCCGTGCCCATTAGAATCAACTCCCCCACCCCCTTCTGGTCGATTGAAACAAAGGGGTCTTTGTCCACAATGCCCATACGTTCATAATGCCCGAGGAATCCCCCCGCATCATCGCGCGACAGGCCAAAGGTCGTCTGTGTCAAATCATTGGTGCCAAAGCTGAAAAAATCGGCCGCGCGCGCAATGTCGGCAGCACAGAGGGCCGCGCGGGGGATTTCAATCATTGTCCCGATCAGGTAATCGATTTGTTGTTTTTGTTCTGCGAAGACAGCGCAGGCTACCTGCTCGACCAAAGCGCGGAGAATATCGAGTTCCTTGCGCAACCCGACCAGCGGAATCATAATTTCGGGCTTAATCGCCACGCCGCTTTCTTTTTGGACGGCAAGGGCGGCTTCAAAGATCGCGCGGGCCTGCATTTCGTAAATTTCGGGATAGGATATGCCCAAACGACACCCCCGATGACCCAACATGGGGTTGACTTCTGCCAATCTGAGCGCGCGTTCGTGCAGACGGGAAACGGGAACGCCTGCGGCCTCTGCCACCGCCTGCATTTCCGCCGCCCCCTGTGGCAAAAATTCATGTAACGGCGGATCGAGCAGACGGATCGTCACGGGCAAGCCGGACATCGCGCGAAAAATATCGCGAAAATCGCTCCGCTGAACGGGCAGGATGCCTGAGAGAGCCTGGCGTCGTTCAGCCGCGCTGTCCGCCAAAATCATTTGACGCACCGCAACAATGCGTTCGGCATCAAAAAACATATGTTCCGTGCGACAGAGGCCGATTCCCTCTGCGCCAAAGGCGCGGGCGACCTGACAATCCGCAGGTGTTTCGGCATTGACCCGCACCCGCAGGCGACGCAGATCATCGGCCCACTCCATCACGGTCGCAAAGTCACCTGTCAGTTCGGGTTCACAGGTCGGAACGGCACCGAGCATAATATCCCCCGTCGCCCCGTCGATGGTCATCAGGTCGCCTTCGCGCAGGGTCAAATCACCGACCAGAATGCTGTTGTGGCGGGCATCAATACGCAGTTCCCCCGCCCCGGACACACATGGCCGCCCCATGCCCCGGGCCACAACGGCGGCATGGGAGGTCATCCCCCCCCGCGCCGTCACAATGCCACACGCGGCATGCATTCCGTGAATGTCCTCCGGCGATGTTTCAAGACGGCACAGGATCACATTCTGCCCCGCCGCTGCTTTTTTTTCTGCCACATCCGCTGTAAAGACAACGACCCCGGAGGCCGCCCCGGGGGAGGCCGGCAACCCCCGGGCAATCACCCGCCGTTCCGCCGCCGGATCAAGCGTGGGGTGCAATAGCTGATCCAGGCTCGCCGGATCAATGCGGGCAATGGCGTCTTCGCGGGTGATGAGACCTTCGGCGACCAGATCAACCGCAATTTTCAGGGCCGCCTGCGCCGTTCGCTTACCACTGCGCGTCTGGAGCATATAGAGCCGCCCCGCCTGCACCGTAAATTCAATGTCCTGCATATCACGATAATGTGTTTCCAGCCGCAGGCGCACAGCATCGAGTTGTTGAAAAATATCGGGCATGACTTCTTCCATCGCGGGTAGGTCAGACCCGCTGTCTTCGCGCCCCTGAATGGTCAGGCTTTGCGGTGTGCGGATGCCCGCAACCACGTCTTCGCCCTGTGCATTGACTAAGAATTCACCGTAGAAAACCTTTTCCCCGGTGGAGGGATTGCGCGTAAAGGCCACCCCTGTCGCGCAGTCCTCCCCACAGTTTCCGAAGACCATCGCCTGAACCGTGACCGCCGTTCCCCAGGCCTGCGGAATATCATGCAATTTGCGATAGGTTTGCGCCCGCTGGGTCATCCAGGACGCAAAAACCGCATCAATCGCCCCCCATAGCTGATCCTGCGGGTCCTGGGGAAAGGGCGCGCCGCTTTGTTCCTTGACCTTTTCCTTGTAGGCGTGAACCAGTTTTTCCCAATCCGCCGCCCCCAGATCGGTATCGCGGATCAGATTATTGTCTTCCTTGTAGAGGTCGAGAATGTCCTCGAAATGGAAATGATCGACACCCAGGACAACATCAGAATACATGGTAATAAAACGGCGATAGCTATCAAAGGCAAAGCGCGCGTCCCCCGACACCGCAACAAGCCCCGCGACAGTGGCATCATTCAGACCGAGGTTCAGCACCGTATCCATCATCCCGGGCATCGAGGCCCGCGCCCCCGAACGCACAGACACCAGCAAGGGGTTGGCGGCATCGCCAAAGCCCGCGCCCACACGCTGTTCAACCCGGGCAAGGGCGGCGGTGACCTGGGCACGCAGGTCATCGGGATAGCCCCCCGCATACCACGCATTGCATACCCCGGTTGTCAGGGTAAAGCCCGGCGGCACCGGAAGCCCGAGGGCAGACATTTCCGCCAAATTGGCCCCCTTGCCCCCCAGGAGGTTTTTCATATCAGCCCGCCCGTCTGCAGTGCCCTGACCAAAGCTATAGACCCACTGAGTCATCTTTCCCCCCGTTTATCGGCTAAAGTTTCATCGACTAAAGGCGTAAATCTCTATACAATACCAATCACCGAAAATCGTCACTTAACTGCTACGGAACCGTCAAATACTCACTTAATCGCTAATAATCAGTTGATCGCCGATAATCACACGAGCATGAAGACCAATCACCGAAAAATCGGCAACGCGTGCTGTGATCGGGTCAAGCCTTGCCAAGAGGGCAAGGCGGTTCATTCGCACCACCGGATTGTCCACATTCACCATGACCTGTTCAAAAAAATCATCCATCACCGGACGCAGGCGGATAAAGGTCTGCAAAGCCCCGGTGAAGTTTTCTTCGTTCAATTTAAAATCAGCCTCCTGCACCACATCCTGCATGGTTTTATAGAGGATTTTTTCCGCCCCCTCTGTCAAGAGATCACACCGGACGGCGCGATCGCGATAGCAGGTCTTGTCCTCTTTTTCTGCGGCACGGACGATATTCACCGACCGCGTGTAAATGTTTTGAAGAAACGAAAGGCCGTCTTCCGTCCCCAAAAATTCCCGTACGGCATCAAAACGCGCCTGCACACGCACCAGATCACCATCCACCCGAACAGCAGAGATTATCGTGGGGATTGATGCACACATTGTTACCCTGGGAGGAGGATCCCCATCCGCCCGATTCGCCGGGCGTCTGTCGTTGTCATCACGTTCCATCACAATCGGCGGCGTTTCTTCCGGTAGCGTTTCTTTTTGCCGTTCGCGCCAGCGATCAGCAAAAAAAGCCATAAGATCATCCACAGTTTCCCCCCTGTCACGGGTGAGGCTGTCCACCGGATAAAGCCCATAGGCCACCGCAAAGAGATCACGCAGATCAAGGCGCAGCTTGTTGTCCACAACCAGACGCATCACCCCCAGCGCGGCCCGCCGCAAGGCAAAGGGGTCTTTGGATCCGGTGGGGCGTTGTCCCGTGCCAAAAAATCCCGCCAGACTATCCAGCCGATCTGCCAGGGCCACCGCCACCGCCACGGGGGCAGAGGGGCAGGCTCCTGACGATCCGGCGGGGGCGTAGTGGGTGGCAATGGCATCGGCAACGGCGGGGTCTTCGCCATCGTTGCGGGCGTAATAGCCCCCCATGATGCCCTGGAGTTCGGGAAATTCCCCCACCATGCCACTTGTCAGGTCAGCCTTGCACAGAGCCGCAGCACGACGGGCCAAGTCAACATTGCGGGCCAAATCAACCGGTGCAGAGATCTGTGCGGCAATGGCCCCGGCAAGTTCCACCATGCGCCCGACCTTTGCCGCCACCGTGCCGAGCTGTTTTTGAAACACAACAGACTCAAGGGCCGCCCTGCGGCTTTCCAGCGACCCGGAGCGATCCTGATCCCAGAAAAACCGCGCATCGGACAGACGCGAAGACAAAACCCGCTCATTGCCTGCAATAACGGCCTGCCCCCCATCGGCGGGACGCAGATTAGCAACAAAAACAAAGCGTGGCCCCAGTGTCCCGGACGCATCCACAGTTGAAAAATATTTCTGATGGGCCTTCATCGTTGTGGACAAGACCTCGTCCGGTAAGTCCATAAACTGCGGTTCAATCGTCCCCATCATCACAACCGGACATTCAACCAGTCCCGCGACCTCTTGTAACAATTCTTCATCGTCCCCGAGCCGCAAACCCGCCGCTTTACAAAGTTTATCTGCCTCTGCCTTAATGCAGTGTTTGCGATTTTCCGTATCAAGGATAACGCCCGACTGCGCCATTTTCGCGCAGTAATCATCCACCCCCTGCACCGCGATCACATCAGGGGCAATCTGCCCCGCACGGGGAAAGCGCAGAGCGTGCGTCCTGTTGCCAAAGGCCACCGCATGACCAGCGGGATCAAAAACGCCCTCCAGAACCTGCCCATCCAACAAGGCAACAATGCCACGAAGCGGACGCACCCAGCGCACGGCACTTCGCCCCCACTTCATCGACCTAGGCCAGGGAAAAGCCGCCAGCACTGTCAGGATCAGCTCTGGCAACAGTTCGGCCGTGGTGCGCCCGGGCTTTTTTTCGACGACAAAATAAAATGTTCCCTTTGGTGTCTCCCGCTGTTGTGCCGCAGAGAGGTCGCCCAGGCCCTGCGCACGCATAAATCCGTCAAGGGCCTTTTGCGGGGCATCCACACGTGGCCCCTTGTTTTCTTTGACGAGTTCGGGTTGCTTGTCAGGCAGATTCCGAATGGATAAGGCCATCCGGCGCGGAGTGCAAAATGTCTTCACAGACCCGCTGTCATAACGCCACGTTTCCTTAAACAGGCGTTCCAGATCAGCCACAAACAGGCGTTCCAGATCAGCCACTGCCCGCTGTTGCATCCGGGCGGGAATTTCCTCGCTGTAGAGTTCCAGAAAGAAATCAGCCACAGCGCGCCTCCTCTGCGGATCCGGGCGAAACTATCGCGCGACTGGTAAACCATGCCTCACAGCACAGGCGGGCCATGTCGCGCACGCGCCCGATATAGGCTTGACGTTCGGTGACAGAAATCACCCCGCGCGCATCCAGCAGATTAAAAATATGGCTGGCCTTCATACACTGGTCATAGGCCGGCAGGGGCAGGAGCCGCCCGCTGTCCTGACCATAGGCCAATATTTTACGGCATTCGTTCTGTGCATCGACAAAGTGCTGAAACAAGACATCCGTTGTCATGACCTCGAAATTGACGGTTGAATGTTCGACCTCTGCGCGCCAGAACACATCGCCATAACACTTGCCCCCCCCGGCGGTGGGCACCCCGTCCCAATCCAGTTCGTACACATTGCCCACCCCCTGCACATACATTGCCAGACGTTCCAGACCATAGGTCAATTCCAGCGGCACAGGCGCGCAATCAAGGCCGCCGACCTGTTGAAAATAGGTGAACTGGCTAACCTCCATTCCATCACACCAGACCTCCCACCCCAGGCCCCAGGCCCCGAGGGTCGGGCTTTCCCAGTCGTCTTCGACAAAGCGCAGATCATGCAGGGCGGGATCAAGACCCAGTGCCCCGAGGGATCCCAGATAAAGATCCTGTGCATTGGAGGGGGCGGGTTTCATAATCACCTGAAATTGATAATAGTGTTGCAGGCGATTGGGGTTTTCCCCATAACGCCCATCCCCCGGGCGGCGGGACGGCTGGACATAAGCCGCATTCCACACCTGCGGCCCCAAGGCCCTGAGCGTCGTTGCGGGGTGAAAGGTCCCCGCCCCCACCTCGAGATCATAGGGTTGTAAAATCGCACAGCCCTGCTCTGCCCAATAGTGTTGCAAGGTCAGGATCAGGTTTTGAAAACAGCTCTGCGGGTTGGCCTGTTTTTTCTGAAAGCCGCCCGGATTATGATCGCCCACAGGAACAGCCCCCCTGTGCCGGATGCCACGCCTGACAGGCCGGACACTGAACCAGCGCAACAGACTCCTGCGCCCTTATGCCACTTTGCCGGCCCTGGCCCGTGGAGGGGGCGCGTCCCCTGAGCTTGTAGAACAGCCAGACACCCGCGATCACAAGAACCAGGATCAAGAGTTTACCAAGAGAGGGAATTTGCATCATGATATCAAGGTGTCTTTCACTGTTCCTAAAAGCCAAAACGACTAAAGAGGCTGCGACTTTCGAGACGTTCTTCACAAACCCCGACGAAAGAACGCGCCACGCCCTCGCCAAGGGTTCCGATCAGCCGCTTTATCAGGGGTTGTTTTGCCTCGGCCTCGAAAAATTTGACATTTTCGCCGTACTCGTCACGCATGATACCATACAAATCGCCAATTCCGTCCACAAGCCCCAATTCAACCGCCCGCCGTCCGGCCCAGAATTCACCATTGAACAGCAACTCTTCATCCCCCTGTAGCCGTCCGGCGCGGCGGCGACGCACCCAGTCGCAGAAATCCACATGAATCTCGCCCAAAATGGTCTGAAGACGGGCGACGTCTTCTTTTTTTTCTTCGCGAAAGGGATCAAGCGTCGATTTGCTCAGGCCCGCTGTGCGCACGCGGCGTTCAATCCCATGGCGGCGAATCAATTCAGGAAAGCCAAAACCTGTTGAAATCACACCGATTGAACCCACGACCGACGCCGGCAGGGCATGTATCATATCGGCGGAACAGGCCAGCCAATAGCCCCCCGATGCTGCGACATCTTCGCAAAAGGCCACAACCCGCACCCCCTTTTCATCGGCAAGCTGACGGATCCGGCGACCGATGAGATCAGACTGCACCGGCGACCCGCCGGGGGAGTTAATCACCAGTGCGACCGCCTTGATTCCCTTGCGCTCAAAGGCCCGTTCGAGTGGCCCGGTCACAGAAGACAACGTCAGCCCCCGGTTCAACGCGCCCCCGCCACCGATCACACCCGTCAGGCGAACAACGGCAATTTCAGCGGGCGTGTGCAAAAAACGCCCCACCAGCGGCAATTTTTTAATCCATGCGGGGGTCATGACTGTCCTTTCAAGTGGCGAGACCAGAAACAGAACCTAGGGTAGCGCGGGCAAAAAATCAATGCGAGGTTCTGAAATAACAATGTGGATGAGTAGCTTTCAAAACGCCAAGGCCGCCCCCCCTGCGACAACAGCCTGAATATCGGGGCTATAGTCTCCGTTCGTGTGGTGCAGGACAACCCCCGGATGCAAGGTCATCGGCGTCTTCACCCCCCGACGGGCGCGAATCAGAATACGCTTCGCAGGTCGTCCCACCGCAGGCCAGAGCGGACAGATCTGAATATCCCCTGCCCCCCTGTCGTGCAAAATCGACAAAATCTCGCCCAGACGATCACTGCGGTGAATCAAGGTCAAGGTTCCCTTGTGCCGCAATCGCTGCATCCCCGCCGCGATCCAGTCTGCCAATCCGGCAGGGCCTTCGTGATGGGCCAGCCGTCTGATGGGGTGGTCACTGGGGCGTGACTCGGCGGATGAAAAAAAGGGCGGATTAAAGATCACATGGTCAAAAGCCGCCCTGTCGCGCGGCGGATCGAGAATATCACCCTGCTTGGGGAAAAAGCGATCTTCAAATCCATTGTAGCGGGCATTTTCACAGGCCAGCCGGTGCAAGACCTCTTGCAACTCCAGACCATAGGCCCGGGCGCGGGGAACGCGGGCCAAAACACACAGAGCCGCCGTGCCGACCCCACAACCCAAATCCATCACCTGTTCGCCCGCACAGACGGGAACCGCCGCCGCCATCACGACACTGTCCAACCCTGCGCGAAACCCCTTGCGCGGTTGCCACAGCTCTAGCCGCCCCCCCAAAAAGGCATCACAACGACAGGTCTTGTCTTTTAACTCTGGCATAATCTGTTTACCTTGGGCGCGGTTCAGGATAGGAACAGGTAGCCGTCGTCAAGAAGCAGGACTCATGACCACCACCACGCACACCACGCAGGAAAAAAAAGCCGGACTGGATAATCTTTTGGGTCTTGTCCGTGATGATTTGCAAAAAGTCAACGCACTGATCCTCGATTATATGCGTTCTGACGTTGCGCTCATTCCCCAACTCGCCGGGCATCTGATTGAGGCAGGGGGGAAGCGTCTGCGTCCTTTGCTGACCCTCGCGTCCAGTCAGCTCTGCGGCTATCAGGGGACGCGCCACCTGGGACTGGCGGCCTGTATCGAATTTATCCACACAGCAACCTTGCTCCACGATGATGTTGTCGATGACAGCGACCTGCGCCGGGGACAGACAACCGCCAATGCCATTTTTGGTAACAAGCCCAGTGTGCTGGTCGGTGATTTTCTCTTTAGCCGTTCGTTCCAGCTCATGTCCGCAGATGGTTCGCTCGAAGTCATCGCCACCCTTGCCAAAGCCTCTGCCACCATTGCCGAAGGCGAGGTTCAGCAGCTGATGATTCAAAACGACATTGACACAACGCTGGAAAGCTATTTGAACGTCATTAACAGCAAAACAGCCGCGCTCTTTTCTGCGGCGACGCGCCTCGGGGCTATTGTTGCAGAACGCCCCGAACAGGACAAGGATGCCCTCGCCCGCTATGGGCAAAATTTGGGCATTGCCTTTCAGCTGGTTGATGATGTTCTCGATTACTCCGCCCGACAGGCCGAACTGGGCAAAAGCATTGGCGAGGATTTCCGCGAGGGGAAAATGACCCTGCCCGTTCTGATCTGTCTGCAAAAATCCGACACGGAGGAACGCCAGTTCTGGCAACGCACACTGGGTGATCTGGAACAGCACAGCGGCGATCTGGAGCGAGCCCTGGCATTGATGACCAAACATGCGGCCCTGACAGACAGCATGGACATGGCCCGCGATTATGTGCGCCGCGCCGTCGCCGATCTGGATGTATTTCCGGATAGCCCCATGCACCTTGCCCTGATCGATGCCGCCGAATTTAGCGTTTCACGCGATTTTTAAACCATGCGCTTTCTTCACCCCTCACGTTCCATCAACGGCGCAAGGGTTCTGACAGGCCGGACGACTATCTCGACTACCGCGTTATCGATGACAGGCCGGACGACAGTGCGGACAACAGCAAAAAGGGATCGCATTCACTTTTTGATCCGGACTGGGCCAAGGCGGGAGATGACAACACACCACGCAACACACGCCCCGAATGCAAAGCAAGCCGGAAAGCGCGCACCCTCGTTGTCCTCGTCGGGTCTGCGGGCTGTTTTATCCTCATTAAAACACAGATGACCGCAGAATGGATTGATCCGCTCTTTACCACCACAGGAGCCATGACCGTTATTCTGGTCTGGTCAATCTGGTTCCCCGGTAAAAAGTAATCCGCTACAGCCCCAATGCTGTCAGAGCAGTGTTGAGGATTCCCGTCGCATCGACCCCGCCACGGGCGCGTTGCGCCGCCGGGCTGTCGTGGTCAATCAATTCATCCGCCATGAAAACCGGACGAAAGACCAGGCCACGATCAAACAGGCCCTCCTGCGCCAAAAGCCCCATGACCTGCGCGGAAAAACCACCACAAGCGGCTTCCTCAACGCTCAGGAGAACATCGTGTTCCCGCGCCAGGGACAGCACAAGTTCCCGATCCAGTGGCTTGACAAAACGCGCATCCGCCACCGTAGTCGAGACGCCTTGTCTTGCAAGTTCTTCGGCCGCGTTGAGGCTATCGGCAAGCCGCGTGCCGAGGGACAAAATCGCCAGTTTATCGCCCTGTCGGATCACGCGGCCTTTGCCAATGTCTAACACCGTCCCCCGTTCGGGGAGTTCAACAGTGCCCGTTGACTCCCCCCGGGGAAAGCGAATGGCAGACGGACAGTCATCAATGGTCACAGCGGTTGCCACCATATCCATCAATTCCTTTTCATCCGCCGGAGCCATGATAACAATCCCCGGCAAACAGCCGAGATAGGCCAGATCATAGGCCCCGTGGTGTGTTGCCCCATCCGCACCGACAAAGCCCGCCCTGTCTAAAATCAGGCGCACAGGCAGTTTTTGCGCCACCACATCATGAACAACCTGATCGTAAGCCCGCTGCATAAAGGTCGAGTAGATGGCGACAAAGGGTTTGATCCCCTCACACGCCAACCCCGCGCCAAAGGTCACGGCGTGTTGTTCCGCCAAACCAACATCATAGGTGCGTGTGGGGAAAACCTGCTCGAAAAGGTTCAGACCCGTTCCCGATGGCATCGCAGCTGTAATGGCAACAATTTTATCATCGGCCCTGGCTTCTTCGATGAGTGCGCGGGCAAAAACCGTTTGATAGAGGGGGGCCGCTGCCGTTGATTTTTTTTGTTTGCCAGAGTTCACGTCAAATTTGCTCACCCCGTGATATTTGTCTGCAGACTGTTCTGCGGGTGGATAGCCCTTGCCCTTTTTGGTGACGGCGTGAATCAAAACCGGGCCGTTGTAGTCCTGATCGCGGGCGTTTTTCAAAACGGGCAACAGGTGTTTGAGATCATGCCCATCGACAGGGCCAATGTAGAAAAATCCCAGTTCCTCGAACAATGTTCCCCCGGTCAGCATCCCCCGCGCGTATTCTTCCGCGCGGCGGGCAGCGCGTTCCAGGCGTTCGGGCAGATGTCGGGCCACTTCGCGCCCTGTATTACGGACAGAGGTATAGGATTTAGACGAAATCAAACGCGACAGATAGGCACTCAAGGCCCCTACAGGGGGGGCAATGGACATATCATTATCATTCAAAATGACAATCATGCGCGAATTCATCGCCCCCGCATTGTTCATAGCTTCGTAGGCCAGTCCCCCTGTCATGGCCCCGTCACCAATGACACAGATCACCCGGTTGTCTTCGCCTTTGAGGTCACGAGCAACCGAAAAGCCCAAGCCTGCGGACAGAGAGGTCGAACTGTGTCCCGCGCCAAAGGGATCAAAGACGCTTTCACTTCGCGATGTAAAGCCTGACAGCCCCCCGCCCTGGCGAATCGATGGCATCCCATCGCGTCGCCCCGTTAGAATTTTGTGGGGGTAGCACTGATGCCCCACATCCCAAATCAAACGATCACGCGGGGTGTCAAAAACATAATGTAATCCGACGGTCAGCTCGACAGCCCCCAGACTCGCCCCCAGATGACCGCCCGTCCTCGATACAGACTCAATCGTATCGCGGCGCAATTCATCGGCAAGCTGGCGCAGGTGCCGTTCATCCAGCCGGCGCAGATCATCAGGTGTCTTGACCTGATCCAGCAAAGGGGTCGGGCGATTGTGTCCAAACGCGCTCAAGATTTTTTCCTCTCTCTCGACAAAACCACGTCATCATACCTGCCTGTCCAACACAAAATCGGCCGCTGCACACAACATATCGCCCCGCCCCCCAAAAGGGTCAAGGGCCGCCTTTGCCTCTGCAACAAGTCGCACGGCCTTTTCCCGGGCCTGGTCATGCCCAAGGCATTCGACAAAGGTCGGCTTGTCGCGGTCAACGCCGGTCGGTTTTCCGATGTCTGTAGGGCAGGCCATCACATCCAGTAGATCATCCGCAACCTGAAACGCCAATCCCACAGAGTCGGCATAGCGGGTCAGGGCCGCCCGCGCAGGCGCAGGCGCGCGTCCCAAAATCGCCCCGGCCTGACAGGCAAAAGACATCAAGGCCCCGGTTTTCAGGGTTTGCAACCGGGTAATCCCCGCAAGTCCCAATGTGGCACAGGACTCCGAGAGGTCAATCATTTGTCCCCCCACCATTCCCGCCGCCCCCGCCGCAACGGCCAATGCGCCGACCAATTCAATACGCACAGCCGGATCAGGATGGGTGTTTTCCTGTGCGAGTAACGCAAAGGATTCTGCCAACAGACCATCTCCGGCCAGAATGGCCGTGGCCTCGTCCCACAAAACATGAACCGTCGGCTGACCACGCCGCAGGGGGCTATCGTCCATCGCCGGCAGATCATCGTGGACAAGCGAGTAGCCATGCAACATTTCCAGAGCCGTTGCACAGAACAAAGACTGCCGGGACGGCACATCGAACAGGGCCGCAGACTCCATCACCAAAAAGGCCCGAAACCTCTTCCCCCCCGCCAGCACCGCATGGCGCATCGCATCGGAAAGATCGGATAAAGCCCGCTGTGTCCCACAGCAATCTGGAGAGCGTGTCCCACAGCCCTCTGACCCGCTCTCTTGAGCCATACTGTCCCGCAAAGCTTGTGCAAGACTTTTATCCACAGCCCGCGCGTGCTTTTGCAGTCTGTCCTGAAACGACACCATCAACCACCCCGTGTCAAGCGGGGTCAAGGGGCGTGAGGGACAGATCCTGCCCGCCGTCGGCAAGATTTTTCAAGGTGATTTTTTCAATCTTTTCTTCGGCATCGCGGAGTTTGCGGGCGCAGTGTGCCTTGAGAGCGGCCCCGCGTTCATAGGCGTCGATGGCCTCATCCAGCTTTCCCTCACCCTGTTCCAAACGGCTGACAAGTGTGCGCAATTCCGCCAGTGCGTCCTCAAAGCTCATCGCGGCAATGTCAGCGTGTGGCGGTATCTGATGATCGGTCATGGCATGTCTCCCCCAAAGTGGCAACCAGAACAGCGTTCGTCAGCTCACTGATTCAGCCTAGATGTGCGTTTTTTAAATGATTTCCATAACGAAGTGAAGTGCTTTACACCACACCCGGTTATCGCCAGTATCCGGGTTCATTTCCGGTTCGTATTTTACGATTCGCGCGAAAAGCCCGCAAAACGGCCCGCGATCAGAGGTTCCCACCCGGAGGCCAGAATTTTTGGCCCCAGAATTTTCAACGCGGCATTGCGACAAAAAACCGCCGCCGCCCCTTCCAAACGCGCCAAGCCCATTCTTTTGAGTGACTGCGCCTGAACCCAGTGTGCTTCGGGTTTTCTGATCTGCTGAAACTGTGCCAAGGACCTGGATAGTCGTTCTTCGTCGTCTGATTTGTCAAGCACATGTGCCAACACAACCGCATCCTTCATCGCCTGCGCTGCCCCTTGCGCCAGTGTGGGCAAGGTTCCATGCGCAGCATCCCCAATCAAAACAACCCGTTTTTTGACCCAGCTCTGCATCACCATTTGTTGCAAAGGGGCCTCGTGGCTGTCCTGTCCCGCCAAACTGTTCAGAAGCCCACGTGACAACGTGGGCGAAAACTGCGCCAAGAGTTGTTCAAAATGCATCGTAGAGAGGTTCGCAAACTGTGCGGCCGGATCATAAACAGACACAAAAACATAGGTTTTCTGCTGTTCCAACGGCATGAGCAACACAACCACCCCACGCCCCATGATAAATTGGGGAACTTTTTCCGCAAAGCCGGGATCACAAACCCACCTCCAGCACCGAAACCCGGTGTCCACAGGGCTGTGCTCTGCGCCGAAAACAGACTGGCGCGTTGGCGCGGATATGCCTTCGGCGACGATAACCAGATCAAAGTCGTCTTCGCGTCCGTCTGAAAACACCACATGAGCTTCTGCACTGACCTTTTGGGCCACAACCCCCGTTTGCATCACCGCCCCGTCAAGGCAAGAGAGCAAAATATCATGAAAAACCTGACGGGACAGGGCCATAAAATCCGGCCAACCCTGTTTGCGGACATCAAGGGAGAACAGATTCTGGCCATCGGCGCGGCAATAGGTCAGACGATCAAAAGAGGCCGCCGCCTGTTCAACCTCTGCCTGAATCCCGAGACTATCCAAAAGAGGCCGCGCATTCCCCGGCAAATGCAATCCCGCCCCGGTCGTCTGCCAGACGGGCGCACGTTCAACCAGATGCAGATCATGGCCTGCCTGTCGCAAGGCAATCATCGCCGCCAATCCCGCAATTCCGCCGCCACAAATCAGAATTTTCATCTGCCTTTTCCCTCAAAAACAGACCTGTCCCCAAGCAACACGCAAAGGTGATTGAGGGATGACAGATCCCAAATTTCCCCTATAATATGTCCCGCACCGGAACACCCGCACCAGAACAAATATGGCCTACAGCGGTCTGACCCCTGTTGCAAGGCAGACCCACCAAAAGAACACGATACAACCGCATCCGAACACCGTAAAGTGTAGAAAGCTGCCTTCGAATCTCATAATCAGGCGAATCTCATAATCAGGATTAAAACTGTGAACACAAGACATGATATTGTCCTGCGCCCCTTTTGGTCGGGTGGATTTTTGGGGGTATTTTTCCTTTTTCTTACCCTGTCCGCACAGGGTTCCTTCGCACAGGGGAAACAGAGTGCATCCGTTTTCGTTGATGCTGTGCGCGAAGACATTTTAGACGACACTGTCCCGATCATAGGTCGCCTTGTCTCCCGTCAGGGTGGTAGCCTTGCCGCCCGTACAGGCGGAGCTGTTGTGGCCCTTCACGTCGGGGTTGGCGATCAGGTCGAGGCAGGCCAGATTATCGCAGAACTGGACCGCGAAACACTCGATGCCAATTACGCCCTTGCCAAGGGTCAACTGAAAACAGCGCGGGCACAGCTCACGGTCAATCAGGCGCGGCACATTTTGGCAGAGCAAAAACGCAGCCGACTGGAAAAATTGCGGCGATCTACGGCCTTTAACAAGGCCGATTTTGACGATGCCACCCAAAGCCTCGCCATCGCAACCGCCGAAATTGCCAAGAGCCGCGCGGAAATCGCCACAATGCGCGCCCGCTTGACCCTGGCCCAAATCGAACGCTCACGGGCCGTGATTCTCGCCCCCTATCGCAGTGTTGTACTCAGCCGCGAAACAGAGGTCGGCGCGTGGTTACGCCAGGGCGATCCGGTCGTGCGCCTCTTATCGCCAGAGGCCCTTGACATCGAAGCCGAGGTTCCCGCCCGCTATCTGGACGGAGTCACGGCGGGGCAGGCGTTTAGCCTGCATTTGGCAGATGGTTCGGTACAGGTGGCGCGTGTGCGGGCAGTCTTGCCACAGGAAAATCCACGCACACGCACACGCACCGTCCGCCTGTCCGCCGACCTGACAACAACCCCCGGTCTCGCCGATAATCAGAGCATCACTCTGTTTGTGCCCGCAGGCCGCAAACGCCCGGCCCTCACCCTTCATAAAGATGCGATTGTTCAAAGCCCCAATGGCCCTCTTGCCTTTGTCGTTGAGGACAACCGCGCCCAACTGCGTCGCCTGCAACTGGGTCAAGAGGCCGGACAGCGTATCGAGGTCGTCTCTGGCCTCGCGGTCGATGACCAGACCGTCATTCGGGGCAATGAACGACTGCGTGCGGGCCAGCCTGTGCAGATCACAAACCAATCGGTGAAAGATCAACCAAGATGAACCTTATCACGGTCGCCATTCACCGCCCGATTGCCGTTCTGGCCGCCGTCATAATGACCGTGTTTTTCGGTTTGGTGGCTCTGCAAACGATTCCGGTTCAGCTGACCCCGGATGTCAACAGGCCAGTGATCCGAATCACAACACTCTGGGCGGGGGCCGCCCCCACTGACATCGAGCACGAAATTATCATCCGACAGGAAGACAGCCTCAGCGGACTTGAAAACCTCGTCACCATGACCAGCAGTGCAACGCGGGGACGGGGGACTGTCACACTTGAATTCAATATCGGCACCGACATGGGCCGTGCATTGCTTCTGACCGCCAACCGACTGGGTCGGGTTGGCGGCTACCCCGACGAAGCCCGCCAACCCACCCTCAGTGCCTCCGGATCAGAAGACAGTGCCATTGCCTGGTTTGTTCTCACACGTCAAGCAGGCAATGACACGGAAATCCACTCCTATGGCGATTTTGCCAAACGCGTCCTCAAAAACCAGATTGAACGTATTCCCGGGGTGTCCGGTGTCAATATTTTTGGCGGGCGTGACGAAGACATTTCCATTGTCGTCACCCCTGAACAGCTGGCCCGCCACGGCCTACGGGCGACAGATCTGGTCAATAGTCTCCGCCGGGCCAGTGCCTCTGTCTCCGCCGGTGATATCTCAGAGGGGAAGCGGCTTTATCTTGTGCGCACAGAAGGAGAGCTGGATACCCTTGATGCCATTCGCGCCGTTGTCCTGCGGAGCGAACGCAACCCCGCCACAGGCCGCCTTGCCCGTCTGACAGTGGGCGATATTGCCGATGTTTCCTATCGCTATCGCCCGGCCTCCGCAACCCTGCGCTACCGCGCCAATAGTGCTCTGATTTTTAATGTTACACGCGAAACGGGCGCGAACGTCATCACAACAATGGCCCGGATCAAAAACAAGGTCGCAGACCTTCAAACCGGCGTTATCGCGACCGAAGGTCTGGTGTTACAGCAGGTCTATGATGAAACGACCTATATTAAATCCGCGATTGATCTGGTGCGACAGAATATCTGGTTTGGTGGCGTCTTTGCGGCCTGTGTCCTTTTGCTGTTTCTGCGCTCCCTGCGGGCAACGGTCATTATTTCGGTTGCTATTCCGGTCTCTGTCATCGGGTCGTTTGTTGCGATGGCGGCCCTGGGACGTTCGATCAATGTCATTTCACTTGCAGGTTTGGCCTTTGCCGTCGGTATGGTTGTTGATGCCGCGATTGTTGTTTTAGAAAATATCTACCGCCTGCGCGAACAGGGCAAAAGCCCGACAGAGGCCGCGCGCATCGGGGCGCAACAGGTCTGGGGGGCCATTCTGGTTTCCGCCCTGACGACAGTGATGGTTTTTATTCCTATTCTGGTGATGGAGCTGGAGATCGGACAGCTTTTCCGCGATATTGCCGTCGCCATTTCTGTCTCGGTTGTTCTGTCACTCCTCGTTTCAATGACGGTGATTCCTGCGCTGTCACGTAAATTTTTGCCCCCTCTGTCCCCCGATCAACAGCCGCGACAAATCCCGGTTATTGATGCCCTTGCCCGACGTTTTGTCGCAATACTCATCACATCACAACAGAAAATCCTCACCAGTAAAGCGAGGTCACTGGCTACGGTGTGCATTGTGGTCGGCCTGACACTGGTCGGATCCTGGCTTTTTTTGCCCAAACTCGACTATCTGCCCGAAGGAAACAGAAATTTAGTCTTTGGGGTCATTATGCCCCCCCCGGGCTATAACCTGGAGACCATGCGCGGCATCGCAGACCGGGTCGAAGCCGCCGCCGCCCCCCTGTGGCAACAAAGCGAAAACCCTGATCCCGATTCCGCTCTCGCATCTCCTCCCGAATCACCCCCGACTATTGACAATTTTTTCTTTATCACCACCCGTTCACAAGCCTTTGTCGTGGCCTCGGCACAGGATCCAACGCGCGTTGGAGAGTTGATACCGCTATTGCAAAAACCCATTTCCAAAGAACCGGGGACTTTTGGATTTATGAGCCAACCCTCACTCTTTGGACGTGGTGTCGGGGGCGGGCGAAAGGTCAATATTGACATATCGGGCGATGATCTCAAAACAATTCTGACCCTCGCCGGACAGATTGCAGGCCAGCTTTCAGATTTTTTTCCGCGCCAAGACGGCAACCAGTTCCGCCCCAAACCCGGGCTTGAACTCGGTGCCCCGGAAATCCGATTGTTGCCCCACCGCACCATCCTTGCCGATAATGGCCTGAGTGTCGAAGACTTCAACACCGCGATTGACGTTTTTAACGACGGGCGAAGGGTGCAACAGGTCACGCTCGGCAACAGGCAGATGGATCTGGTTGTCCGTGGGCCACGCGATGACCTGCGCCAGACCCAGAGCATCGCAACCCTGCCCGTTGTGACCGCAGACGGGCGCATTGTTCCTGCGTCAACCCTGGCAGAGGTTATCCTGACCTCTGGCCCCACGCAAATTCGTCGGCAAGAAGGCCGCCGCACCATCACACTGGAACTGCGCCCTGCAGCGAACATTCCACTAGAATCGGTGATTGACAAACTCGAAACCGACATTATCGCCCCCCTCACGGCACAGGGCCTGCCCGATGACGTCCGCCTGTCCCTGCGCGGGACAGCAGATGCCCTTGCCAAGACGTGGGAGGCCATGGTTTTGGATCTTGTTCTGGCCATTGTCATTGTCTATCTGGTCATGGCTGTCCTGTTTGAAAGTTTCCTCTATCCCCTGCTGATCCTACTGGCGGTTCCCTTGGCAACGGCAGGCGGGGTTGCGGGCCTGGCAGGGTTGAACCTGTTGACCTTTCAACCCCTCGATATGCTCACATTGCTGGGTTTTGTCATTTTGGTCGGCATTGTGGTCAATAACGCGATCTTGCTGGTTCACCAGACTCTTCACCAGCTGCGCGTCGAGGGACTCGCCCCCATCCCCGCGATTTTAGAGGCCACACGTACCCGCATCCGCCCAATTTTCATGTCAACCCTGACCTCGGTTGTCGGGATGTTGCCCCTCGTTTTCTTCCCGGGCGCAGGCTCGGAACTCTATCGCGGCCTCGGCTCAGTGGTCGTCGGCGGCCTCGGCCTCTCTGCCTTTCTCACCTTACTCATTATCCCCCCTGTCCTCGCCCTGCTCGAGCGATTCCTCGCACACGAACGCCCCCAAACAGACCAAAACACCGCTCGCTAAAGTTGATTATTTTTCATAAGTGAAGACCAATCGCACGCCCCAGCCCAACGGGAACAGCGTTCCCGATTTGCCTGTATTTATGCAGAGTTTTTCCCGTAATGATCCAATGATCCGGGAATTCCTGTATCCGCTTGTGAGACCTGTGCGCGGGATGGATAGTTTGTTGATTTTGTTGTTTTTGTACGCAACCCGTGCATTTCATTAAGAGTTCCATCGCGCACCGCACCCCGACGACCGGGTATCCAGTAGATTTTCCTGTCCAACGGCGTTTCAGGTGGCATTGGCAACTCTATTGAACAGGGTTCGTGCCGTCAGGCAGCAGCGGTCGCCTTGAGAGACAGGCCCCGCTTCAAATTGTACACCATTGCGGTGAGCTGGATATGCAGCCTTGCCTTGCCAGGGCCCCGGTGTGGAACTGCCCGCAGGCCATAACCTCGTTGTGCCAAAGATCTTCCCGGCAACGAACCTTGTGAATGGGGCCTCGCTTTCAGCCTTGCTGCGGCGTCGTTGCGGGCCCAAACGCCGGTCACAACACCCCGGGTGGTGCCTCCCTTCTCCTCAACCGCATTGCGAAAGCCAACGCCCTGATACGCACTGTCGGCAGAGACCTGTTCAGGATCACCACATCACAGCCGGCTTTCCCGTCATTCACCTTGGCCGGCGTGACGACAATCCTCTCCACCGGATCAGTCGTTTCACCGGAGGCCACATGAGCCTTGTCACCATGCACCGCCTTCCTGTTCCTGTGCCTGATCCAGCGCGCGTCGTTGTCTTCCCTGCTGGCCGAAGCGATGGGCATCACCCAACGTGCCCTGTTTGACCGATACATCGCGCAACTGCGCGGTCATGCCGTCGAAGACCCGCGAGCCCGCCAGGTCACGGCGAAACCGCACAAAGGCCGTCCGCGTCGGCGCGGGAGAAACCGCAAAAGCGGCGGAACGAAGCCCGGTCATCCCGCGCATCGGCCAGCTTCACATCATCAGACCACCGCCCCAAAAGCAGGGCCTTCAGCAAACACAGTGGCGGCCAACCCGCTTCGCCCTGGGATGCGGAGGACATATCCGCCAGATGATGATCAGGCATCGTCCAACAGGCCGACAAGGTCATCAGGATCGCTTCTTTTCCCATCAAGGGAAAAATGCTCCTGACCAATCTCACGACGCGCCATCAATCCTCCCAAACTCTTCTATCAATTAAGACAATCACAAAACAGCAGACCCGTCCAGTGCTATCCGCGCACAGGTCTCATAAGGCACCTCTTTGCGGCTGATTAACTTTCGATGATTGCCGCGCCGTTCTTAATCCCTGGAATCATAGTGGAATCATGAGGGCTGGTTTGGGCGAGCAACAGATCGAATGATAGCGTAAAGCGATGTCTAGATTAATTAATTAATTAATATCAATGAATTACGGCTCATAATCTGCGAGTAGTAGAGCGAAATCCTGCGCACTATCCTGCTACCAGAGCGAAAACATGAGTAAGTCGGACATACAGGTTGGTTTTCGCTGTATCCCGCAAGTTTCTGGTCTTTTTCGCATATCTTCGCGGTCTCTTGATTCCAGAAAGAAAGCTCAAATCGAGGCATTTGAGGTCTGCTGGGTGGTTGGCAAGCACCGACCCTCAGGTTATTCCGGTCAGGCCTTTTCTGCGGTTTGGCAGATAAATTTTATTCCTGCTTGTAGTGCCTGAAAAATTTCTGTAAATGATTACCTATTACGTAACGAAATTGAGTCAATATATTGGATATCAGTTTTCGCACCCGCAAGCTTGAAAAGACATTCAACGCACTCGTCGGCCTCCAAAAGGCTTACGGTGCCCAAATGGCCAAAGCGATCACGAAAAGAATGGCGGTTCTAAAAAATGCCCGCCATTTAGGACTGGTGCCGACGACCAAACCGGAAAGGCGGCATCAGCTTGGCGGAGACAGAGATGAGCAATTCGCTGTGGATCTTGTCCATCCACATCGGCTCGTATTTGAACCAAACCACGACCCGCTTCAGCGCAAAGACGATGAAGGAGTCGATTTGGAACAGGTGACAGCGATCAAAATTTTGGAAGTGATCGACTATCACTGAAGGAGGAGAGAAAGATGGCTGCCGAATTAAACCGGTTTAATCCTGATTATGCCTTTCCACCCGGCTGGATACTTGAAGAGCGTCTGGAGGTTCATAGGATCTCTCACGCCGAGTTTGCCCGTCGCTGTGGTCGCTCCCCCAAGCTGATTAGTGAAATCATTTCGGGGAAGGCCCCGCTGGAACCGGAGACGGCTCTGCAGTTTGAAAAGGTTCTGGGAGTTGATGCAAGTATTTGGCTTGGTATCGAAACGGACTATCAGCTCCATCGGGCTCGCGAAATTGAAGCTGAAGAAGTTGCTAAAAAGGCAGGGTGGGTGACGGCGTTCCCTGTAAATGACCTGGTTAAGAGGGGGTGTTTTCAGAAGCCGGATTCCGAAGGCGATGCAATGTCCAAGTTGCTCGCTTTCTTTGGAGTAGGATCTGTTGATGCCTGGGGCGTTCGATACAGTGCCGCAAATGTAGCCTATCGGCATTCTCAGGCCTTTGATAGTAGCGAGAAAGCTCTGGCTACTTGGCTGCGTTTGGGAGAGCTCAAGGCAGAGCAGCAAGAATGCGCTGACTACAATGAGGCTAAATTCAAACAAGCTGTTCGAGAAATTAGAGGGCTTACTTGCACTCCTATCAATGATGCCCTCGAAAGAGCAACGGAGCTCTGCAACGAAGCGGGTGTGGCACTCGCGGTTGTTCGACCGTTCCCCGAGACGGCATTGAGTGGTGCTGCTTGGTGGATCAATCCAAGAAGGCCCATTATTCAGCTTAGTGCTCGGCACAGATCCGATGATCATCTCTGGTTTAGCTTTTTCCACGAGGCAGCACATATCTTACTGCATAGTAAGAAAAGCATCTTCGTCGACGGGAGAAAAGGAGATGGCGGTGATTTTGAGGAGGAAGCAAATGAATGGGCTGCGAATGTGCTAGTGCCTAAAAAGGCGTGGGCAAGCTTCGTGTCAGGATCTCCAAACAGTGAGAGGGCTGTTCGTACTTTTGCCGAACAACAGGGAATTGCGCCAGGCATCATTGTCGGTATGCTCCAGCATAAGGGGCACTTGCCATGGGGGCATCTCAACAAGCTAAAAATCAGATATAAATGGGGGGGCTGATGCCTCGAATTCTCGAGTGATTATCCAATGGATTGCGATGGAGTAAATTTAACCAATGGAATCACTATGGAGTCATGAGGGCACGAAATGTTGAGTATTGCTGCGAAATCGTGAGGAATTGCCAAATCACATAAGGTTTTGATATGTTGTGCTATATCGAAGATGTGCGAAAAGTAGAGCGTACCAGAGCATACTACATATTGTGGCTCATAACCTGAAGGTCGCAGGTTCAAATCCTGTCCTCCATGTTTACGACAAGTTCCCTCCAGTGCCAATGGTTTACCGCCCATAGATTTCCCGACGAGTCCATTATCCGGTTCTCATCGTAAGTTGGACAGAAAAATTTTAGGAAGACCTTGCCAGAGGCGCGTCTGTGACAGAAAATCACAATTCTTAAACAGAGGAAATGCCTAATGAGCGATCAAGTGGAGCAAAAGCTTCTCGGTTTTGCGGGGTGGAGTGGGAGCGGTAAAACAACACTGCTGGCTCATTTGATCCCTGCTTTGAAGAAAAGGGGCCTGAGGCTTTCAACGATCAAACACGCCCACCATGCCTTTGATCTTGACCAACCCGGCAAGGATTCGTGGAAACACCGCCAAGCCGGGGCGACAGAGGTACTGATTTCATCGCAAAAACGATGGGCCTTGTTGCACGAGCTGGGCAACAAGCAGGAACCCCAACTTCGCGACCTCCTGCCCAAAATGGCCCCGGTTGATCTCATCCTTGTCGAAGGCTTCAAACGCGACAATCACCCGAAAATTGAAATTTTTCGCTCCACAGTCAGCAAGCCCCTGCTCTATCACAATGATCCCGCCATTATCGCGGTGGCAACAGAGGATCACAACTGCCCCGAATTGACAGACTGCCCCTTGCCACTTTTGAACCTTGATGATCCAGAGGCTCTTGCCGATTTTATTCTGACCCATCTTGACCGACTTGTTCTCACGAATTGAAATATAACTGATATGGCACAGCTTTCAGATGATTGTTTTGCCCACGGCGGCAGGTTCATGACCATCGAAAAAGCGTTGGCTCTGCTCTACAGCCGAACCTCTTGTCTGGTCACAGTGCAAGACTGTTTGCTGCCCGATGCACGCGGGCGGATTGTGGCGGCGAATATTTTCGCGCCTCTTTCAGTGCCCCCACACCCCAATTCTGCAGTTGATGGCTATGCGGTGGCATTCGATGACCTGTCGCCGGATGATGTAACCCGTTTGAGGATTAGCGGGCGGCTGGCGGCAGGCCAAAAACCCGCCGAACACTACGCGGCAGGAACCGCCCTGCGAATCTTGACCGGGGCCATTCTCCCCCAAGGGTTCGATACCATTTTTATGCAGGAAGACTGCACAGAAGACGGAGAGGCTGTGATCCTGCCTGCGGGCTTGGGCAAGGGGGCAAACACCCGCGCTATCGGCGAAGACATCACAAGGGGCGAACTGTTATTCACCGCAGGCCACCGCCTGCGGAGCGTTGATCTGGGGTTGTTGGCTTCGGTCGGGATAAATAGCGTTTCAGTCTATCGCCCGCTGAAAATCGCGCTCTTTTCCACAGGGAATGAGCTTTGTGATCCCTTACAAGTCAGCGCACCGCTTGCCGTGGGGAAAATTTTTGACGCCAACCGCTATAGCCTGACGGGACTTTTGGCCGGGCGGGGCATCACGGTCACAGACCTCGGCATTCTGCCTGATGACCTCAAAACCATTACTGCGACCCTGAAAGAAGCCGCCACAGATCATGATCTGGTCATGAGCTCTGGTGGGGTGTCGGTGGGGGAAGAAGATCATGTCAAAAGGGCGGTTCAAGACCTCGGCTCCCTTCATGCCTGGCGGCTTGCCTTGAAACCGGGACGACCGATTGCCTTCGGACAGATCGGCACGACAGCCTTTATCGGCATCCCCGGCAACCCTGTTGCTGTCGTCGTCGCCTTTTTGTCCGTCGTCTGGCCCTTTCTCTGTCATCTTTCCGGGCAAAACTTTCGCCCGCCTCAGTTTGAGCGGCTCAGGGTCGGGTTTTCCTATAAGAAAAAGAAAAACCGCCGAGAATGGCTACGCGTCACCCGGCAACAGAACGGGATCGGGGGTCACGAACTGGTCAAATATCCACGCGATGGGGCGGGCGTCTTGTCATCCGTTTGTTTTTCGGATGGCGTGATTGAACTGTGTGAGGACACAACAGACGTGAACGCGGGAGACCACGTTAATTTTATATCTTTTCAGGAGCTCGGACTATGAAAATTCTCTACTTTGCGTGGGTGCGTACAACAATCGGCAAGGGCGCGGACGAACTTGACCACAAACCAGAGGGCGTTGAGAGCATTTCTGATCTTTTTGACTGGCTGTCACAACAAGGCGACGGCTATCGAAAGGCTCTGGACAAGCGCGCGCGTGTGCGTGTGGCCATTAACCAAAACTTTGCAACCCTGGACGATTTGATTAGCGACGGTGATGAAATTGCCCTCTTCCCCCCCGTCACAGGCGGATAACACCATGGTATTCAAACGGCTGTCGGTTCAAAAACAGGACTTTGACCCCGGCGCAGAGATCAGGGCCATGACCACAGGGCGCACCGACATTGGCGCGGTCTGTCAATTTACAGGACTGGTGCGCGGGGACAGGGATACTGTCGCTATGACCCTGGAACACTATCCGGGGATGACAGAAAAACAGCTCCGCGTCTTGATAGATGATGCCTGTACGCGCTGGTCGTTGACGGGCTGTTGTCTCATTCATCGCTATGGGCGACTTGTCCCCGGGGATCAAATTGTTTTGGTCATTACAACCAGCCCCCATCGCGACGCGGCCTTCGACAGCTGTCACTTTCTGATGGACTGGCTCAAAACACAGGCCCCCTTTTGGAAGTGCGAAGAAACCAGCCAGGGCGATAAAAAATGGGTCGAGTCCCGCGACACAGATACCGTCGCCGCCCGCCGTTGGATCACAAAGGATTGATCGCCAGAAATTGAGCGTCATATAGCCTATGACGGCAGACGCGCGACGCGTCGGCGGTCGGGTTCGCGATAAAAAATATGCCGCCCGATTTTTGGCCCGCGTTCAAAGGCATTGCGCCATTTCGGACGGGCATAGTCGGCATGATACCACAAGGCCCCCCCTGTCAGATCAGAGGATAGATTCCAAAACACCAGGCGCGCCATATCCCGCGACCTGTCCCATGAGGCCTGATCCGAAATAGTTTCCCGCAGTCCATCGCACCACCACGAAAACTGGCAACGATTACGCCGCGTTCCTCCCTGTTTCACAACACCGCAAACCGTATCCGGAAAACGCGCACTCGCCACGCGATTCATCACCACATGACCAACGGCCCGCATACCCGACAGGCTTTCCCCCCGGGCTTCGAAATAGAGATTTTCCGCCATACACTGGAGTTCTTCTTGCAGGTTGGCCCGGGTCGGCATCCGGCGGACAAGCTCTGTTTCCACCCCGAACGAAGACACCAGATGTTGCACAGAAGGAGGACGGACAAAAATATCCGCATCCTGTTGCACCCGCGCGGGGGAAATCCACGGCGAAATAGCCCCCAGAGAGACAAAAAGCGCAACACAGGCCGCACAAAGACCAAACCAGCCCCCGCGCCCCAAACGGCACAGACCATCAAAGGCACGGAAAAAAGAAACACGCAAAAAGAGGGCAACGGAAAGAAAAATGCCGGAAAAAAGAGCAGCTGTTTCTTTGCGAGACATGAGGCTGTCTCTCCCAAAAATGAGACCGGACAAGATATCACAACACCATCGTTCTACGCACAAAAAGGATACGACGTCAATTTCTTTTACAAATTGTTCATAATTTGAGGCCGTTCGCCCCCGACGCGGATTAAGACAACGTTTGACGCAAAACACCAAGGCTGTCAGGCGCAGGGCCGCCCGTCATCCAATCCAACAGTTCAACAATATGGACAACTGGACGCGCTGTTCCACCTCCAATCCAGGTCAAACAGCCCACATTCGACGTGACGACAAGTTCTGCGCCTGTGTCCTCCAGGCTATTGACCTTGCGCGTGCGGAGCTTTTGCGCCAATTCGGGGTTCATGATATTCCACGTTCCCGCTGATCCACAGCAGAGATCACGTTGCACGGGTTCACGCACGTCAAGCCCCACGGCCTCAATCAGCTTTTGCGGTTGCCATGTAACCTTTTGGCCATGTTGCAGGGAACAGGGCAGATGACAGGCCACAGAACCCAGCGCAGACCTCAAGGGATCGCTTTGGCTTTTTCTGGCTTGCTGTGCAAGGGTCGCCAGCGTTTCTGACTCGCCCAGTAAAAATTCCGTAATATCGCGCACCAGGGCCGCTGTTTCTGCAGCCGCCGTGTCGGTATCATGACGCAACAGATGTCCATAGTCTTTCAAGGTCGTCCCACAGCCGGAAGCAGTGGCAACAATCGCCGTGACCTCGCCTTCCTGACGGGCGGCGGCCCAGGCCCGCACATTGCGCCTGGCCTTTTGGCGCGCCGCATCCTCCCGCCCCATGTGGAGTTCGAGCGACCCGCAACAGCTTTCCTGTGCCATGACGCTGACCGCATAGCCCAGCCTATTCAGCAAGCGCACCGTCGCCTCGTTGGTTTCGGGGGTAAGAACCTGTTGAACGCAACCCCTGGGCAAGATAACACGCCCCTTTTTGGCCCGACCATAGCGGCCCGGATCGTTCACCCTGCTCACAGGGGAGAGTCGGCGTGGAATAAGGCCCAGCATGGCCCGAAAACGCCCCCGCGCAAAGGGCCGGATCACAGGCACGAAAAAAGAACCAGCCACCATCGCCGCCCGAAAAAGCCAGGGACGCGTCATCAGGATGACCAAAATGTTTCGGAAGATTTGCTCACGCACAGGGCGCAGGCCGGACTCTTCGATCCGGGTGCGGGCCTCGTCAACAAGGTGCATGTAATCAACACCCGATGGACAGGTTGTCATACAGGACAAACAGGACAAACAGCGGTCAATGTGCTGGATAAAACCTGTGGTCACGTTGCGCTCTTGTTCTAAAAGCGTCTTGGTCTGATAAATCCGCCCACGCGGACTATCGCGCTCATCGCCCAAAAGCTGATAGGTCGGACAGGTCGCCAGACAAAATCCGCAGTGGACGCAACGGCGGATAATTTGCTCTGCATTCTGGTTTCGCTCAACGCCAAGCTGTGCAAGACTGAAATTTGTTTGCATTTCTCCCCCGCCTCCCCTTGTTAGGACGCCTCAAACAAACGTCCGGGATTTAAAATATTAGCAGGATCAAAATTATTCTTAATCCGCCGCGACAAGGCCTCTTCTCCTCGTGAGAGGGGATGAAAAACAGCCGCGCCCGTTCCGGTGAACATTGTCGCATGACCGCCCAAGGCCGTCACCGCTCCCCTAATCCGGCGCGCAAACTCAGCACAATCCGACTCCACACAAAAATGATGACCGGAACCGGGAACCCTGAGCCAAATCAACCCCCCGCCCCAATCGAACAAAAAAGCCGCCCCGCGCACCCACGCCGACAGCTTGCGCACCAATCCTGCCGCCTGCGACGGCGCGACAGAAATCCGCCACAGCGCATCGCCCGCCTGCACAGCGTGACCGCCTTGGGCAATCTGCGCCCACAGTGCCGCCGACTCCGCCCCCATCCAGCACTGCTGACACGACACAGGGGCATCCTGCCTGATGAGAGTCGCGAGGGACTGCACACGCTCCGTCACCGCACGGTCATGTCCTTCTAATCGGACAACGGCAATCCACGGCTTGTCCCATTCACCCGGCAGGTGATCGCGTAAATCATCACGCAACATATCCACCGGAACAGCCGCCGCCGCCGAAACGGCAAAGGCAGACCCCAGAGCGGTTGCCAGCCGGGCAATCGCAATGTCGGGGTTGTCTGCCCCCATCAACAGGCTCTGCGCCGTCTTCATCCCCGGTTGCGTCCGCAGTGTCACCTCACTGAGGATGCTCAGCGTCCCATAAGACCCGCAAACCAGCTTCATCAGATCATAGCCCGTGACATTCTTGACAACTTTTCCCCCGGCTTTGTAGGTTTCCCCCCGCCCGGAAACAGCCTGAAATCCTAAAAGGTGATCACGTACCGCCCCGGCCGTCAAACGGCGTGGCCCGGACAGGTTACTACAGACCACCCCGCCCAGCGTCCCGACGACTGCCCCCTGCCCCCTGAGCCAGGGGGCGCAAACAACCGGCTCAAAACCCAGCTGTTGATCTGCAGCCTGCACAGCGTCCAGAATCTCGCACAGAGGCGTTCCGGCCCGGGCTGTCAGCACCATTTCATCCGGGTCATAATGGGTGAGACCAGACAGAGCTGTCATCTCAACGCAAACATCCCCGCGTGCGGACACCGGACGATTATCGAGTTGCGCCTTGCTTCCCTGTGCCTTGATATTAAGAACCTCGCCCTCCCCGGCGGCCCACTGCACAAGGTCTTGAAGCTGTTGCACCGATTCAGGTTTAACGGATTTTGTCATAGTCCAGCCCAACGCAAGGGGTCAAAAACGCGGAATATTGGGAAAGGGAATCTGTCCCTTATGCACGTGCAAACGCCCCAATTCGGCACAACGATGAAGCTGGGGAAAGACCTTGCCCGGATTGAGCAAAGCCTTGGCATCAAAGGCACACTTCAACCGTTGCTGGTGGTCCAAGTCCGTTTGTGAAAACATTTCCGGCATCAAGTCACGCTTTTCAACGCCAACGCCGTGCTCCCCCGTCAAAACCCCCCCGACCTCAACACACAAACGCAGAATATCCGCGCCGAACTGCTCTGCCTTGTCCAAACCACCGTCCTTTGTCGCATCAAAAAGGATCAAGGGATGCAGGTTGCCATCCCCCGCATGGAAAACATTGATCACATCAAGCCCATAGCTTTGCGACAGTTCTTTCATCCGGGAAAGAACTTCGGGGAGTTTCTTACGCGGAATTGTCCCATCCATACAATAGTAATCAGGGGCAAGGTTCCCCACCGCCGGAAAGGCAGATTTCCGCCCGGCCCAAAATCGCTGGCGTTCGTCCTCACTGTTACTGGCCCGTACGGTCGTCGCCCCGCTACGCGTCGCCAGGGCAGACACCTCTGCAATCAAAAGGTCAACCTCGGACTCCGGCCCATCTAGTTCAACGATTAACAAAGCCTCAATATCCAGGGGATAGCCCGCCTGCACATAGCGTTCCGCCGCAACAGTCGCCGCACGATCCATCATTTCCAACCCTGCAGGTACAATCCCCGCCCCAATGATCTGCCCCACACAGGCCCCGGCCTGCTGCACGGTCGGGAAACCAACCAAAACCGCCCGGGCTGTTTCAGGACGCGGAAGAATACGGACCGTGACCTCTGTCATCACAGCCAGCAATCCCTCCGACCCCGTCAGAACACCCATCAGATCATAGCCTGCCGAATCCAGATGCCGCCCCCCCAGCCTGAGAATGGTACCGTCTATCAAAACGGCCTCCAGTCCCAAAAGATTGTTGGTGGTCAGACCATATTTCAAACAGTGGACACCCCCGGCATTCTCTGCAACATTTCCCCCAATCGAGCAGACAATCTGACTGGAGGGATCGGGGGCATAGTAAAAACTTTCTGCCGCAACAGCCTGTGTGATGCCCAGATTACTGACCCCGGGCTGGGCAACGACACAGCGGTCTTCGTAGCTGACCTCTAAAATTTTGTTGAATTTGCTCATAACCAGCAAAATGCCGTCCTCCAGGGGCAACGCCCCCCCGGACAGCGAGGTACCCGCCCCGCGTGGAACAACCTTGATGCCCTGTGCATGGCACCAGGCCAGAATTTCAGACACCTGCGCCGTCGTTTCGGGCAGAACCGCCAGCAAGGGCGGCTGTCTATACGCGGTCAGGCCATCTGTTTCAAAAGCCTGGAGCTCCTGTAATTCTGTGACCACAGACGAGGCGGGTAAAATCATCCGCATAGCGTCGGCAACGGAGTCCCTGCGTGCGAGCACAGCAGGATCAGGTGCAGGCATTTTCATCTGCGTCCCTCACTTTCATGTCCAGCATATCCAAAACAGGCCACAAAAAAGAGCCATTAACAACAAAAAACACTGTGCGCCATGCGTCAATACGCGCAATCGGTAAAGATCGGATCGACAGAGTTTTGCCAGTCGCTGAAATAGCGGTCGAGTTTGATCTGTGCTTCGGTTTTTCCGCTCTCGACAATGGTGCGGAGCGGGGCAAGGAACTTGGTTTCATCCTGCCCAAGCTGGTCTCTGCGGGCGCGGTTACGCAGGCCCTGCGCGGCAATGTCCAGCAGGGCGCGGGCCAGATTATGAACCGTTTTTCCCGCGACCTCTGCACTCAAGGCAAGGCGGGGAACATCGCGGCGCAGTTGGTCGTGATCGGCCTGTGTCCAGTGGCGGACAATATCCCACGCGGCATCTCGTGCAGTGGCATCATAGAGCAATCCGACCCAAAACGCGGGAAGGGCGCAGATATTTTTCCACGGACCACCATCGGCTCCGCGCATTTCGAGATATTTTTTCATCCGCACCTCGGGAAAGGCGGTGGTCAGGTGATCTTCCCAATCCTTTAATGTGGGCCGCTGTCCGGGCAAAATATCCAGTTTTCCCGCCATATAGTCGCGAAAGGATCGCCCGCTGGCATCAAGGTATCGGCCCTCACGTTCAACAAAGTACATCGGTACATCGAGCATATAATCAACATAGCGTTCAAAGCCCATGCCCGGTTCAAAGACAAAGGCCGGGACACCGCAACGGTCGGGGTCGGTGTCTGTCCAAATATGACTACGCCAGCTTTGAAAGCCGTTGGGTGTGCCCTCTGTAAAGGGAGAGTTGGAAAAAAGTGCGGTCGCAATCGGCTGGAGAGCAAGTGACAGACGGAACTTCTGCACCATGTCGGCTTCATCGGCAAAATCGAGGTTGACCTGAACTGTGCAGGTGCGTGCCATCATCGATGTACCCAGTTTTCCACGCGTTTGCATGTAATCGCGCATGATGCGATAGCGACCCTTGGGCATCCAGGTCACATCATCGGCCCGCCAGCGCGGGGTAAATCCCATCCCCAGCATACCAATGCCCAACGGCCCGGCGATTTGCTTGACTTGATTGAGGTGATCGTGTGTTTCCCGACAGGTCTGGTGCAGGGTCTGCAAAGGCGCACCGGACAGTTCAAGCTGCCCCCCGGGTTCAAGGGTAATAGAGGCCTGATCTTTTTTCAGTGCGATGAGATTACCGTCTTCGTAAAGGGGATCCCAGCCAAAATCCTTTTGAAATTCGTTCAGGACGCGCTGAATAGATTTTTCCCCGAAATAGGGCAAAGGCCTGAGCGTCCGGGCGCAGTAGACAAATTTTTCATGCTCGGTGCCAATGCGCCAGTCCTCAGACAGACAACAGCCCTGCGCCATGTCATCGACCAGATCTCCCTTGCAGGTGACCTCTGGCGAAAAATCTTGATTACCTGCCATCCCGACACCTTTTCCTGACGATAAACGGATAAGAACGCCCCACAGAAAGCATCACGCCAAATTGTCGTCCGGTCGTCTGTCCCCATCGCCCAGCACAGCCTGCCAGGCGGCCAAGGCCACCAACGCGGCGGTTTCTGCGCGCAGTATGCGCGGCCCCAGCCCGACCGTTGTGACATAGGGGAGTTTGGACAGGGCTTCAAGTTCGGATTTCAGGAATCCCCCCTCCGGCCCCACCAAAATTGCCCAAGGATCAGATTTTTTTTGCTCCTGTGCGTTTTTCAGGCGCGCCAACGCGCTTTGAATTGGTTCCGCAACCCCAAACTCTGCACAAACCAGCAAACGCCGCCGCGCAGGCCAATCATCCAAAAAACGATCAAGGCGCACAGCCTCCGCCACCTCTGCTACGCTCAAACGCCCGCATTGTTCCGAGGCCTCTTTGCTCCGGGTCATCATCCGCGCCCTGTTGAACTGCGTCTTGTTCGTGCGGCCCGTCACCACAGGAACCAATCTGGAACAACCCAGTTCACACGCCTTTTCCACCATAAAATCAAGCGGCTGTTTTTTCAATGGCGCGAACAGGAGCCAAATATCGGGCAGGGTGTCTTCGGGTTTTTGAATGCAGCCTTTCAGGCAAACCACGGCCCTGTTTTTTGACAGTTCTGTCAATTCACCGCACCAGGCCCCATCACGGGGGTTGAACAGCGCGACAGACTGTCCCGACCGCAGGCGCAAGACAGTACAGAGATGGTGGGCATCGGGGGCATCGAGGGTAACAGCCCCCCCGGAGGATAAAGGTTCCGGGCAAAAGATACGCGTTTCAATGATCCGCGTTTCAATGGTCGTCGCAGGCATCGCGTCCTTTATTCCTCTCGGCAAAAGCGTTAGAAGACAGAAAACATCGTCTCTCCCCATCATCGCAAATTCGGTATCAAAGGCAATGAAAATGTCTTCTCCCCCCGACAACGCCAGCGACCTGAGTCCGGATCACTGGATGATTCGCATCCTGCCGACCTGCGCTGGCCCTTGGCTCAAACTGGCCCGGGTGGATCGCCCGACGGGAACCTGGTTGTTACTTCTGCCCTGTTGGGGAGGACTGCTTCTGGCCCTCAATACGGGAGCGACGACAGAACACAACCTGCTGAAACAAGTGCTCTGGTCAGGGGGGCTCTTTGCCATCGGGGCCTTTGTCATGCGTGCGGCGGGCTGTGTCATCAATGACATGGCAGACCGCCGATATGACCGCCGGATTGCCCGCACTGCGGCCCGCCCGCTGGCCAGTGGCGAGCTGTCAATGACACAGGCGGGTCTATTCCTCGCCGCTTTGCTGGGTGTGGGGTTTCTGGTTCTGATTCAATTCAACCCTTTTACAATTTTACTCGCCCTGTCTTCGGTCATGCTGGTGGTGATCTATCCCTTTATGAAGCGTTTGACCGACTGGCCCCAGGCCTGGCTCGGACTGACATTTAACTGGGGCGTGCTGGTAGGTTGGGCAAGTGTCAAGGGGTCACTCGCCCTGCCCGCCCTTGTTTTATATGGCGGGTGTCTGTTTTGGACACTGGGCTATGATACGATCTACGCCCATCAGGACAAACGCGATGATCTGCACGTAGGTGTGCGCTCGTCCGCCCTGCGTCTGGGAACCGCAACAAAACCGGCCCTGGTGATTTTTTACAGTCTAACCGCCAGTCTGTGGGCAGGGGCGGGTGTATTCGCGGGGGTGAGCGTGTTTTTTTTCCTGTCCATCATATGTGTTTGCGCCCACTTTATTTGGCAAATTTATAAGCTGGAGATTGATAATCCCGCCTGTTGCCGGACTCTCTTTTTCGCCAACAGCACCGTTGGTTTTTTGCTCTGCCTCGGACTGGGCGCGGGCTTATTATGGTCATAACCGCTCCTTGACAGAATACAACGCGATGCATCGCCAAAGTGCTATGCCCTATGGAAGTTTGATCACAGACTTTGCAAAGCGACGGGGACGCTGTACAAGATTGCAGAAGAGAAAGAGTAGGTTCGGAGTAGCCCCATGAAAACAATGCCCTTCCACCGCTATAAACCCTATGAAACCGTCACCCTGCCCAATCGCACCTGGCCGGATCAGCGCATTACAACAGCTCCGATTTGGTGTTCCGTTGACCTGCGCGACGGCAATCAGGCCCTGATCGAGCCGATGGACACCCTGCGGAAAAAGCAACTCTTTACAACGCTTATAGACATGGGATTCAAGGAAATTGAGGTCGGCTTTCCCGCCGCGTCACAAACTGATTTTGATTTCGTGCGTCTGTTAATTGACGACAGCCTGATCCCTGATGATGTGACCATCCAAGTCCTCACCCAGGCCCGCGAACACCTCATTCGCCGCACCTTTGATAGTTTGAAGGGCGCAAAATCAGCCATTGTGCATCTCTATAATTCAACTTCTGAACTGCAACGGCGCGTGGTCTTTGGCAAGGACAAAGCCGGGATTGTCAAAATTGCCACCGACGGCGCGACGCTGATTAGCGAATTGGTGGGCAGCCTGCCAGAGACCAAAATCACCCACCAATACTCACCCGAGAGCTTCACGGGAACAGAGATGGAGTTCGCAATCGAAATTTGCGAAGCAGTCATGGACGTTTACAAACCCACCCCTGACAATAAAATGATTCTCAATCTTCCCGCAACAGTGGAAATGTCCACACCCAATTTACACGCAGATCAAATCGAATGGTTTTGCCGCACCCTGTCCAATCGCGAATCAGCGATTATTTCTCTGCACCCGCACAATGACCGGGGCACCGCCGTTGCCGCCGCAGAGCTGGCTTTGATGGCGGGGGCTGATCGTGTTGAGGGAACGCTGTTTGGCAACGGCGAACGCACTGGAAATGTCGATTTGGTCACGCTTGCGCTCAACATGATGACACAAGGCGTTGATCCTCAACTGGACATCCACAACATCAATGACCTGAAACAAACGGCGGAATTTTGTACTCAATTGCCCATTCACCCCCGCCACCCCTGGGTGGGCGATTTGGTCTATACAGCCTTTTCCGGGTCGCACCAGGACGCCATTAAAAAAGGCATGGATGCGGTTCAATCCACGGCACAATCCACCAATTCTGATCTGTGGGCCGTACCCTATTTGCCCATCGACCCCGAAGACATCGGGCGTGATTACGAAGCCATCGTGCGAATCAACAGCCAGTCCGGAAAGGGCGGTGTCGCCTATATCATGAAAACAGAACACCAGATGGATTTACCCCGTGCGCTCCAGATTGATTTTTCCAAACGCATTCAAGCCATCGCCGAAGCAACCGGACATGAAATCACATCGCATGTGATTTACGATACCTTTCGCGCAGCCTATATGAAGGAAACTGCGCCATTGCGGTTTGTCGATCACACAACCGTTCCGGACGCGCAGGTCGGAGAGCTGCGCCACCTCAGCGCGAACCTTGTCATCAATGGTCAGGAACGTAGCCTCACAGGGTCAGGAAACGGGCCGATTGCCGCCTTTATCGATGCGCTGGACAAAGGACTTGGCCTGCGCCTGTCGGTCAAGGACTACACCCAGCATACCCTCGCGGGCCAAACGGACGCGCAGGCGGTGGCCTATCTGCGCCTTGAAACCGCAGACGGCGATGATCTTTGGGGCGTTGGAGTGGACAGCAATACAACCGTTGCCTCGATCAAGGCCCTGATTGGTGCGGCGAATCAAATCATCGGGCGCAAGCTGTAATATGTAACATCCTCAAACAACCCGACACAACAAGCTGAAAAGATAACAATGACACATGCTGATGACAACGGATTGAACCTTCTTGACGACCTCATCAAAAAGGCCATCGCACACGGGGCAGATGCCGCAGATGCCCTGTTCTCCCAGTCCCGGTCTCTGTCTCATTCGTGCAGAATGGGCAAACTTGATAACCTCGAACGCAATGAGTCCCGCGATCTGGGCCTGCGCGTGTTCAGGGGCAAGCGACAGGCTCTGGTCTCTTCAACCGACCTTTCACCCTCTGCTCTCGATGATCTTATCACCCGCGCCCTGTCGATGGCAGACTCAGTCCCCGAAGACCCCTGGTGCGGCATTGCAGCAGCGGACGACATCGCCCACAATCCCCCGGAACTCGGCCTTTGTGATCCGCACGAACCCGACGAAAGCACTCTCAGAGCTCGCGCCGAATCCTGCGAAGGGGCCGCGCTTTCCCTCCCCGGCATCCATAATTCTGGAGGAGGCGATGCCTCGTGGGGAACGGGTTCTGTTGCCTTGGCAACCAGCAACGGATTTCGGGGGGCCTATTCATCATCCTGGCATTCTGTTTCTGTCTCCGTCCTTGCAAGGGGGGCAGACAATACCATGGAACGTGATTACGACTTTACCTCCGCACGCTTTGGCGCGGATCTGGATGATCCCGCAGATATCGGGCGCAGTGCAGGGAAACGTACACTCAAACGGCTCAACGCCCGTAAACCGGAAACAACCAGTGCACCCGTTGTCTTTGACCCGCGTGTCTCCGCCAGTCTGATTGGACATATGGTCGGCGCAATCAGCGGAACCGCCATCGCCCGGGGGACAAGTTTTCTCAAGGACAAGCTAGGACAACAGGTTTTTGCACGCGGCATTACGATTGTCGATGATCCCCACCTGCACCGAGGCCTGGGGTCAAAGCCCTTTGACGCCGAAGGTCTGGCCAACAGCAAAAAAATTCTGGTCGCCGATGGTGTCTTGCAAAGCTGGATTCTGAGCCTCTCGTCGGCGCGTCAGCTGGGCCTGTCCAGCACGGCACACGCCGCACGGGGTGGCGTCGCCAGTCCCCCCGCCCCGGCAGTGAGCAACCTCTTCATGGAACCCGGTACGCTCTGCGTCAAAGATCTCATCAGCGATATTCGTGCAGGATTTTACGTCACGGAAATGATGGGATCCAGCGTCAACGGCCTGACGGGTGACTATAGCCGGGGGGCATCCGGATTTTGGATTGAAAATGGCGAAATGTCCTATCCTGTCAGCGAGGCCACCCTTGCAGGTAATCTGATTGACATGTACCTGAACACCACAGCGGCAGACGATTTGATTTTCCGCCTTGGGGCCAACGCCCCCACTCTTCGTGTTGAGGGAATGACCATTGCGGGATCATAAAACACATGCGGGCTAAGGCTTTTTTGATTGGGGGGATGAGTTGACCTGCGTGCCTGAACAGTCCCCCACCAAAACGCGTTTTCTTGTTACGCGCCTGTTGCGTGACTATGTCCGCCCGCACAGCGTTCGGATTGCCCTGGCTCTTGTCTGTATGGGAATTGTGGCGGCATCAACGGTGATGTTGGCCAAACAGATCGAACCGATTATTGATGATATTTTCCTCAAACAACGCAAAGACCTCCTATTACCCGTTGCAGTTGGTGTGTTGATTATTTTTTTTATCAAAGGCCTGGCAACTTTTGGTCAAGCGGTGCTGATGCAGATTGTGGGTTTGCGGATTGTCGCCCGGATTCAAGACCAGCTTTTCGCCCGACTGGTGCGGTGTGATCTGGCCTTTTTTCACCAGGAAAGCCCGGGAAATATAGTCTCTCGCTTTATGAATGATGCCAATTTGCTCCGCAATGTGGTCTCGACCACGCTGACCTCGATTGGCAAGGACAGCTTAACCGCGCTGGGGCTGATTGGCATGATGTTCTATCAGGACTGGGTGCTGGCAATAGCGGCCTTTATCGCCTTTCCCACCGCAATTCTGCCCATCAGCCGCACCGGAAAACGCCTGCGCCGGGTATCCGGTCAAACACAGGACGCCATGGGTGCGCTCACAACCCGGCTCGACGAAGCGTTCCAGGGAATCCGGCACGTCAAGGCCTATGGCATGGAAAAACACGAACAAAACCGCGTCAGCACCGCCATTGCCCGGGTGCGTGATCTCCATATTCGTGCCGCAGGAACCAGTTCCTTTCTCTCCCCCGTGATGGAAACTCTGGGCGGTCTTGCCATTGCCATTGTAGTTTTTTATGGCGGCAGTGAAGTCATTCAGGGCAACCGCGAACCGGGGGCTTTTTTTTCCTTTATCACCGCCCTCTTATTGGCCTACGAACCAGTGAAAAAGCTGTCAAAACTGAACAACACCCTTCAAACAGGCCTCGCAGCGGCAGATCGCATGTACTACATTTTAGACAGCAAACCCGCCATCACCAGCACAGCAGGCGCGAAAGAACTCCAAATTCAGGGCGGACAGATCACATTTGAAAATGTAACCTTTTGTTACGGACAGGACGACACATCACTCCCGGCCCTTTCTGCAATCAATCTGGTTGCCGCCGCGCATAAGACAACGGCACTGGTGGGGGCCTCCGGTGCAGGCAAAAGCTCTGTTCTCGACCTCATCCCCCGCTTTCACGATGTCACCGACGGGGCGGTGCGGATTGATGGGCAGAATCTCCGCGACCTCTCATTGGACAGCCTGCGCCACAACATCGCCCTCGTCTCACAGGAAACGCAACTTTTTGACGACACAATCCGGGCCAATATTGCCTATGGCTGTGCCGAAACAACGCAAGATGCGATTATCAGTGCGGCACAGGCCGCACAGGCCCATGATTTTATTTCGCGCCTACCTGCGGGTTATGACACCCGGGTCGGCCCCCGGGGCGATCGCCTGTCAGGGGGGCAGAGGCAACGCATTTCTATTGCCCGCGCCATGATGCGCAATGCCCCGATTTTACTCCTCGACGAAGCGACATCGGCCCTGGACACAGAATCAGAGCGGCGGGTGCAAGCGGCCCTCAATACCCTGATGGCAGGACGCACCACCGTTGT
The DNA here is from genome assembly GCA_965199245.1 of Kiloniellaceae bacterium. Taxonomy (GTDB): domain Bacteria; phylum Pseudomonadota; class Alphaproteobacteria; order Kiloniellales; family Kiloniellaceae; genus Carbonatibacter. Next base: position 88,807 of record CBDAQP010000001.1, read on the forward strand.
TGTGGCCCACAGGCTATCAACCATCGTCAATGCCGACATGATCTATGTGATGGATAAAGGCCGCATCGTCGAACAGGGCACGCATATGACACTGTTACAACAACAGGGACTCTATAGCCGTTTGTCAAAGCTCCAGCAAAACAACCGCCCTGGGGATGGGGCATCGCGATGACCCCCCCCCAACAGGCGACAAGAAAAAAATCACAAATAAAATCATTGGGCAAAACGATTGCCCGCTCCGATTTTTTTCAGGCTGTCCTGACGCGACTGATTGCGTTTTATCTTCAGTTTTTCGGCAAAACCTGTCACTGGCAGGTTGAACTGCCCGCCGAAAGTCGCGAATTGCTCGAAAAAAATCCCAATATGATCGTCTGTTTCTGGCATGGGCGGATGTTAATGGTGTGTCGTGCCTGGCCCTACGGATCAAAGGACAAATTCCATATGCTGATTTCAACCCATCGGGATGGTCGCTTTATTGCCGGTGCCATTGAAAAAATTGGATTCCAGACCATTTCTGGCTCTAGCCGACGTGGCGGTGGCTCCGCACTCGTTAGACTCATCCGCACTCTGCGGCAGGGCGGGGCGGTTGGGATCACGCCGGATGGCCCCCGGGGGCCAGGTATGCGCGCAAAGGCAGGCGCAATTAAGGCGGCACAACTTTCTGGCGTTCCTGTTCTGCCTGTTTCCGGGTCTTTGCGCCACGCGCGTTTCCTAAGGTCATGGGATCGTTTTTGCTTGCCGCGCCCCTTTTCACGCGGTGTTATTGTCTGGGGGTCACCTATTCACGTCCCCCGCGATGCGGATGAGACTTTGATCGAAAACAAACGCCGCGAACTGGAGCAGGCTCTCAATGACCTTACGGCTCAAAGCGACCAGCGCATGGGCCACCCAATAGAATTCTGCGAACCAGAGACCGAAGAAACGTGACCCCCCCTGATTTTTGGCAGAGCAAAAACCTCATCAGTGACTGTCTTATGCCCCTTGGCTGGCTTTACGACAGCCTTGGACAATGGCGGTTCGCCAACACTCGGCCCGCCCGCGCCCCCTGCCCCGTGATCTGCGTCGGCAATTTGAATATCGGAGGGACAGGCAAAACGCCTGTTGTTGCCGCACTGGCAGAGGCCCTGATCCAAGAGGGACAAAGAGTGCATATTCTCAGCAGAGGCTATGGGGGCCAACTCGCGACCCGTGACCCCTTGCGCGTTGACCCGGCCCTCCACACGGCGGCTGGGGTCGGTGACGAACCCCTATTGCTCAGCCACCGCGCCCCGGTTTGGATTGGTCGGGACAGGGTGCGCTCTGCGCGAGCCGCACATGCCGCAGGGGCGAACCTGCTCATCATGGATGATGGTTTTCAAAATCCCGCACTCGCCAAGGATTTTTCACTCCTGGTCATTGATGCAGGCGTTGGTTTTGGCAATAGACGCGTCATTCCCGCCGGGCCATTACGCGAAACCATCCACAACGGATTAGCCCGCGCAGATTTGCTCGTGTCCATTGGATCAGATGCCCCTCCCGCCGAAACGGCAGAGCGGCCCATTTTGCGCGCGCAATTCGCCCCCTGCCCGACAAGTGCGCGACAGCTAAGGAAGCGGAAAGTTCTGGCGTTTTGCGGGATTGGACGACCAGAAAAATTCTACCACAGCCTCCGCAATGTGGGGGCAGAGGTGGTCGAAACGCGCTCCTTCCCCGATCATTATCTCTATCGCCCAGCAGACATCGCCCGCCTGCACAAAAGGGCAGAAAAAAAGGGCTTGGAGCTGGTAACAACGGAAAAAGACAGAATCAGGCTCGACAAGGACAGACAAAAAGGCATTCTGTGCCTGCCTGTGCGACTCGTCTGGGACGACCCGAATGCGTTTAAAGACGTGCTCTCTCCTCTGGCTGTCCTCCAGGGGCAAGCCTAATGCCAAATAGCGATAAAAACAGCCTGCCCCATTGGATTGAGTATCTCTGTCTACGGGCCTTTTTCGCACTGGTTGGGCTGTTGCCGCTCGATCTGGCCTCGAATATCGGGGGGTGGGTGGGGCGCAAGATTGGCCCGCGTCTGGGCATTTCGCGCAGAGCAAGGGCAAACATTGCACGGGCTTTGCCGGAACTCTCCGCATCACGACAGCAATCAATTTTATTAGGAATGTGGGATAATCTCGGGCGCGTTTTATTTGAATATCCCCATCTATCCCAAATCGTTGACCTACGCCAAGGCCGCATTACCTACGAAAACGAAAGCAACCTTCACCACGTCCTCAATGACCCCAACAGAGGGGCAATCTTCGCCGCCGGACACCTATCAAATTTTGAGGTTGTGCCCCTTTCTGCAGCGGCGCGAGGCATTCCCCTGACGATTATTGTCCGCCGCCCCAACAACCCCCTCGTCGCCCGGATGATTGACCGCCTACGTCGTTTCAACGGCATCAAGACAACCCCCAAAGGCCCCGATGCCGCGCGGGAAGGCCTGCGAACCATACGCCAGAAAAACAACCTCGGCATCCTGTTTGACCAGCGTTTGTCAGACGGTCTACCCGCCACACTTTTTGGTCAGAGCGCGGAAACAGCAACAGCGCATGTCGTCCTCGCCCTGGGCAAGCGGGCCGCAATCCTCCCGGTTGAAAGCCACCGCACTGGTCCCGGACGATTCAAAATCACCCTCCACACCCCCATTTATCCCGGCGAAGACAACGGCAAAGGCCGCACAGAGATCATCCAGGAGACCGTCCAGTTGATGAACGACCACCTCGAACAGTGGATTCGCAACCAACCCGAAGACTGGCTCTGGCTCCATCGTCGTTTTCCCCGACAGGATTAAGATTTAAGGGCTGAGGGGTTGTGGTTGTCCTGACACCAAAACACCCGGATCAACGCGCTGATTCCGCCAATTCATGCGCCAATCAAGGTGCGGCCCCGTCACCCGCCCCGTTGCCCCAATCCTGCCCAACAACGCGCCCTGCTCCAAATATTGCCCGACCTCAACCACAGCCGCGTCAAGGTGCAAAAACGACGAACTCAGACCATGCCCATGATCGAGAATCACGGTCCAGCCTGAAAAATAAAGGTTTTGCACCAACGTCACCTTCCCCCCAGCCGGGGCATAAACGGGCGTTCCGGTGGGCGCAGCAATATCAAGCCCGAAATGCGGGCGGCGGGCCTTGCCATTAAAAAACCGCTGACTACCATAGACACCAGAAATCACCCCCCGCGCGGGCCAGATAAAATCACGCATAAAATCGGTTTGTTCCAAGACAACCTGACGTGCCTGTTTGACCTGACGGGCATCATCGCGAATACGTTGTTGAGTCTCCTCTGGCGGAGACACATATTTTTTCTCGACGCCTTCGATTCGCTGAATGTCATAGCTTCTTTTTTTCAATTGCCTGTCCAGCGTGGTTTTGCGGCCATCCGGATCAGTCAGGGTCAGAACCACCGTTCCTTGCTGATCCCGCCCAAACCCGATGACAAAGTCCCCATCAGGACTGACCGTGATCGTCTGCCCGTCTAGCTCTAACCCCGTCCCCGGGGGCAGAGTTCCGCGCACAATTCCCCCTTGAACAAAGTTCCCCCTCACAGACAACTGATCTGCACAGGCCAACGCAGGCAAAAATAGAAAAAAGGTTAAAAAACCCAGAATTTTTCGCAACATCGTATCTTTACCTTTCTGCTGACGTCATTCGATCAAGAAGCTCGCAACCAACCTTATAACCGAGTGTGGCAGGGACAGCATTCCCAATCTGCCGTATCGCTTCCTTCCCATGCTCCATGAATAGAGAAATCGCCAGGAAACTCCTGAATAAGTTTTGCCTCATGGATTGTGAGATAGCAGATAGTTTGGTCACTAAAACGGATCATGTTTTCACCACCCGGGATTCCATGAACACCTGCCTTGATCGTTTGAGGTGGCAAATCATAGAGACTCCCTGTATGCCCGTGGTAACTTCTCTCTCCTCCGCGAAAAACGTGATCGACAATATCATATTCCCTCTCTGGATTCAGGTACATGCCCCAGCACATCACGCATTGTCACCCAAGGCTTTCCAGAAGGCGCAATCAAGCCGTATTTTTTCCTGACTTTCTCTATGCGGCGCATAGCACAAGGCGTGAGCTGGTTCCGTTTTCCTGGACAGGTCGGCAACCTATTCAAGGTGTATTCCGGTTAATCAGGCGGCTACATTTTCCTGCTTTATTGACGGGGCATGCCCCGTCAATAAATTGCCGTCTCTATAAGCTCCGACCGGTGTCCTGTCGTCAAGGGCCGAATGTGGCCACTGATCGTTGTAAAAGCTGAACCGGTCGTTGATAACGCGCCGCGCGGTAATACCAATTGTCAGAAAATTTGACTCATGTGGCCTGGCGTTTTTTCCCCTTGTGTGATTCTTGATGGGACGCGCCATTTCCTTGCGAGAAGACTTTGACAGTCGCCATCTTCGCCGCCTTGCCCGACAAGCAACTGAGTCCAATCAGACACGCCGCCTTTTGGTGCTGGCTGTCATCTATATCCTGTCTCACATAAAATGATTAAATTATAGACAATCCATGCAACCCGCCCGGTCGCTCCAGAGGATCAAGGGACCAAATCTGTCTGGATATTTGGTGCGATCTGCCCGGCCCGGGGGGTGCTCTTGTCCTGCCGCGCCGTGATACACGCGGGATGCAATGGCATCTGGAGGACATATCATCACAGTTCGAGCCCGGTGTCCATGCCCTCATCATTCCGGATCAGGCCGGAGGGCACACGACAACCAATCTGGATATTCCGGAGAATATGACCCTCTTGCCTCTGCCACCACGCAGCCCGGCCCCAGTCGAAAACGTCTGGCAATATCTGCGACAGAATTGGCTGTCAAACAGAATAGTCCAATCTCACGACCAGATGGTTTCACTCTGCTGTGACGCCTGGAACAACCTCACCGACAGGCCATGGAAAATCATGTCCATTGGATACAGAAAATGGGCACATGGGTTCTGACTTTCAGGAAATGGTATCAGCACCCGAACGCGGAATTTTCCTGACAGAAACTGTCGTTCAGCAAAATCAGGGGGGACATGATCCCCCTATCCGGGCGGGGCAAGAGATGAACAAAGCGAACGCTTGAGAAAAGAACAAAACCGGATTAAAGTGGACAACAGGGACAGAAAACCATGAGTGAGACAATGACTGACATAAATGAGAGAATGGCCCGCGTCGAAGAATCACAGCAAGGGTTGAATACCTATCTGCCTCTTTTGCTCAAACGCTTTGAAGGAATTGAGGACAGGCTTGAAGCCGACCTCAATGAAACACGGCAGGAATTAAGAGAAACAAACCAGAAGCTTGAAGCTGATTTGAATGACATTCGCAAAGAGAACAGCGAAGGCATCAAGAAGTTGCAAAGCGACAATCGCAATCTGATTATTGCGCTGATCTTAACGGGTATCGGGGTTGCCGCCTCGATCTATTTCACCTGATCTGCTGTCACAGACGAAAGGAGCCGCAAGGCCCCTTTTTTGATGCTTTGTAGATTCGACAGAGATCCTCGAAACTGAAACTGATTGCAGAGCAATAAACCCTGCCCGCTCCGCCCTGGCGCAGTGAGACATGGCCAAGGCATCTTCACTACTCTTCAAAGGTCTTCACAGATCACCACATCACAGGCCGTGCGGTCGATAAAATCGTTCAAAGCACTGTGATCTACAAGTCAGGCCTGATGCTCGAAAAGGGCAATCCGAAAAAGGGCAGTCGCCTTTATCTCGAAGGTAAGCACCCGAACGAGGAATTTCGTGACAAAAACTCTGTTGAACGGAGCGTGACAGAAACTGTCATTCAGCAAAATCATGGGGGACATGATCCCCCTATCCGGGCGGGGCAGGAGATGAACAAAGAGAACGCTTGAGAAAAGAACAAAACCGGATTAAACTGCACGACAAGGACAGAAAACCATGAAGTAATACAATGATTGACATAAATGAGAGAATGGCCCGCGTCGAAGAATCACAGCAAGGCTTAAACACCTATCTGCCTCTTTTGCTCAAACGTTTTGAAGGAATTGAGGACAGGCTTGAAGCCGACCTCAATGAAACACGGCAGGAGTTAAGAGAAACAGAGCGGAAAATTGAAGCCAAGCTTGAAACCGAGTTGAAGGCCACAAATCAGAAGATGGACGACATTCGCAAAGAGAACAGCGAAGGCATTGCCAAGCTACAAAGCGACAACCGCAATCTGGTTATTGCGCTGACCTTGACAGGTATCGGAGTTGCCGCAACAGGTCTGGCCATTGCCGCCTCAATCTACTTTACCTGATCTGATTTAATCTTCCAAAATAAAGGGGCCGCAAGGCCCCTTTCTTGATGAGTCGTATAACCAATCCATTATAATCTGATTATACTTTATGGATGACGTATTCATCAGATTTCCGCAGTAAGGTTTTATCTGTCCGGGAGAAGGTGACCTTCCCCCTGCCTCAGGGCCACTTCCACGGTTAGGAATTTGACATTTATCATACGGCATTCTTTTGCGCTAGAGGGGCACCCCTCTAGCGCGGCGAAAGTCTCCGGGGGCATATAGCCCAGTGAACTGTGCGGTCTTTCCCTGTTGTCATGTCGTCTCCATTTTTCGATAATGTCCTTGGCTTCCTTCAGACTGGTCAACCCAGTGCAGATTGAGGCAATTGTCCCTGAAGGTGCCATTGAAGCTTTCACAGAAAGCGTTTTGCACCGGCTTGCCGGGCTGAATGAAACGCAGTTTGACGCCGGTCTTCCGGGACCAGACAAACATGGCCTTGCCAGTCAGTTCGGGGCCGTTGTCGAGCACGATCTCCCTTGGCAGACCAAGCCGCCCGGCAAGGTTGTCGAGGTGTTTTGACAGGCGCAGGCCGGAGATCAGGCTATCGACTATTTGACCGACACATTCCCGGGTGAAATCATCAACAATGTTCAACACACGCAACCGTCTGCCTGATGCCATCCGACACAAAGTCCAGGGACCAACGCTCGAGCGGGCGAGAAGGCAGCAGCATGGGGTGTCGTGGCAAATTCGGCAGCTTCTTGCGTTTCTTCGTCCTGACCTGAAGCCCTTCTTCGGTATAGATCCGGCAGGTTCCGCTTGCTGTTGCAAACCAGCCCCTCATTCCGCAGAAGGGCATGCAACATCAGATAGCCATAACGGGGATATTGTTCTGCCAGTTCTTTCAGCCGCTGGCGCAAAACAGAATCATTGTGCCCCGTGCCCCGGTATTGGGCAACAGAACGTGATAGGCCGACCAACCCGCATGCGCGCCGCTGTGAGATCATCCCGGGCATCACAAGATGGTCCACCTGGCGGCACTTCACTGCGGGCTTCACCACTCCTTTGACAGAAATTCCTTCAGGGCGGCATTGTCCGGCATTTGATCGGCCAGCAGCTTCTTCAGCCGGACATTCTCGACCTCCAGCGACTTCAGCCTCTTCGCATCGGAGACTTGAAGGCCGCCATATTTGCTCTTCCAGCGGTAAAAAGTCTGTTCCGTAATGCCGCTCCTTCACGCACAGGCCAGCAACATGCTCATTCAGGAAGCCGATCATCTGTTCTTCGGTAAATCTCTTGCGCTTCATCTCTGGATATCCTGATCAAGTTGTCACAGAAAATCCTAACCTGGAAAATGGCCCGGTTTATGGGGAGAAGGTCAAAGGAAGGCCTTACAATAGCGCAGGTTGCGGAGCGTTTTTGTGTGGGGCGTCACCCGTTGGCTCAAGACCCCCGGGCCGAAGACAACCCGGAATAAACTGGCGACAAAAATTGATATGGTCGCCCTGGCGCGTGATGTTGTGGCTCATCCTGATGCCTGGCAATATGAGCGTGCCCGTCATTTTGGTGTGAGTGTTCAGGGGATCAATGACGCCCTCCGCCGTTCGGGTGTGACCTGTAAAAAAACGCTCACGCCTCCAGAGACGTGCGCGGGCGTGTCTTCCAAACGATTATAAAGATGTATGGGCACCGGGGCCGTCCCCTTGTTTATATCGATGAAAGCGGCTTTGCCCATGACATGCCCCGCACGCATGGCTCTGCATCAACAGGTCAACGGTGTGATGGCGTGTGCGATTGGCAGGCCAGGGGCCGAACCAATGCGATTGGTGCCCTGATCGGGAAAACCCTGCTGACAGTCGGCCTGTTTCAGGCAAACATATATCCTATCTCATATAAAATGATTTAATCTGGAAGAGTTGTTCATCGGACAGATAAAACCTTACTGCGGAAATCTGATGAATAGGTCATCCATAAAGTATAATCAGATTATAATGGATAGGCTATAATACGGGTGTCCAGATGAGGAATAGACAGGTTTTATTACAAAGGACTGTGCTGTTGTCGTGTTGTACGCGCACAAACAAGTCGTGTTGCACGCGCATAAGCTGGACAAACAGAACCCCGAAAGGCTGTTGCCTTTCGGGGCTGCCGCTGGGTCAAGTTCACAGGGTAGGTCAGAACTTGACCCTGGCATTCAGGCGGGCACTGTGGCCCGTGTAGCCAGTGCGGGCACTCAGGTCATAGTCCGCACCAATTGACCAGCGCGGGGTGCTATAGCTCAGGCCCACCCCTGCGGTGCCTGACAGCTTTTTGACCTTCGCCCCCTTGACCGTAAAGCGGCTGCCTCCGCCGGTGAACCGGCCGCGTGCCGTCGTTTGCTCCCCCGCAAAGTCATAGGACAGCCCCACACGCGCCACGGGAACAAGGGTGCCATTCCCCCGGGTGATCTCTTTGTGCAGGCGGGTGCCCAGCGTCCCCACAACCGCATCAATCGACCCCACCGTGATCTTCTGGTTCAGGCTCAACGCCCCCGTCGTGGTGTAGTTCGCCGATCCCACCCGCGTCCACGACAGACCCGCCGTCGGGGTCAGCGTCGTGCTTGCATCAAGCCTCAGCGGCACACCACCCCCCACAGAGGCCGTCAGGCTGGTCGTGTCATAAGCCGCCTTGCGCCTCAAACCCGCCACACGCGAGGTCGTGCTCACATCGTTGCGCCCAACGCCCACCTGACCGTCCACATAATAACGCGCCGTGCTGTAATCCCCGTAAACAGAAACCTGCCAGCTCCTGACATCCGTCTTGTCCTCGCCAACACCCTTGCCCGTCATCCGGCTGGTGCTATAGGCCAGAGCCGTCCCCACACGACCCCGTTCCCCCACAGGCGCATCCACACCCACCGCAAGGCCCCGTGCAGAGGTGTCATAACCGTCAATCCTCTGTTTTTTGTCCTTCGCCTGTTTGCCCCGACTGCCAAACGGCCTGAGCCAGAAGGCCCTGTCCAGCCCCTCGCCCCCGGTCGCAAATCCACTCTGGACAAATCCGCTCTGGCTGTCTCCCCCGCGCTGCAGAGCAAGACGGTCGGACAACACACCCGCCACCTGTGTCCCCGTCGAGACCACCGCCGCCGTCGCCCCGCCCAGCGCGGTCGTCTGCGGCGTGAGCTGGGCCGCAAGTCGCTTGCCCTGCGCCTCGTTCCCCGCCTGCGCCGCCTCCTGCAGAATCTTCTTCACGGGGTCGTTCGCGGGTAAATCCTTCGCAAGGGATGAGGCCGCCAAAAGCACAGTGGCTTCAGAGGGCGACACGCCCAGCTTCGACGACACCTCGCCTGCTGACTTGAAGCCCTTGGCCCGCGCAATAACGCTCCCCCCGTCATCCGTCGCAAGCTCGTATTTTAAAACATTACTCTCCACAAGGATCAGCTTGCCGTTGTCGATGGCTGCACTCAAGTCCCTGTTGATCAGTTTCTGCTCTCCCTCGGTAAAGGAGGAGTCAAAGGCAATCCTGACACTGTTGTCCGCATCCGCAGTGCCCAGATCAAAATTACCCCCCACCGTTATAAACGCTTGATCTGCCGCATCCCCCGTCCGCTCCCCAAAGGCAGGCCCCAGGGTGAGAGTACTCTTCCTGTGCGCTGTCAGATCACCCGACAGATAAACAGGCTGGTTAAAGGTCACTTTGGCATCCTCGTTCACAGTCAGGCTACGCAACCCGTTGTTCGCACCACTTGCGCCCAATGCACCCTCAAAGGTCACGCCGTCGGTGTTGGCAATGATAATTGCGCCATAATCGCCACCCGATGCGCTTGTGATATCGCCCGTGATCGTTTGTCCGGCCGTCCCGCCAAAGGTGACAGAACTTCCGTTGCCCAGTGTGAACTCTGTCTCTGCCTTGACATGACCCTTGAAGGTTGTCGCATCGCTCGCGGTGATATTCAGGTTGCCCGCATAAACATCACCGCCAAAGGTCGTTTCCCCATCGGCAACCGTGATCCTGTTCAGGGCGGCCTCTGCGGTACCGATCGACCCCGTAAAGGAGACCTTGCGACCCGTGGCATGGCCCGAGCGGTTCCTGATCTCCAGATCGCCCTGTCCGTCATCGCCCGCAACAATGTTGCCCGTGATCGTTTGCGCGTCCGCCGCAGTTGTCCCGCGTCCATTGGTGCCGGTGACATCGCTGGCATCACCGACAATCAGGGTCGCAGTGTTGCGGAGTGTGACATTACCGGCGAAGTAACCGGACTGTTCAAGCGTCGCTTTGGTTCCCCTGTGCAGGGTCAGGCCGGCCAGTCTGGCATTGGTCGTGCCCAAATTACCCTCAAAGGTCACACCGGCTCTGTTGGCAATGGTGATCGCGCCGCTGTTTGCGGAATCGGTGGTGATCGCAGGGGTGATTGTCCGTGCAGTTGACCCGCCAAAGGTCACACGGCTGTTTGCAGTGGCACTGGCCCCGAATTTGAAGGTCGTCGCAGAGATGGCACCGTTAAAGGTCGTCCTGTCCGCAGAATTGACCGTGATCATTCCGGCATAAACAGCACCCTCAAAAACCGTCTGGCCGTTGTCCAGTGTGATCTGCTTCACTGCGCCCCCACTGGCCCCCACCACGTTGGCAAAGGTCACTGTCCCGCCGCTGTTGTTCACGCGGATCAGACCACGGTTATTCTGACCAGTACCCAGGGCAATCGCATTCGCCACCCGCTGGTCGCCTGCACCGCCAAAGGTGATTTCAATATCATCACCCCCGAAAGACAGCGCAGCTGTCACGTCACCCTTGAACAGCGTCCCGTCGTCTGAATGAACCCCGATATTCTGTGCATAAACATCACCGCCAAAGGTCGTCAGGCCATCGCGCAGGGTCAGGGTGCCAAGGGCTTTGCCATTATTGCCCCCCGTCCCGATCTGACCTGCAAAGGTCACGCTATTATTGACCGTGATCGACCCCTGATTATTCGCATCCGTCGTGATATTGCCCGTCACCGTTTGTCCGGACGTGCCGCTAAAGGTCACAGAACCGCTGTTGTTGCCCAGTTTGATCCCTGTCTCTGCCTTGACATCGCCCTTGAAGGTCGTCTCGTCGTCTGTGGTGATATTGATCGTATCGGCATAAACACCACTGTGAAAGGTCGTCCGGCCAGCGCTCAGTGTGATCTGCTTGAGGGCTGTCCCATCGGCACCGACTGACCCGCCAAAGGTCACTTTGTTGGTCGTCGCGTGGGCGTTGTTCACAACCAGGAGACCACGCCCGTCAGACTCCGTGGTGATGTCGCCCGTCACAGTCTGGTTCACCGTGCCGTTCAGGGTGATTTTGGCCGCATCGTTCCCGGCAAAGGATATCCCGAGTGCGCCTGTGGTCACATTGCCCCTGAACTCTGCGCCATCGGTTGATTCGACCAAAAGAACCCCTGCAAAAACATCACCCTTAAACCGCGCCACACCATCGCGCACCGAGAGTCCGGCAAGATCGTTGCCCGACGCGCCAACAGCATCCTCAAAGGTCACAATATTATTATTCGTCGTGCCGCTGTTATTCACAACAACAGACCCCCGCTTGCCCGTGCTGTTGCGGATGTCTGCCTTAATGGTCTGGTTGCCAGACCGCCAGCTTTGGTTTTTACCATCAAAGGTGATGGTGCTATTGCCCAGGATCAGGCCATTCGCCAGATAAACATGACTCTCAAAGGTCGCCTCGGAGTTATCGCTCAGGGTCAGGCGGTTCAACCCGTTGTTCGTACCACTTGCGCCCAATGCGCCCTTGAAGGTCACGCCGTCATCGTTGTCGATGGTGATTGTGCCATAGTTGCCCCCCGATGCACTTGTGATATTGCCGGCCACCGTTTGGGAGTCTGTTCCGCTGAACGTGACCCCGGTGTTTTGACCCAGAACCAGACCACCGTTCGCACCGGTTCTCAGATAGACATTGCCCTTAAAGGTCGCTTTGGACGCATCCGCCGCAGTCGCGTGGCCCGTCAGGGTCAGGAGGCGCAGCCAGGCGCGTTGGGTGCCCAGGTCATCCTCAAAGGTCACACCGGCCTTGTTCGCCACAGTGATCCAGCCCCGACCCGGGATCGTCGGCATGATATTACCCGCAACCGTTTGTCCGGTCGTCCCGCTAAAGGTCACAGAACCATTGGTCGTGCCCAGTTTGATCCCCTCGTTCGCTCCTGTTCCTGCCTTGACATGGCCCTTGAAAACTGTCGCGTCGCCTGTGGTGATCGTGATCGACCTCGCATAAACACCACTGTTAAAGGTCGTCCGGCCGTCTCTCAGCGTGATCTGCCTGAGGGCTTCCCTATCGGAGCCGACTGACTCTCTAAAGGTCACTGTGTTGTTACTGGTACGGCCTGTGCCCGCATCACCCCGGTTATCAACAATCAGTGTTCCCTGTCCGTCACCGCCTGCTTCAATCGCACCTCTGATCGTTTGACCCGCGTCACTCACTGTCGCAGAACGGCCCGCACCGCCAATCGTCAGGGTGGCGTTGTTGCCGATGTCTATGGAACCCTGTCGCCTCAAACTCTTTTCAATCGTCATGTGCGATGCCGCGTCCGCTGTCGCGCCACCCCTTATCCTAATAAAACCGGCACTTGTATCCTCTTTAAAAACAGCAACACCCGCAGACCCATCACGACCGACAAGAATGCCGGACAAGCTGTCACCGCCCGCCCCAATCTCCTTATTAAAGGTCACTTTATGTTGCCGATTACCGGAACGGCCCCCGATAATGGTCACCCGACCTTCGCTGACCTGATAACCAACAATGCCCGCATCAATCGTGATATCACCATTCAGCGCATTGAAAACAGCCTGTGCCCGGGAAATGCTTCCATTGCCTGTTCCATCTCTGAGCATGATGGTATCACCGGACACATCATCCCGGAACTCCGCTATGGCGTGCTCTACGTTATTGGAATTACGATTATTCTCCCCCGCAAGCACATCGATGTTATCAACATGAACAGCCTTGTTGAAAATCGCATGACCGCCCTTGTTCCGCTGGCCCACCGTCAACTGCTTGAGGCGTTTGTCGTTCGCATCCGTCGCGGCATCGTGACCAATCTCTATGTCAAAAGTCGCTATCTTCGATGGGCCGTTATTCACACCGTTCAAAACCTGAATCGTGCCCTCGCCGTCTGCGGCGGCGGTGATCTTTGCTGTGCCGTTATTCAGGCGGCCTATCGTCTGATCGTCATCACCGGAAATAGTAATGTAAGCACGACCACCTGCCTGGTCATCCAGCGTCACATCACCACCAAAAGTCGCATCGCCCTCGAGTTCAAGGAACACGTTGACAGGATTGGTGGCGTTGTTGCCGGCTTTGAGTGAGATTGTTTGATCGACCACCAGATCACCGTTGAAAAGAGCTTTGGCAAACTTGCCGGCACCTGTCGCGCTGGTCATATCAATATCTAATTTTCGGATATGCGCATCTCTTGTAACATCAAGAGAGGAAGAACCAGCACCATTAGAACCAACCTCTACCCAAATTGCCTCACTGTCCGGAGTTTTTCTAATTTCCCCGACACGAAGTGAGACATCGCTTCTTGAACCAGACCCACCCCCTACAACAAGTCGCCTGAATGGCACTGTCTCATTCCCGACAGGACGTCCTGATCCACTTTTGAGGATTCCAATATCGGGACGACGAGTAGTGTGATTAACCGCAACAGTCCCGCCCCCTATTGTGAGGTTATCACCCGCTTTCGCGTTCGCCATATTCGTGCTGGAGGTGTTAGTTCTCGCTGTACCATCGGCCCAGATGTCAAAATTTATTCGTAACGGAGACGTCTCTCCCACTTTCGTGTAATCCACCGCTGTCTGAGCAAAGGCACCAGAGCCAACGCTTGCCGCCAGAACAACAGCAGACACACCAGCCAACAAAGACGATTTGGAAGAAAAACGACACATCGCAAAACCTACCCTGTTCAAAGGTTTATCCAAAAAACACAGGCCAGCCCGACGCAGAACACATCACCGCACAAAAAAGGCCGACCCATCAAAGGCCGACCCATCAAAGGCCGACCCACACAATTCTGACAAGATAGAGAGCAAAGACAACAAAAGATGTCAAGGCTTTTGTCGTCAAAAAACAATATTTTTTTGCACCAACCCCGAAACAGAAAAACGATATACCTCAACACAAAAAGATGAAAAAAAGACCTGCTTTTCAGGTTTCGTCCCGGCTGGATACCCTCATTAACCCTGGTCAGACCAAGCCTTCTCTGTTTTCGTGGCTGTAAAGCAGGGCATACCTTGCTCTTCCTGCCCCCTTATTCCCCTGACCTCAACCCCATCGAACAAAAATGAACCCATCTCAAAGCCGTCAGAAAACAACTCTTGTGCTCCATTGAACAACTCTTCCAAAGTGAACCACTTTATATGGGATAGGCTATAGTTACTGATTTGCGCAGGTCAAGTTCCCAGACGGTTCCGGACCATAAACTCCATGCGTTTGTCGCCCGGATTATGTTGCACCTGGACGATCAGAACCTTGAACATCGAGACTGGATCAAAGGAAGGACGACCACCCTTGGCATCATCACCAGAGCCAAGCCTCTCAAAACCTCCAGCCTCTGTTGGCTGAGCCGTTTTCGAGAACCACAGAGGTATTTGAGAACCACAGGTCGTGTTGCACGCGCACAACTTCTAAAGCAGTTTGACACCCCGGACAACGGGGATCGAGGTTTTTAAAGGTGCTCATCAAATGGTTGTCTGTGCATATTCTCACCCTAAAAAAGGCTTGTTTGTGCGTCCCTTTGTGGTGTTTTCTTGCCCGTGCGCTCTGGTTTGTCTGGTTTCGATTGCTCTGGAATTCTGTCGGTTGAGGTGCATTCGGCAGGGATTTTTTTATCGCCCGAAAATTCAATCATAAAACGCTGTTTAGGGGCAAGGTCTTCTACCGTGAGAATCCTGCCGTCAGGGCTACGGACGACGGCAAAGCCACGGTTGAGGACGTTTTTATAGGATACAGACTCCAAGACCCGCGCCAGTGCGCAGAGTTCGCTGCTGGCACGTTCGACAGAAAGCGACAGGGCCGCTGTGAGTTGCGGGGTGAGGAGATCAGTTTTCTGGCGTGGGCCAGAGAGCACAGACCGCCCCGCACGGTGCAGGCGGTCGCTCAGCGTAGCGCAGTGTTGCGCGGCAAGGGTGATCTGTTGGCGGGGGTGTGGCAAGCGCGCCCCCAATTCGCGCAAACCAATCACCCGCGCACGCAGGCAAAGTTGCATGGTCTGGGTCAAACGGGCGACTCCATCATCCAATCGCTGGGCTTTATCCTCGACCACGCGGCAGAGGTCGGGCAAACCCCGAACCGAAAGGTCGAGCTGTAACCCCCGCTCATGCGCAAGACGACGCACCGCACGATCAAGCCTGTTGTCTAAATCCCGCACCGCAGAAATAAGATCTGTGCGGACGGGAACCGCCATTTCTGCCGCCGCCGTTGGCGTTGGCGCACGTCGGTCAGCGGCAAAATCAATCAAAGTCGTATCGGTTTCATGCCCCACTGCCGAAATTAAGGGAATCACCGATTCTGCCGCCGTGCGCACCACAGTTTCTTCGTTAAAAGCCCAGAGATCTTCGAGGCTTCCGCCCCCTCTGGCCACAATGAGCAAATCAGGGCGCGGCACAGCCCCCCCCACACCCGGCAAGGCATTAAAACCACGAATGGCGGCACTAACCTGCGCGGCGGCCCCCTCGCCCTGAACCAGTGTGGGCCAAACCACAACCCGACGGGGAAAACGCGCCCGCAAACGGTGCAGAATATCACGCAGGACAGCCCCCGTTGGCGAGGTCACAACGCCGATAACCTCGGGCAGAAGGGGCAGATTTTTTTTGCGTTCTTCGGCAAAAAGCCCCTCTGCCGCCAAAGCTTGACGACGTTGTTCCAACAGTTTGAGCAAGGCCCCCTGTCCCGCCAGTTCCATCGAGTCAATAATCAGCTGATAGTTTGACCGCCCGGGATAGCCGGACACCCGCCCTGTGCAGATGACCTCTAATCCATCCTGTGGCTGAATGGACAGCCTGGCAACCGAACCACGCCAACAAATGGCATTGATGACCGCCTTGTCATCCTTGAGCGAGAAATAAAGATGCCCGGAGGCTGCCCTTTTTAACCCAGACAGTTCGCCGCGCACGCGCACATGATCGAAACGACTTTCAAGCGTCCGGCGGATTGCGCCGGAAATCTCGCTCACCGTCATCGCGGGCGCATTGCCCCCCGTTGACCCAGATAAAAGATTTGGCTCAGACAACAGATCAGACATACCAGAACACCTTATGCACCACAGGGCCTGACTCTACCCGGCGAACAGACCCGCTTCAACTCTTGATTTCATGCCTGAGCACGGCTCAACACGGCATAAACTTTTAGAAACTTCCGTCGCGAATCGCACAGATCCGCTGAAAACAAGCTCCCTCTTCGCTTTCTTGATAGTGACGCACCTGTAACGCCCCAACACAGAGCCGTAAGAGTTCCTGGGGTTTTAGTAAAAAATCAGGATTCGATGGGCGTCCATAGCGTTCCTGCCCCACCATAAAGGTCTCATAGAGCAAAACCCCGCCCGGTGCGAGGAGCAGCGGCAAAACAGGCAATAACGGCCGAAAAAGATAGTTGGTCACAATCACTGCCCCAAAATGCTGGCCCGCCAAGGCAAAAGGCGCACCCGTTTCGATATCTGCCGCCACCAAGGTCACACGGGGATGGGTCGCCAGATCAGCCACAGCACCCAGATCACGATCAAGTGCCGTCACGGCATGTCCCCTGTCCAACAAAAAGCGGCTATGCCGCCCCTGCCCACAGGCGAGATCAAGAACGCAACAACGGGGCGGTAAAATATCCGCATGTGCAATAATCCACGGCGAAACCTTGTTCATGACCCCTTGTCCTTGTTTCATAAATAACCCATATATTCATTTCTCCTATAGCTTTGGCAATGTCTCATGATTCTTTTTGATCTAATCTGTAAACAAGGCCATGTTTTTGAAACGTGGTTCAAAGATTCAGCGGCCTTTGACACACAGGTCGCACGAGGGGCTGTCCACTGCCCGACCTGTTCATCCACACTCATTTCAAAGGCCCTGATGACCCCGAATATTCAGGCCGGAAAGCAGAAAAAGTCCATCACACAGGCCAAAAAGGACACAACACAGGAAACGCTGGTCACGCAGAAAGCCATCGAAAAACTGCACAAAGACATTGAACAAAATTTTGACTACGTCGGCAGTAACTTCGCACAGGAAGCCCGCAATATCCACCACGGCGACAGCGAAGCGCGCAATATCTACGGCGAAACGACCCCCGGTGAAGCCAAATCACTGGTCGAAGAAGGCGTTTCGGTTCTCCCTCTCCCCCCAAAAATAAAACCGCAAGCCTAGGCGTTCCGGTTAAGGAAGCGTTTGAGTTAAGGGAGGCCAGGCTGTGCCAGACGCACACCATCAGCTGAGCACCTCAAAAAACCTCGATCCTCGTCGTCTGTGGCGTTGGCTACGGGTGGCTCCGCGCACGGCGCGACCACAGGGCACTTTCTGCGATCCTCAAATACCGCAGTGGTTCCCGAAAACGGCTCAGCCAACAGAGGCTGGCGGTTTTGAGATGTGCTCAACTATGAAAATTTGTCCTGTCGTTAAAACCGCTTTCTTCACACTCACAAAGATCGGATAAATATGCTCTCCCCCATGAATCACTTCTTCGGCAAAGGGAATCACAGATCAGAAAGAAGAAAACAAAAATAACGACTCACTTTAAAAATAAAACACCCTAGCTCACCGATAGAGTAGCCGGGCCAAAGAGCGTTTCATCCGGCTCAACCCCCAGGCCGGGGCCTTTGGGGTGGGCAATGTGACCATCGACAATGGAAACCGGATTTTGATTGTCATAGTGACCACCGATATAGGGCTGGGCCAACCAGGCCCCCTCCAACAGCTGTGGCTTGACAGTCGCGGCAATCTGCACACAGGCCGCCGCAATCACATCGCCCCCCCACGCATCGTCACAACTATGGGGCAGGTTCATCGCCTCGCACACATCGCGAAACGCCGCCATTTGCTGGAGTCCGCCGATGCGCGTGACCTTCATGCCAAAGCCATCGACAAGCCCTGTCCCGGCGGCAGAGATCGCTGTTTTCAAGTCCACACCATTTTCATCCATGTAAAGACCGTGATGAACTTGCAGTCGAATTTTTCGTAAATCCTCAACCGTCTCGCAGGGTTGTTCCATGACAAAGGGAATATCGGGACACTCTCTACTAACGCGCAAGGCATCACGGGTTGTCCACCCTCTGTTCGCATCCACAGCCAGACGAACACCAGAGTCTGCGATTTTTTCCCAAACTTTTCGGATGGTTTCGATATCAATTTCGACTGGACGTCCACCGAGCTTGACTTGCACGCGCACATAGCCCTCGCGCCGTTTTTCATCCACCAGACGGGCCGTATCATCCGGGTCGCCCAGACTGGTTGAATAGTATGAAGGAATCTTGTCACAGGCCGCACCGCCCAGCAGATCTGCAACAGACAGGCCAAGAGATTTTCCAAGCAGGTCATGCGCGGCAAGATCAATCGCGGCCTTGGCATAGTTATGCCCGTTGAGCAACGCGTTCATATGCCGACGCAGGATCAAGGGAAAACAATCGCACCCGATCAGACCGGGGGCTAATGCCCTGAGAGCCGCACGCGCGCCCTGACTATGGGCTTCGGCATAGGTCGGCCCAACCGGACAGGTTTCGCCCCAACCAACCACACCATTGTCGGCAACCAGTTTAACAAGGGTTGTGTCCAGCGACCAGACCTGTGCGTTTGCCATGTTAAAAGGGCCATTCTTAACCGGAAGCGCGTGTTCAAAGAAATGAATTTCAGATATTCTCAAATTCGCCACCTTTTTAGAAAATTTTGACGTCTCGCTTGAACACTAAAGTTCGACCACGACCTTGCCAATGGGGTTGGAACAACAGGACAGAATATAACCCTGTTCAATGTCTTCTTCAGAAATTCCGCCGTTGTGAACCATGTGAACCTCCCCGGATATTTTTTTCAGCTTACAGACCCCACAGATACCCATATTGCAGTTCGAGGCCACGTTCAGACCTGCTTTCCTGGCCACAGAGAGGATTGTTTCCGTTTCCTGACAGGCCATATCCACCCCGGATGACAGGAAGGCCACCTGCGCACTGGCGGACGCGTCTGGAACCACGTCATCGTGGTCACCAATGTCAATGGGTTTGACCTGTGGTTCGCCAAAGCTTTCCTGAAAATAGTTATTCATGTCAAAGCCAAGGGAATTGAGAACATCGCGCACAACCTGCATAAAGGGATTGGGGCCGCAACAATAGACCTTACGCTCCAGATAGTCTCCGGCCATCAGGCCCAGCATAATCTGGTTGAAATAGCCGCGATAACCCGACCAGACCTGAAAGGGATCGTCTTCTTCGATAAGAAAATGGAGTTTGATCCCGGGTGCCCGCGCCGCCATTTGCTCCAACATACCGCGGGAAATCAGTTCTGATGGGCGTTTCGCACAATTCACGAAAACCACATCAATGTCAGTTCCACGATCAAACAGGTAGGTGGTCATGGACAGCGCAGGTGTGATGCCGGATCCTGCCGTGATAAAGAGATATTTGTCTTTTGTCTTACGCGGCAAAACAAAACAGCCCGCAGGCCCCTTGGCCCGGATGGACATACCGGGCCTGAGGGCCTTGACAATCCACGCACTGCCCGTACTGTCGGGCTGTGCCTTGACCGTCACAGAAATAGAAATGGGCCGGGAGGGCGAAGAGGATATGGTATAGGTTCGCCGGATCACGCCACCTGGCGTCGGGAGTTCCAGGGTCAGAAACTGTCCCGGCTCAAAATCAAAAAGTGCACCACTTGGCGAAATAAAGCTGGCGGTGACCACATTGGGGGCTTCGGGAACAACCGAACAGCATTCTAATGCTTCATCGTCCGTCCAGACCGCTGTGCACCCGTCAAGTTGCCCCCGATTTTGTTTACCCCCGTCTGCGCTGTCTTGAACCACTGCATTTTTATAACTGTCCAGAGCCACCACCTCCGCCGTGTTTTTGACCGGCACTTCGCCCACGCCATCGTGCGGCAAACGATCCATCAAGGTCTGCGCGTACCAGTTGGTGAACTGAATCACGCCTGCTTCTTCGCGGGGGGCATAGGGGCCGGGCTGATAAGCCGGTGATACAATGCCGCGTTGGTTGCCCTCAACAATTTCGCGGTCTTCGTCGTTGGTTGCCAGCCAAACAGCCGTCAGTCGCTCGAGGTCATAGTCAACGCCTTCCTGGGCATCTTTGTGGACGAGCCAACGTGTGCAGACCTCTGTTCGGGTCGCGCTGATGGGGGTGACTCGAAACAACAGGCTATGATCACACAGGAAATGATTCCACGTCGAAGGATAGTTAAAAAGCAACAACGCCCCCGCATCGGCAAAGGGGAAGGAAGAATTGGCTTTTGTCACCGCCACTTGACCGTCCAGTGTGTAGCTGTCCCCGTCCAGAGCCATGCGAACCATCCGCCACGCACCACCCGGTTCGATATAGAATTTTGACGGTGCTCCAACCGCTTCGCAACGCGCCACATGGGCATCCAGCCCATCGGACAGATCATCACCCCCGCTGTTGCCAATGGCACCAGGGTCTGCGGGGAAGGTACGACAGAGCGAGGGATGATTTCCATCACAGTGATAGCATTCGCGGTTGTTTTCCCACACGAGCTTCCAGTTTCCCTCTTCGATGATTCTGCTCTCAAAGGCGACCTTTGAATTTTCGAGATCGTGCGGAGCAAGGTAAGCGGCAGACTTTTGTGCAAAGGTATCGAAATCCGGGGCATCATCAGCCAGACAGATGTAAATCATCCCTGAAACTGTGCGACAGTGAACGCTGTGCAAGCTGTGGGCGTTCGGGTTAAAATCATCACCCATTTCCCGCGCGAACAGGAGATCACCCTTGAGGTTATAGGTCCAGAGGTGATAGGGACAGGTCAGATTGGGTGCAGTTCCTTTGTCGTCTTTGCAAATGAGCGACCCCCGGTGACGACAGCTATTATGGAATGCACGAATGTCACCGTCATCGCCCCGCACAACGATGACTTTGTGATCGCCAACCTGATAGGTGACATAGTGACCCGCCCCTGGCAGATCGCAGGTTGGAGCAACAAACAGCCAGTTTTGATACCAGATGGTTTCCAGGTCGATCTGAAAAATATCCTCATCCACATAAAATTCGCGCGGAAGTGAATAGGCTGACTTTCTGTTTTTCAATAAAGAAACGACATCACCGCGTGTGCGCATGGCATCTGGACTCCCCGAAAAAAATTCAACGCGATGATAGCCTTGAAGACTCTATTTTGAGAATAGGCATCCTCGAATCGTTCAAAAATCTACTGAATCTTTGTCCCCATCGAACGGAAAAAAACGACTTGATCTAGACGATTTGCGACAAAGGTAAACAATACGGGACTCAAAAAAATTATGGCTGTCTTTGACGTTGTTGTTTTGGAGCGAGTCCATATTTGCTCCGATAAACACGCGCAAAGTGGGACGGGTCATCGAAACCACAGGCCAAACCAATTTCGCGAATAGAGATTTCACTTTGCACAAGCAGATTATGTGCTTTTTTCAGGCGAATATCCATGTAGTATTTTTTGGGCGAACAGTTAAGAAAGCGGGCAAAAATTCGTTCCAGATGACGTGCAGACAGGCCCACCTGTGCCGCAATCAACGACGGTGAGACAGGATCTTCAATGTGGCTGGCCATCAACGCAATCGCCCGGTTCAAGGTCGGATGATGGCTGACATGACGCGCGTGCAGGGTCGTTTTTTGTTCCCCCGAACAATCACGGGCGGGATAATAAACCATCTGATCCGTGACAGCGAGGGCAAGGTCTTTACCATGTGCCTGTTCAATCAGATGGAGTATTAAATCAGCCGTCGCCGTTCCACCCGACGCGGTAAAGTGAGTGCCCGTGGTCGAAAAGACACTGCGAACCAAGTTGACCTCGGGAAATAATTCCATAAAAAGATCATGAAAAGCCCAGTGGATTGCGGCATCAGACCCATCGAGAAATCCGGCTTTCGCCAAAACAAAAGCCCCCGAACAAAGTGCACCTATTCTCGTGCCCCTTGATTTTTCGCGCCGCAGACAGTCCAGGAGCACCTTGTCCGTATGCTTTTGCACATTGGCACCGGACAGGACAAAAAGCCGCGAACACTCAGGAAGCGATGAAAAGACGTGGTGGGTCAGTGTAATCGCCCCATTCGAACACTGCGCCTGATGACTATCCTCAGAGGCAAAGGACCAACGGTAGAGGTCTTGCCCACTGATCAAATTCGCAATCCGCAAAGGCTCTACAGCACATGAAAAGGCAATATGGGAAAAATCCTTGACCAGTAAAAAACAAAATTCTTCTGTCACTGCTCCCCCCAGAAACAGTAGAGGCTGTGCAGAGTGATCCACACAGCCCCCCTTCAATCGCTTGCTTGGGCTGCTTATTATTTTACCGCAGCACGGGCAGACTTTAGCCAGCCGTCGTACGTGGACTGGTTTGCCTTGATCCACGCATCGACATGCGCGTCGATGTCTTTGGATGAATCTTCACCATCTGCGATTTTCTTATTTTGCGCAGAAACGTCATTGATATGAAGTTTGGCGACTTCAAAAAGCTTACGCGCGGCAGGGTTGGCATCAAGGAACTTATCCGTGGCAACAACGCGAATGGAATCAACAGCAAAGCCAAGGTTCTTACCCTTGTAATTGGTCTCCTCCTTCTGACCATCCGGCAGTGACGCAAAGGGGACAGAAAGCCACTCAACGTCTTTGCCCGGAACCATTGTGCCGGACACCCAGTGAGGCGTCCAAGTGTAATAAAGAACCGGCTTGCCCGCATTGAAACGCGCGATTGTGTCTGCGATAATCGCGTTGTATTCACCTTGGTTGTGGCTGACCGTCTTACCCAATTCATAGACCTCAAGGTGGTGGTTAATAACGCGCTCACACCCCCAACCCGGCACACAACCGGCAAGATCGGCAGTACCATCGCCATCTGCATCAAACCTTTTGGCCTTCGCAGGATCTTTCAAATCGCCGAGGTTCTGAATACCCGCGTCATAGCTGGCTTTATCGACCAGGTATCCTTGAAGTGCGCCTTCGATGTAGTAACCAACCTTTTCCAGCACCTCGTCACCGCCGGACTCTTGATAGAATGTGTCTTGCAATTTGTTCCAATGCACAGCCGTAAAATCAGCATCCCCAGACCCCAGTGCAAGGTGCATTGTTTGCGCAGTGGCTTCCTCTGGAGTCTGAACATCATAGCCCAGATCACGCAGTGCGCGGAACAAAATACGGTATTGAAAAATCTGATCCACAATCGGTTCCATGATGGGACGTACCTTGACGCCTTCGCCGGGTCGCTCCGCCGCTGTCGTCGCAAAACTTGCGACAAAACTCAAAGAAACCGCAACAATCATAGTCGTTAAGAAAGAACGCTTGAAAATCATCGGAATACTCCTACCGAGATGAAGGTTTAAAAAAGCTGGCGATCACGCCAACAGGCCCAGTTTGCCACCAGTGGCGGTGACCACGATTTCGACCGGATTGACCCATGCCCTGCGTAATCCGATCGAGAACGATTGCAAGAATAACAATGCCCAAACCGCCCACCAGAGCCTTCCCCGCGTCAAGACGTCCCATGGCCCGCAAAACTTCGTTGCCAAGGCCCTTGACTGAAATCATCGACGCGATCACAACCATTGACAGGGACAGCATAATCGTCTGGTTCACCCCCGCCAAAATGGTCGGCGTGGCAAGGGGGAGTTCGACCTTGAATAAAATTTGTCGGGGGTTCGCCCCAAAAGCGCGCGCGGCCTCGACAACACTGGAATCCACGCCGCGAATGCCCAAAGAGGTCAAACGGATCAGCGGCGGAACGGCGAATATAATCGTCACCACAACCCCCGACACATTCCCGATCCCGACGAGCATTACCACAGGGACGAGGTAAACAAAGGCCGGAATGGTCTGCATCGTATCCAGAACAGGTCTGAGGAAAAGATCAAAACGATCATTCTTTCCCGCCCAAATGCCCAACGGCAAGCCAATGATAAAACACATAAAAACCGAAGACGCGACAATGGCCAGAGTCGTCATTGCCAGCCCCCAGGCATTCGGGCTGAGGAACCCCAGTGCAAAGAGGCTGACAGCAACCACAACCGCGATACGCCGCCCCGCCACTTGCCAGGCAATCAGCGTTATCAGACCCAACATAACCAATGGCGGAACGGCGTTTAATCCGCTGTCAAGCCACGTGATAATTTCATTGAAAAACCCCTTGACCGGTTGAATGATTTCGCGGTTTTCAATCGCCCATCCTTTCACGCCATCTGCACTGTCCGCAAGCCCCAAATCAATAGAGGAAAAGGGATCAAGCCAGTTAAATTCGCTGTCATCTGCCATGACGTCATCTCCCCTTAGTGTTGAGTGGGTGCGTTGTCGTCGATGTCGCCCTGAATGCCGCGTAACAAGGCGTTCTTGGTGACAATGCCAACGGCCTTGCCATCGGATTTCACAACAATCGGGTGTTGAGTCGAAATAGAAATATTCACCAACTGGTCAAGTGAATGATCCGGTTCTGCTTCTGGCCATGAACTACAAACCTCAAGACCACGGCGTTGTTCAAAAGACTCCACGTCCTCCATAATTTTTCCGGCAGAAACCAGATCAAGTTTGGAAATTCCGGACACAAAATCAGCCACATAATCATCGATTGGGTTCGTGACAATATCTTCGGGCGTACCGACTTGAACCAACGCGCCGTCCTTCATAATCGCAATGCGATCACCAATGCGAATGGCTTCGTCGAGATCATGGGTAATGAACAGCGTTGTTTTTTTCATTTCAGCAGACAGGGACATGAACTTGTCCTGTAACTGACGGCGAATCAGCGGGTCAAGTGCGGAAAAAGGTTCATCCATTAACAGGATCGCCGGATCGGCGGCAATCGCACGCGCCAGTCCAACCCGCTGTTGCATCCCGCCGGACAGCTCGTCCGGATATTTTTGCTCCCAACCCGTCAATTCAACCGCATCAATGGCACGTTGTGCGGTGTCGCGGCGTTCTCTGTCCTGATGACCTCTGACCTCTAACGAGAATCCAACATTTTCCAGAACGGTCCTGTGTGGTAACAGAGCCATGTTCTGAAAGACCATGCCAATTTTCTCCGCACGGATCTTGCGCAAGTCGCCCGCGCACAATGAATTGATGTCCTGGCCTTCGATAAAAAGCTGACCAGAGGTCGGCTCAATCAAGCGATTAACGTGCCGGATCAAGGTCGATTTTCCAGACCCCGACAACCCCATAATACAGAAAATTTCACCACGACCGACGCTGAAAGACGCATTCTGAACACCGACGACGCAATCAAACCGATCTCTGACCTCTGCTTTTCCCAGTCCACGCTCCTTGACCGCTGTCATCGCAACATCGGCTTGCTTTCCGAATATTTTCCATAAATTTTTGCACTCAATAACGGTATTCTCGCTATCGCCAGACACGCTTTTCTCCCTTTTATTCTCATCGCTTGAGATCGCGCCATCGAATTATTGCGCCAAAAATCATTCCCGACGCGCACGCCATTCTTTCCAGCGCAGGATTGCGTTCGCGCCAATATCGCGAAAGGGTTGCGGCGGTAATTTTTTGGGACAATCTTCAGCCTCAAAGTATCGGGATACAGGAGTGTCAGCCTGACACAACAAGTCCGCCGCCGCAATGCCCGTCAAGGTTCCACGCGTCACCCCAAGCCCGTTTTGAACACAACCCGCATAAAGACCCGTGTCAATTTGACCTGTGACCGAAACGCCATTGCGGCTCAAACAAAGATGCCCGCCCCAAAGATACTCCATCCGCAACCCGGCCAGTTGCGGAAAACGCTGATCGAATTTACGCTGTATCACCTGTGCGGCCCGGGACAAGTCTGCGGCTGTTGCTCTCATCGCAGAGCGCAGAACAGCGCAGGTTCGCACAACAATTCTGTTGCCGCCAGACGCATTGTCAATCCGGCGCACTGTCGTCCCCATGGGATCAGAGGGGGTAACTCCCCAGTGCGCCTGCCCCCCTACCCGGGACACGGCATCGCTGTCAAGTTCAGGGGTCATGGCGGCAAAGAGAAAAATCTGCATCAACCGATTGCGCTTAAATCCAAAACTTTCGAGATGACCGTTGACCGTCAGAATGACAGTCTGCGCAGAAACCGCACCCTTCGCAGACTCAACACGCCACGCCCCCCCTTCCCGCGCGAAACGGATAACCGGGCTGTTTTCAAAAATTTTCACCCCTTGGCGCAGGAGTCCCGCAGCAAGACCCCGAATATATCCTGCAGGTTGTAACAGCACTGTCCCCGGGGTGTACAACCCGGAAATATAATGACGCGAACCCGTCAATTCATACATCTGCTGTTGATCCAGCGTCTGGCTGTCTTCGTTCAAAGACGTCAAATGTTTCTCATAACTCTGGTTGTGAGCCTGCGCCGCACCGCTCGCCGCGCCGTTGACCTTGCCCGCTTGCGCGAAAAAATGCGGCGCGATCTCATAGTCTTCAACCGCAGAACGTGCAAAGGCAATGGCCTGCCTGTTCAGATCAATTATTTCACGATCATCGCGGCGTCCAACATAGTCGTCAGAAGCCAAATCATGGGGCAAATCAATCATAAAACCGGAATTGCGCCCGGCACTGCCTTCGGCAATGCGCCCTGCCTCCAAAACAACAACCCTGAGTTCAGGTTGCAACTGCTTGAGCCGCCGCACCGCTGACAACCCCGCAAAACCTGCACCAATTACGACAACATCGGCTGTGACATTCTGACTCAATATCTTTGCCGAAGACTGTGAACCCAATAACGCATTCCAGGCGGATGGCCCACAATGGGCTGGCAGATTCTTCGCAACATAGCCCATCACATAACAGATTCATCTGAATCGTCACAAAGATCAATCCAGATAGTTTTCAACTGTGTATATTGATCGTGGGCATGGATCGAATTATCCCGACCACCAAATCCTGATTGCTTATATCCCCCAAAGGGTGTTGAGAGATCACCTTCGCCAAAGCTGTTAACCGTCACCGTCCCCGCACGCAGGGCGCGTGCGCCGCGCACCGCGCGTTTGGCATTGGCTGTAAAAATCGACGCGCACAAGCCATAGTCGGTATCATTGGCGACTGAAATTGCTTCATCAAAACCCGACACCTCAATCACAGACAAAACCGGGCCAAAAATCTCTTCCCGTGCCAAGAGAGCCTGATTATTTTCAACCTCGACCACCGTGGCCTCGACAAAACCCTTTTCGGCTTTACCGCCGATAATGATCTTGCCCGCTTGGTCGAGATAGCCACAGACCTTGTTATAGTGATTTTCAGAAACAAGAGCACCCATGCGTGTTTCCGGATCGAGCGGATCGCCAATATTCCAGTGTTTGACGTGGTGTGTGATCCGTTCCAACAATTCTGCCTTGATATTCTTATGAACAATCAGGCGCGAGCTGGCAGAACAGTTTTCACCCATATTCCAAAATGCTCCATTAACCACATGCTGTGCGACCCGATCCAGATTTTCGGCATCTTCCAGAACAATCGCGGGGTTTTTGCCCCCCATTTCAAGCACAACTTCCTTGGCATTCGACTCTGCGGAATAGGTTAAAAAACGTTTGCCCGTCACAGTTGACCCCGTAAAGGATACCATGTCGATATCCCCATGGCGACCGATAGCTTCACCCACATCCGCCCCGCGTCCGGGAACAATATTGAGCACACCCGCAGGCAGGCCGGCTTCCGCCGCCAGTTCCGCCACACGCAACGCGGTCAAGGTCGTCTCAACAGCGGGTTTGACAACCACAGAACAGCCTGCGGCAAGAGCCGGGCCAATCTTCCACGCCAACATCAGCAAGGGAAAATTCCACGGCAACACCAACCCCACGACACCGATAGGTTCACGCACCACCAGGGCAATATGATCATCACTGGCGGGAGAGACCTGATCGTAAATTTTATCAATAGCCTCCGCATGCCATTTTAAGCAGTGAATCGTCTCGGGAACATCCAGTGTCTCACAGTCGTAGATCGTCTTCCCGCTATCGATGCTTTCCATCACCGCAAGTTCACGGGCATTGCGGGTTATGAGTTTGCACAGACGAATCAGCACATTTTTTCGTTCGCAAGGGTGCAATTTGGCCCAGCGACCATCGTCAAAGGCATCACGGGCCTTCTCAACAGCCAGATTCACATCGTCGACTCCACAGGCGGCAATGTCAGCCAGTTTTTCACCTGTTGCAGGGTTTGTACTGGTAAAGGTTTGACCTGAAATCGCGGGGCGACAGCGACCATCGATAAAGGCCCCCGTCGGCAAATCCAGATTGGATGCGATTGATTGATATTCGTCCTGTGTCAGTAGGCTCATGTTCTTTACCCTCCGGCAACAATGTCAGAAATTTTGCGTTTGAGAACACGAACAACCTGTTCCAACACACGTTTGTCATCTTTGTTGAGGCCGTGTAACGGCGGACACATCCCTCCGGCCTCAATACCGTTCATTGTCACGCCATGCTTGATGGTCTGTATGAACTTTCCACCCTGTTCAAGGACGTGCATGAGGGGCATCATCGCCGTCATAATACGGCGACCCTTGACAAAATTGCCCTCGCGCACACAGGCATCATAAAGCGCGACATGCTCCCGTGGCAGAAAGTTCGACCCGCCACACACCCAAAAAGGCGCACCCCACGCAAAAAACTCCAGGGCCTGGTCGTCCATGCCACAGCCTAATTGAATGTGCGGATAGTCGCGCGCCAATAAATGCACACGGTTAATGTCCGCCGAGCTTTCCTTGATCCCGCAAAAATTACGCGACCGTCCCACGCGGTCGAGAAATTCTTCCCCCATCATGGTTCCCGTGCGATGTGGATAATTATAGAGCATCACAGGCAAATCAGCCGCCTTGTCAATCGCCAGCGCGTTCAAAGCATTTTCCCGGTCGGTCGGCACTGAGTAAGCCGGACTCGCCAACAAAATCGCATCCGCACTCATCTCACGCGCCCCACGGGCAAGGGCCAGTGACTCAGGCGTCCGCATGGCACCCGTCCCGACAACCATCGGCAGGCGATGCCCCAGCCGCTCCCGAATAAAGCGGGCAAGGGTCAAGCGTTCCTCAACCGTTTGGGCGTAATTCTCACCCGTTGACCCCCCGGAAATCAACCCGTGCACACCACGATCAACCAGATATTCAACCAAATCTGACAGTGCGTCCCAGTGAATGGTTCCATCGTCATGATAGGGGGTGACAACAGGGGTATAAATACCCTCGAACCTAAAAATTGGAGTCATCAACATCCTCATAAAATTGGGGTAAAGCCCGGTCATTTCTCGTATTTTTATGAAAAAATGGCGTTTTTCTTAAATTTCTCTGCCTTTTTTCTCATTTTCCCTGCGTTTTTTATAATTCTTTCCATTATCAATTTTTAAAATCATTTTGCAAGCGAGAACTTTCATAATCTCGACACAAGCAAAGAGTTATCTCTACGGTTTCCGGATTTATCGGAGTCTCTCCCCCCCATCAATCTGTTTCTATTTTCTTCGCACCACAAGAGACGACAATCCCTGGTTGCGCCGTATTTCAAAAGATACCTGATCTTTAAAACACAAAAAAATCAGGGCATCCGGTTCCAGGCATCAAGGGCAGCAACTTTGTAGGCTTCGGCAAGGGTGGGGTAGTTAAAGGTATTTTCAACAAAATACTCTACCGTTCCCTTGAGATTCAAAACAGCTTGACCGATATGAATCAATTCTGTCGCCCCTTCCCCCACAATATGCACCCCCAGCAAGCGACGGGTTTTGAGCGAGAAAATCAGCTTCATCATTCCCGTTTCAAGCCCCATGATCTGACCGCGGGTTGTTTCGCGGAAATGGCAAATTCCACACTCGTAGGGAATCTCACGTTTTTGAATTTCTTCTTCGGACATGCCAACGGTCGAGATTTCAGGCACAGAATAGACCCCATAAGGGAAGTATTCCGGGGCGTCGAAGGAATCCTGATCAAAGGCATGACAGGCGACAATGCGCCCCTGCTCCATCGAGGTTGAGGCCAAACTCGGAAAACCGATAACATCTCCTGCGGCGTAGATATGGGGGACTTCTGTTTGGAAATTTTCATTAACCGTCAAACGCCCGCGCCGATCAGCTGTAATACCTGCGGCATCCAGATTGAGCTTACCCGTCGCCCCCATACGACCTGCAGAAAACAGCACCATATCGGCCTTGACCAGTCGCCCGTTTTGCAGATGGACGATATGGCGACCGCTTTCTGCTGTCTCGATCCGGTCAACGGGGTGCCCAAAACGGAAAATCACATTCTGTTCACGGAGCAGGTGCGTAAATTCACCGATAATTTCGCGGTCAATGAATTCCAGCATCGACTCCCGGGGTTCGATCACCGTCACGGCAATATCCAACGCAGAAAAAATGGTCGCATATTCAATGCCGATCACACCTGCACCAATCACCGTCATCGAACGCGGTAGATTTTTTAAGGCAATGATTTCGTCACTGTCAATAATCGTCGTGCCATTAAAGGGAATGTCATCTGGCCGAAAAGGGTAGGTTCCCGTTGCAATCAAAATTCTGTCGCCATAGACGCAGGTGTGTTCACCATTGGCATCCACAACGAGCCTATGGGCATCGACAAAATGCGCCAGTCCGTGCATACATTCGACTTTATTGCGCACAAACTGGTGTTCCAGCGTTTCGACCTCGTGCGGGAGGGTCATATTTAACCGTTCGAGCAAATCATCCGAGGTAATATTATTTTTAACGCGGTAGGATCTGCCGTAAAAGGTTCGTTCTCGCCAACCAGACAGATTCAAAACTGTCTCGCGCAGAGTCTTGCTTGGCAAGGTTCCCGTGTGGACAGAAACGCCCCCGATCGCCGGAGATTTTTCAATCACCAATACCCGTTTATTCCACTTTGCCGCCTGAACAGCCGCACGGCGACCGGATGGCCCGCTTCCAATCACAATCAGTTCATAGTGTTCCATTGTTTTTCCTGCGGCCTCTCCCGTGACCGCAATCCTTAAAAAAATCAGTGAATAAAGCGTTTATGCGGCACCATACCCCAGAACGTCCTTGCAAAAGTCAACACCGATCTGTGCGCCCCGTTCGTCAATCGCATGACCGAGGCCATCAATGATCTGTCGGCGTACTTCAAGCCCCTGCGCCTCGAGTGCCGTGCTTGCCGCAGGCAGGGCAGCAACAGGAACAATATCGTCCTCGGCCCCGTGCACCAAAAGCACGGGGGGCTTGTGCGGGCAGAGCCGCGCCCCGTCGTCATCCGATTCAATGAGCATCCCCGAATAGGACATCATCCCGGCGACTTGTTCTGTCAGACGCGTTCCCAGATGCAGTGTCATCATGCCCCCTTGGGAAAATCCCATCAGGACAAGGCGATCAAAGCCCAAGTCATCACGCGCCAACTGATCCCCGATAAAGCGTTCCAGCATAGTGAAAACAGTTCCCATACCCGCAAGCATCGGAGCTTTTTCTCTGTCTTGGAGACTGAACCACTGCAACCCCGGCCCCATATCACAGGCAAAGGGCGCGTCGGGGGCAACAAAGGCAGCATGGGGCAAGCTCTGTGCAAAAAAGGGTGCCAATGAAATAAGATTCTGACCATTCGCGCCCAACCCATGAAGCATAACGACCAGTTCCCTGACCACACTATCTGATGCTGGCTCCAGGCGCGGGCCACCTAATATAAACTCTTGTTCCTGTGGCATGGCCTCCCCTTAATAAATGACCTTGGTTTTCTTCAGGATTTTTACTCCGCGCACCCTTAGGTGAACGTTTTATCTTTATCCAGTCCGAAAGGCAAAAAAAAATCACGCTACGCCTGCGTGCCTGTAGTAGTGCCACAAAAACCGTGCCGCCGCACTGCGCCAAGGGTGCCAGTTCTTAACCAGTTCACGGGTCTGGCGTTCACCCGGGCGATTCTCCAGGGTCTTCAGACGGCCCAAGGCGGTCTGGAGAGCCAAATCTGCCGCCGGAAAAACATCGGGCCGATTCAACGCAAACAACAGATAGATTTCCGCAGTCCACCGTCCAATTCCCTTAACCGCTGTCAGGGTCGCAATAATGGCATCATCCGTCATTCGATCAAACGCAGAAAAATCCAGCACCCCACTCTCGACAGCATGGGCCAATGAATAGATATAATTCTGCTTGGGCCGACTCAGACCAATGGTTTTCAGTTGCTCATTGGACAGAGCTAAAACAGCATGGGCAGAGAATTCAGGAACCGCCTGTTTAAAACGCTCATAGATCGTCGATGCCGCCTGTACAGAAATTTGCTGGGAAACAATCATCCGCGCCAACCCTTCAAATCCCCCCGGTCGCTGGCGCAGGGGTGGGAGACCACAACAGGCAAAGGCCCGGGCAAAATCACGGTCGCGGTCACTGAGGGCCTCAAGCGCGGGCAAAAGTCCATGATCTGGTTCAGATGACATCATGACGATAAACCTAGACTATTATAGCGGACTTGTGAACAGCAGAAGGCGGCGTTAAACAAGGCTCACAGAAAAGTTTGTGCTCGGATTTTGTTCACAAGACTACAAGCAAGGACACAGAAAGTGGCTCTTTTTCGCTTTGCCCCCTCGCCCAGTGGGCCATTGCACCTTGGTCACGCCTATTCCGCATTTTTTACCTGGGCGGCGGCCCGCGCACAGGCCGGGTCTGTGCGCCTGCGGATCGAAGACATCGACACAACACGATGCAAACCCGAATTTACGGACAAGATTATTACTGATTTGCGCTGGCTCGGCCTGCGTTGGGATGGCTCCCTCTGCATTCAGTCCCGACACCTCGACAGATACAAAGACGCCCTCAATAGGCTGGACGACATGGGTTTACTTTACCCCTGTTTTTGTACCAGAAAAAGCATCCGGCGCGAAATCGCCGCAGCCGGAGGTGCCCCACACGGTTCGGAAGGGCCGCTTTATCCCGGACTTTGCCGGAATCTGACACCATACGAACAGGACAGCTATCGTGCGCAGGGTCTAAACCCCGCCCTGCGCCTGAATCTGGACAAAGCCCTGTCACAGATCGCACGCACGGGGACAGACCTGATCTGGTACGACCGCAAGGCCGGACAACAAACCGCCACAGCGCAGATCATTTCGCAATATTGGGGAGATGTTGTTTTGGCCCGCAAAGACATCGGAACCAGCTATCACCTCTGCGTTGTGGTTGACGATGCCCACCAGGGCATCACAGAGGTGACACGAGGCGAAGACCTCTTCGCGGCGACACACCTGCATCGTCTTTTGCAAGCCTTGCTCGGCCTGCGTGTTCCATTGTGGTCACATCATGGTCTCCTCCGCAATGAAAAGGGCCAACGCCTCGCCAAACGCGACGGGGCCCGCGCCCTCGAAACCTTGCGCGCAGACGGCTATACCGCCGCCGACATCCGGGCTATGACGGGCCTGGGTGATGACATCGGCCCTTGAAAGACAGAGCAAGGCAATAAAACGAACTCCCATAGTTTGGGAACTCTCATGCTTTAGGGGGCTGGTCAGGGTCGGGTTTGTCGGGCATAAACAGGACTTACCTGACAAAATATTAGGATATTTTCTGATGTTGACGCCTTCTTCTGCTCTCAAAGTCCTCGTCGTTGGTTCGGGGGGACGTGAACATGCCTTGTGCCTTGCCGCGCATCGTTCGCCGCTCTGTGCCGAACTATTCTGCGCCCCGGGCAATGCGGGGATTGCCGACCTTGCCACCTGCATCGACATCGCCGCTGATGATATTGATGGACTTGTCAACTTTGTACAGGAACAGGGGATTACCTTTGTCATCGTCGGGCCAGAGGCCGCACTGGTGTTGGGGTTGGTTGATCGTCTGGAGGCCATCGGGGTTCCGGCGTTCGGCCCGTCACAAGCCGCCGCAGAACTGGAAAAATCAAAAGGCTTCATGAAAGATCTCTGCCAAAAATACAATATCCCAACCGCTCGCTATGCCCGCTTTGATAATCTGGACAAAGCGCGGGACTGGATTCGCGCGCGGGGTGCGCCGATTGTGGTCAAGGCCGATGGCCTGGCAGGGGGCAAGGGCGTTACGGTCGCCATGACTGAAGACGCGGCCTTAAATGCCGTTGAACAGGCCCTTGATGGGTCTGCCTTTGGCGCGGCAGGTGCAGAGGTCGTGATCGAGGATTTCATGGCGGGCGAAGAAGTCAGCTTTTTTGTCCTGAGCGACGGCGAACGGATTCTGCCCCTGACCAGCGCACAGGATCATAAACGTGTCAATGATGGCGAAAAAGGCCCCAATACAGGTGGCATGGGCTGTTATTCCCCGGCCTCGCTCATGACCCCGGCCCTGCGCGAGACTGTCCTGGACAGCATTATCAAGCCCACCCTTGCGGCAATGAAGGCCGAAGGCCGCCCCTATCGTGGTGTGCTTTATGCCGGATTGATGCTGAGTACCGGGGGGCCGAAACTGGTTGAATACAATGTCCGCTTCGGTGACCCTGAATGTCAGACGCTCTGCCTGCGGGCAAAATCAGACCTCTTTGCCCTGCTCTACGCAACAGCACGGGGGGATTTGTCTGATGCCCAAATGGATTGGCATGATGACTGCGCCCTCCTCGTTGTCATGGCTGCCCGAGGCTACCCGGGAAAAATTGTCAAAAACACACGGATCACAGGCCTTGAACAGGCAGAACAAGACGACAACGTCACCGTCTTTCATGCTGGCACGGCACGGGATGAGACGGGTGACCTGTGCGCCATCGGTGGGCGTGTTCTAGGTGTAACCGCCTGCGGTTCAAATATCCACACCGCCCATGAACGCGCCTATCGCGCCGTGGACAAAATTAACTGGCCCGACGGATTTTACCGCCGTGACATCGGCTGGCGCGAACGCGCCCGACAAGAGTCCTGAGCACACCAAAAAAGGCCCCCAATACACAAAAAGGAGGCCTTTTAATAGCATTCAAAAAAAATTTTACGGAATTTCATAGTTTTAAGGTGTCAATGTTCTATTGACTCCGATTATCAAAATATATTAGCTTGGATTCTGTAGTTGTTACCACTTCATTTTCTTGAAGGTTTGGGAGCGTTTGACAACGGGACGCAACGAGAAAACAAGACAAACGGCAAAACGCGCTGCCGCGTAGATTTTCAAAACGCGCTACCGCGCGGTGCGCCGGGCGCGCAGAGCGGTGATGAGCGTTCCGTCATCAAGGTAGTCGAGCGTTCCCCCGACAGGCACGCCTTGGGCCAAGCGGGTCAGTTGGACGGCATGAGCGTCCAGCCTTTCGGCGAGATAGTGGCCTGTGGTCTGTCCTTCGACCGTCGCACTCAGGGCAAGGATGACCTCACTCACCCCCCCAGAACCAATACGGCGAATCAGAGCATCAATCGCCAGATGTTCTGGCCCACGCCCATCCAATGCTGACAATGTCCCGCCGAGGACATGATAACACCCCCGGTAAGCCCCGCTCCGTTCCAAAGCCCAGAGATCACCGACCTCTTCCACCACACAAATTTGTGTTTGTTCACGCTTTGCATTCGTACAGATGGCACAGGGGTTATGGTCATCCAGATTGCCGCAAATTTGACAAATTTGAACGGCCTCTGCCGCACGGGTCATGGCCTCTGCCAACGGCAACAACAGCCTCTCGCGCCGTTTCATCAAAAAAAGCACAACCCGCCGCGCAGAACGCGGCCCCAACCCCGGTAGCCGCCCCAACAAGCGTGTCAAGCGATCAAGTTCACCCTGTGCCATCACGTTCAGAACGGCATTTTCAGGCCACCGGGCAAGTTAAGCCCCCCGGTCACGTCCTGCATTTTTTCCTGGGTCACCGTATCAACGCGCGTTATGGCATCATTGATTGCCGCGACCAGCAAATCTTCCAGTATCTCTGATTTGTCTGCTTTGATTAAGCTGGGGTCAATCCGCACCCGACGGACAATCCGCTTTCCACTCATCACCACCTTGATCATTCCAGCGGCAGAATTGCCTTCGACCTCAAGTGTCTCAAGGGCGGCCTGTGCTTCGTGCATTTTTTCCTGCGCCTTTTGGGCTTGCTTCATCAGGGAGGCTAGATTTTTCATGGTTGATTTTCTCCTTATGTCCACAATTCATGTCTCAAGAGACTCAAGACTATCAGACCCCGGGGAATCGGAGCCAAGGTCAAGGCCATCACAAACAAATTGATCCGCCGCCAGTCCACGCCGCCCGACCAGCTTTGCCCCAGGAAAGACCTTCAGGACGGCCTGAACCATCACATCCTGCATCGCCGCGTGATCCAATCGTTCGGCAATGTCGCGTTCTTGCTGGCGCAGAGTATCCACCCCCGCTTGCGCGACGGCACGCACAGACCAAGCCACCCCAGTCCAGTCCCGCAAATGGCGTTGCAAGCGCGCAGCAAGATCAGGCGGCGCGTTCGGCCCGGGGTTAAATTCAACCACCCCCGGGGCATAGCGCACAAGGTGAATATCATTAGCCAGCCAAGTAGCAAAAATGCGCTCGTTTTCCTGACGGGCCAAGGCCACGAGGTCAGAAAAGCGCGACGGCACGGAGTAATAGCCCCGGGCATCGCGCACCAGTGAGGGTCGGGGTTGCGAGGGTGCCCCAAGGCTGGATTTTGAGGACGACCCGGAAACAACAGCTACACCAGACGACACCAGAGGCGACGGAGAGAGCGGGACCGAATCACCTTTTTCAGGACGGGCGTTCGCGGCGGATCCATCAACCGCCGGAACGCCCGTCAACTTTTTTATGATGTCCTCCGGCGTGGGCAGGTGACTGGCATGAGTCAGGCGCACCATAATCATTTCTGCCGCTTGGAGCGGGCGGGGCGCACGGCGCAGTTCCTCGAGCCCCTTGAGCAAAAGTTGCCAGACCCGCGCGAGAACAGGCAGGGACAAGCGTTGCGCCATCGCCCCGCCGCGTTCGCGCTCTGCCTGCGGGACAGCGGGTGCATTGAGGCTATCCGGAGTCACCCGAGCGCGGGTGAGAAAATGCGATAGTTCCAACAGGTCTTCGATCACCACAACCGGGTCAACCCCGGCACTATAGAGGTCGGACAAGGTATCAAGCGCACCCGCGCAGTCCCCCTGCAACAACAGTTCCATCAAATCAAAAATACGGGTGCGGTCAGCGGCCCCGAGCATCTGGCGCACCTGTGCCTGCTCAATCGCGACACCACCACTCAAGGCAATGGCCTGATCGACAAGCGACAGGCCATCACGCACCGACCCATCCGCCGCACGGGCCAAAAGAGCCAGCGTATCCGAATCTGATTCTATCGATTCCTTGTCGAGGATCATTTTAAAATGCGCAACCAGATCATCATGGCTCACGCGGCGCAGGTCAAAACGCTGACACCGCGACAGAACAGTCACCGGAACCTTGCTGATTTCCGTCGTTGCAAAGATGAAAACAACATGATCCGGAGGTTCTTCGAGTGTTTTGAGCAAAGCATTAAAAGCATTTTTCGACAGCATATGCACTTCGTCGATAATATAGACCTTTTTACGCGCAGAGACGGGGCAATAACGCACCGATTCAATCAATTCACGAACATCATCAACACCGGTACGGCTGGCGGCATCCATTTCCATGACATCGACATGACGATCCCGGGCAATATCCTGACACGATGCGCAAACACCACACGGATCAGGCGTCGCCCCCCCCTGCCCATCCACCCCAATACAGTTCAGTGCCTTGGCAATAATGCGCGCAGAGGTCGTCTTGCCAACGCCGCGCACCCCGGTCAAGACAAAGGCATGGTGCAATCGGTCTGTTTGAAAGGCATTGGTCAGCGTCCGAACCAATGCCTCCTGACCAATTAAGTCGCGAAAGGTTGCCGGGCGATACTTCCGCGCCAAAACCTGATAGCCCTGCTGTTGACTGGCTTGATCTGTCTGCGCACTCATGCCCGTACCCCTATGATGCGCCAAAAGCAACAAAACGGGACATCAGAAACGATGCGCGGGTTCTGCAACTGAGCGCGGGTTCTGCAAGTGAAAAGGGTCACGGTTCCTTAACCGCGACATGAGAGACTGAACCACGACCCGCAAGCAATTCGTTACGGCTGCTTCCTTCCGGATCTGACCGGGTTGGCGAACGTCACGCCCGTAGCCAGTCTCCCAACGCCCTATATCGGTGTTACTCGCGAAAAAGGCAAGCTATTTTCTGCCCCCCGCTGTACGGAAGGGACTGGCAGGATAAACACCCAAAAGACGCACTTCTTCCGAAAAAAAGCCCAACTCTTCGAGGGCCAGCCGCACCATGGGGTGATCGGGGTGTCCTTCGATATCGATATAGAACTGCGCAACGGCGAAACTGCCATCGGT
Source organism: Kiloniellaceae bacterium (assembly GCA_965199245.1). Classification (GTDB taxonomy): domain Bacteria; phylum Pseudomonadota; class Alphaproteobacteria; order Kiloniellales; family Kiloniellaceae; genus Carbonatibacter. The sequence continues at coordinate 127,442 of CBDAQP010000001.1, forward strand.
AATATAGCTTTCCAACTTTGTTATATTGACCCCATTGGTCGCAAAACCACCCAAGGCCTTGTACAACGCCGCTGGCACAGAGCGCACCCGAAAAATAAAGGTCGCCACAACCACCCCTTTTTGCAAATCAGGCGCAAGACCAAGCGGATCACGAGCAACGACAACAAAGCGCGTTGTATTGTCGTCTTCGTCCTGAATGTCAGTTTCCAGAACATCGAGATTATAAAGTTCCGCCGCGAGGGGGGGGGCGATAGCGGCATCAGCAAGGGATTTTTTCACAGCAATCTCCGCCGCAGCCCCGGCGGTATCGTGGGCAACACACGGTTGAAAACCATGGGTTCGGATAAAATCCCGACATTGACCAAGAGCATGAATATGGCTGTGGACACGCTGGATTGTCGCCCGCGTCGCCCCCCTTGGGGCGAGTAAATGATGGCGAATGCGCTGAAAATGTTCGCCCACGATATGCAGTCCGGACTCGGGCAAAAGGTGGTGATTATCCGCAACCCGCCCCGCGCGCGAGTTATCAATCGGAATCATGGCCCGTTCCGCCCGTCCTTCGCGCACAGCGGCAAAGGTTTCTTCAAAGGACGAACAGGGCAAGACCTCTAAATCAGGGCAGACCAGCTGACAGGCCATATCAGAATTTGCCCCACGCGCGCCCTGGAAGGCAATAAAACCCGCCCCGTTTCTATCCATTTGTGTTCTTACTCCCATTTTTGCTGACCTCCAACACGGCCTGTGCCAAATCATCTGCGGTATCCACGCCCAAGGGAACAGTATCGACCAAGGCCACATCAATCCGCAAACCGAGGTCAAGAGCGCGGAGCTGTTCCAAACATTCACGCTGTTCCAAAACGGACGGCGGGTGCGCGACAAAATTTTCCAAAGCTCGCCGACGATAGGCATAGAGGCCAATATGATGAAAAAGCGGGGCTGTCGCGTCCGCGCACCACGGGGCCTGCGCCCGGGTAAAGTAAAGGGCGCGGGCAAGCGTACAAGACGACGTCAAACCCGCAACAACCTTGACCACATTGGGGTTGTGGCGTTCGCTCACATCACCCACAGGGGCGGCAAGCGTGCCAATATCAACGGCTGGATCGTCCAAAATCCCGGCACAGCAACGAATGAGAGCCGGATCAAGCGTGGGCAGGTCGCCTTGCAGGTTGATCACAATGTTATATTTTCCCTGCGGATCAAAATCCGACAAAGCCGCAAAGATACGATCAGACCCGGAGGGCAAATCGGGATCGGTCAAAAGGGCCTCCCCTCCTTCGGCCCGGATGACCTCGGCAATTTCGCGCTCTGCACACGCCACCACCACAGGCCCCAGCCCCGCCGCCACTGCGCGGCGGTAGCAATGAACAATCATGGCACAACCCCCAATATCGGCAAGCGGCTTGTTCGGCAACCGCGCAGAGCCCAATCGGGCCGGAATCATCACAATAGGGGAATCTATTTCACGAATCATTAAAGGCACACCTGAAAAGGGAAAAGGGCCAGGCAAGATTAAAAATCTGAAAGGTTTTCGCAAGCACAAATCGCAGACGGGCTTGAACAGGAGGGAAAGGGGCTGTATTGTCCCGCGCAAGAGTCAAAAACGCGCTTGTTGGGAAGAGGTTAAAGTTCAATGTCACTTGAAACAAACAAGATTGCCGCCGCCGTTCTCAGTGCCGGAATCATTTATATGGGATCAGGCTTTGTTGCCGAACTACTTTACAAACCCCAGAGCCTTGAAAAAAAATCTTATGTCGTGGACTTGGGCGATACAGGCGCGACAGCGGCTCCTGTTGCCGAGAAGCCAAAAGCCCTTGAACTTATCGCCCCACTGCTTGCCGCCGCATCGGTTGAAAAGGGCGCGAAGCTGTTCAAAAAATGTTCTGCCTGTCACTCCGTCAATGACGGGGGGCCGAACAAGGTCGGGCCAAACCTGTGGAGTACAGTTGGTCGTACCAAGGCATCCCATCCCAGTTACAGCTATTCCAATGCCTTGACTGGCATGGGCGATCAGATTTGGAACTATGAAAACCTCAACGCCTTCCTCTACAAACCCAAAGAATACGCCCCTGGGACAAAGATGAGCTTCGCTGGCATCAAAAAGGCCGGACAGCGGGCTGATCTCATTGCCTACCTCCGCGCCCAGGCCTCTGAACCCGTGGCTCTCCCACAGTAGTATCATCGCGGAAAAAGCCTGTCGCCTTTTCCGCTTTTTCCTCAAAACTGTCCCGATGACACAACCGCCTTGTCCTCAACATTTTCTTGATCTGGGTCAGCTTCTCTGTGACGCGTCGGCACAAATCATTCTGACCCACTTTCGCACCAGTCCCGACATTAAGCACAAGGCGGATTCTTCGCCCGTGACGGTGGCAGATCGCGGAGCGGAATCCGCCATGCGGACGCTCATCATGGACAATCATCCCGATCATGGTATCTATGGGGAAGAATTCGGGTCACATCAACCTGATGCAGAATATCTTTGGGTTCTTGACCCCATCGACGGGACGCGGAGTTTCATCGCAGGTCATCCTTTGTTCGGAACACTGATTGCCCTGTTGCACAATGGACAGCCCATAATGGGGATCATTTCCATACCCGTAACGGGGGAAAAATGGGTCGGCGCACAGGGTCATCCAACACGCTTTGCAGATCATCGCGGGACGAGAATCGTTCAAACCCGTCGCTGTCCTGATCTTACCACAGCGACCCTTGCAACCACCAGTCCAGCGTTGTTTCGCTCTGACGACGAACAGGCCGCTTATGGCGGCCTCGCCACCTGCACGGGGGCGCAACTGATGGGGGGGGACTGTTATAATTACGGCTTGATTGCCAATGGGACGCTTGACCTTGTGCTTGAAAGCGGCTTGGGCGTTTATGACTACATGGCCCACATTCCCATTATCACCGGCGCGGGCGGGCGGATCACTGACTGGGCTGGTCAACCGCTCCATATGAAATCAGCAGGGCAGGTTCTGGCAACGGGAGACAGTGACCGCCACCGCGATTGCATTAACCTGATTGCTGAACTATCGCGCCAACAGTCCTAGAAAAAAAGCATCTCACCGCTGGGCATAGCTTTCAATCATATCGCCATAACTGCGCAGGAACACCGACCCCGCGATGGTGCGTTGAACCAACACGGAACGGCGATTATTTTCATCGGTTTTACGCCGGATATAATCATATTTGGTCAAGCGATCCAGCGCACGTGTCACCGCAGGCTTTGACATTTTCAGATCACGCGCCAAACCCCGCACCGTGTGGGTGGCAGAGGTCAAATAAACCTGCATCAAAAGCGCAAATTGTCGGGACGTCAGATCTGGAAAATCTGCTTTGAGCGCGTCAACTGTCACACTGCGCCAAAGATCAAGAGCTTCTTTGGCTGTCATGGTCATTCTGCTTTGAAATCCAAAAATCAACGCACCGTCACACAGGTCACGCGCGACAAACTGGCGACCTTATGCGATACAGACCCGAGTAGCAGCGACTCCAAATCACCATGACCGCGACTACCCATGACAATGCAGTCCATGTTATTTGTCTGGGCATAGTCAACAATCGAACGCGCGGGGGGGCCGACTTTGACGTCGCTTTTGACCTGTTCCAATCCGGTCTCCCGCGCAACCTTGAGGGCCTCGTCCAAAACGTCCTGGCTGTAGCTGTCCAGTACATACTGGGCATCCTGACCGGACAGATGTTCAATTTCCATGAACTTACGCAGGCCCTCGTTCATCTTAACGGCCTTGGCAACGGTGAGAATAGTCAACCCAATTCCGAATTTCAGGGCAATCTCGGCGGCGACCTTCACCGCACGCATACTGTGATCCGAACCATCAACTGCACAAAGAACATTGGCGAACATTTTCTTCAACCTCCGCTTCTTCGACCCCGCATGGGGGGACAATCCTCGTGAGGATAGATCAGATTACTTTACAGAAGATTGACAAAAATATTTTTAACGCCAGACCATATCTGCAATCAGCGCAAAAACGGCCCGCAGGCCCAAGGCTTCACCGCCTTCGGGGCGACCGGGACGCGCAGAGGCATTCCACGCCATAACATCCAAATGCGCCCAAGGCAGATCATCTGGCACAAATTCAGCCAGATAAAGAGCCGCCGTAATAGCCCCCGCAAAACCGCCAGAGGACACATTGTTCAGATCAGCAACCTTACTGTCCAACAGCTTGCGATAAGGCCTGTGCAACGGCAAATGCCAGACCTCGTCCTGTGTGTCGACAGAATGGGCACGCAAACACTGAGCCAGATCATTACTATTGGAAAAAAGCGCGGGCAAATCAGCCCCCAAGGCCACACGCGCCGCCCCGGTCAACGTTGCAAAGTCAACGATCAAATCCGGCTTTTCCTCTGCGGCTAAATCGAGGGCATCGCATAACACCAAACGGCCTTCGGCATCAGTGTTACCAATTTCAACGCACAGGCCCTTGCGCGTGTTCACCACATCACCGGGGCGAAAGGCATTGCCCGCGACGACATTTTCCGCAGCAGGAATCAAAACGCGCAATCGACACGGCAGGCCACAGGCCATAATGGCAGAGGCCACCCCCAAAACATGCGCGGCCCCGCCCATGTCCTTTTTCATTAGCCGCATGTTTGACGACGGTTTGAGGTCAAGCCCCCCGCTGTCAAAACAAATCCCCTTGCCGACCAGTGTGACCGCAGGCATATCATCGCCACCCGTGTCACCGCCGTTCCATCTCAGTTCAACCAGGCGCGGCGCACGCGCAGAGGCGCGACCAACAGCATGAAGAGCCGGAAAGTTATTCGTCAACAGGTCATCACCGACAATTTCTGTCCACTGCGCCCCATAGCGACCAGCCAGTGTCGCCGTTGCCGCCGCCAAGTCCGCTGGCCCCATGTCATTGGCAGGGGTATTGATAAGATCACGGGTCAGAAAAACCCCACGCGCCAAAGCCTCCACCCGGGACGCACAGACCTGATCCGGCCAGACCAACCGCGCCTGCTGTTCCGGTTTTTTTTGCGACTGATAGGCCTGAAAACGATAGCTTCCCAAGGCCCACGCCAAGGCAAAATCCTCTGCCTCTTGAGCAGGCAGAGGCCTATCCAGCCTATCATCCAATCTATAGTATCCGGCTGGAAGTCGGGTCGCCAGATCAGCACAGGCCCAAAAATCGTTCCCGCGTCCGACCAAAACAGCCCCTAACGCCCCTTGCTGTTCAGATGTCTCGCCCACCAGAGCTGCTGGCAAAAGAAGAAAATTTCCCGCCTCCGCCGTAAATTCACAGGACGCGACCCACGCAGACAGGGAGTCCGACTGTCTAGCCAACCAAAACTCCAGCCCCACTTTATCACAGAGGATGAGCGGAATTGCCGAATGATGGTGACAAAAAGGCAAGTCAGACATTGGAGCCTCCGAGTGACAGGTCATCGCAGGGACGTAACACAGCGTTTTCAAGGCGGCAAGCACGCGTCGCCACCTGCTCGAGAAAGTCGTAATCATGCGACACAATCACCATCGCCTGTGGCAGGGACAACAGACGCTCAACCAGCCGCTGCCTGCTGTCGCGATCAAGGTCATTCGTCGGCTCATCGAGCAACAAAATATCAGGCTTTAGACTCAAAACAGAGGCCAGGGCCACCAGACGCTTTTGTCCTCCGGATAGATTGTGCGTAATGGCATTTTTCAAGGACAACAGACCCAGCAGGTCAAGTGTTTGTTCCACAATCGCCGCCAAGTCCCGACCCCTCTTGCCCTGATTGAGCGGGCCAAAGGCGACATCTTCGAAAACCGTGGGACAAAACAGCTGATCGTCGGCATTTTGAAAAACAAGACCAACCCGCAAACGTAAGTCACGAAAATCGCGTTCATGCTCATAACAGGTGCCAAAGGCAGAAATCACACCCGCTTGTGGGCGTTCAAGCCCCAGAATCACACGTAACAGCGTGCTTTTACCCGCCCCGTTACAGCCGATCACGGCGAGTCGTTCCCCCGCACAAAGGTCAAGGCACAAATCATTCAAAACCCGGACACCATTCGCCCAGGAAAACGACAGGTCGCGCACGCACAAAAGAGCCGTCATGCAAAATATTCCCCCCACAACAAACCAAGACACCCCCCCCACACAGCCACAGCGCACACCACATCACGGAGTTGAACCTTAAAAACCGTCTCGCGGGGTAAGTGCCCGCAAAAACCACGACAGACCATAGCTTCGCGAATACGTTCAGAACGCGCCAACGATCGCACCAGCAAGATCCCCACCAAATAGCCAATCATTCGCAAGCTATGTAAATCCGTACGCGGGTGAAATCCCCGACAGGTCATTGCAACCTGCAAAGACCGGGCGTCGCGGTGGAGCAGATCAATATAACGCACCATAAAAAGAAAAACCTGCACCAACCGTTCAGGTAATTTTAAATCATAGAACGCATGACCCAAGTAAACCGGACTCACACGCCCCAGCAATGCCATCACCATAAAAAGAACCGCGTTGGCTTTCAATGCGATGATAAAGGCCCGTTCCAAGCCTTCACGCGACAGGGACAAACCGCCAAATGCCACGAGCGTTTCCCCCGCCATAGTAAAGGGCAGAGTCAGCACCAAAACAATAATAAAGGAATCAACAACAGCAATCCGGCGCAGGGTCTGCCCCAAAGGCAGGCGGGCCACAGAGGCAAAAAACAACGCGATGACAAGGGCCGCCGCCAGGACTGGCAAGCGATGAAGACTCGCCACCACCCCGGCAAAGGCAACAGTACAGACCACAGCGACACGCGGATCAAAGACCTCACACCCCATCGGTGGAGACTTGAGAACGGTTTCTTCGATAGTCGTCATTTTTTCCGCCCCCATTTTTGCCGCCCCATGACAAAGGCCGCAATGCCAAAAAGACCAAAAATAAAGCCAATCCCCCCGAGAATATCCTGAAAACGCCGCTCTGCACGTAATGCGGCAATGTCCTTACGCAGATTGAGGATGTCGCGCCGCAGGCCCGATGATACGCCCGTGGATGGCTTCTGTCCCGCGTTTCCATCTGCTCGCCCCGCTGACAAGTCCCCTGCCGCCAGATCAGCCCGGGCGAGATGACCTGCAGAAAGATCAGCACGAAAGGACAGGGCCTGAACAGATGGGAACCGATAGGCAAAAAAACCATTGGCATCTGTGCGAACCTCACCCAATTTTTCGCCTGACTCTGCGAAAATTCCAACTAATGCATCACGCGCCATTCTACCATCGGAGAAACCAATTTCGCCCTCTACAACACCATCGGTCGCATAGACATCGGCCACGACCTTGTGCGCCATCACCGACCGGGATGAAAAAAGAGCCAAGAATAAGAGAACACAAAAAACACCCTTTTTTCCTTGAGTGACCGACAGGAAAACTAATTTTGAGAACCGCAAAAGACTTGACGCATCCGAGAGTCGCAGAAAACGGTTTGACGCACCGGACAACGAGGATCGATTTTTTTTAGAGGCACTCGGCATAGAACAGCTCCGGTTTAACTTTATAAATCAACTGAATGGCAGATGCCGTCAGCACAGCCTCCAACGCCATAACCGGGAAGTGGGCCACCAGGACAAATTGCGCGGCCTCAACAAATCCTTCCCCCGACAGGGCAAGCGATCCCGCTACCATCACAGCCGTCAGAAAAATCGACAACGCCCCCCCTAGAAAGCCCCACATACCCGCTTCGCCCAGTTGCCCACGGAAAAACAAAACCGCCCCGAACAACATGACCCCGACAAAAAATAGCAAAGCCACCGCATTCACCCAAAACGACCAGTCACCCGGTTGATAGCGACGTAAAAGCCCACCCCCGGCAAAAAGACACGCCAAGAACAACAACAGTAAAAAAGCCATCACACCCCACCGTGCGCACCAGCGATTTTGCGGCAAAACACCCCAGCGACAAAGATAAAAAACCGCCACTGCCGGAGCGGCAATATTAAAGGTATTAACCCCCAAAACACTGACACCGCCAAAGCCAAAGAAAACAGCCTGAAGCACCAGGGCAACAAACAGAGCCGGAAAGGCAGCCCAACCGAGGATAATTCCCGACAAACCATTTAAGACCAAATGAATAGAGGAAAAACCCAAGGGAACATGAATCAGCGATGCCACAAAGAAAACAGCCGATAACACCCCGACACGCGGCAAATTTTCAGGTGTGACCTGCCGTAACCCCATCACCAGCCCCCCGATGCTTAATACAGCCCCCCCGACAAGAACCGACGAGGACACCGCCCCATCAACAACATGCATTGTCCCCTCCCCCTACCTCAATTCGCGGACCTGAAGCCAGATCACCGCATCTTGGGACAGGTCTTTGTCCGCAAAATGCTTATCCGGACAGACCCCAATCTGGGCAAAACCCCAATGCCCCGACAAAACAAAGCTCAAATTACCCGCCGCATCCGTGCGTAGGGAAAAAACAGTTGTGTCCTGCAAAAAACCACGCGGGGCAAAGGCGTTATTGCCCGGTTCAGGGGCGAAATTCATATACTCAACCTCAAGGGACGCGTAGGGAGCGGGTTGCCCTGCGGAGAGAACAACACCACGAAAACCCCACCCGCCACCGCAGCATAGGCCCGCACACTATTTTCAACAGACCACCAATCAATCACGCGCAAGCGATCACGCAGGTCTGTTTTTTGCCCGCGCCGCGTCACAAAAAATTCTTCCGGTTCCGCCATATCCATGACATGGGCCGGATGGGTAAAGAGCCTTTTCAAGGTGACAACCCCGTCCCTGTCCCGCTGTGTCTCGGGCGTGTAAATCAGTTGAAAATGGGCCTGTGCAACAACAGGCAACAACACAAGGGCGAAAAAAACAGCAAAAATGGCCTTCATGGACAGCGCACTCCGTTAGGCATTGGCGAAACACCAACACCGCAACCAAAGGAAACCTGCGCGTGAAAAGACCAAAGAAAACAGAATAAACTGTTCACCCTGCGGCCTCAAAACAACAGGCTTGAGGCACGCCACACAACAAAAGCCGCTTTCCCGGATACCCCGTCGGAAAAATCAGTGACGCTATGCAGGCAGGTCTCCTGGCTCGGGTTCACAGCAACAACGTCCGCCTTCCCTGCAAGATCACTCGCAAGTGGCCTGTGAACGACAGCTCACCCTCACAGTTGCGGGGACAGCTCCGGCTCTGGATGTGCTGATCGACAGATCCAACCGGATTCCCTTTTAAGTCCAGGACTGATCCAGCCCGTGAACACCTGCATCAAAGCCGCACTGTAAAGACCCTCCGCCCCCACGTCAAACATACCGCATTCAACGGAGATGACCCGGACAGCTTCTGAAGGGAAAGAAAACAATTCGCCCTGACTCCGTGCGCCAATTGACCCCGTGCACCAAGTCACCGAGAGTGGATTTGTGAGCGTCGGCGTAATCTCGGGATTGCGCGTAGATTGAGAAAACCGGGTTTCGTTCCGTAGAAAGCGACTTGGACACCGTTTATTTGATTTGAATTTTTTCTGTTCATTGGTCACTACGACCCGTTGCCGAGGCAAAAGAGACAACAAACTGGATATGATCCCTGACGGCTTCGTTCAGTAAAAATTCCCCCCCCATACGCCGGACGATGTAGCAGGTGAAAAAGGCCTGAACGGTGCGGGAGTTCAGGTCATCGATGGTGGTTTTTCCGGTGAGGGCGGCGCGGAGGTCATCGCGGAGCTTTGCGCCTGTGCCTGCCGCTGTGATGGCGAGGAAAGACACTCCATCACTTGCCCCACTCTGTGCTGTCAGCCCCCCCCCCTGTGGTAAGGCTGTTCCCGCGAGTTCGACGAGATTGAGCAAGAGCTTCCCTGCGCCCTGTGGCAGTTCGTCAAAGAACAGGTCATCAGACCAGGAAAAAGCAACGCGCGTGGCAGAGAGCCAATCCAGAATCAATCCTTGAACGGCAATCGGGTCGTCCCCGCTTGCTCCCGCACCATAAGCCAGACGATAAAACTGCACCGCAGAGGCCGCCCGCCGTGCCGAACGCCCGACAAGGCCCAAGGCCTCGCTTTGTTGCGGGTCATCTGCCAGCAACTCCAGACCATTGTTCACGGCACCAATCGGGCCAACAAGGTCGTGGCACAAACGCGCCGCCAACAGTTCTGTCACACGGAGATCAAGGGAAGTATTCATTGCCTGCCGCCTTGGAAAGATCGGAAAAACCAAAAGATGCCACAGCACAGCGAACTGGTCAAAAAGCACCCCTAAAAACCTCCAGCCGAAATTGGCTGGCAGGAAAACTGCTCTAGAGAACCGGAAAATACTTGACGTATTTTGAGGATCGCAGAAAGCAGTTTGATGCCCCAGACAACGAGGATCGAGGTTTTGAGAGGTGCTCAGTAGTGGCCTGATGCTTTTTCACACCATACGGGTTGAATATTGCGCGTGTTTTCGTGACATTCATCGGATATAATGAGTGTCATCATACGGTGCGGGCAGCCTTGTTGGCAGAGCCTGCCTTGACCAGCCTGGGGGGAGACATGACGGGAACTCTTGTGATTGGTGCGGGTGGTGTGTCGCATGCTGCGGTACATAAAATGGCGATGAATGCGGATATTTTTGGGCGCATTACCCTGGCATCGCGGCGCAGGTTCAAGTGTGAGGCCATCGCCGCCAGTGTAAGGGATAAAACGGGTGTCTCCATCGCAGTGGCAGAGGTCGATGCGATGGATGTCGCCGCAACCGTGCGGCTCATTCGCGACAGCGGGTCTGATCTTCTGGTCAATCTGGCCCTGCCTTATCAGGATCTGGCATTGATGGATGCCTGCCTGGAAGCAGACATTCACTATCTGGATACCGCCAATTATGAACCAGAAGACACCGCCAAATTTGAATATCATTGGCAGTGGGCCTATCAGGATCGTTTCCGCACAGCGGGATTGACAGCAGTTCTGGGCTCAGGCTTTGATCCGGGTGTGACATCTGTTTTTGCCACATGGATTCGCAAGCACAGGCTCGATAACATACGCCAGATTGATATTCTCGACTGTAACGGAGGCGAGAATGGCAAGGCCTTTGCCACTAATTTCAACCCGGAAATCAACATCCGCGAAATCACTGCCCCGGCCCGCCATTGGGAACAGGGCGCATGGGTCACAACCCCTGCGATGAGTCAAAAGGTCGGATTTGACTTTCCGGGGGTCGGACAAAAAAATATGTACCTGATGTATCACGAAGAACTCGAAAGCCTCAAAACCCACTTTCCCGAGATTGAGCGTGCGCGTTTTTGGATGACCTTTGGCGATGCCTATATCAACCATATTACCGTTTTGCAAAACGTCGGCATGACCGCTATTACGCCCGTTCAACACGAGGGTCAGGCAATTATCCCTCTACAATTCCTGAAAACTGTTTTACCCGACCCGGGGGAATTGGGCGAACTGACAACGGGAAAAACCTGTATCGGAGATATTATCACCGGAACCAGGGACGGTGTGGATAAAACATTTTATATTTATAACATCTGCGACCACGAAGACTGCTACCGTGAAGTCGGCAGTCAGGCCGTCAGCTATACAACCGCCGTTCCCGCCATGATTGGGGCTGCCATGATTAAACAGGGTGTCTGGCGCAGTCCTGGCGTGTGGAATATGGAACAGCTCGACCCTGATGGCTTTATGGACATGCTCAACCAGCACGGCCTGCCTTGGCAGGTGCACGAACTGGACAGTCCGGTTACTTTTTGACCTGTTATATGATTACCTTTCAAAACTTTACGCCGAAGGTGGCTGACGGGAAACCGCTTTCGAGAACCGCAGAATACTATAGTGTTCGAGGATCGCAGAAAACGATTTGACGCCCCGGACGACAAAGATCGGAGTTTTTAGAGATACTCATGATGGAGACACAGGCCGGAGCGGTCGGAACCTTTGGCGATTTTGATCTGCGGCGGGTGCCGTCGCCCTGCTTTGTTGTGGACAGGGCCGCTGTCACCCGCAACCTTGAAATCCTCAAAAACGTCGGGGATGCGTCGGGTGCGCGGATTTTGGCGGCCCTGAAGGCTTTCTCCTTTTTTGAACTGGCACCGCTCATTGGGGACTATCTACACGGCACCTGTGCCTCTGGCTTGTACGAAGCCCGTCTGGGCCGTCGTTTTTATGGGGGGGAAGTCGCGACATTCTGCGCGGGTTATAAGGCCGAAGACATGGCAGAAATTTGCGCCCTGTCCGATCATGTCATTTTCAATTCCCCAACCCAGAAAAACCGCTTTATTGCCCAACTCCACGGCCCCGATTCCCCCGATGTCGGACTGCGGATCAACCCCGAACACTCCGAAGCCACTGTTGCAAAGTATGACCCCTGCGCCCCCTGTTCGCGTTTGGGCGTCCCGGTTTCACAACTGACCCCCGACATTATGGCGGGAATTGCGGGACTACATATGCACAGCCTCTGTGAACAGGGCTTTGCCCCCCTGCGCCGGACGTGGGAGGCCGTTTATGACAAGATCGCCCCATGGTTCGAACAGCTGTCCTGGCTCAATTTCGGCGGGGGGCATCATATCACCCGCGCAGACTATGAGCGCGCGGATCTGATTGATTTTATCCGCGCCCTCCGCACCCAAACCGGATTAGATATTTACCTCGAACCCGGGGAGGCCGTCGCCCTTGATGCCGGAATTTTGGTGGGAGAAATTCTCGACCTGCCGACCAATGGCATGGCCCTTGCCATTACGGATATATCAGCGACCTGCCATATGCCCGATGTGATCGAAGCACCCTATCGCCCCCGCCTACGTGACGAAAACGACAGGGGCCATTATCGCTATCGCATCGGCGGGCCGTCGTGTTTGGCGGGGGATGTCATCGGCGACTACGCCTTTGCCCATCCGCTCACGGTCGGAGATCGCATTGCCTTTTTAGATCAAGCCCACTATTCCATGGTCAAAACCAACAGCTTCAACGGTGTGCCCCTGCCCACCCTGGCCCTGTGGGACAGCCGCACGGACGCACTAAAAATTGTGCGTGAGTTTGGTTACGAAGACTTTCTCAACCGCCTATCGGGGGCACCATGACCGTTTTTCTGGACAGCGAGCTAACCCCCGCCGAACGACAGGCAGACACCGCCCTTTTCCACGTTATCCCCGTTCCGCTTGAACGCACGGTGTCCTATGGTGCGGGAACCGCACAGGGGCCAGACGCCATTCTGAATGCCAGCAACGAATTAGAGCGACTCTGTGCAAATGTTGTCCCCTGTGCCGCCGGTATTCATACCCAGCCCGCCCTCGACTGCGACGGCCCCCTGCCCGAGGTGATGGAACGTCTGGCAGAACGCACGGAACAGATCGTGCGAACCGCAAAAATTCCGGTAACACTGGGCGGGGAACACGCACTGTCATTCGGGGCTGTACGCGGGATTACCCGTGCGCTGAATAAAGAAATTGGCCTCGTGCAGATTGATGCCCATGCCGACCTGCGCCAGGACTATCAAGGCAACCCTCATTCCCATGCCTCTGTCATGCAACTCCTCGCCGAAGAAGGCATCAGAATAGCACAGTTCGGCGTCCGCGCCCTCTGCGCCGAAGAATGCAAGGCCCGCGAAAAATACAATGTCTTTTTCCGCGATGCCGAAGACCTCGTGACAAAAGCCATTCACAGCGTCCCCCTGCCCAACGATTTCCCGGAGGATATTTATATCTCTTTTGATGTTGACGGCCTCGACCCCGCTTATCTTCCCGCTACGGGAACCCCCGTTCCCGGAGGCCTGAGCTACTATCAAGCCCTGCACCTGATCGAACAGAGTCTGGTGAACCGTCGCTGTGTTGGCATGGACATTGTCGAACTGGCCCCCGACGGCAATCCGGCGTGGGATTTCACGGCGGCCCAGATCATCTATCGCATGATGGCCGCCGCCCTGAATACGCAAAAGTCAACACGATAAGAACAACAATACCGGGGAAAACAACCGCCAGAGAATCAAATCCGGAAAATCAAATCGGGCGCGGACAGATTTCCTGCCGACAGCCCCTACCGCTCTGTATTCTTGATATTGTCGCCGACCTTTTGAACAGCGTTTTCGATTTTTTCATTTCTTAGGTGAGGATCTCAATCGACCGTGTGACGTTACCGGAAAACTCGTTGACCGTTTCCGCAGACTGGACAATGTTTTTCATATTTTTTGTTGTTTCGTTCATCTGTTCAGATCTTTTCTGGATTTGGCCCGCGATTTCATGGGCTGTTTGTTCTTGGCTATTCATCCCTTGGTCAATTTTTGCGGCAATATCGCGCGTACTCTTCATACTTTCGACAATATCGCCAATGGCCGGCGGCGCATTGTTTCGACACATCCTGAATTGAGGCCACCTGTTTTTGAATATCATCCGTCGCACGCGTCGTTTGAGCAGCAAGGTTTTTGACTTCATTCGCCACAACAGCAAAACCCTTTCCGGCATTCCCTGCACGAGCGGATTCGATAGTAGCGTTCAGAGCCAGCAAGTTGGTCTGTTCGGCAATGTCCGTAATCAGCTTGACCACCTCCCCCACCTTGGTGGACGCATCGGCAAGACGCCCAACCGCCTCCGTTGCCTGTGAGGCCTCGTCCATCGATTTTGCGGTCACCTGTTATGATTCCCGCGTCATTTGCGCCATCTCCCGTACCGACATCGACAATTCATCCGAAGCACTGGAAATCGTTGTGGCATGATGACCGACCTCGTTAATGTTAGAAAAGGTATCATCGCTGCCTTGGCGCGATAACTGCGCGGCCGAGGTCAAACCACCTGCCATTCCCTGCAAATGACCAAGAGACGCACGAAAGGTTTCTAAAACCACGCCCATATCGGCGGCGAGTTCCCCCACTAGATCGGATAGAAATTTCTGCCGCTTTTCTGACTCTTCGCGTTGTTGACTTTTCATCAGATCTTTTGTTTGGCTTTCGATATTGAGTCTCAAGTCAGACTGCATTTTTCGCAAGGTTCGCAACAGTCGCCCCAATTCGTCCCGCCTCTTTGAATCAATACTATTGTCAAAAATACCATCAGAGATTGATTCAAAAATTTTCAATGCCTTACGAATAGGAAGAATAATGTCATAGGACAAGAAAACCGCACCGATAGACAGGATGAACTCTGTCACCCGGATTTGCTCTGCGTCCTCGACAGATTTTTTAATAGTCGCTTTTGCCTCCACCGTGGAACGTTTTGATCCTTCAACACTTGCCATCACCGTTTGTGCCGATTGGGTAATGGCCTCTGAAACCTGTTGCGGCCCGCTCCGTCGTTTTTTCTGATTCTTCTAAAATAAAATCGTAACCCGCTGCGGCTTCAAATTCGACCAAATTCGCCAAGTGCCGCGTGTATCTTCTCTGAAACGGGTTCAATCGCCTCATAGGTCACAGCCCCCGTAATCAATTTATCTTTTAGGTTACTCCATTGGGTCGAAAGGCTTTTGACCTGTTCAATATATTCCGGTGAATCCTGCAAAATGGCACGTTCTTTGGCAATTTCAAAATTTTCCCAAAATAGTTCATAACCTTCTTCGACGTCCCCGGCACTTTCACGCAACTATCCACTCTGCAATGCCTTGTAAAGCGCGAAATCCAGAGATGTAAAATCGTTTTGGGCCATGCGGGCAAAGTTAATCGCCTGGAGTGGCTTGTGATAAACATCCTGCGCCAGCGCAGAGGTATCATCGATGCTTTTTTTCACATCGGGAATTTGATCCGCGATCATATCCATATTTTGATCAACGATATTCAAACGCTGACCAATCGAATCAACATGCTCCGCAGCAATCTGGACATAATCAGCAGTCTCTTTCAACTTTTCCCCGGAATACCAACCGATCATGGAGGAAAAGACATTGAGAAGCAAAAACCCCAAAACCAGTTTTGACCATACGGGCATGTCTCAATAAACTACTGACTTCACTCTACTCACGCAATAGCAACACACCAAGGGCACAGAACGATCAAAGACATTCCGCGCCCCGCCTCTTTTTCAGAAAAACGCCACACCGTCGAATGCTATTCGACCTTGATCGTTATTTTCATCTTTGGGTGAATGGCACAGCGCAACTTATGTTCTCCGGGTTCGGGAAAGGAAATCGCGGCAAAGCCCCCGGGTTCCTGTTTTTTCAAAACCCAGCTCCGATTAGAACGGTCATAGACATTGTGAACGAATTTGTCTTCTGCGTTGGTGACAAAAAACCATTCATCCGGTGCCACCGTCAGCTTTTTCGGTTTGGGCGTTTGCGTCCCATCGGGTGCAACAAGGACAAAGGTTTTATTCGACTGCCGAAGCGTATTGAATTTTGATCCCGACTTGTCGTAAAGGGCCTTGGCCTCATCCCCCTCGACCACACGGGTATCCGCGTAAGCGGCTGTGCCAAAAACAGAAAAGGCAACAAGCACAGCCACAAAAACCTGACGAAATGTCATCATGTTATGTCTCCTCAAATCAAAAAATTAGCGGGGCAACTGTGGCAAGGTGACAGGTGCATCCTCACTGGTCAGGGTGTGCAAAAATGCAATCAGGTCTTTTTTCTCCGCAGAACTCAAACCAAGCGGCCTAATTTCATCGGAAAGGCTGGCCCTTTTGACAAAACCGCTGTCATAGTGGTCGATGACCTCCTCCAGCGTCGCATAGGAACCATTGTGCATGTAGGGGGCACGACGGTCAATATTACGCAGACCCATTGTTTTAAAGGCCTGTTGCATCGGCGCAATATCCGGCAAGAATTTCCCGGCCCCGATATCCGCATCATCAATGCCGATATCATGGAAGCTATTGTCACTGAAATTCCAACCTGAATGACAGGCCGCGCAATTTGCCTTCCCATTATAAAGGACAAAACCACGCTTTGCCGAATCAGAGATCGCCACTTCATCCCCCTTGATCCACGCATCAAAGGGTGCTTCACCGGACACAACAGTCCGTTCGAATGTCGCAATGGCCTTGCCAATATTTTCATCACTAATGACAGGATTTTCGGGGAACGCAACGGCAAAGAGCGGCTTATATCCCTCAATCCCCCCGAGTGTGTCGAGCAAGAGACCCATCGGCATATTCATTTCAACATCAGCCTGAATGGGGCCAAGTGCCTGTTCTTCGAGGCTTTCGGCCCGACCATCCCACATAAACACGTCATCCCACGCCAAATTCAAAATTGTCGGAGACGCACGACCCAGCTTTTCATGACCGTGGCCTGTTCCCGTTGCCATGCCGTCTTCCCAATCAAAGCTGGGGTTATGACAGGTCGCACAAGATTGCGTGCCAGAAGCCGACATACGTGGATCAAAATAAAGTGTTTTGCCCAACTCGGCCTTTGCCTTTGTATAGGGATTGTCATCTGGAAAGGGAATTTCCGTCGGACGGACATAGTCCTCTTTAAGGCTGTTCATATCAACAGCAGATGCCGCAGTGACCGCCCCGACCACAGACAACACACACCCCACGATTCCAGAATATCGAAGAAACTTCATCACGGTTATGACCTCATCTCACCATAGCTATATTAGCTATCATTGTTTACAATTGCCATGAACGTTCGTGCCATGGCTTGGCGTCTGCCTTATCTGCAAACAGACTCCGAATGTCAATGCTAAAAAGCCTTTTTGATCCCGCTTTCTTTTGAAAAATCATCCAGTTCCGGCGTGACTTGACCTAACAAACCACATCCACGCCGGAACGCACGGCCTTCAATGTCAACCGGGCGCGGTCTTGCAGACTGCTACTTTTACCGATTTCAACATCAGATACCAAATCCCCAGATACCAAAGTTCATGGCCGTGACAGAAAAATCAGAGCCAGAAACTGAGCTGGTTCCGGATTTTCGGACAGTTTGTTAAGGTGTATTCCACCCACACATTGAAGGAATACGACGATGACAACACGCTGCCGATTTTCAGGAGATTTGAAAGCCAGGGTTGCGCTTGAAGTGCTTGGCGGGGATATGACGGTTCAGGAAATTGCCGCCCGCCACAAGGTGCACCCGAACCAGGTCAGCAGATGGAAGTGCCAGGCGATCGCAGGCCTGGGAGAGGTGTTTTCTGTCAAGCGGGAGAACGCCTCATCGCAGCGGGATAGCGAAGTACATGAGCTTTATGCCAGGATCGGTCAGTTGACGGTGGAACGGGATTTTTTGGCGAACGGGCTCAAGCGATGAGCAGACCGGAACGGAAGGCCATGATCCAGTCCCGCCCGGTTGAGCCGACAATGCCAGCTTCTGCATATCAGCCGCTCCTCTCTCTATTCCCAGCCCATCGGCGAAAGCCCGGAGACATTGGAATTGATGCAACAGATTGACCGGCTCTCCATGCAGTATCCGTTTTATGGTTCCCGTCAGATGATCCGGCAATTGCGCCTGGAAGGTCGGTCTGTTGAAGGTCGGTCTGTTGGTCGTCACCGGGTGCGCGGGTTGATGCGTGGGCTTGCAGGCGATCGACCAGGCCCCGCGCACCCCGCCCCCCGACCACCGGATCTATCCGTATGGGCTGCGGGATATGCAGATCACCCGCCCCAATCAGGTTTGGTGCGCAGATATCACTTATATCCCCGTACAGCGTGGCTTTCTGTATCTGGTGGTGATCCTGGGCCAGTCGGCATGTTCTCTCATGGCGGCTGTCCAACAGCATGGAGGCATCCTTCTGCCTTGAGGCATGGGAAGAGGCTTTGCAGAAGTATGACAAGCCCGGGATATTCAATAGCGATCAGGGCAGCCAATTCACCAGCCAGGACTTCACTGGTCTGCTGAAGGATCATGACATCCGCATCTCATGGCCGAGGGTGCTGGATGGATAACATCTTCATCGAAAGGCTCTGGCGTAGCCTGAAATATGAAGCGGTCGACCTGCATGAATTGGATAACGGCTTCACAGCCCGCAGTGTCATCAAGGATTGGTTCGATTTCTATAGCCTGTTCTACATAAAATGATTAAATTATAGCCAATTCATTATAATGTGCTTATAGTTTATGGATGGCGTATTCATCAGATTTCCGCCGTAAGGTTTGATCTGTCCGTGAGAAGGAAGGCCTTACAATAGCGCAGGTTGCGGAGCGTTTTTGTGTGGGGACAGCAAGCGTGACCCGTTGGCTCAAGACCCCTGAGCCGAAGACAACCCGGACTAAGCCGGCGACAAAGATTGATATGGTCGCCCTGGCGCGTGATGTTGTGGCTTATCCTGATGCATATCACCATGCCCTATAGCGACACGGCCAATCTGACGTCGCTGGATAGTGAGCTGGTCAGTCGCTGGGGGCCGCTGCGGATGATCGAGGGCGTGGCCTTTACAGCGGCGACGGGAACCCATTCTGCACTGGGCGCACTGGGCAAGGCCCACAATAGCCCGCATCTGTCTATTATGGCGGCGGGCGGGTCGCCAACGCCCCCTTATGAATGGGCGGGAGCTGTTGCCGGTGTGGTGTCCTATCACGGCGGGATTGATCCGGCGCGTCCGTTCCAGACCCTTGAACTGACGGGTGTCCTGCCCGCCGCGCAGAGTGCGCGTTTTACGCTTCAGCAAAACAATTTGCTGTTGTTTGATGGCCTTTCAACCCATCGCGTTGATGCCGGCGGTAGGGTTCGCCTTGAGCGCATGATCACGACCTATAAGGTCAATGCCCAGGGGGCTGAGGATCTGTCGTATCTGGATGTCAACACGCCCTTGACCCTGGCCTATCTGCGCTATGACTTTCGCAACTATATCCTGCGCAAATATCCCCGTCACAAGCTGGCCAATGACGGCACCCGTTACGGGGTCGGGCAGGCTGTCATCACGCCCAAGGTGGGCAAGGCAGAGGCCATCGCCCGCTTTCGGGTGTGGGAAGAGCAGGGTCTGGTCGAAAACATTGACCAGTTCAAAAATGATCTGATCTGCGAGCGCAATGCCAAGGACCCCAACCGCCTGGACTGGATGTTGCCGCCTGATCTGGTCAACCAGTTCCGCGTTGGCGGCGTTCAAATCGGCTTCCTGCTTTAAGGAGAATTGAAAAATGTCACACCCGAACCGCCGTGCCGGCACCCTGTTCTTCAAGGTCGATGGCACCCAATACGATGCCAAGGGCAGCTTTACCTATAATCTGGGGGCGGCCAAACGTGAGGCGATTGTCGGCGCGGATGCCGTGCATGGCTACAAGGAAACACCGCAGGTTCCCTTTATTGAAGGGGAAATCACCGATCGCTCCGATCTTGATCTGGAAAAGCTGCTCAATCTGGATGGCGTGACCGTCACTCTGGAGCTGGCCAATAGCAAAGTCATTCTGCTGCGCGATGCCTGGTATGCGAGCGATGGCAACGTGGGGACCGAGGATGCGAACATTCAAGTGCGCTTTGAAGGACTGAGTGGTGAGGAGGTCAAGTGATGAAAGAAATTAAACTCTCCAAACCGATTTCCGCGCATGGGGAGACGCTCACGCAATTGACGCTGAGTGAGCCAACCCTGGCCATTCTGGATGATGTGGAATTGTTCTCCGTGACGGGGGACGGATCCATCAGGATCAATTTTGGTGATTTGCACAAGATCATTGCCGGCATGGCGGACATCCCGCCAAGTGCGGCCAAAAACATTGCCTTGCAAGACCTGAAACAGCTGATCCCCATGGTGATGGATTTTTTCGGCGGATCCCTGCCAATTGGCGGGAGTTGATGGAGGAGGTGGCGTTCACGTTCCATTTTCAGCCGTCGGAACTGAACGCCATGACAATCGGCAAATTGTTGAAGTGGCACAAAGGGGCCAGCCGTATTCAAGCCAGGGGTTAAATGTGAAGGACGAACGATGTCGGCACGGGAATTCAAACTAAAACTGGTGGTTCAGGCCATCGACAAGGTCAGCGCACCGGTGCGCCGGATGGGTCAGGCTTTTGGGCGGATGTCAAAAAATGCGGGACTTGATCGCGTTGCTTCTGCGGCCAGTGATGTCGGCCAGGGGCTGAAAAGAACCGGGCGCGAAGCATTGAAGTTTGGAAAACACCTGGCCACAGGGGCCGCCGTTGCCGGTGGGGGGCTCATCGCTCTGGTGAAGAAAACAGCCGCCGTTGGTGACCAGATTGCCAAGACCGCTGACAAGCTCGGCGTCGGTGTTAAAGAATTACAGCGTCTGCGTTACGCCGCCGAGTTGTCCGGGGTATCAACCCAAACATTTGATATGGCACTGCAACGGTTCACACGGCGGGCAGCGGAAGCTGCAAGCGGCACTGGTGAAGCCAGGGATGCCCTGGCGGCTCTTGGCATTCAGTTGACCGACACCAATGGCAATTTGCGCCCTTCGGAAACCCTGCTGGGCGAAGTGGCGGACAAAATGGCCCGGATTGAAGATCCGGCCAGGCGGGTGCGGATCGCCTTCAAATTATTCGATTCAGAGGGCGTGAGTATGGTCAATATGCTCGGCAATGGCGCAGACGCCATGCGTGCGGCAGGGGCTGAGGCCGAGCAGTTCGGCCTGATCACTGAGGAACAGGCCCGCGCGTCAGAGAAATTCAACGACAATATGACCCGATTGATGCGTGTCGTTTCTCATCTGGGGTTGACCATCGCCAATGAACTGATTCCGCATTTCAATGATTTTGTCGTTTATTTGCGAACTGTGGCCATAGAAGCCCGGCCTGCGGTGATTGCTGCACTCACAGATATATTTCAATGGCTGGGGAGTGCTGTTGATTGGGTCAAAAACAAATGGGCCTTGTTAACATCAGGATTGGAGGCATGGCAGAAGGCCCTTCTGTTGGCGATACCGGCACTGGGGGCAATTTTTCGACCTCTCCTGGCAATTCTGGACGTCGTGGGGTCTTTGCGTGCCACCATTGCAGTTCTGGGGGCAGCAATCGGGATAAAGCTCGTGTGGTCAATCCTTGCGCTTTTCGGGCCTCTGGCCAAACTGGCCGCGAGCCTGGTCATGGCCACCATCAAAATGACTCTTCTGGCCGCAAGCGGTGTCAAGGCTCTTATCTCTGGCCTTGTCGCGATCGCACCCATGCTGGCCACTGCAACGGCGGCCACATGGGCCTGGACAGCCGCACTGCTGGCAAATCCGCTAACCTGGATTGTGGTTGCTGTTATTGCCGCAATCGCGGCCATCGCCGGTGCCGCCTGGCTCATTTATAAAAACTGGGATGGCATCGTTTCATTCTTCACAGGTCTTTGGGGTGAGGTCAAAGCTGTCTTCGACGGCTTCATTCAGGGCGTGGCCAAAATATTTGAGAACTTCAAGCCGGCGGACTGGATTGCAAAAGCCATCAACGCCCTGATCGAAACACTGTTCAGTATCAACCTGGCCCGGATCGGTCATGACTGGATGAGTGGGCTGGGTGCCGGTATGGCAGAGGCTTGGCAGGATCTGACCAGTTGGCTTGAAAGTGCTGTTTCGGGAGTGATCGACTGGATGCCGGACTGGGCCAGGGAGCAGCTTGGTCTTGATATTGGCACTCATGGAGTTTTAACGGCTCCGTCACAGGTTCAGTCTGCAATTGCTCCTGCCCGGCAGACACAAGTGGGCGGTACGGTCAAGGTACAGTTTGAAAACGCGCCGGCAAATATGCGCATTCGTGATGTCAGTTCAAAAACGCCGGATTTTGGGATTGATGTGGATGCCGGTTATGCCATGGCGGGGACAGGCTGATGGAAAACACTCGATCCTTTTTTTGTAGCTCCCTGGCCTTTTTTTGTGGCTTTCAGGCCTTTTTTTGTGGCTCCCTGGCCTTTTTTTGTGGCTCCCTGGTGTCCGAATTTCTGAAAAAGAGATTCAGGATAGCCAATCCCCATAAAACAGAAATAATCGTCACGGATGTTTCGGGTGATGGTGCGAGAAATTTATCACCTGTCACAAAAACCATATTAAAAAATAGCAGAATAACCGCCATAGAAAGCAAAACTATAATGGGCGTGCAAAAAATCGCTGTGAGGATGTCCAAAACACCATGGCCCCGGCTATGCCAGAAGCCTGCCAGGCCCGCTGACGCTGCAAATAACAGTAAAAATGGCCAGTCAATGTTTTCCATGCTGTGGAGTGTAGCATCATGAGCTGGCGTGCGCAACTTCGGGCGGCCAGCTTCCGGGGGGCGGGCTTCAGGGTCACGGCACATTCCAGTGAACAGGCGGGTCGGCGGGTTCAGGTGCATGAGTATCCCGGCCGTGATCGTGTCTGGTCGGAAGATATGGGCCTGAAGACCCGGGAATTTTCGGTGCGGGCCTATGTTCTGGGGGCCAGCTATATGACCGCCCGCGATGCGCTGATTGACGCCTGCGCCAAAGCCGGATCCGGTTTATTGATCCATCCCTGGCTTGGTCGCGTGATGGTCATCTGCACGGGGTGCCGGGTTTCGGAAAGCGTGGACGAAGGGGGCCTCGCCCGTCTGGAACTGTCGTTTGTCGATGCAGGAGAGAACCGGTTTCCCCATGTCCGGAATGATACGGCCCAAACTGTTGACCTGCGGGCAACAGAGGCCCTGAGTGCCACCAGGGAGGCCTTCACGGCGGTTTTTCGTGTCGCAGGCCTCCCGGATTTTGTGTCAGGGGATGCCGTCAGGATCATAAAGACTCTTCTGACGGTGATCAAAGAGGCTGGCGGTGGTCTGAGTGCAATTGACCTGGATGACTTCACATCAAATATCGACACCTCAATCCGGAAACCCGGCCCTTTTGCGTCGCGGTTGAGCGATCTGATCACATCGGTGGGGCGTGTAAAGCCAGGACAGAGCGCGGCGCGGCCTTTGAACCGGCTCGCCCGGTTTGGCGATCACCTGACTGAACCGCCAAAGACAACGGCCACGCGTCGCCGTCAGGGCGCGAACCACAGGGCCTTGACCGGGTTGGTGCGGCGTTCCGCCATGATCGGGATGGCCCGCCGCGCACCAAAGATGAACTTTGATTCGACCGGGGCTGCCTTTGATTTGCGTGATCACCTTGGCGATTTGCTGGATCAGGAAATGGAACAAGCCATAGATGGCGAGGATGATCTGATTCTTTCTCCTTTCGGGCGGTTACGCACGGCTGTGATGACAGATCTGAACGCCCGTGCGCGGACACTTGCCGATCCGGTCGAGGTCACGCCCCGGACAACAGAGCCGTCTCTGGTCACGGCTTATCGTTTGTATGGTGACGATCCGGACTGGGTTGCCCAAAGTGATCGCCTTGTCGCACTCAATCACCTGCCCCACCCGGGCTTTGTGCCCGGTGGTCAGCCGTTAAAGGTGTTGAACCGGTCGGGAGCTGTCAATGTCTGAGATCACACTGACAGTGGACGGTTTGATTTACGGCGGCTGGAAAAGCGTTTCTGTGCGCCGGTCCATCGAGACGATCGCCGGAACCTTTTCCCTGTCTGTTTCCGAACGCTGGCCTGGTCAGCAAACCCTGAACGCCATTTTGCCCGGTCAAAAGTGCCGCGTCACCCTGGATGGTGACCCCGTCATCACGGGCTATGTGGACGATGTCGCCCCGGCCTGGTCCGCCACCCGCCATGAGGTGGGTATTGATGGCCGGGATGTCACAGGCGATCTGGTTGATTGCTCTGCGATCCATCGTCCGGGCGAATGGCAGGGCCTCGGTCTTGAAGCCATCGTCACCATTCTGGCCCAACCGTTCGGAATCCCGGTTAAAGCCACAACAGAGACCGGCGCACCGTTTCGCAGTTTCGGGATCGAGGAAGGCGAAACCGCGTTCGAGGCCATTGAGCGGGCCTGTCGGATGCGCGGCGTTCTGGCCACCAGTGATGGTCATGGGGGCCTGTGCATTATCCGGCCCGTCGGCCCGCGGGCAAGTGTTGCACTGAAACGTGGCGAAAATATTCTTGACGCCACGGCGCGCCTGTCGCACCGGGACCGGTACAGCCAATATATTGTCAAGGGTCAGCAACCGTCTTTTGGCAATTTGATGCCACCGGAACTTTTGGCACAGATTCGCGCAGAAGCCACCGATCCGGGCACACGCCGTTATCGACCATTACAGATTGTCGCCGAACAGTCCGTGGATGGGGCATCAGCACAGGAACGGGCCATGTGGGAGGCCAATGTGCGGGCCGCCCGATCGCGGCAAGTGAAGGTGACTGTGCAGGGGTGGCGTGAGCACCCGGATGGGCCGCTGTGGTCGCCAAACCGTGTGGTGCGCCTGAGCGATGACTGGCTGGCCATTGATCAGGACATGCTCATCACCGGCCTGACTTTCTCGAAAGGCGATCAGGGCACACGCACAGAATTGGGACTGGCCCCGCCCGGTGCTTTTGAATTGAAGGCAAAACCGGAGGAGGACGCCGGATGGATGCAATAATC
The DNA here is from genome assembly GCA_965199245.1 of Kiloniellaceae bacterium. Taxonomy (GTDB): domain Bacteria; phylum Pseudomonadota; class Alphaproteobacteria; order Kiloniellales; family Kiloniellaceae; genus Carbonatibacter. Next base: position 152,617 of record CBDAQP010000001.1, read on the forward strand.
CGCCCTGTGACCAGGGTGATGGCTCCCCTGAAACGCCGTGTCCTGTTGATGATCCGGCGCGGTGTCCTGAAACTGGTCGATGACGGGTCGGGACTCCAGCATGTGCAACTGGTCGCCTTCGAAGGCGAAACGCTGGATCAGGTCGAGCGGTTTCAGGAGTACGGATTCACCTCTGTTCCTCATCCGGGTGCCGAAGCGGTGCTGGCGGCTGTTTCCGGCGCGCGGGCACATAGTCTGGTTGTCGGCGTTGAGGATCGCCGGTTCCGGCTGACCGGTCTGGCGGGCGGTGACGTCGCGATTTATGACGACCGGGGACAAAAAATGCACCTCACAAGAGACGGCATCAACATTGTCTCGCCAGGCAAAATCAACATCACGGCCCCGGCGGTGTGTGTGGAGGCCAAAACGGTTGAACTGGCCGGAACAGGCGGACAAAAAATCGCGCGGGCTGGCGATCTGGTCGAGATCAAATCCGGCAGTTCCGCAGGCAGGTGGCCGATTGTCACCGGGAGTGAAAAGGTGAAAGCAAACTGATGGATGTTCTCCTCGACTTTGATGGTGACCTGCTCGCCGGTGATATTCGCCAGAGCGGGCCTGATCTGACATCCGATGACGGCCTGAAAACCGCCGTTGTCATCAGTCTCTTTACCGATGCCCGGGCAGATGTCGATGATCTCTTGCCAGCGGGGCAAAGGGATCGCCGGGGGTGGTGGGGCGATGGACTTTCTGACGCCGATAAAACGGGATCGCGGCGGTGGCTCTATCTGCGTGAAAAACAGACAGCGGACACCGCCCGCAAAATCCGTGAAGCCGATGAAGAGGCCCTCGCCTGGCTGGTTGATGACGGGATTGCCGCCAGTGTCAGCGTGGAAACAGAGTGGATTGGCAGGGGGCGACTGGGCGAGCGCATCACCATCACCAAACCTTCGGGAGATGTCGCCCGTTTCCGCTTCAATCACCTTTGGGAGGGTCTGTAAATGCCCTTCAAACGCCCGACCATCAAAGACCTGCACAACCAGATCGCCACTGACATCGAAACCCGTTTGCCCGGAGCAGACAGTCAGCTGCGCCGATCTGTTCTGGGTGTTCTGGCCCGCGTCTTCAGCGGGGCACTTTCAGGACTTTATGGCTATCTCGATTTCATCGCCAGACAGGTCTTTCCCGATACAGCCGAGGCCGAATTTCTCGAGCACTGGGCCAGCATCTGGGGCCTCGAACGCTCCCCCGCCCGGCCTGCCTCGGGGCTTGTCACTCTTTCAGGGACGGATGACACCGTCATTCCGGCAGGCACAGAATTAAAACGCGGCGATGGCGCGATGTATCACACCAGCGCGGAAGGCAGGATCACAAAAGGAAAAGTGATCCTGAAAATTCAGGCAAAAAAACCGGGCGCGGCCGGAAACGCGACACCGGGAACAACACTCAATCTTGTTGCACCTCTCGCCGGTGTCCGGTCGTCTGGCAAGGTTTCTGCCGATGGATCCGCCCGGGGCCTGACCAAAGGGGCGGATGAGGAAAAAGACAGTGCCCTCCTGACACGCCTGCTCCGGCGGATACAGACACCACCCCACGGAGGGGCGCGCCATGATTATGTGACCTGGGCCCTGGATACAAAAAACCACGGGGTGCGCGTGACAGGTGCGTGGGCATCCGGTCTGGAGTCAGGGCCCGGCACCGTGACGGTGCGCTTCATGGTGGACAGCACAGATAATGGAATTCCACTGGCCGCCGATGTTGCGGCCGTGCAGTCCTGGATAGATCGGGTGCGGCCGGTCACAGCCGCTGTCACTGTTGTTGCGCCCATTCCCGCGCCGCTTCGTTTCAGGATTTCCGGACTCGATCCGGTCTCCCGCACTGTGCGCGATGCTGTTGAAGCCGAGCTAAAGGATTTGATCCGGCGCGAGGCAAAGCCGGGCGGCACAATTCTGATCAGCCATATCCGCGAAGCAATCTCGGCTGCCGCCGGGGAGAACGACCACACCCTCGGCGCACCAACCGCCAATATCACCAGCACCAAAGGCGAGATCATCACCTTTGGCGGTGTGAACTGGAGCTGATTTTTTATGCGGGCAACCATAGAACACTATCACCGTCATCTTCAGGCCTTGATGCCCAGGGGGCGCGCCTGGCCAACAGAACAGGGTGCCTTATTGATTCGGCTCCTCGGTGGCTTTGCAGGCGGATTGAGCCGTCACCACAATCGTGCCGTCGATCTGATTGATGAAGCAGACCCGCGCACCACAGTCGAACTGCTGACAGACTGGGAGCGGATTTGCGGCCTGCCTGATGGCTGTTTGTCTTTGCAGGACACCACAGTGGACAGACGCCGCAGTGCTGTGGTGGCAAAAATCACAGCACGAGGCGGACAGTCCCGGCAATTCTTTATCAGCCTCGCGGCCGGGCTGGGCTATGCGGTCACGATTGACGAGTTCAAACCCTTTACCTGCGAGTCAAGGTGCGAAGACCCCTGCTATGATGAAAAATGGGCCTCTGCCTGGCGCATCAACGCCCCCAAAGTCACTGTTCAGGAATTCAACTGCGAGAGTCCTTGCGAAGAACCGCTGCGCAACTGGGGGAACAAAATCCTGGAATGTGCAATAAAACCCCTCAATCCCGCCCACACCCATGTCATTTTTGGATACGGAGGATAGACCATGTTTCGCGTCGATACATCAACAGCAGTAACCAGTCAGCCCACCCCGGGCCCTGCGGGAACACAGGGTTATTTTCAGTCAGGCAATCCGCAAACAGGAACCCCGGCCACCATTCCCGGTGCCGACTGGTTCAATATCGTTCAGGAAGAATTGGCCAACCTTGTTGAATACTATGGTTTGACCCTGGACAAAACAGATCAAACCCAGCTCCGGCAGGCAATTAGAGCTGCCATTGACCGATCAAGCCGTGATCTGGCGACAAAAACGCAGGCCGAAGCAGGCACGGACAATGCCCGGGTGATGACCCCCCTGCGCACGGCGCAGGCGATTGCGGCCCTGGCCAGTAACTATCGCCCGACGGCGGTTGTTCATGCGGATAACGTAGCCGTGGGGCGGGTGAATGACTATCGTTCAGGCAAGTCTGCGACGGCAGATATTATCCAGCTGTCGCGTTCCAGCAATTTTGACCTGACGGGCCTTGCCGACGGGGTTGCGGGCAGGGAACTGCGGCTACAATGCACGGGGGGCGGAGATATAACGCTCAAGCACAACAGCAGCCGTTCAGCGGCAGGGAACCGGATCTGGCTGTCGCCTGCGGCCTGGCCGGGTGGAGAGGTCGAACTGCAACAGGGCGACACCGCAACGCTGCTTTATATGCGCTATAATGCTGCCGTCGGGTCGGTGTGGGTGTTGTGCGGGGTGACGCAAGCGCAGGTGCCAGAGGCGACAACATCAGTGAAAGGCGTGGTAGAATTTGCGACGCAGGCGGAAGGATTGGCGGGAACCGCAACCGACAAGGCCATGACCCCCGCACTGGCCAAAGCTGTGCTTGGGGCGGCGGGGGGCGGATTGAAAAAACTCGAGCCTGATTCCAGGGGCAGAGTCGCTATTCCGCGTGGTAAATGGATATTTGGCTATTCACTGATGGACAAGGCTGCCAACGGGGGCTCGGCTTCCTACGAATTACACGATGTGTATGGGAACGCCCTCACGATGAACTGGACGTACTGGTCTAACCAAGGCCAACCGGGCCGCCCTGTGAGTGTGGGGCAATTGTCTAATGACCGAAATTTTCTGGGGAATTCGGTAGCGCATTGGGCGAAATTTATAATCACTGACAGAGGAAAAATCAGGCTGTTCAGCCAAACAGGCCTGGGCGTGCAGGTTAAACCGTGGGCATATCAATGGTTTGGAGAAGAGAATTCCCCGGCGCGCTGGGGACAGCTTTATGCTGTGAATAGATCACCCAACACTTATTCTACAATGTCTTTTTACTCCCTTGACTAACAACAAGGATGCACAAAAAATGACCTTTACACATGCTGTCCTCGACAGCCGGAACAATAAAATACTCTGCCACTCCCCGAATGAGGCGGCGGCGGCGGCCTTTATCAAGAGCAGTGATGCGCGTTCTGCCACGTTGCACGTTGTCAGCCTTGCTGAAGCAGAGTTGTTCAACAAATGGACACCCTACGTCACGATGATAATCAAGGGCCAAACAGCAACCATTGCCAAAGACGGGAGTAGCCCCGGCTATTTCGATTTTGTGTGGAAAGAAGCGCGGAAGAAGCGTGACCGATTGCTGTCTGCGTCTGACTGGACGCAGCTGCCCGACAGCCCGCTGTCCGCCACGCAGAAAAAAGCCTGGACGACATATCGCCAAACCCTGCGCGACATCACGCAACAGACAGACCCGGAAAAGGTGGTGTGGCCTGTTGCCCCTTAAGATGACCATAAAGGGCACTTGAAGGGTCGTTAAAGTACTTTTTATTTTGCGACAAAATCATGTGGCGTTGACTGCAAAACCATCCGTCGCGCTACACCTGCTGACAGTCGGCCTGTTTCAGGCAAACGTCAATGCAGATATTTTCACCGCATGGGTCAAACAGGATTTGCTGCCTCAACTTCCTGAAAACTCTGTCATCGTCATGGATAACGCAACATTTCACAAGTGCCGGGATACGCAGAATATCATCCAAAAAGCAGGGCATACCCTGCTCTTCCTGCCTCATTATTCACTTGACCTCAACCCCATCGAACAAAAATGGGTCCATCTCAAAGCCGTCAGAAAACAACTCTTGTGCTCCATTGAACAACTCTTCCAAATTGAATCATTTTATATAGAATAGGCTATATAATCGTCACCGCCCCCATTCAGCACTTGACGGACAGACACCCCGGGAGGCTTATTGGAACCGCCCACCGGGGCATGCCCCGCTGATGGATGTAAATAAGGCAGCAGCATGAGCAACCGGAATACACCTTAATTATGCTGCCGGATTGTCCAGGAAACTGGAACCAGCTTAGTTATGCCATATCGGGCATATAAAAGTTCGTTTGGTGTTATGGCGGAGAGTGAGGGATTCGAACCCTCGATACGGGTTACCGTATACACGCGTTCCAGGCGTGCGCCTTCAGCCACTCGGCCAACTCTCCGCAGAACCCACTGTCATTGGGCAACAAAACAGATTGTCATTGTGTGACAACAAAACAGGAGAAATAACCCATGAACAGAACCAGCAGGGAGCGAACCTAGCTACTTGCGGCGCAGGGTGCAAGTTTTTCCTGTGGAGCGTCGTGTCTTTTTTACGTAGAGGGACGGGTTTTTTATAAAAATATTTGTCTGAAATTTGCCTTCTGATAGAAATTGACCTATGGTGATTTTCCATGTTGTCTGTGTCGTTGCAAATTTCGGCCTCGAATAACGAAAAAAGCCATAAAACCGCAAGCACATAAAATTAAAAATAAGGGCAAAAACGCATGATTGACCCCTACGGGCGCACTGTCGATTATTTGCGCGTTTCTGTAACGGATCGTTGCGACTTTCGTTGTGTCTATTGCATGGCAGAAGACATGGAATTTCTACCGCGCAAAGATCTGCTCTCACTCGAAGAATTAGAGCGCGTCTGTACGACTTTCATTGATCTGGGGGTAAAAAAATTGCGTTTCACGGGGGGGGAACCCCTTGTGCGTAAGGGCATCATGTCACTTTTTAACAGTCTGACCCCCCATTTGGAAAATGGTCGTCTGCGGGAAATGACCATGACCACAAACGGCAGTCAGCTTCCCCGCTTTGCAGGTCAGCTGGTCGATGCGGGCATGAAGCGGATCAATGTTTCGCTTGATACCCTCAACCAGGATCTTTTTCGCGCAATTACACGCCGGGGTGATTTGGATCAGGTGCTCACAGGGCTACAAGCCGCCAGGCACGCGGGCCTTGCCGTCAAAATCAATACCGTCGCCCTCAAAGGTATCAATGACAATGAACTACATACTTTACTGTCATGGGCGGGGGATGAAGGCTTTGACTTGACCTTTATCGAGGTCATGCCCATGGGGGATATTGGCAATGAAAGCCGCCTCGATCAATACCTTCCCCTAACGGCTGTGCGCCGTGTACTCGAAGAACGCTGGACGTTGGTTGAAAGTGACTACAACTCCGGCGGCCCGGCGCGTTATGTGACGGTGCGTGAAACAGGCACGCGCGTTGGATTTATCACACCGATGACCCATAATTTCTGTGAAAGCTGTAACCGCGTCCGCATGACCTGCACGGGACAGTTTTTCCTCTGCCTTGGTCAAAACGAAGATGCCGACCTGCGCGCGGCCCTGCGCGCCAGCGAAAGCAACGATCTGCTTCGCCGGACTATCCTTGATGCCATCAGCCGCAAACCACGCGGTCACGACTTTATCATTGATCGCGACCACACCGGCCCCGCTGTCGCCCGCCATATGAGCGTGACGGGGGGATGACCTTATACGATTCACAAATTCTCGTTTTCGCAGTCTCTCGTCACAGTTTCTTTTGCCCATCACAATCGGGGCCGCCCTGACCATCGTCGCGATTTTTTTGATGATCCCGGTTTTGGTCAGCCAGAATATCGAAGCCACAGCGATTGACCACGCCCGACAAACCGCCGCCCAAATCCAAAGAGTACGAGGTACTATACAAAAAATCTTTTGGGAAACCGGAAAAGCCTCTTATCCGTCAAAAAGATACCGTTTTTTCTTTATGAGTTTTTCCTTATGTTCAATCTAGACAGGTGGGAGAAATGTCATGGGTGGTGGTGATATGATCGTGCTGTTGCTGGCGGCGATATTGGTGACAATGCTGGGAGCGTGGCCCGTGGTCGGGGTGGTGCTGGGGGTCGGGCTGGGGATGTGGCTGGTGCTAAAGCTGGTGGTGGTGGTGTCTCTGGCACTGGAGCCGGTGATGGTGGCGATGTGGAGGGTGCTGCTATGGCTGGGGATACTATTGACAAAGAGGACGGAAAAAAAGAAGAAAGATCATGAAAAATTACCACCAAACTAAAAAAATGGTTGTCGAGATCATCAAATCTCTTCACTGTAATGGTCGCCTTATACCAACTTTCATAATTCAGAACCCATGGGTCCATTTTCTGTATCCAATGGACATGATTTTCCATGGTCTTTCGGTGAGATTATTCCATGCGTCACAACAGAGGGAAACGATCTGATCCTGATTGTCAAAGACGCGGTTTGACAGCCAGTTTTGTCGCAAATATTGCCAGACATTTTCGACGGGATTGAGTTCCGGGCTGCGTGGCGGTAGCGGCAACAGGGTGATATTGTCCGGAATATCCAGTTTGCCGGTGGTGTGCCATCCGGCCTTGTCAAGGATGATGACAGCATGGGAACCGGGTTCGACCTGTGACGATATTTCTTCGAGGTGCCCTTGCATCCCGCAGGTATTGCACTGCGGCAGGACAAGCGCGGCCCCCACACCACGGGCGGGACAGATCGCCCCGAATATCCAGGCGGATTTTGTGCGCTGGTCTTTTGGTGCCACAGGCCGTGTGCCTCGTTCGGCCCAACGCTGGGTAATACTGTTCTTCTGGCCAACACGCGCCTCATCCTGCCACCAGATTTCCAGCGGGACAGCCGAACCAATTCTGGCGTGCAGGCGGGCTATTTCGGCGGGGAAGTTTTTTTAAATGTGTCAATCGCATCCCCGTCCTGGCCATGATGACGCGGGCGCGCCGTCAGTTTTCTATCGCCCATTTCCCGTAACACCCGGCTCATTGTGGGGATGCTCACACTGATCCGGTATTCTTCCCATACCCGGTGCACCAGGTCTTCCAGACGCCAACGCCGTCCACTGATGGACATGGGCCGCGTTCAACAAGGGATGCCAGGGCCTGCAGGTGGTCGGCATTCAGCTTCCGTGGAGCGCCGGTCGGCTTGCGATCAACGAGGCCTGCCGGACCTTCCCGGTTAAATCGCAACACCCAGTCACGAATGATTTGCAAACCAACGCCGCCAGCAACAGCGGCCTCACTGCGGCTGCCGCCATCATAAATGACAGCCAGTGCCAAAAGGCGGCGTGTTTGATTGGAATCAGTTGATTCGCGGGCAAGGCGGCGAAGCTGGCGACTGTCAAAGTCTTCCCGCAAGGAAATGGCGCGTCTCATGGAAACCTCCAATAAAGTGTCCCCTTAAGAATCACACAAGGGCAAGAAACGCCAGGACAAATAAGTCAAATCTTCTGAAAATTGGTATTAGTCGCTACTGTCGGTGTTACGCTGGCAATATTCTGCGCCTTTTCCCTGCGTCTGTTTTCCCGACGAATCGGAGCCATGACAGGAGTCATGCGGGATCTGTCCTCTGGACATTTAGAGACCACCATCACAGGGGATGAGCGCAATGATGAAACCGGCGAAATGGCGCGTTCTGTCGCTGTGTTCAAATCAGCCCTAAAAGAACGCGAAAAACTACAAAAAGAGCAACGAGAGGCAATGGACTCACGCCTGAACGCAATAGCGCGGCAGGAAAAATCCATTGAAGATTTTCAAGGCGATATGTCAAACGCTGTCACAGCCGTCTCTGCAACAGCACAGAGCCTTGCGGCATACTCTGATTCTCTGTCGCGTGTCTTATCAACAATCCGCACTCAAGCCGCCGATGCCGACGATCCGGCACAAAAAACCTGCCTGTCGATCGACGACGTCGCCCAGGCGGCAGAAAATTTATCACAGAGTGTCACGGTGCTTTCAGGTTTAATCGACCATTCCGCACAGATGACACAGGACGCAACGGGTGAAGCTACCAAAACCAGCGAAGCTGTCAACGCTTTGGATCAAGCCGCCGAGAAAATTGGCGAGGTTGTGCAACTCATCAATGATATTGCGGCAAAAACCAACCTGCTGGCTCTCAACGCCACGATTGAGGCCGCACGGGCTGGCACGGCAGGCAAAGGCTTTGCCGTCGTCGCAAACGAGGTCAAAAACCTCGCAAACCAAACCGCCAAAGCAACAGAAGACATTGAAAAGCAAGTCAGCGAAATGCAGAATTGGAGCAGAACTGTTGTTCAAGCCACGGAGGGAATCAATTCTGCCATGTCACGCATTAGCACGGCAATACGCGAAGTCTCCGGCGGCTTTGAAACCCAACGCCAGACCGGTGATATGACCACAAACGCCCGAACCACCACCAAAACCGCAACACAAACAGGTCAGGATATTTCCAGCCTGACGCAGGCCTCTGTCCGTACAGAAACCAGTTCTCACGACATCAAGGAAGCCTCTGCCCGTTTGTCTAGAACAGACAGAAACGATGCTGACGCGTGACAGAGGATTTTATCCGCGCAATTCAATAAACGGCAAAACACACGGAACAGAACTCGCCAGAATCCGGATGAGAAAAAGCCGCCGTGACTGCGAAAGACACAGCGGCTCTAGAAACTGGTGGCGGATCAGGGACTTGAACCCCGGACACATGGATTATGATTCCACTGCTCTAACCAGCTGAGCTAATCCGCCAAAGACGCAACTGACTAAAATTTTTCCCCCTAAAGGTCAAGTGCTTTCCACAAAGCCTAGGCTTCTTTTTAGCGAAAAATCAACAAAAGAAACCTCTGCTCCCAAAGCTATGGCGTGCCCGGAAGGATTCGAACCCTCGACCTACTGATTAGAAGTCAGTTGCTCTATCCAACTGAGCTACGGGCACAGATTATCACAAAAATTTTTACGCTGGTTAGTGAGTCCAACGACCTAAACGAGTCCAGGAAAAATTATCACCATAGGATTTCGGCGTGACCTGACGTCCGCGTAGTGCCTCAATACTATACATGAATCCATTGCGCCTGGCGTAGGCCACGGCGTCTTCCTTGCTCTCGAACCACAAGCGCAACTGTTCGCAGGTATCACGACTGGTCGTCCAGCCCATCACCGGATCAACAGCCTTTGCCACAGCGGGTTCTGCTTCCATCAACCAACGGCGCATGTGGGCGCGACCGGATTGCATCGCACTCTTGGGCGGTTGAAAGATACGAACCTGCATGACAGAGCCTTTCGGTTAAATAGTGCCTTCGGGTATAAGTGTACCGGCGCAGAGCGTCAACAGATTTTCCACGCTCTCCGCACAGAAACATAAGGGAAAATGCGATGTTACCGACAGAACTTTGGGTTATGGCCGTTATCCGGAAATGCAATGGCAACTTCACCCCTGCAATGGTCTTACACAGGGGCGACCCCCACCGGGGAACTGTTCTGGTCAGAGTCTCTCGCATCGAACCAGATAAGGATTGTCAGGTTTTCAGCCAAACGATTGATTCAAAGGGGCAACGCGCATGGCTCAAACGCGGCAAAAACAACCAACGCCTCGGCGAAGACGCCGCCACCGCTCTGATCGAAAAAGCGATTTTACAGGATCCCGACATCTGGGTCATCGAAGTCGAAGACCCAACGGGACAAAACCCCTTTGACGGACAGATTATCTAACGCGCCCCTTCAACCGCTTGGATACGTTTTTGGGGCCTTTTACCTTTAGTGACAGAAAAAGACAGTTTTCCGTCCACAACATCAACCACAACATGCCCGCCCCGGGTGAGCTTCCCAAAAAGTAATTCCTCCGCCAGCGGTTTTTTAATTGCGTTTTGAATAAGGCGTGTCAGCGGACGCGCACCGTAAAGAACATCATAGCCTTTGACAGCAAGCCATTTTTGCGCCCCAGGTTTCAATTCCAGCGTTACCTGGCGATCTTCAAGCTGGTTTTCCAGTTCGAGCACAAATTTTTCAACAACCTTGCCCATGATCTGTGGGCAGAGACTCGCAAAGGGCACGATCGCATCCAAGCGGTTGCGAAACTCGGGCGTGAAGGTGCGCCTGATCGCGTCTTCGTCATCCCCTTCGCGCACCGCAGACCCAAAACCCATCGCCGGTTTTGCGAGATCAGCCGCCCCGGCATTACTGGTCATAATCAAAATCACATGACGAAAATCGACACGGCGACCATTGCTGTCTGTCAGGTGCCCATTATCCATGACCTGAAGCAAAATGTTAAAAATATCAGGGTGAGCCTTTTCGATTTCGTCCAGGAGCAAAACAGCATGTGGCGCGGCCTCAACCGCATCACTCAAAAGCCCGCCTTGCTCGAAACCGACATAGCCGGGCGGTGCCCCAATCAGACGCGAAACGGCATGACGTTCCATATATTCGGACATATCAAAACGAATCATCTCAACACCCAAAACACGGGCCAGCTGTCGGGCGACCTCTGTTTTGCCCACCCCTGTCGGGCCAGAAAAAAGATAACTCCCCAGCGGTTTTTCAGGCGTCCGCAATCCCGCCCGCGCCAACTTGATCGCCGAAGATAACGCCGCAATCGCCGCATCCTGCCCATAAACCATTGTTTTCAAATCACGTTCAAGCGTTTTGAGCATCGTTCTATCATCGCGGGACACAGACCGTGGCGGGATACGGGCGATGCGGGCAACGACATCCTCAATATCCTTGACCCCCAGTGTTTTCTTGCGCTTGTTTTCCGGTAACAGAATCTGGGCTGCGCCAGCCTCGTCAATGACATCAATGGCCTTGTCCGGGAGTTTGCGCTCTCCAATATAACGCGCGGACAGTTCCACCGCACTCCGCAAGGCCGCACCAGAAAACTTGACCCTGTGGTGTTTTTCATAGCAGGGCTTCAAACCGCGCAGAATGGAAACAGCGTCTTCGATTCCGGGTTCCGCAACATCGATTTTCTGGAAACGCCGTACAAGGGCGCGATCCTTTTCAAAATGTTGGCGGTATTCTTTCCAGGTTGTCGATCCAATACAGCTCAGACATCCATTTTGTAACGCGGGTTTGAGCAAATTAGACGCATCCATCGCCCCGCCAGAGGTCGCGCCCGCACCGATCAAGGTATGAATTTCATCAATAAAAAGAACAGCTCCGTCCTCGGCCTCAATGGCCTTGACAACCTGTTTCAGGCGTTCTTCAAAATCACCACGATAGCGCGTCCCCGCCAACAAAGACCCCATATCAAGAGAATAGAGGGTTGTGTTCTGCAAAATAGTTGGCACATCACCGGAGACAATGCACCGCGCTAAACCTTCGGCAATCGCCGTTTTCCCCACACCGGGATCCCCGACATAAAGCGGGTTATTTTTGGTTCTGCGACACAGAACCTGAATGGTGCGATCCAGTTCCTTTTGCCTGCCGATCAGCGGATCAATCGCGCCTCGCGCTGCCTTGTCATTGAGGTTGACGCAATAGTTGGACAGGGCCTCTTTTTTTGATTTTTCGCCACCGTCATCAGGGGCGTCTTCGCCCGCAACGCTATCTTGTGGTTCCTCCCCCTTGACAAGGCCATGACTGATATAATTGACGGCATCTAAACGGCTCATATCCTGTTGTTGTAAACAATAAACCGCATGACTGTCATGTTCGGAAAAAAGAGCAACGAGAACATTGGCCCCGGTGACATCGTCGCGCCCCGAAGACTGTACGTGTAAGGCCGCGCGTTGAATCACACGCTGGAATCCGGCAGTTGGCCTTGCCACCTCCAACGATGCCCTGACCAAATCGCCCAGATCATTTTCCAGCACATGACGCAATGCCGTCTGCAAACGCTCAACAGAAATCGCACAGGCCTGCAAGACAGCCTGTGCATCGGGGTCATCGGTCAAGGCCAGCAAAAGGTGTTCAAGCGTCGCATACTCATGCCCTGCCGCACTGGCCTGCGCCAACGCACGGTGAAGAGATTGTTCCAGATTATTTGACAGCATGGCCATTTTTTTACCTTTCCTGTGGTTTTTTAAGCCTTCTCGACCCTGCATTGAAGCGGATGCTGGTTCAAACGCGCCTGCTCAATCACCTGCATCGCCTTTGTTTCAGCAACATCACGACTATAAAGGCCACAAACGCCTTCGCCTTTATGGTGAACGTCCAGCATAATCCGGGTGGCGTCCCCGGTCGATTTTGCAAAAAACTTCTCTAAAATCATCACCACAAAATCCATCGGGGTATAATCATCATTCAGCAATAATACTTTGTAGAGTGATGGACGACGCAATTGCGTTGCATTTTTTGTCAGGACGTTACTTTCAGAACCATCACCCGCAGTATGGGAAAAATGATGAACCATGTGCCTGTTCTCCGAACGATAGAAATCAGTGGTCTTATGTCACCGACCGACCCAAAAGGCAATTTTTACGCCCCGGATGAAATTCTATGCAGTTCACCCTTGGCTTTCATCACATAGCTAATGACCTCTGCCACGGCCTGATAATGTTCCGGGGGCACATCCTGATCGATTTCAACACCAGCAAAGAGCGCGCGGGCCAGTGGCGGATTTTCAACAATCATGACGTCATGTTCGCGAGCAACTTCTCTGATTCGCAGGGCGACCTCATCCTGTCCCTTTGCAACCAAACGCGGCGCATCCATCGTTTCTGGTGCATATTTCAGGGCAACGGAAAAATGTGTCGGGTTGGTCACCACGACATCTGCACCAGGCACAGCCGCCATCATACGTTGCCGCGCTTTTTCCATCCGCAACTGTTTGAGACGTCCCTTGACCTTGGGGTCGCCTTCGGTTTGTTTGAATTCGTCCTTGACCTCTTGTTGGGTCATCATCAGCTTTTTTTTGTATTTGTATTTCTGATAGGCAAAATCTGCGGCCCCCAGCAAAGCCATAACAGCCGTCACCGCAATCAATAGATAGAGAACCCAATCATACAACAAAGGCAAAACCTGTGGCACAGACAACAGCGCAAGCTGAGGAATTTTGTCCTGCTGTGGCCAAAGTATAGCGAGGAACAGCGAACCCACCAGCGTCAACTTTGCCACCCCTTTGACCAAATTCACCAACGCCTCACTACCAAACATACGCTTGAATCCACCAATCAGGCTCAGTTTTTCAAGTTTCGGCATCAGCGATTCTGATGAAAAGACAAGTCCATGTTGCATCAAGGCAGAGACCACAGCAAAAAACAAAATCAACGCCATCGGCAACAAAAGATAAGGCGCAAGTGCAAGCCCGACACCGCTCGCGATTGCAGAAACCTGATTATCAAGGTGAAAACTGTCCGGTCGTTCCAAAAAAGGAACCACTACACGATAAATCCCATTGAAAAGCCAACCAGAACCAAAAACCATCACGATCAAAACAGCCATGAAGGAAAAAAAATAATTCAGTTCCTGCGATTTGGGAACGTCGCCTTTCTCGCGCGCGTCCTGAATTTTTTTGTCGGTGGGGTCTTCGGTTTTTTGTGACTCATCTTGATCTTGTGACACCTCGGCTCCCCCTAAATTTTCCCGGACAGCATGGCGGCGAAAATCCCCTCAAACTCTAGCACGAAACTCCGCATCATCACAGAGATTGAAAAAAACAACAGCGCAAGCCCCAATAGAATCTGAGCCGGCATGGCAACGAAAAAAACCTGCATCTGAGGCATCAATTTTGCCATAAAGCCAAGACCAACAAAAAAGACCAGCCCAACCACAATAAAGGGCAGAGCCATCTGTACCGCAAGGGCAAAGGTCGCCCCGACCAGTCGGGACATCACCGCAGACAGATCAGAAAAGGCAATGGCTTCGCCGGGAACGAAGAGGCTATAGCTGTCAACCATCGCCAAAAAAAACATATGGTGCAATCCCGTTGCAAAAATCAAAACAAGACCCAGGACAGAAAGAAAAGACCCGACAACAGATGCCTGCTGTGCCTGTGTCGCATCCTGCGTAAAGGCATTCGCCAAAGAAATCATATTGGCAATAATCATCCCCGCTGTTGATGTCGCGCCCAGGATCGCACGGGCAATCAAACCGATGAAGGTTCCCACCGTTGCCTCCCCCACAATCAATAAAACAAGGGGCGCAACATCCGGGGACATCGGCGGAACATTGTCCTCGAGAACAGGAACCAGGGCAAAGGTCACGACAAGGGCAAAGGCCAGCCGCGAGCGCATGGCAACATAGCTTTCCCCCATCCCGGGCAGAAGAGCCATACAAGCCGCGAGGCGCGTAAAAATGATAAAGAAAACATAAATACTGGCAGGAAGAACATCAACGAGCATTCAAAACGCCACCGTTCAAAAGTCAGGGGTGCTCTATTGCAGGGAAATCATCCTATCCATCAACAAAGTCCAAAAGGCAGCGAGTGACTGGAGCATAAAGGGCGAAAACGCAACGAGAGCCAAAGAAATAACAATCAGCTTTGGCACAAAGGTCAAGGTCATTTCCTGAATCTGGGTCATGGTCTGAAATAGCGAAATAATCAACCCCATGACCAGAGAAATCATTAAAGCCGGGAGGGATACCTTGAGCATGACCCAGATCGCCTCACGTCCAATTTCAATAGCCTCCACTTCCGTCACCAGACGTCTCCCCGTTCATCGCCTTAAACACTCAGGAGATACCGCACAAAAGCACCATAGCTTTAAAATCAGATCGGCATCTTCAAAATTTCCTGATAGGCCCCGATCACCTTGTCACGTACAGCCACAACTGTCTGCAAAGTGATATCTGCTTCTGACACAGAGGCGACAAGTTGCGCCATATCAGCCCGCCCCGCCGCTGCGGCGAGTCCCTGTTTTTCTGCGGCGTTCAAGGTCGTAATGGCGTCCTGTGCCGTTTCGCGCAGGGCACTGGCAAAACTTTCACCAACAATATCACCACCCCCGCCGACACTACCGCGCCCACCAGAGGCCAGCGGCTTGCTATCAACCTGCCTATAGGCATTGACCGCATCGAGAAACTGAACCATTTTTTTTCCCCTTTACATTCATGCCCTATCCTTCACCGCAAAATAGGACAAACATCGCTACTGCAAAATTTCGAGCGTATTTCGCAACATAGATTTTGATGCCTGGATTGATTGCAGATTGGCCTCATAGCTCCGGCGGGCTTCACGCATATCCGTCATTTCAATTAAGGTATTTACATTCGGACGCAGAACATAACCGTCCTTATCGGCGGCGGGATGCCCCGGCTGATAGACCTTCCTAAAATCCCCCTTGTCCCGCTCAATCGATTTCACCGTGACCTTTTCCGCTCCCAGTTCACGATCAAGGACAGAATCAAAAGTAACAATCTTACGACGATAGGGGTCTTCACCCGGCGCGGCCCCGACAGAGTCAGCATTGGCGACGTTTTCAGCAATAACACGTAAACGCTGGGTCTGCACGCGCATCCCGGAGGCCGCAATAAACATCGATTTTGTCAGATCAGACATCTTTCCTCCTCATTGTTCAGACCCTAACGGCGCAGAACCAGCTTCATCATTTCTGTCTGCTTGCGATAGAGCTTCACCATGGTTTGATAGTTCAGCTGGTTATCTGCCGAGCGGATCATCTGCTCTTCCAGGTTGACCAGATTTCCTGTGGGCGATGCCTCATAAGGATCACGCCCCCCCTGCTCACGCCCAGGGCGACCAGAGAGCGGATTGCGCGACAAATGCCCCGCCGCTGTCGATGTCGGCAACAGCCGCGCACCCTTGCGCCCAAGGAGGCTCTTGAACGCACGATCATCAAGTTCACGCGCCTCGTACCCCGGGGTGTCCGCCTGGGCAACATTTGTCGCGATGACCTTTTGACGCTGAGTCAAAAAGCGCATCCGCTCACCGATGACATCCTTGACAGTGAGTCGATCAGCCATAATCCCGGCCTCCTTCAATAACTTGAACTTACTGAGCAAGAGCAGAAAAAACTTTTTTAACTTTCTCAAGAAAAAAGTACAAAAGCAACCATAAAATAAAATCCTGTCAGGCATCCTCGACAAAGAGTGTGCGGATCGCTATAAACGGGGAGAGACAGGTGCAATCCTTAGCTTTCCCTTCGACGGGGCGCGGGATATTCAAGGACAGGGAGTCCGCAAAGCCATGCTTTATCTGACGCGCAAAATTGGTGAATCGATTATCATCAACAACGATATAGAGGTCAAAGTCGTTGACATGCGCGGCAAAATTGTAAAGCTCGGCTTTGATTTTCCGGCCACAGCAACCGTCCTGCGTCAAGAGTTACACGAACGAATCCGCAACGAAAATCGCGCGGCCCTTCCCGACATTGCCGATCTGGACAGCTTCCTTGCACAGAGCCAGGAAAAACCCGCAGAAGATCATGAGGCTTCTGCGAAAAAAATCACCGCCTCCCCCAAGTCAGACTGACTTTTTGACCTTCCTGATGTCTCTTTCCCTCGACACACACACCGCACCCGTTGCAGAGAAATCAAGTCTTGCCATTGCACTCAAAGGTCAGGGTCACGATGGCGCGCAGATTCTGGCAAAGGGCGAAGGTGATTTTGCCGAACAGATTTTACAGCTGGCCTTTGAACAGGGAATCAGGGTCAGGACAGATTCAAATCTCGCAGAAATCCTGTCTCACCTTGATGTTGACAGTGCCATTCCCCTCGAAGCCCTCGCCGCTGTAGCCACAATCCTCAACTATGTCTACCAGGATCAGGCCCGCACAGCCCGCAGAAACGCACAGGCAACTGTCCAGGATCACTTTGCCCCTGCCAACAGCGACGACCGAAAAACGTTGGAGAACACACCATGACAGGCTCACCACAAAAACCACAATACAACCAGGCACAGCTCCGCATGGAAATTGAACAGCTGTCCGGCAAGCTGACCGAACAGTGCGCCCGTGCGCGCGACGGCGAACTTGACGATCTCAGTAGCTTACCAGAACAGATCAACACACTTTGTACCGCGCTAGGCACCTTGCCCGAGGGCGAGCAGAACGCCATGAAGGGCGGTGTTCTCGGACTGATAGAAGAACTTGACGCGCTTTCTGAACTCATCCGCAAAAACCTGACAGACGTGCAACAGGCACTCAAAGGAAACACCACACGTAATCAGGCCGCACGGGCCTATGGCAAAAGCACCCCCCCCTCCGAACAATAACACATGCCCACGACATAAAGAGGCACAAACCAGGATCAGCACAGAATGGATATTGTGAATTACGTGCAGTTCATCACAGCTCTGTTGTTTGTGGTTGCACTCATTGCCCTAGTCGGGGTTGTCGTCCGGAAAACGGGCTTTCCCGGCCTCGTCAAAACAACAGTCCCGGGTCGCAAGCGGACAATCCACGTCGTTGAAAGCACCGCACTGGACAGCAAACGTCGCCTCATTGTCGTCCGCTGGCGCGGAGAAGACCACCTGCTGATGAGTGGCGGCGGACAAGATATTCACCTCTCGACAAAGAAATCGCAACAGCCCACAGAACAAGCCATTGAACAAAACAAACCAACAGACAAAAGCCTTAGCGGCCTCTTTAACAGTGTAATCGCCCTGATTATTCCCTTGTTTTTTGTTTTGCTCCCCACGGACAGCCTCGCCCAAACCTTGACACTGGATTTAAACGAGGAAATCGTTGGAACAGGAACCAGCCGCATTCTTCAAATGCTGGCTCTTTTGACCATTCTGTCGCTTGCGCCAGGCATTTTGGTCATGATCACCTCTTTTACCCGCATTATCGTTGTGCTGTCTTTTTTACGAACCGCAATGGGTATTCAACAGGCTCCCCCCAGCACTGTTTTGATTTCGCTGGCTCTCTTTCTAACTGCGTTCATCATGCAACCGACTTTTGAATCCATCTACGACACCGCGATCACCCCCCTGCTCGAAGAAGACATTGACGAAATCGAAGCCATTGAAAAAGCCGTCATTCCTTTACGTCAATTCATGATGCAACAGGTGCGTGAAAAGGACGTCGCACTTTTTATGGATCTCGCCGATGTTGAACGCGTCGCCAGCCTCGAAGACACCCCGACCCGCGTTCTGATCCCGGCCTTTATGATTAGCGAACTCAGGCGGGCCTTTGAAATAGGGTTTCTGATTTTTTTGCCTTTTTTGATTATCGATATGGTTGCTGCCTCGGTTCTTATGTCAATGGGGATGATGATGCTCCCTCCTGTCATGATCTCCCTGCCTTTTAAGCTTATTTTCTTCGTACTTGTGGACGGATGGTATCTGCTCTCCGGCTCTTTGGTACGAAGCTTTGCAACCGGGTAACCCCACAAGAGTCACTCACGAACGACTAAAACGGATTGTTGCGCGTGACGTGAAATACGCGCCGCGTTGGGGCCGATGAGGTAATCTTTCAACTGTGACTTGTGGGCACCAACAATAATCAAATCAACGCCAAGCTCAGAGGCCGCGCCGAGAATACGTTCATAAATCGTCCCCTGATCGACAGAAAGAGTCAACCTGTTATAACCATCAAGGCATTCTGTCGCCCAGTTTTGCAACGCGGCCTTTGCCTCAACCAGCATCTGGGCGTTGTGATCCTTCGTAAAAAATGATCCCACAAGGGCCATACCAAAATCAGGCACAACATTCATCACGTGCAGTCTGGCCCCGGTCATCCGGGCCAGTTTCAGGGCATCCTCTGTTGGACGCCTTGCCCCCTCCAAATCATTCAAATCAACCGCCAACAGGATATTATGATACATCTCTTTTCTCCTTAAAAGGCTGGCTGAGTTGCCCGCCGTCGCTGAATCAAGACGACCCCCACCAAAAGCACAAAGGCAGGAAGAAAGAATATTTCCTTGGGCAGACGGTCATTTTCAACCTGAACCTGGCGAATTTCAACGGGGGTCTCGCCGTAAAAATCATACTCGTTGCCCAGTGCTTCAAAGTGCGGCGTGCCGGGAAACGGTTCATCCAGGCGCAAGGTTTGTTCATCAACCATAATATTCAAACCCTGATCCGAGAGAGCCGCCACGCCATCCCCCGCACGCGCAGGCAAAACAAGTGTCGTCGTCCGCACAGCCCCCGTGTCAAAGTCCGGCCCCGAAACAATCAAGCGAAGGCTCGCCCCGGTATCCTGCGTAGCCATGAGTTCCAAAGCCGCAGGCCCCTGTGCCGCACTGTATCTTTCAGACACGGCATCGAGGAAAAAATCGGGCCGGAACAGGATAAAGGCAATCACCAGCAGAACCACGCTTTCCCACTTACGCGACCGGGCAATGAAATAGCCCTGCGTTGCCGCCGCAAAGAGCATCATTGCCACCAACGCAACCGCAAACACCAGAATAGCCTTGAACGGGCCAACATCAATCAGCAGAAGATCCGTATTGAAAATAAACAGGAACGGTAACAACGCCGTGCGAATATCATAGGCAAAGCCCTGCACCCCCGTCTTGATCGGATCACCGCGCGAAATCGCTGCTGCCGCATAGGCGGCAAGCCCCACGGGCGGGGTATCATCGGCCAAAATCCCGAAATAGAACACAAACATGTGCACGGCAATCAGCGGCACGACCAAGCCCGCCTGCGCACCAACCGTGATAATTACAGGGGCCATCAACGAACTGACAACAATATAGTTCGCCGTTGTCGGTAACCCCATGCCCAATACCAAACTCAAAATCGCCACAAGAAACAAAAGAACCATCAGGTTCCCGCCTGAAACGACCTCGATCACCTGCCCGATGACCTGATGCGCCCCGGTCAGGGAAATAGTGCCAACGATCAAGCCTGCGGCCCCCGTCGCCACCCCAATCCCGATCATATTACGCGCGCCCATAATCAGGCCCTGAATAAAATCATGCCACCCCGCACAGGCCTGATTCCCAACATCTTCGCCACGGAAAAATGCCTTGAGCGGACGGTGTGTCAGCACAATTCCCATCATGAACACACTGGCCCAAAAAGCCGACAAAGCCGGAGATAACCGTGCCAAACCGTCAGTTTTGATCATCAAATTCCACACCAAAATCAAAATGGGCAGGGCATAATACGCCCCCCCTAATAGAGTGGGGGTAAGACGCGGGGCCTGCGGCACAGGTGCGGAAGGATCATCAACAGGCAGATCAGGAAAACGCGCCGCCACCGCCACCAGGCCAACATAGGACAAAAGGACAAAAACCAGCGTGGCAATAATGCTATCCCCCCCCATGACGGGATCAAGGACAGCCCGCAGGCCAACCAGGGCAAAGGTCGCCAGCCCCAACAGGATAAAACCGGACAGAAACAAAATCAAAATCATCAGGATCGAAATCCGCCGCCCCTGTTTTTCCAATCCTTTCAGTCCCATTTTCAGACTTTCGAGGTGGACGATATAAAGCAGGGCAATATAGGAAATCACCGCTGGCAAAAAGGCGTGTTTGACAACATCAATATAGGGAATATTGACATATTCGACCATCAAAAACGCCGCCGCCCCCATCACAGGGGGGGTCAACTGCCCATTTGTAGAGGAAGCAACCTCCACAGCACCAGCCTTTTCCGCCGGAAAGCCAATGCGCCGCATCAGAGGAATGGTAAAGGTTCCCGTTGTCACGGTGTTGGCAATCGATGACCCGGAAATCATCCCCGTCATCATTGATGACAGCACAGACGCCTTGGCGGGTCCACCGCGCAAAGCCCCCAACAGCGCAATAGCGACCTTGATAAACCAGTTCCCCCCCCCCGCACGATCGAGCAAGGCTCCAAAAAGAACAAAGAGGAAAATCATGGTGGTCGAGACCCCGAGCGCAACCCCGAAAACGCCTTCGGTCTGCATCCAATAGTGCCCCAACGCCTTCGACAGAGAGGCCCCACCATAATTTGTAATGTCACGCACCCATTCAGACTGCCCCCCAAAAAAGGCAAATAGGATAAAACCACTCGCGATCACCACAAGCGGCAGGCCCAACGACCGATAAACTGAAATCAACAAAACAATTATACCCATCGCCGACACGACAACATCCGCTGTTGTCCACAGACCCGGACGGTTGGCAATCTGTTCACGAAAAATAATCAAATAAAAACAGGTTCCCACCCCCAGAACCATCAACCCCCAATCATAGAAAGGAATACAATCACGCGGTGCCGTACGCCCCAACGGAAAAGCCATGGTCGCCAGAATCAGGGCAAAGGCCAAATGGATCAAACGCGCCTGTGTAACAACGGTGGAGAAAAAAGAAACCCCTGTCCACTGCGCCAAGTTTCCCGGCAGGCCTGAAGCAATGTAAAGCTGAAACACTGACCACGCCAAACAGATCACCAGAATAACGCGCCCCTGCACACCCTCGGGATTGCGCGCCCCCGTATCAGCTTCCGCCACGATCGCATCCGCATTTTTCCCCTGTGTCATCCCGCGCCCCCTGTCTTGACCGGTTCAAACGGCCTTTGTTTTTGGCAAAAACAGCAATGGCTACACTCCCGTATGGACGCGTAGCCATTGCAGTCATCACATCACCACTACTGCATCTATTTCAACAAGCCCAATTCCTTGTAGGCTTTTTCCGCGCCGGGATGGAGCGGCGCACTGAGACTGTCGCTGACCATTTCCTCGGGTTTCAGATTAGCAAAGGCAGGGTGAAGTTTACGGAAATCGGCAATGTTTTCCATTACAGACTTCGCAACGACATAGACGGCTTTTTCAGACACCCTGGCAGAGCTGACAATGGTCGCCCCGACCCCGAATGTGGTGGTATCGCCGTCTGTTCCCTTGTACATCCCCCCGGGAATTGTTGCCTTACGATAAAAGCTGTTCTCATTGATGAGCTTGTCAATTTCCGGACCTGTGACAGAAATCAACCGCGCATCACAGGTTGTCGTTGCTTCCTTGATCGCGGCGGCGGGATGACCCAGAACATAGATCATGGCATCAATATTTCCGTCACAGAGCTGTTTTGACATTTCAGAGCCTTTGTACTCTGTCGCCAAAGAAAAATCGCTCATCTTCATGCCCATCGCGTCCATGACAACTTCCGTCGTGGCCCGCAGACCTGATCCCGGGTTACCCACATTAACGCGTTTGCCTTTCAGGCTTTTAAAGTCGGTAATGCCGCTATCCGCCCGGGCAACCAGCGTAAAGGGTTCAGGGTGAACGGAAAACACCGCCCGCAACCCAGGAAATTTATTATCCGCAAACTTCGACGTGCCGTTATAGGCATGATATTGCCAATCCGACTGGGCCACACCAAATTCCAGTTCGCCCGCCTTGATGGTGTTAATATTGTAAACCGACCCGCCTGTTGATTCCACTGCACAACGAATGCCGTTTTCTTTGCGGGTTTTATTGACCAGACGGCAAATCGCCCCACCCGCCGGATAGTAAACACCCGTCACCCCACCTGTTCCAATCGAAATAAACTCCTCTGCCACCGCAACACCCGACAGCAGAGCCGCCGCCGCAACAGCCGCACCAATTTGTTTGACTTTAGACATCATCAGAACGTCTCCCTTTCAGTCACTTGTCCGCTCTTTTACACTTTTCATTTTACTCAAACACACTTCAAACCGGGGCAAAAACCACAGCCAGCCCCAGCCTAACATTTTTTTAACAATCTTCAAGTCTCTCACAACAACATATTTTTTTCTGCCCCTTATTGTAAATCGGACGTGAACAGGGGAGAGAACCAGTGACAACAAAATGCGGACAAATGAACCGGATAATTCAGGATATCTTGGCAATTGCAAGAAGAGCATATATTCGGGAAGAATTCTGGGCATTTCGGACAGAACTGTGGTGTTTGATCTTGACAAAAAAGCGGCTGCATCCGGGTTTACGAAAATATCGAAACCATCTCTTCGGCGCACGGAAAGGTGTCGTACAATAATGGATTTTGAAACATTCTTCGAAAAATGTAGCACGCATTCACCGCACCCCTATCAGAGACTGCTGGCAACAGGCGACTGGCCCGAAACCCTGATCATACCGACCGGCTTCGGCAAAACGGCCGCTGTACTCGTGGCATGGATCTGGAAGATCAGGCAGTCTAGGGAACCGGTTAAAAATCCGACAACACACCGGCGACTGCTTTACTGTCTGCCCATGCGGAGCCTTGTGGAGCAAACCGAAGATGTCGCCAAAACCTGGATCGACAAGGCAAATAAAATTCTTGGTGTGGACATCAAGCTCGATGTTTTGATGGGTGGACGCAGTGAGGGGCCGCGTGGCCTGCCTGACTGGATGCTCTACCCCGATTGCCCCGCGATTATTATCGGCACGCAGGATATGTTGATTTCCGCCGCCTTGATGCGCGGCTATGGCACGTCACGCTATCGCTGGCCATTAGATTTCGCTCTCCTGCATAATGATGCGCTGTGGGTGTTCGACGAGGTACAGTTGACAGGCGCGACATTGCCAACGTCAGCCCAACTCGAAGCATTTCGCAGAACACTCCATTGCCTTCGCCCCAGCCACACGCTGTGGATGTCGGCAACGCTTGATCCTCAATGGCTCAAGACGGTCGATTTCTTCCCAAAAGACTCCGGACGCGACCATGACCTCGGTAACGATGATCTAACCAAAACAGAACATTTATGGAAGGCGCGCAAGCAGTTAAAGCTGCTTGATCTCGACAGCTCGAAAATTGGAAACAAAGCAGGACGCAAGACTTACGCGGATGAATTGGCCAAACACGCGGTGGAGATGGCAAAGCCTCAGACCAATACGATTATTTTTTTGAATACAGTCGCGAGAGCGCAGGCGGTTTTCACTTCCGTGCAGGCCAGTGGGTTCGCAGGGGAGAAAGTTCTTATACATTCACGCTTTCGCGGCAAAGACCGCGCAGATCTCATGGAACAGCTCAAAAAGGATGCTCCTGAACAGGGCCGTATTATCGTTGCGACACAAGCACTGGAAGCCGGAGTCGATGTCACCTCGACGACTATGATCACGGAAATCGCCTCTTGGCCGTCTCTGGTTCAACGCTTTGGGCGGTGCAATCGTTATGGTGAATGCGACAAGGAGGGCAAGCCAAGGGCGACAATATTCTGGATTGATCTGCCGGACGGAGAGGAACTGCTACCTTACACAGCCGGGGAATGTAAAACGGCGCGGCAAAATCTAGAAAAACTATCCGATTGCGGGCCAAAAAATTTAGTCCAGTTCACGCTTTCCCTTCCTGAGCAACACAACGTGATTCGCCAGCGCGATCTGACCGATTTATTCGATACCGACCCGGATCTTTCCGGTTTCGATGTCGATGTTTCGCTCTATATTCGCGATGCTGACGATACCGATGTCCGGTATCCGAGGCTTTCACGCCTCGGCCTCATTGAAGCTTTTTTATAACATGGTATGCTTCATCAATGACCCGGCGACGTCCGCCGCCCATGGCGACAGAAACAGTGCCGTTTTAAAGGCAGTGACAAGCTGACTCGCAATATCGGGGGTGGTACAACCCTCGGGAAGTTTGGAGTCGTCTTCAAAGTTGCGGTCGGCAGCATGGGCATAGACAGAGGCCGGGGTCGCATGTGTCAAGCGGGCTGTGGAGACAACACCAACCGCCTTACCCTGTGCGGACAAAACCTCGGCAATCGAATCGACGCGCGCGCGCAACCGCACTACAGTCCCCACGGTTGAGGGTTTCATCAACCCCGAGAACAGCTGCCTTGGTCTTAATGCCCGCGTGCATCGCCGTTCCCGTCCCTGCCGAGTCGGATGTTTGGGCATTGGTGTTGTAAGTTTTGACCAGTGCCAGATGCGGGAGCTGTTCCTTGAACATCACATTTTCATCGCCGTAGCCCCCCACCCTGTTGCCCCTGATAGAGGCGGGTCGCGTAGTTGGTGCCGACGCCATTTCCATCAGCAATCAACAGGATGATATTTTTGGCCTTGCCCATAATCGGGGTTATGGCCATTTTATCCTGAAGTGATTGTTGGGCGGCCTTGTACCACCTGCTTTCTTTCCTGTGCGAGATGCCCATCGGCAAAAGCTGGCCCGCCAAGACAGAACAAAACTGTTGAAGCAATCAGAACGCGTTTCATCATCGACCTCTTGAAAACAGGAGTTAAGAGAAAACAATGATGAGGCTAGCGATCCCATCTTTCAGTCCCGTGTTATTTTTATGATAATTGCATGTTGTCTTTGTGACGGTTCGGGGTCAGCGTCTATGCCTTTTTAATCGTGATTTCCATCGTAATGTCATCACAATCAACAATAGACAACAAGTGGTCGCCCGTTGTCGCGCAAAAGGATTGAAAATCCTGGCGGGCCGCCGGGTCTGTCGCCAGAATGGTCAAGACCTCACCGGATTTCAAATCCTTCATCGCCTTTCGGGCCTTGAGCACAGGCAGGGGACATTTCTGCCCCGTTGTATCGAGAATGGACATAAAACAACCTCCGACTTTTAAAAAAGTGCACGGCACTATAGAATGCGCACGGATGAACAGGCATGGCACAGGAGTGCCTCTAAAAACCTACTGCCAACGAGGATCGGGGTTTCTGGATATTCTCATAGGGTTTTTGTAATGTCACATAAAACAATCCCACACACAACAACACGCCGGGAGATGGAACCGGGCGCAGAGCAATTTTACTCACAGAGGGTTCCCCTCAATCGTTTTGACCGTGACCTGGTTTTAAGCACAACAGACAGCATGGCGGCAGCAGTGGCACAGATGGCGGAGGACGGGGCGGCGGCAGTGCCGATGCTGGATGGGCGGGGCTGTAGCCTTTTATTGGAAGCAACAGAGCAACTGAACTATCGTGCCTGCGCCCCGGTTGTTGGAAAGGGGGAAAAGACTGTCACACAGGATTTTGATATTTCACTGAATTTCCGTGAAAAAACCCGCTTAGACGATTTTTCTGCGGCCTTTGAACGTCAAGTGAATGAGGCCTTGCGCCGTCTGCCTCTTTGCCCCTGTCAGCACCCGTTTTATTTCAATGACCGCGTTGTGTTACGCTACCCACAGGGGTCGCGTGGCATTTCACCACACCAGGATCTGAAGCGTTTTGAAGGCATTATTGCAATTTTGACACTGTCGGGGCGGGGTGATTTTTATATCTGTACAGATCGCCACAAAACAAACCGCCGCCTGTTCCGCGCAGAGCCCGGCCTGATGATTTTGATGCGCGGCGCGAACTGTGGGGCAGGTCGTCCCTTTCACTATGTTGAAAAAATCGAAAAGGGCCGGGTTGCCTTTGGCCTGCGCTATGACGCCCGACTGTCGCAAGACAAGACCTATAGTTATGATATTCCTGAATAGATTGCGCCCTTGCCATGTGTGGTTTAAGTAATCGTACCGTGATCTTTCCAGGTGATTTTATTAAATGAAAACAGATCTTTTTGATTTTGATCTTCCCCGTTCTGCCATTGCCCAACGTCCGGTCACGCCGCGTGATGCGGCAAGGCTGTTGCACGTCGGGGCCACGTTGGCGGATTTGACCATGCGTGATCTGCCGACCTTGCTGGATGCGGGGGATCTGATGGTTTTTAATGATACGCGTGTCATTCAAGCACGTCTGATCGCCACACGGGGCGCGGCACGCATTGAAGTCACACTCCACAAGCAAGAGTCCCCATCATCGGAGGGACTGGCGCGGTGGTGGGCCTTTGCCAAACCAGCGAAGAAAATCACGCCGGATGATCGGCTTGTTTTTTCATCGGAGCTCTGTGCCGATGTGTTATCAAAAAACGGTGGTGAGGTTTTCTTGCAGTTCAATCATGCCCCGGATCAGTTTCACGCGCTACTAGAAACAACAGGCACTTTGCCATTGCCCCCCTATATTCAGCGCGAAAATGGCGCGGATCAGCAAGACCGTCAGGATTACCAGACGCTTTTTGCACGCGAATCCGGCGCAGTCGCCGCCCCAACAGCCAGCCTGCACTATACCGATTGCCTGATGACCCGTCTGACAGAACAGGGCATTCGTACGACAACGCTGACCCTGCATGTCGGCGCGGGAACCTTCCTCCCCGTCAGGGTCGATGAGATCGAAGACCACAAAATGCACAGCGAAAATGGATACCTTGATGCAAAGGCCACCACACTCATCAACGAAACGCGCGCAAAGGGCGGGCGGGTTATTGCCGTGGGGACAACATCGTTACGCCTGCTGGAATCAGCCGCAGACGCACAGGGGTGCGTTTATCCCTGGCAGGGCGCGACGGACATTTTTATCACCCCGGGCTATCGATTCAAGGTTGTCGATGCCTTGTTGACGAACTTTCACCTGCCGCGCTCAACGCTTTTCATGCTGGTTGCGGCCTTTTGCGGGCTGGAGCGGATGAAGGCCGCCTATCGCCACGCCCTCGCTACAAATTATCGTTTCTATTCTTACGGCGATTGTAGCCTGCTGGAAAGAGTGGACAGGACATGACCACAAGCTTTAAATTCACGCTGAAGGCAACAGATGGTTTGGCCCGCTGTGGCGAAATCACAACAGCACACGGCACCATCCAAACGCCCGCGTTTATGACGGTGGGCACAGCCGGAACGGTCAAGGGGCTGACCCCCGATCAACTGCGCGATACTGGCGCAGAGGTGGTTCTCGGCAACACCTATCATCTGATGCTCCGCCCTACGGCGGAACTGGTGGCACAACAGGGTGGGCTACATCGCTTTATGGATTGGCCTGCTCCAATCCTGACTGATTCCGGGGGTTATCAGGTCATGTCGTTGTCGGCATTGCGAAAAATCACCGAAGAGGGCGTTGTTTTTCGATCCCATATTGATGGCAGTGCATACGACCTCACCCCGGAGCGTTCCATCGACATTCAAAGGCTACTGGATGCAGACATCACCATGGTTCTGGACGAATGTACCCCCTACCCCGCCACCCGCGAGGAGGCCGCCCTGTCCATGCACCGCTCCATGCGTTGGGCGAAACGGTGCAAGAGAGCCTTTGTGTCCCGTCCAGGCTATGGTCTCTTTGGTATTGTACAAGGCTCCACTTGGGAAGACCTGCGCCACGAGTCTATCGACAACCTGACCAGGATTGATTTTGATGGCTATGCCATTGGGGGGCTGGCGGTTGGCGAAGGGCAAAAAGTCATGTTTAATGTTTTGGATTTCACAGCATCTGCCCTGCCGACCGACAAACCGCGCTATTTGATGGGCGTTGGCAAACCATCTGATCTGGTCGGAGCCGTGGCGCGGGGGGTTGACATGTTTGATTGTGTCTTGCCAACACGATCAGGGCGAAACGGGCAAGCCTTCACCCGGCGCGGGGCGGTCAATATCCGCAATAGCCGCCACCGCACCGACCCCCGCCCCCTGGATGAAAATTGCCGATGTTTGGCCTGTCGGCGGTTTAGCCGCGCCTATCTGCGGCATCTTTTTACAGCTGGGGAAATGTTGGGGCCAATCCTGCTGACCCTACACAATTTGACCTGTTATCAGGACATCATGCATGACCTGCGCGATGCCATCGCAGGCGGAGAATTTGAATCATTCCAACAGCGTTTTGAAGACTGTTACGCCCAAGGCGACCTGCCCTCCGAACACGAATGCCAATGAACAGGCTCACCACAATCCGCGAGGAAATCAGGGCAGAAGCCCTGGGTCTCGGTTTTGATGCCGTTGGCTTTTCACCTGCACAGATTAACGAAGAAGCCAAAAAACATTTGAGAACCTTTCTGGCCCGGGGCTATCATGGGGAGATGTCGTGGCTGGCCCAACGGAGCGACTGGCGGGAAAACCCCGAAAAAATGTGGAACGAAGTGCGCTCTGTTGTTGTTTTGGGGTGCAATTACAGTCCTGCCGAAGACCCGCTCAAGCTGTTGAATTATCCCGACCGGGGCAATATTTCCGTTTATGCCCGCAACAAAGACTATCACGATTTCGTCAAGAAACGCCTCAAGACCCTGGCGCGCTGGATTGTCAAAACCTTTGCCGACTGTCAGCTTAAGGTCTTTGTCGATACCGCCCCCGTACTTGAAAAGGTCTTCGCCGCCCAGGCCGGGCTGGGGTGGCAGGGGAAAAATACACATCTGGTTTCCCGACAACATGGATCCTGGCTTTTTTTGGGAGAAATTTATCTCTCCCTACCTCTCCCCGCTGATGATCCCGAACCAGACCATTGCGGGCGGTGTCGCAAGTGTCTTGACATTTGCCCGACCCGGGCTTTTCCCCAGCCGGGAGTTCTGGACGGGCGGCGATGTCTATCTTATCTCAGCATCGAATATCGGGGACATATTGCCAGGGAATTTCGTAAGCCTATGGGCAATCGAATCTATGGCTGTGATGATTGCATCGCGATTTGTCCGTGGAACAAATTCGCGCAAAACACGGGGGAGTCTGCTGTTTTTCCCCGGATTGAATTAACCGCGCCCAAATTGATCGAGCTGGTTCAGTTGACCGATACGGAGTTCAGATGGCTGTTTAGTGGTTCACCCATCAAACGAATCGGGCGCGATTGCTTTATCCGTAATGTTCTTATTGCCTTGGGCAACAGCGGAGCAGTAGAGGCTCTGGCATACATTACACCGCTCCTGATCGACGACTCCCCCCTTGTACGGGCAATGGCTGTCTGGTCTTGTCAGGAATTGGGGACAAGAGAAAACGTCCTGGCCTTGAAAAAGGCACACTACACCGACGAAAAAGACCCCGCTGTGCGGGAAGAGTGGTCAGTCGATGCCACCCCTTGCCCACAAGATCAGGGCGCATCATCTGCGGGATAGCAGATAAAATTTGCACGGTTCGGCTGCAACAGCGGGCAGTCAGAAAAAAGAATATCCGTCCCCCGATATTCAAGCCGCCCGCGCCCGCAGGTTTGACGTGCAACATCGGGAACCTTTTTCACATCGCTCCCCGTTGCGCTGTAACACAAAGCAAAACCCCACGGTGCCCCCGGCCCCTGCCCATAGCGTTCATAAGATTTGTTCAGAGCCTCCTGCACTACGGGCGACAGGGTCTGAGGAAGCGGATCAAAAGATCCTCCACAACCTGCCAGAACCAAAGTCGTCAATACGAGAGCCAGCGTTTTGTTCACGAGAGTCTTTCTGAAAAATGCACAGGAGAAATCTTTTATCACCTGACCAGGAACACTGTCCAGATTCAGTTCAACCGCGACCCAGCAGATAACAACAAAAAAGCCCGCCAAACAGCGGGCTTTTGCAATGGCTTCAAGCAATGCGGCTTTAAGCAGTGCGGCGGTATTCTTTCATGGCATCGAGGAGCCAATCGACAAGGTATTCGGCGAAGGACGGGCGGACATAAAGTCGCCAGGTTGGCGACTCGTCGAGCATCTGGATGATACAGGGGGCCTTTTCAATACGGGCCTGGGCGCAGTCACCAGGTTTGAAAGACCAGGCATCCATATCCAGACGACAGGATTTTTTCATCACTTCCCGCGCCTTTGCGCCAGAGAGTTCAAGGCAGGTGCGATTGCCAGAAACATCAACAACAGAAACATGCTGTCCATCAAGTGCGTCTCTTAATTTAGCTGTCAGGTCGTCTTGCGTATCAACCGGGCCGACGATATGCCATTCATCGGGGCTGAGCCAAAAGATCGTATAATCATCAGAACTATTAAAACTGTTGGCTTTTGTCGGGACATCAAGCCCGATGACAGATTTCACCCCGCCCTTGAATTTTGGACTGCGGGCATTGCCGCGAATGGTCACCTGTGCCTGAAAAGGAACCTCCCTCAGGTCAACGCCAGACTCCCGACCAGAGGAACCGTTGATCATATCCTGGTACCTGTCCGCAACAATAGTGCGACGAAATTCATCAGCCATCACGACGTTCTCCCTTTACATCGTAGAAGACCGGGCTGACAATTTTTACCTTTGTCACCTTGCCACGGTCGTGTGCGTAAATCCAATCGCCCATGCGCCCCAGGCCATCCTTGCACATCGCCAGCGCAATGGAATGATCGAGGTTTGGACTCCAGTAACTGGAAGTCACATGTCCCAACATGGGCGCGGGCAGGGCCTGTTCGCGCGCGTTGGTCAACTGCGCCCCCTCTGTCAAGACCTCGCGCGGATTTTCGGTCAGGAGACCGACCATCTGTTTGCGCCCCTCGCGTGCCGTGTCCGCACGGATAAAGGAGCGGCGACCGATAAAATCGCCTTTCTTTTTCGCGACGATCCAATCCATTCCCAAATCCATAGGCGTCTGGGTGCCATCGGTATCCTGACCAATGATGACAAAGCCCTTTTCAGCCCGCAGAACGTGCATAGTTTCTGTTCCATAAGGCGTAATGTCATACTTGCGCCCCGCCTCCATACAGGCTTTCCAGACATGGAGGCCATGCCAGTTGCGCACATTTATTTCGTAGGACAGATCACCCGTAAATGAAATACGGAATACCCGCGCGGGAACACCTGCAACCGTTCCTTCGCGCATGGTCATAAAGGGAAAGGCATCCTGGGAAAAATCAATATCAGAACAAATATCCTGCATCAATGCGCGGGACTTTGGCCCACCGATAGTCAGCGTTGCCCATTCTTCTGTGACAGAGGTACAATAGACCTCAAGATCAGGCCATTCGGTCTGGAGATATTCTTCCAGCCAGTCAAGGACGCCTGCGGCCCCGCCTGTCGTCGTGGTCATATGGAAATGGTTTTCGCCAAGACGCGTGGTCACACCATCGTCAAAGACCATGCCATCCTCTTTGAGCATAAAGCCATAACGCGCCGAACCAACGGGAAGTTTCAACCACGCATTGGTATAAATCCGGTTCAAAAACTGCGCCGCATCTTTTCCCTGAATGTCAATCTTCCCAAGGGTCGAGGCATCGAGAATCCCGACAGAATCCCGCAATGCCTTTGATTCGCGCGTCACAGCGGCATGCATATCTTCGCCCGCCCTGGGGTAATACCACGCCCGCAACCACTGACCGACGACCTCGAAATCCGCACCACTTTCAACATGCCAGCTGTGCATCGGTGTTCGTCGAACAGGATCGGACAGATCCCCATTGATCGATCGCCCGGCCAGGGCCCCAAAGGTCACAGGCGTATAGGGCGGGCGGAAAGTTGTGGTTCCGACCTCTGGAATCGCTTTGCCAATTTGATGGGATAAAATCGCCAGACCGTTGACATTGGACATTTTGCCCTGATCTGTCGCCATGCCGTTTGTGGTAAAGCGTTTCATATGTTCAACAGAGTGCATCCCCTCACGCGCAGCAAGCATAATATCCGCCGCTGTGACATCGTGCTGATAATCGACAAAATGCTTGCGCGGGCCTTGCCCGACAGGGTGGTCGGTCGGCACAACCCAATAGGCCAGAATGTCCTGTTCTTCACGCACGAGTGCCTTGGCCTCAAGGGTCACCTTGCCCTTGCCAAAACCAGCGTCTTTTGCCGCCTGCGCCCCCGCCTCTGCGCCTTGATTCAAGGCCTCCTGCAAGGTAAAGGCACCGGAACACGCCCCGACCGTGCGTTCTTTTTGAACGGATTTATTGGGAACAAAGCAGGCTTTGTCATCGTCATAACGCAACTTACCCATCGACTGAGAGAACAGATGAACCGCAGGGTTCCAGCCTCCTGACATCAGGATTGTATCGCAGTCAATCCGGTGTTTTTGCCCCGTGACTCGCTGACCATCCGGGGACACAGCCGCCACCATGACACCAGACACCCGTTTTTTGCCCAGTGTTTCGACAATACCCGAACCCGTGATGACGTCCACGCCTTTTTTGCGCACAGCGTGAACCAATTCACTGTCTGCATCTGCGCGCAGATCGACAACAGCCGCAATATCCATCCCGGCATCCAGAATATCCAGGGCCGCCGCATAAGCCGAATCATTATTAGTAAAGACAACACCACGCTTACCCGGCAAGGCTCCATAGCGATTGACATAAGTCTGCCCCGCAGAGGCCAGCAAAATTCCAGGGCGGTCGTTGTCCGCAAAAACCAGCGGACGTTCATGTGCCCCCGTTGCCAAAACAATTTGACCCGCGCGAATATGCCAAAGCCGATGACGCGGCAAATCAGGACAGGCCCCCGGCCCCATATGATCGGTGCGCCGTTCATGAACAGTCACATAGTTGTGGTCATAATAACCAAAGGCATTTGCCCGTTTGAGCAGGCGCACATTGTCCAGGCCCGCAAGCTCCGCGAGAGTATCTTCAACCCACGCACGCGCGGGGCGATCATTGATAATATCGCGGGTATTATTGAGCGAGCCGCCAAAATCAGCCTGCTCATCAACCAAGATCACACGCCCACCTGTACGCCCGGCCTCCAGGGCGGCACTCAAGCCTGCAGGCCCTGAACCAATCACAAGGACATCACAAAATTCATTCATGTGATCGTAACGGTCAGGGTCTGGCTCACGCGATAGAACGCCCAGTCCGGCAATGCGGCGAATGAGTGGTTCATAGACCGTCATCCAAAAGGATTTTGGACTCATGAAGGTTTTATAATAAAAGCCTGCGACAAAGAGGCGGGAGGCCCAGCTGGTCGCCACAGCCATCACGTCAAAATCAACAGACGGCCAGCAGCTTACAGAACGCGCCTCAAGACCTTCGTAAAGTTCAATCTGGGTCGCACGCAAATTCGGTTCGCTCCGTGGGCCAGTTTCAAGCTGAACGAGCGCAGATGGCTCGTCCGAACCGCAGGAAACGATCCCGCGCGGGCGGTGGGTTTTGAAACTGCGCCCGACAAGATGCACCCCATTCGCGACCAGTGCAGACGCCAGGGTGTCGCCCTGAACACCCGTCAGCGCACGCCCGTTAAAGGTAAAATTGATGACTTTGGACCGATCGACACAGGTTCCAGAAGTGCTGCGAAACTGTTCTGCCATTACGCGCCCTCTTTTTTATCAAAAGTTTTTTTGTCACAAGGCGGAACCTGGTTGGGTTTGCGATCCTCGGGAATATCAAAGGTTTCGCCCATTTTGTAAACACCAATCATTTCATTCGTGATGGTATCGCGCACAGCATTGAACCATTTGCGACAACCATCGGAGTGAACCCAGCGTTCTTTGTGTGCACCCTTTACATTGGTGCGAAAAAAAACGTAATCCCCCCATTCCTGATCCGTCAAGGCATCCGGATCGTGTGGGCGGATAATGTGTGCTTCGCCGCCGTAGTGAAATTCCGTTTCATCCCGTTCACCACAGAAAGGACATTTAATTCTCAGCATTTTTTATCCCCTTCGTGTGTAACCCTAATGTGCGACACCCGCCGCACCGTGTTCATCAATCAACGCGCCCGTCACGAAGCGATCAATCGTAAAGGCGGCGTTCAAGTCATGCGGTTCATCATTCGCAATGGTATGGGCATAGCACCAGCCAGACCCGGGCGTGCCCTTGAAACCACCTGTTCCCCACCCGGCATTGACATAAAGATGTTTGATCGGTGTTTTGCCCACAATCGGCGACGCATCAGGACAGGTATCCACAATCCCTCCCCAGGTTCGCATCAAACGCGCCCGGCTAAACAGCGGGAAAAGTTCCATCGCAGAGGCCAGCTGGTCTTCGACAACGTGTAGTGACCCGCGCTGAGAGTAGCCAACGTAAGGATCGATCCCCGCTCCCATCACCAATTCGCCCTTGTCAGACTGCGAGACATAGACGTGAACCGCATTGGACATGACCACACAATCAATCACAGGTTTCAGTGGTTCGGACACCAGGGCCTGAAGCGGGTGCGATTCGATCGGCAGACGAATCCCTGCCATATCCGCAACGACAGAGGTGTGCCCTGCACAGGCCATTGCAACCTTTTTGGCCCGAATAGTACCGCGCGTTGTCCGAACGCCCGTGATTTGACCCTGTTTAATATCAAGACCCTGGACTTCGCAGTTTTGAATAATATCCACGCCGCGCTCATCTGCGGCGCGGGCATAGCCCCACGCAACCGCATCGTGACGGGCCGTCCCGCCCCGACGTTGCAGGGTCGCCCCCAACACAGGATAGCGCGAATTGCGCGAAATATTGACAATAGGGCAGAATTCTTTGACTTCCTCTGCGTTCAGCCACTCCGCATCAATGCCATTGAGTTTGTTGGCATTCACCCGGCGCACAGACTCGCGCACATCACCAAGATTGTGCGCGAGGTTCAACACGCCACGCTGGGAAAACATCACATTGTAGTTCAGCCTTTGTGACATTTCTTCCCAGAGCCTCACAGAATGTTCATAGAACAATCCGGCCTCGTCCCACAGATAATTTGATCGAATAATCGTCGTATTACGCCCCGTATTTCCACCGCCAAGCCAACCTTTTTCAATGACGGCAACATTAGTGATCCCGTGGTTTTCAGCCAAATAATAGGCCGTCGCCAAACCGTGACCGCCCGCGCCAATAATCACAATATCATATTCTGGCTTGGGATCAGGACTGCGCCACTGACGGGGCCAGTTCTGATGCCAGCTCATCGCATTTCGTGCCAAGCTGAAAATCGAATAGCGGGACATTGACGACATCACTCCATTTTGAAAGATTTAAGCGTTTTGAAAACGACAGGGAACAAAAAATCAGTCCGGTCTGCCCTTCTTGTCACCCTAGGCCGAAAAGAGAACATTCACCATGAACAAAGAAGACAAAACAAATGAACAAATGCGACCTATGACCGCCTAAACCCGATAAAAACGCCCGAGCTTCGTTCAAAAGATATGAGGTATTGTTCTTTTCTGTTACAAGAAAAGCAAGGTTTTCAAATTTTTTATGGCATCGTTCGGAGTCGTTTTAATTTACACAGAACGCACACACTTTAGGCGCAGAACGCGCGGGGACAAAGGGTATATGTCGATAAAAAATCGCAACGGCACACTTCATGTTGCTTTTCTGCTCTTGCCACAGTTCACCTTGACGCCTTTTTCAAGCATGATCGACATCTTGCGTCTCTGTGCCGATGAAGGAGATCAAAGTCGTCCGATTCATTGTCGCTGGACTCTGGTCGGTCTCACAGATCGCCCTGTTGTCTCAAGCTGTGGCGTTGCAATCACACCCTGGACGGACTGTAATCGCTTGGAACAATATGACTACCTCGTGATCGTCGGCGGGCTTTTGAAAGGACAGCAGGCTTCGGGGGCTGTATTGGATATTATCCGTCGAGCCGCCCAGAAAAACGTCAAACTTGTGGGCCTCTGCACCGGAAGTTTTGCCCTTGTCCGCGCGGGATTGATGAAAGGCAGACGATGCTGTGTGTCGTGGTATCATCACAATGATCTCCTGGCTCTTTCGGATGACATCACGACAGTTTCAAGTCAGCTCTTCGTCGTGGATGGAAACCGCATTACCTGCGCCGGGGGAACAGGAGCCATTGACCTGGCCATCTGGATGGTTGAACGGCATCTCGGGGACGGTGTTGCCCAAAAGGCCATGCGCATTATGCAGGTTGACCGCGCACGCGGAGGAACCGCATCGCAGCCACAGCCCTCAAACTATCTCAACGCCTCCAGCGACCGCGTCCGCAAGGCTCTCATCCTGATTGAACAAAACCTCAGCACACCACTCAAGGTGCGAGACATCGCCAAACAGGTCAATATTTCAAAGCGTCACCTTGAACGTTTATTTATTGCAGAACTGGGCAACTCCCCCCTCATAATCAGCCGTGAAATCAGGTTGCGTCACGGCCTGTGGCAACTAACCCATACCAATCGTTCGGTCAGCGACATTGCCGCAGATTGCGGCTTTTGCGATGCCGCCCATTTTTCGAGATTATTCCGTCAAACATTTGGCGACTCCCCCTCGGCCCTGCGCACCCGTGGCGCAGAACATCAAACCGGCGACTCGTTGAATTGAAGCTGGGCCAGACGGGCATAGAGTCCTTGCTGTGCCGTTAGTTCTGCGTGGGTTCCCTGTTCCAAAATGGCCCCGTTCTCAATCACGACGATACGATCCGCGCGCTGAATCGTTGCGAGGCGATGGGCAATTATCAAGGTCGTCCGGTTGGCCATGAGACCCTCAAGAGCCTGTTGCACAGCCTTTTCACTTTCCGCATCCAGTGCAGAGGTTGCCTCGTCAAGTAACAACACAGGCGGATTACGCAAAAGCGCACGCGCAATAGCGAGACGTTGACGTTGCCCGCCGGAAAGACGCACCCCCTTTTCCCCCAGATAGCTTTGATAACCATTCGGTAAGGCCATCAAAAAATCGTGTGCGACAGCAGCCTTGGCAGCGGAGATAACCTCGTCTTCTGTGGCCTCTGGTCGTCCATAGCGAATATTGTCCATGGCAGAACTCGAAAAAACCACTGGTTCCTGGGATACAAAGCCCATTGACTGGCGAAATTGAACAGGATCAAGGCACCTGAGATCCAGGCCATCCAACAAAACAGCTCCGTCACAAGGATCGTAAAAACGCTGTAAAAGCTGAAAGACAGTTGTTTTTCCCGACCCGGAGGGGCCAACAAGCGCAACCTTTTCCCCGGCAGCAACAGAAAACGAAAAACCATCAAGGGCCGCGTGATTGGAACGGGCAGGATAAGAAAAAGACACTGCATCAAAACGCACGGTTCCCTGCACAGGATTCGGCAAGAGGCGGGGACTGTCCGGGCAAGTAATATCCGGGCGCGTCTGGAGCAGATCCATGAGACGCTCCGTTGCTCCCGCCGCACGCTGGAGATCGCCAACCACCTCGCTAATCGCCCCCAAAGACCCCGCGACAACCACAGCATAAAAAACAAATGACGACAGTTCACCCGCCGACAGACGTCCGGAGAGAACATCATGCCCCCCCACCCAAAGAATCACAGAAATTGCCCCAAAAATCAGGACAATAACAATGGCCGTCAACAGGGCACGGGCGCGAATCTGAGCCACCGCTGTGACAAAGGCTGACTCAACTTCGCAACCAAAAAGCTTGCGGTCTTCTTCTTCGTGGGAAAAAGACTGAACGGTGCGGATTGCAG
Source organism: Kiloniellaceae bacterium (assembly GCA_965199245.1). Classification (GTDB taxonomy): domain Bacteria; phylum Pseudomonadota; class Alphaproteobacteria; order Kiloniellales; family Kiloniellaceae; genus Carbonatibacter. Next base: position 190,985 of record CBDAQP010000001.1, read on the forward strand.
AAATGGCTTCGTTGGCATAGACCCCGACATCAGCAACGCGGTCCTGGCTCTGGCGACTGAGTTTTTTCACCCGCCGCCCGTAAAAAATAATCGGAACCAGGACAAACGGCACGACCAGGACAACAAGCCCCGTCAATTTTGGTGAGGTATAAAGGAGCAACCCGAAGCCACCGAAAAACATGAGCGCGTTTCGCAGAGCAATCGCAAAAGACGACCCGACCACCATCTGCAAAAGCGTTGTATCCGTCGTCAGACGAGACAGCACTTCGCCCGTGCGCGTCGTTTCAAAAAACGCAGGAGAAAGCGAAATAATATGGTCAAAAACAGCCCGCCGCAAATCAGCGACAACCCGTTCTCCCACCCAGGACACAAGGAAAAAACGCGAATAGCTGGCACAGGCCAAAACAACCACAACAGCGAAAAGAACCTGCACCCCCCGATCAAGCAAGTCAGCATCCCCACCAGAAAACCCCTCGTCAACCAGAGCCTGTAGCCCCTGCCCCAGGGTCAAAACTGTCCCCGCCGCCACAACGAGGGCGATGACAGCCCCAATGACCTGAATTTTATAAGGGACAACAAAGCGCAAAAGGGCGCGCAAGTGCCGCAAATCCCGGTTCACGGGCCGATCTGTTTTTTTTCCGCGCTGTTGGTGCGCCGCCTTTGTATCCATAATCTCAACTCCGCGAGTCGTGTCGTTGTGCCCCTTGATCGCAAATGTGTTTTATCATCTCGCGCCGTCCTGGGGGACACTAGAGAAGATCTCTGTGGGTTTTGTCACCTTCCCACAGGAAATGCAAACCCGCAAAAAGTGCAAAAAATGACGTGATTCTTTTTTGCTTGAATCATCGTCCGGGTTCGTTTAATGAACGCGAAAATCAAAGGATGATTCAAGATGAAAAAAGACATTCACCCCGAATACCACACCATCAAAGTCGTCATGACAGATGGCAGCGAATTTGAAACACGCTCGACCTGGGGCAAGGAAGGCGACGTGATGCGCCTTGACATTGACCCGAAATCCCACCCCGCGTGGACAGGCGAACACCGTCTGGTCGATTCTGGCGGTCAGGTCGCAAAGTTCAACAAACGATTCGCCGCCTTTGGATTGAAATAAAACAGGTTACACCCTAATGGGGGTGTCGCACGAATTTTCCTGTAGAAATGCCCTTGGTCACAAGCCAAAGGGCATTTTTTGTGTGACAGGGCATTCTTTGTGTTATTGGTTTAAAATGTCCCTTCTCAAAATAAGCCCACAACGATAAAGTGTTTTTTAAGGTTTCCCTGTCAGGATCAGAGTTCTCTTTCTCAGTCTAGCGTTTGCGATATGATGCTTTCTCTTTCTTCGTGCTGTTACAAAAAAATCACAACCCTGTTCACGGGACTGGTTTTTGCTGTGATCCTGCCTCTTTCATCAACGCAGGCAAAGTATGCGGCGATTGTTATCGATGCCGATAACGGCAAGGTTCTGTTCAGTCGCAATGCCGATACACGCAACTATCCCGCCTCGTTGACAAAAATGATGACGCTTTACATGGCATTTGAGGCTCTCGAAAAGGGCGCACTAAAGTTGGATCAAAAATTAAAGGTCTCCCGCAGGGCAGAAGGCATGGCCCCCGGCAAGCTAGGCCTGCGCAGGGGGCAAAAAATCAGCGCAAAAAACGTGATTTTGGGCATGGTGACCAAATCGGCAAACGACGCCGCTGTTGTCATGGCCGAAGCCTTGGGCGGAACTGAAGTCAAATTTGCACGCATGATGACCGAGCGCGCCCGTAAACTGGGTATGAAGCGCACAACCTTTAGAAATGCTTCTGGTCTGCCGAACCGTGGTCAGCTAAGTACCGCACGCGATATGGCGCGACTGGGCAAGGCCCTGATGCGTGACTACCCTCAATATTACAAATATTTTTCGACAACAAACTTTCGCTATAACAAACGTAAATATAATAACCACAACAAGCTCCTGACCAGCTACAAGGGAACGGACGGAATTAAGACAGGTTACACCCGGGCCTCGGGCTTTAATCTGGCCGCATCGGTCAAGCGCAATGGTCGCCGTTTGATCGGTGTTGTGTTTGGCGGACGCACAGGTAAGTCCCGTGATCGCCATATGAAGGACATTCTGACGAAATCCTTTAGAAAACTACCCGAAATTCGTAGTGCCGCCGCACAGCCGCCCCTGCCCAAACGCAACCCTGCCACCCTGCGCACAAAAATAAAGGCAAAACCGCCCCGCGCCGGAACACAGGTCGCCAGTCTGGGCGGCGGAACCGCCCTACCCAAAGCACCAAGAGGCACTTGGGCGATTCAGGTCGGAGCCTTTGGCAACTATAACATTGCCCAGTCCATCGCGCGTTCCGCGTTGGAGAGCCTCGGCGACGAGGCCAGCTTTGTCTCCGCAAGTATCGAACCCTATCGGCAAAAAAACACGCAACTGTATCGTGCGCGGATTATCGGCATGAGCAAAGGCTATGCCCGCCGGGCCTGTACAGTACTGCGGACAAAAAACATGACCTGTCTTCCTATTTCCCCCAAGAGATAACCTGGAACTTGGGGATAAGCAGAATTAAGGGTCGCCAAACTTAATAGCAACACCACTCTTTTCAAGCTGAGTGGTCAGGGTTGTCTGTAACCGCATCAATCCGCGATGGTCACGGGCCTCACAGCGAGCCACAAGCGCGGCCTGCGTGTTGGATGCACGCAATAACCACCAGCCGTCATCTGTCAAAACGCGCACCCCATCGACCTTGCAGACCTGCGCACCCTCTGCGTCTAAACGGGCGGCGACCTCTGCAACAACCTGAAATTTTCGATCCTCGGACAGATCAATCCGTATTTCAGGTGTGTTGACAACAGAAGGTAAAGACTTACGAAACTGAGCGAGAGACCGGCCAGAGGCAACCAGCGCATTGAGAACGCGAATGGACGCATAGAGCGCATCATCGTAGCCATAATAGCAATCAGCAAAAAATAAATGCGCGGACATTTCACCAGCAAAGGCCGCACCGGTTTCTGCCATCTTGTTTTTAATATGCGAATGACCTGTTTTCCACATAATGGCTTGCCCGCCTGCGCGCGCAATTTCATCAAATAAAATCTGTGAGGCCTTAACATCGGCGATAAAGGTCGCCCCCGGGCGCGTCTTGAGCAGGTCAAGTGCAAGAAACAGCATAATCTGATCGCCCCAGAGGATTTCGCCTTCTTCGTCAATCAGACCAATTCTATCCCCATCGCCATCAAAGGCAATGCCCAACTGTGCGCCCTTTTCAAGGACACGCGCACGCAAATCAGCCAGATTATCAGCAACTGCCGGATCAGGGTGATGATTAGGAAAATTACCGTCAACCTCTGTAAACAGTGCCTCGTGCTGGCCCGGAATACGCGGGATCAAACGAGTCAAGAGATCACCTGTCGCCCCATTCCCCGCATCCCAGACAACTTTAAAATCGGGCTTGAGATCAGAATCGGAAAAACAAAGGTCATTCAAGATGCGATCTAAATAGACATCGCCCAGATTCAGCGATTTCTTTTTTCCCCGCCCCTGCTCAAAATCACTATCCGCAATCAAAGCTGCGAGTGCGCGAAGCGAGTCGCCAAAAAAAGGCTTTTTCTGAAAAACAATTTTGAATCCGTTATGGGTCGGGGGGTTGTGGGATCCCGTGACCATAATCCCCCCAAAAACATCACAGGTAAAAGCCGCAAAATAAAGAAGCGGCGTCGGCCCACAGCCGACCTGGAGGACATCCAAACCAGTTGATAAAATGCCCTGGGTCAGCGCATCGGCAAGGATTGGGGAACTCAGACGACCATCATAACCAACCGCCACGACAGCCCCCCCCGCGCGGCGCACAAGGGTTCCATACGCACAGCCAATCACAACAGCATCTTCGGGAAAAAGAGTCTCACCAACGATACCGCGCAGGTCATACTCGCGAACAATATCAGGGTGCAAGCGATTATTTTTTTTTAAAAAATATTTTTCTTTCAAATATTTACCCCCCCCACAGAGTCAATATTAGCAGAATCGATATTATTTAGAGCAGTGTACTGCGCCCAATAGAATGATAACTTATACCCTGTTCACGCATGTCATCAGGTTCATAGAGATTGCGCAGATCAACAATACGCGGCACGGATAGGAGAGTGCGCACACGAGCCATATCGAGCCCTTTAAACTCATTCCATTCCGTGACAATCACAGCAACATCCGCGCCCTCCATCGCCTCGTAGGAAGATGAGCAATAAGTCACGGGGGGAAGAATTTCGCGGGCTTCATCCATCCCCTCAGGATCATAGGCCCTGACCAAGGCACCCTCAGACACCAACGCGCACACCAGATCAATCGCCGGAGACTCGCGCATGTCGTCGGTGTTTGGCTTGAACGTTAGGCCAAGAATCGCAACAGTTTTTCCCTTCGCTGTCCCGTCCAGGGCAGTGATAACCCGATCAGTCATGCGCTTTTTGCGCTGTTCGTTGTAATGAGTGACCTCTTCAACCAAGGGAACAGGGCAACCAAACTGACGCGCCGTGGACAAAAGGGCTTGCGTATCCTTGGGAAAACATGACCCACCATAGCCTGGTCCGGCATGGAGAAACTTCTGACCAATCCGTCTGTCTAAACCAATACCCTTGGCAATATCCTTCACATCCGCACCCACAGCTTCACACAGATCAGCCATCTGATTAATAAAAGAAATCTTCATCGCCAAAAAGGCATTGCCTGCGTATTTCGTCAGCTCTGACGTTTCAAGTGTCGTAAAGACAATAGGGGTTTCAAGCAAGTAAAGGGGGCGATAGATTTCACGCATCAAAGCGCGTGCGCGCTTTGTTTCCGCACCAATAACCACACGATCCGGGCGCATAAAATCCTTGATCGCCGCTCCTTCTCTGAGGAATTCAGGGTTAGAGACCACATCAAAATCAATACCTGGACGCTCCACAGATAAAAGGCGCGCAACCTCCCTCCCCGTGCCAACAGGAACCGTTGATTTAATGACAACAGTGCGGCATCTATCTCCCAGAAAACGCGCCAGATCACGCACGGCAACGTAAAGGTGCGTCAAATCAGCCGTACCATTTTCACAGCCCACGGGGGTTCCAACCGCGACAAAAACAACATCCACATCCCGCACCGCACCGTGCAAGTCAGAACTAAAGGACAAACGCCCTGCCGCGACATTATGGGCAACCAATTTATCAAGACCAGGTTCAAAAATCGGTATTTTCCCCGCACGCAGGGTCTCAATTTTTGATAAATCTTTGTCAACACAAACCACATCAAAACCAAATTCCGCAAAACAAGCCCCGGAAACCAGCCCGACGTATCCTGTCCCAATCATGGCAATACGCATTTAAAAACCCTATTTCTTCATGGCAGAGCAAAGACTACGACCCCGCATAAGCTTTTAATATATCCTGCATTGTCGCACGCATATCAGGGCGTTTCAAAGCAAAAGAAACCGTCGCCTCGAGAAACCCGCGTTTACTACCACAATCAAAACGGGTTCCTTCAAACTGCAAACCGTGAAAAGACACACAATCCAAAGTTCGGGAGATGGCATCTGTCAACTGGATTTCGCCCCCTGCCCCAATGGCATGGCGATCAAGTTCTGGAATGACAGCGGGGTCAAGGATATAACGCCCGATAATCGACATTGTGGACGGTGCAACAGCAGGGTCTGGCTTTTCGACCAGGTTCCTGGCCTTGACGAGAGTCCCCTTCGTTTCAACAACATCCAAAATACCGTAACGATTTGTCTGCGCCCGTGGAACAGTTTCAACGGCGACAAGATGTCCGCCCGTTTGATGATAACAATCAATCATCTGTTTCAAACATCCTGTCTCGGCTTGAATCAGGTCATCTGCTAACAAAACAGCGAAAGGCTCATCACCAATCCAATGACGGGCACACCATACCGCATGACCGAGTCCAAGGGCTTCTTGCTGGCGCGTATAGATGACATGCCCCGCATCCAGCATCAAGGCACGCAGGGCATCGCGTTCTGCTGTCTTGCCCCGCGCAAAGAGAAGCTGTTCAAGTTCAAGATCGCGATCAAAATGATTTTCGATCGCCGTTTTCCCCCGCCCAGTCACAAAGATCATTTCTTCGATTCCGGCAGCGCGGGCTTCGTCAACAGCGTATTGAATCAAGGGCCGATCAACTATAGGCAACATTTCCTTCGGACTGGCCTTCGTCGCAGGTAAAAAGCGCGTTCCAATCCCCCCAACGGGAAAAACAGCTTTGCGTACAGGTCGAAACATCTAAAAATCCATCAGAGCATCAGCAGGGTCAAAGATTTCCTCACCCTTGCGATAAAAACATAGGATATCGGAAAATTCCCCCATAATTAAAAGAATTTAAAAGTAGAGACAAGCGGCTTGCGCCAATTTTATGAGGGACATTATACCATTCGTACCAGGCCGTTCGTTATTATATGTCCATATCCATTTCGTCACATGGTTCGGGACATCCTCAATGCTACCTGTAGAGAAGGAAAGTCAGGAACCGTAATCTGTCTGCTACGGCAGTGGGTCAGCGACACAAAAATTCAGGAAAGGTGGCTGGGGTGGCTGGATTCGAACCAGCGCATGGCGGTACCAAAAACCGCTGCCTTACCGCTTGGCTACACCCCATCGGCGACAGGGCGGAATTTACTCCGCACGCCACAGAAGTCAAAACATTTTTTTCTCCTGCGGGCGCGTGGCGTGCAGAGCGGATAAAAAGATTGCTTTTTGCATTAGATTATTCATACTCGGGCACGGATAAGCGGGACAAAAATGCCAAAAGAAAACAGGGAAGAAAAGATCCAAATCGCGCGACGGACACGGTTCAGGGCGCGTCTGCGCGGGCGTGTTTTGCTGGTGTCGATTCTTTTTATCATCACCACACTTGTTTTTGCCTTTCAGGCCCACCTGACACCGACCAGCCTTTTTGCGCCCGAAAAGCCGATGCACAAAGAGCGCGCAGAAAAACAATTTTCCACCGCTAAAAATGCTGATGCGATCAGTTTGGGCCTGAGTGCTGAAAAAATGATTGAAATAGAAGAAATGCTCGCAACACTCCAGCTCAATCCTGGAACAGTTGACGGCGTGATTGACCAGGAAACAACCGCTGCGATCTCAGTTTATCAATACGTTGTGGGACTGTCGATCACCGGGATTCCCAGTTTTGAATTGATCAAAAGTTTGCGCCAAACGCTCAAGAAACTGGAAAGCTCTCACCTTGACTGAACGGTGTCCTCGCGTTCCACAAATAGCCGGCAAAGGGAAAGTCGCTGTTGACCAGATCAGGGCGGCGGCGACAGGATGTGCAAAAACTGTTTTGGCAATCATGGTTTTAGCCCCGGTTGCGGTGCAGACCGAGAATCCCCGCAAACAGTGTAAGGAACAACACACCTGTTGCACGCGCATCAACAAACAACGCAGGGTTGCACAGAACGCGATGAAGGATGGGGGGCGCATTTTTCCTGCGCCAGTGAGAGCCCTCCCCATTTAAAACAGAACCCCGAAAGGCTGTTGCCTTTCGGGGCTGCCGCTGGGTCAAGTTCACAGGGTAGGTCAGAACTTGACCCTGGCATTCAGGCGGGCACTGTGGCCCGTGTAGCCGGGGCGGGCACTCAGGTCATAGTCCGCACCAATTGACCAGCGCGGGGCGCTATAGCTCAGGCCCACCCCTGCGGTGCCTGACAGCTTTTTGACCTTCGCCCCCTTGACCGTAAAGCGGCTGCCTCCGCCGGTGAACCGGCCGCGTGCCGTCGTTTGATCCCCCGCAAAGTCATAGGACAGCCCCACACGCACCACGGGAACAAGGGTGCCATTCCCCCGGGTGATCTCTTTGTGTAGGCGGGTGCCCAGCGTCCCCACAACCGCATCAATCGACCCCACCGTGATCTTCTGGTTCAGGCTCAACGCCCCCGTCGTGGTGTAGTTCGCCGATCCCACCCGCGTCCACGACAGACCCGCCGTCGGGGTCAGCGTCGTGCTTGCATCAAGCCTCAGCGGCACACCCCCGCCCACAGAGGCCGTCAGGCTGGTCGTGTCATAAGCCGCCTTGCGCCTCAAACCCGCCACACGCGAGGTCGTGCTCACATCGTTGCGCCCGACGCCCACCTGACCGTCCACATAATAACGCGCCGTGCTGTAATCCCCGTAAACAGAAACCTGCCAGCTCCTGACATCCGTCTTGTCCTCGCCAACACCCTTGCCCGTCATCCGGCTGGTGCTATAGGCCAGAGCCGTCCCCACACGACCCCGTTCCCCCACAGGCGCATCCACACCCACCGCAAGGCCCCGTGCAGAGGTGTCATAACCGTCAATCCTCTGTTTTTTGTCCTTCGCCTGTTTGCCCCGACTGCCAAACGGCCTGAGCCAGAAGGCCCTGTCCAGCCCCTCGCCCCCGGTCGCAAATCCACTCTGGACAAATCCGCTCTGGCTGTCTCCCCCGCGCTGGACAGACAGGCGTTCGCTCAACACACCCGCCACCTGTGTCCCCGTCGAGACCACCGCCGCCGTCGCCCCGCCCAGCGCGGTCGTCTGCGGCGTGAGCTGGGCCGCAAGTCGCTTGCCCTGCGCCTCGTTCCCCGCCTGCGCCGCCTCCTGCAGAATCTTCTTCACGGGGTCGTTCGCGGGTAAATCCTTCGCAAGGGATGAGGCCGCCAAAAGCACAGTGGCTTCAGAGGGCGACACGCCCAGCTTCGACGACACCTCGCCTGCTGACTTGAAGCCCTTGGCCCGCGCAATAACGCTCCCCCCGTCATCCGTCGCAAGCTCGTATTTTAAAACATTACTCTCCACAAGGATCAGCTTGCCGTTGTCGATGGCTGCACTCAAGTCCTTGTTGATCAGTTTCTGCTCTCCCTCGGTAAAGGAGGAGTCAAAGGCAATCCTGACACTGTTGTCCGCATCCGCAGTGCCCAGATCAAAATTACCCCCCACCGTTATAAACGCTTGATCTGCCGCATCCCCCGTCCGCTCCCCAAAGGCAGGCCCCAGGGTGAGGGTACTCTTCCTGTGCGCTGTCAGATCACCCGACAGATAAACGGGCCGGTTAAAGGTCACTTTGGCATCCTCGTTCACAGTCAGGCTACGCAACCCGTTGTTCCCACCACTTGCGCCCAATGCACCCTCGAAGGTCACGCCGTCGGTGTTGGCAATGATAATTGCGCCATAATCGCCACCCGATGCGCTTGTGATATCGCCCGTAATCCGTTGTCCGGCCGTCCCGCCAAAGGTCACAGAACTTCCGTCGCCCAGTGTGAACTGCGTTCCGGCCTTGACATTCCCCTTGAAGGTTGTCGCATCGCGCGCGGTGATATTCAGGTTGCCCGCATAAACATCACCGCCAAAGGTCGTTTCCCCATCGGCAACCGTGATCCTGTTCAGGGCAGCCTCTGCGGTACCGATTGACCCCGTAAAGGACACCTTTTGACCCGTGGCATGGCTTGAGCGGTTCCTGATCTCCAGATCGCCCTGTCCGTCATCGCCCGCAACAATGTTGCCCGTGATCGTTTGCGCGTCCCTCACCCCTGTCCCGCGTCCATTGGTGCCGGTGACATCGCTGGCATCACCGACAATCAGGGTCGCAGTGTTGCGGAGTGTGACATTACCGGCAAAGTAACCGGACTGTTCAAGCGTCGCTTTGGTGCCGGTGTGCAGGGTCAGACGGGCCAGTTTGGCAGCATTCGTTCCCAGATCATCCTCAAAGGTCACACCGGCTCTGTTGGCAATGGTGATCGCCCCCCGATTATTGGCATCCGTCGTGATCGCAGGGGTGATGGTCTGTGCTGCCGTGCCGGCAAAGGTCGCAGCCCCCCCCGCCCCATCAAAGACCAGACCGTTGACCCCGGTGGTGACAGACCCCTTGAAGGTCGCCGCACCCGCCAGCGTCAGGCCCGCGCGCGTGGTCACAGAGCTGTTGAAGGTCGTCCCGTCGCTGCCGGCATTGACGTCAATCGTTCCGGCATAAACAGCACCAGCAAAAACCGTCTGGCCGTTGTCCAGTGTGAGTCGTGCAAGATCGTTGCCGGTTCCCGACCCGCCAACAGCATCCTCAAAGGTCACCGTCCTGTTCGTCGTGCCGCTGTTGTTCACAACGACAGATCCCCGCTTGCCCGTGCTGTTGCGGATGCCCGCCTTGATAGTCTGGTTGCCAGACCCGCCAAAGGTGATTGTGGCATCATCGCCCAGTTTCAGGCCATTTGCCAGATAAACACTGCCTTCAAAGGTCGCACTGGAGTCATCGTTCAGGGTCAGGCTGGTCAGCTTCGCGCCAGTCGTGCCCAGGTTCCCCGTGAAGGTCACACCGTCATCGTTGGCAATGGTGATTGTCCCATAGTTACCCCCCGATGCGCTCGTCAGATCGCCCGCCACCGTTTGGGAGTCTGTCCCGTTGAACGTGACCTGTGACCCGTTGCCGAATGTCAGGCCGTTCCCGAGGTAAACATTGCCCCCAAAGGCCGCCTTGACATTATTGTTCAGCGTCACACGGGAGAGGCCATTGTTATTACCACTCGCCCCCAGATTCCCCTTGAAGGTCACACCGTCCGCGTGGGTGTTGGCAATGATGATCGCGCCATAATTGCCACCCGCCGCGCTTGTGATATTGCCCGTGATCGTTTGTCCGGCGGCATCAGTTCCGGCGGCATCACCAAAGGTCACAGAGCTTCCGTTGCCCAGTTTGACCCCTGTGTCCGCCTTGACATCGCCCTTGAAGGTCGTCACGTCGGTTGTGTTGATCGTGATGGTATCAGCATAAACACTGCCGTTAAAAACAGTCTGACCATTGCCCAGCGTGATCTGCTTGAGGGCCTTGCCATTATCTCCACCCGTCCCGATCTGACCCGCAAAGGTGACTTTGTTGGTTGTCGCGTGGCTGTTGTTCACGACCAGACGACCGCGCCCGTCAGAGTCCGTGGTGATGTCGCCTGTCACGGTCTGGTTCGCCGTGCCGTTCAGGGTGATCTTGGCCTCATTGTTCCCGGTAAAGGATATGCCGCCTGTGGTGATATTGCCCTTGAACCCTGCGCCATCGGTCGAACTGACCTCAAGACCCTGTGCAAAAACAGCACCCTTGAACACCGCCACACCATCGCTCACCGTGATCCGTGCAAGATGGTTGGCACCCCCCGTCGCGCCAATATCATCCTCAAAGGTCACCGTCCTGTTCGTCGTGCCGCTGTTATCCACAACGACAGATCCCCGCTTGCCCGTGCTGTTGCGGATGTCCGCCTTGATGGTCTGATTGTCAGACCCGCCAAAGGTGATTGTGGCATCATCGCCCAGTTTCAGGCCATTTGCCAGATAAACACTGCCTTCAAAAGTCGCGTTGGAGTCATCGTTCAGGGTCACGCGGTTCAACTTTTGACCACTTGCGCCCAGCTGGCCCGCAAAGGTCACGCCGTCCGCGTGGGTGTTGGCAACGATGATTGTGCCATAGTCACCCCCCGCCGCGCGCGTGATATCGCCCGTCACCGTTTGTCCGGACGTGCCGTTAAAGGTGACAGAGCTTCCATTGCCAAGCCGGAACCTTGTCTCTGCCTTGACATCGCCCTTGAAGGTCGTCTCGTCGTCTGTGGTGATATTGATCGTATCGGCATAAACACCACTGTGAAAGGTCGTCCGGCCAGCGCTCAGTGTGATCTGCTTGAGGGCTGTCCCATCGGCACCGACTGACCCGCCAAAGGTCACTTTGTTGGTCGTCGCGTGGCTGTTGTTCACGACCAGAAGACCACGCCCGTCGGAATCCGTGGTGATGTCGCCCGTCACAATCTGGTTCACCGCGCCGTTCAGGGTGATTTTGGCCGCATCGTTCCCGGCAAAGGATATCCCGAGTGCGCCTGTGGTCACATTGCCCCTGAACTCTGCGCCATCGGTTGATTCGACCAAAAGAGCCCCTGCAAAAACATCACCCTTAAACCGCGCCACACCATCGCGCACCGAGAGTCCGGCAAGATCGTTGCCCGACGCGCCCACAGCACCCTCAAAGGTCACAATATTATTATTCGTCGTGCCGCCGTTATTCACAACAACAGACCCCCGCTTGCCCGTGCTGTTGCTGATGTCTGCCTTGATGGTCTGGTTGCTGCCAGGCCGCCAGTTTTGGTTTCTACCATCAAAGGTGATGGTGCTATTGCCCAGGATCAGGCCATTCGCCAGATAAACATGACCCTCAAAGGTCGCCTCGGAGTTATCGCTCAGGGTCAGGCGGTTCAACCCGTTGTTCGTACCACTTGCGCCCAATGCGCCCTTGAAGGTCACGCCGTCATCGTTGTCGATGGTGATTGTGCCATAGTTGCCACCCGATGCACTTGTGATACTGCCGGCCACCGTTTGGGAGTCTGTTCCGTTGAATGTGACCCCGGTGTTTTGACCCAGAACCAGACCACCGTTCGCACCGGTTCTCAGATAGACATTGCCCTTAAAGGTCGCTTTGGACGCATCCGCCGCAGTCGCGTGGCCCGTCAGGGTCAGGAGGCGCAGCCAGGCGTGGGGGGTGCCCAGGTCATCCTCAAAGGTCACACCGGCCTTGTTCGCCACAGTGATCCAGCCCCGACCCGGGATCGTCGGCATGATATTACCCGCAACCGTTTGTCCGGTCGTCCCGCTAAAGGTCACAGAACCATTGGTCGTGCCCAGTTTGATCCCCTCGTTCGCTCCTGTTCCTGCCTTGACATGGCCCTTGAAAACTGTCGCGTCGCCTGTGGTGATCGTGATCGACCTCGCATAAACACCACTGTTAAAGGTCGTCCGGCCGTCTTTCAGCGTGATCTGCCTGAGAGCCGTCCCATCGCGACCGACTGAACCGTTAAAGGTCACTTTGTTGTTATTGGCATTGGTGGTGGCATCACCCCGGTTATCAACAATCAGTTTTCCCTGTCCATCACCGCCTGCTTCAATCCCACCTCTGATCGTTTGACCCGCGTCATTCACTGTCGCAAGACGGCCCGCACCGCCAATGGTCAGAGTGGCAGATCCGGCATAATCCGAGAGCTCCGCACCACTGCCGAATCCGTAGACGTTCAGATCTTTTTCAACCGTTGCACGTGAATGTTCGTTCGCCGCGTTACCGCCATTGACCTCGAAAAAATAAGAACCGACATCCTCTTTAAAAATCGCCTCACCCGCAGATTTGTCACGCTCCGCAACATCCGTACCGTTCCAACCCACAGAGACCGACGACAAGGGGTTATTGCCCGGGCCGATTTTACCATTAAAGGTCACTTTATGTTGCCGATTACCGGAACGGCCCCCGATAATTCTAATTCCAGCCGCAGAGGCACGACTGCCAACAATTTCATTGTCAACTGTGGTATCACCGGTTGAGGCATTGAAAACAGCCGTTGGGCCGTACCCAAACTGGCCAGAACGGGTAGATGTCAGCTTGATCGTATCACCGGATACATTTCCCCGAAACTCGACAGTCGTCTTCTCATTGTCGTGATTGCCCGCAATCACATTGATATGATCAACATGAACGCCCCTGTTGAAAATCGCATGACCGCCCTTCGACGCGTCGCCCACCGTCAACTGCCTGAGGCGTCTGTCGTTCGCATCCGTCGCGGCATCGTGACCAATCTCTATGTCAAAGGTCGCCTTACGCGGTGCAAGGCCATCACGGCCATTCAGAACCTGAATCGTGCCCTCGCCGTCTGCGGCGGCAGTGATCTTTGCCGTGCCGTTATTCAGGCGGCCTATCGTCTGATCGGCAGAGCCGGAAATAGTCATATAAGCACGACCGCCCGTGCCCTGGTCATCCAGCGTCACATCACCGCCAAAAGTCGCATCGCCCTCGAGTTCAAGGAACGCGTTGACGGGATTGGTAGAGTTATTACCAGCTTTGATCTGAGTGATGCCCTCCGCTGTCAAATTACCCTTGAAAGTGGCCTTAGCTTGTTCACCAGCCGAGCTGACATTTTGAAAGTCAATTGCCAGATTACGGACAACAGCACCCTCTTCAACAGTTAAGACTGAATCACCAGCTAATCTGGCAACAAGAGAAAGATCAACCGCCTGAGTGCCTTGTTTTATGATTGTTCGAATAGTCCGACCGGAGGAAGTAACCAACAATCCCCCAGCCCCACTTGCTCCACTGCGCAATTCCCCAATAGAAGCACCAGAGCGAGAATCGCCTGTAATACCAACTCGTCCAGCAGACAGCGTGAGGTTATCACCCGCTCTCGCTTCCGCCATATCCGTGCTGGAGGTGTTGCTTGCGTTTCTCGCTGTACCATCGGCCCAGATATTAGAACCTGCTGTTGAATGCGTGTAATCCACCGCCTGGGCAAAGGCACCGGAGCCGACGCTTGCCGCCAGAACAACAGCAGACACACCAGCCAACAAAGATGATTTGGAAGAAAAACGACACATCGCAAGACCTACCCTGTTCAAAGGTTTATCCAAAAACCACAGGCCAGACCGACGCAGAACACATCACACCACAAAAAAAGGCCGACCCATCAAAGGCCGACCCATCAAAGGCCGACCCATCAAAGGCCGACCCATCAAAGGCCGACCCATCAAAGGCCGACCCATCAAAGGCCGACCCACACAATTCTGACAAGGTAAAGAGCAGAGGCGACAAAAGATGTCAAGGATTAAATAAGAAAAATCCCGTTTTTTTTATACGTTGAACTTGTCTATCGTGCGATAAACCAAAACAGACGGCGCAAGAAACCACGGGCGGCCCCAATAGAATGGACGGGCCTGAAAGGGGACGCGGCCCAGGGCCGTTTCTCCGTCAGCCTGCCCCAACACCCGCCGTCCGACTTTCATCCCCAGATAACCCGCCATTCCAACACCAGAGCCACAATAGCCCATGGCATAATGGAGTCCGTCCTCTTCGCCTGTGTGCATGAGGCGATCAAAGGTAAAGGCGACCTTCCCCCCCCAGGAATGCGTTACCCTGACCGCCACAAGTTCAGGAAAAATCTTCACCAGTGCCGCGTGCAAGCGCGGGGCGGTGAGTTGCGGATTGCTTTCTGCCAATGACACCCGCCCGCCAAAGACAATCCGCGAACGATCCGGGCTGGGGCGGTAATAGTAAACGACCCGTCGTGTATCGCTGACAATCCGGTTTTTCGGCATCAACCGCGTCATGACTTCCGGTGCCAGCGGCTCTGTGGCAATCACATAGCTACCAATCGGAATGACACGGCGGCGCAGACGCGGAGTCAACGGCCCCGTATAACCGTTTGTCGCCACCACAACCTGATCTGCACAGACCACCCCCCGCAGAGTTTGAACCGTGAATCCTGTCCGTTCCCGGGTGATCTTTCGAGCCGCACAGTTGGACAAGACCACCGCCCCGGCGGTGCGTACCCGCGCCAGGAGACCGCGATGATAACACCCGGGATCAAGTGCGGCATGGTGGGGGAAAACGGCCCCCCCGACATAGTGATCTGTGCCCAGTTCGGCGTGCTGTTCGCCCCGGGGAACCATAAAGGCCCCGGTTTCAAGGTCGGGGATGACATGATCGATTGCCCGGGCCAGCTTTTCATATTGGGCCGCATTATGCGCGGCATGAAAACGGCCCACCCGTTCAAAGCCACACTCAATCGCTTCGTCACGTACAAAAGCCGCCGTGTAATCCAATGACGCCTGACCCTCACGATAAAGAGCACGGGCAAGGTCATTTCCGTATTTTTTCACCAACGCCGGAAAGGATGGTTTCAGCGAGGTGCTGACCTGGCCCCCGTTGCGGGTACTGGCCCCCCACCCGACCTGTTGTGCATCAATCACCAGGGTTTGACGACCTGCACGGGCTGTTTGCAATGCCGCGTGAAGCCCCGTATAGCCCGCCCCGATCACCAACACATCAACCCGGGACGGCAAGACGGTATTTTCGCCGTCTTCGCAAAGGGGGGCGGTGTCCCACCAGTAAGGGTGCGCCCTGTAATTATCCGCAAACATATGAGTATCTCCACAAACGCCGATTCCCAAAAAACGCCGATCCCCCATCCGGTGCGTCAGCTCGTCCCGGGTTTGCGCGTGCAACACGGCCTGTGATTCTCAAATACGCCAGGTCTTTTGCGGTTCTCGAAGACGGCTTTTCTGCCAGCCCACAGAGGCCCCGCATTTTTGAAGATACCCATGCTCTTAACCCTTGTTGTCGTCTAGAATCATATCCGCTGCTTTTTGCGCCACCATAATCACTGGTGCGTTGGTATTGCCCGAGGTCAGGGTCGGAAAAACAGACGCATCCACAACACGCAACCGTTCCAGCCCATAGACCTGCAAGCGCGCATTGACAACCGATGTCTTTGGATCAGGCCCCATGCGGCAGGTTCTCACAGGGTGAAAGACTGTTGTGCTGCGCCCACGAATATCGTCAATCAGGGCCTCCTCACCACGGGCCGCAGACCCTGGCAATAATTCGCACTCTGTAACCGAGGCCAACGCAGGGGCCTGTGCGAGGGTGCGGATATAGTGCGCCCCCTCCAGCATTTCCGCCAAATCAAACGGATCAGACAGGTAATTCGGCCGGATGACAGGGTCTGCAAACGGATCAGGCGAGGCCAGCACCAGATCACCGGAACTGCGCGGGCGCGTTGGCTGGGCACTGAGCAAATACCCGGGGAAAGGATCAGGGGCCAGCAAAGGACGTTTGCCCGGCGGGGCCTTGGTGTAGCTGACGGGGGAAAAGAAAATCTGCATATTCGGTTTGGATACGCGACCATTCGTCCGCACGAATCCCCCGGCCTGATTCAGGCCCAAAGACAGCGGGCCACGTCTGGTCAAGAGGTACATCAACCCAAACCACAACTTTCCCCACCATGGCCCGAGCTGTTGATTCAGCGTCGCCACGCGCGCGCGGAACACATAATCAATCGACAGATGGTCCTGGAGGTTCCGGCCAACTGCCGGGGACTCATGAACCACGCGCAACCCCACGCCTTGAATCTGCTGTCCTGCACCCACACCCGACAGCATCAGGAGCTGTGGTGAGTTGATCGCCCCCGCACAGAGAATGACCTCTTTTCTCGCATGATAGGTGAGCATCTGTCCTTTGTGCGCACAGGAGACCCCCACCGCTTTTTTTTGTTCAAACAGAATTTTCATGACCTGCGTCTGTGTCATAACCGTGACGTTTTTCCGCCGACGGGCGGGCCAGAGCCAGGCCCGTGCACAGGACATCCGCAGGCCATCCTTTATGGTATTCTGGTAATAGCCCGCCCCTTCCTGCCTTTCGCCATTAAAATCGGGATTGAAGGGCACACCGCATTCTTCGGCGGCGCAGATGAAATTGCGGCACAGCGGATGAGTCCGGGCAGAGACATCACTGATATGGAGCGGCCCCCGGCACCCGTCATCCATACCCCCGGCACAGCGTTCCGACATCCTGAAATAGTTCAGGACATCCGCCCACCCCCACCCGGGATTGCCCAAGGCCGCCCATTCGTCAAAATCTTCGCGTTGCCCACGAATATAGACCATGGCATTGATGGAACTACTGCCGCCTAAAACCTTTCCTCTGGGCCAATAGATTTGCCGCCCCTTTAAACCGTCAACCGCCTGTGTCCGATACATCCAGTTGAGCTTTTTATGATAGAAGGCTTTGCCGTAACCAATCGGAATGTGAACCCACGGCGACAGATCGGATCCCCCGGCTTCGAGGACAAGCACACGCTCACGACCATTGGCCGAAAGACGTTCCGCCAGAACAGACCCCGCAGACCCGGCCCCGACAATGATAAAATCGTACATCCGCACCCCTCGCATGAAAAACCAGCGCGTCCTTTTTAAAAATCTAGCAAAGGACACAACGCAGGCGCATGACCATTGTGAATATTTTCAAAGGCCACTTATCCGGATCACTTATTCGGGCCACTCATCCCAATTCGGAGGCAAGAATCTGTGACATCTTTGCCACCCCCTGGCGAAGGCTCCGGGGCGCAATCGCACCGAAGCCTAGTGTCAGTCCCTTTTTTTCCAGCGGCATCATGGCATATTGCCCCAAAGGACGCGCGGAGATTCCCTGTGCCATCAAGGCGCGAGAAACCGTGCGCTCGTCAATATCCCTGTCCCTGCCCGGTCGTCTGAAATAACCCACCGTATGCAGACCGCTGTTGGTCGGTTGAATATCGAGAAAATCTGACAAACCCGCAGATGATTCTGTCATCAGGCTCTGATAGCGGTCGGCATAGATTTGCCGCATCCTGCGGATATGGGTGGCAAAAAAACCTGCCTCCATAAAGTCCGCGACAACAGCCTGTGTATGGGTGGGAAGACCGGGCTGGAAGGCGTTGAACACCTGCTCGAACGCATCGATCAAACGTAAAGGCGAGATAATAAAGCCAAGGCGCAGAGCCGGAAAAAGGCTCTTGGAAAAGGTACCAACATAGACAACCCGATCAGTGGTATCGACACTTTTCAGCGTCGAAACCGGATGCCCGACGTAGTGAAACTCGCTATCATAGTCGTCCTCGACAATGAGCGCATCGGCCCCGGACGCCGCGCGCAACAAGGCCAGCCGCCGCGCCAGAGTCATGATAACACTGAGCGGTTGCTGATGGGATGGCGTGACAAAGGCCAGTTTGAACACAGGGGCCTTCGCCACACCATCCGCAACAACCATGCCGTGAGTATCCACGCGCACAGGGACAATTTCTGCCCCATTGGCAATGAAACTGTTGCGCGCTCCAATGGCCCCGGGGTCTTCGATCCAGACCTTGTCTCCCTTGTTCAGGAGCATATTACCAATCAGCTGAAAAGCATGTTGCGCCCCGCCAGTGACAAAAATCTGCCCCGGATCACAGTGAATGCCCCGACTGGAGTCCACGTGCGCGGCAATCGCTTTTCTCAATGCCATGAGGCCAAATGGATGCCCGTAGCCCATCAAATTGCTTCTGTCCGTTCGCAAATGTTTTGCAGAGAGTTTCGCCCATTGCGCCATGGGAAATTCATCAAGTGCCGGGAGTCCCGTGATAAAACAGTGAGGACGGCGCGGGAGCCTTTTACGCGCAACCAGATCAGGAAGAACCTGTTCCATCGCCTGTGATATTTTAATTGACCGGGGAGCCGCCCCCATTTTAATTGATCGGGGTTCGCCCCCCAAGGCAACAGGTTTGGACAACGGCACAGGCTGTTCGTCACTCAGAACCCGACTGACCCAGGTTCCCGCCCCCAAACGGGCCTCCAGCAAGCCTTCGGACAACAGGCGATCCATGACAGAGACAACCGTTGTGCGCGAAACGCCCAAATCCTTTGCCAACGTTCTGCTCGCCGGCAGGCGTTCCCCCGCCCGCAAGTCCCCCCGCAAGATCATCGTCCGCAAACTGTTGTGAAGTTGGGCCGTGATTGGTCTGTTCACAGACCTGTCAAGAACAAGTGACGAAATAAGTGCCCCCCCTGCGTATTTCATCACAGCCCCCCTGTTCCAAACTCCTGTTCCGGATTTTTCCTTCGTGATGGCACAAATGAAACCCATACGCAACACCCACGGAAAATTGGACCGGAGAGTTTTACAAAGTGGTTCTTCTGATTTAGTCCCCTGGTCTCTATCCTCCCAGACTGCGCTTTCGTCATGCGCCTTATTTTTCCGGATATTTATGATGACAATCCAGACAATTGAAACCTTTAGCACCGCCGATCTTTGCTTTGTGCGTGTACGCACCGATGATCGCTGTGAAGGATGGGGACAAACCGCCCCCTATCACGCCGATATTACCGCACAGATTATTCACCGCCAGATTGCCCCCCACGCGCTGGGGCAAGACTGCGGCGATATTGAATATCTGGTTGATTTAATTCCGGAACGCGAACACAAATTTCCCGGTTCTTATCTCAAGAGGGCGATTGGTGGACTGGATACGGCTCTCTGGGATCTGCGCGGAAAGCGCGAAGAAAAGCCCGTCTGTACCCTGCTGGGGGGAAGCCCCGGGAAAATTCGGGCCTATGCCTCGTCAATGAAGCGCGATATTACCCCGGCGGACGAAGCCGCCCGCTTTGTCCGACTGCGCAATAATGACGGATTTGATGCCTTTAAATTCCGGGTCGGGGCAGAATGTGGACGCAATCGGGATGAATGGCCCGGACGCACAGAGGACATCATCCCCACTGTTTCGCGGGCCCTGGGGTCTGATCTGTCTCTACTGGTCGATGCCAATTCCTGCTTTAGTCCCGCACGGGCGATCGAGGTCGGGCATCTGCTCGAAGACAGCGGCATTTCCCATTACGAAGAACCCTGCCCCTATTGGGAGTATGACCAGACCAGGCAAGTAACCGACGCCCTGTCCATTGACGTCACGGGGGGGGAGCAGGACTGCGAAATTCCGAACTGGCGCGATATGATTAACCGCCGCATTGTCGATGTCATTCAACCTGATGTCTGTTATCTGGGCGGGATATGTAACACCATGCGTGTCGCACAAATGGCCGAACGCGCCGGACTTCCCGTCACGCCCCACTGCGCCAATCTCAGCCTTGTCACACTTTTTACCATGCATGTTCTGCGGGCTATTCCCAATGCGGGAAAATACCTTGAATATTCTATCGAGGGAACGGACTATTACCCGTGGCAATATGGCGTTTTTGCCAATAGTCTGTTTGACATTGTTGACGGACAAGCCACCGTCAGCGACGCCCCCGGATGGGGTGCAGTCATCGACCCTGCATGGCTGGAAAAATCCACCTACCAAATCAGCGAGGTCGCCTGATGTCCCGACCAAGCCGCGCAGAACTGGTTGCAGAGGCTCTGGATTCAGGGCGAATCGGTGGTTTGCCGGACAGGCATTTTATTGACGGGGCCTTTGTTCCCTCCTGCTCCGGGGCACAGATGGAAAGCTTTGACCCGGGAACAGGACAGGCCTTTGCCCGGTTTGCACGCGGAAATGGCGATGATATTGACCGCGCCGTCACCGCCGCCCGAACCGCCATGACAGGCCCATGGCGGAACATGTCACCCGTTGAACGCGCCCGCATTTTGCACCGGGCCAATGTCTTGATCCGCGAAAACCTTGATCGGCTGGCGGTGATTGAAACGCTTGATTGCGGGAAACCTTTGCGTGACTCGCTGGGTGATGTCTGTGGCGCGGCCCGGGCCTTTGAATACTATGCCGGGGCCTGTGATAAGATTCAGGGCGAAAGTTTCGACCTTGGCCCCGATCATCATGGCTACAGCATTCATGAACCCGTCGGGGTCACAGGACATATTATTCCGTGGAATTTTCCACTCTCGACCGCCGCGCGTGGACTCGCCCCGGCTTTGGCGGCGGGCTGTTGCGTTGTCGCCAAACCCGCCGAACAAACTCCCTTGAGTGCCTTGATTCTTGCCGGGCTACTCCATCAGGCAGGACTGCCAAAGGGCGTTTGTAACGTTGTCAGCGGGACAGGCCCGGAAGCAGGAGCCGCACTGGTGGCGCATCCGGATCTCGATCACATCACCTTTACAGGGTCTTTCGAGACAGGGGTTGCTGTGATGAAATCGGCGGCAGATCACGTCACGCGCCTTGTGCTTGAACTGGGTGGGAAATCCCCTCTGACTGTTCTGGCAGATTGCAATATGGACGCGGCCCTTGACGGGGTGATGGGGGCGATTTTTGAAAACGCCGGTCAGGTCTGTTCTGCCGGGTCGCGCCTGATTATCGAACGCGCCATTCATCGACCCTTTATCGAAAAACTTGTCCAGCGCACCAGGGCACTGACCATTGGTCATGGTCTCGGGGATTTTGACCTTGGCCCTGTCAATTCACAGGCGCAGTTGCAAAAAATTTCAAGATACCTCGACGATGCCCATACACGGGGGCTGGAGATCGCCACAGGGGGACAGGTCATCGATGACCCCGCTGTTGGAACGGGGTGGTTTGTTGAACCGACTATTGTGAATAACCTCACGCCGGATGACCGCCTCTGCACAGAGGAAATTTTCGGCCCCGTTCTCGCAGTGCAAGTGGTTGATGACATCGAAGACGCCATTGCCGTCGCCAACCAGTGCCCGTTTGGGCTTGCCGCAGGTATCTACAGTGCCAGCTTCTCCAAGGTGCAGCACTACGCCCGCGCTGTTGATGCCGGACAGATTTATATCAACGAATATTTCGCCGGAGGAATCGAAGTCCCCTTTGGCGGCAACAAGAAATCGGGCTACGGACGTGAAAAGGGCCTCGAGGCCCTCAAAAGCTACAGCAAAATCAAAAGCGTCGTTGCGAACATTACCATTTGAGGACAGACCACAATGATCACACGCCTCACCCCGTCAGAAACGAAAAACCGCCTTTGTTTTGAAGAAACCTGCGATGGTGTCCGTGTCAACTTCTGTTGCGGGGCCTCTGAGTCAGGGCCATTACAGGCGACAAAACATGCGGACTTTATTCATGTCCTGAACGGCGGGTTCTGCGTTGAGTGTACAGACGCGCCTGAAGAGGTCTTTACTGCGGGTGAAACATTTGTCGTTCCAAAGGGCGTGGTCTGTCGGTACACCGCATCCGAAGATACCGGATTTTACGTGATGTCCTTCGCAGACCCCCGGTCTCCGGCGGATTCTTCTGCGCATATCATTCGCCTTGATCCTGCCAGCCCCGCCGCAGAAATTCCGGTGGCGGACAGTAGCCAGTTCCTTGGGGCCGTGCCGCGTCATTTCAAAAAACCCTTTTACAATAGCCCCTGTGGGCGTTTCTTGGTGGCAAAGTGGGAAAGTGACGCCTTTGAACGTGCGCCCGCACCATTCAACCGCCATGAACTGATGATTTTTCTCAAAGGACGCGTCACACTCGGCGACGGGGCGGGCCTGTCAGAAGATTTTTCTGCCGGTCACATTGCCTTCGTTCCGCACCAGGCCCCCTATAAGTGGGCCAGCACGGAATTTGTCAGCAAATTTTATTGTATCGTCATGCCAGCAAAACGATAACCTTTTTTAAAGGAGGGATTTTTCATGACAGGTCATTTTATTGACGGGGCACAGGTCACAGAGACAGCGCACACGACCCCTGTTTTTAATCCCTCGACCGGGGCTGTTCACGGAGAAGTTGCCCACGCAGACCAGACCACAGTGGACAAAGCCCTGACAGCGGCGGAACGCGCCTGGCCCGGATGGCGCGACACACCACCCGCAAAGCGGGCACAAATTCTGTTTCGCTATAAAAATCTGCTTGAACAACATGCAGAGGACATTTGCCGGCTGATCGGGGAAGAACACGGCAAAATCGCACACGATGCACGCGGAGAATTACAGCGTGGTATTGAAAATGTCGAATACGCCTGTGCCGCCCCCGAATTGCTCAAAGGCGAACACAACCGCAACGCAGGCCCTGCCATTGATTCGTGGAGCGAGTTTCAGCCCCTGGGAACAGTTGTCGGCATTACACCGTTCAATTTTCCGGCAATGGTTCCTCTGTGGATGTTTCCACTCGCCATTGCCTGCGGCAACAGCTTTGTTCTCAAGCCCTCTGAACGCACACCATCTGCCGCTGTGCTCATCGCAAAACTCCTCCACAAGGCCGGACTGCCAGACGGGGTGATGAATGTCATCAACGGCGGCAAGGAAACGGTTGATCTCCTGCTCCGGGACCCGCGGGTTCAGGCCATCAGCTTTGTTGGCTCCACGGCTGTTGCCCGGTCGATCTATACAACAGCCACCGCCCGGGGCAAACGCTGTCAGGCCCTCGGCGGGGCAAAGAATCACGCGATTATCATGCCCGATGCCGACCTCGACTGGGTCGTGAACCAGCTTCTGGGGGCGGCCTTCGGGTCATCGGGCGAACGCTGTATGGCGTTGTCTGTTGCTGTTCCTGTCGGGGACGATACCGCCCGGGTCCTGGTTTCAAAGCTCACGGACGCCATGACTGGCCTCAAGGTGGGGGCCTGGTGCAATAGCGAGAATAATTTTGGCCCCCTCATCACCGCCGCACACCGTGAGCGGGTCTGTGCCCTGATTGATAGTGCAGAACGCGACGGGGCCAGAATTGTCGTCGATGGGCGACAACTCAGGGTTGACGGCTTTGAACAGGGCTTTTACGTCGGGGCAACCCTAATCGACGGGGTGACACCTGCGATGCAAAGCTATCGCGAAGAAATCTTCGGCCCCGTCCTCCAGGTCATGCAGGTCGCGTCTCTCGATCATGCGATGGATCAGATCAATGCCCATGAATACGGGAATGGCGGCTGTATCTTTACCCGAGATGGGGCGGCGGCCCGGTACTTTACAGACAATATCACAGTCAGAATGGTCGGGGTCAATGTGCCGCTTCCCGTTCCGGTTGCTTGCCAGAGCTTTGGCGGCTGGAAAGGGTCTTTGTTCGGTGATCTGCACGCCTATGGGCCGGATGCTGTGCGCTTTTACACAAAACGTAAAACCATCACACAGCGTTGGCCCACGCCGGATCGACGGGACACTGTTTCCTTTTCTTTTCCCGCCTGAACACCGGGGATTTAAGCAGGAAAAATGAATGGTCTGAAGATTTTTCGGAAAATGGTTCTTTTAAAATTCCTTTTTCCGTTACACCCTGGCGATGCTGTGCCAGACACAGAACGCCCGGACATAAAAACAGGGAGAAAGAAAATGCGCGAAGTGGTCACAAAATTCCTCCGGATTGCCGGAGTCATCACTGTCCTCTTGACCGGCACCGCACAGGCGGCAGATGTCGTCATCGGGTCGTGGGGGGGGTCCTATCAGGAGGCCCAACGCAAGGCCCTTTTTGAACCTGCAGCCCAAAAAATGGGACTCACTTATGGGGAACAGACCTGGGGCGGATTGTCTGATCTGCGACTCAAGGTCAAGGCGGGGGCGGTTGAATGGGATCTGGTTAATACGGGGGCCGTCTATGCCGCCCGGGCCGCAGCCGAGGGTTTGGTGGAAAAAATTGACTTCTCCGTCGTTGATGTGTCAGAATTCGGGCGGGGTCTCTATTCAGACTATTGTGTTGGCTCGGATGTTTTTTCAACTGTCCTCGCCTATAACACCGAAACATTTGGTGACAAGGGGCCGAAAAACTGGGCGGACTTCTGGGACGTGGAAAAATTTCCGGGAACCCGGGCCATGCGGAACAAACCCGATGGTAATCTGGAAATTGCGTTGCTTGCAGATGGTGTTCCCCTCGACAGGGTTTATGAGGTTCTCGCCACAGAGGCCGGTTTAGAACGCGCCATCGATAAACTGCGGGAAATCAAGCCACATGTCGCGGTCTGGTGGAAATCAGGGGCGCAACACGCCCAGCTGATGAAGGATGGCGAGGTCGATATGACAACAGGCTGGAATGGTCGCTTTGACGTCGCACGAAAAGACGGCGCACAGGTTGCCTACAGCTTTGACCAGGGTCTGGTCGATTACGATTGTTGGGCCATTCCCAAAGGCGCCCCCAACGCGGACATGGCCATGAAATTTCTGGCCGAAATTTCAACCGCCGAAATTCAGGCCAACCTGCCCAAATATATTACCTATGGCCCGGCGAACGCGGGGGCCTATAAAACAGGCCTGATTGACGCGGCAACGGCGCGCGCCCTGCCCTCATCCCCCGAAAATATAAAGGTTCAACTCAGAATGGATGCCGGGTGGTACGCCAAATATACGCAGAAAGCGGCGGCACTCTTCCAGGATATGTTGACAGAATAGATGTTCAGGGTCTCCAGCACGACGAGCTGCCTTTTTTATCAGGGTGAACAGGTTCAAGAGTTCAGATCATGATAGACTCCCTGCCCATTGTGATTGAAGGTCTCACCAAGCAATACGGTGATCTTTACGCCCTTGATTCTGTGAATCTGTCGATCAGAAGTGGCGAGTTTCTCACCCTGCTCGGGCCGTCGGGTTCAGGAAAAACAACCTTGCTGATGGCCCTGGCAGGCTTTACCCGCCCGGATTGTGGACGGATCAGCTTTGGAGCGGAAGACGTTACCCTCAAACCGCCCCATATGCGCGATGTCGGCATGGTCTTCCAGTCTTACGCCCTCTTCCCGCATATGTCTGTTGCCGACAATATTGGCTATCCCCTGAAATTGCGTAGGGTCGCGCGGGCTGACCGTGAACAGCGGGTCAATGCGGCCCTCAACACCGTGCAACTGGCGGGCTATGGCGAACGAAAAATCACCCAACTGTCCGGCGGGCAAAAACAACGCATCGCGCTTGCCCGGGCGATTGTTTTCAACCCGCGCATTGTGCTGATGGACGAACCCCTGTCGGCACTGGACAAAAAACTGCGCGACCATATGCAAATTGAACTGCGCCATATGCATGACAGGCTGGGCATGACAACAGTCTATGTCACGCACGACCAGCGCGAAGCCCTGACCATGTCTGACCGCATTGCCGTCATCAACAAGGGTCAGGTGATGCAACTGGGCAGTCCCCGCGAAATCTACGACACACCCGCCAACCGATTCGTTGCCGATTTTATTGGTGAATCAACATTTCTACCCATTGGACGACAAGGCCGGGATCTCTTCTTTGCCGATCAAAAGATCATGGCGCGGGCCGCAGAAACGACAACAGGGCCGATTGTTCTGGTCGTGCGGCCCGAACATCTCATTCCCCTCACGGAACAGCCAAACGATGACACAAATATCTTCGCCACGACAGTCCGCGACGTTGTTTATCAAGGCGATGCCATCCTGTTCTGTCTGGAGCTGGGCGACGGCACGACGGTCATGATGCGTAAAGGGTGCAACTCCCGAAATGACCTTGACTCCATCCGCGTCGGGGACAGGCTCACGGTCGGCCTGCACCGCGACGATGCTGTCGTTGTCGCCGATGACGACAGCCGGCCACAACAGACGGAGACAACCCCGTGAACGGCAACCGCCCCAATGCCGTTGCCCTGCACAACGCCGCACAGCGTGAAAAGTGGGCCTTGCTCGGGCTGAGTGCCCCGGCTGTCCTGGTCACGGGACTTATTATTGTCCTGCCTGTATCCTGGCTGTTTTACCTGTCCTTTATCGGTGCGGATGGTAGTGTCTCGTTGGAAAACTATCTGCGTATGGTCGAAAGCAAATCCTACGCCCGCATCTTTGTCACGACCTTTCAGGTCTCTGCACTGACAACGGTTCTTTGTCTTTTGATTGGCTATCCCTTGGCCTATTTTTTGGCGGGCTTACCCGAACGCATTGCCAATATCTGTATGCTCGCTGTTCTCTTGCCCTTCTGGACCTCCTTGCTGGTGCGCACCTACGCCTGGCTTGTCCTGCTCCAGAAAAAGGGCCTTCTCAACAGCTGGGCCATCACCCTCGGGCTGTGGGATGAACCTCTCAAGCTGGTTCATAATATGAACGGAACCATCATCGGCATGGTTCATATCATGGTGCCGTTCGTCATCCTGCCGCTCTATGCCACGATGAAGGCCATCAATCCCGACTATGTCAAGGCCGCCGCGAACCTTGGAGCCACCCCTGTCACTGCATTCCGGACGGTTTTTTTCCCGCTGTCCCTGCCCGGACTTTTAGCGGGAACGCTGATTGTCTTTATTCTTTGCCTCGGGTTCTATGTCACCCCCGCCATTCTCGGCGGAGGACGGGTTGTGATGGTGTCGATGCAAATCACCAATAATATCGAACTCTTTTTCAACTGGGGGGCGGCCTCTGCATTGGGGGTTGTTCTCTTTGTCATCACGGCCCTTATTCTCTTTGTCGCCTCCCGGCTTCTCAAACCGGATCAGGTGATCAGCGGAGAACACTGAAAACATGAGCACCTCTCAAAACCAGGATCGGTCGTCTCGTGCGTCAAACTCCTTTCTGCGATCTTCAGATACATTATGTCTTCTGCGATTCTCGAAAACAGTTTTCCGACCAGCCAACTCAGGCTCAAAGCATTAAGAGGGACTTATGGCCTGGCTCACACGCCCAGCATCCGAAACACAGATCACCCATCGCCAACGCCTCTGGCTCTATTTGCTCGCGGTTTGTGTCATGGTCTTCCTCGTCCTGCCGACCATTATTGTCGTGCCGATGTCCTTTTCAGCATCGCAGTATCTCGAATTTCCGCCCTCCGGGTGGTCGTTGCGCTGGTATCTGTCCTACCTGTCCTCATCATCCTGGACAGGAGCGACCCGAACCTCAATCCTCGTTGCATCGGGAACTGTGGTGGTTACAACTCCCCTCGCTCTTGCGGCGGCCTATGGCCTGTCACGCGCCAGACACGGGATCAATCGGGTAATCTTTCTGGTTTTGATCAGCCCGATGATGATTCCGGTGATCCTCATTGCAATCGGGATTTTTTATGCCTATGTCCAATTAAAAATGGTCAACACACTTCCCGGCTTGATCCTGGCACATAGCGTTCATGCCCTGCCCGTGGCTCTGATTGTTCTCGCGGCAGCTTTTAAGAACGAGGACAGAACACTTGAAATGGCAGCGCGGAATTTGGGGGCGTCACGTCTGCGGGCTTTTTTTTCTGTGATCTTGCCCCGGATCAGGTTTTCGATTGTCACTGCCGCGATCCTGTCTTTTTTGTCATCATTCGACGAAGTGATTATTTCGCTCTTTGTCTCAGGTGGACAGAACGCCACACTGACGCGGGAAATGTTCAACGCCCTGCGCGATCAGATTGACCCCACTATTGCGGCGATTTCAACCCTGATGATTCTTGTTTCCTCGACACTCCTGATTCTGTCCCAGCTCGGCAGAAACAGGTAATACCAATTTTCAGAAGATTTGACTTATTTGTCCTGGCGTTTCTTGTCATTGTGTGATTCCTAATGGGACACTTTATTGGAGGTTTCCATGGGACGCGCCATTTCCTTGCGAGAAGACTTTGAAAGTCGCCAGCTTCGCCCGCCAATCAACTGAGTCCAATCAGACACGCCGCCTTTTGGCTCTGGCTGCCATTTATGATGGCGGCAGCCGCAGTGAGGCTGCTGTTGCTGGCGGTGTTGGTTTGCAAGTCATTCGTGACCGGGTGTTGCGTTTCAATGCAGAAGATCCGGCAGGTCTCGTTGATCGCAAATCGACCGGTGCTCCACGGAAGCTGAATGCCGACCACCCCTGGCATCCCTTGTTGAACGCGGCCCATGTCCATCAGTGGACGGCGTTGGCGTCTGGAAGACCTGGTGCACCGGGTATGGGAAGAGGACCGGATCAGTGTGAGCATCCCCACAATGAGCCGGGTGTTACGGGAAATCGGCTACAGAAAACTGACGGCGCGCCCGCGTCATCATGGCCAGAACGGGGATGCGATTGACGCATTTAAAAAAAACTTCCCCGCCGAAATAGCCCGCCTGCACGCCAGAATTGGTCCGGCTGTCCCGCTGGACATCTGGTGGCAGGATGAGGCGCGTGTTGGCCAGAAGAACAATATGTTGGGCCGAACAGGGCACACGGCCTGTGGCACCAAAAGACCAGCGCACAAAATCCGCCTGGATATTCGGGGCGATCTGCCCGGCCCGGGGTGTGGGGGCCGCGCTTGTCCTGCCGCGCTGTGATACACGCGGGATGCAAGGGCACCTCGAAGAAATATCGTCACAGGTCGAACCCGGTTGCTGTCATTATCCTTGATAAGGCGGGCTGGCACACCACCGGCAAACTGGATATCCCGGACAAATATCACCCTGTTGCCGTTGCCGCCACGCAGCCCGGCCCCGGTCGAAAATGTCTGGCAATATTTGCGACAAAACCGGCTGTCAAACCGCGTCTTTGACAATCAGGACCAGATCGTTTCCCTCTGTTGTGACGCATGGAACAACCTCACCGACAGGCCATCGAAAATCATGTCCATTGGATACAGAAAATGGGCACATGGGTTCTAACTTTCCGGAAATGGTATCAGCCGACGTTTGGGGTGACACCCGCTCCGAAAGCAATGAGAAATGGCTGGCGAAGAAAATGCTGGTCAGCCGCACGCAAGAAACCCAAGGGTAAACCCATGCCGAAAGCCAGTGCACGGGCCAACGCCCGAAAATCAGCCATTCGCGCACGGGTCGAGCATGTTTTCGCCCATCAGAAAAACCGCATGTTCATGTGCTCATTCCTTATCAATCGGGTGATGCAATGCTATCGTGATAGCATTGCGCTGATAAACCATTTACTGGATAAGGCTGATCCATTCCGGCCCCAGCTCGTATTTTCTGGTTTTGTTGGATGTGCCGTGCTGGATCAGGAAGTCTTCATCAACCCATTTTTTGCAAATGTTTAGGGTTGAACGCGGGTGAAGTTCCAGCAAGGCAGCAATCTGGGCAGTGGTGACAAATCGGCTTTCCCAGAACAGGGAAAGCGTCAGCTTTTGCCGTTGATCCAGCTCCCGAAGCAAAGCGGATTGATCTGTCCCCTGTCCTGCCTGTGACGCTGCTTCTGAGGCCTGAATGCGTATCTTGGCAAATGCGTCAGCCATGCCCTCGCAGAAATACACAATCCATTTTGTAATGTCGGCTTCAGTTCGTCCAAAATAGTAATTGTGGGAGCCGCCGATTGTCAGGGCATCGTAGTAGCTTTGCAGGTTCTTGGCATAGTATTCTTCAAGGGAATAAATGCCCTTCAGGCCATAGCCGGATTTATGCAGGACAACATTCGTCAGGAGCCGTGCCGTTCTTCCATTCCCGTCATAGTAAGGGTGGATGGTCGCAAACTGATAATGGGCGATTGCTGCAATAATCGGCGCAGGCAGGTCCGTGGTTTTCTGCCGTTCATTGATCCAGGACATCATGTCAGCCATCAAGGCAGGCACATCACCCGCTTCAGGTGGCATGTAAACGATGCCGCCTGTGGCACTGTCCTTGATGACATTCTGCCCGTCCCGGTATGGCGTGGCTTTTTGTCTGCCATCCATGACCAGGCCATGAATGGTTTTTACGTCCTGTTCCAGAATGTCTTCATCGAGCTTGCCGATCAGCGTGTCCGCATAATCCAGTGCCTGATAGTAGTTTTTGACCTCTTGCTCGTCGCGCTCCCTGTTCGGGAATGTCCCGCCATGCAGGACATTCTCGACCTGTTCAGGTGTCAGACGGTTGCCCTCAATCTGCGTTGAATAATGGGTGGCTGTCAGTCGTGCAGATTCCCGCAAGGATTCGAGAACCTGGACTGTTATGGGGAGCGCGGAAACCGCTTGCCGTGAGGCCTCAATATCCATCAATATTTTGGTCAGGGATGGTGTAATCTGAAACTTTGGGGTGAAAGCCATGCGGTTCCTCTTTGGGGTTTTGCATCCAGACCACTCTAGCAAACTTCTGATAAAATTCCAATATAATTCCGATAGACAATCCATTATAATGTGCTTAGAAGCTGTCTAACAACTATTAACTATTTATCAATAAATTGTCTTTAATAATTTTCGGTATGACTTATGATACTGATCTCACCGATGCGCAATGGTCTCTGTTGCGCGGATATTTTGAGCACCGCAATGGCGGTGGCCGTCCCTTCAAACACTCGCCCAGAAATATATTAAATGCCTGTTTTTACGTTCTGAAAACAGGCTGTCAGTGGCGACTTCTTCCCAAAGATTTCCCGCCATGGCAGACCGTTCACGGCCATTTCAGTCGCTGGAAGAAGGATGGAACCTGGCAGATTATCCTGCGTGACCTCCATGGC
Organism: Kiloniellaceae bacterium; assembly: GCA_965199245.1. Classification (GTDB taxonomy): domain Bacteria; phylum Pseudomonadota; class Alphaproteobacteria; order Kiloniellales; family Kiloniellaceae; genus Carbonatibacter. The sequence goes on from CBDAQP010000001.1 coordinate 222,413, forward strand.
GTGCTCCGGCTGCTTGAGGGCCGGAACAAACAGGCAAGCGCAGCCATTATCGACTCACAATCGCTCAAGGCCCCGACAAAAAAAAGGGGGCCGGCAAAAAAGTGAAGGGAATCAAGCGGCATTTATGGGTGGATCTGCTCGGGTTTCCGCTACATCTGGTGGTGCATGATGCTGGAATACAGGATCGCGGCCCGCATTCTCTTGAACGATATAAAGAAAAAGCATGGAAGGCTGCAATTGTTCCGGGCTGGTTATCGCGGGCCGATCATGGACGCATTGGCCAATCAGGAAAAACTGAAAATCGGGATCGTAAAGCGAGGTGAAGAAAAAGCGTTCAAGCTGCTGCCAAAGTGCTGGATTGTTGAGCGATCTTTCGCATGGCTGGAGCCTGCAAGGCGGCTGGCAAAACATTACGAAAATCTCGACAAAACGCAGGAAGCCATGATACGGCTACGCTTCATATAAATCGCACTCAACAGAATTATAAAACTTATTTGTTAGACAGCTTCTAACGCCTGAAAAATTTGACATCACTGAGCCAAAAGGCTAGTATTATGCCATCGAATTGGAGAAATGCTATGAATAAATACTTCCTTCTTATAATGGCTGTCTTTTTTATGCTATCAAGTGTAGCCAATGCACAGATGTACTGTGACAATTTTGGAAATTGCTCTGGAGGAGGCATAAATACGTACACAGATAATTTCGGCAATACTACCGGAACAATTGGAAATGATAGTGTAAATCTCTACACGGACATTTTCGGAAACACCACTGGAACTATCGGAGGCAGAAGTGTTAATTGTTATACAGATAACTTTGGAAACACAAACTGTAACTAGCCAAGACGATCTTTTTCAACAGCCTTAAATTCCTGATCGATACTAAATAGAGTTGCCTGTAATCCGGTCATTTCTTGCCAGTGGCGCACAATCACATCCACATATTTAGGATCAAGCTCAATCAATCGCGCCTGTCGCCCGGTATGTTCTGCTGCAATCAGTGTTGAGCCAGGCCCACCAAAGGGATCGAGCACAATATCCAATGTCTTGCTGGAATTCTTAATCCCACGCACCACCAGATCAACCGGCTTCATAGTCGGGTGTAGATCATTCTTCTGCGGTTTGTTATAAAACCAGACATCACCCTGGTCACGCGCACCGCACCCATCACAGGTCGAACCCGGTGCCCATGTTGTCATCATCCTTGATCAGGCGGGCTGGCACACCACCGGCACACTGGATATCCCGGACAATATCACCCTCTTGCCGCTGCCGCCACGCAGCACGGCCCCGGTCGAAAATGTCTGGCAATATTTGCGACAAAACTGGCTGCGTCTTTGACAATCAGGACCAGATCGTTTCCCTCTGTTGTGACGCATGGAACAACCTCACCGACAGGCCATCGAAAATCATGTCCATTGGATACAGAAAATGGCCCCATGGGTTCTAACTTTCAGGAAATGGTATAAACACAGCGCAGATCAGCGCAGGGCGGCAGCGGCGCGGGCGGCCTGGCGCAGGGTGCTTGCGAACAGTGTCACATCGATTGCAGTTGCCATAAAACGCGCACCCGCCGCCAAACAGGATTTTTGTAAATCCGGTTGCAAGGCCATGACCCCCGCCGCCTTGCCCGATGCGGCGATGCGGCGCAAGGCATCAAGGACAGTGTCTTCGACAGCAGCAAGCTGTCCAATATGCCCCAAATCCGCCGCGAGATCAGAGGGGCCGATAAAAACACCGTCAATTCCCCCGACTGTCAAAATGTCATCGAGGGCCGCCAGGCCCTTGCGGTTTTCAACCTGAACCAACAGACAGATTTCATCGCGGGCCGTGGTCAGATAGTCGGGAATGGCGGCAAAGTCAGACGCACGGGCCAAAGCCGACCCGACCCCGCGCACACCGTGGGGCGGATAGGTCACTGCGCGCACCAGTTCGCGGGCCTGATCCGCGCTTTCGACCATTGGAATCAACAGGGTCTGCGCCCCGGCATCCAGGAGCTGTTTAATCATCCATGTTTCACCGACAACCGGACGGACAATCGCAGGGCTTGGCGACCCCTTAATGACCTGAAGCTGTGCCATAATCGACCGCAAATCATTGGGCGCATGTTCGCCATCAATCATCAGCCAGTCAAATCCGGCTCCCGCCGCGATTTCGGCACTGTAGGGATCCGCCAGACCAAGCCAGCAGCCCATCTGCGGCCTGTCCGTACGCAATGCGGCCTTGAAGGGATTATGTGGTGCGGGCATGATGGTTTTCCTCCTGTGCGAAGTTAATCTCAACCGATCCAAAGGCCCCAAAATCGGCGCGAATGTTTGTCCCGGGGGGACATTCGACAGGACGGATAAAACTGCCCGACAGGATCACCTGCCCCGGGGCGATGGACTGACCATATTGGGCCATCCGACGGGCCAGCCAGACCACACTTTCGACGGGGTCATTCAAAACACCAGCCCCCAATCCGGTTTCCTCGATCACGCCATCGCGAAAGGTCAGGGCCCCCACCCAACGCAAATCAAAATCATCAATGCCATGACGTTCCCGACCCAGAACAATTCCCGCATTGGCGGCATTGTCACTAATTGTATCCAGAACAGTGCGCGCCTGCCCCGTTTGGGGGTCGGTTCGGTGAATGCGGGTATCCAGAATCTCGATAGCAGGGGCCAGATAACCGGTTGCCGCGAGAACATCGCGACGGGTGAGATCAGCCCCCCCCAATGCCTGTTTCATGACAAAGGCCAGTTCAACCTCGATACGCGGCTGGATAAAACGCCCCGCCGGAACCGTCGTCCCCTGTTCAAAAATCATATCATCAAAAAGCAACCCGCTATCGGGAATATCAATACCCAGCGCGGACTGCATGGCGCGCGAGGTCAAACCGATTTTCCACCCCACCAGCCGACGGCCCGCCGCCAGCTTGGCCCGAAAAATGGCATTTTGGATGGCATAGGCATCATCCATCGTCATATCAGGATGACGCAGGGTCAGGAGGGTGATTTGTTCGCGCGTTGATTCCGCCTGTAACAGGTCAGCGGCGGCGCGGGCGTGGTCGTCCGGAGTCATCTTGGCGGTCACAGGATTTCGTCCTCTACCCTGTTGCGCAAGGTTCCAATTCCGTCAACCGTGACCTCGACCACATCGCCGGGTTCGAGATAGCGCGGCGGATCAAAGCGCGCCCCTGCTCCGGTCGGCGTCCCCGTCACAATCACATCGCCAGGGCGCAGAGTCATAAAGGTCGAAATATAGGCAATTTCTTCGCGAATGGGGAAAATCATGCGATTGAGGCTGTCATCCTGACGCGACTCACCATTGACATGGGTCGTGATTCGGGCCTGATCCAGTTGGGCCGGGTCGCGAAACGGCACAAGCCACGGCCCCATTGCCCCGGAACGATCCCAGTTCTTACCCTGCGTGACGTTGAATTTGGCATGACGCACCCAGTCACGGATTGTCCCCTCGTTACAAAGAGTCAAGGCCGCGATATGGTCGTAGGCCGCTGTGGCCTTGATCCGGCGGCCCTCTTTGCCAATCACAACAGCGACCTCCCCCTCATAATCGAGCGTTTCGCTTTCAGGGGGACGAATCAAGGGACAGTCATGTCCGGTGAACCCACTGGCAAAGCGGGGAAAAAGCGACATATACTGCGGCTGGGCCGTGCCGTCCCTATATTCCGCATTACGATCAGGAAAATTCACTCCAACGCAGAGGATGCGCCGCGCATCGGGCAAAACCATATCATACACAAAATCACGATGGGTCGCCGCTTGCCCCTGCGCGGCGGTCATGAGTTCATCAAGTCCGCCCGCAACAACCGCGTCGTAAAGTGTCGCCCACTGTGGGAACTGTGGGGACAGGGCAATTGCGCCCTCTGGCGTGATTGCCCCATAGAATCGCGCCCCATCGGCGCGAAAACTTGCCAAGGCCATTTTTGGTCTCCTCTTTAATTCCGTGGAGGTTAGGGGGATCAGGGCGCGATAATGGGCGTGGCCTTCAGGTCTGGTTCACGTTGCGGAACGCCGACAAAGCGGGTGCCGTGAGTAAACCAGCTTTCGGGGGCAGGTGCCCCCCAGAGGGTCTGGCGTTGCGGGTCTTTCAAGTCCCATTTGATCGGTTCAAGATCCGGATCAACAGTTTGATAGTCGGAACAATAGATTTCAACACGATGCCCATCAGGATCGAGGATATAGAGGAAAAAAGCATTTGAAATACCGTGACGCCCCGGCCCGCGCTCAATGTGATCCACATAGCCCGTTGTGGACATTAAATCCAGCAAATCAATAATGTTCAGCGGCGTTGGAACCCAAAACGCAACATGATGCAAACGCGGGCCAGCCCCATTGGTAAAGGCCATATCATGCACCCCACCCTTGCGATGCATCCACGCAGCCCAAAGCCGTTTGCTGTCTTCGTCCTCAGTGTATTCTGTGACACGGAACCCCAGCTCACTATAGAACGCCACACTGTCATCAACGTTGTGTGAAAAGCAGTTAAAATGGTCAATCCGTAACGGCTTCACTCCGCGATAAAGCGCGTAGTGTTGATGAATAGGCGCGAGACGATCCATCTTATGATAAAATTCAAGCGGAATGCCCATGTTATCTGCTGTCAGAAGCGTCCGCCCCTGAAAGGGACGTTCAACCCATTGAACCGGGTGTCCCTCGGCGGTGAAAAACGTAGCGAGTTTATCAAGGTCGGCGTCATCAAAGGTTTTAAACCCCATGACCTCCACCGTTCCGGGCCGGTCGGATTTTTTTAAAATCACGCTATGATGCCCGCGTTCTTCCATCGCACGGAGATAGATATGACCGGGGTCTTCATCCGCCACCTGAAGCCCGAGAATATCACAATAAAACTTGCGCGACGCCGCAAGGTCGGCGACGTTCAAACAGATATGGCTGAGACGCACAATATTAAAACCGGGATAGAGATTCGCTATCGGAAGCGGCATTGTGATGACTCCTGTTCACAGATGACCCCGCTTGGGGCGGGTTTTGGTTTTATTCTGCCCCCAGACGCATGATCCTATGCGCCCCGGTTGCAAAGCCGATATGCTTTTGTTCCATGTAAAATTCAAAACTCCAGTCCCCCCCATCGCGCCCGATGCCACTGGCCTTGACACCGCCAAAGGGGGTGGGGAGATGGCGCACGTTTTCGCTATTGACCCAAATCATTCCGGCCTCCAGCCGGTCTGTAAAGCGTAGGGCGCGTTGCAGATCATTGGTCCAGAGATAACCCGACAGGCCGTAAGGGGTGTCATTGGCCATTTCAAGGGCGTCTTGCTCTGTTTTAAAGGCAATGGAGGTCAGGACAGGGCCAAAGATTTCTTCGCGGGCAATCCGCATCCGGTTGGTCGCATTGGTCAGGAGTGTCGGGCGAACAAAATAACCGTCGTTGCCCAGTGTGCTCCCCCCGGCAGCGAGGGTTGCGCCGTCTTCTCTGGCGATGTCAAAATAGCTTTTGACCTTGTTATAATGGGTTTCACTGACTAGCGGCCCGACCTCGGTCGCAGGGTCGAGCGGATGACCAACCCGTATTCTGTTGACCCGCTGTGCAAGTTTTTGTTCAAAATCCGCGCGGATTGTGTCCTGTATCAACAGCCGCGAAGACGAGGTACAGCGTTCCCCATTGATCGAATAGATCATAAAAATGACGGCATCCAGTGCACGGTCAAGATCAGCATCATCAAAAACAATGACCGGATTCTTGCCGCCCAGTTCCATATGAATCCGCTTGAGCGTGTCCGCCCCCTGTTTGGCAATCAGGCTCCCCGTGCGACTTTCCCCCACAAAGGCAATGGCTCGAATCAACGGGTGTTCACACAGCTGTTGACCCGTGTCATAACCATAGCCGTTGACTGTGTTGAGCACCCCCGGCGGCAGTCCCGCGTCCTCGGCAATCTCCACAAGCAGGCGGGCGGTCAGGGGACTGTCTTCGGCGGGTTTATGCACTACGGTACAGCCCGCCGCCAGTGCCGGCGCGATTTTCCAGGTCGAGAGCATAAAGGGCGTATTCCACGGCGTAATCACCCCAACCGGGCCGATGGGAACACGGGTCGTCACATTCATCAAAGTCGGGGATTTCAGATGTTGCCCATCGCGGGCCTGAATGGCTTGATCAGCGAAATAGCGAAAGTTCTCCGCACCACGCAAAGCCGCCTTGGACATAAAGCGCAGGGTTTGCCCCGTGTCCCAACACTCACAGAGGGCGATTTCTTCAGCTCGCGCCTCAATCCCGTCGGCAACCGCCAATAAAATCCTGCGCCGTTCGGTTGCCGGAATTTCCCGCCAGCTTGCAAAGGCCGCGTGCGCTGCCGTCGCCGCCTTGTCAAGGTCTGCCGCATCGGCACGGGCCACATCGCAAATCACGGTTTTATCAACAGGGGAAGAGGTCTGAAACACGCCCGCACCGCCCGCGACATCGCAACCCGCAATCCTGTTTTTCAAACCGGATTCTTTAAAGCGGGCCAGATAGCCGTTCAATTTTTCAATATTTTCGGCAAGGACAGACATCGTCATGACTCCAAATAATCACGGATTGTCCCCGTCCTGGGCGACAGGGCAGGATCAATATCGCGCATTTCAAGCGATAGGGCCAGGGGCTGTGTATCGAGACAGGGCCGCAAAAAAGACTGCGCCGCCGCGAACAGCAGTGACGTCGCGGATTCTTTCACCGCAGGCGCACGACCTGCGCGCAAGCGAACAGAAATATCAATATAACCGTGGCGCGGGTTGCCATCGGCAATGGCATAGTGATGCGCCGCAATGGCCCGCACCCGAATCCCCGCATCAGGAAAGGCATCAATCGCCGTCGCCGCCTGACGCAAATGTTCACAAAGGGCAGAAAAATCAACATCGTTTTCGAGATTCGCCGAATAATCAATGATAATGTGCGGCACAGCTTTTTCCTTAAACGCGACCTTTCCCCAAGAGGGCTTTTTTCTCCTAAACACGGCTTTAATTAACGTGTTAATTTTCACCGTAACAGAATGCTTTACCCTGTCAAATCATTTTTAATAATGCAATGGCTCACAAATGTCAGGGGATCAGTCACAGCACACCAGAGACGGTGCACAGGCTCCAGGGCATCAACTATTCTTCGGCGGGTATGGGTCTTAAAGCCAGGTCGGATAACCATTATAGACCAGACATCAAAGCAATCTCCCTGTGACTCAATCAATCTGGTTTGTTACCCTTGCACACAGAAAAATTAACCGAGAACAGGGGGTAGCCCGGTGCGACTGACGGATGGTCGATTTTATCAACAGGCTTTTACAGGCCTGCACAGAGGCTCGGGATACAAAGAGACACTGTCCATCGCAAAGGGGTTCATCACGACGGCGGCAGAAGGTATTGTGCGTCCCCTCGGGGGGCGTGTCTGCTTACCAGGATTGACTGATGCCCATCTGCATATTTTCCCACTGGCCCTGTTCCGGTTGCAACTCGATATTGCAACGGCGGGGGTGCGTTCGGTTGACACGCTTCTTGATGCACTTGAACAGATCCCACCAGAGCGACGTTTTGGCGGCTGGCGACAGGGCGCGGTGCTGATTGAGGACACATTTAAAGAACAACGCTTGCCCACATTGGCAGAACTCGATACCCGCTTCCCTGACAGTCCCGTTCTGCTGAGGCGTTACTGTGGTCATGTCGCCGTGATGAACACAGCCGCGATGAAAGAACTCGGTTTGCACCACACCGTGCCAAAGGTAAACAGTGGCACATTTGCCCGCGACACCAACGGAGCCCTCACCGGTCAAGCCAATGAAGGTGCCGCCGGTTGGGTCTTTGCACAGGCACCTGCGCCACCGGATGACATGATCCTGTCCGAAATCCGCACCGTTCTCCGGGATTGCGTGTCATTTGGGCTGACGTCTCTTGTCGAAGCGGCTGTCGGCTTTACCCTCGGCTATGACAAGGAAGCCGCAATTTGGGCAAAATTGCGTGCGCAGAACAATATACCCGTACGACTCGGCTTCATGAATGAATTGACCGCCCATGACGCCGCAGGGCGCGGTCTCGTGCCAGAATGGGGGCGTGACTGGTCAAATGAAACCCTCAAGTTTTTCGCCGATGGCATCATCGGGGGACGCACAGGCGCACTCAGTCGGCCTTATGACGACACGGGTGAGCGAGGTGATCTGATGCACCCCAAAGGTGTGCTCGAACACCAATTCGCCCAGGCCCATGCAGATGGTTGGCGAATTGCCGTGCATGCAACAGGAGATCACGGCATCGACCGGGTGTTGTCCGGCCTCGCAAAAGCACAGGGTGACGACACAGAACGCCGCCACCGGATCGAGCATTTCTTCGTCCCTCCTCAAAACGGTTTGGCACGCGCCGCACAGGCAAGAATCGCCGTGGTGATGCAACCGGGTTTTCTACAGCGCATGGGCGCAAATATCGCGCGAGGATTGGGGGATCGGGTGCAGGGTGTTGTCTATCCGGGGGCCAGTGTTCTGGCGGCGGGTGCGTCTTTGGTTTTCAGTTCTGACGCGCCCACCGGGCCGCTTTCTCCGTGGATAAACCTGTGTCATGCAGTCAATCGGCTTGGAACAACAGGCGAGATAATCGGCCCCGGCGAAGCGACGAAACGCACAGAAGCACTTGATGCCTACATTGGGGGGGGATGTTGGGCAATGCGCCATGAAAGCTTTCGCGGGACACTTGCGCCGGGTATGGTTGCCGATATCGTCGTCCTGAACATGGATCCCTTGACTGTGCCGTTGGATGAGCTCCAGGACTGCCGGTGCGTTTTTGCCTTAAAGGAGGGGCAGGTTGTGCGGGATCAACTTTAACAAAATCACAAGACAAACGCCATTTGAATATTTCCGGAAACACCAACCCCCGGGGCTTGAAATTTTTAAACTTTATTCAATGGACACACTTTATTCAATGGACACATAGGCTACTATAAGATACGACCTGTTTAGGGAAGTGAGACTTTTAAAAAGATAAAGTCACACGGCAGGCTGTCTGCGCAGTCTCTTTTTTTGACTGGCCGCTTGTCCTTTTTGACCGGGAGAAGGTGGCGTGTTTTGGCTTTTGTCGATACAACAATCACGGGGAGCAAAAAATTGAACATTCGATATATAGGAAATATTTTTGGTTCCGCCATGGTTGCGGCGACCCTGACAGTTGGTTTGGTGGTTGGCTTATCTGCCGGGACGTTTGCACAGGATGTCACCCTGCGCGTTCATCATTTCCTGCCACCGCAGACCAGCGCGGCAAAGCTGACGCTCGGAAAATGGGTCGAGGATGTGCAGAAAGCCTCCGGCGGCAGAATTGCTGTGGACATCTATCCTGCCATGCAGCTTGGTGGCACACCGCCGCAACTGATTGATCAGGCCCGCGACGGCATTGTTGATGTTGTCTGGACCGTTGTCGGTTACACACCGGGTCGTTTCCCACGCACCGAGGTTTTCGAACTCCCTTTCATGATGACAGATGCTCCGGCGGCCTCTCGCGCTTTCTGGCAGATGTTCGAACGCCATATGGAGAAGACAGAATTCGCCGATCTGAAAATCCTCGGGACATGGGTGCATGGCCCTGGCACGATCCATTCCAAAAACCCCATTTCTTCCGTGGACGACATGCGCGGGGTCAAGGTTCGTGGTGGCTCGCGCATGGTAAACTCCTTGCTGAAAAAGCTGGGTGCCACACCTGTCGGAATGCCCGTTCCCGCCGTGTCAGAATCACTCTCGAAAGGTGTGATTGATGCAGCAACCCTGCCCTGGGAAGTCACCGCCCCGCTGAAGGTCGCAGAGCTGGTCGGCAACCACACGGAGTTTGGTGATGAGGCCCTTTATACGCTGACATTCGTACTGGCGATGAACAAGGCCAAATTCAACAGCCTGCCCGATGATCTGAAAAAAGCCATTGACGACAGTTCCGGTGAAGCGTTCTCGGTCTTTGCGGCCACCGCACAGGCTGCCGCCGACGCGCCCGCACGAAAAATGGCTGTGGATAATGGCAACACTATTATCCGGCTGGATAACGCAGAGATCGCCAATTGGAAAGCCGCTGCTGCGCCAGTCTATGAAACCTGGGTCACCGACATGGAACGCAAAGGCATCGACGCCCAGGCACTGATTGACGAGGCCCGCAAATTGATTGCAGATTATACCAGGTAGAGTCAGTCGCCGCGTGGTGAGGCCGTGCCACACGATAAGGAAGCATGTTTCGTGCACAGAATCGTCACAAGAGTCGCCTGCGCTCTGGCACTGATGGGTGGTGCGGTTTTGATTGGTCTTGTGCTGACAACGACGACCAGTATCATTGGACGGGGCCTCAACACAGTCGGGCATCTGGATGCCGTGTCAAATTTTGGTGGTTTGGCTGAATTGTTGCGGGCCTTTGGCCCCATCGACGGCGATTACGAGTTGGTCGAGGCAGGCGTGGCCATTGCCGTGTTCGCTTTTCTGCCTTTGTGCCAACTGAACCGCGCCCATGCCATGGTGGATATTTTCACGGGTTTTTTCGGTCATCGGTTTAATGCGGTTCTTGCCCTCGTTTGGGACGTGCTGTTGACAGCCATTCTGTTCCTTGTGACATGGCGGATATCACTGGCGACTTTTGAAAAGTTCCGCTATGGAGAAACAACATTCCTCCTGCAAATGCCCCTCTGGTGGCCCTATGCGACCTGCACCGTCATTGCCGGACTCGCCGCATCTGTCGGACTGTATGTGATTTGGGACCGTGTGACAGATATCTTTGCACATGACGGACAGCGGACTCCATGAGTAACCTCGCGCTTGGTCTGTCTTCCTTGCCCCTGTTGCTGGTGCTGATCTTTCTTCGTATGCCCATTGGTCTGGCGATGCTGAGCGTCGGGATGGTCGGGACGACGATGGCCATGGGTGGGCCGCTCGTTGTGCTCGCCCAACTCAAAGGACAGGTTTATACGACATTTTCAAACTATTCCTTATCAATCGTGCCACTCTTTTTGCTCATGGGACAATTCGCAACCCTCGGCGGGATGAGCCAGGCCCTGTTCAAGGCAGTAGAGGCGTTTCTTGGTCATCGCAAAGGCGGTGTTGCGATGGCATCAGTCGGTGCCTGTGCAGGGTTTGGCGCAATCTGTGGCTCGTCTCTCGCCACTGCCGCCACGATGGGACAAGTCGCGTTACCAGAATTGAAACACTACGGCTATTCGGGTGGACTTTCGACAGCAACACTTGCAGCAGGGGGCACATTGGGCATTCTAATCCCGCCTTCGGTGGTGCTGGTGATCTACGCTGTTCTGACCGAGCAAAACATCGCCAAATTGTTTGTTGCCGCCTTCGTTCCCGGACTCCTCGCCGCCATTGGCTACGTGGTCGTCATCCGTCTCATTGTCGCCGTTTCTCCCGGAAATTCCAGCGTGATGGAACGCCTGCCCTGGCGACAGCGTCTGCTGGCGTTGTCGCGGGTATGGCCAGTGATTTTTGTTTTTTTCCTTGTGGTTGGGGGGATCTATTTTGGCTGGTTTACCCCGACTGAAGCGGCGGCCATCGGGTGTGCGGGGACTGGCTTGATCGCGTTATTTACAGGCGGGTTGACGGGGTCTTCTCTGGCAGATGCCCTGATGAAAACAGCGCAGAATACAGCAATGATTTTTCTCATCGTCCTTGGCGCAGGGTTTTATAATGCCTTTTTGGCACTGACTCATGTCCCACAAGAAATATCACTCTTCGTTGTCGGGCTGGAGGTCTCGCCCTGGACAATCCTGATCGTGATTCTTTGCATCTATCTGATCTTCGGTTGCGTGATGGACAGCCTGTCGATGATCCTCCTGACCGTACCGATTTTTTTTCCGATCGTCTCAACACTGGATTTCGGGTTGACGGTGGAGGAAACTGCGCTTTGGTTCGGAATTCTGGTTTTAATCGTGGTCGAAGTCGGGTTGATTACACCACCTGTGGGCATGAACCTTTTTGTCATCTGTGCGATGGATCGCTCAACCCGGATGACCCAAACCTATAAATACATCCTCCCCTTTGTCGCGTCTGACATTATCCGAACTGCTATCCTCGTCGCATTCCCTGTACTCACACTCGGACTGTTGCGCCTGATCTATTGAGCACCTCACACATTTTGTATTTGATTTAAGGCGGGATTAGGGGTTTCTTCTTCACGCACCTGTGTTCATTTTCTCACGAAACAAAGGCGCGCTTCTCAAAGCCTTGTTCCGTGTCGCCTGGTGCGCTCAACCTTTTTTGCCAAACAACGCAGGCTTGACGCTTTGAGAGGCTTCACATTTTAAGCAAATGGACTTTACAAGGATGACAGAGACTCACGAACACGAACTCCCCAAAACATCGCAGTCTCTGCCCATTGCGTTAATCCGCGCGCGCGAAAGCATTATGGCCCCTATTCGTGACATGCTCGCGGACTGTGAGCTGACAGAACAACAATGGCGGGTTCTGCGCGTCCTGGACGAATTTGGCCCCCAGGATGCGAAACGATTGGCTGAACGCGCGTGTCTTTTGCCGCCCAGTCTGACCCGCATCACGCGCAACATGTGCGCACGGGGCCTGATGAGACAAAATCAGGACGGACGGGATCGCAGACGCCAAAAACTTGCCATCACAGCAGACGGCAAGCAGATCATCGTCCGCAACTGCAACCGCGCCCTTGAGATTGTTGATGACTATAAAAAAAGGCTCGGTGAAAAGGATTATAACACCCTGCTTGACCTGTTGAACCGCATGCACCACGACAGAAAATCCCGGGAGGAAAATCCCGGGAGCAAGACGTGACTGAACAGTACCTGTGGGGGGAGTGGTGGAGCCGAGGGGAATCGAACCCCTGACCTCTACAATGCCATTGTAGCGCTCTCCCAACTGAGCTACGGCCCCGAACCAGGGCGGAAGATAGGCTGTTCGCCGGTCGCTGGCAAGCAAAAAAACAAGACGGCTTGACGGGGTGACCTCTAGCTTTCGCGCAATTTTTCAATCACGCCCCTGTTAAATTCCCTTGTGCCCAGAACACCGCCCAAATCTGCCGTGCGCGTTTGCGGACGGGACAGGCAAACAGCCACCGCCTGCTCAATCCGATGGGCGGCCTGTGCACATTCAGGGCGGTTGTGCTGGTGGGCAAGCCACCGCAACAACTGCGCCACAGAGAGGATCAAAGACGTCGGGTTTGCCAGATTTTGATTGGCAAGGGTGGGCGCGGATCCATGTTGGGCCTGTGCCATGGCGTGGGCGTCGCCCTGATTAAGTGATCCCGCCAGCCCCAAACCACCCGCAAGTTCCGCCGCGAGGTCAGAGAGAATATCACCAAACATATTGGTTGTGACCAAAACCCCGAACCGTGACGGTGTCCGCACCAGCAACGCGGCGGCGGCATCAACCAACAGTTCTTCATAGGCCACTGTCGGAAACTGGTGGGCCGTGCGGCGGACTTCTTCTAAAAAGAGGCCGTCGCTCATCCGTAGGACGTTGGCCTTGTGAAGAGCACAAACGCCTTGACCTCTGTGGCGGGCCAATTCAAAGGCCCGTTCAGCAATGCGCCGCGAATTGCCCCGTGAAATCTTGCGCACGGCCAGCGCAAGATCAGAACTGGGCATAAATTCACCACTGCCTTGAACCATCGTACGATCTGCGTAGAAGCCTTCGGTATTTTCGCGCACCGTGACCAGATCAATCGCCTGACCCGTTGGGGTCTCCACCCCCGCAAAGGATTTTGCAGGTCGGATATTCGCGTAAAGGTCAAGTGTCTTGCGCAAGACGCCAGAGGGATTCACACCCCCCTGATCAACAGGGGGATAGTCCATGTGCGACACTGGCCCAAGGATCAGACCATCTGCATCCCGTACCCGATTGAGCACAACGTCGGGGAGTGTTGTTCCATGTTTTTCAAGTGCGCGAAAGCCAACCTCCGCCTGCTCGATCCGAATCCCGGTGTCACACACCGCCAAAATCGCAAGCGTGGCTTCTAAAATTTCTGTGCTGATCCCATCGCCATCCAGCGCAATAATATTCAGAGTCAAGGAACAGAGTCTCCCGTTACGCGTCGTCAGTCTGCGACCAGATATTTTGCGGGATATAAAGCGCACCATCCGCCAGCTTTCGCGCGGTGCGCACCACCCCTGCGGTCTTGAGGTCAAAGCCGCCCTCCGTTTCAAAATCCACCACAACCTCCAAACAGCCGGACGGGTGTTCCAGGATCACCGTAGCAGGTGACAACGGGGGGCGGGTCAAAAGACCATCTGAAACAGTCCCCACGCTCAGGGCGCAGGCCGCCAAACACTGCCCCCCGGTGACCGCCATGCCCGGGTGGGTTTTCCACGGCATAAAGTAGCGCACCGCCAGGTGACCGCCCTGCCGGGCCGGGGCAATGACAGCAAATTTCGGCACAACAGACCCCGAAACATCACCCAATCCCATGGCCTCCCCCGCCAGCCGCCGGATGGTTTCAATCTGTTCAAAAAAATCGACATTTTCATCAAGATCTTTCGCGGATTCATAACCTGTCACGCCAAGCTCATCGGCACGGGCAATGACAAGTGGCATGGCCACATCCAAACAGGTCACAGTCACACCATCAAAGCAATCGCGCAGGCGACCCGTAGGCAACAAGGCTCCGGTCAGCGACCCCACGACATCAAGGAACAAGAGTTCAACCGGCGCGGCTGTCCCCGGCACACCACCCAGTGCATAGTCGCCCTCATAACAAACCCTCCCCCCCGGGGTCTGAACAGTGGCCCGCACACGCGCACCCGTATTGACACAACGGATTTTAACCTCTGTGACATCGGAACGGGGGGTTATCAAACCCATTTCAATGGCGGCTGGCCCCACACCAGAGAGGATATTGCCGCAGGTTGGTTTGAAATCAACCTCTTCGCGTTCAACCGCAACCTGGGCAAAAAAATAATCAACCTCGGCCCAGGGATCATCTGAGCCGGACAGCATGGCGACCTTTGTCGTCACCGCCGCACCACCACCCAGCCCATCAATATTCAGAGGATGACCCGCCCCGAGCGCACGCGCCAAAACCCGCGATAGTGTGGGGCGATCCTGCGGTAAATTTGCACGCCTGAAATAAAGTCCGCGCGACGTCCCCCCGCGCATGAACAGATAGGGAAGGGCTGTCTGTGTCATTTCACCTGACCTCTTGTCTCGGGAGTTACTTCAGGGGCCACGGCAAGGAAACGGTCGCCTGCAAGAGGCCGGGAGGGAAATCGCGGTTCAACACGGCAGCGAACAGACACAGGAAACCGATGCCACACGCCGACAACCCCAGGGTCGAGGCCCAGCCCAGTCCCGCACGCACGCGCAAAAACGCGCCCAGAAAACCAACGAGCGCGAGGATAAAGCCCACCGCATAGGTCAGCACGATCAAGCCAAAAAACCACGACAACGTTGACCACAAACCATGCGGAGCCTCGGCATCCTCGCCCGCAACCTCCTTATCCGCAAAAACGCGATGGCCTTCGGGTTGGCAGATCATCTGCACAAAAACCGCCAGACAACAGAGCAATGAAAAACTACCGACCACCAAGGGAACAATCTTATCCGTCATGTTCATATCCGGAATGGCAAAGCTATCGATCACAGCAACCAGCAGATAGGCGACAATCAGCCCCAGAAAAATCATCGGTGCGCGTTTGCTGCCAGAATGAACCGTTCCCTCTGCAGAGATTTTTCCAGAGTGGCGCAACCCCAGAACGACAGAGATCACCGTCATCACAATCAAAACCATTACAATGGGACTAAACAGGTACTCAACCCCGTCCTCAAAGCTCTTGCGAAAGCGAAAGCTGGCGATCTGAAAGGCCTGATTGGTGAAAACTTCAACCGGGCCAGAAAGCACAAAGCCAATCAAAAAAGCAGGGCGCGACCAGTCAAAGCGACGCAGGAAAAGACCGACCACACCTATGACCAACAAGGCGAGGAGGTCTTCAAAAGACTGTCCAGACTGAAAAGCCGCAAAGCTGATCAACATAAACAAAAAAGGCGCGAGCAATGTAAAACGAATAGTTGTCAATCGCGCCACAACCCCGGACGAGGCAATACACAGCAAGGTTCCAAAGAGATTGGCAAGGGCCAGCAACCAGACAATCGCATAGGTCATATCGAGATTGTTTCTCAACATACTCGGCCCGACTTCGATTTCACCCGATCCGAGCAACGCCACAGCCCCGATAAAAATCGCCATTGACCCCGACCCCGGAATGCCAAGTAACAGGGTCGGGACAAGTCCACCGCCTTCCTTGGCATTGTTAGAGCTTTCAGGGCCGATGACCCCACGAACGTCGCCTGTGCCAAACTTCGATTTGTCCCGGGATGATTGCACAGCGTGACCATAGGCAATCCAATCCACAACCGACCCCCCAAGACCCGGAATCACACCAACGACAACACCGATGAGGGAGCAACGCACAGAAAGCCATTTGTTTTTGAACCAGTCGCGCACACCATCAAACCAATTGCCGCCCAGCGTTGCCTCTGTCGAAATGGCGCGGTCTTGACGCAGGAGCGAGACAATTTCAGGAAAGGCAAAAAGACCGAGGCCCACAATAACCAGCTTGAGGCCATCTGCCAGATAAGGAAGGTCATAGCTGGCCATCCGCAGACTGCCGCCTGCGGCGGCTTCGCCAATCGTACCGACCATCAAGCCCAGACCCGCCGCAGCCAGACCCTTGAGCGGGAGGCGACCCGCCAAAATCGCAACCATCGACAGACCGAAAAGTGTCACCATCAACATTTCAGGCAAGCCAAAGGCCATGACAACGGGACGGGCCACCAAAATAAAAACGGTCAGAAAACAGGCACCAATAATCCCGCCAAACATTGATGAGGCAAAGGCCGCTGACAGTGCCCGGGCAGCCTGTCCCTTTTTGGCCATCGAAAATCCGTCAAGTACGGTGGCCTGTGACGCCGAAGACCCCGGGATACCAATCAAAACAGAGGCAAAGGTATCAGAGGTTGGCACAACAGCCAGCAAACCGATCATGAGGGCGAGGCCATAAACGGGATCCATCCCATACATAAAGGGCAGGAGCAAAGACAGCCCCGCAATCCCCCCAAGGCCGGGAAAAAACCCAATCGCCAGCCCCAAACACACACCCGCCATCAAATAGCCCAGGACACCAGGCTGGAGGATGACCCCCCAAGCCTGGGACAGTGCCAACAAGGCTGTGTCAAGGATATCCACCCGTGACTTTCTCCGCGTCAAAAATATGCATTCCGGCGACGCCTTTTCCTCCACAAGGAGGTCAGCGCAGGATCACAAAAACCACAGGTTACTTGAGCACAACGCCATAGTCGGCACTGAGCCAGTCGCGGACGAAAATTCTGGCCTGATCGGATACAGAAATGGCGCGTTCAAGGGCCGCTTTGGCAGCTGTCCCCGTAAAGACAGGATAACGCCCGACGCGGCTTGCGGATATGTCTGCAAAATCAGGACGGGCGCGAACAGCATCAAAAGCGCGGGTGTAAACATCAACGACCTCCTGTGGTGTGCCTGCGGGCAAGAACGCCAGCTTTTGGACGGGAAAGCCAGAGGCAAAAAAGGCTTTCCATGCCTCCCACGCCTCACCACTCGTTTCACAGCCCTCCGTTTTTGCACAGACTTCCTTGAAGGTCGGCAAATCAGGGAAGGTGGGATCACGCACCACCTCACCATCCGCAGACAGGGCCCCCCAACTCATCATCGGAACGGCCTTGCCTTGCTCGACAAGAGCCATCGACCCCTTGAGATAGGACGACGAGGTTTGATAGTCGATGGTGGCCTCACCACGCTCAAACATCAAACGCCCATCACCCCGCCCCTTGATACCAAAAACAGGCTCCACCGCCAGCCCCAACATTTTCCACGCCAGTTGTGGCACCAGATCAAGACGCGTTGCGCCTTGAGAGCCGTAAATAAAACTCTGTCCTTTCAAGGCATTGGCTGTGCCGTCAAACTTTTTGCCGTCTTCCTGGTTCAAATAGGCAACACCCCCTGTCCCCGAAGCCATGACCGGAAACCAGTCGCGATATTCATAGCGCACACGCGGATCATTGAGCAGATAGGCAAACTGGGTGGAACCAGAAGTGCCCAGCAACAGGGTTCCATCCCTGTGCTTTTGCTTTTGAAACCAGTTCGCGCCCTTTGTTCCCCCTGCGCCGGGCATGAATTTCACCACAACGGTCGGCTTGCCCGGTAATTCCTCGGACAACAAAGGCGCGAAAAAATTGGCCCACTTGGCAGACCCACCCGTTTCTGAAAAGGGAATCACCCACTCAATCGTTTTACCACTGAAATCAATTTCAGCAACCGCAGGCCTAAAAAATGCGACAACAGCCAAGATGGTCAAGGCAGTCGCTCTCAATCCCAACATTGAAAAATTCCCGTCATAATAAAATTTTAAGGCGACACATGAGCAACTCTCAAATGCCGTGACCCAAAAAGGGCCTGACGCAGGGTATCCTTGCAGAAAGTGTAGCGATTGGCAATAATTTGTGACTCTTTTTTCAACGCAAGGTGCCTGAACCCATCATGGAAAAACGTAAAACACTGGCGGCTGTGGCGGCGGTTGCCGGAGTCAGTAAAATGACCGTTTCGCGAGCCTTGCGCGGTGACATGGATGTCTCCCCAAAGACTGTTGAAAAAGTCATCAGGGCCGCCCGTGAAATCGGCTAATCGGCAATGTTCTGGCCTCCTCCCTCGCCAGTAAAAAATCCGATCTGATTGGGGTGATCTTGCCGAGTTTACAAAACATCATCTTCGCCCAGGTTTTGAACAGCATCACAAACCGCCTTCATGGGACGACCCTGCAACCAGTGTTTGGGGTGAACAATTACGATGAGGAACGCGAATACGACCTCATTCGCAATATGCTGTCCTGGCATCCCAGCGGCATGATCGTCACTGGTGTTGATTTTCCGGAACAGACAAAAACCCTGCTGAGGACGACGAAAACGCCCATTGTACAAATTATGGACACAGACGGCGATACCGTGGGGGCCTTTGATTGACCTTGGTGAACTGGCTTAAAATCGGCGACGGTTTAACCGCACCAGGCGACGAAGGTCGGCCTTCCAGAGGTTATAGCCTATCCCATATAAAATGATTCAATTTGGAAGAGTTGTTCAATGGAGAAAAGGAGTTGTTTTCTGACGGCTTTGAGATGGGTTAATTTTTGTTCGATGGGGTTGAAGTCAGATGAATAAGGAGGCAGGAAGAGCAGGGTATGCCCTGCTTTCCGGATGATATTTTGCGTGGCTTGTGAAATGTTGCGTTATCCATGACGATGACAGGGTTTTCAGGAAGCCGGGGCAGCAGATCCTGTTTGACCCATGCGGTATACTGCGGACAGGGACACCCTGGCGGGATCTGCCCCCGGACTTTGGGGATTGGAAGAACACTCAACACCGTTTCCGCCGCTGGCGTGATCGTGGAGTTCGGGAAAAACTCCCGGAAGTTTTTGGCGCATTTTTCCTGCGCCAGTGAGAGCCCTCCCCATTTAAAACAGAACCCCGAAAGGCTGTTGCCTTTCGGGGTTGCCGTTGGTCAAGTTCACAGGGTAGGTCAGAACTTGACCCTGGCATTCAGGCGGGCACTGTGGCCCGTGTAGCCGGGGCGGGCACTCAGGTCATAGTCCGCACCAATTGACCAGCGCGGGGCACTATAGCTCAGGCCCACCCCTGCGGTGCCTGACAGCTTCCTGACCTTCGCCCCCTTGACCGTAAAGCGGCTGCCTCCGCCGGTGAACCGGCCGCGTGCCGTCATTTGCTCCCCCGCAAAGTCATAGGACAGCCCCACACGCGCCACGGGAACCAGCGTGCGGTTTGAGTGCTTGCGGGTGATGTCTCTTTGAATACGGGTGCCCAGCGTACCCACAACCGCATCAATCGACCCCACTGTGATCTTCTGGTTCAGGCTCAACGCCCCCGTCGTGGTGTAGTTCGCCGATCCCACCCGCGTCCACGACAGACCCGCCGTCGGGGTCAGCGTCGTGCTCGCATCAAGGTTAATTGGCACACCACCCCCCACAGAGGCCGTCAGGCTGGTCGTGTCATAAGCCGCCTTGCGCCTCAAACCCGCCACACGCGAGGTCGTGCTCACATCATTGCGCCCAACGCCCACCTGACCGTCCACATAATAACGCCCCGTGCTGTAATCCCCGTAAACAGAAACCTGCCAGCTCCTGACATCCGTTTTATCCTCGCCAACACCCTTGCCCGTCATCCGGCTGGTGCTATAGGCCAGAGCCGTCCCCACACGACCCCGTTCCCCCACAGGCGCATCCACACCCACCGCAAGGCCCCGTGCAGAGGTGTCATAACCGTCAATCCTCTGTTTTTTGTCCTTCGCCTGTTTGCCCCGACTGCCAAACGGCTTGAGCCAGAAGGCCCTGTCCAGCCCCTCACCCCCGGTCGCAAATCCGCTCTGCACAAATCCGCTCTGGCTGTCTCCCCCGCGCTGGACAGACAGGCGTTCGCTCAACACACCCGCCACCTGTGTCCCCGTCGAGACCACCGCCGCCGTCGCCCCGCCCAGCGCGGTCATCTGCGGCGTGAGCTGGGCCGCAAGCCGCTTGCCCTTGGCCTCATTCCCCGCCTGCGCCGCCTCCTGCAGAATCTTCTTCACGGGGTCGTTCGCGGGTAAATCCTTCGCAAGGGACGAGGCCGCCAAAAGCACAGTGGCTTCAGAGGGCGACACGCCCAGCTTCGACGACACCTCGCCTGCTGACTTGAAGCCCTTGGCTCGCGCAATAACGCTCCCCCCGTCATCCGTCGCAAGCTCGTATTTTAAAACATTACTCTCCACAAGGATCAGCTTGCCGTTGTCGATGGCTGCACTCAAGTCCTTGTTGATCAGTTTCTGCTCTCCCTCGGTAAAGGAGGAGTCAAAGGCAATCCTGACACTGTTGTCCGCATCCGCAGTGCCGAGATTAAAATCACCCCCCACCGTTATAAACGCTTGATCTGCCGCATCCCCCTCCCGCTGGCCAAAGGCAGGCCCCAGGGTGAGAGTACTCTTCCTGTGCGCTGTCAGATCACCCGACAGATAAACAGGCTGGTTAAAGGTCACTTTGGCATCCTCGTTCACAGTCAGGCTACGCAACCCGTTGTTCGCACCACTTGCGCCCAATGCACCCTCGAAGGTCACACCGTCATCGTTGTCGATGATGATCGTGCCATAGTTGCCCCCCGATGCGCTCGTGATATTGCCAGCCACCGTTTGGGAGTCTGTTCCGTTGAATCTGACCCTGGTGTTTTGACCCAGTTTCAGGCCAGTCGCCAGATAGACATTCCCCTTGAAGGTTGTCGCATCGCGCGCGGTGATATTCAGGTTGCCCGCATAAACATCACCGCCAAAGGTCGTTTCCCCATCGGCAACCGTGATCCTGTTCAGGGCAGCCTCTGCGGTACCGATTGACCCCGTAAAGGACACCTTTTGACCCGTGGCATGGCTTGAGCGGTTCCTGATCTCCAGATCGCCCTGTCCGTCATCGCCCGCAACAATGTTGCCCGTGATCGTTTGCGCGTCCCTCACCCCTGTCCCGCGTCCATTGGTGCCGGTGACATCGCTGGCATCACCGACAATCAGGGTCGCCCTGTTGCGGAGTGTGACATTACCGGCAAAGTAACCGGACTGTTCAAGCGTCGCTTTGGTGCCGGTGTGCAGGGTCAGACGGGCCAGTTTGGCATTGGTCGCGCCCAGGTTCCCCTCAAAGGTCACACCGGCTGTGTTGGCAATGGTGATCGCACCGCTGTTTGCGGAATCGGTGGTGATCGCAGGGGTGATGGTCTGTGCGGTTGACCCACCAAAGGTCACACGGCTGTTTGCAGTGGCACTGGCCCCGAATTTGAAGGTCGTCGCAGAGACGGCACCGTTAAAGGTCGTCCCGTCCGCAGAATTGACCGTGATCGTTCCGGCATAAACAGCACCCTCAAAAACAGTCTGGCCGTCGTCCAGTGTGATCTGCTTCAATGCGCCGCCACTGCCCCCCACCGCGTTGGCAAAGGTCACTGTCCCACCGCTGTTGTTCACAACAATATCACCGCGTCCGGCAGTGCCCCCATTGGTGATCGTCGCTGAAATCTGTTGATCGCCTGACCCGTTCAGCGTGACCCGGGTGTTCTCGCCCAGGGTCAGATTGCCATTGAGATAAACATTGCCCGCAAAGGACGCTCTGGACGCATTCGCCGCAGTCGCGTTGCCCCTCAGGGTCAGGTTGGCCAACTTCGCACTATTCGTACCCAGGCTCCCCTTGAAGCTCACGCCCTCCGCGTGGGTGTTGGCAATAATAATAGACCCCTGATTATTCGCATCCGTCGTGATATTGCCCGTCACCGTTTGTCCGGCCGTGCCGCTAAAGGTCACAGAACCGCTGTTGTTGCCCAGTTTGATCCCTGTCTCTGCCTTGACATGGCCCTTGAAAACTGTCGCGTCGGTTGTGGTGATATTGATCGTATCGGCATAAACACCACTGTGAAAGGTCGTCCGGCCAGCGCTCAGCGTGATCTGCTTGAGAGCCGTCCCATCGGCACCGACTGACCCGTGAAAGGTCACTTTGTTGCTATTGGTGGCACCTGCGTTGTTCACGACCAGAAGACCACGCCCGTCGGAATCCGGGGTGATGTCGCCCGTCACAGTCTGGTTCGCCGTGCCGTTCAGGGTGATTTTGGCCTCATTGTGCCCGGCAAACAGAATCCCGACTCTGCCTGTGGTCACATTGCCCTTGAACTCTGCGCCATCGGTCGAACTGACCCCGACACTCTGTGCAAAAACATCACCCTTAAACCGCGCCACACCATCGCTCACCGTGATTAGTGCAAGATCGTTGCCCACCCCTGTCGCGCCCACAGCATCCTCAAAGGTCACAGTCCTGTTCGTCGTTCCGCTGTTATTCACAACGACAGACCCCCGCTTGCCCGTGCTGTTGCGGATATCAGCCTCAATGGTCTGGTTGCCAGACCCGCCAAAGGTAATGGTGCTATTGCCCAGTTTCAGGCCATTCGCCAGATAAACATGACCCTCAAAGGTCGCACTGGAGTCATCGTTCAGGGTCAGGCGGTTCAACCCGTTGTTCGCACCACTTGCGCCCAATGCACCCTTGAAGGTCACGCCGTCATCGTTGTCGATGGTGATTGTCCCATAGTTGCCCCCCGATGCACTTGTGATATTGCCGGCCACCGTTTGGGACTCTGTTCCGTTGAATGTGACCTGTGACCCGTTGCCGAATGTCAGGCCGTTCCCGAGGTAAACATTACCCGCAAAAGCCGCCTTGACATTATTGTTAAGCGTCACGCGGGAGAGGCCATTGTTCGCACCGCTCGCCCCCAGGCTCCCCTTGAAGCTCACACCGTCCGCGTGGGTGTTGGCAATGATGATCGCGCCATAATTGCCACCCGCCGCGCTTGTGATATTGCCCGCAACCGTTTGTCCGGTCGTGCCGCCAAAGGTGACAGACCCACTGCGCGCACCCAGCTTGATCCCTTCGTTCGCTCCTGTTCCTGCCTTGACATGGCCCTTGAAGGTCGTCGCGTCGGTTGTGGTGATATTGATCGTATCGGCATAAACACCACCGTTAAAGGTCGTCTGGCCGTTGTCCAGTGTGATCTGCTTGAGGGCTCTCCCATCGGCACCGACTGACCTGCCAAAGGTGACTTTGTTGGTCGTCGCGTGGGCGTTGTTCACAACCAGGAGACCACGCCCGTCAGACTCCGTGGTGATGTCGCCCGTTACAATCTGGTTCACCGCGCCGTCCAGGGTGATTTTGGCATCATTGTGCCCGGTAAACAGGATCCCGCCTGAGCCTGTGGTGATATTGCCCTTGAACTGTGCGCCATCGGTCGAACTGACCACAAGGCCCTGTGCAAAAACATGACTATCAAACACCGCCACACCATCGCTCACCGTGAGTCGTGCAAGATGGTTGGCATCCCCCGTCGCGCCAACGGCATCCTCAAAGGTCACCGTCCCGCCGCTGTTATTCACAACAACAGACCCCCGCTTGCCCGTGCTGTTGCGGATGTCTGCCTTAATGGTCTGGTTGCCAGACCCGCCAAAGGTGATTGTGGCATCATCGCCCAGTTTCAGGCCATTCGCCAGATAAACACTGCCTTCAAAAGTCGCGTTGGAGTCATCGTTCAGGGTCACGCGGTTCAACTTTTGACCACTTGCGCCCAGCTGGCCCGCAAAGGTGACGCCGTCCGCGTGGGTGTTGGCAACGATGATTTTGCCATAGTTACCCCCCGCCGCGCGCGTGATATCGCCCGTCACCGTTTGTCCGGACGTGCCGTTAAAGGTGACAGAACTTCCGTTGCCAAGCCGGAACCTTGTCCCTGCCTTGACATGGCCCTTGAAAACTGTCGCGTCGCTTGTGGTGATATTGATCGTATCGGCATAAACACCACTGTGAAAGGTCGTCCGGCCAGCGCTCAGTGTGATCTGCTTGAGAGCCGTCCCATCGGCACCGACTGACCCGCCAAAGGTGACTTTGTTGGTCGTCGCGTGGCTGTTGTTCACAACCAGGAGACCACGCCCGTCGGAATCCGTGGTGATGTCGCCCGTCACAATCTGGTTCACCGCGCCGTTCAGGGTGATTTTGGCCGCATCGTTCCCGGCAAAGGATATCCCGAGTGCGCCTGTGGTCACATTGCCCCTGAACTCTGCACCATCGGTTGATTCGACCAAAAGAACCCCTGCAAAAACATCACCCTTAAACCGCGCCACACCATCGCGCACCGTGAGTCCGGCGAGATCGTTGCCGTTCCCCGACGCGCCAACAGCATCCTCAAAGGTCACCGTCCCGCCGCTGTTATTCACAACGACAAACCCCTGCTTGCCCGTGCTGTTGCGAATATCAGCCTTAATGGTCTGGTTGCCAGACCCGCCAAATGTAATGATCCCATTGCCCAGATTCAGGCCACTGCCCAGATCAACATTGCCTGCAAAAGTCGCGCTGACATCTCTGTTGTGACCTGCAATATTGAGAGATTGCAAAGTTGCGTTTCCCGTGACTTTCAGATCTATGGCCCCGCCGAGTGCCTCGCCGCGCAACTCAAGCGCAACATTGCGCCCATCAATCTGCCGAATCTCGACGTCAACATCTTTAACGGAACCACTCTGTCCCGTCCCGATATAGAGGCGACCCGCGCCAGACAACTTGTTGATTCGAACCCGCGCATTGCCCCTAAAACCCGCGCCGTCGGCATCATTTGAACGGTTATTGATTGTCAGCCTGCTATTATCACGCAACTCCACACTATCATTTGCGCGCGCATAATTCGGATTAAATAAATTGGTTCCGCTCCGGGCAGGGGACAACGTCGCGTAGTTACCGCTACTCAAAACAATAACATTCCTGGCCGAAGCAACCGACAGGTCAACCGCACTCGCCAAAACAAGCGCGGAGACACCCGCCAACAAAGACGACTTGGAAGAAAGACGACGCATCGCAAACCTACCCCGTTTTAAAGTGACCCAAAAACCGTCAGGCCAGCCCGACGCAAACCGCACAAAAAAGGCCAACCCACTAAATTCCCCAAGTTTATAGAGCAGAGACAGCAAAAGATGTCAAGATTTTTATCGTCAAAAAAACAATATATTTCAACACAAAAAGATGAAAAAAAAGACCTGCTTTTCGGGTGTCGTCCCGGTTCGGCCGGATTTTCTGTCCAGACATGCTCTTCGTTTGTGCCTGTGTTGACGATTGTGCCCGTGTTGACAATGCGCTAAAGAGGAAAAAAGCTGCCTTTTTAGCCCGTCAGCAGGAAAGACCGGACATCACGGTGCAACAGACAACAGGACAGGATATTTTGTTGCCGCAGGCCCCGGTGCTGTTGGCGGGCGCGGGCTTTTCCGTTTGGGTTTCGCCGGATGGGGAAAGCGAACGACTGGGACATGATGATCCGGGGCATGATGATCTGGTCACACGGATTGCCGATAGCCCGCCCCTGCTGTGTCATCGGCCCGCGACGGTGCAGCGTTTGGGCGTGGTGCCTTTTGCGTGTTACGATGTTCTGGAACTGATGGCCTTTACGCACCCCGGAGCATCCTGCGTTCCCACCCCACGCGGATTGGCGGCATTTTGGGGATTACCGGAACCCGACAGCCCCGAAGATGCCGCCCTGGTCATTTTGGACGCAACGACGCGGTTGTTGCGTGAGCTTGCAGCGCGGGAAGGCGACTCAGGGGGGGGCGACTCAGGGGGGGGCGACTCACGGGCCGCTGGCATTGCCCGTAACATGATGGCGGGCGGTTGGCTGTGGGGGCCAGCGGTTCTGGATGCGCTGGGCGCGGACGACCCCCACCGTGCCGACCTCCGACCATCGGCGGGCTTGCGGGTCTGGGAACGACTTGAGGACTGGCAGGACACGGCCCCCGAAACGGCCCCCGGACAGGATAGCGTTTGCCCAACGGCGGCGCGTCAGCACTTGGGCCGTCTGCTGGGTGACGGGGCGGAGCACCGCCAACAGCAGAGCGATTTCACGGCAGCCGTGGCCCGGGCCTTCGCCCCGCGACAGGTGGCGGGTGAACCGAATATTATCCTGGCAGAGGCCGGAACCGGGATTGGAAAGACCCTGGGCTATATTGCCCCTGCCAGCCTGTGGACAGCGCAAAACGAGGCCCCAGTGTGGTTGTCAACCTATACCCGCAACCTTCAGACCCAAATTGACAGCGAACTTGATCGTCTCTATCCCCGGGACAAGAAAAAAAAGGTCGTCATCCGCAAAGGGCGTGAAAATTACCTCTGCCTGCTGAATTTGGAGGACGCGACCCAACGACTGCCCACCGCCCCACAGGATGCGGTTGCCGTCGGTTTAATGGGTCGGTGGGCCGCACAGACCAGAAACGGGGATATGGTCGGCGGTGATTTTCCCGGCTGGCTGGTTGATCTGATGGGCGTGCGCCAGACATTGGGTCTGACAGATCGGCGGGGGGAGTGTTTATCAAGTTCCTGTCCGCATTATCGCCGCTGTTTTATCGAACGCAATATCAGAAACGCCCGCCGGGCCGATATTGTGGTTGCCAATCACGCGCTGGTGCTGACACAGGCCGCAACGGGGGACGGCACCCTGCCCACGCATTATGTTTTTGACGAAGGCCATCATCTTTTCGATGCGGCGGATTCGGCTTTTTGTACGCAGCTTTCGGCATTGGACGCACAGGACTTGCGGCGATGGCTGGTGGGGGATGACACCACGCGCACAGGACGGGCGCGCGGTTTGAAAAGACGCCTTGAAGACGTCACCGCCAGCGACAGCCAGAGCGCGGACTACGTTGCAGAGATTCAACAGGCCGCAACGCGGGGCCTGATCGGCACGGGGTGGGCCAATCGGCTCAACGACCAGACCCCCAAAGGCCCGATGGAAAAATTTTTAGCCCAGGTGCAGGCACAGGTTCTGGCCCGCACCACCGACAGTCCCTATTCACTGGAAACCACAACGCATCCGCCTACCCCCGGAGTGCTGGACAGTGCCGCAGATCTCAAAAACGCACTTAAAAAACTCCTCACCCCCGTTGCGGGGTTGTGTCACAGGCTGGATCAGCGTCTGGATGAAGACGCCGCCGCACTCGAGAGCAATAGCCGGCGCAAAATCGAGTCAACAACCCGCGTTCTCACCCAGCGCGTCCGCGTCCCGCTGGAGACGTGGATTTCCATGCTTGATGCGCTCAAAGACGGTACCCCCGAAGACTTCACGGATTGGCTCTGCATCACCCGTGCAAACGGGCGCGACTATGACCTTGGCCTCTACCGCCATTGGGTTGATCCCATGCGCCCCTTTGCCGCGACCCTTCTGTCACAGGCCCATGGGGTAGTGATTACCTCTGCGACCCTTACAAGTGGGCAGGGGGGGGCAAGAGACGGAGGCACAGGAGACGGGAGGCAAGATGCCACGACAACAGAACAGGACACCGGACAAGACGGCTGGGCACGCGACTGGGCGGGGGCGGAACAGCGCAGTGGCACGGTCTGGTTGCCCAATCACCCGACGCGGGTGCGTTTTGCCTCCCCTTACGACTATGGGGAACAGACGCGGGTTCTGATTATCAACGACCTGCACAAAAATAACATGGCCCAGGTTGCCGCCGCCTATCGCGAACTGTTCCTCGCCGCCGACGGGGGCGCGTTGGGGTTATTTACCGCCATCGCCCGCCTCCGCGCCGTTCATGCCCGGATCACCGCCCCCCTCGATACCGCAGGGATTCCGCTTTATGCCCAACATATTGACGGGATGAACACCACAACACTCATTGATATTTTCAGGGCCGAACGCAAGTCCTGCCTGCTGGGAACCGATGCCGTGCGCGACGGGGTTGATGTCCCCGGTGATTCGTTGCGGCTGATTGTTTTTGATCGCGTTCCCTGGCCCCGCCCGACCATCGCACACAAAGCCCGCAAAGCCCGATTTGGCGGCAGTGCCTATACCGATAGCCTCACGCGGCTCAAACTGAAACAAGCCTACGGACGGCTGGTGCGGCGGGAAAGCGACCGGGGCGTTTTTGTTTTGCTCGATTCTATGTTGCCGACCCGTCTGGGCAACGCCTTCCCCCCCGCTGTCACACCGCAACGCCTCGGCATTGCCGAGGCCATCACAGTCACCCGCGACTTTTTGACGACAGCTGTTTTATAGCGGGATCGTGCGCAAATTTTTTCTTGCATTGTCTTTTTTCTTGCATTGTCCGCATGTCAGGATTAAACGTGGCCCGCAGTGAGCGGGGAGTAGCGCAGCCTGGTAGCGCACCTGTTTTGGGTACAGGGGGTCGGAGGTTCGAATCCTCTCTCCCCGACCACTGAAAAACCCCATGAGATACGGAAAAGCCCCGTGAGATACGGAAAAACCCCATGATAAAGACACAGTGAGATACTGAAAAAAACCCGTGAGATAAAGAGCCGGACGGGAAAAGAGCCGGTCAAAAGTTGCCCGTGTAAAAAAGCTGTCCGTGTAAAATGGCTTGACTCACCCGTGCGGTCGGATATAGTCCGCCCCTGTTCGGAATCGGGACAGTTCCCGATTTTTTTGATCTATGCGCCCTCCGGTTGTCTTGCCGGGGTGGCGTCGTTTTCTTATCAATAGCTTGAGTGACCGAAAAATGTTTGCAGTAATCAAAACAGGTGGCAAACAGTACAAAGTTCGCAAGGACGACGTGCTTGTCATCGAAAAAATTGACGCAGAGGCCGGAGCCTCCGTTGATTTTAACGACGTGCTGATGATCGGTGACGGTGAGACAGCAACCATAGGTGCGCCCCTCGTCGGCGGTGCCGTGGTCAGGGCTGATGTGGTTGAGCAGACGCGCGGTGACAAGGTTGTCGTCTTCAAGAAAAAGCGTCGGAAAAACTATCGCCGCAAAAACGGCCATCGCCAGCACCTCAGCGTCATCAAAGTAACCGCTATTGCGTCCGGCACATAACCGCGAATGAGGAGTATCTTTCATGGCTCATAAAAAAGCAGGCGGGAGTTCGCGCAACGGTCGTGACTCGGCAGGCCGTCGCCTTGGCGTCAAGAAATTTGGCGGCGAGGCTGTTCTTCCCGGACATATCATTGTCCGCCAGCGCGGCACAAAATTCCACCCCGGCGAAAACGTCGGCATTGGCAAGGATCACACCCTCTTTGCCACCGCCTCAGGCGCAGTTGTCTTTCGCAAGCGCGCAGGGGGACGGCAATATATTTCGGTTCAGCCCGCCGCCTGAGCGCAGAACAGCGTCATCAAAAGGGGAAGTGGCCTGCGCCATTTCCCCTTTTTGTGTGGAGTAAGCGAGAACGATGAAATTTCTCGACGAAGTGAAAATTTTTGTCAAAAGCGGGCGGGGCGGACATGGCTGTACCTCTTTCCGGCGTGAGAAATTTATCGAATTTGGCGGCCCCAATGGGGGCGATGGGGGCAAAGGGGGTGATGTCATCCTCGAAACAGTTAATAATCTCAATACCTTAATAGATTTTCGCTATGCCCAGCATTTCAAGGCCCGCCCGGGGGAAAATGGCAAGGGACGCGACATGACGGGCGCAGGTGCAAAGGATCTGGTCATCAAGGTTCCGGTTGGAACCGTTGTGTGCGACGACTCAGGCGATGTTGAACTGGCTGACCTGCGCGAAGAGGGCCAACGCGTCACACTCTGTCGGGGGGGGGATGGCGGATGGGGCAACAGCCGCTTTAAAACATCGACCAACCGCGCCCCGCGCCGTTGTGATCCCGGTCATCCCGGCGAAGAACGCTGGGTCTGGTTGCGGCTCAAACTCATTGCCGATGCGGGGTTGGTCGGTTTGCCCAATGCGGGCAAGTCAACCTTTTTATCCTGCGTGTCACGGGCGCGCCCGAAAATTGCCGACTATCCCTTTACGACCACGCATCCCAACCTTGGTGTCCTGTCCCACCGGGGGCAGGAATTTGTTCTCGCCGATGTGCCGGGCCTCATCGCAGGGGCCAGCGCGGGGCTGGGGCTGGGGACGCGGTTTCTGGGACATATCGAACGTTGCCGGACGCTGTTGCAGCTCATCGATGTCACCTCGGAAGATTTCGCCCACGACTATCAAACCGTGCGGACGGAACTGGAAAAATATGGGCAGGGGCTGAGTGAAAAGCCCTTTGTTCTCGCCATGACCAAGGTTGATTCGCTCGATGGGAACCGCGTCAAAATCTGCGAAGACACCTTAAAAGACCTGTCGGGACACGATACTGTTTACGCCCTGTCTGCCCCGCTGGGTCAAGGCATCGAGGCTGTTCTCGGGGCCTTGCTCCGGCGCATCAATGAACAGCAACACGACCACACAGAACAGGCCCCGCCCCTGTAAAGGCCCCGCACGCATGACCACGCCCGCCGATTTTTTGAATGACGCCCGCCGCCTTGTAATCAAGGTCGGCTCTGCCCTGTTGGTCAACACAGACACGGGCCGGCCACGGCAGGAGTGGCTGGCGGCCCTCTGTGCAGAACTGGCCCGCTATCGCGCCAAAGGTGTCGAGGTTGTCATCGTCTCGTCAGGGGCCATTGCGATGGGGCGTTTTCATCTGAATTTGAGGCGTGAGGGGCTGAAACTTCCCGAAAAGCAGGCGGCGGCGGCAACGGGGCAGGTGTTACTGGCCCGGGCGTGGCAGGATGCACTGGCCCCGCACGGTTTGACCCTGTCGCAGGTTCTGTTGATCCTTGACGATACCGAAGAACGGCGGCGGCATCTCAATGCCCGCAACACGCTTCATACCTTGCTCTCGCTCGGGACGATTCCCGTCATTAACGAAAATGATACCGTTGGCACATCGGAAATCCGTTTTGGTGATAATGACCGCCTCGCGGCGCGTGTGGCGGTGATGATTGATGCGGATCTTCTGGTTTTGTTGTCCGATATTGATGGTCTCTATAGCGCAGACCCGGGAAAAAATCCCGATGCCCGTTTTATCCCCGTCATCCCCGAGCTGACCCCCGATATCGAGGCAATGGCGGGGCAGGCGGCCTCCGGCCTCAGTACGGGCGGCATGGTGACAAAGCTGGCCGCCGCCCGCATTGCAGTCAGTGCCGGAACCCACATGATTATTGCAGACGGGCGCAAAAACAGCCCCCTGCGCTCTGTTGAAGAACAGGGCCGGGCCTCTGTCTTTGTCGCCGGAATCGAACCGGGAACCGCGCGCAAACGCTATATTGCCGGAACCCTGAAACCATCGGGCGCGCTTTACCTCGACAGTGGGGCCATCGCGGCACTCAAGGCGGGAAAGTCACTGTTGCCCGTTGGGGTGACACAGATAACAGGCGATTTTCTGCGCGGCGATGCGATCCGCCTGCTGACCCCCGACGGGCAGGAAATCGCCCGGGGCATCAGTGCCTATGACAAAAGCGATGCCCGGCAGATCATCGGTCATCGTTCCGATGAGATTGCGCTGATTCTGGGCTATGACGGGCGGGATGAAATCATCCACCGTGACGATCTGGTGCTGTTGTGAAAGGGCGCAAGGTCTCTGCCATCTGCGCGAGGTCTTCGGGTGTGTTGGCATTGAAAAAGGGATCGCGGGCCTGTCCCTTCACCTGCTGATCGGGGAAAGCGACCTCCACCACCCCGTGACGGGCTGTCCAGTGATTCACCTTACGCAGGCCGTCATCAACCACCGCACGGCGCAGATCATCGCGCAGAGCCACAGGCCACAACGCCGTCACCGGATTTGTGCGCCCCCGCGAAGAGGCCACGGCAAGCGGTGTCGCACAGCCCCCGGTTGCGGCCAGAAAATCAGCCACCAGCGTTGCGGGAATAAAGGGGCCATCACAGGGCACGGTGACGATTGCCGCGATGTCGGGACGGTGGGCCGCCGCCCAATCCAGCCCCGCCAAAACCCCCGCCAGCGGCCCGGGATGGTTGGGAAGATCATCGGGGACAATAGGCAGGCCAAAGTGCTCAAAGCGCGCGGGATCACCATTGGCATTGAGCACAAGACCGGAAACCTGTGGACGGGTGCGGGCGATCAGATGATCCAGCAAGGTCGCCCCGTCATAAACCAGAAGCCCCTTGTCCCCGCCCCCCATACGCCGGGCCAGACCCCCCGCCAGTATCACACCGAGTATCTGCCCACACGAGAGATCAGACATCGCGCACAATCCGT
Source organism: Kiloniellaceae bacterium (assembly GCA_965199245.1). Classification (GTDB taxonomy): domain Bacteria; phylum Pseudomonadota; class Alphaproteobacteria; order Kiloniellales; family Kiloniellaceae; genus Carbonatibacter. The sequence goes on from CBDAQP010000001.1 coordinate 254,922, forward strand.
TCACGCCCGGACAGCACAATAAACCGCCGCCCCTTGGCCCGCCCCAGCATGGTCAGGCCCGCTGTGCGGGCCAGATCAACCCCCCAGGCCGTAAAGCCGGAGCGGGAGATCAGAACAGGAATGCCCATCTGAACCGTTTTGATGACCATTTCCGAGGTCAATCGCCCTGTGGTGAAGAAAATCTTGTCTGCGGTGTCGAGTTTTTTGAGGAAAAGATAACCCGCAATCTTATCAACCGCATTATGACGCCCGACATCCTCAAAATAAACCAGCGGGCGGTTTTGCACGCACAAGACGCAGCCATGAATGGCCCCTGCCTTGTAATAGAGGCTGGGCGCGGCACTGATTTTACGGCTCAGGTCATCAAACCATGACCGGTAGAGTTTCGCCGGGGGCAAGGTGACGGTTTCAAATTTTTCCATCATGTCACCGAACAGGGTTCCCTGGGCGCACCCGGAGGTCGTGATCTTTTTTTTCAGCTTTTCCTGGTAGTCGGTTTCGCGTTCTGTACGCACCACGACTGTTTCCAGGTCTTCATCGACCTCGATCGCCGTCACCACATCATCAGGGCGGAGCATATTCTGATTGAGCAGATAGCCCACCGCAAGATAATCGGGATAGTCCCAAATCGTCATCATGGTCACAATTTCCTGCCCGTTCAGAAACAGGGTCAGGGGGCGTTCAACCACAACCGGAATTTCAATGCTCCGGCCCGTTTCGTCTTCGACCACTGTCGGACGGGTCAGGGCCGCGTGATCGGGATCGGGGCGGAGCAGATAATCACCCAGTAACGCCGGATCCTGTTTGGGCGTGGCACGGGCCTGTTGTTTTGTCGTCATGGCTGACCTTTTTGCTGTGTTCATCGACAAGGTTCTATAGGTCAATCGCCTTAAAATCAATTTTGCCCGCACTGCAAAAAATGGAAAAAGGCTTCACGGACAGCCTGCGCGTTGTTAAAAGTCGGGACAACGATTTTTTTCCGGTGAGCGATGAATGATTTTTCACAGGCACTCTGGCTGGCTCTGACTCTGGTTTTGTCGCTTGATTCGGAGCTTTTGGACATTGCGGGCCTGAGCCTGGGGGTGAGTCTGTCGGCCGTTGGCTTTGCCACCATTCTTGGCCTGCCGTTGGGGACGGCCCTTGCCACCCTGCGCTTTCCGGGGCGCAAGGCTCTGATTACGGTGCTGTCCGGTTTGATGGGCCTGCCCCCTGTGGTTGTGGGCCTGAGCGTTTATCTTTTATTGTCGCGCTCCGGCCCTCTGGGTACTCTGGGCCTCCTCTACACCCCGCAGGCCATGATTATCGCGCAGACTCTTTTGATTATTCCCATCATTGCCTCCCTCGCCCGCCAAACCGCAGATGATCTCTGGAATGAATACCGCGAACAGTTGACCTCATTGGGCTGTTCGGCGGCACAGGCCATTCCCGCTCTGCTTTATGATGGACGCTACCGCCTGAGCACGGCTGTACTCGCCGGGTTCGGGCGCGCCTCTGCGGAGGTCGGAGCAGTCATGATTGTCGGGGGAAATATTGACCATCTGACCCGCGTGATGACCAGTGCGATTGCGCTTGAAACATCGCGGGGGGAATTGGGGCTGGCTCTTGCACTGGGGATGGTATTGGTTGTGTTGTCTTTTGTCATTAACGCCGCCTCATGGCTGATGCGCGACCATGTGAAAGACGGCAATCTGTGACTGTCAAAGCCCGCTCTATCCTGCCTTTGCTGATTGAAAATCTGTCCTATGAGCGGCAGGGAAAAAAACTGATCGACTCTGTCAGCTGTCGGCTGGAGGCCGGAAAGCGGACGCTGATTCTTGGCCCGAACGGGAGCGGGAAGTCGCTTTTCCTCCGCCTTGCACACGGCCTGATCCCCCCGACCAGTGGACAGATTCGCTGGGCGATGCCCCCCGGTGGACAGGCGCACGCGATGGTGTTTCAACGCCCTGTCATGTTGCGTCGCTCCGTTGCCGCGAATCTGGACTATGCCCTCAAACTTGCCGGACTCCCCCCCGCCACCCGACGCACCCGCCGCGACGACGTTTTGGAACTCACCAATCTCGGCCCCCTGCGCGACCAACAGGCCCGGGTGCTGTCAGGTGGGGAACAACAGCGCCTCGCTCTGGCCCGGGCGTGGAGTCTGCGGCCCCAGGTGCTCTTCCTTGATGAACCGACGGCCAGCCTCGACCCCTCTGCAACCGAACGCATCGAAGAGCTGATTGAAAAAATTCACGCCAGCGGGACAAAAATTATCCTCACCACCCACAACCTGCGCCAGGCCCGCCGCCTTGGTGATGAATTGCTCTTTTTTTCAGAGGGCCGCCTCTGCGAACACAGCTGTGCAGAGGCATTTTTCAAAACCCCCCGAAGCCCCGCCGCCGAACGCTTTTTAGATAGCGAATATCGACTGTTGCCCTGAACCCGGGACATCACATCCGGCGGGGGCGGACAAGTTTCGGGCCATAACAGAGAACAAATCCAGCGAACCCGACCATCCAGCACAGGCCGGACAGCATTAAAAAATCGGGATCAACGTCAGCCCACAACCGCAAAAGGGCCGAGGCAAAAACCGACAGATACAGCACGGCTGTTCCCGGCCCTGCCGCCAGGGGATGCCCCGTATGACCCAAGGTCGCCCGCGTCATGATGGCCAGGGTCATCACACCGATTCCCCCCGCCATCCACAAATGTTGTGCCGCAACAAGGGACACTGGCCCCGCCCATAAGAGATCCCCCGCCATCAGCACCGCCCCGAGCGGCAGGGCCAGATAGCCAAGGTGCAACACCCACACCAACGGTTCAGACAGGGCTGACCCCCCCCGCCACCGCACCCACCGGATCAGATGCAGCCCCCCCGCCACCAATAGCCCCCACCCCGCCCAGGTTGTCAAAGCCGGCGCAAGAGACCACAGCCCCAGCACAGCCCCCAGGACGATCAGGGACAAGCTGTCAAACCCGCCAAAAGGCACGGGGAACGGCTCCCCCCCGTTTTTTTTCAACCAATTGCGCGTAAAAGATGGCACAATCCGCCCCCCGATGACCGCAATCAGCATCACAATCGCCGCCATCGCCAGGCGAAAGCCCTGTTCCCCCCACCCCAGATGGACAAGACCCTGCGCCCCCGTCAACAGCATCAGCAAAGCCAAAACAGGCAGGTTGCGCCAGTTGCGCCCTGAAAAAATCTCCCGCCCCAGAAAAAAGATCAGGGCCACAGGCATCGACAGGGCCAACAGAGCAACGGGGAGGGGATCAAAAAACACCGACAGGGCAACCCCCCCACGCCCCGCAAGCCACAGGCCAAAGATCCCCGCCAGGGGCCAGCCTGCCAACGGCAAACGCCCCGTCCAGTTCGGAACCGCCGTCAGCAAAAACCCCGCAATCACCGCCCCCGTATAGCCAAAAATAAATTCATGCGCATGCCAGGACAACAGATCAAAGCCGGTCGGCAAGACCATCCCTCCCGCCAGCATCGTGATCCACAGCCCCATCGCCACAACCGCCCAAACCGCCGCCCCCAGAAAAAAGGGCCGAAAGCCACAGGATAAAAAGGCCGCTGCCCCGATTTTTTCACATAGCGTTTTTTCCAGAGACATGCTTTTCTCCCTTACAGGCGACGCACAGCAATCACATCGCGCCCCGTAGATTGCGTTTGCTGTTCTGCTGCACGCACCCGCTGGTTAATCCGGGCCAGTGGTTCAATCGCCACCTGCATCACATGGGCTGTGGCATGGAGAACCTCTGTCGGACCCAGTGCAAAACCAACATGACCGGGCCAAAAGATAAGATCCCCTTTTTCAATGGCCGCCGTCCCTTCAATGGTCGGGGCCACCACCCCAAGGGCCGTCTGTTGCTGATGACTATTACGCGGCGCACAAAGACCACAGGCCTGCATGGCAATCTGCACAAGGGCGGAACAGTCCAAACCGATCGAGCTTTTCCCCCCCCACAGATAAGGCACCCCCAAAAACTCCGTTGCAACGCTCAGGGGGTCAGGACGTAACGCATCAAACGCGGCCAGATGCGACGTAAAGACCCACCCCCCACAGGCCAAACGGGAGAAATCCCGATGCTGTTCCACAACCTGCACCGCCGAACCCAAATGCAGACTATCCCGACAGGGGGATTTTATATCCGCACGCGCATAGACAAAGGTTCGCAAGACATCAACCCGATGGGTCGGGGATATCCCCCCCGGCTCCAGGGACTCGACCGCAACAAAACCTTCGATTCCGTCGCGCAGATTACGCACACGACACCGCCCTCCGACAGAGTCCAGCACCACAACCGACTCCCCATAGAGCAATTCTGTTTCCAGCTCTGCCCCCCGGTCTTGCGACAGGGTCAGAGGAACCCGCCCCCACCGCACAACAGCATCCGTTCCAACAGCCTGCACGCCCAAACTCCCTCTCTTATGATTATATATGCACTATTTCAGTTCATCATTGTCCGGATCGGGTGTGGATCGCAATATGTTCCGGTCAAACGACATTAAGCTCCTTGGCCAGTTCGTCTTTCTGGTCATCGGTTAGGTGTGGCGCGAAAATCTGAATTTGTTTCATAGGGTCATATAGCCAAACCAGCTGGACACCCGTATTAACCCGCTAACCTGAGGTGAGATTGACTGGTGTGGACATGGCGTTTCGGCAATTTTTCACGCCGTTTCGCGGTCTGAAGCCTACCTGAACAGGCGGTTTGGGATGATTTTCACTGAATGACTCCTCCTGTAACCCTCATGGCCCTTAGAACACAGAATGCCTTTTCTTTCCAGGGTTAATACGGGTGTCCAGCTATCAACGCTTTTGAGACTGGTGGCCCAAAGGTAAATCGCAATAACCTTTTGCATTGGAATTTTAGAAACCTCCGTCGCAGTGCCAGTTTTGACGCTGAAACGATTTCGGCAATCAGGACACCAGAATCGATTGTTCTTGTTTTGGGCAGTGTGACAGCCTCCACAATGAGGGCAGGTGCGGCCCTCTTTGCCCCACCGTTGTTCTACAAGCCAATCACGGGCAATCCGGTCATCTGGGAACATCTGGAATAGTTCCAGTATGCTGATTCCCTTTCTGTGGCATGACTTGCGCCCCCTTGCCCTTACGAGGCTCATATAGCACCTTCGGACTGCGACATCAAATATATAAGCCCCCATTCTTTCATACGGCCCGTCTTTTATCCAACCTGTTCATTTTCCAATCTTTTTCCCATAGTTCCGAACGGAATCGTCACCCTCTAACGCCGGGCATAAAAAAAGGGCCGTGCGGCCCCCCTGGTCTGTGACAACAGATCAGGTGACATAGATCGAGGCGGCAAGGGCCAGACCTGTTGCGACAACCCCGAGACCTGTCAAGACCAGAGCGATAACCAGAGTGCGGTTGTCGCTTTGCAATCTGGCTCAGTCAGAATGACACGCACATTCAGCCTGTTGTCGAGAAGTCAGGCCGCGCTGTGCGGGTATTTTTCCTTTTTTCGCGTGGGAGGGGCGATTGTTGGAGGGGCGATTTCACGTCACCACCTCAGGAGCGCGGCCCCCCAGGTAAAGCCCGCCCCCATCGCCGCCATGGCGAGGGTATCGCCGCGCTGAATGCGTCCATCGGCCACAGCCTCACACAGGGCCAGGGGAATGGAGGCCGCAGAGGTGTTCGCGTGTTTGTCAACCGTGACCACAATGCGATCCTTTGACAGGGACAACCGCCGCCCCATGGCATCGATGATGCGAATATTCGCCTGATGGGGGACAAGCCAGTCAATATCACTCTCCACACAGCATGCTTTTTCCATGACCTTGTCCATCGCAGCGGGCATATTGGTCACGGCATGGCGAAAAACATCGCGCCCCTCCATCCGGATGACCCCGACCTGCCCCGTCCGGGACGGGCCACCGTTGACATAGAGCGCATCATGAAAATTGCCATCTGACTGAATATGGGTCGCCAGAATACCCGATGCTTTCCCTGCCCCGGGGGTGTGCGGCTCTGCACAGCGCGCAACCGCCTCCTGCCCGTCGAGGGCCTGGATGACCACAGCCCCGGCCCCGTCACCGAAAAGAACACAGGTCGAGCGATCCTGCCAGTCGAGAATACGCGACAGCGTTTCGGCCCCGATCAACAGCGCAACGCGCGCCTGACCCGCGCGCACCATGGCATCAACCACAGACAGCCCATAGACAAAACCACTACACACCGCCTGGAGATCAAAGGCCGCACACTGGCGAATAGAGAGATTTTTTTGCACTGTCGTTGCCGTTGCCGGAAAGGTTTCATCCGGCGTTGTCGTGCAACACACAATCAAATCAACGTCATTCGCCCCGATACCGGCGCGCGCCAGCGCAACCCGCGCGGCGGTCGTCGCCAGATCAGAGGTCAGTTCGCCCGCCTGCGCGACGTGACGCTGGCGAATGCCCGTGCGTTGACGAATCCATTCATCGGATGTCTCGACACGCTGGGCGAGGTCGTCATTGGTGACAATTTTTTCGGGCAAATAGGAACCACATGCCATAATACGCGCCGGGGGCGGAGAATCAGAGGCCATTAAAATCATGCCCCTCTGTCTGCTGTGAGTTTGTCAAAATCCTCGCGCATTCGGGCGATAATGTCCTGATGGCGCATATCAACGGCCACACCGATGGCATTGGCAAAACCGACGGCATCGGTGCCGCCGTGGCTTTTGACGGCAATGCCATTCAGGCCCAGGAAAATTGCCCCGTTATAACGACGCGGGTCAACACGTTTACGGAGCTTGCGCAATGCAGAACGCGCAAAGAGATAGCCCAGCCTTGCGAACAGATCACTGCGAAAGGTCTGCTTAACCAATTCCGCAATCAATTTCGCCGTGCCTTCGGCTGTTTTCAGGGCAACATTGCCTGTAAACCCATCGGTCACGACGACATCGACCGTTCCCTTGCCAATGTCATCGCCTTCGACAAAACCGACAAAGGTTCCGGGGAGTGCGGCGTTTTTCAAGCGCACAGAGGCATCTTGCAGGTAGGGATGGCCCTTGACGTCTTCCGAGCCAATATTCAAAATCCCGCACGATGGTTCCTCGACACCGATCACACAGCGGACAAAGGCATTTCCCATCACGGCAAAATCAACAATATTCCCCGCATCACAAGACAAATTTCCCCCCAGATCAAGCATCAGCGACTCGCCACGCAGGGTCGGGAAAAAGGTCGCAATCGCCGGACGATCAACACCGGGCAGGGTCTTGAACACGAATTTTGACAAGACCATCAAGGCCCCGGTGTTCCCCGCAGACACAATTCCATCTGCACGCCCATCCCCCACGGCGTTAATGGCCAGACGCATCGACGAGGCCCGCCCGTTTCGCAAAGCCTGCGCGGGCTTGTCATCCGCACCGACCACATCATCACAGTGGACAAAGTCCGCAACCTCTTTCAGGCGTCCTGCCGCCGCCAACAGCGGCGCGACCTCGGCCTTGTGTCCAAAGATCATGAAGCGCAGATCCGGATAACGCTGGCAGGATATTTCAGCCCCCTCAATAACAACACGAGGGGCCGCATCGCCCCCCATGGCATCGAGTGCTATGGTTACAGCAGTCAAAACTTTTCCCAACCGGATTGTTGTTCCCAGGGTGCGACGCAAGGGGCGCAGACGCAAGGGGCGAAGATGGGGCGCATCGTCAAAAAAACCTGCTCTCTCCCGCACACTGCGGGTGTGCGGGGGGCCGGGTGCGCGGGGGAGTTAGGCCGGTGCCTCGACAACGTCGCGACCGTCGTATTGACCACAGGACGCACAGACGTGATGCGGACGCTTCAACTCACCACAATTTGAACACTCATGGTGGGCCTGGGCAGAAACAGCGTCATGCGCACGGCGCATATTGCGGCGGGATCGGCTCACTTTACTTTTTGGAACAGCCATTCTTTTCCTCCTTCTCTCCTTACGCCCACGCCAAAACCCGAGAGGACACACGGGCATAAGGACACACGGGCAAAGTACACATGGGCAAAGTAACACGGGCAAAAACCAGCCCACCCGATAAACAATTCAACCGATAAAGGCAAGCCCTTTCAACAGCCGGCGTCAAATCAGCCCCCTTTTAAAACGCGCAACTGGTCAAAAGGGCGTTTTGTCGGGGCGTCCTGTTTTTTTTGGGCGGTGGTTGTCGCGCCCTGCGCGCCTACTGAAAGACTGCCCTGCGCGCAAACCGAATCTGATGGGGCAACATCATTTTCTGATGGGGCAACATCAATGCTCGCCCCCGGCCACTGCACCCCGTCACGCCGGGGATAAGGGTCGAGAAAAACGGCAAACTGCTGAACGATAGCCTCCCCGAGGTCAATACCCCCGGGGTCTGCGTCCTCGATATCAGGCAGATCGCCGCTGTCATCGCCGCAAAACGGCTCGGGTTCGCGCGCAGGGCAGTCTTTCAGTTTGCGCGCGGAGCGCGACACAAAACGGAAAACAAGCCGGAAATCGTCGTCCATCGTTTGCGTCAAGCTGTCCCCCGATACGATACAGGTCTGCACCACATCGGCCCGCAAACGCCCGTTCACGCGCAATATTTGCCCTTTCCCCTCAGGGCACAGTCGCAGATCTGCCGTTAAAGACTCTAGGCGTTCCACGCCAAACCGCCGGGTAAGGGCCGCACATTCATCACTCTTTGCCGCAAGACGCAGGCTCTGCGGTGCGCGCCGCAGAATATCCCCCCGGTAGAAGCGGGAAAATTCATTCTCTGTCATGCCCATCGCCTCCAAAGACCGGAAACACAATATTCGCAGACAACACAGCGGCCTGTCCCTGCCGTTCGAGATCAGAGACCACATCAACAAAATAAACCGCAAAGGCCGCAGTCATCGACGGGTCACAATCCGCATCATCCAGGGTTCCAAACAGATTACGGCGCAAAACATGATCGAGTTTCTCCGTCATTTTCTCCGCTTCGGCCACTTGTCCCGTTTCAGCCCGTTGTCCCGTTTCGGATCGGGCCTGATTTAAGGCCCGTTCATACGCCACAACACGCCCGGAAAAGGATCCGGTCAACCGACGAATCTGCTGACGCACCCCACCATCGCCAACACTGGCTTCGCGCAAGCCCACATCCATCGCATAAAACATAAAATCATAAAGTTCCTGTGCAAAACGCTTCACCTGTGGATCACGCGACTTCAAAACCCGCAGGACAGCCACCATGTGCAGGGCCAGTAGTTCAAAACGACCATCAACCGTATCGGGAACCCCGCCTTTGTCATAAAAAACAGGCAGACGCGATTGTGTCACAACCCGGTGATACAGCTCCTGAACCTGTGTCGATCGCCGCATCGCCCGCTTTAACCGCGTCAACATGACTGCCCCCCTACGTCACCATGAGTCCGAAAACAAGCTGTGCCTCTTTTCCTTGGCAGATGCAAGTGATCCGTGCCATACTAAGAAGCTGTCTAACAAATAAGTTTTATAATTCTGTTGATTGCGATTTGTATGAAGCGTAGCTGGATCATGGCTTCCTGCGTTTTGTCGAGATTTTCGTAATGTTTTGCCAGCCGCCTTGCAGGCTCCAGCCATGCGAAAGATCGCTCGACAATCCAGCGTTTTGGCAGCACCTTGAACGCTTTTTCCTCACCTCGCTTTACAATCTCGATTTTCAGTTTTTCCTGATTGGCCAATGCCTCCATGATCGGCCCGCGATAACCGCCATCAGCCCAGAACAATTTCAGCCTTCTGTGCTTTTTCTTTATATCTTTCAAGAGAATGCGGGCTCCATCGCGATCCTGTATTCCAGCATCATGCACCACCGGATGTAGCGGAAACCCGGGCAGATCCACCAATAAATGCCGCTTGATTCCCTTCACTTTTTTACCGGCATCGAACCCCTTTTTTGTGTCCGGGCCTTGGCCGATTGTGCGTCGATAATGGCCGCGCCTGCCTGTTCGTTCCGGCCCTCAGGCAGCCGAAGCACGCCATGGAGGTCACGCAGGATAATCTGCCAGGTTCCATCCTTTTTCCAGCGACTGAAATGGCCGTATGGCGGGAAATCCCCGGGAAGAAGTCGCCACTGATATCCTGTTTCCAGAACGTAAAAACAGGCATTTAATATAGTCCCGGGTGAGTGTTTGAAGGGATGGCCACCGCCGGTGCTCAAAATATCCGCGCAACAGAGACCATTGCGTATCGGTGAGATCAGTATCATAAGTCATGCCGAAAATCATTAAAGACAATTTATTGATAAATAGTTAATAGTTGTTAGACAGCTTCTGGAGTAAATCAATTTGACGACACTATCCAAGGTCGTTCTCTAATTTTTTCATTTGAATCTTGACAGTTTTCTCGCGTTTTGCTCTCTGTCTTGGCAGAAGATGAGCGGTCGGCCTCACAAGGGTCGGCCTTTTTAAGTGTATGATAGGAGTTTGGGCGCGGCCTCTTGACTGTGTGGTTAAGGGGGATGAACACTGTGATTAAGGTTGCTTTTGTCACGAGGTGGACTCACTATCTTTGGTCGCGTCAGCTTCCAAACGGTCAAAATTGTTTTGATGATGTTGAATTTTTTGTCCCGCCTGAGGACGCAGACGTTATTTTCGTTTACGACATGATCGAACCATACAGCTACATTGAACTCAATCGACAGATTCCCAAAATCTATATGATTGAAGAATCTGGGGGTCACTTAAGAGATCTCCTTTCCTCTTTTTGGTCACAGTTTGATTATGTTGTGTCCTATACCCGCGAAGCACCGCACCCCAATCTTATCCTTGGGCAGACGGGTATTTTCTGGTTCGCGGGAGTGATGAGCGGCATGGGGCCGGAGTGTGATACCTCTTTGTACACGCCGTTCTCGTTCGATGATTTTAAAACGCACACCCCGCAGAAAACAAAACTGGTTTCTGTTGTCGCGTCGAACCAGATTGGTCGCGTTTACCGGGCGCGACTTGACTTTGTGGCAAGGCTCAAGGATGCCCTGGGCGATCAGGTCGATGTTTTCGGGCGCGGCATCAACGGCTTTGTGGATAAAAGAGATGTCCTTGATGATTACAGGTACCACATCGCCATTGAAAATTCTGTGGTTGAAAACTACTGGACGGAAAAACTCGCCGACCCTTACCTGACCCTGACCTTTCCGATCTATCACGGTTGTCCCAACATTGCAGACTATTTCCACCACGACGCCATCCGCACCATCAATATCTACGAACCGGACAAGGCCATAGAGACCATCAAACATCATTGCCTCCGACCTTGCAGAAAAAAACAGGGACGCCTTGCTGGAGGCCCGACGACAGGTTCTCTATGACTATAATATCTTCGCCGTCATGGCGAGAACCGCCAAGGACATCCTCGCGCAGAACCGGCCCGTGATCGAAATCAGGGAGATTCGATCAGAAGAACACTTTTGGCCACTTCGCCGAAAGCTCAGAGTGCGGATTTACACTTTGCTCGAAAAGCACCCGCGTCTTCATAAAATTTACCGCTTTCTCAAATACAAAATTCTCCTGGAAGCTGTCTAACAAATAAGTTTTATAATTCTGTTGAGTGCGATTTGTATGAAGCGTAGCCGGATCATGGCTTCCTGCGTTTTGTCGAGATTTTCGTAATGTTTTGCCAGCCGCCTTGCAGGTTCCAGCCATGCGAAAGATCGCTCGACAATCCAGCGTTTTGGCAACACCTTGAACGCTTTTTCTTCACCTCGCTTTACGATCCCGATTTTCAGTTTTTCCTGATTGGCCAATGCCTCCATGATCGGCCCGCGATAACCGCCATCAGCCCAGAACAATTTCAGCCTTCTGTGCTTTTTCTTTATATCTTTCAATAGAATGCGGGCCGCGATCCTGTATTCCAGCATCATGCACCACCAGATGTAGCGGAAACCCGAGCACATCCACCAATAAATGCCGCTTGATTCCCTTCACTTTCTTGCCGGCATCGAACCCCCTTTTTTTTGTCGGGGCCTTGACCGATTGTGAGTCGATAATGGCCGCGCTTGCCTGTTCGTTCCGACCCTCAAGCAGCCGAAGCACGCCATGGAGGTCACGCAGGATAATGTGCCAGGTTCCATTCTTCTTCCAGCGACTGAAATGGCCGTGAACGGTCTGCCATGGCGGGAAATCTTTGGGAAGAAGTCGCCACTGACAGCCTGTTTTCAGAACGTAAAAACAGGCACTTAATATATTTCTGGGCGAGTGTTTAAAGGGACGGCCACCGCCATTGCGGTGCTCAAAATATCCGCACAACAGAGACCATTGCGCATCGGTGAGATCAGTATCATAAGTCATACCGAAAACTATTGCTCCTCTCCCTGAATCTTGATCCATTGATAAGTTAGTTTTTTTGTCATTTTCACGGAGGCCCTCAATGAAGCGCAGATTTACGGACGCACAGATGATCGGGATTTTGAAGGAACACGAGGCAGGTGTTCCGGCTAGGGAGCTTTGCCGCAAGTATGGGATGCCACATTCTATAAGTGGAAGGCGAGGTTCGTCGGCATGGAGGTCAATGAGGTTCGCCGCCTCCGGGATCTGGAAGAGGAGAACCGGTGCCTGAAGAAGCTGGTTGCGGATTTATCGCTGGACAAGATGGCGTTGGAGGATGTTCTAAAAAAGATCTGAGCCCCGAAGGCCGTCGCCGCGCTGTTGTGCTGCTTCAGGAGACTGGCCTGACGCCGGTTCTGTCGTCTGGCGGGTCAGCCGCGTTCCACGCACCGCTACAAACCGGTTCAGTCACCGGAGACAGAGCTGCGGCAGAAGATGCTGGAGCTGGCCGATCGGCATCGTTGCTTTGGCCATCCGCGATTGCATGTTCTGCTCAGGCGTGAGGGCTTCGGGGCCAACCACAAAAAGACCCATCGGATATACGTCGAAGAAGGTTTGCAGGTGCGCAAGCGCAAGAAAAGGCGGCGATCGTTCGCAGGCCCCTGGTGCTGCCGACATCCCCCGGACAGAAATGGAGCATGGACTTTATGAGCTATCCAGCGGCCGGCGTATCCGGCTGTTCAATGTTATTGATGATTTCACCAAACAATGCCACGCCATGACCGTGGACTTTTCGATTAACGGTCTTCGGGTGGCCAGGGAACTGACCCGGCTCCTCGACTTGTATGGCAAACCGGAGGTCATCGTCTGTGACAATGGCACCGAATACACCTCGATGGCGATGTTCAAATGGACTCGGGACAGTGGCGTTGATCTCCAGTTCATACAGCCGGGCAAGCCCAGCCAAAACGGTTTCATCGAAGCCTTCAACGCCCGGGTCAGGGATGAATGCCTGAATGAAAACCTGTTTTCAAGCCTGAGAGAGGCGCAGGATGTAACCGAAAGATGGAGGATCAGCTACAACAATCACAGGCCACACTCCGCCCTGAATTGGGCAACACCCAATGAATTCGCATCACTCTGTTCCGGGTTAACCCGGAACAGAGTGGACAAGATCGCATGAACCTGTCATATGGGAAAAGCTAACTACTCAATGGCACAGCTTTGGGGAGAACAGCACTATTAAAGACAATTTATCGATAAATAATTAATAGTTGTTAGACAGCTTCTAAGGTCCGGAAAAATTCACAGGTTTAGTAAAATGCGGATGATATGAAAATATGGGCTTTCAACACATTACAATGGCATTATTAAAGATGAAGATCGCAATCCAAAATTTCTTGTTCAAACTTGGATACAATGTCTCGCGCTCAAGGGCGGGATCGGCCATCGGGCGGCGTCAATTGGAAACATTCTTCTCACGATTCAGGGAAAAATACGTTTGCGTCGATCTCCTTCGGATCGGCGGACAAGGGGACGGCGGTTATCTCGTCCCTGACTGTCTTGGCGACATCAAATACTGCTTTTCTGCTGGCGTGAGCGACATTGCCGACTTTGAACAAGATCTTGCGAAGCGATATAACATCACCTCATTCATGGCGGATGGCTCTGTCGAGGCTGCGCCTGTGCAGGGCGATCATTTTAAATTTATGAAAAAATTTATCGGAAACGGGCCCGGCCAACAGGATTATATCACCCTTTCCGATTGGATCCGGCAAACAATCGGTCACGACGACAGCCCGAAAATACTGCAAATGGATATCGAAGGCGGCGAATTTGATGTACTCATCTGTGAAAGCATCGCCTCATTTTCGGTTGCCGTCATCGAATTTCACGGTTTGCACAGAATGTTTAACCCCGGTTATCTCGACATGATTTCATCTATTTTTAAAAAAATATATCGGGATTTTTCGATCTGCCACGTCCATCCGAATAACCATGTTGGACATTTGGGCGTGCATGAGTCTTGTGGCATTCAAATTCCAGATGTCATCGAAGTCAGCTTTATCAGAAATGATCTGATTGACCGCTGTCGCAGGATGGGGCAAATTAGCTTGCCCCATGAGTTCGACCGCAAAAATGTTTCAGGGCAAGACGATATCGTTATGCCGGATATTTGGTGGAAATCCTGATCCCGCCTGGAATGCTGACCACGATTAGAGGAGAGTCGAAATAGATGCGTCACCTTCTCCGCCGCCCGCAGGGGTGTCTTTTACGCCTTGTCTCTGTCGCCCTGCTTGGCCTGTTGCTCCCGGCCTGTGCGACGAAAACGATCATGCGCGGTCACATTCCCGACCCCGGGGTTGTCAGCAGTCTCAAGGCCGGGGAAAGTACGCGCAACGATGTCATCGCACGCCTTGGATCGCCCTCTGCCCTGTCAAGTTTTCAGGACAACCTGTGGTACTATATCGGTGAAGAGGTCGAAAAAGAGGGTTTTCTCGATCCCGAAATTACCGCGCGGACAATCCTGGCTGTCAGCTTTGATGACGATGGCCTGCTGAGTGCCGCGAACGAATACACGCTTGACCACGCGCGAAAGGTGCAGTTTGTCGAACGCATCACCCCGACCGAGGGGCAGGAATTTACGCTCATCCAGCAACTCCTCGGCAATTTGGGGCGTTTTTCCGGATCGAACTAAAAACTCCGGTTTTTGCTTGCGCGCCCTCAATGAGCAGCTCTCCGATAGGGTTCCCGAAAGCGGTTGTCCTGGCCCGGGGTCTCGAGAGGGCCTCAAATGCTTCGCGGTTTGAAAACGTTCTGGACGTCAATCGACAACCCGCGCAACAAATAAGGGCCGAGGGCCTCGTCCGCGACCTTTTTGAGGCGTTTGTGGATCAGCTCACTGCCATAGCCCTCCAGTGTAAAGATCCGATAGCTATAAAGGGCGTGAAGTTCCACCATAAAGCGGTCGCGGAGCCGCTTCATCTGCTTTTTAAGAATTTTGTGGTCGCCGCCTTCGGCGACGTCCATCCGGATAATAACGGACACACGGCGGGTGACAGCGTTTCTCTGTATCAGGTTAATGACAATCGGCAGAGTCTCGACAGTCACAGTGGCCGCCACTGACGGGGCTTCTGTCGTCTCTTTCGTTTGTCTGCCCTGATCAAACCAGAAAAACCACGCCGCCAACGCAGCCAGCAACAGGATCACAATCAGGGCAATGATAATCTTTTTTTTCACAGGATCCCTACCAGGAGAGGTCTTTCACAGAAAAAAGTCGTGCTCCGCGCGCAAAATAAAAGAGTGCTCCGCGCGCAAAATAAAAGAGTGCTCCGCGCGCAAACTATTAGAACGCTCCGCGCGCAAAAGACCACGAGCGCGACACGCGCAAACTCAAAACCTGCTCCGCGCACGCACCTGAGACGATAAAGGAAAATCAGACAGATCGGGAGTCAAAAATCAGTCATGCACCCACCCGTGCCGACAAAAGCGGGTCGGCTGACCATGCGAATCGCGCAAAAGAACGCCCTGGCCCTCTTTGACCACACCAATCGCACTGACACGCAGGCCCAACGTATCCCCCAGGGCCCTGACCTGCGCGGTTGCCGCCGGCGCAGCGGTGAAAAGCAATTCATAATCATCCCCCCCCGTTGCCGCCAATTCAAGCTGTTGCGCCAGGGGCACAGTGTCCCGGAACGGTTCTGACAAGGGAATCTGATCGGCCCCGATTACAAGACACACCCCGCTTTCACGCGCCAGATGCCCGGCATCGGCGAGCAACCCATCCGAGAGATCAAGGGCGCACCGGCTCAATCCCGCCTGTTGCAAGCCCCACCCCAGCCCTGTTCGCGCCTGTGGACAGTGATAGCGTCCACACAGAAAAGAGGCCGCCCGGGCCCCTATTTCACCCTTGAGGATTTTCAACCCTGCGGCGGCATCGCCCAATGTTCCGGACACCCACAGAACATCACCCGGGCGGGCATTTTTGCGGTGAAAGGCCCGCCCCGTCGGCACAAGGCCCAGTGCCGTCACCGTGATGACCAGACCCGAATCTGTCCCCACACAGTCCCCGCCGGCCAGAACCCATCCTGCGGCCTGCCCCTGTTGCCGCAACCCCTGTGCAAAATTTTCAAACCAGTCATCATTCTGTCGCGCCGTTGTCGCCAGCGAGAGGGTATAACGCCAGGGTTTCGCCCCCATCGCTGCGAGGTCGGACAGATTAACGCCAAGGGATTTGATCGCCAGCCTGTCCGCCCGCTGCGGGGCGGCATCCTCTGTCAAAAAATGCACCGACTCGACCAGCGTATCCATCGACACCACCAATTCCATTCCCGCAGGGACAGACAACAGGGCGGCATCGTTGCCCAGACTGTCGGTTTCGTCGGCCTGCGTCAAGGGAGACAAGAAACGGGCAATCCGTGTAAATTCCCGCCCCCCGGGGCCGGCCCCGTGCGCGCTCACGGCGTCATTCCGAATTCATCGGCGCGGTAACGATGGGCCAGCCTGTCCAACACGGCATTGATCATCGCCGTTTCCTTTGGCCCCAGAAACGCACTGGCCAGATCAACATATTCCGCGACAACAACACGCGCGGGCACATCGGCAGAGACCTGCAACTCATAAGCCCCGAGCCGCATCATCAAACGCAACAGGGGATCAAGACGGCTCAAGGCCCAGTCCTGATCCAGCACGGACACAACGGGTTCGGATGTCGGAATTTGTCCGCTCATCATCCCCTGACAGAGGTCACGGAAAAAATCCTGATCCAACTGGGCGAGACAAAGCCCGTCAAGATTTTCATGCCGCCGATGGGTCAGGATCTCATCCACAACAGAGGCCCGCGCATCCGGGTTAAATTCAACCTGGAAAAGAGCCTGAACCACAGCAACCCGGGCCAAAGACCGCCGCATGTGCGCAGAAGGTTTGCTGTGATCTGCGTCCGGTGTTTTCGGCACGGGTGTTTTCGGCACGGGCATCTAGCGCACCCCGAAGCGTTTTTTGATCCGGATAATCTCGAGACAGGCGCGCGCCGCCGCCGCACCCCTGTTTTTTTCACTCCGCCGCGCCCTGTGCCAGGCCTGTTCCCGATTTTCAACCGTCAGGATGCCATAGCCAATCGCCAAATTCTGCGCGACGGCCAAATCCTGGAGCTGACGCGCGGATTCGCGACAGACATAATCATAGTGCGTGGTCTCCCCCCGGATCACCACGCCCAAAGCGATAAAACCATCAAAGCCCCCCTGACCCTGCGCAGCAAGTTTAATCGCAACGGGGAGTTCAAATGTCCCCGGAACCTCGACAATGTCATAACGACACCCCGCCCTGTCCAGTTCCTCAATCGCCGCCGCGCGCAGTTCGGCAGAAATATCCCGATAGTAGGGCGCATCGGCAATCAGGATAAAGGGCGGGGCATCAGAAACAGTCATGGCACACTCTCCTTCATTTCCGGGCTTTCGTTCCGGACAGATTATCGCATGGGCCACAACGGCACAGCTCTTTTGTCACACGACATTGTTTCTAGTGTGTGATTCAAGAGGATTCAAGATTTTAGGCCCGGGAGTCATGACGCAGAATAAAAAATGTCAGAAATAACCGCCGCGCAGGCAGGGCCGGAATCCCTGCGCATCATTATTGTCCGGCCCCCCTTGTGTGGCCCTGCACCGCACGGCGCATCAGCGGGACAGCCACACCATCAGGCACATGACTATCCAGTCGCATGAACCATCCATCAGCCACACCCTCCCCGCGAAGTGAATGTGACAGAGACGGGCATCATTATGCTGCAGCTACTTTGTATTCAAAATCAAACTGGTCTGATAGATCTTTGGTGACTTGACCGTTTAAGGCCAGTTTTACGGCATTGAAAACGGCCCCGGCCAAATCACAGGGAACAGCATTGCCGATTTGGCTAAATACTCTCGATTGCGGGCCTTCAAAAATATAGTCCGTTGGAAATGTCTGGATGATTGCCGCCTCATCAATCGTCATGCGGCGCAGACGGCGGGGGGCTACTTTGTATTCGCTCGTTATTTCGCCATTGGTCAGCTTTGCGTGGTATTCTTCCACCCATGACGGCTCATTATTGTAAAGGTGTTCTTCATCAATAATGGGTGTTCTGTTTCCACCCATGCTTGCAGGTAATGTGCTTGACCAGGGCATCGGGATTTAACGGCCTGCCCTGTCCATTGAACAACATTCCAGCATACGGAGATTTTCGTATTACCGGCTTTGCGGTAATGGTGATTTTTGCCTTTGTGATATTCGGATTCCCTTGTGAACCGGCGGGGCCCAGATAAGCGATTGCTTGCCTCAGGGTTTTCGCTTCTTTCCTGAATTGCGAGAGCATGGTTCGAGTTACAGAGCCATGACCAGATTTTGTGCCAATGAAAAAAACGCGCTCACGGTTTTGTGGAACGCCAAAGTCACGGGCATTCAATATGTGAATTTTGGTCGTATAGCCTGCTTTGTGCATACGTTTCAGTATTTCTTGCCGTACCCGTTCAAATTTGGCCAGCTGGCCAAGTGCTTTGACATTTTCAAGTACGAATGCTTGAGGCTGGACTTTCTCAACAAGATCGCAAAACGAAAAAACAAGCTGTGAACGAGGGTCACAGGGATCCATTTTTCCGGCAACCGAGAAGCCCTGACAAGGTGGGAAACACAAGATCAATTTTTTCGCCGTTGCCCAAATCCTGGATATGGTCTTTTATATCACCCTCTATCAGCGTAGTATCCGGGTGATTCTTTCTGAATGAATCGCAGGCGTGCCTGTCCAGCTCACAGGCTTCCAAAACGCGAAATCCTGCGTTTTTGGCACCAACATCCATGCCACCACAACCAGAGAACAACGAAATAGCTTTTAACATACAAGCTCCAGAATATTCTATTTTAGAATATTTTAGATAGTAGTCTATAGCTTTTGAAATGAAAAGGCAAAAAACGATTCATCATCGGGAATACTGCTCAATGGTTGATGCCTTGAGAGCAGAGTGCAAGCGTTTAGGGCTTTCTCAGGCAGACGTGGCACGCGCCCTGGAGATGAAGCAATCAGATATGTCCAAGATAGAGACCTATGAGCGCAGGGTTGATCTTTGGGAATTCAAGAAACTGGTAGATCTGTACCGTCTTGCCGATAATCGTTCCCTGCAAACCATCATCGAGAATTTTTTGGGGATGACAAAGCGATGAATGTAGAGGAGCGCAACCAATTTGCCCGGCAGTACGTGAGCGAGGAATTGAACAAGGCAGAGCAGCGGTCTGCAAACGATTTTTTGGATCTGGACGACATTAAAGAATTGCAGTCTATTCTTGATGATCTCATCAACGTCAGCGCAAAAGGTTTCCGGGGTGTTGTTCTAACCGCAATCGTGGGCCTTAAAATAGACCCCGCTTATAAACCTTTGACCAGATTTTATGATGCAAACCCCCGATCAATTTTTGAAAAAGGCATCTTTTATGCTTTGCGCGGGCGCGTGCCTTCAGGCAAATCCGACCCGCTGAATGTGGCCAAGAACACTCATATTATCGATGAAAATTGGGCGAACGGCCTGAAAAAGCCGCGTTCGCTGCTGTCAATTACTTGCGGAAAATTATGGACGCCACACAGCGGCAATCCTTGATCGATTTTTTCTTTTATCGGCTGTGGGTTTATGGTCAATCCGTTGCCTCCATCACAATTAAAGTGCCCCAAAAAGACCAGCTGGACACCCGTATTAACCCTGGAAAGAAAAGGCATTCTGTGTTCTAACGGCCATGAGGGTTACAGGAGGAGTCATTCAGTGAAAATCATCCCAAACCAGCTGTTCAGGTAGGCTTCAGACCGCGAAACGGCGTGAAAAATTGCCGAAACGCCATGTCCACACCAGTCAATCTCACCTCAGGTTAGCGGGTTAATACGGGTGTCCAGCTCTCCAGTCAAGAATTTGCGCGGGTGTGCAATCGCTTTATTGAGGATTTCCCGGAGAGCGGGACAGTTCCCCAATTTGTTGTTTTTAAGCTGATTGAGGCCGTATATGCTCAATCCTCTTTATCCGTTGAGGGAGGATTGGAAAGTGTATTCGGCACAAATACCACTTCCAGAAAGCCTGCGGATATTTGGATAGAAAACGATGACGGACAGCCTGTAAATCTGTTTGAAGTGACCGTCAAGACAGTGGATGAAAAGCGGCTGGATGATTGCGTGGATAGCCTGGACGCTATGGATATCACGGATTTACCCGTTCAATTTATTTGCCGCCTGCCGCAGGATATTTCATCTCTTTCAGGCTTTTCAAATAACACCGCGTATGTCCACGGCAAGCACTTTGATTTTCAGGACATCAAAGAATTTGTCAGAAGTCTATCGTCATTATTGAGCCAGGCGCAGATCAGGGCCTTGCTGGATGAATTTTCCGTTTTTATCAGCGATGTTGAGCGGCCAGTTTCAACCAAAGAGGGTTGGAACAAAATACTCTCGGATATAGACCTGTAATGGTGTACAGAAATCAAACCACCGTTTGAATTTTATAATAAATGGCCGCCCTGACGAAAAGAGATCACGCGTCATGGGGTGGGCGGAAAGAAACGGGGGCACAGAAACGGGGGGGGGGGGCGGCTTTTGTTCCCGGGTGTGCCATGGCCCGGCTCGTTGTGTTGGCGTGTTTTGTGCCTGCCCTGTGGTCAACAAGTCATCTCCGGTCACTCGTGCCGTGCGATTATGGCGTTTGACAGAGGCATGCCCTGAACGTTGACACACCATCCGCGCACGATCCGGACATCATTCCCGCAAAAGATTCACTATTTTCTGTGGTGGAATTTTTTGTGGCGACTGTTCAGAAACAAAATAAAAACCGGATGACATATTTGAAATGAATAAAGCTCAAACTTAAGATTTGGATATTCAAATGGCTGGATAAATCTAAGGATTTAGAGGTGCAAAAAAAAATGGATTCAGAAGAAAAAAAGCATCGAGAGATCGAAAAAGAAGGCACATGCCGGGCGTCAAAACCGGAACGCGCCGGGATGTCATCGGAACCGATCACATCAAAGGCGAAAGCGGTTGCGCAATCCCAGACCGATCAGGAAGATGAAAACCAGACTGAGAAGGCTTTGTCCGTAGGTCAGCAAGACCAGACACACAGTCTTTTCAGGGAAGAGTGCTTTAAAGGCAACTTCTGCCTGTCCCCTGCTGGACAGGATAAAGGGCAGGGCGTTTGAGACCGCCAAATTCAGGGCATCTTGCCATTTTGCACACTGTGCCGTTGCCGACCACCAGTAAATGACAAAGAAGGAAAGCGTAGACAAAAGCAACCATAACGAGGGGCGCAGGATACTTCGACCATAGTTACTCGACAATTGATAGAGCCGATCAAGAGCGGAGCGAAACTTGCACCAGTCTCCGGATTTTCTCATTACCCTGCTTTCCAGGGCAAAAAAATCAAGCCCGGCGTCATGGTGTCTATTGTTTTCGGCAAGCTCTCTTAAACGCCGCAGACGGGCGGCGTTTTCTTCTGCGTTTTCTTTTGCTTCTGCTTTATCCTTATCCTTATCTTTATTTCTAGTCAGCTTATCAATTTTAACACCACTTAAATCAAAGTGATGCTCAATTTTTGTATAGCGCAGATCGGGAATACAATGAAAATGCCCTTCAAGGACGAAATTTTGTTTGAAGATAGCACCGTTGAAACTCAATAATGAAATATCTTTGGTATTTTGGTTTGCTTCATCTTTGGTATTTTTGGGTGCCCCAAAGTAAAG
Organism: Kiloniellaceae bacterium; assembly: GCA_965199245.1. Classification (GTDB taxonomy): domain Bacteria; phylum Pseudomonadota; class Alphaproteobacteria; order Kiloniellales; family Kiloniellaceae; genus Carbonatibacter. Next base: position 276,850 of record CBDAQP010000001.1, read on the forward strand.
TGATCCGTCGAATTTTGTCTTGCCGAAACTGAATTTTCCGTTGCCAAAATGTGCGCCGTTGAAATCGACGAGTCCGTCGCCAAAATGTGCGCCGTCAAAACCGGCGTTTCCGTCGCCAAAATGTGCGTAGTCAAAACGGACGTTTCCGTCGCCAAAATGTGCGCATTGAAAAATGACGCCGCCGTCGCCAAAATATGCGCATTGAAAAATGACGTCTCCGTCGCCAAACTGTGCGTTGCCAAAACTGACGCCGTCGCCAAACTGTGCGTTGCTAAAATCGACGTTTCCTTTGCCAAACTCTGCGTAGTCAAAACTGACGTTTCCTTTGCCAAACTGTGCGTTGCCAAAACTGACGCCGTCGCCAAACTGTGCGTTGCTAAAATCGACGTTTCCTTTGCCAAACTCTGCGTAGTCAAAACTGACGTTTCCTTTGCCAAACTCTGCGTAGTCAAAACTGACGTGTCCGTCGCCAAACTCTGCGTAGTCAAAACCGACGTATCCTTTGCCAAACTGCGCGCGGTCAAAACCGATGTATCCGTCGCCAAACAGCGCGCGGTCAAAACGGACGTGTCCGTCGCCAAACAGCGCGCGGTCAAAACGGACGTGTCCGTCGCCAAACTCTGCACCGTCAAAATGGACGCCACCATTTGGGAAAATAAATCTTTCAAACGATATGGTTTGACCGTCTGGAATCCTGCCTTTGAAGTCAAAGTTTGAAAAATCAATCACGGCATCAGGGTTTTGATCAACCCAGTTGTTCCATTTTTGTTTGCCCTTCTGATAGAGATCAAATGCATCTTGACCAGACAGCGTTTTTCCGCTCATAGCGGCCTCCCCCGGGTGTGTGGCAAGCCGGGTTCCACGTCCTCCGGCTTTTATGACATCTACTCTATCAGCCCCGTCCGGATTTGCAATAGCTCTGACCAGCCCCTTGAGAGGGGTCAGGGAAGAGCAGCTGAACGACACCTTCTGCCTGTCCCGCACAGCATAACGGGCAGGGCGTTTGAAACCGCCAGAGTCAATGATCACAACCCGCACAGTGGATAGATACAGTGGATCTATTGAGAGGCAGGGGGCGACATCATGGGAGTCCCGCTCCCCAAAAACCGGACAGGACATTCATGCGCACAGTGTAATGACTGCATGTGTATTAAATTTAACAGAATAAAAAAAAGTAAAAAAAATAAGTAACGTTTCTTGTTGACAGACTTTACAGAAAGCGTGAGCGTCGCAATATAGTGTGCGTGTCACGATCATTTTTAGCGTCACTTGACGTGCACCCTAAAAATTGATCGGGACTCTCGACACGAAAAGCCGCACTTCCCGGGCGCGGCTTTTCAAGAGTAATGACGTCTTATCAGGTGGCGTTCACGCCCCGCGTCAAATGGCGTTCACGCCATGCCCTTAACGCCTGCATTCAGGCGAGACATTTTGCGTGCGGCTGTATTTTTGTGCAGAACCCCGGCACGCACACCCCGGGCAATGTGAGGCTGGGCCGCCCTGAGAGCCTGGGCCGCACTGTCTTTGTCACCACTGGCGATGGCTTTTTCAACGCCCTTGATGAAGGTTCTAATCGCACTCAGGCGCGAAATATTCAAATCCCTGCGGCGGGCGTTGCGACGAATGCGAATTTTCGCAGAATGATGATTGGCCATTCTTGATCTATCTCACATGTTGAATTTTATATCAGAGGCCTGACCCGGCGTTTGACCTGGCATTTGACTGTCGGGCGTTTCGCGGGCGGGGCGTTTGACTGTGGGGCCTTCTACAGCCTCTCCTGTCAGGCGTCAAGGTTTTTATCGAAAGCTGTTGGTGGCCTTCTCTTCATTTGCGCGCGTGGCACTCTTTTTAGTTTGCGCGCGGGGCACGACTTTAACGCTCTGCAAAACCGCAGTGCGTTCACACAGGCACCCTTTGCCCGAGGGCCGCAGATTTTTTGATCGCTTCGACCACAGCAAGCGAGGCCATGCCTTCTTCGGCAGACACGACAGGTGTCGCCTGCCCCCGGATGACCTCCACAAAATGTTGCATCTGCCCCAACAGCGGATCAGCCTGTTCACAGGGAAAAGCGGTGGTGGTGATGGGATCCATCCAATGGCCTGCGGTCGCTCCCTCTGACTCCATGGTGCCGTCACTTAAACCGGTGGCCTCGTCATGCCGCCACAGGCGCAGGTCGGGAAGGGAGAGCGAGGCCCGCGTGCCGCCAATCAGATAACAGCTTTGCGGTACCCTGGCATAGGCCGGATTTTCACCGGCGGTCAGCTCCCAACTCCACGGGGCCGCCACGACATCGGAGACCGTCAGCGTCCCTAGGGCTCCGGAGTCAAATTGAAGCAAGGCCGTCGCCGTGTCCTCGGTCTCGAAACCGCGCCGGGCCTGTGAGGTCATGGCCTGCACCGCCACCACGCCACCGCAGAGATAGCGCAACAGATCAATATCATGAATGGCATTGACCATCACCGGCCCCGCCCCTTCGCGCCGCCTCCAATCGAGGGCAAAGTAATCATCGGGCTTTGACAGCCAACAGCTGGCCTGAACCGTGTTCACCGTCCCCACGGCACCCGCCGTCAACAGGGCGCGGGCTTTTTGAACCAGCGGATTGTATCGGCGGTGATGCCCCACCAAAACCGCCACCTGCGCCGCCGCTGCGGCCTCAACCAGCCGCCGGGCCTCGGCCACAGAGGTCGCCACCGGCTTTTCCACCAAAACCGGACACCCCACCGCCACCGCTTGCATCGCCTGTGCAACATGAAACCGATTGGGTGTCGCCACCACAATCCCGTCCGGCACAGTCTCCGCCAGCATCCCCTCCAGCGACGCAAACCAGTCCAGCCCCCGCGATCGTGCAAAATCCGGCCCCCCGGGATCAACAACGGCCCGTACCACAACCCGGTCGGACAGCGCACGCATCACCTCGAAATGCCGCCGCCCGACCAACCCCACCCCCACAAGGGCCAGCCTGACCCGCTTTTCCATTTTTATCCGTTACCCGACATACGACAGATCATCCCCCACAGCAAACAGCCTTGCCCCCACTGACATGAAACCACTCGAAGCAGCACATCATAGGGGTGTCGTGCCCTGCACGCAAAATATAACAAAGTGCTCCGCACGCAAGGTAAACCTGCCAACAGATCCTGTTTTCTCGCCCTGATTTTATACGGTCAGCAAAGAAGCGCGGCCATTATCTCTCCTGACACCAAACTCACCTCACGACAGAGCGTCGAGTAGCTCACACCGTATTTGACCTTCTCACCCTCGAGCGTTTGGATGAGTGCCTGGTCAAATTTCTGATTGTCATGATGATTTGCCATTATCGACCTGCGCCTGTATCCAAATCACATGGTGCAGGATTTCTTGCCCATCAAATCGATTCAGAAAACTGCTTTAGCTCTGCAACAGTGGCAACCAACCCTTGCCGCGTGAGGATGTCCAGATATTGCCCTGTCGTTTTTGGAGGGCTCTTCAACCGCGCCCGAACTTTTTGCAGAGCCGAGCAGAAAAGCCCGGGGTCGAGTGAAAGCTGGCTGCAAAAGAAGTCATCCGGGTGTTGTGCCCCAATCCCGTACGGATCAAGTTTTTCTGCCGGGAAGTGCTTGAGGTTTTGCGTAACAATCGCATCACAGCGACCCACAATAGCCGCTGCAAGCACATGACGGTCATCAGGATCGGGCAAGTCCAGTGACGGGATGAGGGAGGCATACCCTGTCACCAGGCAATCCAGGATCGCTTTGTCCATAAGGTCGCGAGTACGCTCAAGTTTGCCCCGATCCCGGCGAGGCTCCTTGCGAAGCAAAGCCTCAATCCATTCGCGGTGTATATCTGCTGTCCACCTGGCCTTGAACAGATCAGTCAGAGACAACTGCATCAAGGCATCCCGCATAGGTGCAGGATAAAGCACATTGGCATCGAACAATACGGTGTAACGGCTCATTGATCGCCATAACCCATGTCTTGTTCCTGAGCTTCGGCAACCAGCTGATCCAGGACGGCCTCTCGCTCCGCATCAATGGCAGATTTGTAAGACATCACATCCTCCATGCGAATGCGACGATGCTGTCCCACCTTGCGATGGGGAATCTTCTCTTCATCGAGCAGCTTGATGAGGAAAGGGCGCGAAACATTCAGAACCCCGGCGGCCTGAACCGTCGTTAGCTCCGCATTCTCTGGAATGATGGTCACACCGCACCCCGCCGCCATAGCCTCAAGAATACCCATCAGCAATTCGACGGCCCCGGCAGGCAGTTCAATCGGCCCGGACCGCTCTGCATCGGCAACACGCAGCTTCAAGGGAGCTTCGGTTCCGACAAAGCGGGACAATGCCTGCCCGGAAACACGGGCAATATCTGCATCTTGTGCGGTTGGCAGAAACTGTCGATGTGCAATCATGTTCATTCGATGTGCAATCATGTTCATTTGATTTCTCCCGGACTGTTTCATCCATGATAAAACCTAAATTTCATCATGAAAAAATTTTGTCAACAAAAAAAATTGCTAGCCGCAAAAAGAAAAACACCCGCACCCATCGAACTAAAAAGTTCTTGTCTTTTGTTTTTGATGGCGACGAGCCAGATATGTTTTTTCATTGTTTTCCCTTTTTGAAAAATAATACAACAATCGCATTATTTGTAAACAATCGCACTATTCTTTCTGAAGAAATCTTTCCGTTCTTTCTGAAGAAACCCCCCTAACTTTCCGTGTTGTAAGGGTACCGTGCCCCGCACGCAAAACATAAAGAATGCGACGCACGCAAGGTAAACCTGCCAACAGGTCTTGTTTTCCTCCCCTGATTGGGCGCAATTTTCGAGGAAACAGTTTCCCCTGTCGCACCCGCCGATATTGCGGCCTCAAGAACGCCAGTGGCCCCAAATCGCGCAAACGGCTCAAGGCGCGCGCAAACCCGGTCTGCCGTGGTGCTGTTGACGATACTGGTGTTGACGACATTGGCGTTTTTGGTGCCTGCGGTGCGCGCGTGCGCACAGTCGTCCGGCCCGCGTCATTCTGACTGTTCGGATCAACAAATGGTTTTGCTTTCCCGGCAACCGTGCCAAAGCCGTCAGGAACCACGCCCAGGCTTTTCACGCCCTGACTCACCAATGCCCCCGCCCCGAAAGCCAGCCCCAACGCTCCCCCGACAAAGGGGGCCAACAGGCCCGGAACCGTGCTGGAAAAATCCAGCCGCCCTTTGCGGGCATCCGTGACCAGATCAAGCGCAGACCCCACCACCGGACTCACCGCAGAGGCCAGAAAACCCGCCCCCTTCATCGCGGCTTGCCTGAGTTCTTATTCCTCCGCAAAGAGATCCTCCCCCCGCAAGCCGTGCCCCGCGCCCAGATTCAAGCCCGCATCCGTGCAAACAGGCAAGAGTGCCCGCCGCGTCGCACAGCCCCACGGATGCACCGCCAACACCGCCCGCCAACGCTGGCCCATAACTCACCGCACAGGCCCGCGCCTGCGGTGTTTGCCCGTTCAGATCAACAATGCTCTTATCCCCCAACAGACCCAAAGCCTCATTACACAGCCCCACCCGACCAGTCATCACATCTTCCTTTTGTTGTTTGGCTCTTGGTTGTTTGGCTCCGCACCCGAACCTGAAACGCACAGCCCATAAAAAAAGGCCCCTGCCCATCGCAGAAGCCGCAAAATCCAGACAAAGTTCGTCCAAAATTCATTTTAGCCCATTTTTTCAGGAGACACAAGAAAAATGAACAATAGGTTTGCGGACATCCCGAAGACTTGCCCACGAAAAAGCTGGACGGACTTCAAAAAAAATATTAGCTGGACTTCAAAAAAAATATTCTTATAGTTATTTTAGTTCTTTTCGGAGTGATTAAAATTACAGTTACAATCAGGAAATCGCGCGATGTCTAGAGTTCTTTCCGTTGCTGATGAGATTCTAAAAATCGCTAAAAAACAAGGAACTCATCTGACCCCGATGCAACTTGTGAAACTGGTTTATATTGCTCACGGATGGTCTCTGGCACTCAGGGATTCTGGCCTTTTTACTGATCCTATTGAAGCATGGAAGTACGGCCCCGTGATCCCGTCACTCTATCAAGCGACCAAAAAATTTGGTCGCAATGTCATTCCTTTTGATCTTATTGATGAAGACTCGCCATCCGGCTGCAATGATGACGTGCAATCTTTTTTGCAAAGTGTGTTTAAAGAATATGGCCACCTGAGCGGCATTCAATTATCACGCCTGACCCATATGGACGGAACACCCTGGGAAAACGTCTATCAACCGGGTACTCCTCATATCAAAATAACGGATGAACTGATACGCACATACTATTCGGAGAAGTTACGTGAACACCGAAAAGCCACTGCCGCCTGAGGATCCTCCGCGATGGTCAAACGATAAAAAGGGCGAATTAGAAGAAGAAAAGTGGGATCAGGAACGTCAGCTCAGAGGGCAGGAGCAAATAAATCGCCTCCGCTTCTTAAAGGTTTATGGATGGGTTGCTGTTTCATTGGTTGGTTTTTTGGTGCTTTGTTTTTCAGCGTCTTTCTTATCCTGGCTCTTGCATTACCTCACCCCCTGGCACTGGCTCGATAGCGAACAGCTCGGAAAAATCCAGTCTGTGATCTTTAGCGGTTCTTTGGGGGCTATTGTTTCGTTTATTCTTCAAAAGCAAGAGAAATAAAAAAGCGTCTCCGGGACGACAGCCCTGTTTTGTGCTTTGTTGACCCTGCACCATCCGGATCAGCGCAGCGGCGTCGTTTGCCTGTTGCAGAGCGGCCCCGCGCATTGCTCTTGCTGTGCCGCCTGTTCCGCGATCAGGTGCTGTGCGACCTCGGCGCGGCTCCGCAGGGCCTTTTGCGGTGCGCCGGACAGCGCGTGGACAGTGCGCAGGATTTCATCGCTATCGAGGGTGCGGGCCATGGTGCCCGGGGCAAAGGATTCAATCCGGGCCGCAATTTGCAAGGTCTGGTTAATGCCCACCAGTTCCCCCACCCGCCGCAAGCGCGTCAGCGGAGATCACGAAGACTTGCCCACGAAAAAGCTGGACTTCAAGAAAATATACTTATACCATTGTCCGGATTCATTAAAATGACAATAAGGAGATCGCGCGATGTCTGGCGTTCCTTGCATCGAGAGTGCGGAAATTGCTCAAAGACAGGGAACCCGTCTGATCCCGATGCACCTGTGGCACCTGACCCCTGTGAACAACCCGGAAAAACGTTTCTCAACCGGATATTCCTCTCTATCAGAATAACGGATGAACTGATACACTAATACGGTTTGGAGAAATTGCGTGATGATCAAAATATCCCCAACGCCTCAGGATCCTTCGCAATGGTCAAACGATAAAAGGGCCAAATCAGATAGAGAAAACCGGGTTCAGACCCATCAGCCGGGCGGGCAGGAGCACAGAACCCGCCTCTGCTTCCCGGAGTATGGATGGGGTATTGCTTTGCTGGTTTTGTTGGTCGTCTTTTTATTGCCTTTTTCATCCTGGCTCCTTCATGACATGACCCCGACATCCTGGCACGGACTCGATGCAACCCGGGAAAATCCGGTCTGTGATCTTGAGCAGTGCTTTGGGGGGTGTTGGCTCTTTTGTTCTTCAAAAGTTCCCTTTTCTGTTCTTCAAAAGCAAGAGAAATAAAAAAGCGTCTCAGGGACGACACCCCCTGTTTTGTGCTTTATTGACCCTGCACCGTCCGGATCAGCGCAGCGGCGTCGTTTGCCTGTTGCAGAGCGGCCCCGCGCATTGCTCTTGCTGTGCCGCCTGTTCCGCGATCAGGTGCTGTGCGACCTCGGCGCGGCTCCGCAGGGCCTTTTGCGGTGCGCCGGACAGCGCGTGGACAGTGCGCAGGATTTCATCGCTATCGAGGGTGCGGGCCATGGTGCCCGGGGCAAAGGATTCAATCCGGGCCGCAATTTGCAAGGTCTGGTTAATGCCCACCAGTTCCCCCGCCCGCCGCAAGCGCGTCATCGGCGATTGCCAATCGAGCACAACCCCCCGCCCCGCGCGCAAATTATAAAGAGTGCCCCGCGCGCAAACTGTCGTGCCTCGCGCGCAAACTGAAGTCTTCTTCTGCCTCCTCCAGGGCAAGCAGGCGCGGGGGCAGGGGCACTATCCCTTCTGCGGCCTGCCGATCCAGAATGGCCAGTTCCCGCGCGACACAGCGGGCCATCATGTCTTCTTGCGGGCTAAAAGGCGGGCCGATCAAATCCCCCTTTTCCTGTGCGCGTTGGGCCGCTTCATAGGCGGTCACTGTCCGGCTTGTTGACCAGAATTTGTCACAGGTCTTCATAGAACGAGCTGGCGATCTGGTTTTCCGTTTTATCAATCAGGCTCTCGCCCAGGGCGGGGTTGGCCCCGGTGTTAATGGGCTGGATCTTGAGCCGTCCATCGCGGTCAATCAAATCGGGGTTCATGGCCCCTGCGGTCAGGTTCAGGCGATAGGTCAGCCGTTCGCGCGTTGCAAAGGCCAGACGCACCGTCTGTTCCGTTGCGGGTCGTTTGCACCATCACGCCCAACATTTTCACATCGGGCAGGCAATAGGCCCCGATCAACAGCGGATAGATCCCGTGTTCTTCGGTGCTCAAATGCACCGTATCAGCCAGATAATCCGCCCAGTACAAGGGCATCCAGACCGTTGCTTTTCCCATTGGATCTTTACCTCTTCTCTTGTTTGTGCGCGGGGCGCGGTATTATTTGCGCGCGGAGCACGGCGATGTCGAATCAGATCAAAAAACGCATCAAGTCCCGTCTTGAGGACATGGGAAAATCTGCCCGCGCGGTTTCGATAGAGGCCGGACTGGGGCCAGAGGCGATCAGCAATGTTCTGCGCGAACGTTCCCGCTATCCGCGCGGGGATACCCTGCGCGACCTCGCAACGGCTCTGAATTGTTCGATTGACTGGCTCATGACCGGACAGCCTGCGCGCGCGGAGCGGGGTTTAAGTTTGGGCGCGGAACAGAGTTCCGGTTTGCGCGCGGAGCGCGACAAGAAACCACAACGCCCATTCCTGAAATTGGCGGGCGCGCCGGGATGGGCGGAGGGGGGGAGGTCACGACGACCTAGGTCCCCGATGACACCGGGGGGATGATGGAAACCGACGGGGTGAGCGGGTGCTGGTCGCTCCCGAGTGATTATCTGTACGCCGAATTACGGGTTGCCCCCCGGGCCGCACGCCTCATCGAAGTCCAGGGCGACAGCATGGAACCAACCCTGCGCGCCGGGGATCGGGTCATGATCGACACCGCCGATCAACGCCCCAGCCCCCCGGGTGTCTTTGCCCTGTGGGACGGTTTCGGCGTTGTGGTCAAACGCATCGAACCCATCCCCAACAGCGACCCGCCTACAATCCGGGTGCAGTCCGACAACACCAACCACCAAGCCTATAACCGCAGTGCCGCAGAAATCAACATCATCGGTCGCGTCGTCTGGTTCGGACGTCGATTATAGACGTTCGAAACACGCTTTGTCTGAGTGCAGAGCACGACCCTCACTGGCTCACTGGTTCGGTGATTCGGTGGCTTGCTGGCATTTTTCTATATTTTTTCTTGAATAAAGGCATTTGCCATTATATCACAGATCACATCAACAGTTCGTGCGCGTCGCTCGCTTTTCAGTTGGCGCACGGACAGACCCGGACAGCTCTCGAGAACCGGAGAAGACCTGGCGTCCTTGAGACCCGCGTTGTGTGCGCGGGGCCGACGCAGCGGACAACGGGGTGTCGAGAGCTGCTCATCCGAGCTCCGGGGAGGACAACATGTTGACTGCTGATCTGCTGTGTGAGGAAGATTTCTATCTCGATGGTTTTTATCTGGGCTGTTTTGAATTTTTTGTCACCTTTGCCTTTGCGGATAACGGGGTTGTCATCCGCTATATCAAGATTCAGGGGGAACAGACGCCCTCTGTGCTGAACCGGCAGATGGCTTTGCTGGCGGGGCAAACGCCGGGTGAACGCAAAACCGCCCTCTTTGACATTCCGCCAGACTGGCACAGGGCCTTGCGCCAACAGCTGTTGGATGATGACAGCTTTTGTATGAGGCCGAACAGCTCCTGAGTGACGCCGGGGCGGTTTTCGAGGACGACAACAGCTTTGCCGCCACCCATGCCGGCACCTTTGGACAGATGGTCGGGGTACACGAATAGGCCCCGCGCTGTGCGCCCATCGCGTTTGCGGACGCGACATCATGAGACCACCTTACGCCTTCCCCTCCAACACAACAAGCTGTGACCCGGGACAGTCCCGAAGCGGGCCTTGAAAACACCCCCTAGAGGGGAGGTCTCAAGAGAATTTTGTATTTGAGAAAGCGGTAAATGTTAAGAAAACGCGGGTGCTTTTCGAGCAAAGAGAACATCCGCCATTTGAGCTTTCGGCGAAGTGACCAAAAGTGTTTTTCTGATCGAATCTCCTTGATTTCGATCACGGGCCGGTTCTGCGCGAGGATGTCCTTGGCGGTTCTCGCCATGACGGCGAAGATATTATAGTCATAGAGAACATGTCGTCGGGCCTCCAGCAAGGCGTCCCTGTTTTTTTCTGCAAGGTCGGAGGCAATGATGTCTGTGATGGTCTCTATGGCCTTGTCCGGTTCGTGGATATTGATGGTGCGGATGGCGTCGTGGTGGAAATAGTCTGCAATGTTGGGACAACCGTGATAGATCGGAAAGGTCAGGGTCAGGTAAGGGTCGGCGAGTTTTTCCGTCCAGTAGTGTTCGGCCACGGAATTTTCAATGGCGATATGGTACCTGTAATCATCAAGGACGTCTCTTTTATCCACAAAGTCGTTGAGACCACGCCCGAAAACATCAACCTGATCGCCCAGGGCATCCTTGAGCCTTGCCACAAAGTCAAGCCGCGCCCGGTGACCGGGGAGACCAGTCTGGTTCGACGCGACAACAGAAACCAGTTTTGTTTTCTGCGGGCTATGCGTCTCGAAATCGTTGAATGATAACGTGGCCTGATGAGGGAAAGGTTCAGAGGACAACGAATCCATCGCGTTCGTGGTTCCCGCGAATCCATTCGTGGTTCCCACAAACCAAACAACACCTGTGTGCCCAACGATGACGTTAGGGTGCGGGCGTGTCGTGTTATCATAGGCGAGGGAATAGTCAAATTGCGATAAAAAAGGTGGATTACAGTGATTATTAAGCTTTACGATATCCCTGGCCTCTGGACACATTTGGACTTTCGGGATCTGTCGGCTCACCTTGAGTGTCGCATCGACATCACCATAAACGAACATAATGTCTGCATCATCGGGCGGGACAAAAAATTCAACACCGTTAAAAGATGTTTGACCCGTTGGAAGTTGATTCTCCAGGCTATATCCACCACAACATATCTTGGAGAAAGCCGCCTTAATCACAGTATTCATACCCTTTGAAGCCTACACTCACAGAAAACCGACCGATCATCTTCTGCCAAGGCAGAGAACAAAACGCGCGAAAACTGTCAAGACTGAAATGGGCAAAAAATCATGAAAAAAAATCAGGGGGGCCTTTGAGGCATCGTATCGCCATTGTCACCCCCGCACAGGCGACCGGAGTGTGACCCGGATGGACCATGCCCCCCCATGATATTCACCCCACATGACATTCACCCCTTAATGACTCCCTCTCACCGACGACACCGCCGATGTCATTGCGGGGGCTGAGCCGGGAGAATTTTGTATTTGAGAAAGCGGTAAATTTTAAGAAGACGCGGGTGCTTTTCGAGCAAAGGGGACATCCACAATTTGAGCTTTTGGTGAAGTGGCCAAAAGTGTTGTTCTGATCGAATCTCCTTGATTTCGATCACGGGCCGGTTCTGCGCGAGTATGTCCTTGGCCGTTCTCGCCATGACGGCGAAGATATTATAGTCATAGAGAACCTGTCGCCGTGCCTCCAGCAAGGCCTCCCTGTTTTTTTCTGCAAGGTCGGAGGCAATGATGTCTGTGATGGTCTCTATGGCCTTGTCCGGTTCATAGATATTGATGGTGCGGATGGCGTCGTGGTGGAAATAGTCTGCAATGTTGGGACAACCGTGATAGATCGGAAAGGTCAGGGTCAGGTAAGGGTCGGCAAGCTTTTCTGTCCAATAGTGTTCGGCCACGGAATTTTCAATGGCGATATGGTACCTGTAATCATCAAGGACGTCTCTTTTATCCACAAAGCCGTTGATACCGCGCCCGAAAACATCAACCTGATCGCCCAGGGCATCCTTGAGCCTTGCCACAAAGTCAAGCCGCGCCCGGTGACCGGGGACGTAATTGCTGCTCGACGCGACAACAGAAACCGTTTTTGTTTTCTGCGGGCTATGCGTCTCGAAATCGTTGAATGATAACGTCGCCCGGGCCAAAGATTTATAGCACAACGAATCCAGTCCATTCGCGCCTCCCACAAACCAGGGAAGACCTGTCTGTCCAAGGATAAGATTGGAGTGCAGTGTTTCGCGGGTATGAGCCAGGGCACAGTCAAACTGTGAGAGAAAGGGCACACTATAGCGATTGTGAATCTCTATTGAATCGGGAGGCTCCGCAACGATGCAGATTTTGGAAATCTGTCGATTCAATTTAATGCGGTGTCTGAATTCGAGGCCGCCAAAGACAAAAATAACGTCTGCGTCCTCAGGCGGGATAAAAAATTCAACACCGTCAAAACAATTTTGACCGTCTGGAAGCTGACGTTTCAAAAGCCCATCACAATAGCCTGTAAAGAAAGCAGCCTTAATCACAGTGTTCATCCCCCTGAACCACACAGCCAGAGGCCGCGCCCAAACTCCTATCATACACTTAAAAAGGCCGACCCTTGTGAGGCCGACTGCTCATCTTCTGCCAAGGCAGAGAGCAAAACGCGAGAAAACTGTCAAGACTGAAAATGCTCCGGGCGCGAACCAGAATGCTCTGGACAAAAAGCAAAATCACCACGACACTAAGGATCGTTGCCCGAACGACCACACACAGAGTCCTGACAGACAGAGTCCCGAAATCATGACCGTTGCCCCCCCACCCTGCCCCACTCTCACCCTGCGCCGTCCGGATGATTGGCATTTGCACCTGCGCGACGGGGCGATGATGGCGGCGGTCTTGCCGGATAGTTCGGCCCGGTTCGGGCGGGCAATCATCATGCCGAACCTGATCCCGCCGATTGTCACCACCGCACAGGCCGCCGCCTATCGCGACCGGATTGTGGCCCGGATTCCGGCGGGCCATGACTTTCGCCCCCTGATGACCCTCTATCTCACCGAAGACACCGCCGCCGATGATGTCAGTGCGGGGGCAGAGGCCGGACTCATCCATGCCGTCAAGCTGTATCCCGCCGGGGCCACGACCAATTCCGAAAGCGGGGTGCGCCGGATTGAACGGGTGTTGCCCGTCCTCGACCGCATGGCGCGCGCGGGCCTGCCCCTGTTGGTGCATGGGGAAGTCACCGACCCCGCCGTTGATATTTTTGATCGCGAGGCGGTCTTTATCGAGCGCGTCCTCATCCCCCTGCGCCGTCAGGTTCCCGGCCTGCGGGTGGTGATGGAACACATCACAACCGCCCAAGCCGTGGACTATGTCACCGCCGCCGATGCGACCCTTGCCGCGACGGTGACGGTGCATCACCTCATCATCAACCGCAATGCCTATCTGGCGGGGGGACTCAGGCCGCATTACTATTGCCTGCCGGTGGCCAAACGCGAGCGGCACCGTCTGGCCCTGCGCGCCGCCGTCACTGCGGCCGGACAGAAAAAATTCTTCCTCGGCACCGACTCCGCCCCGCACCCCGAGTCCGCCAAGCTGTCGGCCTGTGGCTGTGCGGGGATCTACACCGCCGCGAACGCGCTGTCGTGTCTGGCCCATGTGTTTGAACAGGAACAGGCCCTGTTTGTTTCCGACTCCGCGCCCGTCCCAGAGTCAGGGGGTGCAGGGTCAGGGGGGGGACGCGCAGAGCGGCTTGAAGCCTTTATCTCCCTCAACGGCCCGGCTTTTTACGGCCTGCCCCCCAATGACCAGACCGTGACCCTGACCCGCGCGGACGCCCCCCTCGCCCCTGCGCAAAAAATTCGGGCCGGCGCAGATCACATCACCGTCTTTGACCCCGGCTTTCCCCTTCACTGGCAGCTTGTCTGACCTGCCCTCCCGTCCAAGGATTCTCCCGATGACTTCTGTTCCCGCCTTCCCCGATCCGGCCCGGATGGCCGAACTGACCGCCGCCATGTTGCTGGAAATCGGGGCCATTCACATTCGCCCTGACGCGCCCTTTACTCTGACCTCCGGGCTGGTCAGTCCGGTCTATGTCGATTGCCGAAAGATTATTTCCTTTCCCCGTGTGCGGGCGACGCTGATGGACTTTGCCGCCAGCCTGATCTTCCGGCGCATCGGCTTTGAACAGCTCGACAGTATTGCGGGCGGGGAGACAGCGGGCATTCCCTTTGCCGCCTGGCTGGCGGATCGGCTGGGCCTGCCCATGCACTACATCCGCAAAAAACCCAAAGGCTTCGGACGCGATGCCCAGATTGAGGGCACCTCGCTTGACGGTCAGCGAACCCTGCTGGTCGAAGACCTCGCCACCAATGGCGGCAGCAAGATCACATTCTGCGACGCCATCCGCGCCGCCGGGGGACAGGTCAGTGACAGTTTCGTCATTTTTGCCTATGATATTTTTCCCGAGACCCGCCTGCGTGACAAGGGCATCACCCTGCACCATCTATGCCGCTGGCGCGACGTGCTGGACTTTTGCCGACACAACAACCGCCTGCCCCCCGACGCCCTGAGTGCCGTGACCGCCTTCCTCGACAACCCCCTGGACTGGTCGGCAACCCACGGCGGCCCCATCGGTTAAACCTGTCGGTTAAAGCCGTGCTCCGCGCGCAAACCTAAAAAACGTGCGCCGCGCGCAAACTCGAAAATAGGGAATGACATCCCTCATTACACTTCAATCAGAGGGACGAGAGCTATCGTCTGGATTCTGAAAAAAGATCATCATTCGAAAGTTTTGTGCGACTATTTTCTTTTTTCTTCCGTGTTTTGATAGGATTGTAGAGTCGTGATACTTCTTTCTCGAATTCTGCAATGTCACTCTCGTGGTTCTTTAAAAACCAGATTTTGTGATTTTTTACATACTCTTGCCTGATTTCCGGGTCACGAAGGTCAAAAGGTACGCGCTTCATGCGCGGGTCGATACTATCGAAGCCTGTGAAGTTCTGCGCTAACCTGTTTTCAGACAGGTCAACATATTCAGGGTTTATTTCTACACCGGTACAGTTGCGTGAAAGTTGTTGGCAGACGCGCAGAGTTGTTCCACTTCCCGAGAAGGGATCAAGGACATTGTCGCCCGCAGACGACGACGCCAGAACCATTCGTTCGATCAATCCCTCCGGCTTTTGGGTGGGATGAGCCTGTCGGTTGCCCTGGCAGTAGTGGATGTGAGAGAACTCCCAAACATCACCAGGGTTTGCTCCACGCATGTTATTGATACTACGATAATATTTTTGTGGAATACGTATATCATCCAGGTTGAATGTGAAATTCTTCGGATGCTTTGTGAACATGAGTATATCGTCATGTCTTGCGGAAAAGCCGCGCCGTCTTCCCTGTCCCTGGGTATAGTGCCAACAAATCCAGGCATTAAAGAATAGACCGCATTCATTTTCTAGTATTTTATACAGATATGAAATGAAACGAAACCCTATAAAAACGTAAATAGTTCCGTCTGCCTTAAGTAAACGTGCTGCTTCGCCCGTCCACTCACGCAGGAATTTCAGGTAATCATCTTTAGCAACATCATCGACTGTTGTTCCATAATCCTTGCCTACATTGTAGGGCGGATCGGCAATAACGAGATCGAATGTGGATGAAGGCTGTTTCTTCATCCATTCAATGGAATTTGCATTTACCGTAGTTTGCCTAGTCATCTTTAATCCATTGGTTTTGTTTCGCGTACCTCAGCCACTCTTCGTAGCCTTTCTTTGAAGCGATACATTTCTTGTCCAGAAGCTGACAGAACGCCCATGTGGTTCTTGGCGTTCGTGTGACATAGTGAATGTCACGTACTTGAATTTGACCACTTCCGAGCGCAGGATTGTAGCTTAAGTCTCCGTCGGAAAGGTGCTTGAGGTCATAGGCGTTGAAATCAATAACCTCCATTACGCCCATCATCATTTTGGTTTCGTCGTTTCGGGAACTGTACACGCTATGCTTTATCGATAGAATAATGAAGATCAGGTCGGGATTTTGAACATATTCCGTTCTGATGCGTGCGAATGAAGTAATGTTCGGTGATTTTCCACTATTTTTTATGTCTTTGCTTGTTGCTTTGACATCTATGTGACCTGTGACAGACCGGGCGCACTTTCGTACGCGGCGGAATTGCAAAATAACGTCAGCAAAGTTCAACCGCTCGCCCGCTTCTACATTGAGAAGATCATAAGTATTGTCATCATCCTCGATAACCTCACTGAACACTTCATGAGTCCAGGCTTCAACAAACGGCCCTGCAATCTTATTTATGTTCTCCATGGGAAGACCACGCTTAAGATTTGTATCGATCAGAATCCTATTGCGCCCCGAATTCATCGCGGCTGATATTATAGCTTCGATTTTATCGATTACGAACGCTGAACATTCTGCATAATCGTCTGCTTCTTTTGGTATTTTGAAATCGTGTGTGTCGTACATTTATCTTACCTCATCAAGTCCGCACAGCTTTATAAAAACGCGCGTCATCTGTAGATTTTGTGCTCTCTGTGGTCACATTATCATTCAAAAAATCCTGCATTGTTTGTGAACGGGCATTTTGAACAGATTATGCGCAAACCTTAGCATCACGGTTTCCAACACCAGTTACAACAGTTTTGGTCTTTGTAGAACGCCCCTGTGTCCGCTCAACAGGTTGAGAAGCATGTTTGTTCTTTGTCTTTACCACCAACATAGGCTTCATCCCTCACGAATGCGTTGTCGCATAAACCAGGCTGATTTTTGTGTGATCCCGATTTCCTGAGCCAACTGCATTGAGGGACATACCCTTTCTTGCAGTCAAAACCATGTAGATAGCAAAAATCCATTCATTCAAAGGGATGTGTGAACGCTCAAAGATCGTTTCTGTTCTCACAGTAAATTCTTTAAATTCTTTGGAACATTTCTGACAGCGAAAATACCCCGAACCTTTGCCCTTGCGAACCGTCACTTGATGAGAGCCACAATGCGGACAAATAGGGATGCAGACAAACAGGGCCATGCTGAGGCCATCTCTTTTCTTCAAGAAAAACCCTTGCCGTTTCCTGATTTGGAAATCTTTGAAATAATTCAAAAGTTGATTTAGATATAACCAGCTCCTTTATGTGTTTGATTATGTGGTTACTGATTTATGGAGTCAAGTATATCAACACCCGGAAATATGCGCCGCGCACAGATCTATAAAGTGTGCGCCGCACACAGGACGGGCAGCGTGCGCGGTGCGGCAAACCCACGCAGATAAAAAACTTGTCAGTCGCGGTGACATATGGTTGTTTTGGGCGAATAAGGGCGATCAGGATGCACTCAAAGATCAGAATACGGTCGTGGCAGAGCAATAAAATAACGTGAGAAAGATGACGTGAGGACGACGATGGGGAGAAAGAAGACGATGGGAAACAAACAAATGGCCCTTTTCATGGGGGGGGGGGTGGCTCTCCTGGGTGGACAGGCGGCTCTGGCCCAGGACATCTGGGCGACGGGCTTTCAAAAAGCCGTGACCCCGATTATGGTTCAGATCACTGATTTACATACTTTTTTGTTCGTGATTATTACTGTCATCACGCTGTTTGTGCTGGGCCTGTTGATTATTGTGATTGTGCGCTTTAACCACCGCGCCAACCCGACCCCCTCGACCACCAGTCACAATACCCTGATCGAGGTCATCTGGACAGGGATTCCGATTTTAATCCTCGCGGTTATTGCCGTTCCCTCGCTCAGGCTACTCTATGCCGCCGACCGCGCACCGGATGCCGACATGACCATCAAGGCCATTGGAAAACAATGGTACTGGTCTTATGAGTACCCCGATCACGGTGACTTTACCTTTGATGCCTATATGGTTCCCGAGGACGAGTTAAAACCCGGCCAGCCCCGCTTGCTGGCAACCGACAATGCGCTGGTCGTCCCCGTCAATACCCGGGTGCGGCTTTTGGTCACAGCGGGCGATGTGATTCATTCCTTTGCCATGCCGGCCTTTGGCGTGAAAATGGATGGCGTTCCCGGGCGGATCAACGAAACCTGGTTCGAGGTCACGGAAACCGGAACCTACTACGGGCAGTGTTCCGAAATCTGTGGCACGGGGCATTCCTTTATGCCGATTGAGGTCAGGGTCGTGACCAAATCCCAATTTGAACACTGGGTCAAACAGGCCCGCGCGGAATTTGCGGGGCTGGCCCCCGCCCGACAATTCGCCGCCCGTTAAGGATAAAAACAACCGCGCCGCCGCCCGGCGGGCGTGATGCAGAAAGAGATGACAGATGGACACCGCACAAGACCTCACCCAGCCCCATGCAGACCATCATGCAGACCATGCGGCGCATGACCACACGCCGGCGTTTTTCAAACGCTGGTTCTGTTCGACCAACCACAAAGACATCGGGATCCTCTATTTCATTTTCTCGATCATCGCGGGGGTGATTGGCGGGGCCTTTTCCGTGTGGATGCGCCTGGAACTTCAGGAACCCGGTGTGCAATACTTCCTGGCCGGGGGGGAACCGGATGGACAGCTGTGGAATGTGGCGATTACGGCCCACGGCTTTATCATGGTCTTTTTCGTTGTGATGCCGGGGATTATCGGGGGATTCGGGAACTATTTCGTGCCGCTGATGATCGGGGCACCGGATATGGCCTTCCCACGTTTGAACAATATTTCCTTCTGGTTGATGGTTCCGGCCTTTTTGCTGTTGCTGGGGTCGGCCTTTGTCGGACAGGGCGCGGGGACGGGCTGGACGGTTTATCCGCCGCTCTCCGCGTCTCTCGGTCATCCGGGGCCATCGGTGGATATGGCCATTTTTGCCCTGCACCTGGCCGGGGCCTCGTCAATTCTGGGGGCCGTGAACTTTATTACCACCATTTTCAATATGCGCGCCCCGGGGATGACCCTGCATAAAATGCCTCTGTTTGTGTGGGCCTTGCTCGTGACGGCGTTTTTGCTATTGCTGGCTGTTCCGGTGCTGGGCGGGGCCATTACCATGCTGTTGACAGACCGGAATTTCGGCACGACCTTTTTCGATGCGGTCGGGGGCGGGGATCCCCTGCTGTACCAGCATCTGTTCTGGTTTTTTGGCCATCCCGAAGTTTACATTATGATTCTCCCCGCTTTTGGGATTATTTCCCACATTATCTCGACCTTTTCCAACAAGCCTGTTTTTGGCTATCTGGGCATGGCCTATGCGATGGTCGCCATTGGTTTTGTCGGTTTTGCCGTGTGGGCGCACCACATGTACACGGTGGGTCTGAACGTCAATACCCGGGCCTATTTTACCGTCGCGACGCTGGTGATTGCCGTGCCGACAGGGATCAAGATATTTTCATGGATTGCGACCATGTGGGGCGGGTCTTTGCGCTTTAGCGTGCCGATGTGTTGGGCCATCGGCTTTATTTTCCTCTTTACCGTCGGGGGTGTGACCGGGGTTGTCCTCGCCAACGGGGGGGTCGATGTCGCCTTGCATGATACCTATTATGTCGTGGCCCACTTCCACTATGTGCTGAGCCTCGGGGCGGTTTTTGCCATGTTTGCGGGCATGTATTACTGGATGGGGAAAATGTCGGGGCGTGAATACCCGGCCTGGGGCGGGTATCTTCACTTTGTCCTGACCTTTGTCGGCGTGAACATGATCTTTTTCCCGCAACATTTCCTGGGACTGGCGGGGATGCCGCGCCGCTATGTTGATTATCCGGATGCCTTTGCGGGCTGGAATGCCCTGTCGTCCTATGGGGCCTATTTGACCTTTGCCGCCACGCTGTTCTGGGTGGGTCTGACCCTCTACACGATGGTTGCGGGCAAAAAATCACAGGCCAATCCCTGGGGGCCGGGGGCGAGCACACTGGAATGGACGGTGTCCTCACCGCCCCCCTTCCACTGTTTTAACGACCTGCCCCGGATCAAGTAATGCCCGCCGCCCGCGACAATCACCGCGCGCCCCGCGCGCCCTTCACCCCCCCTCTCGCCCGAGCCTCCTCGCCCGGGATGGCGGCTTTGGCTGTGGAGTCTTCTGCGCCCTGTGATGCCGACCTGGCGCATTTGCGCGATTTCTGGCTCTTGCTCAAACCCCGGGTCATGTCGCTGGTGGTCTTTACGGGGCTGGTCGGGCTGGTGATGGCCCCGGGGAACCTCCACCCCGTGATTGGTGCAGTGGCGATTCTCTGCCTTGCGGTCTCTGCGGGGGCGGCGGGGGCAATCAATATGTGGTATGACCGCGATATTGATGCGCTCATGACCCGCACCCGCCACCGCCCGATTCCGGCGGGGCGGATGCCGGCGGATGTCGCCCTGCGTTATGGCGTGGTGTTGAGCATTTTTTCCGTGTTCTTTATGGGGGTTGCGGTCAACTGGGTTGCGGCGGGCCTGCTGGGCTTTGCCAATTTTTTCTATTCCGTCGTCTATACCATGATTCTCAAACGCCGGACGCCGCAAAATATTGTGATTGGCGGGGCGGCGGGGGCCTTTCCGCCCATGATTGGCTGGGCGGCGGTGACGGGGGATATTTCGGTTCAGTCCTCTGTGCTTTTTTTGCTGATTTTCATGTGGACACCGCCGCATTTCTGGGCCTTGTCACTTTACCGCGCGGATGACTATACCGCCGCCGCCGTGCCGATGTTGCCCGTGGTCTGTGGGCCGGATGTCACCCGCCGCCAGATGCTGGCCTATAGCCTCACGCTCCTGCCGCTCTCGCTCCTGCCTGTGGTCTATGGCTTTGCCGGGCCGCTCTACGGGGGGGTGGCCCTGCTGGCGGGCCTGTGGTTTATCCGGCTCAATATCGCGGTCTTGCGGCGCAGGGATGATGCCTCGGCACGACGCATGTTTGTGTTTTCGCTCTTTTATCTCACCGCTCTTTTTGCCACCTTGCCCCTTGATCGGGGCGTGGGCCTGTTGACGGGGGGCTAAAGATGGCGCACCCGAACACCCCCCGGGACGCAGACACCCGTCGTCGCCTCCAGATCAAGGCCCGCAATCGCGTCCTGGGCCTGTTCCTCGGCGCGATTGTTGTTTTGCTCTTTGCCGTGTCTGTGATCAAAACCGGAGGCGGGGGATGACACAGACAACACGCAATCGCCGCGTTGCCTTGTGGCTGATGCTGTTGGTGGGGGGCATGGCGGGCCTGGCCTATGCCTCGGTGCCGCTCTATCAGCTTTTTTGTCAGGTCACGGGCTATGGCGGCACGCCACAACGTGTCGATTCGGGACAGGTTGATTCAGGAGGGGCTGATTCGGGGCGGGCAGATCACATCCTTGAGCGCCGGATGAACATTCGCTTCGATGCGTCAACCCATCGCGACCTGCCGTGGATTTTTGAACCTGTCCAGCGACAGATTGATATTCCTGTGGGCGAAAGCGGGCTGGCTTTTTACCGGGCCAAAAACACATCGGATCGCCCGGTGCGCGGGGTGGCCACCTTTAACGTCACACCGCTCAAGACCGGGCCATATTTTGTCAAGGTTGATTGTTTTTGCTTTACGGAACAAACGCTCTTGCCGGGGCAAACCGTCGATATGCCCGTCACCTTTTACATCGATCCGGCGATTGACGACGACAACACCCTTGACGAGGTTCAAACCATTACCCTGTCCTATACCTTTTTCCGGGGTGACGACCCCGACCCGACAACAGACACCAGCTCGACAACAGACGCTGGCCCGATAACAGACAACACAACACAGCAGAAAGACAGATCATGAGCACAGGACACAAGGTCACACACGATTACCATTTGATTGACCCGAGCATTTGGCCCCTTCTCAGTTCCTTTGCCGGGGGACTTTTTGCCGTCGGCATGGTATTGTTTATGCACGAGGTGACGGCGTGGCTTTTGCCAGTTGGTGTCCTGTCGATTCTGGTCTGCATGGCGGGCTGGTGGGGCGAAGTGGTGGACGAGGCCGTCCGGCAAAAAGCCCACACCGCCGTTGTGCGCGTTGGCCTGCGTTATGGCATGGTGTTGTTTATTGCCTCTGAAGTGATGTTTTTTGTCGCCTTTTTCTGGGCCTTTTTTGATGCCTCGCTCTTTCCGAAAGAGGCCATCAATTTTGTCTGGCCGCCGGCCAACATCACCACCTTTGATGCCTTTGACCTGCCGTTGCTCAATACGCTGATCCTGTTGCTGTCCGGCTGTACTGTGACCTGGGCGCACCATGCCTTGCTGGAAAACGACCGGGACAACACGGTCAGGGCCCTGACCTTTACCGTTTTGCTCGGTGTGCTGTTTACCGGATTGCAGGCCTACGAATACAGCCATGCCACCTTTGGCTTTCGCGACGGGATCTATGCCTCGACATTCTACATGGCCACCGGCTTTCACGGTTTTCACGTTTTGGTCGGGACAATTTTTCTCTTTGTCTGTCTGCAACGTGCGCACAAAGGCCACTTTCGACCCGACGCCCACGTCGGATTCGAAGCGGCGGCGTGGTATTGGCACTTTGTCGATGTGGTCTGGCTGTTTCTTTTTGTCGCTGTCTATTGGTGGGGCGGCTAGGCCCACGACGGCGGCTTTCCTTTTTCGTCATAGAGAAGACCGTGCATGACTTATCCGAAACGACGACGCTTCCGCCCGACAGTGATGGCAACACTGTTTGCCGTGCCGTTGTGTGCGGGCATGATGGCTCTGGGCACCTGGCAACTGTTCCGCATGGAGTGGAAAGACGAACAGATCGCCCTGCGGCACAGCCGGGCCTCTGCCCCGGCGGTTGATTTTTCCGATCGCTATCCCGGGGGCGTTGCCCACCCCCGCGCGGATGAATTTACCGCTCTGCGCCTGCGGGGGACTTATCTGCATGACAAGGAATTTTATCTCGGCGCGCGCACACTGGATCGGCGCATCGGCTTTTTTGTCATCACCCCCTTTGTTCTGGCCGACTCCCCCCCGCGTATCCTGCTGATCAATCGCGGCTGGGTGCCCCGCGACCACAAAGACCCCGCCACCCGCGCCGATGCACAGATTGCGGGGGAGATCACCGAAGACATTCTCTTGCGGGCCGATGGCTGGCGGGGTTATGATTTTGTGCGCCCGACCAATGACATCGCCCAAAACTTCTGGTTCTATGTCGATAGTCGGGCCATGGCACAGGTCGCGGATTTAACCGGCGTCATCGCCGGAGTGTACGGCGATGCCCGCGCCCGCGCCCTGCCCGGGGGCTATCCACTGGGAGGACAGACGCGCATTCAACTGGTCAATAATCACCTTGAATACGTCATCACCTGGTATAGCCTCGCGGTCATTCTGGCGGTGATCTACGTCATTTTTCACCTGCGCCGCGACGCGCCATGAGTGCCCTCTCCCCCCCCGAAACCACAGACGACACCCCGTTCCGCAAGACCCCGGAACGGGAGAGCGCAGACAGCACGACGCTTGTCACGCGCTGGCTTTTTGTCTGTTGCGCCCTGATCGGGGCGATGGCAGTGATCGGGGCCATTACCCGCCTGAGTGACTCGGGGTTATCGATTATGGAATGGGCACCGCTGTCGGGGACACTCCCCCCCCTGTCACAGGCTGAATGGGCGCGGCTCTTTGCGCTCTATAAAACCATTCCCGAATATCGCAACGTCAATGCGGGCATGGATCTGGCGGGTTTTCAATCTATTTTCTGGTGGGAATACATCCATCGGCTCTGGGGGCGTTTGATCGGGGTGGCGTTTGCCCTGCCGCTTGCCTTTTTCTGGCTGAGGGGCCAGCTCCCCGATTGGCTCAAACCGCATCTCTGCGCGCTCCTGGTTCTCGGCGGGGGACAGGGGGCGGTGGGCTGGTACATGGTCGCCAGCGGCTTTAGCGAACGCACCGACGTCAGCCAATACCGCCTGAGCCTGCATCTCATGATCGCGGTGGGCCTCTATGGCTATCTGTTCTGGCTGGCCCTCATCACACCGCAAAAGCAGACGGCCCGGCGCGAGTGCCCGGGCGGGCGCACAGAGCGGGGTCTGAGTGGGTGCGCAGAGCGCGGCTTGAGTTTGCACGCAGAGCGTAGCTTTATTTCGCGCGCAAAGCGCGGTTTGAATTTGCGCGCAAAGCGCGACACCACGCTCATCCGGGCCGTGCGGGGTCTGATTGCGCTCATTGCCCTGACCATGGCCTCCGGGGCCTTTGTTGCCGGTTTGCGGGCGGGTCTGATCTATAACAGCTTCCCCCTGATGGAGGGGCAATGGATCCCCCCTGCCTACAGCAGTGATGCGCCCTGGTACATCAATAGCTTTGAAAACATGGCCGCCGTGCAGTTTCACCACCGCATTCTGGCCCTTGTCACCACTGGCGCGGCCCTCATCATCGGCGGCCTCTGCGCCCTGAAAAAACAACGTCACGCGGGCCGGATCGCCGGGGTCTTGCTGATGGCGGGGGCCATGGCACAGGCGGGCCTGGGGATCGCGACCCTGTTACTGGTCGTCCCCCTGCCGCTGGCGGCGGCCCATCAGGCCGGGGCCTTTGTCCTGCTCGGCCTTGCGCTTTACCTGCTGTTCTGCCTGATCTACAGTGAGGATCCTCGCCACAAAAGGAAATAGAGCACATGAGCTGGATCACGGGTCTTTTTATCTATGTCATGATTTGGTGGGTGACGATTTTCATGGTGCTGCCCTGGGGGGTGCGCACCGCCCGAAAGCCCGAAAGCGGTCACGCCACCTCGGCCCCCCTGCGCGCCCTGATCGGACGAAAATTCCTCGCCAACTCTGCCCTCGCCGGCCTGTTCTGGCTAATCCTCTATGTCCTGATTGACCAGGACATCATCACACTGGATCAAATTATCAGCTAACCGTCAAAACTGTTGCCCCGCGCCTTATAATGACGAAGATTGTTTCAGACATTGGGCATCGGTTGATGGAGCACAGAAGGGGACAACAAGAATGACAGGGAGCGCACATGAACGCCGTCGAGATCGAGGAAGCAATCTCTAACCTTGCCGCCGCACCATTCGCGCCGGAAGAATTCGCCTTTGCCTTCCTCGAGGCATTCGGCAACAAGCCGACGACCCTGAAACGCCTGCGCACCTCCAACCGCTCCGATGTGGGGGGTGTGTTGCAGACCAACAATATCCATATCAAGGACGATCCACGCGAACAAATCCGTCACGCGCGCCTGATCGACAGTGTCAAGATGCTCTACACTTGGGATGCGTGGCTCTCGTCGAATCACATCACGGCCACGGGACTCAACTTTGGGTATGGCCAGGCAAGGCGGCGGTCTTGCGCTTGATGGTGCGGCTCTGTGCCTGCCTGAATTACAGCGCGGCGAACTGGTACCGTTTTCGATTGCCCCGCACATTGGTTCGCTTGCCCCCCGCAACACTTTAACCGCCGCATCGTTCATCGTTTCTGGGACTGGATCACAAAAATGGCAGCGCAACATGACACCGAGGTTCGGTCATTTTTGAACGCTCTGGGGTGCAGATTTCAACCCAGCGGGATAGGACGAACGCAAAAGATCACAACCTCTCCATAGCAAAGGTGCCCTGTTGTTTCACAGGATGGAGTGTGGTAGTCCCCAAACTGCTATTGACCTTCGTTCCACTGTACAAGAGAGGCCCCCGATGACCATTGCACAGACGTTCCGTTCGGATTTCCTGACAGAAGTCAGTGCGCGAGGTTATATTCATCAGGGAACAGATTTGGACGCACTGGATGCACAGATGGCGGCAGGCCCCGTAACGGCCTACATCGGTTTTGATGCCACCGCGCGTTCTCTTCATGTTGGGAGTCTCCTCCAGATTATGCTGTTGCGCTGGTTGCAAAAAACCGGACACAGACCGCTTGTCCTGATGGGGGGGGGAACCAGCAAGGTTGGCGACCCGTCTTTCAAGGACGAGGCGCGAAAAATGCTGTCCGTCGATGACATTCAAAACAACATCTGCGGCATTCAACGGGTTTTTTCAAACTACATGACCTTTGGCGATGGCCCAAGTGATGCAGTCATGGTGAATAATGACGACTGGTTGGCACAGATCAACTACCTCGACTTTTTGCGCGATTACGGCATTCATTTTTCCGTCAATCGCATGTTGAACTTTGATTCTGTCAAATTGCGCCTTGAACGCGAGCAATCCCTGTCATTCCTCGAATTTAATTATATGATTCTTCAGGCTTATGATTTTATGGAACTCAACCGCAGATACAGCTGTGTCCTCCAGCTCGGCGGATCAGACCAATGGGGCAATATCGTCAACGGTGTTGAGTTGACACGCCGCACATCACAAAATCAGGTCTTTGGCCTGACCTCGCCGCTGTTAACGACTGCATCCGGTGTCAAGATGGGAAAGACTGTCGGGGGGGCTGTTTGGCTCAATGAAGACGATTGTTCCGTTTTTGATTTCTGGCAATATTGGCGCAACACAGAAGACAGCGATGTCGGACGGTTCTTGCACCTCTTTACCGAACTGCCCCTGGATGACATTGCCCGTCTGGAAAAATTAGCTGGCGCGGAAATCAACGAGGCAAAAAAAATCCTCGCCACAGAGGTCACAGCACTGGCCCACGGTCGGGAAAAGGCCCTGCGGGCCTGTGAAACAGCGCGCCAAACCTTTGAAGAGGGACGCAGGAGCGATGACCTCCCCAGCGTGACCGTCGCCAAAGACCAGCTCGCACAGGGGCAACCTCTTTTTGTCTTGCTGAAAGACGCGGGCCTTGCATCCAGTAACAGCGAAGCTCGCAAACTCATCAGAGGCGGCGGTGCGCGTCTCAATGATGAACAGATCAAGGACGAAGGCTGCCTCGTCACGCTTGCTGACCTCGGCACTACAGGAACGCTCAAGCTGTCCGCAGGCCGCAAACGCCACGTTCTTATCCGCATGAGCGGATAGAACCGACCCCCATTCAGCTTATCGCAAGCTTTGGGCGTCTTTTTCTTCATCCTGCGTCACAACTCCCTGCGCGGGGACGGCGTCCTCTCCGCCGGGGAGAATTTTTCGCAGTATTCCCGGGGTGAGCACAGAGAGAGGATTGAGGAAAACCTTTGGGTTGTCCATCTGCCCCCGCACGGCATAGTCAAAGGCCACAACCCCTTCCCCTCCGGTCAAGATTTGACCGAACAAAGGAATAACACCGAGAAAACGGTTCAGCGTATAGGCCGGAACGATTGTCCCCGCGACATCAAGTTCAAACGACCGACTGTCAAGCCACCCCCGCCCCGTCAGGCCAAGGCTCGCACTATAAAGGCGTAAATCCTCACTGACAAACACACCATTTTTCAAGGTAAAATCACCATCCAGTCGTTCAAAAACCATTCCTTCCCCCCCTGAAAGGGCCTTTAAAGGCCCCGCGAGGGAGGCAAAACTCAAAAGACGGGCCAGAATCGGGGCATCCAAAAAGCGCAAATTTTCACCGTTAAGACGACCGCTCAAGACCGCCCCCCGTCGCCAGGATTGCGCCTGACCCTGAACCTGCAACACCCCCCCCCGCACAGACTCAGAGACCCCGACCACACGCAAAAAAGCACCCAGATCACCCGCCTCTAAGGATAGTCGCTGAACGCCTTTTTCGTCGGGTTGGTACCTCAAAACAAAATCAGTGCGCGTTTGGTTGTCTTGATCGGCTTTTGCTTTCATATCTTGAACGGGGGTGCGGAATTTATCAGGGATAAGGGCGCGCACATTTATTACCTTCCATCCCTGTAATCGCTTATCGAGGGAAAGCGAAACATTATCAAACCACCGTTCTTGCTGATGCCCCCCCCCAACAATCAATCGATCAAGAGCCATAGCATTGAGAGAAAAGGCCCCGGATTGTTCATCAAAGTCTTGATCTGATTTTTTATTGTCTGCCGTTATATCAGGGTCGGCTGACGACCCGAACACTGCCCCCGTCATAAAGGGGCGCAGGTCAAGTACCCCCCCCCCGATTGTCACAACAGGACGCCGCTCTACATCAAGTGGGTCAAAACTCACACGCACAGAGTCTAAATTTGTCTGGGCAAAGGTCAGTTTGTCAAGAAAGGCCGAGGTCACAGATGCCCCATCCAGCGTTATGCGTCCCGCAAGGTCGAGATCGTCCGCCCGCACAACGGCCTTGTCAATGCGGGTCAGGCGGGACTGTTCAAAATCCAGGATCGCCTCAAGAGTGGCGGGGTGCCCAGAGGCTTTTTCCCAGTTCAACGGTTTAATCGCCAAACGCGCCTGTTCAAGATCGGAGACCAAAGACACACGCGATTTTTCATCAGCGAAGAGCTCGTATAATAGATTGAGCGACAACGACCCCTGCGCCCAGGGCACGGTGTCCAGATCAACGAGATTTTTCAGATCAGAGCTATCCAGTTCGGGGATCTTCGCTGTTAAAGTCGTTTTCGCCTGCTCTGGGGCCAAATCAGCAAAACGTTCTACCCAATGCACAGACAGCGTATGACCCTCTAAACGCAACGGTCCGCGCAACTCCAGTCCCGTTTGGCTGACATCGAGTTTTAACGTACCATCGGTAACATCCCAGTCGCGAAAGACACCTGAAAAACCCGCATCGCTCAAATCGGCTGAGGCCTGAATGGCCATATCTTCAAACCGCAAATCACGCAACAGGGGAAAAGAAAAATCAACAGCAATCCGCGCAAGGCCCGCCGTATCATTAGGGTTGACATTCAGACGCGAAATTAAACCGAGCGGGTCATGATCCAAAACCTGCAACGCAGTGCGAAGGGAACCGTCCAAACCAGCATGGATCTTCATGAATTCCTGTCCCACGTCTAGCCCTTGAATATCGACTGTACTGGGGGCGAGCTGTAAATCGACAAGCTGCCCTTTTTCGACAAAAAGCTTAAAGCCCTTGTCATCGAGAGCCGCCGTCCCCGCCACATTGTGCACAGGAGGCAACGGGCGAAAGTAATGAACGTTCACCCCCTCGTAAGCCAGCTTTCCTTCGAGTGATGACAATCGAGCCCGTCCCAAAATACGGGCAATGTCGGCGAACCCCTGTGCGTTTTCTTTTTGCAAAGGGTCTTGCACAGTCTCTTTATCAGCACGAAGTGCCAACTTGACCGACGCTTCCGTTACTGTCCCGCGGCGAATATTTTTTGTTATCCACCTGCGGGCATTGGGGATCATCGACTCTGGCCAATAGGCCTCCAGATCATCAACGGCCATGTCCAAAAGACGCGCACTCAACAACAGGCTGGCCTGTCCTGACCAATCAGACATATTTCCCGCGATTGCCAGCTTGGGCCCTGGTTTTTGCGCTGTTCCAAAATTGACGGCAAAGTTATCAAAAACCAACCGTTCGCTCTGCGGCGCGTAGCTTCCCTCCAACAACAAGGCAGAAACTGGTACAGCCTCCTCCAGCTGTCCGGCCCCGCCGGAAATTTCAAACCGCGTCCGACCAATTTCCCCATTCAGCTTTATAGAACTCACCAGATTAACTGTCAGCGGAACAGTAAACCGTTCAGGCTCCAGTGTATCTGGCAGTAAAGATGCCAATCGTTGAACCTGCACATCGCGGCTTTCGAGGGCAAGATCAACCACGCCGAGAGACCGATCGAAAACAAAGGCTCCTTCGATCACAACCGGTTCTTTTTCGGGAAGGACTTTTTTTAGTGTATCTTCTGCGAAGGTGTCTATTTTTTTATCCGACAGAGCAACCGCTAAGCTTAAATTTCCTGCCAGACCCAATCGTTCCCGCCAGACTGAGATGTTGGCGCGGGGGGAAAAGAAAACAATACCCTGCCGACGATCATCAAAAAGCACACGACCTGAACGAATGGAAATTTTCTTCAAGGCAGAAAAACCCGCACGCGGTTCTTCGAGCAGGGCCATCATAGCCCCCAAAACGACATTTTGCCCACCCTGCACTCCGCCTTGCTGTTCATCTGGCTGTGCGCTTCCCTGTATAGGTGCAGAAAACTTCTGCTCCGCAGAGGAACTCACAGCAATTGAATCCAATGAAAACTTGGGCGATGAAGAGTCAGAGAAAGGATCCAGAAAACCTTCCAACACAAAATGACCGTTTTCAAGGCGGGCCACGGTCAGCTGTGGGCTGATGATCTCCAGAACAGTGGGGGCAATTTCTCCCCGCACGATCCGCGACAGGTCAAGTTCAAGCCCCATGAGCGGAATCACCGCAAGCTTTTCCCCTGCCCGATTCAAAAACTGGACATCCTCGACCCGCAGGGCAACTGATCTATCCTCGGCAACCCATTCCAAAAGCGTCCTGCCCAAGGTCAAGGACACCCCATCCACACGCCCAGCAAAGGATTTTTCAAGATAAGGCGTTGCAAAGTTCACGTAAACAGGCCCCGCCCCCAGTCGCCAGACGAGCACACCAATAACGACGGCAAGGAGCACCACCACCCCCGCCAAAAATTCCAGAGAAATGCGTGTTGCCTTGCGCATCACTTTAACAATAGCCTCATGTTTTGTTTTCTGACCCTCATGGCACTGAAGTGCCTCTAAAAACCTCAAGCCCAAATTGGCTGGCAGGACAACTGTTTTCGAGAACCGCAGAATACTAAAGATCGCAGAAAACAGCCTGCGGTCGCGCCGTGCGCGGAGCCAGCCATAACCAACGCACCAGAACGAGAACCCACGGTTTTTAGAGGCACTCACTGTGTTAAGCTGTATAATCTAGGGCAAGGGGCTTGACCATTGCAATCAAGCCTGCAATCAATTCTTTTTTTAATAAGTGATCAGATCATGGATGGTTTTTTCATAACAGAAAAGAATTTACCATGTGTGACAGAGTCGTGGGAAACTTTGCCCTCTGCACAGCATTGGTTTGAACATCTCGAAAAATTACAGGACACAGGAAAACCAACAGACCCCGGGCAGGCCCTGAAACAGGCGATGGACAATCCCCCGACCCGCCAGTTGATCGCCGGGGTTTTATGCCATAGCCCATTTTTGACGCAATGTATCATGCGCCAGACAGCCTTTTTCAACGGCTTGCTCCAACATGGCCCAGATCACGCCTTCGCTCGTATTCTTCAAAATCTCGCGGATCAACCTGCACAATCAACAGACCAAATCCGCAAAAACCTGCGCCAAGTGAAACAACAGGCCGCTCTGACCATTGCTTTGGCAGAAATATCCGGGCAGTGGGACACGGAAAAGGCTGTTCAAGCCCTCACCGATTTTGCAGATCGGGCGATACAAACGGGCCTTGAACAACAGTTGCGCGAACAGAGCAACCGCCTGCCTCTTGCCAATCCTGACAATCCGCAGGAAAATTGCGGTTACGTTGCCCTCGCTATGGGAAAACAGGGCGCGGGGGAACTGAATTATTCGTCCGATATTGATCTCATTATTCTTTTCGATCCAGACCGCTACAAAGACCTCCCTGCCCACCGCATACAAGACAGCATGGTGAGGCTCACGCGCAACCTTATGCGCCTGTTGAGTGAGCGCACAGAGGACGGATACGTGTTCAGAACCGACCTCCGCCTACGCCCAAACCCGGGGGCGACACCCATTGCACTGTCCTGCAATGCGGCCTTGAGCTACTATGAGTCACTCGCGCTGAACTGGGAACGGGCAGCGATGATTAAGGCCCGTCCGGTCGCAGGTGATCTTGCCCTCGGTGACTATTTCCTGTCCGAAATTCGACCCTTTATCTGGCGCAAGCACCTTGATTTCACCGCCCTTGATGACATTTACGACATTAAATGCCAGATCAGCCAGCACAAGGGAAAACAATCCCTGAAGATCCCCGGACACAATGTCAAACTCGGGCGTGGCGGCATTCGCACCATCGAATTTTTTGCCCAAACACAACAGCTGGTCTGGGGCGGACGTGATCCTGATCTACGCACACGGAAAACCTGCCAAGCCCTTAGGATTCTGGCACAGCGCGGACACATTCAAGAAACAACCTGCCACGATCTGGAACAGTCCTATTGGTTTCTACGCCGTCTCGAAAATAGAATCCAGATGGTTGATGACCAGCAAACGCACAGCATACCGGATACAGACGAAAAACTGGGTAGCCTCGCCGCCTTCATGGGATATAACGACACGGAACGCTTCGCAACAGATGTTCTGGCTCACTTCCAATCTGTTGAAGCGCACGATAGCCAGCTTTTCCAAACGCCAAGCGAAACACAGGAAGCCCCGCAACTGGTTTTCGCCGGATCAGAACCATCACCCCAAATCATAACAGAGCTGTCTGCGCTTAAATTCGAAGACCCTGTAAAAGCCTTTGACATTGTGATGCAATGGAACGCAGGACAGCACCGGGCAGTACGTTCGGATCAAAGTCGGGCGCGAATCAGCCAGATTCTCCCCGCGCTCTTGTCAGCATTTAGCAACAGCGGGCATCCAGATCAGGCTTTGATCCAGTTTGACCATTTTTTGTCCACCTTGCCCACGGGCATTCAGCTTTTTGCGTTGCTCCAAGCCAACCCGAATCTTCTTGACCTCCTGGCAGAAATCATGGGAACGGCCCCACGGTTGGCGCAGGTTCTGGGTGAAAATCCAAATTTGCTGGACGCTGTGCTCAGCGGGCATTTCTTTGACCCGCTACCCAATCGTGACAGCCTCAAAGAAAACCTCGAAAAACGACTCGAAGAAGCCCGCGACTATCAAGATACGCTCGACCTCACGCGCCGCTGGGCCAGAGAATTCCGTTTTCAAGTCGGGGTTCAAATTCTCCGGGACAGTTGCGATGTTGCCGAAGGCCACCGTGCCCTCAGCGACCTTGCAGATGTGACCTTAAACTGTCTCTTGCCAAAGGTTGAACAGGAATTCGCCAAACGCCACGGGATTATTGCCGAGTCGTCTTTTGCCGTTGTCGCCTTTGGCAAACTGGGGAGCCGCGAAATGACCCCAACCTCTGACCTTGACCTCGTCTGTCTTTACGATGCGCCTGCGGGCAAAACGGCTCTGCGGTCTGATGGGGACAGGCCGCTGGAAATTACAACCTATTTCATTCGCCTGACACAACGGCTCATCAACGCCCTGACTGCGACAACCGGAGAAGGTGCACTCTATGATATTGACATGCGCCTGCGACCTTCGGGTTCAGCAGGCCCGCTGGCTCTCTCGCTCACGGCGTTTGAACAATATCACAGCACACGCGCGTGGACGTGGGAACACATGGCCTTGACACGGGCGAGAGCCATCGCAGGGCCGCAAGATTTTTTGGCGCAAATCTCAAAAATCATCGAGAAACAACTCTGTGCGGAACGCGACAGCGAAAAATTGCGGCAGGATATTCTGGATATGCGGCGCAAACTCTACCAGGAAAAGCCTCCGCGCGGGCCGCTCGACGGCAAGGCCAACCCGGGGCGGATTATTGATCTGGAATTTCTTGCCCAATTTTTCCAGCTCTCCCACGCCCCGAAAGACCGCACGATTCTGCAAAAAAATACCTTTGCTGTTTTAGATGCCGCAACAAAATCCGGTCTCCTCCCTGCACAGGAGGGGACAAAAATTGCCATCTGGCTCGATCAACTGCAACGGCTGGAACGCTTGCTCCGCCTGACCTCTGTGGACAAGGCAGTGGACATTTCAGAAACAACAAAAAATCGTGCGCTGAAGATTTTCGATGCAACCACACTGGACGACATGATAGAAAAAATTGAATACAACAGCACAGCCGTGCATCAAATTTTCATTGAAAAAATCGGCGACTATGGCGCACAGAGTCGCTGACTGCTCCAGAGGACTTATGATATGTCATTGCCTGCAATCGGTTCTGCCGCCCCTGACTTTACGGCCCCCGTTTCATCAGAACAGACACTCACTCTCTCCGCTCTGACGGGCCGGATCGTGGTGCTGTATTTCTACCCTAGGGACAGCACCCCCGGCTGTACGACCGAAGCCTGTGACTTTCGCGATTCTTTCACCCGCCTTACAGAATTAAATGTGGCGGTCGTCGGCGTTTCAAAGGACAGCCTGAAACGCCACCATAATTTTTCAGCCAAATACAACCTGCCCTTCCCTCTCGTTTGCGACGAAGACACCAATATTTGCGAAAATTATGGAGTCTGGACAGAAAAATCTATGTACGGCAAACGCTTCATGGGCATTGAGCGCACAACATTTTTGATTGATACCCACGGCATCATCCGCCAAATCTGGGCGCGGGTCAAAGTCAAGGACCACGTCGCAGAGGTTATCGCGGCGATTGAACAGCTCTGAGCATATCAATGGTTCACGTCCCGCCCCCATCGGATCAGAACATCGACCGGGCCAAAGGCTGGGCGCGGGAGGCCTTTACTCTCGACAAACTGCCCCACCCGACACAGCAGCCCTCCCTCCTGCCGACACAGCTTGCAAAAGCCGCCGCCCTGGCCCTCAGGATCGCGAATTCCCATGACAAGGCCGTGCTGTCGCTTCAGATCGGACAGCAATGGCAGGCGGGTTACTTCTCCAGCATTGGCACAGCCGCCCCACCCGATGCCCCCGCGCGTGAAGACAGGCCCGAACTGGTTCCCCCGGCACAGGTACCCCGCCGCCGACTGGGCCGCGCCACCGCTGGACGGATCGCGCTCCTCCATGCGCTGTGTCATATCGAACTCCACGCGATTAACCTGTGTTGGGACATTATTGCGCGATTCAGCACCGTTGATATGCCACAGGATTTTTACGACGACTGGGTCGGCATTGCCGAAGACGAGGCCCGCCACCATCTGATGCTCTGTGAACGGTTGGACGAACTGGGATCATTTTACGGGGCCATGCCCGCACACGATGGCCTGTGGCAGGCCGCTGATGTAACCAAGGGTGACCTTAAAGCCCGTTTGGCTATTGTGCCTATGGTTCTGGAAGCACGCGGGCTGGATGTCACACCGGGGATGATTGAAAAACTCCACGCGGCAGAGGATTTTAATTCTGCCGCACGGCTAGAAATTATCTACGCAGAAGAAATCACCCACGTCGCCCGGGGGAAACGCTGGTTTGACCTGCTCTGCCGGCGCGAAGGCAACGACCCAATCGAAACCTGGCAAAAACTGGTGCTGAGATACTTTCGGGGGCAGATCAAATCCCCCTTTAACGTGACAGGTCGCGACCAAGCCAATTTTCCGATCGATTTTTATGGCCCCATCGCCGACCTGTGACCTTCTCCAATGCGGCCCTCTAAACGGCCCCCCCCATTTTCACTGTCTTCGCTATCTTCGGTTGCGCCCTTGACCCGAGACGCCAAAGACGCCTCTAAAAAACGATCAATGTCACCATCCAAAACCGCTGTCGTATTGCCAGTTTCCACGCCCGTCCGGTTGTCCTTGACCATCTGGTAGGGTTGGAGAACATAAGACCTGATCTGATGCCCCCAACCAATGTCGGTTTTGGCATCTGCTTCGAGTTGGGCGGCGTCTTCTCGCTTTTTCATTTCATGTTCGTAAAGACGGGATTTGAGCATCCCCATCGCAGTCGTCCGGTTTTTGTGCTGACTGCGATCATTTTGACACTGCACAACAATATTTGTCGGGATGTGGACAATACGCACTGCAGAATCTGTGGTGTTAACGTGCTGCCCTCCCGCCCCGGAGGCGCGATAGGTATCAATTCGCAAGTCGGCTGGGTTGATCTCCAGATCAAAATCATCATCCAAAACAGGCGTGATATAGCAGGACGTAAAGGACGTATGACGCCGCGCCTGCGAATCATAGGGTGAAATACGCACCAAACGATGAACACCTGACTCGGTTTTCAACCAGCCAAAAGCATTGGCCCCAGAAATTTGAACGGTCGTCGATTTGATGCCCGCTTCTTCGCCAGGGCTTTCCTCAAGACAGGCCACCTTGAATCCCCTCTTTTCCGCCCAGCGCACATACATCCTGAGTAGCATCTGCGCCCAATCCTGGGCCTCTGTTCCCCCTGCGCCTGCATTGATCTGGAGGTAACAGTCATGACCGTCTGCTTCCCCCGACAGCAGACTTTCAAGCTGTCTGGCGGCGGCGTGTTCCTTGAGGGATAAAATCTGGTCTTCGCCTTCTTTGACAGAATCGGGGTCGTTTTCTTCGGTGCCCAGATCAATCAACAAGCTTGCGTCTTCGACACCGCGTTCAATGTCTTCAACAGCCCGGATTGATTGATCGAGCTGTGTACGCTCGCGCATCAGTTTCTGCGCGGCCCCTGGATCATTCCACAGATCCGGGTCTTCGGCGCGAGCATTAAGTTCATCCAACCTCCTCAGCGCAATATCCCAGTCAAAGATGCCTCCTTAGCAGGGTCAGCGAGTCTGCAATCTCACGAACCGCTGCCTCGATCTCAGCGCGCATAGGCGACCTCCTCGTCAGCTTGGGTGTTCTCAAAATTCAACCCTTACTAACGCGAGACAGGCCAAGGGACAAGCCTTTCTCGGGACAGACACCCATCAAACACCAAGGAGGACACGTCTCAACCACGGTCACACAAAATATACCAGGTGACCAAGGCCGACTATTCAGCTGCCTGACAGAAATCCAAATCCATCCGCTGTGAGCCGTGATCTTCTCTGTGTTGTTTGAGTTCATCACGAATGGCACAACTACATTTGCCGCACTGCGGCGCACAGGACATGGCCCTGTAAACAGAAGACACCGTTCTAGCCCCCTGTTCGTAGGCTGTGCGCACATCGCGCTGGTTAATGGCGTTACAAATACAAAGATACATCTTCGATTGACCAGAAATTGCAAGTTTTTCGCAACCTACACATTGTGCGAATGACTTTCAATAAGATTTTTCTTGCAGTTTGACCATGCCCTCGCGATTGTCCGACTTGCTTTTCTTTTTCAGGAGTCGACACCATGTCCTTTCTTCTTTCACGCAAATCAGTTGTGGCCCAGTGGTTGACAGAACCAGGCCCCGGTGCGGATGATTTAGACTATATGCTTCAGGCCGCCGTGCGCGCCCCCGACCACAGCTGGATCAGGCCCTGGCGTTTCATTGTCATCCAGGGCGAACACAAAGAAAAGATGGCTGATCTTTTTGAACAGGCTCTGCGAATCCGCAACCCGGACGCCAGCGCAGATGAGCTGGTCAAAGAACGGGGCAAACCCCTGCGTGCGCCGCTTCTCATCACCGTTGTTGTGCAAAAAACCGACGAAAAACCCGAAATCCCGATGCAAGAACGTCTTCTGTCCGGTGGGGCCGCCGCGCAGAATATCCTGCTCGCCGCGCACGAAAAAGGATACGGAGCCATGTGGGTCACCGGAACACCGGCCTATGACCCCACGATCAAGGCCGGATTGAACATCGGACACGATGATGAAATTGTCGGCTTTATCTACATCGGAACCCCAGACCGCCCCATCGGCGACCGCAAACGCCCCAACCCAGCGGACTATACCCATTATTGGACAGGACAGCGCACAGAAACCCAAAAAAATCAGACGAAGACAAAATAAAATGCGCGCAAAATTGATCTATGTCAAAGAATTATCCCGCCGCCTTGGTGTAGCGTTGTCTGCGTGTGACGTTTGCTTAAAAGGCCACCTGGTGTGCGAATTCAACTAACACCCGTGACAGAACAGAATAGGGATCTGCTTTTCCCGTTCGTTCGCTCTGCCAACGCCGCCGCAAAAATTGATGTTTGGCGGCAGTTCGTTGCGCAACAGCTGGACAGCACGGACGACACAGGACTTCTTGCCGCGCGTGACGCAAACGGTGTTTATGTCGGGCTGGCCTGCTATCGCACCTTTGCGGATGTCCGGCACGAAAAGGTGCTGGACATTGCATATTTTGCCTCAGCCGGGTTAACGCGGACGGAGGATGTGACGCTGAGTATTCTCAACAGGCTGGAAAAAGAAGCCCTGAAATTGGGGTGCAGAGCCGTTCATATTTGCCTCGACACGCCGCTTTCTGAAGAAAAGATGCCCTTTTTCCCACCGGGTGACGGGGCAATCTTGCAAACCGTCACACGCAATCTAAAGGATGTTGGCTATGAACAAGATGCCGTGCGCCTGTGTAAACATCTCTAGCTGTGTAAATATCTCCGGCGGGCTTGCGACATTGGCGCACATTGACGACCTTCGTGCGTACTGATAACCACAGAAAGTGGGCGAACAAATAAACAAGACTCCGTTTTGCGTTTTTCAATCGGCTCAACAAAGGACTTCGACAATGACATGGGAAACACCGACACAGGGAAAATCATCCACCGAAGGATGGCTCTTGTCCATTGGCCTTTCTATTTTGGCCTTTTTGGCCTTTCTGATTGCTGCCCGGACAGACGATCCCTTGATGGGCTTCCATGCTGCGATCTTTGGCGGAGGCTTTTTGTTGGGCATTTTTTTCATCGTCAAGACGCTGTTTGACAAAGCAGAATGGCAGGCGAAAAACAATAATGCGGACGGGGCGGTGAGCTATAACCTCTCTGTCGTCAAGGCCGGGGTGATTGCCGCACTCTTTTGGGGAATTGCCGGGTTTTTGATCGGCGATATTGTCGCGTTCCAGCTGGCTTTTCCCGACCTGAACTTTGATACCTCTTTCATCAATTTTGGTCGCCTGCGTCCCCTTCATACCTCGGCAGTTATCTTTGCCTTTGGCGGGAATGTTCTCATTGCCTGTTCCTTTTACGTTGTCCAGCGCACATCAAAAGCACGGCTGCCCGGTCAATTCGCCCCCTGGTTTGTGTTCTGGGGCTATAACCTTTTCATTGTCGTTGCGGGAACGGGCTATTTGATGGGAGTGACACAGGGCAAAGAATACGCAGAACCGGAATGGTACGCCGATATCTGGCTGACCCTCGTTTGGGTTGCCTACCTGTTGGTTTACCTGGGCACACTCTGGAAACGTCAAGAATCACATATCTATGTCGCCAACTGGTTTTTCCTTGGCTTTATCGTCACTATTGCCATGTTGCATATTATCAATAACCTGGCTGTTCCGGTTAGTATTTTCGGAAGCAAGTCCTATGTGGTTTTTGCCGGTGTCCAAGATGCCCTGATTCAGTGGTGGTACGGTCACAATGCGGTCGGCTTTTTCCTGACCGCCGGTTTTTTGGGGGTCATGTATTATTTTGTGCCCAAACGTGCCGAACGTCCGGTTTACTCCTATCGTCTCTCGATCATTCATTTCTGGGCTTTGACCTTTATGTATATTTGGGCTGGGCCGCACCACCTGTTCTATACAGCCTTGCCTGAATGGACACAGACCCTCGGCATGACCTTTTCCGTCATGCTCTGGATGCCATCATGGGCGGGGATGATGAATGGGATGATGACCCTGAGTGGTGCGTGGGACAAACTCCGCACCGATGCTGTTCTGCGCTTTATGGTGGTCGCGCTTGCCTTTTACGGCATGTCCACCTTCGAAGGCCCCCTCCTGTCAATCAAGGTTGTCAATTCACTCAGCCACTATACCGATTGGACTGTAGGCCATGTTCATTCCGGGGCCATGGGCTGGGTTGCCTTCATCAGCTTTGGTGCGCTTTATTGTCTGGTTCCCTGGCTATGGGGACGGGCGCGACTCTATTCTGACCAGCTGGTCAGCCTTCATTTCTGGATCGCAACACTGGGGATTTTGATCTATATCGTCTCTATGTGGGTTGCCGGAATTATTCAGGGCCTGATGTGGCGCACCTATGACGAGTTTGGATTCCTGGAATACTCATTCGTCGAAAGCGTTCAGGTCATGAACCTGCCCTATATCGCCCGGGCTGTCGGCGGGGCACTCTTTGTCATCGGAGCCTTGATTATGGCCTATAACGTCTGGCGTACCATT
The DNA here is from genome assembly GCA_965199245.1 of Kiloniellaceae bacterium. Classification (GTDB taxonomy): domain Bacteria; phylum Pseudomonadota; class Alphaproteobacteria; order Kiloniellales; family Kiloniellaceae; genus Carbonatibacter. The sequence continues at coordinate 316,544 of CBDAQP010000001.1, forward strand.
CGCGGGGATGTCCGCGACGAAAGACGCCAAAATGCGCTGATTGAAACCCCTGATCCTGTTGCCGTATCCTGAGTAGAGAGGCAAAAATCATGCTCAAATTCAAACACGAGATATTTGAAAAAAATCCCGTCATTCTTTTGATTGGGGCCTTGATTGTGGTTTCCATCGGTGGACTGGTGGAAATCACACCGCTTTTCTTTTTGGAAAGTACGATTGAGCGGGTTCAGGGCGTCCGCCCCTATAGCCCCCTGGAATTGGCAGGGCGCAATATTTACGTCCGCGAAGGCTGTCACACCTGCCATTCCCAGCAGATTCGTTCCCTGCGTGATGAGGTCGAACGCTACGGCCCCTATTCCCTGGCGGCGGAAAGCATGTACGACCACCCCTTTCAATGGGGATCAAAACGCACAGGCCCTGATCTGGCGCGTGTCGGCGGGAAGTATTCGGACGAATGGCAGCGCGACCACCTGATAAACCCGCGCAGTCTGGTTCCCGAATCAATCATGCCCGGTTATCCTTTCCTGCAAGAAACCCCCCTGAAATACAGCGATATTCAGGCCCACCTCGAAACCAATCGGATTGTTGGGGTTCCCTATGACAATGACATGATCGCCAATGCGACCAGCGACCTAAAAGCACAGGTGGATCCAGAGGGTGATTTTGATGGTCTTCTCGCCCGCTATCCCAAGGCACAAGTACGCGACTTTGATGGTAATCCCGCGATAATTTCCGAAATGGACGCACTGATTTCTTACCTCCAGATGCTGGGAACTCTGGTTGATTTCAGTGCCTTTGACGCAGAACGCAACACCCGCTAGGGCGATGCAATACAAACTCAAGGAGGCACAAAATGACCGAATTTGAAGCGACACTTGCTTTCGCTAAATCCTGGGGGTTGGTTTATCTGGTTGTCCTGTTTCTCGGGCTATCTGGTTATGCCTTCTGGCCCAAGAACAAGAAAAAATTTGACGAGGCCGCCTCTATTCCGCTCAGGGAAGATGAACCATGAGAAAACCAAGAAAAGACGACGTTACTGGAGCCTGGACCACCGGAAACGAATGGGATGGGGTCGAAGAACTCAATACCCCTATGCCGCGTTGGTGGCTCTCTGTTTTTTACGCCACCATCATCTGGTCTTTCGGCTATTGGGTGCTTTATCCGGCTTGGCCGACAGGCGGTGAAGACACCAACGCCGACTATACCAGAGGCATTTTGAGCGCATCCTTGCGCCAGTCTGCGCTAGACGATGTTGCGGCGGCAAAGGCCGCACGTAAACCGATTGAAAATCGGCTGTTGAACACGGAGCTTGCCGTTGCACGACAGGACGAAGAGCTGATGCGCTTTGCCTTGGCCAATGGAAAATCAGCCTTTGGTGATAACTGTGCAGCCTGTCATGGCTCTGGCGCGGCAGGGACCGCTGGTTTCCCCAACCTCAATGATGATGAGTGGATCTGGGGCGGGACACTGGAACAAATCTATGAAACCCTGCGCGTCGGCATCCGCGCAGAACACGATGAAACGCTGTCGAATGAAATGCCTGCTTTTTTGCGCGATGAGATACTCGAACGCGACGGCGTGCGCGATGTCGCAGACTATGTCTTATCCCTGTCCGGCAGGCAGGCAGACCCTGCGGCTATTGCACGAGGTGCGGAGATTTTCGCCGAACAATGCACGGCCTGTCACGGTGAAAACGCACAGGGCGATCAGGAATTGGGCGCACCCAACCTGCGCGATGCGATCTGGCTCTATGGTGGGGATCGCGACAGCGTGATCGCGACCATCGCCAACAGCCGCCGTGGGGTGATGCCCAGTTGGGAAACGCGCCTTGATCCCGCAACGCTCAAATCCCTGGCCCTCTTTGTTCACGCCCGTGGTGGCGGGCAATAGAACGGATTGGATGACCAGAAAGGGGGCGACAATACGCCCCCTTTTTTCTCGCGCAGGATATGGAATAATACGTATCGGGAGAGACCCCGTTTAAGGGAGCGGACGATATGTCCACAGATTTGGAAAAAATCGTTGCCGAGTCAACTATCGCAGTTGAGGCCGTCAACAACAAAGAAGCGCGTGCACTCTACAAAAAACGCGAACCCATTTTTCCCAAACGGGCCGAGGGACGCTTCCGCCGCCTCAAATGGATCATTATGACCGTGACATTGGGGATATATTATCTCTTGCCGTGGATTCGGTGGGACAGAGGGCCACTGGCCCCTGACCAGGCCATCCTGGTTGATTTTTCAACCCGTCGCTTTTATTTCTTTTTTATTGAAATCTGGCCTCAGGAGGTTTTTTTCATCGCTGGCCTCTTGATTGCGGGGGCCTTGGCGTTGTTTCTCTTTACGTCTTTGTTCGGGCGGGTCTGGTGTGGTTACGCCTGCCCCCAAACGGTGTGGACAGACCTATTCATTGCGGTTGAACGCTTCATCGAAGGCGACCGTAACGCCCGAATCAAGCTCCATAAAGCCGCCTGGTCAGGCGAAAAAATCGCCAAATATACACTCAAACATAGTACCTGGCTTGTCATTGCGGCGGCAACTGGCGGGGCGTGGATTTTTTATTTTGACAATGCCCCGGAACTCTTTGTCCGCCTGTTCACAGGGGAAGCCGCCCTCACCGCCTATGTTTTTGTCGGCCTGCTGAGCTTTACGACCTATACACTAGGGGGATTGGCCCGCGAACAGGTCTGTATCCACATGTGTCCCTGGCCCAAGATTCAGGCCGCCATGCTGGACGAAGAGTCCTTGATCGTGACCTATCGCCATGATCGCGGGGAACCGCGCGGACATAAAAAGCAAAAACAAACCGACGAACCCAAAGGCGACTGTATTGACTGTAAAATGTGCATTGCCGTCTGTCCGACAGGCATCGACATCCGCGATGGAATACAGGTCGAATGTATCAGCTGTGCGCTCTGTATCGATGCCTGCGACAGCATTATGGACAAGATCGGCAAACCACGCGGTCTCATCGCCTACGACAACGACGCGAATCTGTCCCGCCGTCAAAGGGGGGAAAAGGAACGCTTTAAACTGATCCGCCCGCGCACTGTGATCTATAGCCTGCTTTTATTCGCAACATTGGGTGCCATCATCTTTGCGCTGGGAACGCGCAGTGTGCTTGAAGTCAATGTTCTACGCGACCGCAACCCCCTGTTCGTGACGCTTTCAGATGGCTCTATCCGCAATGGTTACACTGTTAAAATTTTGAACAAGGTGCGTGAACCGCGCACCTTCACGCTTACTCTTTCAGGTCTTCCTGTACAGTCTGTGAAAATCAATGGTATTGTCCCGGATGCGGATGGGCGGCTTGTCATTGATGTCAAGCCGGACAAACTGCGTTCTGTCAAACTTTACGCCGCTGTCCACCGGAACGACCTGGCCCGTTCGTCACAGCCCGTTTCCATTACCATTACAGACACCCGCACAGGTGAAAAAACAAGCTATGAAAGCGTCTTTATCGGCCCCAACACAGCACAATAAAACAGGACAACGCCCATGACAGGTCGCCCTGCACAGGCCCACAAGACAATTACTGGAAAAAAGGCTCTTGCCCTATTGGTCGGCTTTTTTGTGACGGTCTTTGCCGCTAACGGCATTTTTTTCTATCTGGCGAGTCAAAGCTGGACAGGGCTGTCAACTGAAAAGGCCTACGAACGCGGCCTGCGCTATAATGACATCCGTGCGCGTGATCTGGCCCAGAAAAAACTCGGATGGCGCAGTACGGCTACATTTCAACAGCGCGAAGGGGATCTGATCCTCCAGACGAACTTTTTGAACAAGGCGGGTAAACCGATTGAGGGATTAAGCGTTTTTGCAGAGATTCAACGCCCCCTTGTTGATCGCCACGACCAACGCCTGCGCCTGCGCGAAACAGGCGCGGGTGAATACAGCCATCCGCTTGACCTACCGCTTAAAGGCCAGTGGCAAGTCAACCTGCGCGCCGTCACCGCAGACGGGTTTGAATACCTGCACAAGACGCGGCTGTTTCTCAAGGCTACAGCACCATAAGCCACATTATGTCCTGTTGTTGCCCCCCCCCCACAGAAAATCAGCAAAAAACCTGTGAAACAGCCACGCCGGACGCAGTGCAGGGGCGGGATCTGTCCGCCTGTATCCGCAAAAGAGACGACGGGCTGTCCGCGCTTCACCTGATTATTGATGCGATTCACTGTCCATCCTGCATTCGCCAAATCGAAGGCGGTCTGAAAAAAATGCCCGGAATAAAAACCGCGCGCGTGACTTTGGCGACAAAACGGCTCTGTGTCGTTTGGGATGAACAACAGACCTCTGTGCTCGACATTGCCACCTTTTTAGAGCATTTGGATTTCCCCCCCACGCCCTTTAATCCCGAACTGCTCGCCCACAATCGCGACAAAGAAGACAAAGACCTGCTCCACGCCGTCGCAGTGGCGGGCTTTGCCTCGGCAAATATTATGATCCTGTCGGTCAGTGTCTGGTCTGGTCAGGAGTTGGGGACGGCAACGCGCGACCTGTTCCATTGGATTTCCGCACTCATTGCATTGCCCGCTGTGGCCTGGTCAGGTCGCCCCTTTTTCCGTTCTGCCTTTGGGGCCTTACGGAATAGGGCGTTGAATATGGATGTCCCCATTTCTTTGGCGGTGATTTTGGCGGTGGTGATGTCTGTCGTTCAAACCTGGAACAGTGCAGAACATGCATACTTTGACGCCGCTGTCATGTTGCTGTTTTTCCTGTTGATTGGGCGCTATCTGGATCGCCGGATGCGGACAAAGGCCCATTCTGCCGCACAAAATCTTTTGTCCCTGCGTGCGTTGGCCGCTACCGTTGTCAAATCTGATGGCACACTCTGCGCCCTGCCGATCGAACAGATTGAACCCGGAATGCGGGTCGCGGTTGCCACCGGGGAAACAATTCCGGTTGATGGCACACTCATCACTGGACAAACAGAGCTCGACACCGCCCTTGTCACCGGAGAATCCTTGCCCCGAGCTGTTCACGCGGGCGCAAGCGTTTATGCAGGCACAATCAACAGAGGCCCCGCGATTGAAATTGACGTCACCGCGCATGATGACAAAACACTGTTATCAGAAATTGTCCGCTTGATGGAAACGGCCCAGCAGGGACGGGCTAAATATATCCGCCTCGCCGACCGGGCAGCGCAAATCTACGCCCCCGCCGTGCATGGATTATCCCTGCTGACCTTTGTGGGTTGGTTTTTCATCGCAGATGTAGGGTGGCAGGTGGCCTTGCTCAATGCCATTGCCGTTTTAATTATTACCTGCCCCTGTGCCTTGGGACTTGCCGTTCCAACGGTTCAGGTCGTCGCCAGCGGCCTGTTGCTCAAGCGGGGAATTTTGGTCAAATCAGCCGATGGCCTTGAACGGCTCGCCTTGGTCGATTGCGTCATATTTGACAAGACAGGAACCCTCACCGAAGGACAACCGCGCCTGAAAAATAGCGCGGAAATCCCCGCAGAAACTTTAACACAAGCCGCCGCCCTCGCCCTCCGCAGTCGGCACCCCCTCGCCCAAGCCGTCGCCCGGGCGGTACCAACGCCCCCCCCCGCCGCCAGCGGGGTCGAAGAAACCCCGGGACAGGGCCTGAGCTGTGAACGTGATGGGCAAGAAATCCGCATGGGCAAAAAAAGCTGGTGTCGCATCAGTGACCAAGAGGCCGAAAACTTTTCGACCCGAACAGCCGACGCCAAAACCGAAAGTGAACTGTGGTTCCGACGCGGAAACAATACACCTGTTCATTTTGTTTTTGAAGACCGCCTGCGCACAGACGTCATGGAGGCCATGGCGACCGCAGACCAGATCATAACCAAACGGCGTCTGCTGTCCGGTGACCATCCGAACGCAGTGGAACAGGTCGCCCGCCGACTGGGGTTTGAACACTGGATCGCAGCGGCAACCCCGACGGATAAAATTGCACAACTTGAACAGCTTGCTGATACGGGGCACCGCGTTTTGATGATCGGGGATGGTCTTAACGATGCCCCGGCTCTCAGCGCGGCATATGTTTCAGCCTCCCCCGCCAGTGGGGCGGACATCAGCCAGACGGCGGCTGATTTTATCATTCAGGGGCAAAGGCTCCAGCCCATGATCGCAGCAGTGACCATCGCCCGCAAGACCCGCGCCCTGATTTTTGAAAATTTTGGTTTGGCTGTCGTCTACAACCTGATCGCTGTACCCATCGCCATGGCGGGCATGGTCACCCCACTCATTGCCTCCGTCGCCATGTCCGGGTCTTCTCTGCTCGTCATCCTCAACGCCTTACGCCTCAAATTCGATGACCGCAAAGAATAAGGACTCCACCAATGGACGCGCTCATTTTTCTCATTCCCGTCGCGCTTTTTTTAGGACTTGTTGCCTTGACCTCTTTCCTCTGGTCACTGCGCTCCGGTCAATACGACGACCTCGAAGGCGCATCTTGGCGTGCGCTCTTTGACGATGACGATGACAAAACCCCACAGGGGTAAAAAAAAGGGGCTGTCCTAGATAATGTCGTCACAAGATATTAGTCCACAACGTGATGCATCTGAGCACCTCTCAAAACCTCCAGCCGAGTCCCGCCAACGTTTCAGGTACAGGATAACATTTTCGACCAGATGGCGTAGCTTATGGAATTTTTCGTCATAGTCTCTTGCGGTTCTTTTTGGGCGGAATGACGGGTTGCATGTCTTGCAGCCCAGCCTGCGCTCAATCGATCAGTAAATACCCGGGCACTCAACAGGCGGCTACCCTGCCTACAATTTGTTGCTGCGCCTTCTGTAAGGCCTGTCTCAATTCCCGAATAGCTTGTTCAGGGCGCGGTTGAGATCGTCGGGTTTGGCCAGTTTATCAATGACATCTTTGACGGCCCCCGCACCATCGGTGGCAAGTTTTTCAATGATCTTTTTCGGATGTTCGACTGCACCCCTGGCAAGGCCTTCAAGGTCGGGGCCAATCTGAGGATCAGACCAGGAACCCTGGATCACAATCGGGAGACCCAGCCCGTCATCACCCTGTTCACTGGACAAAATACGAGGCAAGAGCCGATAATCAATCGTTTTCTGCACCAGTGATAGCGTTCCCTCACCACTGGCCCGCAAACGCGGAGCCACCACGCGCAGATCATCATTGCCCAACACACCATCACGCAAAGAAAAACGCGCAGAAATTTCACTCACCTGTGTTTTTTTACTGTCGTCAAGAGCCTGAGTCAAAACATCGAGAGAGAAATTATTCATCACTTCATCAAGGTTCACGCCAATCACCGCCCCGTCACGCAACTGGAGATCGCCCCCCCCCTGGAGGGCCGCAATCATATCATGCTGGCTTGCCCCGCGCGTTGTCGCCGACAGGTTCGCGGAAAATTGCCCGTCCAGACGATGAAAACCGGACAAAGCAGACAGCACAGGAGACAACTGAATATCAATCAGGCCCAAATCGACCGCCACCGCAGGCACAGCAGAGGCCCCATCCAGCACAAACCGCCCCTGAGCCGCCCCACCATAGAGATCAAGCTGATCCAGCCGCACCGTCAACTGCCCCCCCCGCAGATCAAGGCCGAGCGCAACAGCACCAAGGGTGATGGGATCGGCGTTCACCCCTGTCGCCGTCAAGCGCACCTGCGCAGAAAGCCGTCGCAGAGCCGAGAGATCAAACACAGCCTGAGACCACCCCTCATCATCCGGAACCGGTGCCGTTTGTTCGCCTGTCCAAGACCCTACATCAGGTGCAACCGCAGGGGATACGCTGTTCTTTGAGCCTTGATCCGCACTGGACAGATAGGGTGCGATATCCAAAAGCCCTGCGTCCAGATCAGCCGACACCGCAGGCACAGACCCCGACCAGTCCGCCGACACATTGCCACCGAACGCAAGCGCATCAAGGACAAGTCGGGCATCGCGCAACTGAACCGTTTCCGCAGTCGCAACCACAGCCCCCGCAAGAGACAATTTTTCAAGAATATCATCACGCGGGCGATTGAATGGAATTTCCATCCAGTCCAACAACGCCTTGAGGGACGACGCAGAAAGCGACAGATCACCATCAAACGCAGGGGCAGAAAGCCCCGTCACTGTGCCCTGATAACCAAAGGTCACAGGTGCCGAAACCAGATCAAAACGCAAATCAGCCCCCCCACCCGTGCGCAAACTCTGGAGCGTTGTGACATCGGCCTCCACAGCAAGGGTTTCTCCCCGCCAGTCGAGAACACCGCTAACCTGCAAAGGTGCGTTCAGGTCTGACAATTCGAGATCAAGCGTCATATCGGAAAAATCTTCCGACAGGCCCATGACATCATCGCGATAACGGATCCGCCCATCAATCACGCGGACATCACCCAAACGCAACGACATTCCGACACCAGACGGTTCTGTGGGTTCTGTGGTCTGGGGTTTTTGTTCGGGGGCTGAAGCCGCTGTTTCCGTCGCCTTGGGTACTGTTTGGGTCTCCGGGGCGGCCTCACTCAACGCATCAAAAACCCAGTTGGCCTGCCCCTCTGCGGTGCGTTCCAAAACAATATCCGGGCCAGAGAGAACAAAACGGTCAACCACCAGCTCCTGTCTGAGAATCAACGGCACAACTTGAAAAGCAACAGACAGCGCATCAACCCGTGCCAGTGGAGCTGAGTCCTGGTCAAGGCCGGACAGGGTCAGATCGGTCAGTTCAAAGCGAACAGTGGGGAGCAACGCAAAGGTCACCTCCCCCCCAATGCTCAGGTCACGCCCTGTGCGCTGACGGACTTGATCCTGAATTTCTGCTTTGTAATCGTTCACATCAATCATCACAGGCGCAATCAAGACCAGCGTGACCAAAATCACAATAATCCCCAGCAATCCAACCAATAGTCTGCGCATCCGGTTTCTCCTGCCCTTCGCAACAAGAACTGCTCAAAGTCAGATCGTCTTGTAAGGTTATTTTACTCAAAAAGCAAATGAGTCCCTCTAAAAACGCCGATCCTCGTCGTCTGGGATGTCAAATTCTTTTCTGCAATCTTCAATTTGCACTTCTCGAAAGCAACTGTCCTGACAACCACTTTCGGCCTGGCGTTTTTAGAGGCACTCAAATACTTGACCTCTGTAGGGAACCTTTTTTCTTGAAAGCCCGTCTCACCTGCGTAAGAGTAGAGAACACTTTTTCAACCACCACCGTGAAGGCTTGCTAACGATGCCTGTTCCCGCGACCATCCAAGGGCCTGTTTTGATGATTGTCGCGGTGTCTGGTCTGGCTCTGATGAACACGGTTGTCCGCATCACCGCAGAAGAGATTCACGTTTTTCAAGTCGTCTTTTTCCGCAATATCTTTGCCCTGATTTTTATGATGCCTTGGCTCTTCGCGTCTGGGTTCGGGGGCCTGAAAACAACCCGTCTGCGCCTTCATTTCATACGTTCTCTCACTGGTTTTTCGGCGATGGTGCTTTGGTTTTTTTCACTCAGCCTTCTGCCGTTGGTCGATGCGACCGCGCTTAACTTTACCATTCCTTTGTTTGTCACACTCGGTGCCGCTATCTTTTTGGGCGAAAGTTTACGCCTGCGGCGCAGTCTGGCCACTCTCATCGGCTTTGCAGGGGTGCTCGTCATCATTCGTCCCGGCTTTGAAGAGGTCTCCATCATCACAGGCGCACCTGTTTTGGCGGCAGCCTTCATGGCGGCGTCTATGTTGATGGTCAAGTCTCTGTCAGGAACCGAACGCCCCCAAACGATGGTGTTGTACATGAATTTTTTCATGACCTTACTGGCCACCCCGCTTGCGTTTTTCGTTTGGCAATGGCCCTCGGCAGAAATCTGGGCCATGTGCTTGTTCGTCGGTTTGCTCGGGGCCTTGTGTCATATTGGAATTGCCACAGCCATGACCCTTGCACAGGCCGCCAGTCTTGCCCCGCTCGACTATGCGCGGATGCCTGTGACTGCTGTGCTGGCCTTTGTACTTTTTGGCGAAATTCCCGACCTCTGGACATGGGTCGGGGCCGGGGTCATTATCGGGTCATCGTTCTACATCACCCGCCGCGAAGCCCAAATTGCCCGCGAAGGAGACCGCAATGTCACCTGTTCCGCCGCAAGTAATCTTCACCACAAATCCATCCGATAGAATGAAAAAGTTTGACTCCTGATCAAAGACAGGGCCTATTCCCAGCATTGGAGCACCTCTAAAAACCTCGGTCCTCGTCGTCTGAGGCGTCAAGCCACTTCAGGTTTGCACGTACAACACGACCTGTGATCCTCAAATACCGCAGTATTCTGCGGTTCTCGAAACCTGCCAACCAACAGAGGCCGGAGGTTTTAGAGGTACTGATTGGTCGCACACGAGGTACTAAGATGGCGCAACTGCACAAAACAGGCCGCTTTACAACACCGCCGGATCTGATTGACATCGAGTCACTCGCACGCGAATCCTGCGCCCATATGCCCGAAGAATTGCGCCAATTCGGGCAAAACGTGACGATTCAAGTTCTCGACTTTCCCACAGACGACATGATGGATGCGATGGATTGCGAAAGTCCTTTTGATATGCTGGGCCTCTATCAAGGACACGACGTCTCATCCGGTAACGGTGGACAAGGCACGCTTGACCTACGTGACAGTGACAGTTTTTTCGGCCCGACCGATACTGTTTATCTGTTCCGCCGTCCGATACTCGACTATTGGAGCGAAACGGGCGAAGAACTGGCACAGCTTGTGTCCCAAATTCTATTCCACGAGATCGGATACCATCTCGGCTTTTCCGATGATGATATCGAACGCGTGACGCGCGATCAGCCTTTGCTGTCGTAACGAAGAGGCGATAACTCTGGCCCTGCACAATGCAGATCCGGCCCCGCACAATACAGCAGAGGAGACATCCCCCCGTCACTACCCCCGTCACGCCCGATAGGTTCCTTGTCAAACCCCAACCTGACAGGTATCCTGTCAAGCCCCAATTGTGCCAATGCAAGACTGACCTCGTCGGACAAAAGACTCCAAACTTGCCGCAGGCCACGTTCCCGCCCGGCGGCAAGAGCAAAGAGCAAGGCCCGCCCCAAAAAGACATAATCCGCCCCCATCAGATAAGCCTTGATAATGTCTTCGCCCGAGCGCAAACCCGAGTCATAGAAAATGGGAAAAGACTCCCCCAATTCCTGACGTAACGCCTTGAGCGCGAAAAGAGGCGGGGGAACAGATTCAAGCTGACGCGCCCCATGGCTGGACACCTGTATCGCATCCGCACCCTGTTCCTTTAAACGCAAGGCATCGCCGGGATGGAGAACACCTTTGACAACCAACCGCCCCGGCCAGGCATCGCGCAGACGTGAAAAACTGTTCCAATCCGCGCCCGCCCGACTTTCCGTGCGGTCAAAAACATAATCCCGCCCATCAAAATTCGCCATCTCTGGTCGTCCAGCCCAAAGCGTAGACAACGACCAACGCGGATGGAGCGCAAAATCAACGAACTGTCGCGGCCCCAAACGAAAGGGCATCTTAAAACCATGTCGCAGTTCACGGGGACGGCGGCCGACCTCTGGCACATCAAGCGTCAGCACAAGCGTCTGATAACCCGCCGCAACTGCCCGCCGGAGCAACTGCATCGTGCCACTACCATCGCCACTATAGTAAAGCTGAAACCACGCCTGCCCGTCAGATTGTTCCAAAACGTCTTCCATCGGGGTTGAGGAAACGGTCGATACCCCGTGGGGAATACGATAATCCGCCGCCAAACGGGCCAACATCAAATCCGCCCCCGGAGTTACCAGATTACACAACCCCATCGGACTAATGCCAAAGGGTCTCTTTTTTTCTTCGCCAAACAGACAAACCGCCAAACTACGCCGCGTCACATTGCACAGGATTCTAGGCATTAGGTGAATCGCATCAAAGGCCCGACGGGTGGCCTGTGGGCCTGTTTCTTCACCTGCGGCCCCGTCAATATAATCGAAAACCATCCACGGCAAACGACGCCGCGCCAGACGACGGGCATCTGAAACAGAATGCAGATCACCCCCCCAGAACACGGTGTTTCCCCCTCACGCTACGCGCGTCATTGCACTGTATCATCCGGCACAAGCATGACTTTCGGGGCCGCCGTTTTGCCCCCACGCAGATCGGCAAAGGCCCGCGCTCCCTCGGACAAGGGGCGTTCCTCGACCCAATCGAGCGAGCCAAGCCGCCCATCAAAAATCGCCTGCGCTGTTTGCTGAAAATCTGCCTGATTATAGGTGTAAGTTCCGACGAAGGTCATTTCTTGCAACGTCATCCGCCGCATATCAAGACCGCCTTTGGCCTCGCCCAAACCGATATGGGCAATCACCCCGCCCGGTGTGGTCTGGCGCACAGCAATTTCGCGCGTCACCCCAAGCCCCACCGCATCAATCACAAGGTCATAAAACAGATCACTCCCCAGATTCCCCACGACTTGGAGGCCCACAACCGCAACAAGGTAATCACGACGCAACGCACTGGTTTCAAGGATGGTAACATCCACCACGCCTTGCTCCCTCAGACTTAGGGCCGCCCCGACCCCAATCGCGCCCCCTCCGATGACCAAGGCACGCGTACCATCTAAAATCTTTCGCGCCACACGCACCGCGTGCCAACCACAGGCAATCGGTTCCACCAATGCTGCTTTGGAAAAGGGGACATGATCCGGAACTGGCACCACATTCACCCGAGGCACAGCCACCAGATCGGCAAAGGCCCCCGCACGCGGGGGCATAGAGATAATCTGCCGCCGGGCGCAGAGGTTTTCACGCCTCGCGCGACAGGGGACACAGTCCAAACAGGACACCAGCGGATTGATCGCCACACGCTGGCCCGCATTGTCCCCCCCCACAATCACCCCTGCCGCTTCGTGTCCGAGGATTAAAGGCGCGGGCCGCCGTTCATCATGCCCTAAAAAAGCGTGCATGTCAGACCCGCAAATCCCAGAACGCGCCACCCGAACGAGTTCCTCCCCCACCTGCGCCTTCGCATCGGGATAATCGCCAAAAGACAGCTGTTCAGGGCCTGTGTAAACCAATGCTTTCATTTGTATCCTCTAAAACACTAAACCTCTATTCGCCTGACAGGCGAGGTTTTTAAAGGTGCTCATTTGGCTGTGAACCCTCCATCCACCATCAAAACCTGCCCCGTGACATAGTTCGCGGCATCGGAACACAAAAACAACAAGGGCCCGTCGAGGTCTTCGGGCAAACCATTGCGGCCGAGACAGGTTTGCGCCGCATTACGCGCCGCCCGTCCGGGATCGGCAAAAACAGCTGCCGTGAGTTCTGTTTTGAAAAAGCCCGGCCCGATGGCATTGACACAGATTCCATCGCGTGACCAGGCCTCTGCCATCGCGCGGGTCAGTTGACCAATTCCGGCCTTTGTCGCCCCATAGGCCATCCCCCCCGGAAAGGCGCGTGTCGTCTGTAAAGAGGCAAAATGGACAATCCGCCCCCACTGCCGCGCCTTCATACCATGGATCAAGGCTTTGCTGAGAAAAAAGGGCACGGTCAAATTTAAATCCAGTGTTGCCTCCCACCCCGCCCGCGTCACATCATCCGCCGCTTCGCGTGTGTTAATTCCGGCGGCATGAACCAAAATATCCGGCGGGCCAAAGGCGTCGCATATTCGAGGTGGAAGGGCCTGGGCTACCTGACGATCAGCGAGATCACAAACAATCGCCCGCGTCTGCCCCCCGGCGGTGTCTTGCCAGCTCTTGAGCGCATCAACACGCCGCGCCACCCCAACGACAGAGGCCCCGGCACGAGCCAAGACAAACGCCGCCCGCCGCCCAAGGCCAGAACTGGCCCCCGTGACGCAGGCGACCTTGCCCCGCACATCGAAAAGATCAGACGTCATTGCCCATCCGCGCTCAGGTGAAAGTCTTCGTCAGGAAAATACTTTGCCAGGCGCACATCCGCAGAACGCGCATGGCCTTCCATGCCTTCGAGTCGCGAAATACGGGCCGTGGCCTCCCCCACACGTTTTGAAGCCGCGCGGGTGGCCCGTTGCCAGGTGACAATTTTCATATATTTATGAACCGAAAGCCCCCCGGTATAGGCCGCCGCACCAGAGGTCGGCAGGACATGGTTCGTCCCCGATGCCTTGTCGCCATATGACACCGTTGTTTCTTCGCCGAGGAAGAGCGACCCATAACAGCTCAGCCGTCCGCGCCACCACTCTAAATCTTTGGCTTGCACGGTGAGGTGTTCAGGAGCAATACGATCAGATGTCTCGACCATCTCCTCGCGGTTGGAACAGACCATGACTTCGGCATAGTCACGCCATGCCGCCGTCGCGTTATCGCGGTTAAGGTCGGGCAAATCGGCAATCAAATCAGGAACCAAACGCATGACCTCTTCGGCCAAGGGGCGGTGATTCGTCACTAACCAAACAGGGGAATTATATCCATGTTCGGCCTGACTGACCAAATCAACCGCCACAATCATCGCATCAGCCGACTCATCGGCCAAAATCAGACTATCCGTCGGCCCCGCAATCATATCAATGCCCACACGCCCAAACAAAATCCGTTTGGCCTCTGCAACAAACTGGTTCCCCGGGCCAACAAGAATATTGGCCTTGGGCAAGCCAAAAAGACCAAAGGTCATCGCGGCAACACCCTGAACGCCGCCCATCGCCACAATAGTATCCGCCCCACAAAGCTGGGCCGTGTAGATAATCGCCGGCGCGATACCCCCCCCCGCACGCGGCGGCGAACAGGCAATAATGCGCGCGCAACCCGCGACTTTTGCTGTTGTCACAGTCATAATCGCACTGGCAATATGGCTATAACGACCACCGGGAATGTAACATCCTGCGGTGTGAACCGGGATTGATTTCTGCCCACAGATCAGACCCGGAATGACCTCTAGTTCAATGTCTTGAAGTGTTGTTTTCTGGGCTTCGGCAAAGCGGCGGACGTTATCGTGGGCGAATTGAATATCAGCCTTGAGTCTTTCGGGAACCTGTGCACAGGCATCGGCAATGTCATTAGCCTTGAGGATAACATTACCGTTATAACCATCAAAACGGGCCGCACAGGCCAAGGCCGCCTGATCGCCGCCAGCCTCAATGTCATCCAACAGCCCCTGAACCGTTTGTGTGACAGAACCGGAGTCAGACTCCGCAGTCAAGGTTGCTTTTTTCAAATAGTCAATCGCCATATTCAGCACACCTCCTGCGTATTATTTATAAACGTCGGGCAAAAGCGTTGTCGAGATTTCAGGCACATAGGCAATCAACAAAACAACCCCCAACATAAAACAGACAAAGGGCACAGCACGCCCCGCAATTTTCAACACCGACTCCCCGGTAATGCCCGAAACAACGAATAGATTCAAACCAAGCGGCGGCGTGATAAATCCAACGCCCAAGGCCGTAATCATCATCACACAAAATTGAATTTCATTCATCCCGATATTATCGGCCAAGGGCTTGAGAATAGGGCCAAGGATGACAATATTCGGCGTTGTTTCCATAACACAGCCCGCCGCAATCAAAATGCCAATCATCAACAACACCAGCAACGCCGGATCTTCGGTCAAAGTCGTCACGGCATAAACAAAGCTTTGCGGAACCCCCATAATGGCCAAGGCCTGGGCCAACGGAAGCGAAAAGGCGATAATCGGCAGGATAACCCCATTCACCCGCGCGGAACTGACCAACATGACCGGAAAATCCGACAGTTTCAACGTCCCCAGAACAAAACCGATCACCACCGTCACCAGAACCGCAATCGCCCCGGCCTCCGTCGGAGTCAAACGCCCGGAAAAAATACCGTAAAAAATAATCCCCGGCACAATAAAGGCATACCACCCCGACCGCAGGGCGCGGGCAACATTCTCCCCCCACTGCCCCGGCGTGATACCCCCGCCCCCTTCCCAGCCATAAAGACGATTCATGACAATATTAGTCGCCAGAATAGACAGCAAAATCACCACCCCGGGAATCACCGCCGCCAAAAAAAGTGTCGAGGCCGAAATCCCCAGCACCAAACCAATCACGATATAAGCAATTGAGGGCGGAATCAAAATACCCGTACAGGCTCCCGCCGCGACCAAGGCACAGGCATAGGGCCGGGGATAGCCACTTTCAACCAGACGTTCAATGGTCATGCGCCCGACCGCCGCCGCGCCCGCTGCATCAGAGCCGGAAATCGCGGAAAACATCCCACACACCAAAACAGTTGCCGACCCAAAGCCCCCCCGCGCCCAACAGGTCAAGGCATCCGCAACGTCAAGAAATTTACGACTTAAGCCCGTGCGTACCAACACATCACCCGTCAGGATAAAAAGCGGCACAGCCGTCAAGGCAAAGGCATCAATGCCGTCAAAAAGGCTTTCCCCCACCAATGACAGGGGTAAGTCACCCGATAAAACCAGCATCGAAATGGCCGCAACCCCAATCGCGGCCCAAATCGGCACTGCCAAGGCACAGAGCACAACAAACAACACAACAGGCAGATAAAAATCCCACCCCAATTCGACCGTTTGTTGAAGAGTCGTCCAGAGCATCGTAAAATCCGCCTAATCGAACAAACGATCGCCTTCGTGAACAGAACGCCCCGAAGACAAGGCCCCCCAATCACGACAAAGCGACTGGCCCAATCGCCAGACCATCACGGTAAAGCCAAAGGGAACCG
This sequence comes from Kiloniellaceae bacterium, assembly GCA_965199245.1. Lineage (GTDB taxonomy): Bacteria > Pseudomonadota > Alphaproteobacteria > Kiloniellales > Kiloniellaceae > Carbonatibacter. Next base: position 333,108 of record CBDAQP010000001.1, read on the forward strand.
CCATCAAAAACCAGACCATCGACAATCGCAACCCATGACTGACCGAGCCAAACTTTGCAGACACCAGCACTGTTTCAAACGACCAATAGATCGCGATAAGGGCAACGCCCAACATCACCAAATCACCAAAAATATAAAGCAATGCTTTCGCACGCGGCCCCAGCGCGTGCATGACAACATCAATGCGAATATGCGCACGCTGTTTCACCGCCGCCGCCGCACCGATCCACGCCAAATAAATGAAGCAGTAGCGGACGATTTCTTCCCCCCAGATCGATGAATAGGCAAAGACTTCCCGCCGAAAGACCTCGACAATCATGGTCATGACAAGCATGGTATAAAAAACCAGCACACACCAGCATTCCGCATGACGATCCAGGTTTTTAAAAAAAATCCTCATCTGCGCCCGAGATCAAAAATACATAAAAATCGGGTGCAGGCGAGTAAACCCGGCCCACACCCCCAAAAAAACCAGACAACGATCACGCATCGTGAACGTAATAACGACCCATTGTGCCAGCGGCTTCTTCCAACTTTGCGAAGACATCCATTGAACCAGCCAAGTCCTTTTTAAAGTCGTCCCATTCGGAACGTTGATAGCCCCCGGCCTCTTTCCATTGAGCCAGTTGATCGGCACTGAGTGAATGGAACTGCACACCGGATTTTGCCATTTCCGACATCGCGTAATTGCGCGCAGAGGGAACCTTGGCAAAGCTTTGCTGTGCTGTGATCTCGGCGGCGAACATCACCCCGTCACGCACATCAGACGGAAGGTTATTAAACCATTCCAAATTACAGGAATAAACCCCGACATCAGGAACCGCCTGTGTAAAGGTCACATGGCTGAGAATATCCTTAAAACCAAAAACATAAAGCCCCCCAACAGCGGGATCAAGCGCATCCGCAACGCCCTGTTTAATCGCAGACGGCGTTTCCCCCCATGCAATCGGGGTAGGATTAGCCCCGACCATGCGATAATATTGCTGGAGCATCTTTGACCCCGGCACGCGGAATTTGACCCCTGCCAAATCATCCGGCGTGAAAACAGGCTTTTCGCCCTTACGCACCGCGACAACGCGCGGATCAATCACCGCATACATCAGTGCCTTAAAACCCACGGCTTCAATTTTAGGATGGACTTGTGTTTTCCAGGTCTCAGAGGTGACGAGATTGACAAAACGCTGATTAGAACCACAAAAATAGGGCACATTGACCAAATCAACCACCGAAGCAAAGGGCGCGAAATTCGCCAGCGAATGGTGGGCCGCCTGAATAGTTCCCGTCTGAACCTTCTGCGCCAATGCTCCCCCGACGCCAAGCTGTCCCCCCGGGGCCATCTTGACATAAATTTTTCCGTTTGTAGCGTTTTGGATGTTTTCTTTCAAGTCAAGCTGCATGATGGGATAACTGCGCGAAGACCCCAACACATAGGCGGTTGCAATGGTCATGACATGATCTGCGGCCTTTTCACGGGCGCGCTCTTCCTTGGCGGCCTGTGCAACGGCATCTTCGGACCACAAGACCCCTGCCGCCCCCGCAACAACAGCCGACGTAAAGGCACCAGACCCCGCCAGTTTGAAAAAATTGCGCCGTTCCAAAGACTGAATATCGCCGATCCTCTTGATCATATGACCTAAACTCCTCTGTCTTATTTTATTTTTTCACTCTTTAAAACCATTGCCACAAAGACAACAGCCACACCCAACAGCACAAGCATTTCTGTGACTTCATTGAAAAAGGGTGACTGCCACAGCGACCCTGCCACGATATTCATCACAAAAACGGCAAAAAGGGCGACAAGTAAAAAGGGCATCCAGACACCACAAGATCAAAAGAAGCAGATCAATACATGCGACTGATATTATCAAGCAAACCACATCTAAAATCTGAGCTCAAGAAAAAAAACAGAAAACCAGGAAAAAAAACCAGACAACAAAGCAATTTCACATAAATATATGTAAAATAGGGGGTACGCGAGATGAGGAATAGACAGATTTTATCACAAAGGACTGTGCTGTTGTCGTGTTGCACGCGCACAAACGAGACAATTTGCACGCGCACAAACCGGACAAACAGAATTCCGAAGGGCTGTTGCCTTTCGGGGCCGCCGCTGGTTAAGTTCACAGGGTAGGTCAGAACTTGACCCTGGCATTCAGGCGGGCACTGTGGCCCGTGTAGCCAGTGCGGGCACTCAGGTCATAGTCCGCCCCGATTGACCAGCGCGGGGCACTATAGCTCAGGCCCACCCCTGCGGTGCCTGACAGCTTCCTGACCTTCGCCCCCTTGACCGTAAAGCGGGAACCGCCGCCGGTGAACCGGCCGCGTGCCGTCGTTTGATCCCCCGCAAAGTCATAGGACAGCCCCACACGCGCCACGGGAACAAGGGTGCCATTCCCCCGGGTGATCTCTTTGTGTAGGCGGGTGCCCAGCGTCCCCACAACCGCATCAATCGACCCCACTGTGATCTTCTGGTTCAGGCTCAACGCCCCCGTCGTGGTATAACGCGCCGACCCCACCCGCGTCCACGACAGACCCGCCGTCGGGGTCAGCGTCGTGCTTGCATCAAGCCTCAGCGGCACACCACCCCCCACAGAGGCCGTCAGGCTGGTCGTGTCATAAGCCGACTTGCGCCTCAAACCCGCCACACGCGAGGTCGTGCTCACATCGTTGCGCCCGACGCCCACCTGACCTTCCACATAATAGTGCGCCGTGCTGTAATCCCCGTAAATCGAGACCTGCCAGCTCCTGACATCCGTCTTATCCTCGCCAAAACCCTTGCCCGTAATCCGGCTGGTGCTATAGGCCAGAGCCGTCCCCACACGACCCCGTTCCCCCACAGGCGCATCCACACCCACCGCAAGGCCCCGTGCAGAGGTCCGATAACCGTCAATATTCTGTGTCCTGTCCTTCGCCTGTTTGCCCCGACGGCCAAACGGCTTGAGCCAGAAGGCCCTGTCCAGTCCCTCACCCCCGGTCGCAAATCCGCTCTGCACAAATCCGCTCTGGCTGTCCCCCCCGCGCTGCAGAGCAAGACGGTCGGACAATAGACCCGCCACCTGTCTCCCCGTCGAGAGCACCGCCCTCCTCACCCCGACCAGCGCGGTCATCTGCGGCGTGAGCTGGGCCGCAAGACGCCTGACCTGCGCCTCATTCCCCGCCCGGGTCGCCTCCTCGAGAATCTTCTTCACAGGATCGTTCGCCGGTAAATCCTTCGCAACATCCGCCGCCGCCAAAAGAACAGTGGCTTCAGACAGAGACACGCCCAGCTTCGACGACACCTCCCCCGCAGACTTAAAGCCAACCGCATTCGGCGTCATAAGGGCAATGGGGCGACTAAGGCTCTTATCCGCAACATCCCTATCCGCATCCTTATCATCGACATCCTTCACATCGGGGTCGCCACCACCAGACCCGTCGCCCTGATTGCCCTCATCCCCGACATCAGCGTCCTTATCAGCGTCCTTATCCGCAACCTTCACATCGGGGTCGTCACTACCAGACCCGTCGCCCCCCGACTTAAGGTTCAGCGGCACATCCCTATCCGCATCCTTATCCTTACCTGCGACGTCCTTCACATCGGTGCCGTCGCCACCAGACCCGTCACCCTGATTGCCCTCATCCCCGGCATCAGCGTCCTTATCAGCATCCTTATCCGCAACCTTCACATCGGGGTCGCCACCACCAGACCCATCGCCCTGATTGCCCTCATCCCCGGCATCAGCGTCCTTATCAGCGTCCTTATCAGCAACCTTCACATCGGGGTCGCCACCACCAGACCCGTCACCCTGATTGCCCTCATCCCCGGCATCCTTATCAGCAACCTTCACATCGGGGTCACCACCACCAGACCCGTCGCCCTGATTGCCCTCATCCCCGGCATCAGCATCCTTATCAGCGTCCTTATCAGCAACCTTCACATCGGTGTCACCAGACCCGTCACCCTGATTGCCCTCATCACCGGCATCAGCATCCTTATCAGCAACCTTCACATCGGTGTCACCACCACCAGACCCGTCACCCTGATTGCCCTCATCCCCGGCATCAGCATCCTTATCAGCGTCCTTATCAGCAACCTTCACATCGGGGTCACCACCACCAGACCCGTCACCCTGATTGCCCTCATCCCCGGCATCGGCATCCTTATCAGCGTCCTTATCCGCAACCTTCACATCGGTGTCACCAGACCCGTCGCCCTGATTGCCCTCATCACCGGCATCAGCATCCTTATCAGCGTCCTTATCAGCAACCTTCACATCGGTGTCACCAGACCCGTCGCCCTGATTGCCCTCATCCCCGGCATCAGCATCCTTATCAGCGTCCTTATCAGCAACCTTCACATCGGTGTCACCAGACCCGTCACCCTGATTGCCCTCATCACCGGCATCCTTATCAGCGTCCTTATCAGCAACCTTCACATCGGTGTCACCAGACCCGTCACCCTGATTGCCCTCATCACCGGCATCCTTATCAGCAACCTTCACATCGGTGTCACCAGACCCGTCGCCCTGATTGCCCTCATCACCGGCATCCTTATCAGCGTCCTTATCAGCAACCTTCACATCGGTGTCACCAGACCCGTCGCCCTGATTGCCCTCATCACCGGCATCCTTATCAGCAACCTTCACATCGGTGTCACCAGACCCCCCGTCACCCTGATTGCCCTCATCACCGGCATCCTTATCAGCAACCTTCACATCGGTGTCACCAGACCCGTCACCCTGATTGCCCTCATCACCGGCATCCTTATCAGCGTCCTTATCAGCAACCTTCACATCGGTGTCACCAGACCCGTCACCCTGATTGCCCTCATCACCGGCATCCTTATCAGCGTCCTTATCAGCAACCTTCACATCGGTGTCACCAGACCCGTCACCCTGATTGCCCTCATCACCGGCATCCTTATCAGCGTCCTTATCAGCAACCTTCACATCGGTGTCACCAGACCCGTCACCCTGATTGCCCTCATCACCGGCATCCTTATCAGCGTCCTTATCAGCAACCTTCACATCGGTGTCACCAGACCCGTCACCCTGATTGCCCTCATCACCGGCATCCTTATCAGCGTCCTTATCAGCAACCTTCACACCTCGGTGTCACCAGACCCGTCGCCCTGATTGCCCTCATCACCGGCATCCTTATCAGCGTCCTTATCAGCAACCTTCACATCGGTGTCACCAGACCCGTCACCCTGATTGCCCTCATCACCGGCATCCTTATCAGCGTCCTTATCAGCAACCTTCACATCGGTGTCACCAGACCCGTCACCCTGATTGCCCTCATCACCGGCATCCTTATCAGCGTCCTTATCAGCAACCTTCACATCGGTGTCACCAGACCCGTCACCCTGATTGCCCTCATCACCGGCATCCTTATCAGCGTCCTTATCAGCAACCTTCACATCGGTGTCACCAGACCCGTCGCCCTGATTGCCCTCATCACCGGCATCCTTATCAGCGTCCTTATCAGCAACCTTCACATCGGTGTCACCAGACCCGTCACCCTGATTGCCCTCATCACCGGCATCCTTATCAGCAACCTTCACATCGGTGTCACCAGACCCGTCGCCCTGATTGCCCTCATCACCGGCATCCTTATCAGCGTCCTTATCAGCAACCTTCACATCGGTGTCACCAGACCCGTCACCCTGATTGCCCTCATCACCGGCATCCTTATCAGCAACCTTCACATCGGTGTCACCAGACCCGTCACCCTGATTGCCCTCATCACCGGCATCCTTATCAGCAACCTTCACATCGGTGTCACCAGACCCGTCGCCCTGATTGCCCTCATCACCGGCATCCTTATCAGCGTCCTTATCAGCAACCTTCACATCGGTGTCACCAGACCCGTCACCCTGATTGCCCTCATCACCGGCATCCTTATCAGCAACCTTCACATCGGTGTCACCAGACCCGTCGCCCTGATTGCCCTCATCACCGGCATCCTTATCAGCGTCCTTATCAGCAACCTTCACATCGGTGTCACCAGACCCGTCACCCTGATTGCCCTCATCACCGGCATCCTTATCAGCAACCTTCACATCGGTGTCACCAGACCCGTCACCCTGATTGCCCTCATCACCGGCATCCTTATCAGCGTCCTTATCAGCAACCTTCACATCGGTGTCACCAGACCCGTCACCCTGATTGCCCTCATCACCGGCATCCTTATCAGCGTCCTTATCAGCAACCTTCACATCGGTGTCACCAGACCCGTCGCCCTGATTGCCCTCATCACCGGCATCCTTATCAGCGTCCTTATCAGCAACCTTCACATCGGTGTCACCAGACCCGTCACCCTGATTGCCCTCATCACCGGCATCCTTATCAGCAACCTTCACATCGGTGTCACCAGACCCGTCGCCCTGATTGCCCTCATCACCGGCATCCTTATCAGCGTCCTTATCAGCAACCTTCACATCGGTGTCACCAGACCCGTCACCCTGATTGCCCTCATCACCGGCATCCTTATCAGCGTCCTTATCAGCAACCTTCACAGGTCGGTGTCACCAGACCCGTCACCCTGATTGCCCTCATCACCGGCATCCTTATCAGCAACCTTCACATCGGTGTCACCAGACCCGTCGCCCTGATTGCCCTCATCACCGGCATCCTTATCAGCGTCCTTATCAGCAACCTTCACATCGGTGTCACCAGACCCGTCACCCTGATTGCCCTCATCACCGGCATCCTTATCAGCGTCCTTATCAGCAACCTTCACATCGGTGTCACCAGACCCGTCACCCTGATTGCCCTCATCACCGGCATCCTTATCAGCGTCCTTATCAGCAACCTTCACATCGGTGTCACCAGACCCGTCACCCTGATTGCCCTCATCACCGGCATCCTTATCAGCGTCCTTATCAGCAACCTTCACATCGGTGTCACCAGACCCGTCGCCCTGATTGCCCTCATCACCGGCATCCTTATCAGCGTCCTTATCAGCAACCTGATCACATCGGTGTCACCAGACCCGTCACCCTGATTGCCCTCATCACCGGCATCCTTATCAGCGTCCTTATCAGCAACCTTCACATCGGTGTCACCAGACCCGTCACCCTGATTGCCCTCATCACCGGCATCCTTATCAGCAACCTTCACATCGGTGTCACCAGACCCGTCGCCCTGATTGCCCTCATCACCGGCATCCTTATCAGCGTCCTTATCAGCAACCTTCACATCGGTGTCACCAGACCCGTCACCCTGATTGCCCTCATCACCGGCATCCTTATCAGCAACCTTCACATCGGTGTCACCAGACCCGTCGCCCTGATTGCCCTCATCACCGGCATCCTTATCAGCGTCCTTATCAGCAACCTTCACATCGGTGTCACCAGACCCGTCGCCCTGATTGCCCTCATCACCGGCATCCTTATCAGCGTCCTTATCAGCAACCTTCACATCGGTGTCACCAGACCCGTCACCCTGATTGCCCTCATCCCCGGCATCGGCATCCTTATCAGCGTCCTTATCCGCAACCTTCACATCGGTGTCACCAGACCCGTCGCCCTGATTGCCCTCATCCCTGGCACCAGAACCCTTATCCTTCACAGTGACATCAGTGCCGTCATCATCAAAGTCATAACTGTAGTTGACAAGGTTATTGCCCGCAAAGCTGAACTTCTCCTTGTCCAGGGTGTCATGCGCACTGAACACCTTCTGCGTTCCGCTGGTAAAGGACAGTGGCAAAATCAATCTGACCCTGTTCGCCTCCGTAAAGTCCCCCTCAAAGGCATAGTCCCCGACCGTCACAAAGGGCCGCGTTGCATCATCCCGCCTCGTCAGGTAATCCCCCAGCACAAGCGTCGTCCCTGTCTTGAGCCTCAGGGTGCCCGACAGATAAACAGGACGGGTAAAGGTCACTTTGGCCCCCTCGTTCACAGTCAGGCTGCGCAACCCGTGACCACTTGCGCCCAGCTGACCCCCAAAGGTCACACCATCTGCATGGGTGTTGGCAATGATGATCGCGCCATAATTGCCCCCCGATGCGCTTGTGATATTGCCCGTAATCCGTTGTCCGGCCGTCCCGCCAAAGGTCACAGAACTTCCGTTGCCAAGCTCGAACTCTCTGTCCGCTTTGACATGACCCCTGAAGGTCGTCGCATCGCGCGCGGTGATCGTCAGGTTGCCCGCATAAACATCACCGCCAAAGATCGTTTCCCCATCGGCAACCGTGATCCTGTTCAGGGCGCGACCGTCGGCACCGATCGACCCCGTAAAGGACACCTTGCGACCCGTGGCATGGCGCGAGCGGTTCCTGATCTCCAGATTGCCCTGTCCGTCATCGCCCGCAACAATGTTGCCCGTGATCGTTTGCGCGTCCGCCGCAGTTGTCCCGCGTCCACCAGTGACCCCGCTGGCATCACCGACAATCAGGGTCGCTCCGTTGCCGATTGTGACATTACCGGCAAGGTAACCGGACTGTTCAAGCGTCGCTTTGGTGCCGGTGTCCAGGGTCAGACTGGCCAGTCTGGCAGCATCCGTGCCCAGATCATCCTCAAAGGTCACACCGGCTCTGTTGGCAATAGTGATCGCGCCGCTGTTTGCGGAATCGGTGGTGATCGCAGGGGTGATGGTCTGTGCGGTTGACCCACCAAAGGTCACACGGCTGTTTGCAGTGGCACTGGCCCCGAATTTGAAGGTCGTCGCAGAGATGGCACCGTTAAAGGTCGTCCCGTCCGCAGAATTGACCGTGATCGTTCCGGCATAAACAGCACCCTCAAAAACCGTCTGACCATCGTCCAGTGTGATCTGCTTCAATGCGCCGCCACTGCCCCCCACCGCGTTGGCAAAGGTCACTGTCCCGCCGCTGTTGTTCACAACAATATCACCGCGTCCGGCAGTGTCCCCATTGGTGATCGTCGCTGAAATCTCTTGATCGCCTGACCCGTTCAGCGTGACCCGGGTGTTCTCGCCCAGGGTCAGATTGCCATTGAGATAAACATTGCCCGCAAAGGACGCCCTGGACGCAGTCGCCGCAGTCGCGTGGCCCGTCAGGGTCAGGTTGGCCAACTTCGCACTATTCGTGCCCAGGCTCCCCGTGAAGCTCACATCGTTGGCAATGGTCATTGTGCCATAGTTACCCCCCGCTGCGCTCGTCAGATCGCCGGCCACCGTTTGGGAGGTTGTTCCGTTGAACGTGACCTGTGACCCGTTGGCGAATGTCAGGCCGTTCCCGAGGTAAACATTACCCGCAAAAGCCGCCTTGGCATTGGTGTTCAGCGTCACGCGGGAGAGGCCATTGTTCGCACCGCTCGCCCCCAGGCTCCCCGTGAAGGTCACACCATCCGCGTGGGAATTGGCAATGGTCATTGTGCCATAATTGCCACCCGCCGCGCTCGTCAGATCGCCGGCCACCGTTTGGGAGGTTGTTCCGTTGAACGTGACCTGTGACCCGTTGGCGAATGTCAAGCCGTTCTCGAGGTAAACATTACCCGCAAAGGCCGCCTTGGCATTATTGTTCAGCGTCACGCGGGAGAGGCCATTCTGATCACCACTCGCGCCCAGGCTCCCCGTGAAGCTCACACCGTACACGTGGGGGTTGGCAATGCCAAACATCGCAAATACGATTGGTTTTGCCTTGAAGCTCACACCGTCCGCGTGGGTGTTGGCAATGGTAATCGTGCCATAATTGCCCCCCGCTGCGCTCGTGATATTGCCCGTGATCGTTTGTCCGGCCCACCACCGGCTTTTAAAGGTGACAGAACTTCCGTCGCCAAGCTGGATCCCTGTGTCTGCCTTCACATCGCCCCTGAAAACTGTCGCATCGCTTGTGTCGATGGTGATCGTATCGGCATAAACACCCTTTTGAAAGGTCGTCCGGCCATCGCTCAGCGTAATCTGCCTGAGGGCCGTCGTGATGTGCCTGAGGGCCGTCCTATAGGCACCGACTGACTGGGTAAAGGTGACTGTGTTGTTATTGGGATTGGTGGTACCATTCCCCCGGTTATCAACAATCAGTGTTCCCTGTCCGTCACCACCTGCCCTAACCCAAAAATTGATCGTTTGCCCCGCGTCATTCACCGTCGCAGAACGGCCTGCACCGCCAATGGTCAGGGTGGCAGATCCGGAATAATCTGAAAGCTGCACAGTACCGAATCTCTGGTCAGTGGTGGTCAGATTTTTTTCAACCGTTGCACGTGACTGTTCGTTTGCCGCGTGACCGCCATTGACCTCGAAAACATAAGAAACGACATCCTCTTTAAAAATAGCCTCACCCGCAGCACCGTTCCGACCGACATAGATCAACGTAAACGGGTCGTCGCCCGAGCCGATTTTACCATTAAGGGTCACTTTATGTTGCCGATGACCAGAACGGCCCCCAATAATTACAGTTCTACCCGAACCACCACGACCATCAAAAATTTCATTATCAACTGTGATATCACCAGTTGATGCATTGAAAACAACATCTGCGCCGTTCCGGCCCGACGCAAAAGGAGAAGACAGCCTGATCGTATCACCGGACACATCACCCCGAAACTCGACAATCGTCCGCTCCCTGAGGTCATTCCCCCCAATCACATCGATATGATCAACATGAACGCCCCTGTTGAAAATCGCACCACCACCCCTGGATAAGTCGCCCACCGTCAACTGCCGGAGGCGTTTGTCAGTCGTACCAATCCCTATGTCAAAGGTCGCCTTATACGGCGCACGGTCATCACGGCCATTCAAAACCTGAATCTTGCCCTCGCCATCTGCGGCGGTGGTGATCTTCGCCGCGCCCGAAATCCTTTGATTGGCCGTGGCGTCAAAGGTGACAGAATTGCTGTTCCTGCCCAGTTTGACCCCTCTGTCCGCCTTGACATCGCCCTTGAAAACTGTAGTGCCGCCTGTGGTGATCGTGATCGTATCGGCATAAACACCCTTGTGAAAGGTCGTCCGACCGTCTTTCAGCGTGATCTGCCTGAGGGCCGCATTCCCGGAACCGACTGAATGGCTAAAGGTGACTGTGTTATGACCGGGACGGCCCGCATCACCCGCCCTTATCCCCGCAGGCTCAGGGGGCCTCTTCCTGTCGCATTCAGATCTAGACATTGAGAGGTCGCAGGTATATCCGGCATCAGGCTCAGGGGCCTTCTCGCCTCGGTTATCAACAATCAGTGTCCCCTGTCCGTCACTGCCTGCTTCAATCCGGCCATTGATCGTTTGCCCCGCGTCATCCGCTGTCGCAAAACGGCCCGCACCGCCAATGGTCAGGGTGGCTGACCCGCCGTTGTCCGTAAGCGTCACTCCGGCTGTCAGGTCTTTCTCAACCGTTGCCTGTGATGAGCCGCCTGCGTCACTGCCAGCCACTCTAAAGACGCGAGAATTGACATCCTCTCTAAAAACAGCAGAACCCGCAAACCCAAACCCACCCTCACCAACGGAGACTATCCTCAACTTGCGCGTGCTTCCAATCCGACCTGTAAAAGTGACTGTGTTGTTATTTGCACGGCCTGTGTTGTGCACAACCAGAAGACCACGCCCGTCAGAATCCGTGATGATGTCGCCCGTCACAGTCTGGTTCGCCGTGCCGTTCAGGGTGATCGTGGCATCATCGTTCCCGACAAACAAGATCCTGCCTGTGGTCACATCGCCCTTGAACTCTGCGCCATCGGTCGAGCCGACCTCGACATACTGTGCAAAAACATCACCCTTAAACACCGCCACACCATCGCGCACCTTGATTTGTGCAAGATCTTTGCCTGCACCCGACACGCCCACAGCATCCTCAAAGGTCACAGTCTTATGCGTCGTGCCGCTGTTATCCACAACGACAGACCCCCGCTTGCCCGTGCTGTTGCGGATATCTGCCTGAATAGTCTGGTTGCCAGACCCGCCAAAGGTGATGGTGCCATTGCCCAGTTTCAGGCCATTCGCCAGATAAACATTGCCCGCAAAGGTCACAATGGAGCCATCGTTCAGGGTCAGGCTGTCCAACCCGTGACCACTCGCGCCCAATGCGCCCGTGAAGGTCACACCAGCCATGTTGGCAATGGTGATCGTGCCATAATTGCCCCCCGCTGCGCTCGTGATATTGCCCGTGATCGTTTGTCCGTCCCAGCCGCCAAAATAGATGAAAGAACCACGACTACCCCTGCCAAACTGGATCCCTGTGTCCGCCCCGACATGGCCCCTGAAAACTGTCGTATCGCCTGTGGTGATCGTGATCGTATCGGCATAAACACCACCGTTAAAGACCGTAAAACCGTCTTTCAGCGTGATCTTCCTGAGGGCCGTCCCATCATAACCAACCCGTTGCGTAAAGGTGACTTTGTTATTATTGACATTGGTGGTGCCATCAACCCGGTTATCGACAATCAGTGTCCCCTGTCCGTCACTACCTGCGGAAATAAAACCCCTGATCGTTTGACCCCCGTCATTTACTGTCGCAAGACGGCCCACACCGCCAATCGTCAGAGTGGCGTTGTTGCCGATTGTTATGAAACCAGATTCGTACGCCGTGCTCTGTTCAATCGTCACGTGTGACGCTGCATCCGCTGTCGCGCCACCCCTTATCTCAATAGAACCGGCATTTATATCCTTTTTAAAAACAGCAACACCCGCAGACTCATTATTACCGACAAAAATGCGACCTATGCGGTCACGACCCGCGCCAATCTCCCCATTAAAGGTGACTGTGTTCCGACGTGCCGGATCACCGGAACGCCCGCCAATAATGGTGAGACCACCTCCGCGCGAACCACCATCAGAACGACCACCAGTAATTTTATTGCCCACTGTGATATCACCGGCTGATGCGTTGAATATGGCCCGGGCATTCACAACTGTCCCCGCCGAAGGCGAGGTGCGATGAAATCCATCCTTCAGCGCAATGGTCTCACCGGACACGTCACCCCGAAACTCGACAGTCGTCCGCTCATTCGTGTGATTGCCCCCAATCACATCGATATTGTCAACATGAACGCCCCTGTTGAAAATCGCATGACCGCCATTGGACGTGTCGCCCACCGTCAACTGCCTGAGGCGTTTGTCGTTCGCACCAATCTCTATGTCAAAGGTCGCCTTATGCGGTGCACGGCCATCACGGCCATTCAAAACCTGAATCGTTCCCTCGCCATCTTCAACGGCGGTGATCTTCGCCGTGCCAGTGCCCAAAATCCTCTGATCGGCAGAGCCATTAAAAACAAGATAAGCACGATTGTTTGCACCAGCGTCTTTCAGAGTGGCACCGCCTTCAATCGTTAAATCGCCACCGAAAGTAGCCTTGCCTTTTGAACCACCCGTCGAGGCAAATTCCATGAAAATTCCCAGATCATTGACAACAGCATCTCCTGTCACAATAAGTTCTGATAAACTTTTCTCGCCTCCCAGGTTCTGAACAAACAGATCAACCGCCTGACTGTCTTGCTTTCGGATTTCTCCGATACGGCCCGTCAAATCGCCCGAGCCGGAATTGCGCACAGTCAACCGCCCTGTCCCACTTTTTCCACTGCGCAAAATACCAATTCTCTTGCTTCTGGAAGAACCGTCCAGACGAACAAACCCATCATTCAATGTCAGATGATCACCATCTCTCGCTTCCGCAATATCCGTGCCGGTGGTGTCGTTTTCGGCTCTCTCTGTACCATCGGCCCATCTATCAGGATATGGTGAATGATACCTGTACTCCACCACCGTCTGGGCAAAAGCACCAGAGCCAACGCTTGCCGCCAGAACAACAGCAAACACACCATCCAACAAAGACGATCTGGAAGAAAAACAACACACCGCAAGACCTATCCTGTTCAAAGATTTATCCAAAAAACAACAGGCAAGTGCGACGCAGAACGCATCACCGCATAAAAAAAGCCGACCCATACAAGACCGACCCATACAAGACCGACCCATACAAGACCGACCCATACAAGACCGACCCATACAAGACCGACCCATACAAGACCGACCCATACAAGACCGACAGGTATCGAATCCACAGACGACAAAAGATGTCAAGGATTAAATGAGGAAAATCCTGTTTTTCAAGCATCTCTTCTCTTCGCAACCAGGCAGGCCTGTTGCAAACAAGACTGGCGGCCTGGAACGAAATCCTGGCTGACCCACCATCGCTCAACCTGTCGTAGGGTTTGACCAATCTGCGGCCCGCGTTCAAAGCCGCTGGCGATTAAATCACGCCCATGTAACGGAAAAGACGGTTTGCGAAAATGGGCGAGTTGATTCAACAAAAGATCCGTGCCTTCTGCGTCGCGGCGCGCACTCAACAGGATAATCGCCGCCGCAAGGTCGCGGTCATGTTGATAGAAAAAAAGGCGCGGATTCTCACAGATATCCCGGAGAGAGCAAACCCCTGCCAACGCCGCACGAAAAAAATCACTCTCCCGCCGTGAAAAACGCAGACGTTCCGGCAAAGACTGTGCGTTTTCTGTCCCAGGGTAAAGAGCCGCAAGCCTGACCAAAGGGATAAGACCATCAGAAAAACGAAACGCGGCCTGATGCGCCAACACATTACACAAAACCCCAAAATCGCGATGAGGAGGTAAAAACTCCGCCAGCACACCTATTTTTTCCATCGTTTCCAAAACCGGAACCGGATCAGGAGCGTCAAGAATTTTCAACCACTCGGCCCGAATGCGTTCCGCAGACAAATGACCGATAACTTGCCGAAGTTCGCGACAAGCCTGCAACGCGGGGCCGTCATGCGCGCCCTGCCCATAGTGGGCAAAGAAACGAAAATAACGCAACAGACGCAAGCCGTCTTCGCGAATGCGCGTTGCCGGATGACCAACAAAACGGACACGGCCCCGTGACAGATCATCTAGCCCGCCATAGTAATCAAATAACTGTCCATCCGGGCGGCAAGACAGCGCGTTCATGGTCAAATCGCGCCGCGCGGCATCGGCTTGCCACGAGTCCGTAAAGGCGACGCAGGCATGGCGACCATCCGTTTCACAGTCCAGCCGCAAGGTTGTCACTTCGAAAGCAACGTGATTACTGACCGCCGTCACAGTCCCGTGTTGCAGTCCCGTCGGGATCACATGCAAACCCGCATTGTCCAGCAAACGCATCACGGTTTCCGGGGGGTCAGGAGTGGCGAGGTCAATATCCCTGACCGGACGCCCCAAAACAGCATCCCGCACACAGCCCCCGACAAAACGCACATCCTGTCCAGAGCCGGACAAGGCCGACAGAACCGCCCGACTTTCACAAGAGATCATCCAATCCTGTTTATCCAGCCTGTCCATTTTTCACCCCGAAACCAGACCTGGAGACGTGAGACGTGCCCATTAGGGCGACACCCCCTGCACGGGCAAAAGGACTCCGCCGCCAAAGCGTCCCTGCCCCCGGAGATCCAAAACCTGAAATTTACGCGGCTCGACATCAACCACCATGCGATACCCCAATGGCGAGGCAGGTTCAAAACCAAAGCGGGCGTAATAAGATGGCTCCCCCACCAAAAAACACAGCCGATACCCCAGTTTTCTTGCCTTGTCCAACCCCGCAAACATCAGTGCACGCCCCACCCCTTTCCCCTGCCAGCGCGGATCAACGGCCAAAGGCCCGAGGAGGAGAACAGACCCGGACTCTATGTGCTGTCCAGCCCGCAATTCCACAGGCCAAAAACGAAGCGAACCGATCAACCGACTGCCTGCAAAAAGCGTAACCAGGGATAGCTCTGCAAGAGCAGGAACAGATTGGCGATAATGGTACGACGGGCGGCTATGGCGTTCTGTCCCAATGGCCGCATCAAGGAAAGGCCCCAACAACGGCCCATGATCCGCAGATTGCGGCGCGAGGAACCAGTCAGAACCCGGTCGGGGTTCCGATTGTGACGGCAAAAAGTCCGAGTCCATGGCACCCTCTCTCCCAAACCACACAAACCGCATAAACACCCCGATCCCCGTCGTCTGGCCCGTCAAATCGCTTTCCTGCCAGCCTGGACGTTTTCAGAGATACCCAACAGGATAGTTACCGGAGACACAGGATAAGAACAATGCGTAAATCCGGCCTCTCGCGGGGTGTGTTTGGGCCTCTGTCACGCAAAGCCCGGTGGCGAATGGTCTGCTTTTTCAAACGAAAAATGCTTCTGTGAAACCTGGCAGGTGCTGGTCAAGGCGTCCGCATTAACGAAACAGCACACTGTGAAATATTCGGATTTTTCTCAACAAACAGCTCCTTGAAGAAAAGCGGATGGCGGTTTAGTCTCGGCTTACCGGACAGGTCGTCCGGGGTGTCACGTCGTCCCAGGTGTCAAACTGCGTTCTGCGATCCTCTTATTCTATCGAACTGTCATCACCCCCCATGCCACACTCCAAGCTACACTCAAAGATGTCTTGTGTCATCGGCCTTGTTGCCTCTGTCGTCGTTGTGGTGATTTGGTCAGGTTGGGTGGTCTTATCCCGCACGGGGATGACCGGGGCCTTTTCCGTATGGGATTTGGGCGTGTTACGATTTGGAACGGCGGCTGTGATTGTCCTGCCCCTTTTGCTGTGGCGGCGCAGGCCCTTCGGTGCGATCTTCGCACCCAATGTTATGTTGCCCGCGCTTTTCGGGGGGAGTGCCTATGCACTTTTCAGCTTTGCTGCCTTGACACAATCGCCTGCTCTCAATGCCGGGGTCGTGGTCAATGGATTGATCCCAATCGCGACGATCTGCCTGATTTCTGTCTTTTCGCGCCGCCGTCCGCGTTATCGTGAACTGGCGATCAGTCTATTGATTATTTTTGCCAATTTTTTACTCCTGCGGGGGGCGTTCATTCCGTGGGGGGCCTACGTCATGTTTGTTATCGCGGCCTTTTCGCTCGCTTTTTATTTTGTTGCTGTCTCGATATGGAATCTTGACCCGGAAGTCTTTTTCTACGCCGTGCCGATTATCAACACGATTTTTATCATCCCTTGTTGGCTATTGTTTGATGGAAAGATCGAGGCCGAACCCGGAGATATTATTCTACAGGCCGCCTATCAGGGTGTGCTTGTCACAATAGGTGCCGTAACGCTTTTGACCTTTGCTCTTCATCGCATCGGGTCTGTCATGGTTGCGGTCATCATGTCGGGCGTTCCCGCTGTGACTGCCGTTCTGGCCTATGGTCTTTTGGGTGAAGCGATAACCGCATTGCATCTGGTGGTGCTGGGTCTTTCGATGGCAGGCATCGTTCTTTATGCCTTTTTCAAACACCCGTAGCAAAATTCACTTCACAAGTGGCCTTCGCTGTGCTACTCGCTCTGGACTTTGTGCTTTTCCTGTGGGGAGAGCTGTTTTTTTTCTGACCTCGCCTTTATAAACGGCCCGAAAGCGGGCAGGTTTTCGGCATTTGAAAGGAGTTGGTGTCTGTGCAGATAAATGTTCGTGATAACAACGTCGATCAGGCGTTGCGTGCGCTGAAGAAAAAGCTTCAGCGCGAAGGTGTCTTTCGCGAGATGAAACTCCGTCGCCACTTTGAAAAACCGTCTGAGCGCAAAAAACGCGAAGGCGCGGAAGCGGTGCGGCGTTATCGCAAGGTTTTGCGCAAACGCATGGAACGCGA
Source organism: Kiloniellaceae bacterium (assembly GCA_965199245.1). Taxonomy (GTDB): domain Bacteria; phylum Pseudomonadota; class Alphaproteobacteria; order Kiloniellales; family Kiloniellaceae; genus Carbonatibacter. Next base: position 350,574 of record CBDAQP010000001.1, read on the forward strand.
AGGCTACTAGACGATTTCACGACGGCATCTGCCCCGACCCCGGAAAAAAGAGCCACTACAGGCGGTCTTTTTTCCTTAGCCAAACCTTAAAAGCCTTTTACGGTGTATTTTTACGGTGTATTTTTGCGGTGGATAAACAGGACACCCCGCCTCGCGCCCGTCTCGACGCATTGGAATCAGTCGTTGCGGGGCTACAGCGCGATGTTGATGATCTCAATGCAACTGTGATTAAACAGTGGGCGGACATTGACCTCTGCATTGCCAGGATCAAGCAAATGCACGAAGAAATCAACGCTCTGCAACAAAACAACGCGCAAGAGGCCGCCCCCAGGCCGCCGCACTATTGAGTGCGCCCGAACAAAAGGGACTCACATGCCGAATCCGACAATCAACGCCGTCACCCGCCATGCCAGCGGTCGCTTTGTCACGATTGCCTTTGCAAATGGTTCCGAAAGCCGCTTTCACGCCATCTGGTTGCGTGATAATGTCCTGGATGGTAGCACCCGCTCACCACAAAACGGACAACGCCTGATTACACTGAACGACATTCCAGAGGATACCGTCATTTCTATCGCGGGGCTTCGCGATGATGGACTCGAAGTCACCTTCGCACCCGAAGAAAAAACCGCATTTTTTCCCGCACAGTGGCTCCTCGATTTTCGCTATGACCCTCCGCAAAAGGCCGGGCTTATTGCAACGGGGCTGGACAGCTGGGATGGTGCGCTCCAGGTTCCCGTTTTTTCTTTTGAAGAGATCAAACACAATGACCACATAAAACGCACCTGGCTGGCGGCGGTGCGGCGCTATGGTTTTGCAAAAATCACAAACGGCCCGGTTCATAGCGGGGACTTGCTGTCACTGGTCGCTTTTTTTGGCTATCCCCGCGAAACAAATTACGGACGCTTTTTTGACGTTCGTAGCGAAGTGAACCCCAGCAATCTGGCCTATACCGGATTGGGATTGCAGGCCCACACAGATAACCCTTACCGCGACCCTGTGCCAACGCTCCAGGTTCTCTACTGTCTCGAAAATTCAGCCGAGGGCGGGGAAAATATGGTTGTTGATGGCTTTCGCGCCGCCGAACGCCTGCGCCGGGATAATCCGCGTGGTTTCGACCTGCTGAGCCAGCACTCTGCACGTTTCGACTACCACGGCGGGGGGACGGTTCACCTCCAAAGCTGTCGTCCCATGATTGAATTAACGCCAGAGGGACAGCTCCGCACAATCCGATTCAATAATCGCTCTGCCGCGCCCCTTGTTGATGTGCCTTTTGATCTCATGGATGATTACTACACGGCCTACCGCGCGTTTGCGTGTATTATCGACGACCCGGATATGGAGGTCAGATTTAAACTGGCCCCGGGTGACAGCTTTATTGTTGACAACACCCGCGTTCTTCACGCCCGCAAAGGCTATAGCGGCGCGGGAACGCGCTGGCTACAGGGATGCTATGCGGACAAGGATGGCCTGCTCTCAACGCTGTCTGTTCTCGAACAACAACAGGGATAACGTACATGCCCCACACTGATGAACTGACCCCTGAAAACATTGTTGCCTTTTTACAGGATATTTTTGAACGTCGCGGCGGGGAAGAATACCTTGGCGAGGCCGTCACGATGGCAGAACACATGCTCCAGGGCGCGAAACTGGCCGAAGACGGCAAGCAAGACGACACGATCATTGTTGCCGCCCTGCTCCATGACATCGGGCACTTTACCAGCGAGTTTGGCAGTTTCACCATGAACGACACCACAGACCGCCACCACGAAAGCGCGGGGGCGGAAATTCTGGAACGATTCCTCCCGCCGATTGTCACTGATTGCGTCCGCTACCACGTTGCGGCGAAACGTTATCTCTGCGCCACCCGCCCCGAATACAAGGCCCGCCTGTCAGAGGCCTCCATTCACTCACTCAATCTACAAGGCGGCCCGATGAACGCAGAAGAAATCGCAGAATTTGAACAAAACCCTAACCTCAAGGCTATTATCACGGTACGCTATCTTGACGATGCGGGTAAAAAAACCGACATGGCCACCCCACCCTTTCGCCACTACGCCCCCAGGGTTCAGCGGCTGGTCGATGCCCACTGCCTGGGCCGCACAGTCTAAAAAACCTGTTCGGCGCGTCACAGTGCCAACAACCAACATCGCGGGCCACTTTGTCGCGCAACTTTATCACGGTTGCGACCTCCTGTGCGCTGAGTGTGTTCGACATCCGTGGTTCAGATGCCGCGAAATAGGTCATCAGATCGTCTGACGGACGGATCACCTCATCACAGGGGGGGGGCCAGTCATACCCGCTTTCCCATGTTTGACCGCAACGCAGTGGCTGAATAATTGCCTTCATGCCGCCGAAACTATGGCCTGACCACGCCATTTAACGACCAGTCGTAACCGGTGCCTGAAATTTCACCAATCGCATCGAGTTTTTGACGCAAGATCGGGGTGGCATAGTCGCGCAGATGGTTGAAAATATCGCGGTCGCGCGACCCGAAGTCATCATAAAACCAATCATAAATACTGGACACCGTGATTTTTCCCGCGCTGATTTTCACGCCGCGTTCTGAATTGATATAGCTTTTCGCCGCCTGTTGCAGAATGGTTTCTGTCGTATCCGCCTGCAAAGCATGGGCAGGGAGATCGGGACAGCCGACGGAGGCACAGTTGACGACATAGTGTACCCGCGCATCGCGCCAAATCGGGCGCAAGATACGGTGTTCGATATCATTCAGAGTCAATTTTTCACCCGCCACAGAAATCAAGTCCGCATCCCAGGGGCCGGACGAAAAAAATCCGGGCGACAGATCAATATCCCTGATGCTCTCAACAGGCCAGGCATCAAGAACAAGATTAACAGTCAACGCATTGTAAAGATTGACCCAATAGGCAAACTGCTCCGCACGGCCCAGCTGCGCGGGCACAACCGCAGAGAGTTCTGAAAGGTAATCGCTCAAGATCTGACGACCCCGTGCATCAACAGCCCCATAATCCACCCGCGCCACCTGTCCATCACGGCCCGCCCTGCGATAGCGATCCAGAAATTCTTGCCAGGCCGCATGGGAGAGAACCTGCGAACTGTCAGGATTATGCGCTGTCCACCGCGCCCAGAGATCAGAATCAGGGGCCAAAAGCCGCGCCCCCGAACCAAAGCCACTGACTACAACCCAAATGAATAACAAAGCAACAAAGCGTGAAAAAGTCATCCGAGTACCTTTCAAAACTCCACGCCGACGTTGGCTGGCAGGAAAACTGCTTCAAGAACCCCAGAATACCTGACGTCTTTGAGGAGCGCAGGTCGTGTTGCACGCGCATAAAAAAGCTGTGTTGCACGCGCAAACCTAACGTGGCCTGCGGGTCGGTGCCGTACGCGGAGCCACCCGTCGCCAACGGCGACGAGGATCGGGGTTTTGAGAAGTGCTCATCTGTCCTCACAATCCAAAGAAGGGCAATCCAGGGCGGGTAAGCCCACAGAGTTCAGGGCCGCCGATTGGTTTGCATGCAGTTTATCACAGTCAAAACCGGCAATCAGATCATGAAACTCCTCACGCCAGTCGAGTTCGGCGCACAGGTGCATAAAGACCGACCCCAACCCCACCGCCGCCCGATCCATCAGCACAAATTCACGCGGCGGACGCACCCCGCCAATCCGTTTGAGTTCCGCATGAACCTTGCGCGCGACCTCCGCCCCGTAAAGACCGCCTTTATCAGAATCAATAATCGGGCGCACCCCTGCTCCTAACAGGGGGGCATAAAGAAATTCTGCCCACAGGCCCAAAACATCCATCACATCACGGGTCAAATTGGTAAAGCCCAAATCTTCATAGGCCAACACCGCCAGATTATGATCTTGCTGGTCTAATGACTGATAAAGCCGAATGGCCCCGCGCACAAAACGCGCCGGGAAAACCCGAATGCACCCAAAATCAAGCAGATTCACGACCTGATTTGCACCAATGGAATAGTTCCCGAGATGCGGATCGCCATGAATAACGCCATAGCGATAAAAAGGCAGATACCACCCGCGAAACATTGCCCGCGCAATGGCATTGCGCGCACAGGGATCATGCTCCAGGCGCTTGACCTCATCCAGCAGAGGCTGTCCCTCCTGCCAGGTCATGGTCAAAAGGCGTTCTGTCGTCAGCTGTTCAATCGCAACCGGAACGGCAAGGAATGGTTCATCTGCCAGCATATGACGATAAAGCATCATCTGGCGCATTTCGCGGATATAGTCCAGTTCTTCGCGCAGGCGGGCGGACAGCTCGGCGTGAATATCTGCCGGATCAATCGCCGCGTCATAGCGTTTATAAATCGCAAAAATCAATTTAAGCTGTTGGAGGTCGGCCTCAATAGCCGCCGACATTTCAGGATATTGCAGTTTACAGGCCACCGCCTGCCCATCCGGCAAGGTCGCGCGATGAACCTGGCCCAGTGAGGCCGCCGCGCAGGCATCGCGGTCAAAGGATTGATAAAAATCCTGCCACTGCGCCCCCAGCTCGCCGCGCATCCGCCGCCGGACAAAGGGCCAGCCCATCGCGGGGGCATTGGATTGAAGCTGTTGCAATTGCTGTGCATAATCAGGCGGCAAAGCATCGGGAATAGTCGCCAGAATCTGCGCCGCCTTCATCAAGGGGCCTTTTAATCCACCCAGAGCCGCCTTTAAATCCGCAGAATGTCGCTCCTGATCGAGCGGCAGGCCCAAAATACGATGACCTGCCAGCTGTGCCGCCAGCCCCCCGACAGATCCGCTCACCCTGGCAAAACGTTTTAAGCGTCCCCCCACTGTGTCGCCTTTATCAGGGTCAGCCCTTGTCATTCCATGGCCTCGAGTTCATCGATAAAGCCCGCAATCAACCCCAGGCCTTTTTTCCAAAACCCGGGATCAGAGGCATCCAAACCAAAAGGTGCCAGCAACGCCCCGTGCCGCTTGCTCCCCCCTGCGCGTAAAAGGTCAAGATAGCGGTCGGCAAAACCTGTCGGTGACTCCTGATAAACAGCATAGAGCGAATTGACCAGACAATCACCAAAGGCATAGGCATAGACATAAAACGGGGCGTGAACCAAATGCGGAATATAGGCCCAAAAATGTTGGGCGGTCTCATCAAAGTCAAAAACCGGCCCCAACGCTGCCCTTTGCTCCTCCATCCAGATCTGCCCCAGACGCTCGGGCAATAGTTCGCCCCGACGACGTTCATCATGTACGCGGGATTCGAACCGGTGCATTGAAATCTGACGCACAACGGTATTGAGCATGTCTTCGACCTTGGAGGCCAATAGGATTTTTCGCTGGTCATGCCGACGCGCCAACAGTGCGCGAAAGGTCAACATTTCTCCGAAAACAGACGCCGTTTCTGCGAGGGTCAGGGGCGTATCCGCCATCAACGGCCCCTGTTCACGCGACAACAGCTGATGCACCCCGTGCCCCAATTCATGCGCCAATGTCATGACATCACGCAACCGCCCCTGATAATTCAGTAAAAGATAGGGGTGTGCAGAAGGCACAGTCGGATGGGCAAAGGCCCCCGGGGCCTTGCCCGGGCGTAAAGGCGCATCAATCCACGACTGGTCAAAAAACCGACGCCCCAACCGCGCCAATTCGGGTGAAAAGTCGTGATAGGCCCCCAAAACCAGATCAACTGCCTCCGCCCAGGGGATCACCGCATCATCATCCTGCGGCAAAGGCGCGTTGCGGTCATAATAGGGTAAACGCGCCACCCCGAACCACCTGGCTTTCAAACGATAATAACGGTGGGATAACTGATCGTAAGAGTCAACCACAGAATCCACTAGGGCATCAACCACAGCATCTTCAACCGCATTGTCCAGATTGCGGCTCGACACCGGGCGTGAAAACTTGCGCCAGCTATCCTCTGTTTCCTTGTCCTTGGCAAGGGTATTCGTGATCCGGGCAAAAAGGCGAATATTCTGACCTAAAACCTGCCCGAGAGACTGCGCCGCGTCCTTGCGCTCTGCCGCCCGGCGGCTGGTGAGTTTGTTGAGCAGTTCTGCAGACCCGAGGTCTCTGTCCTGGAAGGGGAAACGCAGATCAGCGATTGTTTCATCAAACAAACGCACCCACGCCGCCCGACCAGACAGCGATTGATCCAGCAATAGACGTTCGATGTCATCACTCAGCTGATGATCGCGGCGCGCACGCACCTCACGCAACCAGGGCGCGTAGTAACCAAGGGAACTGCGTTCAATCAACCCCCGGAGATGCTGTTCATCCAGCCTGTTCAGTTCTAATTCCAAAAACAACAGATCAGCCGACAGGCGCGTCACCCGCTCTTTCATCGCCTGAAGAAACTGCCCGCTTTGCGCGTCACTGACATCCCCGGAATAGACCAGATAGGCATAACTCATGATCTTCCCGATCAAATCCTGCACAGATGCATAGTCATCAAGCGCATTTTTCAAGTCATCGCCAGACAGTTCAGACAATTTGCCTGCATAACGATTGCGAAAAACATCCGCCCGCCGCTGTGCCTGTTGCATATCCTGCTCCAACTCATCAGACGTCGGATCAGGGTAAAGGTCGCCCAAATTCCACGCGGGCAAAGATCCCAGTTTCCCGTCTTCGACGACTTTAGGGTGGGCGGCGGGGTAATCACTCATAACTATCCTCTGATCTGTGGTGTCTTTTTATCTATATGGTCACGCCCCCGCTCTTTAACACCAGCCTTTTTTACGGTGCTCCATATTTTTCTTGCCCACTTAGATAAAAATATATTATATACAAAATATATAATAAAAAATGCAAAAAACATTAAACAGTGCCAACACGGAATAAAAGGGAGTAAAGCAATGAAATATTTTCCAATTTGTGCGATTCTCACGGCCTGCACACTCACACTGGCAACAGTCTCAACCAAAGCAGACAGCTACCTGGTCGCCGTCGGTGCGGCTTCAAACAGTCTTCAGGGCCGCAGTGCCGCAAAGTTTGCCAAAGACCTTCAGGCACAACTTGGCGACAGGCACAAAGTCGAATTTTACGCCGATGATCCCCCACGCCGGACAGATGCACAACTACCACCTGACCATGGCCAACATCAACTGCCCCATCAGCGAATATTTTCCCATGTTTGATGTCGAGGTCGGTAATGAGCTGTTCTATTACATCTTTGACGGCGACCCCGAAGCAACCGACGGTTTTTTGCAACTGGACGAGAACACACCCGGGTTGGGCATTTCCATCTCGGATAAATATGTGCAACATTTCGAGGTCACACAATGACATGGTCCGGTCTCTGGCCCGTCGCGCCCACGCCCTTTCATCCCGATGGATCCGTTGATTATCAGGGAATGACCCGTGTTATTGACTGCATGATCGATCAGGGCAGTGACGGCATTTGTATTTTAGCCAATTTTTCGGAACAGTTTCTTCTCTCCGACGAAGAACGGCGCACACTAACCGAATTATCACTGGCCCACATGGCAGGCCGACGGCCCGTCATCGTGACTATCAGCCACTTTGCAACAGAAATCGCCGTCGCCCGCGCCCGCCACGCCAAAGAACACGGGGCAGACATCGTCATGATGATGCCCCCCTATCACGGGGCCTTAATGAAGGCCACGCCCGATCAAACCTTTGAACAGTTCGCCCGCGTTGGCGAGGTCGGGCTTCCCGTCATGGTTCAGGACGCCCCACTGTCCGGGGTCGAACTATCCATCCCGACACTCGTCCGAATGGCGCGGGACATCGACATGGTCAGGCTGTTTAAAATCGAATGCCCACAGGCCGCCACAAAGATCCGTGCGCTCATCGCCGCAGGCGGCAACCACATCACAGCCCCCTTTGACGGCGAAGAAGCCATTACATTGCTGGCCGACCTGGACGCCGGGGCAACGGGCACCATGACCAGTGCCCTGATTCCCGATCAAATCCGCCCTGTTCTCATCGCCCATGCACAGGGCAACCGCGATGCCATGATTGCCGCCTATGGGCGCGTCGCACTCGCCATCAACCACGAAAACCGCCAGTGCGGATTCCGCGCGACCAAGGCCGCAATGGTCGCAGGCGGCGTGATTGAATCCGACAACTGCCGCCACCCCATCCCTCCCCTACACCCCGCCACCCGTGATCTCCTCTTACACCTGATCCAGCCTCTCGACCCCGTCATATTGCGCTGGGGCAAATGAACACCCCTCAAAACCTCCAGCCTCTGTTGGTTGGCAGGACAGCCGTTTTCGAGAACCACTGCGGTATTTGAGGATCGCAGGTCGTGTTGCACGCGCATAAAAAAGTCATGTTGCACGCGCAAACCTAAAGTGGCCTGCGGCCACGCGGTGCGCGGAGCCACCCGTAGCCAACGCCCCAGACGACGGAAATCGAGGTTTTTGAGAGGTGCTCAAATGCTTGATTTTGAGTCAGCCTCCGAGGCCCCGGAGAGCACCCCCGGGGGGCCGTGATTACGGGGTCATCGTCCCTCTCCTATGTTCCACACGGACCAAGGCAGGGCGATACGCTGGACGGGGGTTTCCCCGTACATGGAAGCACAAGCCCGACGCTCGCCCACTTCGTACTCAAGCCTTTTTTCACCGGAGGTCGCGCCCCTGATCGACAGTCAAGATGATAAATCCGGATTGCTGTGCCCCAGAACGTCTTTGACCTTGCGCGCGAGTTGTTTCAGGTCAAAGGGCTTGGGCAAAAATTCAATCGCTTCGTCATCATTCAGCGATTTTCTAAAGGAGTCTTCGGTATAACCAGAGGTAAAAATGACCTTTAACGAAGGGTTACGGGCCTGTAATTCCCGCACAAGGGTCGGGCCGTCCATTTGGGGCATCACAACATCGGAAATGACCAGATCAACCCTATTTTTCTGTGCAGTGAAAAGCGCGAGGGCCTTTTCACCACAGTCTGCTTCCAACACATCATAGCCCTTGTTCCGCAGTGCGCGGGCGGCAAAGGCCCGGACGGCTTCTTCGTCTTCGACGAGGAGCACAGACCCCATTCCGGTCAAATCCTGAACCTGTTCGGAGACTTCCGGCTTTTCGTTCGGGTCATCGGGGTGATAGTGCGGGAACAGAAGAGTAAAGGTCGTTCCCTTTCCCAATTCTGAATCAACAAAGATAAAGCCATTCGACTGCCGGACAATTCCATAGACCGTGGACAGGCCCAGACCCGTCCCCCCCCCCGGTTCCTTGGTCGAGAAAAAGGGATCAAAAATACGGTCAATATATTCCGGTGCAATGCCCTGTCCATTATCCTGAACCTTAATCAGGACATAATAGCCCGCCGGAATTTCATCCGTGCGATAGCGATAGGGTTGATCGACCACAACATTTGCCGTGACGATATCCAACTGCCCCCCCCGGTGCCGTCCTTGATCGAGCGCATCGCGAGCGTTGACTGCTAAATTGACAATGACCTGTTCAAACTGTCCCTGATCGGCAAGAATATCGCCCAGATCACGCCCATGTGCGATCCGAAGCGTCAGGCTTTCCCCCATCAACCGCCGCAAAAGGTGGGCCGTATCTGCCAGCGTCTCGGTCACATTGAGGCAACGGGGTTGCAGAGCCTGCTGCCTGGAAAAAGCCAGGAGCTGCCGGACAAGGTTCGCGGCCCGATTGGCATTTTGCCTAATCTGCATAATATCGGAAAAAGACTGATCCCCCGGACGGTGACGCCCCAAAAGCAAATCTGCGAAACCAATCATCGCGGTCAAAAGGTTATTAAAATCATGGGCAATTCCCCCCGCCAACTGCCCCACAGCCTGCATTTTCTGTGACTGGGCAAAGCGGGCTTCGAGGTCTCTTTGATCCGTGACATCGACAAAATTGAGGAGTGTCCCCCCCGCAAGTCCTGTCCCCACATCAAGGGCCGTCGCCTGAAGGCCACAGGTGCGCCCATTGAGCATCACATCCACCAGTCCGGACGGGCCTGCGAAAATATCCGCCACAACGCGGGCCTGACTCTCATCAAACAGCGACAAAAAATCACAGCCCTCCAGCCCCTGTTCCGCATTCTGACCAGAGGCCGGGGTCATCCCCCGCCCCCTCTCACCGTCTGTTTTGTCGGGGCCGTTGCCTGTCATGCCATGTGGGGTAAGAAGCCGTAAAAAAGCCGCATTGCATTCCTGGAGCCTACGCCCGGCATCAACCAAAGCAATGCCGACAGGGGCTTCGTCAAAAAAGGCACGGAAGCGTTTTTCCGACTGTTCCAAAGCCGCCAGCATTTCGCGTTCGCGCGTGAGGTTACAGACCACAGAACGGGTCTTAAAGCCATGCTCACCTGCGACCTGCTGAGAAATAGCGACAAGAATTTGTTCCGGTTCGCCGCTCTGCCCGCGTACAGAGAGCAAAAGATCACCTGTGTCTGTGGTCAATTCGGGAAAGGGATGCCAGGGGGGAATATCACGCGGAAGCGGTTCGGTCAGCAAATCATGTAGGCGAACGGCTCCTTTTTTGAGGGCTTCGACACTATAGCCGAGCCATTCGGCCAAGGCCTGGTTCACTGCAAGAAACCGCCCCTCCTCGTCAACAGAAAAAAAGCCAATGGGGAGGTCGTCAAGCAAATCAACAAAACGGTCTTGCTGATCGTCTAACAAATCCTGCATCTGGCGTTTATGAGTCGTTTCCTCGACAGACCAGACAACAGGGGCCAGAACAGAACTCCATGTCCGCAGAGGATAGACGGAAATTTTTAACCACTGGATCCCCCCCACAGCGTTCGCGGAAATGCGGAGTTCAATCTGCCCCGACTGCCCCCTTTTCGCGCGACTGACAAGTGCGGTTATCGCCTGTTGATCCGACTCTGCGCTGCGATCTGCCAAGATCACGGGAACAGAACGACGATCACCACCAAACAAATCCAAAAAGGCCGCGTTGTGATGCCACGGCTTGCCGCGTGGGGATAAAATTTGCTGGGGACAGATGGCTGAATCAACCATACGATAAAGAGTTTGCCTCCGCACAGATAGCACAGCCACAGCAAACAGCACAGCCGCCCCACAGAGTACAGACAACAGACCGAGAGTTTCGGACATGACGGAGTCAACAGCGAACGTCATGACAGTTCCCCCGAATGCCGACGCGAAGGCTGCCCCCGATCTGACGGGCAGGACAGGGGATGATGTTCCGCCACCAGCTTCTGTAACCGGGTCTGAAGAACGTGGGTGTATATCTGTGTCGTTGAAATATCTTCGTGGCCCAACATAGTCTGCACCGCCCGCAGATCAGCCCCATTTTCAAGTAAATGTGTTGCAAAGGCATGGCGCAAGACATGGGGGGAGAGACGGCCAGGATCAATCCCGGCCTCTCGCGCCAATTCCTTGAGTAATTGTCCCACCCTGTGCCGCGTCACATGCCCCCTGCGGGAAGGAAAAAGCCACGGGTTCCCGGCACCAGGTGTCAAAGAAAACGGGCGGACGACAAACCACCGTGCGAGGGCCTGTCGTGCTGGGCGTCCAATCGGAACCAATCGTTCGCGTTCACCCTTGCCCGTGATCAAAATTACCTCACAATCATCTTGAACCTGCGCCACGCGCAAAGTGACCAGTTCTGAAATGCGTAATCCCGAGCCATAGAGCAATTCGATCAGAACCCAAAGACGCGTCTTGCGCCAATTCCCGTTTCCTTTGGCCCCTTCGCGCACAGTATCAAGCAGATATCCGACCTCTTGAACCGTTAAAATTTTCGGCAATCTCCCCCGCTGTTTCGGAGGCACAATCATCCGCGCCGGATTATCTTCGCGCAGTCCTTCCTCAACCAAAAAACCATAGAATTGGCGAACCGAGGACAGGTTTCGCGCCTGCGTCCCTGCGGATTTTCCCGCCTGTGCACGGGCGCGTAACCATCCTTGCAAGTCTGTAACCGTCGCTGTTTCTATGGCGCAATCTGCGCCCAAATGTTCCAATAGGCATGACAGGTCGCGCCCATAGGCCTGAAGCGTATTGTCTGCAGCCCCCCGCTCGGCCCGCAACATTTCAAGAAAACGCTCAACGAGAAAGGCTCCCATTCTAAATTCCGTTCAAAAAAGCAATATCCACCGCAAGCTGACGCGCATCGCGGATCAAACCAACCTGAACAAGACTATTGAGAACAGTTTCAAAAACAAGGGGATGAATTTCTTCGGCAGGTGTCGCACCCAATAGCATCAAAACCAGGCTGACGACCTCGGCCTTTTTTTGCCGGGATGCGGCATCGCGCAGGGCGAAATAGACAGCAGCAGAGGGAACAAGGCCCTGCGCCCCATCCGGGGCAACCAGCATCGCCCACGCTGTTTCACCAGACAGACCAAAACCCTGCAACAGGCTGTGCAGGACAATGGCCCTGCTCTGCTGAACAGGATCCAAATCGCGCACGGTGGGCTGTTGAGCAACAAAGACATCATTGCCCCCCGCAAGACGGGCGTACGGGCGTAAAGCCGACAGAGACATGGCGGCCTCTGCCCGAGGGGACGACTGTTCACGCACCAGATCAAACCACTTGCCCGCCGCCTGCGGACGCCCTGCGACATAAAGAGCACGCCCTGCCGTTGAGGCGAACCAGGTCAGGTCTTCGGTCGGGACGATAGAGGCCAAAAATTTTTGATAAATCAGGGCCATGATGAACCCTTCATCGCGGTCAAGAGCCTGTTCAAAAACAGCCTGGAGCAATTCGGCCCGCACAGCATCGAGAGTTTGTTTTGATATTTCACGCCAAAAGACCGCATGGCGCACCACCGGATCAAGGTCTGCACCAACAGACAAAAGGCGGGCCACAGCAGACTCTTGCCCCCCCTCAGATTCAGGCACAACAGATTCAGGCACAACAGCGGGCAAACCTTCGTAGAGTGTCCACAAAGCAGACGGCGGGATCACACCAGAGCGCAGGGCCTTTTCAGCGGCGGTGAGGCGTTGGGCAACCGTGTAGAGATCAGACTCCATAATTTTCAACAAGAGATCACCCTGCACCCAGTCGAGCAGATTTTCCGGCAAGGCTGTCCTGCTTTTTTCAGCCAGGGCGAGGTGGAGAACCTGCACAGGCCCGGCACTTTCCCCCGTTATCGGGTGTTCCAGCCCGATGGCTCTGAAGGCCAACTCTGTAAACAACGGATCACTGTCTGCAGAAACTTCGCGCAACAGATCAAGACCGAGCAAGGCCTGGTCTGTTGCGCCCTGGTGAATTTGGCAAAAAATCTGCCGCTGTGCGGCGGCTGGCGACAGCGACTCCACCGCCAACAATGCGGGTAAAGCATCCTGACAGAAACGACTATAATCACCGGAAAACAAAACCGCCTCAGCCCGCAGAGACGGCAAGATATCAGACAGCTCTGCCCCAGAGTCCTGTGATCCCGGTTCCTTTGGAATACGGGCGAACAAATCGTTCAAGGCCACGAAACGATTCTGTTCAACCAGTATGGACAGACGACGCACCAAAAGACCCGCAACCCCATCAGGACGCACAGGCGGACGGGCCGCACTCAAGATCAAGCGGTCAAAAAGTCTGGCGGCTTGGCGTAAAACAGGACGTTCTGAAAGCCCCGCCAACAGGTGAAAGGCCCGCTCATGAGACGTATTGTCCCACATGTCTTCGCCCAACCCGCCACGTCCTGCTGACAGCGTTCCAATCCCGTTCAAGTCTTCGCTGAGCAACTGCGCCCCAAAATCCAAAAGACGCCTGGTCGTGTCTTGCCAGATTTCCTGGCGAATCTTTGCATCCGTTTGCGGCAAAGTGTCTTGTGGCAAGCCATCCGGTTGTGACGACGCAGGAACCGCACCTTCTGTCACCACAGCATCCGCCGCCACCGATGGAACAGAAGGTTCAGCACCTGCCGCAGGTAGAGAATTGCCAACAGGCGCAGACCTGGCAGGTGCAGAGTCTGCAAGAGGATTTTCGACAGGGCCTGGCAACAGAGACGTCGGCTCCTGCGCCTGTGCAGAGACAAACACAAAAACAACTGACAACAGGCCGCCCATCACGCGCCAAACACCCTGATTCGAAAAAAGAGTTTGTTTTTTCATCATTGGTTTTTCGGGGTCATCAATCGAGCAACTGTGCGTTCGGGATCACCCGGCGCACCTCGACAGAAGGGGCGGGAATATCCCACGTCAACAGGAAAAGCGACCCTGCAACCACCCCGCAAAAAAACACAAAAAAGAAAAAAGTCATGATTTTTTTCATGGTATGCGCACCTACTTGAACCTTTCATGTTTTTGGGATCATGTTTTTGGGAAAAAGGGGCGCAAAGTTCAAAGGTTGCCCATAAATCCCAAGAGTGTGACAAGAAAAAGTTTTGTTTCCTTGTGCTCCTGTCTGTAGGTTGAAGACAAAGCAAAATCGACGGAGAACCATAATTCATGGCTGAAGAAAAAACCAGCCCCGCAACAGGATCAGATCAAACAACCACAAAAAGCCCCAGAACCACGGCTCCAAAGATCATCGTCCCACGCACCATTGCACTCATTGGTTTGATGGGCGCGGGAAAGACCTGTATTGGCAAAATTATTGCAAAATCACTACATCTGGATTTTGTCGATGCCGATCAGGAAATCGAAAAAGCCGCTGGCATGACAATCCAGGACATTTTTGAACGACACGGCGAAGAATCCTTTCGCGATGGTGAACGGCGCGTAATCCAACGTCTGTTAGGGAATGAAATCTCTGTGCTCTCAACAGGGGGCGGTTCCTTTATGGATCAGCGCACACGCCAGACCATGATGGAACAGGCCATTGTGATCTGGCTTAAGGCCGACCTCGAGCTTTTGGTTGAAAGAACCGCCCACCGCATCCACCGGCCCTTGCTGAAAAATGGCAATCATCGCCAAATTCTGTCTGATTTGATGCACGAACGTTATCCCGTCTATGCCCAAGCACATTTCAGCGTTGAGTCGGCAAAGGGATCACCAGAACAAACGGGGCAACGGGTTCTTTCCGCGCTGAAAGGCTACCTGGACAACAGCCCCCCAACAGATAAGGCCCGTAATCTATGACAGCTTTTGACAGTTTGCGCGTTGAATTAGGTGCGCGTAGCTACGACATCATCATCGGCCCGGGGGTCATTGCAGAATCAGGGGGGCAGATCGCGCCTGTCCTGCGTCAGGATCGGGTCTTTGTCATCACAGACGAAACAGTGGGCGCACGGTATCTTGCCCCTTTGCAAGACTCCCTATCCGCACAGGGGATCACGACACAGTGTCTCACACTCCCCCCCGGTGAGGGGACAAAATCGTTCGCCTCTCTTGAAAAAATAATCGACTGGATGCTCAGCTGCGGTGTCGATCGCCAATCGACCTTGCTGGCATTTGGGGGGGGAGTCATCGGTGATCTGGCGGGTTTTGCGGCGGCGTCTGTCCTGCGTGGCATTGACTTTATTCAAATTCCCACAACTCTGTTGGCCCAAGTTGACAGTTCGGTTGGCGGCAAGACAGGCCTCAATACCCCAAGGGGAAAAAACCTTGTCGGGGCGTTTCATCAACCCCGTCTGATCCTGGCAGACACAATGGTTTTGCAGAGTCTCCCACGTCGGGAACTGTTAGCGGGGTATGCAGAGGTTGTCAAATATGGCCTGATTCGTGACTTGGAATTTTTTCTTTGGCTGGAAAACAATGCCGATGCCCTGCTCGATGGCGATGCAAAGGCCCTCGCGCGCGCGATTCACGACTCCTGCAAAACCAAAGCCGCCATTGTCGCAGAAGATGAGCACGAGCGCGGCACGCGAGCCTTGCTCAATCTGGGTCATACCTTTGGTCACGCCCTCGAAGCCGAAGCAGGTTACAATGGAACACTCCTTCACGGCGAAGCGGTGGCCATCGGAATGGTGATGGCCCTTGATTTTTCCGTAGGCCGGGGGCAGATTTCACCACAGGATGCCAATCGCGTACGCAGACACCTCGACCGCCTTGGCTTGCCGACAACCCCGCGCTTTTTGGCTGAAAAACTATCGTGTTCACTTGATGCCATCCGACTCAAAACACAGATGTTGCGTGACAAAAAAACAACGGATGGACAAATTGCCCTTGTTTTGCTGACTGCCTTGGGCGCGGCGCAACTTGAACGTGCGGTTGACCACGCAGAACTCACCGCCTTCCTGCACAACGTTTGCAGATAAGGATCCGTCATGCTGGATGCCCTTGACAAAGAAACTGTGATGACCCTGCTGGCTATTCTCATTCTATTGGGCCTGTCAGGATTTTTTTCTGGTTCCGAAACCTCCATGACCGCCGCATCACGCGCCCGCCTGCTTACACTAGAAGAATCCGGCGACAAGCGGGCGCGGTTGGTCAATAGCCTCTGGGACAAAAAGGAACGCCTGATTGGTGCGATTCTTTTGGGCAATAATTTGGTCAATATTCTGGCCTCTTCGCTGGCGACATCGGTTCTCATCGCCTTTTTTGGGGAGGCTGGAGTTGCCTATGCCACCCTCGTCATGACGACTCTTGTTCTGATTTTTTCCGAAGTCCTGCCCAAAACTTACGCCCTGCGCCACCCCGAAAAAACCGCTCTTCACGCATCGGTGATCTTACGCCCTGTTGTCTTTTTATTGGGGCCGGTTGTCGTTGCCGTCGAACAGATTGTGCATACAACACTGCGCGTTCTGGCCCCGGAAAAGACAAAAAACCAAAACGACGACGCCACCGCCGCAGAGGAAGAACTCCGAGGAGCCATTGCCTTGGCCCGTGGCGAAGACGAAGACACCAAAAACGAACAGGCCATGCTCCATTCGATTTTGGATCTCGACGATGTCACGGTTGCAGAAATCATGACCCACCGCCAAAAAGTCGAGTCCGTCGAAGCCGACCTGCCCCCGGGTGAAATTATCGCCGATATTCTCTCCAGCCCCTACACCCGCATTCCGTTGTGGCGCGAACGTCAAGACAACATCGTCGGTGTTCTTCATGCCAAGGCCCTGTTGCGCACCCTTCAATCCCCCCAAACGACATGCAAAAGAGACGAAACCACGCTCAGCACGACAGACCTGATCTCCATTGCCACGGCTCCCTGGTTTATTCCCGAATCGACCAGCCTTTTGGCTCAGCTTCAGGCCTTCCGCGACCGGCGGGAACATTTTGCTATTGTCATTGATGAATATGGGGAAATGCAGGGGATTGTGACACTCGAAGACATCCTCGAAGAAATTGTTGGCGATATTTCCGACGAGCATGACGAGGACATTGAGGGCGTACAGCACCGCCCCGATGGCACATGGGACATCGAAGGAACCGTGACCATCCGCGACCTCAATCGAAAATTTGAATGGAAACTTCCCGATGATGAAGCATCAACCCTTGCTGGTCTAGTTTTGTTCAAGGCACGTCAGATTCCACGGGTTGGTCAGCGTTTTTCATTTTTGGGCAAGGAATTTGAAATTCTCGAACGCAAACGCCACCAAATCACCCGCATCCGGATCAGAAACCAAGAAAAGCCATCACCACAGCCCCAAGATAGGTGAGCACCTCTCAAAATCTCAAGCCGAAGTTGGTTGGCAGAACAACTGTTTTCGAGAACCGCAGAATATCGGAGTGTATTTGAGGATCGTAGAAAGAAGTTTGGCGCACCAGACGACAAGGATCGAGGTTTTGAGAAGTGCTCAGGTGTAGCATTCTCAAAACCCTAAGGGAGTTGCGTTAGAGTATCAAAAAAGAATTTGACGACAAAGAACCTTGTTTTTTCATAGAAGATCACGCAACAGAGCCACCAACGGTCGATCTGCTTCGGGCATGGGGTAGCGGGCCAGATCACGTAGATGAACCCACTTGATCTGTTGAGCTTCGCGCGGGACAACGAGACCGCGCCAAACACGACAGGCAAAAAGCGGCATCAACAGATGAAAATCATCATAACCATGCGAGGCAAAGGCAATCGGGGCCAGACAAGAATTGCGCGTTTCAATGCCCAATTCCTCGCGCAGTTCGCGGACAAGGGCCTGTTCCGGCGTTTCCCCGAACTCGACCTTTCCCCCCGGAAATTCCCACAGGCCCGCCATGGCCTTCCCCATCGGACGTTGCGCCAACAGCACGCGCCCGTCGCTATCAATCAAGGCCGCCGCCGCAACCAATACAATATCTTTTTGCGCCTGTGTCCTCTCCGCCGCCCAACAGCCATCGCTCATCACCACCGTCCTTATAGAGGTTCTCAACTGCGATAGTCGCCATTGATAGTGACATAACCGTGCGTCAAATCACAGGTCCACACCCGCCCTGTGCCCGACCCCACACCGACATCGACAGAAATAAAAATCTCCTGCCCGCGCATATGCGCGGCAACCGGGGCCTCGTCATAGCCGGCAACCACGCCACCATCCCGCGCAATGACCACGCCCCCCATGGCAATGGACAGCTTGTCCCGATTCGCCCGCTGGCCCGATTTTCCCACTGCCATCACCACCCGCCCCCAGTTGGCATCTTCGCCGGCAAGAGCCGTCTTGACCAAGGGGGAATTAGCAATCGACAGGCCAATTTTTCGCGCGGCGTCGGCACTTTCCGCGCCTGTAACCTCAATTTCAACGAACTTGCTGGCTCCTTCTCCATCGCGGATAACCTGATGGGCCAGATCGCGCAAGAGATCAAAAAGTGCTGTCTTAAATTCGGCTATATCGTCGGCTGTCTTCACGGCCTCATGATCTGCCGCGCCGCTGGCCACCATCAACAGCGTATCACTGGTCGAACTATCACTATCGACGGTAATGGCATTAAAGGATTGATCCGCGCCCTCGCGAATCAAATCCTGCACCACTGCCGCAGGCAAGGTTGCATCCGTTGCAACAAAGGCCAACATGGTCGCCATATCGGGGGCGATCATGCCCGATCCCTTGGCAATGCCATTGATCGTCACGGGGACGCCCCCAATCACTGTACGGCGCGTCGCCCCCTTGGCAAAGGTATCTGTGGTCATAATCGCTTGGGCGGCCTCTTCCCACGCCTCTGGCCCTTGCCGGTGATGCAAAGACGCAAGGTTGTTGAGAATCCCCGCAATCGGCAACAGCTCCCCAATCACACCAGTCGAAGCCATATAAACCTGCTCGCGGGGGCAACCAACTTGCCGGGCCGTTGCCGCCAAAACGTCCTCGGTCGCTTTGCACCCTGCGGCCCCGGTAAAGGCATTGGCATTGCCCGCATTGACAATAATGGCCCGCACCCGCCCCCCCGCAAGGTGCTGGCGACAAAAATCAACCGGGGCCGATGCGGTCAAAGACTGCGTCAGCACCCCCCCAATCGTCGCACCGGGGCAACAGGTCATCAACAGCAGATCAGTTCGCCCCTGGTACTTGATTCCTGCGGCAGTCGTTGCCAGGGAAACCCCCGCAACAGCGGGCATCTTTGGGAAAAATTCAGGGGCAAGTGATGATTTTGGTGGTGAGTTTTCCACGGCCAACACTCCAAAGATTCAAGACCCGTTCTGTTGCGTATCTTGCGCCGCTTCTGGCGTTTCTGTTGTGGATTTTTCCGGTGCAGGTTTTTCGACCAAGATTTCAATCTCCGCACCCTCTCTTAGTTCTGCGGTCAAATCCTGATAGGCTTGGCGCACGAGCTGCTGGCGCAACTGCTGTTCCAATTCTTCAAAGGACGGTTGTTCTGTCTCACGCTCGTCCTCGACCTTTATCACGTGCCAGCCAAACTGCGTTTTCACAGGGTCGCGCGTGTAGTCTCCGGGTGCAAGGGCAAAGGCCGCCGCAGAAAATTCAGGCACCATCCGCCCTGCGGTAAAATAGCCCAAATCACCACCATTCGCGCCACTCGGCCCGGTTGAGCGATCCTTTGCCAACTGGACAAAATCCGCGCCCCCGTCCAATTCGGCAATCAAAGCAAGCGCAGCGTCCTGCGTTTCAACCAGAATATGACGAGCATAGATTTCGCGCTCTGTCGGAGTATCCTTGATATAGTCACCATAGGCAACCCTAACCGCCGCATCATCCACGCGCTGATCCAATGCAGTTTTGACAAAATTTTCCGCCAAAATGTTATCGCGGGTCACGGCAATCCGCCGGATCGTCGCCGGATCCATTGTCTGTTTCTGTGCCGCCTGCACCAACAACCGCAGATTGACAAGCTCGTCAATCATATCCGGCAGAATTTCGTCTATCTTTTCTGCAGGCAAATCAGCCGCGAGGGCCAACACATCAGCGCGCAACAGATCCTCCCCATTGATCCGCGCCACAACGGGACTAATGTCACCTGTGGGATTGTTACCAGCTGTCGTGTCCTGCGCGACCTCTTCAACACTATGACGACTGTCTGCATTCCAAAATCCACTGGCCCAAAACCCGCCAGAGACTCCAACGCCCAGCGCAAGAACAGAGGACAAAATAACAGGCTTTAAACAGGACACGGTACTCTCCTTCGTATCAGAACCATCACGAAACCAGGGGACGGATAATAGGTGAAAAAATAAAGTGGCGCAAAGTTTAAACTCTTTACACGGCTGTTTCCTATACTCCGGACGGAACGTTGACAGAGTGACGTTGCCGCCCTAGTTTCTGAGCGGTTCTTTAGAAAGGGCATTCCCTGCCCCGCCAGTCTCAAGAGGTTTCATATGCTCGCTGCCCTCGTCAAACGTCTGTTTGGTACAGCCAATGATCGCTTTATCAAGGGACTGGCCACCACTGTTCAGGCCATTCATGCCCTGGAATCCGACCTCAAGGCCCTGAGTAATGACACGCTCAAAGGCCAAAGTGAAAAGTTACGCCACCGTCTGAGAAATGGCGAAAGTCTGGATGATATTCTCCCCGACGCCTTCGCCACAGTGCGCGAGGTCTCGCGGCGAACATTGGGCCTGCGTCATTTTGACGTGCAGATGATGGGGGGAATCGCCCTCCACCGGGGGATGATTTCCGAAATGGCAACGGGGGAAGGAAAAACCCTCGTTGCGACCTTGCCTGTTTACCTCAACGCTCTCGCAGGCAAGGGCGTTCACGTCGTGACCGTCAATGACTACCTGGCCCGACGAGATGCCGCGTGGATGGGACAGATTTACGGCTTTTTGGGTTTGAGTGTCGGCGTGATCTACCCCGGCCTGTCTGACGAGGAGCGCAAGGTAGCCTACGGCGCAGATGTGACCTATGGCACCAACAATGAACTGGGATTTGATTATCTGCGTGACAATATGAAATTTTCCGCAGATCAGCTGGTGCAACGTCCCTTTCACTTTGCCATTGTTGACGAGGTCGATTCCATCCTCATCGACGAAGCCCGCACCCCGCTCGTCATCTCTGGCCCGGCGGAGGATTCATCTGATCAGTACCTTGCACTGGATGGGTTCATTCCTTTGTTGGAGGCCGGACAACATTTTGAACTGGATGAAAAAACCCGCTCTGTGACCCTGACAGAAGAGGGAACAGAATTTTTGGAACACAAATTGCTGGATGCCAGAGTAATTGAACAGGGATCGCTTTACGATATTCAGAACGTCAACACACTCCATCACGTCACCCAGGCCCTGCGTGCGCATAAGGTTTTCCACAAAGACAAGGACTATCTGGTCAAAGACGACAAGGTTGTCATCATTGACGAATTTACCGGACGGATGATGGACGGTCGCCGCTTTGGCGAGGGCCTCCACCAGGCCCTGGAGGCAAAAGAGCGCGTGAAAATCCAGCGCGAAAACCAGACACTTGCCTCGATTACCTTTCAGAATTTCTTTCGCCTCTATCCCAAGCTTTCGGGCATGACCGGAACCGCAATGACCGAAGCAGAAGAATTTTCTGCCATTTACGGACTTGATGTCGCAACGATTCCAACAAACCTCGCCATCACACGGGTTGACCACCATGACGAAGTCTACCGGACAGAGGCCGAAAAACTTCGCGCAATTATTGCCCAGATTCACGACTGTCGCACCCGTCAACAACCCGTATTGGTCGGGACGGCATCGATTGAAAAATCGGAATACATCGGGCGATTGCTGAGCAAGGAAAAAATTCCGCACAAAATCCTCAATGCCCGCTTTCACGAACAGGAAGCCCACATTATCGCCCAGGCAGGCGCACCGGGGGCGGTGACTATTGCCACCAACATGGCGGGACGGGGAACGGATATCAAGCTGGGCGGCAACGTCGAAATGCGGATTGAACATGAAACCGCACACATGACCAGCGAAACCGCCAAATCAAGACGCAGTGCAAAAATCACCGAAGAGGTCGAATCCAGTACAGAACTTGTCCGCCAGGCCGGCGGGTTATTTGTCATTTCATCCGAACGTCACGAAAGCCGCCGCATTGATAACCAGTTGCGCGGACGCTCCGGGCGTCAGTCCGATCCGGGCGCGTCAAAATTTTTCCTGAGCCTCGAAGACGACCTGATGAGGATTTTTGGCTCTGAACGCATGGACGGCGTTCTGCAAAAATTGGGCCTCGAAGACGGGGAAGCCATCGTTCACCCCTGGGTCAACCGCGCCTTGGAAAAGGCACAGCAAAAGGTTGAACAACGCAATTTTGACATTCGTAAAAACCTGTTGAAATTTGATGACGTGATGAATGACCAGCGCAAGGTCGTCTATGAACAACGCCGTGACATTATGGACGCAGACACCATTCAGGACACCGTGCGCGATATGCGTGACGAAGTCGTCGAAGACCTCGTCAGCCAGTGTATCCCCGCCAACGCCTACGCCGAGCAGTGGGATATTGAACGACTCTGCGACGAAACGGTGCGCCTGTTTGGCAAAGGCATTCCCGTACGGGAATGGGCCGAAGAAGACGGCGTCGCCGATCAGGAAATCATTACCCGCCTCCAACGCTCCAGTGATACAAAAATGGCGGCGAAGGCCGCCAACTACTCACCAGAGATCATGCGTAGCCTCGAACGCCAGCTGTTATTGATGGTGTTGGACAAACAGTGGAAAGACCACCTGCTGTCCCTGGATCACCTGCGTCAGTCGGTGCAATTGCGCGCCTATGGGCAACGCAATCCGCTGGATGAGTATAAGCGCGAAGCCTTTGACATGTTTGAATCCATGCTCGCGGCGATCCGCGACGAACTGACCATGCTGTTGCATCATTTTGAATTACAGCCACAGGCGTCTGCTGATATTCCACGTCAACAGGGAACCACCCACGAAGGCACAACCGACCCCGCAACTGCGCAGAAAACAACGCAGCCACCACGCACAGCAAAAAAAATCAGCCGCAACGCCCTTTGTCCCTGTGGATCAGGCAAAAAATATAAACAATGTTGCGGCAAACTGACCTAATAAAGGTGGCAACGCATAGACCGCCGCAACAGCGAAATAGCCACACTGAAAAGCCCAAGGGATAAAATCACGTTCCAACCAGCCATAGACAGGCCCAGAAAATCCCACGGCACCTGGTCACAACGCGCGTAAGGACGCGAGAATAAATCCGCCGCCAAGTCTTCGACGGACAACGACAGGTCAAGGGCCTTGCCCTGACAGGATGACGATCCTTCCCACCACAGTTGCTCGACGCCGACATGGAACAGCGCAATCCCCGCCCCGACCACAAAAGATAACGTTGCACCGCCCAGTGCAGGCGTTCTCAGCACGCTGTACCGCCTCCCACTAAAGGCCAGAACCGCACAGAGCATCGCCGCCCCATAGGCATAGCGTTGATAGAGACACAATACACAGGGCGTAAGTCCGCCAATATACTGAAACCCCAACGCCGTGAGCAAAATCACACCCGAAGCCAGTAAAAGAGCCAAGGCCCCGTTTTGGGGACAAAAAATCCTCACCCTTTTACATCCTTTTTTAAAGAAGCCCGATCAGAGCAAAACCACCCAACAGCAGGGCAAAAAACAACACCGCCAGAATATTCAGGTACTTTTCCACAAAGGCCCGAATGGGTACCCCGAAAAACCACAACAGCCCTGCGAGCATGAAAAACCGCGCCCCACGGGCCAGAACAGAAGACAAGGTAAAGACACCAAGGTTCAAATCCATCGCACCAGAGGCAATGGTAATGACCTTATAGGGAAAGGGTGTCACCCCGGCTCCGAACACAATCCACGCGCCCCAGTCCTGATACCCCGCGCGAAACTGTTCCAGCGATTCGGCCCGTCCATAGAAATCTAGGATGGGTTGACCGACCTGCTCGAACAAAAAGGCCCCGAGGCCATAGCCAAACAGCCCCCCCAACACAGAACCAACGGTCGCAATGGTGGCAATTTTCCACGCCTGATCCCGCGCGGCCAGGATCATCGGAATCATCACAACATCGGGCGGAATCGGGAAAACCGAACTTTCAACAAAGGCCACCAGCCACAGAGCAAATAACGCATGTGGATGGGCCGCTAGCCCCAAAGTCCAATCATACAAACGCCGCATCACGCCCGCTCAACCGCCGCCGCCGCCAAACCCCGGGGGCTGTCCTCGACCTGGAGACGAAGACGTTGGCCCGCCGTCACCTGAAAAATGCCCGACCGCTCCAGAACGCGAGCAGACACAAAGACATCGCCGCCGTCATCCAATTCAATAAAGCCATAGCCCTTGTCGCCCTTGAAAAACTTGACCTGTCCTTCAACGGCCTCACCCCCTGCCCCAGACTCCAACGGCGGCGGCGGCGTGGGGAGGGACACAACCTGTGCAATCGACAAAACCTGCAAGCCCTTCGGCCCCGGCCCGACTGAACAGCGAATCACCGCCCCTTCTGCCAAGGACTCATGCCCTGTAGAATTAAGCACCGACACATGAAGAAAAGCATCGGGCTGTCCGCCGCCCAGTTCGACAAAACCAAAACCCTTGGTCACATTAAACCACTTAACCCGCGCATCCTGTTCTACACCCTGTTCCGTCATCTTTGACCCCTTATGTAATTTTTCTTATTCAAACACGAACAACGATAAAGAATCAAGCCTTGCATCACCCCTGACTTTCAGTAATATGCACCCATCTTAAGGGAGCGCACGGTTCTTTCACCCGCCCCGATGCACACAGGATGCCCCTGTGGCGGAATTGGTAGACGCGACGGATTCAAAATCCGTTGTCTTCGGACGTGCCTGTTCGAGTCAGGCCAGGGGCACCACTGCGGGAAAAGTCGAGTCAAGACAACAGCAAAAAAAGCATCACCGGACTCGCCTGCAGGGGTTTGAGAGAGACGACAGGTGAACGCCTTTGGAACCAAAGACGCCATATCCACCTCGTTCACAAAATTAACGTCACCAACACCAGCGTCGAAAAACGCGTCGAAGGCACGAACCTCCAACCAACGTCCCTGATGGCAGAGGTCAAAATGGTCGAGCTGTCCAAAACGCCCACCCAAAGAATTTCCACGCTCCCTGCACACCCCAACCCAGACGACGATTGGCTACAAGGAAGATACCCGCATGAAAGCTGATCTGGACAGTTTCCGAGACATTCTGTAGCTTCGGGCTCCGTAAGAATGCCCCGAACAAAAAGAGGACACCACCCCGATGAATCGCTATGAAGAACTCTTGGTTACAAAGAAATGGTTGCTCGCAGATGGTGCAACAGGAACAAATCTTTTTGATGCTGGCCTACAAACGGGGGATGCGCCGGAGCTGTGGAATATTGAACAGCCGGAAAAGATTCGCGCATTGCAGCAGTCCTTTGTCGAGGCCGGGGCGGATATAATTCTGACCAATAGCTTTGGTGGGACAGCCAACCGTCTCAAACTGCACAAGGCCGAAGACCGCGTTTATGAGATCAACAAAGCGGCGGCGGAATTGTCGCGCGTGGTTGCCGATTCGGCGGTAGGGCGCACGGTGGCGGTGGCAGGGTCTCTCGGCCCAACGGGTGATATTTTGGAACCCCTTGGGGACTTGTCTCCAGCAGATTGCACGGCGGCCTTTCGCGCGCAGGCCCTCGCGCTCAAGGCTGGGGGGGTCGATGTCTTTTGGATTGAAACCATTTCTTCCGAAGACGAAGCCCGCTGTGCGGTGGAAGCGGTCAAAGATCTAGACCTGCCGATTGTCACAACTCTGTCTTTTGATACCAACGGGCGCACCATGATGGGGATTACGCCTGAACAGTTGGCGCGGGGGTCGCGCGACTGGCCAGTACGTCCGCATGGCTATGGCTCTAACTGTGGGGTTGGGCCGTCTGAAATGATTGCCGCCTTGCTCAACATGGGGCACGGCAGTGACGACAGCGATGTCATAGTTGTCAAAAGCAATTGCGGCATCCCTGAATATCGAGATGGACAGATTGTCTATTCCGGTACGGCAGAGCTGATGGCAGAATACGCCCGAATCGCCGTTGACTGCGGCGCAAGAATTATCGGGGGCTGTTGTGGCACAACAGCAGAGATTCTCAAATCCATGCGTCACGCCCTCGACAACCACGAAAAACGCCCAAAACCAACCCTTGAACAAGTCATGGCAAAACTCGGCTCCGTCTCTGCCGGAGCGCAGGATCAAAACAACGCTGGCCCCGTTGGCGCAGATGCCGGAACCACAAAGGGGACAGGTCGTCGACGCAAGGGACGTTCTCCCGAACGCACCGCCGCCGATGATGGCAAATTTCCAGGGGAGCTTTAACCCTCCCTTTTCTTCCTTAATCCTGTTGGTATGAAAATGTTCTTTTTTTGTTCTTTTTTCTGGACATCAGGAACAAAAAAGGTACACTTGTTTCGTTGCGGAATGATTCACCCTGTGGGATAAGAAAGGCTAAGACGATGGGACAAAGTGCCTTACATTTGGTTGAAAGGGATAGCGTGGACAAGACAAAAGCACTCGAAGCCGCACTGGGGCAGATCGAACGCGCCTTTGGCAAGGGATCAATTATGAAATTGGGCGAGGAGCGCGCTGTTGAAACAGAGGTTGTTTCAACCGGATCTCTAGGCCTCGACATTGGTTTGGGAATCGGCGGTCTGCCGCGCGGGCGCATTATTGAAATCTACGGCCCGGAAAGTTCAGGGAAAACAACCCTCGCCCTGCACGTGATCGCAGAGGCGCAAAAAGCAGGGGGAACCTGTGCTTTTGTCGATGCAGAACACGCCCTCGACCCCGCCTATGCTACAAAGCTGGGTGTCAATGTCAATGAACTGCTCGTGTCTCAGCCCGACGCAGGGGAACAAGCATTGGAAATCACGGACACCCTTGTGCGGTCTGGCGCGGTGGATGTTTTGGTCATTGATTCGGTTGCGGCCCTGACACCCAAGGCCGAACTCGAAGGCGACATGGGCGACTCCCTGCCCGGTCTTCAAGCCCGTCTGATGTCGCAGGCCCTGCGTAAAATTACAGGTTCTGTGTCGCGGTCGCGCACTATTGTTATTTTCATCAACCAAATTCGCATGAAAATCGGCGTCATGTTTGGCAACCCCGAAACGACGACAGGCGGAAACGCACTGAAATTCTATTCTTCAGTCCGTCTTGATATTCGCCGCACAGGAGCCGTTAAAGACAAGGACAACATCGTGGGCAACCAAACAAAGGTTAAGGTTGTCAAAAACAAAATGGCCCCCCCCTTTCGCGTCATTGAATTTGACATTATGTACGGGGAAGGCATTTCAAAAATGGGTGAAATCCTTGATCTTGGTGTTCAGGCCAACATTATTGAAAAGGCCGGGGCCTGGTTTTCCTATGGCGGACAGCGCATTGGTCAGGGGCGCGAAAATGCCAAAAAATTCCTGCGCGAAAACCCAAATATGACGTCTGAAATTGAACACGTGGTGCGTAAAAATGCCGGTGTCGTGTCCAACGCAATGCTTGAAGGCATGGAAGAAGACGACAACAAAGGCGCATAACCCAGCCTCTGATTTATGTTATGTCGTATTCTTCACGCCTTCCGACACTCAAACAGTTGCGTTATCTCGTTGCACTTGACCGCCACCAACACTTTGGGCGAGCCGCTGAGTCGTGTTTTGTCACACAGTCAACCCTGAGTAATGGGATTAGTGAGCTTGAGAACCTGTTGGGGATAAAGCTTGTTGAACGTACAAAGCGCACTGTCTTTATGACCGCGTTGGGACGTGCTGTTTCTGAACGCGCCCGCGCTCTGTCTGCGGTGCAGAAGACATCGTTGATCTGGTACACAATCAGACTCCACTCTGTGGGGTTTTTCATCTGGGGGTCATTCCAACGATTGCCCCCTGTCTTTTCCCCCACGCAACGCCACAGCTTCATCAACATTTTCCAGAACTTCAGCTTTACCTGCGCGAAGACAGGAGCGCACAGCTCCTTGATGCCTTGGCGGCGGGGGAACTGGATGCGGTTCTCATGGCCTTCCCCTATGATACGGAAAATCTCGACTCTATTGCATTAGGCCATGATGCCTTCTGGCTGGCCTCTGCATCCGACAAACAGCCCAAACAGAGCAAAAACCTCATCTTGATGGCGGACGGTCACTGCCTACGTGAACACAGCCTGAGCGTCTGCGCCCAGCAAAAGATCACCCCCACGCGCACAGTCTATGCCAGTTCCCTGACCAGTATGATACACATGGTTGCCGGGGGACTCGGGTTTTCTCTGTTGCCCGAACTCGTCTGCCAGTCACCGTTTTTCAAGACCACAGGCATCCAGCTTCAGCCCCTCTCCAACAGTTTCCGCACCATCGCGATGGCGTGGCGCAAGGGCTTCACACGCGAAGACGACGCCAAACTCCTCGCTACTGCGCTCAAAGAAATCATACACAGCCCCACTGAAACCGACGTCAATCCTGAGTCGGGACTCATTCCTTCATCCGACAAGACGACTTAAAATCTAATCCATATATTAAATGACCAGCATCGCCGGAAAATTTTATCTCCTGGCTATTATTGCTCTTCTAGCTTATTTTCTCCAAATTGGTTTTAATAACAGGAAAAAACAGCAATGGCGACAAACGCACAGATGATGCAAGCTCTTGGTCAGGCGGCGAAAAAAGCCGCTGAACAGATTGCCCGGGCATCCTCAGAGCAAAAAAAACAAGCCCTTTTATCTGCCGCGCAGGCGGTGCGAATTCAAAGCAAAACAATTTTGGAGGCGAATGCCGTTGACATGGAGGCAGGACGTAAAAAACAGCTGAACCCCGCGTTGCTGGATCGTCTTGCTCTAACTCCCGAGCGCATCACGGAAATGGCCCAAGGGGTCGAGACCATCGCACAGGCTCCTGATCCTATTGGCAAAACATTAAAAGACTGGCATCAACCCAATGGCTTACAGTTTAGACAGGTCACGGTTCCGATTGGCGTGATCGGGATTATCTATGAAAGCCGCCCCAATGTGACCGCAGATGCTGGTGCCTTGTGCCTAAAATCGGGGAATGCAACTATTCTGCGCGGGGGATCTGAAAGCTACCAATCCTCGGGGGCGATTCTCACGGCCCTCCAGAGCGGTCTTGTAGCGGCAGACCTGCCCACCACGGCAATTCAACGCGTCCCCACACGCGAGCGCGACGCCGTTGGAATGCTCTTAACAATGAACGATGCCATTGATCTGATTATTCCACGCGGAGGGCGGGGCTTGATTGAACGGATTATGAACGAAGCCCGCGTTCCTGTACTTGCCCATCTTGATGGCCTGTGTCACACTTATCTTCATGCCTCCGCAGACCCTGAAATGGTCTGCGCTGTTGTTCTGAATGCCAAAATGCGCCGCACAGGAATTTGCGGGGCGACAGAGACTTTGCTAGTTGACCAAGGCTTTCCTCAAGACGCGCTCATTCGTCTGCTGACCGAGCTTCAACAGAGTGGATGTGCCCTGCGCGGTGCGCCTGAAATTGTCGCCCTAATGGATAACATCGCGCCTGCAACGCCAGAGGACTGGGACACAGAATACCTTGATGCTGTGCTCTCTATCCGACAAGTTTCGGGCCTTGATGAGGCTATCGCCCATATCAATCGCCACGGATCACGGCACACAGAAGCCATCATTGCCGCAGACCAGTTTGCCGCCGAACGCTTCCAACACGAAGTTGATGCGGGTATTGTCATCCACAATAGTTCGACACAGTTCGCAGACGGGGGCGAATTTGGCATGGGGGCAGAAATCGGAATTTCAACCGGAAAGCTCCATGCACGCGGGCCAGTTGGTGCAGAACAGCTGACAAGCTACAAATACTATGTCACTGGAACAGGACAAACACGCCCTTAGAAACCAGATGACAGAACGCCGTCCCTTTGCAACCACTTCTCAGCTTGCCGATGCGCTCGGTGCGCACAAACCGGCACGCGGACAACGTATTGGGTTGTTGGGCGGGTCATTTAATCCCGCGCACCAGACTCACCTAACGATAAGCCTTGAGGCCATGAAGCGATTGAAACTTGATGCGGTTTGGTGGCTCATTAGCCCGCAAAACCCACTCAAAAGAGGTCAAGACACAGCCTCTCAAGAGATCAGAGTACGTCGCGCCACCACCCTGACAAAACAGCACAAAAATATCAGAATAACCTGCCTCGAATCTCTCCTTGGAACGCGCTATAGCTGTCATAGCCTTGCGGCCTTGAAAAAACACTTTGTGCAGGTTCATTTCGTCTGGCTAATGGGCAGTGATAACCTGATCCAGCTGCCACACTGGCGCAGATGGACAGATATTTTTGCACAGATGCCAATTGCCGTTTTTGCCCGTCCCCCCTATAGTGTTCAAGCGATGAGGTGCAAGGCGGCACAGCGTTTTCGCCAAAACCGCCAACGCGGGGGGCGTCAGTTTTGCACGGCATCGCCGCCTGCATGGGTTTTCATTCACGCACAGGTGTCCCGCCAATCTTCAACTCAAATCCGTATGCGGCAACCCTACTGGGCCAACAACGTCAGTTCACAGCCCATTTCAAAAAACAACTCTTCTCACACGACCTTTGAAAGAGGCCACCATGCAAAACCCCACCAAGGTTCAAACTGATCCCCCTGATGAATTGGGCCAAAGTCGCCATATTTTGGGCGTCATCACAGAATCACTCGACAGTGACAAAGCCGATGATGTGATCGTGATCGATCTTGCGGGGAAAACGGGTCTTGCCGATTTTATGGTCATTGCCAGTGGAACCTCATCGCGCCACGTCTCATCAATGTCTGACCATCTCTTACGGTGTCTTAAAAATCAGGGTCTGAAGGGACTTTGTGCCGAAGGCGCGAAACGCGGGGATTGGGTTTTGGTTGATGCGGGTGATGTTATTGCCCATATCTTTCGCCCCGAAGTCCGCAGTTTTTACAACCTCGAAAAAATGTGGGCAACAGACTCAGTGCTGGAAAACAGACCCTAGAAAATATCCTTTTGTCGTGTGGAGAACAGAAAAAAATGCAGTTCACACTCATTGCTGTCGGACGTGCCAAAACAGGCCCGGCAAAGGATATTTTTGAGTTCTATCAAAAACGACTGGAGGGCCTGCGCCGGACAACAGGCTGGTCGCTGACCCTCAAAGAAGTCGAGGAAAGAAAAAACCTGCCCACAGAACAGCTCAAAAAACGTGAGTCAGAACTTCTACAGGCCGCCTGTCCGCCGGGTGCGTTGATTGTAGCACTTGATGAAACAGGAAAACAGATCACCAGCGCAGACTTTGCCAAACAGCTCCGCAGATGGCAGGATACGCACGTCTCACAGCTCTGTTTTTTGATTGGCGGGGCAGATGGCCTAGACAAACACCTCAAAGAAAAAGCTGACTTCACGCTCTGTCTCGGGCGCATGACCTGGCCGCATTTGCTTGTACGCGGACTACTCGCAGAACAGCTCTATCGCGCAGGTTGCCTCCTTTGCGGGCATCCTTATCATAAAAAATAAGGGTTACCTCCTACTCTTTTCATGACAACACTGTCTTCGCGCTCTAAAAGATACGGGTTCAAAAATGTCTGACGCAATTTGGACGTCTTCTCCCCTTCCCTTTGTTCGCCGCAAAAGCAAACGCCCCTTGTTACTCTGCATTCTCGACGGGTGGGGGACACGTCAAAACACAGCCGATAATGCCATTGCCCGGGCGTCAACACCGCTGATGGATCACCTGCACAGAACCTTGCCCACAGCCTTACTGAAAACCTGCGGGCCTGATGTCGGCCTCCCCGAAGGACAGATGGGAAATTCAGAGGTCGGCCACATGAATATCGGGGCTGGGCGCGTCGTTCACCAAGACCTCCCACGAATCAAAGCCGCCATGACAGACGGCACATTCGAACAGCTTCCTGCTTTGCTCGACACCCTAAACGCGCTCAAGAAAAACGGAGGCACAGCCCACATTCTAGGCCTTTTGTCCAAAGGGGGCGTTCACGGGCATATCGACCACACCCTCGCCCTCGTCCGCAAAATTGAGCGGGCTGGTGTAACAGTCAAAATTCACGGAATTTTGGATGGCAGAGACACCTCACCACAGGCCGGACTCGGCGACATGGCAACATTTGAACAGGCACTGGGTGACAGCCCCAGGACCTGCATTGCAACGCTATCCGGTCGCTATTTTGCACTGGATCGCGACAATCGGTGGGAGCGGGTCAAGCGTGTCTTTGACGCCCTATGCAACGGAACAGCACCTGTTGCGGGTTCCCCCCTTTCTGCCATTGAAAATAGTTACGCCAATCGTATTTATGACGAATTTTTTGAACCTGTCACATTCGAGAATTATCGCGGAATGGACGATGGCGATGCGCTCATCATGACCAATTTCCGCACCGATCGTGCACGTGAAATTTTGGATGCCTTTCTCCTCCCCGGATTTGATGGCTTTGATGTGCAAAGGCGTCCCACGTTCTCGACAGCTTTAGGTATGGTGCGTTACTCGACAGAACTGGATCAGCACATGCAGTGCCTTTTTGCGCCTCAGGTTCTCGATAATACGCTCGGAGCAATTGCCTCACGGAATGGCTTAAGTCAGTTTCGCATTGCAGAAACAGAAAAATATCCTCATGTGACTTATTTTTTCAACGGCGGTGAAGAGTCGCCCTTCCCCGGTGAAACGCGGTGTCTTGTCCCCTCTCCCAAGGTCGCAACCTATGACCTCAAACCAGAAATGTCTGCATACGAAATCACAGAACAGCTCGTTACCGCCATTGACTCCGGGCGATATGATCTGCTGATCTGCAACTATGCCAACTGCGACATGGTGGGACATACGGGCGCACTTGCCGCCGCGATCAAGGCGGCAGAAACACTTGACCGTTGCCTCATAAAAATCACCGCAGCTGTTCAAAGGGTCGGCGGCTCTGTAGTCATTACCGCCGATCATGGAAACGCGGAACAGATGCACGACGAAAAAACAGGCCAGCCCCATACAGCCCATACGCTCAACCCGGTTCCTGTCCTGCTTTTTAACGGGCCAGAAGTTTACGACAAGCTAAACAACGGACGCCTGGCTGATTTGGCCCCGTCGATTCTTGAATTACTCGACATCTCCCCTCCTCAGGACATGACGGGTCGCTCTCTCCTCAACAGGAAAATAAGGGCCTGATGAAAAGCGTCCCCTCACGAAAAAAACTCGGAACGGCCCTTGTTTTTTACGTTGTTTTTTGCACTCTTGCCTTGTGGGTTTCCTCTGTCACCCACGCACAAAAAATGCGCAAAGAAAGCGAACAGGAACTCAAGCGGATCGAACAACAGACCCGTGAGGACGATGCTGGAACGCGTAAGCTCGAAGCAAAAAACCGCCAAAACAGCTACGACATCAAAGGCGCAAGAGGGCAGCTCATCGCCGCCGCAAACAGCATCCGCAATTTAGAAGACAGACTGACACAGCTCGAACAAAACCTGTATCAACTGGAACAAGACGAACATAAAAAGGGCCTACGCCTTGAAAAAAATAGCCAAAAACTCGCCCGCATTCTCTCTGCGCTTCAGCGCATTGCTCTTCAACCACCCGAAGCCATCATCGCCGCACCCGGCAACCCATTGGACACCGTGCGCAGTGCGCTAGTACTGGAAACAGCCCTGCCCGGCATTGAACGACAGGTCAAGGCCCTCCGCCGTGAACTCACAACCTTTGCAGAGCTCAGACAGCGGATTAGCACAGACCGCGCAGAGCTTCTGACCACACGCCAGAATCTCAAAACCCAGCAGGGATCAATCCGTAAACTGCTCGCACGCAAAAAAGCTCAAGAGAAAAAAAACGCCGCAACGCTGAAGCAACGCCGCAACGCCGCAAAGGCCCTCGCAAAAAAAGCCAAAAACCTGCGTGACCTCCTCACCCGGCTCAAAGATACCGCCCCCCGCCCCAAACCACGCCCCAAAGAGCAAGGCACCCCCCCCCTGAACAAAAACCAGATTCGTGCTTTTCCAACCCGCACGACAGCCGCGCTTCTCAACCCGGTTCGCGGTTCTGTTACACAGAACTTTCAACAGTCCGACCAGATCAGTTTTCACGAAGGTATTGTCATTGTCACTCGAGCACGCGCACAGGTCGTTGCGCCCTATGATGGGCGCATTGTTTATACAGGCGATTTTAGAGGCTATGGAAAAATCATCATCATTGAACACAGTCAGAACGAAACAAAAAAATCAAAAAACAAGCGTGGCTATCATTCCTTGATTGCCGGTGTTGGCGAGATTGCCGTTTCTGAAAACCAGCTGGTTCTCGCCGGGGAACCTCTGGCTTGGATGAGTGATGCCCCCAAACCAGAAGTTTACTACGAACTACGCCAAGCAGGCCGTCCGATCAATCCACAACCCTGGCTGAAAAAGTAGCTTCACTCACGCCTTTTTTACAAGACTTTCACTCAAAATCAGCTACACTGCTTCGCCGATTGGGCAATGCTCCTTAAACACAGATCACAAAACAAGGACGAGAAAGAATGCACCTCGTACATGTTCTCACAATGCGTGCACTCGTTATGACGGGTATTTTACTGTTTATCTTTCCATCTGCACACGCCGAACCAGAAACAGCTGAGTCACGGCTCGAAACTTACAATCAGCTCCAACTTTTTGGCGATGTCTTCAAAAAAATCAGGACGGACTACGTTGAATCTGTTTCAGACGAGGAACTGATTGAATTCGCCATTCAGGGCATGTTGACCCAGCTTGACCCCCATTCCAGCTACCTCGACGAAGAGTCCTTTCGCGATATGCGTATGCAAACGCGGGGAACTTTTGGCGGATTGGGGATCGAAGTCACGATGGAAAATGGCTTGGTCAAAGTCGTCGCCCCAATCGATGATACTCCCGCAGACCGCGCAGGCATTATGGCTGGTGACTATATTACGCACCTTGATGGCGAGGCCGTGATGGGGCTTTCTCTCGATGAGGCCATTTCGCGGATGCGCGGTGAGATCGGCGCGGAAATTGTCATCACCGTTTCGCGCAAAGGAGCAGAAAAATCCTTTGATGTCACAATAAGGCGCGATGAAATCAAACTACGCTCTGTCCGCCATCGCACAGAAGGTTCCGTGGGCTATATCCGTATTTCTGCCTTTAACGAACAGACAACCCCCGGTTTGGAAAAGGCTGTGACGAAACTACGCGAAACACTCGGGGATAAGATGAAAGGACTGGTTTTAGACCTGCGCGTCAACCCCGGCGGTCTATTGACAGAGGCCATTTCTGTTTCTGATGCCTTTCTGGATCAAGGCGAAATCGTCTCCACGCGTGGACGCGATGGCACAGATGCTCAACGCTTTAACGCACGCAAAGGCGATTTGATTGACGGATTGCCTTTAGTCGTTCTGATTAACAGGGGATCAGCCTCTGCATCTGAAATTGTCGCAGGCGCACTGCAAGATCACCGCCGCGCGGTGATTATGGGCACTAAATCTTTCGGCAAAGGCTCTGTTCAAACCATTATCCCCTTGCCAGGTCACGGGGCCATGCGTCTGACGACCAGCCGCTACTACACACCATCTGGTCGTTCCATCCAGGCCGAAGGCATTTCACCTGATATTGTTGTTGAACCCGCCCGTATTGAAACACTCTCAACGGGCAAGGGTCGTCGCGAAGCCGACCTGAGAGGAGCCTTGAAAAACAAAGGCGGAACCAACGGTGATAGTCCCGAAACAGAAACGGAAAAAACAAAAGAGAAACGCCCTACAGACTATCTGCTTGACCGCGCTCTTGACCTTATTCAAGGCATTTCACTTTTCCAGTTGCGACAGTAACATTTTTTGCTCAAGGTGTTCACTTTCATGGCGTTGTATAAAACTGATGCACCATCACGAAAAAGAGGCTCACGCCTCACAAGAGGCAAAGAAAAGTGAACTGGAAAAAGACGATTTTGATCGTTCTCTGGGGTCTGTTTGCTCTCTTGGTCGGGGGCGCAGCCTTTTTGGTGATGACCTCACCAGACAGAGAACTCCCTTACGTCTATGTCCCTGAGGCAGAGCCAGATTCCAAAATTAAAGCAAACCTCACACTTACCCCCATTCAGGCTGAAAGCCCGCCTCCTCAACCTGAAAAAACACCCAAAATCCAGCCACCTGTGACACTCGAAACCAACGAAAAATCCACCGCCGCCGCCCAAAAAAAACCAGAAGGCAAATCCCCACAGGATAAAAAACCAGAAAAAAAATCTAAAGAGAACAAACACCCCATAGAAAAAAAAGAAAAAACTCCCTCTGTGTCTCAAACACCCAAGAAGCCCCCCCGAAAAGACACGCGCCCAGCCTGGCAAATTTATGCGTCAAAAATCCCATACGATCGTAATAAACCCCGCATCGCGATCGTCGTGTCCGGTTTAGGACTTTCACAAGCCGCCACCAATGCCGCGATTAAACAGTTACCGGCAAGTGTTAATCTGTCTTTTAGTCCCTATACCCGACAGCTTGAAAATTGGGTGTCTCTCTCACGTTCTTTTGACCATGAAACATTAATCGACCTTCCACTTGAACCGATTGATTATCCCCAAAATGACCCGGGGCCACGGACTTTGATCAGTGCGACCGATACTCAAACCAATATCAAAAATCTAAACTGGATTACGGGACGAAGCGATGGAATCATCGGCCTGACCGCCTTTATGGGGGATCGTTTTGTCACCTCAACGTCGCAAATGGAAGCACTCTTCACAGCACTCCGCGCCAAGGGACTAGCCTTTTTAGACAACGGCCTCACCGCGCGGAGTCTCACTTCTTCTATTGCCCCGACCCATCAGGTTCCCTATGCCGTCGCCAGTAGTGTTATTGATAATACGCAACTCAGCCGTGTCGTCATTGATTCAAAACTGGCCCAAATTGAACGGCTGGCCATAAAAAATGGTCGTGTTGTTGCATTGGGTCGCCCCTATCCCGTGACGCTAGAACGCCTGTCCAACTGGGCGAATGAGCTGACAGAACGCGGACTGCAACTTGTGCCGCTGTCCGCCGTACTCGAAACACCGTGAGGCCTTGGATCACAAAATGAAAAAACCTGACAAGTATCGCCGCTGTGTTGGTATCTTGCTCCTCAACCGCGCAGGACAGGTCTTTGTCGCTCAGCGCATTGATACCCCCGGACAGGCTTGGCAAATGCCACAAGGCGGCGTGGACAAAGGCGAAGACCTGCTCTGTGCAGCAAAACGCGAACTTTTCGAAGAAACCTCTATTCATCAGGTCTCTCTCCTCGCAGAAAGCGCAAGCTGGCACAGATACGACCTCCCGGTTGATCTCATCTCAAAGGTTTGGAAAGGCCGCTTTCGCGGTCAAGAACAAAAATGGTTCGCCTTTCGTTTTGAGGGGCAAGATAGCGAGATCAACATTGCAACCCCCAAACCGGAATTTTCAGACTGGACATGGGTTGACGCCCATCGCGTCCCTGACCTGATCGTCCCCTTTAAAAGAGAACTCTATCAAAAAGTCATCGACGAATTTAAACCTTACTGCATTCCTCTGCCTAAGACCAAAACAGAAACTCAAATCAAAAACAAGACACTTTATCGAGAGAGGAGGCTGTGATGATTGTTTTGCGCGGGTTGGGGGTTTTGTTCCTGATTTTGGCACTCGGCGGTCTTGTTCACGGTCTTGTGCAGGGAGAATTTGTAACCTTGGGAGAATTATGGTTCCACATGAATCGCTTTTCTCTCAATTTGGTGCAAGCGGTAATTGAACGCTATATCGTGACTGAACTTTGGGATTTTGTGTTGGCACCGCTTTTGCGTGTTCCCTTCGCTGGTGTTGCAGGAGTTCTGGGGGCTATGTTGTTTTTGTCCGTTCGCCGCCGCCGCAGAGGGAACGCCCGTAACCCCACAAGGCGGGGTCGGGGGGGGAAATAAGGCTGCCATCAAAGTGCAAAGGCGGGTTGCGATCTTCGCATAGGAGCAAGGGGCCATCAAGGTCAACATAATCTGCCGCCTGCGCCACCAACAGAGCGGGAACCATGGAAAGAGACGTCCCCAACATACAGCCCATCATCACATCGAAACCTGCCTCACGCGCCGCGCGTTGCAGGTATAGAGCTTCGGTCAAACCTCCGGTTTTATCCAGTTTAATATTCACCGCATCATAGAGCGGGCGCAACCGCTCAAGGTCAGCGCGGGTGTGCAGGCTTTCATCCGCACAGACGGAAATGGGACGCGGCAGTGTGGCAAGGGCCTGATCGCCATCAACAGGCAAGGGCTGCTCGACCAAGGCAACACCTGCCTCAACACAGGCGGTCATATTGACGTGATAGATTTCTGTCGACCAGGCTTCGTTGGCATCAACAATCAGTGTACTGTCTGGCGCACCCGCCCGCACCGCACGGATACGTTGATCATCGCCTGCACCACCCAGTTTTACCTTGAGCAAGGGACGATGAGCGGCCTGTCGGGCAGCACCGTGCATGGATTCTGGCGTGCCGAGGCTGAGGGTATAGGCCGTCAGGCAAGAGTCCAGTGTGGGACAACCTGTCATGTCCTGAACAGAGCAACCCGTTTGACCGGCCTCCCAGTCCCATAGAGCGCAATCAATGGCATTACGCGCAGCACCCGCAGGCAAGAGATTTTGCAGGCCCTGGCGATCCAGCTCACCCCATTCAAAGGCTGGGCGTAGCCCCTCAATCGCCGCTTGGACGCTCTCGACCGTTTCCCCATAACGCGCGTAAGGGACGCATTCGCCCCGCGCGACCACCGTCCCATCAGACAGACTAACCGTCACTACGACAATTTCTGTCCGACTGCCGCGCGAAATTGTGAACTGCTCCGCAAGGGCAAAGCGTTCAACGTCAACATTCATTGTGCGATGAACAGCCATACTTCAGAACTCGTCTTTTAAAATTTGTGCGATCTCGGTGATGCCAAACCGCACGGGATCGGTCGCTGGCAGGTCATGTTTTTCGGTCAGCTGATCCAGAAGCCGTTTGGCCTCTGCCTCACTCAGAGCCTGTGTGTTGACTGATAAGCCTACACAACGCACAGCCGGATTAGTTAAGCGCCCACATGACAGATTGAGGTCGATGACATCGCGGATTGTCGGCAAAGGGGTTTGGACTCCGCGCATTTTGGTGCGGGTGGGTTCGTGACAAACGATTAGAGCATCAGGTTGTGACCCATGCAAAAGCCCCAAAGACACCCCGGCAAAGCTGGGGTGAAACAACGACCCCTGGCCCTCAATCACATCCCAGTGGTCGTCTTGTTCCGCCGCAGGGCTGATCCATTCTGCCGCGCCCGAAATAAAATCGGACACCACCGCATCAATCGACACCCCCCGCCCAGAAATAAAAACGCCCGTTTGACCCGTCGCGCGGAAATCCGCCGCGACTCCCAACCCGCGCAAAGCGCGCTCAAGAGCCAACGCCGTGTATTTTTTCCCGACGACACAGTCGGTTCCCACCGCCAAAACCCGTTTGCCCCGTCGTTTTTCGCCTTTTCCTGTTGACCACACCCGTTCAGAATGACGCACATTGTACAGTTGCGCCCCACTGCGGGCCGCCGCATCGCGAATGCGAGGGCTGTCTTCTAAACGCACATGAAGGCCAGAAGCCACATCAAGCCCCGCATCAAGAGCCGCAACAATCGTATCAACCCAATGCCCGGGCAGAACACCCCCCGCATTGACCACACCGATCACCATTGTTTTGCAACCTCTGGCAACCCCCTCATCAATGGACAGATTCTCGAGACCGCAATCGGCCTGACACCCCGGGAGGCGGAATTGACCCACCGCCCATTCAGGTCGCCACTCAACAATTCCCGTTGCCGTTTTAGAAGCCAAGGCATCAGGCACATCGCCCAAGAACAGCAGGTAGGGTGTTTTCAGCTCCATCAGTTTGTTTCCTTTTTAAAATTCTACGCAATTGAAGTGCCATGCGCTAACGACGCCAAGGCTTCTTCGAGGTAGAGAGTCCGCAAACGTCCCGCCACAGGCCCGGGTTTCCCCGTTCCGATCACCTGACCATCAATCTTGACCACTGGTAAAACAATTGTTGTCGCAGAGGTCACAAAGGCTTCGCGGGCCGCACGGGCCTGTGCAACGCTAAAGGGGCGTTCGTCCAGTGCCATATCGGCCTCTGCGGCGAGTCTGAGCACAGCGCGACGGGTAATCCCATTTAAAATGGCGTGGCTCGCAGGACGGGTCATAATTACCCCCTGTGCCGTGACAATCCACGCATTATTCGAACTGCCCTCTGTCACCAGCCCGTCTTCAACCATCCAGGCATCATCTGCGCCCGCACGCATCGCGGCTTCTTTCGCCATGGCAGACGCCAGGAGGCCCACTGTTTTAATATCTCGGCGTTTCCAGCGAATATCATCCAAAGTCACAACACAAAGACCACGCAACGCGTCAGGATGATCGCGCAGGGACTTTCGCATGACGAACAGAACAAAGGTCGGCTGCGGAGCGGCAGGATAGGCAAAATCACGCACCGCAGGGCCACGCGTGATCTGGATATAAACTCCCCCCTCTACCAGATTATTTTTTTCAATCATCTGGTGATGAAGTTC
This sequence comes from Kiloniellaceae bacterium, assembly GCA_965199245.1. Taxonomy (GTDB): domain Bacteria; phylum Pseudomonadota; class Alphaproteobacteria; order Kiloniellales; family Kiloniellaceae; genus Carbonatibacter. The sequence goes on from CBDAQP010000001.1 coordinate 391,119, forward strand.
CGCCAGTTTGGCATCCGACAGCGAAAAATCAAGGGCAAGTTCCCGCAATGACCGCCGAAGCCGGGCCAAATGCCCCGCAAAATCAACCAACCTCCCGTCTAAAACCGAGGTCACTTCATAAACACCATCGGCAAACAAAAACCCGCGATCAAAAACAGAAACCTGTGCATGACTTTCAGGCACAAATTGACCATTGACACAAACGATATTTTCCACGTCATCCCCGATCACTTCGACTCCTTATCATCACGCGCCCCCGGTCACCGTCACGCAGTTAATCGTCACCCATTTTCAGCGCGGCCAAGAATGCCGACTGGGGAATTTCAACAGAGCCGATATTACGCATTTTTTTCTTACCTGCTTTTTGCTTTTCCAACAACTTACGCTTGCGCGATATATCACCGCCATAACATTTTGCCGTGACGTCCTTACGCAAGGCAGAAATCGTTTCCCGTGCAATGATCTTGCCCCCGATAGCCGCCTGAATCGCAATGCGGAAAAGCTGACGCGGGATCAACTGTTTCAGGCGTTCACACAACATGCGCCCGCGCGGTTCTGCCTGGCTACGGTGGACAATGATCGCCAGAGAGTCAACGGACTCGCCATTGACCAGAATCGCCACCTTGACCAGCTCGCTTTGCTCGTAGCCATCAAGACTATAATCAAAAGACGCATAACCACGCGTGACGGATTTGAGACGATCATAAAAATCAAAAACAACCTCATTAAGGGGGAGTCGATAGACCAGCATGGCCCGATTGCCGACGTAGGTCAGTTCTTTTTGAAGGCCGCGCCGATCTTCACACAGCTTGAGCACAGGGCCAATATATTCATCCGGAACCAAAATGCTGGCCTGAATCCACGGTTCTTCAATCGACTCAATTCGGGTCACATCGGGAAAATCCGCCGGGTTGTGCAACGACAGCAACGACCCGTCACTCATCTGAACCCGGTAGACAACAGAGGGAGCAGTTGTAATCAGGTCAAGATTAAACTCACGCGCCAGACGTTCCTGAACAATTTCAAGGTGCAACAACCCCAAAAAGCCACAACGATAGCCAAAACCCAACGCGGCGGAACTTTCTGCTTCGTAGTGGAAGGACGAATCATTTAACTCCAGCTTGGCAAGGGCATCACGTAACAGCTCGTAATCATTGGCATCAATGGGAAAAAGACCGCAAAAAACAACAGGCACAGAGGGCTTAAAGCCGGGCAAGGGATCAAGGACAGGCTTGCGATCATCAGTAATAGTATCCCCCACACGGGTATCAGAGACCGTTTTAATCCCCGCATTGATAAAACCAATCTCTCCAGCCCTCAATTGGGTCTTTTTGGTCATTTTTGGCGAAAAAATACCGACAGAATCAACTAAATAGCTGGCCCCGGTGCCTAGCATCCGAATTTTCATCCCGGCCTTGAGCGTCCCGTTGACGACACGCACAAGGGTAATGACACCCAAATAGCTATCATACCAGCTATCGACCAACAGCACCTGCAATCCGGCATCGGGATCACCACCCGGGGCGGGAAGTCGGGCCACAATGGCTTCGAGAACATCCTCAACCCCCTCCCCTGTCTTGCCTGACACCGACAAAGCCTCACCGGCATCAATCCCGATCACGTCTTCGATCTGTTCCTTGACCCGTTCTGGTTCAGAGGCTGGCAAGTCAATCTTGCCCAAAACAGGCACAATCTCATGATCGTTTTCAAGGGCCAAATAAACATTCGCCAAGGTCTGTGCTTCCACCCCTTGAGAGGAATCAACCAACAACAAAGACCCCTCACAGGCCGCCAATGACCGGCTGACCTCATAGGTAAAATCAACATGCCCCGGGGTATCAATCAGATTCAACTGATAGCTGTCACCATTGCGCGCGGTGTAATTCAGACAGACGGTCTGTGCCTTGACCGTAATACCACGCTCGCGCTCAATATCCATTGAATCGAGAATCTGGTCTTTCATCTCGCGCGCTGACACCGCATCGCAATGCTGAATCAGGCGATCTGCCAGCGTCGATTTACCATGATCAATATGGGCAACGATAGAAAAATTACGGATATTGTCCTGTTTGGTCACGACACGCACCTATTATTACGGTTGTTTCGCCGGACTCTATGACGGAACCCAGGCTTTGGCAACGTCACGTTTCATTGCAACGCAAAGAGAAATTCACGTCCACATTTTTTCAACTCATCAATTTTATCATGTTGGCTGGTCTGATAGAAATTACGGTAAAAAATGTAAGGCGTGAAAGATTTTAAAATGCGTCCCGCTACTCGGATGTCCCCGAGATAACGTGGAGACGATAGGGTCAGAAAATGAAAATCTTGAACTTTCAAATCAGTTTCCTAGGATGGTTATTTTCTCTGTGCATGTTTGCAACTGTCGCCATCATTGGCGTTGTGTCATGGGAAATTATTATCAGTAAAAATGACATAAAGACAATGGTTGAAAGCCAAAGTATTGACCTTGATCTTCTCCGTGATGATATCCGAATCCTAACGATTTTTGTCCAATACGGACTGGGTGCAGTCATCGCAATTGTGACCTGCATGGCTGGACTGAATGTTTGTTGGACACGCTACCACCTCATTAAACCGCTCAATGAAATGACCGCCTGTATGGCACACCTCACAAACGGTCAGCTTGATGTCACAATTCCGTGTACAGATTTTAAAAACGAAATTGGCGACGTATCACACGCCGTTGCGGTTTTCCGTGAAAACGCCGTTCGGATACGCACACTTGAAAAAAACCAGAAAGAAAACACAGCTCGCGAAGAACAAGAACGTCAGACCCGCAATAAAAGCCTGACAAATGCTTTTGAAAATTCGTTCAGTGCGATTGTCGAAAGTGTTTCTGTGTCATCCACCCAGTTAAATTCTTCGTCTCGGAGCCTCTCCGCGACAGCAAAAAGCGGCGCGGATCAAGCCAGAAGTGTGGCACATGAGGCACAAAACGCAGCAAAAAATGTGCAGACCATCGCGGCGGCAACACAGGAATTGAGCGCAATGGAGCAAGAAATCACGCGCCAGATTGACCGTGCATCTTCTGTGACAACACAGGCTGTGGAGCAGGCGGACGGGACACGGGACACCATCAAAAATCTGACCGAAGCTGTTGGAAAAATTGGTGAAGTCATTGACCTGATTACCGATATTGCAGAACAAACGAATCTTCTCGCACTGAACGCAACAATCGAAGCTGCGCGGGCTGGTGAAGCCGGAAAGGGATTTGCCGTCGTCGCCAGCGAGGTCAAATCACTCGCCAATCAAACGTCAAGCGCGACAAATGATATTCGCCACCATATCGAAAAAATCCAGGGTGCAACAGAAGACTCTGCCAAAGCCCTGCACAGCATCGCTGGAACAATTTCGGAAATTAGCGATATTTCAGGGACAATCAACAGTTCAGTCGAAGAGCAATCAAAAGCAACCCGAGAAATTGCAGAAAGTGTTGAGCAGGCCGCAAACGGAACATCAGAGGTCTCTACAAATATTGCCGCACTCAGCAAGGGCGTTGACAGCACAGGCAAGGAATCCGAAATGATTTTTTCTGCCACAAACGACCTGTTGCAAAAATCGGAGCAACTCAAAAATTCCGTGTCCTGCTTTCTAACGCAAATCAATGCAAGATAAGGAGGAAAATCTGCCCCCGTCACACACTGACTCGCAGACTTTCATGACTCGCTTGTTCCGGTGCTTTTTCGGATGCCTGTGCGGGTGCAGGCTTGTTTGATTCGGATAGACGTTTGAACGCGGTGTCAAAGACTGTGCGCAGTTGGTCAAAAATGCCCTCTGCCCGATCAAGCTGACGCGATGTGGGAGGGGATGGGATCATAATCCCCTGAATCCCATCGATTTTCCGCTCAATTTCGGTCACCTGATCGCGGTGTTCATCGGCAACGGCAAATGGGATAGAGCCGATTCCGTGTAAAGATTCAATCTGTCCTAAAAGTTGCGCCAAACGCCCCTCCTCCGTCCGGGTCAGCAAACGGTCGGGATCAGCCAACAGATGATCCACCTCACGTTCAAGCTGCTCAACCTGAACCGCGCGATCCCCGCTCACAGGTTCGGATATCAATCCTCTGATCTGGTTAATCGATGCCGTCAGTCGATTGATCCGCAGGCTTTCATCCGCGTCCAGAACCCTGCGATGACGCGCCCCAAAAATATCGTCCAATTCACGGTACAATCCTTCAGCCTTGTGCCGTTCCTGTGGGGAGAGCTTGTCCAGTGACAGGTCTTCTATACACTGTACCCGTCCCTCCAAACGGGCAAGAAATTCCTTCGCATGGCCCGATAGTTCAATCACCGCCGCTTTGCCGAATGGCGTTTCCGCTTCCTTCGTGCGCGGGGATTTGGCCCGTAAATCACTTTGTGGCGCAAGCTCTGTCAGGCTTTGCGGCTTACCATAACCCCACTCAAGAATACCCGCATCACGGACGGAAGACATCTGAACACCATCAATAGCCATGGGGGACACTCCTTAAAATTCTTGCTCTTGTAAATTCGAGCAAAAATCAGGCCAAAATCACAAATCCCTCAACACGCTATCTCTGTCTTGTCAGCTGATACCATTTCCGGAAAGTCAGCACCCATGGGTCTATTTTCTGTATCCAATAGACATGATTTTCCATAGTCTTTCGGTGAGGTTGTTCCATGCGTCACAGGAGAGGGAACCCATCTGAGATTGGACTATTCTGTTTGACAGCCAATTCTGTCGCAGATATTGCCAGAGGTTTTCGACCGGGGCCGGGCTGCGTGGCGGCAGAGGCAAGAGGGTGATATTGTCGGGACTATCCAGATTGGTTGTGGTGTGCCCTCCGGCCTGATCCGGAATGATGAGGGCATGGGCACCGGGTTCGACCTGTGATGATCTGTCCTCCGGATGCCCTTGCATCCCGCAGGTATCACACTGCGGCAGGACAAGAGCGGCCCCCCCGGGCCGGGCAGATCGCCCCGAATATCCAGACAGGTTTGGTTCCTTTATTCTTTGGAGCGACCGGGCGGGTTGCCTAGTGCCGCGTGATCTGTGTTTTTTGACCAACCCGCGCGTCGTCCTGGAACCGGATTTCAAGGGGGACAGTTCGCCCTGTTTTTTCCCGGATACGGTCTCTTTCAACGGGGAAGTTTTTTTAAATGCGCTCAGGGCATCCCCGTTTTGTCCATGATGCACGGGCCGTCAATGTCCTGTCTCCGTGTTTGCGCAAGGTGGTGCTCAGGCAACTTTCGCTGAGGCGATCGTCCTCCCATAACCACTGCGCCAGATCCAGAAGTCGCCAGCACACCATCGATGGCAGGCAATGCCCCTGTTTCAACGCGGGCAATCAAGGCAGTAAGCCGGACCTCATTCAACCTGGCCGGTCGCCCGCTTCCCGAACGCTGCAAAAGCCCGTCTGAACCTTCTGCATTGAAACGCAACACCCAATCACGAACAATTTGACGACCAACGCCGCGCGGCTTCACTGCGACTGCCGCTATCAGAGATGACCGCAAGGGCAAGCAAGCGGCGCGTCCGGTTCGAATCTGTTGAGAAGGCGGCGAAGACTGGATGCGTCATAATCCTGACGCAGGGGAAGGGGCTGACTCAGGACAAATCTCCAAAACTCTGTCCGTCCTTGAATCACAGAACCTGCTCACGCCCCAGATCCAGCAAGTCTTTACTTTATGCAGTTGGTATGAGCACCTCTAAAAATCTCGATCCCCGTCGTCTTGTGCGTTGGTGGCGGGTGGTCGAACAGCAAACTGTTTTCTGCCAACCAACTTCGGCTTGAGGTTTTTAGAGCTACTCAGTTGCACAAAAAGGGCCTTTCCTTTAGCATCCCAGACCAGATACTTTCGACCGCTCTGTTGCCCGGTTTAAAAAATGATCCGGTTCTCGAAATGAAAGGAAACTCGTCATGACCCTGAGAATGAAGCCAGGTGTTGTCACCGGAACGGCCTATCTTGATCTGGTTGCCAACTGCAAGGAAAGCGGATTTGCCTTGCCAGCGGTCAATGTCGTCGGGACGCATTCTGTCAATGCCGTTTTAGAAGCCGCCGCAACAACCCGGTCTGATATTATTATTCAGCTGTCCAATGGCGGCGCACAGTTTTTTGCAGGGCAGGGTTACCCGGATGCCACAGATGCAAAGGTTTTGGGGGCTGTCTGCGCCGCCCATCACGTTCATCAGCTCGCAAAGGGTTACGGTGTCTGTGTTATCCTGCACACCGATCATGCCAACCGTAAACTGCTCCCGTGGGTTGAGCGATTGATTGACCACAGCGAAGCGCATTTTAAAACAACGGGTGCGCCGCTTTATTCGTCTCATATGATTGACCTCTCCGAGGAACCCGTTGCCGACAATCTCCACGAATGCGCCCGCATTTTGGATCGCGTGGCCCGTATTGATATGAGCATTGAAATTGAATTGGGCGTGACTGGCGGTGAAGAAGACGGCGTCGGACATGATCTGGACGACACAGCAGACAATTCATTTCTCTATACGCAACCCACCGATGTCTTGCAGGCCTATGACAGCCTCAAATCTCTCGGACATTTTTCGGTTGCAGCTTCTTTTGGCAATGTGCATGGCGTTTACAAACCGGGCAATGTCAAACTGCGCCCGGATATCCTCAAGGACTCACAGGATTTGGTGCGCCGCACCTACGGGGGCGGCAAAAATCCGCTTGATCTGGTCTTCCACGGGGGGTCAGGCTCTGATCTGCGCGACATTCGGGCCGCGATTGACTACGGTATCTTTAAAATGAATGTCGACACCGATACCCAGTTTGCCTTTGCCCAACCGATTGGTGACTATGTGATGCAAAATTCGACCGCTTTCCAACACCAAATCGACCCCGATACAGGCGCACCACAAAAAAAAATCTATGACCCGCGCAAGTTTCTGCGCACTGGCGAGAAAGGCATGGTCGCCCGCGTCGCACAAGCCCTCACCGACCTCGGCGCAAAGGGAAAAACAGTGGCGCGCTAAACCTGTATCAGGTGAGTCAACGTCAGAAAAAGGTCTCCTCACGTTCGATTTCAGGGACGAATTGACCACACCATGTCAGGCAATACCTGGCATTCTTGCGGATGTTGTTCACAAAAGCTGTACGGAAACAAGCCAAACAGAATCATCCGGTTCAGCGCACACTCGGACAGGTGAAGCCAGAAGATTCGCTTTCTGGCAACCGTTCTTGCGAAACCGCATAGAATGCTCCATTAGACGACCCGCCGAGTAACTTTCGCGCCACATCGTCGCGAATTTTCCAGTATGCCATATATTAAAAAAGACCTGCACTGCCCCAGTGCTCAACCGCTCACGCCCTGCAAGATCAGAAAGATCAATGACCGGAGCGACCTGATAACACGTCGCAGGATAAGTACGAGAAAGAGCCAAACAACTCTCCATTTTTAGATTAAATATATTTCCAGCTATGGAATATTTAATCCATTTTCGGAAGAGACATATTTTTATTTCTAAAACAAAAACGACGCGAACTTATCTTATCGAGGATTTTTGATAAAATTCCCGATACCACGCGACGAAACGGGCAACGCCGACTTCGATGGGGGTCGCGGGGGTGTAGCCAGTCAGATCCGAGAGTTCGTGGACATCGGCCCAGGTTGCGGGAACATCTCCATCCTGCATGGGCAGGAGATTATAGTCTGCCTTGATACCCAATTCCTGTTCGAGCACTTCGATATAGCGCATCAGGCGTTCAGATTTTGCATTTCCAATATTCAGAAGACGATAGGGAGCGATGCCGCTGGTATCAGAGTTGGGTGCGGAACTATCCCAGTCTGGATCAGGAACGGGTGGCAGGTCAAGCAAGCGGAAAATGCCCTGTACAATATCATCGACGTAGGTAAAATCGCGCTTCATCTCGCCGCGATTGAACACATTGATTGGACGACCTGCCAAAATATCTTTGGTGAAAAGAAACAAGGCCATATCCGGGCGACCCCACGGGCCATAGACCGTGAAAAAGCGCAGTCCGGTTGTAGGAAGGCCAAAAAGATGGGCATAGCTATGCGCCATCATTTCATTCGATTTTTTTGTCGCCGCATAGAGCGTCATGGGGTGCTCTGCCGACTGGGACACGCGAAAGGGCATCTGTGTATTTGCCCCATAGACAGAGCTAGTCGAGGCATAGATGAGATGGTCAACAGGATAATGGCGACAGCCTTCGAGGATATTGAGGAAACCATCAATATTAGAATGGAGATAGGCCCGAGGATTTTCCAGGCTATAACGCACCCCGGCCTGCGCCGCCAAGTGAACGACAGCAACAGGGCGATGATCGCGAAAGGTCATCTCAACAGCCGCGCTATCCGCCAGATCAGCACGGCATTCAATAAAATGGTCAAAAGCCTTCAGTTGGCTCAGTCGGGCTTCTTTCAAGGTGACGTCATAATAATCCGTCACCGCGTCAAAACCGATAACTGTCATCCCATGTGACAGACAAATCCGCGCCAGATGGAAACCGATAAAGCCAGCGGTTCCGGTGATCAAAATTTTTGAGGACACTATAAAAAATCCATTTTTTTACACAGAGGCCAATTCTTTATAGCACAAACACAGACGAGGGTGTAGAAGTTTCCATCCGAAAAAAAAGTGGGACAAAAATGCCATCAGAAACCAGAATTTCTATCATCGGGCTGGGCTATGTTGGCCTGCCCCTTGCTATTCATCTGTCCAGACACTTTCACGTCATCGGCTTTGACCACGCCGCCCCTCGTATCCGCGAACTGCGGGAGGGACACGACAAAACCGGAGAAATTGACAACGCAATCCTTCGTAGCTCAACCTTGCACCTGAGCGATACTGCGGATGATCTGGGCAAATGCAACCTCCATATTATCACTGTTCCCACACCCGTTGACCACAACAAACAACCAAACCTCGAACCACTCATGTCCGCAACCCGGATGCTCGCCCCCCAGATAAAGTCAGGCGATATTATCGTCTACGAAAGCACGGTCTATCCCGGCGTCACCGAAGATATCTGTGGCCCCTTGCTTGCTGAATGCTCCGGTCTGCGTTGCGGTCAGGATTTTTTCCTTGGCTATTCACCAGAACGAATCAATCCCGGCGACAAAGTTCATACAGTCGATAAAATTACAAAGGTCGTTGCAGGACAGACCCCGGAGGTCACGGAAAAATTACGCGCGATCTATGGCGCAATCAATCACGACAATATCTTTGTCGCCGCGAACATAAAAACAGCAGAAGCCGCCAAATCAATCGAAAATGCACAACGCGATATCAATATCGCCTTTGTTAATGAAATTGCGACCATTTTTGACCGGATTGGTCTGTCAACCCATGATGTGCTCGACGCCGCCGGAACGAAATGGAATTTTTTGAATTTCAAACCCGGACTTGTCGGGGGGCACTGTATTGGGGTCGATCCCTATTATCTGGCCCATTGTGCTGAAAAAAGCGGTCTAAAACCCGATGTGATCCTCTCTGGTCGACACACCAATGAACAGATGGTAGAAAAAATCGCGCAATCCATTGAAAAAGAAAGAATTTTCACCACAGAAACGCCCCACTCGCAGAAAGCATCAACGTGTAAAGAAACAAGCAAAAACAGGCCCAAAACACTGGTTCTGGGATTGACTTTCAAAGAAAACGTGCCCGACCTTCGTAATAGCAAGGTTCCTGATCTTATTCATAACCTTCACAGATGCGGACACCTCGTCGATGTTCATGACCCCATCGCCTGCCCCGTTGAATCAAAATCGCTTTACGGGCTTAATTTAATCAGTTCACTCGACCCCGAACAGAAGAACTATGACTGCATTGTCGCCGCCGTTTCTCATAGTTCTTATGAAAAGCTCAAACCGTCAGCCCTTTGCAATCTGATGCGTCCAGGGGCTCTTTTCTATGACCTGAAAGGACTCTGGAGGGAACAGACGTTCCCCCCCGGCTATCGTTATCGCTGTCTATAAATCCGCTCAATGGCGCAGGACAGCCCCGGATTTCATCGCCTGCTGGATAATGCGTTGTGACAGGGCCGCAATGTCGTCCTCGGTCAGTGTGCGCTCACGCGGTTGAATCGTAACCGTCACAGCGAGGGATTTTTTCCCCACCTCCACCCCGTCACCCTGATAGACATCAAATAAGAGAATATCGCTAATCAAGGCTTTATCCGCGCCTCTGAGCGCACGCAACAACTGCTCTGAGGGGGTTTGTGCATCGACGACAAATGCGAAATCACGTGTGAAAGCCTGAAAAGCCGACAGTTCAAGAGCGGGTTTGGTCGTTTTTTTGCCTTTGGGGAAAGGAACCTTTTCAAAAAACACCTCAAATGCCAGAACGGGGCCCTTAATCCCCGCAACCTTTGAAACCCTCGGGTGCAATTCACCGAAAAAGGCCAAGGCATTTTTTGGCCCAAGACCCAACACACCGGAACGACCCGGGTGATAATATTCAGGAGCTGTCGCAAAAACTTGCAGGTTTTCAATCGGTGCCCCCACCGCCTGCAAGGCGGCAAGAGCATCAGCCTTGACATCGAAAACATCAGCTGCACGTACGCTCTGATTCCAATGCGACCCGACAAAATGGCCCGCACGCAAACCAGCAGCGACCTCTTGCTGGTCGCTGAATTTGTCCCCTTTGTACTGTGGCCCGACCTCGAAAATGGCACTGTCCGCTACCCCCCGATCCCGGTTGCGCACAACCGCCGCCAACAAAGTCGGCAAAAGAGACGGTCGCATAGTATCCAGATCAGTAGAAATTGGATTAACCACAGTGAGCGTTTCCGGCACTGGGCCAAAAAAATCTGCTTGGGCAGCAGACACAAAGGAAAAGGTGACGGCTTCGTCCAAGCCCTGCCAACACAGGGCCGTCCTTATCGTGGAAACCCGCCGCTGTTCGCGTGTCAGGGCGACCTGTGGCAAAGACGACAGAGACGGCAAAGACAGCTCTGGAATTTTGTCAAATCCATAAATACGGAGAACTTCCTCAACAAGGCAGGCTTCAAATTCAATATCGGAACGCCAGGACGGCACCGCGACAACCAAAAGGCTGTCTTTTTCCTCAACGCCGAATCCCAGCTGGCGCAGAATTTTTGCCTGATCGGTTGCCGTCATCTTCACGCCGCAAAGTTCCAGAAGACGCGCCGTGCGCAAGGTCACAAAACGCTGGGAATCCGGGGGCGATCCTGCCATCACTACCTCTGAGCACTCACCCCCACAGAACTCAAGAATCATGCGCGTAGCCACATCCACTCCCCAAGACAGGGAGTCAGAATCAACACCGCGCTCAAAACGATAACGCGCATCAGAATGAATACCCGTTTTGCGCCCTGTCACGGCAATAGACACAGGATCAAACAGAGCCACTTCGAGAAAGGCTGTTGTTGTATCGTCCTGACACCCGCTTTCCGCCCCCCCCATAATGCCCCCAAGGCCCACGACCCCCTGACCGTCACAGGCCACCGTCATCGTGTCATCCAGGGCATAATCCCGATCATCAAGAGCACGGAAGTTCTCCCCCGGAACTGCCCTACGCCAAGTCAAACAGTCGGAGTGCAAGCGATCAACATCAAAGACATGAAGAGGGCGCCCCAAATCAAAGGAAATGTAATTGGTCACATCGACCAAGGCAGACACAGGACGCAAGCCAACAGCCCGCAAACGATCTTGGAACCAGCGCGGACTGGCCCCGTTCTTCACGCCCCGAAAAACGCGCCCCGCCACACAGGACACTGCCGCTCCCTCCGCAATCGCCCAACGCACAGGCGAGGGGCCAGATCCGGCCTCATGTTTGACTTGAAGGGGTTTAAGTTGTCCCAAACCCGCCGCCGCCAGATCACGCGCGATACCACGTACACCCAAACAGTCACCACGATTAGGAGTAATGCCAATTTCGATAACGGGATCATCAAAGCCCATTGCCTCTGCGATAGGGAGACCAATGGGCGTATCTGCGGGCAATTCGATAATGCCGCCATGTTCATCAGACAATCCCATTTCACGTTCGGAAACCAGCATCCCGCTGGAGGATTCACCACGAATTTCCCCAGCCTTGAGCATCAATTCCGTACCAGGAATCCACGTCCCAACAGGGGCGAAAATGCCGACAAGGCCCGTGCGGGCATTGGGTGCACCGCAAACAACCTGAACATCACCCTCGCAGGTTTCAACCAGACAGACCCGCAAGCGATCAGCATTGGGATGTTGCACCGCCTGCTTGACCCGACAGGTTTTAAAGGCGGAAAGATCAGCCCCCATGTCTGTGACAGATTCAACCTCCAGGCCGACGAGAGAGAGCTTTTCAACAATATCCTCTAACGAGGCCGTCGTGTCGAGGTGGTCTCGTAGCCAGCTTAATGTAAACTTCATTGTTTCTATTCTCTCTTAAAGACCGCGTACCATTGATGGCATCTCCAAAGGAACGAAACCATAGTGTTTCATCCAGCGCAGGTCACTGTCATAAAAAGTGCGCAGATCAGGAATACCGTATTTCAGCATCGCAATCCGTTCAACACCCATCCCAAAAGCAAAACCTTGATATTTTTCAGGATCAAGACCACAGGCCACCAAAACGCGCGAGTGAACCATGCCACTGCCCAAAATTTCGAGCCAATCATCGCCTGCGCCAATTTTCAGCTGCCCATTCGCACGCGTACAGCCAATGTCAACCTCTGCCGATGGCTCGGTAAAGGGGAAAAAGCTGGAACGGAAACGCACGGGTAAATCCTCAACACCGAAATAAGCCCGACAAAAATCAATCAGCGTTCCCTTGAGGTGTCCCATATGAGTTTTTTCATCAATGACCAGACCTTCGATCTGGTGAAACATCGGAGAATGGGTCGCGTCATGATCAGCGCGAAAGGTGCGTCCGGGGGCGATAATACGCAAAGGAGGACGCGTTGTCATCATGGTTCGAATTTGCACAGGCGAAGTATGCGTCCGCAGAACAGGGCGTGTCCCGTCGGCTTTTTCCCTCATATAAAAGGTATCAAATTCCTGACGCGCGGGATGCTCTGGCGGAATGTTCAGGGCTGTGAAATTATGAAAGTCGTCTTCGATATGGGGACCTTGAGCAACGGAAAATCCCATCTCACCAAAAATTGCAACCAATTCTTCCATCGTTTGGCTGATGGGATGCCGCAGACCCAATGTACGCGGGCGCGCGGGAAGCGACACATCAACAGACTCTGCGTTTAATCTGGAAGCAAGTGCCGCGTCCTCTAAAACAGATTTGTGTTGTTCAAGGGTAACAGTGATTGCTTGTTTCACAAGGTTGAGTTTTTGCCCTCTCTCTTTGCGCACTTGGGCATCAAGTCCACCAAGCTGTTTCATCAAGGCTGTCAGTTCGCCTTTTTTGCCCAGAACCTGAATCCGTACAGCCTCCAAATCCTCCAGTGTTTCGCTTGTGCTCACACGCTGGAGGATTTCCGTCTGTAATTGGTCAAGGTTGTCCATTTTTTCCCTCGCTCACTTCACCCATCTGCACCCCGCCCGTAACAGAGTTTAAACGCATTGCCAACATCGCCAAAGCCCCATCAACAACAGACAGGGCTTCTGACTGACGCAAAACACCCGCCAAAGTCACTTGATCGTCATCCACATCATGAACAAACTCCAGGATCAGTTCCTCCACTACGGACGATTGCTGCGCGGAAAACTGTTGAACAGTCACAACCACAGACTGCCGACTCCCGCTCCGAACACCCAATGCCCAGTGTACCCGCCCCTGAGCTCCGGCAAGCTGTTGCACCATCGCCGCCAAATCCTGACCATCAATCGTCCGGCTATCGCGCACCCGCTCAAGAGAAGCCTCGTGAATCTTTTCGCCACAGGCTGTGAGCACAAAAGCCATCAAAACAAAAATGAAACAGGATAAAGAATGACGCAACGACATGACCAAAACTGGACAACGATTAAGAAACAGAACCCGCGTCCTTTTCCTACAGGGCCGTATCGCCCTTGTCACGCGACTTTTCACCTGGGGCAAAGGCTCAAAGGGCATAAAAAATCTTGCGCTGGGAGACGAGACATAGAATAAGGAGTGGGTTTTCCCTTCAAAGAGAGTACGTTTTGATGACTCTGCCTCCACGAATCATAACATCTTCGTGCTATCATGTGAGCAAACGTTGCTTTGATCTCAGCGTTGCTGTGAGCTTGATTTTGACTTTGTGGTGGGTGATGCTTGCCTTGGCCCTTGCCATCCGGCTAACCTCCAAAGGCCCTGCCATTTTTGCCCAAACACGCATCGGAAAAAACCGCGAAACTTTTACCTGTTACAAATTTCGTACAATGGCAGAGGGCACAGCCTGCGTCGCCACACACAACGCCACACACAACGCGATTACCCCGCTCGGTCGCATCCTCCGCAAAACCAAGCTGGACGAACTACCGCAACTGTTTAACATTTTACGCGGGGAGATGTCACTGGTCGGCCCCCGCCCGTGCCTTCCCATCCAACAGGAACTCATTACAGAACGCGACAAACGCGGTGTGTATCACCTGTGTCCGGGGATCACCGGACTGGCACAGGTTCAAGGCATTGACATGAGTAACCCACAGCGACTGGCCATCGAAGACGCCCGATACGTTGAAAAAAGATCCTTTTCCCTCGATCTAAAAACAATTCTGCAAACCCTTATCGGCGGTGGACAGGGTGACAAAGTGAGTTCGCCGTGACAGATCACGCTATACAATACGTTTCAGAATAAAAAATCTACGCTTCGGCGGCTGAGTAAAAACGAAGAGTTGATGCATATTTTCCCTGATTTGAAATTTCGAGGTTACAATCGCCATTTGGTAGACTTAATGAGTCCCTGGCATGTCTCTCACCTCAAAAAGAGTTTTTCAATATCCTTCAAGGCTAGTTCAATATAGGTCGGTCGCCCATGATTGCATTGCCCCGAATGGGCTGTGCGTTCCATTTCGCGTAACAGATGGTTCATTTCATCCTGAGTCAAACGCCGCCCTGCGCGCACGGAACCGTGACAGGCCATCGTCCCCAAAACCCGCTCAATTTGTTCCTTGAGGCTCAGCACATCGCCAATATCCGCCAGTTCGTCCGCCAAATCCTGCACGAGGCCCTTGACATCACAGCGCGCCCCAAGCAAGGCGGGAATTTCACGCACCACAACTGCCCCCAAGCCAAAGCCATCCAACACCAGTCCTGTTTCTGCCAGTTCGTCCGCGCGGGAACAGAGGCGGGCGCAGGATGCTTCGTCCAATTCAACAACCTCTGGCAACAACAGCATTTGAGTCGCAATGCCCTGTTGGGCCAGCTGTGCCTTGAATCGTTCCAATACCAAACGCTCGTGCGCGGCGTGTTGATCGACAATGACAAGGCCGTCACGTGTTTGTGCAATGATATAATTTTCATGCAACTGTGCCCGTGCCGCGCCAAGGGGAAAAGCCGTCAGGTTATCACCACTTGCGTCACAGGGTGAATGCCCGTCTTGTTTTCCACCCTCCTGATCGTGCACCGTGGGGGCTGAGGGTTGAAAACCGCCTGGCAACAGAGGATCAGAAACGGGTGCATGATAACCGTGAAGAGAATCAGGAAAAGGTCGCCCGGGGCGGTGATTGCTGCGCCAGCCCGCGCCATTTTCCCCAAAACCGGACACGCCCCCCCCCCGACTCATCTCTCCCCCCGGATTCATGCTCTCTTTTCTTCCCGTCGCGTGATCCAGCATCCGCAAGGCCTGCTCACCGAGTGCGCCAGAGGCCCGATGCCCGGCCTCTGCAAGGGCGCGCTTACAAGCACCGACAATCAGACCGCGCACCAGATTTTGATCGCGAAAGCGTACCTCTGCCTTTGCCGGATGGACATTGATATCAACCAATTCACCCGGCAAGTCCAGGAAAAGAGCCAAGAGCGGATGCCGCCCTCGGGGCAAAAAATCCTGATAGGCCGCCCGCACCGCCCCTTGCAACAGGCGATCACGCACCGGACGACCATTCACAAAAAGATATTGGTGAACGCTACTGCCCCGATTGAGCGTCGGCAGGCCAATAAAACCGCTCAAGCGCACAGATTCACGCTCTGCCACAATGGGTAGGGCATTATCCTTAAATTCGCGCGTCATAATATCAGAAAGCCTTTGGAGACGCCCCGACTCTGGTGCTGAACCCAAATCCGCCCCACGCAGACGAAAGAGACAGCGGCGGTCATCGCACAGAGTAAAATGAACCTGTGGATGGGCCATCGCCAAACGCTTGAGTACGTCCTCGACATGATTTAATTCCGTGCGGGGGGATTTCATAAACTTTAACCGCGCAGGTGTGGCATAGAACAGATCACGCACCACGACACGGGTTCCCACACCACAGGCCGCTGGTTGAACACCCCCCGTTATCCCGCCTTCGACGCGAATAGAGGCCCCGGCCTCTGCACCCGCCGTGCGACTGGTGATGTCAAGACGAGCCACCGCACCGATAGAGGGCAGAGCCTCCCCACGAAAGCCCAAGGTTTTAATATGAACCAAGTCATCATCGGGTAATTTTGACGTAGCGTGACGTTCGATACAAACAGGCAGATCATCCGCCGCGATTCCCGATCCGTTGTCTTCGACAACAATGACCGTCCGCCCTCCATCGTGCACGGTGACATCAATGACATTCGCACCGGCATCCAACGCATTTTCGACCAGTTCTCTGATCGCCGCCGCAGGGCGTTCAACGACTTCACCCGCCGCAATTTGATTGACCAGTGTTTCGGGCAACCGCCGGATTTTCACCCGTATCCTCCCAAATCGTTAACGCATAGCCCTCAACCTTTGGCGGGCAATGATTTTTCCCTGTTCAACCGCAGGTTGACCATAAGGGTCAACGCCCAATAAGGCTGCTGCCAGAACCGTTTCAAGCATAAAGTGCATCATCACCGCCCCAATAGAGCGTTCATCAATCGCCTGCATCAAGAGATGACGCACTGGACACCCACGAGAGGCCAAGGTTTCGCGCGTTGCTGCAGCAGAAACATAGAGCAAATCACCCAGACTGCGCCCCCGCAGATAATCAAGTGCATCATCATCTGCGATGAGACTATCAACTGGCCACCCCTCGCCCCGCGAATCATGGTTGAGGAGAGTAAAAAATTTATCCGCAGGTCCATCGAGATAAAGCTGAAGCTGACTGTGCTGATCTACCGTTCCCAACGCACGAATAGGCGTGGTTCCCTTACCGTCCTTGCCCAGACTTTCCGCCCAAAGCTGATTAAACCAAAATCCCAAATCCGCCAGACGGTCTTCGTAGGGCATCAAAACCGTCGCGCGAATACCACGACGTACACTCAATTCCACACTCAACGTAGCCCCATAAGCCGGGGCACTGTCCGCAAGGCTCCCCGCAGACAAAAATCCATCCAATACCTGCACAGCCCCCGCACGCAATGCGCCCACATCCAGACCTGCGATCAGGGCCGGAAGCAAACCAACACGGGAGAAAACAGAATAACGCCCCCCAATATTCGGGTCATGGTCAAGACACCCCAATCCAAGACGACGCGCAAGACGACGCAACGGATTATCACAGGGTTCAGTCATAACAAGGACAAACCGACCTAAATTTTCGACTGTGTAACAGGCCTGAAAAAAAGGCAAGAGAGCCATCAACTGGGACAACGTTTCTGACGTTGCTCCCGATTTCGACACGGCAATTAAGCCTGTGCGCGACAAATCACACCTTGTGGCGAGAGCCTGAACAGACCAAGGGTCAATATTATCGATAAAATGAAGAACAGGGCGAGAGGTCGCCCGCAACCCGCACAGCGTCCGCCCGCCGAGCGACGATCCCCCTGTTCCCAAAATGAAAATATCATCACAGTTTTGACTGAAGGTCTGTGCAACAGGTCTGACAACATCAAGGTCATCCATGCCCCGGACAAGGCCGAAGGCAGGCAGACCACCACACCGCAGGCGGCGTTCAAATGCGCTCCGCGCCCCTGTCAGGGTTTCAAAAGACCCGTGTAGCTGCCCAGAAGGCAGGCCGTTTTCGATTGTCTGCTGATAGGCTGGCAACATCAATGATCACATAACAACAAAAAATCTTCCAAATCTTTCAGCGAACTAGAAAACACCCTCAAGCAGAGCTTCTGACTCCCGATTGATGGTCGGCGTTTCGCCTGCCCCGCGCGTTCCGAGGGCAGAGTTTTCTTGCAAGCGGCGCGATTCAGCCGCCGGATCAACGACAACCCCTAATTCCTCGGCCTCTCTCCAAAAAATAAGACGCTCCGTAAAATCATCATCCACCTGCACAATACGGCGAGTTTCGCGGTCGATGCGGGCGCGAATATCATCGGGAGTATTCTGCGCCCCGATCCGGGTCAGAAAAGAGGCCTCGGACGCAGAAAAACCCTCTGATTGAAAATCAGAACGTAAATCCGTCATCCGGGTTGTGCCATCCAGCGGGAAAACGGCCCGCCGCGCCCGCGATTGCGCTGTTCCTTCCTGCTGACGAACAGCACCTGGACGGGGGGGACGCAGGTTGAAGTCAGGTGGCAAGGACAGGGGCGCACGGGTGACAACGCTAAATTCATCGGGCGAGCGTTTGCTCAGGCCAATTTTTTCCTTCAAACTATCGCCACAGCCAACCACCGCCAAACAGGCCAATGCGCAAAGTGCTGTTTTTATTTTCATCAGTCTCTCACCCAAAAAAAGCCCCCCACATACAATCCTTATCCTTTACCAGAACGCAAACCATCAATCAAGATCAGAGCAACCCCGATAAAAACCAGAATATCCGCCCCATTAAAGGCGGGCCAATGATAACCAGCACCATGAAAGTCAAGAAAATCAACAACACCGGGACGCGTCCAACGATCATAGACATTGCCAACAGCTCCACCCCCGATCAATCCCACGGCCCAAACCATCACCGCCCGGGGGTCTGTCCACAGCCAATAAAACACCCAACAGACAATGACCAGTGCCAACACAGACAGGAACAGGACACGCATCTGTGCGTCACCTGTCTCACTGAACAGGCCAAAACTAACTCCGCGATTATAGACCAGGACAAGGTTAAAAAAATCCGTCACCACAATCACGCGCGGCGGGTTCATGACAGACTCCAGCACAAAAGATTTCATCCCCTGATCCAACAGCGCGAAAAAAGCCGCCAGAACCGAGGCAAATCCCACAGCCCGCGACCTAGACACCCTCACCCCCTGACTCAAGAACAGAGACACACCGCCCGCAAAGCGACGGCTTTTGTGAATTATTTCGTTGCACCACAGGGGGGAGAACCTTCCAGCATCGCGGACATTTTTCTCCCTGTGCGGGTGTGACAACAACGCCAACACCAGCACAATCCGAGAGGACAAAGGCCCCCTCAGGTGCAGGCCCGTTTACCACATCAGCTTGTGACGCGATGGCAATCTCTGCCAGATCCTGACCCGCGAGCACTTGGCGCAGATCGGCACAATCGACAAAAACCGACACGTTGGCCTGAAGGCTCGAACCGATGGTTTTCTGCGCCCGCTCGCGCTCAAGTGCCCCGGTCATCACACGGCGCAGGTCGCGGATTTTGGCCCAACGCGCAACAAGATCGTCATCGCGCCACTGGGCCGGAATATCCACAAACTGGCGCAAGTGAACGGACTCTGCCGCTCCCGCCTTGTTGCGGGCCAGCCAGGCTTCTTCGCAGGTAAAAACCAAAATGGGGGCCAGCCAGGCCGTGAGACAGTCAAACAAAATATCCATCACCGTACGACAGGCCCGCCGCACAAGAGACTGTACACCATCACAATAGAGGTTATCCTTGCGGATATCGAGGTAAAAGGCCGACAGATCGAGCGCACAAAAATTATGCACCGCCTGATAATAGCCATGAAAATCATAATCCTGACAGCATTGGCGCAGTTGCTTATCCAGTTCGTTCACACGATGAAGAACCCAGCGTTCCAGTTCAGGCATCTGGTCAAAGGGGACGCTGTCCTCTGCGGCAAAGCCTGCCAATCCGCCCAAGAGAAAACGCAGGGTATTGCGCAAACGGCGATAACCATCGGCCTGATATTTCAGAATTTCATCCCCCACCCGCAAATCCTGCGAATAGTCAGAAGCCACAACCCACAACCGTAAAATATCAGCCCCGTAACGCTGGATAATATCATCAGGCGAAACGACATTGCCCAAAGATTTGGACATCTTGCGGCCCTTTTCATCCAAAACGAAACCGTGAGTCAGGACAGCGTCATAGGGTGCGCGTCCGCGCGTCCCCGCCGATTCCAAAAGCGAGGTATGAAACCAGCCCCGATGCTGGTCAGAACCTTCGAGGTAAAGATCAGCAGGCCATTTCAGCTCTGGGCGTTGTTCCAAAACAAAACTGTGAGTGGAACCAGAATCAAACCAGACTTCAATCACATCTTGAACCTGTTCGTAATCCTCTACACGATAATCCGGCCCCAGAAAACGCACCGGATCGCTGTTAAACCACGCATCACCGCCCTCTTGACGGAAAATCTCAACAACCCGGTCAAGTACAGCCTGATCGCGGAGCGGCTCGCCCGTTTCCTTGTGGACAAAAATCGGCAAAGGCACCCCCCAGACACGCTGGCGCGACACACACCAGTCCGGGCGATTTTCAATCATCGACGACAAGCGGTTGCGACCCGCCTCAGGAACAAAACGAGTCTGTGCAACCGAGGTCAGAGCCTTGCTCCGCAGGTCGTTTCTGTCCATCGAAATAAACCATTGTGGTGTATTGCGAAAAACAAGCGGTGCCTTTGACCGCCAGGAATGTGGATAGCTGTGACGCACAGACCCCTTTGCCAACAAACCTCCCTGATCGCGCAGAGCCTTGATCGACTTACCATTTGCATCGCCGGGGGTGCCGTCCTGCTGATAGACACAAGCCCCCGCAAAAAAGGGAACATGGGGATAATAGACCCCCGCCTCATCAATCGTGCGCGGAACTTCGAGGCCAAATTCCTGGCCCAAGACCGCATCATCCACCCCATGCCCCGGGGCGATATGGACAAAACCCGTTCCCGCATCAGAGGTGACAAAATCTGCGGGCAACAAGGGACGCGGATCATCATACCCCCCAGAAGCCCCCGCCAACCCACGCAAAGGATGTGCCAGACGCACGTCATCGAATGACGTCACTGTTCCCTTTTCTGTCCACGACAAGACACCGATGTCATCCCTGACCTGATCCGCGAGATCCCGGCACAACACCAGACGCTCGCCGACCTGTGCCAACGCCCCCTCTGCGACGATTTCAACCTCGTAAACAGTGTAATGAAAATCAGGACCAAAGGCAACGGCGCGATTGGCGGGCAAGGTCCAGGGTGTCGTTGTCCAGATCACCACACTTGCCCCCGACAACAGGTAATCCTGAGCGGACAGAACCGGAAAACGCACCCAGATTGTTGGCGATTTATGGTCGTGATATTCAACCTCGGCATCGGCAAGGGCTGTTTTTTCCACCACAGACCACAAAACCGCCCGCGATCCCTGATAAAGCCCACCATTCATCAGGAACTTTCCCAACTCCTGGGCGATTAGGGCCTCTGACTCATAGTCCATAGTTTTATAAGGGTGCGCCCAATCCGCTTCGATACCCAAACGTTTAAATTCTGCAATTTGTGTCGCAATCCATTTTTCAGCAAACTGGCGGCATTCCTGACGAAATTCAACAACGGGAACAGCGTCCTTGTCCTGACCACGCGCGCGATAGCCTTCCTCGACCTTCCATTCAATCGGCAAGCCATGACAATCCCAACCCGGCACATAATGGGCGTTACGTCCCTGCATCTGCCAAGTGCGATTGATTACATCCTTGAGCACCTTATTCAGTGCATGCCCCATGTGCAGATGCCCATTGGCATAGGGCGGGCCATCATGGAGAATAAAAGGTTCACGTCCGCGCGCATCATTACGTATTTTCGCAAACAACCCAATATCGCGCCAGTGGGCGAGAATAGTGGGCTCCTTTTGCGCCAGCCCTGCGCGCATAGGAAAATCCGTCGTCGGCAGAAAAATCGTTTTTTTATAATCCATGGGCTGTCCCCTTTGTCATTTTAAATGGGCTGATTGCCTGGCCTCGTCATCGGCGAGCACAGCACGGGCGCGTAGTGTGTCTTGTGCAATTTGGTTTTTGAGCTGATCCAGATTGTCGAACTTCATTTCCGGGCGCAAAAAATCAACCAGTTGCACCCGTAAATCTGTACCATAGAGGTCTTCGTCAAAATCGAGGATGAAGACCTCGAGATTGACATCTTCACCCCCGACTGTGGGGCGACAACCAATATTGGCAACTGCATCATACCAATGCGTTAAGCCCGTTCCCTCGATCAAACCTGCCTTTGCCACCTTGACCGCATAAACGCCAAAGGCGGGCTTGAGATAATCGCGCAGGGACATATTTGCCGTCGGAAAACCAATGGCACGCCCGCGGGCAAACCCACGCACGACAGGCCCGTCAATTTCCCAGTTTCCCCCCAAAATTTCCGCCGCAGGACGCACCTGACCTGCGCGCAAAAAATCGCGCACACGCGACGACGATAACACCGCACCGGTCTCATCACGCACAGGCGCAACCGCGCTCACGCCAAAGCCATAGTCCTGACCACTGCGCCCAAGAACATGAGCATTGCCTTCCCGATCCTTGCCAAAACAAAAATCATCCCCCACAACCAGATGGCGCGCTCCCAACTGTTCAACCACTACAGTCTGGACAAAAGACCCCGCGCTCAAACTCGCAAACTCACGCGTAAAATTCTGAAGAAACACATGGTCAATCCCCACCTTTTGCAGGGCGCGGGCCTTGGCCACAACAGGGGTCAGACGAAAAGACGCCTGCGCGGGCTGAAAAAACGAACGCGGGTGTGGCTCAAAGGATAAAACAGCCAGTGGGGCGCAGAGTTCCTCTGCAATCGCGCGCGCCTGTGCAATAACAGCCTGATGCCCCCGATGAACACCATCGAAATTTCCAATGGCAACAACGGCGCGTTTGGCCTGATCGGGCAAAGCACCAAGATTATGAAACACAGCCATATTTTTTCTCTTTTATCGGCATCGGCTTTACGGGTATCGGCGACCTCGGAGAACAACAAAACAGACCACCTCATCATTACGCATTCTGTACCGCTTCACGTTGTAGAACAGCAACAAAAAAACCATCTGTCCCATCCCGAAAAGGTGACAGGCGGAGCATATCTCCTATCCGATCATGGGGGCAGGCTGTCGCAAAAACATCACCCCACAGCTTCCTGACCGGAACCAGCTTAAAATCAGGACGGCTGCGCAGGAATGTGGAAATCTGGTCTTCGTTTTCAGCGGGCAAAAGCGAACAGGTGGCATAAACCAGCCGCCCCCCTCTACGCACAAGACGCGCCGCCGCCGTGAGGATAGAGCTCTGAAGACGACAAAGTTCGCGCAAATCATGTTCATCCTTGCGCCACTTAGCATCAACGGCCCGCCGCCAGGCCCCTGTTCCGCTACAGGGGGCATCGACCAAAACGCGGTGAAACTTGCCTTTGTGTGCGCGCACCCAGGGATCGCGCTCACTACCCAAAACCTGACGTTCCGCATTAAAAACCCCGGCCCGCCTTAACCGTGTAGCAGCCCGTTGCAGTCGGCGACTATGCACATCGGTTAAAACCAACTGACCACAGTTTTCCATCGCGGGGGCCAACGCAAGGGATTTCCCCCCTGCACCGGCACAAAAATCAA
This sequence comes from Kiloniellaceae bacterium, assembly GCA_965199245.1. GTDB lineage: Bacteria > Pseudomonadota > Alphaproteobacteria > Kiloniellales > Kiloniellaceae > Carbonatibacter. Next base: position 414,756 of record CBDAQP010000001.1, read on the forward strand.
CGATTCGCTCCCCCGGTTGAGCCTGAACCAGTGCCGCCACCATCTGAGACCCCAGATCCTGAATTTCAATAACCCCTTCCTGATAAAACCTCACCTTGGCAAAAGAGCGCGGAATACTCAAACAACGCAATGCAAAGGGCGTTTGAGGTAAAGTTTCTGTTTTCCACCCCTGTTTCGCCAAGTCTTTTTGTATTTTTTCGCGCTGTTCTGCCACCACTTTCAAACCATTGATCCGCAAATCAAGTGGTGCGTCCCGAGCCAAAGCCGACAGTTCATCACCAAAAGAGGCTCCGAACAGAGCCTTCAAGCCACCATAGGCCCACTCTGGACACTCATAGCGCACGGCCTCAGGCATTTCGGGATGCAATAAATCCTGCCCCTGCAAGGGCAAGAGCAAAGCCCGCTCCTTGTCCGTTAAGGGCGCGAGCAAGACTTTTCCACCGCGACAGTTGCGTTCAAGTTCCGCAACACTGCGCCCCAAACCCACCACCTGATCGACCAAAAAACCGCGCCGCAGGGACGGCGTATGCCCGCAATACGCCAACCACCAGAGAATACGGCGATAACGCCGCAAATAGCCCCCAACTCCTTGGCGAATAGCCACCCGATCCCTTTGCGTCAAAACCACCGTGCGCAGGGTCTGCACCAACGCATCATCCAATGGACGGTCATCCCGGGACATCCGCACCAAAACCCGCCACATCAAGGACAAACGTTGTGCATGGGGCAAGTCTTGTGCGGTTTTTTCCAGTTTCATTGTCCGGCCTGTTCCAGCTGCTCACTCAAGGCGGCTTGCTCTGCGGGGCCAAATCCTGCACACACGATTTTTTCCCCCTGTGCCGACGATAACACAACCAGCGGACGCTTCATCACGGTCGGATGTTCACGCAACAGGGCGTGTAAATTCGGGTTCTCTTTCCACTCCGCTGTCAGGTTGCGCCATGTTGTGCTACGCTTGTTCAAAAGCAACTCTGGCCCCAGTTCTGTCAACCAGTTCTCAAGCCTCTCGGCACAAAGTCCATCACGGCGCAGATCATGCAAACAGGCCGAAACGCCCTTCGCCTGCACAAATTTAAGAGCCTGACGACAGCGATCACAGTTGACAAGGCCGTAGAAAACAACAGAAACAGCCATGGTGTTCCCCCGTGTCACAGGCTGGGACATCCCCGCCAAAGACCGTTTTTCACAAAATTTCGTTTCAGCTGAGTACCCTAGAAACCCCAAGCCGAAGTTGGCAGGCAGAAAGCAACTTGATACCCCAGACGACGAGGCCTAGGGTTTCCAAAGTTACCCAGCTATCACGAGGCCAGGGGCGACGGCAAGCCTCCCGCTAAAAAAACATCCCCCCAAAAGGTTCTCGTCTTTCAGTGGGACTCAGTATTTTAAAGACTCAAAGTCCGAAAAGATACGGGACAGCTAACCAAACATGCGGATACGCAGGGCATCGATGGCAACGGCAATGAAGATCATAAAGCCGCCAATCATGCCAACATAGAAAGAGGGGACAGAAACAATCGCAAGGCCGACCTGAATCACGGTCAGGAGCAACACACCGCCCAAGACACCAACGACATTCCCCCGCCCGCCAAAGACTGAAACGCCGCCAATGATCGGGGCCGCAATGGCATAGAGTAAAAAGGACTCACCTTGGTTAGAGGTAATCGCCATCTGCCAGGATGCCAGCAGAAATCCTGCAACACCGGACAAAAACCCCGCCAGCGCATAGGTTTTGATCTTAACCGCTGTAACCCGAATGCCAGCGGCGTGTGAAGCAACGGGATTGCCCCCAACCGCATAGATGGCCCGCCCGAACACCGTACGTGTCAGCAAAATCCCCACCCCGGCAAGGGCGGCGATAAAGACCAGCGGCATAATCGGCCAGCCACCCGCAACTGCGGCCTGCCCAATCCAGACATAGCCATCGCCCAGTTCAGTCAGCGTCTTTCCCCGCGTCATCGCCAGCAAGGCCCCCTGAAGAATAATCATCATCGCCAGCGTTTGAATCAAGGACACCATACGCAGGCGCGTAATGCACAGCCCATTAAAAAAGCCGATTGCCGTCGCCACGACAATTCCCACAATGGCCCCCGCGCCCCACGGCAGATCAAACTGCCCCATGGCAATCACCCCAACGGCAGAAGAAAACCCCATATTGGCAGGGATAGACAGATCAATTTCCGCCACCATCAGCGGCAGACACATCGCCAGCCCCAACACTCCCAAAACGGTCGCCTGCACCATAATATTCTGCAGGTTAAAAACGGTCAGAAAAAACTCGTTAAAGAGGCCAAAGAGAACAACCAGCACGCACAGCCAAATCCAGACCACATTCTGTAAAACCCACGCCAGCCCCGCGCCTTTTTGAATATCCCCGCTCATCATCTATCCCCTTTATCCCGCGACTTGGCGCAGGTTTTCTGTTGTCATCTCCTGATCCTGCAAAACCTTGTGCACGCGCCCGCCCACAAAAACACAAACGCGATCCGCCACGCGCACCAGTTCATCACGATCAGTCGAAACAATCATGATACAAACCCCCTGACGGCTGAGACCATCAATGATTCGCAGAACGTCCTGTTTGACCCCCACATCAATTCCGCGCGTGGGTTCATCCAAAATGAGAAGACGCGGTTGCGTCGCCATGACCCGCCCCAGACAGACTTTTTGCTGGTTGCCACCGCTGAGCGTATCAACCAGAGCATCTGGCCCCGGGGCCTTAATCACCATTGACTCAAAATAACGCGCCGACAGGGCATTTTCTGCAACGCGATTTAAAAAACCCAGATGCGAAACCGCCGCCAGAGACGACAGGGACATATTTTGCCCAATCGACATCTGCGCCACGGCCCCATCCCGCCGCCGATCATCCGACAAAAAGGCAATTCCGGCGGCAAAGGCCACATCAGGCGTCTGTGGAATAGCCTGTTTCACGCCTTCAAAAACAATATGGCCCACCGCCGGACGCAAACCGAAAAGACAACGCGCCAACTCCTTGGCCCCCGCACCGGGTAGCCCCGTCAGACCCAAAATTTCACCGCGCCGCATCTCCAGATGTTCAAGGTCTAAAGACTCAGAGCACACATCACGTAGCACCAGCGCAGGAGCGCAGGTGCCAAAATCAGGTCGGAGGCGACAGAATAGTTCCAACCCCCGCCCGAGGACAAGTTCGCTCAGCTGCTCAGAGCGCAGGGACGCCACATCACTGATCCCCCCCGCCAGAACACCATCGCGCAAGACACTCACCGCATCACAAATTTCAAGGATTTCATCATTGTAGTGCGAAATAAAGACAAAGGTCACACCCTCTGCCTTGAGGCGGCGCATAAAATCAAAAAGCTGGCAACGATCCTCAACCGACAGCGCGGCGGTCGGTTCATCCAAAACAATCAGCTTTCCACCAGAAAACATCGCCCGAAGGATATTCAGCTTACGCCGGGCAACGGCATCCAGACGCCCTGCGGGGGCAAGGGGATCAATCCCTGTGCCCGACAACATCCGCGCAGCATCGCCATGCAGTTGCCGCCAGCACACAAAGCCCCCGCGTTCGGGCCAAAGTCCCAGCATCAGGTTTTCTGCGGCTGAGAGGTGGTCAACAATCATTGGCTCCTGCGTGACCAAAAAGACACCCCGGGACTCCATCGCCCGCACATCCGCCGTATCGACCCGTTCACCATCGAAAAAAAGATGCCCGGAACTCGCCGTCTTTTGGCCAGAGATAATCCCAACGAGGGTCGATTTTCCCGCCCCGTTCTCACCCAACAAGCCATGAATAGACCCTCGACGAATGGTCAACGACACATCAGAAAGGGCTGAAAAATTGCCGTAACGCTTTCCCACAGACTCCAGTTTCAAAATGGGGTCTGGTGCCATCGCGTTTGGTGCGCCTGAATTGAGCGCACCCGAAACCTTTGGGGACATTATGCCTCCCCCCCAATAAAGAAAAAGCCCCCCAATCCTTTTATCGATTGGGGGTCTTGCCGGGTTTTTTTTAGCTGTAAGGAATGCCCCAGACCGTCTCGGCCACATAGCCCCAGTGCCGTTTGTCATCAGCATTCGACGGATCAATGGTAAAGGGCGGAATAATCATCGTCGGCCCACTATCGCCTGCGACAATTTCGGCACGCTCCCAGAAATATTTTTTGTTTTCATAGGTATGGAGAGGAACCTCTTGGCCATTCATGGCGTAATTTTTCAACATTTCAACCGCCACTTCGCCATAGGCGATGGGATCCTGACTGACGCAGGCATCCATGTAGCCCTCCTTAATCCAGTTCAAGGCCACAGGCTCCCCGTCGATATTGACGAAAATGACGTGACCGTCTTCGCCAATTTTTTTCCAACGACTTTTTTGCCTGAGTGCTGTGACAATCCCGCGCGACGGGCTGTCAGAGGGGGCGCAAACAGCATCCAAATCAGGATATTCCGACAGCGTAGAAAGGGTCACGGACAACATCTGATCGAGTTGTCCCTCGGTCGGACGAGCCAGATATTTGATCTTGGGGTATTTGGCAAACTCTGCATCCATGCCTTCTTTGCGCAGACGCCACGCCACCGATTGCAAGGCACCGAAACAGTTCAAAACCGTTCCACGCGGCTCGCCATAGCGCCTGGTCAAACGCTTGATAATTTCCTGCGCCTGATATTGCCCGCCAATGTAGTTGTCAAAGGAAACTGTAATCGCCACCTTTGCTCCCGGGGCCGCCGGAGTGTCGATAATCCCAACGGGAATATTTTTTTGATTATAGCGACGAATAGCCGACACAATCGCCTGCGAATCGATGGGGTCACTGACAATGGCAGAGGGCCGCCGTAGCATCAAAGATTGCCACTGTTCCAGTTGGCGAGTGTTATCAAAATTAGCGTTGGTGGCCTGAAATTCCCATTCACTCGCCGCGACCGCACGCTTGACGGCTTCTTCCTGGATGACGAAAAAATAATAATCAAGGCTCTTGTTTGAATAGGGGACAAAGACACGATCCCGGGCCAAAGCAGAACCACCCGCCATCGCCGCAACTGCCGCACCAGCCCCCGCTTTCAACGCAGAACGCCTATTCATCGTAAATTTATCCATGGTTTTTCCTCCTGTTCATGGTTCTGTAGTATTACTATTTTTTTTCGCCAAGGCAACAGATTTCATGTCATTTTTTGGCTTTTTTCATCATTTTTCCGTAAAAACGACAAAGTCAACACTATATTCCTTCACCAAATATATAGTTTAACTATTTTTTGCACGCCATTGTGCAGTTCCATCAAAACACCCCACAACCATTCCGACAGATTCGCGGGTAAATAACCCGTTTTCAACCACCCCCGGGATCATGTTCAGGGCCTGTTCCAAGCCAGCGGGGTCAGGAATGGTCTGACAGGCACAATCGAGGATAAAATGACCGCTATCGGTGACAACGGGTGTTCCATTCGCCATCCGCCGCGTTGTCTGGACAGCACCCACTCCATAGGCAGAGAGGACGTCACGAATTTTGCGTTCTGATTGCCTCCATGCGAACTGAACCACCTCAACAGGAAGTGGAAAAGTTCCCAGTGACTCGACAATTTTGGTTTCGTCACAGATTGTAATCATCCGGCGCGACGCATGGGCAATGATCTTTTCCCACAGCAAACAGGCTCCCCCACCCTTAATCATATTAAATTGACCATCAATTTCATCCGGGCCATCAATGGTTAAATCCAATATCCCAATGTCATTCGGGTCGGTGAGCGCAATACCGACCTCGCGCGCGACCTCGCTGGTCGCCCGTGATGTCGTGGTACAGGTCAGCCTTAGTCCCTCGGCAACATGTTTGCCCAATTCACGCACAAAGAAATGCGAAGTCGTCCCTGACCCAAGGCCCAGGGTCATATCATCGCGCACAAAATCGGCGATGACCTTGCGTCCCGCACAAATTTTGGCGGCGTCCTGTCGGGTTTTGACATCTGTCATTGCTTTTTCCTTTTTACTGTCTGTCGGTTTGTTTATGGCGATCTCGACCCGCTGGTGTCTTGATTTTCTGACGAAGCGTCAACAATTTTTTCAGTCTGCCAGAAATCCAGCGCAGGCAGTTGATCGGGGAAGGCAGAACCTTGTGAAATGGCAATGGTCGTGACCAGAATATTAACCACAAGGTGGTGGTTGAGACGCGATGCCAAAGGCGTCATAACCTCTGTGCGTTCATAGGGACGCACTGCAACCAGACAATCGGCATAGGCCGCCAGGGGGCTTCCCTGCGCGGTGACAATCACCAACCTTGCCCCTCCTGCCCGGGCCGCCACCGCAATTTCGACCATTTGCCGCGTCGCCCCCGACTGTGAAAAGATCAAAACCGCTTCGCCCGGGCGAACCTGTCCCGCCAACATGCGTTTTTTCTTGCGCCCGATAATCGCGGCACAACGCAGGCCCAAACGCTGAAACTTATATTCCGCATCCAGACTGGTCATGTCAGAAATACCCGTGGCGAACAACCCAATCCAGCTGGCCTGTGCGAGGACCGCCGCCGCCTGTGCGATCTGTGCGGGGTCAAGGTCATCGTGAACCTGTTGAATGGCATTGAGCGAATTTCGACAGGTCTTGCGCACCACTGCCGCAACGCAATCATCCGCCGTGATCTGTTCGGACACAAAGGGCGCAGCGGGGACAAGGTTTTGGGCCAAATTCAGTTTGAAATCCTGATAACCATCATAGCCCAGCCGCCGACAAAAGCGCATGATCGTCGGATCGGAAACCTCGGCCTTGCGGGAGAGTTCCGCCATACTCATACGGATGACCTGATCAGCGTGACTACTGACAAAATCGGCAACGCGCAACTCTGCCGCCCCCATTGTTTCGCGTGTTGCAAAAATTTTTTTCAGCAAGCCGGACATTTTTTACCCGGGCACCCGTGCCAGGACATCAGAGTCACGGACATCCAGCAGACGCGACAACCGTTGGTGCGGCGCAACGTCAAGCAAACCACCACCCCCCCACGGTACAGCAAAAAACGGCACATCTGCCGCACGCGCCGTCATCTGATCAACATGGGTATCCCCAACATAGACAAAATCACCCCGCGCCAGACCCATCTGCTCCGCCACGGCCCAGAGGTGCCCGGGATCAGGTTTGCAGGCTGGCACAGCATCGGCCCCAATGGCGGCCTCGAAAAGCGCGGAAAGACCAAGCGCATCGAGAACCCGCCGAGTCATGTCGTGCGGCTTATTGGTACAGATTCCAAGACGCACCCCCGCGCGGGACAACGCCGCCAGGTCTTCGCGGACGTAGGGAAAAAAGCGCGTTCGTTCTGCCGGTGCCGCGCGATAATTATCGAGATAAGACTGATGCGCCCGCATCAGAGTAGGCTCATCCGTTGGATGCCCAATCTCTGCAAACAAATCCACCAGGAGTTTGCGCGAGCCATAGCCAATGAATTGTTCGACAAAGGCGACCTCCTGCTCTGGCCAGCCTCGCGCGCGCAGGTCACGGTTGACTGCCGCCGCAATATCGGGGGCACTGTCAATCAAGGTGCCATCCAGATCAAAAATCACCGCAGAAATCATGACAGGGTGTCCTCCTCCAGGGCAGACAAGGCGGCAAAGGTCGGGCGCAGGGTTTCATAAAGCGCACGATAGACTCCGTAGGCTGTACGATAGTGCACGCCCCGCCCGGGGTCGGGACAGTCCCGGGTGAGTTCGGCGCAAGACTCTGCGGCCTCTGTCACGTTGGCCCACCCACCGAGCGACACCCCTGCCAACAACGCCGCCGCCAAGGCCCCGCCTTCGGCGGCCCCGGCAGTGGTCACGACAGGAACGCCGAACAGATCAGCCTGAATTTGACGCCAAAGCTGCGCCCGCGCTCCCCCGCCTGAAGTCTTGATCAGATCACTGGTCAGGCCCATTCGCTCCATCAAGGCAAACATATCAAAAAGCGCGAAAGCCACACCCTCCATCACCGCACGCGTCATGTGCCGTCGCTCATGACGCGCAGCAAGGCCGATGAACCCACCGCGCGCCTGCGGGTCAGGCCAGGGACAACGTTCGCCATTGAGGTAAGGCAGGAATAACAAGCCCTGCGCTCCGGGGGGAAGGCTTTCGGCCTCTGCCACCAGCTGTGCAAAATCCTGGTTGCCCGTCTGTCGCCACCAACTCAAAGCCCCGCCTGCATTGAGCGACACCCCCATACAGTGCCAAAGTTCAGGAACCACATTACAGAAAACCTGAAGCCTCCCGTCAGGGTTGTCTGCGGGGGTGTCCAAAGCCATCGCCGCAATTCCAGCCGTGCCAAGGGTCGTTTGCAATACACCGGGTCGCGCCACTCCGGAACCAAGGGTCTGAATGACCGAATCTCCACCACCACCAATCACCGGAATCCCCGCAGGCAAGCCAAAACGCGCCGCCGCCTGCACAGAGACCTGTCCACTGACAACCGTTGATTCGTAGCAGTCCGGCAAAATCCGGGTATCAAAAGGCAGTTTTGCCAACAGCTCCGCCGACCACTGCCGCCGCCGCACATCAAAAAGCCCTGTTCCCGAGGCATCGGAAACCTCGGTCGCATAGTCACCTGTCAAAACCAGCCGCAGATAGTCTTTGGGATTAAGAGCTTTATCGAGTCGCTCAAAAAGCTGCGGTTCATGACGTTGCATCCACAGGATTTTACTGCCCGTATAGCCTGTGAGCATCCGATTATTGGTCAAGTGACCCAGGGCCTCTGTTCCCCCGGCGAGGGACTCAATTTCTAAGGCCTCTGCCGCAGTGCGCTGGTCATTCCATAGAATCGCAGGCCGCAAAACCTCCCCCGCACGATCCAGTGGCGTAAAACCGTGCATCTGCCCCGATAAACCAATGCCGCGAATCTCACCTCCAGGCACCACAGACAGTACGGCCGCAAGGGCCTGTTCCATCGCCGCAACCCAATCCGCCGGATTTTGTTGTGTCCAGCCGGGGCGCGGTTGTTCCAGGCCATAGCCCGCCGTATGGCTGGCGCGAATGTCACCGTCGGCAGACAGGACCAGAACCTTGCAAGCCGATGTGCCCAGATCAATGCCCAGAAACGCCATAATCAACAGCCCTCCGGCAGGGAAAATTTTGTGCGAATATGTTTGAAATTCATATACTCCAACAATCCTTCGCGCCCGTGCTCATAGCCCACCCCCGACTGTTTACGACCGCCATAGGGGGCATTGATGATCCCCGCATCAACATTATTCACCGCGACATTGCCATAATCAAGTGCGCGGGACAGATAGCGGATTTCATCACTGTCGCGCGCAAAGCAATAGGCCGCAAGGCCGTAAGGCGTATCATTGGCCAGTTCAACCGCCTCTGCCAGTCCGTCAAAGGGCGCGACTCCGACCAACGGGCCAAAGGTTTCTGCAGACATCACCTCCATGGAATGGTCACAATCCGCCAGCACCGTCGGACGGAAAAAATACCCTTTGTCAAAGGCCGCGCCCTCTGGTGCAGAGCCGCCCGCAACCAGACGCGCGCCCTTGTCCATTGCGTCGCGCAGATGCGCCTTCGTTTTCAACAGGGGATCTTCGGCTGCCATTGCACCCAAATCCGCATCCGGGTTGTCCATCCCGTTGTCAACACGCAAGGCCTCCGCCGCCTGTGCCAGTGCGTTCACAAAATCATCATAGAGCGGGCGAGCAACATAGATGCGGTTAATCGCAATGCAAATCTGCCCACAGTTGCGAAAGGAGCGGCGCGTCGCCCCCGCCACTGCCACTGCCAGATCGGCACTCTGGGTGACAATCATCGGACAGTTTCCGCCCAGCTCCAGGGACATGCGCTTGATCGTCGTCGCCGCTTGCTGAATTTTCAGACCCACCTGTGATGAGCCGGTAAAGGCCACCTTATCAACGTCATCATCCGTTACCAAAGCCTGCCCCACGCGCGACCCCGGCCCAGTGACAACATTGACAACGCCAGGTGGAATGTCCGCCTCATAACATTTCTGTGCAATGGCAAGGGCCGTGAAAGGAGTCAGATCAGCAGGCTTGATCACAATGGTACAGCCCGCCGCCAAAGCGGCACAAAGCTTCCAGCCAACCAGCTCTGCAGGATAGTTCCACGGGGTAATCGCAACAACCACGCCAATAGGTTCGCGGATCACCACAGAGTCAAAATCCATGCTGTCATTGGGAATAATTTCCCCGTGAACGCGAGTGGCTTCTTCGGCATAGAAATGGCAGGTTTCAGCCAGCTTCATAATTTCACCGCGTGCCTCGCGCACTGGTTTACCCTGTTCGCGCGTCATCAGTTCTGCCATCGCATCCGCATCGGCGGCGATCACATCCCCCAGCCGATGCAAAAACGCCGCCCGTGCCTTTGGCGAATGGGCCGCCCAGGGACGAAAGGCTGCCCGCGCGGCGGCAACGGCACGGGCAATCTCTGCCGCCGTCGCAGAGCCAACCCGCCCGACCAATTCCCCCGTTGCCGGGTTTGTCACCGCAATCGAGGGGTCTTGTGCCGGACAAAACTGCCCCCCGATGAAAAGCCTGCCGTCCAGATCCTGTCGCATCGTGATGCCTCTCTATGCCCCCTACATCGTCATCTCAACCGCCAGCATAGTAGCAATACTACGCCAAAACAAGAACACAAATCCAATGGATCAGTAAACGATTTACACCAAGTGACCAAAAAATTTGACATTATTACAGAGATGAATGATAGTTTTACTATATTTCCGTTCCCGAACAGACCTGTTCACAAATTCAACAGCTTCAAAGGCTTTCATTCATGCTTCCCAACGACTCACACCGGGCCAAACTCGTCGGACGCATCTGGCGGGCGGAAGGGCCGTCTGTCGTCTGTCTGCGCACTGGTCGCCTGTACGACATCACCGCCTCTTTCCCGACCATGATCGACCTGCTGAATCAGCTCACCCCGGCAGACTTTGATAAACTTTCCGGCGAAGATCTTGGGCCAGTGGAATCTGTGCTCCACAGTCCGGCCCGGATGCGTCCGGAAAGCCCTGTCCCCTGCCTGCTCGCACCCTGTGACCTGCAAGCCATCAAGGCCTGTGGTGTGACCTTTGCCCAATCGATGATTGAACGGGTGATTGATGAACGCACGTTAGGTGATCCGGCAAAGGCCGATGCTATCCGTCAACGAATCAGCGCACTGATCGGTGGCTCTCTCTCGGCGATTGAAGCGGGGTCAGAGGCGGCACGGACCGTCAAGGCTGCCCTGGAACGCGAGGGACTGTGGTCGCAGTATCTGGAGGTCGGAATCGGCCCGGATGCGGAGGTTTTCACCAAATCACAGCCCATGTCTGCAGTCGGTCATCTGGCGGAGGTCGGCCTCAATCCCATTTCACAGTGGAATAACCCCGAACCGGAAATTGTTTTGGGCGTGGACAGCAACGGACGGATCAGGGGAGCGACACTGGGCAATGATGTCAACCTCCGCGATGTCGAAGGTCGCTCCGCGCTCTTGCTGGGTAAGGCAAAAGACAACAACGCCTCCTGCGCGGTGGGACCTTTTTTCCGGTTGTTCGATGATGACTTTACCCTCGCAGACATTAAAACCGCCAGCCTGACCATGACCATCACTGGCGACGACGGCTTTACGCTGTCGGGGACGTCAAACATGTCTGAAATCAGTCGTTGTCCGACTGATCTGGTCGCCCAGACCTGTAACGCCAATCATCAATACCCGGACGGCTTTTTCCTCTTTACCGGAACCATGTTTGCCCCGACCCATGATCGCGGCACGGCGGGAAGCGGCTTTACCCATAAAATCGGCGATGTCGTCACCATTTCGACCCCGCGCCTGGGTGTGTTGCAAAACAGCGTTACACTGTCCGGGAAAGCCGCGCCCTGGACATTCGGGACGCGGGCCTTGATGACCAGCCTCGCCAAACGGGGGCTGCTGTCATGAAAAAAAATCGTCGTGACAGATCAAGCCTTTGGCCAGACAGAGGCCGAAGAATCCATGGCCCGGGCAGAAGGGGCTACCTTTGCCGCCTGGCAGTTGAGCGACGAAGGCGAAACAGCTGACGCCGTGCGGGGGGCCGCCGTTGTTTTGAACAATTTTGCCCCTATGACCCGGACGGTTCTGTCGGAATTAGCCCCCGGGGCGACTGTGATTCGTTATGGCGTCGGGGTGGATAATATTGATCTGGAGGCCGCCCGTGAGCTGGGCCTGCGCGTGTGCAACGTCCCTGACTACGGCATTGACGAGGTCGCCGATCACGCCGCAGCGATGGCCTTGGCCCTGTCGCGCAAATTGGTTCGTTTTGACAGCGGCATCCGCGCGGGACAGTGGGACATTACCCAAATTGTCGGATCCCTGCCTTCGTTACGTGAAAAAAACCGTCGGTCTGATCGGCTTTGGGCGCATTGCTCAAAGTTTCGCCCGGCGAATGCAGGCTTTTGGTTGTCGTGTTGTGGCCTCTGACCCCTTTGTTGACCCCGCGCAGGCACAAGCTGCCGGGGTCACGCTGACCACACAGGACGCGGTCATTGACCGGGCTGATATTCTCTCCCTCCATATCCCGCTCACCCCCGAAACACGCCACATCATCGGGGCTGCAGAACTCGCCGCCCTGCCTGCCCAGTCCATTATCATCAACGCCGCGCGTGGGGGATTGATTGACGAAACGGCATTGGCAGAGGCCCTGCACCGGGGGACAGTTGCCGGGGCGGGCCTTGATGTCTTTGAACGCGAACCCTTGCCCGGCGACTCGCCCCTGCGTGATGCGCCCAATCTTTTCCTGTCCCCTCACGCGGCTTTTTATTCCGATAGTTCCGTAAGACGCCTGCAACGCCTCGCCGCCGAGGAAGCCGCACGCGCCCTGCGGGGGGAGGCCCTGCGTTGCCCACTGGTTTAAAAGGAGGTCACGAATGGATTACAACCGTAAACTTTCACTCGCCGGGAAAACGGCTCTGCTGACTGGGGCGGGACAGGGAATCGGAGCCGCCTGTGCCGAGGCTCTGGCGGCAACCGGGGCGCGTATCATACTCACCGACCTCGAAAAAAATCGGGCGCAGGCACAGGCCGAACGGCTCCGCGCCCAGGGATACGATGTCACGGGCTTTGCCCTTGATGTGACCGATAGCCTCGCCCTGGCGGACATGTCCCAAAGCCTTGACCCTATAGACATTTTGGTGTGCAACGCTGGTGTTGTGACCTCTGCCCCGGCGGAGGACATGACGGATAACGACTGGCAATTCGTCATTGATGTCAATCTCGGCGGAGTTTTTCGCACCTGCCGCGCCTTTGCCCCCGGCATGATTGCCCGGGGTGGCGGGGCGATTGTCAATATCGGTTCGATGTCCGGACAAATTGTCAACACGCCACAACCGCAATGCCATTATAACGCCTCTAAGGCCGCTGTTCACCAGCTCACCCGCTCACTGGCGGTGGAATGGGCGGGGAAGAGGTTGCGGGTTAATGCCGTTGCCCCGACCTATATCGCCACCCCCCTGCTCGATGATGTCGAGGACGGCGCAGCACTGATCGCCCGCTGGACAGACCTGACCCCCATGGCACGACTGGGCGAACCGCACGAAGTGGCCTCTGCGGTGCAGTTTCTCGCCTCTGATGCCGCCAGCCTCATCACGGGTGCTATTCTCAACGTCGATGGCGGATATACCTGCCTTTAGGAGACCACCAATGCCCCTGACACCTGCTCTGGCTCTCGTCCTCGAATCCACGCAGAAAATCGCCCTGCGGATGATTGACTTACCAATGGAGGTTGGCCCGGAGGATGTCAAAATCCGCATTGAGGTCGTCGGCATCTGTGGCAGTGATGTTCACTATTACAAACGCGGACGCATTGGCCCCTTTGTGGTGACAGCCCCTATGATCCTGGGGCACGAAGCCGCCGGAATTGTGACCGCAACAGGCGCGGCGGTCGCAAATCTCAAGGTCGGGGATCGCGTTGCAATTGAACCCGGGGTTCCCGATTGGTCATCACCAGCCAGTCGGCAGGGGCTTTATAATCTTGATCCCACCTTGCGATTTTGGGCAACACCACCTGAACACGGTTGCTTGACTCCCGAAATTGTCCATCCGGCGAACCTCTGTTTCAAACTGCCCGATCACGTCACCGCCGCCGCAGGCGCGATGATCGAACCGCTCGCCGTTTGCCTACAGGCCATTGCAAAGGCAGGAATGTCCCCCGGTGATACGGCTGTAGTCTTGGGGGCGGGGCCGATTGGCTTACTTCAGGCTCTCAGCGCACGGGCCGTCGGCTGTGCCGATGTTTTTGTCTTTGACCCACAGGCCGAAAAACGTGATCTGGTCACCCAGCTTCCCGGCCTGACTCCTCTGCACCCCGAACAAGGATCACCTCAGACACAGGTACAGGCCCTCACCGAACAGCGTGGGGCAGATATTGTGTTTGAATGCTCCGGTGCGGTTGCAGCCTTTGAAAAGGTGACCGACTACCTGCGCCCCGGGGGACGACTTGCTGTCGTGGGGATGCCCCCCACCCCTGTAGAGCTGGACATTGTCGCACTTCAGGTCAAAGAAATCACGCTCCATTCTGTTTTTCGTTACGCCAATGTCTATGACCGCGCCGTCAAGCTCCTGGCACAGGGACAGATCGATGTCACACCCCTCATCACAGAAACCTTTGACTTTGCCGACAGCATCACTGCTTTTGAGCGTGCCGCCGCAGGTCGTGCCACAGACATCAAAATTCAAATTAAAATGCCCACATCCCCCTGAAACAGGTTTGCCGTGGCCGGATTTGGGACGGTGTGAACCCATTTCTCCGTAACCCTGCTTTACAAAACAATGACAATCCGCCATAATGGGCTTCTGTCCCTCTACGCCTTCATAAAGTCGGAGGGGGCTTTTTTTCGTTTTTATTTGTCACCTTTTCGGATTCGGATTTTTGCGCGATGCACGACAGGTTCCCTATGACGGCTCAGGGTCTTGCCCAACTCGAGGAAGAACTGCGCGTCCTCCGCGCCGAAGACCGCCCTGCGGTCATTCAAGCCATTGGAGAGGCCCGCGAACACGGTGACCTGTCTGAAAACGCCGAATACCACGCCGCACGCGAAAAACAAAGCTTCATCGAAGGCCGGATTCAAGAACTCGAAACCCGCATTTCCCGCGCCGAGGTCATTGATGTTTCTGCGATGAGTGGCAACAACGTAAAATTTGGGGCAACCGTTACCCTGATCGACGAAGACACGGAAGAAGAATCCACCTATCAGCTGGTCGGCGACCTCGAAGCTGACGTCAAGGCTGGGCGCATCGCCATCACATCCCCCCTCGCCCGCGCCTTGATCGGCAAAGAAACTGGTGACAGCGTCGAAGTGGTCACCCCCAACGGTGGTAAGGGCTACGAAATTACCGCAATCCGCTACCTCTAGGGATTTAATGTTTCTGCCTGAGGCTATCCCGCGCAGGAAGTAGCCGGACTTGTCGATGACTCGCGCGATCTCGTCGGTCAGACGCTGGGCGAAGAACACCTGCCGAGGCGAATCAGATACCCGACAAAGGGCGCAGGTCATGAGTAAAATTTATATCTCCATTACCTTGGGCATAAAAATACACAACGTCGAAAAGCTACAACTTCGTCAAAGTGGCGTACGACAAAATGCGTCCTTTGCGCGTTTTGATTTCAAATACGGATGATTATCTCGAAAATCATGGATTTTCATATGAACGCCATAAAAAATCGCTCGTAACATTCTAAAGTTGAGACAAAATCTAGATCAAGAAGAACTGAATCGGATTGCAAAACGCCAAGAAAATCGCTCGAATCGGGTCAAGGAACAAGTCAAGGAAACCAATGCACTTGCCGACCAACTGGAAGAGCAGGTCAAAAATCTGATTACCCGCATGAGAGTATCTGTCACATCCCTTGGCAAAACCTCGACAGAGATGGAATCCGTTGCCAGGCAAACCTCCACTCGTTCGGACACAGTGCGTACGATCACATCACAGGCATCCAACAACATTGACTTCGTGGCCTCTGCAACCGAGGAATTGACGGCGTCTGCACGGGAAATTGGCAATCAAATTCAATCCTCTTCGCGGTTGACCTCTGCCGTTTCCGAGGAAGTCAATCAGGCCAACGGCCGCGTCGAAGCCTTGGCCCAGGCGGTCGGGCGCATCGGTGATGTCATTCGCTTGATCGAAGACATCACCGAGCAGACCAACCTTCTGGCTCTCAATGCAACGATTGAGGCCGCGCGCGCGGGCGATGCGGGTAAAGGCTTCGCCGTGGTAGCCAACGAAGTCCGCTCCCTTGCTAGCCAAACGGCAAAGGCCACAAAAGAAATCACGTCCCAGATCAAGGACGTCCAATCTGAAAGCCAAAAGGCTCTTGAGTCGGTGTCAGGGATCAGAAGTTCCATCAACCAGGTTGCAGAACAGGCGGAGTCGATCGTCTCGACAGTTGAGGAACAAAATTCTGCCATTCGCGAAGTTGCCGAACGTGTGGCTCAGGTGTCATCTGGTACTCACACGGTCAGCGGTCATATTAACGACGTCGCCGCCAATGCCGAACAAACCCTGCAATCGACACAAGGCATCAGTAGCGCGACGGAGGAACTTGTCAGCGAAGCCAGAGAACTGGAGCAAAAGGTTGACCAATTCCTGCGCGATATTCGAGAACGTGCACAGCGTACAGAAAACGAAAAAAATTAAAACTAACCGGAAAAACGCGGGGCATTTTGCCCCGCTTTTTTTATGCTCTATCCTGTTTAATGACAAGGACTCTGTCTGGTGCATAATATTTTTATTGATTTCATCAATACATCCCTTTCCCTTTTTTTCGTGATTTTGGCAGGAATGATCCTGCGCCTCATGCTGTTAAAAGACGACAGCTTTTGGCAAAATATGAACGGGGTTAATTTTTATCTTCTCGTTCCTGCCTTAGTCTTTTTAACCCTTATTCAAACAGACCTGCGCACCGTGTGGAGCATGAAGATCGTGTTCGCCATCGGCCTTGCGCTCTGTTTCATTATTGCTGTTTTGTGGCTTTATGCCTATCTGTTTGTCCCACAGGGAACCTCTACTGAGTCCTATACCAGCATTTTTCAAACCTCGCTCAGTTGGAATGGAACCATGGCTCTTGCCGTCGGCAGTCTGGCGTTCCATAGTCAAGAGACCAGTCGGGACTATACTTTTTCTCTGACTGGGTCACTCATCAGCACGGGATCATTCGATTCCTCGCTTTCCGTTGCACTGGGCATGGCGATTCTGGTTCCGCTCGGCAATGGTGTCAATGCGGCTGTTGTCTCCAGGCTTTTGGGCAAACAGCTTTCGCTCTGGAGCGTTGTGCGCAATCCCACCGTTTTTAGTTCTATTGCGGGGGTGATTTTTTCGCTGTCGGGGATGAAAACCTATAACTTCGTCGCCAGTGGGTTCGAGATCATCGGCAATGCCGCCGTTGCCAGCGCCCTGTTGGTGCTGGGGGCGTCTTTGCGCCTTTCTGGTTTTACGAACAAACAAGCGATCGCGCTGAGCTGTTTGTGCAAGCTTTTTCTAATGCCCGCACTAACTTTGACAATGGGGCATGTGCTCGGGATCAATTCAACGCTGTTGCACTATCTGGTCATCGCCGTTGCCGCCCCCTCTGCGGCCTATTATGTCACCTCGTCATCCCTGCAATCCAAAGGCGATATTCCGCTCTACGCGTCCTGTTGTAGCGTACAGACCCTCGTTGCCCTTCTGACATTGCCCCTGTGGGCTATGTTTGTCTTTGAAGCCTGCCCATAGGTCATCCTGCGCCTTCATTTTGATTGTCGCGCACTCTGTACGAGACTTTGCCTCATCCAGTTATGGAGGCGGGAACGGTGCGTCCGTACTGTCCAAAAAAGACTAATGTCAAAGGAAACAAAAACGGGTGACTCGACCTTGAACAAAGTGGGAGTCAAGGTTGCCGCAATCTGGGCGGGAATACAGGCCACCAAATCCGACCCCAAAAGGCAGGCTTCGAGATTCCCATAATCGGACAGTTCCACCACCGGATTAAGGTGAACACCATGCATCCTGAGACTATCCAGATAGCGCGGTTGCCAATTTCCGGCAAAACGCACGACAAGGTGATTGGCACCTTTTAGATCTTCCAACCCCAACGACTCCCGAGCCAAAGGATTAGCTGGATCCATAACATAGAGATAACGATCAGAAGAAATTTTACGTTTAAAAATCTGATCGTCCTTTGGTTCGGCAATACCGATCAACAAATGACATTCCCCACGCTTGAGCTGTTGTTCCCCCACCGTTCGGGAGGTCATGAATTTCAACCGGAGATTCGGTGCTTCTGAACGAATTTTCTGAATAAAACGAGGCAAAATTATCATGCGCTCGTAGTGATTACAGGAAATGACAACCACCCCTTGGGCAAGAGCAGGCGAAAAATCCACTTCGCGGGTCAGACTCTCAAATTCAGCCAACAAACCGGAAATAGAGGCCACAATTACCTCGCAATGACGAGTCGGGACGACCCCGTTTCCCGTGCGCTCAAAAAGTGGATCCCTAAAAATAGTGCGGAGCTGGGCAATGCTGTAGCTGACTGTTGACTGACTGAGATTGAGTCGCTCAGCCGCTACCGAAAAGGACTCAAAATCATGCACGTACTGTAAAATTTGCAAGGTCGCGAAATTTATTTTCAACAGTTTACGGTCTAACTCTCCCATAATGTCCCTTGATAGCTGATTATCGAATTTTTAGATAAGCTGAATTAAATCCATCAAATTGACAAGATGTATTTTATCCCTGAAAATCGGGACAACAGCGTAGAAAACGACATAACATAAAAAACACTCTAGGGATGCGAGATGAAACCACCTCTGTTTGATGTTACGATTGCAGAATTGATGCGCAATCCCTATCCTGCATTTGACAAGGTGCGTGCCCTTGGCTCTGCCGTCTGGGTCGAAAGTGCGCGTATCCATCTGGTCACGCGCTTTGACGACATTATGACGGTCGAACGCAACCATCGTATTTTTACCTCCCACAATCCGAAATCTTTGATGAAC
Organism: Kiloniellaceae bacterium; assembly: GCA_965199245.1. Taxonomy (GTDB): domain Bacteria; phylum Pseudomonadota; class Alphaproteobacteria; order Kiloniellales; family Kiloniellaceae; genus Carbonatibacter. The sequence goes on from CBDAQP010000001.1 coordinate 433,673, forward strand.
CAGGTTATGGGCCACTCCCTGATGCGAAAGGACGACGAACCCCATCGCATTGAACGTGCAGCGGTTGAACCATCCTTTCGCCCCGGAGTGGTCAAAAAACACTGGGGGCCACGGTTTCAGGCCATCGCATCTGATCTGATTGATGACTTTCGCGCACGGGGGGAACAGGGTGATCTTTTTGACGACTTCGCCGCCCCGCTTGCATCATTGTCTTTGATTGATCTTCTCGGCTTGGAAGGGGTCGCCTGGCGCGACATTGCCGAATGGTCTCAAGCCCTGATGGATGGGGTGGGTAACTACCAAAATGACCCCGCCATTTCACAGCGGGCCAAAAGAGCATCCGAGGCCATCGACCTCGCCATTGACCGCGTGATGGACAAACACCGAACCGAAAAAAATCCGTCGGTTTTGTCCTCTATTGCCTTTGCAGAACATCCCCATTCAATCGACCAAATTCGCGCCAATATCAAGGTCATCATCGGCGGCGGATTGAACGAACCGCGCGATTCCATTTTGACGACTGTTCTGGGGCTGTTGCAAAATCCCGATCAACAGGCACAGGCACAGGCCAACCCGAAACTCTTTGCCGCCGCCTTTGAAGAAGCCATCCGCTGGGTCTCCCCCATCGGTATGTACCCCAGGCGGGTAAGCGAAGAGAGCATTCTAGGCGATACAGAATTAAAAAAAGACGACCAACTGGGCATCTGCGTCGGGGCAGCCAACCGCGACCGGAGCCATTTCACAGACCCCGAAAAATTCGACCTCCATCGCCCCCGGGCGCAACATCTGGCCTTTGGCGCAGGGCCGCATTTTTGTGCAGGAACATGGGTTGCGCGGCAAATGGTCGGTGAAATTGCCGTTCCCCTGCTCTTTGCCGCTCTGCCCAATCTACGCTTGAACGGTACACCACAAGAACGCGGTTGGGTTTTTCGCGGGCCAGTGTCGCTTCCAGTCTGTTGGGATAAGGACAACACAAACAATGATTGAATTTACATTTATCGAACCAGACGGCACCGAGGTTCCGGTACATGCCAAGGAAGGCGACAGCGTGATGAAGGTCGCCCTCGATCATGATGTTCAGGGCATCAACGCGGACTGCAACGGCTCTGCCGCCTGTGCTACCTGTCATGCCTTTTTTGCTGATGAAATCCTCGCTGACCTCCCGCCAATGGACGAAAACGAAGACGACCTACTCAGCTTTGCCGCCAGTGAACGCCAATCCGGTAGTCGCCTCAGCTGTCAGGTTTTGGTGTCTGCTGCCCTTAGTGGGCAAAAAATTACCCTGCCTCCTGAACAATAAAGATTCCATGACCAAAACGGCGAAAAACATCCTCTTCATCATGTACGACCAGTTGCGCTGGGACTATTTGGGCTGTGCGGGTCATCCACACCTGAGAACACCGCATTTTGATCGAGTGGCGGCGATGGGAGTGCGTTTTACCAATGCCTATGTGCAATCCCCCATCTGCGGGGCATCGCGCATGAGCTTTTATACCGGACGCTATGTCTCCTCCCACGGGGCGCAGTGGAATGGTTTTCCTCTCAGGGTTGGTGAAATGACCTTGGGCGACCACCTGCGCCAGCAAGGCATGGACTGCTGGCTGGTCGGCAAAACCCACATGACCGCAGATGTCGCGGGCATGGAACGGCTGGGACTTGAACGCGACAGCATCATCGGGGCGCGGCAGGCCGAATGCGGTTTTGATCCGTGGGTGCGCGACGACGGCCTCTGGTCCGAAGGCCCTGACGGGTTTTATGACAAAAAGCCCTCGCCCTATAACGCCTATCTCAAATCCAAAGGCTACGACAGCCCCAACCCTTGGGCCGATTTTGCCAATGCGGGGCTTGAGGGCGATGATCTAGCTTCTGGCTGGTTTTTTTGCAATGCAGACAAACCTGCCAACATTCGCGAAGAAGACAGCGAAACGCCGTGGCTCACACGCCAGGCTATCGACTTTATGGAAAAAAATAATGGCCCTTGGTGCGCCCATGTCAGCTATATCAAACCGCATTGGCCCTATATCGTCCCCGCACCCTATCATAATTTCTTTGGCCCCGATCACGTCCCCGCGCCTGTACGTGCGGCAATTGAACGAGAAAACCCGCACCCCGTTTTTGCGGCTTGGATGGATGGGAAAATTGCCCGCGCGTTCCAACAAAACAGCGTACGCGAAAAAGTCATTCCAACCTATATGGGCCTGATTAAACAGTGCGATGACCAGTTGGGCCACCTGCTGAATTATCTGGATCACAATGGCGCGATGGACAACACGATGATTGTCCTGACCTCTGATCACGGCGATTATCTGGGCGATCACTGGCTGGGGGAAAAAGACCTATTCCACCAACCATCAGTCAAAATTCCCCTCATTATCTATGATCCCTCCGACACTGCCGCCACGACCCGGGGGACAACCTGCAATGCCTTGGTTGAAAGCATTGATCTGGCAGCGACCTTTATCGAGACCGCCGGAGGGACGGTTCCAGACCATATTGTTGAGGGACGTTCGCTCTTGCCATGGCTTCGGGGGAAACACCGGAAAACTGGCGCGATGTAGTCATCAGTGAATATGATTACTCCGCCCGGCCCCAGTGTGATGAACTTGACCTTGCCCCGCGCGATGCGCGACTCTTTATGGTTTTTGACGGACGTTTTAAGCTCATTCATGCCGAAGGCGGCTTTCGTCCCATGTTCTTTGACCTCGCAAACGACCCCGAGGAATTTATCGACCTTGGTCAAGACGCAGGCTATCGCGTTAAAATCAACCGCCTCTACGACCATCTGACCCAGTGGGGCCGCCGCCTGTCCCAGCGCATCACGCGCTCTGATGCTGATATTATCGCTATGCGCGGCAGGTCTGCACGGTGCGGCGTTCTGCCATTTCTTGAAACAGGCGATGAGGTTCCCTCGGAACTAACCGCAAAATATCGCGGCCCGGCAAGGCAAAGTTTTGTTCAGAACGAGGCAGGCGCGGATGACTAGGGTCTGTTCTCATGGCCTCCGGTGCCGGGGAATTGCTGATGAGAATCGCCAACCGGATAACGGGCGGCATGACGGGCAGATCGAACTGCACCCCGGTGCTGTGCGCTATTACAAGGAAATCGGTGCGCTTTAACAACTCACAAACCATTAGGGAGATCATAAAAAATGAGAAAATGCTACACACTATGCGCGATAGTGCTTGCCACCTGTTTTGGATGGAACGCCACGGCAACGGTTGCAGAATACAAACTGACAATTTCAAGCTGGGGGCCACCGACCCATGGGTGGAATGAAAAAATGTGGCCCCGCTTTGTGACAATGGTTGAAGAGGCCACAAATGGGAAGGTTACGGCTGAACTCAAACTGGGCCTCGCCCCGCCCCCCGCCCAGATGGATTTGGTCATGGACGGCGCGGCTGATCTCTCTGTCATCTTTCACGGCTACCAGCCCGGGCGTTTTGTCACGACAAAACTGGCCGAACTTCCCGGCTACAACGGAACCTCAGAGGCCGCATCGGTTGCACACTGGCGGGTCTATAACAAGACACTGCACAAAGCTAACGAGCATCGCGGCGTCAAGCTGATCGGCCTGCTGGTTCACGGGCCTGCACAACTGCATTCCAACCAAACCGTCACAACCCTCAGCCAAATTGCCGATATGAAACTGCGCGTCCCGGGTGGAGTGGGCGGCGATGTCGCCGCCGCCCTGAAGGCCACAGGCATTCAAATTCCAGCCTCCAAAGCCTATGAGGCACTGGCCTCCAACACAGCAGATGGCATCACAATTGCGGTAGAGGCGCGCAAGGGCTGGCGTCTGACCGAAGTAGCGAAAAACATGTACTGGATGCCCGGCGGTCTCTATCGCGGGTCGTTCGGGTTGATTATGAGCAAGGATGTCTTTGCCGACCTGCCCGCCGACCTCCAGACAGCCCTGGAGGACAGGGTCTTTGGCGAACCCTTGAGCCGGATGGCGGGGGCTATGTGGGATGAAATTGACCAGACTGGAATAGAGGCAACAAAATCAACCGCCGATAACGCCATCCACCGCGCAACCGCCGCAGATGTGGCCGCTTTTAAGAAAATTGCCGCAAAAATCCGCACAGATGTCATTGCCGAAGTCACCGAAAAAACTGGTGTTAATGCCCGCACGGCAGTGGCGGACATCCAAACGGAAATGACCCGGAACTAGGGGTCTCATCTGTAAAGTCTCGTTGTAAAATCCGGGGCGGGGAAGGTTTTTTCCGCCCCGGTGCTAGACAGGATAGCAATCTAATGCGTTATTTTTGTTTTTTTTTAGCGCGGATTCCGGTTTTCGTTGCCTCTGCGGCTCTCTTCGTCTTGATGGGTTTAACCTTTTGCGATGTTCTGTTCCGTTCGCTGTTGAACGCCCCCATTGAGGCCGCGACCGAAGTGACACGTTTGCTCATGGCGGTGATTGTTTTTTCGGTTCTGCCGCTGGTCTCGGTTCAACAAAAACACATTGCCGTTGATCTTTGTGATGGTCTTTTCCAACTTTTACACCTTGAACGTCTGCGCGATAGCTTGTTGTTTTTGATCTGCGGTGTCTTGATAGTCTGGCCGGCTTGGCGGGTGATGGTGCTGGCAGAACGGGCGCGAGACTATGGCGATGTGACCGAGTACCTCGGCATTCCAGCCTTTTGGGTTGGCTGGTTTATCGCCCTGACACTGGGGGCCACTGCAACTGCCTTGGTTATTCATGGCCTGCGGACTCTTCTTTCCCGTTCCTCTAACTCCAGTGCGGGGGGCCAACAATGACCGCCGCCGTGATTGGTTTTTTTGCTGTTTTAGTTCTGGTGTTGTTGCGTATGCCCATCGCCTTTGCCATGGGCTTTGTCGGTGTTTTGGGGTTCGCGTGGGAGCGGGGCGGTTCGACTGTGTCTGAGCGGGGATTGAAGGCGGCCCTGTCGATGGTCAGCCGCCAAACCATGGACACGGCCCAAGATTACAGCCTGAGCGTTATTCCTCTATTTATTTTGATGGGCTTTTTTGTCAACAAGGGCGGCATGGCGCGTGATCTCTATCGCCTGTCCAATGCCTTTTTAGGTCACTTTCGCGGCGGGGTTGGCGATGGCGACTGTTGCCGCCTGTGGCGGTTTTTCAGCGATTTGTGGGTCATCACTAGCCACAGCCGCCACAATGTCCAAGGTCGCCATGCCCGAAATGCGCCGCTATGGCTACGCCGATACCCTGTCCACCGCCGCGATTGCTGCTGGCGGGACGCTCGGCATCTTGATCCCGCCCTCGGTGGTTTTGGTGATCTATGGCCTCTTGACCGAAAGCTCCATTGGCAAGCTCTTCATGGCAGGTGTTTTGCCCGGTCTGTTGGGAATTTTCTTTTACCTGCTGGCCGTGCGCTGGAGTGTCTGGCGCACCCCACAGGCCGGCCCGGCAGGACAACGGGCCAGCACTCGCGAACGGCTTGAGGCCTTACGCGCGGTGTGGGCAGTGCTCTTGCTGTTTTTCCTCGTCATCGGCGGACTTTATGGGGTCTTTGACGTTGCGCCGCTGAACCTGACCTTTTCCCCGACTGAGGCCGCAGGAATGGGCGCAACAGGGGCCTTTGTCATTGCCCTGTTGCGCGGGGGCCTGAGCCTTGAATCCGTTTTTGAAGTGCTCAAAGAAACCACCCTGACCACCGCCGCACTCTTTACCGTGCTGATCGGGGCGCAAACCTTTTCCAACTTCATCAACCTCGCCGGACTACCCGAAGCCTTGATTGCGTTGGTAACGGCCTTTGACGTTCCAGCCTTTGTCGTGATGGGGATGATCCTGTGCATTTATTTGATTTTGGGCTGTGTTTTTGAATCGCTGTCGATGATGCTATTGACCGTGCCGATTTTTTTCCCCCTCGTGACATCGCTCGGCTATGATTCTATCTGGTTCGGAATCGTAGTGGTGGTCGTCACGGAAATTTCCCTCATCACCCCACCCATTGGCCTGAATGTCTTTGTCCTCAAGGGCGTTGTTGGCTCTGTGTCCACCGCCACTATTTTTCGCGGTGTCACTCCCTTTTGGATCGCCGACATTCTGCGACTCGCTCTCTTGGTCTTGGTTCCGTGGCTTGTTCTGGTTTTACCCCAACAGATGGGATAGAGTTTTTTTATCTGGCAGTTCAGATCAAGTCCTCAAACCTGGGCGCAGATCTTGGAACTTGATCTAACCTGTCGGAGACGATGGGCGGGGAGCAGTTGACACAGGTTTAGTGCCCGCATAACGGGGCGTTTTTGTGACTGCTGTCAGGCTCACCTGTTGCGGATCCGTTTCCAATCTTTTGTGCCGGAACATCCGGACAGTGGTTCGGTAAGTGCTCGAAAAGCAAAGCTTACCCACACACAGGCGGTTTTTCCTGTCCCTGTTGCACAGGAGGATTAAACCATGAGGACAGCGCAACGTCACGTTACAGTTGCAAGCGAGTGTCATGATCCACCTTAACAGCTACGGCGGAACTATCACATCATGATTATATTGTTTAATTAACAATTAAAGACTTTTTCATAAATTTTCCTCGACAGGGGCCCATGTCGTATCTCGCATGCGCCCCTGTTGGCTAGGGTGCCTTTTGCAGGAGTTTTTATACTTCTGTACGAAACCCCTGATCTAGAGCGTTCAGAATAGTCTGAACATCTTCTGCGCTGAGCACAAGTGGTGGGGAGAGAATAATTGTATTGCCGGAGACACGCACCATTGCTCCTTGTTCATAGGTAGTGCGGTGGATACGATTGATTGTTTTCTGGTCAATCGGGGCTTTCGTGGCTCGGTCTGCCACCAGTTCCAGTGCACACATCAACCCGTGCCCGCCACGCACATCACCGATTGCCGTGTATTTCTCCTGAAGTTTCTGTAATCCTGCGAATAGTTCTGCTCCCCGTGCAGCGGCGTTGTCTGTGACCTTTTGCCGCTGTGTTTCCTGTAGGCAGGCAATAGCGGCAGCGGCCCCGACCGGGTGCCCTGAGTAAGTGTAACCTGAACCAATGTCTCCTCTGTCTGACCTGTCGCTCTCAAAAAGTGTGGCAATGTGGTCGGCAATCATGACGGCACCAAAGGGAAAATAGCCGTTTGTAATGGCCTTGGCGGTACACATGAGGTCTGGTTGAACTCCCCAGTGGCGTGAACCGGTCCAGCTTCCGGTTCGACCAAAGGCGGTAATGACTTCGTCAGCGATCAACAGAATTCCGTATTTTGAACATATATCGCGTACACTTGGCATAAAGCTTTCATGCGGTGGAATGACACCCCCCGCCCCCAAAATCGGCTCCATGATGAAGGCTGCGATGGTTGCAGGGTTCTGGTATTTGATTTCATCCTCCAGTGCGGCAAGGCAAAGCTGTGCCAGGCGTGCAGGATCTGATTCATCGAAGGGATTGCGATAACTGCAGGGGGCTGGAATGTGGAAGCAACCAGGCATCAGGGGTTCATAGGCGTTGCGGAACTTACTATTTCCGTTGACAGAAGCACCGCCTGTATGGGTGCCGTGATAGCCTTTTTTCAGGCTGAGATACTTCACACGTCCAGCTTCGCCACGTAGCTTGTGGTATTGGCGTGCCAGACGGAGTGAAACTTCAACGCTGTCTGAGCCGCCAGAGGTAAAGAAAGCCCGAGACATCCCGTCAGGTGCAAAGAAATCTTTCAATAGGGTACTGAGTTCAATGACAGCATCGTTGGAGGTCCCACGGAAAGTTGAGTAGTAGGGCAGTTTGTCCAGCTGGTCACAGATGGCCTGTTTTACGGTTGCGCAGGAGTATCCCAGGTTGACATTCCACAGTCCACCTACTGCATCAACAGTTTCGTGACCATCAATATCAACGATACTGACACCTTTACCCCTGACAATGATATCTGGCGGGCTAGTGATACTAATTGCCGGGTGTGCCATGGGGTGCCAGAAGGCGCGCGCGTTATTTTCCTTGAGGAAGTTTGATTTGGTCATGGTATTATCCTTTCTGTATTTCAGAGTACGCGCCATTGCAGGCAGGAAATGTTCCGCCCCAGTTGTGCGTGATTTCCCGAGCGGCCTTTGCGAGGTTCTGGAAAATAATGCGTTCAAGGTCTTGGGTCATCCGACGGGCAACGCTCGCCACGGCGACTGTTCCCGCCAGGAATCCCGACGCCTCGTAGAGGGGGGCGGCAATGCCGAAAACATCTTCGTCAAATCCGCGATCAGAAATACCAAATCCCGTTGCACGCGCCTTTTCCACAAGTGCGCCCAGATCATCCCTGTGCGTTCTGGTGTACGGGGTGTAGTGTTTCAGACGAGCCGAGGACAAGCTTTCCAGAAGGGACGATGGACCAAAAGTGAGAGCGCAAATCCCCGATGCTGTGGCGTGGAGCGGTAACTGTGCCACGTCAACTGTGGCTCGGGTTCTGTGGTCAGTTGATACCTCACAGGCAAGTGTGTGCAGGCATGACCCTGATAAAACAGCAACATGTGCTGTTTCCCCTGTGGATTTTGCAAGCCGCTTCAGGGCTGGAAGGGTTCCGACCCGGCGTGGAACAGTGTGTTCCCTGAGCCAGGCCAGATGGAGAACGCCCGGACCAATGCGCCAAGCCTTCGTCGCTGGATTCTGCTCCACAAATCCACAGGCCTCAAGTGCGGATAGATAGCGGTAGGTTGTCGCCTTGTCCCGCTGGGCCATACAGCAGAGTTTTGCCAAGCCGATCTCAGGTGTCTGCGTTGAAAAAAAATCAAGTATTCCAATAGCTTTTTCAACTGTTGTCATATGTGCAATCCTCTCTAATAGAGTTTGATTCTCTGCCTAAGATTGTCAAGAATCAGATGGAAAAGCAATCATAAATAAAATAAAGGTTCATTATACAAAACATTAACACGTTAAAAAATGCCTTGACAAGTCATTTCCTGAAGTGTTTCCTGTCCAGAAAATAAAATACTGGTTTGATTTATAAACCATTAAAGACAGACTTGAGAGGCGTACTTTGAAAAACAGGCAAAGCAAGATGGGTGCCTGAGGGGTGGTTCACTCGTTGATGCCAGATAGTGAAGGAAAATCTACGATGAAAAAGTTTGGAATTCTGTTTTGTACGGTTGTTGCTTCGTGCCTCGGAGGACTCGTAGGTTTGCCTGCTCGTGCAGAGTACCCTGAGAAGCCAGTTGAATTTGTTGTACCTTTCCCGCCCGGAGATGCCGAGGATACTCTAACGCGCCTGATTGCGAGCGAATTCCAAAATATGTACGGCATTCCGGCAGCCGTCGTAAATCGGCCTGGCGGTGGAGGTGGCCCCTTCCCAGGGGCTGTTTCGGTCGCCAATGCTCCTGCGGATGGTTATACAATAGGATCCTTTGTGGCTGGTGTTCCAGTGATCGGGCCGACCATTGGTATTCCCGAGCTGTCGCCAAACCCTTTTGAACCTATCGGAATTTTCCTGACTTACCCTTTTGTTATTGCTACACGCGGTGATGCACCCTATTCCAGCTGGGAAAAGCTGGCGACCTATGCACAGGAGAATGATGTCATGCTAGGGCATCTGGGGTCGTTTTTACTCCCGACACAGGTGACATTTGCCGCAGCACTTCAGTCAGGTTTTGAGTTTTCGAGTGAAGCGGCCTTTGATGCCATGGACTGTAATACCTTGACCTCTGGCGATGCTGATGTGGTCAGTGGACCACTCCCCATGTTTCTCCCCTGTCTTGATCAGATCAATGTTTTGATTTCTGTGACAGATGCCCCTATCCCGCAACTCTCTGGTGTCCCGACTATTGCCCGGATTATTCCGGAAATGAAGGCCTCTCTGTGGAACGGTCTTTTTGTGCGTGCAGATGTGCCGCAGGTGGCCCGTGACAAGATTGAAGCAGCCGCACGCAAGGCTATGAAATCTGAAAAGGCATTGAATTTTATGCGCGAAACGGGGACTTTGGTTTATTGGGAAGATGCGGAACAGGCTCGTACCCGCATTGCATCAGATGGAAAGGTGGTTGAGAAGGTCAATGCTCTGCTGAACGAGTAATACCACGCTTGTCTTTCTTAAAGGTAGGGGCATGATTGCAAAAACACTTCAGGATATCTTTCGTCGCTATCGCCGCCCCGGGGACATTGTCTTTGCACTGGCTTTTCTGATGCTATCTCTCTTTCTACTTTCACAGATTGGTGATCAGACAGTGGTTGCAAAGCAGGCCAAGTGGTTTGCGCAACCCGCACTCTGGCCAACAATTTCTGTCAGTGGCATGGCCTTTTTTGCGTTTTTGCATTTTGTCAGTTCAGCAGTGTCGCCCCGTATTCCCGGGCGTTGGGCGGAAGTCTTTTTCTGGTTCAGTTCCCTGGAATATGTATCTTATTTTTTTCTTTATGTTCTAATTGTTCCTTGGCTTGGTTATTTGCTCTCGACCCTTTTTCTTGCGCTTTTTCTGGCGTGGCGTGCAGGGTTTCGGTCATGGCACTCGGTCGTTTTTTCCGTGCTTTCCGGTGTGGCCGTTGTTGTGATTTTTCGTGGTGCTCTTCAGGTCAAAATTCCTGCGGGCGAACTCTATACCTTCTTGCCGAACTCTCTGCGTCTCTTTGCCTTGAACTACCTGTAGGGATGTGAATAGATGGAAACACTGGTTTCAAGTCTGTTTCTGCTTTTTCAGTGGGACGTTCTTTTGGCTTTGCTGATCGGATCAGTTGGTGGGGTAGTCATTGGGGCTTTGCCCGGAGTCGGGGCGGCAGTTGCTATCGCGATTTTGTTGCCAGCGACCTTTTCCTTTGAACCGATTGTGGGCCTCACCTTATTGCTGGGAGTGTACGGATCCTCAATGTATGGTGGAGCCATTCCAGCGATCCTGATGAATACCCCGGGCACAGCAGCCAATGCTCTGACGACCTATGATGGTTACCCAATGACCAGAAAGGGACAGGGGCGCAGGGCTTTGGCTTTAGCTTATTCAGCCTCTTTTTTCGGAGGAATTTTCTCCGTCGTTTGTCTGATGGTGCTTTCACCTGTTCTGGCCATGATTGCGCCGCATTTTGGTAGCCGGGAAATTTTTCTGGTTGCATTTCTTGGGCTTTTACTGGTTGTTCTTGCTCACCGTGGGCAAACTTTCGCAGCTGCAATGCTCGCCTTTTTCGGGATATTTCTTCAGACTATCGGTTTGGAGCCTGTCACATACACAAAGCGCTTTACCTTTGATCAGAGCTGGCTGGGATCCGGCATTGATCTGATTGTAATTGTTCTGGGACTTTTTGCGATTTCACAGGCCTTACTTTTGCTTGTTGATAAAGATCACAAGCCAGAAAAAACACATGTTTCGGGAAGTCTTTTTTCTGGGTTTAAAGAGTTGATCGGCTTTCGGCGTATTGCGACTGTTTCTGCGTCTGTTGGCGTTTTGATGGGGATGATTCCTGCTGTTGGGGAGTTTACGTCCCAGTTCCTATCTTATAGTTATGCGCGGAAAACCTCGAGGACACCTGAAAAATTTGGCGAAGGATCGCCCGAAGGGCTTGTGGCCTCTGAGGCAGCAAATAATGCTGTTCCTGGTGCAGCGATGATTCCTCTACTGGCCCTCGGGATTCCCGGGGAATCGCTGACAGCCATGATGCTGTCTGTTTTTTATGTCCATAGCGTCGTTCCTGGCCCTCAGCTTTTTGAAAATCATTTTGATTTCGTTTTAGCACTCTATGTGTCTTTGATTTTATTAAATATTATAGTTCTGTCTTTTCTATTGTTTTCGACAAATACACTGATTTTCTTGACTCGTGTACCAACGCGTTGTCTGGGGATCGCAATCCTGATTCTGTCATTTGTCGGAGTTTACAGCTTACGCAATTCTGTCACGGATTGTCTTGTTGCAGCGGGCTTTGGTGTGTTTGGCTTGATTCTTAAACGGCTGAATCTACCAATTGTTCCGATTATTCTGGGTATGGTCTTGGGAGGAATTATGGAAGTTCGGCTCCGCAGTGCCATGGCGCGGGTCAGAGAACCTCTGGATTTTATCGACAGACCGATTGCCGCAGTCCTCTTTGGTGCCATCATTCTTGTTCTGATGGTGCATGTGCGTACCTTGATCCTTGAACAGCGTGAAAGAATTCGTCCTCAACCCTTGGCTCGGGACGATGAAACCTCAACACACACAGGATAATGAACTATGGAACAGTCTGAAATCAATGTTTTGCGCACCCGGACAATCCCCGCCTGCGGACACTTTATCGACGGAGCTTTTCATAGTGCGGAGACTTGGGTTGATGTGATTTCACCAATTGACGGTCAACCCTTTACAAGAATTGCCGAGGGGACAGCCTGTGATGTTGCGGATGCGGTGACTGCGGCGCGTCGAGCTTTCGAGGATGGTCGTTGGGCGCAGATGGCCCCGTCCGGGCGAAAAAAGGTTCTTCTGAGGCTGGCGGAACTGATTGAAGAGCGCGCTCTTGAAATTGCTGTTCTGGGGGTGCGTGACAACGGAACGGAAATTTCCATGGCTTTCAAGGCGGAAGCCTTGTCTTCTGCTGCGACCTTTCGTTTTTATGCTGAGTCGATTGATAAGGTTCATGGTGAAATTGCCCCGACATCCGGTGAGATTCTGGGGTTGGTGCATCGTGTGGCTGTCGGGGTTGTCGGGGCGATTGTACCCTGGAATTTTCCCTTGATGATTGGAAGCTGGAAAATTGCTCCGGCACTTGCCGTCGGGAACTCAGTTGTTCTCAAGCCTTCGGAAAGTGCATCGCTGGGTCTGTTGAAAATTGCAGAATTGGCCTCGGAGGCCGGACTGCCGGACGGAGTACTTAATGTCGTGACCGGGCAGGGATCTGTTGTGGGGGAAGCCTTGGCCATGTCTATGGATGTTGATGTTCTGGCTTTTACCGGATCCGGGAGAACGGGACGCCGTATGCTTGAGTATTCCGCACGTTCAAATCTGAAGCGTTGCTTTCTCGAACTAGGGGGAAAGTCACCGAATATTGTCTTTGCTGATGCTCCGGATCTGGATCGGGCAGCGCAGGCCTCTGCAGCCGGGATATTCCGAAACTCTGGTCAGGTTTGTATTGCAGGGTCACGCCTGCTGGTACAGGAAGACATTTACGAGGATTTTGTCGTTGCAATCTGTCATCATGCTGACTCCTTTCGCGTTGGTGATCCGCTGGATCTGAATAGTCAGATCGGTGCTGTTCACAGTCTTTGCGAATTGGATGCCAATCTGGCTTTTGTTAAGCGTGCAGAGGCCGAGGGTGCACAACTGCGTACGGGGGGTCAGCGCCTTCTCGCAGAAACAGGCGGATACTATATGGCACCAACTGTCATCGCGGAGGTCAAACCCGATGACCACCTGTTTCAGAATGAGGTCTTTGGACCAGTTCTGGCTGTGAGTTCCTTCAAGGATGAGGATGAAGCCTTGCGCCTCGCCAATGCAACAGTTTATGGGCTTGCATCGGGGGTCTGGACTGCCGACCTCAGTCGTGCGCACCGGATGATCGCGGGTATTCGTGCCGGAATGGTTCACATTAACAGCTACGGCGGATCCGACCTGACTGTGCCGTTGGGCGGAGTGCGGCAATCTGGCAATGGTCATGACAAATCATTACACGCTCTAGACAAATACTGCGACCTTAAAACAGCTTGGATCCATCTTTAGATACTATAGCTACGAGATGATATTTGTATTATAGCGTTTTCAACAAAGTTGCGTTATGAGAAAATTGTCATACCGTACGCAGGATGTTGCCGAGCCTGTATGGGATTGGATTGAGTCCCACATTCCGTGATAAAAAGGCGTACGGGGTTGTATTGCCAGAGAAAATCGCACCTTACATCTGGAGATCAAGACTTCGCTGGTTGTCCTCGCGCGGGCGATGGAGTCGCTGGTTGTCACAACATCAATCTCAAAGTCCTTGACGGGTCGCCCGCACCTCAAGGCGATCATTGAGCGAGAGGATAAGCAGCCCTTGAGGCTGGCGAGACGTTCAAAGTCGACGCGGGCAAAGCCGGGGCCGTAGTCTTTTTCGTGGCCGTGGTAGGGGGTGTCGAGATGAAAGGGTGTCGGCCTGCCATGCGTTCTTGGGGGTCTTCGAGCAGAGGGCTGGTTGACATCGAAGCACCCCGGGCGGTCTGCGCCGCCCCGAAGTGAGGCAGAAAACGCGCTTTAATAGCGCAAGGTACCTTGCACAGCGGCTTGCCAGTCTTGATATTTTTCGGCGCGGCAGTCTTCGCTCATCCGAGGGCGAAAAGCACGCTCCAGTGCCCAGTCCCTGGCAAAGGTTTCTTGATCTGGTAGCCCCCCTACCTGAAAACCTGCCAGCCAAGCCGCCCCGCGTGCTGTTGTCTCCAAAACGCGCGGGCGGTCAACGGGGCGGTTGGTGATGTCAGCAAGGAACTGCATCGCCCAATCAGACGCGCTCATGCCCCCATCAACGCGCAAGAGGGCCTTGTGAAAATCTTGCCCTAGATCAGACAACATCGCCTCGAGCAGGTCGCGGGTTTGATAGCCAACACTTTCAAGGGCGGCACGGGCAAAGTCCGCTGGCCCCGAATTGCGCGTCAGACCAAAAATAGCCCCCCGACATTCTGGATTCCAATAGGGCGCACCCAGCCCGGTAAAAGCAGGAACCAACATAATACGCTGCGTTGGGTCGGCCTGTTCCGCCAGTGTTTGAGTATCCGAGGCCTGATGAATCAGGCGCAGACCATCACGCAACCACTGGACAACCGCCCCGGCGACAAAGATCGAACCTTCGAGGGCATAGGTCGGCGTTCCGTTCAGTTGATAGGCAATGGTTGTCAGCAGGCGGTTTTGAGAACGCACAGGCGTTTGACCTGTATTCAGTAAGGCAAAGCACCCCGTGCCATAGGTGACTTTGAGCATTCCCGGCTCAAAGCACGCCTGCCCAACGGTCGCGGCCTGTTGATCGCCCGCCACCCCACAGATCGGAATGGCTCGCCCCAAAAGATCGGCGCGGCTGTGACCATAGTCGGCGGCACTGTCGCGCACTTCGGGCAACATCTGCATCGGAATATCAAGAAGATCACAGATCGTCTGACTCCAACGCCCTTTGCGAATATCATAAAGCATGGTTCGCGCTGCATTGGTCGCATCGGTAGCGTGAACTGTGCCCCCCGTCAGCTTCCAAATCAAAAAGCTGTCCACTGTCCCGAACAACAACCGCCCGTCGTGCGCCAATCCCCGCGCCCCCGCAACATGATCCAAAATCCATTTGAGCTTCGTTGCTGAAAAATACGGATCAATCACCAAACCCGTTCGATCCGCAAAGAGGTCTTCGTGTCCTGCCGCCCGCAACGCACGACAGTCATCAGCTGTGCGTCGATCCTGCCAGACAATGGCATTCGCGATGGCCTGACCTGTTACCTTGTCCCACACCACCGTTGTTTCACGTTGGTTGGTGATCCCGATCGATAAAACATCAGCAGGATCAACGCCTGCGCGTTCAATCACCGCCCGACAGCTTCCCGCCACCCCCGCCCAGAGATCATCCGGATCATGTTCGACCCAACCCGAATGCGGAAAATGCTGGGGGAACTCGTCCTGCGACACCGCAACAGAATTAAGGCTCTCGTCAAAGAGAATAGCCCGCGTCGATGTCGTGCCCTGATCGATCGCAAGAATATATTTCATCGCTGTTTACTTATCAGAGGGGGCGCAGTGCGCCCCCTCTCGCAAGACTATTGCCAAGATTTAATCAGCTCGTCATAAGACACCGTCATTGGCTTTTCATCTTCGTTGTCCAACTTGGCATAGGGTGCGCCGGGCTGTGACAACCAATAGTCCGCACCCTTTTCATCGTTGAGTTTGGGGCCAATATCCCCCTGAACGCCCGCGCGTTCAAGGCGCTTCAGGACGCGCTCCTGATCGGCACAAAGTGAATCGAGGGCCGCCTGTGGTGTCTTGGCCCCTGACATGGCATCGCCGATGTTCTGCCACCACAACTGCGCCAGCTTTGGATAGTCCGGGACATTGGTTCCCGTTGGCGACCATTGCACCCGCGCCGGAGAACGGTAAAATTCAACCAGCCCCCCCAGCTTGGGCGCACGGTCGCTAAAGTGCTGGCTATCAATCGTACTTTTACGAACAAAGGTCAATCCGACGTCAGATTTTTTGAGATCAACGGTTTTAGAGACCACAAACTGAGCGTAGAGCCACGCCGCCTTTGCCCGATCAAGGGGCGTGGATTTCATCAGCGTCCATGATCCGGCATCCTGATAGCCAATCTTCTGACCGTCTTTCCAATAGACACCGTGGGGTGACGGGGCCATGCGCCATTTTGGCGTGCCATCGTCATTCATCACTGGCAGGCCCGGCTTCACCGTATCAGCAGTAAAGGCCGTGTACCAGAACATCTGTTGGGCCACGTTGCCCTGTGCCGGAATCGGCCCGGCCTCGGAAAAGGTCATCCCCGCCGCCGCAGGAGGGGCGTATTTTTCCAACCACTCAATCGCTTTGGTGATGGCATAGACCGCCGCAGGCGCATTGGTTGCCCCACCGCGTGCCATACAAGAACCTACAGGTTGTGCCTTGTCATTGACACGAATGCCCCACTCATCAACAGGCAGGCCATTGGGTTCACCCACATCGCCCATGCCCGCCATCGACATCCAGGCATCCGTGTAACGCCACCCCAGCGAGGGATCTTTCTTGCCATAGTCCATATTGCCAAAGACATCGCCTTCAACCCCCAAGTGGGAGAGATCACGCCCGGTGAAAAATTCTGCAATGTCTTCATAGGCAGCCCAGTTCACCGGAACGCCAAGGTCATAACCATAGGCTACCTTAAAATCGGCCTTGTTTTTCGCATCATTGAACCAATCATAGCGAAACCAGTAGAGGTTGGCGAATTGCTGGGTCGGCAGTTGATAAAGTTTCCCATCCGGGCCAGTGGTGAAGCCAGTGCCAATAAAATCCGCAAGGTCGAGCGTCGGCAGGGTCACATCTGCGGCCTCCCCCGCCATCCAGTCCGTCAGGTTGCGCACCTGCTGATAACGCCAGTGCGTCCCGATCAAATCCGAGTCATTGATATAGGCATCATAGATATTTTCGCCTGACTGCATCTGTGTTTGGAGTTTTTCAACAACGTCGCCCTCACCAATCAAATCGTGAGTCAGCTTGATTCCGGTAATGGCCTCAAAGGCAGGAGCCAATACCTCACTTTCGTATTGGTGAGTAGCGATGGTCTCGGACACAACCCGAATCTCCATGCCTGCAAAGGGCTTGGCCGCCTCAACAAAAAACTGCATCTCGGCTTCTTGTTCGGCGCGCGAGAGTACTGACAGATCACCAATTTCCTTATCCAAAAAGGCCTTTGCTGCCCCCATATCCGCATGTACAGGCCCCGTGAACAGCCCGAGGCCCAGCACCAGTGCCGCACCGGTTTTAAGTTTATTAACCATTATATCCTCCCTGGTTTCGGTAAAAACTTGCTTTGAACACCCTATCTTTTTCATACCCCCCATTCTTTTCACACCCAGCGAAAAACCGCAAGGGCATAGAGAGCGCAAAAAATCAGCACAACGGGTTGATTTGTGCCAACCATCCCCAGCCAGGCCAGATTGATAAAAGCCGAACCGAGAAGTGTGATAAACAGACGATCTCCGCGCGTCGTATTCATCCCCAAAATACCCTTGCGCGGTGTTTCAGGATATTTAATCGCCAAGAGGATAAAGACTGCCAGCGTGGCGACAAGAGCACCAAAAAACAACGCTGTCGGCAGAGTCCACGCCATCCAGTCCATAAAACCCTCCTCTGTTAGACACGCCCCAACGCAAAGCCCTTGGCAATGTAATTGCGGACAAAATAGATCACCAAGGCCCCGGGAACCAGTGTCAAGACCCCGGCGGCGGCCAACACACCCCAATCAATCCCGGCCGCCCCCTGCGTACGCGTCATAATCGCCGCAATCGGTTTGGCATCTACGGTGGTCAGGGTGCGGCTGAGCAACAGTTCCACCCACGAAAACATAAAACAAAAAAAGGCCGCAACCCCAATTCCCGATGAAATGAGCGGCATGAAAATCTTGACAAAAAAATGTCCAAAGGAATAGCCGTCAATATAGGCCGTTTCGTCAATTTCCCGGGGAACGCCACTCATGAAGCCTTCGAGAATCCACACCGCCAACGGCACGTTAAACAAACAGTGCGCCAAGGCCACTGCAATATGGGTATCAAATAAATTCACTGAGGAATAGAGCTGAAAAAAAGGCAACGCAAAAACAGCAGGCGGGGCCATCCTGTTGGTCAGCAACCAGAAAAAGAGATGTTTATCCCCCAAAAAGCGATAGCGGCTAAAAGCATAGGCCGCAGGCAACGCCACCGCCAGACTGATAAGGGTGCTCATCACAACATAGATCAGCGAATTGATATAACCCCAATACCACGCCGGATTGGTCAGGATCGTGACATAGTTGGCAAAGGTCAGATCACGCGGCCACAGGGTGAAGCTATTGAGGATTTCACTGTTGGGCTTGAGGCTCATATTGACAAGCCAATAGATCGGCAAGAGCAGAAAAAGCAAATAAAGTGCCATCACAAAGCAAGACGTTCGACGGGTCATCATCTGTCCCTTTGATCCAGTGTGGTCATGATGCTGTAGAAAATATAGGCCAGCGTCAAAATCACGAGGTTATACATAATGGAAAAGGCCGCCGCCGGGCCGAGATCAAACTGACCCAACGCCATCTTGACCAGATCAATCGATAGCAGGGTAGTAGCATTACCCGGCCCACCTCCGGTCACGACAAATGGTTCGGTGTAGATCATAAAGCTATCCATAAAGCGCAACAGGATTGCAATCATCAAAACCCCCCGCATCCGGGGCAATTCGATATAACGAAACAGACTCCAGCGCGAGGCTTGATCGATACGGGCCGCCTGATAATAGGCATCAGGAATCGATTTCAAACCCGCAAAGGCCAAAAGAGCCACCAACGACGTCCAATGCCAGACATCCATCACAATAATCGTCGCCCAAGCCGCGAAAATATCTTGGGTATAGTTGTAACTGATGCCAAGGCCAGCAAGCGTATAGCCCAACAGACCAATGTCAACGCGCCCGAAAATCTGCCAGATCGTCCCGACCACATTCCACGGAATCAAGAGGGGAAGCGACATCAAGACCAGACAAAACCCCGACCAAAAGCCGTTTTTGGGCATATTCAGCGCGACAAGGATTCCGAGCGGAATTTCAATCGCCAGGATAAGACCTGAAAACATCAACTGCCGCCAGAGAGCGTCCCACATCCGTTGAGACTGGAGCATCTCCGCAAACCATTCCAACCCCACCCAAAAAAACTGGTTATTGCCAAAGGTATCCTGCACCGAATAGTTGACAACCGTCATCAGCGGAATCACCGCCGAAAAGGCGACAAGAACCAGAACCGGAGCAACCAAAAACCATGCTTTCTGATTGGCTGTTTTGTCCATTAGATGCCCTCCACCAACCAGTCGTTGACATAGACATTGATTTTTTGTGGATCAAAAAACACGCGGGTTATCTCCGGAGGCAACGCGGTTCCTTCATCAACAACACTATCAATCGCCTGACCAAACAAATCCGCACGAACAATCGTCCGCCGCCCGACGTCTTCGATCCGCTGCACCGTAACGGGCAAGCCCCCGCCTTTATCTTCGTCCGCGCCCAACGTGACAAATTCAGGGCGCACCCCGATTTCAACCTTGCCCTGCAACGACGGATAGGACTGCCTCAATGTCAGTGTCTCGTCCCCTATCATCAGCCGGTTCCCGGTAACCCGGGCAGGAATCACATTCATCCCGGGGGAACCGATGAAATAGCCAACAAAGGTATGTGCGGGCTTTTCAAACAGATCCTGCGGTGGGCCAATCTGCACCACACGCCCATCATACATCACCACGACCTTATTCGCAAAGGTCAGGGCCTCGGTCTGGTCGTGGGTGACGTAGATCATGGTATGACCAAATTCATGGTGCAAAGCCTTGAGCTGTGTACGCAGTTCCCACTTCATCTGTGGATCAATAACGGTCAGGGGTTCGTCAAACAACAGGGCGTTGACATCCTCACGCACCATGCCGCGCCCCAGCGATATTTTTTGCTTGGCCTCCGCAGACAAACCACGGGCGCGGCGATCAAGGTCATCCGCCATGCCAATCATCGCCGCAATGTCCTGTACACGCCTGGCAATATAGGCGGCCTCCGCCCCACGATTTTTTAAGGGAAAAGCAAGATTATCGCGCACGCTCATCGTGTCATAGACCACGGGAAATTGAAAAACCTGCGCGATATTGCGCGCGGCTGTGCTGGTGCGCGTCACATCGACACCATCAAATAAAATACGGCCCTGACTGGGTTGCAACAGCCCGGATATAATATTCAACAAGGTTGACTTGCCACAACCCGAGGCCCCAAGCAGGGCATAGGCTTCCCCATCCGCCCAAACACGACTAAGGGATTTGAGCGCGAAGTCGTCTTCTGAATGCGGATCGGGATGGTAAGAATGGGCAAGCGCGTCAAGTATGATTTCAACCATTGCCGTTAACTCCGTGCAGAGGAGGCAGAGACGACCAAAGCCCCCTGCGCATCAAAAACATAGAGCTGTCGCGGGTTGAGATAAAGCCACAGGGACACCCCCGGGACAAAATCGTGAACGCCTTGAACCAGCCCGACCCACTTTTCTCCCTGATAATCGAGATGCAAAAAACTTTCCGAACCCGTCAACTCGGTCACCATCAGCCGGGTTTCAAACGACAGAGACTCTGCCACAAGGGGTCGGAGTGTCAGATGGTTGGGGCGAAAACCCGCAAAATAGTTCCCCGGGGCCAGATCAGCCAACGGGCCAATAGCCGTAACCGCGCTCCCATCTGGATAGAAAATCTCTTGCCCCGCTTTTTTGATCGTCAGGACATTCATCGGCGGGTCGCTGAACACACGCGCCGTTGTGATATCGACGGGATGGCGATAGAGATCGGGCGTCGGCCCAAACTGGGTCACACGCCCTTCCCAAAGCGTCGCAGTCTTCCCGCCCAAGAGCAGAGCTTCTTCGGGTTCAGTCGTGGCATAGACAAAAATGGCCCCCGATTCCTCGAAAATGGCGGGGATTTCAATACGCAATTCCTCGCGCAATTTATAGTCAAGATTGGCCAGCGGCTCATCCAGTAACACCAGCCCGGCCCCCTTCACAAGAGCCCTGGCCAGGGCACAGCGTTGCTGTTGCCCCCCCGACAGTTCCAACGGCTTGCGCCCCAGCATCGGGGTCAGCTTCATCATATCCGCAACCTTTTTGACTGCACGTTCAATATCCGGCGCAGAACGCCCCAAAAGTCGCAAGGGCGAGGCAATATTGTCATAGACACTCAAGGAGGGATAGTTGATAAACTGTTGATAGACCATCGCGACTTGCCGCTCTTGAACCCGCAGGCCCGTCACATCCCCCCCATTCCACAGAACGCGCCCCGTCGCTGGTTTATCCAACCCCGCCATCAAACGCATGAGCGAGGTCTTCCCCGACCGCGTTGGACCCAACAGGACATTCATCGTCCCCTTGTCGAGGGTCAGACTGGTGGGCCAAATCTGCGTCTGGCCCGCAACGACCTTTGACACGCTCTCTAGTTCCAGAGTCATCGCTGTCCTCCCCCTATCCCCATCGTCATGCGCGTTTGGAGCCAGTCGCGCAAAGACTCAACCTCTGGCTCTGTCATATGCAGGCCCAGCTTGGTTCGTCGCCAGAGAATATCATCAAGATCACAGGCGTATTCCTTGTCAATGAGCCAATTAACCTCACGCGCACTCAGGGTGGCCCCGAAAATCTGCCCGAGGTCTTCGACGCAATGACTGCCATGTAAAATCATCCGCGCCTCTGTGCCATAGGCGCGGATGAGACGCCGCGCCCAACGGCTGTCAAGATAAGGAAAATCACGCCACAGATCCGCGATCAGGTCTTCAACCCCCATCACTGGAAAATCGCCCCCGGGCAGAGGCGCACCCGCCGTCCAAGGCCCTGCGGAAAGACCCAGTTCTGGCCCGATAATATCCAGCGCAGACTCAGCCAAACGGCGATAAGTCGTGATTTTACCACCAAAGATGTTCAGCACTGGTGCTCCTCGGCTTTTGTCCAGCTTCAACAGATAATCACGGGTAACGGAGGCCGCCTGTGCCGCACCATCATCATAAAGCGGGCGCACACCTGAAAAACTCCAAACCACATCCGCTGCGCTGATGGGTTGGGCGAGATAGTGATTGATAAAATCAATCAAGTAATCGCGTTCTTCGGGCGTACAGTCTGGTGTCACCTGCGCGTCGGGGTGATCACAGTCAGTAGTGCCAATCAGGGTGAAATCTGTTTCGTAAGGAATGGCAAAGATAATCCGCCCATCCATACCCTGGAACAGGTAGCATTTATCATGATCGAACAACCTGTGGGTCACAATATGGCTACCACGAATCAAGCGAACAGAATCGGGGCTATTACTTTTGATTGTCGTGCTGAGGACATCACCCACCCACGGCCCTGCCGCGTTGACAACCATGCGCGCGGAAAATTCCATCACCGCACCAGTGCGCGTATTTTCAGCCTGCACCCGCCACCGCGCATCAGCGTCCCCGCCCATAACGCCAAGACTCGTGCACTTGGTTCGAGGAAAAATTTCCGCCCCCCGCGCCTGTGCGTCACGGGCATTCAACACAACCAACCGCGCATCCTCGACCCAACAATCGGAATATTCAAACGCTGTGCGAAAATCGGCCTTGAGTCCTTGTCCTTCGCGGCTATTGCGTAGGTCAAGACGCCGCGTCGCAGGCAAAATCCGACGCCCACCCAAGCTGTCATAGAGAAACAACCCCAAGCGAATCAGCCATGCGGGACGACGACCCCTCATCCACGGACAGATCAAACGCAACAGCCGCGCAGTCGGGGTTGTCGAGTCAAAACGCAAGACGGGATGCACAGGCAAGACAAAACGCAAAGGCCACGAAATATGTGGCATGGCCTGTAACAAATTTTCCCGTTCGATCAAGGCTTCGCGCACCAACCGAAACTCGAAATATTCCAAATAGCGCAACCCGCCATGAAAAAGCTTGGTCGAGGCACAAGAGGTCGCCGACCCCAAGTCATTCATTTCCAACAACCCAACGCGCAACCCACGTCCAGCGGCATCACGCGCGATGCCACACCCGTTAATACCGCCCCCAATCACCAACAGATCAAACGCGCCTGCCATTAAAATTCCTTCGCAAGCACACGATAGCTATAGTGTTCACAGTTCATCATTTTTGGGTCGTCATCTTTTTGAAGCATCCAGTTTTCTCGGTGTTGAATAGCCCGAAACGTCCACATCATTCAAGTTTTTCAACATTTTTTTTCGCTTGACCTTCCTGTAACGGGAAAGATCAGGGTGTTTTTGTGAGAAAAAATCTCATGTGAAAAAACAGTGCAGGAGACCAACACACATGAACACAAAAATTATCCTTGGGGTTATTGTTGCAGTGGGTCTTGTCGTCACCGGGGTGGTCATGACTGCTGGACAGAGTGAAAGAACACAAGTGTTGCTTGAACCGGATAACACCCAACTGGTCGCACAGGGAGCCGTGCTATATAGCAAAAACTGTGCCAGCTGTCACGGAGCACAGTTACAAGGACAGTTCAACTGGCGACAACGCGGAGCCAATGGACGCCTGCCGGCCCCGCCCCACGATGCCAGCGGTCACACTTGGCATCATCCGGATGAGTACATGTTCCAAGTGACAAAATACGGCCTGGAAAAGGTCATGAGGCAACGATACCCGAATGACATGCCTGCCTATGAAGATTTGCTGAGTGATGAAGAGATCATCGCCACACTGTCCTTTATCAAAAGCACTTGGCCACCCAAGGTGCGCCTGCGCCATAAACAGATTGACCGCAAGGGCGGGATGTAAAGGACTTTTTGCGCCCTTGACGCAGACGCGCAAAGGGTGCAAAAAAAATAGCGTATAACAACGCCAAGAGAGCGTTACAACAAAAGGGTCAAACGCCCTGATTTTATGGGGTGGGTGACCCTTGTTGAAGAGTTTCAAGAGCAGTCTCGATAACAAGGGAGTAACACAATGTCCGCGAACGGCTTTTTTTCCTTTTTGATGAAAGACAACATTGTCGCCAAACCCGGTTTTAATCGCTGGCTCGTGCCCCCAGCCTCCATCGCTATTCACCTCTGTATCGGTTCGGTTTATGCGTGGTCAGTCTTCAATCCCGCTTTAACACGTCAACTGGGCGTTGTTGCCTCGGCGGCTGATGATTGGAGCCTCTCATCTGTCGTCTGGATTTTTTCCGTCGCGATTGTTTCTCTCGGCCTGACAGCAGCCTTTGCAGGGAAATGGCTGGAAAAAGTTGGCCCCCGCATGGTCGGAGCGGTTGCCGCGCTCTGCTGGGGGGGGGGATTTATCATTGGGGCAATAGGCATTGCCACCCATCAGCTCTGGTTGCTTTATCTGGGCTATGGTATGTTGGGCGGCGCGGGGCTGGGATTGGGTTATGTCTCCCCGGTCTCGACCCTGATTCACTGGTTTCCAGATCGGCGCGGAATGGCAACGGGCATGGCTATTATGGGCTTTGGCGGCGGGGCAATGATTGGCGCACCGCTCAAGGGCTTTTTGCTTGAGACCTTCGCAAGTGCTCCAACATATCTCGGCGCAACAGTCAAACTTGTCACCGAAGGCGGTCGCCAGTTTGCCGAAACCGCAAACGGATTGGTCGAGGTCGTCGTGGCCTCTGCCGCACGGGCCGCCGCCCTGCCCGGCGGTGGTGAAGCAGGAGTTTACGTGGTTGGTTCCGGCAACACTGGAGCGGCGGGAACATTCGTCACGCTAGGCCTTGTTTATCTGGTCGTCATGGTCATTGCAGCCTTCAGCTATCGCGTTCCCCCGACAGGCTGGACACCAGAGGGCTGGACACCGAAAGAAAAATCTGTCGAAAATGGTATGATTAGCCGCAATGACGTTCACATTGACCAAGCCCTGAAAACACCGCAGTTCTGGCAACTTTGGATCGTACTGTGTTTTAACGTCACTGCCGGAATCGGTGTCATCGGTGTCGCTAAAACCATGATGGGGGAAATTTTCGGCACAACCATGCCCGGTCTGGTCACAGCGGCCTTTGCCTCGACCTATGTGTTGATGATTTCGATCTTTAACATGGTGGGGCGGTTTTTCTGGGCCTCAACCTCTGATTACATTGGGCGCAAAAACACCTATCACTGCTTTTTTGTGCTGGGAACTGCGCTATATCTCTCTATTCCCTTTTTCGCCGGGGCAGTTTCAACCGACCCGTCGCTCATCTGGCTGGTGGGATTCTATGCCGCAACAATGATTATTTTTACCATGTACGGCGGCGGCTTTGCGACCATTCCAGCCTATTTGGCGGACATGTTTGGCACATTGCACGTCGGCGGTATTCACGGTCGTCTGCTGACTGCTTGGGCCACCGCTGGGGTTTTAGGACCCTTCGCTATTACCTGGTTGCGCGAACGCTCTGTGAACGATGCCATCAGCGACCTTTCTATGCGTATTGACCCGGATGCCTTTAGAGCGGCCTTTGGCGCAGGTTTGGACAAGCTGGACGAATTGGTTGTAGCAAAAACCGTGACCATAGCCCGCCTGATGGAGATTGCCCCAGCGGGCACAGCCGACCCAACACCCAGCCTCTATAACAGCACCATGTATGCAATGGCAGCCCTGTTGGTCATTGCCTTTTTCGCCAACCTGCTGGTCAAACCCGTCAGTACCCACCACCACCACAAAGGGGACAAAGCCTAAACAAGGCACCCAAATCAAAACGCAAAAGGGAGGCATTCGCCTCCCTTCCTTATTCAAAGACCCTCAAAAAACCCTGAATCTTCCCTGCGGTCACGCCCGTGCGCGGAGCCATAACCTAACAACGCCCCAGACGGCCAATATCTCGGGTTTTTCAGGTTTTTTTGCCGACTTTTTGGTCGTAGGCAGTCATCAGCTGCCGCGTCACCTCACCGGGGGTAAAATGATAATCTCCAATTTCAGCAACGGGTGTGACTTCGACCGCTGTTCCGGTCAGGAAGACCTCTTGTGTGCGGGCAAAATCGTCAGGCCAGATGGCACGTTCGACGACCTCGTATCCCTTGGCTCGCGCCAATGCAATGACGGTTTGGCGCGTAATACCATCAAGAAAACAATCTGCGATCGGTGTATGCAAAACCCCATCTTGTACGAGGAAAATATTGGCCCCGGTAGATTCAGCAACCTGACCACGATAATCGAGCATCAGCGCATCATCATAGCCCCGGGTCTCGGCAGCGTGTTTGGACAGGGTACAGATCATATAAAGCCCCGCCGCCTTTGACGATGTGGGCGCGGTGCGCGGGTCAGGACGCCGCCAGTCCGCCCAATCTAGCCGGAGACCCTTCATTCGTGCTTCGGGAGAAAAATAGGATGGCCAAGCCCACGCCGCCATAACCAAATGAATGGTGTTGCGCTGTGCCGAAACGGCCATCATTTCAGACCCCCGCCAAGCGATAGGGCGCAGATAGGCGTTGTCCAGCCTGGCCCGAGTCAACAGCTCCTCTGCAACTGCATTCAAATCTGCGACAGACCAAGGAATATCAAAACCCAGCATCTGCGCCGAGCGGTGCAGACGTTCGTGATGGGCATCGCGTTCAAAAATGACCCCGCCATAGGCCCGCGTGCCTTCGAAAACAGCACTGGCATAGTGCAACCCATGCGAAAGCACATGCAGTTTCGCATCACGCCAAGGTATAAATTCCCCGTTGAACCATATCTCGCCGTCACGATCGTCAAAGGAAAGCATTGTCATGGCTTTTGTGTTCCAAATGGTTTAGGTTGTCCGCGTTCTTGAGAAAAAATAAACTTGTCCTTTTCTAGCAACTTTTTACCGAGTAAGTCAAAATGGTAAACACGCCCGTCTTGACCAGCGCAACACCGACGGACTGCACAGGACAGATACCGCACCTCTTGGTCGTGGATGATGACACCCGTCTGCGCGACCTGATCCGGCGGTTCCTCTCGCAACGGGACTGGCGTATCTCCACCGCCAAAAATGCACAAGACGCACGGGATATTTTAAGTTTTTTCACCTGTGACCTGCTGATTGTCGATATTATGATGCCGGGGGAAAACGGGCTGGAGCTGACCCGTGCCATTGCTGGAAAAACCCCGATTCTCCTGCTCAGTGCCATGGGAGAAAGCACAGACCGCATTGCCGGATTAGAAAGCGGTGCAGATGATTACCTCCCCAAGCCCTTTGAACCGCGCGAACTGGCCCTGCGCTGTCAGGCCATTCTCAAGCGCACCCAAACACCACAGGTTCACAATCAAAACTGGCTGTCTTTCGGCCCCTTTCGCTTTGATCTCCAGCGCGGTCAGCTCTGGAAAGTAGAGGGCGGAGATCATTTTATCCACCTGACCGAATCGGAAACCGCACTGTTAAGCACACTGGCCCACCACCCCGATCACCCCGTTAGTCGCGAAGACCTCGCCCGGGCCACAGGCGCGGATAGCACCAGCCGCACCGTCGATGTTCAAATGACCCGCCTGCGGCGCAAGATTGAACCAGACCCGCGCCGCCCGCGCTACCTCCACACTCTACGAGGGCGGGGCTATTGCTTGGCTTGCGCATCATCTTCGCAAACCCCTTTGTCACCGGAGTCAGGAATATGATCTCCACACAATCCACAGAATCACCCGCCACCGTAGTTCCCGCTAGGCGAGGACCACTCAACACCATCATCACACTCATTTTTGCTCTGACTCTTATTTTGCTCCCCACCATCTCGGTTCTGTCCAGCAAGGGAGTCGTTCCCGCCTTTGTTATCCTCAGCCTCTGCGCCCTGTTCCACGCGCGGATGAAAACAGGTCACTGGCCTTGGTGGACAGGCATGGAGAAAGGAGTGATGATCGGCGCAACCCTGATTGTGTGGATGGGTCTCAGCGCACTGTGGTCTCCGGCACCGGAACAGGCCTTGAACTTAACCATCCGCCTGTTCGTCTTAATCGCTTGTGGCTTTATCCTTGCCCAAAGCCTAAAAAACAGCGGCACAGGTGAACGGGTTCTACGCCTTCTCCTCGTCGGTTTTCCGCTCGGGGTGCTGGTGCTGGTGCTGGAAAATCAGGCGGACGCGCCCCTGACCGAATTGCTCAAGGATGAACAAATTCAGGCAAGCAGTTTTAACTTCGGCACTGTCTTTGTCACAGCCTTGGGCTGGTTTTTACTGGCACAGTTCAACGACCGCCTCAGCACTGCAATGCGACTGGCGGCTTTAGGCGGGCTTGTTGTTATGCCGTTTTTGAGTGAAAGCGAAAGCGCACAGGTCGCCAGCCTGTTGGCTTTGTGCTGGTTCTTGCTCTGGCATTTTCTTCTCGTGTCTGAGATTGGGGTGATGAAGGGCTGGAAATTTCTCAAAATCAGCCTCAAATCTCTGGTTTTTTTGATCTTTATTACAATGCCTCTACTCGCCTTTCTCCTTTGGCACAATATCGGGCCTACCGTACCAAATGGCTTGGCGGCCTCGGCTCATCATCGCCTTTTTATCTGGGACAGTGTTGCCCAACTGATCCCAGACAATCCATTGATCGGTGCTGGCTTCGATGCAAGTCGCCATGAGAACCGAACCGAAGACGGCAAAGCCCCGCTCTATCCCGGGGTTATCCCCCTACATCCCCATAATGCCGCACTTCAAATTTGGTATGAACTGGGGGCTGTGGGTATTCTCATCGCCTTGGCGGGAGTCAATTTGATGCTTGATCGCCTCAGCAAACCGAACAGAACACACCGTACTGATACCATCATGCTCCCTGATGCATTGATAAGCATGACTACCGTCACGGCTCTTGATACCATGAATCGCGGTAATGGTGAAAAAATCGCCTTACG
Organism: Kiloniellaceae bacterium; assembly: GCA_965199245.1. Classification (GTDB taxonomy): domain Bacteria; phylum Pseudomonadota; class Alphaproteobacteria; order Kiloniellales; family Kiloniellaceae; genus Carbonatibacter. Next base: position 462,463 of record CBDAQP010000001.1, read on the forward strand.
CCAATGCGGTTTTATTTTCTTACTAGTCATTGCTATGCTGTCATGGGGGCTATGGCAAAATCGCTGGTTTACCGAACTGGCTTTTTTCGCCGTTCTGCTCACCATACCACAAAAGGAAAAAGACCCGTCGGTGCCAAACCCGTGAGTACCAGACCATGACCATAAAACAGCTTCTGCCACGTAGTCTACTCGGGCGTTCGCTATTGATTATTGTTCTGCCGATTTTACTGGTACAAGCCATTTCCATTTGGGTTTTTTATGATCGTCACTATGAAACCGTGACCAAACGACTCACAAAAGCACTCGCGGGTGATCTTGCCCTTGTCGTGACCTTGCTGACCAAAGCCGAGACCTCGAGGGAACAGACCGACCTTTTCCGCCTGTTCCAGCGCACAGCAGAATTGTCCTTGTCCTTTCACACTGATGTGCAATTGAGCGATAGCCCGCAGAACCATTTTAACTGGCAACCGGGGTGGTCTGTTTTGGACAGGCGACTGAACAACGCGCTGAGCGGGAGCCTGAGACATCGACGCTATCGCATTGATACCGATAGTCTGGGCGATCAGATCAAGGTTGAAATCGAAACCAACGGCGGCGTTTTGCTCGCGCTGGTGCCGCGCAAGCGTCTTTTTACCACCACAACCCATCTGGTCACATTTTGGATGCTGGGAAGTTCGCTGTTCTTTTTCGCGATTGCCACGCTTTTTATGCGTGGTCAGGTGCGCCCGATCCAACGCCTCGCGCGGGCCGCCGACCATTTTGGACGGGGACAGGGTGTGTCTGGCTTCAAACCCGAAGGCGCACGCGAAGTCCGTCAGGCAGCGGTAGCCTTCCTAAGGATGCGCGCACGGATCACGCGCCAGATTGAAAATCGCACAACTTTACTCGCTGGGGTCAGCCACGACCTACGTACGCCACTGACACGGATGAAACTTGAACTGGCCTTGCAACGCAATGACAACAGTCACACTGCCCTGCGCGAAGACATCGCCGAAATGGAAAGCATGATTGATGGTTACCTCGGCTTTGTACGCAGTGACGGGGGGGAGAAGACCTGCACAGTTTCTTTACAGGCCTTCATCGAAACAACCCTTGCTCCCTTTCAACGGGGGGGGGACGAAAAGATGACCTTAACACTGCGCGACGGGAAACAGATTTTGTTGCTACAGCCTCAAGCCATGAAACGCGCTCTCACCAATCTCATCACCAACGCCCAGCATGTGGCCCAGCGAATCGAAATCACAGCCCAGAAAAATCACAAAAAAAATCACGTTGTCATCACCATTGACGACGACGGCCCCGGGATCCCCACCGATAAACGGGCTGATGTCCTCAAACCCTTTTTCCGGCTCGACCCTTCCCGCAATCACGATACGGGCGGGCAAGGTTTGGGCCTATCCATCGCCCAAGACATCATCACCGCACAGGGTGGTACACTCACACTCGACACCAGCCCCCTCGGCGGCCTGCGCGCTCAGGTCACCTTGCCGCTCTAATACCTACAACACCAGACAAGATGCCATAACTATCGACAAATTCAGCACCTGAGCGAAAAAAGAAGCGTCTGGATGGCTTTCGCCTTCTGCCCGCCGCTCTCGTCCGCAATCTTGATGACTGGTTTCGGGTCGAGCTGACTTGAAACAGTAATGAAATTAAGGAAATACTCTCACCCGCCCGGAAACTGCTCACAGAACACTTGGATGCCACCAACCACGCTATTGCCCTCGATTGGCTCAGAACACAGGTTGAACGCCCACCTTCAGACCTTGATGAACGCTATATCCTCTTTCTTCACAGTCTCATCCTGAAGAATGATCCTGAGGTCGGATATTGTCGCACCGCACCAGTTCGCATTTCTGGCTCCGCTGTTGTTTTACCAAATCAACGCAAAGTGCCGGATTTAATAGGTGCGTTCACGCAGATGGATCTTATACCAAACTTTCAGAAAATTTGACTTATCTGTCCTAGCGTTTCTTCCCCTTGTGTGATTTTTAACGGGACACTTTATTGGAGGTTTACATGGGACGCGCCATTTCCTTGCGAGAAGACTTTGACAATCGCCAGCTTGGCCGCCTTGCCCAACAATCAGCTGAGTCCAATCAAACACGCCGCCTTTTGGTGCTGTTGTCATCTTGATGCGGCAGCCGATGGGTTCTGAATTCTGAAAACTGGTATTACCTTATTGATTAATGTTACCTGCCGCAACTATCGCACCGGGGGTGAGCGTCTGGACTATCTTGCCGCATTGGAAAAAGCCCAACTCGGCGGCAAAAAAGATGACTTTTTAAATCTTACTGCAAATGCCGTGGAGAAGTCCTTAGACATCTACCTAAAAGCCAGCCGTTGGAGAAGAACCACCAGATGACGGCGACTGAGTACTGAAATAAAACAAGGCGCGACGACAAAACAAAAACCCCAAGGTTTGCCTTGGAGTTTTTATGGTGGGCGTAACTGGGATTGAACCAGTGACCCCTTCGATGTCAACGAAGTGCTCTCCCGCTGAGCTATACGCCCCTATCACCAAATAACCCGTTTGATCCCGGACGCCACCCGATTAACAAAAGAAAAAGCGTGTGGCAAGCCTCTTTTGCAACAAGAGGCCACACACAGGAAAAACGGCACTTGAAAAGATAAGCTAAAAATCTGTAGAAGAGATAAAATTCGCCGGAACACGACCCCACAGAAACCGGGTCAGAAACTCTGAATGATGCCCCCGCCTGCCTCATCTTTTGAGCGACCTTTTTCAGGGTGCGCTCTGCGGTTGACTCGCCCGGGTCGGCTCGTGCATCCGCTTGTTCTGTCCTGCCCGCACAGTGGGCGGAACTATCCGCACGACTTCATCGCCCGGAGTAGTCTTGATGCCCAGACCCTCCGCCGCTCCGAAGACGCTTGGCTGGATTGCATTCTCACCCCCCTTACCCAAAAACATGATCTCACCTTGCTCGAAGCACTCTTTCCCCGCGCATGGGTTGATGTCAACCGCGCAGAAGAAGAACAAGACCCCCTACTCATTCCCGACTTGCCGCCCGATCATTATCCCCCAAGCCCCCGCGCTCTTGCCGGATTCGGAGTCATCCCGCGCAAGGTCAGTGCACAGCTTGAACTCTATGACCACCCCCTGTCTTTTGCCGAGGCACAGGCAAGACTGGCGGACTGTTATCACCCTTGGCATGAGGCTCTGCGCCAGCTCATCGCCGAAACAACCGCCACCTTTGGTCACTGCCTCGTGCTCGATTGCCATTCTATGCCGGGCCTGACCATTGGGGGGGACAGGGTGGATATTGTCCTTGGTGACCGCTTTGGTCAAAGTTGCGCACCCGCCCTGTCGCAAACTGTCCAAGACACGTTGCGCGACTTTACAACCCGACGCAACAACCCCTATGCCGGGGGCTACATTACCACACACTACGGCGCACCGGAACGGGGGGTGCATCTACTCCAGATTGAACTGGCCCGCCCACTTTATATGAACAGCGAGAATCTCACCCCTACAGAAGGCCTCACGAGTGTCAAAAACGCCCTTGATCGCGTCATCACGGCACTATTGACCCTGGAGTCAGAAAACTTTTAACCGACCTGTCATAATCTTCTTTCCCCCTTTTTAGTGCCGACTTCAAAGCATTGCCCACGCTTTTTTGATTGGAAAGTCTCACTCTGCGTCCATCGTTAACTTTTTATTGTCTCTGTCCACTTTACCTTAAAAAACTTGGGTATGTTCCTCTCGAAACCTCTGACCTTTGTTGGGCGGTTTGACACCACAAATGACGAAGATCGCAGGTTTTAAAGGGACTTTAGGTACTTTCGACAAAAAAGCGACAAACAAACATGGTGCTGTTTTCCTTTCTCCGCCTTTGCATTGCCACTGTGTTGGCCGCGACCTTGTTGATTCGGGTCTGCAGCGCGACGGGTCTTTCCAAGAACGACAACGAGACGATAAATCCCTCTGCACAACAAAGTTTCCACCCACTGGGGCGAGGGGATGTTGCACTCTACAAGAAAATTTTTACCCTTGGAGAACAGGGCCGATGGGCAGAAATTGACCGCAAGCTGAAAAAGGTGAAAAACCCTGTTTTACGGGGGCATGTGATGGCGCAACGTTATTTACATCCGGTTGCTTGGCGGTCGCGTTACAAGGAATTAAAAAACTGGATGGCACACTACGCCGACCACCCCCAAGCACGGCGTATTTATAAGCTGGCCCTCAAACGCCGTCCAAAAAATCACACTCTGCCGAAAAAACCCGCACCGCTTAGTGCGCAACGCTATAACGCGCATGGCAAGACTTGGATTTACAAACCCCGCCGCAAACTTTCAAAGGCAAACAACCGAAAAGCACATCGCCTCAGCCGACAAATTCGATGGAATATCTACAATCAACGCCTCACCATCACCGAAGACATGCTCAAGAAAAAGAAAACAAAAAAACTCCTCGATCCCATCGAGATCAATCAGCATAAAATGGCCCTTGCGGCGGCTTGGTATCATTTAGGCCGCAATCAAAAGGCTCTGCGGCTGGCCCGCGCAGCGGCATTTTCTGAAAAATATCTGCCTATGAGCCACTGGACCTCAGGGTTAGCCGCATGGCGCATGGGGCGTTTTGCAGAGGCTGGGACGCATTTTGAAAAAATGGCACGAGCCGAACGTCTGGGCGGCTGGAACAAAGCGGCGGGGGCCTACTGGGCCGCGCGCACCGCGTTGAAACTTGAACAGCCGGAAAAAATCAGCTCCCTGCTTCATCAGGCCGCGCGCTATCCCCGAACCTTCTACGGTTTGTTGGCGCGCAAAGCCCTCGGCCTCGACACCAGTTTTGTGCCTGACACTCAACAGATCAACCCTGCATCTCTGCAATATTATCCCGGCTTTGAGCGCATTGCAGCCCTGCGTCAGATCGGTCGAACCGCCGACGCACAAAAAGAGACTCTTCTGCTCTCACGACGGATCAAGACAGAGGACATCCCACGCCTGGGGGTGCTATCTGAACAGGCTGGTTTTGCACAGGCCACATTTCGCATGGGGGCACAGCTCGCGGCACAAACAGGGGATAGTCGCGATCCGGCAAACAGCTATGGATTTGTAGACAAAATCCTCTTTCCCCTGCCACACTGGGTGCCACAGGATGGTTATCGCCTTGATCGTGCTTTGATTTACGCCTTTATGCGCCAAGAATCAGGCTTTAATCCCAAAGCAAAAAGTCCCGCAGGCGCACGGGGCCTGTTGCAACTGATGCCGGGAACCGCCCGCTACATGTCCCGAGGCACACCCTACAACGGTCGTGACCGCTCTGCATTGTTCAAGCCTGACATCAATCTGCTCTTGGGTCAGAAATATCTCTCCTACCTCCTCAAACACGACGCCGTCAAGGGCAACCTTGTCAAGTTGATGGTGGCCTATAACGGTGGGCCAGGAAACCTTTTGAAATGGGTGCGCGAAACAGATTTTAACGATGATCCTCTGCTCTTCATCGAAAGTATCCCCTCGCGCGAAACCCGCATTTTTATTGAGCGCGTTTTGACCAACCTCTGGATCTACCGGGCGCGCCTGCGCCAAAGTCACCCCTCTCTTGATGCACTCGCACGGGGGCAATGGCCTCTTTATCGCGCTGTGGATCGCACAGAAACAAAGGTTGCCCATAATGTCCAAAATTGACCACAGCCGCTCTTTCCAGCCTGTCAATATCGCCCTCGCCACCATTTCTGACAGTCGGACAGCAACAACAGATAAATCGGGCGACCTGCTCGAAACCATGATCTGTGACAGCGGACACACCATCGCAGAACGCACCATCATCACAGATGACAAACCCGCCATTGTGACTCTTTTACGTCGCTGGATTGACGATAAAACCATCGATGTCGTACTCACAACAGGCGGAACGGGTCTGACCGGGCGGGATACAACACCCGAAGCCTTTCAAGACATCATCGAAAAAGAAATCACAGGATTTGGTGAACTCTTTCGCTGGCTCAGCTACAGCAAGATCGGAACCTCAACAATCCAGAGCCGCGCCCTCGGTGGATTGGCACGAGGAACCTATCTCTTTGCCCTTCCCGGGTCACCGGGGGCCTGCCGGGATGGCTGGACAGAGATTCTCGCCCCTCAACTGGACAACCGCCACCGCCCCTGCAATCTGGTCGAACTGATGCCACGCCTTTGTGAACAAAAGCCGGAGCCATCGCTCCAGTGACATATCACGGTTCCGCCCTTACGCTTCTGGCCCTGATTGTTCTCGGCGCACTGGCCTGTGGCATTTTTATGCGCCGCGCCAGACAACCCGCCGCGCTCGGTTATATTATCGCCGGTATGTTGCTTGGCCCCGAAGGATTTGCACTTGTACAAGATCGCGACTCTGTTGCGTTGCTCGCCGAAATGGGTGTTTTACTGTTGCTGTTTGTCATCGGGATGGAACTGTCCCTGCGCGGCCTGCGGACGGTGTGGAAAGTCGCCTTGATGACAGTAGCGATGCAGATTGCGATTGGTCTCGGCTCTATGTTTGTGTTTGGCGACCTGCTGGGATGGAATAGGGAAACCAGCATTGTCCTCGGGTTTGTCGTCGCCCTCTCCAGTACCGCCGTAACGGTCAAGATGCTTGAAGACATCAACGAACTCTCCAGCCGGGCTGGACAGATCACCATTGGTATTTTGGTCGCTCAGGATTTGGCTGTCGTGCCAATGATGCTAATTGTCAGTGCCATGGATTCAGAGGGCGGATTGCCCCAAAGCGCGTTTTTCAAGGTCGGCTTGTCAGTGGTTTTGCTGATGACCTTGCTGATCTGGCTCAGCAAAAAACGTGGCTTTCACCTTCCCCTCGCGCGGGCCATCGGCGATAATTACGACCTCACTCCGCTCGCTGGGTTGGCCTTTTGCTTTGGCGCGGCAGCTCTTTCGGGTCTTCTCGGGCTTTCTGCGGCCTACGGTGCCTTTCTCGCCGGGCTGGTTATCGGCAGTTCATCAAGTCGCCAAGTGATGCTAAGACAGGTTCAACCAATTCAGGGCCTCTTGTTGATGGTTTTTTTTCTATCAATCGGACTCTTACTGGATTTGGGATATATTTGGGACAATCTCGGCACCGTTTTATTCATCGTAATTTTTGTTGCTCTGTTAAAAACAGCCTTCAACATTGGTTTGATTCGCGTACTGGGAGAAAACTGGCCACACGCGGTTTTATCGGGTGTCTTGTTGGCTCAACTGGGGGAGTTTTCTTTTGTACTTGCCGCACTCGGCGTCAACAGCGGCGCAATTAGTCATGAAGCCCACCGCCTGATCGTTGCTGTCACCGTTCTGTCCCTTGTGTTCAGCCCGCTGTGGACAACAGCCGCCCGCCGCCTGCACCGCATTGGACAACCGGGCCGCATTTCAGGGCGGGAAACCCTCAATCTGGCCTTTGGCGCGGAAGTCAAGGGCTTGAAAAAAATCCTGCGCTTGGCAGGACAAAGGCTATCTGCCCTTCCGCGCTGGCTCCCCCATCGACGCAAATAGACAAAAAGACACCCCACATGTGCCCTGACGATAGCGAAGAACGGGATTTTGCGAAAACAGCCACACACGCAGTGGTCATTGGTGTAGACGAAGCGGGACGCGGGCCTTGGGCAGGGCCAGTTGTCGCGGCGGCATTCTGGTTTGATCCCAACCGTTGCTCTGCCGAGCTTCTGAAGCGTTTCAACGATTCAAAAAAACTCACTCCCACACAGCGTAGAACACTCTTTGCCACCCTTAAGCTACGCGCCACCGCGAAAAACCCAACCCTTCTCTGGGCGACGGGAACGGTCTGCGAACGTGAAATTGACCGACTGAATATTCTCCAAGCCTCTTTACTCGCGATGCGCCGCGCTACAGAGATCCTGACCCGACAGATAAAAGCCCAGCGTCCTCACTGTCCTATTCTCGCCTTGGTCGATGGCAACAAAGACCCGGGACTATCCCTGCCCACACGCACAATGGTCAAGGGTGACAGCCGCGCACTCTCCATTGCCGGAGCCTCCATATGCGCCAAGGTCGTCCGCGACCAACATATGACCGATCTCGCAACTCTCTATCCCGGCTATAACTTTGACCGCAATCAAGGCTATGGCACAAAAGATCACAGCATAGGACTCACCAAACAGGGCATCTGTCCGGTACACCGACGGAGCTTTGCCCCTGTGCGACGGCTGTGCAACCAAACTGTAAAGACACCCCTTTCCCCCCACCTTGTAAAAAAAAAGACTTGACCGCGACTCCGTGAAGATTCAGGATGCGCGTTCTGAGTCAAGAGGATTTTTTCATTGAAAACAAATCATATTCATATCGGCAATTGCTTAGACATTCTGGACACCCTGCCGGAAAAGTCCATGGACGTGGTTTTTGCGGATCCCCCCTATAACCTTCAACTTGGGGGCGATCTGCGACGCCCTGACAATTCGCGTGTGGATGCGGTTGACGATGACTGGGACAAATTTGAGTCCTTTCGCGCCTACGATGATTTCTCGCGCAATTGGTTACGTGCCATCCGCCGCGTTCTCAAAGACAACGGCACGATCTGGGTTATTGGAAGTTACCACAACATCTATCGCATCGGGGCACTCTTGCAGGATTTACAATACTGGATGCTCAATGATATCATCTGGCGCAAATCAAACCCGATGCCAAATTTTCGTGGACGACGCCTGACCAACGCGCATGAAACAATGCTCTGGGCCGCAAAGGATAAAAACAGCAAATATACCTTTAACTACGAAAGTATGAAGGCCCTGAACGACGATATTCAAATGCGCAGTGATTGGTGGATTCCCATCTGTAACGGCGGCGAACGACTCAAGGACAGAAACGGACACAAAGCCCACCCGACCCAAAAACCCGAAGCCCTCCTGCATCGCGTGATCCTCGCCTCTACCAAGCCCGGTGACGTCATCCTTGACCCTTTTTTCGGCTCTGGCACGACAGGTGCTGTGGCAAAGCGTCTGGGGCGCCAATACATTGGCATTGAACAAGATGACGGTTATGCCGCCCTTGCCAAGGAACGCATTGCAAAGGTCCCCCCCCCCACAGATGTCAGCCTGATCCAGACACCCCAAAAACGCGAACAGCCGCGCGTTGCCTTTGGCAGTCTGGTCGAACGTGGCTTGCTGGAACCGGGGATGGTTCTCTACGGCCCCAAGAAAAAATTCAGCGCAAAAATCCGCGCGGACGGTACCCTGATCGGCCTTGATGACAAGGTTCAAGGCTCGATTCACAAGGTCGGGGCGACACTCCAAGGTGCCAGTGCCTGCAACGGCTGGTCATTCTGGCATTTCGACCGCGAAGGCGAACCTGTGTCGATTGACGTTCTGCGCCAAAAGGTGCGCGAAGAAATGGTGCCCCCCCCCTGAAAAACATGGTCACAGAGTCACGTTCCCCCGCTCGTTGTCTCTATCGCGGGCAAGCCTCCCTTGCCCGCGCCGCTGCATCAAGGATTTTACGCATAAGCGTTGGGAGGGACAACGTGTCATAGTCTTCTGGACGCGCCCACAGGGATGAGTCTATTGCATGTTTTTCCTCAAAAGCCGCCCGCGCGTCTTGGTCAGGAAGGACGCGCAGGGATAACGAGATGTCCAAATTAAAGTGGGTAAAGCTGTGGCAAACTACGGTATTTAGACGCACCCAAGGCCCGCTTTGTTCAAAGGCAGGATCAGGCATTAACCTTGCTTCCTCCCAAGGGCCTGTCGGCACTTCCATCATACCACCCAACAGGCTTTCCCCGTCGCGCCGCCGGAGGAAAATAGCCCCCCGGCTCACGACAATATAGGCCCGGGCCTGACGTGTTGGGCGAGATTTCTTTTTTTCTTTACGCGGATAGCGCAAAACTGTACCATTTTTTTCGGCCTGACAATCCGTACGCACAGGACAAAGCAAACAGACGGGTTTTTTGGGATGGCAAAGCGTCGCCCCCAAATCCATCAGAGCCTGAGCATAGTCTCCGGCCCGTACCTGCGGCGTTTTTTCATCTGCATACAACCAGATCGCTTTGCGCGCCTTGGGTAATGGTTCCTCCACCGCGTGAAAGCGGCTCATCACTCGTTCAACATTCCCGTCAACAACGACCGCCCGCTGTCCAAAAGCAATCGCGGCAATCGCCGCCGCCGTATAGGGGCCAATGCCCGGCAGTCGGAGTAATTCTTTTTCCGAAGAAGGAAACACCCCCCCATATTCACGCACAATCACAGTCGCGCAACGGTGCAGGTTTCTAGCCCGCGCATAATAGCCCAACCCGGCCCAATTTGCCAGAACCTCGTCCAATGGGGCCGCCGCCAAATCTGCCACCACAGGCCAACGGGCAAAGAACTTGCGGAAATAGGGCTGAACCGCGACAACCGTTGTCTGTTGGAGCATAATTTCACTCAACCAGACCTGATAGGCTGGGGGAAATCCATCGGAACCGGGCGGCAAACGCCAGGGAAGAACACGGGCATTGTGGTCGTACCACACCAACAAATCCTGCGAAAAACTCACCACATCCTTTTCTGGCACACGGCCCAATAAAATTTTTGAGACAAATGGAAAAAACACGCTACAGACTGTTCAGAACAACGACAACAGTTTATAAGTTTAAAGACGAATTTTAACACTCAGCAAACCGAACATTTGGCAAACCATGGTAACAGGACAGACTCTCCAAACGCTCCGTGCAGACTGGGTCAACCTTGTCGGTCCAGATCACGCTTTACTCTGTACGCCCGTTGCTGTGACCCCCGTTGTTGCCACACTTGAAGTCAGCAGTCTGGCAGGGGCGCAGCACCGTACCTTGTGCCAAGACATTCAGCGACAGCTTCGCGCACATTTCGGTCACTCTTTTGCACAGAAAATTGTCTTTACAGTGGCTAAAAAAACAAACTCGTCCGAAAAAGAAATCAGAGCACAGCGCAACGCGGTACGTGTGCTGAGACGCCAAAACCAAACCGCCGCAATACACCGAAACATCACCCGCTTCATGAAACAGCTTGCGGGAAAACGCTATGCAATTTCTGCCCTTTTAATCGATCATTGGGCCGCCATTGTCGGCGATCGGCTCGCGTCCTTTTCTGTTCCGTTGCGCTATCGTGCTGGACAAACCATCGGGCAATACTCCACACTAGACACCAAGGTTGACCCCGCCTTTGTCGTCGAATTTGAATACAACCAAACAACCATACTGGCGCGAATCAACAGCACAATCGGCTTTCGCGCTGTTCATCGCCTCCGCATCAAACCCGGAAAAATGGACGCGGTCGAGAAAAAAAATATCCCTCAGCTCTGTGAATCAGAACAAAGGGCAAGTGTACAAAAATTTGATGATCTTCCTGATACAAAACTGCGTCAGGCTCTGATCGGACTTGAAAAAACACGCCGCCTACGCAAAAACCTCGACACCCCGAACCACTCAGGATAACCCGCCTCAGTACGACCTTTCCCCCCATGCATGAAGCGTGAATCGCATAGAACCTACTTTCGGAGACTCCAAAAATGATGAATAGACGCTTTTTCTTCACCTTGGCCCTGGCAACCCTGCTCACAGGCTCAGGCTTTGCCCACGCACAGGACGGGCAGGTCACTGATCGTGATCGAATCCTTGGCAACCCCGATGCGACCATTACGGTGATTGAATATGCCTCTCTCACCTGCCCACACTGTGCAAAATTTCACACAACCGTCTACAAAGATTTGAAAAAAAATTGGATTGATACAGGAAAAATTCGTTTTGTCTATCGCCATATGCCATTTGACAAACTCGCCACAGCCGGGGCTGTTGTCACAGCAAGCCTGACTGACACCAACAAATTTTTCGGACTGATCGCCTATCTCCTTCAAACACAAGACAACTGGGCGCGGGCAAAAGACCCACTGGTAGAAATGAAAAAACTGGTTGCGCTCGCCGGAATTTCGGACGCACAATTTGAAAATGCCCTCAAAAACCGCGACCTGATCGATCAAGTCATTACTCAGGCCCGCGAAGGGGCCGTAGCCTTTGGCGTTGACTCAACCCCAAGCTTTGTCATCAACGGCAAACTCTATAGCAATATGTCCTACGAAGACTTTAGCCGCATCCTCGAAAATTTGTCCTGATCTAAGTATCCAGAGGCCCAGCCTGAACATTTCAGTAAAGGCATATTCAGACTTGACAGCTGTGACCCTGTGGGCGTATCTTTCGCCCGCATTTTCTGAGGGTCGTTTCGTGGGGGGTCATCCCAATTTCTCAGGGAAGGTTTCGTAAATGTTTGAACAGAATGGACGCCAAGACCTTGACGCCCTGTCTGAGCGGCTACAGGTCGCACGCGGAACATCGGCACAGCGTCCCGTGCAGACAGCGACCACAGATGGTGCGGGGATGGCAATCGGTTTTCGAATTGTCGTCGAGATGATTGCGGCTCTGGTGACTGGTTTTGGGGCGGGATACGTCCTGGATCAATGGCTGGGGACAAAGCCTTGGATGATGATTGTGTTCTTTTTCCTTGGCACGGGTGCGGCCTTCATGAATTTGATGCGGGTGGCGCGGCAACTTGAACAAAAAAAGGAGTCTGTCTCCGCAGACTCCCGCAAAGAAGGGTAAAATTCCTTGGCTGGTTCACCGATGGATCAATTCAAGATCAGCACAGTAAAGCAAATTTCTGTTGCTGGTTTGGATATTTCTTTGACAAACTCCGCTGTCTTTATGATCTTGTCTGCTGTATTGATCGGGCTTTTCCTGATTATCGCGACATCCCCTCGTTCTCTCATTCCGGGTCGCTGGCAATCTGCGGCAGAGCTGTGCTATGACATTGTTGCACGTATGGTACGCGACAATGTTGGTTCTGCGGGACGGGTTTATTTTCCCTTTATTTTTACCGTTTTCATGTTTGTTCTCTTTGGAAATTTAGTTGGGCTGATTCCGGGGGCCTTTACCTTCACCAGCCATATCATTGTAACCTTTGCGCTTGCGATTGTAGTTTTTGTGGGGGTGACAGTGATCGGTTTCGTGCGTCATGGTTTCGGGTATTTGCGAATTTTCTTCCCAAAAGGTGCCCCACTGTGGACTGCAGTGATCCTCGTCCCAATTGAATTGGTGTCCTATCTTTCGCGTCCGCTGAGCCTGTCTGTTCGACTTTTTGCGAACATGGTTGTTGGGCACGTTTTGCTCAAGGTCATCGCAGGTTTTGTTATAATGTTGGGGGTTTTAGGTGTGGTTCCCTTGGCCTTTTTGGTGGGGATTACCGCCTTGGAATTTTTGGTTGCAGCCCTCCAGGCCTATATTTTTACGATCTTGACCTGCATCTATCTTCATGATGCAATTCACCTTCACTAATGATCTCAATCGCGTGGGTAATGTCTCTTTTTGCTCATGTCTCTTTCTCTAAACTTTAAGGAGCAGGAATAATGGAACTCGAAGCTGCAAAAATGATTGGTGCTGGTCTGGCCACTCTGGGCATGATTGGTGCAGGTTTTGGTGTCGGGAATGTCTGGGCCTCTTACTTTCAGGCTCTGGCCCGCAACCCGGCGGCAAAGGAAGACATTGGGGCCTCGATCTGGATTGGCTTTGCCGTGACAGAAGCGGTTGCTCTCTTTGTCTTGCTTGTCTCTTTGATGATCTTATTCAGCTAAGTCTATTGAATTGAGGCGGGATGTGGAGGCGGTGGAGCTTTCTCTGCCGACCTCTCTCTCGCCCTTTCATTCTAGAGCTGAAACATCGGACGCAGGAACGTCAAAATGCCACAATTTGATCCCTCAACTTGGACGAGTCAGATTTTTTGGCTCGTTGTGACCTTTTGTCTGCTTTATGTCCTCATGGCGCGGATTATTTTGCCAAGGATGAGTGGCATTTTGGACGAACGGGAAAAACAGGTCAGTACGAACCTGAAAAAAGCCGAACAACTGAAACAGGATGCGGAAAAAGTTCTCGCAGACTACGAACACACCATGCAAGATGCGCACACGCGTGCTTCAGCACTCTTAAAAAGCGCGGCAGACGATATTGCAATCCGCGTTGCTGAACGCCATGCCGCACTTGACAAAGAATTGAATGAAAAATTGCGTGATGCCGAAGAACGCATCAATTTTGCACGTAGAGAGGCACTCAAAGAAACAGGCCCTCTCAAAGAAATCGCACAGAATGTCGCAACCTTGGCAACAGAGTGCTTGCTCGGTGCAGAAGATATCCCTGCCGATTTCATCTCAGGTGCGGTTGCACGTGCCCTTGAAAAAAGGGAGATACGCTAATGTTCACCAGCACAACGTTTTGGGTCGGGGTCGCATTTTTTATATTCCTTGGCATTGTTGCCCGCAAATGGGGTCAATCCGTTCTGGCTCTGCTGGATGCACGCGGTGACTCCATCCGAAAAACACTCGGAGATGCCGAAAGACTTCACGAAGACGCCCAAAAAATCCTTACTGACTATAAACGCAAACAACGCGATGCCATCAAAGAAGCCGAAGACATTGTTGCCCACGCCGAACGCGAAGCAGACCGCCTGCGCAGAGAGGCAGAGACTACCCTAGAGGTCGCGCTCAACCGCCGTCTGCAACAAGCAGATGAGAAAATCAACCGCACCGAAGCCGCCGCGATTCAAGAAGTGCGCAACAAAGCGATTGAGGTCGCTATTACTGCCACGCGCACACTGCTTGAAAACAACATCACCGCCGCAAAGGCTGACGCTCTTCTCGACGATGTGATTGCAGAACTTCCCAAAAAATTTCACTGATTGAGTGCTAAATGACAGAATAAAACTCTCAAGAAATTGCAAATGAGACTCTCACGTAGTCTCCCCTAGATATCTCCATTGAATCTTGGCGTTTTGGGAAACTGTTTGATCGCTTGCTTTCAAAGTTAGACGCAGGTGAGCAGGGTCGTTGTGGAAATCAATTTCGTTGGTTTTAAAAGAAGATAGATGAGTCCCTTGGGATGGATGCCTTTTGCTTTCAATGCATCGCGATACTCACCCGAGTCATATCCCTTATCGGCCAATCATCGTGGCATCGCAATTATCTGGGAGAACCGGATACAACAGTTTGGCTCCAATGTGGTTCCACTACCTGACCAGCAGCCATGAATATGGCTAGCGGTTACCCACCGCCATCACAAATAACATAAAGTTTGGTGTTTAATACCAATTCCTGAAAGTTAGAACCCATGTGTCCATTGTCTGTATCCAATGGACATGATTTTCCACGGTCTGTCGGTGAGATTGTTCCACGAACAATTTGACCGACAACGCCGCGTCTGGCTGGACTCTGCTGATTGCCGGGCGAGGGCGAAGACCGGATGCGTCATAATCCTGACGCAAGGGAAGGGGCTGACCCAAGGAAACCTCCAAAACTGTTTCCTTCTATGAATCACATTTTTAGGATCCACATCAAGCATGGAGAGTCTTTATTTTTCGGACTTAGTATTATATCATTCGCCCGACAGAATAGAGACTCTGAAATGAAAAAATACACCCTTTTTGCACTTTCCTTTTTTTTGACCGCTTACACTGTCCTTGCCAATGCTGTTTTTGCCAGTGATCTGGCCCCATCACAGGGGCATGACACCATGACCATCACAGCCCCCTGGGCGCGGGCGAGCATTGGGCTTGCCAAAAACGGGGCCGCCTTCCTCAAGATTGAAAACACTGGCTCTATCAAAGACCGGCTTGTCAGCGTCGAAGCCCCTGAACACGCCGCACGTGCAGAGATTCACAAAATGTCGATGCAAGATGGCACCATGAAAATGCGCCCCCTTTCAGGTGGTTTACCGCTCCCCATCGGCGAAGCTGTAATCCTCAAACCCGGTGGCAATCACATTATGCTTTTTGGCCTGAAAAAACCCTTGATTGAGGGTGAAAAATTCCCCCTGAAACTAATATTTGAAACAAGCAATCCCGTCACTATCGCCGTCACCACCCAAAGAGGAAGTGCAATGGAGCACCTCTAAAAATCCTGATTTTCATCATGCGGTGGCGTCAAAATGCTTTCTGCAATCCTCAAACACGTAAAGTATAGCCTATCCCATATAAAATGGTTCACTTTGGAAGAGTTGTTCAATGGAGCACAAGAGTTGTTTTCTGCCTGCTTTGAGATGGATCCATTTTTGTTCGATGGGGTTGAAGTCAGGTGAATAAGGAGGCAAGAAGAGCAAGGTATGCCCTGCTTTCCGGATGATATTTTGCGTGGCTTGTGAAATGTTGCGTTATCCATGACGATGACAGGGTTTTCAGGAAGCCGGGGCAGCAGATCCTGTTTGACCCATGCGGTATACTGCGGACAGGGGCACCCTGGCGGGATCTGCCCCCGGACTTTGGGGATTGGAAGAACACTCAACGCCGTTTCCGCCGCTGGCGTGATCGTGGTGTTCGGGAAAAACTCCCGGAAGTTTTTGGCGCATTTTTCCTGCGCCAGTGAGAGCCCTCCCCATTTAAAACAGAACCCCGAAAGGCTGTTGCCTTTCGGGGCTGCCGCTGGGTCAAGTTCACAGGGTAGGTCAGAACTTGACCCTGGCATTCAGGCGGGCACTGTGGCCCGTGTAGCCGGGGCGGGCACTCAGGTCATAGTCCGCACCAATTGACCAGCGCGGGGCATTATAGCTCAGGCCCACCCCTGCGGTGCCTGACAGCTTCCTGACCTTCGCCCCCTTGACCGTAAAGCGGCTGCCTCCGCCGGTGAACAGGCCGCGTGCCGTCGTTTGCTCCCCCGCAAAGTCATAGGACAGCCCCACACGCACCACGGGCAGCAGCGTGCCGTTCCCCCGGGTGATCTCTTTGTGCAGGCGGGTGCCCAGCGTCCCCACAACCGCATCAATCGACCCCACCGTGATCTTCTGGTTCAGGCTCAACGCCCCCGTCGTGGTGTATTTCGCCGATCCCACCCGCGTCCACGACAGACCCGCCGTCGGGGTCAGCGTCGTGCTCGCATCAAGGTTAATTGGCACACCACCCCCCACAGAGGCCGTCAGGCTGGTCGTGTCATAAGCCGACTTGCGCCTCAAACCCGCCACACGCGAGGTCGTACTGACATCGTTGCGCCCAACGCCCACCTGACCGTCCACATAATAACGCCCCGTGCTGTAATCCCCGTAAACAGAAAGCTGCCAGCTCCTGACATCCGTCTTGTCCTCGCCAACACCCTTGCCCGTCATCCGGCTGGTGCTATAGGCCAGAGCCGTCCCCACACGACCCCGTTCCCCCACAGGTGCATCCACACCCACCGCAAGGCCCCGTGCAGAGGTGTCATAACCGTCAATCCTCTGTTTTTTGTCCTTCGCCTGTTTGCCCCGACTGCCAAACGGCTTGAGCCAGAAGGCCCTGTCCAGCCCCTCGCCCCCGGTCGCAAATCCGCTCTGGACAAATCCGCTCTGGCTGTCCCCTCCGCGCTGCACAGACAGGCGTTCGCTCAACACACCCGCCACCTGTGTCCCCGTCGAGACCACCGCCGCCGTCGCCCCGCCCAGCGCGGTCATCTGCGGCGTGAGCTGGGCCGCAAGTCGCTTGCCCTTGGCCTCATTCCCCGCCTGCGCCGCCTCCTGCAGAATCTTCTTCACGGGGTCGTTCGCGGGTAAATCCTTCGCAAGGGATGAGGCCGCCAGAAGCACAGAGGCTTCAGAGGGCGACACGCCCAGCTTCGACGACACCTCGCCTGCTGACTTGAAGCCCTTGGCCCGCGCAATAACGCTCCCCCCGTCATCCGTCGCAAGCTCGTATTTTAAAACATTACTCTCCACAAGGATCAGCTTGCCGCTGTCGATGGCTGCACTCAAGTCCTTGTTGATCAGTTTCTGCTCTCCCTCGGTAAAGGAGGAGTCAAAGGCAATCCTGACACTGTTGTCCGCATCCGCAGTGCCCAGATCAAAATTACCCCCGACCGTTATAAACGCTTGATCTGCCGCATCCCCCGTCCGCTGGCCAAAGGCAGGCCCCAGGGTGAGAGTACTCTTCCTGTGCGCTGTCAGATCACCCGACAGATAAACAGGACGGTTAAAGGTCACTTTGGCATCCTCGTTCACAGTCAGGCTACGCAACCCGTTGTTCGCACCACTTGCGCCCAATGCACCCTCAAAGGTCACGCCGTCGGTGTTGGCAATGATAATTGCGCCATAATCGCCACCCGATGCGCTTGTGATATCGCCCGTAATCCGTTGTCCGGCCGTCCCGCCAAAGGTCACAGAACTTCCGTCGCCCAGTGTGAACTGCGTTCCGGCCTTGACATGACCCTTGAAGGTTGTCGCATCGCGCGCGGTGATATTCAGGTTGCCCGCATAAACATCACCGCCAAAGGTCGTTTCCCCATCGGCAACCGTGATCCTGTTCAGGGCGGCCTCTGCGGTACCGATCGACCCCGTAAAGGACACCTTGCGACCCGTGTCATGGCTTGAGCGGTTCCTGATCTCCAGATTGACCTGTCCGTCATCGCCCGCAACAATGTTGCCCGTGATCGTTTGCGCGTCCGCCGCAGTTGTCCCGCGTCCACCAGTGACCCCGCTGGCATCACCGACAATCAGGGTCGCTCTGTCGCGGAGTGTGACATTACCGGCAAAGTAACCGGACTGTTCAAGCGTCGCTTTGGTTCCCCTGTGCAGGGTCAGGCCGGCCAGTCTGGCATTGGTCGTGCCCAAATTACCCTCAAAGGTCACACCGGCTCTGTTGGCAATGGTGATCGCCCCCCGATTATTGGCATCCGTCGTGATCGCAGGGGTGATGGTCTGTGCTGCCGTGCCGGCAAAGGTCGCAGCCCCCCCCGCCCCATCAAAGACCAGACCGTTGGCCCCGGTGGTGACAGACCCCTTGAAGGTCGCCGCACCCGCCAGCGTCAGGCCCGCGCGCGTGGTCACAGAGCTGTTGAAGGTCGTCCCGTCGCTGCCGGCATTGACGTCAATCGTTCCGGCATAAACAGCACCAGCAAAAACCGTCTGGCCGTTGTCCAGTGTGAGTCGTGCAAGATCGTTGCCGGTTCCCGACCCGCCAACAGCATCCTCAAAGGTCACCGTCCTGTTCGTCGTGCCGCTGTTGTTCACAACGACAGATCCCCGCTTGCCCGTGCTGTTGCGGATGCCCGCCTTGATGGTCTGGTTGCCAGACCCGCCAAAGGTGATTGTGGCATCATCGCCCAGTTTCAGGCCATTTGCCAGATAAACACTGCCTTCAAAGGTCGCACTGGAGTCATCGTTCAGGGTCAGGCTGGTCAGCTTCGCGCCAGTCGTGCCCAGGTTCCCCGTGAAGGTCACACCGTCATCGTTGGCAATGGTGATTGTCCCATAGTTACCCCCCGATGCGCTCGTCAGATCGCCCGCCACCGTTTGGGAGTCTGTCCCGTTGAACGTGACCTGTGACCCGTTGCCGAATGTCAGGCCGTTCCCGAGGTAAACATTGCCCCCAAAGGCCGCCTTGACATTATTGTTCAGCGTCACACGGGAGAGGCCATTGTTATTACCACTCGCCCCCAGATTCCCCTTGAAGGTCACACCGTCCGCGTGGGTGTTGGCAATGATGATCGCGCCATAATTGCCACCCGCCGCGCTTGTGATATTGCCCGTGATCGTTTGTCCGGCGGCATCAGTTCCGGCGGCATCACCAAAGGTCACAGAGCTTCCGTTGCCCAGTTTGACCCCTGTGTCCGCCTTGACATCGCCCTTGAAGGTCGTCACGTCGGTTGTGTTGATCGTGATGGTATCAGCATAAACACTGCCGTTAAAAACAGTCTGACCATTGCCCAGCGTGATCTGCTTGAGGGCCTTGCCATTATCTCCACCCGTCCCGATCTGACCCGCAAAGGTGACTTTGTTGGTTGTCGCGTGGCTGTTGTTCACGACCAGACGACCGCGCCCGTCAGAGTCCGTGGTGATGTCGCCTGTCACGGTCTGGTTCGCCGTGCCGTTCAGGGTGATCTTGGCCTCATTGTGCCCGGTAAAGGATATGCCGCCTGTGGTGATATTGCCCTTGAACCCTGCGCCATCGGTCGAACTGACCTCAAGACCCTGTGCAAAAACAGCACCCTTGAACACCGCCACACCATCGCTCACCGTGATCCGTGCAAGATGGTTGGCACCCCCCGTCGCGCCAATATCATCCTCAAAGGTCACCGTCCTGTTCGTCGTGCCGCTGTTATTCACAACGACAGATCCCCGCTTGCCCGTGCTGTTGCGGATGCCCGCCTTGATGGTCTGGTTGCCAGACCCGCCAAAGGTGATTGTGGCATCATCGCCCAGCTTCAGGCCATTTGCCAGATAAACACTGCCTTCAAAAGTCGCGTTGGAGTCATCGTTCAGGGTCACGCGGTTCAACTTTTGACCACTTGCGCCCAGCTGGCCCGCAAAGGTCACGCCGTCCGCGTGGGTGTTGGCAACGATGATTTTGCCATAGTCACCCCCCGCCGCGCGCGTGATATCGCCCGTCACCGTTTGTCCGGTCGTGCCGTTAAAGGTGACAGAACTTCCATTGCCAAGCCGGAACCTTGTCTCTGCCTTGACATCGCCCTTGAAGGTCGTCTCGTCGTCTGTGGTGATATTGATCGTATCGGCATAAACACCACTGTGAAAGGTCGTCCGGCCAGCGCTCAGTGTGATCTGCTTGAGGGCTGTCCCATCGGCACCGACTGACCCGCCAAAGGTCACTTTGTTGGTCGTCGCGTGGGCGTTGTTCACAACCAGGAGACCACGCCCGTCAGACTCCGTGGTGATGTCGCCCGTCACAGTCTGGTTCACCGTGCCGTTCAGAGTGATTTTGGCCGCATCGTTCCCGGCAAAGGATATCCCGAGTGCGCCTGTGGTCACATTGCCCCTGAACTCTGCGCCATCGGTTGATTCGACCAAAAGAACCCCTGCAAAAACATCACCCTTAAACCGCGCCACACCATCGCGCACCGAGAGTCCGGCAAGATCGTTGCCGATCCCCGTCGCGCCAACAGCATCCTCAAAGGTCACAATATTATTATTCGTCGTGCCGCTGTTATTCACAACGACAGACCCCCGCTTGCCCGTGCTGTTGCGGATGTCTGCCTTAATGGTCTGGTTGCCAGACCGCCAGCTTTGGTTTTTACCATCAAAGGTGATGGTGCTATTGCCCAGGATCAGGCCATCCGCCAGATAAACATGACTCTCAAAGGTCGCCTCGGAGTTATCGCTCAGGGTCAGGCGGTTCAACCCGTTGTTCGTACCACTTGCGCCCAATGCGCCCTTGAAGGTCACATCGTTGTCGATGATGATTGTGCCATAGTTGCCCCCCGATGCACTTGTGATATTGCCGGCCACCGTTTGGGAGTCTGTTCCGCTGAACGTGACCCCGGTGTTTTGACCCAGAACCAGACCACCGTTCGCACCGGTTCTCAGATAGACATTGCCCTTAAAGGTCGCTTTGGACGCATCCGCCGCAGTCGCGTGGCCCGTCAGGGTCAGGAGGCGCAGCCAGGCGCGTTGGGTGCCCAGGTCATCCTCAAAGGTCACACCGGCCTTGTTCGCCACAGTGATCCAGCCCCGACCCGGGATCGTCGGCATGATATTACCCGCAACCGTTTGTCCGGTCGTCCCGCTAAAGGTCACAGAACCATTGGTCGTGCCCAGCTTGATCCCCTCGTTCGCTCCTGTTCCTGCCTTGACATGGCCCTTGAAAACTGTCGCGTCGCCTGTGGTGATCGTGATTGTATCGGCATAAACACCACTGTTAAAGGTCGTCCGGCCGTCTCTCAGCGTGATCTGCCTGAGGGCTTCCCTATCGGAGCCGACTGACTCTCTAAAGGTCACTGTGTTGTTACTGGTACGGCCTGTGCCCGCATCACCCCGGTTATCAACAATCAGTGTTCCCTGTCCGTCACCACCTGCTCTAATCCGACCATTGATCTTTTGACCCGCGTCATTCACCGTCGCAAGACGGCCCGCACCGCCAATCGTCAGGGTGGCAGATCCGGCGTTGT
The DNA here is from genome assembly GCA_965199245.1 of Kiloniellaceae bacterium. Classification (GTDB taxonomy): domain Bacteria; phylum Pseudomonadota; class Alphaproteobacteria; order Kiloniellales; family Kiloniellaceae; genus Carbonatibacter. The sequence goes on from CBDAQP010000001.1 coordinate 484,300, forward strand.
CCGCAAGCGTCACTCTGCCTGTCAGGTTCTTCTCAACTGTTGCCTGTGATGCCTCGCCTGCCGCGTCACCGCCAACCACTCTAAAGAGGGAGTCAGAATTGACATCCCCTTTAAAAACAGCGGAACCCGCAGACTGACCATCACCGACAGCAATGCCAGACATCTTACTATTGAAGCCAACTTCATTTTCAAAAGTGACTGTGTGCTGACGCGCCGGATTACCGGAACGCCCGCCAATAATGGTGAGCAAACCTCCGCGTGGGTCTCCCGGTTGACCAAAAGGATCAAAGCCACTACCAACAATTTTGTTAGCAACTGTCATATCACCAGCTGATGCGTTGAATATGGCCCGGGCATCAACATATGTTCCCCCCGAAGACGAGGTGCGTTGAAAGCCACCCGTCAGCTTAATGGTATCACCGGACACATTTCCCCGAAACTCGACAGTCGTCTGCTCATTCCTGTGATTGCCCGCAATCACATCGATATTGTCAACATGAACGCCCCTGTTGAAAATCGCATGACCGCCCTTCGACGAGTCGCCCACCGTCAACTGCTTAAGACGTTTGTCGTTCGCATCCGTCGCGGCATCGTGACCAATCTCTATGTCAAAAGTCGCCTTACGCGGTGCAAGGCCAGCACGGCCATTCAAAACCTGAATCGTGCCCTCGCCGTCTGCGGCGGCGGTGATCTTCGCCGTGCCAGTGCCCAGAATCCTCTGATCGTCAGACCCATTAAAAACAAGATAAGCGCGACTATTTGCATTGAGGTCGTTCAGAGTGGCATTGTTCTCAATCGTTAAATCGCCGCCGAAAGTGGCCCTGCCTTTTGAACCATTCGGATGGGCAACAGTCATGTTAATGGTAAGCTCATCGACAACAGCATCTCCTGTCACAATAACTTCTGTTAAGTCTCCTGCCCCTCCTACGTTATGAACAAACAGATCAACCGCCTGACTGCCTTGCTTTTGAATTTTTCCGATACGGCCCACAAGATCGTTTCCATCGCCCACGATGCGCACAACCAACTTCCCCGCCCCACCTGTTCCACTACGCAAAACCCCGATTTCCTTGCTTCTGGAATTACGTCTCAGAAGAACAGTGCCCCGGGTCAATGTCAGATGATCACCATCTCTCGCGTTCGCAATATTCGTGCTGGAGGTGTTAGCTCTCGCTGTACCATCGGCCCAATAGTCCTCACCTGTTAAACTATACGTGTAATCCACCGCTGTCTGGGCAAAGGCACCAGAGCCAACGCCTGCCGCCAGAACAACAGCAGACACACCAGCCAACAAAGATGATTTGGAAGAAAAACGACACATCGCAAAACCTACCCTGTTCTAAAGTTTATCCAAAAAACACAGGCCAGCCCGACGCAGAACACATCACCGCACAAAAAAAGCCGACCCATCAAAGGCCGACCCATCAAAGGCCGACCCATCAAAGGCCGACCCATCAAAGGCCGACCCATCAAAGGCCGACCCATCAAAGGCCGACCCATCAAAGGCCGACCCATCAAAGGCCGACCCATCAAAGGCCGACCCACACAATTCTGACAAGGTAAAGAGCAGAGGCGACAAAAGATGTCAAGCATTAAATAAGAAAAATCCCGTTGCGGGGTTGATTTTTTTTCATATCGAGGGTGATGAGAGAATATAGTCTATCCTATATAAAATTATTTAATTTGAAAGAGTTGTTCAATGGAGCACAAGAGTTGTTTTCTGACGGCTTTGAGATGGGCCCATTTTTGTTCGATGGGGTCAGGTGAATAAGGAGGCAGGAAGAGCAGGGTATGCCCTGCTTTTTGGATGATATTTTGCGTGGCTTGTGAAATGTTGCGTTATCCATGACGATGACAGAATTTTCAGGAAGCCGGGGCGGCACATCCTGTTTGACCCATGCGGTGAAAATATCTGCAGTGACGTTTGTCTTAAACAGGCCGACTGCCAGCAGGGTTTTCCCGATCAGGGCACCAATCGCATTGGTTCGACCCCTGGCCTGCCAATCGCACAGGCCATCACACCGTTGACCTGTTGGTGCATAGCCATGCGTGCGGGGCATGTCATGGGCAAAGCCGCTTTCATCAATATAAACAACGGGACGGCCACGGTGCTCATACATCTTTATCATCGTTTGGAAGACACGCCCGCGCACGTCTTTGGAGGCGTGAGCGTTTTTTTTACAGGTCACACCCAAGCGGCGGAGGACGTGATTGATCCCCTGAAAACTAACGCCAAAACGACGGGCACGCTCATATTGCCAGGCATCGGGATGAGCCACAACATCACGCGCCAGGGCGACCATATCAATCCTTGTCGCCGGTTTAGTCCGGGTTGTCTTCGGCCCGGGGGTCTTGAGCCAACGGGTGACGCCCCACACAAAAATGCTCCGCCACCTGCGCTATTGGAAGGCCTTCCTTCTCACGGACAGATCAAACCTTACGGCGGAAATCTGATGAATACGTCATCCATAAACTATAAGCACATTATAATGAATTGGATATATTCTGCGGTTCTCGAAAATTTCTTTACTGCCAGCCAACAGAGGCCTGGTGTCTTGAGAGGTACTCAGAGGCCTGGTGTCTTGAGAGGTACTCAATCGCCTGTTGCACGGGCAAATTAGACGGACTGTTGCACAGAAAGCAGGCAACACCGCCCCGAACATCCACCCGAACAATGCAAGCAATGCAGATTAGCGTAGCAAGCTCAGGAGTGATTAAGGTGACTTACCCGCCTGTGCCTGCATGGCAATGCTCGCGTCACTTTGGACGAGAGTGCGTGACAGTTGTGTAAACAGAGGAGAAATATCATCGTCTGTCACGGGGCTTCGCTCATTCGCCACAGAGGTTTCAAGCTGGCTGGCGATGTTTTCTGCTATGACATAAAAACGCGAAAGACTCGCACCAACGTCAGCACGTAAACCAGACAAGGTCGCCTGCGCAGACAACACAGCAGAATGTGACTGCTCCGCCGACAAAGACGCCAGCCCCCCGAGGCTCAACCCACGCACAGAGGAATCAACGGGGGAAAAGAGAATGTCTTCCGACTGCGTCGCCACCCGAAAATAAACGGGCGACCCACCGCCCAACAGTTGCCGGGCATCAAACGTCGTTGTCTCCACAACGCGATCAACCGCAGAGAGAACATCCTGAACGCTCGCATCATCTCCAGGAAGACCCGTATCTGTATCTCCATCCCGTTGCGTCGGGGCAAACCGCTTCTCAAGACGGACGAGCAAATCACCAACACGCGCCAAGCCCGTATCCGCCATCTGCGACACGGACGCTCCCCGCGACACAACCGAGGCTACCTGGCGCAAAAAAGCGTTTTGAGCATTCACCCGCTGACCGGGAAGAGGGTGATCAGAATTCTGTGGCGACGTCTGCGGAGACCTCACCACCTGTCCTCCACCGGATAGCCGCCGAATGGAACTCAGCTGACTGCCCTGACTGCGTACAAAGATACCATCCAGACCACCTAAAGGAGCAATTTTTGACACAAGCCTTCACCAACGAAAGAGAACGCACCCCCTGACAAGCCAAAGACATAAAGCGAAAGGCTCAAACAACGGAGAACCGCCCGAATATAAAAGCACGACCTATGTATTTCGTCATAACCTCGATAGGCGATCAACCAAAATTATAAAAAACACAAAAAAGACCAAATTACTGTCCAACAGTCCGCAGAGCGTCTTGAACCTCATCTCTGGATAGAATTTCACTCAAAACGACTCCTTCTGGTCGCGATGGCCCATAAACAATGTTAAACGGGATACCATAGCGGCCATTGGATTCTAAAAATGCTGTAATCAAAGGATCGGGTGTTGTCCAATCCGCGCGCATCAAAACAACGTCCTGCTGGGCAAACACACGTTGAACAACATCATCCTCTAGCACCAGTTTTTTATTGACCTGACAGGTCACGCACCAATCCGCCGTGACATCGACGAAAACCGTACGGCCCGCGTCAACCAATGGCGCAATCGCCTGTTCTTCAAAAACAACCCAACCCGAGTCCGCGACCCGCTCAGGTGGGGTAGAGGGTACAAGGACGGGAAACAAAAGCACGAGAACAAAGACCAAAACAACTCCTCCCCGCTTTGCCCGCACCCTATGACGCAGAAACCACAGCACAAGCACAAGGGTCACGAGGGTTAAGCCCATCAGTCCAGCGACCCAAAGACCGGATTGCACCCGCACGATAAAAAGCAGCCACAGGGCTACTCCCCCTAGAGCCAGCCCCATGACCTGCTTCACACGCCCCATCCATGGCCCCGGTCTTGGAAGCAAACCTACCGACGCGGGGAAAAGCGCGACCAAGAGATAAGGCAACGCCATCCCAACCCCAAGGGCAGTAAAGATCGAAAAAATTTCGACATACCCCCCCGCCAAAGCAACGGCAACAGAGGTTCCCAAAAAAGGGGCTGAACACGGCGTCGCCAACAGAGTCGCAAAAGCACCTGTTGCAAAATCCGATTTATAGCCCCGACCAGAAACCAGATTGCTTGCTCTTCCAGGGACATTGACATCAAAAAGACCAAAAAGATTTGCGGCAAAAAACACAGCCACAAAGGCCGTGAAACCAAGGAAGACGGGTTGTTGAAACTGAATTCCCCATCCGATAGACAGCCCCAAAAATTTTAAAACAACAACCCCTAACGCCAGTATCCAGAAAGACACAAGTATCCCCGATGCGCTCACAAGCATAGATCCACGCGCCCGTATCCGCGCCACACCTGCCTTGTCCACCAGGGACAAAATTTTCAAAGACAGCACCGGAAGGACACAGGGCATAATGTTTAAAATCAATCCCCCCAACAGCGCGACGAAAAAAATTCTGGCGTCTAAATCTACATCTACCCAAATAGAGCTTTCGGTACGCAAGCGAACGGTTTCGCGCCACTCCACACCACCGGAGTGCTGGGCATTCATATAGGTCAGGGTGATCTGCTTTCCTTCAAGAACGTGGTCGTCCTCAACAGCAGAGGTCTGGATGACAAAGCGATAGCGGCCCGGAGCCTCCTGTTCAAAGACAGGCGGAGCGTAAGTAAAAGAAGGTGGGCCTTCGACCAGAATATCACTTCCGGCAGGCAGATCACCAGAGGCAAATTCAACCACGCCCCCCAGAGCCTGTCCCTGCACAAAGAGATCGCGGAACACCCCCCGGGCAGAGTCCTGTTTTTGCGGTACGGTGGCAAGGGCCGCATCAATCAAGGCGGCATCTCCCGAGGTAACGCGTTCCCCCGGCTGGAGTGTTGTTTCAAAAAAATTGGAATAGGGAATACAAACCGTTTCACAGATTAAATAATTCACACGCACCCGCAGCGTCAAAGGCTGGCGGGAGTCTTCCGCCCTGACAACAAGGGGGAACAAAATCCGCTCAGCGTAGCCAAATGTCTCCAGCCCAAAGAGAGTAAAGCGATGGGGCGCAGGCCAAAGAATATCGAGACTTTTGACGTTTTCGCTACGAGACCAATCCACAGAAAGCGGAAACCCGGCCGCACCGGGGGAGCGCCAATAGGTTTTCCACCCTGCGCGAAAAACCTGCTCCAAACCGAAAACAACCACCCCCTGCCCCAAGCTGTCACGATCACGGATCAAACGCACAGAAAGCTCACCCATATCCTGCCAGTCTGATCCAGACGATTGACTCAAGGGCAGAGTTAAAGGGGGAGACGATAACGACGTAGAGTGCGCTTGTCCCAAAGGGAAAAGAAAGCAAACAAACACGAGATAAACAGTTAAAAGAACAGGGAATCGCAAAAGGATTAATCCGATCAATAACAGGGATAAAGACAACGGGTTATCGTCTCATTGAACCTAAACCGCTTTCTTGCACAGTCAAGCCGAACAACAAAAGCGTCTTGTTTTAAGGTGGGGGTTTGACTATCTAGAGCAACATAATATATTCCCCCTTTTTTCTCAAAAAGGCTCACGATGCACCCTCATCGCCCCTTCACAGATCATCTATCTTCCCTGCGCGGCAAACTTTTGATTGCCATGCCGCAGATGTCAGACACCGCCTTCGCCGAAACAGTGATCTGTTTGTGCGAACACAACGCAGACGGCGCAATGGGGCTGGTCATCAACAAGGAATTTGAGTCTGTCTCCCTATCCGCAGTGATGGAACAGCTTGACATCACAGAACGCGAAGAAAACCGTCTTTCAGACGTTTATGTCGGCGCAGGAGGGCCTGTTCAACAGACGCACGGATTTATCCTCCATAGTGTTGACTATATTCGCGATGAAAGCCGCCGCATTTGTGCTGATTTTGCCCTCAGCACAACCCGCGAGGTCCTGGGAGACATCGCCACAGGGCGCGGGCCAGAGTCCTGGCTCGTCACCCTGGGCTATGCGGGCTGGGCTGCCCATCAGCTTGATCGCGAAATTCAGGAAAACGGCTGGCTTATTGTCGATGCAGATCGGGATTTACTGTTCAATTTGCCACGCTCTGCTGTCTGGACAGCCGCCCTCGACAAATTGGGCGTGGCTCCAGAACTGTTGTCTCCGCAGGCGGGCCACGCCTAGCCCCCGCCAAAATTCTGCAAAGCTTCAGAAAACGAAGACTCACCTGAACCTCTGCGCCAGTTATCATCGTGCAGAAGACCAAAGGTCATGTGATCTTCCCACCGACCATTGATTTTCAGATATTGTCGTGCCAGCCCCTCTACCCGAAAGCCCGCCCTCACCAACACGGCTTGACTGGCCTTGTTTGACGGCAGACAGGCGGCCTGAACCCTGTGAAGATTTAAGGTTTCAAAGGCAAAGCGCAACACAATGGGCAAGGCGTTCTTCATATAGCCCTGCCCCGCATAGGGTTTACCCATCCAATAGCCCACTGTTGCCCGCCGTGATGCACCCCGATTGACTCGGCCAAGGGTAATCCCCCCCAAAAGCGTCCGGGTTTGTGCACAAAAAATAAAAAAGCTATAGCTACACCCTGCCTGCCAATTTTCCCGCCAAGCCCCGAGCCTGCGCCGAAAGGCCCGGCGGGTCAGTGCATCAGAGGGCCAGGTCGGTTCCCACGGAACCAAAAAATCACGACTGAGCCGCCTGATCTCTTCCCACTGCGAAAAATCAGAGTCCACAGGTGTACGCAGATAGACGCGAGGGGCCACCAAACGAACAGTGCGCATTGGATACGGGGTATAGAAAAAATCAAACACCGGGAAACATCAAACCACAAAAAGCGGGGCCAGATCATCGTCCAGTGCCGATAGAGGGCCGAGGGCCGCCACCGTTGGAACAGAAGACAGCACACGCCGGGCCATCGCCCGCATTCTATCGGGATCAACTGCATCAATTTCGCGCACAATATCGTCCGTTGAGAGATGTCGCCCAAAAACCAATAGCTGCTGGGCCAGCTGTTCACAGCGCACGGATGTACTTTCACGCCCCATCAACAAAGATGCCTTGAGCTGGGCGCGGGCGCGGGACAGTTCGCGCAGGTCAGGACGTTCAAGCGACTGATGCAGGACAGAAGCCACAGCCGGAACCAGCTCCGCCAACTGTGTCTCCCCTGTTCCCGCATAAACACCAAACAAACCGGAATCGACAAAGGAAGACGCAAAAGAATAAACGCTGTAGGCCAAACCGCGCTCTTCGCGAATATCCTGAAACAAACGCGACGACATACCGCCCCCCAACAGGGTCGAATAGATATGGGTCGCATAGTAATCGGGATCATCAAAGGCAACAGCTTCAAAGCCAATGAGAATATGGGCCTGATCCAATGCGCGCTCCTGGCGAAAATCGCCGCCTGTATAACGCGCGTTCACCCGCTGGGGCGGTTGGCCTGCGGGCAAATCGCCAAAATGGTCTTCGACCAGCGTCACAAAATCAGCATGTCTTATCTGCCCTGCGGCGCAGAGGATCATGGTTTGACTGCCATAGCGGGACAAACAATCCACCAGATCATCCCGGGATAAGCTGGAGACAACCTCGGCAGGCCCCAGCACAGATCGCCCCAAAGCCTGTTGATCGTAGGCACGGGCCTGAAAATAATCAAAAATCACATCATCCGGCGTATCATTGACCTGTCCGATTTCTTGTAAAACAACTTGGCGTTCGCGCTGGATTTCCTGGTCATTGAAAACAGAATTTTGCAGAATATCGGCGATTGTATCAACCGCCAACGGCACATCACCCGCCAAAACACGGGCATAAAAGGCCGTGCTTTCGCGACTGGTCCAGGCATTCAACTGACCACCGACTGATTCAATTTCTTCGGCAATATCAAATGCTGTCCGACGGCGCGTTCCCTTGAACACCATGTGTTCGAGGAAATGAGCAATACCGTTGACCGTCCTCCCTTCATCGCGTGCTCCAACCCCGATCCACGCCCCCAAAGTCACCGTTTCAACAGAGGGAATAAAATCAGTCGCCACCCGCAAACCATTGGCAAGGGTTGAAATCTGAACTGTCATCGGACATCCGGCTTTCGTTTGGTGAAAAGGAAAAAGATCATCGATTGCGCCTGTGTGATAAAATAAACGCCTTGAGATCATCAAGATTACTGTCCACCACCTCAAAAAATTCTGGGCGGTCAAAAAGGTCTTGTAAATGCACAGGGAGCACAGGGTGAAGACCAGAAGCTTTTTTGACCGTATCGGGAAATTTAGCCGGGTGTGCAGTGGCCATGCAGACCATGGGTGCCCCAGAGTCATCATGTTTTTCCTGCGCGGCGGCAACGGCAATGACCGCATGGGGATCAAGTAAAATTCCCGCAGTGTCATGATAATGACGAATAGCGGCGAGTGTTTCGTCATCCGAGAGGCAAAAACCATCAAAAAGACGGCGCAGGGAATGAAGTTGCTGTTCCGTAATGGAAAAAGTTCCCTTTTGGCGAAAATCGCTCATGGCTACCGCCACCGCATCCCCATCACGCCCTAACACATCAAAAAGCAACCGCTCGAAATTGCTGGAGATCTGAATATCCATCGACGGTGACAGGCTGGGCTGGACACTTTCCATCGTCATGGCCCCGGTTGCGAAAAACCGCGTGAGAATATCATTGCGGTTCGAGGCCACAATCAACCGGGAAATCGGCAAGCCCATCCGCCCGGCGGCATAGGCGGCAAAAACATTGCCAAAATTACCAGTCGGCACCGAAAACCCGATCGGACGATCCGGTGCGCCCAAAGCAACACCTGCGAAAAAGTAATAGGCAATCTGGGCCATAATCCGTGCCCAGTTAATGGAATTAACCGCCGACAGTCGAACGATCCGGCGAAAAGACTGATCGCGAAACATAGCCTTGACATGATCTTGACAGTCATCAAAATCGCCGTGAATGGCGATGTTAAACACATTATCAGCGCACACTGTCGTCATCTGGCGACGTTGAACGTCAGACACACGATGATGGGGATGCAGAATAAAGATGCTAATGTTTTCCCGGTCGCGACAAGCTTCAATCGCCGCCGACCCCGTATCGCCGGAAGTCGCTCCGACAATCACAGCCCGTTCCCCCCGCTTTTTCAAAATCAAATCAAACAAACGCCCCAGCATCTGCAAGGCAAAATCCTTAAACGCCAGCGTCGGCCCATGGAACAGCTCCATTACCCAGAAGCGCGAGTCAATTTGTCTGAGCGGCGCAACAGCGCAATGGCGAAAGCCCGCATAGCTTTCACGGATCAAGATCATTAGCTCATTGTCAGAAATCACATCACCGACAAAGGGACGCACGACGCGAAAGACAACATCCACATAGGGCAAGCCCGCCATGGCCCGCAACTCCTGTGCAGAAAATTCGGGCCAGACCTGCGGCAGGTAAAGCCCGCCGTCCTCTGCCAATCCTGCAAGGAGAACATCATCAAATGAAAGAACCGGAGCTTTGCCGCGTGTGGAGATATAACGCATGACAGTGTGTCCTCAAAGGTCATCTTTGACCTGTCCCTGACACGCGCGGCCCCGCCTGTCAATAACAAGGCCCCGTCTATCAAGGGTTTGTTTATTGGCTGTTCAGATAGCGTGCCTTTAAATGTGCTTGAAAAACGGAGGGATCAAGCGAACGCCCCGTGACCTGTTGCAAAAGAACGTCTGTGCTTGTCAGAGATGCCTGCGAATGAATTTCACGGCCCAACCACGCCATGAGCGGTGCGAAATTGCCCTGACCAATCTGTGACAATAAGTCGGGATTGGCCCGGCGGGCTGCATCAAAAATCTGTGCCGCCGCCATCGCACCGAGGCTATAGGTCGGAAAATAGCCCCAGGCCCCATCATACCAATGAATATCCTGTAAACAGCCCAGGCGGTCACAGGGCGGACGCAATCCCAAGAGGTGATCCATGCCATCATTCCATGCCATCGGCAAATCGTCAGCGTCCATGTGTCCTTCGATCAAGGCCCGTTCAAGACGATAACGTAGTATCACATGCGCAGGGTATGTGATCTCATCAGCATCAATACGAATAAAGCCCGGCGCGACCCGATTATTCAACGCCAACAAGTTTTCAGCCTCATAGGTCGGCCCGCTGACCCCCAAAATATCCTGAACTTTTCCCGCCAAAACTCCAATAAATTCCGCAGAGCGACAGGCCTGCATTTCCAATAACAACGACTGGCTTTCATGCAGAACCATCCCGCGCGGTGCACCAACAGGCTGGAGCCGCCAGTCTTTCGGCAATCCCCGTTCATACATGGCATGACCTGTTTCATGTAAAACCCCCAACAGGGCGGTTAAAAAATTTTCTTCGTCATAGCGGGTGGTCAAACGCACATCATCGGGCACGCCCCCACAAAAGGGATGCAGGGAACGATCAAGGCGTCCATGTTTGAAATCAAACCCCACAACCGCCATCATCTCGCGTCCCAAGGCAACCTGTTTCTCTACAGGAAACGGCCCGCGCACTGGCAAAGGATCAGAACCCTGCGCCTCCATCACTTGCCCCAAAAAATCAGGAAAAAAATCGGCATAGTCATCAAAAATCACATCAATCTGTGCCGATGATCCCCCGGGTTCATAGGAGTCGAGCAAAGCATCATATGGCGAACAGCCAAAAACTTCTGACTTGATGGCGGCTTCTTCACGCGACAATTCCAAAACCGTCCGCAGAGCGGGTAAAACAGCCTTAAAATCATCATCCCGACGCGCAAGCCGCCACAACCCTTCACAGGTCTTGCAAGACCGGGTCATCCGCGTGACAAAGGCACTATCAAGTGCCGTTGCATGTTGCCAAATTCGGCGCATTTCACGCAAATTCGCCCCTTGCCAAAGGCTCAGGCTCCGGGCGTCGTCTTCGGCGGCGGCAAGCCAGTCACCAACCTCGGTGGCGGTCAACAGATCATGGCGAACCGCCGCCAGAACCACCAGCTGCTCCGTGCGAGCCGCCGCCCCGCCTTCGGGCATAATCGCCGCCATGTCCCACCCCAAAACACCCGCCGCTTCGCCCACGGCATTGATCCGGTGAAAACGTGTTTCAAGCTTTTGATAGGCTGATGTCATGGCCCGGTATCCTCCTCACGCACGCGCATCGATCAAGAATTTTGATGGTGGCACAAATAACCAGCATAGCATGACTCATCAAACTGTTTTATCGGGATCCTGCATGAAAATATCCGCCAAATTCCGGGCCGCCGTCCCTGGACGCAGGGGCTGTTGCTGTTGGCTCCGATCTGGTCGCCAACCAGCAAGATAAACCAGATCAAAAGAGGCCAGAATCCGCCCCTCCGCATCCGAAAAACGCTCCTGATAGCACTCTGCCGCTCTGAGCAGGGTTTGACGGCGTGTCATGGTTTTCCGCCGCGTCGTCACAGCATTTGTTTCCCCCATTCCCCGCAGGTCACGCATCAAGTCCCACGCCGACCCATAGCTTACAGACACAGACTCAACATCAGCCACGGGCAACGCAAACCCCGCGCGTTGCAACAATCCGCCTGCATCGCGCAAATCAACAAAAGGCGACACCCGCGCAGAGGCCCCGCCTTCGCAATCCAGTTCAGCCGCGATCAAAACAGACCGCAATTCCCGCAAGGTCAGCCCCCCGAACAGCACCGCTAAAAAAAGACCATCGGGCTTTAAACAACGATTGGCCTGCACCAGCAAACCGGGCAAATCATTCACCCAATGGAGCGCGAGGTTGCTGATAATTAGATCAAATGTCCCCGCCGCAAAGGGCAAGCAATCGTTTTGTGCGATCACGCCACTCTGAGAAAAGGCCCCCAAAGGGGGATGAGAAAACGCCCCCAGCGGGGACAGTTCGACCAAGGTTTCAATCCCCCCCCGACTGCCCAAGGTGTCGAACAAGACTCCATGACGTGCCCCAATCTCAAGGGCCAAGGGAAAAGAACGAGAAAAATCCAGCAAACGACCCACCAAAGACTCGGCTGTCGCGCGATGGAGAAAATCGTGCGCCCCAAAATTTGCCGCCGCGCGCCGCTGGTGTTTTAAAACCACCGCAGTGTCAAAAATCTGCGCCTGTGTCATGGAAATCCCTTACAAAAGTCTGTTCTTTAAGACGCGAAAGCCGCACAATCACGCTTGGCATCCTGCCCGAATATTGACCCAGTAAACAAAACAGTCTCATGCCTTTTTTGACAAGACTTTTTCACCACCTCTTGAACCTTTGCTTTCCACCGCGCTGTTTGTCCTGTAATCTAGACACCACTGTCCCTTCAAGCCTCTGTCTAGGTTGTTGGGAAGCCCTCAACTTTATTGATGCCCCCATCTGTTCGCTCTGCGGCCTGCCCCTCGAGACAATCGGCGACACTGTCCTCTGTGGCCCTTGTTTACACAAACGTCCCTCCTATCAACGCTGTCGCTCTGTGCTTGTTTATGACAAAGCCAGTAAAGCCTTAATGTTGGGCTTTAAACATGGTGACAAAACTGAAAACAGCACCCTCATGGCCCGGTGGCTGGCGCAGACAGGGCGCGAACTGTTGACCACAAGTGATCTGATTATTCCCGTCCCCCTGCACCGCACCCGCCTGTTGAAAAGACGCTATAATCAGGCCGCCCTCCTCGCCGCCTCACTCTCACGACAGAGCGGATGTCCATGGGTGGGGATGCTTCTACACCGCCACAAAAAAACAGAATACCAAGGTCGGGGAACCACACGTCAGCGCAATGTCGCCCGGGCCTTTAGTTGTCCACAACCTGAACGTATTGCAGGTCAGCGGATTTTGCTGATTGATGATGTCTTCACAACAGGGGCCACTGTCGAAAGCTGTAGCAAAACCCTGCTCAACGCCGGAGCGCGACAGGTTCAGATTTTGACCGTTGCCCGCGCTCTCCCTCAACGATATAATGAAAAGTCAGTGTTCTGAGTCATACACCCACTTTTTGTCCCCCCCCTCCCCTTTTTTTTGAAAGGTTCGATAGTGTCCAGTATTGTCGTCTATTCCAGTATGCTTTGCCCCTTTTGCACACGTGCAAAAAAAATTCTTACCGCAAAGGGGGCGAGTTTTGAAGAGATTGACATTATGGTTGAACCTTTACGCAAAAGCGAAATGATTGAAAAATCCGGCGGGCGCATCTCTGTTCCGCAAATTTTTATTGGGGACAGGCATATTGGCGGCTGTGATGACTTAATGAACTTGGACACACAAGGCGAACTGGACAAGCTACTGCACGCACAAAAACCATGAGGACACTTCACGCCGCCTGTGTCCAGATTACGGCGGAGCGCGAAGAAGCCCCCACCATCGCCACAACCATTGATCTGATCCGCGCCGCGCGGGCAAAGGGGGCTTTTTATATTCAGACCCCCGAATGTACATCGATGATCGAACCTGACAAAAAACGCCTCTTGGCAAAGGCCCACCCCGAGTCAGCGCACCCGGCCCTGTTGGCCTTTCAAGCGTTGGCGCAAGAATTGGTAATATGGCTTCATATCGGGTCGCTGGTTGTCGGGTTGCAAGATCAAGGCTCTGAAACCGCCCCGAGACAGCGCAAGGCGGCAAATCGGAGCTTTGTCATCGCCCCCAGCGGAAAAATCAGTGCACGCTATGACAAGATTCACATGTTCGATGTCGCTCTTCCCGATGGGCAAAGCTACCGCGAATCCGCAACCTTCGCCGCAGGAGATCAGGCTGTCGTCACCGACATTGTCCTCCCCGATCAAAAAACATGCTCAATCGGACTATCCATCTGTTACGATATACGCTTCGGGGCACTCTACCGCTCACTTGCCACAGCAGGGGCGGAGATTCTCACCGCACCGGCGGCCTTTACCCGCTTTACAGGGCAAGCGCACTGGTCTGTTCTCCAACGGGCACGGGCGATTGAAAACGGCTGTTTCGTCGTCTCTGCCGCCCAATGCGGCACCCACGCCCAAGGCCGCGAAACCTATGGTCATGCCATCATCATCGCCCCGTGGGGCGAAGTCCTCGCCGAGGCAGGCAATGACCCTTGCGTCATTACTGCCGAATTAGACCTCAGCCACGTCCAACAGGCTCGCAACATGGTACCCAGCCTCCAACATAACCGCCCCTTTGCTCACCCTTAAAAAAACGGCACTGGTCATTTCATTTTTGGTGACAGCACCCCTGACAGGGTTAAATGGCAGAAGAACGGTTTTTTTCCATGTTGAGGAACCCCATCAAAACAAACCTGTTCAGGTGTGACTCGTTCTTCTCTGTCCCAAAACTGCAGGACAGATGAATTGGATTATTCTTTTCGGATTTCATGGTTGACCCGCTTCGCCGTTCGGTTCAGAGTGCGGCTGTTTTTTAATTGCGGTTGCGGCGTTTTGTCTCCTCAGCTCAATGTCTCACCCGGGATCAGGATTTTTGAACAACCCATGACCCATACCAGACAGACGACACCCGTTCCCGCCTGTGAGGCCACGGCGGGAACGACGCATGAACAGATGGCACACGCCATTCGCTTTTTAGCTATGGATGCTGTGGAACATGCCAATTCCGGGCATCCGGGGATGCCGATGGGGATGGCGGATGTGGCGACCGTTCTATTCAGTCGTTTTTTGAAATTTGATCCCCTGCGCCCTGATTGGCCGGATCGTGATCGCTTTATTTTATCAGCAGGGCATGGATCAATGTTGCTCTATGCCCTGTTGCACCTGACGGGCTATCCCGACATGAGTCTGGATCAGATTCGCACGTTCCGTCAGCTGGGGGCACGCACCGCCGGACATCCCGAATATGGACACACCCCGGGTATTGAAACGACAACCGGGCCGTTGGGGCAAGGACTGGCAACTGCCGTTGGAATGGCTCTGGCAGAACAAATGCTGGCGGCCCGTTTTGGCGCGGAGCTGGTCAATCATCACACCTGGGTCATTGCCGGGGATGGATGCTTGATGGAAGGGGTGAGCCACGAAGCCATTTCATTGGCGGGGCATCTCAAATTGAGCAAGCTGATTGTGTTGTGGGATGATAACCGCATCACCATCGATGGGGCGACAGATGTAGCAGTCTCTGATGACCAGTGTGCGCGTTTTGCGGCCTCTGGCTGGCATACTTTGCGGGTTGACGGGCATGACCCGAACGCCATTGCGACGGCCCTGCAACAGGCAAAGGACAGTGACAAGCCAACATTAGTGGCTTGCCGTACCGTGATTGGCTATGGTGCGCCCACCCGCGCCAATACTGCCAAGGCCCACGGGGCCGCATTGGGCGTGGAAGAAATTTCCGGTACACGTCAGGCTCTGAATTGGTCACACGCGCCCTTTGTTGTGCCAGATTCCGTGCTGTCGGCATGGCGCAAAGCAGGTGCGCGCGGTGCGGCGGTGTCTGCGGCGTGGGACGAGCGGTTGAACAGCACAGCACCCGAAACACAAAAAAAGTTCACTGACCAGATTTGCACTCAACTACCCGCAAATTGGACAGCCTCGCTGGAAAAATGGAAAAAAACGCTCCTGGACGAGAAACCGAACTGGGCCACCCGCGTTGCGTCGCAAAAGGTGCTGGATGTTCTCGCCCGCGATCTACCTGCACTGGTTGGGGGTTCTGCTGACTTGACGGGATCGAACAACACCCGTGCGCAGTCGCAGACCACAATTACACCAGACGATTTTACTGGAAACTATCTGCATTACGGGGTGCGCGAACACGGCATGGCGGCAGCGATGAACGGTCTGGCCCTGCATGGTGGCTTTATTCCCTACGGCGGAACTTTTTTGGTCTTTGCCGACTATTGCCGCCCGGCCCTGCGTCTGAGTGCCCTGATGAATCAGCGCGTTGTTTATGTCATGACCCACGATTCGATTGGTCTGGGCGAAGACGGCCCCACACACCAACCAGTCGAGCATCTCGCCAGCCTGCGGTGTCTGCCGAATGTCATGGTTTTCCGCCCCGCTGATGCACTGGAAACCGCAGAGTGCTGGCAACTGGCCCTTGAATACAATACAGGGCCATCCGTTTTGGCCCTGACCCGTCAAAAGGTCGGATTTTACCGCGCCGATGCGGAACAAAATCGTTGTGCACAGGGAGCCTACATCCTGCGCGGCAGTTCCCTTGAGCGACGGGCAACAGTCATTGCCTCTGGTTCCGAAGTGGGCCTGGCCCTTGAAGCGCAAAAGATTCTTGAACAAGGCGGGATTGGAACGGCCGTTGTCTCCGCCCCCTGTTTGGATTTGTTTCGGCAACAGTCGCTGGATTATTGCGGTTCTGTCCTGCCCCCTGGGGGCGTGGTCGTTGCCTGCGAAGCGGCGGCCTCGTTCGGCTGGCATGATCTGATCGGCCCACAAGGGGCCTTTGTCGGGCTGGACAGTTTCGGGGCCTCCGCCCCGGCGACAGAACTTTATCAGCATTTTCAAATCACAACGCAGACCATTGTTAGCCGTGTTCAGGACTTGGTGCAAAAAGACAGAAAAACAGGTGGAACAAGATGACAGTCAAAATCGGTCTGAATGGTTTTGGGCGCATTGGTCGCCTGTGCCTACGGGGTATTTTCGAGGAGGGCTATGATGACCTCGAAATCGTTGCGGTCAATGCCTCTGGCGATCCGGCGACGCACGCGCATATGTTGGCTTTTGATTCTGTTCACGGAGCCTTTCAGGGGGAGGTCAGCGCGGATTCAGAATATCTCATCGTCGATGGACGCCAGATTCGCATGACCCACGAGCGCAACCCCGCCAAGCTGTACTGGGGTGATTTGGGCGTAGATATTGTGCTGGAATGCACGGGGGCCTTTAACAGTTTCGCGGGCGCAAGCCAGCACCTGAACAGCGGCGCGAAAAAGGTTCTGATTTCTGCTCCGGTCAAGGACGAAACTCCCATGTTTGTTTATGGAGTCAACCATGACCAGATCACAGGGGATGACCATGTGATTTCCAATGCGTCCTGTACAACGAATTGCCTGGCACCTGTCGCCGACGTCCTTGCGCATACGGTGGGGGTGAGGCGCGGTTTCATGACCACAATTCACGCCTGCACCGGGGATCAGACCACCGTCGATGCCAAGCATCGGGATTTGCGCCGTGCGCGGGCGGCATCACTGTCGATGATTCCTACCTCTACCGGTGCAGCGCGGGCTATCGGGGCCATTTTGCCACAGCTCAAGGGCAAACTGGATGGCAACGCAGTTCGCGTTCCCACAGTCAACGTCTCTGCGGTTGATCTGACCTTTGACTCAGGGCGTGACACCACCGCTGATGAGATAAACACCGCAATGACCGTTGCCGCACAGGAACAGCTCAAAGGTGTTTTGGCGATCAATGACAAGCCGCTGGTCTCATGCGATTTTAACCACAATCCCCATTCATCCATTTTCGATGTCACCCAAACACAGGTCATTGACGGTCGCTTTGTTCGCATTTTGGCTTGGTATGATAACGAGTGGGGATTCAGCCTACGCATGCTCGACAATGCCCGTATTCTGGGGTCTTTCCTGTGAGCGGGCTGTTTTTGACGTTCTTGAACGTCAATGATTTTCTTGATCCAGCGTCTGTTTTTATCTTTGCCCTCACCGGGGGCTTGGTCGCCAGCCGGGCGCAACTTGATATTTTTGGTTTTTGCTTTCTGGCCTGTCTGGCAGGTGTCGGGGGGGGAACTATCCGCGATCTTGTGCTTCAAGTCGGGCCAGTTTTTTGGGTCAAGGCCCCGATCAATATTTTTATTTCCATCTCCGCTGCAGTAGTGGTCTATTTCACCGCCCATCTATTTGAAAGCCGCTATCGAATTTTGCTCTGGCTAGATGCCTTTGCCCTTGCCATTGCCGTTTCTGCGGGAGTTTCCATCGCCCATGACCAGGGACACAGCTGGATCATCGTGACCTTGATGGGGATCAGCACCGGAACCTGTGGCGGTTTGTTACGCGATGTTGTCGCAAATGAAATGCCGCTGGTGCTCAAAAATGGTGAAATGTATGCCAGCGCGGCGGCAATCGGTGCGACAACTTTTACCCTGATTCTTTTTGCCGGAGGACACGAGTCACTGGCTCTGTGGGGGGCCAGTCTGACCACCTTTTGCCTGCGGGCAGGATCGCTCGCCCTTGGCTGGCGTATTCCTGTCTATAAACCACGCGCCATTCGGACAAACCACTATGACACAACTAAAAAATAAAACAAAAATCTGGAACAATCTATCCTGATGTCGTGCCAGATTTATCTGATCGCCCCAGATCACCCCTCAGATAATTTTTTACATGTTTTGAGCAAGGCTCTCGACACGATTGAGGTTCCCTGTGTTCTCTGGCCTCAAAAGCCACAGGAAACAACACAGGATATTTCACGCATCTGTGCGACAGTTCAAGAGCGCGGCGTAGCCTTTTTATTGCAAGATGCTCCCGATTACGTGGCGGACTGTGGGGCGGATGGTGTCCATTTGACCAACCCAGATCACTTCACAGCGGCCCGCGCCCTATTAGGGAGAGAGCGAATTATCGGTGTTGATTGCGGGGCCTCTCGCCACGCAGCCTTGCTGAGCAGTGATGGAGACAAAACCCACGCTGGTGCGGACTATGTGGCCTTCAACCCGCAGGCCCCGCGCCCTATTTTTTCAGACCCCGCCCTTGCCACTTTTGAACAGGACGCGCCCCAAGGGAATACGTTACTTCGATGGTGGCAAGACATGATGACGGTTCCCTGCGTTGCCATAGGGAGTCATTCCCTGGCAGAAGCGCAGACTCAACACGACGCAGATTTTGTTGCCGTGCAACCCTGGTCCTGGTCACATGCCGATGATCCCCTGGCGGCTCTGACCGCGCTGTCTGTTGCATTCAATCAGGTGACCTAGGCCACTTGCGGTCGCGCCCTGTACGAAAAAACAAAGCACCAGCCAATTTCATAACAGGGCGAAGATTTACACTCGACAACCCAACCTCCAAAGAAAAGTCTTGCACTTGCAGAGCGGAGGCTTATAGTGCGGCGGTCAAATCCGCGAAGTGACAAACTCCTTGCTGATTCCTCTCTAGCGGACTGAGGGTCAGTTCATGGATGACGGTCAATCCGATGACTGGGAGATGCGAATACAGTATTTGACTGGCCTGATCCACAAAAGCCGTGAGGAGTAATCTATGGCTCTTTATGAATGCGTGTATATCGCACGCCAGGACATTTCGACCAGTCAGGTCGAGGGTCTCACTGAACAGTTCACAACCCTGATTTCCGAAAACGGGGGGACTGTTGCAAAAACCGAGTATTGGGGTCTGCGTAATCTGGCCTATAAGGTCAAAAAAAACCGCAAAGGCTACTATGTATTGTTGAACCTTGATGCCCCCCACGCCGCCGTGAACGAGCTTGAGCGCGTCATGGGCTTGAACGAAGATGTCCTGCGGACACTGGTTTTACGCGTTGATGCGCTGGAAGACGGCCCTTCTATCGTCATGCAGAATCGCAACGATCGCGACTCCCGTGGTGGGCGTAGTGGTGATCGCGGTGGTGATCGTCGCCCCCGCGAAGGCTCCAGATAAAGGATAGAAAAAATGACTATTCAAATTGTCGGTCAGGGTGTCGGTTCCCGCCGTCCGTTCAATCGCCGCCGCAAGTCCTGCCCCTTCGCAGGCCCCAACGCGCCAAAGATTGACTACAAAGATACGCGCTTGCTCCAACGCTTCATTTCCGAACGCGGCAAGATCGTTCCTTCGCGCATTACTGCTGTCTCGGCCAAGAAACAACGTGAGCTTGCCCGCGCAATTAAACGCGCGCGTTTCTTGGCCCTGTTGCCTTACGTCATTCAGTAGGAAGCATCACATGCAAGTTATCCTTCTCGAGCGTGTTGAAAAGCTGGGCCAGATTGGTGATCTGGTCACGGTCAAGCCCGGTTATGCACGCAATTTTCTCCTCCCGCAGAACAAGGCTCTGCGGGCGACGAAAGCCAACCGTGAAATTTTCGAATCCCAACGTGCACAGATCGAGGCCGAAAACCTCAAACGCCGGGACGAAGCCACCACTGTTGCGGAAAAAATGGCGAACCTCAGTGTTGTTGTGATCCGCCAGGCAGGTGAATCAGGCCAGCTTTATGGTTCCGTTTCTGCACGTGACGTTGCCGAAGCCCTCTCCGCAGAGGGTTTTCAGGTCAACCGCAACCAGATTCGCCTGAACGCTGTTGTCAAGACGCTCGGCCTTCATCAGGTTCAAGTTGCTCTGCACCCCGAGGTTGTTGCATCGGTGATTGTCAACGCGGCGCGTTCTGCCGAAGAAGCCGAAATTCAGGCTGAAAGCGGTCAGGCTCTTGTCACCCGTCGCGATACCCCGACTTTTGAGCGTGAGGTCGGCCCAATTGGAGAAGATGATGATTTATCCGGGGATGCTCTCTCTGCCCCCGCAGAGGCAACCACAGAAAATTCGATCGACCAATAAACAGCGGGAAAGGCCCCGCAGATCACCACAATAAAAAGCAAAAAACAAGCCTCGGGAAAGATTGTCCCGGGGCTTGTAACATTGTAGGGTCACGGGTGTCTTTATCCGTTTTTTCAAAAAGCCCCACAAACAGCGATGCCAGACCCCTTTCTCAGCAATGCCCCCCCTCCAGAACACCCCCGCGACCTGCACACAGACAGTGTTAGCGAATCGGGGTCTGATTCACAAAAGCTGCGAACGGCCCCACATAACTACGAGGTTGAACAGGCTTTACTGGGGGCGATTCTCGCCAATAACAAAGCACTGGAACGAGTGTCTGATTTTTTGTTGCCTGCACATTTTGCAGACCCCACGCATGGTCAAATCTATGCCGCCTGTCAAAACCTGATTGAGCGCGGGCAACTTGCGAATGCGACGACACTCAAGGCTTTTTTTGAAAGCAACGGCCGACTCGAAGAGTTTGGGGGGACATCATACCTCGTCCAGCTTCAAGATAACTTTGTCACGATTATCAATGCCTCTGACTATGGTAAGATCATTCATGATCTTTACCTCAGGCGCGAATTGATTGCTGTGGGCGAAGACATTGTCAATACCGCCCATGCTCATGACATTGATCTGTCCGCGTCCCAACAAATTGAAAAGGCAGAACAGGATCTTTATAATCTTGCCGAGGAAGGACAAACCGAAGGCGGCTTCGTTCACTTTGAAAACGCGTTGTCCGTGTCGATTGAACGCATTGACGCCGCCGTGCGTCAAGGGGGGGGGATTTCGGGCATTGCCTCTGGATTTGGTGCTGTTGATGGCCTCCTTGGCGGGTTTCATGCCTCTGACCTCATTATTCTGGCGGCGCGTCCATCCATGGGCAAAACGGCCTTTGTGACCAATATTGCTTTTGAGATTGTCCGCTCAAAACGCCCCGGCAAGGGGCCAGACAACGAGACGATTGAAATTCCGCGCTCCATTGCCTTTTTTTCGCTTGAAATGTCGGCGGATCAGCTCGCGTCGCGTATTTTGTCCTCTGCCGCCCGCATTCCGGCACACCAGATGCGCCGAGGGGATTTGGATGATGACCAGTTTGAACACATCATGCAAGTCAGCCGCGCCCTGTCAGGCTATCGGCTTTTTATTGATGACACAGCCTCTCTGACGGTCGCCGCGCTCCGTACTCGTTGTCGTCGTCTCAAACGACAAAAACACGGCCTCGACATGATTATTGTTGATTACCTCCAACTGATGAGTGGACAGGCTGGCGGCAGGTCAGACAATCGCGTTCAGGAAGTTTCAGAAATTTCACGCGGTCTCAAAGCCATTGCCAAGGAACTCGATGTTCCAGTTATTGCGCTGTCACAGCTTTCGCGCCAAACAGAACAACGTGACGACAAGCGGCCCCAGCTGGCCGACCTGCGAGAGTCAGGGTCGATTGAACAGGACGCAGACGTTGTTATTTTCCTCTATCGTGACGAATACTATATCGCACGCGAAAAACCAAGACAGACCGCAAACGAAACCACGGAAAAATTTCACGAACGCCTCGCCAATCACGAAGCCCGCCTTGCAGCCACTGCAGGGAAAGCCGAAATGATCGTTGCCAAGCAACGCCACGGCCCTATTGGAACAGTGACACTGTGCTTTGAAAGCCAATATACACAGTTCGGTGATGACCCCGACAGTGCCTATAAATAACAATGAACAGCCCGCACACCGCATTAGCAACCCTTGTGATTGATCTGGATGCCGTTGGTGCAAACTGGCATAAGCTCAACCAAATCAGCAAGGACGGTGCCCCACAGAGCCTCTGCGGGGCCGTGGTCAAGGCAAATGGATATGGACTCGGACTCGGCCCCGTGGCGCAAGCTCTTTACCGCGCAGGAGCCAGAGTTTTTTTTGTCGCCACCCCAGACGAAGCCCTGAACCTGCGTCAGATATTTGATCGCAACCATATCCCGCCACAGGAGGCCAAAATCAATATTCTCGCCGGGTTGGTTGCGGGGCTTGCCCCTCTCTACCACAGGCATCATCTCACCCCCGTTCTCAATTCCCTGCACCAGTTGAAAGATTGGCGTCAAGAGGCCCAGCGCCAAGGGAAAGATTTCCCTGCCCTCCTCCAATTCGATAGCGGAATGGCCCGTTTGGGGTTGGATCAGGGCGAACAAAGGCACCTGTGCAACAATCGTGACCTCCTCTACGGGGCGGGGGTCACGCATTACCTGCACCACTACGCCTGTGCAGACCAGCCGGATCATCCCCTGACCTGCCAGCAACTCGCCCGCTTTCAACAGGCTATCTGCCCCCTACCTGCGGCCCAGCATAGCCTCGCCAATTCTGCAGCCTGTTTTTTGGACAGGTCATTCCGGGGGACATTGACGCGCCCCGGCTATGCCCTTTACGGCGGCAACCCCATCGCCCATGACCAGATACCCCCCCGCCACCGAATGACCCCCGTTATCCAAATCGCGACACGAATCCTTCAGGTCAGAAGAATTGACGCTGGAACGCACGTTGGCTATGGTGCGACATACACGACGAAGGTTGCCACCCGTCTGGCGACGGTTCATCTTGGTTATGCTGATGGTTTGCTCCGTACTCTTTCAAACAAGGGAACCTTTTGGTTTAGGGGAACCCCCCTGCCCATCAGAGGGCGCGTTTCAATGGATTCTGTGATTGTGGATGTGAGTGAGGTTCCAGAACAGAATTTGCACGAAGGAGACTGGTTGAATCTACTGGGGCCGGAACAAGGCATTGACCAACTGGCGCAGGAGGCCGGAACCATCGGCTATGAACTGCTCACCCTCTTGGGACAGCGCACCCACAGGACTTATAAAACGACCCATGACGCGACCAGTCACACCGGGGGGATCGCATGACATTCATTCAGTCAGTCGGGCGTCTGGCTCTCGACCTTTGCCAGAAGATCGGACAGGTTGCTGTTTTCGCGCTCTTGACCCTTTCTCATATGGTTAGGCCCCCTTTCTATCCCCGGTTGCTTTCGCGTCAAATGATTGAGGTCGGCTATTATTCCCTACCGGTTGTTGGGTTGACCGCTATTTTTACGGGGATGGTTCTCGCCCTTCAGAGCTACACAGGATTTGCGCGTTTTTCCGCCGAAAGTGCAATCCCGAATGTCGTTGTTGTCTCTATCACGCGCGAACTCGGCCCCGTCCTCGCCGGGTTGATGGTCGCTGGGCGCGTGGGGGCCGCCATGGCTGCGGAAACGGGGACAATGCGGGTCACGGAACAGATTGACGCGCTGAAAACCCTCGCCACTAACCCCTATAAATATTTGATTGTTCCGCGCGTCCTGGCGGGTTTGTTGACCCTGCCCCTGTTGGTTTTGGTCGCGGATGTTATTGGTGTTTTGGGCGGCTATCTAGTCTCCGTTTACAAACTGGGTTTTAATCCTGCCAGCTATATGAAAAACACCCTTGATTTCCTCCAGCCCCTTGACGTCATCTCCGGACTGGTCAAGGCCGCCGCATTCGGATTTATCGTGACCTTGATGGGCTGTTATCACGGCTACCATTCACGCGGGGGTGCGCAGGGTGTGGGGGCGGCAACAACCCATGCAGTTGTTTCTGCCTCTATCTTGATCCTGACCCTCAACTATATCATTACCGAATTGTTTTTTTCACGATGACCCCCCCAACAGATAACCGCAGGCAACAACCCATTCTTTCAATCCGCAACCTGAAAAAAACATTCGGGATGAAGGTTGTGCTGGACGGCTTGAACCTTGATGTTTTTGCCCGTGACTCCCTTGTCATCATCGGGGGATCAGGAACCGGAAAATCTGTGTTGCTGAAATGTATCATGGGATTGATGGAACCGGATGCGGGACAAATTTTGATCCATGGACGGGATATAACGACCCTGCGCGAAAGCAACCGCGAAAAAATACGCCGTGATTTCGGGATGCTATTTCAATATGCGGCCCTGTTTGATTCGCTCCCTGTTTGGGAAAATGTCGCCTTTGGCCTAACCGAAGTCCATAAAATGCCCCGACAAGATGCCTATCGCATTGCCCTGGACAAGCTCCAGGCTGTTGGCATCAGCGAAACGTTGGCTCACCGCATTCCAGCAGATTTTTCTGCCGGAATGCGCAAGCGGATCGGGCTGGCCCGCGCCATTGCCACAACCCCTCAATTCCTGTTTTTTGACGAACCAACCACGGGCCTTGACCCCATTATGGGGGACCGCATTAATCGGCTCATTGTGGACTCACTGCATACCCTGAACGCCTGCGCGATGACCATCACCCACGACATGGACAGCGCACAGCGCATTGCCAGCCGGATCGCCATGCTCTACCAGGGAAAATTTGTCTTTGACGGCCCCTGCGCGTCACTTGGCACAACAGAAAACCCCTACATCCGTCAATTCATTAACGGCCAATTAGACGGCCCGATTCAAACCCCTTAAACAAGAGAGCATGTATTGGCCCGAAAATCCAACCCTGCCTTTGTCTGTCAAGCCTGCGGCTGTCTTCATGCCAAGTGGGCCGGACGCTGTGATGGTTGTGGGGAATGGAACAGCCTGGTCGAAGAAACGCGCCCCGACCCTATTCCCGGCGGACTGTCAAAGCATAAAGGACGGCGGATTGACTTTGTGTCCCTGGACGGGGCCGCCGAAACCATCCCCCGCTATCATTCCGCAAATAAGGAATTTGACCGCGTTTGCGGCGGGGGACTTGTCCCCGGTTCTGCGATCCTGATCGGCGGTGATCCGGGAATTGGAAAATCAACCCTGCTGACCCAAATTCTCGCCGCACTGTCGCGTCATGCAGGCGTACGGTGCGCCTATATTTCCGGGGAGGAAGCGATTGACCAGGTTCGCCTGCGGGCCAAGCGTCTGGGCCTCAAGAACCATGATTTTGATCTTGCCTCTGTGACCTCTGTACGCGACATCTGCGCCACGCTCGACCACAGCGATGGCCCACGTGTTGTGGTCATTGACTCTATTCAAACCATGTTTGTGGACAGTCTGGATTCCGCACCGGGAACAGTTTCGCAGGTTCGCGCCGCATCGCATGAATTGATTAACCTGGCCAAAGCGCGGGGATTTTGCCTGTTTCTTGTCGGGCATGTCACCAAGGAAGGCATCATCGCAGGCCCGCGCGTTTTGGAACATATGGTTGATACTGTCCTGACCTTTGAAGGCGAGCGCGGGCATCATTTCCGCATTCTGCGCACAATCAAAAACCGCTTTGGCCCCACGGATGAAATCGGGGTTTTTGAAATGTCCGAACAAGGGTTGGTCGAAGTCGCCAACCCGTCCGCACTTTTTCTCGCCGAACGGCGCGGCAATGTGTCCGGGGCCGCTGTTTTTGCCGGACTCGAAGGCTCCCGCCCTGTCCTGGTTGAAATTCAGGCCCTTGTTTCACCCTCACCACAGGCAAACCCCCGCCGAGCGGTTGTCGGATGGGATTCGGGGCGTTTGGCAATGATTTTAGCCGTTTTAGAGGCCCGCTGTGGACTGCTACTTGCCGGCCATGAAGTTTATCTAAATGTTGCCGGGGGCTTGCGTATTTCCGAACCCGCCGCCGATTTGGCCGTTGCCGCCGCGCTGGTGTCTGCAGCAATGGATATTCCCGTTCCCGACGAAACCGTTGTATTTGGCGAAATTGGCCTCTCTGGCGAAGTGCGCACGGTCTCACAGGCGCAAAGCCGGATGAAAGAAGCCGCAAAGCTCGGATTCGCGCAAGCTATTGCTCCAACAAAGAAAAATTGCAAAACAAAAACAATGGGATTAAAAACAAAAACTATTGAGCATCTTCAAGATCTGGTCGCCCTGTTCACCGACCGCTCTGTTCGAAAAGCAGGGGGACAGACGCCCTACACGACCACAAACAACACACAGGCTTGACAGCGATGGAAAACCTTCCTCTTTCCCTGTTGGATATTGCCGTTTTGGTGATTGTTCTTATTTCGGGTAGTTTTTCCCTGATGCGCGGGTTCATCCACGAAATCCTGTCCATCGGGGCCTGGTTAGGCGCGGGTTTTGCCACACTCTATGGCTTTCATCCTCTGTTGCCCTTTGTCCTGGAATTGATAGCAATTCCCCTGCTTGCCGAAATTACAACGGGGGCGGCCCTTTTCATCATCGTGCTGGGCCTCCTCACGGCCTTTATCCGCTTTTGTTGTAAGAACGTACGTAATAGTATTTTTGCCCCACTGGACAGCACACTTGGCTTTGTGTTTGGTCTTTTGCGCGGCGCAGTATTGTCTTGTGTCGCGTGGATTTTTTTGTTTGTTTTCCTTATCCCCGAGGACTCAGGTTGGCCATACGATGTACAGCGATCAAAAACGCGGCCCTTTCTTGTCCAAGGGTCGGCCTTTCTCATCACACTAGTTCCCGTTGAATTTCGTAGTTCCACGATGAACGAAGTTCTCGACAACGCACAGCGCGCCCGCCTGACCTTTGACTCAAAACAAACTTATGAACGATTTATCTCCCCTCTTCCCACAGCAACGCCGAAACCGAACGGGTTCGGTGACAGCAGCGGACAGACCCGCCAAAGCCGGGAAGACCTTCAAAAAACGATTGAAACCATCGAAACGACACAATAGGTACAAAACATGAGTCTTGACGATGACAAACTCCACGAAGAATGTGGCATCTATGCCGTTTATGGGTATGAGGGGGCCTCTGCGCTCTGTACCCTGGGGCTTCATGCGCTCCAGCACCGGGGACAAGAAGCGGCAGGAATTGTGTCGTCTGATGGTCAGGATTTCTTTAACCACCGTGCGCTGGGTCTGGTGGGTGATAATTTTTCCGACCAGAAAACGATAGAATCCTTAAAGGGCCATATGGCCATCGGTCACACGCGCTATTCCACAACAGGCGAAACGGCCCTGCGCAATGTTCAACCTCTCTTTGCCGATCTCTACATGGGTGGATTTGCCATGTGCCATAATGGCAACCTGACAAACGCCCGCAAAATGCGCGATCAGCTTGTCTTGCGGGGGTCAATTTTTCAATCGACAATGGATTCTGAGGTCATACTCCATCTCGTCGCCACCTCGATCCGCGAAACTATTGCCGAAAAGGTCATCGACGCCGTTCAACGTATCGAAGGGGCCTACGCGCTCCTGTGCCTCACGCGCGAAGGACTCATCGCTGTGCGCGATCCCAACGGCATTCGTCCGATGGTTTTGGGCAAAATTGACAAATCATGGGTTGTCGCCTCTGAAAGCTGTGCGCTCGATATTATCGGCGCGGAATTTGTGCGCGATGTCGATCCGGGTGAAATGCTACTCATTAACGAAAAAGGTCTTCAATCCCTACGACCCTTCCCCCCTACACCCAAACAAAGTTGCATTTTTGAATATATTTACTTTGCTCGCCCTGATTCCGTCATTGATGGCATTTCCGTTTATGATGCCCGCAAAAATATCGGGCGCGAACTCTCACGCGAAAGCGGCGTGGTCGCAGACGTTGTCGTACCCGTTCCTGACTCCGGCGTTCCCGCCGCGATTGGCTACAGTCAGGATGCAGGCTTGCCTTTTGAGTTGGGTATTATTCGCAACCACTATGTCGGACGAACCTTTATCGAACCGGGTCAGGCTATCCGCAACCTGGGGGTAAAGCTCAAACACAGTGCCAACCGCGCTGTCATTGAGGGAAAGCGGATTGTTTTGGTTGATGACTCGCTGGTACGCGGAACAACATCGATCAAGATTGTCGAAATGATGCGAACCGCTGGCGCAAGGGAAGTCCATATGCGCATTGCCTCTCCACCGATTAGCCACCCCTACTTCTATGGCATCGACATTAGCCATTCAAGACAGCTGTTGGCGGCACAGATGACCGTTGCGGAAATGGCAAATCACATCGGGGTTGATAGCCTGTCTTTCCTGTCCCTCAAAGGTCTCTACCGCGCAATGGGCGAAGAAAAAAGGAACAACACCACACCACAATTCACCGATTCCCCCTTTACCGGTGACTACCCCACTGCTGTTGACGATTATAAAGACTGCCTACGTACCAAACAAAAAAGCGACGAAGAATGAGATTGAAAGACCGCATCGCCCTGATCACCGGGGCCTCGCGCGGCATTGGACGTGCTGTTGCCCGCCGCTATGCGGCAGAAGGGGCCAAGTTATTACTCATGGCGCGCACAGTGGGGGCGTTGGAAGAACTCGATGACGAGATTCGCACCTGCGGAGGTACGCCTGCAGTTCTCATTCCCCATGATCTGAGCCAGCATGATGAGCTCGACCATCTGGGGCATTCGCTCTATGAAAAATATGGTCGGCTTGACATCCTTGTCGGGAATGCCGCCAGTCTAGGATTATTATCGCCCGTTGGACATATTGCACCCAAGCTGTGGGATGATACCTTTGCTCTGAATGTCACCGCAAACTATCGCCTGATTCGTAGCCTTGATCCCCTATTGAAGTGCTCCCCCGCTGGACGGGCGATTTTTGTAACCACAGGCCCGACTCCTCGTGCGTACTGGGGCCTCTACAAAACAACAAAATCGGCCCTGGAAACCCTCGTAAAAGTTTACGCCGCAGAAAACCGCAACACAACGATCCGTGCCAATCTGGTCAATCCGGGAGCTGTTAGAACGCATATGCGCGAAAAGGCCTTTCCAGGCGAAGACCCGAAAACGCTCCCCGCCCCCGAAGAAATCACCGATATTTTCGTCGCACTCGCCGAAGCCTCTGATACACGCAATGGTCAAGTCATCGCAGTCTGATGGGTTTAAACTTTAGTCGGCTATCGTGCGGGCCAGATAGTCTGCAATCATTGGCGCATAGTTGCGATCAACGCTAGATGGACACCCGTATTAACCTGGCGTGATGAGCGATTTTGTGATGTTATGTTTTTTGTGTTTTTTTGAGGGGCGGAGAGGTTTTTTCAGTTTGTCAGAGGTTTCCCTATGCTGTGACGCATGGAACAACCTCACCGGAAGACCATGGAAAATCATGTCCATTGGATACAGAAAATGGATCCATGGGTTCTGACTTTCCGGAAATGGTATTAGCAAAGCCGTCAAACTGTCCGAATAACCGGGACCACTTCAATTGTTTTACACTGTTTCAAACTTTTACAGTGTGAAACAGAGTGTTCGAGCCATATTTATGAATGGAATTGATTAGTCGTTTGTCGCCAATGAATTGTAAATATCAAAAAACTTTGGATCGTGGCGCAAATTGTCACACAAACTCTTGGCATCAGATGAGTAACCCATTTCAGCCAACTTTCTAATTATGTTCTCAAGGCGGTTTTGATAGTCGTAGGTGACCTTCGACAAATCAATCAATTCGAATAGTTTAACAATTTTAGTCGGATGTTTCTCAACGAGCTTTTCGAAAACATTTAGGATACCGTACAGCTGATGTCCTTTTGCATAAGGTATTGTTTTTTCGAGATAGGCATACGTTCTTTCGTTGATTTCCGGAGGAATATACGTATACAGATCACTCATATTGCTTAACAGGGCATTATTTTGTTCTGTAGTGTAATGACACTCATCCAGATTTTGGAATACAACATACATTAAATCGAAAATACGCGGTACAGCATCATCTTCGAGTTCCTGTTGGTGGATTGAAAAAAAGAAACGGAGAATATCAATAAGGTCTTCAAAATGACTTGGGGTAAAGATGTTTGAAAGAGCTTCTCCGTTTAGCTCTTCATCTTTCCACAGATAAGCAAGAGCTATCCTTTCGACAAACCTTTTGCGGGCTTCCTTTGATATATCTGTTTGCTCCAGCGCAGGAATAATGAGGTCGTTCTTCTGAAGAAGGCGGTATGTCCATTGGGGTGAATCTGCATAGGCTAAACCACCTAAAGCGCAATTAAAGTTGACTGGATATTCAATCGGAAAAATCTGTTTTAATGATTTTTCCAGCCATTCAATACTCATATAGCCAAGTTGCCGTATGTAGATACCTGATAATGTTGAAAACTCTAGATTTGTTCCTTTGCACTTATCTAATTCGTCCTGAAAAATGGACTCTAAAGCAGACCACGCGTTGGGATGATCTGTGCCTTCGAGCCTACATACTCTTAACGCATGATTGACTAGGGCCTCTATAGCCTGTCCTCTTGAACTATTAATCGCCCAGTTCAAGGAGTCACTATTGACATCAGCTTCAGGCTCTAGCTTTTCCAAAAGTTTGAGATTGATTTCGAGCATCAGTGGCAGAAAATCTGGAGGGGAAGAGTATGAATCCTTTTTTGTCCCTGACTCCAGAATGTCAGTGATAACAGGGGGTATCCATTTTTTATTGGGAGTGTCCCACCATGTGTCATCAGGCTCTTCTTCAACTTTCCAGAATGAATCATCTGAAATTAAGTCTTTAATGAAGGGTAATACGGACTCCCAAAATGGGTTCCATTGGAGTTTTTTGTCCTCCTTGTACTTGTTCCGATAGGTTTCCAAGCCCCTTAATACGGCATATTGATATGGAGGCTTTGCCTCTGAAAACTGGGGTAATTTATCAATGAACAGGTTCGAGTTTTCGCTTACGACGTTCTTCAATGTTTCACATAAAGACTCGATTGAGGGGGTTCTAAAACCTCCGGTAGGCTCATAGGTGTTCAGTGTTGAAATGAGTTCATCATTTTTTGCCTTTTCAAGCAATTCATCTGGTTCAAAAGGTGAAGGACCAAACCCAGACTCCACCCTATACGACGTATAATAAAGAAAATCTGGATGTTCTATATCTCCTGCTATCTCCGAGTTGCCCAACAACTCTTTATTTTGCTTATCAGCCTGTTCATTCCCTTGGTTGGAAATAACAGCAAACCACCGTTTCTGCCAATAAAGCTTGTGCAGACTATCTGCGTCTTTCTCTTGCAGGATTTTGTTTATAACAAACCCTTGTTGTTCAGCCGTGAGATGTCCAAAATGGTTTTTCAGGAAATGATAGATTTCATGGTGATAATTAACGTCAAAAATATCATCATTAATGATACACTCTGCTAGAGATGATAATTTGTCCCAGAATGTGTTTAAGAGATATATACCCATACGAACAAAAATGGCATGGCCCGAAAACAAGTCCCTTACAAGTTCCAGGGTTTCTTCTTCTATTGGATTGTTAAGACATGCCTCAGCAGATGACCTCAGAGAATCAACGGCAAGATTTTCAATATTATTCGATTTTCTTTTATTTTGCTCGTGGTCTTCTATTGCAGAGCGCATAAACGAAATTGATTTACCGCGCTTATCAGGATTAAAGACAGCATCAGTCATGGTCTTGAAAATCATGAAGGTTTCTTTTGAAGCCCTTTGGCAAAAAACTCCCAAAATATTCTCAAATATTTTTTCAAGCTGATATGTGTCGACAAGGCTGTAAGCTTCATATCGAGCGGGCTTCTCACCATTTACATTTAAAACTTTATCTTCTTTGTATTTAACTTGGGTGAGTAATCTCAGCACGAACAACGCTTTTTCCAAGCCACATTCATCGTCAGATTCAAGAAATTTTGGCAACAATGACTTGCCGACCTCGAGACTAACTAAGTCACGCTCAAACCGACCATTCATCCAGATGTCAATCATCTCCAGGTCTTGTTTCTGATATGAGCTTGTTGGCAATAAGGACAGCAATTCAGCAAAGTTTCTGAACGTGTGACAGTTGTCAGGGGTGCCGTTCTTTGAAATATTTACGATTAGGGTAACCAGCTCATTTGCTAATTTTTTATCGTTTAATTCATTGGCTTTGGTGGCCACGCGGTTCAAATATTCTGTAGCAGGCCAAAATGGGATTTGAAAATAACCTTCTTCGTCAGCCTCTCTAGGTTCTGGGTTTCTATCCGGGGAAAAAAAGGCCTTTTTCTTTCAGTTCATAAAAAAAGATATGCAAGTCGTCACGTTTGGAAAGAAGCTCGAAACCCCATTTTTCCTTTTCAGGATCTCGGAGCATCATTTTGACAAATTGCTTTTGTTTATTTGATAAATTATTATTCATCTAACAATTCCCGCATTACGCGCTTAAATGCTAATTTGTTGTTGGGGTCTTTATTTATCTCCGATGCAAGCTCATCAATAATATTTGGTAAACAATCGTAGCCTTCCTTGTCTAACGAATATGGAATAAGATGAATCCCTAAAGATATGAAATAATCTGAAATTAGTTGAGCTTTGCCCACTTCATACGAATAAAAACCTTCAAGAATATAATGGTTCGCCAATTTTTTTTCGGAGGTTTGCTCTGCAAACCCTTTTTGAAAAATGTATTCCAAAATTTCTAGCTCATCGGTGCCATAACCGATAAAAATGACATTATTGTCATTGAAGATATTAGTTAAAAAATTGATGTAATTATCGTTTTTTTCGTTTCTTGCAGAATATCTATCCAAATAATCTTTAGTGGACACAATCATTTTCTTTTCGTCGGATATCCTTCCGTGAATGTGATAGACTGTACGTTCATATGCGTCAGTAGTTGTTGAGACGCTGGTTGGATTGTCAAATGAATCACAAATATCAATCTTAACGGAAGGATGAGTCTCATCTTCCTTCAAAGTGTCTGGTAACGGTTCTACCTTCCATTCACGGGCAAGCAGGTCATCGTAGTTGGTAGTGACAATCTGACTAGAAATCTTTGCTAAGGCTTTGTTTACAAAATTATTGGTTTCCTTATGCCTTTCTTTGAGTTCAAAAATTTTCTGGTAAACAATTGGAACCTTATGTTGTGTGATGATTTTTTGTGCGATTGAGAGCCGTGTTCTGGGACTAAGTGTTTTAATCAAAGCGTACTGAGCGTGATTAATTAGGCCAGTATCATGTTCTATAATCTGCTCAATTACGGCATTTGCAAAACCATCCCAATTCGGGAGTCCTAGAACTCTTGAAACGCCAGCCCCGATGAACGGAATGACCCGACGGCTGTTATTTCTGGCTTTCAAAGTGTCAGGAACAACAAGCCTTTCAGGGATTTCTGTGATTCTCTTACCATTTCCTTGACCCATTTTAGGTCACCGTCATGTGATGGCAGAGGGATGCCATAAGGTTTTGGTTCAGGTTTTGAGATGACAGGATTTGGGTGTCCAGCTCATCATACAAAGCCATGAGTTCATCGACCTTGGCGACGATCCGCTTTTGGGGAAGGCAGTGGCACTGACAAGGCTAAGAAGCTGGACACCCGCATTAACCCGCTAACCTGAGGTGAGATTGATTGGTGTGGACATGGCGTTTCGGCAATTTTTCACGCCGTTTCGCGGTTTGAAGCCTGCCTGAGCAGGCGGTTTGGGATGGTTTCCACTGAATGACTTCTGCTGTAATTTTCAAATCTATTAAAACACAGAATGCCTTTTCTGTCCAGGGTTAATGCGGGTGTCCAGTTAATACCATTTCCGGAAAGTCAGAACCCATGGGTTCATTTTCTGTATCCAATGGACATGATTTTCCATGGTCTTTCGGTGAGGTTGTTCCAGGCGTCACGGCAAAGGGAAATCATCTGGACACCCGCATTAACCCGCTAACCTGAGGTGAGATTGACTGGTGTGGACATGGCGTTTCGGCAATTTTTCACGCCGTTTCGCGGTCTGAAGCCTACCTGAACAGCCGGTTTGGGATGATTTTCACTGAATGACTCCTCCTGTAACCCTCATGGCCGTTGGAACACAGAATGCCTTCTCTTTCCAGGGTTAATACGGGTGTCCATCTGGTCGTGAGATTGGACTATTCTGTTTGACAGCCAATTCTGCCGCAGATATTGCCAGACGTTTTCGACCGAATTGAGTTCCGGGCTGCGTGGCGGCAGAGGCAACAGGGTGATATTGTCCGGGATATCCAGTTTGCCGGGGAACTTCAGGCGGCGCAGGCTGTGCGTGCTTTTTTCAGGGAAGAACGAAAACTTGTGACGGGCAAACAGCTTTCTGTTGCCTACTGGCGCACAGAAGACTCAGGCGTTGCCTGCGGCAGATAAACGCTAAAGGTTGACCCATGCCCAATTTCGCTGTCGATGGTCATGATGCCCCGGTGACGATTGAGGATGTGTTTGACAATGGCTAAGCCCAATCCGGTTCCCCCCAGCTCACGCGAACGCGCCGGATCAACACGGTAAAAGCGTTCGGTCAGACGCGGAATATGTTCGCGGGCAATTCCTTCGCCCTGATCGATGACAGAAATGGAAAGGGATGGGCACCCGAGACGTCCCATCCCGCGACTGCCTTCGCCGTGCATTTTGCTCCGTACGGTTACAGTGGTTCCTGCGCGCCCATATTTGATGGCATTAGCAATCAGGTTTTGAAAAACTTGGCGTAATTCCTCTGCCTCGCCCGTGACGGGAACCAGAGAGTCAAGCTCCAATGCAAGGGTCATCCCCCGGGCGGTGAGTTGGGTTTGCAGAGCCTCGCCAATGCTGTGAAGAATAGGCAAAAGAGAGACCACAGCAACAGGCCGACTGTGTTCAAGCAATTCAATCCGCGACAAAGAGAGCAAATCCCCAATCAAATGGGACATGCGTTCTGCCTGCTCCTGCATAATCATCAAAAAATGCGTCTGGGCCGCTTTGTCATCCTTTGCCGGGCCGCGGAGCGTTTCGATAAAGCCAGACAGGCTCGCCAGTGGCGTTTTGAGTTCGTGACTGGCGTTGGCAATAAAATCACCACGCATTTTTTCAACACGTTTGCTCGCCGTTTGATCCGTTAGGCTAATCAAAAGGGAAATACCGTCCCACGTCGTTTTTGACAGGCGTACAATCCGTGCCTGAAAAAAATATTCGACATTACCGTAAATGGAAAAACGAACGGTTCTGGGGGAGGCGTGCGGGTCAATGCTCATGCCATCAACCGCATCAAGCACATCAGGATTACGGATCACAGCAGAAAGGTCACGCCCGCCTAGCTGTGGCCCCCAAAAATCCTCGGCCGCAGAATTGGTGCGCACAATCCGCCGCCCATCATCCAACATCAAGAGCGGATCAACCAAAGATTCCAGAATAACGTCATTGCCCTCAATCGCCAATTCCATTTCGCGGCGATAGTGTTGTCGATCCTGAGCCATCCGCAAAAGAGACAGGCTAATATCAGGAAAAAGAAGACTCCCCGCCCCCACGGGTAGGAGGGGCAGGTGGTCAAGGCCCTTGATATGGCGCAAAGAGGCAATGAAAAGCTTGAGTTCCTCGATATAATCAAAATGTCGGTAAAGAATAGCAAATAACCCTACGAGACTCAGAACGCAGGCCCCTAACCCAACTGTCCAAGGCAAGATTTCTGACAAAACAATCAGAAAAAAAACCAAAACAGTCGGCGTGGACAAAACCAGGGCTGCCACCAGAACCCGCCAGCGGGACACAGGGTGCGACGGACTGATGTTCAAACGATCATCCACAGGCTTTTCATTACAACAGTCAGGAGGACGGGCAGAAAGTCGCCTTTAAAAGGTAGCATCATAGGCACCAATCAAGGCCATCGTGACAAGATCATTGACATTGGCCCCCATCTGAACAACTTGCGCGGACTTTTCGAGGCCGACCAACATCGGGCCAACAACGGGTTTTTCCCCCCCGACTTTCAGGAGCTTGACGGAAATATTCGCAGACTGCAATGCTGGCATCACCAGGATATTCGCCGGGCCGCTCAAACGGCTGAAGCCATAGAGACGTTGTTGCAAATCATAGTCCAAGGCAACATTGGCTTGCATCTCGCCTTCGTATTCAAAATCACACTTGCGCGTATCCAACAACGCAACAGCATCGCGAATGCGCTTTGTCACATCACGAATCGGATTGCCGAAATTTGAAAAGCTCAAAAAAGCGACGCGGGGTTGATAGCCCATCGAAGCAACCTTTTCCGCCGCTTCCTCGGCAATGCGGGCCAATTCTGCGGCGTCAGGAACCTCGGCAACAGAGGTATCCGCCATAAAGATACTGCGCCCGCCAATCATGGTCATCGACATCCCCATGACTTTTTGGCCTTTTTTACAGTCAAAAACGCGACGAATGTCATTCAAACTGGCAGAATAGGATCGCGTGAGTCCTGTGACCATCGCATCCGCAAGACCGTCATACACCAAAAGAGCCGCATAGATATTCCTGTTGTGGTTCACCATCCGTTGACAGTCGCGGTAAAGTTTTCCTTTGCGCTGAAGACGGCGGTAGAGAAAGTCGATATAGTGTTGCCTCTGTTCTGATCGTGCAGCGTTGTGAATTTCGGCAAAATCGCCTGAAATACCCAAATCCGCCATTTTGCGATTGATCACGTCTTCGTGTCCAACCAAAAGTGGTTTTCCATAACCCGCATTGAAAAAAGCCACCGCCGCACGAATAGCAGGCTCTTCCTCGCCTTCGGCAAAAACAACACGCTGGGGATTATCGCGCACTTTTTGTGCAATCGCCGATAGAGTTGTTGCCGTAGGATCAAGCCGCGCAGAAAGTTGCTGTTCGTAAAGATCCAGATTATCAATCGCACGACGCGCCACCCCGGTATCCATTGCCGCCTGTGCCACGGCACTGGGGACAACGGCAACCAGTCGCGGATCAAAGGGAGCCGGAATGATATAATCGCGCCCATATTTCAAACGACGCCCCGCATAGGCCTTGCCAACCTCGTCGGGAACATCGGCGCGCGCCAGTTCGGCAATCGCCCGCACGGCCGCCAGTTTCATGTCCATATTGATAGAGGTCGCGCGCACATCCAAAGCTCCGCGAAAAATATAGGGAAAACCCAAAACATTATTGACCTGGTTGGGATAATCAGACCGACCCGTTGCCACAATGACATCGTCACGAATCGCACGGGCGTCCTCTGGCGTGATTTCCGGATCAGGATTCGCCATGGCAAAAATAATCGGATCTTTCGCCATAGCGGCAATCATCTCAGGCGTAAAAGCCCCCTTCACAGAGAGGCCAAAAACCACATCTGCACCCGTTAAGGCGTCTTGGAGTGTACGGGCATCGGTGGGGATGGCATGGGCTGATTTCCACTGGTTCATGCCCTGCGAACGCCCCCGATAAATGACCCCCCGTGTATCACAGAGCAAAAGCTGATCGTGGGGAACGCCCATGGCCTTGACCAGTTCTGCACAGGCAATCCCCGCAGACCCGGCCCCATTGATCACCATACGGATCTGACCAATATCGCGCCCTGTGAGTTCCAACGCATTGAGCAGACCTGCAGCGGCAATAATCGCCGTCCCGTGTTGGTCATCATGGAAAACGGGAATATCAAGTAAGTCCTGCAAGCGCTGTTCAATCACAAAACAGTCTGGGGCCTTGATGTCTTCGAGGTTGATCCCGCCAAAGGATTTGCCCAAATAGCGCACAGAATTAACAAATTCATCCACATTTTCGGTATCAATTTCAAGATCAATACCATCAATATCAGCAAAGCGTTTAAACAGGACAGCCTTTCCCTCCATAACCGGCTTAGAGCCCAAGGCCCCCAGATTGCCAAGTCCAAGAACAGCGGTTCCGTTTGAAATCACAGCAACAGAGTTGCCCCGTGCGGTATAGTCGTAGGCCA
Organism: Kiloniellaceae bacterium; assembly: GCA_965199245.1. Lineage (GTDB taxonomy): Bacteria > Pseudomonadota > Alphaproteobacteria > Kiloniellales > Kiloniellaceae > Carbonatibacter. Next base: position 522,426 of record CBDAQP010000001.1, read on the forward strand.
GATCCGGTTCGCGGGCAATCTCAAGACAAGGGGCCGCCACACCCGGGGAGTAAGCAAGGGCGAGATCACGCTGCGTCGTCAGGGGCTTCGTCGCCCGGATTTCCAGCTTTCCTGGACGTCCAGAGGCATGAAGGTCGAGGGCTTCTTGATCGATTGAGGACTTACTCTGATTCATTGTGTGAGATCGCTCCAAAGGGTGACAAAAGCTTCGCGAAAGTTAAGGGTGAGTGCTCGAGTGTGAAAAAGCTACTTTGCACAGAGTACCGACCAGAGTAAAGTACAACAATTTAAAAACTTAACCTTTGGCTTTTCCTGTTGATCTGCATATGACCAAATTTACAGGTGACACTGCATACAGCACGACACAGGGTTCCCGACGGCTCCCTGAGAAAAGCCTTGAGAAAAACACACTCCCCGAAAAAACCACCCCCATGATGGCCCAGTATCTAAAAATCAAGGCCCGCGCAGGTAATGCCTTGTTGTTCTATAGAATGGGCGATTTTTACGAGCTTTTTTTGGATGACGCACTAGTCGCCGCCGATGCCTTAGACATTACACTAACCCGACGCGGAAGCCACAAAGGCGAAGACATTCCCATGTGCGGAGTTCCTGTTCACGCCGCAGAAAACTACTTGTCGCGCCTGATTAAAAAGGGATTCAAGGTCGCCATTTGCGAACAAATGGAAAGCCCGACAGAGGCCCGCAAACGCGGACATAAAGCCATTGTCAAACGCGATATTGTGCGCTTAGTTACAGCGGGAACCCTCACAGAAGACAATTTGCTCGATAGTCGCCACCACAACTATCTGGGCGCATTGGCTGAAACAGGTGGAGACTACGGTCTGTCTTGGCTCGATCTGTCCACTGGAGTTTTCCAAACGCAACCGCTTGCCAACGCCCAAACCGATCTGCTCGCCGCACTGGCCCGACTCACCCCGCGTGAAATTTTAATTCCCGAAAAGCTGATGCCCCGCTTTGAAAGCGTCATCGCAGACTGGCAGGATCACCTCACCCCCCTCTCGTCGAGGTCATTTGACAGTGAAAGGGCCCGACGGAGGTTACAAGAGGCTTTTCAGGTCAAAACTCTGGATGCTTTTGGGGCCTTCAGTCGGTCCGAACTGGCGGCAGCGGGAGCCTTACTGGACTATATTGAGCTGACCCAAAAGGGTAAATGTCCGCGCTTGTCCCCGCCGCGTCAGCTTTGCTCCGGGGTGATGATGGACATTGATGCTGCAACGCGGCGCAATCTGGAACTGACCCACGCCCTGACGGGCGGGCGCAAAGGTAGCCTGCTGGATACCATTGACCGTAGCTGTACAGGCCCCGGTGCGCGACTCTTGGGGGCATGGCTGTCGTCTCCTCTCACTGACCCCCACGCTATTTCCCATCGCCATGACGCTGTTGGATGGATTCTCGGCCGCACCGAGGTCAGATCTGATCTACGCGATCACCTGCGCCACAGCCCAGACCTGGAACGCGCCTTGTCGCGCCTGTCGCTCGGACGGGGCGGGCCGCGCGACCTTGACTCCATTCGTACCGGATTGAAACAGGCGCAACAGATTGGACAAATTCTGGGAAAAGGTCTCTGTGAAGAGTCGGAGCTTTTTGACGGATCGCATCCTGATCCAGAGTCAGGACAGCCAGAGACACTCTGCGCCCTCCATAATTCTTTTCAACTACTCTGCGGGCCTGATGGCCACCAGAAACTACGGGATCACCTCGACTGCGCCCTGTGCGAAGATCTTCCGATTTTGGCGCGTGACGGCGGCGTCATCGCCCCAGATTATAATTCGGAACTTGACGCACTCAAGGTTCTACGAGATGAAAGCCGTCACCTTATCGCGAAGCTCCAGGGCCACTATGTGAACCAGACGCAGATCAATAGCCTGAAAATTAAACATAACAATGTGTTGGGCTATTTCATCGAAGTCAGCACAATCAATGCAGACAGACTCAAAAAATTAGCACAGGATACCTTTATCCACAGGCAAACATTGGCCTCTGCCGTGCGCTTTACCACAACAAAGCTTTGTGAATTAGAAGAAAAACTTTCCGGGGCGGCGCAAAAGGCTCTGGCTCTTGAACAAGACCTCTTTGATGATTTGGTCAAGGAGACTCTGGGTTATAGTGATTCTCTCAGCAAAGTCGCCCAAAACCTGGCCGAACTTGATGTTCTCTGTGCCCTAGCAGAAATTGCAATGGAGGCGCGATGGTCACGGCCCCTTGTTGATGACTCGCTCAATTTTAAAATTGAGGACGGGCGACACCCAGTTGTTGAGGCCAGCCTGCATAAAAAAAGCGACACCTCCTTTGTCGCCAATGGCTGCGATCTCAATCCCGCACAGCGACTGTGGCTGATTACTGGCCCGAATATGGCGGGAAAATCGACCTTTTTGCGCCAGAATGCTTTGATAACCGTCCTGGCACAAATGGGGTCTTTTGTGCCGGCAAAAACCGCCCGCATTGGGGCTGTTGATCGACTCTTTTCGCGTGTTGGCGCGGCGGATGATCTGGCCCGGGGGCGTTCGACCTTTATGGTCGAAATGGTTGAAACAGCCGCAATCCTCAATCAAGCCACAGACCGCACATTGGTTATTCTCGACGAAATTGGGCGGGGCACAGCAACCTATGACGGACTTTCCATTGCTTGGGCTTGTGTTGAACACCTGCACGACACCAACAAATCACGTGCACTCTTTGCCACGCACTATCACGAGCTCACTGGCCTCACACTCCCCGCGCTATCTTGCTATTCCATGCGGGTCAAGGAATGGAATAATCAAGTCATCTTCCTGCACGAAGTCACGACAGGGGCCGCAGATCGCTCCTATGGAATCCATGTTGCCCGCCTTGCAGGACTTCCCCCTGCGGCCCTGATGCGTGCGGAACAGGTTCTGCAACAGCTCACAGAACAGAGCAAAGGACAAGATTTGTCGTCTTTCGCAGATACGCTTCCTCTTTTTGCCCCTCTGGCTCCCACGCCTTTAACCACCGCGCCTCTGGTTCCGGCAGAACCCTCTGCCCTGGAAAAACGGATCACAGAGTTGACCCCAGACAGCCTCAGCCCGCGTGAGGCTCTCGATCTTCTCTACGAACTCAAAAGTCTTTGCGCGCCAACATTAGGTGATGAAACTCATGGACAGAGATAACCCAGACATCATTCCCGCCTGTGATCAGATCATCGCCCCAGAAGCGGTACAGGCTCAAATTGAGGCTGTGGGCAAAGACCATAAAAAGGTCATTAAAACCCCAAAAGACACCCTCAAAAAAGTCGAAGCCGTCAAAAAAGACCGAAAAAAAATCCTCAACATTTTTAAAGACACCCTTAAATCGGGGCGAGAAGAAATTAACAAGCGTTTTGAACAAGACAGATCAGGCACAGCGGCGATCAAGGCCTATTGCTATTTGATGGATCAGGTCATTTTTCTAGTTCACGCTCACGTTGCAACGCTGTTCCCCGCCAGTAAGAGCGAGGCCCTTTGTTTAGTTGCTGTGGGGGGCTATGGACGTGGCGAACTTGCCCCCTTTTCCGATATTGATTTGCTGTTCCTCCACCCCCACGACAAAACCGAACAAACAGAACGCTTTGCCGAAGATATTCTTTATTTTTTATGGGATATGAATATCAAGGTCGGATACTCTGTCCATACTGTTCAGGAGTGTATCGAGGCCGCACAGACAGACTCCACCCTCTCAACGGCCTTGTTGGAAAGACGTCATCTCGTTGGAAATAAGCGTATTTATGAGGCCTTAACGATCCACCACTCACGCAAAATCAAATCCACCATGGCCTCTGAATTTTTGAAAGAAAAGCTCGCAGAACTCAAGGCGCGCCACAAAAAACAAGGCAACTCGCGCCATGTGCTCGAACCGAATATCAAAGAGGGCAAAGGCGGCCTGCGCGACCTCCAGACCATCGTGTGGCTTGGTCGGTTCCTTTACGATATTGATGGCCTGAATGGATTATCCGAAAAGGGGATATTCACTCGAGCCGAAATCAGTAAATTTGAAAAGGCGCACAGTTTTTTGTGGTCATTGCGTTGCGCCCTGCACACCCTCGTCGGACGTGGCGAAGAACGCCTAAGCTTTGATGTTCAGCAAGAACTGGCGGTGCAGATGAACTACAGGGGTCAATCGCGCCTCCGCCGCATTGAACGCTTGATGAAACACTACTTTATGGTTGCACGAGATGTCGGAACCTTAACCCTCACCTTTTTCGCCGCCCTGCACTCTGATCGCAAAGGACATTCCTATTCAGCGTTTTCCCAAACAAGCAAAATGGTCGAAGGCTTTATTGTCGAGGACAACCAGATCAATTTCGATGCAACGCGGGCCTTGGATCCGCTTGACCTGCTCAGAATTTTTCACGTCTCACAAAAGGAAAAGCTCCCCATTCACCCCGACGCACTTCGCATCATCACGCCCTCGCTCAAATTCATCAACAAAGCCTTTCGTAGCCGCGATGACGCGAACGAGATTTTTTTGGCCATTCTGACACACCCCCATCATCCTGCACAAATTTTGCGCACAATGAAGGAAGTCGGGATTTTGGGGCGGTTTCTGCCCGAATTCAACAAAATCGCTGGTCTGATGCAATTCAACATGTATCACTCCTATACCGTTGATACCCATACGCTTCTGACCCTTGATATCCTCAGCCAGATTGAACGGGGCGAACTGAAAAAAGACGTCCCCGTCGCAACACGGATTATCCACCAGATTCAATCTCGCCGCGCCCTTTATGTCGCCATGCTATTACATGACATTGCCAAGGGCCGCGATGGGGATCACTCCATCGAAGGGGCCAAGGTTGCTCTACAGCTCTGCCCCGCATTGGGATTAAGCGCAGAAGAAACAGAAACGGTCAGCTGGCTCATTCATGAACACCTGACCATGAGCAAAACGGCCTTTTCCCGTGATGTGAATGACCCGCAGACGGTGGAAGACTTTGCAAAGATCGTCCAATCGCCAGAACGCTTACGCCTGTTGTTGGTCTTGACCATCTCTGATATTCGCGGCGTTGGGCCGAATGTGTGGAACGGCTGGAAAGCGTCTTTGTTGCGCGATCTGTATTGGCGCACCGAAAGCCTGCTGTCTGGGGAACAAACAGCGGATGAAAATAAACAACGGCTTCAATCCGCATTGAGTTGCCTGCGGGCCGAATTCGAAAAAAGAGACTGGGCCAACGAGGACATTGATGCCCACATCGAACGGGGAACGAGTAGCTATTGGCTGACAACAGAATTTTCAGCCCAAGTTCGCCATGCAGAAATGATTCGTAGCTTCAAGATCGCGAACATAAAGGCCCCCTTTACCCTCCAGACCCACGTCAACCGCTACCGCCAAGTCACCGAAATCACCCTTTACGCCATTGACTATAAAGGCCTGTTCAGCCAAATGGCCCGCACCTTGACCCTTCACGGCTGTTCAATCGAAGGGGCCGCCATCCATACCTTGAACGATGGAATGAGTCTCAATAGCTTTTATGTGGTCGATAGCCTGACACAGAAATTGATCGAAGACCCCGACCAACTCAAAACGCTTGAAGACAACGTTGAAAAAAGCCTCAGAGGCCAGATGAATAAAAGACGCAGTCTTGCCGATATTAAACATCCCCTGCCCAACCGCATTCACGAAGCAATGGAAGTGGTCTCGCGTGTGCTGATTGACAACAACGCCAGCCAAAACCACACCGTGATCGAGGTCAACGGCAAATATCGCATGGGCCTGCTATTTGAATTGACCCGCGCCCTGACCAAGATGGGACTCCTGATCCACTCCGCACGCATCGGAACCTATGGCCTGCGCATCGTCGATGTTTTTTACGTCAAGACAGACCTCGGCAAAAAAGTCACAGACCCCCGCAAAAAAACCGCCGTCCAAGAAAAAATCATGAGCGTTCTGGATCAACAGAATTTATGAATTTATTGAACAAAATACATGAAAAATGTCATTCTAATCCGATAATCGATTTGTTTGAAAATACGATGAGGCAAGTATTACCTTACTCAAAAGGGCAGCTTGGTGTTTATCTCTGTAGAAGATTATAACCATGGGAAAAGGAGACATTCTCGTTGCTGCCGTCATGTGGGGGGCATTGGGCGTGGTCGGTACGTCCCTCAACCTGTCCGGCTATAGGGGTTTTGAGGTCGCTACTCTTCGCATCATATTATCCGCTGTTATACTGTCCGTCGCCCTTCCTGTTTTGTGGAAAAACATCCTTTATGCAGCCCAAAAAATTCCTGTGCGTCCAACAGTACAGTCCCAGCGGGGTTTTGGCCTATAATGTCTTTTATTTTCTGGCAATCGAACAGGTCGGGGTCACACTTTCGGTTTCCAATATTTGATTCACTCTGAAAACCCCTATTATCCGGGAACTTCAGAGTTTTTCAGCGCGAACTAATTCATCGACAGCCACATTCCCCGACGACAGATAGGCAACGATCTCTTTCCACTTTTTGGATGCGGGCAGAACCCCCAATCTGACATGACCCATCCGTTGATCGCTCCAATTCCCCAGACCGTCGGATAGCTCTGAAAGCCTATCCCAATCCTTTCGTAAGGGACATGACAAAGAAAGTTAATTGGGCTATCCTTTCGTTAAGAGAATGCCAAAGAAAGGATTTCTGCGCAAGATGCCTCTTAAGCGCGAACAAACACGGTTGGGACAGCTCATTACGACAACGGTCGCCGGTGAAAGGGTGTCCGCCTTCGTACCGCCGGCCCTTCCCCCGATGCCTCCAATCAATATGGAGAAATTGCACGGGCTTCATGACGCAGCAAACCGAGCCATCGGACAGCTCAATGGTATCGCCTCAATTTTGCCCGACACGCCGCTTTTTCTATACATGTATGTTCGCAAAGAAGCCCTGCTCTCGTCACAAATCGAAGGCACGCAATCGTCCCTGTCCGACTTGTTGCTGTTCGAAGACAAAGAAGTTCCTGGCGTGCCGATTGATGACGTCCAGGAAGTCTCAAATTATGTCGCCGCGATGACGCACGGGCTTTCACGTATCAGGGAGGGCTTTCCGTTTTCCTTGCGTTTGATCCGAGAGATTCACGAGACCCTGCTTTCTGGCAGTCGCGGAAGCACGAAACTTCCCGGCGAGTTTCGGCGATCTCAAAATTGGATTGGGGGAACCCGGCCAGGAAACGCCTTCTTTGTTCCGCCCCCACCAGAGATGGTTTTGGACTGCATGTCGGACCTGGAGAAGTTCATCCATGCAGACACACCCGAGATACCAGCCCTCATAAAAGCCGGGCTTGTGCACGTTCAATTTGAAACGATCCATCCATTCCTGGACGGCAACGGTCGGCTGGGGAGACTGCTTATTACCCTTCTGTTATGCATGGAGGGGATAATCAGCGACCCGATCCTTTATCTAAGCCTGTTTTTCAAAACTCATCGGCGCCTCTATTACGACATGCTTCAAGATGTTCGGGAGGTTGGTGATTGGGAAAAGTGGTTGGCGTTTTTTCTAGAAGGGATCGCTGAAACTTCAATCCAGGCATCTAACACTGCGCGTGAGATTATTAGCCTTTTCGAACGCGACCACGCCAAGATAGAAGATTTGGGACGGCCAGCAGCATCTGCCTTGCGTGTGCATCAACTTACGCAAAGAAAGCCGCTTATTAGCGTTGCGGCCGGATCCAGCCAACTGGGAATTTCTGCACCGACGGTCAGAAAATCTATATATCATCTTGTCGATCTCGGCATTCTTCGGGAAGTAACGGGGCGGAAACGCGGCCAGACGTTCATCTATGATGCATATCTAAATATTCTTACCCAAGGAACCGAACCGCTTCCGCGATAACTGTTAAAAGACACAACGCAAATGCCAATTTTTTCTGACGACGATCTGCGAAGGGCAATTTCTGAAAGCTCCATTCGAGCAGTGAGCTTGGACACAAATATTTTTGTCCAACTCGGCTGCGATCTGACCGTCGCGCCTCTCAGAAGCTGTCTAACAACTATTAAGTATTTATCAATAAATTGTCTTTAATGATTTTCGGCATGACTTAGTTCGCGCTGAAAAACTCTGAAGTTCCCGGATAATAGGGGTTTTCAGAGTGAATCAAATATTGGAAAATGCCAGCAGGATCGCTTTCACCCCTCGTTTTCCGGTAGATTTTCATGAAGCCCAGGAAGCAGCACCCACAGACCTCTTTCGCGAACGCCTTGATGCGATCATCGACAAGGAACATAATCTGATACGCCTGAGCGGCTTGATGCCCTGGTCCGCATTTGATGAGGCCTTTGGCCAGCACGACAGGCCGCCGTCCTGCGAAACCAACGCGTCTGCGGGCTGCACGATCTGAAACACATGCACGACCTGATGAGGTTGTGGAGCGGTGGGTCGAGAACCCCTACTGGCAGTATTTCTGCGGTTTTGATTTTTTTCAGCACCGCCTGCCGATTGACTCCAGCACGATAACGCGCTGGCGCAAGCGTGTTGGTCCCGAAGGCATGGAGACGGTTTTGTCGGCGACGGTCGGTGTTGCGGTTGATACCGGAGCGGTCAAGGACAGCAGTTTCGAGCGGATTACAGTGGACACCACCGTCCAACCCAGGGCCATCGCCCATCCCACCGACAGCCGTCTGTATCTGAAAGCACTGCAGGCCCTCAGGCCAAACGGCACGGCATTGTCCTGCGCCGCAGCCACACCCGTGTGGCCAGACGCGCTGCACTTATGGCCGGGCGTTACGCCCATGCCAGACAGTTCCGGCGCATGCGCCGCGAGATCAGGAAACTGAAGACCTTCCCGGGCCGGGTTTTCCGCGATATTGTCCGTAAGATTTCCGGGAACGCTGGCCTCGAGGCCCGGTTCGTGAAACTGTTGGGCCTGGCGTCTTCTGGTGCAACAGCCCGGGGACAAGAACAAGCTCTATGCCCTGCACGCTCCGGAAGTCGCCTGCATCGCCAAGGGTAAGGCGCGTAATCCTGACGAGTTTGGTGCCAAGGTTGGGATTGCCACCACCAACCGTGAGGGTCTGGGCGAAAAGTTTCCGGGGCAATCCCTACGATGGCCATACTCTGGCCGACACAGTGGCCCGGGCCGCCCGGATGACTGGAGTCGAACCGGAACGGGTCTACGTCGACGGAGGCTATCGTGGCCACAATGACGAGGGCGAGGCCTCGGTCATGCTGTCAGGGCGCACGCGCGGATTGAGTCCGCAGATGACGCGCGAACTCAAACGAAGGTCGGCCATCGAGGCCACCATCGGACAGATGAAAACCGATGGCCGCCTTGATCGGAACGTCCTGAAAGGCCAGACTGGAGACGCCATGAATGCCTTGCTGGCGGCGGCTGGCCATAACATGCGTCTGAACGCCATCGCGTTTTGGCTTGTCCGGGTCATCAATGCGGTGATCAGGACGACGAAAACGTCAAAACCGAATACTTCACAACGCCTTCAACGCTTCGAAATAGCAATGACTTAGGATTTGTTCAGCGCGAACGACTTATGATACTGATCTCACCGATGCGCAATGGTTCCTGTTGCGCGGATATTTTGAGCACCGCAATGGCGGTGGCCGTCCCTTCAAACACTCGCCCAGGAATATATTAAATGCCTGTTTTTACGTTCTGAAAACAGGCTGTCAGTGGCGACTTCTTACCGGGGATTTCCCGCCATGGCAGAGCGTTCATGGCCATTTCAGTCGCTGGAAGAAGGATGGAACCTGGCAGATTATCCTGCGTGACCTCCATGGCGTGCTTCGGCTGCCTGAGGGCCGGAACAAACAGGCAGGCGCGGCCGTTATCGACTCACAATCGCTCAAGGCCCGGACACAAAAAAGGGGGCCGGCAAAAAAGTGAAGGGAATCAAGCGGCATTTATGGGTGGATCTGCCCGGGTTTCCGCTGCATCCGGTGGTGCATGATGCCGGAATACAGGATCGCGATGGAGCCCGCATTCTCTTGAACGATATAAAGAAAAAGCACAGAAGGCTGAAATCGTTCCGGGCTGGTTATCGCGGGCCGATCATGGACGCATTGGCCAATCAGGAAAAACTGAAAATCGGGATCGTAAAGCGAGGTGAGGAAAAAGCGTTCAAGGTGCTGCCAAAGTGCTGGATTGTCGAGCGATCTTTCGCATGGCTGGAGCCTGCAAGGCGGCTGGCAAAACATTACGAAAGTCTCGACAAAACGCAGGAAGCCATCAAATCGCACTCAACAGAATTAAAAACTTAATTGTTAGACAGCTTCTTAGGATTTGTTCAGCGCGAACTCTTGAAAGAAAGACGGAAAGGCCAAATCGCGCACTGGGCAAAACCACGCTGCTTTTGCAACAGGTCTGCTGTGGTCGATTTATGTGGTACAATTCTCTTGAGTTTACCACAGAAAGACAAGGACAAGCTCAACCACGTTCAAGGACGATTCTCTCAGCTTCATCAGTGATAATCTCCCCCAAAAGGCAACAATCGACCTGGTCAAAGGTCAACGGCAGGCGCAGGTCAAAGAGCGTTGCGAGGATGGTATCGGTTCGCGGCAGTTTTTGTGTCCCCAGATAGTCCCAGTGGTGGTGCGTGATGGTGTAGCCGGATGGTTCTGCGGCCCCGAACCATTTCAAATCAACCCCTCGCTCTGCACAGGCTCTCTGGAATTGTTGGCAGGAATCATTCGTTCCGTCCTTCAGGAAAAATTGGAGAGAACTACCGACAAAGGACTCCCGGGGGGAGCGGGCGGGAATTTGGACTGCTGTGCAATTTTTCAGGCACTGGGCAATGATTGTCCAGTTAGCATTCCAGCGATTGACTTGCGCATTGAGATTGGCTAACTGCGGGCGCAACAACGCAGCGCGCAGATTATCCATCCGGCAACTCATGTTGGGACAGTCAAATTTCGCCCGTGCAAAGGCCGCTGGGGGTGGGGGCGTTCCGTGTCGTTCATAGAGCATGTAGGATCCGGATAGAATAATCGCGCGGGCCATTATGTCGGGGTCTGCGGTTGCGAAGAGACCACCTTCGCCCGAATTGATGTGTTTATAGGTTTGAGTTGACCAGCATCCCCCGACACCAAATGTTCCGCTGGCCTGTCCATCCCATCGTGCGCCCATGGTGTGGGCGCAATCTTCGATCAAGGCGACCCCCGTTTTGTCGAGAAGACAACGCAACTGATCCATATCACAAATATGTCCGCGCATGTGGGACAGCAAAAAAACGCGGGCCTTGGTGGTGGTGATCTTGCGGTCAAGATCGTCCAAATCAACGCAGAGATGATCTGTTGTTTCGACCAGTTCAGGGCGACCGCCAACCGCGAGAATGGCTCCGGGGACAGGGGACAGGGTAAAGGCATTGGTCAAAACCACATCTCCCGCATCCAAACCCCACGCCCGCAGGGCAATTTGGATAGCCAACCCGCCTGATCCGACCGCTAAAGCATAAGGGAACCCGACAAATGCGGCAAAGTCCTGTTCCAATGCGGCAACTTCGCCGCTTCCTGGTGTATAGCGGTGGAGCCGCCCGGATTGGAGTGTCGTGAGGGCTGTTGCGATGGAATCAGCTGGCAAGGGGTCTTGATCGAGAAAGCTGCCTGTGAATTTACTTTTTTCCATCCTCTCAAGCTTTCACGCTTTGGTTTCCTTCGTTGTCCACGTTTCCCCTCGAAACATTATCAGACCTGTCAATCTGCTGTCCAGCCTTGTCCTGATTTTGGATTGAAGACAGCACACAATCCTTGTGATTATTTTTTTTTAGGCCATAATCGGGCCATTTTTAACCAGCGGGGCTTTTTGGCATCCGTGATGTGGTAATCCCCCCAACTAAAATTGGGGGGATTACCGTGTAACAGTAGAAAGAATGCGTGAGGGAGGCAGAACATGAGAAAAGAACCTATTTTTCCGGTTCCTGAACAGATGGCGAAAGACGCATGGATTGATGAAAAACTTTATTTTCAAATGTACGAAGAGTCCCTGTCTGACCCTGACAAGTTTTGGGGGGAACAGGGGAAAAACATTCATTGGTTTACGCCCTACAGCAAGATCAGTGATTTCAGCTATGGCGATGGCACATCGCAGGGGGATGTGCATATTCGTTGGTACGAAGACGGCATCACCAATGCCTGTTATAACTGCGTTGATCGTCACCTTGTGACGAAAAAGGGCGAAACAGCCCTGATTTGGGAAGGTGACGACCCATCGGATTGTTTGCATGTGACCTATGGTCAGCTACATGAGCAGGTCTCACGCCTCGCAAACGCGCTTAAGGCGCGTGGGGTAAAAAAGGGCGATCGCGTGACAATTTACATGCCCATGATTCCCGAGGCCGCTTATGCCATGTTGGCATGTGCGCGGATTGGGGCCATCCATTCGGTTGTCTTTGGTGGTTTTTCACCGGATGCGCTGGCGGGACGAATCAATGATTGCGGGGCCTGCTGTGTGATCACAGCGGACGAAGGATTGCGCGGGGGACGGACAATTCCGCTCAAGGATAACGTGGATCAGGCCCTGAATAAAACGCCCTGTGTCGAGTCTGTTTTGGTTGTGCGGCGCACGGGGGGCGCGGTTGCGATGGCAGAGGGGCGCGATGTTTGGGTTCATGACATTTGTGCGGACGTGTCCGCTGAGTGTCCCTGTGAACCAATGAATGCTGAGGATCCCCTCTATATCCTCTACACCTCTGGTTCGACCGGACAACCCAAAGGTGTTTTGCATACAACGGGCGGTTACATGGTCTATACAACCATGACCTTTAAGTATGTTTTTGATTATCATGACGGTGATGTTTTCTGGTGTTCGGCGGATGTGGGCTGGGTCACAGGGCATACGGCAGTGGTTTACGGGGCCTTGTCCAATGGGGCGACCAGCCTGATCTACGAGGGTGTTCCGTCTTATCCAAACGCGTCGCGTTTTTGGGATATTATCGATCGTCACCAGGTCAATATTTTCTATAGTTCCCCGACTGCGATTCGCGCCTTGATGCGTGAAGGCGACGAACCTGTACGCCGCACGTCGCGGGCGTCTTTGCGGGTGTTGGGTTCAGTGGGGGAGCCAATCAATCCCGAGGCGTGGAACTGGTACTATCACGTTGTGGGTGAGGGCCGCTGTGTCATCGTTGATACCTGGTGGCAAACGGAAACCGGGTCTTATATGATTGCCCCCTTGCCGGGAGCCACACCGCTTAAACCAGGGTCGGCAACCCGGCCCTTTTTCGGGGTGCAGCCTGTTTTAGTGAACAATGATGGCGTGGTGCAAGATGGCGTCGCGGAGGGAAATCTTTGCTTTGGACAGTCTTGGCCCGGGCAGATGAGGACAGTTTATGGCGATCATGAGCGTTTTGTCCAAACCTATTTTTCAACCTATAAGGGGCTGTATTTCAGTGGGGACGGGGCGCGGCGTGATGACGATGATTACTATTGGATTACGGGGCGGGTTGATGATGTGCTCAATGTGTCCGGTCATCGCATGGGTACGGCGGAAATTGAATCGGCACTGGTCGCGCATGAAAAAGTTGCCGAGGCTGCTGTGGTGGGGTACCCCCACCCGATCAAGGGGCAGGGCATCTATGTCTATGTGACACTGGTGGCGACAGAAACGCCAAGCGATGCCTTGCGCAAAGAATTGATTAAATGGGTACGCCAGGACATTGGCCCGGTTGCTACGCCCGATCTGTTGCAATGGGCCCCAGGTTTACCCAAAACGCGATCTGGTAAGATTATGCGCCGAATCTTGCGTAAAATTGCCGAAAATGACTATGGGGCACTCGGTGATACCTCCACACTTGCCGAACCAGCTGTGGTTGATGACTTGATTGAAAACCGCATGAATCGGTAATGGTCATCGCGAGAAATAATCAGGGCGGTGTGAGCGCACGCCGTCCAAAAAACCCGCTTGCCGCGCTGGCCCCGATAATCAAACCAAGCCCGAGATATTGAAGCGCGGAAAGTTCTTCACCGAAAAGAACAGCCGCCAACATAACAGCGGTCAGTGGTTCGACAGTTGTCAGAACTGATATGGAGGGGGGCGAGGCGGCCTGAATGCCCCGCGTAAAGAGAAAATAGGAAAAAACTGTTCCAATCAGGCTAATGAGGATAAAGAGTGTCCAGACGGGCGCACGTGTTTCGTTGACCAGTTTCGCAATGGCGTGCCAGCTTTCTGGAATCAAAAGAAAGCCCAGCGCACCGACAAAGAAATGAGCTGACCAATAAGACACTGGAACTCACGTCATCCAAGGCTCTTTTGCCAACAACGTAATAAAGCGCGTAGCTTGCCCCAGCCGCCAGTCCGTAGAATAGCCCCAGAACACCCACGTTTCTGGACAGTGAGCTGGACACCCGTATTAACCTGGCGTGATGAGCGATTTTGTGATTCCATGTTTTTTTATGCTTTTTTGAGGGAGTGGGTCATGGAGCGGAGAGGTTTTTTTCAGTCTGTCAGAGCATCTTGATCAGATCAGCAAGGACAGTGATCCGCTGGAGGTTCTCGAGGCCACGTTTGACTATTTCCGGGGGTGGCTGGTCGAGGGGTTGGGGTATGGCGACGGCGCGAAAGGTGGTCGCCCGCCCCTTGATCCGGTGTCCATGTTCAAGGCGATGATCCTGCAGGCGCAGCATAACCTGCAAGAAGATGGAATTCATGATCCGGTGTCCTGGATGCGCTTTCCGGGTTTCGACCCTGGCGGCCCGACGCCGGACGAGAACACGATCCGCCTGTTTCGCAGCAAACTGACGGAAACCGGGACCCTGCGGCGGGTAATGAAGGCTTTTGACTGGCAACTGCACAAGAAAGGCTATATCCCGATGTCGGGGCAGATCGTCGATGCTTGTTCCGGCCCCGAAGCAGCGCAATACCGAGCCTGGGAAAGCAACCGTCAAGGAGGGCAAAAGCGCAACTGAAATCTGGCCGGATGACCCCGCCAAAGCGGCCCAAAAGGATGTGGATGCGCGCTGGACGCTGAAGCTGGGTGGCAAGGTTCGCTACCGGCCTGATGGCACACCTCTGCCACAAATCGCCACTCGGCTACAAGTCCCACATCAGTATTGACCGGCGCTACGGTTTCATCCGGGGCCAGGCCGTGACATCGGCTGCTGCTGCGGACGGGCATCAACTCATACCAATTTTCAGAAGATTTAACTTATTTGTCCTTGTGTGATTTTTAACGGGACACTTTATTGGAGGTTTCCATGGGACGCGCCATTTCCTTGCGAGAAGACTTTGACAGTCGCCAGCTTCGCCGCCTTGCCCGGCAATCAACCGGGTCCAATCAGACACGCCGCCTTTTGGCACTGTCTGTCATTTATGATGGCGGCAGTCGAAGCGAGGCTGCTGTTGTTGGCGGTGTTGGTTTGCAAGTCATTCGTGACCGGGTGTTGCGTTTCAATGCAGAAGGTCCGGCAGGTCTCGTTGATCGCAAATCGACCGGTGCTCCACCGAAGCTGAATGCCGCCCACCTCTGGCGTCCCTTGTTGAACGCGGCCCATGTCCATCAGTGGACGGCGTTGTACGCTGGCGTCTGGAAGACCTGGTGCGCCGGGTATGGGAAGAGTACCGGATCAGTGTGAGCATCCCCACAATGAGCCGGGTGTTACGGGAAATGGGCGACAGAAAACTGACGGCGCGACCGCGTCATCATGGCCAGGACCGGGATGCGATTGACACATTTAAAAAAACTTCCCCGCCGAAATAGCCCGCCTGCACGCCAGAATTGGTCCGGCTGTCCCGCTGCAGGATGAGGCGCGGGTTGGCCAGAAGAACAGCATCACGCAGCGTTGGGCCGAACGAGGCACACGGCCTGTGGCAACAAAAGACCGGCGCACAAAATCCGCCTGGATATTCGGGGCGATCTGCCCGGCCCGGGGTGTGGGGGCCGCACTTGTTCTGCGGCGGTGTGATACACGCGGGATGCAATGGCACCTGGAAGAAATATCATCACAGGTCGAGCCCGGTTGCTCCTCTCCCTGAATCTTGATTCATTGATAAGTTAGTTTTTTTGTCATTTTCACGGAGGCCCTCAATGAAGCGCAGATTTACGGACGCACAGATTATCGGGATTTTGAAGGAACACGAGGCAGGTGTTCCGGCCAGGGAGCTTTGCCGCAAGTATGGGATGTCTGATGCCACATTCTATAAGTGGACGGCGAGGTTCTCCGGCATGGAGGTCAATGAGGTTCGCCGCCTCCGGGATACGGGGCAAAGCCACTGGCAGCTTGGCTGATTTCCGAGGCGAAGAAGCACCACTTTCTTACCTACAAGCAAGCCGGAGAGAGATTCGTCAGCGAGTTGGACTTCAGCCCCTCCTTAATAGAAGGACAAAATTTAACTAAGCTCCGTGACCCAGCCGGTAGCTTGATGAAGCAAATCCAGGGTCATCAGAAATGGAAGGATGCGCCCATTCTAAACACGATCCTGGTCGGGACGAATCCCTTACCCTTAGCAAAGCGGCAGCTATCTGGCCCCGGGGTAGTTGGGTATCTTGAGAGGAGGTTCAACAAGCGTCGGCTGGAACACGGGAGCAAGCACTTCATCAAGTACGCCAAGATCGCAATGGATGAAGTCTATGCGTTTTCGAACTGGGATCAAGTTTTCCAAGACGTGTTTGGCGGTACGCTGGAGGAAGAACTTCGAGATTCCATCCAACCGGCTGAGAATGACGAGCTCGGAGCGCAGGGCGGCAGAGGTGGTGGTGAAGGAGATGAGCACAAGTCTTTGAGGCTTTGGATCCAAAAAAATGCCTTCAAGATTACTAAGTTCGCGCTGAACAAAGCCTAAGCCATTGCTATTTCGAAGCGTTGGAAGTGTGGTGAAGTATTCGGTTTTGCCGTTTTCGTCGTCCTGATCACCGCATTGATGACCCGGACAAGCCAAAACGCGATGGCGTTCAGACGCATGTTATGGCCAGCCGCCGCCAGCAAGGCGTTCATGGCGTCTCCAGTCTGGCCTTTCAGAAAGTTCCGGTCAAGGCAGCCATCGGTTTTCATGTGTCCGATGGTGGCCTCGATGGCCGACCTTCGTTTGAGTTCGCGCTTCATCTGCGGGCTCAATCCGCGCGTGCGCCCTGACATCATGACCGAGGCCTCACCCTCGTAATTGTGGCCACGATAGCCCCTGTCGACGTAGACCCGTTCCGGGTCGACTCCAGTCATCCGGGCGGCCTGGGCCACTGTATCAGCCAAAGTATGGCCATCGTAGGGATTGCCCCGGAAACTTTTCGCCGCCAGCACCAGACCCTCACGGTTGGTGGTGGCAATCCCGACCTTGGCACCAAACTCGTAAGGATTACGCGCCTTACCCTTGGCGATGCACGCAACTTCCGGAGCGTGCAGGGCATAGAGCTTGTTCCTGTCCCCGGGCTGTTGCATCAGAAGACGCTCCACCAGGCCCAACAGTTTCGCGAACCGGGCCTCGAGGCCGGCGTTCCCGGCAATCTTACGGACAATATCCCGGAAAACCCGGCCCAGATAGGTCTTCAGTTTCCTGATCTCGCGGCGCATGCGCCGGAACTGTCTGGCATGGGCGTAACGCCCGGCCATAAGGGCAGCGCGTCTGGCCACACGGGTGTGGCTGCGGCGCAGGACAAGGCCGTGCCGTTTGGCCTGGCGAACCAGGGCCTGCAACGCTTTCAGATACAGACGGCTGTCGGTGGGGTAAGCTATGGCCCTGGGTTGAACGGTCGTATCCACCGTAATCCGCTCGAAACTGCTGTCCTTGACTGCTCCCGCGTCAACCGCAACACCGACCGTCGCCGACAAAACCGTCTCCATGCCTTCGGGACCAACACGCCTGCGCCAGCGCGTCATCGTGCTGGAGTCAATCGGCAGGCGGTGCTGAAAAAAATCAAAACCGCAGAAATACTGCCAGTAGGGGTTCTCGACCCACCGCTCCACAACCTCATCGTCGGACAGGTCGTACATGTGTTTCAGATAGTGCAGCCCGACCATCAGACGCGTTGGTTTCGCAGGACGGCCCAGCGGCCTGTAGTGCTTGCCAAAGGCCTCATCAAATGCGGACCAGGCCATCAAGTTGCTCAGGCGTATCAGATTATGTTCCTTGTCGATGATCGAATCAAGGCGTTCGCGAAAGAGGTCGGCATCTCGGCGTTGTTGCTTCTTGGGCTTCATGAAAATCTACCAGAAAACGAGGGGTGAAAGCGATCCTGCTGGCATTTTACAATACTTGATTCCCTCTGGGAATCCATATTATCTGCGGACTTCAGAGTTTTTCAGCGCGAACTACTAAGGACGGCAGAAAGAAAGGCTATCCGGCTCAAACGGAGGTGGAACTTAAATCCGGTGACAGGATTGATGTGGTGGTTCAGGATCTTCGGGGTCGCGTTTTCGTAATTGAAGTGAAGTCACGAATTTCGAACTCCGAAGACCTAATCCGAGGCGTTTATCAGTGCGTGAAGTACCGCGCTGTTATGGCTGCCCAACGCTGTCTCCCAGAAAAATCCATCATGGCCCTGCTAGTTGTCGAAACCGACAAAGTAGAAAGTACGATCCAGAACCTACTTAAGCAGAACCGCATCGCGTGCTTACGCGTCTCACCAGACCGCCGGAAGCTCAAAAAACTATATAAACCAAAAGGGTACATATAGCCAATCCATTATAATCTGCTTATACTTTATTGATGATGTATTCATCAGATTTCGGCAGTAAGGTTTTATCTGTCCGATGAACAACTCTTCCAAAGTGGATCATTTTATATGGGATAGGCTATATCTTTCTCTTCGTCTTTGGTGCGTTGCTTTGGTGCGGGAACAAGACTGGCATCAATGGACTTGGCCGAACATCGGAATGTCGTCCTTCCTGTGAAGTTGCCAGTAAAGACCTTCATCACCTGTTTCAATGTGCCACTATTGGTCAATTTGTTTCGAAAAAGGCGGGTCGTATTCTCATCCGGCGTGGGACCCGCCAGGCTCAAAGCCAAAAAGCGCACCCAGAAGACAGTCTGACACACCGGACGACGAGAACCCAGGATTTTTAGGGGTGCTCATCGGCGAGGATACGGGCATAAAGAGCCATCATATCCCGTACGATGATTCGTGCAGAAAAATGGGCCTCAACCTGCGCTCGCGAGGCCCGGGCAAAACCTTGACGCAGGGTTTGATCCTGAGCCAAACGCATCATCGCCTCTGCCAGGGGTTCGACCTCTTTCGCCGGAACAATTAGGGCATTGACCTCATGCTGTGCAATTTCACGACAGCCAGGAGTATCTGTAGAAATCAATGCCCGCCCACAGGACGCCGCTTCGAGCAGGGCGAGCGGCAAACCTTCGCGGGAAGGCGACGGCAAGACCGCCACATGTACCCGCGCCCAAAATGCCTTAACATCATCCACCTGCCCCAACCAATGCACACCGTCTTCTGCGGCCCAGTCTGCCATGTCGTCCGGCGACAAACTTGCCGGATTTTCGAGATCAGGCCGCCCCGCTAGCAAAAGGTCAATTTCGACTCCTTGTGCCCGCACCAAACGATGGGCTGCCCGCAGGATACACACCCCCTTATCAACCAGCATACGCCCCATAAAACCAACACAAAACCGCTCGTTCTCAGGATCCGGTAGAAAGCAAAAATGATCGCTATCAACACCCGAACCACGAATGATCGTCGCGCGTTCACCAAGCCGCAAACCTCTCTCCCGCAAATCATTCAAATCATCGCCATTTTGAAAAAGAAAATAGTGATTGCGCTGTCGTGAAAGCCATTTTAGAGCGGTGCACAAGACAAACCGCACCAACCGCATCCTCGGCCCAGTCCCCAGAAAAACCGCTCCCAAGCCCGTCACCGCGTGAAGATAACGACACTGCGGATAGAAAAAGGACGACAAACCCACAAGAAAAATTGGCTTAAGTGCAACATTGTGGACAAGATTGGGACGCAGAGTCCTTAGAATTGTTACGATGTGCAGAATCACCAAAAAAATACTTAAAGGATTTACCGACTTCCGCCGTGCGGGCAACGCGATAAAATCAAAACCAAGATCGCGCACCTCCTGTGCCCGGCCTGTATCGTTGGCAACAACACAAACGTCATAGCCCGCATCCCGCGCCCCGCAGGCCATGGGCAAGCGATGGCTGAGAAAATAATAATCCTCCGTGACGAAGAACGCAACCTTCATGGGGGGAAACAACCTTAACGCAAGGAGAAGGATTCAAGGATGCATCAGCTATCTGGGAGCCAGAACCATGGTCATTTGGCGGCCTTCGACACGTGGATGTGACTCAACCTTTGCCAAAGCCTCCAGATCAGTCTCAATGCGCTTGAGAACATCCAGACCAATGTCTTGGTGGGCCATTTCGCGTCCCCGGAAACGCATGGTGACCTTGACCTTGTCGCCAGCCCCGATAAATTTTTGCGCGGCACGCATCTTGACATCATAATCATGGGTATCAATGTTCGGACGAACCTTGAGCTCCTTGATTTCGACCGTTTTCTGACGCTTGCGGGCCTCTGCCTTTTTCTTTTGAGCTTCATAGCGATAACGACCATAGTCCATGATCTTACACACAGGGGGTTCCGCATTGGGCGATATTTCAACCAGATCAAGGCCCGCGTCATAGGCCCGATGAAGCGCATCCCGCGTCATGAATATCCCAAGCTGTTCGCCATCGGCATCAATCAAGCGAACCTTGAGAACAGAAATTTTTTCATTAACCCGCGGTCCGTCCTGTTGCGGGGGTTTGTTCAGTGGTGGGCGAGCGATTGTCTGCACTCCTTTTCATCAATTCGTTAAGGGTTTTCAAGATCAATACAAACCAAGGGGTCAATTTGGGGTATCTTTCCAGCAAGAGCAAGCAGGAAAAGAACAAAGACAGCAAAGACTTTTAAACTTGTCGCTTTTCAGCAGGCGAGCGACTTTCTTCGACCAGCTGCGTACAGAGCTCATCCAAAGGCAACACCACCTGTTCACGCGACCCCAAACGCCGCAAGGCCACCGTTTTATCATCGGCCTCGCGCCGCCCCACCGCCAGCAGGACAGGAATTTTCTGTACAGAGTGTTCACGCACCTTATAGCCGATTTTTTCATTTCTCATATCACAGTGAACGCGCAAGCCTGCGGCCTGGAGCACACCCCGCACATGATCGGCGTAGTCGTTGGCATCAGTGGTGACAGAGGCCACGACAACCTGAACCGGGGCAAGCCAGAACGGAAATTTTCCCGCATACTGTTCAATCAAAATCGCGAGGAACCGTTCAAAGGATCCCAAAATAGCCCGATGGAGAATCACCGGGCGGTGACGTTTGTCGTCTTCGCCCGTATAGACTGCATCCAGACGCTCTGGCAAAACAAAATCAACCTGGAGCGTCCCGCACTGCCAATCACGCCCGATGGCATCGCGCAAAACAAATTCCAGCTTTGGGCCATAAAACGCCCCCTCTCCAGGATTAAGGCGATAGCTCAGGCCCGCTTCCTCGACCGCTTCTCTTAAGGCCGACTCTGCCCTATCCCATGTCTCGTCACTGCCCGCACGGGTTGGCGGACGATCTGAAAACTTAACCACAATGTCATCAAAGCCCAGATCACGATAAACGGCCTTGAGCAAATCACAAAAAATAACCGTTTCGCTGTTGATCTGGTCTTCTGTACAGAAGATATGGGCATCGTCCTGAACAAAATTCCGCACCCGCATCAAACCATGCAACGCCCCGGAAGGTTCGTTGCGGTGACAGTTGCCAAATTCCGCCATCCGCAGGGGCAAATCACGATAAGAGGTCTGCCCTTGGCGAAAAATCTGCACATGCCCCGGGCAGTTCATCGGCTTGACCGCCAGAACGCGGTCATTTTCAGACTCCGCGCTGAACATAGCGTCGCGAAACTTCTCCCAGTGACCTGATTTTTCCCACAGTGTCCGATCAATGAGTTGCGGTGTGCGAACTTCTTGATAACCGGCGTCTTTAAGGACAGTACGCATGTAGTCTTCCAGGATCCGATAAACAGCCCAGCCCCTGGGGTGCCAAAACACGGAACCTGCGGCCTCTTCTTGCAGGTGGAACAGATTCAGTTCGCGCCCCAAACGGCGATGATCGCGCTTTTCTGCCTCCTCAACCATCGACAAATAGGCCTTGAGTTCCTTTTCACTCGGCCAGCAGGTGCCATAGATTCTTTGCAGTTGGTCATTGTTCGCATCCCCGCGCCAATAGGCCCCTGAGACCTTTAACAGTTTAAACGCCTTGCCAATATGGCCGGTGGACGGTGCATGCGGGCCACGACAGAGATCGAACCAATCCCCCTGGCTGTAGAGGGAGAGTTCTTCATCACCGGGGATATTATCGATATGTTCGACCTTGTATTTTTCACCCTTCACGGCAAAGAGTGCCTTTGCTTCCTCCCGCCCCCAGACTTGACGCTGAAACGGTTCATTGCGCGCAATGATGGCGTGCATTTCTGATTCGATTCTCGCCAAATCATCGGACGAAAAAGGCAGATCACGGGCGAAGTCATAATAAAAACCCGTTTCGGTTGCCGGGCCAAAAGTGACCTGTGTTCCAGGGAAAAGCCTCTGCACAGCCTCTGCCATCACGTGGGCGCAATCGTGGCGTAACAAGGCCGCCGCGTCCTTGTGCTTGCGCGTGACAATTTCAACAGTCGCATCTGTCGTTATCGGTTCTGAGGTATCTTTGAGCACACCATCAACAACAACCGCCAGGGCATCGCGAGACAACCGCGCCCCAATCGAACGGGCCAAATCATCCCCCGTCACCGGGCCATTAAATTCACGGGTGCTGCCATCGGGCAGAGTCAGTGCAACCATGATTTTTTATTCTCTTTCAACAGATCGATTCAACGAAAATGGGGAACAAATATCTAAATGAGGCCGTTTAGTCTAAAAACTTTGTCCAAACTGTCAAGATTGAGCCTGACAGGGTTCAGGACTGTTCCGCCCCATCACCCGACCAAAAGGTCGCTCGCCCAAATTCGGCGGCAAGATCGCGATAAATGTCAAGTGTTTTGCGATTCATCTGCGCACGCGAAAAACAATCAAGCACACGCTGCCGTCCCGTCAGGGCAAGGGAACGGCGTTGATCCTGGCTCAGGGACAGGGCTCGATCGAGGGCAGAGGCAAAACCTGCCACATCATTATTTTCAAACAAAAATCCTGTCACATCAGGCAAAATCTGTTCGCGCGCGCCCCCGTGGTCAGAGGCCACAACCGGACGCCCCATGGCCTGCGCCTCACTCACCACCCGTCCGAATCCTTCAGGGTCTGTTGAGGGGGACACAGCGATATCAGACAGCATATAAGCCGCTGGCATGTCATCACAGGTTTCTGTCATAAAGACCTTTTGACCAAGGCCATAATCCTGAATGGTTCGAAACAGCTCATCACGATAGGCTGAGCGTCCCTGGTCCGACCCCACAAAAACACAGCAATAATCGCGAGTTTTCAGGTTCTTGAGCGCGTCGAGCATCAGACGCTGCCCCTTCCAGCGCGTCAAACGCCCGGGTAACATGAGCAAGGGAACCCCATCGGGCAGACGCCATTTCTTCGCCAGCTGAATCACACGTTCCTGTGAAACAGTGTCAGGGTTAAAAGCATCAAGATCAATACCGCGGTGCACAACCCGCACCCGCGCCGACTCCACGTCATAATTGCGGTCAATATAATCACGGATAAAATGAGAAATCGCAATCACCCGATCCCCCCTGACCATCACGGAATTGTAAAGGCCCTTGACCGCATTCTGAATGTTATAGGGCGCGTGTACCGTTGTCACAAAGGGAACCTGACAAGCCCGCGCCGCGCGAAAGGCTGACCAGGCCGGTGCCCGCGAACGGGCGTGAACAACATCAACATTTTCAGACCGGATAACCTCTACCAGACGTGAGATATTACACAAAATCGTGACGGGATTGCGGAATTTGAACGGCAATTCAATATGTTCGGCCCCCATCAAAGACAATCGCCGGGCCAGGACACCGCCGGAACTGACCACAAGCGCACGCCCCCCCGCAGACAGAACAGCGCGGGCAACATCCACTGTCCCGCGCTCAACACCGCCCGTTTCCATCGCCGGAACAACCTGAAGCACACAGAGCGGTCGCCCCGAATCAGCTCTCAAAGTCGGCAAGCCCTCAAGATCTTCGCCCGCAACAGCACGCAAAGAGCGAATATCAGACTCCGGTTGTTTTTCTGGTTGCTTGTCTGGTAGAGTTTTTTTCACAAGAGATAC
Organism: Kiloniellaceae bacterium; assembly: GCA_965199245.1. GTDB lineage: Bacteria > Pseudomonadota > Alphaproteobacteria > Kiloniellales > Kiloniellaceae > Carbonatibacter. Next base: position 546,535 of record CBDAQP010000001.1, read on the forward strand.
TCGATATTTTTGATCAAAAACAAACCGACCTCCTACACCATTTCTACTGCAAAAGCGACCGCCATGAACCAGACCACACCACCGCCTGCATTTTTTATCACAGAACAGGGACGAAAGCTCGCTTATATCAAAACGCAATCCCCCAGAAACGAAACGAAAAAATCTGTTGTCTTCCTTGGCGGCCTAATGTCCGATATGGACAGCACGAAGGCAACATTCCTTGAACAGCTCTCCATAGACGCCGGTTTTGATTATATCCGTTTCGACTATTCAGGACATGGGCGGTCTGATGGCAATTTTATCGCGGGAACAATCAGCCACTGGACAGAAGACGCCCTTGCCATCATCGACCAACACACCCGGGGGCCTGTTGTTTTGGTCGGGTCATCAATGGGTGGATGGATCATGCTCAACATCGCCTGCCGTCGCCCGACACGGATTCAAGGATTGGTCGGGGTCGCCCCTGCCCCTGATTTTACCCGGGATTTGATGTGGGATACATTCGATCCACAAATCAGGGATACCCTCCGTACCGACGGGCTTTATCTTCAACCCTCTGATTACGGTGCCCCCTACCCCATTACCCTCGCCCTGATTGAGGATGGAAAAAATCATTTGCTGTTGGACAACCCCATTCCCATTCATTGCCCCGTTCATATTTTACAAGGCATGGCAGACAAGGTCGTCCCATGGACTCACGCCCCCCGAATCGTCACCGCCCTCGACAGTACAGCAGTCACACTCACCCTGACAAAAGACGGCGACCACAGCCTGTCCCGGGACAACGACCTTGAAAACCTGAAAAAAGCCTTACTGGCGTTGCTGTGACTCTCTTGCAACCAGATATTTGACGCACCAGACGACCAGGATGGCTTTTTTACAAGAGAGCTTGAAGTCCGGCCTGATAGTCCGGATACTCCAAAACAACCCCCAATTCATCCCGCAGACGCCGATTGTTGACGCGCTTGCTATCCTGCCAAAAACTGCGCGCCATCGGGGACAGTGTGGCGTCTGCAAAGCTCACCAGGGGGGGAATGGGAACGCCCAGTAACTGACAGGCATAGGCGGTGACGACCGATGGCTCTTCGGGGGCATCGTCACAGACATTATAGATACCCCCCGCCCGGGGTTGCGCCAAAGAGGCCGCCAGGACCCTAGCAATGTCCGCAACGTGAATGCGGCTAAAAACCTGCCCCGGGCGGTCAATGCGCTGAACCACCTGACCCGCGCGAAGGCGGGAGAGAATATTGCGCCCGGGGCCATAGATTCCAGCAAGGCGAAAGAGATGAACAGGAACACCATGTTCACGCCAGAGCCGGAGCCACTGGGCTTCGGCCTCGGCCCGCGCCCGACTGCGCGGCAGGGACGGACGCAAAGCGTCATCTTCGGTGACTGTTCCTCCATCCCGGGTGCCATAAACACCCGTGGTGGAAAGATAGCCCAGCCACTGGAGTTTTCTCATCTGCACCAGGTCATCGCGATGTCGGGCCAAAACAAGATCACCCCCTGGCCCCGGCGGGATGGACACAAGAACATGTGTGACCTCTTTCAAAATCTTACGCGGGTTATCCAGGGCCGTCGCAGAATCAAAAAAATAGACCAAATCACCCTGCGCCCGTAACTCTTCAACCTTGTCAGTCTCGCGAACAGGGGGGCGCACCGTCCCCGCAACAGACCACCCAGCCTGTCGGAGTCGCTGTGCCAAAAACTGGGCCGAATAACCATATCCAAAACAAAAAAGTCGCCCCATCTCTTTGCTCCTTTGAATTCAGTTTTGCCCGTGCAACAGGATTCATTCAGTTTTGCCCGTGCAACAGGCTAGAAATCAAGGTTGCTATAGTCTGGCGACGGGGGAAGTCCGGGGATTGCATCCGCCAAAATTGTGCGCATAGAAGGACGGGATTTAAAGCGGGCGTACCAGTCTTTTGCGCCGGGATGACCTGCCCAGGGAACATCACCCAGATAATCAAGGCACGACAGATGCGCAACCGCACTCATATCCGCCAGTGACAAGTCATCCCCTGCAAGCCATGTGCGACGATCACAGAGTTCACCGATGTAATCCAGATGCTCATGAATCTTGTCATAGCCCGTGCGAATCAACCCTGAATCAGGTTCACCCAATCCTTGAAAACGCTTCATTATCTTTTCATCGACAAGATGATTCGTGACCTCGCGCCGGAATTTCCCCTCAAACCACGCCACAAGACGCCGCACCTCGGCCCGAACCTGCGCACCTGTCCCCAAAAAATCCCCCAGAGTCGGGAAGGTTTCCTCCAAATACTCCGCAATCACAAGGGACGAACCACAGATGACCGCCCCCCCTTCATCAACCCAAACAGGAACATCCCCCGACGGATTAAGTGTCAGAAATTTCGGACGACCCTCCCAAACCTTTTCAAGAGACAGTTCAAAATCAATGCCCTTTTCCTGTAACAACAGACGGACAAAACGACACCCGGGGTCAAGGGGAAAGTGATAAAGAATTTTCATGCGCCCGATTATAACGCTCAAAGGGACGGGGGCAAAGACCCCAGATGCGAATTTTGCCCCCGGCCGATATAATGAGGAACAACCGCCACCATCGGGGTGGGTGCAAGGCCCAAGTCTTCCAAACCCGGCACATCCGCAGAAACAATATTATCCTGTTGCAACAAAATCACCTGATCGCGCGTCAAAGGCGGGGTGGGGAAAAATTCCATAAAAAACGCCTGTACGCGGGCCAGAGGAAAAGGAAGGCTCACAAGGGGTCTTTTTTTATTCATCACACGCAGGAGATAGCGCAAACATTGCGCAAACGACCAGACATCTGGCCCCCCGAGTTCATATGTTTGTCCCGCAACTCTGCGCGGATCATTGACGCAACGGCGCAAAAATTCAGCAACATCACCGACAAAAACGGGCTGGAACAGGGTTTTTCCTCTCCCCACCATTGGCAAAACAGGGGAAAAGGCCGCCATGCGGGCAAAACGATTGAAAAAATCATCCTCGCGCCCAAAAACGACGCTGGGCCGAACAATCGGCGCGGCGGGATAGACGGCGCGCACGGCCTGTTCTCCACGTCCTTTACTGCGGGCATAGTGTGCCGGCGACCCGTGGTCGGCCCCAATCGCCGAAACCTGAACAAAATGTTCAACCCCTGCCTCCTGCGCGGCCCGGGCCAAGACAGCGGGGCCATCGGCCTGAAGCGTTTGGAATTTTTGTCGTCCGTGCTCGAACAGTATCCCGACCAGATTCACCACAGCATCCGTTTCAACCAGAACTGATTTGATCGTTTCTGGTCGGGCCAAATCACAAAAGACCGGGGAAATTTGCCCAATGTCACCGGCTGTTTTCAGAAAATCGGCTTGCGCGGGGTGACGCACGGCAACACGGACATGCCAGCCATCACGTGCCAGCAGAGGCACCAGATAACGCCCGACAAACCCCGACCCGCCAAACAGGGTCACAGACCGCCCCGCCCCAACCTGACGACCCGTTGCCGGATTGACAACGGGGTGACGGGCGACCACTGCCGACGACTCTAGATTTGTCATAACGCTCTCCCTTTTCAAAAAAACATTGACAAGCGCATCCGCGCGGCAAAGTCCGCTTTCCCGTCTGGTCAGCCCCGCGCCAATCTGTTAAAGGGCAGAACAACCTGTTATACGATGGCAGTCCTCGACCAGATCAAACACCTGAAATAGAAAACACCGGAACCAACGCGATGACATCACCCGAAATTCATCTCCACGACACCGATATACCAGAAGGTTTGGATTTTGGGCAATCCGTCGCCATTGACTCGGAAACAATGGGTCTCAATCTGTCGCGAGACAGGCTTTGCCTGCTCCAGCTTTCAGCGGGGGATGGGGTCTGTCACCTTGTCCAATTCAGGGACGGAAACTTTGATGCCCCCCGCCTGCGTGCGCTGATGGCCAACCCCGACGTCACCAAAATTTTTCACTTCGCCCGCTTTGACCTTGCCGCGATTGAACGCTACCTGGGTGTCACCTGCGCCCCGGTTTACTGTACCAAAATCGCGTCACGCATGGTGCGCACCTATACAGACCGCCACGGTCTCAAAGAACTCTGCCGGGAATTGTTGGGGGTTGATCTGTCCAAACAACAGCAATCATCGGACTGGGGCACCACAGAACTCAAACCGGAACAGCTGCAGTATGCGGCGGCCGATGTTCTGTATCTGCATCAGTTACGCGATCTTTTGGATGCGCGTCTGTTGCGCGAAAACAGGATGGTCGCGGCCCGCGCCTGTTTTGACTTCCTGCCCATGCGCGCACATCTTGACTTAATGGGTTGGGCGGATATTGATATTTTTGCCCACAGTTAATCAAATCTCCCACCCGATAACGCCCCGATAACAGAATGATGACAACAACAGCTGACCCGCTCGCCTCTGCACGTCGCCTGCTTCAAATCGAGGCACAGGCCATCCTCGCCCTGCGCGAACATCTGGACGAGTCTTTTCAACAGGCTGTTGAACAGATCCTGTCCATCACAGGGCGTGTCATCATCACGGGAATGGGGAAAAGCGGACACGTTGGCAAAAAAATTGCCGCCACACTGGCCTCAACCGGAACACCCGCCTGTTTCGTCCACCCGGCCGAAGCCAGTCACGGCGATTTGGGCATGATTACACGCGCGGATGCCGTGCTCGCTCTGTCCAAGTCTGGCAATACCGCAGAACTCACAGACCTTTTGACCTACACGCGCCGCTACTCCATTCCTCTCATTGCACTGACCAGCGGCCCAGACTCTGCGCTGACACAGGCCGCAGACATTGCGTTGATTCTCCCCCCTGAACCCGAAGGCTGTCCGCTCGGCCTCGCCCCCACAACATCAACGACTATGACGCTGGCCCTGGGCGATGCCATCGCCGTTGCCTTGCTCGACCTGCGCCAGTTCAAGGCCGCAGATTTCAAAGTTTTCCATCCCGGGGGGGCTTTGGGCAAGCAACTGATCCGTGTGCAAGACATCATGCACAGCGGCGATCACATTCCGCTGTGTGTACCTGAAATACCGATGCACGAGGCGTTGCTGACCATGACGCGCGGGGCCTTTGGCACGGTTGGCGTCCAGGACGAGGATGGAAAACTCGTCGGGGTCATTACCGATGGCGACCTCCGCCGACACATGGACGGATCATTGCTTGACCAAACCGCAGGCCAGATTATGACGACCCAACCCGAAAGTATCACAGCAGAAGCCCTCGCCGCAGAGGCCCTCGGGGTCATGAACAGACGCGCGATCACAAGCCTCTTTGTCACAGAGGGTAAAGGGACGCCCATCGGAATCATCCATATTCACGACTGCTTACGCGCCGGACTGGATTAAAAAACCTCTGGGGGGGTGGAGGATGAATAAAAAACCAGCAATGATGAGGTTCTGGAGCGGTTATAGCTTCTTCGTCTCTGTCGCGAAATTCCTGCTCCCTCTTTTCGCGCTGTTTGTCCTGTGGGAACTGGTCACCTGGCCCCAGTTCAAAAGCGAACTCGAACAAACAATGACGCTGAGCAACAACCAGTTACTCGAAGAAATCCCCGAAACCTTTAGCGCGACAAACTTTGTTTTTCTCGGCACAGACGACAAAGACCAACCCTATGTTTTGCAAGCAGACTTTGCCAAACAGTCCCCCAAAAGAGAGAGCGAAATCATCCTCACCGCACCCAAAGCGGACATCAGCCTGAATGACGGCACCTGGATCGCCTTGCGGGCAAAAAATGGACTCTATGACCAGGTTCAGAAACTCCTGAACCTTTACGAATCTGTCGAAATCTTTCAGAATGAAGGCTTCACAATCGAAACAGAAGACGCAAATTTTGATCTTATCGGGGACATAGCATACGGTCAGACCGCTGTGACAGGCTACGGCCCATCGGGCGAGATCGAGTCAGAGGGCTTCGAAATTGAGCAAAAAGGTGCGATCATCCACTTTACCGGAACAGCAAAACTGACTATTCTGCCTCCTTCTGAGTAATAATTGGATTTTATGCACACCCGATGACCTTTTTCCTACGCCAATCCCGGCTTTTTGCCATTCTTCCGGTCTTTTTCCTCTGTGCGATAACGCTGGATACGACAACACTGGCAAGAGCGAACGCGCTCACAGCAAAAGATGACAGCCCTGTCGAGATTACAGCCGCCAATGGCATTGAGTGGAATCGCGAAAAAAAACAATACATTGCACAAGGAAATGCACAGGCCACCCAAAACGATCTGAGCGTCTTTGCCGACCGTCTTGTCGCCTTCTACCGCGCAGATGCGCAAGGTCAAACCACCATCTATCGCGTTGATGCCATTGGCACCGTGCGGATCACATCCCCGGGGCGGGTTGCCTACGGCGATCATGGTGTTTACGATCTGACACAGCAGGTTATGGTCTTGACAGGTCGTGATCTGCGCATGCTCACTGACAATGCCCTCATCACTGCCCGTGAGTCCCTGGAATATTGGGATGACAAAGACCTTGCTGTTGCGCGTGGAAATGCTGTTGTCACGCGCGAAGACAAGCGTATCTTTGCCCAGGTCATCACCGCCCACTTTAGCAAAGAAACCAACAACAACGATCTTGAACGCATTGACGCCTTCAAAGACGTTCAGGTGTCCAGCCAGACAGAATATGCCACTGGAGACCGGGGCGTTTACCTCGTAAAAAAAGAACTTGCGACCCTTGACGGAAACGTCAAAATTACACGAGGTGACAACCAGATCAATGGTGATCGTGGTGTCGTCAACCTGAAAACAGGTATCAGTCGTCTGATCTCCTCAGGGCAGAAACCCGTTCAAGGACTCCTTGTTCCTCGGGAAGACCGGGGGGAAACAACGAATGACTGAACAGCAAACACCTCTTCGTCTTTTACAGAGTGACAAGATCGAAAGTGGAGGGGACAAAAACGCGGGCGACCAGAAGACAGGCCTTTCGGTTCTGAACCTTGGAAAGCGTTTCCGCAAACGCCCGGTTTTGCGCGATGTCTCGATGACCGTCCAACGCGGCGAGGTTGTCGGCCTACTTGGCCCCAATGGTGCTGGAAAAACGACAAGTTTTTACATTATGACGGGGCTGATTTCCCCCGATTCCGGTTGGGTGACATTGGACAATGTCAACATCACCCGGCTTCCCGTTTATCGTCGCGCCCGGATGGGCATTGGCTATTTGCCACAGGAATCATCTATTTTCAAGGGCTTAAATGTAGAACAGAACATTCGCGCTGTTCTCGAAACTGTCGAACCTGTCCGCAACAAACGCGCAGAACGACTGGACTCGTTACTTGCGGAATTTTCTATTACACACCTGCGCAGAACACCAACCCCTGCGCTGTCTGGCGGGGAGCGTCGCCGCGTTGAAATCGCCCGCGCCCTTGCCACAAACCCGGATTTCATCCTTTTGGATGAACCCTTTGCAGGCATTGACCCCGTTGCGGTAAGCGATATTCGTGCACTGGTCACGCACCTCAAAGACTGCGGGATTGGTGTTCTCATTACCGATCATAATGTGCGTGAAACACTGGATATTGTGGACAGAGCCTATATCATGCACGACGGTAAGGTTCTGATGGAAGGCTGTCCGCAAACGATTGTCAACAACACTGATGTCCGTCGCGTTTACCTTGGTGAACGCTTCCGACTCTAAGACCAATGGCTCTTACCCCACGCCTGGATCTCCGGCAAAGTCAGACGCTTGTCATGACACCGCAGTTGCAACAGGCCATCAAGTTGTTGCAACTGTCAAATATGGAGCTGGTCTCCTTTGTCGAGCAGGAACTCGAACAGAATCCCCTGCTTGAACGCGAAGACGGAACACAGACAGTCGATAGCGACACCGCCATGGACACATCACAGACCGACCCTCCGGATAGTCTTGAGCGTCAGTCTGCGGACACCCTTCCCGAACGCGATAACAGCCCATTGGATACGGACGATGACAACTACTATGACCAAAGCTCGGAGAGCCAGTGGAGCGACAGCACAACAGCCTTTTCCAACTGGGGCCCCGGCGGCAATAGCCGCTTTGAAGACGACAGCGACTCTCTCGAAAACAGACTGACCGCAGAACAGACACTACGCGAACACCTGCATCAACAGCTCGGCATCGAGATCACAGACCCCGTCGAGCGCATGATCGGGGCGCATATCATTGAGCTACTCGAAGACAGCGGCTATCTCACCACCACCCTTGATGATATTGCCTGGCAGCTCAGCTGTAGGGAACAACAGGTCTCTGCTGTCCTGGAAAAGCTCCAATGCTTTAACCCAACCGGTGTTTTTGCACGAACGTTACGCGAATGTTTGGCCTTGCAACTGCGCGAACAAAACCGTCTTGATCCGATGATGGCCACGCTTCTCGATCATCTGGAACTTTTGGCGCAGCGTGATCTCAAGGGTCTCATGAAGGCCTGCGCGGCAGAGGAAGATGACATTTTGGGGATGATTGCCGAAATTCAGAGCCTCAACCCCCGCCCCTGTCAGTCTTTTGAAGCAGTCAGCGTTGAACCCATTATTCCCGACGTTTTGGTCAGGCCAGACAACAAGGGAGGCTGGCACATCGAACTCAATACAGAGGCCCTGCCAAAGGTGCTGGTCAACACGGGCTACTACCACCATGTTCAGGCACAGGGTCTAAAGGGGGACGAAAAACCCTGGCTCAACGAACAGTACCAAACCGCCAACTGGCTGGTCAAAGCTCTCCACCAACGCGCAACAACCATTCTCAAGGTCGCCAGCGAAATTGTCCGTCGCCAGCATGATTTCCTCCGCAAGGGTGTTCACGCGCTCAAACCTCTGACATTGCGCGACATTGCCGAAGCCATCGAGATGCACGAATCAACCATCAGCCGGGTCACATCAAACAAATACATCGTCACACCCCGTGGTACATTCGAATTGAAATATTTCTTCACTTCTTCTGTCGGTGGTACGGACGGCGATGCCCATTCCGCTGAATCAGTCAAGGCGCGAATCAGGGCCTTGATTGAAAAAGAACCTGCGAAAAAACCCTTTTCTGATGATGCCCTGGTTCGACTTTTAAAAGAAGACGGCATCGACGTTGCCCGCCGAACCGTTGCAAAATACAGAGAAGCCATCGGAATCGGCTCATCATCACGCCGTCGCAAAGAAAAAGCCTTTCAATTCTAGTCTTTTTTCCCCATATCTGGAGGCAGATGCCAGATGTCAAAAGAAGATAAGCACCTCTCGAATGATTGAGACAAAGACCACAACAAATTTTTATGAAAGAGGATAAAAACATGGAACTTTCTGTCAAAGGCAAACAGCTTGATGTTGGTAATGCGCTCCGTACCCATATTGAACAGTCTCTCGAAACGATCCTGAACAAGTATTTCGGAGATGCTCTGGATGTCAACGTCACCCTGACAAAGGATGCCTATCTCTACCGCGCCACGGTGGTTGCACACGTCAGCAAGGGCATCCGCCTCGAAGCAAATGGCGAGGCTGGTGAGCCTTATCCTGCCTTTGATCTGGCGGCGGAACGCCTGTCAAAACGGTTGCGCCGTCATAAAAGAAAACTCCGTGACCACAAATCCGAAGGCGGTCGCGACACAATCGATGCCCAGCACTATATCCTGTGCGGGGAAAAAGAACAAACGGCTGACACCACAGTAGAAGAACAGGACACCGCCCCCCTCGTCGTCGCCGAGATGGCAGAAAAAATCCCCACGCTGTCTGTGTCACTGGCTGTCATGCGTCTCGACCTCGAAGACCTCCCCGCAATGATGTTTCATAACAGTGCACACGGCGGTCTCAACATGATTTATCGCCGGGGTGATGGTAATATTGGCTGGGTTGATCCCCACAAAAACTAAACACACCGCAAACCGTGACAGATCAATGAAAGTGACCGACCTCATTACACCGGAAGCCATCATCGCGTCTTTGCGCGTTTCCGGAAAAAAACAGGCCCTTCAAAAACTGGCCGAACACGCCGCACAGATCAGCGGCACGGACAAAGAGAGCATCCTTCGCGTTCTCAATGACCGCGAGAAGCTCGGCACGACAGGGGTCGGTCAGGGTGTCGCCCTCCCCCACGGCAGGCTCGCCACACTGCCGCGACTCTATGCTGTTTTTGCCCGGCTTGATCGGCCGATTGCCTTTGACTCAATCGATGCACAACCCGTCGATTTAATTTGTGTCCTGCTCGCCCCCGGAACCTCGGGGACACAACACCTCAAGGCTCTGGCACGGTTTTCACGCCTCTTGAGGACCCCCGAGACCTGCCAAAAGTTACGCGGGTCTGACACAGCATCAAGCCTCTATGCCATTTTGACGAGCGAAGACAAAACATCCGAAGACGCCTGACGCGGTTATCCCATCAACTGTACAGATCAAGGCTTCGGTTCAAAATCCTGTTCCTTTGCCGCCTGATCGTCACTGACGAAGGTAACGACAACATTCGATGCCCCCTCGGCAGAGATCAGGGGAACCTGAAAAGCCTGTTTCTGACCGGGGGCGAGAGCCTCTTGTTCCAGTTTCAGCGTCTTGCGCGTCAAGGCCTGGCCTTTGGCATCCAGGAGTGAGGCCTGCAAACGCGGAATCACAATGGCTTTCGGTGTCACATTTTCAATCTGACCGGAAATCACAACAAGACTTTCGCCTGCCTCACCCCGTCCACGCTCTGTCTTCATATCGACAAGATCCAGTCCCTCTCCGACAGGAAAAACCGTCACGCCAACAAGATCATAAAGAATCATCGCCCTTGGCTCAAAGGTCACGAGTTCCTTGCGCCCATACCACAGACCCGTGCCCGTGCCGCCGACAACCAACAGCAACACCAACATCGCAAAAAGCCCCGTACCACGCTTCTTGCGCACAGGTTTCGGCGGGAGTGTCGGGCGTGGCGTTCTGCGGCGGGCGTCAAAACCATCTAACGGTGGTTCAGGATAGGGCGCGCCCTCCGGTTTTGCGCCCTGCGCCGGGGACGCCATGTCTTGGGAGCGATCCTGAAACCAAACCGCCCGACAGCCGCTACACCGCAACTTTCGACCCCTTGGCTCTAACAGTTGCGCGTCCAGACGAAACTGCACACCACACTCGGGACAATCAATAATCATGACATCAAAATCCTGTACCTCGTGCCCTAAAGACGAAAGATGAGAGGAAGGTAACGCATCAAAGATTAAAAAATCTTTTTTAAAGAACAGAAAAATCGCCCTCTATCATAACAGCTGGATACCTCCCCCTGCAACGATAGTAGCCACAGGCTTTTCCGTCAAACAAAGAACAAAATAACCCAAAAATCACCCCCGCGAAAAAGGATGGATTCACAATCAGACCCTGTTATAATTGGGCTTACAAATCTTTTTCCCTCGGTCGCATCGTGTCAGGTTTTCAACGTGGTTCGATTTGAAAATGTCTCTCTGCGTTACGGAAATGGGCCTGAAATTCTGCGGTCTGTGGATCTTTCTCTCGACCCGGGTTCCTTTCATTTTATTGTTGGGCCGAGTGGGGCGGGAAAATCGTCCCTGATGAAACTGATGTATCTGGCCCACCACCCCGACAAGGGACGGGTGAAAATTTTTGGACGCGACACCCGCACCATATCGCGACAGGACAGGATTCACCTGCGCCGTAGAATAGGGATTGTTTTTCAAGATTTTCGGCTCCTCGATCATCTCAACGCACTTGAAAATGTCGCCCTGCCCCTAACCCTTGCGGGGCATCCCCTGGGCAAGGTTCGCAAAAACGTCACAGAATTACTCAACTGGGTCGGACTCGCCGATTTTCTGGACGCCAGGCCCCCGACCCTCTCCGGTGGTCAGCAACAGCGCCTGTCCATCGCCCGCGCCGTCATTGCCCGCCCGAGCCTGCTCATTGCCGACGAACCGACTGGCAATGTTGATGAAGCTATTGCCGAACGCCTCTTGTTTTTATTCGAGGAACTCAACAAACGCGGAACGACCATTGTTCTGGCCACTCATAACGATTCACTGATTCGCCGTTTGAATTACCCGGTTTTGCGCCTCATACAAGGTGAGATTCGCGCAAACGTACAGGGTGAAACAGCGCGAAAATCTGCGGAAAAGCCCGGATGATGTCTTTCCTTTTATCCCGCAGTCATTCCGTCCCCCTCGATCACGATGCCTCTGCCCGACTCTTGCCGTGGTTGATTGGACTTATGGTTTTCCTCGCATCTTTGGCGATGGTTGTTGCCTTTTCCATGACAAAGCTTGCTGATCGCTGGGACAACGCCCTGTCCCGGGGGGTGACCATACAAATTCCATCCGGGACAACGCAAACAGAACGTGAATTCAACCGGGCGCAAGTGGACAAACTAACGAAGCGACTGGAAAAAACAGACGGCGTTTCTGCGGTGAGTGCTCTGGGTGATGCCGAGCTTGAACAAATGCTGGCTCCATGGTTGGGGACAGAAATTCTCATCCAGGATCTGCCCGTCCCGTTTCTGATTGCTGTCGAACTCGACAGCATCAAAGGCCCCCTGGTTGACCGCCTGCGTCAGGTCGTCTCGACAACGGTGGCCTCTGCCACCATTGACGATCATCAACGCTGGATGGACAGCCTGTTGAATCTCGCAAAAACAATTAAACTCATCGCTGTCCTGACCGTTTTTTTAGTCACAGGGGCTGCGGTTATTATGGTGGTTCTCGTCACGCGTATGAGTCTCGCCATTCATGTTCAGCTTGTCGAGTTACTCCACCAAATGGGGGCCTATGACAGCTTCATCGCCTTTCGATTTCAACAACATGCCCTGCGCCTCAGTTTGCTGGGGGGTGGGCTGGGACTCCTGATGACGGGGATCACTGTTGCCATCATGGGATATTTTATGGCACAGGCCAATACCGCGCTGTTGCCTCAACTGACCTTGCACACGGGTGAATGGTTTGTCTTGATTGTCTTTGCCGTTTCTGCGGGCCTCATTGCGATGATAACCGCCCGGGTCACTGTTCTACGCTTCCTGCACAAAATGCCATGAGACTGCGCACACGAAAAAAAAGACTCCTCATCTGGGGCGCGTTTTTGATCCTCCTGCTGTCCTGGATTGCGGGTTTTTTATTCTATGCTGGCACACTGCCCACAGCTGTTGAAGACTCCACCAGCCCGAGTGAGGCCATTGTTGTCCTGACCGGGGGGACAAGTCGAATCAATACAGGACTCGGCCTCCTGTTCAAAGGGACAGCAGACAAGTTATTTATTTCGGGTGTTTACAAAGGCGTTGAGGTGCGCGAACTGCTGGAGTCACATCAGACCGCCCCTGAAAAGGTTGCCTGCTGTATTGTTCTCGGTTATCAGGCCGATGATACACGCGGCAATGCCGCCGAAACCGGGCAATGGGTTCGGGCAAACAGCGTTGGCTCTATACGGCTGGTCACCTCAGCCTATCACATGCCACGGAGCTTGCTGGAATTCAGACACTCTATGCCAGAGATCACAATCACCCCCCATCCTGTCTTCCCCCCGCATGTCAAACAACAGAACTGGTGGCTATGGCCCGGGAGCCGGGGGTTGATTTTTTCAGAATACAACAAGTATCTTCTGGCACAGCTTCGAATTTGGATGACTCAGCTTTCCGTCCTGCCTGAACAAAACCCGCGCCCCCCCCAAAACCGGGCAAAATAAAATTCCATGCTTTTTTTACGTTCACTCCTGTTCAGCCTTTCTTTTTTTCTGTGGTGTGTCACTTATTCTGTCGCCATCATTCCCCTTGTTTTCGCTCCCTGGGCCACCATGATGAGGGCAGGGAATTTTTGGGCGCGCGGAACTTTTTTCCTGCTTTGGCTCATCTGTAAAATCCGCCTTGAGGTCAGGGGCCGTGAAAATCTGCCCCGTTCGGGAAGTTACCTCGTCGCCAGCAAGCATCAATCCACTGCGGAAACGATTAACCTTTTGATGATTCTCGACGCACCGTGCTTTGTCCTGAAAAAAGAACTGTTAAATATTCCTCTTTTCGGTTGGTTCGTGCGATGTGGACAGGCCATTGCCATCGACCGCACCGCAGGCGCGAGGGCACTGAAAAAAATGGTTGCCCAAGCACGAGACAGAGTAAAAACAGGCCGCCCCATCGTTATTTTTCCCGAAGGAACGCGTACAACCGTTGGGCAAAAACAACCCTTTCACCCCGGGGTCGCCGCCCTTGCCAGCACCACAGGTCTCACAACGATTCCAGTTGCGTTGAATTCCGGTCTCTTCTGGCCCAGGGACAGATTCATTAAACGCCCCGGCACAATGGTGATTGAATTCCTCCCCCCCTTGCCAGTCAACCTGAAACGCAAAGATTACATGACCCTGCTTGAAGACAAGATCAACGCGGCTTCAGACCGCCTGTGCGAAGACCCGCAACGCAATCACGAACAAAAAAATCAATAGACATCATCTGCATCACGCACAGAACGCATAGTCTGTACAGCAGGATCGGTCGCGCGGGGGTCAAGGGGCAAGATCGCGGGCGAAGACGGCGGCACAGAAAAATGATCCCCCTTTTCATCCCGGGATGGAGACTTGCGCCGGGACATACGATAAAAGGCAAAGGCAATAAAGATCGCAGACAACAACGTCGTATGCAGAAAAATGCCGCCGGGGCCACTGACAGACATCAAGGCTGTCGCACTTAAGGGGCCAAGCGTTAGCCCAATCCCATAAGCCAGCATCAAGGTCGCACAGAGCGGCACCATTTCGCTTTCTTGACAATAATCCCCCGCGTGAGAAAGCGCGATGGGATAAAGAGACATGATCACACCCCCCAGCGCGAAAATCAGAGCCACCTGTGCCCAGAGTCCCAAAAATGTTCCAACTGCAAAGAACAAGAAACTAATGAGCGCAAGAGAACCCATGGCACAGACTAAAACAATCCGCCGATCCCGGCGATCCGAGGCAATGCCCATCGGAATTTGAAACAAAACCGCCCCGAATTGAAATGCCGCCGCCAGCAAAACGGCCTGATCTGATGAAAACCCGATCGTCACCCCATAGAGCGGCAGAAAACTTTGGAGCGGGCCGTTCATCGTCCCGACGAAAAGACAGGCCACAAATGCAAAGGGCGAGCGCACAAAAACCTGGCGCACAGACATACTGTTCTGTTTGACCTGCCGCGCACTCAATTTTTCCGGATTGCCACCCTTTCGCATCGCTACAGGCAAAAGCGAAACAGAAATCAATGCACTGACCAGCATAAAATGCCAGTTTCCAAAAATTGTTGCCAGGGTCAAGACCAATGGCCCCAAACCCTGCGCGACCTTAAAACAAAGGGTATAGACCGCCAGAACCCGCCCGCGCATTGACGGATGTGCTTCTGCGGTAATCCAGCTATCCGAGACCGTCAGCATTCCAGCAAAACAAATGCCAGAGAGCAGACGCGCACTGCCCCACAACCCGATAGCAGTATCAATCGCCAGCGCGAGGGTCAGAACCGACAAAACCGTGGCGAAGCACGCAAAGGCCCGAATATGCCCCACCGCCGCAATCAAACGGGGCGCATAGAGACAGCCCAATAAAAAACCACCGGAAAACAATGCCGTCATCGCGCCAATTTCAGCCGAAGAAAACCCCGCCTCTGCCATACGCAGAGGCAAAAGAGCCAGCATCAGGCTCATGCCCGCCTGTAACAGGACAACCCCGGAAATAATCGCCGCCAGGGACGCATAGGGCGAAGAAGAATGAAAAGTGGTCGCCATGGCTCACACCAAATGAACAGATCTCAAAAATTCACGCCCCGAACTTAAAACCAAAGCGAAGAAAAAAGGAACAAAAAAATCATCTTTCATTGACTTTTTTTATAATTTCATCCTTATTTAGAATATTGTTTTTCCACACATAACCTTTATGCGAAAGTCAAAAAATGATTGGAATGGTTCTCGTGACGCATGGCAATCTTGCCCTTGAAATGATTGCCGCCCTTGAACACATCGTCGGGCCACAGGAAAAAATCACCAGCGTCTGCATTGAACCGGATGACAATATGGAACACCGCCGCACCGACATTATTGACGCCATTCAGGCCACAAACTGCGGCAAAGGTGTTGTTATTTTGACGGACATGTTTGGCGGAACACCATCGAATCTCGCCATTTCCGTCATGGATAAAGCCACTGTCGAGGTCATCGCCGGTGTTAATCTACCCCTGTTGATTAAACTGGCGACCCTGCGCAAAAACCGGGACATGACATCCGCCGTTCTGGACGCACAGGAGGCCGGACGCAAGTATATCCACGTTGCCTCGGAACTGCTGAAAGATCGCGCAGATCATGCCCCTTGACCATCCCCCCGCCTCACCGTCTGCTGTTGACTGTCAAGAGGATGCCGTCGTGTGCAACAGACGCGGCCTCCATGCCCGGGCCTCCGCCCGCTTTGTCCATCGCGCCGAAGGCTTTGCCGCCCGGATCACCGTCTGCCGAAACGACCGCTGTGTTCCCGGCACATCGATTATGGGTTTGATGATGCTGGCGGCAACACCGGGAACACGGCTGTCCATTTCCGCCACAGGCCCCGATGCACAGCAGGCTGTTGAATCGCTGTGCCTATTGATCGCCAACAAGTTTGACGAAGAATAGAGGCATAGTTATGCACCCCATCAGGAACTTTACAACAAAAGACCGCCGAAAAATTCGCTATGTCCTCAGCGATATTGACGACACCATCACCAGCGCGGGGCGATTGGACGCCGGAGCCTATCAGGCCCTCGAAAATTTGAAAAAGGCGGGCTTTGCCGTCATCCCGGTCACTGGACGGCCTGCGGGCTGGTGCGACCATTTCAGTAGAATGTGGCCCATTGATGCCATTATTGGCGAAAATGGTGCTTTTTATTTTCGCTACGATCACAACAGGCACCGGATGACCCGCCGCTATTGGACAGACCCCACAACCAGACGGGCCAACCGCAAAAAACTTGACGCACTCCAGGAAAAAATCCTCCACACCGTCCCCGGCAGTGGCCTTGCCGCAGATCAAAATTACCGCGATGCCGACCTCGCCATTGACTTCTGCGAAGATGTCCCTCCCCTCGCCGCCGAGGACATCGCCCGGATTGTGGCAATTTTTACAGAGGCCGGGGCCGTTGCAAAGGTCAGTTCCATTCACGTCAACGGCTGGTTTGGTGACTATGACAAACTCGCGATGACCCGGATTTTATTTCACGAACTATTCGGGCAAAATCTCGACACCATCAAAGACAGCGTTGTCTTCATTGGCGACTCCCCCAACGACGCCCCGATGTTTGACTTTTTTCCCCGGTCCGTGGGCGTTGCCAATGTCCGTGACTTTCAATCACAACTCAGCGCACAACCACAATGGATCACCGACGCCCCCTGCGGCGCAGGCTTCTCAGAACTGGCACAGCTCCTGATTGAGGCAACACAATCAACACTTTAAAGCATTGTGACGCACCAAACGAACAGAATCGCAATCCTCAAAACCTCCAACCTGAATCGCGGAACGTGGCCTGCGGTCATGCCCACGAAAATTCCAACCGAAAACTATTCGGCCTTGAACACACGCTCGGGAATTTCGGTCAGACAGCACTTGGCCAGACAAACAGAACCCCGAAAGGCTGTTGCCTTTCGGGGCTGCCGCTGGGTCAAGTTCACAGGGTAGGTCAGAACTTGACCCTGGCATTCAGGCGGGCACTGTGGCCCGTGTAGCCGGGGCGGGCACTCAGGTCATAGTCCGCACCAATTGACCAGCGCGGGGCATTATAGCTCAGGCCCACCCCTGCGGTGCCTGACAGCTTCCTGACCTTCGCCCCCTTGACCGTAAAGCGGCTGCCTCCGCCGGTGAACAGGCCGCGTGCCGTCGTTTGCTCCCCCGCAAAGTCATAGGACAGCCCCACACGCGCCACGGGAACAAGGGTGCCGTTCCCCCGGGTGATCTCTTTGTGCAGGCGGGTGCCCAGCGTCCCCACAACCGCATCAATCGACCCCACCGTGATCTTCTGGTTCAGGCTCAACGCCCCCGTCGTGGTGTATTTCGCCGATCCCACCCGCGTCCACGACAGACCCGCCGTCGGGGTCAGCGTCGTGCTCGCATCAAGGTTAATTGGCACACCACCCCCCACAGAGGCCGTCAGGCTGGTCGTGTCATAAGCCGACTTGCGCCTCAAACCCGCCACACGCGAGGTCGTACTGACATCGTTGCGCCCAACGCCCACCTGACCGTCCACATAATAACGCCCCGTGCTGTAATCCCCGTAAACAGAAACCTGCCAGCTCCTGACATCCGTCTTGTCCTCGCCAACACCCTTGCCCGTCATCCGGCTGGTGCTATAGGCCAGAGCCGTCCCCACACGACCCCGTTCCCCCACAGGTGCATCCACACCCACCGCAAGGCCCCGTGCAGAGGTGTCATAACCGTCAATCCTCTGTTTTTTGTCCTTCGCCTGTTTGCCCCGACTGCCAAACGGCTTGAGCCAGAAGGCCCTGTCCAGCCCCTCGCCCCCGGTCGCAAATCCACTCTGGACAAATCCGCTCTGGCTGTCTCCCCCGCGCTGCACAGACAGGCGTTCGCTCAACACACCCGCCACCTGTGTCCCCGTCGAGACCACCGCCGCCGTCGCCCCGCCCAGCGCGGTCATCTGCGGCGTGAGCTGGGCCGCAAGCCGCTTGCCTTTCGCCTCATTCCCCGCCTGCGCCGCCTCCTGCAGAATCTTCTTCACGGGGTCGCTCGCGGGTAAATCCTTCGCAAGGGATGAGGCCGCCAAAAGCACAGTGGCTTCAGAGGGCGACACGCCCAGCTTCGACGACACCTCGCCTGCTGACTTGAAGCCCTTGGCCCGCGCAATAACGCTCCCCCCGTCATCCGTCGCAAGCTCGTATTTTAAAACATTACTCTCCACAAGGATCAGCTTGCCGTTGTCGATGGCTGCACTCAAGTCCTTGTTGATCAGTTTCTGCTCTCCCTCGGTAAAGGAGGAGTCAAAGGCAATCCTGACACTGTTGTCCGCATCCGCAGTGCCCAGATTAAAATTACCCCCCACCGTTATAAACGCTTGATCTGCCGCATCCCCCGTCCGCTCCCCAAAGGCAGGCCCCAGGGTGAGGGTACTCTTCCTGTGCGCTGTCAGATCACCCGACAGATAAACAGGCTGGTTAAAGGTCACTTTGGCATCCTCGTTCACAGTCAGGCTGTGCAACCCGTTGTTCGCACCACTTGCGCCCAATGCACCCTCAAAGGTCACGCCTTCATCGCTGGTGTTGGCAATGATGATCGCGCCATAATCGCCACCCGATGCGCTTGTGATATCGCCCGTGATCGTTTGTCCGGCATTGCCGCCAAAGGTGACAGAGCTTCCGTCGCCCAGTGTGAACTGCGTTCCGGCCGTGACATTGCCCCTGAAGGTTGTCGCATCGCTTGCGGTGATGTTCAGGTTGCCGGCATAAACATTACCGTCAAAGGTCGTTTCCCCCCCGGCAACCGTGATCCTGTTCAGGGCAGCCTCTGCGGTACCGATTGACCCCGTAAAGGACACCTTTTGACCCGTGGCATGGCTTGAGCGGTTCCTGATCTCTAGATTGCCCTGTCCGTCATCGCCCGCAACAATGTTGCCCGTGATCGTTTGCGCGGCCGTCGCCCCTGTCCCGCGTCCATTGGTGCCGCCGGTGACCCCGCTGGCATCACCGACAATCAGGGTCGCATTGTTGCGGAGTGTGACATTACCGGCGAAGTAACCGGACTGTTCAAGCGTCGCTTTGGTGCCGGTGTGCAGGGTCAGACGGGCCAGTCTGGCATTGGTCGTGCCCAAATTACCCTCAAAGGTCACACCGGCTCTGTTGGCAATGGTGATCGCCCCCCGATTATTGGCATCCGTCGTGATCGCAGGGGTGATGGTCTGTGCCGCCGTCCCGGCAAAGGTCGCAGACCCCCTCGCCCCATCAAAGACCAGACCGTTGGCCCCGGTGGTGACAGACCCCTTGAAGGTCGCCGCACCCGCCAGCGTCAGGCCCGCGCGCGTGGTCACAGAGCTGTTGAAGCTCGTCCCGTCGCTGCCGGCATTGACGTCAATCGTTCCGGCATAAACAGCACCAGCAAAAACCGTCTGGCCGTCGTCCAGTGTGATCTGCTTCACTGCGCCCCCACTGGCCCCCACCACGTTGGCAAAGGTCACTGTCCCGCCGCTGTTGTTCACGCGGATCAGACCACGGTTATTCTGACCAGTACCCAGGGCAATCGCATTCGCCACCCGCTGGTCGCCTGCACCGCCAAAGGTGATTTCAATATCATCACCCCCGAAAGACAGCGCAGCTGTCACGTCACCCCTGAACAGCGTCCCGTCGTCTGAATGAACCCCGATATTCTGTGCATAAACATCACCGCCAAAGGTCGTCAGGCCATCGCGCAGGGTCAGGGTGCCAAGGGCCTTGCCATTATTGCCCCCCGTCCCGATCTGACCTGCAAAGGTCACGCTATTATTGACCGTGATAGACCCCTGATTATTCGCATCCGTCGTGATATTGCCCGTCACCGTTTGTCCGGACGTGCCGCTAAAGGTCACAGAACCGCTGTTGTTGCCCAGTTTGATCCCTGTCTCTGCCTTGACATGGCCCTTGAAAACTGTCGCGTCGGTTGTGGTGATATTGATCGTATCGGCATAAACACCACTGTGAAAGGTCGTCCGGCCATTGCTCAGCGTGATCTGCTTGAGAGCTGTCCCATCGGCACCGACTGACCCGCCAAAGGTGACTTTGTTGCTATTGGTGGCACCTGCGTTGTTCACAACCAGACGACCACGCCCGTCAAAATCCGGGGTGATGTCCCCCGTCACAGTCTGGTTCGCCGTGCCGTTCAGGGTGATTTTGGCATCATCGTTCACGGCAAACAGAATCCCGACTGCGCCTGTGGTCACATTGCCCCTGAACTCTGCGCCATCGGTCGAACTGACCCCGACACTCTGTGCATAAACATCACCCTTAAACCGCGCCACACCATCGCTCAGCGTGATTAGTGCAAGATCGTTACCGATCCCCGTCGCGCCCACAGCATCCTCAAAGGTCACCGTCCCGCCGCTGTTATTCACAACGACAGACCCCCGCTTGCCCGTGCTGTTGCGGATGTCTGCCTTAATGGTCTGGTTGCCAGACCCGCCAAAGGTAATGGTGCTATTGCCCAGGGTCAGGCCATTCGCCAGATAAACATGACTCTCAAAGGTCGCCTCGGAGTTATCGCTCAGGGTCAGGCGGTCCAACCCGTTGTTCGTACCACTTGCGCCCAATGCGCCCTTGAAGGTCACGCCGTCATCGTTGTCGATGGTGATTGTGCCATAGTTGCCCCCCGATGCACTTGTGATATTGCCGGCCACCGTTTGGGAGTCTGTTCCGTTGAATGTGACCCCGGTGTTTTGACCCAGAACCAGACCACCGTTCGCACCGGTTCTCAGATAGACATTGCCCTTAAAGGTCGCTTTGGACGCATCCGCCGCAGTCGCGTGGCCCGTCAGGGTCAGGAGGCGCAGCCAGGCGGTGGAGGTGCCCAGGTCATCCTCAAAGGTCACACCGGCCTTGTTCGCCACAGTGATCCAGCCCCGATCCGAGGTCGCCGTCGTGATCTTGCCCGCAACCGTTTGTCCGGTCGTGCCGTTAAAGGTGACAGACCCACTGGTCGCGCCCAGATGGATCCATGCTCCTGCCTTGACATGGCCCTTGAAAACTGTCGCGTCGCCTGTGTCAATCGTGATCGACCTCGCATAAACATCACTGCTAAAGGTCGTCCGGCCATCGCTCAGCGTGATCTGCCTGAGG
Organism: Kiloniellaceae bacterium; assembly: GCA_965199245.1. Classification (GTDB taxonomy): domain Bacteria; phylum Pseudomonadota; class Alphaproteobacteria; order Kiloniellales; family Kiloniellaceae; genus Carbonatibacter. The sequence continues at coordinate 568,224 of CBDAQP010000001.1, forward strand.
GCTTCCCCATCGAGGCCGACTGACTGACTAAAGGTGACTTTGTTGTTACTGGTACGGCCTGTGCCTGCATCACCCCGGTTATCAACAATCAGTGTCCCCTGTCCGTCACCGCCTGCTTCAATAAAACCACTGATCGTTTGCCCTGCGTCATTCACGGTCGCAAGACGGCCCGCACCGCCAATCGTCAGGGTGGCAGATCCGGCGTTGTCCGCAAGCGTCACTCTGCTTGTCAGGTTCTTCTCAACCGTTGCATGTGAATGCTCGTTCGCCGCGTTACCGCCATTGACCTCGAAACGACGAGAATCGACATCCTCTTTAAAAATCGCCTCACCCGCAGACTTGTCATTCTCCGCAACACCCGTACCGTTCCGACCCACATAGACCCGATGCAACGGGTTACTGCCGCCCGAGCCGAGTTTACCGTTAAAGGTAACCTTACGTTGCCCACTACCGGAACGGCCCCCGATAATTCTAACCATACCCCCATGGTCATCACCACCAACAATTTCATTGTCAACTGTGATGTCACTGGTTGACGCATTGAAAACAGCCGTTGGGCCGTACAAATCCTGGCCAGAACTGGTAGATGTCAGCTTGATTGTATCACCGGACACATTTCCCCGAAACTCGACAACCGTGTCCTCATTGTCGTGATTGCCCGCAATCACATTGATATGATCAACATGAACGCCCCTGTTGAAAATCGCATGACCGCCCTTCGACGCGTCGCCCACCGTCAACTGCTTGAGGCGTCTGTCGTTCGCATCCGTCGCGGCATCGTGACCAATCTCTATGTCAAAAGTCGCCTTACGCGGTGCAAGGCCATCACGGCCATTCAGAACCTGAATCGTGCCATCGCCGTCTGCATCGGCGATGATCTTTGCTGTGCCAGTGCCCAGAATCCTCTGATCGGAAGAACCATTAAAAACAAGATAAGCGCGGCCATTTCCGGCTGTACTGTGGTCGGCCAGATTGACACCGCCTTCAATCGTTAAATCGCTGCCGAAAATGGCCTTGGCGTCTCTATTTGGCACACTGTATCGAGCGAAAATTGACAAATTACGGACAACAGCACCACCGTCAACAGTTAAGGTTGAATTACCAACTGAGCCGTCAACAAGTAAGTCAACCGCCCGATTACCTTGCTTGCTGATTCTTCCAATAGTCCTGTCAGTTCCATACATGGAAATCTTCCCTGCCCCACTTGCTCCACTGCGCAATTGCCCAATAGAAACACCAGAGCGAGAGGAAGAAGTAATAGAAACGCGACCGACAGACAGTGTGAGATTATCACCATCTCTTGCTTCCGCCATATCCGTGCTGGAGGTGTTGTTTGCGTTTCTCGCTGTACCATCGGCCCAGATATTATTGCCTGTTGAATGCGTGTAATCCACCGCTGTCTGGGCAAAGGCACCGGAGCCGACGCTTGCCGCCAGAACAACAGCAGACACACCGGCCAACAAAGATGATTTGGAAGAAAAACGACACATCGCAAGACCTACCCTGTTCAAAGGTTTATCCAAAAACCACAGGTCAGCCCGACGCAGAACACATCACCCCACAAAAAAAAGGCCGACCCATCCGAGGCCGACCCATTCGAGGCCGACCCATTCGAGGCCGACCCATTCGAGGCCGACCCATTCGAGGCCGACCCATTCGAGGCCGACCCATTCGAGGCCGACCCACACAATTCTGACAAGTTAAAGAGCAGAGGCAAAAAAAGATGTCAAGGCTTTTATCGTCAAAAAACAATATTTTTTTGCACCAACCCCGAAACAGAAAAACGATATACCTCAACACAAACTGCTACGATCATCCATATAGCCAATCGATTATGATCTGCTTATACTTTATGGATGACGTCTTCATCAGATTTCCGCCGTAAGGTTTTATCTGTCCGATGAACAACTCTTCCAAATTGAATTATTTTATATGGGATAGGCTATATCAGTTGACTCATCAACTGGATTGTGTCTTACTGTGAAAAAGCTTGGGAGGCGTCAACGAATGGGCGTCTGTCACCAAAAACAAAAAGCTATGAACCTGGGAGGGAAAAAATGACAGGGGTAAGATATCTTGTTTCATCCTTATATCGTGGGGCGGTCGGTGGGCTGGCGGTCGCGCTGTGGCTGTGTGGTGCGGTGGGGGCCGATACGATCAAGGTCGGTGTGATTGCCCCCTTTTCCGGGCCTTTTGCACAGTACGGAACCCAGTACCGACAAGCGATTGAGGTCTATCAGTCACAACATGGAACCCGTAGTGGCAATTATGATATTCAATTCATTTACAAGGATGTCGGCGGTGTCAATCCAGATCAATCGCGGAGCCTCGCCCAGGAACTGTTGATTAAGGATCAGGTGAACTATCTGGCTGGCTTTACTTTCACACCGAATGCCTTTGCGGTGGCACCGATCATCCAACAATCACAAACCCCAACGATCATTTTCAATGCGGCAACATCAGCTATCAACAAGGAAAGCGACTTTTTCTTGCGCACCAGCTATACACTCTGGCAGGTCTCCGCACCAATGGCCGAATGGGCCAGCAAACAAGGCATAAAAACCGTCGCGACCACCGTTTCTGACTACGGCCCGGGCATTGATGCACAGAAGGCCTTCAAAGCCGCATTTGAAGCCAGGGGCGGCACAGTCGTTGATTCGATCCGGATGCCGCTTTCAACGACCGATTTCACGCCGTTTATCCAACGTGTGCGCGAACAGGCCCCCGATGCTGTCTTTGCCTTCCTGCCAGGTGGCCCGCCGACCTTCACCTATACCAAAACCTATAATGAAAACGGTTTGCGCGCGGCGGGAATCAAGTTTCTCGGCACAGCGGAGACGGAGGAAGTCAACCTGCAGGCATTGGGAGACATGGCCATCGGTCTAACCACGGCCTACCACTACTCCGCCGCACACGAGTCCGATATGAATCGCGCCTTCCTTGACAGGCTTTCGGATCTGCATAGCGGTGCGATTGCCAACTGGGCATCGGTCGGGGCCTATGACGGCGTTCACCTGCTTTACCAGATGGTTGCAGCCGCTGGCAAAGATGGCCCTGCCGCTGTCAAGGCAGCACTAAACATGGCATGGGAAAGCCCCCGGGGGCCGCTAAAGATGGATCCCGAAACCCGAACAGTGATTCAGAACGTTTATATCCGCGAGGTCAAACGCAATGCGGAGACCGGATTGCTGGAAAACGTCGAAAAGGGTGTCATTGCCACCGTCGGCGATCTCGGCTGGAAGTAGTCTCTGGAGAGGTCGGCCCCTCTCAGGGCATCGGGTTTTAACGCATGGATCTGGTCTTTAATATCGTCATCGACGGCACGGCCTACGGCATGGTTCTTTTTATGATTTCCGTCGGGTTATCGGTCACGATGGGGGTGATGAATGTCGTCAATCTCGCACACGGCGGCTTTGCCCTGATTGGCGGTGTCCTCGCTCATTGGCTTATTCAGGATATCGGGGTCGGCTTCTGGGCAGCAGTGGTCCTGGCGGTCGTTGCAACGGTTGCGCTCGCCCTGCCACTCGAACGGCTTCTCTATCGCCGGATTTACGGCTTTGGCGAACTCCAGCAGGTTCTCGCAACTATTGGCCTGACCTTTGTCATGATTGCCAGCGTTAATCTTTGGCAAGGGTCTGCGTTGTTGTCCATCGTGCTTCCAGAACAGCTGAAACAGACTGTTGATCTGGGCTTTCGCACACTGCCTGTGCATCGCGTCATCGTTATTTTCCTGGGACTTGCCGCCATCACCGCACTTTGGATTCTGCTGGATAAAACCCGCTTTGGCATTCGGCTGCGTGCAGCGGTTGATAACCGGGCGACGGCCTCTGCAATCGGCATTGATACTGGTCGGATCTATATGTTGACCTTTGGACTCGGAGCGGGGCTGGCGGCTCTTGGTGGTATCTTTGGTGCTGAATTGTTGCCGATCGAAGCCTATTACCCCTTGCGCTACATGGTGCTCTTTCTCATCGTCGTTGCGCTCGGCGGCAGGGGATCAATCCTCAGCAGTTTCGTCGCGGCACTTGGCCTCGGCCTCATCGAAACCACCGCGCGTTACCTCATTCCCGATCTGTCAAGCCTGGTCTTCTTCGCCCTGGTGATTGCCCTGCTGACCTTGCGCCCACACGGTCTTTTGAAACGGGGATCAAAATGACCAGAACTGTCCTCTTTCACGCTGCCCTGCTCGCGGTTGCGGTTGTTGCCTATGTCCTGTTTCCTTTCAATCTGGCCTTTTTGACCCGACTCCTGATTATGGTGATTCTGGTGTTGTCGGTTGATCTTGTACTGGGTTATGCGGCAATCCCCACATTGGGTCAGGCCGCCCTGTACGGCGCAGGAGCTTACACCGCTGGCCTTTTCGCCATTCACATCTGGGCTGATCCCATCGCTGGATTAGTCGTCGGCGCACTTGCAGGTGGTCTGCTGGCCTTCGCTTCCGGACTTGTTCTGGTTCGGACGCAAGGACTCACCGTCATCATGCTCACCATTGCCGTAGCGCAGATCTGTGCAGAGATCATTAACCAGGCGCGCGACATCACGGGGGGCGCGGACGGATTGCGCGGAATTCGCATGGAGCCGCTCTTTGGTCTCTTTCCATTCGATTTCATTGGTCAAACGGCCTATTGGTATGCGCTTGTCGTCATGCTGGGCGTCCTCGCAATCCTTTCGGTGGTTGTCCGTTCATCCTTTGGATTATCACTGCGCGGAATCCAGGAAAGCCCTGCGCGGATGCGGGCCATTGGCGCACCAGTCTATTGGCGGCGGGTCTGTGCCTATTCCATCGGTGGTCTCGTTGCCGGGACCGCCGGGGCACTGACGGCACAGATCACACAACTGGTGAGCCTGCAGAGTTTCTCTTTCACGCTGTCTGCTGAAGTCCTGATTATGCTGATTCTCGGGGGAACAGGACGGCTCTACGGCGCGATCATGGGCACCGTACTCTTTATGTGGGTGCATCACATCGCCGCCGCGAACGACCCCTTTAACTGGCTTTTCGTCATCGGTGCGATGGTTTTGGTGGTGGTTTTCTTCCTGCCAGGCGGATTGGTTTCCGCACCTCAAGCGGTTCTGCGTCTCATCCGGAAGGCTCGCCATGCACGGACTTAATGTCAAAAACCTCTCCAAACATTTCGGCGGTCTTACCGTTGCACAGGATATTACCTTTGATCTTCCCCCCGGATCGCGCAAAGCCCTGATCGGCCCGAACGGGGCTGGAAAAAGCACAGTTGCCAATCTCATCACGGGCCTTTTATCGCCCAGCAGTGGACAGGTCTGCTTTGATGGTTGCGACATTAGCGGCCTGAGCGAAGCCCGGCGCGTCAAGATCGGACTCGCCAAAACATTCCAGATCACAACGCTGTTTCCACGCTTAACAGTACGCGAAAACCTCCGCCTGGCCCTTATCGAAAGACAGGGGCGCGGCTTTGACCTGTTCAAGCCTGCCGATGCCAGCCCGGAAATAGAGGAAGAGATCGACAATTATCTGCTGCAATTTAACCTCGCTGATCGAACAAACTGGCTGGTGTGCGACCTCGCCTATGGTCAACAACGCCTTGTCGAAATGGCCCTGACTCTCGCCTTGCGCCCCAGGGTTCTCATCCTCGATGAACCAGCTGCGGGCGTTCCCTCCAGCGAAACCCACCTGATTATTGATGCGATTGAATACCTGCCTCCAGACCTTGCCGTGCTGATTATTGAACATGATATGGATCTCGTCTTTCAGGTCGCAACGTCGATTATTGTGCTGGTTCAGGGCCGTATTCTCATCGAAGGCCCGCCAGAGCAAATCACTGCCGATGCCAAAGTCCGCGAACTCTATCTGGGAAACGGGCATGGCTGAAACGATCCTCGCACTGCACAACATCACCGCCGGGTACGGTTCCACCCATATCCTGCACGATATTTCGTTTTCTCTGGTGCGCGGGGCGCGACTTGCCATCATCGGGCGCAACGGCGCGGGCAAGACGACACTTCTGAGCACGATCATGGGTCTGACCCAGGTTCATTCTGGACAAATTCAAGCAGAGGGTCAGGTGCTTGGAACCCTCGCTCCCTTTGAGCGCAACGCACGTGGATTGGGCCTCGTCCCGCAGACGCGTGACATTTTTCCTTCCCTGTCCGTCGAGGAAAATTTGATTGCGGCCCGGCGCGGCGAGGCCTCACTCGAAGAAGCCTACGCCTTGTTTCCACGACTAAAAGAACGGCGGCGCAACGGTGGCACGCAACTTTCAGGCGGGGAACAGCAGATGCTGGCGATTGCCCGCACATTGATGACACGCCCACGCGTCCTTTTGCTCGACGAACCGCTTGAGGGGCTGGCCCCCGTTATACGCGAACAGCTCATGGCTGTCTTTGACCAGCTTGCCACAAAGAACACCTGCGCTATCGTACTGGTCGAACAGCATGTGGAGGCCGCGCTGAACTTTGCATCACAGGTCATTCTGATGACCAATGGCCGGATCGTTCACAACGGCGCAGCCGAAGACCTGCGCCGGGATCGTTCGTTGCTCTACCGCCATGTGGGACTTGACACAAAGGGGACACTCTCATGAGACTTATCGAAGGACACAAACCCATTGTCGCGCCTGTGAATATGCCCGTCTGGGATGTCGATCCCTATGACCTGTCGATCCTCAGTGACCCCTACCCCTATTACACAGAACTCCTCTCCAGGGGGGACGTTGTTTATATTCCAAAATATAGTCTGCTGGCTGTCGGGCGTTACCACATCACTCACAAGGTCTTCAGCGATTATGAAAACTTTGTCTCCTCACGCGGGGTGGGTTTGGATGATTTCAAGCTGGCGAAACCCTGGCGTCCCCCCTCACTGCTTTTGGAAGCAGACCCGCCCGAGCACACCAGAACGCGCAAGGCCATGGCCCGGGCACTGTCACCGAAGGTCGTCAAGACACTCACAGACCTGTTTCGGAATCAGGCCAACGAGATCATCGGTGCTTTGGTGCAAAAAGGCTCCTTTGAGGCCGTGAGCGAACTCGCAGAAGTCTTTCCAACAACTGTCTTTCCCAAGGCCGTCGGCATGACAGATGTGAATGCACGCTATCTGGTCGATTACGGTGCGATGGTATTTAACGCAGTTGGGCCTGATAATGTCCTCAGGCGCACAGCAATGGCACAGGCGGGCAAGATTGTTCCCTGGATCACGGCGGCCTGCACGCAGGAACGACTCAGTGAGGAGGGACTGGGCGCATTGATCTACGACGATGCCGACCGGGGGGAAATCACGCACGAAGAAGCCGGAATGCTGGTACGCTCTTTCCTCTCTGCCGGAGTTGATACCACAGTGACTGGAATCGGCAACGCGCTTTGGTGTCTCGCCTGCAACCCTGCGCAGTGGGAACAACTCAAGGCTGACCCGGAGCTGGTGCGCCCCGCGTTCGAGGAAGTGCTCCGCTACACCTCACCCGTGCATAGCTTTGCACGAACGGCAGGACAGGACACCGAAATCGCGGGGTTACCCATCGTGGAAGGCAGCAAAATCCTCTGCGTCCTCGGTGCAGCGAATATGGATCCCGACAAATGGGGCGACCCCGACAACTTCCGGATTGATCGCCGTCCCCAGGGCCATATGGCTTTTGGTGCAGGCATTCACGGCTGTGTCGGTCAAAATATCGCCAGAGCCGAGTTAGACGCCGTTCTCTCAGCCATGATCGCGCAGGTTGATCGGATCGAACTTGCTGGCGAACCAGTCTGGCGTCCAAACAACGCCATTCATGCCCTCGATTGTCTTCCCCTCAAATTCATTGCAAAAAATTGAGAAAATAATATGTTACAAGTGACTTACATAACTGCTGACGGTCAAAAAACCACGGTAGAGGGCGCAGATGGCGACAGTGTCATGCGTGTTGCGATCGCCAACGGCATCGAAGGCATCGTTGGTGAATGCGGCGGGTCGATGATGTGCGCGACCTGTCATTGTTATGTCGATAACGACTGGACGGCAAAGTCAGGCCCACGCAAGGATGGCGAGGACGACCTGCTTGACTGCGCCGCCTCAGAGGTCAAGGAAAATTCGAGACTGTCTTGCCAAATCACGCTGCGCCCCGACCTCAATGGTCTTATCGTCCACCTGCCAGAGGATCAAATCTAGAATACGGGCCGCAAAGACACTCACAACCTGACGAGGTGTGACAGTGAAGATCGCCTCGGGGACTTTAACGTGAAAAAGAAAAATTTATTCTGTCCAGCGCACCGGCTTTCAAGCCCGACCAGGGCGCGGAGCGATGGTCGAACTATCGTGGATATAGAAACCTATATTCCCTATTTTCTTTCTTCGGTAAACAATCGACTCTCGCAGAGCGCATCACGCGACTATCTGTCTTCGTTCAAGATCGGCGTGACCGACTGGCGGGTCATGTCAATGATAGCTATTGAGCCGCGCATTCCCGCGACCCGAATTGTTCAGGTTCTTTCGATGGATAAAGGCGCGGTCAGCCGCGCCTTGAATAAACTGTCCAAACGCAACCTCGTCGCATATGAAACCATCACAAACGACCCGCGACGACGCATCTGGACCTTGAACGACGCCGGAAACACGCTGCATGACGATATCCTCAGTGTCGCACTTGCGCGGGAACAAAGGCTGATTGACGGCATCGACGCCGCTGATCTGGAAAACTTCCTGCGTGTCATTCGCATCATGCGAAAAAACGTCGAGTCACTCTAAAAGGAAAATTTTTCAAATATTTTTTCATCACAAAATCTATTGATCGCTGACTGCTTTCTGTATATACAGATTATCCTATATAAAATGATTAAATTATAGCCAATTCATTATAATCTGCTTACACTTTATGGATGATGTCTTCATCAGATTCCCGCAGTAGGGTTTTATCTGTCCGATGAACAACTCTTCCAAATTGGATCATTTTATATGGGATAGACTATAACTGCTCAATGGCACAGGTTTGGGGAGAACAGCACCGTCTGGCCATCGGCTGAACCAGCCTAGGCAGGCCTGTATAAAAATCAAACGCGGGTTTGATTTTTATCTCTCTCGCATCACGCCAGAATTCTTTCGAGCGTCATTTTGCGCTGTTCCCAATCCGGCATGACTTTCTCCAACAGCTCATAGAAGCCCGGCCCATGATGGGGTTCGTCAATATGGCAAAGCTCATGGGTGATGACATAGTCGATTGCATCGACAGGTGCTTGAATCAGACGCCAGTTCAAAAGCAGATTCCTTTTTGGCGACATTGATCCCCAACGCATCCGCAGTGATCTGATCATAAGGTCATTCGGGCGATAGGTTTCAGGGCTAGGGAACAGTGCCAGGCTGGCCTCCAGTCTCTCGGAAAAACGGGCCGTCGCTTTATCCCTGAACCATTGCTGCACCTGATCCCGCGTTTGAATCCGGCATTCAGGTCTATGGCTCTGCACCAGAATGAAGCCGCGCTCCATTGTCACCCTTTTCTGAACGTGGGGCCTGACCTTCAGGCGATACTGCCTTCCGAGATAGAGATGGGTTTCACCGGAGACATACTGCCTGTCAGGAGTCTTCGGCAGAAACTGGCTGAAGTATTTTTGCTGTCTTCTGATCCATGCCGCTCGCTTCTTCACCCTGGCGAAGACATCATCCAGACTGGTGCCGATTGGAGCCGCCACACTGACTGTTGCATCAGGCTCGACGGCAATCTCAAGCGTTTCCCGGTCACGATGCTCCAGGCGGAATGCGATTGTCGTTTGACCATACTGAATTGCATACATGATATCATCACCCCGGGAAGCGGGCACGAGCCAATTTCATGATCCGGGCCTCCAGCTCATCATATTCAATATCCAGGTCGATCCCTTTTTCATCCCGGACCACATCAAAGAAATAGTCATCGATGTGGTTCTTCATACAGTTTACAGCGACATCATTGCGCCAGATGTCAACAATGTGGTTTTTACGAATAATCTCGATCAAGGCGAGAGCAATATCCGCCAGATCCTCATCACTTGCCGTGCTTTTACCGTCTTCTTTGAAGGTCTTTTTGAGTTCTCCAAAGAAGGCCTGACCGTCGTCATTCCCTTGCAGCTTCTCAGGAATATCTTCCGTTCTTTGCTTGCGAGCCGTTCTGGTTGCAATATCGACAACGCTGTCGAGATATTCTTTTTCCTGAATGCGGTGCTCCCTGTAGTTCCGAATTGTCTCTTCCAGCAGGTCTTTGAAGCTCTGGTAGAGGGTCGGGTCTTCAGCCATGCGTTCTGTGATTGCCCGGCGTGTTGCACTGGCAATTCGATCGGCACGGGAAGCTAAAGAAACGTCCGTGTCCTCGACAACGCGCTCCAAGGCCGCTTCATCATTGATATTCACCGTTTCGATGATGACTTCAGCAGGCATGGCTGTCACATGGTCATCCAGCAGTTTGACGATCTTCGGCTCGAATTCCTTGATGTCCACTGTCTCCTGGTATCGGAGCTGAACCGAACGCCTGAGCTGCGTGAACCGCTTGTAGTCCCGCTTCATCCCATCAACTTTAGCCTCATCGTAAACGTCGAGCAGCTTCTCTGACGACAGCGAGATGTGCAAACAGTGCCCAAATGCACCCAGCAGGTCGTAGAAGCTGTGGCGTTTCTCTTCATCGGCCAGATACTGCTCGAAGGCCTCCATGTCCTTCCTGTTTCCAACGGGGTCAAAATGCTTCCATAGGTGCTGATGATGTCCATCGAGCTTCTCGATCTCCTCTTTGACATCATGAACGGTTCCGACCACGTCATCATCGTCGAAGCCTTCAAAGGCACTGTATGTTGTCAGTGCCTGATCCAACTCACCAAGCAAGCCTTCATAGTCGATGATGTGGCCAAATTTCTTCTCGATTTTCCGGTCTTCGTTCTCATAGAGACGATTAACCCGCGCAATAGCCTGTAGCAGGTTATGCTCACGAAGCGATTTGCAGACATACAGGACTGTATTCCGGGGAGCGTCAAAACCGGTCAGCAGCCTGGACACAACAATCATGATTTCAGGATCGCCCGATCCCTTGAAATTCGCGATGACCTGACGGTTGTATTCGTCCTCACCGCCATAACGATCCATCATCCCGGACCAGAATTTCCGCACCAGGTCTTTGGATTCTTTATCGACCTCGTCATTACCCTCATTTTCGTTTGGCCCTGAGATAATGATCTCGTTGCTGACATGCCCGATCTCGTCCAGAACCTCCTTAAAGCGGATTGCTGCCGCTTTTGAGGGTGCGACAAGCTGCGCCTTGAACCCTGTACCCTGCCAGTATTTGCGATAGTGTTCCGAAATGTCGAACGCCTTGGCACGGATGGCCTGTGCGGTCTTTGCCAGAGCATCCATCCGGGAATATTTACGCTTCAGGTCCAGCTTCTGCTGATCTGTCAGACCTTCGCTGATCTTCTCAAACCAGACATCAATGGCATTGCCGCTGATCTGCTGATCGACCATACGCCCTTCATAGAGCAGGGGCACGACTGCTCCATCATCCACAGCATCCTTGATGGTGTAAGGCCTGCCGATGATCCCCCCGAAGGTTTTGACCGTGTTCCTTTCCTTCTTCAGCAGCGGCGTTCCGGTAAATCCGAGATAACATGCTTTCTTCAGCAGACGGCGCATTTTGCCTGCGAATAGTCCATGCCCCCCATGCTTGCCTGATTGCGTCCGGTGGCTCTCATCCACCAACACAAATATGTTGTGATCCTCATCCACATCCGAGCTGTTGCGGGATGCCGTGTCAAACTTGTTGATGATGGTGGTTATCAATGGCGTCTTGTTGCGGATATGCTCCAGCAAATTGGTTCCACTGGTCGCTCGCACCGGCTCCATATCGCATGATGTGAAGGTGCCTTTGATCTGCCTGTCCAGGTCATCACGATCCGTCACGATAATGACGCGCGGATTGGAAGTATCTCCCTTTTCCATCACAAGTGCCTTGGCCAGCATAACCATCGTCAGGGACTTGCCAGACCCTTGCGTATGCCAGACCACACCCCCTTTGCGCCGTCCATCTACATCGATGTTCCTGACACGTTTCAGGGCATCGAGAACGCCGAAATATTGCTGGTAGCGGGCAATCTTGCGGACACCCCCATCAAAGACGGTGAACCGCCGGATAATGTCCAGCAACCTGTCCGGGCGGCATAGCGCATAGATCAAACGATCCTGCTTACTGATCGCCCGGTCGCCATGCCCGGCCAGCTCTTCGAAAAATGGTCTGGCACTTGTAAAGTCACCTGAAAAGATCGCGTTCAACTGATCCTGTTCAAGAGGCTTGTTGATAAGAGCTGCAATATCGTCGTCCTGGTCGTCCTGATCGCGCCAGTCTTGCCAGAATTCTCGGGGTGTCCCGACCGTGGCATAGCGGGCCTCGTTGCGCTTCATGCTCATCAGAAGCTGTGCAAAATGGAACAGATGCGGGATATTATCCCCGCTCTGATAGCCAATCAGCTGACTGTCGGCCTTCTTCAGGCTTTCAGTCGGCTTCTTGTTCTCAATGATCAGAAACGGGATCCCATTCACATAGCCGACAATATCGCAGCGCTTTGTCCCGGGGCGTCCCGTGCGCTCAACGGCCACCTCGGCGGAGACGTGGAAGACATTGTTGGCGGGGTTTTCCCAGTCAATAAAACGGAATGAATAGCTCTTGGACTCCCCATCAATGGTCTTGGTGATCGTGGTGCCCAGAACAAGCGTGTCATAGACGTCCTGATTGGTGCCCTTCAGACCCTTGATCCGGTCCGGTGTTGGCTTCAGGCGGCGGATTGCCTCGTGCAGATCCTCGATGTCGAAGCGGTAGTCCTTTCCGCGATAGCTGAAGCTGTTGAGCTTGCGCAGCTTCTCGACCAGAATGTCATCCAGCACCACATTCCGCAGCCTGTGCCCCCGCAGTTCCAGCAGCTGCGCCTGTGACAGCGGCTCATATCCAATCGCTACCAAGAGCTGCATGGCGGGGATTTGTGACTGATATTTTTCGGCGGCATCAAAACCTTGGCTGCTGATCATTGTGTTACGGGTCTCTGCGAATTGGTGACATAAGCCTGTCCAGTCAGGGGGCCGCTGTATCGGCTCTCATTCAAAAACTGGAGAAGCTTTTTGATCTCTGATCTTTCCGTAGGCATCTGGATTTTTCCATTCTCAATGGCGATTTGTAGATTGGTCTTGGCGGCGGCCGACTGGATGTCGGCCACAGGATGATCATCCAACACGCCATTTCCCATGACCGCATGGATTAGCTTCCGGGTGGTCTGGTTGGTATTCCCGACGAAGTCATCAACATCCGCAACACTCAATTTGGTGTGCGCAGCAAAACCCCGGACTTCTGGCTCTGTTGCTTCACGGTATATGTCCATCATATTGAGGACACTGCGCAACTTGGCCAGACTTCGGAATTTGACCTTCCCATCTTCGATAACACAGGTCAGCCCTGTATCCAGGGTGAAGGCACTGTCTTTCAGCCGCCTGAAGACGTTATTCTGACACAGTAGGGCAAACTTTCGCTCCAACACCTGACCTGACGTAAATCTCTGAACCAAGACATGCGTCTGGCCGTTCTCTGTGTATCCCGTGAACAGTGCCTTGATCCCTTCATTCTGAAAATTGGCGGGATCAATGCTATCCAGAGAAGAGGCGTTTGCCACTGCAGCATCAGCAAAAATGCTGGCCTCATCTGGAACATCAATGGTCAAGAATTCATCATCATCCGGCTTCCAACTTCCATCAAATGCAGTTTCGTCGGTAATGCCCTTCTTGAAGATGGCCTCCTGTTTACGGAACAACTGTTCCACCTGTCCCTGAACAGTGGATTCCAGCCTGACCCATTTGGCGACCAAACCGCCTTGTGAAGTTCGGCAAGCGGCAAAAAGATTTTGTGTCATGCCTCTGACCCTCCGACATCGATGACGATGTATTCGGTCAGAAGACTGACTTTTATCGTCTTGGTTACGCTACGAATTTGTTGTTTTGTAATAAGTACATACGTCACCCCTTCGTTTGTGTTCACCTTGTAGAAATGCCACCCCAAAATCCTCAACAGTGGGTTAAAATGGTAGCTATATCCTGTCCCCACGATGATCGCGAAGATCAAAAGCGTGGGTACCCATGCCGACCAATTGAGGGCAGAAAATTGCTCTGTGAACAGGGGCAATAGATAGAGCAGCAAGAAGCCCGTGTTTTCCCGATCTGCAGCCTCAACGGTTGTGACCTTGAATTCAAAGTCTCCAAGTTTTTTGCGTGCATGTCTGATAAGCCAGAAACAAACAGCAACCAGCACTATACACACAACAATCAGAACAAATGTTGCTAGGATATCACCGGCTTGGTAAGCAAAACAGGCATAGATTAACGCCACCGGGGCCATTGCGGTGCTGGTCAACAATATCTTGGCAAACCAGTTCAGCATGATCAGCCCTTTGTTTCCTTGGGGTCGTCACCATAGGTGTTGCGTTCGCGGATTTTGCCGTCGCGGCCTTTCAGATAGGCTTCACCCTGTTTCTGGCGGGCCATTTTCCTAGAGTGTTCCCAGGCCTCGGCTTGGGTATCCGTTACCTTGCCGGCGCGGTCTGCGCCTTCGGCCTTGCTTTCCCACTTTCCGTCCTCACGTTGCTGTGTCCAGTAGTTTCTCTTGTCAGGCATGGCTGACCTCCTTTGTCGTTTCAGTTTGAAGATGTTCAGGATCGGGCGTGACCGGCCATTCGCCGGACAACAGCTTTTGCATCAGCCCACGCTTTTGCGTGCGATATTGATCGGCCAGCTTGATTAGCAAATCAATTTCACGTTTTGCTGTATCAAGAATTTGAATGATTCTGAACTGTTTCTCTTTTTCAATTACTGGCACTTTAAATGTTAAAATATCTCTATTTTTAACAGTTGGGTAAGTCGCACCGGATTGCCTCGCTTTTAGATAATTAAAGAACCTTTCTTGTTGTACGCAGTAAAAATAAAATTTATTTTCGATTTTTAATCTGCAAAATGCAGATGACACATAGATTTGACTATGCGTTTTTGTAACTGCACCACGAGTAGGACGTACAGTAGATATCAGAAGAGTATTTTGAGGAACCTTCACAGCCCCAGAAACTGCTTTTTTATCTTTATTGCTGATTTTGTAAGTTTTTGTTTTTGTATCAACATCTCCAATTTCTAAATAAGGTAGATCTTCTCTATTTTTGTCAAATCTAATTCCTTTTTCTAGGCTACAAACCTCTCCAAGATTTTTGCTAGATTTTTTGCTTCCTATTAATTCATAAAGAAGCCACCCGAACTGACGCTCTTTGGCCTCAATCAACGCTTCGGTTTTTTCAGTGGCCGTGTCCCATAGTGCAAGTGCTTTGACTGCGTAATCCTGAAATTCAAGTTCGGGCACTGGAACTTTTATGGAAGCAATTGCCTCAGCATTTAATCCAGGCATGGTTCCACCATGTGAACGCCGTTCTAGCAAACTTTGAAGTTTTGGTGTCTCAAGAAAGATTTTAACAAATTCAGGATTAACCTTTGTTGGATCCAGAGATATCCGCATCAAACGAGGATTTATAATGCCTGATTCATGCTCATTAGGTATGACGATCACCTTGCCTACTGTCCCCATCATGGTAATTAAAATGTCGCCAGCTTGAACAGAACAGTTTTTATGCCGATCAAATGTTTCCGAAGTAATGTAGTAATTTTTTGCGCGTAAATTCCCACTAAGTACTTCTTGCTGTCCGTATAATTTAAATCCTGACTCTACATAACTTTCTTTTTTTACTGACGAACCAAATGGGCCGGCTTTAAGAATGGGGCGGGATTCATGTCCTAAGCTATCTAAACGTTGATATTTCAGATTACTCATCCTCACCTCCCAAGCTGACCTGATTCTTGTGTTGTTTTTCAAGGGCTTTGATCTGTTTATCAAAATCTGATTCAAACAAGCGGTCTTGAATGATGCGGTATTTTTCAAATTCACTTTCCGCGTGGGCTTTGGCGATTTCGGCACTGACCTTGCCCGCATCCTGTAAGATTTCACGATCCCAAAGTTCCAGAAATCCGCTCAAGCGCTCTTCCCAATCGGTCATAGTCATCGGGATTTTACGCATGGCCTGCATTTCAGCCATATCCAGATAGGCCGAAACAATCCGTTGCATTTGCGCCAGCTCATCTTCAGAGAGATAATTTTTGGCAATCGACAGATCGTATTTGTGGATCTTTCCCCGGGGGGCACCGTCCCAACCGGTCAACCCCATATGATCTTTTCGGTGATCTGCGCGACCAACAATCACTTCAGCCGCCGTTTGGCCATGAATGGCAAAATGCATTTTGTTCTGAACGGTGGCAAAAAAGCGTTTGGTTACCGTGGCTGAGGCATCATAATCCAGTGAGGTTGCATAAATATCTGTAATTTTTTGATAAAATTTTCGCTCGGACAGTCTGATCTCCCTGATTTTTTCAAGCTGGCGCTCGAAAAATTCATTATCCAGAACTGTGCCACTTTTTTTCAGGCGTTCTTCGTCCATCGTCCAGCCCTGAATGGTGTAATCCTTAACGATGGTATTTGCCCATTTGCGAAACTGCACAGCCCGCTCGTTTTCAATCTTGAAGCCAACGGCAATAATGGCTTGCAAACTGTAGTGATCGACCTGGCGTTGCACCTCCCTTGCGCCTTCCGTCTGAACGATTAAGTATTGCTTAATCGTTGCCCCGCGCTCCAATTCATTGTCATCAAACAGGCGTTTCAAGTGCTGGTTGATCGCAGAAACAGAAACACCGTAAAGTGTTGCCATCATTTTTTGGGTCAGCCAGATGTTTTCATCTTCATAACGCATGTCAACGCTGGACTGGCTGTCACCCGTTGCCGCTACAAAGGTCAGGTACTCCGCAGCCGATGAGCGGATTGTCGGCACGTGATCTTTCCTTTTGCTCATGCGACCACCTCCTTCAGAAGGTGAGCCATCTTGCCGCGTACTTCTGCCAATTCATCTTCAAGTGTGTCGATTTCTTGCTGAACGGCTTCGATATCAACTTCTGCTTCTTCTTCGAAAGTATCGACATAGCGGGGGATGTTCAGGTTGAAGTCATTCTGTTCCAGCTCTTCCGGGCTGGCGAGATGGGAGTAGCGTTCCAACTCTTTGCGCTCCTTATAGGTCTCGGCAACCTTCCTGGCGTGATCGTCGGTCATCTGGTTTTGGGTTTTGCCCGGCACGAAGTCCTGACTGGCATCGATGAACAGCACATCCTTGCGATCCGCGTTTGCGCCGCCGTCTTCCCGGCTGCGATCCAGGATCAGAATGGCAACCGGAATGCCCGTTGTGGTGAACAGGTTGGCCGGCAGGCCGATCACGGCATCGAGCAGGTTTTCCGCGATCAGCTTCTTGCGGATTTTGCCTTCGGCACCGCCCCGGAACAGAACCCCGTGCGGCACGATTACCGCGACACGCCCCGACTGGCGTTTTGCAATCTCGACCATATGTGTGATAAAGGCATAATCCCCTTTGGATTTTGGCGGAATCCCGCGCCAATAGCGGCCATATTGATCTCTATCCGCATCCTCTGCCCCCCATTTCGCCAATGAGAAGGGCGGGTTGGCGACAACCACATCGAAGTTCATCAGGTGATCGCCTTCGACAAGGCTGGGGCCGTTGAGAGTATCGCACCATTCAATCCGGGCGGAATCCTTGGCATGAAGGAACATGTTCATACGGGCCAGTGCCCAAGTCGCGCCATTCACCTCTTGCCCATAGAGCGAAAAGTTATCTGATCCGACTTGTTCGGCGGCACGGATCAGCAGTGATCCGGATCCGCAGGCCGGATCGCAGATTGTGTTGCCGGGCTGTGCATCTGCCAACCGGGCCAGCAGTGTTGAAACGGTTGCAGGCGTATAGAATTCACCTGCCTTTTTGCCTGCATCAGAGCCGAAACGCTCAATCAGATAGATGTAGCATTCGCCGATCACGTCTTCTTTGACGCAACCGGGGCGCAGGTTCATTTCCGGCTTGTTGAAGTCTTCCAGGACTGTCTTCAGGCGGCGGTTGCGGTCTTTCACCCGGCCAAGATTGCTCTCGGAATTGAAGTCGATATTCCGAAACACGCCTTCCAGCTTGGCGCGGTTCTTGTCCTCGATCTTTTCAAGGGCGACATTGATCAGCTCACCGATATTCGGCTCATTACGCTGATCATACAGGTCATGGAAACTGCATCCTTCGGGCAGAATGAAGCGTTCGCGTTCGAGACGGCGGCGGATGCGGACATCGTCATCGCCATATTGCTCCCGGTATTTTTCCATGTGGTCTTCCCACAGATCGGAGATATATTTGAGAAAGAGCATCACAAGGATGTAATCCTTGTATTGCCCGGCATCGACTGCCCCCCTGAAGGTATCGCAAGCGGCCCAGGCCGTTGCATTGATCTGTTGTTGTGTAACGCGGTCTGCGGTCATTTTTCGGCTCCTTTTCCGGTCTTTCCGGAAGTCTGATTGGCTATATCGCGCAACAAGGCGACATTCAGCTGCGAGCGAAGCCCGGCCAGCTGGTGCAAAAGCCCGGTTTCGTGTTTTTGAAGTTCGGCCAGCTCGCCAATGGCCTTTTGGGTTGGCAGGTCGGGAACGGATACCGACAAGAGTGCGAGACTCTTGCGATTGATTGCCATGATCGTCGCCCCCTGCTTCTCACGCTCAAAGAAACGCTGCGCGGGGGCTTGGTTGATCGTCCAGGCCAGATAGGCCGGATCGACAAGAGCCGGATCGGGCCGCAAGATCATGAACGGATAGGCTGCCACGACCGGCTCTTCCCAATCGTCCCCCGGGACAAATGCCGCAGGACGGTCTCCACGGGAACGGAACAACACATCGCCCGCCCCGACCAAGTATCGCTCCAGATCGCCCTCGATGGAATACCGGGACAGCTCTGAGAACCGGACACGACCGACGTGCGGCGCATCTCGCAACTGAATGACCAGCACTCCGTCTCTGGCGGCCTCAAGGGCACCCCGTGCTGAATACCCCATTTGGATGCGGCATAGTTCGTCAATACGCATGTTTTTTCTTTCAGTAGCCAAAAATACTACCGAATATATGGCGATTCGCTCGCGCATGTCAACGAAAATTATTTTACTGTATTCGTTCTACTGATTTTTATTCTGTTGGCAAACCATACTAAGTGGATCGGCCTCCGCCATGTCGGGCCAGCAGTCCTTTCTCGACCAGTGACCGGAATGTTGCCGTCAGAGTATTGGGGCTTGCGCCGTATGAGACCTGTGCGCGGATATCACTGGACGGGTCTGCTGTTTTGTGATTGTCTTAATTGATAGAAGAGTTTGGGAGGATTGATGGCGCGTCGTGAGATTGGTCAGGAGCATTTTTCCCTTGATGGGAAAAGAAGCGATCATGATGACCTTGTCGGCCTGTTGGACGATGCCTGATCATGATCTGTCGGATATGTCCTCCGCATCCAAAGGCGAAGCGGGTTGGCCGCCCCTGTGTTTGCTGAAGGCCCTGCTTTTGGGGCGGTGGTCTGATGATGTGAAGCTGGCCGATGCGCTGGATGACCGGGCTTCGTTCCGCCGCTTTTGCGGTTTCTCCCGCAGCGAGCCGACGCGGACGGCCTTTGTGCGGTTTCGCCGTGAACTGGCGGGCTCGCGGCTCTTCGACGGCATGACCAGGCAGTTGCGCGAGCGACATATCTCGGTCAAACAGGGCACGTTGGGTGATGCACATCGCTTCGGCCAGCAGGGAAGACAACGACGCGCGCTGGATCAGGCACAGGAAGGCGGTGCATGGTGACAAGGCTCATGTGGCCCCCGATGAAACGACTGATCCGGTGGAGAGGATTGTCGTCACGCCGGCCAACGTGAATGACGGGACAGCCGGCTGTGATGTGGTGATCCTGAACAGGTCTCTGCCGACAGTGCGTATCAGGGCGTTGGCTTTCGCAATGCGCTCGAGGAGAAGGGAGGCACCACCCGGATTGTTGTGACCGGCGTTTGGGCCCGCAACGACGATGACGCTGCAACAAGGCTGAAAGCGAGGCCCCATTCACAAGGTGCGTTGCCGGGAAGATCCTTGGCACAACGAGGTTATGGCCTGCGGGCAGTTCCACACCGGAGCCCTGGCAAGGCTGCATATCCAGCTCACCGCAATGGCGTACAATTTGAAGCGGGCTCTCAAGGCGACCGCTGCTGCCTGACGGCACGACCCCTGTTCAATAGAGTTGCCAATGCCACCTCAAACGCCGTTGGAAAGGAAAATCTACTGGATACCCGGCCTTCGGGGTGCGGTGCGCGATGAAACTCTTAATCAAATGCACGGGTTGCGTACAAACACAACAAAATCAACAAACCATCCATCACGCGCACAGGTCTCATAACAGCAGACGAACCTGATCCACATAACGCTCATGCATCGGCCTGTTCCCCTGTTCCGTTCTCCGGGATGAAATTTTCCGGTACGTAGATACGATAGGTGGGATGGGTCTTGCCGCCTTTGATGAGCGCCCGAGGCCCGGAACCGAAATTAACCTGATCGGCGTCAAGGTACTTGTGCCAGGCGTGCTTGTGACGATCAGCGAAGACAAAAAACAAGCGCCGGACCTTTACGCTCTGGCAGGCTATGAGCAGTGCCATCAATTGCTTGGGGCGCAGGGTGGTCAGGCTTTCGAAGACTTTGTTCAGCTTCTCGAACCCGGCATCGTCGCACAATTCGTCGAGTGCTTCGAGAACAGCCCGTTCCGGGGACGATGCCTTTAGAGGCCAGCGCCATACATTCACGCTCTGGCTGCTTTCACGGGCATCGCGGTCGGAATCAGTGATCCCGGTCCGGTCATCGCCGAACAGGGTTCGTCGGTGCACGATTATTTGTGCGTCGCTCGGCAGGCACTTTAGCCACGAGGGCGCATTGCCGTAAAGGTGAATGCGCGGCGCGCCGCCAAGATGCAGGTAATGCGCATAACCCGCCAGATCGAGCGCGCTCACGCCGCCCAGGTGCAGGTCGCACTCCATGATCCGCTGAAGGGAAAGCAGGGCACTGTCCCACGGGACAGTCTTCGGCACCTGCACGGTTTCCGGCAGGGGGCGGCGATAAACGCCCCGTATGATCCGTTCCAGCCAACCTCGCGCCACGTAATCGTGGATCGACTTGGCGTCAATGCCCCGGTGCCTTGAGCCAACGGGTATCCACCAGAAAACCTGGCGGTGCCTTGTCCAGAAGGGGCTTTAATCGTGGTTGTCTTTGATGGCTCATAACCATGAAAATCGCATATTTCTAAAACATAGACAAGGGGCGATTTGACGCTGGTGAATTTAATTGGATTTTATACCAATTTTCAGAAGATTTGACTTATTTGTCCTGGCGTTTCTTGCCCTTGTGTGATTCTTAAGGGGGACACTTTATTGGAGGTTTCCATGAGACGCGCCATTTCCTTGCGAGAAGACTTTAACAGTCGCCAGCTTCGCCCGCCAATCAGCTGAGTCCAATCAAACACGCCACCTTTTGGCGCTGTCTGTCATCTATGATGGCGGCAACCGCAGTGAGGCCGCTGTTGGCGGTGTTGGTTTGCAAATCATTCGTGACCGGGTGTTGCGTTTCAATGCAGAAGGTCCGGCAGGCCTCGTTGATCGCAAATCGACCAGCGTTCCACCGAAGCTGAATGCCGACCACCGGCAGGCCCTGGCGTCCCTTGTTGAACGCGGCCCATACAGGAGACGGCGTTGTACGCTGGCGTCTGGAAGATCTGGTGCACCGGGTATGGGAAGAGTACCGGATCAGTGTGAGCATCCCCACAATGAGCCGGGTGTGACAGGAAACGGGCGACAGAAAGCTGACGGCGCGACTGCGTCATCATGGCCGGAACGGGCATGAGATTGACGCATTTAAAAAAACTTCCCCGCCGGAATTGGTCCGGCTGTCCCATTGGAAATCCGGTGGCAGGATGAGGCGCGTGTTGGCCGGAAGAACACCATGTTGGGCCAAACGAGGGACAAGGCCTGTGGCAGAAAAAGACCAGTGCACAAAATCCGTCTGGATATTCGGGGCGATATGCCCCCCGCGCTTGTTCTGCCGCAGTTTGAGACCTGCGGGATGCAAGAGCACCCGGAAGACATATCGTCACAGGTCGAGCCCGGTTGCTGTCATTATCCTTGACAAGGCGGGCTGGCACACCACCGGCACACTGGATATCCCGGACAATATCACCCTGTTGCCGCTACTGCCACGCAGCCCGGCCCCGGTCGAAAATGTCTGGCAATATTTGCGGCAAAACTGGCTGTCAAACCCCGTCTTTGACAATCAGGACCAGATCGTTTCCCTCTGTTGTGACGCATGGAATAATCTCACCGAAAGACCATGGAAAATCATGTCAATCGGACATAGAAAATGGGCGCATGGGTTCTGAATTATAAAAGTCGGTATAAGAATTTAGAGGTGCAAAAAAAATGGATTCATAAGAAAAAAAGCATCGAGAGATCGAAAAAGAAGGCACATGCCGGACGTCAAAACCGGAACGCGCCAGGATGTCATCGGAACCGATCACATCAAAGGCGAAAGCGGTTGCGCAATCCCAGACCGATCAGGAAGATGAAAACAAGACTGAGAAAGCTTTGCAGGTAGGTCAGAACGACCGGCCACACCGTCTTTCCAGGGAAAAGCACCTGAAAGACATCTTCTGCCTGTCCTCTGCTGGACAGGATAAAGGGCAGGGCGTTTGAGAGTGCCAGATTCAGGGCATCTTGCCATTTTGCATCCTGTCCCACCAGCCAGTAAATAACAAAGAACAAAAGCATAAAAAAAAGCCACCAGAACAAGGGGCGCAGGATACTGCGACCATAGTTACTCGCCCATTCATAGAGACAATCAAGAGCGGAACGCAGCCTGCCCCAGTGTCCGGATTTTCTCATGACCCTGCTTTCCAGGGCAAAAAAATCAAGCCCGGCGTCATGGTGTCTGTTGTTTTCGGTAAGCTCCCTCAAACGCCGCAGGCAGGCGGCTTTTGCTTCCGGTTCATCTTTAATCAGCTTATCAATTTCCAGATCTTCATCAATTTTAACGTTACTCAAATCCAGGTGATGCTCAATTTTTGTATGGCGTAGATCGGGAATACAATGAAAACGCCCTTCAATGACGAAATTTTGCTTGAAAACAGCACCGTTGAAACTCAATGATGACATCTTTTCGGTATTTTGGATTGCTTCAAAATAAAGTGATCCGTCGAATTGTGTCTTGCCGAAATCAATGTCTCCGTTGCCAAAATGTGCGCCGTGAAAACCGACGTCGCCGTCGCCAAAATGTGCGTCACGAAAACTGATGTCTCCATCGCCAAAATGCGCGCCGTGAAAACTGACGCCTCCGTCGCCAAAATGCGCACCGTCAAAACGGACGGCGTCGTCGCCAAACTGCGCTTTGTTAAAACTGACGGCTCCATCGCCGAACCGTGCGCGGTAAAAAATGACGCCTCCATTGCCAAATTTTGCGCAGAAAAAATTGACGCCTCCATCGCCAAACCGCGCGTCTTGAAAACTGACGTCGCCGTCGCCAAAATGTGCGCAGAAAAAACTGACATCGCCGTTGCGAAACTTTGCGCCGTCAAAACGGACGCCTCTGCCGCCAAACTGTGCGCCGTTAAAACCGACGTCGCCGTTGCCAAAATCCGCGCCGTTAAAACCGACGGATCCGTTGCCAAACTTTGTGCAGTTAAAACAGACACCGCCATTCGGGAAAACAAAATCTTTAAACGATATGGCTTCACCGCCCAGATTCCGGATTCCGAAATCAAAGTTTGAAAAATCGATCTCTCCATCAGGGTTTTGTTTCACCCAGTTATTCCATGCTTTTTCGCCCTTTTGATAGAGATTAAATGCGTCTTGATCAGACAGTTTTTTTCCTTTGCTCATAGCGGCCTCCCCCGGGTGTGTGGCAAGCTGGGTTCTACGTCCTCCGGCTTTTATGACAGGGACTCTATCGGCTCCGTCCGGAGTCTCGCAAGAGTTCTGACCGGCCCCTTGAGAGGGGTCAGGGAAGAGCACCTGAAAGACACCTTCTGCCTGTCCCACACAGCATAAAGGGCAGGGCGTTTGAAACCGCCAGAGTCAATGATCACAACCCGCACAGTGGATATAGCCTGTCCCATGTAAAATGATTAAATTATAGACAATCCATTATAATGTGCTTATAGTTTATGGATGGCGTATTCATCAGATTTCCGCCGTAAGGTTTTATCTGTCCGTGAGAAGGAAAGCCTTACACTAGCGCAGGTGGCGGAGCGTTTTTGTGTGGGGAGAGCAAGCGTCACCCGTTGGCTCAGGACCCCCGGGCCGAAGACAACCCGGAATAAGCCGGCGACAAAAATTGATATGGTCGCCCTGGCGCGTGATGTTGTGGCTCATCCTGATGCCTGTCAATATGAGCGTGCCCGTCGTTTTGGTGTGTCAGGGGATCCATTACGCCCTGCGCCGTTTGGGTGTGATACCAATTTTCAGAAAATTTGACTTATACCAGTTTTCAGAATTCAGACCCCATCGGCTGCCGCCATCATAGATGACAGACAGCACCAAAAGGCGGCGTGTTTGATTGGACTCAGCTGATTGTTGGGCAAGGCGGCCAAGCTGGCGATTGTCAAAGTCTTCCCGCAAGGAAATGGCGCGTCCCATGGAAACCTCCAATAAAGTGTCCCGTTAAAAATCACACAAGGGGAAGAAACGCCAGACACATAAGTCAAATTTTCTGAAAGTTGGTATTATTCCCCTGACCTCAACCCCATCGAGCAAAAATGGGCCCATCTCAAAGCCGTCAGAAAACAACTCTTGTGCTCCATTGAACAACTCTTCCAAAGTGAACCATTTTATATGGGATAGGCCATATAAGCAGATTATAATGGATTAGCTATATACAAATAAGGAGACGCCTCCATGCCCACGACCAACGTCAAACCCCAAATCATTTACGAAGGAAAGCACCCGGCCTTCGCCGTGTTAGCCCTCCATATTTTGTGAACTACAGTTCACGGTTTTCTTGACGTTCTTTAATCTGCAATCTATAGTTCACAGATGATTGATATTCGCCAAACCAGTGAATTCACCAAGTGGGTGCAAAACTTGAAAGATCGTGCCGCAAAGGCGCGGATCGACACCCGCATTCGCCGTATCAAGCTCGGCAATTTCGGCGATGTGAAATCCGTTGGCGAAGGTGTAAGTGAAGCCCGCATTCCTTACGGGCCAGGCTATCGGCTTTATTTCATCCAGCAGGACGACAGGGTCGTCGTTCTGCTTTGTGGGGGCGATAAATCCACGCAGTCAGGAGACATCGCCAAGGCAAAAAAACTTGGAAAGGAACTCGAATGATCGACAGGGCCAAAGTTGAAAAACTCGAAGCGTGGGATATTCAGGACCAACTAGGAACCCCTGAAGATATCGCGCACTATCTGGAAGCCGTCTTCGAAGACGGCGATCCGAAACTGATTACGGCAGCCCTTGGGGACGTTGCCCGTGCCAGGGGAATGACAGCTGTCGCACAAAAGGCTGGCGTGACCCGCGAAGCACTCTACAAAGCTCTAAGCGAAAAAGGCGATCCCAGGTTGGCAACACTGATCGGTGTCTTCAAAGCTCTGGGGCTGCGTCTGTCTTGTGGCGTAGCAGCAGAGTGAAGCAACCTCCATCGGGCTATCGCCTAATTCTGCGACATTCCGGCCCCAACGCCCCCCGCTGCTGTCAATCGATCGACCATCAAGAGTTTAGCCGCCTGTTTGGCTACCTTTTCGCGTTGCCTGTTTATCAAAAGCTGTTGCATAAGGCTTGCCGCCCTCGTCGCCGGTTTTTGTCAGCATCCTTCCCATTTCCTGACGCACGGCAGGGCTTCGTCCCTGAACCCGGCTCAATGTCGGGCCAGCGGCCTGGGTCAAGCCATCGCCAATACGACCTTGAAAAAGTAATGCCAGCGCACCGGGATCGAACCGGCTGCTGTCTTCTATATCAATCAAATTGTCGGCTGTCCGACTCCCGCCAAGCAGCGTGTTCCCCTTTGAAAACATCCGGTTTTCGCGATCCAGGCGGCGCGAAAGCAAGGCCGGGTTCTGCGCTAACACCAATTTTCAGAAAATTTGACTTATTTGTCCTGGCGTTTCTTGTCATTGTGTGATTCTTAAGGGGACACTTTATTGGAGGTTTCCATGAGACGCTGTCTAACAATTAAGTTTTATCATTCTGTTGATTGCGATTTGTATGAAGCGTAGCCGGATCATGGCTTCCTGCGTTTTGTCGGGATTTTCGTCATGTTTTGCCAGCCGCCTTGCAGGCTCCAGCCATGCGAAAGATCGCTCGACAATCCAGCACTTTGGCAACACCCTGAACGCTTTTTCCTCACCTCGCTTTACGATCCCGATTTTCAGTTTTTCCTGATTGGCCAATGCGTCCATGATCGGCCCGCGATAACCAGCCCGGAACAATTTCAGCCTTCTGTGCTTTTTCTTTATATCGTTCAAGAGAATGCGGGCCGCGATCCTGTATTCCAGCATCATGCACCACCGGATGCAGCGGAAACCCGGGCACATCCACCCATAAATACCGCTTGATTCCCTTCACTTTTTTGCCGGCCCCCTTTTTTGTGTCCGGGCCTTGACCGATTGTGCGTCGATAATGGCCGCGCCTGCCTGTTTGTTCCGGCCCTCAGGCAGCAGAAGCACGCCATGGAGGTCACGCAGGATCATTTGCCAGGTTCCATTCTTCTTCCAGCGACTGAAATGGCCGTGAACGGTCTGCCATGGCGGGAAATCCCCGGGAAGAAGTCGCCACTGACAGCCTGTTTTCAGAACGTAAAAACAGGCATTTAATATATTCCCGAGTGAGTGTTTGAAGGGACGGCCACCGCCATTGTGGCACTCAAAATATAGCCAATTTATTATAATCTGGTTATATAGTCAATCCATTATAATTTGATTATAATTTATGTATGACGTATCCATCAGATTTCCCCAGTAAAGGTTTTATCTATCCGCGAAAAGGAAGGCATTACAGTAGCGTAGATTTAATCATTTTATATAGGATAGACTATATCTGTCCGATGAACAACTCTTCCAAATTTAATTATTTTATATGAGATAGGCTATATAGGATAGGCTATACCCCCGAAGCCGCCGCTGGAGGGGCACTGGCCATCGTAAAAACAGGGGATAGCATCAGGATTGACCTGAACAAGCGCAAGGTGACTTTGATGGTTGATGTGGCTGAAATTGAACAGCGATTCATCGCACCTGAAAAATCCGGTGGCTTTCCAGTTCCAGCCTCCCAAACACCCTGGCAACAGATTTATCGCGACACGGTGGAACAGTTCAACAAGGGCATGACCCTGCGCACGGCGACCCGTTTCCGCCGTGTCGCCCAAACTCTCCCGCGTAATAATCACTGATCAGAAACATCTTTTCACCTTTATCTTTTCACACTAGGATCAGGTCATCCCTTTGTCCTGTCATAAAGGTTTGTCTGGAGATGTCTCATTCCCCGGTTATGTTGCGTTCGACACCCGCCCGCCGTCCTCTTGCGGGGACGGTTACAATTCCGGGGGATAAGTCCATTTCCCACCGGGCCTTGATGTTCGGGGCCCTGGCTGTGGGGACGACGCGGATTTCTGGCTTGCTTGAGGGCGAAGACGTCCTGGGGACGGCGCAGGCCCTGCGTCAGCTTGGGGCGGAGGTCATCCGTGATGATGACGGCGTATGGCAGGTGAACGGGCGGGGTTTGGGGGCCTTACAGGAACCAGATGATATTTTAGACCTGGGCAATTCGGGAACCAGTACACGCTTGCTCATGGGGATTTTGGGCAGCCATCCCCTCGTAGCGGTCATCACGGGGGATGCGTCCTTGCGCGGGCGGCCCATGGGGCGCGTGGTGACACCGCTTACCGAGATGGGCGCACGTCTCCACTGCCGTTCGGGCCAGCGGTTGCCGTTGATGATCCAGGGCACCGACCGCCCCTTGCCTCTACGCTATCGGCTCCCGGTGGCCTCTGCACAGGTGAAGTCCTGTATTTTACTGGCAGGTTTGAACGCACCGGGGGAAACGATAGTGATTGAACCGGAACAGACCCGCGACCACACGGAAAAAATGCTGACCCATTTCGGGGCCGAGGTGCGCATTACCAACGGGCCAGAAGGGCGGGAGATTGCGGTCGTCGGACAACCGGAACTCAAAGCTGCTGATGTTTTTGTACCAGCCGATCCCTCCTCTGCTGCTTTTCCGGTTGTCGCCGCCCTCTTGACCCCGGGATCAAGCATTAGGCTTCCCGCCATTGGCATGAACCCTCATCGCAATGGCCTTTATCTGACACTGCTGGATATGGGGGCCGAGATTACATGGGAAAATGAGCGACTTGAGGCAGGCGAACCTGTGGCAGACCTGATCGTCAAGGGCGGATCCCTGCGCGGGGTTGAGGTTCCAGCGACCCGTGCCCCTGCAATGATTGATGAATATCCCATCCTGGCAGTTGCCGCCGCCTTTGCCGAGGGCACAACCGTCATGCGGGGCATCGGTGAATTACGCGTCAAGGAAAGTGACCGTCTGGCAGCTATGGCGGCAGGGCTTGGCGCAAACGGTGTCAAGGTCGAAGAAAGCGCGGAGGGCCTCGTTGTTCATGGGTGTGGACACAACGCCCGTCCTGCGGGGGGCGGAACAGTTGAAACACACTTTGATCACCGAATCGCCATGAGTTTTCTGGTCATGGGAACCGCCAGCGAAAACCCCGTCACCGTCCGTGATGCCGCCGCCATTGACACCAGCTTTCCCGGTTTTACTGACTTGATGAATGGACTGGGGGCACAGATTGCGCCGAAGGATTAAGTCATATGTGTCCTGTTATCACCGTTGATGGCCCTGCCGCCGCCGGAAAGGGAACCCTGGTGCGCCGCCTTGCCCAGCGATTCAACCTTGCCGCACTGGATACCGGTGCGCTCTATCGGGCCACGGCCGCGCGTCTTTTGGATTGCGGTGGTGATCCAGACGATCCCGTTTTGCCCTGCGACTCGGCCCGTAGCCTCACCACAGATGACCTCACGCGCCCGGATCTGAGAACGGAAGCCGTTTCACAGGTGGCCTCTGTCCTTGCCGCGCGTGCTGATGTGCGGGCGGCGTTGCTTGATTTTCAGCGCGGTTTTGTGCGGCAGAAACATGCGGACAAGACCGGGGTGATTCTGGACGGACGCGATACAGGGACGGTGATCTGTCCGGAAGCCCCGATCAAGTTTTTTGTCACCGCGTGTGACACCGTGCGGGCCGAACGCCGCTATAAAGAGTTGCTCGCCCGAAAAGAACCCGCTATATACGCGCATGTGTTAGAAGACCTTCAGGTGCGCGACAGGCGTGATTCCTCACGTGCAAATGCACCCCTGAAGGCGGCTGATGATGCGGTCATCCTGGACAGCAGTGATCTGGACAGTGACGCCGTTTTTGCGTGGGCAGTGCAGATTGTCTGTGACCGGACAGATTGGGCGGTCGGCGGCAGTCACCCCTCGAACAGTCGTCCCTCAGGGGGGCTTGTTTCACATTAAAAATCTTCACCCAGCCTGTGCAACCTGTACAGGACGTCCGCCGGCTATTGGTCGGTTGGCCTTTTTTGAATTGTATTGGAATTTCTGATCTCATGACTGAGAATTTTGCTGATCTCCTCGCCGAATCGCTTGGACAAACTGACCGTCTTGAAGGCAACGTCCTGCGGGGCCGAATCGTCGCACTGGACAGTGACGCGGCAACCATTGACGTGGGCCTCAAATCCGAAGGGCGCGTTGCACTCAAGGAATTTACCGTTTCGGGTGAATTGCCTGAACTCAAGGTCGGCGACGATGTTGAGGTTTATCTTGAACGGATGGAAAACAGGAACGGCGAAGTCGTCCTGTCGCGCGAAAAGGCTAAACGCGAAGAAGCCTGGACCCAAATGGAAAAACTCTTCAACGCAGGCGAGCGCGTTAATGGGGTTATTTTCGGGCGCGTCAAGGGTGGCTTTACGGTTGACCTCTCTGGGGCTGTGGCCTTTTTGCCTGGATCACAGGTCGATATCCGCCCTGTGCGTGATGTGACCCCGCTGATGGGCAACCCGCAACCGTTCCAGATTTTAAAAATGGATCGTGCACGGGGAAATATTGTCGTCTCCCGCCGGGCTGTTTTGGAGGAAACCCGCGCCGAACAGCGTTCAGAGTTGATCGCAAGCCTCACCGAAGGTCAGGTTCTCCACGGTGTTGTCAAAAATATCACCGATTACGGGGCCTTTGTTGACTTGGGCGGTGTTGACGGCCTGTTGCACGTCACCGACGTCTCCTGGAGACGCATCAATCATCCCAGCGAGGCTCTGACGATCGGTCAACAGGTTGATGTTCAAGTCATCCGGTTCAACAGTGAAACACAACGAATTTCACTGGGTATGAAACAGCTCGAAACCGACCCGTGGGAGAATGTTTCTGTGAAATACCCCGTCAATGGCAAACTGGTCGGGCGCGTGACCAATATCACCGACTACGGGGCCTTTGTCGAACTGGAACCCGGCATCGAAGGTCTGGTTCACGTCTCGGAAATGTCGTGGACAAAGAAAAACATCCACCCGGGCAAAATTGTTTCGACCTCTCAAGAGGTCGAGGTCATGGTGTTAGACGTTGATGAATCCAAACGCCGCATCTCGTTGGGTCTCAAACAGTGTTCATCCAATCCGTGGGAGGCCTTCCAGGTCAACTATGCCACTGGCTCTGAACTTGAGGGCGAGATCAGAAACATTACCGAGTTTGGTCTGTTTGTCGGTCTGCCCGGAGACATTGACGGGATGGTTCATCTCTCTGATCTGGATTGGGAAAAACCTGGGGAAGACGCCGTTCAATCCTATAACAAGGGCGATCAGGTCAAGGTCAAGGTTCTGGACGTTGATGTGGACAAAGAACGCATTTCACTGGGCATCAAACAGCTCAGCGACGATCCTTTTGCCGGTGCATCCAAAGGATTGAAAAAAGGCGATGTTGTCACCTGTACTGTCACCGCGATCAACGATGGCGGAATCGATGTGCAGATTGGCGAAGACGGCGCAATGGGAACAATTCGCCGTAACGAATTGGCCCGTGATCGCGCGGATCAACGCACCGACCGCTTCGCCGTCGGTGAAAAGGTTGATGCCCGTGTCACCGCCATCGATAACCGCACACGCCGTATTTCTCTCTCTATCAAACAATTTGAAGCAGCAGAGGAAAAACAAGCCATGGCGGAATACGGATCAACAGATTCAGGGGCCAGCCTTGGCGATATTCTCGGCGAAGCACTGCGGAACGCGAAAAACTAAACCGCATTTTTCCGGTTTTTTCAAAGGGGGCCTGTCGGCCCCTTTTTCTTGTGGTAAAAGAACAGGGGGAGACAGGAATGGATAGCCTACAGCGATACGGAAGCCTTGTTCTCGAGGTCTGGACCACCGGGGCCTTTGGCATTGATATTGGTCAACTGACGATTGCGTTGGTCATTTTTATCCTAACCCTGATGGCGCGGCGCGCCTTTGCCCGGATTGTCATTCGCCGCCTTCATATCATCACCCGCCGCACACACACACCCCATGATGACGAAGCACTCGACGCACTCGACGGCCCCTTGCGTATGGTTCCGGTCACGCTGGGAACCTTTTTTCTGTTGCAATATCTCAATCTGGATGGCACCGCCGAAATCTTTGGTCAAAATCTCTTGCGTTCGCTGTTGGCTTACACCCTGTTTTCTGCCCTTTTCAAGCTGGTCACACCGCTCACCGCCTTCCTGAGTCACCTCGAAGATCTCTTGTCCTCGATTATGATTGAATGGTTGCTCAAAGCCGCGAAACTGGTCATTTTCATCATGGGGGCGGCGGCCATTCTCGAAATTTGGGGAATCAATGTCGGTGCCATTGTCGCCGGTTTTGGGCTTTTTGGCGTGGCGGTGGCCCTCGGGGCGCAAGACCTGTTTAAAAACCTGATTGCCGGGTTGCTGATCATCGCAGAAAAACGCTATAGCCTCGGTGATTGGGTTATGATCGAAAACCTCGTCGAAGGCACAGTCGAAGACATCGGCTTTCGCTCAACACGCGTGCGCCGATTCGACAAGGCCCCGGTCTATGTCCCCAATGCACGCCTGTCTGATAGTGCAGTCATCAATTTTTCTAAAATGACAAATCGACGCATTTACTGGAAGATTGGCGTTGAATATGGCACAAGCACCGCCCAGCTTCGACAAATTATCGACGCGATCCGCCACTATCTCGACAACTCAGACGACTACGAAACAGATCCCAAACGCACGACAACACTGGTCAATGTCGAAAGCTTTAGCAGTTCGTCCATCGACATTATGATCTATTGCTTTACCAAAACAACCAACTGGGGCCGCTGGATGGACATCAAGCAGGAATTGGCCCTGACGCTCAAGGACATCATCGCAAGGGCGGGAACAGATTTTGCCTATCCGACCTCAACCCTGCACATCGCCAGCCTGCCTCCGCAACACGCAGGCCTGCAACAGATGAAGGGGAAAGGGGCAGATTTGCAGGATCACGGCCCCGAAGTTCCGAATTTCACCCCCCCCACCCTCAAAGACTGAACAACCGGGCTGTGGCGGGGATAGCTTCTTTCGCCACACAGTATGACCAAAATCACAAATTTTCAGCCGCGTACATCCTGTGGCAGGAGTTCATCAGGCAAGGACTGATAGCACACAGGCCGCAACCATCGCCGAATGGACAGCGAGCCGACAGACGTGGCCCCGAAATTGGTTGAGGCCGGATAAGGCCCACCGTGAACCATAGTGTCACTAACCTCAACCCCGGTTGGGAAGCCATTGGCGAGAATGCGCCCGGCTTTGCGTTCCAGAACCGGACGAAGTTGAGCGGCTATGTCCATATCTCCCTGGTCAAGGTGGAGCGTACAAGTCAGCTGTCCGTCAAAACCACGCGCCACTGCCATAAAATCATTGGCAGAGGGGACACGGACAACCAAACCAAGCGGGCCAAAGACTTCCTCTGCCAAATCAGGTGTTTTCTTCCAAACATCAAGGCTGGTTTCAAACAACCACGGCGACGCCGTCCGTGCATCAGACACCGCCCCGACCCGTTTATGTAGACCCGTGACCGCCGCCAAACGGGTCGCCCCATCCCGGTAAGCCGCCGCAATGCCGTCTGTCAACATGGGTTGTGCCGCCGTTTCGCACAGGGCCTTGTCCGCCGCCGCAAGGAAACGATCCGCATCAACGCCATCTGTGATAAAGACAACACCGGGATTGGTGCAGAATTGCCCCGCCCCCATCGCCAGCGAGGCCGCCCACCCTGCGCCCATAGCCTCTGCGCGGGCGCGGGCGGCCTCGGGCAGGATAAAGACCGGATTAACAGACCCCAACTCGCCAAAAAACGGAATAGGCCTCGGTCGCGCGGCACAGAGATCGAACAACGCACGCCCACCGCCCAGTGACCCGGTAAAACCAACAGCCTGGATCAGGGGATGTTGCACCAAGGCCGTTCCAATGGTGCGGCAGTTGCCCTGAATCAAGGAGAAAACTCCAGCGGGTACGCCGCAGGCCCGCACTGCCCCATCAATGGCCTGCGCCACCAGTTCAGCCGTCCCCGGATGACCTGAATGCCCCTTCACAACAACAGGACAGCCTGCCGCCAGCGCACTGGCGGTATCTCCCCCCGCAACGGAAAAGGCCAACGGAAAATTTGAGGCTCCGAACACTGCAACCGGGCCGAGAGGACGCTGAATCATCCGCAAATCCGGACGCGGCAAGGGCGCACGATCAGGCAAGGCAACATCATGACGCCGATCCAAAAAATCATCTGCGCGGATATGATCCGCAAAAAAGCGCAACTGCCCGACTGTGCGCCCGCGCTCACCTTCCAGGCGCGCGGCAGGCAAGCCGGTTTCAGCAACACCCATTTCCGTAATTTCTGCCCCCCGCGCATCAATTTCGGCAGCAATTTTATCTAAAAAATCAGCGCGCGCTACACGGGGCAGGTTTGAATAGAGGTCAAAAGCATCCTCAGCCTCCCGCACAGCCTCATCAACCAGCACAGGTGTTCCAACGCAAAAGCTTTGCGCGGCACCGGAAAAAGGTTGTGACGAAAATTTTTCCGCTGAGTCCACACGTTTTCCGGCAATAAAGTGTTGGCCTGTCACCATTATCAATCCCCTTAAATAAGTTGGCGTTTGGCGAGATTACGCATCAAGGCCGACGGCCCAAAACACCAAGGCTCGCAATCATGACTTAATCGTACACTGTTGACAAGGGTGCCCAGCCCCGTCGCGGTGATTGAAACCAGATCCCCGACTTTGTGCGTGAAACCTTCGCCGGGGACATCGCGGTCTTCTGTCGGGGCAAAGAGCGTTCCCAGATAGAGCATAAATCCATCTGGATATTGATGATTTTCATTGATGGTTTGGGCCACAAGATCAGTGGGATCACGGCTAATCTGGGCCATAGAAGACCGCCCCTCCAACCGGTAGCCTTCCGGGCCGGTAATCGTCATGGTCAATTCTGCAGACCGCACATCGGCAAGACCATAACCATCATCAAACAAACGGATAAAGGGGCCAATGGCGGCGGAGGCATTGTTATCTTTAGCCTTTGACAGTAAAAGAGCCGAGCGGCCTTCAATATCACGGAGGTTGACATCGTTACCAATAGTCGCGCCCTGAATCCGGCCCCTGCTGTTCACGGCGACGACAATTTCCGGTTCAGGATTATTCCACACCGATTTTGGATTGAGACCAACAGGTGCCCCCCACCCCACAGCAGAGAGAACCTGTGCCTTGGAAAAAATTTCGGCATCCGGGCCAATGCCGACCTCGAGATATTGCGACCAGAGGCCCTCCGCCATCAGTGCCTGCTTAACCTGTACGGCCTGTGGCGAGCCGGGTGTAATGTTGGACAGGCTGTCGCCAATCAATTCACCGACACGTCTGCGAATGGCCTGTGCAGCCTGTGGATCACCTGCGGCGCGTTCCTCAATCACCCGCTCGACCATCGAGCGGGCAAAGGTTACGCCTGCAGCCTTGATGGATTGAAAATCATTGGGGGCCAAAAAATGACGCCGGGACGGATTGCCTGTCGCCTCCAGGCTCTCGGCCTCAAATTCTGCAAGAGATCCAATGACCTGACCATTTTGGGCGGCGAGGACATCGGCAGGCTTGTCCTGTTCCAGCAGGTCGCGCACCGTCGCCACATAGCGGGAGGTCACATCAATCAAATCCTCCCCGCGCAAGGTCACGACAAGCGGACCTGATTCAGGATCCCAAATCCGCCCCACAAAGGTTCCTGCTGTCGTCTTTAATCCTGTTTCCGGCACCTTCTAAGCTCCCCAATGTTGACGTTGACCCAATGCGATATGAATAGACTTGGTTTCCATGTACTCTTCAACCCCCAAAAATCCGCACTCCCGCCCGGTTCCAGAGCGTTTAAACCCGCCCATCGGCTGTTCCGGCCCGCCGACAATCGTCGTATTGATCCAGCACCGCCCGGCGCGCATTTTGCGAATCACACCCAGTGCCTTATCAATATTCTTGCTCCAGACGGAAGCCGACAGGCCGTAGTCCGTATCCCGTGCAAGGGTAACAGCCTGTTCAACGCTGTCAAAGGTCAGGACGCAAAGAACCGGCCCGAAAATTTCATCACGAGCAATGGTCATGTCCGCTGTGACCTGTGAAAAAACAGTGGGCGTAACAAAATATCCTCCACTCAGACACGGTGTGGTTCCTCCACAGTCCAGTCGCGCCCCCTCGGCCTGTCCCTTTTCGATATAGCCCAGAATTTTCTGGTGATGTCCAGGGGATACAATCGCCCCCATCTGCGTCCGGGGGTCAAGCGGATCACCCAACTTAACCCGCGAGAGCCTGTCGATCACACGGGCCGTGAACTCTTCGGCAATAGCAGACTCAACAATCAGTCGCGATCCAGACACACAACACTGTCCCGCATTGAAGCAAAGCCCGAACACAACCCCGTCCACGGCATCATCAATATCAGCATCGGCAAAAACCACCTGCGGATTCTTGCCCCCCAATTCCAGCGCAACCTTTTTAAGATTACCCTGAGACGCCGCCAGAACCCGCTGACCCACGACCGTTGATCCGGTAAAGGAAACCATATCAATATCCGGGTGGCTTGACAGGGCCTCCCCCACCTCCGCACCCGTTCCGGTGATGACATTATAAACACCTGCGGGCAGTCCTGCCGCAGCCAGAATGTCCGCCAGCATCAGGCTGGTTGTCGAAGTCATTTCAGATGGCTTCAGCACAACCGAACAGCCTGCCGCTAAAATAAAGGGCAGGCGTTCAGCCAACACGATAAAGGGGAAATTCCACGGCGTAATCAACCCGACAACGCCAATGGGTTCGCGTGTGACAAGACCCATCAGCTTTTCGCCATAGGCGTTGTGCGTCTGGCCCGTCACCATACGGGCAAAACCTGCGGCGGCTTCGTAATGGTCTGCCGCCGCCGCGATTTCTGCGCGTGACTGGCTGATGGGTTTTCCGGCCTCCAGCGTTTCCCACAAAGCCAATTCGTCCAGGCGGGCGCGAATCCCCTGGGCCGTTTTGATCAGAATACGCGCCCGCTCTGCCCCGGGTGTCTCCCCCCATTGCTGTTCAAAGACGCGGCGGGCGGCGGAAACAGCAGTGTTCACATCATCGACGGTGCAGAGTGTGACAGAGCTGACCGGCACCGCATGCGCCGGACTGAGCCGGCCTAAACGGGGTCTTTTGTCGTCATCGCTCCACATACCATCACAGTAAAATCCATTCCTGCGCGGTGTTTCGGGAAGTTTGGTCATGTCACTCAAACCTTTCTGGCCAATCGCTTGCCGAGGGCAGAAAATTTTCGTTTCAGCACGGGGCTGGAATAGCTGGCAACCGCGCCGGCCAGCACAAGGCCGATCACAATCCGTTGCCAATAGGGATTCACCCCCATGAGGTTAAAGGCATTGGACATCATACCAATGATGAAAACACCACAGAGCACCCCCAGAACGGTTCCACTGCCCCCCATCAGGGACACCCCGCCAATCGCCGCCGCCGCAATAGCATCCAGTTCCCACCCGACCCCGGTGCGCACAGCCTCCCCGGACTGCATCCGGGCCACCAGCATCAATCCAGCAACAGCGGAAAAAAACCCGCTGATGGCATAGACCATGATCTTGACCCCCGCCACATTGACACCAGCCAATCGCGCGGCTTCTTCATAGCCGCCAACTTGATAAATGTGCCGTCCCGCCACGGTGAAGCGAAAAAAGACCGCTGCGACCAAACAGGCCGACAAAAGTAACACCGCCGGAACAGGAACCCCGAACAAAATACCATCGAACAACAGAAACAGATCATCCGGCAAGGTGCCAAAAACAGGCCGCGAGTCGGAATAAACCATCGCCAGACCACGTACCATCACCATGCTGGACAGCGTGACAATAATGGGCTGAAACCCAAAGGTTGTTATCATCACCCCATTCAACAACCCCACGCCAATTCCCGCCAAAAGCGCAAGGTGTATGCTCACAATCGGCGGCAGGGTTGCCGACAGCCCGGCAATCAACACAGATGAGAGGGCCACCACCGACCCCACAGACAAATCAATTCCCCCCACAATCAAAACAAAGCACATCCCCAGTGCAACAAAGCCCAGCAAAGAGGCCTGTTTTAACACATTGGACATGTTCCCGCTTTCGAGGAAACCCGGGGCCAGAACAGCAAAGATGGCGATCATGGCAATCATCACGAAAAGGTAGGGATATTTTTTAATCATGAGGCTCCTCCGACGACAATGGTGCGGACAATGCCATATTCAAGCACCTCAAAATCACGTTCGACGTCCAAATCAAATATCCAGGATCCCGGCGTGAGAGCCTCCAGGGTGGCTGTGAGCATCACTGGCTCTGAGATCCTGCCAAAGCCCCACGCACGCCGCCCCCAAAATTCTGTGTTGGTGTGCAGGGCAGGGGACAGACGCACCAGTTTAAACCCCTTCCAAAAAGCCAGATTAGTCATAAGCGAAAAATCAGGCGACGGGTCATCCCCGGGGGCCAGTTCAATCACAAGTTCAACCTGATCCCCCACCTGCACCATCGCGGGCAAGATAACCCGCTTGACCACAACAGGCCCGTCCTGCGCACCCGTATCCTTTACTGCGTGCGCCGCGCGGAGCTGGTCGCGAACAACTCGCGCTTCACGCGTGGCATCACTGTTTGGATAGTGTTGTTCAAGCTGGGCAAAGACCTGTTCAAACGGCGCGACTTCTGCCGTTTCCTGTAACAGGGTGGCATAGTTTTTCAAAACATCAAAGCGCAGGATATCCGGCACAACTCCCTGCGCGATGTCTGCCAGAAGCTCCTGATACATTTTTTCTGCACGAACAAGATCACCTATTCCACGTACCGAGTTGGCAACCCCAACCCGCGCACGCAGGGCATAATCGCTCTCTGGAAAACGGGCGATGACCTCCTCATAAAGGGGAATGGCCCGATGATAGACGCGGGTCAGTTCAAGGTTATTGGCCCGGGTATAGGGGGCCTTTGCCAGATCAATCTGAAAAAGAGACGGCACTGCCTGTGACAAAACGGCATTGAACAGTAACACTGCACCAATGACGGCAAAAACCGGCTTCACAGGGGGCAGGGCCAGCCAGCGTAGTTCTGCACCACCACGCTCACTGACGACCTGCATCAAAACGGCCAGAACAATAATCACACCCTTTGCCACCTGTTGCCAGGCGGGACCGACACCCAAAAGATTAAAAAGGTTGGCAATAATGGCGATAACGAGCGCACCGGCAACCGCCCCCCAGATTGACCCGCTCCCGCCCCGAATGGCCGTCCCGCCGATCACCACCGCCGCAATGGCATCCAGTTCCCAGAACAAACCCGCCTGCCCCGGTTCGCCCGATTCCATGCGGCTGGTCAGGACAAGTCCCGATAGGCCAGCCAAAAAGGCACAGTAGAGGTAACTGTTCAATTTAACCCGCCCGACATTGACACCGGATAACCGCGCCGCCGTTTCATTGGCTCCGGTGGCGTAAACTTCCCGCCCAAAAACGCGCCAACGCATCAGATGCCAGGTCAAAAGAGCGACCACAAAAAATAGAACCACAGGGAACGGCAACCCCAACACCGTCCCACGCGACAGAAACAAAAAGTTCTCGGGATATTCAGCATAAATCGGTTGCCCCCCCGTATAGACCAGCCCGACCCCCCGGGCGACCGTCATCAGAACAAGTGTGGCGACAAAGGGCTGAAGACCGAAGCCACCCACCAGTGCCCCATTGGCAAGACCCACCGCCAAAGCCACGAAGAGAGGAAGGCAAAAGACCAGGACAACAGGCGCGTCCATAACCTGAAAGCTGGCGGCGATTGTCCCCGTCAAGGCCACAATCGACCCCACAGACAGATCAATTCCGCCCCCGATAATCACAACATTCATCCCGATGGCGATGATACCAACAAGTGAAGCCACCCGAAGAACATTGAGAATATTTTCAACCGTCCAAAAATAATCTGAGACCAGCCCCGCAACCAAAACAAGAACGGCCAAAATGATGACATTTCCACTGGTGAAAAAGGTCTTCAGATTTGTCATCACGCCGCGTCCTCTCCGGTTTGGCCCATGACGTTGAGCATGATACGATTGAGGTCAAAATTGCCCCGGGTATAGCTTTGCGTGACTGTCCCCAAATGCAGGCAAAGAATCCGGTCACAGACCCGGATCAGTTCTTCGATGGCGGATGAAATCACGATGACAGAGGCCCCCTGTGCCGTCAGATCATGAATCAAATCGAAAATGGCATCCTTGGCCCCAACGTCAATGCCGCGCGTGGGTTCATCCAACAGATAAATATCCGTCCCTGCCCCCAGCAGCTTGGCAAGAACCACTTTTTGCTGATTCCCGCCTGACAAGGTGCCGACGGCATGGCCCAGGCCAGGGTATTTGACCAAAAGCTTTTGACAGAGCCGTTCGGCTTCTGCGGTTTCTTTTTGCAAATGCAACCCCCTGAAAGGGCGACTGTGACGGGCGAGGGAGGGCAGGGTGGTATTGTGGCCAATGGATGCGGACAGCACCAATCCCTGGGTTTTGCGGTCTTCAGGGGCCAGGCCAAGACCAGAACCCAGAGCTTGTCGCGGATTGGAAAAAAGCGCAAGGCGTCCCCGTACACTCAGCGAACCGCTGTCTACGTGGTCGGCCCCGAACAGCACGCGCACCAATTCTGTCCGTCCTGCCCCCATCAAACCCGCAAGCCCCAGAACCTCCCCTTTGAAAAGCGTCAGATTCACCCCATTCAAATCGGGGCGGCGGGTCAGGTTACGGGCTTCCAAAACAATTTCATCGCGCGGGATGACTGACCGCCTGCTGTCCTCCGGGGCAGAAGAGAGCTTATGACCAATCATCATCTCAACAAGGCCCGCCTCCCCAATTTCGGCGACAGAGGACGCCCCGACAAAATCACCATCACGCAAAACAATCAAACGGTCACAGATTTCAAAAATCTCGTGCAGGTGATGGGTAATGAGAATAACGGCGATTCCCTTTGCCTTCAGTGATCTGACCAAACTGAAAAGATTTGTGACTTCTTCGCGCGATAAAGACGCGGTGGGTTCATCCATAATTAAAAGTCGGGAGTTCCGGCTGAGCGACCTTGCAATTTCAATCAGTTGCTGTTCGGCAATACTCAAATCACCCGCGCGGGCATCCAGCGGGGCCTTTAGGCCCAGGCGATCAAGAATTTTCGCGGCCTCCCCACGCATCGCTCCCCAGTCAATCCAGCCGTTTCTTGTCTTGAGGTGGCCTAAAAAAACATTCTCGACCACCGAGAGATCAGGCACAATCATCAATTCCTGGTAAATGGTACAGATTCCGTGCGCCTGTGCATCAAGCGGCCCCGTAAAATGCCGATCCACACCCTCCAGGGTCAACAGACCCTTACTGGGTTGAATCGCCCCGGCAAGAATTTTCATCAACGTTGATTTTCCCGCGCCGTTTTCTCCGACAACGGCGACAACTTCACCTGTGTCAATCGCAAAATCGACCCCCTTGAGAGCCGCCACCCCCGGGTAGGTTTTGGTAATGCCCCTGGCTTCAAGAAACATTTTCTTTCCCTGTCTTTATTTTGGATTCTTATTCTGATCCAATTTATTGATTTATTTTGTTTTTTATTCCCCGCCTCCAACGACCCCACGTGCCACAAGGTTCTGTTGTTTTTCAGCGGTGTAGCCCAGTTCAGTCAAAATTTCTGTAGTCTGCGCCCCCAACTTTTGCGGGGCCAGGCGCACAGACGGGGCTTGACCGTCATAGCGCACCGGATGGGCCACAAGGGTCACGGAATCCCCCGTCCCACTTTCAACAGCAATCAAATCGCCGTTGTGTTTGAGTTGAGGGTCGTCTGCCAAATCCTCATAACTGTTGACTTGAGTGAACCAAATACCGCGTGATTCAAAAATCTCTGCCCACTGCGCAAAGGTTTTTGTGCGAAGCTGTGTGGCAAAAATTTCTGAAATCTCGCCCCGCTGTGTGTAGGCGCACTCCTGACCACCCGCAAAGTGCACGCCAATCGCATCACACATCACCTCGAGATTGCCGAGTGACAGGCCAATCGGACGGTCTGCGGTGACATAGATTCCATAGGGAGCCTCGTGATACCAGCTTCCGACATGGGTGGGTTGCTGTGCGCTTTGTGGCTTTTCCCCATTAAAGTAACACACCAAAGATTCCGCCTGAAGATTCAAGGCCGCAGAAAAAAGATTCACATCAACACGACATCCCTTGCCCGTGCGGGCCTTTTGCACCAATGCCCCCAAAATACCCGCTGCATAGATCATCGCCCCGTGATGATCGATTGCAGAGGTTCCAACCAGACGCGGGGTTTCGCCCTCCTTGCCCGTAATCCACGCCAGACCGGACAGAGCCTGTGCGATCATGTCCTGACCGGGGCGATGAACATAAGGCCCATCAGCCCCGAAACCGCTTGCGGCGGCAAAAATCACAGTTGGATTAATCGCCTGGATGGCCTCATAGCCCAGCCCGAGTTTATCCATCACACCGGGACGAAAATTTTCCGCCACAACATCTGCGGTAACAATCAGTTCCCTGGCAATAGAGAGCGCATCAGGGTCTTTGAGGTCAAGGCAAAGACTACGCTTGTTGCGGTTTGCCACCAATTCCAGCGTCGTTTCGCCCCCGGCTTTTTTGGCATCACAACCGCCCCAGTGACGCTGAAAGGCTCCCTTCACTGGTTCTATAGAAATAACATCCGCCCCCAAATCCGCCAGAAACTGAATGCCAAGCGGCCCCATCAAAAAATGGTTAAAGCTGACAATTTTAATTCCATCAAGCTGCATGTCCCTGACCTCTCTAGAAAAATCAAAATCCTGCTATTATTTGTCCTTGAAAGCGGGGGGTCGCTTTTCAAAAAAAGCCGCGAGGCCCTCGCGCTGATCCTGCGTTGTAAAAGCGAGCGCGATATTGCGCCGCTCACGCTCCAAACCTGCTGACAGCGGCAATTCTTCGGCGGCCCGTACGGCATCCTTGGCAAGGGCGAGCGCACAGGATGAATGACGGGCCATCTGCGCCGCAAGTTCCAGCGCACGGATCTGTGGGTCAGGCGCAACCTCTGCCACCAACCCCAGTCTGAGGGCTGTTTGGGCCTCAATCGGCTCCCCTGTTAAAATCATCTGCATCGCGGCATATTTTCCAATCCGGCGGGGGAGACGCTGCGTCGCCCCGTCACCGGGAATATGCCCCAGCTTGATTTCCGGTTGCCCAAAAATCGCCGAGGGCGCGGCAATAACCAGATCGCACAACATCGCCAGTTCATGCCCCCCGCCTAAACACGCCCCCGAAACTGCCGCAATCATCGGCAGTCCGGTTTTTTCCAAAAGACCCCAGTTTTCAGCGCGTCGGCGATTTTGGATGGCGGGGAGACCCTCTGCCTGCATTTCGCGAATATCAGCCCCCGCTGAAAAAATATCCGGGCCACCCGATAACACAACCACCCGACAACCCGAGGTGTCTTCGGCCCGGCGCAAATGATCGGCAAGTTCGGCAATCAGGGCATTATTCAGCGCGTTGCGTTTTTCAACGCGGTTGAGACGCAGAAGAACAATCCCCACCGAGGGCGCAGAGGAAAGGACAAGAGATTCAGCCATTCACGACTCCCTGAACCAAATGGGGCCGGGACACCCTGGCCCCGCCCGGCCACATCAACGCACATACTGGTTGTCGGGATCATAGAAATCAGCGACGTTGTTTTTCGTGATCACCGGCGTTTCTGTGATAATACGCTTGGGAACTTTTTGCCCCTTGAGAACGCGAACCGCCATGTCGAGACCCAAAGCCCCGCCAGTGGCATAGATGGCCGTGGCCTGCAACCAGCCGTCCCTGATGGCCTCAAAGGCTTCGCGCTGTCCATCGACACCGACGAGGAAAACATCACCCGGCTTATAGCCTGCTTCCTTCAGCACGTTGATTGCCCCCAAAATCATCGGGTCATTATGGGCATAGATGACCTGGAATTTACCTCTGTACCGGGTCAACCAGTCTTCGACAATCGGAATAGCCGGGGCCAGATCATAGTTGGCAGGCTGGGAATCAAGGCGCGTTGCCCTGCCTTCGATCTGCGCGGTAAAGCCCTCATGGCGCTGAATGGTCGGCGTAGCCCCTGGAATGCCTTCGAGCTCGAGATAGCTAAAGCTGTCCCCGACCTGCGATTTTGTGAATTTACCCAGTTCCTCGCCAATCTGGAGGTTGTTCCCCCCGATAAAGACCTTGTAATCTTCACCGACAACCTCACGATCAAGAACAACCAGCGGGATTCCCGCCTTTTTAATCGCCTCAACTGCGGGAACCAGAGCCTGTGCCTCACGCGGGGACATCATAATCAGATCAACACCGCGCGCAATGAGATCTTCGACATCTGCAATCTGTTTTTCATTAGACCCACCAGCATCCGTGAAAATAAATTCCCTGATGAGATCGGGGTATTTTCTGGACTGCGTCTCGGCAGAGGTCACCATATAGGCCCGCCACGGATGATCCATTGAATCCTGGGAAAATCCAATTGTCCATGGCGGCGACCCGAAGGGATTTTCCTGTGCAAGAGTACTCGACACCACGCCAAGCACCAAAACCCCTGTCGCGAAAAAGGAAATGAGTTTTTTCATCATTCTCTCTGCTCCCTGTGTTTAAAAATTTCAACAACGAAATTTCATTAAACATTTACTAAAATTATGTCAAACGCTAAAAGAAGTCACCTCGACAACTTTTTATTTTTTTCTTTGAAAAACAATGAAAATAAAGACTCAAATCGATCAATAATCCAGAGGTTTATCAACCATATTTTTCACGAAACCACAGGCGCACATCCTGAAAAATGGCCATTTTGGCTCATTTTTGAAAAATTTGTTTAATAAATGTTGTTTTTGTCAAATTCCCCCGCTATCTTTGCGGAAGCGTAAACCGTTTTTCTAACCGGAGAGGGTGCAGATGTATGACTACATCATTGTCGGCGCGGGGTCTGCGGGCTGTGTCCTCGCCAACCGCCTGAGCCAGAATCCAGACGTTCAGGTTTTGTTACTGGAGGCTGGCGGGCCGGACAGGGATCTGATGATCCATGTCCCCGGCGGTTTTGCGAAGCTTCAAAAGCCCAGCGTCAACTGGTGCTATACCACCACCCCACAAAAACACCTCAACAATCGCGAGCTGTGGTTTCCCCTGGGCAAGGTGCTTGGCGGTTCGAGTTCAATCAATGGCATGATCTACATT
Organism: Kiloniellaceae bacterium; assembly: GCA_965199245.1. Lineage (GTDB taxonomy): Bacteria > Pseudomonadota > Alphaproteobacteria > Kiloniellales > Kiloniellaceae > Carbonatibacter. Next base: position 612,903 of record CBDAQP010000001.1, read on the forward strand.
CGCGGACAAAAGGAAGACTACGACAGCTGGGCCGCCGCCGGGAATGCGGGCTGGTCTTATGAAAATGTTCTGCCCTATTTCCGACGGGCCGAATGCAACAACACCCTGGCGGATGACTATCACGGCACAGACGGCCCGCTCAAAGTATCAAACCAACGCTCTCCCCATACCATCTGCAAGGACTATATCCGGGCCGCGCAACAGGCGGGCCATAAACTCAATCCTGATTTCAATGGTGATACACAGCTGGGAACCGGACTCTACCAGGTCACCCAGCACGAGGGACGCAGAGCCTCCGCAGCGGTCTGTTATCTGCGCCCCGCCCTCAACCGCCCCAACCTCACCGTCATCACCGGGGCGCAGAGCCGCCGCGTCATTCTGGAGGAACGCCGCGCCGTCGGTGTCGAATACATCCAAAAAGGCCGGGTCGAAACGGTGCGCTGTACGCAGGAGATCCTGTTGTCATCAGGAACCATCGGCACCACCAGGCTGTTGTTGCTGTCTGGTATCGGCCCCACGGATGAACTGAAAGCCCTTGGGATTGACATGCACCACCATATGGACGGTGTAGGAAAGAACTATCAGGATCACCTCAACACCTATGTCGTCTGCGATCTGAACAAGCCCATCTCCTATGACGGTCAGGACAAGTTTCCGAAAAACATCCGTCACGGCATTGAATACGCGCTCTATCGCACCGGGGCCCCGACCTCCCCCGTTGCCGAGGGCGGGTGTTTCATCGACGTTCATGGAACAGGCCGGGCGGACTTGCAAACCCATATTCTGCCTGCCTATGTCGTCAATGGGGCGCGCACCTTTGTTCCCGGTCATGGTCTGACAATCAACACCTGTCACATGCGCCCGACCAGTCGCGGTCAGGTCACCCTGCGTTCGTCAGACCCGAATGACATGCCACTCATTGACCCCAACTATCACGACACTGAATTTGACCGCGATATGTCTGTTCAGGCGGTGCGACAAGTGCGCGAAATCCTGGCTCAACCCGCCATCGCACAGCACATAAAGCGCGAACGCTACCCGGGTGCAGAGGCCCAATCACCAGAAGCTGTTCTCGCCTATGCCCGTGACTTTGCATCTGTCGATTATCATCCAGTCGGCACCTGTAAAATGGGAACCGATGACCTCTCGGTTGTTGACCCGGAACTCAAGGTTCACGGTCTTGATGGACTCAGAGTCTGCGATAATTCGATTATGCCCACCCTCAACAGTGGCAACACCAATGCCCCCGCTATCATGATTGGCGAAAAGGCCGCCGCGATGATAAGAAACGAAGTTCCACTTTCACAAAAAGCCCCAATACCGAGCTTCACCCCTCAACCTCCGCACAGGCTCTAGATGTCTACATCCCCCAAAAAAATAACCGTTCGCGAGATTGCCGCCAGGGCTCGGGTCTCCGCCGCAACCGTTTCGCTTGTTCTTCAGGGCAAGGGAAGCCTCAGGGCGCAGACCCGCGATGCCGTGATGCGGGTCATCGAAGAAACAGGCTATCAACCCAGATGCCCAAATCCCCGACAGGCCTCTGGAAAACTCTTTGCCCTGATTGTTGATGACATTGCCAACCCCTATTTTCACGAACTGTTCAAAGGTCTCGACACAACATTGGGGCAGGACGGACACTATGTTTCAATGCTCGATTCCGGAGATTCAGTTGCCCGTCAGACAGCTTTGCTCACGGATCTGTGGGCCTCTGAAATTGGGGGGGCTGTCCTGGTTGCGGCAACGGGAACAGGGCGCGCAGACTTGAATCTATTTGAAAACCGCAAACGCCCGCTGATTATGGCTGTCCGACAGACAGGGCGAAACCCCTTTGATTATGTTGGGGCAAATCCGCTCGTCGGAATGCAACTGGCCACTGATCACTTTATCCGGTTGGGCTATCAGGACATCGGCTTTATTGGTGGATTCAAGGCCAACCACGCCTATAGGGAACGCTATGCGGGCTTTGTGTCATCCCTCATGGGGCACGATTTGCACCCCCACCACGACAAGATCATCGCCGGGGGTTCAAATCGCAAATTCGGGTTTGACGCTGTCCGGAAACTCCTGAGCTCTGACTCCCTGCCCGAAGCCCTCATTGCCTATAATGATCTCGTCGCCCTCGGGGCCATGGATGCCTTGCGGGCGGAGGGACTGGTTCCCGGGCGCGATATTGGCATCATCGGCTATGACGACATTCCTGAAGCCGCCCTGCAAGCCGTACCGCTGACCTCTATTGCCACTCCTGCCCATGAGCTCGGCAAAGTCATCGGGCAGGTTCTCCTGTCTCGCACCCGGGGGCAGAAAAGCGGAACCCCGCTCGACGTGACCTATGCCCCCCGCCTGATCGTGCGTCAAAGTTGCGGGGAAGCAGACAGAACCAGCACACAACAGGCCCCAAAAACCCGCGCAAAAGACAGCGAATTAACACGGATTGCACAGTAAAACCAACCCACCCGATTTAAGGAAAAAAAATAATGACTCAAGACATAAAAACAGCACTTGACCTCATTGCCCGAAAAACCCTCGAAGACGAAAAAACAATCGGGGCCTCCTTTCCCTATGTCACAAAACCGGATGGGTCGTGGGATACCCTCTCCGTCAGCCTCTCCGCCGGATATAGCGGCGAAGACTGGAGCCACGGCAACTGGTTCTGCGGCTTTTGGGTCGGCCTGTTGCTCAGCGGTTATCTGCACACAGGCCGAGACAAATACCTGCAACTGGCCCGTGATCGCATGGTGCTGGTCGCCGAGCGCGCGGATGATGGCAATACACACGACATCGGCTTTATTTTCCTCAGTTCCGCCATGCCGCTTTATCGAATCACAGGGGAAAAACGCTATCGTGACCTTGCGCTCAGGGCGGCGGAAAAACTCCGCGCCCGTCTGGTGGTGACGGACAAGGGCGCCTATGTTTCATCGTGGGGGCCGATGACAGATCCCAGAGGACGCGCAGCCTCTGCCATTGATACCATGGCCAATATCCCCCTCCTTTACTGGGCCGCCCGTGAAAGCGACGATGCCAGTTTCCGCCTCGCCGCAGAGGCACACGCGCAGATGACCATGGCCTCTTTCAATCGCCAGGACAACACGCAATACCATGCGGTTGAATATGACACCACCACTGGCGAACGGCGGCGCGGCTACACCTTCCAGGGGGCCTTTGACGAAAGCTACTGGTCACGGGGAACCTGCTGGGCGGTAATGGGTCTTGCCGTTACAGCGGCAAATTCCGGGAAGGTCAGCTATCTCGATCAGGCCATCACCCTGGCTGAAAAATGGTTTGCCACACTGGGCGAAAAATCAGTTCCCCCCTATGATTTTGATGCCGAGGGTGACTGCGTTCCCGAAGACTCCGCCGCCAGTGCCATTATGGCGGCGGGTCTGCTCGACCTCGCAGACCTCTATCCGGATCAAGGGGTTTCTGATTTTTGGCGGGCAAAGGCAGACGCACTGATCAAGGGCCTCTGTACCGGATACCTTGCCGACGACGACAGTCAGCGCGGAATCCTGAAACACGGCTGTTATTCCGCCCCCCATAACATCGGGGCGGATGCGGCGGTCATGTTCGGGGACTATTTCTTTGCCGAGGCCCTGGCCCGCATCGCCTTTCCCGGAAAGTTCATCGAACAGTATAAGAGACTGGGCCAGGGGAGGAAGAAAGCGGAAGTCCAGTGTTCATAGCGGAGCTCCGTTTTTTTGGGGAAGAGCAGGACAGTTACCTCTAGAAATTTCAATCCTGCGTTGGATGGCAGGAAAATTGTTTTCGAGAACTACAGAATATTCTATGATGTATTCGAGGATCGCGGAAAGAAGTTTGACGCACCAGGATCGAAATTTTTAGAGGTAATCTATGGAACGTAAAAAACCGGGCTGGGTTGGCCCTGTCACAGAGTATGGCCCCCTGGCTCTTTTTTTTGTGGCCTATTCCCTTTCTGGCCTGATGGCGGCGACACTTGTTATAGTCGTCACTGCCCCGATCGGGATCGCCGTGGGCTGGTTTTATGAACGCAAAATTCCGGCTGTTCCAACACTGACGGCGGCGGTCATCATCCTTTTTGGCGGTTTGACCCTGTGGTTGAATGACGAAACCTTTATCAAGATGAAACCAACAATCATTCAGTCCGCATTCGGCCTGATTCTCTGTGGCGGGCTATTGTTTAAAAAATCCTTGCTCGAACCCCTGATGGGAAAAGCATGGCGTATGACGGCGGCGGGCTGGCATACCCTGACCCTGCGTTTCGCGCTTTACTTTTTTGCCATGGCAGGTCTGAATGAAGTAATCTGGCGCACACAAAGCACGGATTTTTGGGTCAATTTCAAGGTTTTTGGCACAATGAGTCTGATGATGATCTTCATCCTGTCACAATACCCCCTGATGCGCCGCCATCACCTGCCCGACGATTAAAAATCTCGATCCCCGTCGTATGGCCCCGTCATCCGGAGCACCGGTTGTGGATGGCTCCCGCGCCTGGGCGCGACCGCAAGCCGTTCTCTGTGATCCCAAATACTTGAATATTCTACAGTTCTCGAAAAAGGTTTTTCCTGCCAGTCAACAAGACCTAATACCAACTGCATAAAATAAAGACTCGCTGGGCCTGGCACATGAGCAGGTTCTGTGATTCAATGAAAGACACAGTTTTGGAGGTTTGTCCCGGGTCATACCATTTCCTGAAAGTCAGAACCCATGTGCCCATTTTCTGTATCCAATGGACCTGATTTTCCATGGTCTTTCGGTGAGGTTGCGTCACAACAGAGGGAAACGATCTGGTCCTGAAAGACGCGGTTTGACAGCCGGTTTTGTCGCAAATATTGCCAGACATTGGGGGCCGGGCTGCGTGGCGGCAACAGGGTGATATTGTCCGGGATATCCAGTTTGCCGGTGGTGTGCCAGCCCGCCTGGTCAAGGATGATGACAGCAACCGGCTGTGACGATATTTCTTCGAGGTGCCCCTGCATCCCGCAGGTATTGCACTGCGGCAGGACAAGCGCGGCCGGGCGGGGCAGATCGCCCCGAATATCCAGGCGGATTTTGTGCGCTGGTCTTTTGCTGCCCCGTGTGCCCTGTTTGGCCCAACATATTGTTCTTCTGGCCAACACGCGCTTCGTCCTGGAACCAGATTTCAAGGGGGACAAATTCCGGCTTGCAGGGAGGCTATTTCGGCGGGGACGTTTTTTTAAATGCGTCAATCGCATGCCCGTTCTGACCATGATGACGCGGCCGTCAATGTCCTGTCTCCGTGTTTGCGCAAGGTGGCACTCAGGCAACTTTCGCTGATGCCGAGGCGATAGTCCTCCCATGCGCCAGATCCAGAAGTCGCCAGCGCACCATTGATGGCAGGCAATGGCCCTGTTTCAACGCGGGCAATCAGGGCAGCAAGCCGGGCTTCACTGGCCGGTCGCCCGCTTCCCGACCGCTGCAAAAGCCCGTCCGGACCTTCTGCATTGAAACGCAACACGAACAATTTGACGACCAACGCCGCGCGGCTTCACTGCGACTGCCGCCATCAGGGATGACCGCAAGGGCAGGCAAGCGGCGCGTCCGGTTCGAATCTGTTGAGTGAAGGCGGCGAAGACCGGATGCGTCATCATCCTGACGCAGGGGCTGACCCGGGACAAACCTCCAAAACTGTGTCCTTCCTTGAATCACAGAATCTGCTCATGCGCCAGGTCCAGAAAGTCTTTATTTTATGGAATTGGTATTACCCCTGGCGATGCAGGCGACTTCCGGAGCGTGCAGGGTGCTTGTTCCTGTCCCCGGGCTGTTGCATCAGAAGACGCCAGGCCCAACAGTTTCGCAAAACGGGCCTCGAGGTTCCCGGCAATCTGACGGACAATATCGCGGAAAACCCGGCCCGGACAGGTCTTCAGTGTCCTGATCTCGCGGCGCATGCGCCGGAACTGTCTGGCATGGGCGTAACGCCCGGCCGGCGCGTCTGGCGGGTGTGGCTGCGGCGCAGGACAATGCCGTGCCGTTTGGCCTGAGGGCTTGCAGTGCTTTCAGATACAGTCGGTGGGATGGCCCCGGGTTGAACGCCACCGCTCGAAACTGCTGTCCTTGACTGCTCCGGCCGCAACACCGACCGTCGCCGACAAAACCGTCTCCATGCCTTCGGGACGCCTGCGCCAGCGCGTCATCGTGCTGGGGTCAATCGGCAGGCGGTGCTGAAAAAAATCAAAACCACTGCCAGTAGGGGTTCTCAACCCACCGTAACCTCATCAGAATGTGTTTCAGATCGTGCAGCCCGCAGACGCGTTGGTTTCGGCGGCCTGCTGGCCAAAGGCCTCGTCGAATGCGGACCAGGCCATCAAGCTGCTCAGGCGTATCAGATTATGTTCCTTGATCGCATCAAGGCGTTCGCGAAAAAGGTCGGCGTTGCGGCTTCCCGGGTTTCATGAAAATCTACCGGAAAACGAGGGGTGAACCTGCTGGCATTTTCCAATATTTGATTCACTCTGAAAACCCCTATTATCCAGGAACTTCAGAGTTTTTCAGCGCGAACCAATTAAGAGAATCACAAAACAGCAGACCCGTCCAGTGCTATCCGCGCATAGGTCTCATTACCAGTTGTCTGAGAAGCTGTCTAACAACTAAGTTTTATAATTCTGTTGAGTGCGATTTGTATGAAGCGTAGCCGGATCATGGCTTCCTGCGTTTTGTCGAGATTTTCGTAATGTTTTGCCAGCCGCCCTGCAGGCTCCAGCCATGCGAAAGATCGCTCAACGATCCAGCACTTTGGCAACACCTTGAACGCTTTACCTCGCTTTACGTTTCAGTTTTTCCTGATTGGCCAATGCCTCCATGATCGGCCCGCGATAACCAGCCCGGAACAATTTCAGCCTTCTGTGCTTTTTCTTTATATCGTTCAAGAGAATGCGGGCCGCTATTCCAGCATCATGCACCACCGGACGCAGCGGAAACCCGAGCACACAATAAATGCCGCTTGATCACTTTCTTGCCCGCCCCCTTTTTTGTGTCCGGGCCTTGACCGATTGTGAAATGGCCGCGCTTGCCTGTTTGTTCCGGCCCTCAAGCAACCGAAGCACGCCGGTCACGCAGGATAATGTGCCAGGTTCCATTCTTCTTCCAGCGACTGAAATGGCCATGAACGCTCTGCCATGGCGGGAAATCCCCGGGAAGAAGTCGCCACTGACAGCCTGTTTTTAAGACGTAAAAACAGGCATTTAATATATTCCCGGGCGAGTGTTTGAAGGGACGGCCACCGCCATTGCGGCGCTCAAAATATCCGCGCAACATTGCGCATCGGTGAGATCAGTATCATAAGTCATGCCGAAAACCATTAAAGACAATTTATTGATAAATAATTAATAGTTGTTAGACAGCTTCTGAGGTAGAGGCATATGAACAACCTTGTGTTCGGAAGGCCGTATGAAGCTGCAAGGCGCAAATTGCCATTCATGTTACGGTTTTTCCTCCGTAAATAAAACTATATAAGTATATCTAAAATTCACATATCAGTGGAATTTTATGCAGTTGAGTGTATTTCTTGCCTGTGGTACATTGCATTTAAGAAAATTCGCAAATATGGGGAAAAAGTGTATATCGGATATGCCAACATGACACTGAACGCATCATCTTCCGGAAGAGCTAAACTAGCTGCCGTTATCAAGATGGCTGGCGACGTTGTGCAGACAGATGACGTAGTACAAGTGCTTGGCCTTTCACGGACACAAGCATCAAAACAGCTGTCACGCTGGGCAAGCCAGGGCTGGTTGCGGCGAGTTGGGAAAGGGACATACTTCCCCGTCCAGCTAACACTTATTGATGCTGAACAAGTGGTGGAAGATCCATGGGTTCTCGTGCCTCCGCTTTTTGATCCATCATACATTGGTGGTCGAACTGCATCTGAGTTCTGGGACCTTACCGAGCAGATATTTCGAGACATTGTAATTTTCACCGTGCGGCCTGTGCGAAAGCACGAAGTTGAACAACAGAATATGATCTATGTTCTAAAACATACTTCCAAAAAAATGATTTTCGGCACCAGGACGGTGTGGCGAGGTCAAACGAAAATTGCAGTGTCCGATATTCACCGCACAATTATTGACATCATGGATGATCCGGCTCTTGGTGGCGGCATTCAGCATGTTGCTGATTGCCTGGAACGGTATCTTCAGAATTCAGAATGCAATCCTATAAAATTGATCGAGTATGCTGAACGACTTGGAAACGGAGCCGTGTTCAAAAGATTGGGCTTTCTTGCTGAGAGACTTCCACTGGGGCAAGAAGTGGCCGAACTGTGCCGCAGTCGGCTAACAAAGGGAAATGCAAAACTCGACCCTGGTTTAGAATGTCCTCGGCTGGCGACCCGTTGGCGTTTGCTTTTACCCGAGAGCTGGTATGGAGCTAACGCATGATTGGCAAACGTGAAATTTTGGACGTTGCAGCTACTGCGGGATTGAACCCGCATGTTGTAGAGAAGGATTATGTGCTTGGCTGGGCGTTGGCTGGCATATTCGCGCACCCTGAGATTTCGGACAGCTGGGTTTTCAAGGGCGGCACTTGCCTTAAGAAATGCTACTTTGAAACCTATCGGTTCTCAGAGGACCTTGATTTTACACTCCTTGATGAAACCCACCTTGATGTAGCGTTTCTTGGTCGTGTTTTCAATGATGTATCAGAATGGGTCTATGAGCAGACAGGTCTTGAACTGCCAACGGACAAACAGGACTTTGATGTGTTCACCAATTCTCGCGGCAGCATAAGCTGCCAGGGGAAGTTGAGCTACCGGGGACCCGTATCACCAAGCTCTGGTTGGTTGCCGCGTATTAAGCTTGATCTGACGGCGGACGAAAAGTTGGTCATGGCACCGGTTCGTGTCCCGATTTTTCATCCCTATAGCGACGCGCCAGATTCAGGTGTCGAGGTTTTATCATACGCCTATGAGGAGGCCTTCGGCGAAAAGGTGCGAGCTCTTGCAGAACGCACACGCCCGCGCGATTTGTACGATGTCATAAACCTATTTCGCAACGAAGATGCGCGACCGTCCCCAGCAGCCTTGCTTGATGTATTGAGACAGAAATGTGAATTCAAGGGTATTGCTGTTCCACGGGATGGCGATCTCGATAGTCATCTCCACGATTTGGAAGCCGGTTGGGAGCACATGCTAGTTCACCAGTTGCCAGCATTGCCACCGGGCGAAACCTTCTGGAATGCTTTACCTGAATTTTTCGCATGGCTTAAGGGAGCCGCAACGCCGGAAATCAAGGCAGCATTTGTTTCCAACCCTAATGATACCGTCATCCGTGAGCACACAATACGCCTGCCGCTTAGGAGTTCCGCTCAGTCTCACCTCGAGATCATTCGCTTTGCTGCGACGAACCGCTTGTGTGTGGAGATCGGATATAATGGTAAGGTCCGCATTATTGAGCCGTATTCCCTTCGGCGGACACAGGATGACAATATCATCCTTCATGCCTGGAGTGTGGATGCAAATCAGCCCAGAAGCTATCGGGTCGACCGCATCGACAGCACTCGCACAACCAACCAAGCTTTCACGCCACGGTATGCCGTTGAGCTAATACCAACTGCATAAAATAAAGACTCTCTGGTCCTGGCGTGTGAGCAGATTCTGTGATTCAAGGAAGGACACAGTTTTGGAGGTTTGTCCCGGGTCATACCATTTCCGGAAAGTCAGAAACTGTCTAAAAATTATTAATTATTTATCAATAAATTGTTTTTAATGGTTTTCGGCATGCCTTATGATACTGATCTCACCGATGCGCAATGTTGCGCGGATATTTTGAGCACCAGCGGTGGCCGTCCCTTCAAACACTCACCCGGGAATATATTAAATGCCTGTTTTTACGTTCTCAAAACAGGCTGTCAGTGGCGACTTCTTCCCAAAGATTTCCCGCCATACGGCCATTTGAGTCGCTGGAAAAAGGATGGAACCTGGCAAATGATCCTGCGTGACCGGCGTGCTTCGGCTGCCTGAGGGTCGGAACAAACAGGCAGGCGCGGCCATTTCACAATCGGTCAAGGCCCGGACACAAAAAAAGGGGCCGGCAAAAAAGTGATCAAGCGGCATTTATTGTCTGCTCGGGTTTCCGCTGCATCCGGTGGTGCATGATGCTGGAATAGCGGCCCGCATTCTCTTGAACGATATAAAGAAAAAGCACAGAAGGCTGAAATTGTTCCGGGCTGGTTATCGCGGGCCGATCATGGAGGCATTGGCCAATCAGGAAAAACTGTGCTCCTCTCCCTGAATCTTGATCCATTGATAAGTTAGTTTTTTTGTCATTTTCACGGAGGCCCTCAATGAAGCGCAGATTTACGGACGCACAGATGATCGGGATTTTGAAGGAACACGAGGCAGGTGTTCCGGCCAGGGAGCTTTGCCGCAAGTATGGGATGCCACATTCTATAAGTGGAAGGCGAGGTTCTCTGGCATGGAGGTCAATGAGGTTCGCCGCCTCCGGGATCTGGAAGAGGAGAACCGGCGCTTGAAGAAGCTGGTTGCGGATTTATCGCTGGACAAGATGGCGTTGGAGGATGTTTTAAAAAAGATCTGAGCCCCGAAGGCCGTCGCCGCGCTGTTGTGCTGCTTCAGGAGACTGGCCTGACGCCGATCCTGTCGTCTGGCGGGTCAGCCGCGTTCCACGCACCGCTACAAACCGGTTCAGTCACCGGAGACAGAGCTGCGGCAGAAGATGCGGGAGCTGGCCGATCGGCATCGTCGCTTTGGCCATCCGCGATTGCATGTTCTGCTCAGGCGTGAGGGCTTCGGGGCCAACCACAAAAAGACCCATCGGATATACGTCGAAGAAGGTTTGCAGGTGCGCAAGCGCAAGAAAAGGCGGCGATCGTCCGCCGGCCCCTGGTGCTGCCGACATCCCCCGGACAGAAATGGAGCATGGACTTTATGAGCTATCCAGCGGCCGGCGTATCCGGCTGTTCAATGTTATCGATGATTTCAGCAAACAATGCCACGCCATGACCGTGGACTTTTCGATTAACGGTCTTCGGGTGGCCAGGGAACTGACCCGGCTCCTCGACTTGTATGGCAAACCGGAGGTCATCGTCTGTGACAATGGTACCGAATACACCTCGATGGCGATGTTCAAATGGGCGCAGGACAGTGGCGTTGATCTCCGGTTCATACAGCCGGGGAAGCCCAGCCAAAACGGTTTCATCGAAGCCTTCAACGCCCGGGTCAGGGATGAATGCCTGAATGAAAACCTGTTTTCAAGCCTGAGAGAGGCGCAGGATGTAACCGAAAGATGGAGGATCAGCTACAACAATCACAGGCCACACTCCGCCCTGAATTGGGCAACACCCAATGAATTCGCATCACTCTGTTCCGGGTTAACCCGGAACAGAGTGGACAAGATCGCATGAACCTGTCATACGGGAAAAGCTAACTACTCAGTGGCACAGGTTTGGGGAGAACAGCAACTGAAACGTAAAGCGAGATGAAGAAAAAGCGTTCAAGGTGTTGCCAAAACGCTGGATTGTCGAGCGATCTTTCGCATGGCTGGAGCCTGCAAGGCGGCTGGCAAAACATTACGAAAATCTTGACAAAATGCAGGAAGCCATGATCCGGCTACGCTTCATGCAAATTGCAATCAACAAAATTATAAAGCTTAATTGTTAGACAGCTTCTAAGGAAGGATCGAACTTTAGCTTCATAGCTGGTTTATTCCGAGTTTTTTGAAGAATGCTTCGTGTCTCAGTTTGGCATCCTTGACAATCTGTTCATACTGGAGAACTTCGACATAAGCATTTCGTGCATCGTTGAAGCCGAAATAACCTCTGCCGCCGGGGAGCTTCTGGTTAATTTTGAAATCTTCCATCGTTGAGCGAAGATTCGTTGTAATATCACACACCAGATAGCAAAAGAATGGCGTGTCCTTTTCAATTCCAGTAATCAGCTTACCGTCATTATCCTCTACTTTGCCGTCTTTAAGATCACGGATATAGTTGTAGACCTGTGAAATCGGGTTTTCATCGTTGGTATAATCTTTACGAGCGGGTCGCTTGAACTCAACGATGACGACAGGCTGATCCGTTCCTTCCCGGTGCATCAGGTTGCTACCCTGGAACAAAATCAGGTCAGGTCGGCTAAGGGAATTGCTATTGGTGACAAAATCCCGAATTCTCTTATCCGAAGCCCAATAGTCGTAATAGGCTAACCGGTCATCGATAAGCCACAGATTATGCTGACCGTATTCAATCTCGCCGGAGTTCACCCTCAGAGGGCATATGATCTTGTGAACTGCCTCTTCGGTGTATTTGCTCTTTTTCTCTCTATCCTCGTATCCCAGCCGGGTTTCCAGCAGATCAATTACGAGCTTCCTCTTGCCGACATACTCAGCTAGTGACGCCTTTTCCTGATCGCCGATCCGTTCCATTAACTTGGACAGCTTGAGGACGAAATCTTCGCTTTCGGCAGACTCTTCTCCCCGTTTGACCATAGCCTCCATTTCCTTGCGAACACCTCGTGAGGCTCTAAAGTCTTTAACAGACATCTCGCTGTAGATTTCTTCTTCAGTCTTTTTGTTAAGGGGAAGGTCTTTAGCAAAATCTTGCATATCTTTCACGAGGTATCCGTAACGAGGGAATTTCCCAACCACCTTCCCGACTGTTTCAGCCTTAAGTGCTATCACCTTTTCAATAGGGGCACTCAGGTACTTCTTTGCTGTGTTTTCAGCCGCCTTGGTGATGAGCCCCAGTGACTTTTTTCCAATGTCAAAATTGTTTCTCTCTTGAGTGACATGCTGGTCGAGGTATGTGGAAGAAAGGATGCCTACATAAACCACATGATCCGGCTCCTGCTCTGGGTCATATTCGTATTCAAACGCTGCACCCAATCCGGTTTGGTTGTTGATGCCGTGACCCATTACGACACGACCATGCGCAGACAAATGGACGGTATGTTCCGTACCTTTTTCGACCAGAGTACTGCTTAACAGCAGGTGTTCAATCTTGAACTTCCCCAAGCCTTCAACTAACACGTCCTGGCTCTCTGGTTTGTATGTATGATCTTCGATGATTTGCCGGAGACTAAAGGTTTCCTCGTCGTCGTTTACCGCTATATCGGGACACATGTTGCCAATCAGGAAAGGCAAAAAATGGGCAACGATCCGATTGGTAATGGTTTCCGTTTTTTGCGGGCAACTGCTCCGATAGCCGTCTTTCAAATTCTTCAGATGGACGACCGTTCGAATCTCTCCCGTTCCCTCCTCGGGTAAGTCGCTATAATTTTGAATAGGCTTTTTATTATCCAAAAGGAAATCAAACTTCCTTCGCTTCAACATGCCTTCACAGGCATATACACTGTTGATCGAGTTGGTTTCAAAAACCTTCAGCCATGTTAATCGCCCAACTCCTTTGCCGCCCTTCTTGATCTTGTATCGGGAGTCATAAGTGATAAATGATTCGAAATTTTCTTGGCTCAGCCCGTTTCCGTTGTCTTCAACAATAAAAGAATGCGGATGATTTTCCTCGTCTCTCTCAACGGTGATGATGATGCGCCCTTTCTTGGGCCATTTGTCACCGAAGCGTTCCTGAACTGAATGAATTGAATTCATGATCGCTTCAAACAGCGGGTTCAACGTATTCTCATAGCTGGGTGCCATCGCAAGATTGTCAATGCGACCTTGCAGGTTCTCTTTCAGCTTTAATGAGACCGGGGATGTTTTGTGCGTATCCATACAAAATTCCTCCTACACCGTCCTGAAGACGATTTCTGATTCTTGGGATTCAGCGCGCGCCTTGAAGGTTTGAACGGCGTTGGCTTTAAGCTGGTGCTGTTCTCCCCAAAGCTGTGACATCCATTGAGCATCTAGCTTTTCCCGTATGACAGGTTCATGCGACCTTGTCCATTCTGTTCCGGTTTAACCCGGAACAGAATGATGCGAATTCATTGGGGGTTGCCCAATTCAGGGCGGAGTGTGGCCTGTGATTGTTGAGCATCCATCTTTCTGTCAAGCCTCTCTCAGAATCTGTCTAACAAATAAGTTTTATCATTCTGTTGAGTGCGATTTGTATGAAGCGTAGCCGGATCATGGCTTCCTGCGTTTTGTCGAGATTTTCGTAATGTTTTGCCAGCCGCCTTGCAGGCTCCAGCCACGCGAAAGATCGCTCAACAATCCAGCACTTTGGCAGCACCCTGAACGCTTTACCTCGCTTTACGTTTCAGTTTTTCCTGATTGGCCAACGCGTCCATCCGCGATAACCAGCCCGGAACAATTTCAGCCGTCCATGCTTTTTCTTTATATCGTTCAAGAGAATGCGAGCCGCTATTCCAGCATCATCAGATGCAGCGGAAACCCGGGCAGACAATAAATGCCGCTTGATCACTTTTTTGCCGGCCCCCTTTTTTGTGTCAGGGCCTTGACCGATTGTGAAATGGCCGCGCCTGCCTGTTCGTTCCGGCCCTCAAGCAACCGAAGTACGCCATCACGCAGGATATCCATCCTTTTTCCAGCGACTGAAATGGCCGTATGGCGGGAAATCCCCGGGAAGAAGTCGCCACTGACAGCCTGTTTTCAGAACGTAAAAACAGGCATTTAATATATTCCCGGGCGAGTGTTTGAAGGGACGGCCACCGCCGGTGCTCAAAATATCCGCGCAACATTGCGCATCGGTGAGATCAGTATCATAAGTCATGCCGAAAACCATTAAAGACAATTTATTGATAAATAATTAATAGTTGTTAGACAGATTCTCAGATGGTTTTCCCCTGCTGTGACGTCTGGAACAACCTCACCGACAGACCATGGAAAATCATGTCCATTGGATACAGAAAATGGGCACATGGATTCTGATTTTCAGGAAATGGTATAAAATTCAAGATCAACAATCAACGGAACATGATCCGACGGCCTGTCCCACAGGCGCGTGTCACGAACGACGTGAAAAGTGCGCAAGTTTTCACGCAGGGCCTGACTGGCGAGGATATGATCCAAACGCCAGCCATAATCCTTTTGAACGGACAGCTTGTAACGATAGCCCCACCAGCTGAATAATGGCTGGTCCAGGGGGACAAAATAACGCCCGACATCGATCAAATCCCCCTGGCTGTGAATCGCGATCAAGCGAGCGCATTCGCCCGGGGTGTGCCCAATTTGTTTTTGCAATCGTTTGTGATTCCAGACATCGTTGTCAAAGGGGGCAACATTCAAGTCGCCGAGTAACAACATTTTTTGTTCTTTTTGGGCCGGGTCAGCGACCCATTGCCCCATCTCATCCAAAAACCGCAACTTGTGTGCAAACTTGTCATTGACCCTGGCATCCGGCACGCCACCGCCAGAGGGGACATAGAAATTATGGACATGTAAACCATTGTCCAAAACAACCGCCAGATGCCGCCTGTCATCCTGACCACACCAGATCAGCTGTTCACGATGACACACGGTGCCTTTGACCAGAATAGCAACGCCGTTGTAGCTTTTTTGACCATGAAACAGAACCGTTTCAAATCCCATCGCACGAATCTCATCGACCGGAAAGTCATCATCCCTGACCTTGGTTTCTTGTAAACAGACCAGATCAGGGCGATAATTGTCAACAAAACGCCCCAGATGGGCCAGACGTTGGCGAATGGAGTTCACATTCCAGGTGGCGGCCCGAAAAGTTATGTTTTGTTTTCCCATGCCTTGTCTTCCTTTATCAAAAAATCACGGCATGCCTGCCCGAAGGCCTGAAAAATAAACCGCGACAGGGGGTCTTCGGCTGCCCTGTATTCAGGATGCCACTGCACCGCAAAACAAAAACCTGCTCCGGGCTTGCGCACGGCTTCGATCACGCCGTCGTCTGCGGTGGCCTCGACCCGCAAAGACGGAGCCAGCGTTGCAATCCCTTGACGATGCAGACTGTTGACTCGCAGAGCCTCTGGCCCGTTGTCCTGTACAAAGTCCGCCAAAATTCCGTCCGAGGCCACCTTGAGTCCATGTATTGGCGCGTAATCAACAGAAACAGACCCTGTCATCGGCCCCCTGTGATCGTGCAGACCCGGCAGATTCTGAAGCTCGGAACGCAGGGTTCCGCCCAAGGCAACATTAAGTTCCTGCATCCCCCGACAGATGCCCAAAATCGGCTTGCCCTGCGCCAGAAAAGCCTCAATCAAGCCAAGGGATAACGCATCACGGGGGAAATCAAAAGGCGCAAGGCGTGAGTCTTCTGGCGCACCATATCGGCCCGGAGCCACATTACTCACTGCACCACTGAGCAACAACCCATCCCCCCGCGCGGCAAGGTCAGAGGCATAGCCACCCACTGTAAAGGCAGGGGCCATAACTGGCAAAACACCCGCCACATCCGACAAGGCCCACGCATATTTATGCCCAACAGAAGAGCGTTGTTTTTCAGGTCTGTCATCCCTCTGCACACAACCGGGAATCACAACCAGAGGTAATCCTTGCATTGCCATCGCTCTTATGATTTGAAGCGCGGGGCGCGGGCAGTAATGTCCATGGCGGCGCGGGCACAGATCAATTCTGCGGGTACGCCGGTTTTTTTACAGTCTGTTTCAGCGCGTAACAGGCGTGTAAGGGCAAAGTCAAGACGGGAGAGCGACCAGCGTGCGGCCTGTGCCCTGAAACTGTCGGCTTCTTTCCAAAACAACGGCGGACGCAGTTGGCGGGTGGCCTGATCGATGGACTGCCCCTGATCGCAGAGACTGCGCACCAGATGAAGACGCTGAAAATAGCGCACCAGACTGCGCAGAACCGGAATGGGGTTGTGGGCTTCTGCCCAGGCCTTGTTCAGATGTGCGTCAAGGGTCGTCAAATTGCCCTCTGCGACAGAGACACAAAGGGCATCAAGTATAAGCAGGGAACTATCCCCAATGCAGGCCTGCACATCCGCAAGCGTGATGACACTGCCAGAAGACGCCCCGTAGAGACACAGTTTACGCAGTTCCTGTTCCGTTTGCTGGCGACTGCTCCCCAGATGGCGCACCAGCCAGTCGCGGGCCGCCCTGTCAAGAGTCAAGCCTTCACGTTCAAGCTGGCGGGCAATCACTTGGGACAGGTCGCGGCTGTCATCGCGGTAACAGGCCACGGCGGTAGTTTTATCACCCTGTTCCATCATTTTCCGCAGTCTGGATTTTTTGGGCAGATCACCCGCGTCGAGGACAAGCAGGGCATCATCGGCACAGAGAGTGGGGAGGAGTTGTACGATGATTTCGCTCAGACCATCGCTGGCCCCACGCACCCGCACCACGCGACGACCGCCCATCATGGCAATGGCCCGAAGCGCATCAGACAATAGGGCCGGGTCTTTTTTGACCTCGCTGGCATCGAGATCACTAACCAAAAAAGGGTCTTTCACATCGACGACAACAGATCGCATCACCGTTTTTGTACGCGTTGACACCAGCCCCTCGTCCGGACCATAGAGCAAAACGGCGCGAATCCCGGCCTCTTGCCCCACCGTTTCGCAAAAACCATCGGCCCTTTTGGGATCAATCTTCATCGTGCAAAAAACACACCCAATTTCAGGCGAACATCATCAGCAACCCACGACAAGGTGCGGGTGCGGGCCGTATCGCGCGACACCATGACAGAATATTCGTTTGTCAAGGCATCATAGGCATTACTTGCCCCTGCGTTTCCCTGCAACACAACCACCCCTGAGGACAAATCAACAAGGCGAAATTGTACTGTCACGGATTGGCTGCTACGGGCCTGCGTTCCGTCAGCACGGGGAGAAAGGCCGGTATTGGTTTCTGACAGACTCACCGCCAAACGATAGCGCGGCGCAGTGGGCTGTCCATAAGGGTTGATCCGGTCACGCAAAAAGTTATGCAATATCTGCCCACCGCGCCCCGAAATAGTGTCAATCCAAATAGTCTGAAAATCAGCCACCGTTGTTTGATCGCCCTTTTTATAGAGTGGGCGAAAGCCACAGCCAGAAACAACCAGTGCCAGCACGAGAACAAAAAACCCGCCTCTTTTGATGCTGTTGCCCATTATCCCACCACGATATTGACGATTCGATCCCTGACCACAATAAACTTGCGAATCTCTTTGCCCGCAATAGCCCGCGCTGCCGCCGTTTGGGCCAAGACCTTGACCTTTTCTGTGTCCCAATCGCCACAGACTGTGATATTGGCGCGGTGCTTGCCATTAACCTGCACCGGAATTGTTTTTGTCTCATCGACCAACAGTGCCGGATCGGGCGTGGGCCAGGGATGATTGACCAACAGATCATCATGATCCAGTTTTTCCCATAGTTCCGCCGCAATATGGGGAATCATCGGCCCGCAGAGCAGAATTAAAATCTCCAGCGACTCGCGCAAAGCCCAACGGTCTGGTGCTGTGTCCGGCGTAAAGCGCGAAATGCTATTGGTCAGTTCATAAATCCGCGCCACAGCACCATTGAATCGAAAGCTGTCAAGACTCTCTGTCAAACCAGCCAGGGTACGATGGGCCTTTTGCCGCAAGGCTGTTGCCTTGGGTGAAAAGTCAGCAGGCTTTTCAACATTGGGCACAGGCAAATCCGCCGTCTTTACCAGCGTCCATAACCGCTGAAGAAACCGCCAGGCCCCTTCAATGCCTGCGTCCGTCCATTCCAGATCACGCTCGGGCGGGCTATCGGACAGAATAAAAAACCGCGCTGCATCCGCGCCATAGTTGTCAAGAATATCAGCTGGATCAACGGTATTTTTCTTTGACTTTGACATCTTAATTGACGGGCCGACGGTGACTGCCGACCCATCATGGTCATAAAACTTCCCATCCGCATGCTTTTCAACCGCATCGGGGGATAGCCATTTTCCCTTTTCGTCCTGGTAGGTTTCATGGCAGATCATGCCCTGCGTGAAGAGTCCGGCAAAGGGTTCATCCCATGTCGCCAGGCCGACCCGCTGCATCGCCCGGCTGAAAAAACGGGCATAGAGCAGGTGCATCACCGCATGTTCAACCCCGCCAATATACTGATCGACGGGCAGCCAATAGGCCGCATCCGCTGCCTCAACCGGTTGTGAAGCACAGGGCGAGCAATAGCGGGCAAAATACCACGATGATTCCATAAAGGTATCAAAGGTATCTGTTTCACGCTCTGCCGCCTGACCACAAGCCGGGCAGGTTGTTTTTTTCCAGGCTGGATGATGGTCAAGCGGATTGCCCGGCTGATCGAATGACACATCATCGGGCAAGATAACAGGCAATTGATCGTCCGGAACCGGAACCGCACCACAGGCCACACAGTGAATAATGGGAATGGGACAGCCCCAGTAACGCTGGCGCGAAACCCCCCAATCGCGCAGGCGATAGCTGACGGTTCGCCGTCCCTTGCCCAATTCTTCCAAACGTTCAACCGCCCGTGCCTTGGCCTGCTCAACCGACAAACCATCGAGAAAATCCGAATTGAACAGTGTCCCGTCACCAGTAAAAGCGGTGTCGGTAATGGCAAAATTTTCTGCCTCTCCACCCACAGGCAGAACCACCGGAGTCACGGGCAGGTTGTATTTGCGCGCAAAGTCAAGGTCACGTTGATCCCCCGCCGGACAGCCAAAAACGGCCCCGGTGCCATAGTCCATCAGAACAAAGTTCGCGACATAAAGCGGCAGGTCACGCGTGGGATCAAAGGGATGCTGCACCCGCAAACCCGTATCGAAACCCCGCTTTTCCCCCGTTTCAATCGCTTCCTCACTGGTTGCCGTGCGGTTACAATCCGCAACAAAGGCCCTTAGGGAGTCACTCTTGTCACACAGGGCCGCCGTCACGGGGTGATTGGGGGCCAACGCACAAAAAGACGCTCCAAACAACGTGTCGGGTCGCGTCGTATAGACCGTAACGGTCTCCTGCCCGGCGGCGGTTTTTCCATTGTCGGTGATAATCTCAAATGAAACCTCCGCCCCTTCAGAACGTCCGATCCAGTTGCGTTGCATCGTCCGCACCTTGTCCGGCCAGCGTTCAAGACTATCGAGTCCAGCGAGCAGGTCATCGGCAAAAGCGGTGATTTTCAAAAACCACTGGCTGAGCTGGCGTTTTTCAACCACGGCCCCGGATCGCCAGCCGCGACCTTCGACAACCTGTTCATTGGCCAGAACCGTTTGATCCACGGGATCCCAGTTGACCCAGGACTCCTTGCGCTCCACGAGGCCGGCGGCGAGAAAGTCCAAAAACATTTTTTGTTCATGGCGATAGTATTCGGGATGACAGGTGGCAATTTCGCGCGACCAGTCCAGCGACAAGCCCATGGACTGCAACTGTGCACGCATCGTGGCGATATTTTGTGTTGTCCATTGGCGCGGATGAACACCGTGTTCCATCGCCGCATTTTCCGCTGGCAGGCCAAAAGCATCCCAGCCCATGGGGTGAAGGACATGAAATCCCTGCGCACGCCTGGTGCGTGCCACCACATCGCCCAGCGTATAGTTACGCACATGCCCCATGTGAATGCGTCCCGATGGATAGGGGAACATTTCCAGGACATAGTATTTCGGCTGATGAGAATCTTTAACACTCGCTGTGCAGAAAACTTTTTTTTCCGCCCAGATATCCTGCCATTTTTTTTCAGTGTCGCGGTGATTATAGCGGGTCATTGGTCGCTGTTTTGTCCAACGCGGATTTCACGCGCACGGGTGAGAATGGTGTCTTCCAGTTTTGTTGCCGTGTCGGGATCAACCGGGGCATCAACCCAGACCCCGTTATCAAGACGCTGGCGAAAAACTGTTGCCCGCAACCCATCCGATCGCAAAGACCGCCCCAGGATAAAGACATTGACCTTGATCCGTTCGCTCAGGTTGCCCGGGTCGCTATACCAGTCGGTCAATATCACCCCACCAAACGGATCAGCGGAGGACAGCGGCATAAAGGACAGCGTATCCAACGCGGCCCGCCAGAAAAAGGCATTGACCCCGATCCCCGACCCGCTGCCCTGGTCCTTGTCCTCTGGCCCGCCAAAAATAAAATTCCCCCTCGACCCGGAGCCAAGAATTGAACCCCCTGTTTTTTCCAACTGGCGTTCGGTATCATCCTTCCAGCTCTCGGGACGCTGGGCATCGGGCGCACAGCCACCCAGCACAGCAAAGACAAAGAAGAAGAGCCAAAATTTGCGGGCGCGAAAAAATACCATGAGTCGATTGATTCCCCGATCAGACCAAAATTAAGGAGCCTTTACATCAAAACAACAGGACACCTCTCAAAACACAGAGGCTGGAGGTTTTGAAAGATACTCAACAGCTAGTCTATTTTTCCCCGAAAGGCAAAAGAAAACCGAGGTTACACGTGAGTGTCAACATTTTCGCCTGTTGTCTCCGGGGATGCACTGCCACCCTTGGCAACGCCGACACGCGCAGGGCGTAACAGGCGGTCGTGGAGCTTGAATCCAGGTTGAATCACCTGAACAACTGTGCCTGCGGGACGATCGGGGTCGGGGACTTCAAACAAGGCCTCGTGGTGGTGGGGGTCAAGGCGTTGGTCGAGGGCCGGGACCTCGGTAATACCGTGTTTTTCAAACGCCTGAATAAAGGCACGGTTGGTCATGGTAACACCATCTAACAGGGTTTTCAATTGATCTGATCCCGCAACGGCATCTGCCGGAACGGATTGAACCGCGCGTTGGAGGTTATCCATGACCTCCAACAGGTCAACGACCAAACGTTGTGGCGCGTAGCGGGCGGCATCTTCCTTTTCGCGTTTTGTCCGCGCCCGCAGGTTTTCCATCTCTGCCATCGTGCGTAAAAGCTGATCTTTTATCTCTGCCTTTTCAGATTCCAGGGCAGAGATCAGCTCAATCACCTCGTCAGGGAGTGCTTTTTCCGGTGCGTCCTCACACGCAACAGACTCAGCTGTTTCACTTTTTGGTGTGTGCTCTTTTTGTTCAGTATCTGACATTTGTTTTTCCTCGTCCGTCATAACATTTTCCTTTTCGTCGTGCCTGAGTGAAACCAATCGCAAAAAATCGATGGCCTATTCCTTTTTTTCAAAAGGGGCGGCGCATCAGATGACCAAAACGGGTAGCCTTGGTTTTGAGATAAAATTCATTATGCCCATTGGCAGGAAAGGTATGTTCGACCCTGTCCACCACACGAATTCCACAGCGTTCAAGTTCGGCGACCTTATCCGGGTTATTTGTCATCAGGCGCACAGTGTCAAAACCGAGATGGCGCAACATGGTTGCGGCGGGGCGATAAAGGCGCTCATCAGGGTCAAAGCCAATCATTTCATTGGCCTCCAGCGTATCAGCACCCCGATCCTGAAGCGCGTAGGCGCGTAACTTGTTCATCAGGCCAATTCCCCGGCCTTCTTGTGACAGATAAAGCAAAATCCCCCCTCCTGCCTCTGCCATAATGACCAACGCACCGCGCAACTGGTCACCACAGTCACAACGCAGACTGCCCAAAAGATCACCGGTAAAGCATTCTGAATGTAACCGCACCAACACGGGTTGATCGGGCGGGCAGTCGCCGACTTGCAGGGCAAGGTGTTCCACTCCTCCATCTGCGGGGCGGAAAGCCGTCACCGCAACCCGTTCCGCAATATCCAGGGGAACAGACGCCGTTGTCACAGGTTTCAACGCAACAGCACAGCGTCTCTTGTAGTCTGTAATGTCTGACACAGACACACACAACAGGTCATGGCGTTTTGCAACGACCGCCCGCGCATCGGCGCAACCTGCGGGAAGTTCTGTAAAAAAAGCCGCTGGCAAAAGCCGGGCCAGCTTCACCAGGTCAACAGCCCCCTCTGCTAAATCCCGGGAGCAATGGGCCTGCACGAAAACCCCGGAGTCATGCTCACGAACCGGATCATACAAGGGATCAAAAAGCGCAGAGACCTGATCACACGACAAAGGGGGCTGCGAAAACGGGCGACCAGACAGATCAACAGCAAAAACCGCGCCCTGATGCCCTTCTTCTACGGTCAGCCCCAGAACAGAGGCCCGACGCGCGGTCAAAAGAAGGCAAGGTTGGCCCAGATCACCCCATAAACCACCTGACAAACCATAGGGAAATGCCAACGTTTCAGCCGCG
Source organism: Kiloniellaceae bacterium (assembly GCA_965199245.1). Taxonomy (GTDB): domain Bacteria; phylum Pseudomonadota; class Alphaproteobacteria; order Kiloniellales; family Kiloniellaceae; genus Carbonatibacter. Next base: position 635,848 of record CBDAQP010000001.1, read on the forward strand.
TGAACCAGGGCACAGCCTGCCCCCTCATAGACGAGCACAGGCTGTCCCCGACGCAACTCTGCCACAGCGCGTTCAACAGCGGCGAAGAGTGCGCCGTCAAGAGGCGCACGCACATCACATGACACGTTTTTCAGGGTCACGGGACAGTCCTCTTTCTTTGAGGGCGCACAGGTAATCCGCCCAAATTTTGTCCTGGTTACGGGCCAGCCTGTCAAGATATTGCCAGGAATAGAGGCCAGTTTCATGCAAATCATCAAAAACAATCCGCACTGCGTAGTTGCCGACGGGTTCAAGGGCTGTAATCCCGACAAACCTGCGCCCCGCAACAATTTTTTTTTCACCGGGGGAATGACCCTGAATCTCTGCCGACGGGCTTTCAACCCGCAAATATTCCGCAGGCAGAGAAAAAATACACCCCGTAGCAAAGGTGACCTGCAAAACCCGCTGTGCGGACAGATAGGTCAAATCGCTCACAACAACCTGCGCACTGGCCACCTGTGCGTTTTCTTCACGAATCGTCATGAGGCAAGTGAACGCGCTTCGTCGACCAGCATCACAGGAATCCCGTCGCGCACGGGATAAGCCAATCCGGAGTCTTCACAGATCAGCTCCTGTGCATCGGCATCATAGACAAGAGGAGCCTTTGTCACAGGACAGACCAAAATGGCAAGCAATTCTGGATCAAGGCAAGTCGTCATCCGTTTCAACTCCAACACGTCATTAAGAGGAAAGCACCCTCAGAATATCACAAAAAATATCACCCCTGCCACCCTCTGCACAAATTTAAAAAGGTTCACGCTTCAGAGCCGGGATAGAGAGCCATTTCCATAATGACCTCCATCACATCGGCCCGCATCGCGAGGCTGGGGGCTTCGAGAATAGCCTGTTTTTCAGCAGGCAGAAAAGGACAGCTCATCGCAAGGGCCGTGATGAGCTGGTCAAAAGGCGCACGTTCAACCGCCGTCCAGTCGACATCAAGAGACTGTACCTCGAAATAACGCGACAGAATCGACAAAAATCGCGCCCTGTCTTCGCCGCCCTGGATACCGGAATCAGAATGGCCCCGGGCCACATCATCACCAAAAGAAGAAAAATCAGCCGCCATCATATAAAAATTTTCTGGCATGAGCTCTATAGCTCCCACCCGAAAGCGGATGAGACCTTTTAGGGAAATGCGATAGCATCCGTCATCCATTTCAGCAAAATTAACCAACCGCCCGGCACAGCCAACGGAATAAAACGGGGCCTGATCCACGACGTGACCCTTTCCCTTCACAGCAGGCTGAATCATGCCGATTGTGCGATCAGATGACAGGGCGCGGTCAACCATCGCCAGGTAGCGCGGTTCAAAGACAGTCAGCGGCAAGTGCCCCCCCGGTAAAAGAACAGCCCCCACCAGGGGAAAGACCGGAATGTTCACAGGGAGGTCTTCGGCGCAGGGGGAGCGAAGCATGGTCATTTTCGTCTTTAGGAAAAAAGAAGCGACGACAGACGACCCCGCATTTTGACCGTCAAGGAATCTGTGGGTCCCCAGGCTTCAAAAAATTCCAGCAGCTTTCGGCGGGCGGCCTGATCGTTCCAATCGCGATCACGGGAAAAAATATCCAGTAGCAGGCCTGCGGCCTCCGCACGCTGACCCTCTGCCTGAAGTGCAACAGCCAGATCAAAATATGCCTGATGATCGTCCGGGGCCTGTTCAATTTTTTGCCGCAGTGCGGAAATTTCATTCGAATCCTTGCGTTCTGCGGATAGTTTCAAACGTGTGATAATTGCGACCAGCTCCGGAGCCTGTGTCTGTTCCGGAGGGAGGGACTCGAGGAAAATCCGCGCATCTGATTCGCGCCCTAAGGCCAGCTGAGAATCCAAAACCCCCTGAATCGCGACAATACGGGACGGATCGGCCTGGTAAATTTGCCCGTAAAGGGACAGTGCCGTATCGTATTGCCGGGCCTCAAAAGCCGCCTGTGCCTGCGCGACAGCCTGCGCCAGGGGGTCGTTCCCCGTCCCCGCCGTCTCGACAAGACGCGTGACGAAATCGGCAATTTCACTGGGGGATTTTGCCCCTGCAAAGCCATCAACGGGACGCCCCTGAAAGAACGCATAGACTGTCGGGACAGATTGAACACGCAACTGCCCCGCCAGAATCTGGTTTTCATCGATATTGACCTTGACCAGAGAGACCGCGCCCCCCGCCTTGCGAACTGCTGATTCAAGAACGGGCATCAACTGTTGACAGGGGCCACACCACGGTGCCCAAAAATCAACGATAACCGGATTTTCACGGGACGCATCCAACACATCGCGCTGGAAATTCTGCTGGGTCGTGTCCTTGACCACCCCTGCTATCGTCGTGCTCTGCATGTCTCCCCCCTATAACAATATCTCTATCCACCAGATGTACACACCTGACCCGAAATACAAGAGCCAAAATGAGACGAATTGCAAGCACTCGACCGACATAAAGGCTGACCTGTGCCACAATAGTGGGAACCAGACATAAAAAAAGGTTGCGTTGCCTAAAATGGTGGAGTAAGTCTCCGAACTCTGACAAAAGAAACAATGTTTTCTTTCGGATGCGGGCGTAGCTCAGGGGTAGAGCGTCACCTTGCCAAGGTGAATGTCGTGAGTTCGAATCTCATCGCCCGCTCCATTTTCCCCGCCCTCCATCCTCCCCGGGTTTGATTTCCCTTAAATGATTGTTCAGGTTAAAGAAAAAGGGCTTGTCCTCGTGTTCTTTTTCGGTTTATCCTCGTAAAAAACTGTCCTTGTCTTGAGGACGACTTGACGGACGATATAGGGTCTTGCGCGTGTTAACACTCAATAGGGGTTATTTCATTCTTCTCCTTGGACTCGGCGTCTATATTGTGCTGGTTGTCAGTCTTGCCGATCTCTTGCCGCAGCACTGGGCTATCCAGATTTTCTATGCGCTCCTCACTGGCCTCGCCTGGCTTTACCCTGCTGTCAAGTTTCTGGATTTTTCTGCCCGAAAAGAAAAAATCAGGGTAGATCGACAGAAATGAGCTTTTCTGCCCCTCCTTTTCTGGTCGTTTGTTTCCTCTACATTTTTGCCCTGACCCTTTCCCCTGCAGACGGTTCTGCGCAGGCACTTGAAACAGAAGACCTGCTGTCTTTTTGTACTCAGGAACTCACCAAAAAAATCGGGACAGAGGCAGCGGCGCAACGCGGGGAGCATTGCACCTGCGCCACAGAGTTTGCACAACAGTCAACACCACCCTCTCTTCGTGAACCACTGGCCCGTATTGTGCGCCGTGAACCCCTTGACTCTGCACAGAAAGATGCCTTGAAAAGCGAGGCAAAAAATATCCTGTTCTATCTTGGCCTGCTCAGCACCCGCTGTCCCATGATTGTCGCAGACCCCCTGCTCCAGGACTTCATCAAAAAAAGCCTCCGAAAAAAAAGCACCACGGCACGACCATGACCCAACACGAGACACTGATTGCACAGATCGCGGCCCATGCGGCAAGAAAACAGCCAAATGCAGAGGACATTCAGTCCTTTATCCCGCAATTTTTCCACAATGTTGATCGGGATGGCATCAACAACAAAAGCCCCGAAGAACTTTCTGACCTCGCCCTGCACGCCAGAAACAGCATCCAATGCCGAAAAGAAGATGAACGGATCGTACGCGTTTCGCACCTTGACCAAAGAACCGGGCCACAGACCATTATCGAAATTATCAGCGATGACATGCCCTTTCTCCTCGACTCGCTGAGCGGTGCGTTGCAGCGGATGGGAAAAGACATCCTCTTGATGATCCATCCGGTCATGCGGATCAAACGAGACAAGGACGGACAGCTGGTTGACATTTTATCCATTGATGCCCCCGAAGTCCCCGAAAGCAGGGTCGAATCCTTGATTCAGGTTCTCATTGCCGAAGAAGACATCGAGCGCGAACAAGCCATAGAAGCCGAACTGGATCGCGTTTTTCGTGACGTTCACAATGCCGTTACCGACTACGGAGAGATGAAAAAATATCTCGAGGACACAATCGTAGACATCAGGAAAAACCCCCCGCCTCTGGGCAGGGAAGAGGTCGCCGAATCATTGGATTTTCTCAGCTGGCTTTGCCAGGACAACTTTACATTTCTCGGAGTCAGATCCTGTAGCTTCAAGGGCGAAAATTCCGGGCTTATCCATAAAATCAACCCCGGTTCCCTTGGTGTCCTCAGGGGGTCTGCCATGACGCTCTTTGATGGCCTGCGCAACCTCGGTCATCTGCCCGAAGATATCAGAACCTTTCTGGTCGCCCCGTCATTGTTACGCATTAGCAAAGCCAACAAACGTGCCCGCGTTCATCGCACCGCCCACATGGATACCATCGCGGTCAAGCGCTTTAACGCGGCTGGAGAGGTGATCGGTGAAACACTCTTTGCCGGATTGCTTACCTCCTCTGCCTACGAGTCACCGCTGGATATTCCGCTATTGCGTCAAAAAATCAAAAACGTCATCGCGCGGGCAGGATTCAGAGAAGGAGGCAATGACGGAAAGGCCCTGCAGCACACGCTGGAAACCTTCCCACGCCATGAACTCTTTGAAACGAAAGAAGACGATCTTTTTGACTCGGCACTACGGATTTTGCACTTACGCGAACGGGTGCGGGTCGCGCTCTTTGTGCGTCACGATCCCTTCAAACGCTTTATCTCCTGCCTTGCTTACATTCCACGTGATCGCTTTGACACAAGACTGCGCCGGAATGTCGCGCAGATGATCTGTACGGCCTACAGCGGGAAAGTATCGTCCTTTTCCGTCCATCTCGGCAACTCACGGCTGGCCCGCATTCACTTCATTATCAAAATGGAACCGGGACATCCACCTACAATCCCCGAAGTCAATGTCAAGGCTCTGGAACAAGAGATTGCAGAGGCTACGCGAAGCTGGGAAGACAGACTGGATCAAGCCCTCAATGACAAGGGAGGCCTTGAAAGAAACACTCTGAACCGCTGGCTCTTCCCGCTGTCCTATCAAGAAAACTTTTCAGCAGCCATCGCTGTTGAAGACCTTGCCAAAGCAAGAGAAGCCGAACAAGAAGGCGACCTGGCCCTGAACCTCTATCAACACCCGGGGGAAGACACCAATCGGTTACGTCTTAAAATTTACCTCTACCAAGCCAATGCCGCGCTTTCCGATATGTTGCCCATGCTGGAAAATATGGGATTAAATGTTCTGTCTGAAACGCCCTACCTGCTCACTGGCTCTGAGCGAAAATTATGGATTCACGATTTTGAAATGATCGCATCAGATCACAGCACCGTTGAACTTTGGCGGGTGCGCGATGCCTTTCATACTGCCTTTGCCGCCGTTTGGCGCGGGCATATGGAAAGCGATGGCTTTAATCGGCTTGTCCTCTCCTGTGCGTTCACTGTACGCGACGTAACGATCTTGCGGGCTTATTGTTGCTATTTGCTCCAGGCCCGCATTGCCTTTTCCCGGCGCTACATGGAAAAAACTCTGTCCAAAAACCCAAAAACCACCACACTTCTGCTCCAGCTTTTCACCAGACGATTCTTGAAAGCCGGGGCGAGCCACCCGACACAAGAGACCATCATCAACAAAATAAACACCGCTCTCAAGGACGTTGAAAACCGAGACGAAGATCACATTATCCAACGTTTTTGTAACGTCATCTTCAATACACTACGCACCAATGCCGAACGCTATGACGCCAGCCCTGAAAGTTGCCTGTCGTTCAAAATTGACTCAGGCCAAATTACAGACCTGCCCCTACCCCGCCCCTTTCGTGAAATTTTTGTTTATGGCACCGACGTCGAGGGTGTTCACCTGCGCTTTGGCCCTGTGGCTCGGGGGGGAATCCGCTGGTCAGGCCGGCGCGAGGATTTTCGCACAGAGATCCTCGGACTGGTCAAGGCACAACACGTCAAAAATGCGGTAATCGTTCCTGTTGGCTCCAAGGGTGGTTTTGTTGTCAAAAATCCCCCTGCCGGACGCGCCGCGCTACAAGAAAAAGGCATTACCTGCTATAAAACCTTCATTCGCGGTTTACTAGATTTGACCGATAACATCATCGAAGGACAGGTTGTTCCGCCACAGGACGTCATTCGGCACGACGGGAATGACACCTATCTGGTTGTTGCCGCCGACAAGGGTACAGCCCGCTTTTCCGACACCGCCAATGCCATCTGTGCGGACTATAATTTCTGGCTGGGTGATGCCTTTGCCTCCGGCGGTTCGGCAGGCTACGACCACAAAGGCATGGGCATTACCGCACGCGGAGCGTGGGAATCGGTTAAACGTCATTTTCGCGAACTGGGCAAGGATATCCAAAATAGCCCCTTCACGGTTATTGGTGTCGGCGATATGGCGGGTGATGTTTTTGGCAACGGAATGCTGTTATCTCGACAGATTCGCTTGCAAGCGGCCTTTAACCACCAGCATATTTTTATCGACCCCAACCCTGATCCGGCCCAAAGCTGGGCAGAACGCAAACGGCTTTTTGACCAACCCGGCTCATCATGGGCAGATTATGATCCAGCCCTGATTTCAAAAGGCGGTGGCATTTTTGGGCGAAAAGCAAAATCCATTTCATTAACCACCGAAATGAAAGATTTTCTCGCCCTCGATCAGAAAAACCTGTCACCAGATGACCTGATTCGCGCCATCCTGCGTACAAAGGTTGAATTGCTTTGGTTTGGGGGAATTGGAACCTATGTCAAATCCAGCCAGGAAAGCCATGCCAATGCTGACGACCGCGCCAATGACACCTTACGCATCGATGCCCAGGAATTGGGGTGTAAGGTCATTGGCGAGGGTGCAAACCTCGGCATCACACAGCAGGCGCGGATCGAATTTGGTCGGAGGGGCGGAAAGATCAATACTGATTTCCTCGACAACTCGGCAGGCGTTGACTGTTCCGACCACGAAGTCAACATTAAAATCCTACTGGGAGCCATCGAACGTCATGGAGGACTAACACGCCCGGAACGCGATAAATTGCTTGTCGAGATGACAGAAGACGTCGCCACACTGGTTCTGCGGGACAATTACCTGCAAAGTCAGTCAATTTCTGTGACCGCAATCGTTGGGAAGCGGATGATGGGTCGCATCGTTCACTATATGCACCACCTCGAAAAACAGGGCCTGCTCAATCGGGTACTTGCCGTTCTGCCCAACGACGAAGAAATTGCAGACCGCAAACAAAAAGGTCAAGGGCTGGAACGCGCTGAACTGGTCACAATGTTAAGCTATGCCAAGATTGCACTCTATGATGACCTGATTCAATCCGACCTGCCCGATGATCCGGCGGTGACGCAAGAACTCATCAGTTATTTCCCCCGCGCTTTGCAAGAACGCTACGCCGATGCCATCACACAACACAGTCTGCGCCGTGAAATTATTGCCACCGCCCTGACCAATGACGTGGTGAACCGCACTGGCATCACTTTTGTGCACGATATCCATGAAAAAACAGGTTTTTCATCTGATGCTGTTGTGCGGGCGTGGCGCGTGATTCATACCGCTTTTGATATGAATAGCCTCTATAACGCTATCGAAAACCTTGACAATCGAGTCATCACTTCACTTCAGGCTGATTTGCTGGCCGACTGTGGTCGGCTTGTCGAACAGGCCACAGTCTGGCTTCTGCGAAACAGTAAACACCCCATTGATATGGAACGCGAAACAGCGCGCCTTCCTGTTTCTGTTTTGGCAAATAATCTTGATCGCCTCTTGCCCGATGACGACAAAAACGAAATGGCTCAACGTGTAATCACACTGGTCGCGGCGGGCGTTCATGAACCGCTTGCCAAACGGATCGCAGGTTTGCGGGCCTTGGGATCTGCAGGGGATATCACCCGCATCGCCAGTGCCTGCCGCCGGACGGTGGAAGACGCCAGCCGGATCTATTTCGCCGTCGGACAAACCTACGGGATCAACAGCCTGCGCAAGGCGGCCCGCGCCCTGCCTGGCACATCCGTTTGGGATAAACTGGCGATCAATGCACTGATCGATGACCTCTTGAGTCATCAGGCCGAACTCAGTCTCAAAATCCTGGACTTTTCCGAGCCAGGCACCCCACTCGACACAACCATTGAACAATGGGCGCACGCGCACAGCGAACTGGTCAGGCAAAGCGAAGGGATCCTGTCACAAATTATCCTCAATGCCCAACCCGATTATGCCATGTTGGCCGTTGCCAACAGCCAGCTAAAAAATATGGTCACGGCCTGAGAGTCAATTTTTCAGTCTGTAGATCACAGGAATACGATATGTCATGCGCTCTTACTGAAGGTGTCATAACCTTGGGAATACGCCTGGAATATGTCTGAAGCCATCCAGGAAACAGCAAAAAATCGTGAGAACCAGGATGAAAAAGCCCGCCCACACCCGCTCTGCCGATATATCTCGTGTAGCGTGACTCTAAGTATGTCGCACGATGATTCTAAACAGGCCGTCTTTGCGAGTCGTTATCATCTGAACACCTATATTAACCGTTTTTTTGGGCATTATTCATGGAAGATCAGGCGGTTCATATTATAAGCCAAAAAGGAAATGGCGCGTCCCATGGAGACCTCCAATAAAGTGTCCCGTTAAAAATCACACAAGGGAAAGAAACGCCAAGACACATAAGTCAAATTTTCTGAAAGTTGTTATAAGTGTCATGTTCCAATAAGCCGGACAAGTTGCACGCGCATAAGCCGGACAAACAGAACCCCGAAAGGCTGTTGCCTTTCGGGGCCGCCGCTGGGTCAAGTTCACAGGGTAGGTCAGAACTTGACCCTGGCATTCAGGCGGGCACTGTGGCCCGTGTAGCCGGTGCGGGCACTCAGGTCATAGTCCGCCCCGATTGACCAGCGCGGGGCATTATAGCTCAGGCCCACCCCTGCGGTGCCTGACAGCTTTTTGACCTTCGCCCCCTTGACCGTAAAGCGGTTGCCACCGCCGGTGAACCGGCCGCGTGCCGTCGTTTGATCCCCCGCAAAGTCATAGGACAGCCCCACACGCGCCACGGGAACAAGGGTGCCGTTCCCCCGGGTGATCTCTTTGTGCAGGCGGGTGCCCAGCGTCCCCACAACCGCATCAATCGACCCCACCGTGATCTTCTGGTTCAGGCTCAACGCCCCCGTCGTGGTGTATTTCGCCGACCCCACCCGCGTCCACGACAGACCCGCCGTCGGGGTCAGCGTCGTGCTCGCATCAAGGTTCATTGGCACACCCCCGCCCACAGAGGCCGTCAGGCTGGTCGTGTCATAAGCCGACTTGCGCCTCAAACCCGCCACACGCGAGGTCGTGCTCACATCATTGCGCCCGACGCCCACCTGACCGTCCACATAATAACGCGCCGTGCTGTAATCCCCGTAAACAGAAACCTGCCAGCTCCTGACATCCGTCTTATCCTCGCCAACACCCTTGCCCGTCATCCGGCTGGTGCTATAGGCCAGAGCCGTCCCCACACGACCCCGTTCCCCCACAGGGGCATCCACACCCACCGCAAGGCCCCGTGCAGAGGTGTCATAACCGTCAATCCTCTGTTTTTTGTCCTTCGCCTGTTTGCCCCGGCTGCCAAACGGCTTGAGCCAGAAGGCCCTGTCCAGCCCCTCGCCCCCGGTCGCAAATCCGCTCTGGCTGTCCCCTCCGCGCTGCAGAGCAAGACGGTCGGACAACACACCCGCCACCTGTGTCCCCGTCGAGACCACCGCCGCCGTCGCCCCGCCCAGCGCGGTCATCTGCGGCGTGAGCTGGGCCGCAAGCCGCTTGCCTTTCGCCTCATTCCCCGCCCGGGTCGCCTCCTCGAGAATCTTCTTCACAGGGTCGTTCGCAGGTAAATCCTTCGCAAGGGACGAGGCCGCCAAAAGCACAGAGGCTTCAGAGGGCGACACGCCCAGCTTCGACGACACCTCGCCTGCTGACTTGAAGCCCTTGGCCCACGCAATAACGCTCCCCCCGTCATCCGTCGCAAGCTCGTATTTTAAAACATTACTCTCCACAAGGATCAGCTTGCCGTTGTCGATGGCTGCACTCAAGTCCTTGTTGATCAGTTTCTGCTCTCCCTCGGTAAAGGAGGAGTCAAAGGCAATCCTGACACTGTTGTCCGCATCCGCAGTGCCCAGATCAAAATTACCCCCCACCGTTATAAACGCTCGATCTGCCGCATCCCCCGTCCGCTCCCCAAAGGCAGGCCCCAGGGTGAGAGTACTCTTCCTGTGCGCTGTCAGATCACCCGACAGATAAACAGGCTGGTTAAAGGTCACTTTGGCATCCTCGTTCACAGTCAGGCTGTCGAGTTTGGCAACAGCCGTCCCCAGCTGCCCCCCGAAGATCACGCCATCCGCGTGGGTGTTGGCAATAATAATCGCGCCATTGCCATCTGCCGCGCCTGTGATATCGCCCGTGATCGTCTGTCCGGCCGTCCCGCCAAAGGTGACAGAACTTCCGTTGCCAAGCTCGAACTGCGTTCCGGCCTTGACATGACCCTTGAAGGTCGTCGCATCGCGCGCGGTGATCGTCAGGTTGCCCGCATAAACATCACCGCCAAAGGTCGTTTCCCCATCGGCAACCGTGATCCTGTTCAGGGCAGCCTCTGCGGTACCGATCGATCCCGTAAAGGAGACCTTGCGACCCGTGGCATGGCCCGAGCGGTTCCTGATCTCCAGATCGCCCTGTCCGTCATCGCCCGCAACAATGTCGCCCGTGATCGTTTGCGCGGCCGTCGCCCCTGTCCCGCGTCCATTGGTGCCGGTGACCCCGCTGGCATCACCGACAATCAGGGTCGCTCTGTTGCCGATTGTGACATTACCGGCAAAGTAACCGGACTGTTCAAGCGTCGCTTTGGTGCCGGTGTGCAGGGTCAGACCAGCCAGTCTGGCATTGGTCGTGCCCAAATTACCCTCAAAGGTCACACCGGCTGTGTTGGCAATGGTGATCGCCCCCTGATTATCCTGCGTCGTCGTGATCGCATTGGCAAAACCCTGTGCCCCCGTCCCGGCAAAGGTCGCAGACCCCCCCGCCCCATCAAAGACCAGACCGTTGACCCCGGTGGTGACAGACCCCTTGAAAGTCGCCGCACCCGCCAGCGTCAGGCCCGCGCGCGTGGTCACAGAGCTGTTGAAGGTCGTCCCGTCGCTGTCGGCATTGACGTCAATCGTTCCGGCATAAACAGCACCGGCAAAAACCGTCTGGCCGTTGTCCAGTGTGAGTCGTGCAAGATCGTTACCGTTCCCCGGCGCGCCAACGGCATCCTCAAAGGTCACCGTCCTGTTCGTCGTGCCGCTGTTATTCACAACGACAGACCCCCGCTTGCCCGTGCTGTTGCGGATATCAGCCTCAATGGTCTGGTTGCCAGACCCGCCAAAGGTAATGGTGCTATTGCCCAGGATCAGGCCATTCGCCAGATAAACATGACTCTCAAAGGTCGCCTCGGAGTTATCGCTCAGGGTCAGGCGGTTCAACCCGTTGTTCGTACCACTTGCGCCCAATGCGCTCTTGAAGGTCACATCGTTGTCGATGATGATCGTGCCATAGTTGCCCCCCGATGCGCTCGTGATACTGCCGGCCACCGTTTGGGAGTCTGTTCCGCTGAACGTGACCCCGGTGTTTTGACCCAGAACCAGACCACCGTTCGCACCGGTTCTCAGATAGACATTGCCCTTAAAGGTCGCTTTGGACGCATCCGCCGCAGTCGCGTGGCCCGTCAGGGTCAGGAGGCCCAGTCTGGCGGCGGCGGTGCCCAGGTCATCCTCAAAGGTCACACCGGCCTTGTTCGCCACAGTGATCCAGCCCCGACCCGGGATCGTCGGCATGATATTACCCGCAACCGTTTGTCCGGTCGTCCCGCTAAAGGTCACAGAACCATTGGTCGTGCCCAGTTTGATCCCCTCGTTCGCTCCTGTTCCTGCCTTGACATGGCCCTTGAAAACTGTCGCGCCGCCTGTGTTGATCGTGATCGACCTCGCATAAACACCACTGTTAAAGGTCGTCCGGCCATCGCTCAGCGTGATCTGCTTGAGAGCCGTCCCATCGGCACCGACTGACCCGCCAAAGGTCACTTTGTTGCTATTGGTGGCACCTGCGTTGTTCACAACCAGACGACCACGCCCGTCAAAATCCGGGGTGATGTCCCCCGTCACAGTCTGGTTCGCCGTGCCGTTCAGGGTGATTTTGGCCTCATCGTTTACGGCAAACAGAATCCCGACTGCGCCTGTGGTCACATTGCCCCTGAACTCTGCGCCATCGGTCGAACTGACCCCGACACTCTGTGCAAAAACATCACCCTTAAACCGCGCCACACCATCGCTCACCGTGATTAGTGCAAGATCGTTACCGATCCCCGTCGCGCCAACAGCACCCTCAAAGGTCACAATATTATTATTCGTCCCGCTCCTGTTATTCACAACGACAGACCCCCGCTTGCCCGTGCTGTTGCTGATGACCGCCTCAATGGTCTGGTTGCCAGACCCGCCAAAGGTGATGGTGCTATTGCCCAGGATCAGGCCATTCGCCAGATAAACATGACTCTCAAAGGTCGCCTCGGAGTTATCGCTCAGGGTCAGGCGGTTCAACCCGTTGTTCGTACCACTTGCGCCCAATGCGCCCTTGAAGGTCACGCCGTCATCGTTGTCGATGGTGATTGTGCCATAGTTGCCACCCGATGCACTTGTGATATTGCCGGCCACCGTTTGGGAGTCTGTTCCGTTGAATGTGACCCCGGTGTTTTGACCCAGAACCAGACCACCGTTCGCACCGGTTCTCAGATAGACATTGCCCTTAAAGGTCGCTTTGGACGCATCCGCCGCAGTCGCGTGGCCCGTCAGGGTCAGGAGGCGCAGCCAGGCGCGGGAGGTGCCCAGGTCATCCTCAAAGGTCACACCGGCCTTGTTCGCCACAGTGATCCAGCCCCGACCCGGGATCGTCGGCATGATATTACCCGCAACCGTTTGTCCGGTCGTCCCGCTAAAGGTCACAGAACCATTGGTCGTGCCCAGTTTGATCCCCTCGTTCGCTCCTGTTCCTGCCTTGACATGGCCCTTGAAAACTGTCGCGTCGCCTGTGGTGATCGTGATCGACCTCGCATAAACATCACCCTTAAACCGCGCCACACCATCGCTCAGCGTGATTAGTGCAAGATCGTTACCGATCCCCGTCGCGCCAACAGCATCCTCAAAGGTCACAATATTATTATTCGTCGTGCCGCCGTTATTCACAACAACAGACCCCCGCTTGCCCGTGCTGTTGCGGATGTCTGCCTTGATGGTCTGGTTGCTGCCAGGCCGCCAGTTTTGGTTTCTACCATCAAAGGTGATGGTGCTATTGCCCAGGATCAGGCCATTCGCCAGATAAACATGACCCTCAAAGGTCGCCTCGGAGTTATCGCTCAGGGTCAGGCGATCCAACCCGTTGTTCGTACCACTTGCGCCCAATGCGCCCTTGAAGGTCACGCCGTCATCGTTATCGATGGTGATTGTGCCATAGTTGCCACCCGATGCACTTGTGATATTGCCGGCCACCGTTTGGGAGTCTGTTCCGTTGAATGTGACCCCGGTGTTTTGACCCAGAACCAGACCACCGTTCGCACCGGTTCTCAGATAGACATTGCCCTTAAAGGTCGCTTTGGACGCATCCGCCGCAGTCGCGTGGCCCGTCAGGGTCAGGAGGCGCAGCCAGGCGGCTCCGGTGCCCAGGTCATCCTCAAAGGTCACACCGGCCTTGTTCGCCACAGTGATCCAGCCCCGACCCGGGATCGTCGGCATGATATTACCCGCAACCGTTTGTCCGGTCGTCCCGCTAAAGGTCACAGAACCATTGGTCGTGCCCAGCTTGATCCCCTCGTTCGCTCCTGTTCCTGCCTTGACATGGCCCTTGAAAACTGTCGCGTCGCCTGTGGTGATCGTGATTGTATCGGCATAAACACCACTGTTAAAGGTCGTCCGGCCGTCTTTCAGCGTGATCTGCCTGAGGGCCGTCCCATCGCGACCGACTGAACTGCTGAAGGTGACTTTGTTGTTACTGGTACGGCCTGTGCCCGCATCACCCCGGTTATCAACAATCAGTGTCCCCTGTCCGTCACCGCCTGCTTCAATAAAACCCCTGATCTTTTGACCCGCGTCATTCACCGTCGCAGAACGACTGTCACCGCCAATGATCAGAGTGGCAGATCCGTCATAATCTGAAAGTCGCACACGGCCACGGCCCAAGCCTAATGCGCCGTAGGTGTTCAGATTCTTTTCAACCGTTGCACGTGAATGTTCGTTCGCCGCGTTACCGCCATTGACCTCGAAATGACGAGAATCGACATCCTCTCTGAAAATAGCCTCACCCGCAGACTTGTCATTCTCCGCAACACCCGTACCGTTCCGACCCACAGAGACCCGATGCAACGGGTTACTGCCGCCCGAGCCGAGTTTACCGTTAAAGGTAACCTTACGTTGTCCACTACCGGAACGGCCCCCGATAATTCTAACCATACCCCCATGGTCATCACCACCAACAATTTCATTGTCAACTGTGATGTCACTGGTTGACGCATTGAAAATAGCCTCTGCGCCGTACAAACGCTGGCCAGAACTGGTAGATGTCAGCCTGATCGTATCACCGGACACATTTCCCCGAAACTCGACAACCGTGTCCTCATCTTGGTGATTCCCCGCAATCACATTGATATTGTCAACATGAACGCCCCTGTTAAAAATCGCATGACCGCCCTTCGACGCGTCGCCCACCGTCAACTGCTTGAGGCGTCTGTCGTTCGCATCCGTCGCGGCATCGTGACCAATCTCTATGTCAAAAGTCGCCTTACGCGGTGCAAGACCATCACGGCCATTCAGAACCTGAATCGTGCCCTCGCCGTCTGCGGCGGCGGTGATCTTCGCCGTGCCAGTGCCCAGAATCCTCTGATCGTCAGACCCATTAAAAACAAGATAAGCGCGACTATTTGCATTGAGGTCGTTCAGAGTGGCATTGTTCTCAATCGTTAAATCGCCGCCGAAAGTGGCCCTGCCTTTTGAACCATTCGGATGGGCAACAGTCATGTTAATGGTAAGCTCATCGACAACAGCATCTCCTGTCACAATAACTTCTGTTAAGTCTCCTGCCCCTCCTACGTTATGAACAAACAGATCAACCGCCTGACTGCCTTGCTTTTGAATTTTTCCGATACGGCCCACAAGATCGTTTCCATCGCCCACGATGCGCACAACCAACTTCCCCGCCCCACCTGTTCCACTACGCAAAACCCCGATTTCCTTGCTTCTGGAATTACGTCTCAGAAGAACAGTGCCCCGGGTCAATGTCAGATGATCACCATCTCTCGCGTTCGCAATATTCGTGCTGGAGGTGTTAGCTCTCGCTGTACCATCGGCCCAATAGTCCTCACCTGTTAAACTATACGTGTAATCCACCGCTGTCTGGGCAAAGGCACCAGAGCCAACGCCTGCCGCCAGAACAACAGCAGACACACCAGCCAACAAAGATGATTTGGAAGAAAAACGACACATCGCAAAACCTACCCTGCTCTAAAGTTTATCCAAAAAACACAGGCCAGCCCGACGCAGAACACATCACCGCACAAAAAAAGCCGACCCATCAAAGGCTGACAAGATAAAGGACAGAGGAGAAAAAAGATGTCAAGGCTTTTATCGCCAAAAAACAATATTTTTTTGCACCCACCCCAAAACAGAAAAACAATATATTTCAACACAAAAAGATGAAAAAACCGCTCTTTCCGATACTCATCCCGCGTCTAATAGAGACCATCGCCCAGGCCCAGATCATCGTTGCTTTCAAAAAGCGTCGTGCCGCCATCGTCGCTCTGTGCAGAGGGTACTGTTCCCGGTTTGAAGGCTTCGAGGATGACATCTTTATCCCCTGTGCGTGCCAGCAAACCTGTTTGGCTATTGATTCGCACCAAACGCACCCCGGGGGGCACGCGAAAGGGGATGGACGGAATGTCTGCGAGGGCATCCTTCATAAAATCCTTGAACACGGGCGCAGCGACGCGCGTGCCGCCTTCGCCCTGTCCCAGGGGGATGGGGGTATCAAAACCAATATAGATTCCTACTGTCAGGTCAGGAGAAAAGCCAACGAACCACGCATCGCGACTCTCGTTGGTTGTGCCGGTTTTGCCCGCAAGGGGCTTGCCGAGTTCTCTGATCGTGCGCCCCGTGCCGCGTTGAACGACACCTTCGAGGATCGAGGTCATTTGATACGCTGTCACCGGATCAATTAACCGGGCGCGCTGATCCGGTAATTCAGGAGGCGGGCCACCATCCCACACCGCCTTTTGACAACCGGGGCAGGGACGCTGGTCGTGGCGATAGACTGTTTTTCCATAGCGGTCCTGAATACGGTCGATGAAACTGGGCGTGATCTGCCTGCCTCCGTTGACAAGCTGGGCATAGGCGGTTGTCATCCGCAACAGGGTTGTTTCCCCTGCCCCCAAGGCCATTGACAAAAGGGGATCCATATCGGGATCAATGCCAAAACGGCGCACAGTGCGGGCGACCGTGTCCATGCCAATATCCTGGGCCAGACGAACAGTCATAAGATTACGCGATTTTTCCACCCCGACGCGCATCCGCGTCGGGCCGAAGAATTTTTTGCTATAGTTTTTCGGTTTCCATTTGCCCAGCTCCCCCCCCTGATCCAAAGCAAAGGGGGCATCAACAACGATTGACGTCGGCGTATAGCCATTGTCAAGAGCCGCCAAATAGATAAAGGGCTTAATCACAGACCCCGGCTGGCGCAGGGCCTGTGTTGCACGGTTGAATTGACTGCGCTCAAAGGAAAATCCGCCACTCATCGCCAAAACCCGCCCTGTGTGCGGGTTCATGGCGACAACCCCCCCGTTGATTTGCGGAATCTGACGCAAGGCAAAAAGTTTTTCCAGGCCGTTCCGATCGGGCAGGGACTCGACCAAAATCACATCACCGGGGCGCAGGACATCCGCAGGGCGGTCGGGGCGCGGGCCTACTTTCTGGCCTTTGCGCCAGGGTCGCGCCCATTTCAAGTCCTCCATTGTGATTTTGCCGACGCCCCCCGCACGCAGACCAATGCGGGCCGCCAGATCACCACTTTCGGGACTGTCTGTGTCCAAAACAACCGCCAATTCCCACACTGACCCCTCCGTGGACAGCCCCGCCGGAACCGGAATTTCTTCGAGGGCTTTGCGCCAGTTCTGGCCCGGATCAATCCGCCGGAGCGGTCCGCGCCACCCGTGGCGACGGTCATAACGTTCCAATCCACGGCGCAAGACGCGCCGGGCAATGTCCTGCAACCGGGGGTCAACGGTGGTATGGACAGACAGCCCGCCTTCGTAAAGGCCCTGTTCGCCATAGAGTTCCTGTAATTCGCGGCGGACTTCTTCGGCAAAAAACGGAGCAGTGACCAGTTCCGTTTCCGTACGCGCCGCCATACGCAGAGGCTCCTTCACAGCCAGGGCGGCGTCTTGTGCGGTGATTCGTCCATCTTCGCGCATACGCCCAATGACCCAGTTCCGACGTTCCAGGGCCGCCGCATAGTGACGCACAGGATGGTAATTATTCGGGGCCTTGGGCAAGGCCCCCAGATAGGCCGATTCGGCAATGGTCAGCTCGTCCAGGGATTTATTGAAATAGTTCAAGGCCGCCGCCGCGACACCATAGGATCGATTCCCGAGGAAAATCTCGTTCAAATAGAGATCAAGAATATGATCTTTGGAAAAAGCGCGTTCAATCCGTAGCGAGAGAATGGCTTCTTTGATTTTGCGTTTGAGAGAGGTTTCATTGGTCAGCAGAAAATTTTTGGCGACCTGCTGAGTGATGGTCGAGGCCCCGATGAGACGACGCCCCGTGCCAATGTTGCGAATATTGGTGATAACCGCGCGGGCAAGAGCCAGAGGATTGATGCCAAAGTGTTGATAAAAATGCTTGTCCTCCGCCGCCAGAAAGGCGTCCCTGACATGTTGGGGAATGGCATCAACGGGGACATAAACGCGCCGCTGCGTCGCATATTCTTCGAGCAATCGCCCATCCCCGGCATGAACGCGCGTCACCGTTGGCGGCTTGTACTGCGCCAATTCGCGGTAATCGGGCAAACTGCGCCCATAGTGGTACAGCCCCCAAGCCACACCCCCCACCCCGATGAGAGCCAGCATCCCCCCCACCGCAAACAGACCACCGAAAAATTTCAAAAATCGCACAGATTCTTTCCTTATGTCTTTATCCCGATTCATTCAAAAACAATCCTGTGCAAGGATTTTATGGCAGTGCACACAACAATCGACTCCCCTTTGTGTCGTGCCTCTAATCCTGTAGCGCATCGAGACGCCTGAAATATTGCGTGATCGCACGCTGAATCGCCGCTGTGAGCTTTTGCCGATGTGCGCTTTGCTTCAAGAGTTTTTCTTCCCGAGGGTTGCTGATATAGCCCAGTTCGACCAAAACAGACGGCACAACAGGTGATTTGAGAACCGCAAAGCCCGCCGAGCGGTGCGGACGATTCAACAGGCGGGTCGTGCGTTTAAATTCATCGACCAACAGGCCCGCAAAATACTTGCCCTGATTATTCGTTTCGCGCTGGGCCAAATCAATCAGAATTTTACTGACCACTTCGGACTGGGTGCTGAGGTCAACACCGATGAGCACATCGGCCTTGTTTTCTTTTGCCGCGAGAGCATCGGCTTCTTTGTCTGATCCTGATTCAGACAGGGTATAAAAAGATGCCCCCGAGACCCTGCGGTTGCGGTGGGTATTGGCATGAAGCGACACAAAAAGATCCGCATTGACCTTTTGCGCCCTCATCACACGGTCGCGCAAGGCCAGTGATTTATCCTGCGCCCGTGTCATAACAACGCGGTAACGCCCACTTTGTTCAAGGGCTGTTTTCAAGGCCAGCGCGTAACGCAAGGCCAGATCCTTTTCCCGCGTTCCCCCGACGCCAATGGCCCCGGGATCGATTCCCCCATGTCCGGCATCAATAACAATGACCTTTTTCGTTGCAAAGACCTGTCGGGCCGCGCGCGCGGCCTCATTCACAGGGCGTCGCCCGGGAAGCACGGGGGCCTCCACCCAATTTTCGACAGGCAGAGGGGTCAGAGACGACAAACGCTTGTTCAAAAGACCACGAGCCAGATAATCCCCCCGGCTCACCGGATGAATATCAACCACCAACCTGTAGCGTTTCTGTCCATCCGGCGGCAGGGTAAAGGCCGAGACAACCTCGCCCGGCCCGGCCAGATCAAGGACAATCCGGCTGACCCCGGGGCGATAGTTGCCATAGCGCAGGGATTTAACCAATCCCTTACGATCGAGGCTTTTATGTTTGGCCCGGCTCCAATCAAGGTCGGGCAAATCAATCACAACGCGATACGGATCAGCCAGCGTAAAAATATCAAACTGTGGCACGTCAGAAAGCTCAAGCACAAAGCGCGTTTTATCGGGGTGTTGCCCAATCCGCACATCCAGCGCATCAGACGCCCCACACAGAGTCGGGACAAACAACAGCACAGCAAAAAAAACGCACAGAGACGAAAAAAGCCTCCCCCGACGCACGGGCATCTGCGTTACGGGCATCTGCGTTATCTGTCCCCGATAAAACGCGCGTCTTTTTTTGTCCCTGTCTTTTTTTGTCCCAGACAAAACAGGCCCCCTTCCACGGTTTGATCTCTTTAACCAAATCCACGCCCAAGACTCAAGGTCTGGCGAATAATCACAGGTGAATAGCCCTCAAAACTTATGAAAAACCGGGAGTCTTGCCGTCGGAACAATAAAATATATTATCTTCTGGTCTTGGGGAAAAAATCCTGTTAGCCTGAGCGTTGGAGTATTCTCGGTCTGCGCCTTGAGTTCACGCGAGCAGGCCGTTCGCTTGTCACGCCCCCGGGGCGGGAAGGTGCGTCGTTGGTGATGCAAAACAACGACTGCCTCTGTGTGCCGTCCATCGTTTTGGACGGGTGGCTCACAGAATGCCCCCACGACCAACGGTTTCTTTTTTGGGGGGAAGCGTACGAGCGAAAATACGAGGTCATCATCCTTCGGACGAGCGCGACAACGCGGGCGGAGGGGCCTCTTGATCGTAGAAGGGCTTACGCAATCCGGTTGCGGAGTCTTTGGAACATTTGACCGCGCGTACTCTTTTGCTGACGTGCGCCTAAAACAGGCAGGATACGTGCGATATGACCCCGGCACTTCGACACAGCCAGATCGCCAGAGGCAACAGAGGCCTGCGACCTGGTCGGCATGTGCAGAGTGGGGAGACAGGACAAACAATCAATGGCAAAACATATTTTAATCGATGCCACACACAGCGAAGAAACGCGCGTTGTGGTCAACAAAGGGAACCGTCTTGAAGATTTTGATTTTGAAACACTGTCCAGAAAACAGCTGAAAGGCAATATCTATCTCGCCCGTGTCACACGGGTTGAACCATCGCTTCAGGCCGCCTTTGTCGAATATGGCGGGAACCGTCACGGTTTTCTGCCCTTTAGCGAAATTCATCCCGACTACTACCGCATCCCGACGGCTGATCGGGCCGCCCTCGATGCGCTTGAGAACGGCGTCCCGGAAAGCACGTCGCAAAACATGTCTGCAGACAGTGAACCCGAAGGCGATTCACCTGAAAAGGATCCGCCCGGGGACAGTGACAAGCCAAAATCTGCGGAGGGACAGGCCCCGGATCGGGAAGAGGCCATACAGGAAAGCGTAGAGGACACAGACCACTCCTCCGGGGACAAAACGGCTCTTGTATCTGTGACCCTGGAAGACACCGGGATTCCGGAAGATTCCGAGGGTGATGTCATTGAAGAACTCGTTGGCGAACGTGCGATTGACAGCCTTAACGAAGATGGTGACGAGTCCGAGGACGATGCCAACGACGACGAGGACAGACTCCGCAAGGCAAAGCGTCTGCGATTCTTGCGCCAATATCGCATTCAAGAGGTCATCCGCCGCAAACAAATTCTGTTGGTTCAGGTCACAAAGGAAGAGCGCGGAAACAAAGGCGCGGCCCTGACAACCTACCTCTCCCTCGCCGGGCGTTATTCGGTTTTGATGCCCAACACCAACAAGGGGGGTGGAATCAGTCGCAAAATCAATAGTGCGACTGACCGCAAGCGTCTCAAAGATATTTTAAGCGAATTGGACATTCCCGACGGGATCGCCGTCATTGTGCGCACAGCGGGAAGCCAGCGCAACAAAATGGAAATCAGGCGCGATTACGAATACCTGATACGCCTATGGAACGACATTCGCGAAACCACCTTTACCTCGGAAGCCCCTGCGCTCATCTACGAAGAGGCCGACCTCATCAAGCGCACAATCCGCGACCTTTACACCAGCGACATGGACGGTGTCCTGGTCGAAGGCGAAAAGGGTTATCGTTCTGCGAAAAATTTCATGCGGATGTTGATGCCAAGCCACGCCAAAAAAGTTCAACGCTATAAAGAACCGCAGGTTCCCCTGTTCCACCGCTTTCAGGTCGAAAGCCAGATTGATGCGATGCACAATCCGTCTGTCCAGCTGAAATCAGGGGGCTATATTGTCATCAACCCCACAGAAGCCCTGGTGGCGATTGATGTCAATTCAGGGCGGGCAACACGCGAGCGCAATATTGAGGAAACGGCGTTTAAAACCAACCTCGAAGCCGCCGAGGAAGTCGCCCGTCAGTTGCGCCTGCGCGATTTGGCGGGGCTGGTTGTTGTCGATTTTATTGATATGGAGGACAACAAGCACAACCGCGAGGTTGAACGTCGTCTCAAAGACGCCATGTCTGCGGATCGCGCCCGCATTCAAATGGGGCGGATCAGTCCCTTTGGACTTTTGGAAATGTCGCGTCAACGTCTGCGCCCCAGCCTGGCTGAAAATTCAACTGTCATCTGTCCCCACTGTGCAGGTATCGGAAATGTGCGCACCGTCGAATCTGCCGCGCTTCATGTTCTGCGCATCCTTGAGGAAGACGGCATTCGCCGGGGAAGCGGGTCGCTTGATCTGGATGTTGCCCCACAGGTTGCGTTGTTCATCCTCAACCAAAAACGGAGCAAACTGATCGAAATCGAGCAACGCTACGGTTTTGAAATCAGTGTCAATGCCGATGAAAATCTCAAGGTCGATCAACATCATCTTGAACGTGTTGTCCAGCACAATGACGGGCCTGTGAGCGAACTCATGACTTTTGATGAGCCTGATACAGAGTCACAGGACAAACGCCGCAAAAAACCAAAAAGCAAAACCTGCGAAAAAGATCATCCCGAACGTGAAAAAGACACCCAAGGCAATGGTGGACAAGAGCCGGGCAGTGATGAGGTTTCCGCTAAGGATGAGGAGAGCGAAGAGCGTCCACGCAGACGCAGACGCGGCAAGCGCGGGGGGCGCAAACGGGGGGGGCGCAAACACGACGATCACACCACCGAAAACACAAAAGAGTCGACCGAAGACGCCAGCGTACCTGAAAAAACGAACCGGCGACGTGTTCGTACACGCCCGAAAACGGTTGGAGAGTCGCAAGAAACAGAACAACAAACACAACCCGACACGGACGAGGCCAAAACCACCCCCCGTGTGCGACGCGAAATGCCTTCCGGCGGGAAGGCCACGGCAGACGACAGAGACAACACCCCTGAAGCGTCTCTTCAGGAAACTGAAAAGCTGGCTGTAACGCAGGAGACACCCGCCGCACCAGTCGAAGCTCCGGAACCAGCAGAGGCCCCGGAAGAGGCCCCGGAACCGAAAAAACGGCGCAGGCGGTTCGGGTGGTGGAAACGCGAAGAGCCAAACTGACTGCGCAGGGTCTTTTTCAAGGGGTATTTTTCCCCTTGATTTTTTGAGCGAACTATACGACGATGCCCCGGTTTGGCGAAATCCAAACCCTTTTTACAATTTTTTTTCACACTATTATCAGGAGTTTACAATGGAAACCCCAAACCCTATCGCCTACAGCACAAAGGCAACAGCAAAAGGCGGTCGCGACGGTTCTGCGCGCTCTGAAGACGGCAAACTGGATATTACACTCGCCCAGCCACCAGAACTGGGCGGCACTGGCAACGGCGTTAATCCCGAACACCTTTTCGCCGCAGGTTATTCCGCCTGTTTCCTCGGGGCAATGCGCTTTGTTGCCGATCAGGACAAACTGACCCTGTCTGACGACGTCACCGTCACCGGAACCGTTGGACTCGGCCCCATCCGCGATGGCGCGGCCTTTGGCATTACAGTCTCTATGGATATTGTGGTTCCTGGCATGGACAAAAACACCGCACAGGGCCTGATTGACAAAGCAGACCGGGTTTGCCCTTATTCTAACGCAACACGCGGTAATATCGAGGTCAACCTTAAGCTCGTCTAGTTTCGCCAGCACGACCGAGAAAACAGCCCTGTCTTTGCAGGACAGGGCTGTTTTATTCGGGGTGCAGGGGGTGGTTACTGGAGGCTCAGGCCCTGGCCTGAAAAACCCGTGCAGTTTTTTCGACCGCGCACAGGGCGAAAACAGCGCACGGCATTCACCGCGACACCCTTTGAAATATCATTTATTTTGACCTTAGAGTCTGCGCTGTTCTTTGCCGTTGCCGCCATCCGGGCCAGGGCCGACACAGCAGACACAGCCCCGGAGGTCGCACCGATAAAACGCAGATCGCCATCAGCCTTGTTCAAAATCATCAACGCCGCCAGCGAATCAGGCGCAGGTGTCTGTGCAGGCTGTCCCATCACCACCCCGGTCGCAATGCGCCCTGCACCAAAGAGACCATTCAAACTAAACCGACAAGCCACCGCCCCCTCAAAACGGTCAACGATGGTAAAGCCTGCCGCAAAGGAGTCACGCCCTTGCACCGGAACAGGGGGCAGGGACGACAGATCAGCCCCGAGGATGTCATCCAGTGTTTCGCCCCCCCCTCGTTGTTTAGCCCCCCCCGTAGCCAGCCAGTTTGGGGAAAAGAACCACGCCCGGCGCAGAACCCGGGCAACCACAGCCGGGTCTGTCGCATTTTGGTCGAGACGCTCAATCATGGCATAGGACAGCCCCGTCACCGCGCCCGCCTGTGTCCCCGGCATGACAAGACGCGCACGTCCAATTTCAATGTCATCTGCGGCACCAAAGGTTGGAACATAACCGCGCAGGTCAGACACAGAGAGCGGAAAGCCGGCCTGCGTTGCGGCGCGGGCAAAGCGCGCTGTCAATGGGCCATCATAAAAATAGCCTGCTCCCTGCCTGCGCAAACCCGCCAGTAAAGAGGCCAGTTCAGACTGACTCAAAAGATCACCTTCGCGTAACAGTTGCCCGTCACGACGGGTAAAACGAGAAAGAAGTGCGCCGTCAACAAGACCCTGTGCGCGGGCAAGGTCGCGGGCAAAAACACGGCTAACAGAGACGCCAAAACGCGCAAGGCGTTCGCCGGAGCTAACCAATTCGCCCCAACGCAACAGCCCGTAGCGCGCCTGCAAGGCCGCCATTGCCCGCAGGGAAGGCGGCAAAGGCCCGCCCTGCACCCCTGCAACAATGGGAAAATCCAAAACCGCTGTGCGCTCACCATCACGGATCAAACATGCCCCCCCTGCACCGGGTCCAACGCGCGAGGGCAGGGTTGCTGTCATGACAAAATACATCGCTGTCGCTGCATCCGCCGCCGTGCCACCACGCCCGAGTATCTCGCGCCCGATCTGGGCCGCACGCGGTTCATCTGCGGCAACAGCACCGACAAAATCCCCGGGCTGGACGATCACAGTTCCACTATTCTGCGGGCGATCCAATCCCGTACTGCACGCCCCAAGGAAAAAGGCAAGCCCCACCATAGTTGTCAGAGAGCGTTTTACTGTCATGGCCTTCGATTCTCCACCTCCTCATTTTCGCGCTCAAAGCTACTTGATATGAACGTCACCCGCCTCTATTTTAGGGCAAGGCTGGCTAAATCACAAGATTTTCACGACAGTTCCAGGGAGGCTCACTCTTGTCCTTTTTCTGCGTTCGGGCGACTTGGTCAATTTTTACCCGCTTTTGCCTATTATTTTTGTTCGGTTTTGTTTTTGCGCTGTCTCTCACTCACCGGGGAAACGCCCAGGAGGTTGCACTCATCAGTGATGATGAAACAGAAAACCTCCTGCGCGCATATGCCACCCCGCTTTTTCAGGTCGCCGGTCTTGACCCGGACTCGGTTCGTATTTTTTTGGTCAAAGACCCGACCTTGAATGCCTTTGTCACTGCGGGAAATCAGATGTTTATCAACACAGGTCTTATCATGAAAGCCAGCTCCCCCGCAGAAGTCATTGGTGTCATTGCCCATGAAACCGGTCATATCGCCGCTGGTCATGTGTCCCTGCGGGCAGAGACGATGAAAAACTCTACCCTCATCGCCCTCGCCGGTACACTGGCCGGCGTCGGGTTGGCCCTCGCCACCGGAGACGCCGATGCCGTTGGCGTGATCTCCTTCGCCGGGTTCAGTGCTGCTCTGGCCAATACATTGGGGTATTCCAGGCAACAGGAAGCCGCCGCAGATCAAGCGGCTGTGCGCTATCTTGAGCTCACAAAACAATCCCCGCTGGGTCTGAGAGATTTTATGTCCAAGCTGTTGGGTAAAGAAATCCTGTTGAGCAAAAATCAGGATCCCTATCTGCGCACACATCCCCTGACCAGAGATCGCGTGAAATTTCTCGACGATCAAACGCGCCGTTCGGCGTGGAAAGATCACCCCATCCCCGCAGAGTTGATCCAAAAACACGCCCGCGTCAGGGCAAAGCTGGGAGCCTTTCTCAACCCACCGCACGAAACATTGCGACACTGGCAAGGTGACAACACCCTGCCTGCACGCTACGCCCGGAGCGTCGCGTGGTACAGGGACAATCAGGCCGACAAGGCCTTAAAGGAACTTGAGCGGCTCATCACAGAACACCCGAACGATCCCTATTTTCACGAGCTCAAGGGGCAAATTCTTTTTGAATTTGGCAAAGGCCGCGATGCCATCGCTCCACTTGAAAAGGCCGTCACACTTTTGCCTACAGGTGATGTCATCCGTTTTTTACTGATTCGGGTTTTGAGTGCAGACGAGACAGCGCACAACAATCAGCACGCGATGGAACATCTTGGAATTGCGTTACAGAGACAACCGGATCACCCCGGTTTATGGCGACAAGCCGCCATTTTATATGGGCGGGCGGGCAACCAGGGTATGACCGCCCTTGCCCTAGCAGAACGCGCACTTGCTCTGGGCCGCTTTGAAGAAGCCATCACTTCCGGCACACGGGCGATCAAGGGGCTTGCCCCCGGCACACCCGCACGATTACGGGCGAGTGATCTGGTGGAAACCGCCCGCCAAAAAACCAAATAATCTGCTATAAACGAGGAATCCTGACGATGATTTTTCCCCTGTCCTGTAAAAAAAGCCGGATCGCTGGTCTGCTATCCGCGTTCTTGTTGACAAGTCTACCCCCCACAAGCCAGGCAGAAACGGCCCTGAATTCCGAGTCATTACTTGACTCTGATGCTTTCAAGGCCGCCGTTCGTCAATACATCACCGAAAACCCGCAGGTTGTGATTGAGGCCATTCAAAACTATCAAACGCAACAACGCCGCGCCGCGCGAAAACAACAAGATGATGCAGCACAGAAGTTGCGAAAGGAACTGGACAACAACGCCGCAGACCCTGTGCTTGGAAACGGAGAGGGCGATGTTATTTTGGTCGAATTTTTTGACTATAAATGCCCCTATTGTCATCGCGCGGCCACTGTCATTCAGGATTTAATCGAAAACGACCCCAACCTAAAGATCGTGATGAAAGAATTTCCCATCCTTGGCCCGGCGTCTGTGGTCGCCGCGCGCGCCGCACTTGCCGCCAATCAACAGGGGCGATACCACGATTATCATTTTGAATTGATGCGCAACAGTGCGGATCTTTCTCCTGAACGCTTGCGCGGCCTTGCCCGCAAACTGGATTTAGACCTCGAAAAATTTGATACTGACATGAACGCCCCTGAAACAGCCCGCCAGATTATTGACAACCAAAAACTGGCAACGGCTTTGGGAGTCAGGGGAACCCCTGCGTTTTTCATGGGGGGTCGTGCGCTCCCCCCCGATACAACCCGCACCGCATTCCAGGAAAAAATTGCCGAGATTCGCGCCCAACAAAACTAAACCTTTCGCATCGCGCGAGACGGGTTTGCACAGATAGGCACATTCGTATATCATCGTCATTATTGCTGGTGTATCTGCCCGAGCAATGACTGTGATGGTGTTTTGAACGCGCAGCTTGTGGCAATATTGATGGAATATTTTGTTTCGTGTCTTCTCTTTTACTTTTGAACGGCCCTAACCTCAATTTACTGGGCACTCGACAACCGGAGATCTACGGTCGCGAGACACTCTCGGATATTGAGGCGCAGTGCAGGGCACAGGCTCAAAAACGAGGTTTTGATTTGATCTGCCAGCAATCAAACCACGAAGGCCGGCTGATTGATGCCGTTCAAACGGCGGGCCAACAACATTCCGGGCTGATTATCAATCCGGCGGCGTTGTCCCACACGTCGCTTGCACTGATGGATGCTTTGCTCGCGCTTGACCTTCCCGTTGTCGAGGTGCATCTTTCCAACATTCATCGTCGCGAAGAATTCCGCCACCATTCCTATGTGTCCCGGGCTGTGCAGGCTGTGATCTGCGGGCTTGGGGCGCGGGGGTATCTTCTGGCCATTGATGCCATCACCCACCTGCTCAACAACAGCAAAGAAAACCAATGTCCAAACACGATATAAACGAAGATTTTATTCGCACACTGGCTGAACTGCTCAAGGACACGGACCTGACAGAAATTGAATATGAAACAGACAATCAGCGTCTGCGCCTCGCACGATCTGTTGTTGCCCCCTCTTTTGTTAGCGCGCCCCCCGTTGCCCCACCTGTTCCAGCAGAAAGCCCCCCCCCCGCGACAACGCCACAGCCCGCATCCGTGCCCGAGGACGCACTCACATCGCCAATGGTGGGAACAGCCTACCTCGCCCCCGAACCGGGGGCCGCAAACTTTATCAGGGTTGGCGACAGCGTCAGTGAGGGGCAGACCCTGATGATTCTCGAAGCGATGAAGGTCATGAATCCCCTTCCCAGCCCCAAGTCCGGCGTGATTAAGAAAATTTTGGTTCAGGACAACCAACCTGTCGAATTTGGCGAACCCCTGATTGTCTTTGCATAGCGGAAAAAGCAATGTTCAAAAAAATCCTGATTGCCAACCGTGGTGAAATCGCGCTCCGCATTCTGCGGGCCTGTCGCGATATGGGAATCCAGACCGTCGCTGTACATTCCACGGCAGATGCGGATGCCATGCACGTTCGTCTGGCGGATGAATCGGTGTGTATCGGCCCCGCCGCCAGTAAAGACAGCTATTTGAATGTTCAGGCCATCCTGACAGCGGCGGCAATCACCGGGGCCGATGCCATTCATCCCGGTGTCGGCTTTTTGTCGGAAAATGCCGATTTTGCCGAAATGATTCAAGACCACGGCCTGTGTTTTATTGGTCCCTCACCAGAACACATTCGCATTATGGGGGACAAGGTCGCGGCCAAGAAAACCGCCATTGAATTGGGTATCCCTGTTGTCCCCGGGTCTGATGGGGCCATTTCCTCGATCGAAGACGCCCTGAAGGTTGCGGAGCAGACGGGCTATCCTGTGCTTGTCAAAGCAGCCTCTGGCGGAGGCGGGCGTGGAATGAAGGTCGCACACTCTGCCGCAGAGCTGCGGGATGCCGTGCGCTTGGCAGGCGCGGAGGCCAAGGCGGCCTTTGGCGATGATACGCTCTATATGGAAAAATACCTCGGTCAACCGCGCCATATTGAAATCCAACTGCTCGGCGATGGGCAAGGCACCTGTATCCACATTGGCGAGCGCGACTGTTCTTTGCAACGCCGTCACCAAAAATTGCTCGAAGAGGCCCCCTCTCCTGTGCTCAGCGACGAACAACGCGCACGCATTGGACGTATTTCCGCAGAGGCTATGCTCAAATTCGGTTATCAATCGGCGGGAACCATCGAATATCTTTATGAAAACGGTGAATTCTTTTTCATTGAAATGAATACCCGTATTCAGGTTGAACACCCCATTTCCGAAGCCATTTCCGGCATTGACATCCTCGAAGAACAGATTCGCATCGCCGCAGGGGAAAAACTGCGTTATCAACAAAGCGACGTTGTCCTCAAGGGACATGCCATTGAATGCCGGATCAATGCTGAAAACCCTTATAGCTTCCTGCCTTCCCCGGGGCAGATCACAAGCTATCACACCCCGGGCGGAGTCGGTGTGCGGATCGATTCACAGCTCTATCAAGGCTACCGCATCCCCCCCAATTATGACAGCCTCATCGCCAAGCTGATCGTCTATGGACGTGACCGCAAAGACTGTCTGATGAAAACACGCCGCGCCCTCAAGGAATATATTATTGACGGCGTTCAAACCTCTATCCCGCTTCATCTCGACCTCGTGCACAACGAAGATATTGTCAAAGGTGACTATAACATTCACTGGTTGGAAAAATTCGTTGAACGCCTGGAGACAACAAAACCCTGACCAGCGGTTCCTCCTTTTTCAACCCTGCCCGCCACATGACGACCACAATCACAACAATCCTCGGGGCCTATGCCGCAGGTCTTTTCCCCATGGGGGACAGTGGCGGGTCGGATGAACTTCATTGGATTGACCCACAACGCCGCGCTGTCTTTCCACTCGAGTCCTTTCACATCCCACGCTCGCTCCGCCGGGCTTTGCACAAAAAGCCTTTTGCCATTCAGTGCGACACCGCCTTTACAGCAGTGGTCGAGGCCTGCGCCGCCCCCAGAACGACAGAGACGCAAACCTGGATCAATCCCACAATCAAGCAACTCTACCGCGAACTTTTTGATAGGGGTTTTGCCCATTCTGTCGAATGTTGGGCAGGGGGACAGCTTGTCGGGGGACTCTATGGTGTCTCACTCGGCGCGGCCTTTTTTGGTGAAAGCATGTTTTCGCACCAGAGCAACAGTAGCAAAATCGCGCTGACCCATCTGGTCGCGCGTCTGAAAAAATCGGGATACCGTTTACTTGATGCACAGTTTATGACTGCACATTTGGCCCAATTCGGCGCGGTTGAAATTTCACGCAAGCACTATCATCACCTGCTAGACAAGGCCCTTGCCAGAACAGTCCCCTTTACCACAGAACTGTCATCAGACGAACTGGAGTGCTTTATCTCGTCATGCCACGGGACAGCGCAAACAGCCGTCTAAGGTTTCCCTCCCCTAGAGCTATTCAGTTTTTACAATCCAGTGCCCAGACCGCATAAACGGGATGCTCCATGGTTGACAGACCGGGCGAAGACGCATAGACCCAGCCCCCGAATTGAATGCCCCCCGTCGATTTTTTATCATGGATCACGACAAAGGCGGCGGCTTCCGGTTTGTCCTCGGGTGCCGACTTATAGCAAGCCTGAACCTCAATCCTCAAAGACCCAAAACCTGCCGAGCGACCAACAGGAATCTGCATTTCCGTTACGCGGGCGGTCACTTTGTCCAGAGCCTGAAGCACCGCAATAGCCTGTGGGCGCATATCGGCGCGGATCGCTGTTGCCCCCGAAAAAACAGCGCAAAGAAACAAGACACCAAAAAAAACAGCTTTCATCCCTTGTCCCGATAAGGATTGTTCAGGCGATCAACAATCATATGCAGAACCGCTCTGACCTGTTTTTCATCCCCTCCCATCAAAACAGCGTCTTCCAGGGCATCCTGCGCCAAATCTCTAATTTCTTGAATGTTTTCGTTCAGAACATCGATTTTTTCGCGGCACGAAAGGGGGGTTCCATCTGCCTGCGTCCAGATCACATCCTGCATTATCACTCCTGTGGGGATGAGAAAACAAACCGTCCGAGGAGATCCATCACATTCACCGCCCCTTGCGTATCAGAAATTTCATCACCGTCGCGCAGGTTTTCTTCACCACCCCCCGGGGTTAAGCCGACAAACGCCCCCCCAAGCAGGCTCTCACTGAGAATGCGCGCGGAGGTTCCCTGCGGCAAGACAACATCATCACGAATTTCCATCGTGACCACAGCATAAAAAGACTCACTATCCAGTTTCTTTTCCACGACACGCCCGATCCTGACGCCCGACATTCGCACATCAGTTCCCGTGACCAGACTGCCGGCGTCATCAAATTCTGCATGGAGCAGATAGTGCCCCGCAGAGTATCCAGACGACGACACCGTAAAAGCATAAAAGGCAAAGGCAACTGCCACACCCAAAACCAGAAGACCGACAAGGGTTTCAACCAAATTGCGGCTCATGACTGACCCCCGAAACAAAAACGAATAAACACATCGGCAACAGGTATTGATGACAGATCACGCATCAGGTCGCCACGCCTCATAATCGCGCACCTGACGAGAGGGTGACGATTTTGGAACCGCGCGATCCGTACCCGTCAAATTGGGCTGGTGCTCTGCCATCCAATCATAGCGGGGCAGCCCCCCCTCTGGTGGAGGCTGGTCAACGGTATGATGCAACCAGCCATGCCAGTCCGCAGGAACGCGGCTGGCCTCAATATCACCGTTGTAGACGACCCAGCGACGTTCGTGCCGCAGGCTGTCACGATGGACTTCGCCGCCGCCCCCGGTGCGGTAGTAACGGTTGCCCTGGGCATCCTGACCGACAAGTTCACCCTTGAACCACGTACAGAGGCGCGTCATTGCGTTTGACACGATCACCACTCCTGCTGATGTCAATTCTTCACTGGATAGAGAATCCTAATCATACACAGTTCCACGCATTCGTCCAGAACCACACGCGGGGAGGATCTTTTTTTCCCTCAACCCACCTTATCGGCAGAATAGGCCCTGTTCACAAGTGTCCACGACAGTTCATCGAGAATAAATCCCCGTTCCAGCAATTCTACGTTATTTTTGTTTTTTTCCCAGTCGTGAAAGGTTCTGACCGGAGCATGGTGCGCCGCCGCTTCAAGGGCCAGCGCAATTTGTTCATAGAGCGGGGGCAAATCGACACACAAAACCGCAACGCCACAGGGCCTGACATCCGTTGGAAGCAAAGCCTCTGCCACCAGATCACCGAGTTTTTGCGGCACAGTCCCTGACATCTGTTGTACATGGCTCTGAACCGGGCCAAGGCATTCCATATGCAACAGAGAACTATCCGTGCGCGGGACAAAAGCCACAGAGCGCGCAGAACCGATCAAACCATCGAGAACCCGGCCTTCCGCGCTCTGTGGCTCAACCGCCCAACTTCCAAAAACCGCTAATCCCTCCTGCGCGATCTTTTCCAGTGCCGGGGCAAGGGTGATGACATCGTGGATATTTTCGACGACACAAAGCCCTATCCCCTGTTGTCCCGCCCTTTGCCGTGCCGCCGAGATCATCCGGGGAAGAACAGAGACCAACGGCAGGCCCTGTGCATCAAGACAAAGAACCTGATCCGAAATCCGATGTTCCAAGGCCTCCTTTTTTCCATGGCCAAAACCAGAAAAAGCCCCGCCATGACGCAAGACATAATCCAAACCATTGCGTTGATGGGTTTCAAGCCAAATCAAGGATTCAATCATCCGCGCGCGGGTCGCCTCATCACACCAAGAATCGGGATGACGCCCCCACAGCCACTGCCCCAGTTTTTCGCGAAAATCATCCAAAGACACCTTCACTGTTGAATTTGCCATTGTCCATTTCCTCCGAGTCAGGGCAACAAAACCGCACCCTCTGCGCCCAACAGTCTAAATTCTGGTACGCTTGCGACACTCATTGGCTTATACACACAATCCACAGGACAGGGCCACAGATCAAAGGAACACAGAAAGGCCCTGCGCTTTTAAAAAGTTCCGGCGAAAAATGCACAGGGTTATCCAAAAGTCTGTCCGGCAAGTTTTATATTTTTTTGCTGTCAAGCCCCTAAAAAATCATGACAGCTACTAAATCTTGTGGTTAAAGGGTAATGACAACCACAAGATATGCGTTTACGCTTGAAAACTCGTAAAAATCAGCAGGGTGCTTTTTTTATACGGAAAGTCGGGCCTTTTCGCATAAGAAACATTGTTTTTAATCACCGTTTTCAAAACCCCACGCAGGGGCGACGCTGATAGAATCAGGGACAAAAAGCATGCAGATCGCACGTCATTTAACCACCGCCCCCACAGGTTCTTACGATGCCGATGCCGTCTATCGTACGATTGCTTTCCGCACAACCTCCAGCGAAATCCGCAATCCGGATGGTTCGCTGGTCTTTCAAGCCAGCAACATCGAAGTCCCTGAAGGCTGGAGTCAGGTTGCCAGCGACATTTTGGCCCAGAAATATTTCCGCAAGCGCGGCGTTCCTGCCAGAAGCAAGCGGATTGAGGAACATGGCGTTCCGTCCTGGCTGTGGCGTTCTGTCCCAGATACAGAGGCCATGACACAGATGACAGAGGACGAACGACTCCTCGGCGAAACCTCTGCCCGACAGGTTTTTGACCGACTCGCGGGCGCGTGGGCCTATTGGGGCTGGAAAGGGGGCTATTTCAACAGCGAAGAAGACGCCCAGACCTACCATGACGAAATGCGCGTGATGCTGGCGCGTCAAATGGCGGCTCCCAATTCACCACAGTGGTTCAATACCGGTCTGCATTGGGCCTATGGCATCGATGGCCCCGGTCAGGGCCACTATTATGTCGATTATAAAACAGGTGAACTGACGCGTTCCTCATCAGCCTACGAACACCCCCAACCTCACGCCTGTTTTATTCAGTCCGTCGATGATGACCTTGTTTCTGAAAACGGGATTATGGATCTGTGGGTGCGCGAAGCCCGCTTGTTCAAATATGGTTCGGGAACGGGATCTAATTTTTCATCTGTACGCGGAGCCAATGAACCGCTGTCAGGGGGCGGCCGGTCATCCGGTTTGATGTCTTTCCTGAAAATTGGCGACCGGGCCGCAGGGGCGATTAAATCGGGCGGCACAACCCGCCGGGCGGCCAAAATGGTCACTGTTGATCTGGATCACCCCGATATTGAAGACTACATCAACTGGAAAGTCGTCGAGGAACAAAAGGTCGCCGCGATTGTGGCTGGATCCAAAGCCTGCAAAAAGCATCTCGGCCTGATTATGGACGCGATCCAATCCGCCCCCGCAGAGCAAAAAATTGCACAGCGGGTTGACCCGAAAAAAAATCCCTCGCTCAAGGACGCCATCCGCACCGCGCGCAAGGCAGAGGTTCCCCTGGCCTCTATTCAGCGCGTCCTCCAATTTGCGGAACAGGGCTTTACGGACATCGAGTTTCCGACTTATGACACCGATTGGGATAGTGATGCCTACCTCACCGTATCGGGACAAAATTCAAACAATTCCGTGCGCGTTCCTAACAGCTTCTTCAAGGCTCTCGAGACAGATAGCGACTGGCACATGACCAACCGCACAGATGGCAAAGTTGCCAAGTCCGTCCGCGCCCGGGCACTGTGGGATCAAATTTCCTATGCGGCCTGGGCCTGTGCCGATCCCGGCTTGCAATACGACACCACAATTAACGAATGGCACACCTGCCCACAATCAGGGCGCATCAACGGTTCCAATCCCTGTTCTGAATATATGTTTCTGGACGATACGGCCTGTAACCTTGCCTCGCTCAACCTCATGACCTTCATGCGCCCGGACGATAGCTTTGACGTTGCGGCTTATATACACGCTAACCGTCTGTGGCTCCTGACACTCGAAATTTCGATCACAATGGCGCAGTTTCCTTCTAAAGCCATTGCAGAGCTGTCCTATCGCTATCGGACAACAGGATTGGGTTACGCCAATATTGGGGGACTTTTGATGGCGATGGGCATTGCCTATGACTCCGATGCGGGGCGGGCACTCTGCGCGGCCCTGTCTGCTGTGATGACAGGGACAGCCTATCGCACCTCTGCGGAAATTGCGGGCGAACTCGGGGCCTTTGAAGGCTACGACGCGAACAAAGAGGACATGCTCCGCGTTATCCGCAACCACCGCCGGGCCGCCTTTGGCGAAAGCTATGGCTACGAGGGACTCGAAATTACACCTGTTCCTTTCAATGCGGCGGACTGCCCACTGGCTGATCTGGCAGAGGCCGCACGCACAAGCTGGGATCAGGCCCTTGAATTGGGGGAACGGCACGGTTATCGCAACGCACAAACAACCGTCATCGCGCCAACGGGAACAATTGGCCTGGTGATGGATTGCGATACCACCGGGATTGAGCCTGACTTTGCCACCGTCAAATTCAAAAAACTCGCCGGAGGGGGCTATTTCAAGATCATCAACCGCACCATCCCCGCCGCCCTTGCCAAGCTGGGCTATAGCAGGGAAAACATTGATGAAATCACAGCCTATGCCCTTGGGCACGGGAGCCTGCGCCAAGCCCCGGGCATCAATCACCAGACTCTGCGCGATAAAGGCTTTACCAATGATATCCTTGAAAAGGTCGAAGGCGCGATTCAATCGGCTTTTGACATCAAATTCGCCTTTAACAAGTTCACACTGGGCGAAGAATTTTGCACCGAAACACTCGGGTTCAGTGCAGAACAGCTGGATGACTTTAATTTTGATCTGCTTTGCGCCCTCGGATTCAGCAAGGAAGAGCGCGAGGCGGCGAACCTCTTTGCCACGGGGGCGATGACGGTCGAAGGTGCGCCCCACCTCAAAGACTCTCATCTGCCCGTTTTCGATTGTGCCAACGCCTGTGGCAAAATCGGGATGCGCTATCTGTCAGCTGAAAGCCACATTCGCATGATGGCGGCGGCTCAACCCTTTATTTCCGGGGCCATTTCCAAAACAATCAATATGCCCAATTCTGCCCGGATCAGCGACTGTCAAAGTGCCTATCTGTTATCTTGGAAACTGGGCCTCAAGGCCAATGCACTTTACCGAGATGCCTCAAAACTGTCTCAGCCCTTGTCGTCATCGGTACTCCAGGATCTCGACAATGACGAGATTGACGACATCGCCACCGCACCATCCAGCGTACAGTCACAGGTCGTCGCCGAACGCATTGTTGAACGCATTGTCGAAAAGACCTTGCCTTCTGAACGGCGCAAACTCCCCACGCGGCGCAAAGGATATACACAAAAAGCCGTCGTTGGCGGGCACAAGGTCTATCTGCGCACAGGCGAATACGAAAATGGCGACCTTGGTGAGCTTTTTGTCGATATGCACAAAGAAGGTGCGGCATTTCGTAGCTTGATGAACAACTTTGCCATTGCGGTATCCATCGGCCTGCAATATGGCGTACCCCTCGAAGAATTCGTCGAAGCCTACACCTTTACCCGCTTTGAACCCTCTGGCATTGTTGAGGGCAATGACGCAATCAAGATGGCAACCTCGATACTCGACTATATTTTCCGTGAACTGGCGGTGTCCTATCTGGAGCGGAACGATCTGGCCCATGTTGAACCGTCTGACACCCTACCCGATTCCATCGGAACGGGAATCAGCCAATCTGCATTGGACGAAGACGAGATGAACGGGGACAGTACACCCCCGGCACAAAATGATTCTGTCGCGGCAACGATGCGCCGGATGACCTCAACAGGATTTGTCCGCAACAAATTGCGTGTCTTTGACGGCGGCAACAAAGCCGCACGGGACATCCATGCCGAACTGCGGGTTCAACAGGTGGTCAACGAAACCCCGCAAAGTGGGCAGATCAGCACAACAAAACCCACAGACCGCCGAAACGAACAACTGCGCGAGGCTCGTATGAAAGGCTATGAAGGCGACAACTGCCCTGAATGTGGTAACTTTACGCTGGTACGCAATGGAACCTGCCTCAAATGCGATACTTGTGGCGGAACAACAGGCTGTAGCTAATAAGATAAGGACTATTCTGATGACTGGTGTGATTGATGCCCGCCTCAAGGAATTGGGCCTTGACATTCAAACCCCGGCAAAACCCGTTTCCAGCTACGTCGGCTTTGTCCGTGCGGGCAATATGGTTTTTGTCTCGGGTCAAATCACGATTAAAGACGGTGAGATTTTGTTCAAGGGCAAACTGGGTGACGATCTGTCAATTGCCGACGGACAACAGGCCGCCCGCCTCTGTGGCCTGAATATCATCGCACAGCTCAAGGTTGCGACAAGCGGCAACCTTGACAAGGTCAAACAAATCGTCAAGCTGGACGGGTTCGTCAACTCAACCCCCGATTTCATCGATCAACCACAAGTCATCAACGGTGTATCTGATTTGATGGTTGACGTCTTTGGTGACAAAGGAACCCATGCCCGCGCGGCGGTCTCTGCCCCCAGCCTACCGATGGGAATCGCCGTCGAAGTGGACTGCATTGCCGA
Source organism: Kiloniellaceae bacterium (assembly GCA_965199245.1). GTDB lineage: Bacteria > Pseudomonadota > Alphaproteobacteria > Kiloniellales > Kiloniellaceae > Carbonatibacter. The sequence goes on from CBDAQP010000001.1 coordinate 673,059, forward strand.
ACTCGAAGACGACTGAACAGTCGTTCCAAGAGCTACGATTGAATCGGAAAATCGCTTTTCAGCATGTCATTTTTACAGGACTCTCCTGCACACTACGCAAAAAAATAACAACGGGATCGCCAACCCACAGCGTTTTCTGCCAATGAGCAGAGAATACCTCCTAAGCATCCGCAATCACCGCCAAGAGGTCTTTAGTTTCGACCTTTGAACCCGGTTGAACCAACAGCTGTTCAATTACCCCGTCCTTTTCGGCCAAGACGGCGGTTTGCATTTTCATGGCCTCGATGGTCATCAGCGTATCACCACGCTTGACCGCCTGGCCCTGTTTGACCACTAGCGTGGCAATCAGGCCCGGCATCGGTGCGCCGAGATGATCGGGGTTGCCGTCGTCGATTTTGGGCGCGGCGACGACAGCAGACTGTCTGCTCCGATCCCGCACCTTAACCGTGCGGGGCTGTCCGTTGAGTTCAAAAAAAACCGTAACCAGACCTTCGTCGTCGGGCTCTGATAAGGCGTAAAATCGAATAATCAGGGTCTTGCCCCGGTCAATATCAATGGCCAGTTCATCGCCTACCTGCATTCCATAGAAAAAAATCGGCGTCGGCAAGACAGAGAGATCACCGTATTCTGCCCTCTGCGCCAGATAGTCCGCAAAAACATCCGGGTACATTAAGGCCGAGGCAAATTCAAAATCTGTCACTGCCCGCCCTGCATCCTGTTCAAGCTGGGCGCGTTCTGCCGCCAGATCAGCGGGCGGCAACAATGCCCCCGGACGGGCCGTGAGGGGCTTTTCTCCCTTGAGCACTTTATTCTGGAGGGCTTGGGGAAAGCCGCCCACAGGTTGGCCCAAATCGCCCCGAAAAAAAGACACCACCGAGTCAGGAAAAGCCACATCAACGCCCGGGTCTTCGACCTCTTTGCAGGTAAGACCAGAAGTCACCATCATCAAGGCCATATCCCCAACAACCTTGGACGAAGGCGTGACCTTGACAATATCCCCGAACAGACGGTTGACATCGGCATAAGCATTGGACACATCAGGCCAGTTGTCCTCAATGCCCAATGACCGCGCCTGTTGGCGCAGGTTGGTATATTGCCCGCCGGGCATTTCATGATGATAAACATCGGACGTGCCGCAACGGATATCAGATTCAAAGGCCGCATAGTTAGCCCGCACCTGTGCCCAGTAGTCTTCGTAGGTCAGCAAGGCCTCACGATCCAGTCCGCTGTCGCGCGGCGTATGGCGCAGAGCGGCAGCAATTGATCCCAGATTCGGCTGTGAGGTCAAACCCGACATGGAGTCAATACAGGCATCAATCGCATCCACCCCCACATCCGCCGTCGCCAAAAGGGTCGCCGCAGAAATACCACTGGTGTCATGAGTATGCAGATGAATGGGCAAACCGATTTCTTGCTTGAGAGCCGTAATCAGCACCCGCGCAGCCTCAGGCTTGAGCAAGCCCGCCATATCCTTAATGCCCAGGATATGCGCCCCGGCGGCCTCTAGCTCGCGGGCCATGGTCAGGTAATATTTCAAATCATACCTGGGCCGCGTGGGGTCGAGCAGATCACCTGTATAACAAATGACGGCTTCACAAATTTTGCCACTTTCACACACGGCATCCATTGCCACACGCATATTATCAACCCAGTTCAGGGAATCAAAGACACGGAACAGATCAATCCCCCCCCGAGCCGCCTGATCGACAAAATAACGCACGACATTATCAGGATAGTTTTTATAGCCAACCGCGTTTGACCCGCGCAATAGCATCTGTAGCAAGTGATTGGGCATCGCCGCACGCATTTTAAACAGGCGATCCCACGGGCATTCCTTTAAAAAACGCATAGCAACATCAAAGGTCGCACCACCCCAACACTCGACGGAGAAAAGCTCTGGCAAGGCGTGCGCAACAAAGGGCGCAATCCGCACCAGATCATCCGTACGCACCCGCGTTGCCAACAAGGACTGATGGGCATCGCGAAAGGTCGTATCGGTTATCAACAGCCGATCTTGTTCGCGCATCCACCGCGCGACCTCCACGGCACCTTCGCGCTCGAGAATCTGCTTTGGCCCCATCTGCACCGGAGCTATGCTATCTTGTGGCAAGGGAGGCGCAACAGGAAAATGCAGATGACCCGGGCGGGCGCGGTCTTTGACTTCACTGTTTTCATTGACCAGCACATCACCGATAAAGCGCAACAGACGACTGGCCCGATCGCGTCGTTTGGGCAGTTGAAACAATTCGGGCGTTTCATCAATAAAGCGGGTGGTATAGATATTATTGCGGAAATCCGGATGACGGAGCAATCCCTCGACAAACTGAAGGTTAGTTGACACCCCGCGAATACGGAATTCGCGCAAGGCCCGATCCATGCGGGCGAGAGCTTCATCCGGTGTATTCCCCCAAGCCGTGACCTTTTCGAGCAGAGAATCATAATAGCGCGTAATCAACGCGCCCGAGTAGGCCGTCCCTCCGTCAAGGCGAATACCAAACCCCGTTGCCCCCCGGTAGGCAGTGATCTTGCCATAGTCGGGAATAAAGTTGTTTTCGGGATCTTCGGTCGTAATCCGGCATTGCAAGGCATGGGCCGTGAGGCGAATATCATCCTGACCTGGCACACCCGAAGCCTGATCCCCAATCCGCAACCCCTCGGCAATGCGAATCTGGGCCTTGACAATATCAATGCCCGTGACGACCTCGGTGACAGTGTGCTCAACCTGAATACGCGGATTGACTTCGATGAAATAAATGTCCTCGCTGTCCATATCCATCAAGAATTCAACTGTCCCCGCATTAACGTAGCCCGCTTCACGGGCCAAACTCAAAGCTGCATCGCAGAATTTCTGGCGTTTTTCCGTACTGAGATAAGGGGCGGGGGCACGTTCGACGACCTTTTGATTGCGCCGCTGCACAGAACAGTCCCGCTCGAAAAGGTGGACGAGATTACCGTAGTGATCACCGAGAATTTGCACCTCGACATGACGGGCGCGGCGCACCAGCTTTTCCAGATAGACCTCATCATTACCAAAAGCATTCAGGGCTTCACGCCGGGCGGTTGCGACAGACTCCAACAACGCCGTTCCGTCCTCAATCACCCGCATTCCACGCCCACCCCCGCCCCAAGACGCCTTGAGCATCAGGGGAAAACCAACTTCAGCCGCCAGTCTTTGAACCTCGGCGTCTTCACGCGGGAGCGGCCCCGTTGCGGGCATGACGGGGGCTTTTGCCTTGACTGCGAGGTGCCGCGCAACAACCTTGTTGCCCAGTGTGCGCATTACATCCGGGGAGGGGCCGATAAAAATCAGACCCGCCACCGCACAGCGTTCGGCAAATTCGGGATTTTCAGACAAAAATCCATAACCGGGATGAATGGCATCAACGCCTGCGTCCTGTGCAACCCGGATAATTTCATCAATGTCGAGATAAGCCTGAAGCGGCCCCTTGCCCGCACCCACCAAATAGCTTTCATCCGCCTTGAAACGGTGAAGGGCAAAGCGGTCTTCGCGCGAATAGATCGCAACGGTTTCAATCCCAAGCTCACTCGCCGCACGAAAAACGCGAATGGCAATTTCACTGCGGTTGGCCACCAACAATCGGCGAATCGGTCGAAATTTTGTCATTTAAAGCCCCCCTTCATACAAGCAAGCACGAACGATAAAGACAATCTGCAAAGGCTTAACTGTCATGTTCATAAGTCCACAGCAGGATAAAGCCCCTCGGTCACATAACCAAGGGAATCGTTACCGCAAACAATGGCGTTACGATGATCGCGCCTCAATCGCGGAATATGTTCAGACTCCGGTGAAACCCACGCAAAGCTATCAATCAAAGCAACAAGAGTGTCGCGGTCAAGATCATCGCGCCACAGATAATCACACAGGTCGCGTAACAAAAGGGACGGAGCTTCAGGAAAGGTGGTATTGAGAAAGTCCACGGCATCACCGCGCGTAAAAGCCATTTTTCCTCGTTCTTTCGTTTTGCACACCGACAAAGCCACACCCGAAAACTTGACGCATAGCTTTCAGAGCGGCAGATTAACAAGAGAATGCCAGAAAAGGAACAGTGATGCTGGAAAAAACAGCGTGGGGAACGATTCTCGTCGGGGCGGGGCAGGCGGCCCTGTCTTGTGCCGCCAGACTGCGGGCGGGGGGGTATGACAAACCTGTTTTGATGATCGGCGCGGAAAATCTCCCCCCCTATCAACGCCCGCCCCTGTCAAAAAGCTATCTTCTGAACAAAATCACGCGCGATGACCTACTCCTGCGTCCATTGTCTTTTTACAACGACAAAGATATTTCATTGCGCTTGGGACAGGCCGTCACAGCCATCGATCCAGAAAAAAAGGCGGTAACGGTTGGTGGTGATCGTCTGAGCTATGACAACCTTGTTTTGGCAACGGGGACAACCCCCCGCCGCCTGCCGTCAGAGGTTGGCGGCGACCTGAAAAACTGTTTCACCATTCGCACTGTCGCCAACATTGATCGGCTCGCCCCTGATCTGCGGGAGGGGGCACGGTTACTGGTGATCGGGGGCGGCTATATCGGGCTTGAAATCGCCGCTGTGGCCCGCAGTTGCGGCCTGGAGGTCACGGTGATCGAGGCCTCAGACCGCATCCTGAGACGGGTTGCCGCACCGCAAACAGCGGACTATTTCAGAACCCTCCACCGCGACAAAGGTGTCAGGATTCTGGAACAAACCAGCCTGACCCGGCTCGCGGGCAACGACAAGGCAACCGAGGCCATCTTAGGTAATGGAGAACGGTTACACGTTGATCTGGTGGCGGTGGGTATTGGCGTCACGGCAACGGACACACTGGCCCGGCAAGCCGGATTAGCCTGTGACAATGGCATTACAACCGATGCCAAGGGGCAAAGCTCGGCCCCCGCCATTTGGGCCATTGGGGACTGTGCATCCTTTCCCCACGAACAGGGACAAATGCGTTTAGAATCTGTCGGTCATGCCATCGATCACGGAGCCTTGGTTGCGGATAATATTTTAGGACAGGACAGGTCTTATACACCCCGCCCCTGGTTCTGGTCAGATCAATATGATGTCAAGCTCCAGATTGCAGGACTCAATAGCGGTTACGACAGTACAATCATCCGCCGCAACGACACAGGGGCAAATAGAGCAGGCGACAATAAAGTGATCGCACAATCCGTGTGGTACTATCGCAAGGCGCAGCTGTGCGCGGTTGATGCCATGAATGACCCGCGCGCCTATATGGTGGGCAAACGCCTCATTGAAAGCGGACGGTCTCCGGCAAAGGACAGTATCCTTTCTGCGGAAAATCTCAAAGAACTCCTCAAACCTTAGAAGCTGTCTAACAATTAAGTTTTATAATTTTGTTGATTGCGATTTGTATGAAGCGTAGCCGGATCATGGCTTCCTGCGTTTTGTCGAGATTTTCGTAATGTTTTGCCAGCCGCCTTGCAGGCTCCAGCCATGCGAAAGATCGCTCAACAATCCAGTGCTTTGGCAGCAGCTTGAACGCTTTTTCTTCACCTCGCTTTACGATCTCGATTTTCAGTTTTTCCTGATTGGCCAATGCGTCCATCCGCGATAACCAGCCCGGAACAATTTCAGCCTTCTGTGCTTTTTCTTTATATCGTTCAAGAGAATGCGGGCCGCGATCCTGTATTCCAGCATCATGCACCACCAGATGCAGCGGAAACCCGAGCAGATCCACCCATAAATGCCGCTTGATTCCCTTCACTTTTTTGCCGGCCCCCTTTTTTTTGTCCGGGCCTTGACCGATTGTGATACCAATTTTCAGAAAATTTAACTTATCTGCTCTTGTGTTTCTTGCCCTTGTGTGATTCTTAAGGGGGACACTTTATTGGAGGTTTCCATGAGACGCGCCATTTCCTTGCGAGAAGACTTTAACAGTCGCCAGCTTCGCCACCTTGCCCGCGAATCAACTGAGTCCAATCAAACACGCCGCCTTTTTTGGCACTGGCTGTCATCTATGATGGCGGCAGCCGCAGTGAAGCCGCTGTTGCTGGCGGCGTTGGTTTGCAAGTCATTCGTGACCGGGTGTTGCGTTTCAATGCAGAAGGTTCGGCAGGCCTCGTTGATCGCAAATCGACGGGTGCTCCACCGAAGCTGAATGCCGACCACCCCTGGCGTCCCTTGTTGAACGCGGCCCCTATCCATCGGTAGACGGCGTTGTACGCTGGCGTCTGGAAGACCTGGTGCACCGGGTATGGGAAGAGGACCGGATCAGTGTGAGCATCCCCACAATGAGCCGGGTGTTACGGGAAATGGGCGACAGAAAGCTGACGGCGCGCCCGCGTCATTATGGCCAGAACGGGGATGCGATTGACTCATTTAAAAAAACTTCCCCGCCGAAATAGCCCGCCTGCACGCCGGAATTGGTCCGGCTGTCCCACTGGACATCTGGCGGCAGGATGAGGCGCGTGTTGGCCAGAAGAACGGCATGTTGGGCCAAACGGGGCACACGGCCTGTGGCAGCAAAAGACCAGCGCACAAAATCCGCCTGGATATTCGGGGCGATCTGCCCCGCCCGGGGTGGCCGCGCTTGTCCTGCCGCGCTGTGATACACGCGGGATGCAAGGGCACCTCGAAGAAATATCGTCACAGGTCGAACCCGGTTGCTGTCATCATCCTTGATAAGGCCGGATGGCACACCACCGGCAAACTGGATATTCCGGACAATATCACCCCGTTGCCGTTGCCGCCACGCAGCCCGGCCCCGAATGTCTGGCAATATTTGCGACAAAACCGGCTGTCAAACCGCGTCTTTGACAATCAGGATCAGATCGTTTCCCTCTGTTGTGACGCATGGAACAACCTCACCGAAAGACCATGGAAAATCATGTCAATCGGACATAGAAGCTGGGCAAATGGGTTCTGAATTATGAAAGTTGGTATTGGTCCTCCCCAAAAATGTAACTTATATTTCACAGAACACTTGACAAATAGCGATATGTAGCTTATAAGTCACACATGATCGATATTCGCCAAACAGATGAATTCACCAAATGGTTTTCAGATTTGCGGGACCGCGCAGCAAAAGTGCGCATCACCGACAGGTTACTGCGTGTCTCTGGCGGCAACCCTGGAGATTACAAGTCGCTAGGCGAAAATCTTTTCGAACTGCGTTTGACGTATGGATCTGGGTATCGGATTTATTTCACACGCCAGGGTAATGAAATTATCTTGTTATTGATCGGCGGCGATAAATCGAAACAAATCAGAGACATTAAAAAAGCCCGTGAAATCCTGAAAGGACTGAACCAATGAACCCTGATAAAATCGCGAAACTCAAAAAATTCGATGCTGCCGAACACTTGGAAACGCCGGATGATATCGCCCTTTTTCTTGAAGCCGCGTTCGAGGATAACGACCCCGTACATATTGCTGATGCACTTGGTGTCGTTGCCCGTTCAAAAGGTATGACCGAAGTTGCCAAAGATGCAGGCGTATCCCGTGAAGCGCTCTATCGTGCCCTAAGCACCAAAGGTGATCCGCGATTGACCACGCTGATCGGTGTCTTCAAAGCCCTGGGGTTACGGCTGTCTTGTGGCGTAGCAGCAGAGTGAGCAACCTCCATCGGGCTATCGCCTAATTCTGCGACATTCCGGCCCCAACGCCCCCCGCTGCTGTCAATCGATCGACCATCAAGAGTTTGGCCGCCTGTTTGGCTACCTTTTCGCGTTGCCTGTTTATCAAAAGCTGTTGCATAAGGCTTGCGCCCTCGTCGCCGGTTTTTGTCAGCATCCTTCCCATTTCCTGACGCACGGCAGGGCTTCGTCCCCGAATCCGGCTCAATGTCGGGCCGACGGCCTGGGTCAAGCCATCGCCAAGGCGACCTTGAAAAAGTAACGCCAGCGCACCGGGGTCGAACCGGCTGCTGTCTTCCATATCAATCAAATTGTCGGCTGTCCGACTCCCGCCAAGCACCTTGTTCCCCGTTGAAAACATCCGGTTTTCGCGATCCAGGCGGCGCGAAAGCAAGGCCGGATCCTTCGCTAACGCACCAGCTTCCTGCTGGAATTTCTGCGATGTAAAAGGACGCGCCATATTGGCACCTTCGACGCTTGCGCCGATTTTAGCAATATGGGGTTCGGCGTATCCGATTTTGAAAGCAGCTTTTTCCGCATCAGTGATACCAATTCCATAAAATAAAGACTCTCTGGGCCTGGCGCGTGAGCAGATTCTGTGATTCAAGGAAGGACACTTTATTGGAGGTTTGTCATGGGTCAGCCCCTTCCCCTGCGTCAGGATGATGACGCATCCAGTCTTCGCCGCCTTCTCAACAGATTCGAACCGGACGCGCCGCTTGCCTGCCTTTGCGGTCATCTCTGATGGCGGCAGTCGCAGTGAAGCCGCGCGGCGTTGGTCGTCAAATTGTTCGTGTTGCGTTTCAATGCAGAAGATCCGGACGGGCTTTTGCAGCGTTTGGGAAGCGGGCGACCGGCCAGGTTGAATGAGTTCGCGCTGAACAAATCCTAAGCCATTGCTATTTTGAAACTTTGGAAGCGCGGTGAAGTATTCGGTTTTGCCGTTTTCGTCGTCCTGATCACCGCATTGACGACCCGGACAAGCCAAAACGCGATGGCGTTCAGACGCATGTTATGGCCGCCAGCAAGGCGTTCATGGTGTCTCCAGTCTGGCCTTTCAGGACGTTCCGATCAAGGCGGCCATCGGTTTTCATCTGTCCGATGGTGGCCTCGATGGCCGACCTTCGTTTGAGTTCGCGCGTCATCTGCGGGCTCAATCCGCGCGTGCGCCCTGACAGCATGACCGGGGCCTCGCCCTCGTCATTGTGGCCACGATAGCCCCTGTCGACGTAGACCCGTTCCGGTTCGACTCCAGTCATCCGGGCGGCCCGGGCCACTGTGTCGGCCAGAGTATGGCCCCCGGAAACTTTTCGCCCAGACCCTCACGGTTGGTGGTGGCAATCCCAACCCTGGCACCAAACTCGTCAGGATTACGCGCCTTACCTTTGGCGATGCAGGCGACTTCCGGAGCGTGCAGGGCATAGAGCTTGTTCTTGTCCCCGGGCTGTTGCATCAGAAGACGCCAGGCCCAACAGTTTCGCGAACCGGGCCTCGAGGCCAGCGTTCCCGGCAATCTTACGGACAATATCGCGGAAAACACGACCCGGACAGGTCTTCAGTGTCCTGATCTCGCGGCGCATGCGCCGGAACTGTCTGGCATGGGCGTAACGCCCGGCCGGCGTGTCTGGCCACACGGGTGTGGCTGCGGCGCAGAACAATGCCGTACCGTCTGGCCTGAGAGCTTGCAACGCTTTCAGATACAGACGGCTGTCGGTGGGGTAAGCTATGGCCCTGGGTTGAACGCCACCGTAATCCGCTCGAAGCTGCTGTCCTTGACCGTCAACCGCAACACCGACTGTCGCCGACAGAACCTGCTCCATGCCTGCGGAACCGACACGCTTGCGCCAGCGCGTCATCGTGCCGGAGTCAATCGGCAGGCGGTGCTGAAAAAAATCAAAACCGCAGAAATACGGCCAGTAGGGGTTCTCGACGCACCGCTCCACAACCTCATCAGGTCGTACATGTGTTTCAGATCGTGCAGCCCGACCATCAAACGCGTTGGTTTCGCAGGACGGCGGCCTGTCGTGCTGGCCAAAGGCTTCGTCGAATGCGAACCAGGCCATCAAGCCGCTCAGACGTATCAGATTATGCTCTTTGTCGATGATCGCATCAAGGCGTTCGCGAAAGAGGTCGGTGGGTGCGGTTGCCTGGGCGTCATGAAAATCTACCAGAAAACAAGGGGTGAAAGCGGTCTTGCTGGCATTTTACAATATTTGATTCCCTCTGGGAATCCATATTATCCAAGAAATTCAGAGTTTTTCAGCACGAACTACCAAATCTCCGACGGTTCCTGGCGAGATATCAAAGTCGGATTTGACGCTGACGACCTGCGAGATATTGCGGAACAAATCCGAGGTTGGAGAGGAGATCGTTTAGCCGAGAAACTGCCCTTCTTTAAGAATAAGAAGACATTGCAATGAATTATCACCCCGGTATGAGACCGCCCTTGTCATGGCCAAAGACGGTACACTGTGGTACTATCAGTCCTTAGCAGATACATTTGGTAATGCTCTTGGGAACTCGTTATCAGAGGAGTTCGACAGAGCGGCCAAAGAAATGAAGTCCTTGAACTGATTGAGGGGGGAGCCATGAGCCTGAGCTTCAAAGAATTAAAAGCCAAACAAAGAGAAATAAGGTCAGGCTTTCCTGAACCCGTGGGACTTCGTGTCCACCGTTGCTTGAGCTGGCTCGATAGAGCTGAACAAGCTGACAGAGACGAGGATGCAGCCTTTATCTTTTTCTGGATTTCATTCAATGCGGCTTACGCCGAGGAGATCATTGATAGCCTCACTTACGGAGAACGCTCTGCATTTGACGGGTATTTCCAGAAACTGATCGATCTTGATAGCGGTAGCCGGATTTATGGAGCCATATGGGAGAAGTTTCCCCAATCAATACGGATTTTCTTGGATAACAAGTACATCTTCCAGCCCTTCTGGAAACATCACAACCAAATTGACGGTTACGAGGACTGGCAAGAGCGGTTTGACGCGAGCAAGCGGCGGTTTAATTCGGCTTTAGCCAAGAAAGACACAAAAGCTGTCCTGAAAATGCTGTTCGATCGGCTATACGTCCTCAGGAACCAGCTAGTGCATGGTGGGGCCACTTGGAACAGCTCGGTTAATCGAGATCAGGTGAAAGACGGAACCCGCATACTGGCATTTTTGGTGCCCATCTTTGTGGATCTCATGATGGATAACCCGGATACTGACTGGGGAGCACCATACTACCCCGTACTGGATGAGTAAGTGTTCAAAAAACGAAAATTGAGAATTTTATTGCCGAACAACGAAATAGAACATATTCTCAAAATGAGACAAGTAAATGTTTTGATCCATAATTCAGACCCGTCGGCTCTCTTGGATTAGCGCATGGCGAAAGAAGAAGGAACGCTGAATTGGGGTGTAGAGCGACGACTCGAGTTTATTGAGTTCAGGTTGTTCTGGGAGGGGCATGTGAACAGGGACGACCTGGATCGATACGTTCGGGATTTCGGTTAACCAGTCTTCAACCGACTTGAACCGCTACCTGCGCCTTGCGCCTGAGAACATGGAGTATGGCAAAAGCACCAAGACTTATATGCAAAAATCAGGCTTTGTCGCTCAATTTATGAAACCGGATACCAGCCGTTATCTCTCTCAACTCCGTTCGATGGGTGAAGGTATCCATCGACGCCTCTGATACACCGGGAACGGAGCCATCATTTTTGCTCCTCCGGGATCCTGTGAGCACCATGGGTGAAGTGGCCAACCCCTCGCGCAAATGGCCCGTCAGAAACATCCAGCCATTTGAGTTTCTTTATTTTTGACACCCATTCTTTCGTAAAACGTCTCGTAACAGCGGAGATGGCCAAGGCGCAGGCTGTGAAAATCTTGCACAGAAATAAACACGCCTTGTTGATGAAGCTCTCGCCACCAAGCGCGACCTCAAGGAACCCAAGTTGCGGCTTAACGAGCGAAATGCACGCGGTGACGATCAAATTTGGTGGTCTACTGGTCGTTACTGTTGGCATGATCGTCACGTTGCAAAAGCTTTTATAAATTGTTGAATCAGTCATCCGGCCCGTACTCGGCACTTTTTCCAATTTTGGAAAAGTCTAGGAAAAACGTCTGATCAATAGGCTGTTCAACGATTCAGACAGTACAACCAGCGCAATAATCGCCAGTGTAACGGTTGCCGCCTTGTCATATTGAAAAGAGCGCACATAGGTCTGCACATAAAGACCAATCCCCCCGGCCCCGACAATACCCAAAACTAGACTTTCGCGTAAGTTGAGTTCAAATCGAAACACGGTATCGCGCAGAACAACCGGGGCCATCTGGGGCCAAATGGCCCAACGCAATTTTTGCACAGTCCCTGCCCCGGCACTGTCAAGGGCAACAACGGGTGCGGGGGAGACATGGTCAATGGCCTCTGCATAAAATTTCGCCAACATCCCCGTCGCATGAAAAGTAATCGCCAAAATACCCGGCAAGGGGCCAAGGCCAACTGCCCCGACCATAAAAATCGCAACCAGGATCAGCGGAACCGCCCGGATTGCCGCCAAAAGCCCCTGCGTCGTCCGCCAGACCACAGGGGGCATTAAAACACGCGAGGCCAGCAACGCCAGAACAACAGAAAGAACGCAAGAGAAAAACGTACCCAGAACCGCAATGGAGAAAGTTTCAGCAAGGCCGCGCAAGACCTCTGGCCAAACGGAAAGATCAGGCGGGATCATCCGCCCGGCAAAATCACTCAGACGCGCCCCTGCCCCGGGAATTTTTGAAAAATCCACCACTTCGGCACAGAGATAAAAAATCCCTCCACCCAGCAGAAAAATCAGCACACGCGCAGACATGGTTGCTGTCTTTGGGGGGGCTGTTGATATGGCGAACGAGACGCCCCATAAAGCGCGGCAATATCGGCATCGCGGACGCGGGCCGCAGGGCTGTCGAGGCGCAGTTGACCATCGACCAGACCAATCAAACGATTGGCAAAGCGCAGGGCAAGATCAGGCTGGTGCGTGGAAAAAACAACAGTCGCCCCACTCTGGCGGGCCTGTGCCGTCAAAATCTGCAACATCTGCACAGACAATTCAGGATCAAGGTTGCTAACAGGTTCGTCTGCGAGGATCACATCCGGTTCCTGTGCCAAACAACGCGCCAAGGCCACCCGTTGGCGTTGCCCCCCCGACAGCGCATCCACCCGCCGATCCGCAAAAGGTGCCAGCCCCGTTTCGTTGAGGATTTCCATAACACGTCGCCGATCCGCAGGACGATCACGCCCAAAACAGGAAGACCACAGTGGGAGATGACCAAGACGACCCGTCATCACGTTGCGAAAAACGCTCAAACGATCAACGAGGGCAAAGTCCTGAAAAATAAAACCCGTTTTGCGGCGCACTTTGCGGGCGGCAGGTGACGACAGGCACAGCCCCCCGACCTCTCCAGTGCCATCAACAACAGGCAGTCGCCCATCAAGCAGGGACAAGAGACTGGATTTTCCGGCCCCCGATGCCCCCAGAACCGCGACGACATCACCCTGTCCGATAGAAAAGCTCACCCCCTGGAGGACAAGCCTCCCCCCAAGGAAACAAGACGCCTTTTCCAGGGACAGAGCCGCCATCACAGATACCCGTAACGCCGTGCCATTGTCCGCACGCCCTCATAAACCGCAGGATCAGATACGACATAGCCATCCGGCCCATAGAGATATTGCAGGAAGTTTCGATTTTCAGCCGCGTTCAAACTGAGCATAACCTCGACAAAACGCGCTTGCACCGCATTGTCCAGACCTGGACGAGCCACCACCGCGTGACTGGGAATCTGTGCAGACTCGGCAATGACCGTGACATCGCGTTGTTGCTCCGGTGTCAGGAAAAGGTCGGAGTACTGGCTGGTTCCTGCCGCATCAACAAAGCCATTGACCATGGCTTGAATCGCTTGCTGATAGCCGCCAGCAAAAAAGCTGTTGCCAAAAAAACTATCCGCCGCAGAGGCTGAGTCGAACAATCCCGCCTGCACGAAAAGATCAAGTGGGTAAAGGTACCCCGATTCCGAAACAGGATCAGCAAAAGCAATATCCTTGCCCTTCAAATCGGACAGCGTCTTAATCCCGCTGTCTTTACGCACAAAAACCCGACCGGAATAGCTGGCCTGTCCCCGGTAAACCTCGGACAAAAGTGGTACAGCCCCCACCTGTTTTTCGGCAAGCACAAAGGGCAAGGCTCCCATGAAAGAAACATCAGCCTCTCCATTGCGAAGAGCCTCAACCGCCGCCGCATAGTCGAATGTCACAAAGCCTTCGACGGGTGCGCCCATCTGCTCAGACAGCCACTTTGTCACAACCTTGATATCGCCCAAGAGTTTCTCGGGACTTTCCTGGGGCACAAAGGCCAGCCGCAAGGCGGGCGTCTCACCCGCAGAGAGAGTGGACGTCCAAAGAGAGGGCGTCAAACAGGCTACTGCAGAAGCTAGGAAAAAACGCCGATCAATCATCAATACATCCTCTCGTCAATCTCGTCTTGCATGGCCTGGAATGCCACCCAATGCTTGTTGGCCTCGTCCCACTGACCAGCGGCAGAGGCATCCCCAATCCGACGCAAGAGATCAGAAAAGGCATAGACCTCATGGCGGGCAGAAAGATTAACCATCGTCACGGTATCAGCCGCCAGATCCGGGGCCACTGTATCAACCAGGACAGCAATGTTTTCCTGGTCTTTCAGGGGCAACAAGGTTCCGAGGGTCGAGGCAAAGGTTGTCAACTCCTCCCACGCCAGACGGAACACACTGTCCTTGCCTTCAAAGCGTTGATAGGGTTCTTCCCCATCGCCGATGGCCTCGACATAGGCCAACAAGTCAGCGCGTTGTTGGTCATTCAACCCCATCTCTGCCGTATCGTTAAACCACGCAACAACGGATTCCAGCGTCGGCAAAGACCCATCGTGCATATAGGGGGCAGTAAAATTCACGTTCCGAAGCGTCGGCGTTTCCAATGGCATTGGCGTCCCACCTTCAAAGGGGGCATAGGTTGTGCCAATGTCATGGGTTAAACCATCGCGGAAATGATCGGTCGGAACATGGCAACTGGCGCAGGAGCGATTGCCCAGCCCCGCAAATTCCGTCTTGAAAATAATTTCTCCGCGCTGCGCCGCCGCAGAGGCTAAATCTGTCAGGGAGCCATCGCGTTCAATCTGGGGATTAGGCAGGAAGTCAAACTGACGGATATAGGCCAACAGTGCATCCAACTGGAACGGCGTTGGCTCTACCCCTGCAAATTCAGTCACGATGACATTACGAATAAATTGCCGCAGACTCGGTTCACGCCCATCCCGCCCGTAAGGAGCAGTAAAGCGCACCCCGCGCATGGAGGGCGTATCCAGGGAATCTGCTACCCGATCATTGAACAGTGGATTGAAAAAACTGCTATCGACATCCATTCCACCTGCGCGGTGACTCAGGCCCGGAATGAAGAAATCGCGATTAATGTCCGAACGGTTGTGACAGGTTGAACAGGTCAACCCCAGATCCCGCGCTGGCCCACCGAAAATTTCCGGACTGTCGAACAGCATATCGCCATAGGCCACAAGGGGCAGGTTGCTTTCATCTTCGCCGGCCTCTTCAAATTGGAGGATCAAACGCGGAAAATCAGTCTGATCTGCAATATTCGTTCCCGGCGGGAAGGAAACAGGCACGGCAACATCCACCCCAGATGCCACCACGGATTCAGGCAACGCCGTCAAACGATCCCGCACGACAAAATCTGTGGGCAAATAATTCAGGCGGATATAGCTATCGACAACCGCACGGGCCTGACGAAAAACATTCTGATCTGCGCGCCGGACGGCTTGGCCCATCACACCTGACGACCCCAGTGCAGAGGTCATCTGCAACCACGCCCGCCCCAGGCGACGCGCGGCCCCGGTATCCGCCAACTGGATTTCATCGGCAACTGCACGATAAAGGGCCTTGGCCCGGGCCAGTTCCTGCCCCGCCTCTGCCGTTCCCAGTTTGTTTTCAGCCTGTTCCAAATGAGCCAAAAGCCCCTGACCCAGTGCCTGAGTCGCGGCGACGAAAAGCTGTTGGCGGTCTTTGTCCTGCAAGGCCGCCTGCAACGCAACGCGCCCGCTCTCTGAAACCTGCGACAAGGCAGGGTGATCCAGATCACTGCCCGGCGCAGGTTTTTCCCACACATCGGAAAGTTGATCCCACGGCACGGGAGTCAGGTTCCCCATAAATAACGTCAAACGATAGGCCGCCGCGCGGGGTGACCACGGGGCTTCTTTAATTGCTGTCGCTTGCACAGAAGCGGCGAAGAAAACCACCACTAAAAAACTTAAAACATATCTCATGACACGCTCACACTATAAAATTTAGCCTTGGCTAAATCTGCTACAATACTCCTCCCCGCTCTGTCAAGCATAAAAAAGCCACAAAATAGGACAATCGTACGTCAAAATCTTTTTATAATAAGTACTTTTCGGTCAGAATCTATAACCGCTCCAGCTCGCGGGTGTCTTTCAGCCATTTGACCAGCACCGTTCATACGCTTCGAAAAGGGTGGCGGCTTCAAAGACGATCCCGACCATTTTGCCGGACGCACCGAAGGCTCCAAAGTCATTGCGCACGGTTTTGTATTCGCCCCGGTGGCATTCACCCTTGGTGCCATAGCCTGTCCCATGTAAAATGATTAAATTATAGACAATCCATTATAATCTGCTTACAGTTTATGGATGGCGTATTCATCAGATTTCCGCCGTAAGGTTTGATCTGTCCGCGAGAAGGAAGGCCTTACAATAGCACAGGTTGCGGAGCGTTTTTGTGTGGGGCGTCACCCGTTGGCTCAAGACCCCCGGGCCGAAGACAACCCGGAATAAGCCGGCGACAAAGATTGATATGGTCGCCCTGGCGCGTGACGTTCGGGCTCATCCTGATGCCTAGCAATATGAGCGTGCCCGTCGTTTTGGTGTGAGTGTTCAGGGGATCAATGACGCCCTGCGCCGTTTGGGTGTGACCTGTAAAAAAAACTCTAACGCATCCAAAGAGGTGCGCGGGCGCACGGCATGTCTTCCAAACGATGATAAAGATGTATGAGCACCAGGGCCGTCCCCTTGTTTATATCGATGAAAGCGGCTTTGCCCATGACATGCCCCGCACGCATGGCTCTGCACCAACAGGTCAACGGTGTGATGGCCTGTGCGATTGGCAGGCCAGGGGCCGAACCAATGCGATTGGTGCCCTGATCGGGAAAGCCCTGCTGACAGTCGGCCTGTTTCAGGCAAACGTCACTGCAGATATTTTCACCACATGGGTCAAACAGGATTTGCTGCCCCGGCTTCCTGAAAACCCTGTCATCGTCAACGCAACATTTCACAAGCTACGGCAAAATATCATCCGGAAAGCAGGGCATACCCTGCTCTTCCTGCCTCCTTATTCACCTGACCCCATCGAACAAAAATGGGCTCATCTCAAAGCCGTCAGAAAACAACTCTTGTGCTCCATTGAACAACTCTTCCAAAGTGAATCATTTTATATGGGATAGGATATATTGAGATACCCACGATGCACTTCAAACCTTTTTGCTTTCGCTGATACACTCACAAAAAACATGAAAGCCCGCGCATAAAGCACGGGATTTCGGAACGAGGGCGTTTATCTCAAGTGAAATAACCGCACCTCAAGCATCTTGAATCCACAATTTTATAGCGTTGTCAACAAAAAGCGGACTCATGTTTCCAATTCGTTCCGAACGGACACAATGCGTTCTTGCAGTGCCCATTGAGATACATGAGACCGAGGTTGAATTGCGCCTGTGCGACCCCATGTTGAGCGGCTTTTTCGTACCACTCGACGGCCTACTCGTAGCTATATTCCACACCTTTCCCCCGGTCGTACATGAAACCGACGTGGAATTGCGCGTCCGCGTCCCCCTGTTGAGCGGCTTTTTCGAGCCACTCGACGGCCTGCTCGTAGCTATACTCCACACCTTCCCCGAAGTCGTACATGTAACCGAGGTTGAATTGCGCCTTTGCGTGTCCCTGATGAGCGGCTTCTTCGTACCACTCAACGGCCTGCTTGTCGCTATGTTCCACACCTTTCCCTTTGTAGTACATGTTACCGAGGTTGTTCTGCGCGTCCGCGTGCCCCTGTTGAGCGGCTTTTTCGTACCACTCTGCGGCCTGCTTGTCGCTCTGTTCCACACCTTTCCCTTCGTAGTACATGAGACCGAGGATGTTCTGCGCGTCCGCGTGCCCCTGTTGAGCGGCTTTTTCGAGCCACTCTGCGGACTGCTTGCCGCTCTCTTCTACGCCTTGCCCCCAGTAGTACATGACACCGAGGTTGAATTGCGCCTTTGCGTGTCCCTGATGAGCGGCTTTTTTGAGCCACTCTGCGGCCTGCTCGTGGCTCTCTTCTACGCCTTGTCCGAAGAGATACATGACACCCAAACAAAACTGGGCTTGCGGGTCTTTAAGTTCCATAATCGCTTCTCCTAAATTTTGCCCGTTTTAGACAGATTATAAAAGGTTTATCCAAAAAACACAGGCCAGCCCGACGCAGAACATATCACACCACAAAAAAAGGCCGACCCGTCAAAGGCCGACCCGTCAAAAGAAGTAGCAAAGACGACGAAAGATGTCAAGCATTAAATAAGAATCTGTCTAACAATTAAGTTTTATAATTCTGTTGATTGCGATTTGTATGAAGCGTAGCCGGATCATGGCTTCCTGCGTTTTGTCGAGATTTTCGTCATGTTTTGCCAGCCGCCTTGCAGGCTCCAGCCATGCGAAAGATCGCTCAACAATCCAGTGCTTTGGCAGCAGCTTGAACGCTTTTTCCTCACCTCGCTTTACGATCCCGATTTTCAGTTTCTCCTGATTGGCCAACGCGTCCATCCGCGATAACCAGCCCGGAACAATTTCAGCCTTCTGTGCTTTTTCTTTATATCGTTCAAGAGAATGCGGGCCGCGATCCTGTATTCCAGCATCATGCACCACCGGATGCAGCGGAAACCCGGGCAGATCCACCCATAAATGCCGCTTGATTCCCTTCACTTTTTTGCCGGCCCCCTTTTTTTTGTCCGGGCCTTGAGCGATTGTGAGTCGATAATGGCCGCGCTTGCCTCTTTGTTCCGGCCCTCATACCAATTCCGTAAAATAAAGACTCTCTGGTCCTGGTGTGTGAGCAGATTCTGTGATTCAAGGAAGGACACAGTTTTGGAGATTTGTCATGGGTCAGCCCCTTCCCCTGCGTCAGGATGATGACGCATCCCGTCTTCGCCGCCTTCTCAACAGATTCGAACTGGACGCGCCGCTTGCTTGCCCTTGCGGTCATCTCTGATGGCGGCAGTCGCAGTGAAGCCGCGCGGCGTTGGTCGTCAAATTGTTCGTGATTGGGTGTTGCGTTTCAATGCAGAAGGTCCGGACGGGCTTTTGCAGCGGTCGAGGAGCGGGCGACCGGCCAGTGAGGCCCGGCTTGCTGCCCTGATTGCCCGCGTTGAAACAGGGCCATGGACTGCCATCGATGGTGCGCTGGCGACTTCTGGATCTGGCGCAGTGGTTATGGGAGGACTATCGCCTCAGCATCAGCGAAAGTTGCCTGAGTGCCACCTTGCGCAAACACGGATACGGAAAACTGACGGCGCGACCGCGTCATCATGGCCAGAACGGGGATGCGATTGACACATTTAAAAAAACTTCCCCGTTGAAATAGACCGTATCCGGGAAAAAACAGGGCGAAATGTCCCGCTGGACATCTGGTGGCAGGACGAAGCGCGTGTTGGCCAGAAGAACAATATCACGCGGCGTTGGGCCAAACGGGGCACACGGCCTGTGGCAGCAAAAGACCAGCGCACAAAATCCGCCTGGATATTCGGGGCGATCTGCCCCGCCCGGGGGGGCCGCGCTTGTCCTGCCGCAGTGCAATACCTGCGGGATGCAATGGCATCTGGAGGACATATCGTCACAGCCGGTGCCCATGCCCTCATCATTCTGGATAAGGCCGGATGGCACACCACTGGCAAACTGGATATTCCGGACAATATGACCCTGTTGCCGCCACGCAGCCCGGCCCCGGTCGAAAATGTCTGGCAATATTTGCGACAAAACTGGCTGTCAAACCGCGTCTTTCAGGACCAGATCGTTTCCCTCTGTTGTGACGCATGGAATAATCTCACCGACAGGCCATGGAAAATCAGGTCCATTGGATACAGAAAATGGGCACATGGGTTCTGAATTATGAAAGTTGGTATAAGGCCCTTCATAGTGCCTTTGAATTCGCCGACTCCCGAGAAAAAAGCGAGTAATCCGGACGTGATCTGAATCGTTTCGACCTGAATCATACCCGTAAATATACCGGATTATGCCGGATTGCAAAGCGGAGATAAAACCTTGTTAGTGACAGCGTGAAAAAATCTCTATAATTTGCAGGGTGCTCATCTCTTTTGAATTATGAGGTCACAATGTCAAGCCAGATTATCGCCCTGTCCCGTTTTCCAGTGAAAAGCCTGTTAGAAGAAAAACTTTCCCGGATCACCATTCGGGCTGGAGAGCTATTCCCGGAGGACAGACGCTATGCCCTATCCTTTTTACCCGATGACAGCCCCTCCGCTCTGCCCTGGCAACCCAAGCGGCATTTTGCAACACTGGCCAGGGATCACCGCCTTTGCACAATCGATAGCCGCTATGACGCACAAACCCAAAAACTGACCCTCGCACATCCGGCACAGGGACAGGTCGAAGGCCGACTGAACAGCGATTCAGAACGGCGGACACTCGAACAATTCCTAACGCAGGTTCTGGATGTCGAGGGCCAAGGTGCGGATGACAGCAAAAAACTTCGCCTCGTTGACTCCGCAGGCCAAGGCTTTACAGACCGCCCTGATCCGCATATTTCCTTGATTAACCGTGCGTCTGTCACCGATTTATCCGAAAAAATCGGTCATGACATTACACCAGAACGTTTTCGCGGCAATATCCTGATTGATGGTTTGGCCCCGTGGGAAGAACGGGGCTGGATTGGACAGGTTATCACAGTGGGGCCTGTGCGCTTTGCTGTTGAACGCATGATCGGACGATGCAAGGCAACCGCGATTAACCTCGAAACAAAAACCCCAGACCACAATATTCCCAAAGCCCTGAGAGACCATTACGGACATACTGAAATGGGTCTCTACCTGCGTGCACTAAGTGATGGCACCCTCGAAACAACACAGGCTGTACAGCTTGAGCAAGGATAAAACGTCATTGCAGGGTGTCGGGAAAATCAGCGTTACGAATGAAAAGAAAGACACCATGATCCCGCATCTGTCCCCGGCATCATTTCGGACACAACCCAGCTGGAACGCGCTTGTTGATGGTATTGCAGACTATCATCTTTTTCCAAAACCGGAGATTCAAGACGTCTTGCTCGGCCCGGATGAACAGACGCTCCTCAGCCGTACCGCCTGGATTGATGGCCTTGGATTCGGGGTCAAGTCCGCAACAATCTGTCGGGACAACAAAACGCACAATTTGCCTACGGTTCAGGGTCTCATGACTCTATTCGATTCGGAAAATGGAGCGCCTTTGGCAACGCTCGACAATAATCTCATCACCTGTCGCAAGACAGCGGCTGATTCTTTGTTGGGTGCACGTTTGCTCGCCCGCAAAGACAGCCGGGTTTTACTCATCATTGGCGCAGGTCTGATCGCACAGACTCTTATCCAGGCCTATCCCTCTGTTTTAACCTCCCTATCAAAAATTTTGATTTGGAACAGAACGCCCGAAGCAGCTGAAAAATTGGCATCCCGCCCCGCAACCATGCCTCTTCACGCGGTAAAAGACCTCGGGGAAGCCGTCGCGCAAGCGGATATTGTCACGACAGCAACACTTTCAAACCAGCCTGTTCTCTGCGGCGACTGGGTGCAACCTGGAACCCATGTTGATCTGATCGGAGCCTACAAAGCAAATATGCGCGAAGCCGATGACAAGCTCGTTCAAAATGCGCAGATTTTTGTCGATTGTCGCGAAACAACCGCCCAGATCGGCGAACTGCTCATACCGCTCCAAAACGGGACGATTACACCGGATGATATTCGCGCCGACTTTTATGACCTCATCGGAGGCACACCAGGGCGTCAGAACGAAAAAGACATCACCCTTTTTAAAAACGGCGGCGGGGCACACCTTGACCTGATGGTTGCTCGCGTCCTTTATGACAGATTCATGAAAGAATCGACCTGAAACAGGTTCAGTTCATCCTGTTTTGTCCCGCATTCTTTAATCAGCTGTCCCGGGCGACTCTGTCGCTGAAGCGTTTTCCGGTGTGCTCTCTTGCGCGTTTTCCGATGTGCTTTCTGGGGTGCTTTCCGGACTCATGAACTTGTTCTGCCGGGGACGGCGCGCCGGGCGGGCGCGGGGCGGGCGTGAAGAGTCTCTTGGGGACTCCGGGCCTTTCGGGGACTCCGGGCCTTTGTCGTCTGTCGCGTTTTCCACAGGCTTTTCTGTCGCCGTGTCTGGCTGTTCGGCATGAGCGGGATCAGATTGGACTTTTTGCCGCTGGCTTTCGGCCAGATCATGTGCAATGCGATAGTAATGTTCGGCGAACTGATAGTAGGATTCAGCAACAACCCGATCCCCCGCAGAGGTCGCATCACGGGCGAGTTGAAGATATTTTTCGTTCAACTGGTTGGCATTTCCCCGCAACCGCCCGCCGGGGCCGTTGCTGTCAAAAACGCCATTGCGTGATTGTTGCTTGCGGTGATTTTGATTGCCGCCCGGACGTCCGCGCACACGGCGGTTCGCGTGACTGGAACCCTGTTGCCTCATTGACCACTTACCAAAATGAAAAGGAGAAACGAACATTTAAGGGAAAATAAACTTCCCAAGACTGAGCTATCCTTACTCTCTTTGGTTATTTTTTCCAAGTGAAAAATAATGGATGGCCTTCTTCAAGGCCGCACAGCTCGACAAACACGCAAAATCCCCCCCAAATCCGCAACGGGGGGCAAGAGGGTAAAACCCGCTTCTATCATGATTTTCTGGACAGGGTCGTGTTGATCTTTGCCAACCTCTACTGCTAAAAGGCCACCGTTTTTAAGACGGTCAAAGGCCTGTGGAATCAACAACCGATAACAGGCCAATCCGCCCTCTGTCGCAAAAAGTGCGGTGTGCGGATCATAATCCAAAACAGCGCGGGGCAAGCGTTCTGAGGGCGCGATATAGGGGGGATTAGACAAAATAACATCCCACCCCCCCGCGAGGGCATCGCACCATGACCCCACCACAAAACGCGCCTGTGTCGCCACACCCAAACAATGGGCATTGCGCAGGGCCTGAGACAGGGCCTGCACAGATATATCCGTCCCCACCCCCACCGCCCCTGCATTGTCATGGAGCAAAGACAGTAAGAGGCAACCCGATCCCGTTCCCAAATCCAACAGACGAAAAGTTTTCTGTGCGGGCTGTGCACAAAGCCAGTCATTGACGACCTCGACCAGGATCTCACTATCAGGCCGGGGGTCAAGAGTATGAGGGGAAATCTGAAAAGGCAGACTCCAAAATTCACGCACCCCAATAATGCGGGCCACAGGTTCATCGACGCAACGACGGGCAATCATTGCGCGAAAATCTGCGAACTGGCTGGCAGAAAAGAGCCGTTCGGGAAAAGCCAAAACAACAGCCCGATCACAGCTCAACAAATGCGCCAGTAATAACCCCGCATCGCGCCGCGCCTCAAAGGATTCGCCCCCACACTCGCGACCAAAATCCCAGGCGGATAACTGCCCGGCACCCCAATCTAACGCCCGCCCCCAATTATGAACAGAATTCGTCATTCGGCCCAATCGCCAAGACGCGCGGCCTGGTCTTCGGCAAGGAGGGCCGTAATAATCTCTTGCAGGGCTTCCCCCCCCAAAATACGATCAAGTTTGTACAGGGTCAGGTTAATCCGATGATCTGTCACCCGCGCCTGTGGAAAGTTATAAGTGCGAATGCGCTCAGAGCGATCACCACTGCCGACCTGCGATTTACGCGCGGCGGCCCGTTCGCTGTCACGCTGGCGACGTTGATAATCATAAAGCGTTGTCATCAAAACCTTCATCGCCTGTTCGCGGTTTTTGTGCTGGGATCTGCCATCCTGACATTGCACAACAACACCTGTAGGCAGGTGGGTAATGCGCACAGCGGAATCCGTCGTGTTGACATGCTGTCCCCCCGCCCCCTGCGCCCGATAGGTATCAATGCGCAGATCCGCTGGATCGATGGTGACATCGACGGCCTGGGCTTCGGGCATCACCGCAACTGTCGCCGCAGAGGTATGAATCCGCCCCCCTGATTCGGTCACGGGGACACGCTGGACACGATGAACACCGGATTCAAATTTCAACCCGGCAAAGACCGTACGACCGGACACAAGGGCGCAGGCCTGTTTAATACCCCCAATCCCATTTTCAGCATAGTCCAGGGCTTCGAATTGCCAGCCCTGAATTTCGGCGTGGCGGTGGTACATACGAAAAAGCTCTGCGGCAAAGAGACCTGCTTCATCCCCACCAGTTCCAGCGCGAATTTCCAAAATTGCATTGCGGTCATCATCATCGTCACGGGGCAGGAGTAAAATTTGAACCGACTTTTCCAGTTCGGGAAGCTGTTGCTTTAAATTGTGAAATTCCTGTTCGGCGAGGGCCTTCATTTCCCCATCACTGTCCGCCAGAACGTCCTGAATATCCTTCATTTCTGCGCGATGCGCCCGCAAGGTGCCTACCGCCGCCACAACCGGATCAAGCCCAGAAATTTCACGCAACAATGCCGTATAGTCGGCAGAACCGGGATCACGATGAGTCGCAATCAAGGCATTAAGCTCATCATAGCGGGCCAGAACAGCGTCGAGCTTATCGTCTAAATTCACGTTCTCACCCACCTTTTATTACAGCCTGTCCCAAAAAGAGAGACCAAAAAAACTCCTGCTCCCCCGCCTTAATCCCTATTTGATGGATTTTCAAGCCCGAAAAGCCGCCGCACGGCCTGATTGAACGTCGCCTCATCACCGCTCAGGCTCGCCTCACGCAGGGCCGTATGTACCGGATGTAACAAGCGATTCACCAGCAAATGCGTCGCCTGTTGCGCGGAGTCAGGCTGTTCCTCCAAAACCTGCTGGCGGAGCTGTTCAACATGGGCACGGACAGCAACAATCGCCGGGGCAGCCTGACGATGGCGGTGGGCCCGCTCCAAAGTCGCCATTTCCGCGCCGAGGATTTTCCATGCATCCATCATGGCGGCTTCGCGCCGCGCCCGCCCTTGACGGGCAACAGATACCAAATTATCCATGCGATAGAGAAAAACACCATCAACTGCCTGCACCCGCCCATCAACAGACCCATCATCGGCAAGGTCAATGATGAGGAGTGGCTTACGCCGACGCCTGGTCATAATGGACTTGATCCGTGGTTCATCCAAAATCACCCCCGCCGTGTGAAAACCACATAAAACAACATCATGTCCGACCAGCAACTCATCACAACGGCCCCATGTCTCGACCTGCCCCCCCAACCGCACCGCCCCCAGTCGCACCGCCATTGCCTGTGCGCGCCTCTCGCGGGGATGCGTCACGGTGATCTGTTTAAGGCCCGTCATCATAAATTCCCGTGCCAGAAGCTCGGCGGCCTCCCCCCCCCCCATCAGAAGGAGCGAAAAACGGGCGGGGTCGCCGTGCACATCCTGCGCAAGGCGACAGGCCGACGCCGCCAGGGTCACAGCCTGTTGTGCAATGGTGGTTTGTGTCCGTACCTTTTTCGCCGCTGTAAAGGCCGCCTGAAAAAAACCGGACAAAACCGTCCCCGCCGCACCGTGGTCTTTGGCAAAACGCAGAGCATCCTTCACCTGTCCTAAAATCTGCGGTTCCCCAACCACCTGACTGTCGAGTGAGGCCGACACGGCGAAGAGATGCCGCAAGGCATCACGCCCGCATAAGCAATAGCAGGCCGAGCGCAGAGCCTGGGACTCGCTCCCACTCTGATCGGCAAGAATATCCACCAAGTGTCCCAAAGTCCGCTCTGGTTCCAGATAAGACGGGATCAAGGCCACCAGCTCAAGCCGCTCGCAGGTCGCCAAGAGTAACCCCTCCCCCAACCCCTGCGCGGTGAGTGCATCAAGAATGCCTTGTGGATTTTCAGGGGCTTCGGCGAAGAGCCGTTCCCGCAAGCAGAGGGGAACCGTGCGACTGTTTAAACCGACCACCAGCAAACGGTCAAAAATCGGACTGTGCACAGTACCACGCCCTTTAAAATCGGTCGCGGAGGTAGCGATCAAGCTGATCCTGCCCAATGCGTTCCTGCTGTCCCGTGGTCAGATCACGCACAGTCACCACATGATCTGCCAATTCATCAGGGCCAAGAATCACGGCCGCACAGGCATTTTGACGATCTGCACGCGCCAACCGTTTTTTCATATTTCCACTATAGCCCAGATCAATGCAATGCCCCCCTTGGCGTAAAGTTACCGCCAGAACAAAGGCCGCATCCTCTGCCGCCGCACCAACGGGAATAATCACCACGGGGCGCGGAGCGGGGATGTGTTTTTTCGTCAAGAGAGCCAACCGCTCAACCCCGGCGGCAAAACCGACGCCCGGAGTATCTGCCCCCCCCATGGTGCGAATCAGAGCATCATACCGTCCCCCCGCCAAAACAGTTCCCTGCGCCCCGAGAGCCGTTGTCGTAAACTCAAAGGCCGTATGCCCATAGTAATCCAACCCCCGCACGAGACGCGGGTTATGCACCCACGCAAGGCCCAGGGCATCAAGGTTATCTGTGACCTTTGCGAAAAAAGTCCGACTGTCGCTGCTGAGAAAATCGTCAAAAAGCGGGGCCTCTGTCACCAGTTCCCGATCCCCTAAATCTTTTGAGTCGAGAATACGCAAAGGATTCTTGTCTAAACGCGCAAGACTATCGGCAGAGAGCCGCCCCCGATGGGCAGAAAAATAATCAACCAGCGCATCACGCCACGCCATGCGGCTGTGCGAGTCGCCTAGGGTATTGATTTCAAGCCGGGTGTCCTGCACCACACCCAATTCGGTCAGTATCTGTGCACCCAAGGCGATGACCTCCGCATCTGCGCGGGGGTCGGCCACCCCTAAAAACTCAACCCCAAACTGATGAAATTGGCGTTGACGGCCCTTTTGCGGGCGTTCGTGGCGAAACATCGGCCCAGCGTAGAAAAATTTCAACGGCACAGACTGCACCAAACCATTGGACATAAAGGCCCGCGCGACGCCTGCGGTGCCTTCTGGGCGCAGGGTGATACTTTCGCCGTCTTTCACCGCAAAACTGTACATTTCCTTTGTCACAACATCGGATGTTTCACCGAGTGTGCGGGTAAAGACCTCGCTTTTTTCAAACAGAGGTGTGGCCATTTCGGCAAAGCCGTAATAAGCAGAAACAGCGTGCGCCGTTTCACAAACCAAACGATGCTGACGCATCTGATCGGGTAAAAGATCATGCGTTCCCCGTACAGGTTGAAGAGATGACATTCTAACCTCCCGCTCTGCAAAAAAATCTGCCCAAAAAAACAAGTCTTAACCTTGCACTGACTCGATTTCGCGTGCACGGGATTCGATCATCTCGACCAAATGATCGACAATATTGCTATCGCGCAAGCGATGATCCGGCAATCCACCAACATAAATTTGATGCGTCCCCCGCCCACCCCCGGTCAAACCAATATCCGTCATAGTGGCTTCGCCCGGGCCATTGACAACACAGCCAATGACCGAAACTGTTAACGGGGTTGTGATATGGGCCAGACGTTCTTCGAGCACAGCCACCGTGGCAATCACATCAAACTGCTGACGCGCGCAGGAGGGACAGGAAATGACATTCACCCCCCGATGCCGCAACCCCAAGGACTTGAGAATATCAAAACCCGCCCTGATTTCCTCCACCGGGTCAGCGGACAAAGACACGCGCAAGGTATCGCCGATTCCCGCCCAGAGTAGGTTACTCAAACCAATGGCAGAACGCACTGTTCCGCTCCGCAAGCCACCGGCTTCGGTCACTCCGATATGCAAAGGATAGTCACAGGCCTCGGCAAGGCTGGAATAGGCCGCGACACACAAAAAAACATCTGATGCCTTACACGACAATTTAATGTCGAAAAAATTTTCGTCTTCTAAAATCCGAATGTGGTCAAGGGCCGATTCAACCATCGCCTCGGGACAGGGTTCGGCGTATTTTTCCAACAAATGCTTTTCCAGTGATCCCGCATTGACCCCGATGCGAATGGGACAGCCGTGATCGCGGGCGGCCTTGACCACCTCGCGCACCTTATGTTGTGCTCCAATATTACCCGGATTGATCCGCAAACACGCGGCCCCGGCCTCTGCGGCTTCGATGGCACGTTTATAATGGAAATGAATATCGGCAACAATCGGCACCTGAACAGCGGAAACAATGTCCTTTAACGCTTGGGTCGAGTCTTCGTCGGGGCAGGACACCCGCACAATATCAGCCCCTGCATCCTCCAATGCGCGAATTTGATTCACGGTCGCCGATACATCGCTGGTGAGGGTATTGGTCATCGACTGTACCGTAATGGGAGCATTCCCCCCCACTGGTACAGACCCCACCATGATCTGACGCGACTTGCGGCGATAAACCTCACGCCACGGACGCAGGGAAGACATCACACAGGCTCCACAACAACAGTCAACAATGAACGGAGAAAATGCGCCCGCACCCCCTAAAATTCAAGGCAAAAGCAACAGATCAATCAATTTCCGTTACGTGCGGCAATAAAACGCTGTAATGCAAGGGGCGCAAGCGGAACACCAGACACAACCTCACCCTGTTTGCCCAAGGTCGGTTGATCTTGGTCATCAATCGCAATAACTAATCCCCCTGCATTTCCGATTTTCATGGTCAGCCCATCGCGCCAAGGCGCACCATAACTGTCACCCGCACGCAAAACCCGCCCGAAGAGTATTTCCCCCTCTGCCGTATCGACCTGAACCCAACTGTCCACCTGCGCCCGCAAAACAACCCGTGAAACTACCGCCCCAAAATGTTGGCCTGGTTGCACCGCCTGCGGTGAAAATTCAGAGTCCGGTAAAGAAACAGGTTCCGGATTAGAGGCAGAATCCTGCGACTCTTCTTTTGCCTCTTCCTCCTGTGCGGGAGCAACAAAAGAGGCAGTCTCCCCATCTGCACCGTTCCCCACAGGCTCTGGCACAGGTTCGCTGACAGAGTTTGGCGGAGGAGTGTTGTCAGATTGTACGAGGTCAAAATTATCTTCGCGCGAGGAAATAATCAGATCACCCTCCCGGGCGTCTTCGCCCAGGTTGTCCGGGGGCGTGACCACCGCAGGTCTTTGATCCGAACCTGGCTCAGGTTCCGATTCAGACAGCGACACAACGCCTGAGAAATCAAACAAAGAACTTTGCCAGGCAAACCAACCGCCATAGGCCAGAACCATCAAAAGCCCCGCAATAAAAAAAACGGCAAAGCCGGGAATTTTTCCCTCTGAAACCGGATGGGGGAAAGACAAAGATTTTTTTTTTCCGTAGTGTTCGGCCTCTTTTTTAAAGCGACGCACAATTTCATTTTGATCCAAATCCAAATGATCGCAATAGGTGCGGATAAAACCATAGGCATAGGCATCACCGGGCAAGGCGGCAAAATTACCCTGTTCAATCGCATCCAAATAAACGTGGCGGATACACAAAACACCCGAAACATCCCGCAGGCTCTGTCCCGTTTTTTCCCGCGCTTCGCGCAAGGTTTGCCCAACAGATGCCCCAAAGTTTCCGGATTTTTCTCTGGACTTATTTTCGGTTTCCTTTGGCGCAACATGGCCTGTGGCCTCTTGCACAGGTTCTGCGTCGGGAGAGTCTTTTTTCAAGGCAACCTCCAGCAATCAGGGGGTGTCACGCAAGGACAGAAAAGCCCCCGCAAACGAAAACAACCAAAGCCAACTCTCTAACCCGACAACATACAAAAATCAAGGCTGACAGGCGGGACGCCTTCTGTGCAAGCGTCCCCACGCCGCAACCCATTCATCTAGATGGCTGGCCTGTGGCACAACCTGCGCCCGCACACAGGCACTCTGCCCCGCCGCCCGGACAAAATTCTCCCCAACCCACGGCGGCACAACCCGATCCCGCCCACCGAGGTAGTGCGTTTGAGGCAACGTAGCAAGTTTAGGCGCAACCGCAATGGGATTCAGCGAATAACGCAGGGGGGAAACCTTTTTCGCCCGGTTCAACGCAACATGATCCAAATTCCCGGCAACCGTGCGCACCGAAAAAACATCCCCTCGCCGCGCTGCCAACAGTACCGCCACCGCCCCACCGCCTGAAAAACCCACCAAATGAAAGCCCGCATTGCCCAAACGGGCCGCGATCTGGTCAAGGGCCTGATCATAGGTCGCGATAACATCGGGCGCAAAACGCGCCGAGGTCCAAAAGGCAGGGCGGCAATTGCGTTCATGCGCCAAATCGACAAACTGACAGGGACGCGCCAGATAAAAAACACGCGCAGAACTATCACGCACCGCCAGTTTTAACGCCAGGGGATTACGCGGTGTCGGATTGTCAGACACCGTAAAGCGGTCAATCCACGCAAAGCCATCTCCCTCAATGTACACAACAGGGCTGCGCTGATCCGGGGTCAGTCGAGATGGGGAACCAACTCTGTAAAAACCGGATAGGGTAAAAGAACTCGTCCGCAGGTTCAGCGGCTCAAACCCCGCATCCGCCGCCAAATGCACGGCCTGTTCTTGCCGTCCCTCCACCGATGCACAAGCCGACAGGGCCACCAGCATCAGGAATAAAAAAGACCGTGGAAAAATCATGCGAAGCAAAAATCAGGGCGCGATAAAGGAGAAAAACCGCATCAAACCAAAAAACACACCGAATAACACCACCATCAAAGACCCCAAACGAAAGATTGTATCCTTTTGCGATGTTTGAATTTGAATCGTCAGATCACGGGCAACGGTGTCAATTTTGGTGCTCAATTCATGCGCAACGGTGTCGATTTTCGTATGGAGCTCTTTGGACAGGTTGTCAATCTTCATGTCCATAGCCTGGAGCTGTGAATCAACCCTGGCAAAACGCACGTCAATCTCTGCAAAGCGTTCATCAATCCGCACAAAACGGGCATCAATTTCTGCAAAACGTTCGTCAATTCGCGCAAAACGTGCATCAATTTCTGCAAAGCGTTCATCAATCCGCACAAAACGCGCATCAATTTCTGCAAAGCGTTCGTCAATTCGCGCAAAACGCACGTCAATCTCTGCAAAGCGTTCATCAATCCGCGCAAAACGCGCATCAATTTCTGCAAAGCGTTCGTCAATCCGCACAAAACGCGCATCAATTTCTGCAAAACGTTCGTCAATTCGCGCAAAACGTTCGTCAATTCGCGCAAAATGTTCGTCAATTCGCGCAAAACGCGCATTGACCTCGGCAAACTGCCCGTCGCGCTTTCCATCGAGTTCCTTCAACCGCGATTCGGCCTGTTGATAATAGAGGATGAAGTCGTCTTTTGTTGCCAGAGAATCAGACATAATCTCCGCATGGGCAGAGGCCAGGGCCTCTGCCAGTGGGGAGTCCATTCCAGCCTCTTCCATTTTGCGGGCAAAGGACAGCGTATCAAAAGTAATCAAGCCAACCATGGACGCATATTCCTACAACACCATGTCAAATTCTAGGCCCTGCGCGACCAAAAAGCAAGCGCAGCTAAGATACCAGCAAAGCACTCGCGGCAAAGATATTCAGTGTCGCCTGCACATATTGGCGCAAATTGTCGTCAAAGGTCGGACTATCGGAGGTCAGAGGTTCACCCTGAACATTCAGGGTCAATTCCCCCCGGGTGATGTGATCGCGCACAGCGGCGGCGATATCATCATGCGTGTTGTCACCATTGACATATTGCAGGACAAGACGTTGATCGTCGTTCAGGCGCACAACCTCGTGATGCAAATTCGGCAACAACGACATGTCCCGGCCAATCACCACCGCCGCCGGAAAGGCCATAGGTTTTTCAGACAATTCCGTGACCGCCGTCGTCTGATCACCACTGAGGTTAAACACACCAGACAACATAAAGTTTAAAAACAGCTGCCCCAGCTGTGGAACCAAATCATCCGGGGTTGTTTTTTCCGCGTCCTTTAGTTTTGGCGCGACCCGTTGAGCGACCTCTGCGACACTCAAACGGTTGGGCAGGGCGTTCAGAATTTCAACCATCGCCGCACAGGCCAAACGCCCCTGAATTGTTGCCGTTTGTTCCGCATTGCTGACATAGGCCAGTTTCAATTTTTCGGGGGCATCCCCAGCCGGTTCCTGAAAGCGGTATTGGGGAATCAAACGTGAATTTTTCAACCGCTCGGGAGACAGGCGGCGGTCAACAGTCGTGCCCGCTCGCACCAAAAGGCTGGAGCGAAAGCGGCGATTGGTGACAAAATCCAAATACTGCTCCAAACGCACGGGATCATTGATCTGCGACAGTGTTCCCGAAACCTTTTCTGTTTGGTTGCCCAAAAACATCGACGGCAAGTCACTATCAGCCAGATAGGCCAGGCCCTGCACCGCCGCTGCTGACGCAAATTCATGAAAATAACAGGGATCATTTGTACCCTCGAGATGGTCATGAAAGAGATAGTTATCATCCGCTGATTGCAGGGTTTTAATTTCAGCTTCCAGGGTCTCCTTGTAAGGACCACTTTGATTTTTCATGTTATCGGCGACAAATTTGAGCATGTTACGTGCTTCGACCACTTTGCGCCCCGGGTCGTCAAAACTTTGCCCATGATAAATCATCATATCACGAATGGTTTTAACTGCGTTCCACCCGGGCAGAGTGTTATAGCTGATAAAGGCCACGCCGTTTTTGGATAGATGTCGCCCACAGATTTCCAAAATCCGTTCCCGCACCGGGGCAGGAACCCACGAATAGACCCCGTGAGCAATAATATAATCAAACCTGTCCCCCCGCTTAAACGCGCAATCGGTGATCGACTCTGCATGAAGCGACAAATTTTTCAGCCCTAACTGTTGGGCGCGGGCCTGTGCAAGTTCGACCTGAACCGTGGACAGATCAACGCCAACAAACTTCGCCTTGGGAAAACGCGCAGCCAGGGGAATAATATTGCTACCCGAGGCACAGCCAATTTCCAGCACACGAGCCGTATCAATGTCCGGGGCCGACAACCCGAAAACTTGCGCCTGCGCGTGCAAATGCGCCGGGGAAGATTGCGGGTAGCAATAGCTGGGATAGGGAACTACATCATAGGCAAAAGGTGTGGCATCTGAAACGGTGTCAGTCATCAGTCAACTTTCTAGTGTTTGCTTTTTGGGTATCGTCTTTTAACAGGAAAAAGAGAACCCCGAAAGGCCGAAACCTTTCAGGTTTTTTTTCGATTCAGGTTCAAAAGAATCTAGAACTTGAATTTGGCATCCAATCGGGCCGTATGGCCCTGATAGCCAGAACGGGCATCCAGATCATAATTCGCACCCACAGACCAACGCGGGCTTTCGTAGGTCAGACCAACCCCGGCTGTACCTGCGAACTGTTCAATATTCGCACCCGTTTGGGGTTTAAAAGCCGCACCGTTAGTGAACTTCCCGCGCGCCGTTGTTTGATCCCCGGCAAAGTCATAGGACATCCCCGCATGCACAGAGGGAACCAGGATGCCAGCGTCTTGCTTGATCCGGGTGTGAACCCGCGCCCCCACCGAGCCAATAATGGCATCAATGGCATTGACAGAGACTTTCTGGTTAAAGCTTGACGCCCCCGTCGTGGTGTAGCTGCCAGACCCTACCCGCGTCCACGACAGCTCAGCGGTTGGCGTCACAAAGGCCGCGCCACCTAACGGCAGTGGCAAACCACCGCCCACAGAGGCCGTGAACTGATTGGTATCATAGGTGGCCTTCCGCGTATAGTCCGCCACCTTAGACGCCGTACTAACCGCGTTGCGTCCATAGCCAAGCTGGCCTTCGAGATAGTAGCCGTCTGATGTGTAGTCACCATAGAGAGAAACCTGCCAACTTTTAATATCAGTTTTTGCCTGCCCCGCACCCTTGCCCTTGACATCGCTGGTGCTATAGGCCGCCGCCGCCCCCATACGCGCTTTATCCCCCACAGGGGCATCTCCCCCGACAACCAGACCATAGCTGGCGGTGGAGAAACCGGCAAAGGTCTTTTTCCTGGACTGTTTGCCCCAACTACCAAAGGGCTTCAACCAAAACGCCTTGTCCAAACCGCGCCCACCAGTGGCAAAGCCCGTCTGCTGGGTGCCAGCAAAGCTCACCCCATGGCGCAAAGCAGAGAGGCGATCAGAAAAGACCCCGGCAACCCGTCCGCCAACATTCACAACAGCCGCCGTCGCCCCGCTCAGGGCCACAGTCTGCGGAACCACCTGTTCCACAAACCTTTTCGACCCGGCCCTGTTATCAGCCTGGAAGGCATTGTTCACAATAGCCTTATCGCGCACATTCGCATTTTTACCACTCACAGCCTCTAAGACAGGCTCGATAAAGATCGCTCGTTCCTGCGTCAGGCCTGTCTCACTCGCCACTTGCGCCAGCGATTTCTTATTCGCCGTCACATGCGTTCCGTTAGATTCTAGCGTATAGGTTGCAAGGGCTGTATTCTTGAACGCGATTTTTGCACGGTCTACGGTTGGTAATGCAACACTGGAAATCCTCTGAGTCCCGGATCGGAAGTTCACGGGAAGCGCAACCGTGACTTTGTTGTCCGCATCAGCATTGCCGAAACCATAGCCACCCACAGTCAGGAAGGGCTGATTTGCCGCATTCCCCGTCCGCTCGCCCAAGGACGGCCCCAGCACGATGTTCACGCCCTTGTTGACGGTCAAATCACCGCCTACATAGACAGGTTTGTTAAAGGTCACATGGGCGTTTTCATTCACACCTAGGCTCGCCAGCTTGCGGTTGGAACTTCCCAACTGCCCCTCAAAGATCACCCCTGCAGAACTGGTGTTTGACACAGTGATCGCACCGCGTGAGTTAGCATTAGCTGAAATATCACCTGTAATCCTTTGCTCTGCGGTTCCGGCAAAGGTCGCAGCACCGTTCACACCGTCAAACTGGAAACCAACACCACTGTTTTCTTTCGCCGTGTTGACATGACCCTTGAAGGTCGCCGCCCCCGACAGCTTGAGGTTTTCGGGGGCCACGACAAACCGGTTGAAAGTTGTGCCATCCCCAGAATCAACATCAATGCTGTTGGCAAAGACATTCCCACTGATCGTTGTCGCCCCATCTGCAAGGATCAAGGAGCCAACGGCGCGCTCGTTGGCCCCGACATTGCCTGTTATTGAAACTTTTTTGCCCTCTGTTGCTGTGGACGCGTTCCTGATTTCAACAGTCCCCTGACCGTGACCACGCACGGTAATACGGCCTGTGACCTTCTGCTCGCCCGCAGCATCCGCAGCACGCCCGGCACCGCCAATAATCAGCCTTGATGTTGCGCCACCGTTGTCTTTCAGGGACACATTGGCGGTCAAGCTTTTCTCAATAGTGACTTGAGAATCTTCTGCATCCACATCCCCGCCAGAAACGTACAAAATTCCCGCACGGACATCCTCTTCAAAAACGGCCGAACCCGCAAACTTGTCATCATCACCAACGAAGATCGCAGCGAGTTTACCGTCCTGGTTCCCCCCACGATCGGGGTTACTGTCCGTGCGCCCAATCTCGTTTTTAAAGGTGATAACCTGCGGCGCACCATTGTCTCCATCATAGACAAACAGACGCCCCTGCCCCACCGAATTGCCGTCAATGGTGGCGTAAACATTCTTGTCGCCATTTTTGGCATTGAATTTAATAAAGGCATCACCACCACGATTGACATCCAGGATCACCCGCGCAACATCACCCGACGCCCCAAGGCCGGCCTGAAACTCTACAGTCGAGGTCTCATTCGACTGATCCCCGCCCGTGATGGTGATGGCTTTGGCGCGAACTGCAGAGTTATGCGCAAAGATCGCATGACCTGTACCCGTATTGACTCCGACATTTATTTCACGCAAACCTTTATTGGTGGAGCCATCCAAACCGACTTGCCCGTTAAAGGTGACGGTTTTCCTCGGCACTCCCACAACCGTAATGCGCCCTTCGCCCGCCGCAGCACCGACGATTTTATGCCCAACCGTAATATTTTCCCGCGCGCTGAAAACAGCGGTCGCATGAACCGTTTTGGCATTGTCTCCGGAACCCTCGACCTGATCATCCAAAGTGATGACATCCCCCGACACATTCGCGCGGAACTCGACAGTGGCACGCTCTTCCTCTTCATTACCAGAGATCACATTGATCTCATCAACATGAACTTCCTTGCCAAAGACACCCCGACCGCCCTTGGCCGCATCACCGATGGTCAATTCCCTCAACTTCCTGATGTCTTCACCGACCTGAACAGAAACGCTCGCAATCCGCGATGCGCCATCCTCACGACCATTCAGAATTTTAATCGTACCCTCGCCATCGGCGGCGGCAAGAATTTTTGACGTACTCTCGCCGGAGATACTATGAGCAGCAAAGAGTCCCCCGGGAATATTTTGCCCATTAAAAATCAAGTACGCCCGGCCATTATTCGCAGTCGGCGAGTCATTGAGCGTTACAGAACCATTCAGGCGCAAATGGCCAGAGAATGCCGCTGTGGCCTTTTTATTCGCAGCCGTGACCCCGTTCATATCAATGCTCAGGTTGCCAATATGAGAATTCCGGGCAATCGTAACATCAACATCGGCTGTCCCATCCGATGTCAGCTTAAGCACACCACTACCGCCACTCACACCACCAATCTCGACCCTGCCCGCCGCATTGCGATCTCCTGCACCACCATCACTGGAACTCTGGTCTATAGTCACCTCCCCGCCACTGATACGGAGGAAATCGCCCGATCTGCCCCCCGCGAGGCCAGCACCTCCCACAGTCCCGTCAGCGTAGGTATCATTGCCTGTGCTGTGCGTGAGATTTCTCGCCTGCTGGGCAAAGGCCCCGGCCCCACCCAATGTCGCAGCCAGAACAAGAGCGGACACACCAACCAACAAAATCGACTTGGGGGAAGAGGGAACATGAGCCATCAAATCAAACCTCTTTTACGAGAGACCAAGAGTTACATACGATTCGAGAGACAAATAAAAAATCAGGATAAAAAACAACAAAAAAGGCCAAGACTTGGCATTTTTTCGCAATCTTTAATCCTTTGAGATTATTTCAATCTTGAAAAGGCTTCGGTAAAGCCCGTCAAGGATGCCTCAACCACTGTGGTTTGGGTTTGTCCCCAAGGACGGAAGCCGACCAGAAATTTCTGCCCAGCCTTGAGTGCTGAGAGGATCGGCGGATCAAGACGGAGGGAGGCATCACAACCAGCCGTTGTGCACTGCAAAAAGGGAAGTGGACGTTCCTTTCCCTGATCGACACGCACTACAGCACCGGGACGCAGATCAAGTCCCAATGGCATTTGAATCGACAGATAGGGGGTACGTTTTTTCGTGGTCTGATCGGTGGCGTAGATCACCGTCAGGCCCAAAATCTTTCCCACCGTCTGCTGTTTACCCTCTGCATCCTTTTGCGAGAGGAAAAGATTTTGGGTGATACGGCAGGTTTCTTTCTTTTTCGGGTCAGCACAGCTTTTTTCCCACGGTTTCTCCCCCGCTGTTTGCGCCCCTGCCGTTTTCACCCCAAGCATTTCCACCCCGGCCTGCGGTACCAGAAAAATCGCCAAAAAACCAAACAAAAGACTCCATTTTTTCATCGTTTGTATGCTCCGTATTTTCGTTAAATTTCCTAAAGGAACCGCTTGAGCGCACCCAAAAAGCCCCGACACCACCATAGTCAACAACCCCGTCTGGATCAATATATTTTTTCGAGACGGCTTGTTCTTTCATCCCGTCGCACTTTAAGTTGACCCATCCGCGCACTGAGTTCACTAGTGACGCTGATGATACAAAAAATGCACAACCTGCAAGACACTGGCTCACAGATCCCCAAGGTCAAGCCCCAGATGATCGGCGTGCTGTTTTAAGTCTGTGCGCAAGTCTGCCACGCCCCGTGATAGCAAGTCATCAAAAAAGGCCGTTGCCGCCCCCAAATCAAGGGAGCGAATCATTCGCCGCAATGGGGCAATCTGCGGCGGGGGAACAGAAAAAGACCGATAGCCCGCGCACAACAACGCAAAGGCATCGAGCGGCCGGGACGCCATGTCACCGCACACCGCCACATCAACCCCATGGTCGCGGCAAACCCGCGCAATTTGTCTCAACATCCGCACCGCTGGCAGAGCGAGGCTATCATAGCGTCCGGACAGATGCCTGTTGCCCCGATCTGCGGCAAAGAAAAACTGGAGCAGATCATTGGTTCCAACCGACAAAAAATCAAGATGGGGGCAGAGTTCAGGCAAGGACCACACCAACGAGGGAACCTCTAATACCGCCCCAACCCGCACGGTCGCGGGGGGGAGCGCGCCTCTGGCTTGTTCGCGGCGCAGTTCAATATCCAACAGGTCACGCGCGGCGCGATATTCGCGTAAATCCGTCACCAGAGGAAACATGACACTCAATTCCCGCCCGGCAGAGGCACGGATCAAGGCCCGCAACTGTTGACGTAACAGTGCCGGACGATCCAGTCCAATCCGCAACGCCCGCCAGCCAATCGCCGGGTTTTCTTCTGCCGCCATGGCCCAATAGGGCAGAATTTTATCCCCGCCCACATCCAGCGTCCGGAAAACCACCCTGCGTCCGTCAACACCGTTGTAAATACGGCGATATAGATCAGCCTGCGCCCCGACACCGGGTAAGGATTGACGCACCATAAAGGGGACTTCGGTGCGATAGAGACCAATTCCCTCCGCACCGGAATTCAAAACATTCGGCAAATCAACCAACAGCCCCGCATTACAATTCAGGGACACCACGCAGTCATCACGGGTACAAGCAGGCAATGCACGACCAGCCGAGATTTCAACCTGGCGTTGCCGACGGCCCTTCATCGACTCACGACAGGATTGGGCGACAGAGGCAGCGGGGCGGATCAAAAGCTGGTCGTGGGTGGCATCGACAACCAGGAGATCACCTTCGCGCACACGGGCCAGACACCCGCGACACTGCCCCAAAACAGGAATATCCAAAGCGCGGGCAACAAGGGTCACATGCGCGGTTGGGGAGCCTTCTTCCAGGATAACCGCACGGAGCTTTTTACCCTTATAGTCCAATAGCTCCGCTGGCCCCATGGTGCGGGCGACCACAACAAATTCGGCAGGCAAGGACTTACCCTGATTGGACGTGCCCTGTAAATGTCCCAATAAACGATTGGAGAGGTCTTCAAAATCAGCCAGCCGTTCGCGCAAATAGGGATCAGCAACCGCCCCCATCCGTTTGCGGATTTTGTCCTGTGAGGTCTGAACTGCGTATTCTGCAGACAGCTTTTCAGTGCGAATACTATCGACAATACGCCCGATCCACCCCCGATCTGTGGCAAACATGCGATAACTTTCAAGCACTTCGCGCTGTTCGCCAAGGGCCGTAATTTCAGTACGCGCCAACATGGCATCAATGGATTCGCGCATCACCGTCAATGCCTTGAATAGCCTGCCCACTTCGGCATCAGGGTCATCACAGGCCCGTTGTGCAATGACAAGGTTGCGGTTGTGCATCACAGCAGGCGCAACCGCCAACCCGGACACCAGACACAACCCCGACAAACGATCCGGGGCAACAGGGTCATCGGATAATATGTGATCACTGCTCGCCAAAAGTTCGGACAAAACCATGGCAACGGTTTCAAGCGATTCAATTTCTTCCTCGCCATAACAGCGATAGTCACGATTTTGAACCGCAACGACCCCCAGAACGCCACCATCACGCAACAGAGGAGCCCCCAGCATGGATTGATAGGGGTCTTCGCCCGTTTCAGGGCGAAAGGCAAAATTGGGATGATTGGGCGCATCAGACACGGCCAGAACCGTAGCTTGCCCCGCCACGAGGCCCACGATTCCCTCACCGATACGCAGGTTCGTTTTATGAACGGCACTGGGACTTAATCCCGTCGTCGCGATTAGTTCAAGCCGGGCCTGCGGGGGTTCCGAACCTAAATCTGTCGCATCCGGGCCATCACGCAGGACATAAATCGAACAAACTTCCGCCACAAAGTACCGTGCAATCAGCACAGTAATAGCGTCGAGATGATCCTGTGTGGAGCCTCTTTCCTTCATCTGGTCGCGCAGAAGCCTGACGACCTCGTTTTGTGCAATGCTCATAGGTATCCCCCTCACATCAACAAAACAGGATACCTGCTCTGCCGAAAAGGATTAGACGAATGTCATTGAGTGCCTCTAAAAACCTCCCGCCTCTATTGGCTGGCAAGAAAACTGTTTTCGAGAAACCGCTTCCCATATTTGAGGATCACAGAAAATAGCCTACGGTCGCGCCGTGCGCAGAGCCACCTATAACCAACTATAACCAACACACTAGGCACCGCGCGGATCGAGGTTTTTCATTTTTCTTCCTCTGCATCCAAACCATAGGCCGTGTGCAACGCCCGCAGAGCAAGCTCTGTATAGTCTTCAGAGACCAGAACAGAGATTTTTATTTCCGATGTCGTAATCACATCAATATTGATCCCCCGTGCGCCCAGGGCTCCGAACATCTGTTGCGCGACTCCGGCGTGCGAACGCATCCCCACCCCGATGACGGAAATTTTAACCAGATCAGAATTATAATCCAGACGATCATACTTCAATTCATCCCGCCTGTCCTGGAGCAAGGTTAAAGTCCGTTCCAGATCCCCCTGTGGCACAGTAAAAGTCATATCAGTACAGCCCCCCTGTGCAGAGACATTTTGGATAATCATATCCACATTGATCGCGGCCTCTGTCATCGCGCCGAACACAGCACCGGCAACGCCCGGGTGATCGGGGACAGAACGCAAGGTGATCTTTGCCTCATTGCGGTTATAGGCAATCCCGCTAACCAACTCTTTTTCCACGATTTCATCCTCTTTCACAACAAATGTCCCCGGCTTATCTTCAAAGCTGGAGAGAACCTGAATACGCACGGCGTGCTTCATCGCCATTTCAACCGAACGAGTCTGGAGAACCTTCGCCCCCTGCGATGCCAGTTCGAGCATTTCTTCATAAGTGATTTTTTCAAGTTTACGCGCCCGGGGGACAATACGCGGATCAGTCGTATAAATTCCATCAACATCCGTATAGATATCACAGCGATCTGCCCCCATCGCCGCCGCAAGGGCAACGGCAGAGGTATCCGACCCCCCGCGCCCCAGGGTCGAAATACGCCCATCCGGAGCCAGGCCCTGGAATCCAGCGACAACGGCGATTTGATCCTGTTCAAATCGGCGAATAATTTCAGCACAGTCAATGTCAAGAATACGGGCCGCGCCGTGGGCTTCGCTGGTGCGGATAGGAATTTGCCAGCCCAACCAGGATCGCGCATTGATACCCATGTTTTGCAAACACACCGCCAAAAGACCGCTGGTCATCTGTTCCCCGGCGGACACAACCGCATCATATTCACGCGCATCATAAAGACGCGCGGCAGATTCGACATAGCCGACCAGCTGATTCGTCACCCCCGCCATGGCAGAGACAACAACAGCAACCTCGTTGCCTAAGTCAACTTCGCGTTTTACACGTGCGGCCACATTGCGGATTCGACCAATATCCGCAACAGACGTGCCCCCGAATTTCATCACAACACGCGCCATGGCGGGTTTTCCTCGTTAATGGGTTTTCCTTGTTCTTTATGCGGACAGGTTGTTTTCGACCAACGCCTGCACACGGGGTTTCCCGGTTTTGTCTTGCCGTTTTACTCGGAGCTATCCATACTACCGGGGCTATCATGGTGCAAGCACTGTGCAAACAGACCAATAGAATAAATCAGGATCACCCAAATGCCCCCAAACGCGCATGGCGCGGCGACAGGAACAACTGTTGATCCGGATGAAATCACCCGCTTCACGGATATTGCCGCAGAGTGGTGGAATCCGGACGGCCCCTTTAAGCCTCTGCATAAACTCAACCCCGTTCGGGTGGGTTGGATATGTGAAAAACTCTGCGCTCACTTTCACCACGACCCCGCGCAGGATCATCCGCTCGCCGGACTTCGCATTCTTGATATTGGCTGTGGCGGGGGGCTGTTGTCCCTTGCCCTCGCCCGTCTGGGGGCCGAGGTCACAGGGATTGATGCCTCTGCCGCTTCTGTTGATATTGCAAATACCTGGGCCGAAAAAAACAACCTCACAATCACATTTCTTCACAGCACAACAGAGGCCCTGTTACAACGTGCAGACTGTCCAGAATGCTTTGACGCCGTGATGTCTATGGAAATTATTGAACATGTTGCCGACCCCGGATCCTTTAGCGCGGACTGCGCAACCTTTGTGCGCCCGGACGGACTTTTTTTCGGCTCGACCCTCAATAGAACTGGAAAATCCTGGCTTTTGGCCATTCTCGGCGCGGAAGTGCTGTTGCGTTGGGTTCCCCGGGGAACGCACAACTGGCATAAATTCCTGCGCCCCGCAGAATACGTTGACCTGGTTCAAAAAAACGGACTAATGGC
The DNA here is from genome assembly GCA_965199245.1 of Kiloniellaceae bacterium. Lineage (GTDB taxonomy): Bacteria > Pseudomonadota > Alphaproteobacteria > Kiloniellales > Kiloniellaceae > Carbonatibacter. Next base: position 715,190 of record CBDAQP010000001.1, read on the forward strand.
ACAGAGCCTCTGTGGCCTTGTTTATCAGCCCTTGCTTGATCGCTGGTTTCGTGACGAAGCAGATCTTGACGTCAACTATATGATGGTCGCGCTCAAGCCATCCCAACGGGGGACTTGAACAACAGATCAATCACAGGGACTGACGCCCCATCTCAAGGAACTTGTCGCGCCGTGTCTGGCGCAGCGTCTCCCCATCCTGGGCAGACAGATCACGCAACTGTTGTTCCAGTTCATCCCCCAGTGTCTTCATGGTTGTCTGCGGGTCGCGGTGTGCGCCGCCCATTGGCTCGCCAACAACCGCATCAATTACTCCCAAGGCATCGAGATTTTGCGCCGTGAGTTTCAAGGCTTCGGCGGCATCCCTGGCAAAGTCACCACTGCGCCAGAGAATAGAGGCACAGCCTTCTGGAGAAATAACAGAATAGATCGCGTGCTCCAGCATCACAACGCGGTTCGCTGCCGCGATGGCAATCGCCCCACCGGAGCCACCTTCGCCAATGATTGTCGCAATCAGCGGCGTGCGAATATCCAGACATTTTTCAATGCTACGCGCGATGGCTTCGGACTGACCGCGTTCTTCCGCCCCCACGCCGGGCCACGCCCCGGCCGTATCGACAAAGGTCATTACCGGAATTTTAAAGCGTTCCGCCAAATCCATCAGACGAATAGCCTTGCGGTAGCCTTCGGGGCGGGCCATGCCGAAATTATGTTTGACGCGGCTGGTCATGTCGTTGCCTTTTTCCTGGCCAATGACCACGACCGACTGCCCCCGAAAACGCCCAATTCCCCCCACAATAGCCAAATCTTCGGCATAGGCGCGATCCCCGGCAAGGGGACTATAGTCATCAATCAACGCATCAATATAATCGACGCAATGCGGACGGTCTGGATGACGCGCGACTTGCGTTTTTTGCCAGGCCGACAGGCGGGCATAGGTCTGACGCATCAGCTTATCCGCCTTGGCCTCCAAATGGGCGACTTCTTCGGCGATATTCACATCACCGCTGTCAGAGAGATGGCGCAGGCCTTCGATTTTTCCTTCTAATTCGGCAATAGGCTTTTCAAAATCAAGGAAACTCTTCATTGTTCAATCTTTTCACAGGTCAATCACAGATGCCATCTTGCACAGAAAATGACGGCAACAGCGTGACAACGCAGAGGCCGGGGAAGGTCAGGAAAGATCCAAATCACGACAGACCCGGAATCTGCGCAACCCGATCTTTGTCAAAATATTCAATCATGCGTCGCCGTTCCTCCCGCGTCATGGCAACCCACAGCGTATCCATGTCCTTTTTAACCCCGGCCATGCCCGCCAGCAACGCCTTACCATACCAGAGATAGGCTCTTTCGCGTGATGACTGCCTGCGCCGGAATTCCGGCACGATATCCTGCATATACATCCACGCCATCATCTCCATGGCCTCTGCATTGCCGTTGAGTGCCGCTGTCTCAATCACGCGAAAATCAGACACAGAGACATCCGCACCGACATCTGCCCCCCCCGCGCGAACCGCCGCAATCAAAAATTTCTCAAGCGCACGGGCAAGATTGAGGTTGGCCCTGGAGAGAGACTGTTTCTCCTCCGCACGACGTGCGCGGCTGGACGTAAAGCTTTTACTGGTGTTCAGCTGCCCCGGCAAATCCCGGCACCACGCCGGGGGCGTGTAGTCCCCCCGACATTCCGCCCAATCGCCCAGGCGGGCCAAACGCACGAACGCATCACCCAGCGGAGCAACAGTCGTCGCAGAAAATTTTGAGTCCTCGCGCAACGCAACGGAGTCCTGAGCAAAATCCTGTACGCGCAACTCCTGGGCACGCAAACCCGACGCCCACAGCGTGACCACGGCAAAAAGCGAGAATAAAAAAAGACGCAAATTTCCCCAAGTGCTACGCATACCTTGCCACACTCATCAATAGAACAAAAAACAACAGGACTAATCCATTGTCCCCATACGCCATATTCACTGGACAGGTCAAGAATATTTTGTCAGAAGCGTTTCTGATGCCTCTCATTATGGGGCAAAGTGCGGGAATTGAGGAAGACAATGGACTATCGCGACGGCTTTATCGCCACAATCGGCAAAACACCCCTGATTAAACTCCGCACTGCATCGGCGCAAACAGGGTGCACCATTTTGGGCAAAGCAGAGTTCCTCAATCCGGGCGGGTCGGTCAAGGATCGTGCGGCCTGGGCGATTGTCAAAGCCGCAGAGGACTCAGGTGCCCTGCGCCCTGGTGGGGTCATTGTCGAAGGCACCGCAGGGAATACAGGCATTGGACTCGCCCTTGTGGCGCGTGCGCGGGGCTATCGCTGTACCATCGTCATTCCCGATACACAGTCACGAGAAAAAAAGGACATGCTCCGCCTGTGCGGGGCTGATTTGATCGAGGTTCCGGCTGTCCCCTACAAAAATCCGGACAACTATGTTCATGCCTCCCACAGATTGGCAGAAGACATCAACACCCGCGATGAAAAGGGCGCGATCTGGGCCAACCAGTTTGACAACACTGCCAATCGGGATGGACACCGCGACACTACAGCTCGTGAAATCTGGCACCAGACAAATGGTCAGATTGATGGCTTTATCTGCGCCGTTGGCACAGGCGGCACCCTCGCAGGTGTCGCCGCAGGTCTGCGCGGGTTTCGCCCAAATGTGAAAATCGGACTCGCCGACCCGATGGGGGCAGCCCTGTTTAGCTATTACAACACGGGTGAATTGGCGGCGACGGGATCGTCCATCACCGAAGGAATCGGACAGGGGCGCATCACAGCCAATCTGGATGGCTTGCAGATCGATTATCCGTTTCAAATTCCCGACGAAGAGGCCATGCCGATCCTTTTTGACCTTTTTGAAAAAGAATCGCTGTGTCTGGGTACATCAAGCGGGGTCAATGTCGCCGGGGCCATTCGCATGGCAAAAAAAATGGGGCCAGGTCACACCCTTGTCACTATCCTGTGCGATTCGGGGACGCGCTACAGCAGTAAAATTTACAACGCGGGCTTTCTGCGCGACAAAGGCCTCACCGTTCCGGCGTGGATCCGTTAAATGGACAACTCACAGCTTGTCAGCACTGCATGGCTGGATGACAACAGGCACAATCATAACCTGCGGATTGTCGATGCCTCTTTCTACCTGCCAGGCGAACAACAAAACGCGCTGTCCTTGTTTGAAGAGACCCGCATTGGGGGGGCTGTTTTTTTCGACATTGCAACCATCACAGATCACAACACAGACCTCCCTCACATGGTGCCGTCTGCATCTGATTTTGCTGCAAAGACAGCTGCCCTTGGTCTGGGCGCGGATCACCAGCTTGTGATCTATGACCAGCGGGGTATTTTTTCCGCCCCGCGCTGTTGGTGGATGTTTCGCTTCTTTGGACACCCAAAGGTACGGGTTTTAGATGGCGGTCTGCCCAAATGGATCGCAGAAAATCGTCCCCTTGAAAGCGGCAAAGCCCAGCGTTCCCCACCTGCTCAAACGCCGCTGGACGCACAGACAGAACCCCGTTTGATTGCAACCCGTGACGACATTTTAAACCTTTTGACACAGGAATTTCCCTCTGCCCGCATCCTTGATGCCCGCGCGGCGGGGCGTTTTACCGGAACCACCCCCGAACCACGACCGAACCTGCGCGCGGGTCACATTCCGGGCAGTCACAACCTGCCCTTTGACCGGCTCTTATCCCCGGACGGCACCATGAAAAGCCGCCCTGAACTGGAACAAATTTTTAAAAACTGCAGTCTTGAACCGGGGCAGACAGTCATCACCACCTGTGGGTCAGGTGTCACGGCCGCCATCCTGGCACTGGCCCTTGCCGAAATCGGGCAGAATCAGGTCGCAGTTTATGATGGCTCCTGGGCCGAATGGGGACGGCCCGGCTCCACACCTGTTGACTCGGCCCTATAGGGATTTTTTCGGGTCGGGTCTCCATTGACAAGCTGACAGTGAACAGCCCCCAGCGCATGGGGGGAGACAAGGGATAAAACCCAATGATTAAGCCGACGAAAGCGACACAGGGGCGGGCCTGTGAGTTGCGGTAAAACGGCCCGATCCAGTCGCGCCGTCATCTGTGCAATCCGACTGATCTGCACCTGTGATCCCGGGCGGGTTTTCAGGACAGCCAGCTGATGGCGGAGCCGCCCCAACAGCTGCACCGGATTAGGAGGCTCTCCCCCCGCAACAGGGTCACGGTACATCAAATCAAGGATCCACTCTGCGGCCTCGAAAGGCCGAATCAAGCCCGTCAGCCCCAGATCAGGATCACGGGAGCCACGGTCAAAAAAACGCGCGCCCTGAGCCTGCGCGATGACCCACCATTTCACCAGCGCGACCACCTGCCAAAAAGTCAAACCCTCAATGTCACAACCGTAACAGTCGCGCAAAAGTTCAAGCGACCCCAGACCGCCCGCAGGTTCCCCCCCATAGCACCAAACAGGGGCGCAGAACCATCCCAGATCAACCGCAGGCGGGGCCAGTTCTGCAAACTCCCAATCCAAAAGCGTACAGCTCCGCCCCCCCTCAACAAGAATATTACCCACCCTAAAATCACCGTGCGACGGGCAGAGCCTGTTCATTCCTACAGACCACGACTGTTCTTCAACGACGGATAACTGCGCCATCATCCACGCCTGGCATAGCGACAAAAACGCCGTGTCCTGTTTCAAATTCACCAAGGTCGCAAAGCAGTCGGCGAGAAAGGCCAAAACCCAAGCCCGCACCGGACTGAAACCCTGTGCCAAAAAACGACGCGTCGCCCCCACGGGCACAACAAAAGAGTCCAGCGGCACAGCTTGAAGGCGCAAGAGCATCTGCACAAGGTCACATAGCACGGATTGCCTCTGTGCCGGGGCAAGGGCCAGAATGGTCGTCACATCTGTCGTCCCGGGCACAAAATCCATGACAAGGCATTTTTGCCCCAACGCCCCCTGAAACAAACGACGAAAACGTGGCACAGCAATCCCCGCGCGCGCCGCAGTTTGCAGAACACGTGCCTCACCCACCGCATCAGACGACAACGGCAACGCAGGCCCCCAACAGGCGGATTCAGGGGCCAGACGCACAACACAGCGTTCCGGTTCTGCGCGTGGGCTGTCCCGCCACTCAAAAAACCAGTTATCCCGAACCGCCCCCCCCGCCAAGAGGCGCAGGCACGTCACCTGCCCCCCTAAAGATTGCTCAAGGGTCTGGACAAGATCAGCCTCATCCCTCATTTTTCCTCAAAGTGTGACATTATGAAAGCCCAAAACCAGGTAAAAATTGTGACAACAGAACAATCCCCGCCGCCCTGTCTTGATTTAGGGCTGTTTCTCGACCCCATCTGTCCATGGTGTTATATCGGTTATATCCGCGCCCAAAAAGCCTTAAGCCTCCGCCCGGATTTTCGGGTGCGGTGGCGGTGGTTTGCGTTTCAGCTCAACCCCACCATGCCCGCAGAAGGCATGGCACGGCGTGCCTATCTGCGCGGCAAGTTCGGGACAGAAGCCAGTTCTGTTTACAACCAGATTGAACAGAGCGCACAGGCAGAGGGCCTGAATTTAAACCTGGAGGCCATCACACGTACTCCCAATAGTCTTTCTGCACTCCAACTCATTTACGATGCAGAGCAACAGGGGCAGGGCGAAGCAATGGTTACCCGCCTCTTTCGCGCATTTTTCCACGACGGGCAAGACATCGGCGACCGGGCGATACTTTATCAGCTCGGACGAGAGGTCGGTTTGGACAGGTTAGACAGCCTTTTTACCGACAACAGACACCGCACTGCTGTGCAACAACAAGACCACAACGCGCGTCACAGCGGGCTGAGTGCTGTTCCCTGCTTCGTCGTCAACGGACGGCATGTCCTCCCCGGGGCGCAGTCCCCAAACGCCATCGCAGCACTTTTGGATATTGGGTGGCAAGAGGTCTTGACAGACTCTGATTCTTTACGCCCCGCAACCTAGATCTGCCCTTTTAACCAGTTCATCCATCATCATACGAACACCAGTGAGACGGGTTTGGGTTGTCTCCCACGACCGACGGTAAACCAGTTTTTGATCTGGTCTGATTTTGACGTTTCCGGGGTCTTCTGCCATCCAGGCGAGTAGAACATCAGGGCGTGCAAAATGGTCATCACGAAATGACAGAACCGCCCCCATCGGGCCAGCATCAATTCGCTCAACGCCCGCTTGACGACAGAGGCCCTTAATCATGATAATTTGGAGCAGATTTTCAACCTCATCCGGCAATGGGCCAAAACGATCAATCAACTCCGCCGCAAAGGCATCAATTTCTGCGCGTGTGTGAAACGTGCTCAAACGACGATAAAGACCCATACGGAGATTCAAATCAGCAACATAATGATCGGGAATCAGGACAGACGCCCCGATCGTGATGGTCGGCGACCACTCCCCCCCTTGATTATCCTGATCTGTGCGGGAATTTTTAAGGGTCGCAACAGCTTCTTCGAGCATCTGTTGATAAAGTTCAACCCCGACTTCGCGGATATGTCCTGACTGCTCATCCCCAAGGAGATTACCTGCCCCGCGAATATCCATATCGTGGCTGGCAAGAGTAAAGCCCGCCCCCAAGCTATCAAGTGTCTGCATCACATCGAGACGTTTTTGAGCAGATGTGCTCAGTGTCTTGTTCGTCGGCAGGGTCAAATAGCAATAGCCACGCGCACGCGCACGCCCAATTCGCCCCCTGATTTGATAAAGCTGGGACAACCCAAAAAGATCAGACCGATGCACAATCATCGTATTGGCAGAAGGAATATCCAGCCCCGACTCAATAATGTTGGTCGAAATCAAAACGTCATAATGATGATCTGTGAAGGCTGTCATCACGTCTTCGAGGTCGCGGGCGGCAAGCTGACCATGGGCGACGCAGATTTTGACCTCGGGAACCAGAGCCGCAATCCGCTCGTGCAAATCACGCAGGTCTGAGAGGCGCGGGCAAACATAAAAACTCTGCCCGCCGCGATAATGTTCACGCAAGAGGGCTTCGCGAATAACGACAGGATCAAACGGCAAAACAAAGGTTCGCGCGGCAAGGCGATCCACGGGCGGTGTCGCAATCAGGCTCATCTCCTTCACCCCGGAAAGCGACATCTGCAAGGTGCGCGGAATGGGCGTTGCCGATAGTGTCAAAACATGAAGATCACTTTTCATGTCCTTGAGGCGTTCCTTTTGCTTCACGCCAAAATGCTGTTCTTCGTCAATAATCAACAACCCCGGATCCAAAAAGGTCACGGATTTTGCCAACACAGCATGGGTTCCGATGACAATATCAACCGTCCCATCCGCGAGGCCCGCGCGGGTGTCGCGTTGATCCTTCGCACAAACCAGGCGCGAGAGCTGTCTAATCTGCACAGGCAACCCCCGAAAGCGTTCAGTGAAACTTTTCGTGTGTTGGCGGGCCAACAGGGTTGTTGGCACAACAACAACGACCTGCTTTCCACTCATCGCGACCAAAAACGCGGCCCGCAGGGCAACTTCTGTTTTGCCAAAGCCAACATCACCACAGATCAGCCGATCCATGGGACGCCCAGAACGCAAATCCGCAAAGACATCCTCAATCGCATGAAGCTGGTCATCGGTTTCGCCAAAGGGAAAGCGGGCGGCAAATTCATCATAAAGCCCAACCGGACAGTCAAGGGGCTCAGCCGTTTTCAGCAGCCGATCCGCCGCCGTACGAATCAAATGATGTGCAATGGCCCGAATGCGTTCCTTGACCTTTGCCTTTCTGGCTTGCCACCCCACACCACCCAGTTTGTCGGGTTCTGCTCCGCAGTCTTCCGCACCATAGCGAGAGAGAACATCGATATTTTCCACAGGCACAAAAAGCCGATCACCACCTTGATAAACCACCGCAATACAGTCATGCGGCGCACCGCCAACGGCAATGGTTTCCAGTCCAACATACTGACCAATTCCATGTTCCGCATGGACGACATAATCGCGTTCTTGCAGTGCGGACACCTCTGTCAGGAAATTTTCCGTCTTGCGCTTGCGCCGTTTGGCAGAGCGAACCAGACGCTCGCCCAGAATATCCTGTTCGCTCAGGAAAAGGAATCCTCCCCTCTTTTTGGGCTGTTGTTCCGTGTCAAGGGGGGGGATGACAAAACCATGCACCAGCCCCATGGTCAGAAAATGAACACGCCCCCCCTGTTGGCGCGCCAGGTCTGTCCAGCTGACAACAGGGGCGGTTTTTTTTAAGCCGTGTTCCGTGAGCACCGTTTCCAGGCGGTCGCGCGACCCATCTGAACAGCCCGTCACCACCACCTGAAAACCATCACGTTGGAACATACGCACACAATCCAATACAGCATCATAGAGGTTCAGATCATCGCGTGTGCGCACGGCAGCAAAGTCAGGCCCCCGCCGCCCGCCACAGGACAGGTGATTCGGAGCATCGGGCAAATCAAACGGCGACAAACGCACCACGGCGCGGGCCGCCAACAGTGCGTCAAGGCTTTGTGCAGACAGAAAAAGTGTCTCAACAGGAATGGGGTTATAGGGTGTCCCGCCAACTGTTTCCATGTCTTTACGTGCTGTATAAAAATCGGCAATGACATCGCGGCGGGCCTGAGCTGCCTCATCAAACTGATGATCCAAACTCATGAAGGCATCGGGCAGATAGTCCAAAAAATGCACCAGCTGATCTGGATAGAACAACGGCAACCAGTGTTCCATGCCGGCATAGGCGCGGCCTTCGGAAATGGCGTGATAGAGCGGATCATCTCGTACAGAAGTGCCAAAGGTCGCCCGATAACCCTGGCGAAAGGCGGCAATGGTGCTGTCATCGAGGATGACCTCACTCACTGGCCCCAACTCCAGGCATACAACAGGGTCTGTGGTCAACTGGCTGAGCGGATCAAAATGGCGCAAACCGTCAAGCTCATCGCCAAAAAAATCAAGCCGTACAGGATTGTCCTGCCCCGCAGGGAAAACATCAATAATTCCACCACGGACGGCAAATTCACCCGGATCACTAACCGTATCGCTGCGAAGGTAACCATTGGTGGTGAAAAAATGCAACAGCTGGTCTTGCGGCAGGGAAATCCCTGTCATCAGTCTCAACACCCGCGCATGAAACAGTTCTGGCGGGGGAACTTTCTGCACAAAGGCATTAACCGTCGTTAAAATCACCGCTGGCCCACGCACCCGCGACAAGGCACCAAGGGCTTGCACACGCCGGGCCAACAGATCACGATTGGGGGACACACGATCATAGGGCAAACAATCCCACGCGGGCAAAGACACCACTGTCAGATCAGGGGCAAAGAACAGTAAACCTTCGCGCAGGGCCGCAACCCGATTATCATCGCGTGCGACATGAACGACAGGGGCATTCTGGCGACAGGCCAGTTCGGCCAAAACCAACGCATCATATCCTTCGGGACAGCCCCCCAAATGGTAGTCATCCCCGGCCTTTAAACGCAGATCAACAGGTCCCATCACCCCACCCCCACCAATACGACAAATCAATCACCCCTTTGACCGTCGTAAAACTGCAACAGACGATCCATCACCGCATCACGTTCGAACGCCGGACAAACCTGCACACCCGTCATCCACGCTATCAACAACGGATCGGAACGGTCAAGAAGCGCATCAAATAATGCAAGTTCTTCGGCGGTCATCGACTCGAGGTAGTTATCGGCAAACCCCCCCAACAACAAATCTGCTTCGCGGGTTCCCCGATGCCAACTGCGAAAGCGGAGCCGCTTACGACAGGTTTCGAGGTCAACTTTTTCGGGCATGGGCAAAACCTTCAAAAACCAGACAAAAATACCCCATAAAGAACAGCCGATAAAAACGGGGGACAGATGACGTGCAAACAGCTATATGTCTATAAAATAGGACAGGTCGCAAGGGCAAGGCCCGCCACGACGAAAACGCACGAACAGAGGGAAAACCGTGAGACCGGATATTCTTTTTCCCCTTTTTTCAGAACTTAAAACGCTCGACGGGGTTGGCCCGCGCTTGGCCCGGCTCTATGAAAAACTCGCCGGGCCAGCGGTGATTGACCTCTGTTGGCATCTGCCCGTGTCCTTTATTGATCGCCGCTACGCCCCGACGCTCAGCACAGCAGAGTCAGAGCGCGTCGCCACACTGACCCTGACGATCGGTGCGCAAACCCCACCGAACAGACCGCGCGGCCCTTGGCGGGTATCCTGCTCCGATGACAGCGGGCAGATTGATTTAATTTTTTTTCGCGCCCAGGCCGATTATTTAAAGAGGCTCCTCCCCCAGGGCGAAAAACGCCTGGTCAGTGGCAAGATCGAACGCTACGGCGATACGCTCCAAATGATTCACCCTGACCTCGTAGCTCCCCTGGACAAAGCTACAGAGGTCAAGCGTATCGAAGCCGTCTATCCTTTGAGCGCAGGTGTGAACGGAAAACCGCTGTCCAAAGCCATTTCGCGCGCCTTGTCACTCTGCCCCGATTTGCCCGAATGGGTGGATCACGACCTGAAAAAACGCGAAAACTGGCCCGATTGGAAGGCCGCCCTGCTGGCGACCCACTCTCCACAAGACGAGAACGCGCTCTCCCCCCTCTGCCCCGCACGGCAAAGATTGGCTTATGACGAACTGCTCGCCAATCAGTTGGCCCTTGCGCTCATCCGCCAGGCCAGAAGAAAACGCAAGGGACACCGTACCGCAGGGGACGGACATCTGCGCGTCCGCGCCCGTCGTCTCTTGCCCTTTGCCCTGACCACCTGCCAGGAAAACGCCGTTACAGACATTGTTGCAGACCTCGAATCCGACAGACAGATGCTCCGCCTGTTGCAAGGTGATGTTGGCAGTGGCAAGACAGTTGTCGCGCTCTTGTCGATGCTGGCGGTGTTGGAAACAGGAGCGCAGGCAGCCCTGCTGGCCCCGACAGAAATTCTCGCCCGCCAGCACAGGGACAGCCTGCGCCCTCTTACGGAAAAGCTGGGACTTCAAACCGTCCTGCTCACCGGGCGTGACAAAGGCAGGAATCGCCAAACCTTACTGGGCAAGATCGCCGACGGCACGGCCCAGATCATCATCGGAACCCACGCACTTTTTCAACAGGATGTCACCTATCACAGGCTCAACCTCGCCGTCATTGATGAACAGCACCGTTTCGGCGTGCAACAACGCCTCGCCCTGTCCGACAAAGGACGCGACCCACAAAGGGGCCAGGCCCCCGATATGTTGGTCATGACTGCAACGCCCATCCCCCGCACCCTGACGCTTACGGCCTTTGGCGATATGGAGGTCTCCCGCCTCACTGAAAAACCACCGGGGCGCAAGGCGGTTGACACACGTACGCTCCCCCGTACGCGCATGAATGACGTGTTACAGGCCGTGGGGCGGGCCTTGAACTCCGGCGCAAAGGTCTATTGGGTTTGCCCCTTGGTCGAAGAGAGCGAAAAAAGCGACCTTGCCACCGCCGAAGACCGCTACGCTCAACTCAAAGACCTTTTCGGCGAAAAAGTCGGCCTCGTCCATGGCAAGATGAAATCCCAAGACAAAGATGCCGTTATGGAGTCCTTCAGCGGGCCAGCGGGCATCACACTCCTCGTCGCCACAACCGTCATCGAGGTCGGGGTCAATGTCCCCGATGCCACTGTGATGGTGATCGAAGGGGCTGAACGCTTTGGCCTTGCCCAACTCCACCAACTGCGCGGACGCATCGGGCGGGGACGGGATCAGTCAACCTGTCTCCTGCTCTATAATGAGCCACTGGGCAAAATCGCACGCGAACGCCTGTCTATTATGCGCCAAAGTGACGACGGCTTTGTCATTGCAGACAAAGACCTCACCCTACGCGGTGCAGGGGAGTTGCTGGGCACCCGACAGAGTGGACTTCCGGACTTCAGACTCGCCAACCTCGACCTTCATGGCGACCTCCTCCACCACGCCCGCGAAGAGGTCGGCCGCATTTTACACCACGACCCCAGCCTCCACAGAGAAAGAGGACAGGCTCTGCGTATCCTGCTTTACCTGTTTGAACGCAACACAACGATGAGTTACCTTAAATCCGGGTAACGAAGAGGCGGACGATTGCCCGCCTTTTCCAATCATTTTATGAAGCGACCTCAAGTTATGAAGCGACCTCAGGCGACCTTGAGAACATCGTCGCCTTTTTGCCAGCTACAGGGGCAAAGCTCACCCGTTTGCAGGGCATCAAGGATGCGGATAATTTCCATCGGATTACGTCCAACGCTCAGGCCATTGACAGAAACGTGCTGAATGACATTGGACGGATCAACAATAAAGGTCGCCCGCAAAGCAACCCCTGCCTCAGGATCCAAAATGCCCAGGGCATCAGACAGCTCGCGCTTGATGTCAGATACCATCGGGAAAGGAAGATCGTTCAAATCGTCATGATCGCGCCGCCAAGCCAGATGAACAAAATCGCTATCTGTTGAAACGCCCAAAACCTGAGAATTTCGTTTGGAAAATTCTGCATTCAAATTTCCAAAGGCAGCGATTTCTGTCGGACAAACAAAGGTAAAATCCTTTGGCCAGAAAAAAATCACCTTCCACTGTCCTGAATAAGACTGATCAGAAATATCAACAAAGGCATTCTTCACGTCACTAGACACAACAGCGGTCAGGTTAAAGGCTGGCAATTTATCACCAATGGTCAGCATTTTATATCATCCTCTGATTTAAAAAGTCTTTATGTTCCAGGTGCGGCTCTCTCACACCCCGTCTATTCCGCAAAATAGGCGACCCACCCCTGCAAATCAAGGGGGGTGACATGCCTCTGACGCAAAAGACAAAACATTGACGCCAAAAGAACCAATCAGGTAAGGCTATTCTTCGCTTATATTTTTGAAAGCCCCCGCCATGATCGTCCCCCTACAGGTTGAACAGTGCAAAGACAGCTTTTTTCGCGCCGATTCCAGGCCCTTTCGCATCGAATCGGATTTTGAGCCCTCCGGAGATCAGCCGCAGGCGATTGAAAACCTCAGCACCAGCCTGCGCGGGGGGGTGCGCGATCAGGTTCTGCTCGGTGTCACGGGGTCGGGGAAGACCTTTACGATGGCGCATGTTATTGAACGCCTGCAACGCCCTGCCCTTATCCTCGCCCATAACAAGACGCTGGCAGCACAGCTCTATACGGAAATGAAGAGCTTTTTCCCCGATAATGCGGTTGAATATTTTGTGTCCTACTATGACTATTATCAACCCGAAGCCTACGTTGCGCGCACCGATACCTATATTGAAAAAGACAGCTCGATCAACGAACAAATTGACCGGATGCGCCACGCGGCCACACGGGCCTTATTTGAACGCGATGATGTCATCATTGTGGCCTCTGTGTCCTGCATTTACGGCATTGGCTCCCCGGAAACCTACGCGCAAATGACCCTGACCCTGCACCCGGGGCAAGAAATCAACCTTCACGACCTCCATGCCTCGCTCGTAACATTGCAATACACGCGCAACGATATCGCCTTTGAGCGCGGCAGTTTCCGTGTACGCGGGGACAGCATCGATATTTTTCCCGCCCACTACGAAGACAGGGCCTGGCGGCTGTCCTGCTTTGGCGATGAGATTGAAACCATCATCGAATTTGACCCGCTAACCGGAGCAAAAATTCGCGACCTCGAAGGAATCAAGGTTTACGCCAACAGTCACTACGTGACCCCGCGCCCCACTCTGTTACAGGCCGCCCGGGGAATCCGGGCCGAGCTCAAGGAAACGCTCCAAAATCTGACCGCAGAAAATAAATTAGTCGAAGCCCAGCGTCTGGAACAAAGAACACTGTTTGATTTGGAAATGATGGAGGCCACAGGCCACTGTGCCGGCATTGAAAACTATTCCCGTTTTCTCACCGGACGCGCGGCGGGAGAACCACCCCCGACACTTTTTGAATACCTGCCGGATAATGCCGTGGTCTTTGTCGATGAAAGCCACGTCACCATTGGTCAGCTCAACGGCATGTTCAATGGTGACTTTGCCCGCAAAACAACACTGGCAGAACACGGTTTCCGCCTCCCGTCCTGTGTCGATAACCGCCCCCTGAAATTCGCGGAATGGAACGCCATGCGACCCCAGACGATCTTTGTCTCTGCCACCCCCGGAAAATGGGAAATGCAACAAACGCAAGGTGCCTTTGTCGAACAGGTGATCCGCCCCACAGGCTTACTTGATCCCATCTGTCACATCCGCCCAACCGACAGCCAGGTTGACGACCTCATGAAATCCTGTCGCGATGCCATCGCCTGCGGGCATCGCGTCCTCGTCACCACCCTGACCAAACGCATGGCCGAAGACCTCAGCGAATATCTGAACGAGGCTAATTTTAAGGTACGCTACCTCCATTCCGATGTGGACACGCTCGAACGCATTGAGATTATCCAAGACCTCCGCAAGGGCCTGTTTGACGTGCTCGTCGGAATTAACCTATTGCGCGAGGGACTGGATATTCCCGAATGCGGATTGGTCTGTATCCTCGATGCCGATAAGGAAGGCTTCCTGCGCTCGACAACCTCCCTGATTCAAACCATAGGACGCGCCGCGCGCAATGTCGATGGGCAGGTTGTGCTCTACGCCGACAAAATGACCCCATCCCTGACACAAGCCCTACAAGAAACAAACCGCCGCCGCGAAAAACAGCAGACCTACAACACCCAACACGGCGTCACCCCCCAAAGCGTCCATAAACAGATCACCGACATTCTCGAAGTCACACGCGAACAAAAAGACAATCCCCAGCCCCTTGCGAACAGCGAACCAGACGTGAACCTACATCGCAAAATAGAGGCTTTGCGAAAACGCATGCACAGTGCCGCCGCCAACCTGGAATTCGAAGAAGCCGCCCGCCTCCGCGACCAAATTCAAGCCCTTGAAAAAAGAGATTTAGGCCTTGAAAACAACCCCTAGAGGGGTTGTCTCAGGAGAATTTTGTATTTGAGAAAGCGGTAAATTTTATGAAGACGCGGGTGCTTTTCGAGCAAAGTGTAAATCCGCACTCTGAGCTTTCGGCGAAGTGGCCAAAAGTGTTCTTCTGATCGAATCTCCTTGATTTCGATCACGGGCCGGTTTTGCGCGAGGATGTCTTTGGCGGTTCTCGCCATGACGGCGAAGATATTATAGTCATAGAGAACCTGTCGTCGGGCCTCCAGCAAGGCGTCCCTGTTTTTTTCTGCAAGGTCGGAGGCAATGATGTCTGTGATGGTCTCTATGGCCTTGTCCGGTTCGTAGATATTGATGGTGCGGATGGCATCGTGGTGAAAATAGTCTGCAATGTTGGGACAACCGTGATAGATTGGAAAGGTCAGGGTCAGGTAAGGGTCGGCGAGTTTTTCCGTCCAGTAGTTTTCAGCCACGGAATTTTCAATGGCGATATGGTACCTGTAATCATCAAGGACGTCTCTTTTATCCACAAAGCCGTTGATGCCGCGCCCGAAAACATCAACCTGATCGCCCAGGGCATCCTTGAGCCTTGCCACAAAGTCAAGCCGCGCCCGGTAACAGCGACCAATCTGGTTCGACGCGACAACAGAAACCAGTTTTGTTTTCTGCGGGTTGTGCGTTTTAAAATCGTCGAACGAGAACGGCGTGTACAAAGAGGTATCACAATCCGGCCCCATTCCGCTCATGGTTCCCGCGAACCAAGCAATACCCGTCTGCCCAAGGATAAGATTGGGGTGCGGTGCTTCGCGGGTATAAGACACAACATAATCAAACTGTGACCAAAAAGAGGAAAGGAGATCTCTTAAGTGACCCCCAGATTCTTCAATCATATAGACTTTGGGAATCTGTCGATTGAGTTCAATGTAGCTGTATGGTTCGATCATGTCGTAAACGAAAATAACGTCTGCGTCCTCAGGCGGGACAAAAAATTCAACATCATCAAAACAATTTTGACCGTTTGGAAGCTGACGCGACCAAAGATAGTGAGTCCACCTCGTGACAAAAGCAGCCTTAATCACAGTGTTCATCCCCCTTAACCACACAGTCAAGAGGCCGCGCCCAAACTCCTATCATACACTTAAAAAGGCCGACCGCTCATCTTCTGCCAAGACAGAGAGCAAAACGCGAGAAAACTGTCAAGATTCAAATGAAAAAATTAGAGAACGACCTTGGATAGTGTCGTCAAATTGATTTACTCCAGAAGCTGTCTAACAACTATTAACTATTTATCAATAAATTGTTTTTAATGATTTTCGGTATGGCTTATGATACTGATCTCACCGATGCGCAATGGTCTCTGTTGCGCGGATATTTTGAGCACCGCAATGGCGGTGGCCGTCCCTTCAAACACTCCCCCGGGAATATATTAAATGCCTGTTTTTACATTCTGAAAACAGGCTGTCAGTGGCGACTTCTTCCCGGGGATTTCCCGCCATGGCAGACCGTTCACGGCCATTTCAGTCGCTGGAAAAAGGATGGAACCTGGCAGATTATCCTGCGTGACCTCCATGGCGTGCTTCGGCTGCCTGAGGGCCGGAACAAACAAGCGGCATTTATTGGTGGATCTGCCCGGGTTTCCACTGCATCCGGTGGTGCATGATGCTGGAATACAGGATCGCGGCCCGCATTCTCTTGAACGATATAAAGAAAAAGCACAGAAGGCTGAAATTGTTCCGGGCTGGTTATCGCGGGCCGATCATGGAGGCATTGGCCAATCAGGAAAAACTGAAAATCGGGATCGTAAAGCGAGGTGAGGAAAAAGCGTTCAGGGTGCTGCCAAAGCGCTGGATTGTTGAGCGATCTTTCGCATGGCTGGAGCCTGCAAGGCGGCTGGCAAAACATGACGAAAATCTCGACAAAACGCAGGAAGCCATGATCCGGCTACGCTTCATACAAATCGCAATCAACAGAATTATAAAACTTATTTGTTAGACAGCTTCTTAGACAACTTCTGAGACAAATAGAGATATTCGTCATATTCCCGCTGTTCCCTGCGGTTTCTTTTTGGCGGTCGTTCGGGTTGCATGCCTTATGCCTCAGCCTGCGCTAAGAGCGTTTTTGTCATCGCCCTTATCAGTCAGTAAATACCCGACACTCAAGCCCTCGATCAGGCGACCGCCCTGCTTACAAGCTGTTACAACGTCCAACACTTTAAAGCCCTCGACCTTTGAGTGGCGAGTGGGCTTTTGCCGCTCTATTTTGGAGAACCATACCTCCCACATTTGACAGAATCGGTCTTTTGCGGCTTGTTGCGCGGCAATGTCACACTGTGAGGAGAGCCCGCGCCATGATTCCCCGTTATAGTCGTCCCGATATGGTTCAGATTTGGGAGCCTGCGAATAAGTTTCGTATCTGGTTTGAAATTGAAGCCCATGCCTGTGATGCACAGGCCCGGCTGGGAGTCATTCCCAAAGATGCCGCCGCCGCTGTGTGGGCGCGAGGGCAAAAGGACTACACCCCTGAACGCATTGCGCGCATTGATACGATTGAGGCCGAAGTCAAACACGATGTCATTGCCTTTTTAACCGAACTGTCCGAACAGGTGGGGGAAGATGCCCGCTTTGTACACCAGGGCATGACGTCATCTGATGTGCTCGATAGCTGTTTGTCGGTTCAAATGACACAGGCCGCCGATTTATTGTTGGCTGATCTTGATCGTCTTTTAGCCGCCCTGAAAAAACGGGCGCAGGAAACAAAGATGATGCCTTGTATCGGGCGGTCGCACGGCATTCACGCCGAACCAGTAACGATGGGGCTAAAATTCGCGCGGTTTTATGCGGAAATGGCACGCAATCGCACCCGATTATGTCACGCCCGCGACACCATTGCCGTCTGCGCCATTTCGGGCGCGGTTGGCACCTTTGCCAATATTGATCCCTTTGTCGAACAGTACGTGGCGGAAAAAATGGGCCTGAGTCCTGACCCCATTTCCACGCAGGTCATTGCGCGGGATCGCCATGCCCAATATTTTTCGACGCTGGCCCTGATTGCGTCCTCGGTTGAAAATATCGCCACCGAAATCCGCCACCTGCAACGCACCGAAGTGCGCGAAGCACAGGAATACTTTGCCCCCGGTCAAAAGGGGTCATCCGCCATGCCGCACAAACGCAACCCGATTTTAACTGAAAACCTGACTGGCTTGGCGCGGCTGGTGCGCTCTACTGTGATTCCCGCACTGGAAAATGTGACGCTGTGGCACGAACGCGACATTTCCCATTCATCGGTTGAGCGCATGATTGCCCCTGATGCGACCATTACACTGGATTTTGCCTTGGGTCGCTTGACAGAGACGATTGAAAAGCTGGTAGTCTATCCCCACAATATGCGAGAACAACTGAACAATTTTGGTGGAATCCATGATGCCCAACGGGTGTTGCTCTATCTCACGCAGAACGGGGTCAGCCGTGAAGTCGCCTATCGCATTGTGCAACGCAACGCCATGCGGGTCTGGAAAAGTTATGGCATTGATCCTGATAATCCCGATTCCGCCCCGATTCTGAATGCCGTAGAGCAACAGGCTACCACACATGACAATCGTTTTTTCTTTTTCCTGTCACACGACGACGGTCTGACGGACGTTCTCTCTGTTGAGAAACTCGCCGCCCTATTGGACGAAGATTCGCTAGACTATCACAGCAAACATGTTGATGTGATTTTTAAGCGTGTTTTTGGCTAACTGAGAACGGTGCTATTTGAAATTGAAGCGAAAGGGCTGTATAGTCGTCGAGGATAGGGTGTATTGGCCCAGGGTGTCCGGCGCGGTCGGACGAAACAGCAGGGTGCCTCGTTTGAGGAGTACCCGGCAACAGATGGAACATTATGGCAAAAGAGTCTGGGGTAAAAGAATCTGGGGACTACGTCGCAGGGGACTATGTCGTTTATCCCACCCATGGTGTTGGGCGGGTTGAAGGAATTGAGACGCAGGATATTTCAGGTCTCACGCTCAGCCTGCTGATCGTGCGCTTTGAACAGGATCGTATGACCCTGCGCCTGCCGCTGGATCGTGCGGAGAAATCCGGTCTGCGCAAATTGTCCAGCCGCAAATTGATGGATGATGCCCTCACCACCCTCACGGGGCGTTCCCGGGCCAAACGGAGCATGTGGAGCCGTCGGGCACAGGAATACGAAGCTAAAATCAATTCAGGCGATCCCGTCGCCATTGCCGAGGTCGTGCGCGACCTGTACCGCACCGCAGATCAGCCGGAACAATCATTCAGTGAACGCCAGATATATCAGGCCGCCCTTGAACGACTGGCCCGTGAACTGGCGGCCCTCGACAAAACGGACGAAGGCACGGCAATCGCCAAACTAGAGGACATCCTCGCTGCCTGATTTTTTTTCGGCACAAACCCGCAGGACGACCCATGAACGGGAAACTTTCAATCCTGACACACAGCCAGCGGGTTTGGGCGATTGGTGCGATTCATGGGACTGTGGACAAGCTGACGGCACTTCATCAGGCTCTTGATTCGCGTCTGCGCCCGGGGGATCGTCTGGTTTATCTGGGAAACATGATGGGGCGGGGAAATTTTGTCCTCCGCACCCTTCATGAATTGGTGGACTATCGCCGTTATTTCCTCGCCCGCTTTCAAGGCAAACCGGAAGACGTGGCCTATCTGCGCGGAGCGCAGGAAGAAATGTGGCAAAAACTCATGCAGCTCCAATTCGCTCCCGACCCGGGATCTATTTTGGACTGGATGCTGTCCCAGGGTGTGGGCGAAAGCCTGCGGGCCTATGACCTCTGCGCCCAAGAAGGGCGAGAGATCGCGGAAAAAGGAGCGATTGAGCTAACAAAGTGGACGAACAGCCTGCGCCGGGCGATGAAACAAAACCCCGGTCACTACGAACTGTTCGGCACACTCAAACGCGCCGCAATGACAGGCAACAGCCTCGAGTCACCGGGGCGGATTTTGTTTGTCAACTGCGGGCTGGATGCCAGCAAACCACTGGATAGTCAAAAAGACAGCTTTTGGTGGGACAACAAGGCCTTTAACCGCATTCAATCATCATATGGCTCCTTCACCCGGATTGTGCGGGGGTTTGATCCCGATGGCTTGGGATTTGAGCAAACAACCCATATCTTGACTCTGGACGGCGGGTGCGGATTTGACGGAGGAACGCTCTTTGCGGCTTGCCTGAGTCCGGAGGGCAAGGTTCTTGACCTGCTTGAACGTTAATCACCAACCAGCCTGACCTGTTCTCCGGCGGTGAGAACAGCCTCTTCGTCCAACCCATTAAGGAGCAAAAAGCGGGCGCGAGCATCGGGAATGGGGGCCATTCTGTCCACAAGGCTGTCCAACCCCTCCCCCGGGCGCACCCGTGACAACCGCAGGCGCAAGGGTTTCAGTGCGGCCCGTTCCGTCGCATTCAAGGCCCGAAAGCTATAGGTCATCCGCTTCAGGTCTTCGGAGAGTTGCCCCGTCGGTTGTTGCGGTGTGACGATCAGAAAACGGTAAAGCCTGTGATCAGGCATTGCAATCACGATCAACCGTAAAAAGCGGTCGCTCTGTGCGATTGTGGCGGTATAGCCGGCCAAACCATTCACCGTCAAAGTCTCCACTCCGTCCAGGTCATGACCTTTGCCCCAATCATTGACCAGATAGTCACGCAACCCCTCACTGGCGACTTGGCGTTCTGCATTGTCAAAAACAACTGTAGTCTCTGCTGTGGTGGCGGTGACACTGTGCGGATGGTTAGTCAGGCGAAAGCCGGGGGGCGCAGTGAAGGTGATCCCCAGCTGTGGATGTGAAAAACGTTGTCCTCTGATAAAGCCCTGCGCGGCAGAATCACCATAAAGCAGGCCGTCTGTTTTGTTCAAATAGAGGGCACTGGCGATGGTCGGACACGCGACGGGCGTCAGTCCGGC
The DNA here is from genome assembly GCA_965199245.1 of Kiloniellaceae bacterium. GTDB lineage: Bacteria > Pseudomonadota > Alphaproteobacteria > Kiloniellales > Kiloniellaceae > Carbonatibacter. The sequence continues at coordinate 735,943 of CBDAQP010000001.1, forward strand.
CTGGGCAATGGCACGCTGAATACGCTCTGCGGTGCGCGGGTGGGTGCGGGTCAGGTCGAATCCGGGGGAGGAGTCGTCTTTTCGGGTTTCAATGGCCGCATGGGCGCGCAGGCGGGCCAAAAAATGGGCCATGGCCTGCGGGTCAAAACGCGCACGGGTCAGATAACGCACCCCCAAAAGGTCGGCCTCAAATTCCTGATCCCGCGAAAAACTCCGCACGGCGAGCTGTCCGACCGTTCCGCTGGTTCGGGTGACGGCCTCTGCCACCGGACGATTACCTGTCACGGTTTGAGTCAAAAGGCCAACCCCGACGGACAAAATCTGTGCCAAGACCTGCGACCCGTGGTGCTCTGCGGCATGGCGCGCGGTCACATGTCCGATTTCATGGGCCAACACCCCCGCCAATTCGGCCTCACTATTCGCCAAAGCCAAGAGACCGCGCGTGATATAAACATAGCCCCCTGGCAGGGCAAAGGCATTGACCACAGGCGTATCCAGCAGGGTAAAGGTAAAGTTTTGATCCGGTGTTTCAGAGGTCTGAACCAAAAAATCGCCCAACGATTGAACATATCTATTCAAATCCGGCTTTTCATTATAATGCCCGCCAAAGGCTTCGATCATCTGCGGATGTTGTTCGCGCCCGATGGCCTGTTCTCTGTCCGGTGTCAGCCCCCCATTAAAAAACCGCCGCCCCGTGGCATCAGATGCCGAACAGCCCGTTACCGCCAACAGAGCCAACAACAAACCCGTACTTAAAAAGCAACGCATGAGTCGAGATTCCCAGAAAAAATAGCGTGGCTCCAATTTCCTCAAAAAAACTCACGGGTCAAGACCCGTCATCTGACCCGGGTCTGTAACAATAATCGCCGGGCCGTTCCATCGCACTACCCGCCCACGTACCTCCAAAAACAACCCTGCTCCATCACTTTTGCGGCGGTGCAAATCACGGATCACCTCGGGCCATTTTTGACGCACCAAGTCATTATGATGAAGCGCAAGGGTGACATCATGACGCCAATCGGGGCCAAAGTTAAGATAAAGCCAACCACCGCGCAGACTGGCCCGATAGAGCGTCCCCGCGACAATCTGGTCACTGTTTAAAAAGGGCCACAATTCAGACGGAGTCTGCGCCGATTTCACGCGCCCGAATGCCGTCGCCCACAAACCGCGTTGCCCCGTCCGCGCCCCCTGTTCTGCCTGTAACAAAATACGACGATCCGCTGCAGATTCGCCATTCGATGCAAAACGTGCCCAGCCGCGTTCAATCAACTCACGCTGAACCCATCGCCCCCGCGAATCATTGAACTGCACTGCGGGGACACCATCACGATCACGCACAGCAAAAGGCGACTGACGCACAGAAAACGGCGCAACAGCAGATAAAAAATCCGCCCACCGGTCAACAAGGGGACAAAGATCCGGAAAACGCTGACAAGTCTGCGCCGTCGGCATCCAAAGCGACTGAAAACGGATCAAGTCGCCCGCGCTATCCTGTACATAAGGCGAACCGGAGTCAGGCAAAAAACCCAAATCGCCCGAAAAACGCAGATCACCCGCCAGCAGCGGCTGTGCGATCAAAACAAAGACCGCAACAATAGGCCGCAGACTACAGAACAAGGTCGAGAAAAGTCCCCCGCCGCAGAAGACAACCGGACAAAGCCGCCTGCCGCGCCAAGTCAAACAAACGGGTCAGCTGTTCGCGCACACCCGGGGCGCGTAAATCCCCGCGAAAGGGTTTAATGGTGCGATAGTCAGGTTCGGCGGCAACAGGCACAGAACTACTGACCAGGGCAGAATGGGAAGGATCAAGATTATCCGCATCGGGAGCATGAGGACGCCGCGCACCCTCGGAGGATGGTTGAAAAGAGCCGATCCTGCGGAGCGTTGTCATGCCCTAATCCCCCACCCAAGATCACAAATCGCCCGATAATGACTGGTCAATCCAGTCTGTCAACTGCCCCCGGGTCAAGGCCCCGACCTTGGTCGCGAGGAGTTCCCCATCCTGAAACAGCAACAGCGTCGGGATTCCGCGCACGCCATATTGTTGGGGCGTGGTCGGGTTGTCATCAATATTGACCTTGGCAATGGTCAAAGTCCCTGCCCGCTCCTGCGCCAACTCATCCAGAACGGGGGCGATCATCTTGCACGGCCCGCACCATTGCGCCCAAAAATCCACCAAAACCGGGCCAGATGCCTTTAAGACATCTTGTTCAAAAGACGCATCATTGACAGCAAGAACAGAACTCATCCTTGTTTTTCCTTATATTTTCAAACTTTTTCTGGGCAGACCAAGCCACACGACGGGAGCCACAGTGCCTTGCCCGCACCAAAAAAGCAACCTTTGAAAATGCGACCCGTTTCAATCCGGCACAAAGGAGCGTAAAAGCGCATCGGGAATCGGCATCATCTGCGGCCCATCTGTCCATAACAAGCAACAGTCCACCGGACGATCCGGGTAAATATCCCCCAAAATTTTCTGATAAAGGGCAAGCTGGCGGCGATAGGGGGTGGGGGTGTCCTCTGGACTTTTCGGGGGGGTGTGGTTGGTTTTAAAATCGACGACCACGACCCGCGCGGGTTCAACCAACAGACGATCAACCCGGGCCGAGACCACATCAAAAGGCCCGTCCTTGTGATGAACCAGTCCTGTCAAGGGAACCTCTGCTCGACTGTTCGGGCCGAAGAGCGGTTCAAAATCAGGATGACGCAAAACCGCCAACACCTCTTGATAGAAAGCCTGCGCGGATGGGAGGGTGCAGTGATGGGCCAGAAAAGCCATTGCGGACTCCTCCCAACGCGACGGGGGAAGGTTAGGCAAATTTTGCAACAGCTTGTGAACAAGGGTTCCGCGCTGAAAAACGCCCTCCTCCTGCCCGCGCAAAAGCGGAGAGCGCACCGTTGGGGCGTGCGCAGGGCGGGACGGGGCAAGGGGACGCGGGGGGGCGGGATCATCTGGCGGCGAACGGTTGACCCAGTTCGGCAGGGTCACTGGGGTCGCTTGATTCATCTCATCAACATCGGGACGGTCAGGGTCTGGCAAGGCAACCTGTTCCCGTTTACGCAAGAAGCCCTCCCCGCTCCACGGCCCGGCGGGGTCTTCGGGAAAGTCAAAGACAACCGTCTGACTGTCCTGTTCAAGGGCGCGGCAACAGAGATGATACCACGATTGTTCGCTGACTTCCTTCGTTTTTTGACAGCCACAGATCACCAATCGATCCCTGGCCCGAGTCAAGGCCACATAGAGCAAGCGGCGATATTCGCGCAAGTTTTCGGTTTTTCGTTTCTCTTTTGCGGCACGAATCGGTGCCGTCTGTAGGTTGTTCCTGGCCCAGACGGGCTGATCATCCAACCAGAATAGCGAAACATCGTGTGATACAGGGACATCTGCAGCATCGGGAATCAGGACGACCGGGGCCTCCAACCCCTTGGCCCCGTGAACGGTCATAATCCGCACCTCCTCCCCGGCCTGTTCCAGTTCGCGCTTGATTTCGACATCATCACGCGCATCAAGCCAGTGAACAAATCCCTGAAGAGACGGCGTCGCTGTGCGTTCATAGTCAAGAGCGAGGGTGAGAAATTCCTCTAAAGGATCTGCCGCCTCCGGGCCAAGACGGGCCAAAATCTTCTGCCGCCCGCCCAATGGCCCCAAGACCCGGGCATAAAATTCAAAGGGCGGGCTTTGATCCGCACGGTTCAAAAGCGCGTTCAGAAAATCACAGGTTTCGGAAATACAGCTTTGATCAATCCCATCCTGCTGCGGTGGACTTTGCGCCCAAACACGCAACCGCGACCAGAGGCTCTGTTCTCCCCGATCATGCGCCAGATGAAATAACAGATCATCCCCCCACCCGATCAAAGGAGATTTAAGCAATTCTGCCAGACTGAGATCATCATCAGGCATCAACAAAAAACGCCCCAACGACAGCAAATCCATCACGGCAATCTGTTGTGTCAGCACCATCCGATCCACGCCTGCGACCGGAATAGCGCGGTTTTTCAGTTCGCGAATCAAGGCGGTGATAAAATCGCCTGTACGCTTTCGCACCAGAACCAGAATATCGCCCGGTTTTATGCGCCGCGCCTGTGAGGGCAACTGACAATCGGGGTCATCCTGCCCATCGGGGTCACAGGTCCAGTGCCAAATCCGTTGTGCCAAAATGCGCGCCAAACGCACCGGAGCGGAAAAATCTTCGCCCTGTTCGAAAGGTAAGGCCGTTTTATCAAGTTTATCCTGCGGAACCAACGGCCAAATTTCGACCTGTCCGGCCTGCCCCACCCGTTGCGGGCGGTGCTCAATCTTGTCTTCGGAAAACAACACTCCATCCGGATTGATGGTCAAGACATCATCAACCACCGACAGTACCGCCGCTGTAGAACGGAAAGACACCGATAGATCAACCGGTCTCCAGCATTGCCCCGCCTGGACGACCCGCGCCTGAAAATCCTGTTGCATCCGCTCAAAAACCTGTGGATCAGCACGCTGGAAAGAGTAAATCGACTGCTTGGCATCCCCGACAACAAAAACCGTCCGCGCCCTCTCTTCGCGCCCCACGCCCGAGAAAAACTCTTCACAGAGCAGGCGGATGACTTCCCACTGTTCGGGGTTGGTGTCTTGAGCCTCGTCCACAAGGATATGATCTAATCCACCATCAAGTTTATACATGACCCACGCCGCCGCGCCGCTTTTACTCAAAAGATCACGGGTTTTGAGGATCAGATCATCATAATCCAGCCCCGCCTGCTTTGCCGCGCGATAGTCATCCAAAATGGCCCGACCAACCATCATCAGGGCGAAGGTCGCCTCTGCCACACGTCGGCCCTTGCGCTGTTCCTCAAACTCCACCAGAGCCTGCGCCAAATCGTTCAAATCTCCGTCCAGACGCGGGGTCTGTTCAAGAATATTCCTGGTCGCCAAAATCTTGCGTCGTGTGCCATCCTTATTCAGGAAAGCCTGACGGTAACTCTCATACAATAAAGAACGTTGCTCTGGCGACGGAGCCGCACGCCAGTCGCGCAAAATCGCTGCCCGTTCCTGATCCGTTTTTTTCCCCCCCGCCAAGGCTGGAATCGCAACACCCAATTTGTCAAGAGTCACCCCATCAAGAGAACAAAACTGGACCAACAACGTCGCGTCACACAAATCAGGGGTCAGACCGAGTGTCGCAAAGAGCTTTTTTTTCAAGTCCTCCGGCTGTGTAGGCAGGCGCGACAATCGTCCCCGTTCGCTCAAAAGTTTTTGCAATAACCCCTGAAAGGCTGTGTCTTCTGCCAGCGGTGTAATCTTGTCCAAACAATCCCGGAGCACATCGGGCGCAAACTGTGAGGCCCCGGAGAGAACCCGACCTGTGGATTGCCTCAACAGGCGTTGGGACTCTGCCTCCTCCAACACGCGAAAATTTGGCGCAACCCCGGCCTCCAAAGGAAAGCGCGCCAGCACCGATTGGCAAAAGGCATGAATGGTCTGCACCTTCATCCCCCCCGAACTATCGAGAACCCGGGCAAAGAGCGTCCGCGCAATCCCCATCTGTTCAGTATCCGGCTCATGGCCCAGCAAATCACGGAGCGACTGGCGCAACCTATCATCTGATACCGTTGTCCAGGCCGTCAAACTATCGCTCAGGCGGTTCATCATTTCCGCCGCTGCCGCCTTGGTAAAGGTCAGGCACAGTAACCCCTGCGCCCGCGCCCCGGACAGAAGTAAACGCAACAGGCGATCCTTGAGCACCCGTGTTTTTCCCGTTCCGGCAGAAGCCCCCACCCACACAGAGGTCGCCGGATCAGACGCCTTAAGTTGGTCAGCAGTCGCCTGCGCCGTGACCTCTTGTGCGGAAATATTTTTATCCGTCATTGTTGTTATCCTCTGATGCGGACACAGACCATTCACGCACCCGCGCCAAATGTTCATAGTCATTATATTTCAATGGCCGCACACCCGCAGGCCGGGCAAGATAGGGCCTCTGCGGGTCATCAAAGGCAACAATCATCTCCTTCACCCGCGCGAGGGTGCCTTCGACAATTTCAGCCACAGGCATTCTTTCATTTTCAATCATCCTAATCTCCCCGGCGGGTTCACCACCGGACAGCTTCCAATAGCACAGACTCGTGGCCTCCCTTGTCGGTAAAACCGCCCCCTCCCCCGTGGAAAAGCGACCTTCTTGCAAAATCGCGGCTTCGAGCGGCAGTTGCGGTGACAAACCGGACCGGACATCCGCCACCGTAGGCAACACACCCGTTTTATAGTCGAGAATTTCCACCCCGCCATCTGTTCTAAAATCAATGCGATCAGCCCGCGCCCGCAATTTAAAACCACAGATCAAAGTCAAGACTCCCTTGACCTCAACCTCTGATGCGGACAGGTCACGTCGGCGTTCCTGTTCCACCACCCAATGCGCGATGCGTTCAAAACGCGGCCACCAAAAGGCCCACAGATGGGGATAGGCACGAAGAGGATCAAAAGCCTCAAAAGCCTCCTGCCCAAGTTTCAGCAGTCGCGCCAGCGGATCCGGCCCCGCCATCGCTCCCTCTGCAATAAACTGTTCGAGGGCCTTGTGAATAAATTGCCCCTTTTGCGCGACAGTAGGGTCTTCATCAAGGGGGCGCAGTTTTTTCAGTTTGAGAATCTTTCCCGCATAGAGTGCGTAAGGATCCCGCGTCCAGGTTTCAATCCACGTCACCGACAAATCGCGCGGACGCGCCGCCACGGGCGGGCGCGGTTCGGGGCGCGCAACCGGACGGGGGGAACCCTGTGGCCGGTCAAGCTGATCTGCCCTGCCACACCACTTCGATGTATCATCGCGGAACTTTCGGTCACAACCCGCCAACAACGACTCAAGGCGCAAAAGCCAGCGCGAGGGGCGCGTCGGTGTCCCCGCCACCTTGCGCGACCGGGTCATGTAAAGTTCCGGCGCACAGAATCCTTGCAGGAAATCCTGTGCAGACAGCCCGATTGACTCTTCGGGTGCGCGCAGGCCAAAATCCTGTCGCATCGGGCGGCTCATCCACGGGCCAATATCTGGCTCGCCGGGCCAGGTGCCTTCGTTCAAGCCACCCATAATGACGACATCGGCCCGTTGCATCCGGGCCTCTATCGTGCCCAAAATCATCAAGCGGGGGTGCGTCCCATAGGGCGGACGCACCACGCGCCCCACCATCAAGGCCGCAAAGACATCCGGATAACCTTTTGGATCAAGCACAGGGGCTGTATCCGCACAGTCCAACAGCTCTGACACAAAATCGGCCAGACTCGCCCCACTATCCCCCGCCCAGAGCCGCTCTGCTCCCTCCTGATCGGTTGTCCCCGCCAGCTGTTCCGCAAAACGAATATGCGAGGGCAGGACATCTGCCAACTTCGTCGTTCTCAATGTCTCAGGCCCCAAGGCCTCGCCCAAAGCCGCCGCAAAGGGGGCAACAAAGTCGGAAAAGGTCGCAAGCAAGGCGCAACAATCCTTGTTACCGCGCACTGCCTCCAGCAGGCCCTCCAGTCCTCTGGGGGGGCGCGGCCCGCGCCGGGCGCGGCGTTCCAATACACGCACAACCTGCCGCAATCGCCCCGGAGTCAGACCACAGGCAGCGAGAGGATGCTTGAGCAAAGCCAGCAACGGCACCGGAGCAAACCCGGCTGCCACCGCCTCGGCACAAAGGCGCAAGAAAACCGCCGGCCTTGATTCCGACAGTGGCGCACCCGCAGAACTATCAATCTCCACCCCCCACCGGCCCAAATCCGCCCGCACCCGCCTTGCCAGCTTTTGATCCGGTGTAATCAGGATGGCGGTTTTTCCGGGTTTTTCCAGCACAGAGCGTAACAACAGGGCAATGACCAATGATTCCTGTGGCGAGTCCTGACAATCAATCCGCACGACACCACGCAGAGCCGTGTCAAAAAAATCAGCCTGCGCCGACTTTTCCGCAATAAATGCGATCCAGTCATACATCGCCTGCGCGGGGCGCAAGGCCATATGAATCAGCGCAGAACGCGCGGACAACCCCCGATCCTGCCCGTCCTCCGGTGTGGTGCCCCAGAAGCCGACCTCCTCACGCCCCAGCCCCAAACGCCTCAACACCCGCGCCAGACCATACTGCGGGTGAACCGGATCATTGCCAATGTCTTTCCAGACCTCCGGCGATGCCTCACAATCCAAACCGGGCAAAACGACCTGCCCCTGTGGCGCAGCGGCAACGACAGACATCAATGCGGCAACCGCCGGAATTGATCCGGTTGACCCGGCAATAATCACCGGATAGGGCGGCGGTGTCTCTTGCCAGCGTCTGGCCTGTGTTTCCAAAACCTTGCGCCGTCGTTCCTTTGGCCCTATGGCCCCGGTCTCGCGTTGAATGGCGGGCCAGTGCTCTGTCAAAATACCCAAAAACTCTAACGTCACTTGCCAGTGTTCAGCATAGTCTTCAGGAACAAGATCTGCCAAACGCGACAAGCACAAGCCCTCTGTTTCCACCTGATCGAGCAACCGCCCCAATTCCCTCGCCAGATGCAGGGCCTGATTGTCGGGGAGCTGTTCCCCCCGCACCTGCGCCCGGTGTTGCACCAGCCGGGCGAGCAACAGTTGACGCCGCAGAGGCGACAGGGGCGGCGGCAAGGCCCCCTCGCAATCCTCCACATCAAAAAAACCCGAACCCTCCTCATCATCATCCAGATCACCCAAGGGAATCAGAGCGGGCAAGATCAGCGATTGCCCCTCAGACACCCGCAAAAATGCCTGTTGCAAGGCACGACAAGCCCGCCGCGTCGGCAACAAAATCCTCACGCCCCCCAGTTTCAAGGGATCATGCCCCCACCGCGCCAACACGCCCCGGGCCAGCACATCACCAAACGACAGATCATGCGGAATGGAAAAAACAGATGTCATCCGGGTACCTCTAAAAACACCACGCCGCAACTAGCCGGCAGAAAAACCGCTTTCGGGAACCCGCGTAACGTATTTGAGGATCGCAGGCCGTGTCGCACGCGCACAAAAAATTCGTGTCGCACGCGCATAAAAAAGTCATGTTGCACGCGTACAAATTTGTATCAGTTTGACGCACCAGATGACAAGGATCCGATTTTTTAGAGATCCTTATCAGATTAAACTCACGATTCCCCGCGCCCGCAGAGACTCTTCGACCTGCGCCAATCCCTGTGGCGTTCCCACATCAAACCACGCGCCACGATGCACCAAACCATAGAGCCGCCCCTGCGTGATGAGACGGTTAAAAATCTCCACCGCAGAAAAGGCCCCGCGCGGCGCATCGGCAAAGGCATCGGCTCCCATCACGCGCAACCCCGTAAAAACATAAGGTGCAGTCCCCGCCGCCCCCCGGGGGCGCAGACGACCACCCGGATCAAGGAAATAATCCCCTTGATGGCCCGCCGCCTGCTCCGTGGGCTGGAGGAGCAAAAGCCCGGACATCCGCTGTGCATCCCAGGCCTGCGCCAGGCGCACCAGCGCAGGCTCGGCATCATCCAGCCAGACCATATCACTATTCATCACATAAAATGCAGACGGCCCCAGATGGGGCAGGGCCTGCACAATCGCCCCGCCAGTATCCAACAGCTCACGCTCGGGCGATGACACCACCCGGGGACTGGGCCAGCCTGCCACAAAATCATCGATCTGCTGACCCAGATAGTGGCTATTGACCACCGCCTGTTCCACCCCCACCGCCGCCAGGCGATGCAAAATCATCGCCAGGAGCGGCGTTCCCAAAACAGGAATCAAGGGCTTGGGCCGCTCAAGGGTCAGAGGCCGCATCCGCGTTCCATACCCTGCCGCCAGAACCATGGCCCGCCTCGGTTCGCGTGTGTGTTCACCCCCCATGCGCACCCCACCTGGCAATTAGGGACTTAAAACGCCGGGTGACGGCATCGGGAACCTCCAAAGTCACCCAACGCCCCCCAAAGTCACCTGACCCAGAGTCACTTGCCTCTGCAAAGTCCAACTGCACCCCTAAAGCTCCCGGGGGTAAAAGACTCCCCAGACGCTCTGGCCATTCAATCAGGCTCAGTCCATCGCAAAAGGCCTCGTCAATGCCCAATTCATAGGCCTCCTCCGGACAATGCAGGCGATAAAGATCAAAATGCCACACCGCGCAAGGGATGCGCTCATAAACCTGCACCAGTGTAAAGGTCGGACTGGGGACATCTTCGTGGTGCGGTGCGCCCGCGGCGGGGGGCAGGGCATTAACCACCGCCCGGCTGAGAAAACTCTTCCCAGCCCCCAGTGTTCCCTCGAGCGCGAGGATATCCCCCCGTTCCAAACAGGACGCCAGATCACGGGCAAAGGCCGCTGTGGCCTCGTCATTCCGCAAAAAAGCGCGGAGAATCACAACACGGGGGGGGGCTGTCATAGTTCACCCGTCCCGGTTTCACCCGTCCCTGCGCCCCCCGCCCCGAGAACCGTCACATCCAAAAAGGTCAAAAGCGCGGATCCATCGGGCAACATGACTTGTGACCAGTCCAAAACATGCCCATCGGTGCGTTCAAAACGCCCACTGCGTGACTCCCCCGCAAGCACCCGCGCCACCATTTGCTCCAGCCTGTCGCGCCAAGCCTTATCATCATCATGACTGTAAAAATGCCGCCCCCGGTGTAGAACCTCGCAAATATGGGGTTCGCGCAACAAAAATTGGGTCTCCAGCCCCCACAGCACACCAAAGGCCGGATTAAACAGCTTTAAACGCCCATCCGCCCCATAAACCGCGACAGCCTCATAGAGTTTATCCAGTGTTTCGCGCTGCACTTCGATCAGGGTATTATAAGAACGCTCCAGCACCAGACGATCTGTCACATCCTCAATCGCCTGTATCACCCCGCCTTCGGGATTGGGGACGCTGACCAGACGCAGGGTCGAACCATTGGGCAGATGCAACAGATCTTGTTCGGGTTCGATCAAACGTTGCAAATCCCGCAGGCGTTGGCGTTTAAAGGCGGGAAAGTTGGCATGTTCCGGCAGGCGCCTTTTTTCATGCAACAGGTCTAACAGTTCCCCATAGGACGGAGCAGTGTGGAGGAATTCTTCAGAGAGCTGGAATAGGGTGCTATAGGCCGCATTGAAAAATGCCAATCGCAAATCTGCCCCAAAAACAGAAATGGCAATGCCCAAATTTTCCAACAAGTGCGACTGGGCCTGACGATGCAGGTGCAACGACCTTTTGAGATCCTCAACCGGGGTGATATTCTGCGCAATACCAACTACCAAATCAGGGGCAAGCGATGCCTCCCCCACCCGCAAGAGACGCCGTTCGCCATCAACCGTCACCGGGTGATCTTCATAGACAAAGGCCCCGCCTTCGACACCACGCGCCCGCGCGGTCAGGGCCTGTGCCTGTTTTTGCCGGTTGCGCCCCAACAACTCCCCGTCTGGCCCGGAGTTCCCGACAGAATCCCCACCTGACTCACCGTTCAACCCACCGTCTGATTCTGGAGCCGCAACGGCATGGACATAGTCCAAATTCCCATAGATCAAGGCCCCTGTCCCATCGCGCATCCACAACGGCAACGGCAAATAATCCAACACAGCGCGCAGACGTGCGGCGCGGGTCTGGGACTCAATCATCGCGTGATTGCGAACCGTGACATCATCGCACCAGATCACATCGCGTTCGGGGATATCCTTATCCAAAACACGCCGGCCCCTGAATTGATAATGACGCCCCCGCACAACCAGCGCGAACTCAAATCCCGCGCCATTCAAACGCAACGCCCGCACGACCTCGATCAATGTAGTGCGCTCATCCGGTGTTGCGCAAAACTGCGCCACAACAGAAAAATCACAGGCCGCACTCTCAAGGCCAAGCCAGCCCTGCATCACCTCATTCACCCGACAAAACAACAGCCGTTCTTCGCGTTCGCGCGGGTCACAGGGCGGGAACAAAACAACCCCCTGTCTAATGGAATGGAGGGCCGCCACCGCATCCCCACTGCGACGGGACAATTCACCATAGCGACGCCGCCACCGCGACGCCCGCAACCAAAACGCCGAACAAACAACGCACGCCCCCAACAGGGCCAGCACACTAAAAAGCAACGCCAAAACAGGGGGAGACGACAGCACCAACACGCAAGGCTCCTGAGAGGCAAAAATTTACGAAATCTTACCTAGGGTAAACACTTTGCCCAAAAGGAACAAGGAGGAGCAAAAAAGTCCAACAAAAAAAGGAGCCTCACGCCCCTTTTTTTGTCCTGCGGTCGCCCTTTGCGCAGAGCCAAACTTAAACACGCGCTCGCCCACCTTGACCTCACAACCTGCGCGGAGCCACCGATCAAGGACAACCCCGAAGAAGGCCAAACCTGAGTCAGATGGAAGGAAAAGTCCTTTCGAAAACCGCAGAATACCAGAGATATTTGAGGATCACAGAAAGGGTTTTGACGCACCAGACGACCAGGATTGACCTTTTCCCTCAGTAGCGGTAGGCGTCTGATTTAAAAGGCCCTGTCGCTTCCACACCGATATAGTCCGCCTGTTTGGGGGTGAGTTTAGTCAAATGCGCCCCGACCTTGGCAAGGTGGAGGGCCGCGACCTTTTCATCCAGCTTTTTCGGCAGGACATAGACCTGATTTTTGTAGTTTTGTGCATTTTGCCACAGTTCAATCTGGGCCAGAACCTGATTGGTAAAGCTGGCACTCATGACAAAGCTGGGGTGGCCCGTGGCACAGCCCAGATTGACCAGGCGACCTTCGGCGAGCAGGATAATCCGCTTCCCATCAGGAAAGGCAATTTCATCAACCTGATCCTTGACGTTGTGCCAAGCATAGTTCCGCAAGCCTGCGGTTTGAATTTCGGTGTCAAAATGCCCAATGTTACACACAATGGCCCGGTCTTTCATCGCCGCCATGTGGTCGGTTGTAATCACATCGACATTGCCCGTGGTGGTGACAAAAATGTCACCCCGTGGTGCGGCATCTTCCATCGTCGTGACTTCGTAACCTTCCATCGCGGCCTGAAGCGCACAGATGGGATCAATTTCCGTGACCACAACCCGACAGCCCTGACTGCGGAGCGACTCCGCCGAGCCCTTGCCCACATCGCCATAGCCAGCGACGACCGCAACTTTGCCCGCCATCATGACATCCGTGGCCCGGCGAATGCCATCAACCAGGGATTCGCGACAACCGTACTTGTTATCAAATTTCGATTTGGTCACCGAGTCATTGACATTGAGTGCCGGAACCTTGAGCGTCCCTGCGCGCACCATTTCGTGTAGGCGGTGGACGCCAGTGGTGGTTTCTTCGGACAGGCCACGCACATCGTTCAACAGTTCGGGAAATTTTTCGTGCATCATGATGGTCAAATCCCCCCCATCATCCAAAATCATATTGGGCCGCCAACCATCCGGCCCGATAATCGTTTGTTCAATGCACCACAGAAATTCGTCCTCTGTTTCGCCCTTCCACGCAAAAATCGGAATCCCGGCCGCCGCCATCGCCGCCGCCGCCTGATCCTGGGTGGAAAAAATATTGCATGACGACCAACGAATTTCAGCCCCCAGGGCAATCAGCGTTTCCATCAACACCGCCGTCTGAATCGTCATGTGCAAACAACCCGCAATCCGTGAACCGGCCAAGGGTCTGCTGTGACCATATTCTTCGCGCAGGGCCATCAACCCCGGCATTTCAGTTTCCGCAATAACAATTTCCTTGCGCCCCCACTCTGCAAGTGAAAGATCGGCAACCTTGTAGTCAGTAAAATCCGTCATTTTTTCATTCCCATTTCCTGATTTCGCGTCTATCGCGTGCCTTTGAGCACTCGAAAATCACATAACAATTTCCTTATGTTTAAGGACGTTCTAACAACCACCCCGCCACGAATCAAGGGCATAGATATAAAAACGTAACCACTTTAGGGGCAAATCACCCTGAGTATCGCTGCATATTTAACATTTCATGTTAAAACCGCGTGCATGTATCAAAGAAGCTGTCTAACAACTATTAAAAATTTATCAATAATTTGTTTTTAATAATTTTCGGCATGACTTATGATACTGATCTCACCGATGCGCAATGGTCTCTGTTGCGCGGATATTTTGAGCACCGCAATTGCGGTGGCCGTCCCTTCAAACACTCCCCCGGGAATATATTAAATGCCTGTTTTTACGTTCTGAAAACAGGCTGTCAGTGGCGACTTCTTCCCGGGGATTTCCCGCCATACGGCCATTTCAGTCGCTGGAAAAAAGATGGAACCTGGCACATTATCCTGCGTGACCTCCATGGCGTGCTTCGGCTGCTTGAGGGCCGGAACAAACAGGCAGGCGCGGCCATTATCGACTCACAATCGCTCAAGGCCCCGACAAAAAAAAGGGGGCCGGCAAAAAAGTGAAGGGAATCAAGCGGCATTTATTGGTGGATCTGCCCGGGTTTCCGCTACATCCGGTGGTGCATGATGCTGGAATACAGGATCGCGGCCCGCATTCTCTTGAACGATATAAAGAAAAAGCACAGAAGGCTGAAATTGTTCCGGGCCGGTTATCGCGGATGGACGCATTGGCCAATCAGGAAAAACTGAAAATCGGGATCGTAAAGCGAGGTGAGGAAAAAGCGTTCAAGGTGCTGCCAAAGTGCTGGATTGTCGAGCGATCTTTCGCATGGCTGGAGCCTGCAAGGCGGCTGGCAAAACATTACGAAAATCTCGACAAAACGCAGGAAGACATGATCCGGCTACGCTTCATACAAATCGCAATTAACAGAATTATAAAACTTATTTGTTAGACAGATTCTTAAAACGACAATGAAAATTGTGGACACCACACTTTTAAGAAAGGAATGAACAAAGCGAACGCTTGGGAAAAGAACCAAACCGGATTAAACTGGACAGCAAGGACAGAAAACCATGAGTGAGACAATGACTGACATAAGCGAAATGAACAAAAGAGTAAGCCGGATTGAGGGAAGCCAGCAAGGCTTAAACACCTATCTGCCTCTCTTGCTCAAGCGCTTTGAAGGAATTGAGCAAGAACTTAAAGCCGATATGAATGCAACAAGGCAAGAATTGAAAGATGACCTGAAAGCCACAGAGCAAAAGCTTGAAGCTGATTTGAATGACATTCGCAAGGAGAACAGCGAAGGCATTGCCAGGTTGCAAAGCGACAATCGCAATCTGATTATCGCGTTGATCTTAACAGGTATCGGGGTTGCCGCAACAGGTCTGGCCATTGCCGCCTCAATCTATTTCACCTGATCTGCTGTCACAGACGAAAGGGGTCGCGAGGCCCCTTTTTTTATGCCGTCGTCAGGCTCTGTGGTTCGCGCTGAACAAATCCTAAGCTATTGCTATTTCGAAGCGTTGGAAGCGTGGTGAAGTATTCGATTTTGCCGTTTTCGTCGTCCCGATCACCGCATTGACGACCCGGACAAGCCAAAACGCGATGGCGTTCAGACGCATGTTATGGCCGCCAGCAAGGCGTTCATGGCGTCTCCAGTCTGGCCTTTCAGGACGTTCCGATCAAGGCGGCCATCGGTTTTCATCTGTCCGATGGTGGCCTCGATGGCCGACCTTCGTTTGAGTTCGCGCTTCATCTGCGGGCTCAATCCGCGCGTGCGCCCTGACAGCATGACCGGGGCCTCGCCCTCGTCATTGTGGCCGCGATAGCCCCTGTCGACGTAGACCCGTTCCGGTCCAGTCATCCGGGCGGCCCGGGCCACTGTATCAGCCAGAGTATGGCCATCGTAGGGATTGCCCCGGAAACTTTTCGCCCAGACCCTCACGGTTGGTGGTGGCAATCCCGACCCTGGCACCAAACTCGTAAGGATTACGCGCCTTACCTTTGGCGATGCAGGCAACTTCCGGAGCGTGCAGGGCATAGAGCTGGACACCCGTATTAACCCTGGAAAGAAAAGGCATTCTGTGTTCTAACGGCCATGAGGGTTACAGGAGGAGTCATTCAGTGAAAATCATCCCAAACCGCCTGTTCAGGTAGGCTTCAGACCGCGAAACGGCGTGAAAAATTGCCGAAACGCCATGTCCACACCAGTCAATCTCACCTCAGGTTAGCGGGTTAATACGGGTGTCCAGCTTGTTCTTGTCCCCGGGCTGTTGCATCAGAAGACGCCAGGCCCAACAGTTTCGCGAACCAGGCCTCGAGGCCGGCGTTCCCGGCAATCTTACGGACAATATCGCGGAAAACCCGGCCCGGACAGGTCTTCAGTTTCCTGATCTCGCGGCGCATGCGCCGGAACTGTCTGGCATGGGCGTAACGCCCGGCCATAAGTGCAGCGTGTCTGGCCACACGGGTGTGGCTGCGGCGCAGAACAATGCCTTGCCGTTTGGCCTGAGGGCCTGCAACGCTTTCAGATACAGACGGCTGTCGGTGGGGTAATACCAAATTTCATAATTCAGAACCCATGAGCCCATTTTCTGTATCCAATGGACCTGATTTTCCATGGCCTGTCGGTGAGGTTGTTCCATGCGTCACAACAGAGGGAAACGATCTGGTCCTGAAAGACGCGGTTTGACAGCCAGTTTTGTCGCAAATATTGCCAGACATTTTCGACCGGATTGAGTTCAGGGCTGCGTGGCGGCAACGGCAAGAAGGTGATATTGTCCGGGATATCCAGTTTGCCGGTGGTGTGCCAGCCCGCCTTGTCAAGGATGATGACAGCATGGGCACCGGGTTCGACCTGTGACGATATTTCTTCGAGGTGCCCTTGCATCCCGCAGGTATTGCACTGCGGCAGGACAAGCGCGGCCCCCCCGGGCGGGGCAGATCGCCCCGAATATCCAGGCGGATTTTGTGCGCTGGTCTTTTGGTGCCACAGGCCGTGTGCCTCGTTCGGCCCAACATATTGTTCTTCTGGCCAACACGCGCTTCGTCCTGCCACCAGATTTCCAGCGGGACAGTCGGACCAATTCTGGCTTGCCGGGAGGCTATTTCAACGGGGAATTTTTTTTAAATGCGTCAATCGCATGCCCGTTCCGGCCATGATGACGCGGTCGCGCCGTCAGCTTTATTTCAATATGGATTTGCCGGACGTGGCCTGACGATCAAGAATCCGTTCCGTCGATCTTACCGCCCCGGCTAACGCTACGGGCGGTTTTTTCGTCGGTGTTTACCTGAACAGCTTCTCAAGTGCCTCGCGTTGTTCGGCGTGCTTGGAAGGGTTCTCCCGCTTCAGCCGTTCCAGGTTCATGAGCTTCCAGCGTATGGCGGGCAGGTTTGCGGCTTCCGGCAGGCCAATCAGATCGAAATCCGGCGTCGCGTCGTGAAGCGTAAGCAGGAAGGCGGCGATGTCCCCGGTCAGCCTGTTCCGGATATCCGCGTGCAACTGAATGCGCACCTCCAATAGTTCTCCTTTGGAGACCGTCTCGCGCGTCATACCGACGAATTCATTGTCATAGAGGGCGTCATTTAATGGTGCCGTCGGGGCCAGAAGTTCATGCATGGGGCGGCCAGAGCTCGCCACATAGACCATGAACACGCGGAACAATTCGTCGGTGAGGCCTTCATTCTCGTAGAGCAGCTTTATATCAAACAGATCGCGCGGGTGGTGGCGGTCAAGTGCCGCGTGAAGCTTTCCACCGTACAGGTCCTCGAAGGCGACCACGTTCATTTCCGCAAAACCGAATTGTTCCGTCACCGCGTCTGACGCCATCATCACCCTCGGCGGATAAACCGCGCCGCGTGCCACCGGGGATGTTTCGATCTTGACGTGCGCCCGCCCGTTGCTGATCATGATGCGGGTATCATTGTTCCCGCCGCCGGCGATGCGCCGGGCCTGAACCGCAGGATTGCGCTCGGTGATTTGAGCCATGATGCGCTCAAGGGTTTCGTCGATGTCTTTCAGTGAGGTGTCACGGTCGCCAAACGGCAGGTAGGTGAGATCGATGTCCACGGACAGGCGCGGCATGTCCCGATAGAACAGATTGATGGCCGTGCCGCCCTTCAGGGCGAACACGTTTTCCGAGGCGATGTCCGGCAATACGCCTAACAACAGACGAACCTGATCCACATAACGCTCATGCATCGGCCTGTTCCCCTGTTCCGTTCTCCGGGATGAAATTTTCCGGTACGTAGATACGATAGGTGGGATGGGTCTTGCCGCCTTTGACGAGCGCCCGAGGCCCGGAACCGAAATTAACCTGATCGGCGTCAAGGTACTTGTGCCAGGCGTGCTTGTGACGATCAGCGAAGACAAAAAACAAGCGCCGGACCTTTACGCTCTGGCAGGCTATGAGCAGTGCCATCAATTGCTTGGGGCGCAGGGTGGTCAGGCTTTCGAAGACTTTGTTCAGCTTCTCGAACCCGGCATCGTCGCACAATTCGTCGAGTGCTTCGAGAACAGCCCGTTCCGGGGACGATGCCTTTAGAGGCCAGTGCCATACATTCACGCTCTGGCTGCTTTCACGGGCATCGCGGTCGGAATCAGTGATCCCGGTCCGGTCATCGCCGAACAGGGTTCGTCGGTGCACGATTATTTGTGCGTCGCTCGGCAGGCGCTTTAGCCACGAGGGCGCATTGCCGTAAAGGTGAATGCGCGGCGCGCCGCCAAGATGCAGGTAATGCGCATAACCCGCCAGATCGAGCGCGCTCACGCCGCCCAGGTGCAGGTCGTACTCCATGATCCGTTGAAGGGAAAGCAGGGCACTGTCCCACGGGACAGTCTCCGGCACCTGCACGGTTTCCGGCAGGGGGCGGCGATAAACGCCCCGTATGATCCGTTCCAGCCAACCTCGCGCCACGTAATCGTGGATCGACTTGGCGTCAATGCCCCGGGCCTTGAGCCAACGGGTATCCACCAGAAAACCTGGCGGTGCCTTGTCCAGAAGGGGCTTTAATCGTGGTTGTCTTTGATGGCTCATAACCATGAAAATCGCATATTTCTAAAACATAGACAAGGGGCGATTTGACGCTGGTGAATTTAATTGGGTTTCAGCCATGTAAACGTGAAGTTTTCAAAATATTTTGGCGTGACAAGAGTTATAGCCAATTCATTATAATCTGGTTATATAGTCAATCCATTATAATTTATGTATGACGTATTCATCAGATTTCCCCAGTAAGGTTTTATCTATCCGCGAAAAGGAAGGCATTACAATAGCGTAGATTGAATCATTTTATATAGGATAGGCTATACATTCTGCAATCGTTTGAGATTTGCGATTTCAAGTTTTTTGACAGCCGTCATTTCCGCCCCCGTTTAGCAGTGAATGTTACGGCGACACGTTCCTCCGGGTTTAACTTCAACCCATTTTTTTTATCAAACCAGCCTTTGCGCTTTTTATCGTATCGGAACTCATGCAATTTCATGCTCGGACGACTAACGTTGGTTACAATGCAGATGATGTACTCACCCTCATTGAAGCGGTTTTCCTGATGCTCTTTGATGACACCATATTCATTAAATGAAAAATCAGCCGTTACGGTATCACTTCCACGCCCTTTAACTTCGATACAAAGGGTTTCCAGACCATCCTCAGAAACAGCCTGTAAATCATACCCAACGTATTTGTCTTCAAATGACTCAACCGCATAGTGACGACTTTCAAACTCTGCTGTAACAAGCTTGATAGCCCCTTATTCAATTTCTTTTTTGCGTTCCTGATTGATTGCAGGTTTCTTGCGCTTCTTGCTAACCGATTGCCCTGTTTTCCCCTGAACAAGCTTCCAAAGTCCTCGTTCCATCTTGTAGAATTTTTCCTTTTCTGAAATTTCCATCTTGGAGGATTTTTCCTTTCTTGAAATATAGTCTGGAATACAGAAAGGTACGGAATGTGCTCCTCTCCCTGAATCTTGATCCATTGATAAGTTAGTTTTTTGTCATTTTCACGGAGGCCCTCAATGAAGCGCAGATTTACGGACGCACAGATTATCGGGATTTTGAAGGAACACGAGGCAGGTATTCCGGCCAGGGAGCTTTGCCGCAAGTACGGGATGCCACATTCTATAAGTGGAAGGCGAGGTTCTCTGGCATGGAGGTCAATGAGGTTCGCCGTCTCCGGGACCTGGAAGAGGAGAACCGGCGCCTGAAGAAGCTGGTTGCGGATTTATCGCTGGACAAGATGGCGTTGGAGGATGTTCTAAAAAAGATCTGAGCCCCGAAGGCCGTCGCCGTGCTGTTGTGCTGCTTCAGGAGCCTGGCCTGACGCCGATCCTGTCGTCTGGCGAGTCAGCCGCGTTCCACGCACCGCTACAAATCGGTTCAGTCACCGGAGACAGAGCTGCGGCGGAAGATGCGGGAGCTGGCCGATCGGCATCGTTGCTTTGGCCATCCGCGATGGCATGTTCTGCTCAGGCGTGAGGGCTTCGGGGCCAACCACAAAAAGACCCATCGGATATACGTGGAAGAAGGTTTGCAGGTGCGCAAGCGCAAGAAAAGGCGGCGATCGTTCGCAGGCCCCTGGTGCTGCCGACATCCCCCGGACAGAAATGGAGCATGGACTTTATGAGCTATCCAGCGGCTGGCGTATCCGGCTGTTCAATGTTATCGATGATTTCACCAAACAATGCCACGCCATGACCGTGGACTTTTCGATTAACGGTCTTCGGGTGGCCAGGGAACTGACCCGGCTCCTCGACTTGTATGGCAAACCGGAGGTCATCGTCTGTGACAATGGCACCGAATACACCTCGATGGCGATGTTCAAATGGACTCGGGACAGTGGCGTTGATCTCCAGTTCATACAGCCGGGCAAGCCCAGCCAAAACGGTTTCATCGAAGCCTTCAACGCCCGGGTCAGGGATGAATGCCTGAATGAAAACCTGTTTTCAAGCCTGAGAGAGGCGCAGGATGTGACCGAAAGATGGAGGATCAGCTACAACAATCACAGGCCACACTCCGCCCTGAATTGGGCAACCCCCAATGAATTCGCATCACTCTGTTCCGGGTTAACCCGGAACAGAGTGGACAAGATCGCATGAACCTGTCATATGGGAAAAGCTAACTACTCAGTGGAACAACTTTGGGGAGAACAGCAGCTGGAGCGAAGCGGGTGTCTTTGACCGGATATTCATGGCGTTGACTTCAAATGATATTTCTGAACAATTACAAATAGATGCGACACATCTGAAAGTACACCGGACCGCAGCCTGTCTGGCAAAAAAAAGGGATGCTCCCCGCAACATTGGTCGCACGACAGGCGGGCTGAACAGCAAACTGCATGCGGGCTGTGATGAGCATGCCCGACCGGTTCTGCTTCACCTGACAGCCGGCCAGGTCAGTGACTATAAGGGTGCTGCGGCCCTGGTCGGCGACTTTCCCCCGGCCCGGCATTTGCTGGCTGACAGAGGGTATGATGCCGATTGGTTCCGCGAAGCCTTGCTGGAAAAGAAAATAATACCCTGCATCCCGCCCGGAAAGAACCGGAAACAGTCAATCGAGTATGATAAAATCCTGTACCGGCAACGGCACAAGGTTGAAAATATGTTCGGCAAACTCAAGGACTGGCGGCGTATCGCGACCCGATATGACTGCTGCGCCCATACATTTATGGCGGCAATCAAAATCGCCGCAATCGTCATTTGGTGGATCTCATGAGTCCTGAGCCTAGAAAAATGCGAAGCGGTAGCCGATACCCAATT
This sequence comes from Kiloniellaceae bacterium, assembly GCA_965199245.1. Lineage (GTDB taxonomy): Bacteria > Pseudomonadota > Alphaproteobacteria > Kiloniellales > Kiloniellaceae > Carbonatibacter. The sequence goes on from CBDAQP010000001.1 coordinate 757,444, forward strand.
AACACTGTCAGACATCCGGCGATTAGATCAGTGGCAGCTTGAATACATAAGCCTAAGGGAACAACCAACACAGGAATTTATTGGCGCAACCGATACACCAACCTAATGTAGCGTGACTCTGATTAGTTCACTCTGAAAACCCCTATTATCTAGGAACTTCAGAGTTTTTCAGCGCGAACTATTTACACTGGCGAAAATAAATTCCCCGGCAACCACAATGTCACCATTTTGTCACTGGCCCGCTTCGTCGAAGACCTGAAAAAGAAAACAGGATAAACGCCCCCTTATTTTTTATCGGGTGCGGGGATACCGACGACGTTATAGCCCGCATCAACGAAATGGGTTTCCCCTGTCACCCCTGCGGACAGATCAGACAACAAATAAAGCCCGGCATTACCCACTTCGTCGAGCCGGACAGAACGGCGCAGGGGACTGTGATCGCGAGCAAAGCCAAAGGTATGCTTGGCATCCGCAATCGCCGACCCGGCGAGGGTGCGCATGGGGCCTGCGGAAATGGCATTGACCCGCACACCCCGGGGGCCAAGATCAACAGCCAGATAGCGCACAGAGGCTTCGAGTGCGGCCTTTGCCACGCCCATAACATTGTAATTCGGGGTAACACGTCCCGCCCCAAGGTAGCTGAGGGTGATGAGGCCGCCCCCCCGGGGCATGAGCTCTGCGGCCCGGCGCGCAACCGCCGTAAAGGACCAGGCCGAAATCGACATGGTTTTGCGAAAATTTTCGCGGCTGGTGTCCAGATAACGACCCTTTAATTCGTCCTTATCCGCCCAAGCCACGGCATGAACAACAAAATCAATCGTCCCCCAGTGATCGCGTAACGAGTCAAAAACACCATCAAGGGCCGCCGTATCCGCGACATCACAGGGCAAAACCAATGCACTGTTCACAGACTGCGCCAGAGGATCCACACGTTTTTTAAAGGCACCCCCCTGATAGGTAAAGGCCAGCTCCGCCCCGTTACGGTGCAACGCCTGTGCAATGCCCCATGCAATGGAATGGTCATTGGCGACCCCCATAATCAGGCCACGCCTACCAGATAGCAACCCCGATTGTTTTGTCATCTGTCCGCACCCTCTGTTTCAATCCGCCACACGCCGGAAAATCAGCGTCGCATTGGTTCCACCAAAGCCAAAGGAATTGGACATAACACAGTTCACAGGCCTGTCCTGGCGTTCGCGCAAAATCGGGATGCCGTCGGCCTGCGAATCCAGTTTGTCAATATTCGCCGACGCACAGAGGAAATTATTCTGCATCATCAACAGGGAATAGATGGTTTCCTGAACCCCTGCCGCGCCTTGCGAATGACCAGTGAGTGATTTTGTCGATGACACAAAGGGAACCTTTCCCTCCGCAAAAACATCGCGAATAGCCGCCAGTTCGGTTCCATCCCCCACGGGGGTCGAGGTACCGTGGGCATTGATATAGTCAATGTCATCGCGGTTCATCCCCTGCGTTGCGATCTGCATACAGCGCACCGCGCCTTCGCCAGAGGGGGCAACCATATCCACCCCGTCAGAGGTCGCACCATAGCCCACCAGTTCGCCATAGATTTTGGCTCCCCGGGCGCGGGCATGGTCATAGTCTTCGAGCACAATCACTCCCCCCCCGCCCGAGATGACAAAACCATCACGCCCCACATCATAGGCGCGCGAGGCCCGGTCAGGACGATCATTATAACGACTGGACAAGGCCCCCATGGCATCAAATAAAACACTGAGCGTCCAGTGCAGTTCCTCACCACCGCCGGCGAACATCACGTCTTGTTTGCCCAAAATGATCTGTTCTGCGGCATTGCCAATACAATGGGCAGAAGTCGAGCAGGCCGACGAAATGGTGTAACTCATCCCCTTAATTGAAAAGGCCGTGGCCATATTGGCGGCATTAGTTGATGACATACAGCGCGGAACCATATAGGGGCCGACCCGCTTTGGCCCCTTATTCCGTGCAATATCTGCCGCCTGCACCTGGCTAGAGGTTGACGGCCCGCCCGATCCCATCACAATTCCGGTGCGGGGATTGGACACCAAATCATCTCCCAGGCCAGAATCGGCAATGGCATCCTTCATCGCGATATAGTTATAAGCCGCCCCATCGCCCATGAAACGGCGCAACTTGCGATCAACATGGGAGTCAATGTCAATGTTCAAGGCCCCGTGAACATGACTGCGAAATCCCAGTTCCGCATAAGTCGCACAATGCACCACACCCGAACGCCCATCCCTCAACGACTGGGTAACCGCTTGGGCAGTGTTGCCAATGCTGGACACAATGCCCAATCCCGTAACGACGACACGACGCATTCCAACAGTCCCTTTCTTATGCCCGGGTCACTTTTGATGCCCGATTATTTTTGATCGTCGTCGGCCTGAAACAGCCCAACTTTCATGTCACTGACCTCGTAAACAACCGTTCCATCGGCAAACATCTTGCCATCGGCAACCGCCATGACCAACTTGCGATTGATGACGCGCTTGACATCGACTTCGTAAACAACCTTTTTAATTGCAGGTGTCACCATTCCCTTGAGCTTGACCTCTCCGACGCCCAAGGCGCGACCGCGCCCGGGCGCACCAATCCAGCCCAGAAAGAACCCTGTCATCTGCCACAAGGCATCGAGTCCCAAACACCCGGGCATCACCGGATCACCGTGAAAATGACAGTCAAAAAACCACAGATCATCGCGCACCTCCAACTCTGCGACAACACGTCCTTTGCCATAGGCCCCGCGCTGTCCGTGATCCGGGTAATGGCATCAAACATCAACATCGGGGGCAAGGGAAGTTGTGCATTACCCAGCCCGAAAAGCTCTCCCCGCCCACAGCGCAACAGCTCTTGATAGTTATAGCTGTGCGTCCGTGTTTCCATCGTTTCACGCCCGTTACCTTCACTCAACGCCTTACCCGCCTTTGATCTGTTGTCAGAACAAAATTCTCCTGCTGGTTCTTTTTGCCCGTGAACGCCTCTAAAATCAAGACAGGATAAAACAAAGACCTGAAAAACAGCCCACCGCACCGCAAAAAGAAGGTTTTTTTCTTTAACGGCGGGAAAAATCCATTACAAATATTCCACATGGAGAACACTTTTCATCATGACCACCTGTCGGAACGTCTGAAAACGGCGGGTCTGCGCCCCACGCGCCAGCGGGTTTCCCTGGCCCGTCTGCTCTTTGCACTGGGGGATCGCCACATCTCTGCGGAGCAACTCCACGCAGAAGCCCTCGCAGCACAGGTTTCTGTGTCCCTCGCCACCGTTTATAACACCCTGCACCAATTTCACGGGGCCGGACTTCTGCGCGAGGTATTCGTCGAAACCGGACGATCATATTTTGATACCAACGTCGGCGACCACCACCATATTTTTGACGAACAGACAGGGGAACTGCGCGACATTCCCGGCGACTCCATTTCCTTTTCGCGTTTTCCCGACCTGCCCAGGGGCAAACGCATCTCACGCATTGATGTCGTTGTCCATATGACCGACGCCGAACCGCCGGATTAAACGGCGAACAAAGGAAAAAGCGACAGAATGGCCCGTATCGGAAAATCCCGACAGGGACTCTCTGCCGCTCCTGCTCGAATATCTTGAAGGAAGCAAGAACAGGTTTGACGCCAACCTCCATTCAACACAACAGAAGATCGACAACATTCGCCGTGATAACTGCATGATACCGGTGATCTTGATGATTTCCGTTTTTGTTCTTGCCGGATCAATTTATTTGACCTGATCTGTTGTCTTTACGCCATAGAGCACTGCGGCGGGGAGCCAGCCGGAAAAAGACCCAACGCTGACCGGGCACCAGCTTTGTACAGCGCAGTCATCATCTAGATGGGCAATGACCCCCGGTTCCAGGCGCGCAACAACGCCGGACTCTAAACTGTCCTCGGCCTGCAAAGGCTGCGCCGCTGCCCCCTGTACCACAACAAAACGTCGTCCCTGAAGCATCGAACGATGCACCCAGCCGCGCGTCCCGCGCAGGTCGCGGATGTGGCGCCAGTTGTCAAATTCATCGACAATTTCAACTGGCCAATCCTTGCGGTGAAACACCCACAAAATCGGATAGCGCACCCCCGGGCCACTGCGCAAGTTGACCTCTGCCGTGCGTAGGGACACAAAACGCGGCAAAGGCAGACCACTCGCCCCCACCGCAGATTGCGCCAGGGCAGGAACGACCATAAAAAACGCCATAAAAAACAGACCCACAGAAAACAATCCGCCTTTGTTACCGTACGGCATTTTCCCCCCAAAAGACTGTGATAAAAAACAGATAAGTCCCTCTAAAAACGCCAGGCCTGCGTTATTAAAGTACGCGCAAAGTAGCCTGCGGGTGCGCGGAACCCTCCATAACCGACGTCGCAGACGACGAAAACCGGGGATTTGAGAGATACTCAAGTACACAGAGGCAGAGATAGTGAAAAAAAACACCCCTTTCAATGGCTCCACAGGAATGAGCATCAAAGAAAACGTTGCGGCGAAAACGCTCTCAAGACATCAGGGGAGAGATCGGGCGTCCGTCCGGTGATGAGGTCGCTCAAAATTTCAGCTGTTCCCGCCGATTGAGTCAGGCCCAAATGCCCGTGTCCAAAGGCATAAAACACCCCCCGCGCTTTGCGTGACGCCCCCAGAACCGGCAGGCTATCGGGCAGGGAGGGACGACAGCCCATCCACTGCACCCCGCCGGACAGATCAAGCTGCGGCAAAAAGCGGGCGGCCTTTTGGCACAAAATCTCTGCACGCCTGAAATCGGGTGCCCGGGTCAGACCCGCAAACTCAACTGCCCCGCCGACACGCACCCCCTCCCCCAGTTTTGAAACGACAAAGCCATGATCGGGAAAGGTTAACTGCAATTTGAGCGAAAAATCCCGCGCGGGCGTCGTGTCACACGCGCCAGGAAACGTCGTATCGCATACGCCAGAAAATGTCGTATTATACCCCCGCTCTGTGTCCAGGGGAAACCGTTCTCCCACACTGCGTGCCAGATGATGCGACCATGCCCCACAGGCAACCACAACCTGTTCAGCTTCGCGCACTTTGTCCTGACAACGAATCACAGTTTTATTTTTCGCCGCTGACAAGGCGTGAACCGTTACATATTCAATAACCCCACCTTGCGCCCGCACCTGCGCCGCCAAATGTTGCGCCCATCTTAAGGGGTCGGAAACATTGATCCAGTCCGGCGTCACAACAGCATGCGTGAAACAGGGGGCAAGGCCGGGCTGAATCTGTGCAATCTCCGCGCGTCCACGCAACACACGAAAAGAAATTCCCTCCCCCTCGCGCAAGACCCAGCCCGGTCGGCTGGCAGCAAAGGCGCGTTCACCCTCATACAACTGAATCTGTCCGTCGCGGTGCATAAAACCTTCCCCCCCGACATGAACAATCTGCCGCTCCAGCGCGGCCCGCGACAGAGCCATCAATCCGGCCTGCGCCCGCAAGGCCCGGGTAAAGCGATCTGGCCAACTCGCCCGCCAAAATCTGACCATCCACGGCAAGAGTCGCGGCAAATAATGCGGATCAATCGACAGCGGCCCCAGGGGATCAAGCAACCACCCCGGAATTTTGCGCCACAGACCGGGCGTCGCCAGCGGGATGACATCACCAAAGGCATAGGCCCCTGCCAGCCCCCGGGTGGCCCCCGCCGCAATCGCCGTTCTGTCCAACACCCGCACGCAAAACCCGCGCTGGCCCAACTCAACCGCCAAACTCAGGCCAATGATGCCCGCGCCAATGACCGTAATCTCTTTTCCCACGATCCGCCCCCTCCCCGCCTGAAGCCTCTCAAAACCCCGATCCCCGTCGTCTGGTGTGCCCGTTGTCTGATGCGTCGATCATGGATGGCTCCGCACACAGCGCGACCGCAGGCCATCTCCTGCGATCCTTACCTTAATATATACATCACGTGGTTTTTCGAAAACGGCTTTCCGGCACAACCTCAAGGTTTTGAATGCTCACCCCCAACAAAAAACCTAGATCACAGTCCCCACTGCAAGGGGATCATCCGGTGCAAAAAATAGCCGGGACTGCGCTGTGACAAAAGCCTGTCCTTCCACCACGGGGTGAATCCCCTCATGTCCTGATTGCCCCGGCTGAAAAGAGAGCACAAAGCACGACCCCGTGATGCTGTCTTGTCTGACACGTGCCCCCGCCTGCACCCGCCCGTCCGCCGCCAAACAGGCCAACCAGGCCGAAGACCCTGTTCCACAGGGGGAGCGATCAAAATCATCATCGGGGCAAAGCACAAAATTTCGCCAACCACACCCTGATTTTTCCTGAAAAATAATATGATCAATCACCGCCCCACCCACGCCGCACAGCCCCTGTGAACCCAATCCTGCACGGATGGCGATGGCACAGGCCCGCAAGGCGGGAATATTGTCTGCCCGTAGCGGCAAGGGAGCAGATTCGGCAATGAAAAACCAGTTCCCGCCATAGGCCAGATCACCGCTCACCTGTCCAAATTCCGGCAGATCAACCACAACCCCCTTTTTGAAACGAAAACTTTCAATATTGCGAAAGGTCACAGTATTTTTATCCTTGAGCCAACAGGCTACAGCCCCGGCGGGCGTGTCAATGGTAAAGGACGTTTCAGGTGCAACCTGTCCTCTCTGAACCAGTGTGACCCCCAACCCGATCAAACCATGACCGCACATGCCCAAAACTGCCCCGGCATCGAAAAAAACAACCCCCGTTTGTGCGCTGTGGTCATCGGGGGGAACCAGCAAGGCCCCCACCATTGCCGCCTGTCCAAAAGGCGGGGAGAGCACACCCCGACAAAAATCGCTGTACTCCCGCGCCAAAACTCCGGCCCGTTCGCCCAACGACCCCACCCCCAAATCAGGGCCACCGGACAGAATCACCCGCGTTGGCATGCCGCCCGTATGACTATCGATCACATACATTTCAAAATTCCGATCCTGCCTGACCCGCCGTTAAAACCGGTTCCGCACACATTTTTAACACAGGCCCGAATTTTGAGAAGACACTCATTCAACGACTCCTGAAAAGGAAAAAACCCCGAACAGCCGTTCGGGGTTTCCTGAACAACAAGGTCTCAAAAAGCCCTAGAATTTGAGTTTCGCATTCAACCGTGCGGCGTGACCCGTGTAGCCGGAACGCGTATCGAGGTCGTAATCCGCCCCCACAGACCATTTTCGCCCTTCAAAGCTCAGGCCCAGTCCCGCCGTGCCAGCGAATTGATTGGACTTCGCGCCCTTGACATTAAAGGCCTTGCCACCGCCTGTGAAGTTCCCTTTTACCGTGGTGCGTTCCCCGGCAAAATCATAGGACACGCCCAATCGGGCGGAAGGCACAAAGGTTCCTCTGGCCTTTTTAATCCGCTTGTGAACCTTGGCCCCCACGGAACCAACGATCGCATCAATCGACCGAACCGCAATTTTCTGGTTCAGCTTTGACGCACCAGTGGTTGTATAGCTTGCCGCCCCCACTCGTGACCAGGACACACCTACCGTCGGGGTGACAAATCCCCCCCCGCGTACAGAGACCGGAATCCCCCCACCAACAGAGGCCGTCACCAGATTCGTGTCATAGCTGGCCTTGCGCTTCATGGCCAACACCCTGGAATCCGTCTCAATATCATTACGCCCGTAGCCCAACGAACCTTCGACGTAATAATTGTTCCCGGTATAGCCGCCATAGACTGACAGCAAGCCATTTTTCACCGCCGTTTTATCCTGTCCCGCGCCCTTTCCCTTAATATTGCTGGCACTATAGGCCACCGCCACGCCCAGACGCGATTTTTCACCAACCGAACCGTCAAATCCAGTCGCCAGACCATAGCTCTGGGTCGTATATCCGCTAAAGGTTCCGTTATTCGACTGTCGTCCCCAGCCGCCAAAGGGCTTTAACCAGAATGACTTATCCATCCCCTCCCCGCCAGTGGCAAAGCCCGATGTCCGCGCCCCACTGCCACGCAACGCCGACAGACGATCAGAAAAGACTCCGGCAACCTGTGTCCCGACACCCAGGGTCACCGCCGTGGCCCCGCTGATGACCGAGGTTTGCGGGAAGACCTGTTGGGCAAACTTCCTTTGACCCGCCGCAGTCTCTCCCCCCATTCGCTTCAGGGATGCCATCAGGGCGGGATCGCTTTTCAATGCTTCCCACGCTTGCTCAACCACGTGGCCCTGATCGCGCGAAACACCATATTCCGTCGCTGTATCCGCGCCGATGGCAATCTTGCTCTCCAAAACCCCGTCTGTCCTCAACAGGTGCTTGATATGATCATTCTGCCCTGTGAAGATCACATTGTTCCGTTGCGCGTCTGTGACTGTTACACTGACCAGCTTTTGCATCCCCAACCCGACGTTATCAGACAAGGAAATCCTGACCCTGTTAGTCGCGTCGAGTCCCGTGAGTTGGCTCCCGATGGTGATGAAGGCATTATTTGCTGCCGCCCCCGTCCGTGCGCCAAAGGCATCGCCTAGGGTGATGGTCGCATTATTACCGACCGCAAAATTCCCACCGATATTCACAGCCTGACCAAAAGTCGTGTCGGCATTACTATTCAGGGTTAGGTTTCCGTCCACATCAACGGCCTGTGCGAAACTGGCCCCGGCACCAGTGCCCAGAGCCAGATTGCCGTCTACATCAACGGCGCGTGCGAAAGTCGTCCGGGAGTCGTTCCCCAAGGCCACATTTCCACCGACACGAACAGCACCGCCAAATGTCGTTTGGGCATTGTTCCCCAGGGTGACATCCCGGTTCACGTCAACACTTTGTGCGAAACTGGCCTCGGCATCAGTGTTCAGAACCAGATTGCCGTCCACATCAACGGCCTGTGCGAAAGTCGTCCGGGAGTCGTTCCCCAAGGTCACATTTCTACTGACACGAACAGCACCGTTGAATGTCGTTTGGGTATTGTTCCCCAGGGTGACATCCCGGTTCACGTCAACTTTTTGTGCAAAAGTTGATTCAGTGTTTTGACCAAGAGCCAAATCTTCGTTCAGATAAACCGCACCTTTAAAGGTCGCCTTGGCGGCCTGCGCTGCGGTAGCATTCCCGCTCAGGGTTACGCTTTTCAGTCGTCCATTGCCTGTTGCGCCCAATTGCCCGGCAAAGGTCACACCCGCGCTGTTCTCTACTGTGATCGCACCATAGTTGTTCCCGGTACTGGTGGTGATATTGCCCGTCACCGTCTGTGCAGTCGTTCCGTTAAAGGTCGCGGAACCGGTCGCCCCGTCAAACCGGATACCAACACCCCCTGTCACTCCTGCGGCACGGGTCACGTTTCCTTTAAATATCGCGGCCCCGGCCAGCTTGAGGTCTGTACCAAAGGTCACAGACTGATCAAAGGTCGTGCCGTCACTTCTCGCATCAATATCAATGACGTTGGAAAAGACATTGCGTTGGAAAACAGCCGATCCATCTTGCACAATAATTTTGGCAATACGATTCGTCGTATCACCGACACCCCCCGCAAATGTCACTGTTTTGTTCGTCGTTCCGACATTCACAACCAGCTCACCACGGTTTTGACCATCCGCCGTTATATTCCCTCTAAAGGTCTGATTATCCGACCCGTTCAGCGTAATCCTGGCATCATCCGCCTTGAACTCCAGTCCTCCTGTCGTCACACCACCCTTGAACTCTGCGGCAGATGTCGCCTCGATATTCTGGACAAAAACATTGCCGTCAAATTGGGCTGTACCGCGTTCCAGCGTGATCTGCTTAAGGTCACGCACCGCCGAAGAGCCAAGACCCCTTTCGAAGGTCACGCGCCCCCCGCTATTCACAATGAAAACACCCCGATTATCGTTGTTACCTGTCACAAGGGTTCCGCTAAAGGTCTGATTACCCGTCCCGCCGAATGTCACCTCAATATCATCGCCACCAAAATTCAGCGCACCGGCCAGGTTACCCTTGAAGGTTGTCCCATCGCCCGAATTGACATTCAGGGTCGTCACATTGACGTTACCGTCAAAGGTCGTCAAACCATTGTCGAGGGTCAGGGTATTCAGAACAGCTGCCACACCAATCGCGTTTTTAAAGGTCACTTTGTTGTTATCGACGCGACGGGCCCCACCATCGCCCCGGTTATCAACAACAATCGTACCCTGACCGCCAAAATCGCCCGAAATTTCCTGCGCACCCGCCGTTGTATCGGTTGGCCGACCTGCTCCACCAAAGGTCAGCATCGCACCGTCGCCAATGTTTGACTCATTGGCAAAGTGAACAGAGCCTTCAAAAGTCGCCTTGGTGGTGTTGCCCAAAGTCAGATTATCCAGCTTCGCGGCAGAGGTTCCCACGTCATTTTTAAAAGTCACTCCCCGGGTGTTCCGCACGTCGATTCGGCCCTCGCCAGCCAGACCCGTCGTTATCTCGCCTGTGAATGTCTGTGCGTCTGTTCCGCTAAAAACCGCAGTCGGATCAATCGTATTCAGCGGACGTTTGGACTGTCTCGTCGAGGGATCAAAACGGAATCCTTCACTCGCACCAGTCTTGTTGGCCGTCACATCCCCCTTGAAAATCGTCGTTCTCTTTAAAATGATCCTTTCGTTAGAAACGACATTCCTTTCAAAAACGACAAAACTACCACCTGTCTCATTTGGATTTAAAGCAGTATCATTATCAACCGTAATGTCATTCGCATAGACATCGCCTTCAAACCGCAATCCTTGACCCGGTGTTCTTACATCCAGCTTTCCAAGGGCTTGACCTTGTGCACCAATTTGTCCCTTGAACGTCACTTGCTCGGCACCCAGGGTACCGGACGTCATCTCAATCTCGACGACACCCTCATCATTGTTTGCAACAGTAATATTTCCATCTATGTTTCGGGATACGCGACGGTTTGGAATCCCGCCGACAATGAACTTTGCAGAACCCGTGTTATCTGCCAACTCCACATTGCCGCTCAGGTTGTTTTGAATCGTGACTTCGGAGTCTTCGCCCGCCGCATCACCACCGGAAATTTTCAAAACCCTCGCAAAAACATCCCTCACAAAGGTTGCTTTACCGGCATCAGAGCCATCCCCGACAGAAATTTCCCGAAGCTGTCTGGCCGTGCTGGCATCATTGGGATCGGTGCGGCCCGCACCAATCTGCCTACCAAAGGTCACACCCACAGAATTAGTGACCTTGATCTTACCGCTATTATTTTCGCCCGTCGTGATCTGCCCTGCGATATTTTGCGCGGCCGTGCCATTAAAAACAACGGAACCGCTCGAACCACCGAGGTTCAATACAGCCGTTGTATTTCCTTTAAACTCCGCCCCATCGGCCGAGTTAATATCAATCCGATTCGCAAAAATATTGCCTCGAAACTCGGCCAGACCGCGATCCAACGTGATCTCCCGGAGCTTCCGGTTCGCCGCACCAATATTCCCCGCAAAGATCACACGGCTAGATCCCGCCGCGCCCGTATTATCCACAACCAGCTCACCACGGTTATCAGCATCCGCCGTTATATCCCCTCCCGAAAAGATCTGATTATTCGACCCGTTCAGCGTGATCTTGGCATCATCCGCCCTGAACACCAGTCCTTCTGTCGTCACATTACCCCTGAACTCTGCGGCAGATGTTGCATCAATATTCTTGGCAGAAACATTGCCGTTAAACTGGGCAATCCCGCGACTTAATGTAATCTTGCCAAGGTCGCGAAAGAGCGATTGACCAACATTATTCACAAAGGTCACACGGTTAGATCCTGCCGCGCCCGCATTATCCACAACCAGCTCACCACGGTCATTACCACCCGCCGTTATATCCCCTGTAAAGGTCTGATTATCCGACCCATTCAGCGTAATCTGAGCACCCGCCGCCTTGAACTCCAGTCCTTCTGTCGTCACATCACCCTTGAATTCTGCGACAGATGTTGCATCAATATTCTGGACAAAAACATCGCCGTTAAACTGGGCAATCCCGTCATTTAATGTAATCTTGCCAAGGTCGCGAGTGGTCGATTGACCAACATTATTCACAAAGGTCACACGGTTAGACCCCGCCGCGCCCGTATTATCCACAACCAGTTCACCACGGTTATCACCATCCGCCGTTATATCGCCCGTAACGTTCTGGTTGCCCGCCCCGTTCAGCGTAATCCTGGCACCCGCCGCCTTGAACTCCACACCCTCTGTCGTCACATCACCCTTGAATTCTGCGGCAGATGTTGCCTCGATATTTTGAACAAAAACATTACCCCTGAATTCCGCAACACCCCTCGTCAACGTGATTTTTCTGAGGTCTTCATCCGCCGAAACGCCAACACGCCCGACAAAAATGACACGGTTATCCGCACCGGTACCCGAGTTATCAATATCCAGAAGACCAGCACCGTTGTTGCCACCATTGCCAATATTGCCACCCACATTCTGGGTACTGCGCCCGCTAAATCTGATGGTTGCGTTGCCCCCATTCAGCGTGATCTGATCCGAATCAACATCCGCAACAAATCTTGCAATACCGTTTTCTGCCGCCTGATCTCCTGCATAAACATTGATCCGATCAACGTAGGCATTTTCTTGAAAGAGGGCACGCCCCCCCTTGTTCCGATCACCGACAATCAGCAGGCCCAGTCTGTTGACTGGCGAGGATCCGATCTGAACATTCCCAAAGGCCGCCTCGTGTGGTGCGCCGCCCTCATTTCCGTTGAGAATTTTGAGCGTGCCCTCGCCGTCTGCAGACCCGGCAATTTTTCTTCCGCCAACTCCGCCATCAATAAGCTGGGCACCTCCGATACCTCCACCGGAAATAATCAATGTCGCCCGCCCATCCTGAGGGTTCGCACCGTCATCAAGCGTAATATCACCACCCAGATCCACATCACCCCTCAAAACAAGTGTGGCATCAATAGGCGTCGTCGCATTTTGCCCGGCCCTGATCAGCGTCGCCCCTTCAGTGGTCAACTCTTGCGCGAAAGTGACCCTGGCTCCTGCAGGAGTCCCGGTGACACTCGCGCCACCATTCGCTGCTGTCGTCCCGCTCATATCAATGGTCAGATTGTTGACGGTCGCCTCACCCGAAATAGACGCGCCCAACAGCGCACCACTGTTATTTCCACCATCAACCAGCAAATCGACAGCCGCACCGCCCTGTTTTTGAATTTGACCAATATTGACGAAAACCGTTGAACCCGTTTTCGATTCGATCTTCAGCGACCCTGCTCCGGTCGTGCCGCTTTTCAATACACCAATAACGGTGTTTTTGGACGTATTATCGACCGTCACCGTATTATTTGTGAGTTCAAGATTATCGCCTGAACGCGCTTCGGCAATGTCTGTGATACCGGAGGTTACTCCACCCACCGTTTTCGACGTCTGCCCCGCGTTCCGCGTTGCCCCATCGGCCCAAATGTCATCCGTACCGCTCTGAAAATTCGGGGCCGTTTGCGCCAACCCCCCGGAAGACCCCATCACCAAAACAGCAACAGAAGCCCCTGCGAGGAGAGACGTTTTAGAAAGACGAAGCAACATCATGATATCCCACCCATGTAGAAAATTATAACCTAGAACCGAGATAGCCGCACAAACCACCAAAACAAAGAACAGCTGTGACTAAACATCTCTCTGGAGGAGAATCAACAGAATAGGCGGCGGCTGTCAAGCCTTAATCTCGACTCTTGCCCTTATGACAATCCCGGGATTTGACCGTGCGCCAAACACAACGCACACTCCGGCAACACGGCTCTGACCAGCCACCTTGTCGTGATTTATTTGCCGTCTCCAGCAACGATCCAACTTTTTTTCAGGAGGTCTTGACCCACACGGGCAGAGTTGACAGTCTCGCTGTCACAGGAGGTGTCACGATGATCGCGGGGTGCAGATTTGTCCTGGGGGTCGGACTTTTGTTGTTACTTGTTGTCTCGGGCAAGGGGTTTGCGGCGAACAGTCTTGTGGCGGTGGCGGTGGCGAGTAATTTATCCGCGCTGGTTCCGGATCTCGGAGTCGCGTTTGAGGCAGAGACAGGCCACAAGATCCGGTTTTCGGTGGGGTCGTCGGGAAAGCTGTTGACGCAGATTCTGCACGGTGGCCCTTATGATGTGTTTGTGTCTGCCGACCACGACCGTCCGGCGCGGGTGGTCACGGCAGGATTGGGGGTTGCGGGGCGCACTGTCACCTATGCACGGGGACGGTTGGTTTTGATCGGGATCGCGGCCGTGCAACAGGATGGTCTGCGGGAACGGGATGGTCTGCGACGTGTTTTGGCGCGGGAGGTTTTAGGGCGGGGGGGGCGTTTTGCCATGGCGAACCCGCGCACGGCCCCCTATGGTTTGGCGACGCGCGATGTCTTGCAATCACTGTCACTGTGGGACGACATTTCGGCACGGGCTGTGATCGGTGAGTCGGTGGGGCAGGCGGGGCAGTTTGTGCGCTCCGGGTCAGTGCCGCTGGGCTTTGTGGCGCGTGCACAGGTGCCCTCCGGGGTAAACTTTATTGACGTTCCGGCGGATTTGCACCGTCCCCTTTTACAAGATGCGGTGTTGTTGAGCCGGGCTGCAGATCATCCGGCGGCCCGGAAGTTTATGGATTTTCTGGTCAGTCCAGCGGCGCGTGAGATTTTTAAAGGGGCGGGCTATGACCTGCCGGATGCGGTTCAATGACCTCCGCGCTTTATGAAACGCTGTGGTTGACGCTCAAACTCGCGGGGGTTTCAACCTTTTTTTTGATGCTGTTGGGCACTCCCCTTGCCTGGTGGTTGGCGCGGACACGCTGTTGGTACAAAGACCTGGTGGGGTCTTTGGTGGCTTTGCCGCTGGTTCTGCCGCCGACGGTTTTGGGGTTTTATCTGCTCGTGGTCTTTAGCCCCCAATCCCCGGCCGGGCGGCTGTTCAGCGACATTTTCGGGCAGTCCTTGCCCTTTAGTTTCGAGGGGTTGGTTGTGGGATCCATTTTTTATTCCCTGCCCTTTGTCGTTCAGCCTATTCGTGCCTCGTTCGAAGCATTGGGCCGTCGCCCGCTGGACGTCGCCGCCACCCTGCGGGCCGGGCCTGTGGATCGTTTTTTTTCGGTTGCCTTGCCACTGGCCCGCCCGGGGTTGATGAGCGGGGCGGTTTTGGGCTTTGCCCACACCATGGGCGAATTTGGGGTGGTCCTGATGATCGGGGGCAATATTCCCGGGGAAACACGGGTGTTGTCAGTCGCGCTCTATGAACATGTCGAGGCCCTGGAGTGGCGCGATGCCCACCTGTTGTCGGGGGGAATGATTGTTTTTTCCTTTGTCGTGATTTTCTGCATGACCTTGCTGGATAAACGGCTCAAGAAAGCGGGAAAGAATGCCTGATCCCGCACAACAAGGGACGCTGTGCGCACGCATCCGCCAGTCATTTGACGGGTTTGACCTCTGCGCGGATATCACGTTGCGCCCTGGACGGATTACGGCACTGTTCGGGCCGTCGGGCTGTGGCAAAACAAGCCTGCTCCGCGTTCTCGCCGGGTTGTTGCATAGCCCGCGCTCCGTGGTATCATTCGGGAGTACACGGTGGCAAGAGGCGGGCCGAAAGCCCCTGCCGCCCCACAAACGTCCGTTGGGTGTTGTGTTTCAGGACTCCAGTCTATTGCCTCATCTATCTGTGCGCCAGAATCTTTTTTTCGGAGCAAAACGTCAAGAGAGGGGCGAATGGTTTTGCACCGCGCAAAAGCCCCCCCCCCGACAAACCCCTGTGGCCGGGGACATTATTGCACGCCTGGATCTCGCGCCGTTGTTAGGGCGGGCAACCGGGCAACTGTCGGGGGGGGAGCGTCAGCGCGTGGCTTTGGGCCGTGCGCTGTTGGTGCGTCCGGCGGTGCTGTTCCTCGACGAGCCGCTCAGCGCATTGGACGAAGACGCCCGCCGCGCCCTCCTGCCCTGTTTGCGTGGTTTGACCGACGTCATACCCGGGCCGATTGTTCTGATTACCCACGCACTGGACGAAGTCATGGCCCTCGCAGATGATGTAATCCTGATGAACAGGGGACAGGTGTTACAGAGCGGGGCCATCAACTGCGTCCTCAGCGACCCCGCGCAATCCCTTGCCTTTCGCGAAGAAGCGGCAACGCTGTTGTCCGGCACCCTCTGCGACGACAAGGACGGCGTGCTAAGCATGGCCCTGAGCGATGATTTTGCGGGACAGATCGTCCACCTGCCCGCCCGGCAGGGACATAACAAACAAAGGGGCGAGCACCTGCGGCTTTGTGCCTTTGCCCGCGATGTTATCCCCCACGCCGCAGAGCACCCCAGAAGCCGGAGTGGTCACAGCACGGTTTCGTGCAAGGGGCGCGTCCTGTCTATCACCCCCGCCCCCCATCAGGAGGCCCTCGCCCTCCTCGTCGTGCAGGTCGGCACGACCCCCCTGCTCGCGCGGGTGTGGCGTCACAGTTGCCGTTTTCAGGTCGGCGAGTCTATCTCCGTAGAAATTACGCAGTTGTCGGGGGTGTGATCTTTTGACTTTGGGCGAGCGTAAACAGAACAGTTCAGGTCATCGGGTTCTGTCAGGAATGAAAAATTTTGAACTGAATAAGCAAACCAGTGCCTGGATTATCGGGGCCAGTAGTGGTATCGGGCGGGCCCTGGCCCTGTGTCTATACCCGCAGGTCAAACAGGTGTTTGTCACGGCCCGCCGCGCGGGGCTGTTGCACGGGATGGTGCAAGAGACCACAGGACAGGAGACCACAGGACAGGGGCGCATCATTCCTCTTGCCGCTGATCTTGCCGACCTGAATAGCATGAAAAATGCCATTGCACAGATCAGGGAACACGGCAACCTGCCCGACCTCATTATTATCGCTGCTGCACTTTACGAACCGGGGCCGAGTGCGACGGTGACACCGGAACAGATCACACAACAGCTGGCGGTTAATCTGGGCGGCCCGGCCCAGCTCTGTACGGCCCTACTCCCCGATTTGCTGGAGGACACCACCCGCGAACACGTACTTGTTTTCGTGGCCTCCGTCGCCGGATTTTGCGGCCTGCCCCATGCGGGTATCTATGGCGCGACCAAGGCAGGCCTCATCAGCTATGCCGAAAGTCTGCGGGCCGAATTACAGGGCAGTTCCGTGCGGGTTCAACTGGTCACGCCCGGATTTGTGGCCACCCCCATGACCGCACGCAATGACTTTCCCATGCCCTTTCTCATGACGGCGGAACAAGCCGCAGGGCAGATCATCTGCGGCCTTGGGCGGAATGGTTTTGAAATTACCTTTCCCCGGCGGCTGTCCTGGGCGTTGAAAATTCTGCGCGTTCTGCCCTATCGGCTGTTTTTCGCACTCACCCGCCGCCTGATCGCGCGATGACAGATCATAGACAACAGCTTCTCGACTACCTTGATCTGTTCGCGGGCGATGACCCGTCCGACTTTTCGCACCTGTGCCAGATGATTCATCCCGATTTTGTGTTTACTGATCCCTTTCATCAGATCACAGGCCCGGAGTGTTTTTATCGTCTGTTGCTCAAAACCCACCGCCTGTCACCGTCCTTTGCAGTTCTGGCCCTTGCACAGCTCCCCCGGGACAAGACATCAGAACAACTTTGGGCATCAGAGCAATTATGGGTAGTGAAGTGGCATTTTTGCGGGCGATTGCCGTTGATCGGGTTACTGGATTTCACCGGGTTTTGCGAAGTGGCACAAGAACGGGCCACAGGCCGCATCCTGCGCCATGATGACTATTGGGATTCCGGCGTGCATATCTATGCGCGGCTGCCCCTGCTCGGTTCCCTGGTTCGCCGGATTGCCCGCCAGATTGGCACAGATTGAACAGGTTGAAACAGATTGACAGGAACCACGTTCTGCGCCACTATCTTCAAAAATCCGGGACAGCAGACCATGACAGAACAGCTTGATCGCCAGCTTGCCCGCTGGCAAGCGGCAGAAATCATCAGCAAGGAACAACGTGCCGCCATCGGGGCGTTTGAACAGGCGCACGGCCCCCACAATCCAGAATCCCGCGACCCGGAAGCCTTTGTTCTTTTTCGCGGGCTGTCGGATGTCTTTGTCACACTGGGACTTGTTTTTACGCTGATGAGCAGTTTTGCCCTGTCACTGGACAGTGTCCTTGAACGGGTTGTTCCAGCAGCTCTGGCAGGGATTTGCCTGTTCCTGACCCGTTTTTATGCCCAAAAACGGCGGATGGTTTTGCCCGCGCTGGCCCTGACCCTGCTCTATTGTTTTTTCGTGTTGGCGACCCTCTTTGCCCTCGGGTTGGAGGAAGACGCGCTCTATAACCCCCAACGCTATGACCTCTCGCCCTGGTCCGGTTTTGTTGCGCTGACCTGGGCGGGGTTAGGATTGGTGGTTTTACACGCCGCTGTAACACGTCTGGCTTTTTGCGTTGTGCCGTTGACCCTTGCCAGCTTTGTGACCCTGGGCGTCACGGTCAATGGACTGTTGTTGTGGGCGGGGGCCACAGACGGGCTGGCGTGGCTCAACAATGGCTATTTCCTCATCATCGGGCTGGGGGTTCTAGGCGTTGGGCTATGGCACGATCTGCGCGACCCAGAACGCAGGGGGCAGGGGGGGCGCGTGGGTTTTTGGTGTCATATCATGGCGGCCCCGGCCCTGGTTCAGGCCCTTGTTTTTGGCTCCACAGGGATTTTTGACTCCCTGGGGGCAATGGTTTTGGCCCTGGGCCTTTTGGGGGGAGCGTTTCTTTTTTCGCTGGTTCTCGACCGCAAGTCTTTTTTGACATCCGCCCTGATTGCCTTTGTGTCAATTTTGAGCGCGACGCTCGACAAAACCGGGATCTTCAACACCGGGCCACTCGCCGAAACGGGGTCAGGACTGGCTGTTTTTATCGTCGGTCTGATGGGGGTTGTGGTGGGGACATGGTGGACGCAGATCAGGCAGGCCGTGATGCGGGCCTTACCCGATTTTTCCTTTAAGGAGAGACTACCTCCTTACGGGGATTTTTGAAAAAACGGGGATTTTTGAAAAAACAACGCGACCCGCCCGACGACAACACCCCATTTTTTGACAAGGGCGCGGTTGATCATCACCCCGTCATCTTGCAGGAAAATCCAGTCATCAAAATCAACGTGATAGATGCGCTGGCCCACGGGAAGGGCCAGACGATAACGCCAGTTGAGCGCGTGACCTTTTGCCCGCCCCCGGGCCACCCCCACCACATCATCGGCCCACCCGCAATAGCCACCCTCACCCGTACGGGTAATGTGCCAGACCCGTCGCGCCCGCGCCCCATCGCGATAGAAAAAACCTTCGTCCAGTTGCAGTTCACCCGCTGTTATGGTTCCCGTGATTTCAACGCGGAATTGGCGTCGAATAGTCCCAAAGCAGTCTTCAAACCAGCCCCACGCGGTACTGTCGCCGTCAAAATAATCGAAAAGATCAAGCACAGGTTTTTCACCGCGAAAGTCATCAATATTCATACGACGCCCCCCTGAAAAAAACACACTGTGTCGCATTTCACCGTACAATTTTAAACAACCCGACCGTAATGGCCCCATCTAAAAAGCCCGCTTCGCAGTAACTGAGATAATAAAGCCACATCCGCCGGAACCGCGCGTCAAAGCCCTGATTTTGAAGCCGGTGCCATTGGGCGATAAAGGATTGCCGCCACAGGGCAAGGGTGCGGGCATAATCCTGACCAAAAAGCTGTTCGCATTCCACGCGAAAGCCATGACGGGCAAAAAGGTCACGCAAAACCGACAGACCAGGCAAAAATCCACCCGGGAAGATATAGCGTTGAATAAAATCAGTCCCCTTACGATAGGCCGCATAACGGTCATCGGCGATGGCGATAACCTGAATCACCGCCGCACCGCCGTCTTTCAAGCGGTTGCGCAGGGTGGTGAAATAGCTGTCCCAATGACGTTCGCCGACGGCTTCGAACATTTCAATCGAAACAATAGCATCATACCTGCCGCGACAGTGGCGGTAGTCTTCGAGGCGAAAATCCAATTTATCCCCAAGCCCTGCCGCTTGTGCCTGATGGCGGGCATAAGACAACTGTTGGCGCGACAGGGTTAATCCCGTGACACGATTACCAAAACGCGCGTGGCAATGGCGGGCAAATCCCCCCCAGCCACAGCCAATTTCCAATAGATGCGCCCGCGCATCCACCCCGGCCCAGTCAGCAATCAGGTTATATTTGTTGGCCTGTGCGTCTGCCAAACTCTGTTGCCGGCCGGAAAAAAGCGCAGCAGAATAGGTCATGGTCGGGTCAAGCCAACCCTTGTAAAAATCGTTACCCAAATCATAGTGACAGGCAATATTGCGCCGACTGCCCCGCAGTGAATTATCGTTGAACAGATGCCGCGCCCGCGCCAGCCTTTTTTGCAGAGCAGATAAAAAGGTCATGGGTTTTAACAGCTCTTTGTTGCGGAGTAAAAGCAAGAGCAAGGCCGGGAGATCAGGGCTGCTCCACTCCCCGCGCAGGTAGCTTTCGGCAAAGCCCAGATCACCGCCGAAAAAACTGCGCCGCAGGGCCGCGAAGCTGTGCAAGGACAGCTCTGCATCTCTGCCTCCCTGTTCCCCTGCGTCCTGTCCCAAACGATAACAGCGACCATCCGGGGTGCGCAGAGTCAACACTCCACCCCGTAGCCGCGCCAGCGTTGCCAAGGCCCGGCGCAGGGCAAAGGACGAAAAAGAGGGCAAGCGCATCCGCCTTGTCGATTGGTGAGCAGAGGATGAGAAAGGATCATCACTCATGAGGTTTATCCTGTCGCCGCGCGACGCTATAGGCCCGCGCAGGCGGTGGCGGGCGTTGATAAAGAGGAAGTCCTTTCATCCAGAGTTTTGAAGCTTCCCAGTGAATACCCGCCATGACCTTGAACGTCAGGGCGGGGTGGCTCATCACTGCCCGGGCAATCGCTCCGTCCGTCAAAGGGACAGGCCGGGCGACCAAAACAGCATTGAGGCGATCCCCGCCGTGACCATGATAGCCAATCGCGAGGCGCAAGGGGTTATTCCTGTTCGTACAGGGCAGAGACAAACGAAAAGAATAATCTGCCTCCATCGGTAAAAAGGGCGAAACATAAAAATTTTTCCGACAGCGATGACAGGGAAAACGTCCCCCCTGTTCGGGATCAAGGTCAGGAAAAACATAGCTGTGTCGCTGTCCAAAGGTATTACTGACCTCGTACACCACCGCGCGCACCTGCCCCGCGTTGTCCGAACAAAGATAAACAGACAAGGGATTAAACAGATAACCCCACAAGCGCGGAAAGCATAGGATCGCAACGCGGGTGACAGGACAGCCTGACGCGTGGCAGAGTTTTTTTATACGGTCTTTCAGGCCAGTGCCCCCCGCGCCATAATCGCCGTCGCGAAAGGAGACAAGCCCACCCCGATTCCAGCCAAACAGCCGACAATTTCTATCCAAAACGGGCAGGTCATCCAAATCAATTAAAAGATTAAAAACCCGATAGGTCAGGCTATGGCGTACCGGACTCAAACGATGATGACGCACGACCCCGTGCAGAAGGCAAGAACGCAGAGCAGAGATCATGACACGCCCCCTCTCGCAAATCCGTCGGGCAGGTGAACCCGATCGCTCTCGCGCGGAACAGACCAGGGGCGCGTTTGACCCCCGAGGGCCTCTGCCACCGCCAGCCCCGATTGCAGGCCATCTTCGTGAAAGCCCGCGCCAAAATAACTGCCACACAGCCAAATGCGATTTTGCCCCTGAATGGCCCAGAGATTTTTTTGCGCCTGCACCGCCGCCGCATCATAGAGCGGATGGTCATAGAGAAAACTCCGCACAATGGTTCCGGTGCGCGGCAACTGCGCGGGGTTGAGGGTGACAAAGTAATCTGTGGCAGCTGTCAGGGGCTGGAGAGCATTCATCCAATAGGTCAGACAGAGCTGGTCGTCATGACCATCGTGATAGTTCCAGCTGCACCAGGCTTTGCGCGGTCGAGGCATAAAGGCTCGATCGGTGTGAAGGATGGCCTTGTTGCGCTGATAGGCAAAGGCCGAAAGAAGACGCTGTTGCTGTGGCGAGGGGGCAGAGAGCAAGGACAGGGCCTGATCCGCGTGGGTGGCGAGCACAGCGTGATCGTGCGTCACAATCTGACCCATACGGGTTTCCAGACAAACGGCATCATCCGTGCCGGATAGCCGCCGGAGCGGACTGTTGAGCACAACCCGCCCGCCGTTGTCGGCAAAAGCGGAGAGAATTTTTTCAACATAACGCCGACTGCCGCCACAGACCGTGCGCCACTGTGGACGGTCGCGGAGCTGGAGCAATCCATGATTAAGGCAAAAGACCAAAAAAGCCCGCAGGGGATAGTCCAGCATCCTGTGAGCCGGACTCGACCAAATCGCCGCACCCATGGGGACAATGTGCCAGTCGATAAAACGACGGCTATAGCCCTGTGCCGTTAAAAAGTCACCCAAAGTCATGTCGTTGAGTGTCATATCATCCGATCGGGTGATCCGTGGAGCCTGACGATAAAAACGCAACAGATCATAAACCATGCGCCAGAAGGCCGGACGCAACAGGTTTTTTTTCTGCACAAAAAGCCCCGCGAGGTCGCGTCCGGCATAAACCAGCCCATCGCGCGGAAGACAAACACCGAACGACATGTCAGACGGGGTGGTTTCAACCTGGAAATGACGAAACAGGGCTGTTAAGTTCGGATAGTTTTTTTCGTTATAGACAATAAAACCCGTATCAACCGGGCCGTCAGGAGTGATGACCGTATGACTGTGCCCGCCGGGGCGGTCGTCCTTTTCGTAAAGGGTCACGGCGCACCGATGCGACAACAGCCACGCCGCAGACAGGCCGGAAATACCTGAACCAATAACGGCAACAGAGGGCCGCGAGGGGCAAGAGGTGTTCTTGTTCAATTTCAACCCGGGATGACATATGATTGCAATATTCAAGGGTTTTTACGCTGAGCAGCGCAGGCCAGATCACCCCCCCCCTGCGCTGTTTTGTCAGAGGCGCGAGACTTTGCATCGCGGTTGTTACCGTGTTAGTGTCATAGGCCTGAGTGGATGAATGATCTTCTGACCAGAAAGCACGTCCCATGTCCGATCAAGGCGATATCACCTGTGCTGCTGATTGTGCCCGTGATATTCAGGCGATTGCCGCACGTCGGGATTCACAGGCCTTCCGCCGCCTGTTTGATTATTTTGGCCCGCGATTGAAAACCTACCTCATGAGCGCGGGCGCGGAATCAACGCAGGCTGAAGACATCATGCAAGAAGCCATGGTCGCCCTGTGGCACAAGGCCCATCTGTTCGACCCGACAAAGGCCCGGGCGAGTACCTGGATGTTCACCATTGCCCGCAACCTCCGCATTGATGCCCTGCGCCGCCAGTCACGACAAGTCACAGACCAGGACGATCCCACCACCCGACCCGGCGAGGTCATCCAAAGCGATCACCTCGTCGCCCGAAAGCAAGACAGCGCACGGATTAAACAGGCCCTGAACGGGCTGTCACCCGATCAACGCGACGTCATTCGGCTCTGCTTTTTTCAAGACCTGTCCCACAGTCAGATTGCCCGAACCCTGAATTTACCATTGGGGACGGTCAAATCGCGAATCAGGCTGGCGGTCGCCAAATTGCGAACAACCCTGGAGCATGCCTAGTGTTTCCTGATTTTTCTGATCTGTTGGGCATCACTGTCCCTGATACCACCCCCCGCCATCACATCAGCGATGAAATCCTGCTGGCCCATGCGGCCGGGAACCTCAACACGGCCTTTGGCCTTGTGGTGTCCACGCACTTATCAGTCTGTGTCAACTGTCGCGCACGCCTGTACACCCACGAAAACATTGGCGGATTGCTCATCGAAGACCTCCCCCCCGAAAAACTCCCCGCCGACAGTTTTGATAAATTGCTGGCCCGGCTGGAATTTCCTCCCGCCCCGGACGCGCCTGCTGCGCGCCTGCGCGACTATCTGCCGGATGGGGAGGGCCTACGCTGGAAACAGATCGGTCCGGGAATTAAACACGCCCCTCTGTCCGGTTTTGACGAAGACAGCGGAACCCTGCGCCTGCTCTCTATTGCCCCGGGAACCACAGTCAGCGCACATTCACACGCCGGAACGGAATTAACACTGGTACTCACGGGATCCTATATGGACGAACTGGGGCGTTTTCAGCCGGGCGATCTGGCCGACCTGGACGAAGACACCACCCACCAGCCCATTGCAGACAGCGATGAAACCTGTATCTGTCTGGTCGCCACCGAAGGCCGCCTGAAATTCAGCGGCCTCCTGCCCCGGCTCATCCAACCCTTAATAGGGATATAGACTGATCCTGACCGGGATTTATGGCGTTCAACACTCAATAAAACTGTCAGGGTACTCACCCCACAGGCCAGATAACCCGCCGTCATGGCGGTAACGGTTCCATCGAAAAAATAAAACGGCGACTCCAATAAAAATCATCGGTCGCCGTCCCGCTGTATCTGACGCAGGGCCAGAGACCAGTTGCCCCCCTGCCAAACCAACAAACAGAGCCACAATCACCAGCTGTCGTGCTTTATACCATTTCCGGAAAGTCAGCACCCATGGGTCCATTTTCTGTATCCAATGGACATGATTTTCCATGGTCTTTCGGTGAGGTTGTTCCATGCGTCACAGCAGAGGGAAACCATCTGAGATTGGACTATTCTGTTTGACAGCCAATTCTGTCGCAGATATTGCCAGACGTTTTCGACCGGGGCCGGGCTGCGTGGCGGCAGAGGCAAGAGGGTGATATTGTCGGGACTATCCAGATTGGTTGTGGTGTGCCCTCCGGCCTGATCCGGAATGATGAGGGCATGGGCACCGGGTTCGACCTGTGATGATCTGTCCTCCGGATGCCCTTGCATCCCGCGTGTATCACAGCGCGGCAGGACAAGAGCTGCCCCCCCGGGCCGGGCAGATCGCCCCGAATATCCAGACAGATTTGATCCCTTTATTCTTTGGAGCGACCGGGCGGGTTGCCCAGTGCCGCGTGATCTGTGTTTTTTGACCAACCCGCGCGTCGTCCTGGAACCGGATTTCAAGGGAGACAGTTCGCCCTGTTTTTTCCCGGATACGGTCTCTTTCAACGGGGAAGTTTTTTTAAATGCGCTTAGGGCATCCCGGTTTTGTCCATGATGCACGGGCCGTCAATGTCCTGTCTCCGGGATCTGGAAGAGGAGAACCGGTGCCTGAAGAAGCTGGTTGCGGATTTATCGCTGGACAGGATGGCGTTGGAGGAGGTTCTAAAAAAGATCTGAGCCCCGAAGGCCGTCGCCGCGCTGTTGTGCTGCTTCAGGAGACTGGCCTGACGCCGATCCTGTCGTCTGGCGGGTCAGCCGCGTTCCACGCCCCGCTACAAACCGGTTCAGTCACCGGAGACAGAGTTGCGGCGGAAGGTGCGGGAGCTGGCCGATCGGCATCGTCGCTTTGGCCATCCGCGATGGCATGTTCTGCTCAGGCGTGAGGGCTTCGGGGCCAACCACAAAAAGACCCATCGGATATACGTCGAAGAAGGTTTGCAGGTGCGCAAGCGCAAGAAAAGGCGGCGATCGGTGATCATCCGCCGGCCCCTGGTGCTGCCGACATCCCCCGGACAGAAATGGAGCATGGACTTTATGAGCTATCCAGCGGCCGGTGTATCCGGCTGTTCACTGTTATCGATGATTTCACCAAACAATGCCACGCCATGACCGTGGACTTTTCGATTAACGGTCTTCGGGTGGCCAGGGAACTGACCCGGCTCCTCGACTTGTATGGCAAACCGGAGGTCATCGTCTG
The DNA here is from genome assembly GCA_965199245.1 of Kiloniellaceae bacterium. Lineage (GTDB taxonomy): Bacteria > Pseudomonadota > Alphaproteobacteria > Kiloniellales > Kiloniellaceae > Carbonatibacter. Next base: position 783,090 of record CBDAQP010000001.1, read on the forward strand.
TGACAATGGCACCGAATACACCTCGATGGCGATGTTCAAATGGGTTCGGGACAGTGGCGTTGATCTCCAGTTCATACAGCCGGGGAAACCCAGCCAAAACGGTGTCATCGAAGCCTTCAACGCCCGTGTAAGGGATGAATGCCTGAATGAAAACCTGTTTTCAAGCCTGAGAGAGGCGCAGGATGTAACCGAAAGATGGAGGATCAGCTACAACAATCACAGGCCACACTCCGCCCTGAATTGGGCAACCCCCAATGAATTCGCATCACTCTGTTCCGGGTTAACCCGGAACAGAGTGGACAAGATCGCATGAACCTGTCATACGGGAAAAGCTAACTGCCCAATGGCACAGCTTTGGGGAGAACAGCACGTGGAGTCGCGACAACACTTTACCAACACGCCGAAAATCTTGCTATTGAGCAAGCTTGTGAAACCCTTACTGTCGATGCATCCAAAGTTGCCAGGAAATTCTTCGTGCATCAGGGTTTTTTAGTACATAGTAAAAATCAAGTAGAACGCAAAGGGCAAGTGCTGGTTAATTTCCATATGCTTAAACAACTAACTTTGACGTATTTGCCAACATAGCTATTAAAGAGAAACCTATGAAAATTGCTTTGGCTCAGATTGACATTCTCTCTGGACAAACGGACAGAAATATCAAAAAAATCTGCCATTACATTGATCGCTACAAGTGCGAATTGGGTGCAGACTTGATCATATTTCCCTAAATGAGTGACATGGGGTATGAGGTTTCTCGTTACGCCAGTGACTGGAAAAAACAGCCCCTACCAAATATCGCCATAGCAGCCAAACGCAACCGGATTAATGTTATTGCTGGGTTATCTGAAAGAGTGGGGTCTGCTTTCAGAATTTTACCCTGCTTGGGATAAACATCACCGCGCCATGACTTCGCCAAACGCGGGCCAAGACCTGCGGCTGTTACCTGGGTAGGCATACTGTTTTAAGTCCTGTTGTGGCTGTACGGATGGCTCCGGTCGTAGCTTGTTCAGCTTCCAGTAATTCGGCTTTCAGGTATTTATCCAGATCACCACTTATGGTAGCACGTAACCTCATCCTAGAACCTCCATTTTCCACACCAGATGATGCGTATCTCGAATGGAATCACCCTGAATGCTGGGCTTTTGAGGCTACGCCATTTCTAGAATATGAAAGTTCGTTTGCAGTCAATGGCGGAGAGTGAGGGATTCGAACCCTCGAAGCACATTTCTGCACTTACTCCCTTAGCAGGGGAGCGCCTTCAGCCGCTCGGCCAACTCTCCGACCAAGACAGATAGTCAAATTCGCGCCCCCTTGTAAAGGATAAACTACAGGACGCGCGGCCTTCGTTGGTTGTTTCACGGCTCCGTTGCGGCTTTCGCCCGCTCCCATGCGCGAGTCATTTCTGCGAGGCTGGTAGCTTTGTCCGGTGGCAAGTCTTTTTCCATCAAACGGAACCGCCGTTCAAATTTTCGATTGGCGCGGCGCAAGGTCGCCTCTGGATCGAGTTTGAGATGGCGACCAAGGTTAATGACGGAAAAAAACAAATCGCCAAATTCATCGTCCAGACGTTCCGCGTTATTGTCAGGACATTCTGCCAACAGCTCGTCCAGTTCTTCCCGCACTTTATCCGCCACCTCACCCGGATTATCCCAATCAAAACCCACCTTCGCAACGCGTTTTTGCAATTTCATCGCCCGCGTTGCAGCAGGCAAGCCCGCAGTCACACCATCCAAAATACTGGTGGCCAAAACACTGGTAGAAGCCCCTTGCTCTGTGCGCTCTCTTGCCTTGATGTCCTCCCAGGCAGATTCTTGTTGCGCGGCGGTTGTGATGGTTTGCACGTCTGCCGCATAGATATGGGGATGACGGCGTAACATTTTTTCCGTCACGGCACGCGCCACATCATCAAAATTAAATAGCCCGCTGTCTTGGGCAATCTGGGCGTAAAAAACAACCTGTAACAAGAGATCACCCAATTCATCACAGAGCGCGGCGGGTGATCCTGTCTCAACCGCATCGGCGACTTCATAGGCTTCCTCAATGGTATGGGGCACAAGGCTTTGAAAGCTCTGTTCCAAATCCCAAGGACACCCCCGCAGAGGATCACGCAGGTCGCGCATAATCTGTAAAAGCTGATCTATGCCCCGCAACGCAGGATCAGGGGGCGTCCGTTTCTTGTCATCTGTCATTTCAGGGCCTCCATACGGGACAAGTCAGGGTGAAGCGGACAAAGGTGTAATAACCGCTCAAGGGATTGGTCGAGGGTTGCCATGGTTTTCCCCAAATCCGGGCTGTCATCGCTGACCCACACCCGCAGAGTCGCTAAGATGACCAGACCCAACGCCTTCCGACCGAGAGTAGCACGCAGGCCCCCACCCCAAAAACGATCTGTTCTGTGCAATGCGACATCCCAAACCCGTAAGAACTGACTCATAGAACAAGGAGAGGACAGACTGTCGCGAATGACAGCAGCAAGCCCTTCGCGGTAAGGGTACAGGGCCTCAAACGGGATCATCACCTGTTCAAACAAGGCATCCCGATCAAGGGGGTTGTCCTGAATACCCTCGTTCGCGAGAGCTTGCGTTTGGACAGCATGAAGGCTCTGCAACACTGCAGATTTTGACGGAAAAACTTGGCGCACCTCATCCTCTGTCAGACCCGATGCCTGTGCAATATCCCACAAGGACAGGGCCGTCCACCCCCGCCGTGCGACCAAGTCCATCGACAGACGCAACAACGCTTCTGTCATTTTGAATTCTCCTTATCAAAAAAATGTTCTTTTTTTGTTCTTGACACCATCACCACAAGGACTTATTGCTTTTGTTCACTCAATGTTCTTTTACAAGGAGTCGGAAAAATGCGGTCACTGCACCACGATAACACTTTGTACGCCCCCCCTGCCCAACAAAATATCGTCCAGCAGAATATCGATTTTGTCTTGGGTACAGCGGCCGCGCTGGGGAGTTTCGTGTTTTTTGTCGCTGTGCTGTCTTGGGGCTGGTACAAAGTTTTTTCTGTCATGGCCTCATGACCCCTGTGCGTCGGTCTTGTACTGCGACCAATTCGCCAAGAATACGGCCTTCGAGTGACAGCTCCAAAAAGCGGACATAGTCCGCAGGGATAGAAATCTTTCGCCGTGCTGTTGCAATGACATCGCGTGGATCAGTCGCATCCAGCCCATAGGTTCGAATGAGTTCAATCATCTCTGCACTCAGCGCATCAAGGCGTTTTTGAATCTCCGCAATAGACTGCGCGTGCTGTGTCACCGTCTGTTTCATTTCAATCACCTCATGGTTGGAACTATTTTGAAGACAGGTCAAAATAGACGCAACCCTTGATTCCAAAAAAACCACCCCGGATGCCCGACACACTGGGAAGAAATGTAGCGACACAGGAGACCGGAGCCAAAAACGGGCCGATGATCTACAGCGATGATCCTGTGGGCTTTGTGCGGGCCGCCTTTGCATGGGGTGACGGCAAACTGTCCGGTTGTGCCGGCCCGAAAGAGTGGCAGATTGATATCCTCAACACAATTCGCACGCGAGGAGAGACAGGCCGCCTTGCGGTTGTCCGCCTGGCGACCGTCTCCGGTCATGGAATTGGCAAATCTGCAGTGATCAGCTGGATTATGCTGTGGGCGATGATGACGCGCCCTGACACCCGGGGCATCTTGACAGCCAACACCGAAACCCGGCTTAAAACCAAAACCTGGACAGAGTTGGCCAAGTGGTATCGTCTCTGTCGCTGGACAGAGGGGTTCAAATGCATCGCGAATGCCTTGCTGTGTACAGCGCATCAGGACAACTGGCGCATTGACAGGGTGGCCTGGTCAGAACGCACCCCGGAAGCCTTTGCGGGTTTGCACAATCAGGGCAAACGCATTGTTGTTATTTTTGACGAGTCCTCTGCGATTGATGATTTGATCTGGGAGGTCACAGAGGGGGCCTTGACCGATGAGAACATAGAAATCATCTGGGCGGTTTTTGGCAGTCCAACCCGCAACAGCGGACAATTTTTTGAATGCTTCCATCGCTTTCGCCACCGCTGGGCCTGTCGCAAAATCGACAGCCGCACGGAATCAATCACCAACAAGGCACAGATTGCCCAGTGGGCCGAAGACCACCGAGAGGACAGCGATTTTTTCAAGGTGCGCATCTGCGGAAACTTTCCCGCGACCTCTGCCGAACAGTTTATCGGCTCTGGCCTTGTGGCGACGGCGGTGGCGCGCTCTTGTCCAACGGATGCGCAGGCCCCTGTGATTATCGGGGTGGACGTGTGGGCGAGGTTAGATCAATTCACTGTGCTCAAGCCCTGATCGTCAACCTGTCGCCGAATTTGATTCATAAAGGCTTCAAATTCGGCAACCTCCGCCAGTTCGCGCGAAATAGGGAGGGAACCGCCCAGCCTACTGTCACGAGTCAAAAGATCAAAAAAGGTCTTTTGATCTGTTTCATCCATCGCCGTCTTATAAGCATCTGTCAAAAGCATCAAGCCTTCGCGGTCGCCGCTCAACGTTTGAGCAATGGCCAAATTGAGAACCGCCTGACTTTCATTTTTGCTCAGGACGCGACCCTTCGGCGGCACAGCAGGAACGAGACGCCCCAAACAATCGGCCGCCTGCGCCCAGCGGCGTTCGCGCCAGTTAATATCCGCCGCCAAGCGCAAGGCATCAAGAGATTGATCCCCTTCTAACAAGGCAAGGGCATCATCAACACGTTTCAAATCCGCCAAGGCCCGGGCGCGCAGGTGGCGACGTTGGCGTTTTAAAGGCTCTGGCAAACCTTCAACCTGACTTTTATCCAGTGCGTCCAAGGTTCCCTGTGGTTGCGCACTGAGCAAGGAAATCAGGGCCAGCCGCCCCCCGACACGGGATTTTTCTTCACCTTCCAGGCGTTGTTCAATCTGCCAATCCAACAATTTTCCCGCCTGTTCCAAAAGATCAACATCAACCAAACGATCAGCAAGACGGGTAATCATCGTCTCCCCCTTTTCGCCAGCGGGGGTCAATTCGCGAAATTCCTGATAGAGCGCAATCGCCGTTAAGGGCGGAATTGCCCGCCCGCCATCGCTGAGATACATCTGTTCAAAAATCTCACGCATCTGGCGCACAGAACGATCCGCGCGCTCACTCAGGGCAAAGTGGCTCGCCGCCTGCCGCAAGGAGTCAAGACTTTTGCGATAATTACCCAGCTCGGCATAGAGTTCACCAAGCTTATTGAGCAAAATAAATTCAAAGCTATCCCCTCGCCAAGCAAAGCGGAGCCGTTCCAACGTTTCCGTTGCCTCTGCCGCAGAAATAGAACCATCCGCCAACCCCTGTTCTAACAACGCATAGCGCGCCCGTGCAGAACTCGGACGATGGCGCGAATGACGTAGGGCGTTCCATTTTTCCTGGGCCTTTGCAGGCTCATCCAATTTTAAAAACCTGAGTCCCTCCAGATATTCTCTCTGCGCCTGCTGGGCAAAACTCAGGCCCGCGTCTTCTGCGTCTAATTTTTGTAGATAGCCCTGCGCCCGTCCGACGTCATCTTGTTCGAGAAAGGTTTCCGCCGCAGTGAGATAGAGCTGGTTACGCAGATTATCCGGCAAATCGGATAATAAGCCCTCTGCCGCCCGAAAGCCTGCGGCGGCTGATTTCCAATCTTGGGCCGCCGCCGCCAATGCAGCCTGCCACATCAAAGGGTCGCGTATGCCCAAAAAAATATCTGAATTGAGGTGATCAATCGCCTCGTCATATTGCTGATTAGTCAGACGAATCGCTCCCAATAATAGCTGAGCCTGAGGCGTCTGCATCAAGCGCGATTTTTCTGCCTCCAAGAGATTCAAAACACCGAGAGCCTCGCTCATTCGCCCGTGTGCAAAATAAAATTCCGCCAAATCAAGACGCGCTACAGACTGTTCTTCGCCGCGCAGAGAAGACACGCGGGTCAAAAGATCACGCCTGTTATCCTCGTAGTCTCTTCCATCCCCACGCCGCGCGGCTTTGAGATCAAACAAAGGTGAGGGCTTTTCGGGCAAGGACACACCCGTCGTCGACACCGCACGTTGATCTGCATCCGATATCTCCAACGCCTGTCGAGAGGCAATCCGCACCCCCTGTGTTCGTAATGAAACAGTCAATCCTTCGGACAGCGGTTGTAAAACAATTCCTTGAAATGTCGGAAGAATATTGAACTGGGCATAGCGTTCAAGGCTGACCTGACCCGTGTTGGCATCACCCGTCGGTGCAACGATAACCCGATCCCCCAAACGCTCATCGGGAACAGACAGCAACCGACGCGCCGCATGAAACAGATAAAAAAGTTCTGTGTCCGCACCCTCTCCGCTAACCTGACGTTGTATGGGTTCTTGCGGCAAAGGAGTCCTGCGCCGAATATCAACCATCCAACCGAATTGTTTTTTTTGGGATTTTTTTTGCGCACTCTTTTGCGCCTTTTGAAAATCAACCCCGCTCACCACAAAGCGGCTGAGACGCGGTACGTGGGAGGACGGCACATCAAAACGCAGAACTGTCGCCCCCTTAACCACAATGGATTCGATATTTTTGACCTCTGGCAACAATGCACGCAAGCCCTGCTCAAGATTGTCTGGCCCTTCGCGGTCGAAAACCAGCCATAAACTTCCGCCACGCTGATAAGCGGCGGCGCGCACGTCTTCGCGCCAGTTAAAGCGCAGAACGAGCGGGGGTAAAAGCTGCACTTTTTTACCCGGAATCGGGATCAAAGCACTGGCGGGACGCAAACGTTCAACAAAACTTTCCGCCCGCCAGGCCTGTCGTTGTGCAATTTTTTGTTTTTTTTTGCGGATAATATCCGTCAACCGGATCGGCCCATCCTCTGCTGAAAGCGGCACCACGACATCAGCACCGGACGCCTCGAAAATTGGAGACGCTGAAGACTTTGTTTCTTTTGTCGCCAAGGGTGTTCTAGGGTTAGTTTTCTGGTCAGAGCGAATGTCAATCACGACCTTTTCACCCACCTTAAACAGCTTTGTCGATGCTGACTCCCTGAGCACAAAACGCACCGCTGTCGGGGACTGTTGGCGGATTGACGTGATTCGATCCAAAGGCTTAAACCGCGCCAGCCCAGTCATCTGTGCAGGACGATCAAAAATAAGATCAAGCTGATTATCATTGCGCGTGAGCTGTGCTGTCACAGGAACTGGCCAATCAAAAACTACACGGTCATAGCCCTCGTGTGGTGAAAAGCGTACCCGTACAGACTCAACATATCCTTGAGGGGTAGCCTGGGGAGGGGCGTTTTTTTGGGGAGGTTTTGTCTCGGTAGTACCAACAGCACGCGCTATGTCCTGCGGCGTTGCAACAGCGGGAACTTTCAAATCGAGGACTAATTTTTCATCCACGCGCTGTTGTGTAATCACAAAATCATCCAACAGGGCAAAGCGCATCTGCCGCCCCTTGTCCGACGCAACCGGGGCTGCCGCAAAGCCGCGCAAACCGCCGGATACAGACCGCAGATCAAAGCTGTTATTTTCCGCAAAGCGCAGAACCAGCTCACGCCCCTCCAAACGCGCCTGAACGGCTTGATAGGTCGGCCAGTTGAACACCAAACGCACATAACCGGGGTGATAACCCACGCGCAGGGGCACACTGTCCGCCGCCCGCGCCATCTGAACCAGTACAACGGCAAAAAGCAACACAGCAAGGGCCGCTCTCATTGAACCCCTCCGCCCAAGTTATCGCCCTCCACAGATCCACCATCATCACCGAAAATATCGCCGCGTACATGATAGATAACAATATCAACCCGTCGGGCAAAGCTGTCCCAATTGGCGAGTTCAGCGGGGCGTCGATCGTAACGCGAGTCGCCATATCCGCGCGCAACAACAGTCTGTCCGCTCCGCTTTTTGAGCACCTGACTGGCCGAAATAGCCCGCATCAGCGACAGTTCCCAATTTGAAACATTACGCGCAACAGTCGGGTCTGCATGGCCCGCAACCTCGATGCGATTATCAATATAGCTCAGCCCTTTCCCCAAGGCATCCAGAACTTCCCGCCCCTCGGCACGCAAAAGGATAGACCCGGGATCAAACAGCAGATCATTGGGCAGGGACAACACCAGACGATCTGACAACCTATTCAGGAGAACCCCTTGAAGCGAAGGCCGCTGTTGCAACAATGCTTTCAGATAATCGAGGTCAACCCCCGGGGTTTCATCGAGAAAATCAATACCAAAATCTGCTGCGGGAACAGGCAGAACAGCCGGGCGTTCAATCCGCATATGCTCTGACAAGGCGGCGACGATTTCCTGCCACTTGTCCTGTTCCAGAATGGACATTGAATAGTTTAAAACAAAAAAAGTCAGGAGCAACACAACCAAGTCTGTGAAGGTCAGCAACCAGGCTTGCGAATAGTCCTTACTTTGGGAGCTTGCACCCCCCCTGACCTTTTTAACCCATCCCAATTTATAAATCTCACCCCTTTTCGTGCGCAGTTTAACGGCTTCAGCCCGATTTTCGTCTTTATCCCGGGGGCGATAGAACCCAGAAAGGGACAGGGGGCCGTCCTCTAAGCCATCGCCGGATTGACTACCATCAGAAGCCACGGTCACGACTCATCGAACAAGCGATTTCGTTCCGCAAACAGACGGATCACGATAAGAAATTTATCCGGGTAACCTTGTTCAACACCAACGACCAGCTGATGCGCACGAAAGCCCGCCTGTTCAAAGACACTCACTAAGCGATCCAGATGGCGAGTGACCAAATTCCCACGTCCATTGAACGTTTGATCGAACTTGAGCGTTTGATTGGCCCCTAAACCATGCAGAAGCCTAACCTCGCTTGTCCCGCCCTTGTCCTCATAACGCGACAACGCCACCCACAAACGAGACGCCAACCTTTCCTGTGACTCAGCAATTACCACAGGCTGAGAAGAAATAAAAACAAGCGAATGAGGCACAACAATCCGCAAAGCAGTCCCCGCAGAGTTTTCGACAACCTCAACCTCGGGAAACGTTTCAGTGAGGAGGTCGCCGATGTTGTCAAAGATCTGATCGGATGGGGCGGGTTCGGCAAGCGTCTGTTCATAGCGGGCAGCCGGACTCTGCAAACGAGGGTCAAAGGTCTGATTAACAGACTCCATCACAGCACTAGCCTTTTCGTCACTCACACCAGCCAGTGCCGTCAAGACAATAAAAAAAGCCAACAAAATAAGATTCAAGCCCAGCATCGCAACCAAGTTGCGATCATCGGCATTTTCTTTCTGTTTTGTAATCAGCCCACGCATGACAGTTTGCCTGCCCCATCTCTCTTTACCGTTTTTCAGGCAAAGCAGAAGTCAGGCTGACCACAAAAGCAGTAAAGAACAAACAGCGCAGGTCAGCCTTCTTCAATCCTAAAAATTACCCAGAACGGCGGTAAGCTTTTTCTTGAGCGTCGCCGCGTTAAAAGGTTTGACGATATAGTTATCCACACCCGCCTGTTTCGCGGCAACCACATTTTCCGTTTTTGACTCAGTAGTCACAATAATAAAATGAACGTCCTTGAGCTGTGTATCCGCGCGACACTCCTTGAGCAGTTGAAGACCGTTCATCGGTTCCATATTCCAATCGGAAATCACAAGGCTAAAGGGTTTAGATCTCAGTTTTTGGAGGGCTTGGCTCCCATCCGTTGCCTCGTCAACATTATCAAAGCCCAACTGCTTGAGCAAATTGCGGACAATACGCAACATTGTCTTATAATCATCAACAATGAGGATCGGCATCTTCATGTCGACATTCGACATCTGGAACTCCTTGAATAAAAACCTGTTAAGACCGCGCGAACTACTCGCAGGAGACTAAAAAAGCGAGATTAACGCGGGGTAAACGGAGGTACATTTTTTTGCACCACCCAAAAAAAGACTACTCCTTTGGAAAAGGAAGGATACGCCGTCGGGCAAGTTCGAGTGTGACCGCGTTGGCTCTGTCCGGGGACATCCTTGCCAAAATAGGGGCTGTTTTGCGTTCTTTCATCCGCTCAATAACATCAAGCAACACAACCATGTCAAGATTATTGAAAATGCGCGCGGCTTCCTTGGGTTTCATAGCTTCATAGATTTTGACCAGACTGGACATCTGTTCTTCGGTTTTGGTGTCATTTTCGCGCACAAGATCCTCGATTGTGGCCTGAAGTTCACGCAGTTCCGCCATCTTTTCATCAAGGCGTTTTTCCGTCGCCTGGAGCAAAACATCCCGCTTATCCAAGTCGCGTTCTCTTTCAACCAGCATTTCGCGCCTGCGCGACAGGGATTGAAGAATTTCTAATTCTTCGTCAGTCATGGAAAAGGGATCAATTTCCAGCCCCTCCGCACGCAACAGGGGGAGATCGTCGTCCGGGGTGTCTTCTTCGACGATTCCCGTATCAACCACCGCCAATTTTTCCGGCATGGGCGTATCGGCCAGAGGTTCGCCCGAGTCAAAATTATCTGTGGTCGTCTCCTGTGCAAGGACCGTGCTGATCGCATCGATGCTTTGCCAGATGCCACCGACTTTCACCACAAGCGACAACCCACCAATCGCAATTAACAAGGGAAGAGCCTTCATGTCCTCGCCTCTATCCACTTCATTGTAGTCAAAGACATCCTGTTACCACCTTCGCGCCGAGAAGACCAGCCCCACGTAGCCACAGCAACGCCTGCGCTCTAACGCATTCCTTTGAGGGCCTTGAGCAAATCAGCCGCCGCAGGAGAAAGTTTCTCCCCCCCTGCTTTTCCGCTGTCTGATTTAACCCTGTCTGACGGGTGCACAGAAGGGACAACAGGCTCTGGCGAATGATCCACAGGGCGACGCTGAGCCACTCCTCGCGCCAAAGATTTCACTATATCTGCCCCTGTTTCCGGCCCTGAACGCGCGGTTGCGGGCGCACCAGACAACGCAGACTGCAAACTGTCACAAACCGATTCGCCTTTGCCCGTCAACAGGCGTAAATCATTCAGCACGGCTTCGGACTGTGTGATCTGTCCCTGTAGTCCTGAGCCAGCTTCGGCGGCGTGCATTTTCAATTCAGATAGTGATCGTTCGGCCTTGATCGTCGTTTCGGCAAAGCCGCGAATAAGCGTTTCCATTTCCGCCTTGGCAACCCGCAGAGCATCGAGTTTGCGGTTGAGGATAACGGCATAAATAATGGTCGCCACCAATAAAACCGCAATGAGAATATCAAAACCCGTTTCCAAAAATTCAAGCGTCATGGCTCGTCCTCGTCTTCGCGCACGACCTTATTGGCAACCTGAATTGCGATTTTGCCATTTCTACGCCCCATCAGACCGCCAAACATATCGATATCACCACACTTCAAGGATATCTGACTCTCTGGTGTCGCAATCAGCTCCAAAAAGGATCCAACTTTCCAATCCAAAACCTGACCCAATGAAATTTCAGTTTCTTCCAAAACCGCGCGCAAGGACACATCTGTTTGCCACAGCTCCTCCGTCAAGTGTCCTTCCCAAATGGAGTCGCGACCGAATTTTTCCCCCATAAAGACCTGCAACAGCAATTCGCGAATGGGTTCAAGCGTCGCATAGGGAATCAGGATTTCAATTCCCCCCCCCCGTTCCTCCATATCCACGCGCAGGGAAATGAGAATCGCGGCATTTTCAGGGCGGGCAATCGATGCAAAGCGGGGGTTAGTTTCCAAACGATCAAAGCGGAACGTGACCGGAGACAGCGGGTCAAAGGAACTGGATAAATCGGCAAGAATCAAGGTATTCATCCGCTCGACCAAGGAGCGTTCAATCGTGGTATAGGGCCGCCCCTCGATCCGTACAGAGGTTTTCCCGTGCCGCCCCCCCAACAACACATCAACAATGGAATAGATCAACGCGGAATCCACGGTCATGAGACCGTAGTTATCCCATTCCTCCGCCTTAAACACAGTCAACATGGCAGGCAGAGGAATCGTATTCAGGTACTCGCCAAAGCGGGTTGAAGTGATATTTTCAAGGCTGACCTCGACATTGTCAGAGGTAAAATTCCGCAAGGACGTCGACATCATCCTGACCAGACGGTCAAAAACAATATCCAACATCGGCAGACGTTCATAAGACACCAAGGCAGAATTGAGAATGGCCTGGATACCGGAGGTCTGTGTAGAACCATCGTCATCGCCGCCAATCCCCAGCAGGCTGTCAATTTCATTTTGGTCAAGGACACGGGCCGAATCGACACGCGCGGCCATGGAGTCGTCATCGGCTCCACCGTCATCGGGGTCATCCCCCATCATCGATTTCCATTCCGCCATCATGGCATCCTGATCGACGTCCTCTGTTTTCGTTTCGTCTGACATACCTCGGTTCAGATGGCTCCTGTCGTCTTCTACTCCACTACCTGGAAATTATTGCACCAGCATTTCCTGAAAAAGAACATCCTTGACCACAACGGGGGCCACTGACGCATTCACACGCAGAAGTAGTTCCTCGCGCAAGCGTTGAATCCCAGCTGATCCGTGCAAATCCTCGACCCGCAATTCGCGCAGGTAAACCTGAAAATTGTCAACAATACGCGGCATAACGGCCTCGATTGCCGGGACATCCAGTTCGTTGTCCAGCTCCAGCGAAATAATCATCTTTAAAAAAGATGTCCGGTTGCCCTTGGTTGCCGACAAATTGATAAGCAACTCAGGCATATCATAAAACGCAGACGAACCCTGAGGAATGCCTGCCTGATTCACAGCGGAAACTTCTGCCTCTTCCCCACCGTCAAAAACTCCCATCACGAAGGCCACCCCGCCACCAGAGAACAAAAGCAAAAGCGGCAGAATAACAAAAAGCACAATCTGGCGACCGGACAGGCCTTTTTTCTTCTCGTGGGAGACATCATACCGTCCCTGACCGTCGTCGACCTGATTATCATCAACCATTCATTTCCTCCAGATTACCAACAGCACGCGAAACAGCAAGAACCACTGCGCCGCAAAGACTGTATAGAGCTGACCGTGTTTATATCTTGTTTTCTTACAACAGAAAACAAGCAAAATCTGTTTTTTCAAAACAACCAAACATTCCCCCACCCACGGCAAGGTGACTCTGGAACGCCCCCCCGCCCTGATTTTTTTGCCGGGTTGGTTCATTTTTCCGCACTCTGCGCACAGAGAAAAAAACAAAGTTTACTACAAAACAACTATATAAAAGAATGGCACGAATTATGCTACTGACAGGACATCGCAAAAGAGGCGAACGAAGTTTTAGGATTTTACCATGGAAAATACGAACTACATCATTCTGTCACGCCAAACCTCGCTGGGCCGGAATCTGCAAATGTTGGCGAACAACATGGCCAACATGAACACCAACGGCTATCGCGAGGAACGCCCGCTGTTTCAGGAATTTCTGACCCGCACCGATGATGGGCAACGGATTAGTCAGACTATTGACCGTGGTCTGGTGCGCAACATGACACCGGGGCGGATTGAAACAACGGATAATCCGCTCGACCTCGCTCTATCCGGGAACGGTTTTCTGGTCGTCGATGTCAAAGGTCAGGAACGCTATACCCGCAATGGTAGCCTGCGCCTGAATGCCAACGGGACGCTTGTCAACGGCGACGGCCATGCCATCATTGGCGAAAACGGCCCGATTGAAATTCCGTTTGATTCGCATAGTCTTTCCATCGCCAAAGACGGCGTTGTGGAATCCTCACAGGGCGAACACGGACGCCTGCGTTTGGCAGCCTTTGACAATGAAAATCTCCTCACCAAAGAAGCAGGCGGGCTGTTTAAAGCCGACCCGAATCAAGAGATCCTGGCCGCAGAAGATACCGAAATTTTACAAGGATCGCTTGAACGCTCTAACGTCCAAGGCATTCTCGCCATGACAGAATTGATCGAGTTGACGCGCGCCTATACACGCGCGGCGAGCTTTGCCGCAGACGAAGACAAACGCCAGCTCAACGCGATTAAGACCCTTTCAAACACCCGGGGCTAATCCCCACAAATAGAAAAATCAGGAGTTCCCCATCATGAGAGCCTTGAACATCGGTGCGACAGGAATGTTGGCCCAACAAACCAACGTCGAAGTCATTTCAAACAACATCGCCAATATGAACACCACTGGATTTAAACGCCAACGGGCCGAGTTTGGCGACCTGCTCTATCAAAACCTGCGCAGATCCGGGGCAACGTCCTCACAAGAAGGCAACGTGATCCCGACAGGCATTCAACTGGGTCTGGGCGTGCGCACTATGTCAACCTACCGCATCACCACGCAGGGAACGATGAAAATCACCGACAACCCGCTGGATGTCGCCATGAATGGCGAAGGTTATTTTTCTATTGAACTGCCCAACGGAGAAACAGCCTACACCCGCGCCGGGGCGTTTCAGTTGTCTGCCAACGGAACAATCGTCACACCCGACGGCTATGTTGTCCAACCGGGTATCACCGTCCCCAATGATACGTTGAGCATCAGCATCAACCAAAGTGGGGAGGTCTCCGTCCGCCAGCCCAACACCACCCAACAAACCGTTGTCGGGCAACTTGAACTGGCTCTGTTCCCTAACGAAGCCGGGTTACAGGCCACAGGAAACAACCTGTACAAAGAAACCGTGGCCTCTGGTGCACCAACAGTCGGGGTCGCCAATACACAAGGATTCGGAACAATTTTGCAAGGAACGCTCGAAGCCTCCAACGTCAATTCTGTCGAAGAAATCACCAGCCTCATTACCGCACAACGGGCCTATGAAATGAATTCCAAAATCATCACCAGTGCCGACGAAATGATGCGTAAGGTCACGAATCTCCGATAAACCCACAAGTTGCATGAGGTCGCTATGAACCCCGCCACAGGAGCATTGATCATCCCCCCCGCCCGGCTGGCCACCTGCCTGCTGATTGCCACCGTCGCGATCTCTGGCTACAACAATCTGGCCCGGGCGACATCCTTTGTCGAAGCACGTGCGCAGCTGGAGGCCAAAGCCGACACAAAAACCACCGTGGACGCCACAGCAAAAAACCCACTACCCCAACCCAACCAGTTCCAGATTCCCGGTGTACAATCCAACAACGCACAAACCCACATGGCGGGCCTGCCGATCATGTTGCGCCAAGACATTGCCTTAACGGGGGAAATGGTGCGCCTGGGCGATATTTTCACCGGACTGGACACACAGGCTGACACCCCGATTGCCAAGGCCCCCAAGCCCGGGCGACGCGTCGTTCTGGATGCCCGCTGGCTGGCGGCACTGGCGCGGAAATACGGTGTCAACTGGCAACCGGCTTCCCGCCTTGTCTCCACGACGCTTGGCCGGGCCGTCACACGCATCACAACGGAGGATCTGCGGGCTGAAATTGATGCCTTCATGCAGGGTCAAAGCGGCGCGGATATCGGGGTCAGACTTGACCGGAAAACTGCACAGATTGCCGTCCCGGCAGAATACGGTCGTCATATCCGGCTTGACCTGCGCCGCTATAACCCCGCAAGCGGACGCTTTGTCGTCACCGCGACCATCAACCGCCCGGATGGCAGTGCCTTTGTCACCAAAACCCTATCCGGGACAGTGTCAGAAATGGTGTCGGTTCCGGTTCCGGTTCGCAGTTTGCACCCCGGGGACATTATCGGGGCCGAAGACCTGATCTGGCAACGGGTTCCGGTCGCCCGTATCGAAAAAACCAGCCTCCGCCGCCAGGAAGACCTGATCGGCAAGGCCGTCCGCCGGAGCCTGCGCGCCAAAGACCCCATCAGATTCACAGACATCGAAAGCGTCAAAACCGTTTTGAAAAACAAATCCATCACCATGCAGGTTGTCTCCGGGGCCATGACCCTCACCGCGCGGGGCCGCGCCCTCGAAGACGGTGCGGTTGGCGAAACAATCCGTATTTTGAACAGCCAGACCAACCAGATTGTTTTTGGCACAATAAATGACGATGGGACGGCATGGGTGACTATCACAACAGCCCACCTTGGCGAATAGCACATAAACGAAAGGCCTACACCATGACGAAAACTGCCCCCTTTGCGGCAAGATTTGCCGCCTTGTTGTCCCTCGCCGCTGTGGTCAGCGGGTGCAACAGCCTTGATCGCCTCTCGCAAATCGGGGAGGCCCCGCGCCTGAGCAAAATTGAAAACCCGGCCCCGCCAGAACCCATCGTTTTACCGATGCCCGCCCCCAAAACCTCAGAACGTCGGGCCAATTCGCTCTGGCGGCCGGGGTCACGCGCCTTTCTCAAGGATCAGCGCGCAGATGAAATCGGCGACATTCTGACCGTTGTCATTGAAATCAACGACAATGCCAGTGTCAGCAATGAAACCGAGCGCACCCGCGCCAACGAAGAAGACGCCGGAATCGACAAACTGATGGGCTTGGAACGGAGCATAAAAAAGGTCATCCCCGAATCAGCAAATATGGCCGACCTCATTGATTTTGACAGCAATTCTAAATCTAACGGCAAGGGAACGGTCGAACGCAAAGAAGAAATCAAGCTACGTGTGGCGGCCTTGGTGACGCAGGTTCTGCCCAACGGCAACCTCGCCATCGCCGGACGTCAAGAGGTGCGGATCAACTACGAAGTCCGCGAGCTGTTGGTCAATGGTATCATTCGCCCCGAAGACATTACCTCAACCAACACCATCAAATACGACCAGATTGCAGAAGCCCGCATTTCCTACGGCGGACGCGGTCAGCTATCCGATATTCAGCAACCACGTTATGGACAACAGCTTTATGATATTATCTGGCCCTTCTAATCAGAACCAATGGGAAAGCCCGAGCGTTGCGGGGCTTTTTGGTAGCCGATTATTTGGCTTAAGCCCCCTGCAACATTGCGCTACCATTGCTACTCATCATAGCATTGGCTGGAGGTTTTGAGAGGTACTCATTTGAAAGACAGTGCCCGTAACGAATTTTTTTGTATGGTACCCAATGATCGGCCTTGGCATGCCAAGTCATCGCCACAGTTTGGAGACGACCAGACACCCTGGCACGCCAGATCCTTGGAGCAGAGGTATAGATAGATATAGATCACTCGTCCCTATGGACTTTTTCGCGGCGTTCGTGCTGTTCCTGGGCATCAACAGTCATGGTGGCGACCGGGCGGGCTTCAAGCCGTTTAAGACCGATGGGTTCGCCCGTTATTTCGCAATAACCATAGACGCCTTCTTCGATCCGGCGCAAGGCCGCATCAATTTTAGAAATCAGCTTGCGTTCCCGGTCGCGGGTACGTAGTTCGAGCGCACGATCCGTTTCAGAAGATGCCCGATCCGCCAGATCAGATTCTTGCACCGTGTCATTTTGAAGGGTACTGAGGGTCAGCGAGGATTCGGCCAAGAGGTCTTCTTTCCACCGAATCAATTTCTGGCAAAAATATTCCAGCATGACGGGATTCATGAACTCTTCTTCATCCGATGGACGATAATCGGGGGGAACAGGAACAGTCATGATGCACTCTGTCGGGTTTCGTTAAAAACGGGCGCAGTATAGGCCATTCTCCACCACAAACAAGCCCGAAAGTCTTAACGCCCCAGCTTGGCCAATTCCACCACCGCGCGCAATTCAATATCATCTAACAGCCCGCGTAATCCATCTGACTCGTCATCATGTTTTTCGCCCAGGTTTTCTCTATGGGGTTTGACCAGTGCACCGATCCTCTCCAGGTGCCACAAGGGAATGGAACCAAACAAAAGCCCCATACGCAGTTCCTCCAATTCATCAAGAATAGTCTTTGCGCGCCGAATCTCGCGCCGTCGCCCTTGGCGTTCATCGCCCAAATCCTGTGCGGACAACAGCGCGGACACACCCACCGCCGCCGACAGCCCCCCCAATTCGGATCCCCCCTGCTCAGCGGACAGCCCGCCGACCTCGTGACGCAGGGCCTGCCCGAACCCGCCTTTGGCTGTTGTTTTTTTCGCCCCACCACTGTGACGTAAAGATGACGTTTTTTGAATCTTCATGCGCTTTGCTCCTTTCTTGCCCCCCCAAAAACACGCGGGCAAATTCTGCCCACTATTGTCAAACGTCCGAGATAAAAAATCAACAAAAACAGAATATTCGCGTAAATGAAAAAGTTGGCACAAAATTCGCATTGAACAAGCAACGACCAAAACACCGCCCCCACAGGGCCACTTCAAAGGATAAACACTGTGTTCAAAGGGACAAAAACCTGCACCAACCGCACAAAGCCTGTTCGGGCATTTTTCGCGCTTCTCGTGCTGGTTATCCTGGCTCCGCCAGCGTGGGGGCAGTCCCGGATCAAGGACATTGCGAACTTTGAGGGCATCCGCGACAATATTTTGGTCGGTTACGGCCTTGTGGTCGGATTGAATGGCACAGGTGACAACTTGGGTGATGCGGTCTTCACCCGTGAAAGTTTGATCGGCATGTTACAACGTCTGGGGGTCAATGCCCGCAATGACAACCTCGACAGTAAAAACGTCGCGGCGGTGATGGTGACAGCCAACATGCCCCCCTTTGCCCGCCAGGGGTCACGGATTGATATTTCTGTGTCTGCCATTGGCAGTGCCAAAAGCCTTCAGGGTGGAACATTGGTCGTGACTCCTCTGCTTGGTGCAGATGGGGAGGTTTACGCCGTCAGTCAGGGATCAGTTGCCATCAGCGGCTTTTCCGTCCAAGGCAACGCAGAAAAAGTCACGCGCGGCATTCCGACCGTCGGACGCATTGCCAACGGGGCCATTATCGAACGTGAGATTGATTTTAGCCTGCGTGATCTGGACTCCATTGATATTGCGCTCAAAAACCCAGACCTGACGACAGCAGGCAGAATGGCTAAAACCATCAATACATTTTTAGGAGCAACGGCGGCACAAAGCCTCGACCCTGGGACAGTCAACTTGGCCATCCCAGCCAGCTACAACGGCAATGCTGTTGCCTTGATGACCGATATTGAAAACCTGTTGGTGCGCCCGGACAACCCGGCAAAGGTTGTCATTGACGAAGGTTCCGGCGTCATCGTGATTGGAAAGGACGTGCGTATTAACGAAGTCGCCATTGCCCAAGGCAACCTGACCGTTCGCATTACCGAAACCCCACAGGTCAGCCAACCTAACGCCTTTGCCACTGCCGGACAAACACAAGTAGTCAACCGCACCAACATTACCGTCAACGACGATGCCGACAAAAAGCTGGCCCTGGTGCCCGAGGCCGTCACCCTCGAAGAAGTCGTCGATGGACTCAATGCACTGGGCATCGGCCCGCGCGATATGATTACCATCCTCCAAAGCATCAAGGCCGCTGGTGCACTCCAAGCCGATATTGAGGTGATGTAACATGCTCAACACAGCCGCACTCTTGCCCCAAATCACTGCTGAAAAAGCACAGGCTATTGGAAAAACACAAGACACTGGACAAACACAGGCTAAAGTCCGCGCGGCGGCAGAGGATTTCGAGGCTGTCTTTTTAACCGAGATGCTCCGCCCTGCCTTTGAGCAGCTCTCGACCGATGGTCTGACGGGCGGCGGTCAAGGCGAAAAAATCTATCGCTCCCTGATGGTTCAGGAGTATGGCAAAGCGATTGCCAAAACTGGCGGCATTGGACTTGCCGACAGTGTTTACCGCGACATTCTCAAATTGCAGGAGGCCTGAGATGACCCCCGAAACTCCCACCCCCAGAAATTCCGCCACAGAACAGAGCCTTGATCCCTTCGCCTTTATCGAAACGGTTCACAACCTGACCGAGGTCATGGATCAAGAAGTCACTTTGCTCAACAATATGAAAATTCACGACAGCGCACCGCTTCAAGACCGTAAAGCCACCCTCGTCAACAGCTATGAGTCCTCGGTTGCCGCCCTGAAAGACCACCCCGACTTTCTGAATCAGGCCGATGAGACGCTGCGCGTGATGTTCAAGGATGCACTCACAGCCCTGAATAGGGCAACCAAGCGCAACGCCACGGCCCTTGATGCGGCCAAAACAGCCCATGAGCGTCTGATGCAGGCCGTATCAAAGGCCATGCAACAGAAAACGGCAAAGAGTGTCAGCTATTCCCGCGCGGGACAAATCAACAGACCATCGGCCCTGCGCCCCGGTTCTGTTCACGTCAATCATTGTCTTTAAGTTTTTCGACAGGTTTTCAGTCATGTCTCTTACTGCTTCGTTGAACATCGCACTGTCTGGATTGCAAAGCGCACAGGGCGCGATGAACTTGACTTCCAACAACCTCGCGGGGGTCAACGATCCAAACTACGTTCGCAAGTCCGTTGCCTTTGAATCCAACATAACCGGTGGGGTCAGCAACGGGGTCACGCTGTCAGAAATTCGCCGTGATTTCGACATGCTGTTGCAAAAAGACTACCGCCAGGAAGTCGCGAAGCAAAAACATCTGGAGGTCATGTCACAATATCACAGCAAGATCGAATCGCTCTATGGCTCAATCGCCAATAAAAATTCCCTGGGCGATCTGATTACGCGCCTGCGTCAAAAAATGGAAAGCCTCTCCACCAGCCCCGAAGTCTCCGCCAATCAATTCAATGCCATCAGCGCGGCAAATGAAGTCGCCAATCGTTTCCGCGACATGTCCCGCACTGTTTCGGCAGAACGCAACCGCGCGGATAAGCAGCTGGGCAGTGCCATGTTCACCATCAACCAGCAGCTCCAGATCATTGCCGAAATCAATAAGAAAATCACCGGACTTCAAGCCATGAAAAAAGATGCCACGGGCCTACGCGACAAGCGCGACGCGGCTATTGACAAGCTGGCGACCTATATGGACATCTACTATTTTGAAAGCGCGAACGGACAGATCACTGTCGGCACCAAAGGCGGCGAAAATCTGGTCACGGGGCATATCGCCGGAACGCTGAGTTTTGAGGAAACGCCGCTCGTCAACCAGCTGGTGACTTATCCAGACGGACTATCGGGGATTACTGTCAACATCAACGGGGCCGTCACCGACATTACAGCGCGCCTGAACAAAGGCGAACTGGCGGCTCTGTTCGATCTGCGCGATACCACCCTGCCCGTGATCAGCAAGCAACTCGATCAACTCGCCCGCAAAATGCTGATTGACCTGAACCGGATTCACAACCGAGGGGCCAATACTCCACTGGGCCGGGGAGCGACACTAGCTGATGATCCGACTCAGACCAGTAACCGCCACTTTGCAGACCGGACGGCACTTATGCGGCTCGACCATCCTGTTGATCTGGTTTTGCTGGACACAAATGGGAAAACGATTGGCACGCCCCCCGCTGTCGCCACCATCGCCGCAGGAACCTATACCATCGACGACATCAGACGACAGATCAATAGCCACATTGGCACGCGCGGCAGTGTCCTGTTCAACAGTGATAACGCCATCGAAATTCGCCTCGACAAAGGCATCCGCCTCGCCATTGCCGACAAGGGGGCATCTGCCACAGGCGGTGATGCCACGATAACCTTTGGACGCGATCAAAACGGTCAACCCCACCGCTATAACGGCTTTTCAAACTTTTTTGGATTCAACAACCTTTTTACCTCGGTTGACACCGCCAGCGGCCTGCCCCTTGCCCAAAATCAGGGGGGGGACATCGGGGCGGCGGATAATTTGACCGTACGGACTGACCTGCAAAAAGATCCCACCGCCATTTCTCGAGGTCGCCTGTCGGGAACCGCGCCGAACTATAACCTGGGCAAGGGGGATAACAGACTGGTTCTCGAACTGGCGGCAGCTTTTGATAAAAACCATACCTTTGATCCCATTGCCAGAGGCCTGGGACAGATTGCGAGTAATTTTTCAGGCTATGCCGCCAACATGCTGTCGCAGCAAGCCACGGTCACGGCAACGAACCAATCCGCATTGGATTTCCAAAACGCCCTGACTGAAAACGTGAAAAACCGCTTTCGCTCCCAAACCGGGGTCAACCTCGACGAAGAACTGTCCAATATGATGGTGTTCCAAAATTCTTATAACTCCTCTGCACGGGTCATCAAGGCAACAAAGGAAATGTTTGATGAACTCTTGCGGATTGTGTAACCGGAGGCTAGATCAATGACACTTGTCCGTATCGCAAACTATGCACAAAACCAGGCCCTGAGAAATAACATTGCTGCCACCCAGAATTCCGTCAACAAAACGGCGTTACAGGTCTCCAGCGGCAAGGTCGCAGAGGAATATTCCGGCATCGCAACCCACGCCCTAGAGGTCAAACTATTTGAAGAAGACCGCCGCCTGCGAGAACAGTACAGCAGAAACATTTCCGTCACACGTAGCCGGATGCAATCGATGGATTCGCGTCTGGAAAGTCTCAGCAACCTCGCCATTCAGCTACTGGGGCAGATTCAAAACGCCCTGAACGGAAATAATATCAAGGAGGTCAGCTTTGATACCTCGGCACGAAGCTATCAGGCCGAAATTGTTGGGATCCTCAACGCACAACAAGAAGGCCGCTACCTGTTCAGCGGCAATCAAACCGATGTTCTCCCTGTTGATATCTCTGACCCCGATTATGCCCCACAGGCCGGACTGCCCGATACATTCGACCAGGACAGCCACTATTTTCAGGCAGATTCAACAAAGCTATCTTTGCGTGTTGCCGATAATGTTAAACTGCAATACGGCATTACCGCCGATGATCCCGCCTTTGAAAAAATGCTCCGCACCGTATCCTATATGGAATATGCCGGGCGCAACAATGATATCTCTGTGCTCAAACAAAGTTTTTCTGTACTCCAAAACGCGCTGGACGGACTGTCCGACCTGCGCAGTACACTTGGCGCGGGTTTGGATGTTCTCAACAGGACAGAAAAAAGTCACAAAGATTTCAACACCTACGCCACTAATACCATTTCCGCCATCGAAGACGTTGATGTTGCCGCCGCCACCAGCCGCCTGAGCTTTGATCAGGTTCAGCTTCAGGCGTCTTATATCAGCCTCAAACGCATCACCTCGCTCAACCTGTTGGATTTCATCCGATGACCCCACTTTTTTCCAAACCATCGTTACAAACTGTTAATCCTGTTTGCGTAATGTCAAACACGGGGCTATTATGGCCCGGAAGTTTAGAAAGGGTTGAACAGACAATGTCCACCGCGCAGGAGGCCACTGACAACACCACTGCCAGTGACAACACCGACCTTGTGACGCTGGAAACCCGTTTCGGTGTCATGGAAATTGATCGCAACAATGCGATCACCATGCCGATGGGAATGGTTGGCTTTGCCGATCAAAAGGAATTCGCCCTCATTGCCCCGGAACACCCGGCCCTGGACGGTTATATGTTGCTCCAATCCGTTCAGGATGAGAGCCTGACCTTTATCCTCAAGCCCTACCTCTACGACAGCGGGCTTCTACGCCCCGAAGACCTTGCTGAAGTCATTCAAAAACACTGCCTCAATCCCGAACAAATGGCGGTTATGCTGGTGACAACCATCCGCCAAACCCCCGCAGGGATGCGAAAATCTGTCAACATGCGCGCCCCCGTTTTCCTTGATGCCGAACGCCAGATGGCTTGGCAAAATATCTTCCCATCCGAAGACTACGATGTCCGCCACCCCATTCACTAATGGTGTTGGTCTTCGTGTCATGTCGCGGCCCTTTTGCGCCGTCCTTTGATATTACGGTTGCATTGGGGCGTGTGCAGATGTCTTTCATAATCTGTAAAAAATGAAACCCGATGAGCGGGATCAGGTGGCAATGGGGGAAAAATTTGATGTCGAAAGCTTCGTTCGCCGGGAAATGGATTATTTCGCACCCATGTGCGCGGGGTCTGTTGCAACGACGGAGGCTGTCCGGTCTGCGTGGCGGCAAGAAACCGTTGCCCAACGTCAGGTCCGCATCTCACGCGAGGTTTATCAAATCTGCGGAGGTTCTGTAAGATATGGGCCATTTGCTGATCTGAAGCTCTGTGATGATAATTGGTGGGGCTGTTCCGATCTGGGTAGCCAGTGCCTTGGCCTCTACGAGAAAGAAATTCTTGATCTGATTGCGCGGAGGGGGGGAGCATTTTCGACTTTTGTCGATATTGGGGCCGCAGACGGCTACTACGCCGTCGGGATGTTACAATCAGGACTGGTTTCTCAGGCTGTTTGCTTTGAGAAATCGCAGAAGGGACGCGCAACTATAGAGAAAAACTGGAACCTCAATGGCGCACCCGGGCAACTGGACATTTTTGCCGAAGCCACAGCGCAGAGCATCCAAAATCTGTCTGATGACCTCTTGTCTCGCGCCCTTATCCTCATTGACATTGAGGGGGCAGAATTTGATCTCTTGCGCCCAGCTGTTTTGGAAAAATTGAGGTTCTGTGAGTTCTGGCTCGAGATTCACAACTGGGTTGAAGAATTTCCTGAAAAATATCAGAGACTTTTACACGAAGCATCTGTTTTTTTTGATGTTTCGGTGATTCCACGTGTAGAACGCCCAACAGTTCATCTTGATGAGTTGAGGAGTTTCACAGACGATAACCGGTTGCTCTTGACATCGGAGCGACGCCCCTGTTTAATGCGTTTTTTGCGGCTCGCGCCTGACCGTGGTTAAGACCTATGAGGCCTGTACGCGGATAGCACTGGACGGGTCTGCTGTTTTGTGATTCTCTTAATTGATAGAAGAGTTTGGGAGGATTGATGGCGCGTCGTGAGATTGGTCAGGAGCATTTTTCCTTTGATGGGAAAAGAAGCGATCTTGATGACCTTGTCGGCCTGGTCGCCTGGACGATGCCTGATCATCATCTGGCGGATATTTCCTCCGCCTCCAAAGGCGAAGCGGGTTGGCCGCCACTGTGTTTGCTGAAGGCCCTGCTTTTGGGGCGGTGGTCTGATGATGTGAAGCTGGCCGATGCGCTGGATGACCGGGCTTCGTTCCGCCGCTTTTGCGGTTTCTCCCGCGCCGACGCGGACGGCCTTTGGAGAAAATTGTCGTCACGCCGGCCAACGTGAATGACGGGAAAGCCGGCTGTGATGTGGTGATCCTGAACAGGTCTCTGCCGACAGTGCGTATCAGGGCGTTGGCTTTCGCAATGCGGTCGAGGAGAAGGGAGGCACCACCCGGGGTGTTGTGACCGGCGTTTGGGTCCGCAACGACGCCGCAGCAAGGCTGAAAGCGAGGCCCCATTCACAAGGTGCGTTGCCGGATCGGGAGGGTCTTTGGCACAACGAAGTTATGGCCTGCGGGCAGGTCCACACCGAGGCCCTGGCAAGGCAAAGCGACATATCCAGCTCACCGCAATGGCGTACAATTTGAAGCGGGGCCTGTCTCTCAAGGCGACCGCTGCTGCCTGACGGCATGAACCCTGTTCAATAGAGTTGCCAATGCCACCTGAAACGCCGTTGGACAGGAAAATCTACCGGATACCCGGCCTTCAGGGTGCGGTGCGCGATGAAACTCTTAATGAAATGCACGGGTTGCGTACAAACACAACAAAATCAACAAACTATCCATCCCGCGCACAGGTCTCATATAAGCTGTCTTGTGCGGTTGCCAGACACCAGTTGAACAGACGTTGGAAAACGCCAGAAGCATTAAACGGCATGGGTTGGGTCTCCTCGGAAAAATGTAAGGCCTTACTTGACAAACAACTGTCAGGCGATACCTTACGGACATGCTCAAGAGCATTCGACATAAGGCACTTCGTAACTACTGGATCAAAGGTCAGACAAAGAGCCTGAATGCGAATTGGGTTCCACGGATCCGCCGCATCCTGAGAGTTCTGGACGTCGCAACCGAACCGGAAGAAATGAATTTGCCCGGTTATTGTTTTCATGGCCTGTCCGGCAAAGATGCAGATCGCTGCTCGGTTCGTGTGACCGGGAATTACCGGATTACGTTTGGTTGGTCAGACAATGATGCAATCGACATAGACCTGGAGGACTATCACTGATGGACAGACATCCTTCGATCCCGCCAATGCACCCTGGCGAACTGATTAGGGAAGACATGCTTCCCGCCCTTGGCGTTTCCAAAACGGAACTGGCCCAATCACTGGGTATTTCCCGACAGACGCTTTATGACATCCTGAACGAACGCCAGCCTGTCACCGCTGAAATGGCGGTTCGCTTCGGCAAGCTGTTTGGTAATGGTCCGCGTTTTTGGGTCAACATGCAACGGGCGTTTGATCTGGCAATCGCCGAACAAGCAGTTGATGTGTCAGAAATTCCAACGCTGACAGTAGCAACCGGGTTCGGTTAATTCTGCGACATTCAGGCACCAACGCCCCCCGTTGCTGTCAATCGATCCATCATCCGATCGACCATCAATAAATGTATGGGCGCACTGGTCATATCGGGTCGCAATACGGTGCCAGTCCTTGAGTTTGCCGAACATACTTTCAACCTTGTGCCGTTGTCGGTACAGGATTTCATCATACCCGATTGGCTGTTTCCGGTTTTTCCCGGACGGGATGCAGGGTGTTATTTTCTTTTCCAGTAATGCTTCGCGGAACCAATCGGCATCATACCCTCTGTCAGCCAACAAATGCCGGGCCGGGGGAAAGTCGCCGACCAGGGCCGCAGTGCCTTTATATAGTCAATCCATTATAATTTGATTATACTTTATGGATGACGTATTCATCAGATTTCCGCAGTAATACCAATTTTCATAAAATTCAACTTATCTGTCCTTGTGTTTCTTGCCCTTGTGTGATTCTTAAGGGGACACTTTATTGGAGGTTTCCATGGGACGCGCCATTTCCTTGCGGGAAGACTTTGACAGTCGCCATCTTCGCCCGCCAATCAGCCGGGTCCAGTCAAACACGCCGCCTTTTGGTGCTGTCTGTCATCTCTGATGACGGCAGCCGCAGTGAGGCCGCTGTTGTTGGCGGTGTTGGTTTGCAAATCATTCGTGACCGGGTGTTGCGATTGAACCGGGAAGGTCCGGCAGGCCTCGTTGATCGCAAATCGACCGGTGCTCCACCGAAGCTGAATGCCGACCACCGGCAGGCCCTGGCGTCCCCTGTTGAACGCGGCCCCTATCCATCAGTGGACGGCGTTGTACGCTGGCGTCTGGAAGATCTGGTGCACCGGGTATGGGAAGAGGACCGGATCAGTGTGAGCATCCCCACAATGAGCCGGGTGTGACGGGAAATGGGCGACAGAAAACTGACGGCGCGACCGCGTCATCATGGCCGGAACGGGCATGCGCCGGTTGTTCAATGTTATCGATGACTTCACCAGACAATGCCACGCCATGACCGTGGACTTTTCGATTAACGGTCTTCGGGTGGCCAGGGAACTGACCCGGCTCCTCGACTTGTATGGCAAACCCGAGGTCATCGTCT
This sequence comes from Kiloniellaceae bacterium, assembly GCA_965199245.1. Lineage (GTDB taxonomy): Bacteria > Pseudomonadota > Alphaproteobacteria > Kiloniellales > Kiloniellaceae > Carbonatibacter. The sequence continues at coordinate 810,221 of CBDAQP010000001.1, forward strand.
GTGACGATGGCACCGAATACACCTCGATGGCGATGTTCAAATGGGCGCAGGACAGTGACGTTGATCTCCAGTTCATACAGCCGGGCAAGCCCGGCCAAAACGGTGTCATCGAAGCCTTCAACGCCCGGGTAAGGGATGAATGCCTGAATAAAAACCTGTTTTCAAGCCTGAGAGAGGCGTGACAGAAAGATGGAGGATCAACGACAACAATCACAGGCCACACTCCGCCATGAATTGGGCAACACCCAATGAATTCGCATCATTCTGTTTCGGGTTAGCCCGGAACAGAGTGGACAAGGTCGCATGAACCTGTCATATGGGAAAAGCTGACTGCTCAATGGCACAGCTTTGGGGAAAACAGCAGATGCCTTGGACTTCGAAACATACTAAATGGCTCTTCGACACTGGCGAACGGTTGAAAAGTGCCGACGGCAAGGAAGTCAAGGTCTGGGAGTTCCGTCATGAGAAAGACGAGAAAGTGCTTTCCGCATGGGCGAAACATTTCCGAAATCACTATTGCCTTGACAGCGAAATTGATTACTGGCGCAGAGGGTATAAATACTCTCGCTCGGATTATCTCAACACCATAAAGTTTCCTGACCCAAAAGCTGCGCCAGGCCCCAGTATCCGCGCAGGAGACTTTGGTGAAGTGCTGGTTGCCGATTTTCTCGAATACCTGTTTGGTTACTGGGTTCCGCGTACTCGCTACGATAATAAAACCGTCCGGAATGAATCCACCAAAGGCAGTGATATCATCGGCTTTCACATTGTTGAAGGGGTTGAGCCCTCTTCTAAAGATAAGTTGGCGATCTTCGAGGCAAAGACACAGTTTTCAGGAGAGAGGGACAAGAAGAGACTTCAAAAGGCTGTTGATGATTCGGCAAAAGACATAGCCAGGAAGGCGGTGTCTCTAAATGCCATCAAGCAACGACTTCATGAGCGCGGTGAGCGCGATGACGCTGAAAAAATTGAGCGCTTCCAAAATGAGGTCGATTATCCCTACAAAGAAGTTTACGGAGCGGTCGCACTTTTTGAAAACCGTTTGTTTGACAGCGGTCTGGCATCCTCGACCGACGCATCTTCCCATCCACATTCAGGTAATCTTGCTCTGATTGTGATTAAGGGTGACCAGATGATGGTCCTTGTTCATGAGCTCTACAGGAGGGCTGCGGATGAGGCCTGAACGAAAATCCCAACTCTTGCTTGGTGTCACCCGGTCAAAGGCCAAGATGATCGAATACCGTGTTCCGGAAGAACATCACATTAAAATCCCCCAGGATCCGGCCAAGCTTTTTACCATTTCGATTGGTTTGTTGGGCGACCTTGCCGTCGCTATCAACCGGGATGACGCAAATCTCGACCTTCTCTCGGAATTGAGAGCCAATCTTCTTTTCTCTGCCCGTTTCTTTGACTCTTATCTCCACTCAAATCTGAACGAGGCCCTTCATCCCTACGCCGTGCTTCTGGGCTCCGCTTCCTATTATCTATGTGATCTTCCCGGAAGCGCATCGGTATTGGCAAGCCCGCGAATGCGCCGCCCCCATGATATCCGATGTGATCTTCCCGGAAGCGCATCGGTATTGGCAAGGCGCATCCAAGGACGTCCAGATTTGGGCAGCGAAGGTTTGGAAGACTTGCTGCTTTGGTTGTTGCAGGCTGATCTTGGAACCTATTTTGACGGGGATGACGAACTATTCGACGGATTGCTCAAAGAGATTTCAAAAGGAATTCGCCAGTTCTTTAAGGATGGAAATGGCGACGGCAATCTTCTCGAATTAGCCTCGAAGCTGAGGAGTGCCGTCTATGAATCCGGCACACCGAGGCAGCTTCTATTTGGTGATGTGATCGCAGCCGTTCTGAGAAAAAAACTGGAAAATTCCGTATGGAAGGCTTTGCCGTCATATTCCGGGTTGCCCCGCGATAAATGGCTCAATGCGCTGCAAAAGGAGACGTTTTTCAAGGAATTCTGGCCTGCGCAGCATCTCTTGGGCCAGAAGGGTGTTCTTGGAGGCAAGTCCGCCATCGTTCAAATGCCTACCAGTGCTGGTAAGACGAAGGCAACGGAACTGATCCTTCGAAGTGCGTTTCTGGCCAAGCGCGCGTCATTGGCCATCATTATCGCCCCGTTCAGGGCGCTGTGCCATGAGATTAAGAACAGCCTCGTCGAAGCATTACACGACGAACCTACTAAGGTAGATGAGTTATCCGATGCCCTACAAACCGACTTCGTGATTGACGAACTCCTGGGACACCAACAGATCCTGGTTGTGACCCCCGAGAAGCTGCTCTATGTCCTTCGGCACACTCCAGAGCTGGCTGCCCGCGTTGGCCTGCTGGTGTTTGATGAAGGCCACCAGTTTGACAGTGGTACACGAGGCATTACATACGAATTGCTCCTGACATCGCTGCGCTCCATGATTTCCGAAGATGCCCAAAAAGTGCTGATCTCAGCGGTCATCAGCAACGCAGAGGCTGTCGGGGAATGGTTGAATGGCGAGGCCAATGTCGTTAAAGGTACAACTCTGATACCAACGTTCAGATCGGTGGGATTCGCGAGTTGGCGCGATAAGTTGGGAAGGATTGAGTACGTTGATAGCCGCGATGCCGAGAAAGTTGAGTTTTTTGTTCCGAGGGTAATTGAGAGATTTAATCTCGGGAAAAAGAATGGAGAAAGGAAGGATCGTTTTTTTCCTGAAAAAAAGGATGATGGGCAGGCCATCGCGCTTTACCTTGGTTTGAAATTGGTCCCGAATGGAAGCATTGCTGTTTTTTGCGGGAGGAAGGACACGGCATCAGGAATCTGTGAGAAGGCTGTCGATGTTATAGAACGTGGCACTTCTCTGAAATTACCCGGAGATTTCTCAGACGCTAGTGAAGTGGAGAGGCTGAAATATCTACATGTCGAGAATCTCGGCTCTGACGCCCCTGCGTCCAAGAGTGCGGAATACGGCATTTTCTCCCATCATGGTAATACGCCACACGGTATTCGATTGGCGGTGGAGCAAGCCATGCGTGATGGTCTTGTGCGGTTCGTTGTTTGCACCTCCACCTTGGCGCAGGGCGTGAACCTTCCAATTCGTTACCTTATCGTGACCAGCGTCTATCAGGGTAAGGAACGAATAAAAGTCCGGGATTTTCACAACCTGATCGGCCGCGCGGGGCGAGCCGGAATGCATACAGAAGGCAGTATCCTGTTTGCCGATCCTGCGATCTATGACAAGCGGGAGGTCCCAAATGGCAGACGGTGCTGGAAACAGGTAAAAAAACTTTTGGAACCCAGCAATTCTGAGCCTTGTATAAGCAATCTCCTTTCCATCTTCGACCCTATCAAGAGTGACGATGGGAAGTATGTCGCATCCTGCGCCAGAGCCACAGTCGGTATCTTCGACCCTATCAAGAGTGACGATGGGAAGTATAGGATCACCATGGAAGCTTTGTATTTTGCCGAAGCTTACATCACCGATCCGGATGAAGTTGCCAAACTGGCTGCCGGAATAGCCGGACAACATGGGGACAAAAAGTTTTCACGAGACGGTGTCGAACGGCAAGTGGCTTGGAGAATCAGTCTCATTTCTGCCGTCGAAAGCTTCTTGCTATCTCATTGGGATGACGTCGAAAATGGTCTTTCGGTAGACGATGCAATCTGCCTTGCTGAAGAAACGCTTGCTTTCTTTTTGGCTGACGATCAAAAAAAGAAGAATATTCGGGAGTTATTTAAGCTTGTTGCGGAAAATATTTCTGCAAACATCACCGACCCTGAACGTCGGAAAATATACGGCAGAACACTTTATGGTGTTCAGAAAGCCCAGGCCATTGAGGAGTGGGTTCGGTCAAACGCTGACAAACTGCTTTCGATTGAAGAAGAAGAGATACTCGATCTTGTCTGGCCATTACTCGATGAGCATATCAAAGATGGCGTATTCACCAAGTTCGATAATCGGGATGTGCTTAAAGAAATCGCGCAGGAGTGGGTCAGTGGAAAGCCCTTCTACGACCTTCTGGGAACAATCCGTAAGAGAGAGGCTAAGATGATATGGGGCACCCAAAGGAGGGAGTTCAAGATCGATCATGTCGTCGATGTCTGCGAAGGGACGCTCGCTTATGAGGGTGCGCTTATTGTCGGTGCTGTGTGTGAATTCATTGAAACCCTCAATCAAGATGATGCTGGAGAGTTAATCAATCGTTTGCAGCTTTTTCAAAAGCGCCTGAAATATGGTCTGCCCACGGAAACCACAATAGCCCTTTACGAGCTTGGTTTTTCTGACCGTGTCATCACTCAAGACCTTGCGACAACCTTGAACCTGACTTCGGTCCACAGAAAGGACGTCTTGAGGGATATTAAAAATGTGCCTGAGGAGGGGAGTGAGATGATGAAGAAGTATCCCAGTTATTTCGTTGAGCGTATGCGTGAAATATTACAGTAAGGTGTTCATGGACTGTTTTATAGTAATACCAACTGCATAAAATAAAGACTCGGTGGGCTTGGCGCGTGAGCAGGTTCTGTGATTCAAGGAAGGACACTTTATTGGAGGTTTGTCCCGGGTCAGCCCCTTCCCCTGCGTCAGGATTATGACGCATCCCGTCTTCGCCGCCTTCTCAACAGATTCGAACCAGACGCGCCGCTTGCTTGCCCTTGCGATCATCTCTGATGGCGGCAGTCGCATCCGCGCAAGTCGGCGGCGTTGGTCGTCAAATTGTTCGTGACCGGGTGTTGCGTTTCAATGCAGAAGATCCAGACGGGCTTTTGCAGCGTTCGGGAAGCGGGCGACCGGCCAGGTTGAATGAGGCCCGGCTTGCTGCCCTGATTGCCCGCGTTGAAACAGGGCCATTGCCTGCCATCGATGGTGCGCTGGCGACTTCCGGATCTGGCGCAGTGGTTATGGGAGGACTATCGCCTCAGCATCAGCGAAAGTTACCTGAGTGCCACCTTGCGCAAACACGGATACAGGACATTGACGGCCGCGTCATCATGGCCAGAACGGGCATGCGATTGATGCATTTAAAAAAACTTCCCCGCCGAAATAGCCTCCCTGCAAGCCAGAATTGGTCCGACTGTCCCGCTGGACATCCGGTGGCTAGGATGAGGCGCGTGTTGGCCAGAAGAACACCATGTTGGGCCAAACGGGGCACACGGCCTGTGGCAGAAAAAGACCAGCGCACAAAATCCGCCTGGATATTCGGGGCGATCTGCCCCGCCCGGGGTGTGGGGGCCGCGCTTGTTCTGCCGCAGTGTAATACCTGCGGGATGCAAGGGCACCCGGAAGAAATATCATCACAGGTCGAGCCCGGTGCCCATGCCCTCATCATTCTGGATCAGGCCGGATGGCACACAACAACCAATCTGGATATTCCGGACAATATCACCCTGTTGCCGCCACGCAGCCCGGCCCCGGTCGAAAATGTCTGGCAATATTTGCGACAAAACCGGCTGTCAAACCGCGTCTTTGACAATCACGACCAGATCGTTTCCCTCTGTTGTGACGCATGGAATAATCTCACCGAAAGACCATGGAAAATCATGTCAATCGGACATAGAAGCCGGGCGCATGGGTTCTGAATTATGAAAGTTAGTATAAGGTATTCTCGGGTCGGTTTTTTCGCTAAATGTTCAGATACGGGATACGGAACAATGACCCTCGAGCTTCCTGACCTTCCCTACGCGAAGGATGCGCTTGCGCCCTATATGTCGGCTGAAACGCTGGAATTTCACCACGACAAGCACCACAAAGCCTATGTCGTCAATGGCAACAAGTTGCTGGCAGGGACTGATCTGGAAGGGCAGTCCGTCGAATCGATTATCAAGGCCACCTTTAACGATTCAGAGCGGGCGGGCATTTTTAACAATGTCGCCCAGCATTGGAATCATGTTGAGTTCTGGCAGATGATGAGTCCGGAGAGTGGTAGTGCGATCCCCGGCGAACTGGAAAAGAATCTGGTTGAGGATTTTGGCTCTGTCGAGGCGTTCCAGCAGGCCTTTGTCAATGCGGGTGTGACTCAGTTTGGGTCTGTCTGGTCATGGGGCAGGAGGGCCGATTGAAGGTGACAAAAACGCCAAATGGTGTCAATCCGCTTTGCTTTGGCGAGTAGGCTCTGCTGGGCTGTGATGTCTGGGAACATTCCTGTTATATCGACTATCGCAATGCGCGTCCTGATTACGTGACGGCCTTTGTCAACAACCTTGTCAACTGGGAATATGTGGCAGAACGCCTTGCCTGGGTGTCCTGAAGCTTAAGCTTTTTTCTCCGGGGATTTTTTTACCTTGCCCCTGCGGTTTTTTGCCGTGGGGGCAACGGCTTTCAGGCAGTCGGTGAAGAGTTTGACAAGGGGGTTGAACCCGTTTGTGCGCCAGGCGGCGACGGTTGAAATGGCTTTGGGCAATTCTGCAAGCGGGCGGACGGCCAGGCCGTCCAGTGGTTCGTGTTCGACCCAGCGCGGGACGATGCCCACCCCGATCCCGGCTGCTGCCAGCGCAACGACGGCCTTGGTGTGGCTGACGCGCTGCACAATCTGTGGTGTGAAGCCGGCGCAGCGACAGTGCCGGAGCACGATGCCCTGATAATCCACACCTCTGATATCGCTGAAGCCGATGAATTTTTCATCTTTCAGATCCCTGATTTGCAGGCTCTCGCGTTTGGCCAGCGGTGAGCGGGCGGGCAGGACGGCGGCGAATCCCTCCCGATGAACTTCCAGTGTCTGGAATCCGCTCATGCTGCGCGATGGACGGATGAAGGCCACATCAATCCGGCGGTCGGCCAGAAGCGGCAACTGCTCTTCGGTGGTGTGAAAATTCATATCGAACTGAACAGCGGGCACGCGTACGGACAAGGCCTGTAGTGCCAGCGGAAGCACGGAATAGAGAGCCGAAGGCATGGCGCCAATTTTCAGGCGTCCTGCTTTCAGGCCGCCGACACTGCGTGCTTCATCAATCGCATTTTCAAAACGCAGCAGGATTTCATCCGATCCTTTGAGGAGAGTCTGGCCTGCGGGTGTCAAGGTCACTCGCCGGGTCGTTCGGTCGAACAGCCGCACTCCGATGCGTTCTTCCAGCTGGGCAATCTGTTGTGACAGTGGTGCCTGGCTGACACCCAGAACTTCTGCCGCCCGCCCGAAATGAAGCTCCTGCGCCACGCGCATGAAGTAGCGCAGATGGCGGATTTCAATGCCTCTCATTTTATTATCCCTTAAAAAAGAATAATATATATTATTCATATATTGGACATATTGAGCAAGAGCTTTCATCCTCTGTCTGTCCACAGGAGTTTTTCCATGAAGTTCAGACAGGCCTCTGATATTTTTCGGCTTTTGCGCTGGGGTGTCTCTTTTACGTTGTTTGTTGTCGTCGCAATCACAATTGCCCAGATTGTCATGCGTTATGCCCTGAATGCGCCGTTGATCTGGAGTGAGGAGCTGGCCAGATTTTTGATTGTCTGGATGACCTTTCTGGGGGCGGCTGTTGTTTGCTGCGAAGGCCGTCATCTCAATGTTGATGTTTTTTTCAGAGCCGCCCCGCCTGCCTTGCGCACGGGGCTGCGCGTTTTTAATGCCTGTGTTGCGCTGGGTTTTCTGGCAGTGCTGGGCTGGTCCTCTGTCACGCTTGTGAAGCTGGAGATGATGCAGGAGATGTCGGCCTTGCCGCTGAAGATCGGGCAGTTGCGTCTGGCCGCAACTGTAGGCTGCGCATTGATGGTGCTCGCTATCCTTGCGCGAATTTTCTATCGCCGTAGCGGGCACCTTCGCTCTGCATCGGCTGAAGAAGATGCAATGTGAGGCGCGATGCTGATTACCGGGGTCATTGTCCTGCTCTTTTTCCTGCTTCTGACAGGTTTGCCGCTGGTCTTTGCGATTGGTTCGGCCGCGCTGGCCTATTATTTTTTTGCAGATATCAATCTTGCGCTGCTGGCGCAGCGCATGACGTCCTCAATCGATTCCTTTCTGATTTTGGCCATTCCCTTCTTTTTTCTGGCTGGCGAACTAATGAACGCCTGCCGACTGACCGACCGGATTATTGCATTGGCGCAGGTCTGTGTTGGCCATTTGCACGGCGGCCTGGCGCAGGTGAATATTCTGGCTTCGCTGATTTTTTCGGGGTTGTCCGGTTCGCCGACTGCCGACACAACGGCACTTGGCTCGGTGCTGATTCCGGCAATGAAGCGTGAAGGCTACCCGGCGGCTTTCTCTGCTGCGGTGACGGTGGCCTCCTCGATGGTTGGTCCGATGGTACCGCCTTCTGTTGCACTGGTGATCTATGGGACGCTCGCCAATGTTTCGGTGGGGCGTTTGTTACTTGCCGGGATCGTACCGGGGCTGGTTATCATTGCCACGCAGATGGCCTTTACCTGGTTTTATGCCCGTTCAGTCGATTTGCCGCGCTGTGCCCGTGCCACCTTCCCGGACCTTTGCGTGGCTTTGCGTCAGGGACTGGCGGCCTTGTGTTTTCCGCTGATTATCATCAGCGGGATACTGCTGGGGATTTTCTCGCCAACCGAAGCTGCCGCAGTTGCGGTGCTCTATGCGCTGTGTCTCGGCTTTTTTTACAAGAATGTCCGTTTCGTTGCTATTGTCGATGCCCTGAGCACAGCTGCGCTTGGCACAGCGCGTATTCTTGCCATTATTGCCGTTGCTTCGGCTTTTTCCTGGATCATGGTCCGCGAAGGCGTACCACTGGCCCTGGCCAGTACGATTTCCTCTGTGTCGGAACAGCCAGTGGTTGTGTTGTTCCTGATTGTTTTCATGCTGCTCGGTGTTGGTTTGTTGATGGTTGCCTCCTCAGCCGAGATCGTTCTGACGCCGATTCTTGTGCCCGTGATTTTGCAGTTTGGCATTGATCCTGTCCATTTCGGTGTCCTGATGGTTTTCGTCCTGATTATTGGTGGCGCAACCCCGCCTGTTGGTGTGCTGCTTTTTATCGCGCAGGATATTGCCAGAATTTCGCACTTGCAGATGGTCCGCGCCATGCTTCCCTTTTATATCCCGCTCGCCCTCGCCATCGTTGTGCTGGTTTGCTTTCCCCAGATCAGTCTTTTCCTCCCCAACCTTGTATTCGGCCCGTAAGCGAATGGAGATCAGAATGCCGCCCCAGCATAAATACCTGATGGAAAATATGAGTTTTGAAGAGTTCGCAGACTGGAGCCGAACCGAAGATAAGCCCGTCGTACTGGTTCCCCTCGGGTCGCAGGAGATACAGGGGCCGGTGGTGCCAATGGGGGATTTTATGTTGACTCGTGCGGTTGCTGCTGAAGTTGCGGGCCTTTCCGGTGCCCTTGCAGCCCCGACATTGCCCTTTGGTTATGCTGAGTATTTCCGTACTGTCCCCGGCGGCATTGCCCTTTCGGCGGAGGCTTTTCGGGCAACCCTGCGCGATATTCTGGAAAATATCCTCGATCACGGGCTGGTCAGGGTTGTTATTTTGAATGGGCATAGTGGCAATGCCCCGCTGATTGATCAGGTGACTCGTGCGATTCGCAAGCAGTACGGGGTGCTTGTGCCTTCCATTCACCTTTGGCGGTCAATACCCGATACGCTCTGGCGCGAACTGCATGGTGACTTTGGCAAAAAAGCCTTTGCGCACGGCGGCGATCCGGTAACGTCAGTCTATTTACATTACTTTCCGCAGCTGACGCACAGCGACCGCGTCAAACACCCCGAACCACCGGGGCAGCTCGCCGGGTTGCCTGTCATGAGTCTTACCGGGGTAAAATTCCAGGGCCTTGAAGTTGCGATGCCGGTTAATGTTGATGATTGTTGCCCGGACGGAATTATGGCTGGTGATCCTGCGCGTTCATCCGCAGACAAGGGACAGAAGATTGCAGAATGGTTGGTGGCATTTTGCGTTGATTTTATTGCTCATTTTCGCGGTCAGACCCGCGAAGTTTCCCCACTGTCCAAATCAGGAAAGGTTGAGAGATGAAAAAAATCATGATTGCAGCACTGCTTCTGGCGAGTGTGAGTGCCAGAGCTGACGAGATTCGCTATGCCACCTGGGCCCAGCCTGGCGAAGCACCCTATGCCGGGGCAGAGAAATTCAAGGAGGTGGTCGAGGCAAATTCGGACCATAGTGTCACGATTTTCCCGGGTGACCAGCTTGGCAAGCCCAAGGAGGTCTATTCACAAATGGCCCTGGGCTCGACGCAGATCCTTGCCTCTGGAGATCCGGGTCTGAAAGAGATTGAGTATCTTGCCTTGCCTTATCTGATGAAAGATATGGCCAGCTACGCGGCTGTTCTTGAAACTGACTTCGGGCAGGAATGGAATCGGCGCCTCGTCGATGAACGCAGGGTGCGTATTCTTGGTTTTATGCCGCGCAGCCCGCGCCAGATCAGTGCCAACCGGGTGATCAACGGGCTGGCGGACCTCAAGGGTCTCAAGCTGCGTGCGCCTGAGCGGGACTACTACGTCAAATCGCTTTCTGCACTCGGGGCAAGTCCGACCCCGATGGCTTTTGCCGAGGTTTATACGGCACTCCAGACTGGCGTGGTTGATGGTCAGGAAAATCCGGTTGAGACCATCTATGCGCAGAAATTTTATGAGGTTCAAACGGGCGTTGCGATGATTGATTATATTGTCAAACCCGCCTATGTGACAATTTCTGAAAGCTTTTGGCAAAGCCTGTCAGACAGTGACAAGGTCTTGATACGGCATGCTAATGAGGAGTCAACACGGGTTGTGGCAGAACTTTTACCACAACAACAGGCAGAAATTCTCTCCCGGATGAAGGCGGCAGGGGTGGCCATTACCCGGCCAGAGAAGGCCCCTTTTATCGAGGCCACGGCGGCGGTTCGTGATGAGCTGGGGCGCAAGGTCTGGGGCGAGGAAATTTACCGGAAAATTGTCAAAATTGGCAAAAACTGAGTCCCCGGCCTGCTAGTTATGTCGGGTGATTGCGTAGAGAGGAAAAGCCATGCCTCAAACCCTTGTTGCGCAGATTAATGCGATAACTGCCGAGATGACGGATGACCTGATCCGCATCCGGCGCTGGATGCATGAAAATCCCGAATTGGCTTTTGAGGAGGTACAAACCTCTGCAATGATCGGCAGGGAACTCGATAAAATCAATGTCCACTGGCAGGGCGGTTTTGGCAAGACGGGCCTTTGTGCCAAACTGGGGGAGGGTACAGGCCCGCTGGTTGCCCTGCGCGGTGATTTTGACGCCCTGCCGATTCACGAAACCGGAACACCGGATTACCTGTCGAAAGTGCCAGGCAGGATGCACGCCTGTGGTCATGATGCCCATACGGCCATTCTGCTGGGTGTGGTGCGTGTACTCGCCCGGCTTGGCAGATTGCCCGGTCGGGCGATGTTTATTTTTCAACCTGCCGAGGAAACTCTGGGCGGGGCGCGTGCGATGCTTGACGATGGCCTGTTTGCATACTGTGACCCCGATATGATCCTGGGCTACCACAACTGGCCTCCCTTGGCCGCCGGGACGATTGGCTGGCACCCGCAGACGGCTTTTGCCTCGACAGATCCCTTTGATATTACGCTCTGCGGTCAGTCGGGGCACGGGGCTCATCCTCACCTGGCCAAAGATCCGGTCGTGGCCGGAGCCGCCCTGATTATGGGCTTGCAAAGCATTGTCAGTCGCCAGATTGCGCCACTTTCTGCGGCAGTTCTGTCGATTGGGCGAGTTGTAGGGGGGACAGCGCGCAACCAGATCCCCGATCGTCTTTTGCTTGAGGGGACAACGCGCAGTCAGGATCAGGTGGTGCGTGACAGGATCCGTACAGAAATTGAGGCGCAGTGTTGGGGTATTGCCAGGCAATTCGGCATTGAAGTCACACCGGTTTTTCATCAGGGTGTTGGCCCTGTTGTCAATGATCGCAATATTCTGGATCCCGTGCTTGCGGCGGCGCGCCAGACGATTGGCCCTGAACGAGTGATTGAGCTGCCACAGGGGTCGATGGGTAGCGAGGATTTTGCCGAATTTTCAAACCGAAAACCGTCAGCCCATCTACGCATTGGCTCTCAACTGCTACAGCATAATACCATGCTGCACCGCAGCGACTTTGATCTTGATGAAATGTGCATTCCCACGGCTGTTCGGGTGCTCAGCCTTGCCATGCTGGAACTGATGAAGGGTGTGTCCCGCTCAGAGTGACCGGTTTTGATGAACTGTTCACAGGGCCTTTTGCCTGCGATGGCCAAGTGAAAAAATTTTCTGGTCCCGGCACCTTTTCTGTTATATCCTATCCCATATAAAATGATTAAATTATAGCCAATTCATTATAATGTGCTTATACTTTATGGATGAAGTATTCATCAGATTTCCGCCGTAATGTGGCGTGACCCTAATTATGTCGCGGCATGATTCATCCTTGAGTGCGCGTCATTCGATCGCGCCTCGCCTTCCTTGGGGTGTCGCTTTTGTTATAGGATAGGCTGCGCACTCAAAAATTGATAGCGACTCGCAAACCGGACATTATTTGAGTCAGGGTGCGACATAATTTGAGTCCCGCTACACTATATCTGATCAGTCGCGGTCATGTCACATCCCATTGTGTGGTGGAACCTGTTTGTGGTGAACAAATCCTACCCCATTTCAGGAGCGGCAGAACCCCGCCAATCTTCTTCGTAAGGAAAATGGGTGGGGCTTAAACTGTCGGATCATTATGATCCCGGTTCACATTTTTTTAGCTGTGGTGTTGATATCTCTGATTTTTTAAGTTTTTTCTATTTTACGCAACCACCAGATTTTGACAGTTAAGGCTCCGCCTTCAAGGGGGGTGATGGTTTCGCAGGTCATGTCTCCGGCGTGGGCGAGTTGTGCAATGTGGTCATCGTCAAAGCCGAGCCAGACATGGGTGTGGTCATCACGGAGATTTTCGCGGTCATGGGGGGCAAAATCGACCAGTGCCAGACGTCCGCCGGGGGTCAGAACGCGCCCGGCCTCAATCAGGCAGGTTTTCGGGTTGTGAAGGTAGTGCAAAACCATATAAAGCGTTGCAAGATTAAAACGTCCAGCGGCAAAGGGCAGGTCATGAATATCTCCATGGCGCAACTGGATAACAGAGGAAAAATCGGTTCTGTTGCGCAGGTTTTGTTCCGCCACCGCCAGCATTTCACGCGAGCGATCCAACCCGACAGCTTCGCGCACATGGGGGGCCAGCAACTCCAGCAAACGGCCCGTCCCTGTGCCCAGATCCAAAAAGCGATCTGTTGAGTCCCGGGCGCACCCCGCGACAAGTGCTTGTTCAATCTGTTGGACATCAACATGTAACTGGCGCAAGGAATCCCAATGGGCTGCGTTGCGGCGGAAATAGTCCATTGCGCGGGTGGTGCGGGCGTCCTTGACTTCTTCGAGGCGTTGAAATTCGCGGGCTGTTTCAGGGTCATCATCCCTCATCAGATCAATCACCTGACGGGCCAGATCAGCCCCCGGGCCTTTTTCAGACACGCGGTAATAGACCCAGTTTCCTTCGCGGGAGCGATCCAAAACCCCGGCATCCATCAAGAGTTTGAGATGACGTGACACCCGTGGCTGACTCTGGTCGAGAATCGTCACCAGTTCCGAAACAGTTAATTCACAGTGGGCGCAGAGGCCCAGAATTCTCAGACGCGTTGTTTCTGCAATGGCCTGAAGGCCCTTGAGCAAGTCTTTCACTGGGGTGTGCTCCGCAGAGGTTTATCACGCTTTTTAACCAAACCGGGTCATCTGCACAGATGACAATAAACACGGCAGGGCAATCACAGGGGGCAATCTTGCCCTGCGGATTGAATTATCTTACAACAAAGTCCGTTTGACAAGAAATTGAAGGCAAGAGGGCTTCCGAAAGGTGTGCGCCCCATCCTGTGGGGTCGTATCGGTTCTAGGACACGGGAGCTGTTCGTGGACAAAATGTGGAGTCAAGCGTTGATCACAGTGGAAAACCTGACCTGCGTTCGCAGGGGGCGGGTGATCTTTTCCGGGCTGGATTTTACCCTTGCGCCGGGGGAGGCTCTGCACGTCATCGGGCCGAATGGCTGCGGGAAATCCAGCCTGTTGCGCGTGTTAAGCGGTCTCTTGCGTCCTGTGCGCGGGGCCGTGGACTGTCGGGGGAAGCTTCACTATCTGGGACATCTCAATGCCTTTAAGAGCCTTTTGAGTGTGCGTGAAAACCTGAGCACCTGGGCCGGGGCAGAAAGAAATGCGGCGCAGGAAGATTTTGCTCTGTCCTGTTTTCAGCTGGACAAGCTGTCTGACACACCCGCCTATCTGTTGTCGTCGGGGCAGGGAAGGCGATTGGCACTGGCGCGCCTGATTGCTGTTGACAGGCCCTTATGGCTTCTGGATGAGCCGTCGGTTGGTTTGGACAAGGCATCTGTTGCGGGTTTGGAACAGGTCATCACACGGCATCGTGAACAGGGGGGGGCGGTTATCCTGACAACGCACACACCCCTTGCTTTGCCTCGGGGCACTGTCCTGAACCTGGAAGACAACCGCCCCACAGCACTGGTACAGGATGCAGACCCGTGGTTTTAGCTTTTTTTCTTTGTACCCTGAAACGTGATTTGCGTCTTGCCTTACGTCAAAAGAGCGACCTCGTGACGGCAGTGCTTTTTTTCATCCTGACCGCCAGTCTCTTTCCCTTTGGCCTCGGCCCCGAACCCAACCTGTTGGCCCGCATCGCCCCGGGTGTGATCTGGGTCACTGCATTACTGGCGGTTTTGCTGTCGGTTGAACGCATTTTCCTGACCGATTACGAAGACGGCGCACTGGAGCAGTTGATTCTGTCGCCCGCGCCTTTGGAGCTTGTTGTCCTGGCAAAGATTTTGGCCCATTGGCTCACGACCGGGTTGCCCCTGATCCTCGCCAGCCCTCTTTTGGCTGTTTTTTTCAATATGAAGGCGGAGGGCTTGAAGATTATGGCGTTTGCCATGTTGCTCGGCACACCGAGTCTCAGTCTGATCGGAGGGACAGCCGCCGCCTTGACCCTGGGGGCGCGGAGGGGAGGAATTCTCATACCTCTTTTGGTCTTGCCGCTCTATATTCCTGTTTTAATTTTTGGTGTGGGGGCGATTGATGCCGCCCTGTTTGGCCTGCCGTACAACGCGCAACTTCTCCTGTTGGGGGCCATCATGACTCTTTCGCTCCTGGTCGCGCCGCTCGGGGCGGCGGCGGCTCTGCGGCAGGCGGTCGAATAATTTTCAGAGGCACTCATTGGCGGACTCTTTTGGGGCAATCGTGATACAAAATGTCACAAGAAATCCTCAATTCAAGGGTGGAAAGATGCGCGAAATTCCATTAGATCAAAGAGAATGAAATCAGATTTAATATTCTTCAGTCCAGGCAAAGACCTGCTGAAGGGGTCAGGATGATGCGTGTTTTACATTACTTCGCAAATCCCAACCGCTTTATGCGGTTGGCGAATGTTTTGCTGCCCTGGTCGGTTGGCGCGACTCTTCTGGGTTTGGGCGTCGGGCTTTACCTCGCGCTTTTTGCCTCGCCGCCTGACTATCAGCAAGGCGATTCAGTGCGGATTATGTATATTCATGTGCCCTCTGCATGGATGGCCCTGTTTGTCTATACTGCGATTGCGGTTGCCAGTCTTTTTTCTTTGATCTGGCGTCACCCGCTGGCCGATTTGGCGGCGCGGGCCTCTGCGCCGATTGGGGCGGCCTTTACCTTTCTCGCCCTTGCAACAGGGTCGCTGTGGGGGAAACCCATGTGGGGGACATGGTGGGTGTGGGATGCGCGCCTGACCTCTGTTTTGTTGCTTTTTTTCCTCTATTTGGGGCATATGGCCCTGATGAATGCCTTTGAGGAACGCGAGCGCGGGCATCGGGCGGCGGCGATCCTCGCGCTTGTGGGGGTTGTGAATATTCCCGTCATCAAGTTTTCGGTCGAGTGGTGGAATACCCTTCATCAACCCGCCAGTGTTTTCCGCATGGATGGCCCGACGATTGATCCCTCAATGCTCTGGCCGTTGATGGTGATGGGTTTGGCCTTTAAATTTTTTTACGTGAGCCTGCTTTTGTTGCAAATCAAGGCTGAATTGCAGGATGCCCGCATTCGTAAATATCATCGTGTGATGGTTGATGAGGTTTGAAAGGAGGTGAGGAAATCGTGGACTCTGTGACAGATTTTTTGGCCATGGGCCGCTATGGGGCCTACGTTTGGTCGTCCTATGCCCTGGCTGTTTTGGTCATGGCGGGTCTGTGGCTGTCAACAGTGGCTCGTTTGCGAAAAAATGAGGCTCTGCTGAGAGAAATCGAACAGGGCCAGGGGAGGTAGGGATGACCCGTAAGGGGAGGCGTTTTGTCGTTGTTTGCGTCGCGGGCGTTTTGTTGAGCCTGGCAACCGGGCTTGTGCTCAGTGCTTTTCAACAGGATATTGTCTATTTTTACGGCCCCAGCGACCTCAAGGACAAACAGCAGACAGGCACATTGCACCCGGAGCGGATGATTCGCCTGGGCGGCATGGTCGAAAAAAATAGCGTCATCCGGGCGCAAAATACAACGCAGACAACATTTCGGGTCACGGATGGTCAAGAAAGCTTCACTGTGACCTATGATGGTTTGCTCCCTGATCTCTTCCGCGAGGGACAGGGTGTTGTCACAGAGGGCCTGCTCGATGGCAAAACGGGTCTTTTTCGCGCCACGGAGGTTCTGGCCAAGCATGATGAAACCTACATGCCGCCAGAGGTCATGGAGGCTTTGGAGCGGGCGGGATATTCCGAAGAGAAGAGAACGATAAACCAGCCGTAACCCGGGAATGGGGGCCTCCTCCCGTTCGCCAGAGTGGAAAACATGTCATGATTGCAGAAATTGGACTCTTTGCCCTGATTATCGCTCTGATTATCGCGCTGTTGCAGGGAAGCCTCCCGCTCTGGGGGGCGGCGTGCGGTGATCGTCGTCTCATGGGGGTAGCCCCGGTGGGGGCGTGGTTGCAATTTATAGCCCTGGGTGTTGCCTTTGCGATGCTGACGACAGCCTATGTGGTGTCGGATTTTACAGTGTTGAATGTCGTTGAAAATTCACACTCTGCCAAGCCGCTTCTCTATAAAATTTCCGGTGTTTGGGGCAACCACGAAGGCTCTATGTTGTTGTGGGTTGTAATCCTGGCTCTTTTTGGAGTGGCGGTTGCTTGGTTCGGCTCTGGTCTGCCGCGTCGACTCTATACCCGTGTTTTGTCTGTGCAAGGGCTGATTTCCCTTGGCTTTTTGTCGTTTATTGTTTTGACTTCCAACCCCTTTATTCGGGTTCCCCGCCCCCCGCTGGATGGAACGGATTTGAATCCGTTGCTTCAGGATCCGGGTTTGGCTTTTCATCCGCCGATGCTTTACCTTGGCTATGTCGGGTTATCCGTTGCCTTTTCCTTTGCCATTGCTGCCTTGATCGAAGGCCGGGTTGACTCCGCATGGGCGCGGTGGGTGCGGCCGTGGACTTTGATGGCGTGGGTTTTCCTCACAGGGGGCATTGCCCTCGGGAGCTGGTGGGCCTACTACGAGCTGGGCTGGGGCGGCTGGTGGTTTTGGGATCCGGTGGAAAATGTGTCCTTCATGCCCTGGCTGATGGCAACCGCTTTGCTCCATTCCTCGATTGTGGTGGAAAAACGTGACAGCCTGAAAGTCTGGACGATTTTGCTGGCGATTCTTGCCTTTTCATTGTCGCTGATTGGAACCTTTATCGTCCGTTCGGGCTTGTTGTCTTCTGTCCATGCCTTTGCCGTCAATCCGACGCGCGGGATTTTTATCCTGTTTTTGCTGGCGGTCACTGTTGGGGGGGCATTGGCCCTGTTCGCCTGGCGTGCGCCATATTTGAAAAGCGGGGGATTTTTTGCCCCGATCTCGCGCGAGGGGGGGATTTTGCTCAATAACTTGATTTTGAGTACGGCGACGGCGACCGTTTTCCTTGGCACGCTCTATCCTCTGTTACTCGAAGCCTTTGGCGGGGGGCGTGTGTCGGTTGGCCCGCCTTTTTACAATGCGACCTTTGTTCCGCTCATGTTGCCTTTGCTGACCTTTGTGTGTGTGGGGGCTATGATGCCGTGGAAACGGGGGGATGTTCTGGCGGTTCTCGGTCGTCTCAAGCTCGCGGGTCTTGTGACCTTTGTGGCGGTGCTGGTGGGGCTTTTCTTGTCAGGGGTGCGTGAAATTTATGCTGTCTTTGGTCTGATTTTGGTCACGTGGCTGTTTTTTGGAACACTTGCGGAATGGGCAGAGCGGATCAAGCTGTTCTCTGCCTCTCCTGCGACGGTGTGGCAACGGATGGTGAAGCTACCCGGCAGTGCGTGGGGGATGACCCTTGCCCATTTGGGGCTGGCAGTCGTGGTGGCGGGAATGATTGGTTCCACAGCGTGGAAGGAAGAAGCCGTTGCGAGTATGACACCGGGCAAGAGCCTGATCCTTGGTGAAAAAACCTATCTGTTCAAAGGAATAGAAAAAATTGAGGGACCCAACTATCAGTCCGCGCAGGCCCGTTTTGATTTGATGAAAGACGGTGTGGTTATTGCAGAGCTGACGCCAGAAAAACGGGTTTATAATGTGCAGGCCATGCCGACGACAGAAGCCGCCATTCGCTCGCGCTTTTGGGGGGACGACTATCTTGCCCTTGGGGATCAGGATAGTACAGGGGCGTGGGTTGTACGAGTTTACCGTGAACCGCTGGTTCAATGGATATGGATCGGTTGCCTGTTACTCATGACGGGGGGACTTTGTTCTTTGATGGATCGTCGTATCCGTTTGGGAGCACCCGCCGTCAGGACACGGCACAAGACATCCACAAAAACAACGCCGCAAGAGCTGTTGCCATGACCGCGCGGCGGGTGTTGTGGCTGTTACCGCTTGTGGTGGTGGCTGTTCTCTTTGGGTATTTTTTCTGGGGCCTGACAGCAGAGGGCCGTGATCCCAATAAAATTCCCTCTGTCCTCATCAATAAACCTGCCCCTGATTTTGAACTTCCTCCCTTACAAGGCGCGGGCGTGCCAGGGTTTCGTCGCGCTGATCTGTTGGGGAAAATTTCCGTTGTCAATGTCTTTGCCTCCTGGTGTGTTCCCTGTCTTGCAGAGCATCCCTTTATGGTGAAGCTGGGGCAACGCGATGATCTGGTGCTCTATGGTATCAATTACCGTGATGCACCGCTTGATGCCTTGAAATGGTTGCAGAAAAATGGGAACCCCTACGCCCGAATCGGGGTGGATTCCAACAGCCGGGTCAGCATCAATTGGGGTGTTTATGGTGTTCCGGAAACCTTCATTGTCGATAAAACGGGAACGATTCGCTACAAACATACTGGCCCGCTTAATCCCGGTGATCTCGAAAAGTTAATTATCCCTGTCATTGAAACGCTCAAGGTTGAAAAGGGATCATAATGCCGCGCCTGCTATTTTTTGTGCTCTTTACGCTGTTTTTGTCGCCCATTGTTTTTGTCCCCGTTTCCTTTGCCGTCGAACCGGATGAGGTGCTCGCTGACCCGGTTCTGGAATCCCGTGCGCGGGAGATTTCGCGCAATGTGCGCTGTGTTGTGTGCCAGAACGAACCTATTGATTCCTCCAATGCAGACATTGCGCGTGAACTGCGCCTGATTGTGCGTGAACGCCTTGTCGCCGGGGACAGTGACGAGCAGATTGAATCCTTTCTTGTCGCTCGCTATGGCGACTATGTGCTGTTTCGTCCGCCCTTGAATGCGCAGACTCTTTTCCTGTGGTTTGGGCCGTTTGTTGTTTTAATCCTCGGGGCGATTGTGTTGTTTTTCTGTTTGCGCACCCACCACAAAAAAACAGCCCCGCTCACCGCAGAAGAACAGTCCGAGCTTGAACGCCTCCTGTCCCCAAAAACAGAATCAGACACAAAACCAAACGAGGAGCCAGGGGCATGACCTTTTGGATTTTTACTGGCGTTGTGACGGCCTTGGCTTTGGTTGTTCTGTTGCGTCCGCTGATTAGCCCCGCTGTTTGTGATGATGGCGATGATGACCCCCGTAAACTTTTTGATGACCAGTTGGCAGAATTGGATCGGGATTTGTCCCAAAATCGTTTGAACAGCGAACAGTACGCCGCCGCGCGGGTTGAACTTCAACGGCGTTTCCTGCGCACACAACGCCAAAATCGTACAGACGAACAAACAGGGGGAGGACTATCACGCCGGTCTTTGCGGATCATCGCAGGGGGGGTGATTGTTGGCTTTCCGACGGTTGTTATGGGGCTTTATCTTGCGTTCGGATCACCGGGAACCCCCGGTCTTCCTCATCGCGAACGCCTTGCGCTGGAGCAGGCCGCGCAGGAGGAACAGGCCGCACAGCTGGTCAAGATGGAGCAAAGCCTGCAACGGCGGTTGAACGACAATCCGACCAATATTCGCAACTGGCTGTTATTGGCCCGTTTGAGGATAGAAACAAATGATCTGCGCGGATCGGTTGCGGCCTTCAAAGGTGCATTGGACAATGGGGCCGATGATGCTCAGACACATGGTTCTTATGGTGAAATGCTGGTTGCGACAGATGATGGACGGGTGAATAAAATGGCTCTGGGGGCCTTTCGCACCGCACTTGAACGCGACCCAGACAATCCGCGTGCGCTGTTCTATTCTGCGCTGGCTCTGCAACAGAGCGGGCGGCAACGTGATGCGCTTGCCATCTGGTTGAAACTGCGAACCCTCTTAACGACAAACAGCCCATGGTTGGCGGTGACGGATGAACGGATTGAGAAAACGGCTGAGGGCCTTAACCTTGATGCTGTTGATTTAATTGCTGCCAATCCGGCACGGTCGGTCGATATGGCCCCTGCTGTGGGGCCGTCGCAGGCGGATATGCAGGCCGCACAGGAGCTTTCGGCAGATGAGCAAAAAGACATGATTCGCGGCATGGTCAACAGACTCGCCGAGCGTCTGGCAAACAACCCGGATGACCCCGAAGGCTGGTTGCGTCTGACACGATCCTATTTAATCCTTGGGGAAAGGAGCAAAGCACAGGACAGCTTTGCACGAGCGCGGCGGGCGGCAGAGGGCAGCGGCCAGATAGGTCTGTTGCAAAATATGGAGAGCATCGCACGCCAGTGGGGCCTGGAGGAGAAATAGGCACGCCTTATTTTAAGAAAACTTGTGGTCTTTGCGTTGCCCCCTCTCTGTTCATGACCTGTCTTTTTATGCTCAGAACCGTTCTTTTGTAGCGTGACGCGACAGCAGACAGAGCAACCTTCGTCTTGAACTCAGCCGTGAACTTCCGTCGCTTCGTCATTCCGTATCCCTCCGTAAACCGTGGAATACACCTTAGCCCCTTGTCCGATTTTCTCGGATCACCTCACCAGTAGATTTTCCTTTCCAACGGCGTTTCAGGTGGCATTGGCAACTCTATTGAACAGGGGTCGTGCCGTCAGGCAGCAGCGGTCGCCTTGAGAGCCCGCTTCAAATTGTACGCCATTGCGGTGAGCTGGATATGTCGCTTTGCCTTGCCAGCACCCCGGTGTGGAACTGCCCGCAGGCCATAACTTCGTTGGGCCAAAGACCCTCCCGATCCGGCAACGCACCTTGTGAATGGGGCCTCGCTTTCAGCCTTGCTGCGGCGTCGTTGCGGACCCAAACGCCGGTCACAACACCCCGGGTGGTGCCTCCCTTCTCCTCGACCGCATTGCGAAAGCCAACGCCCTGATACGCACTGTCGGCAGAGACCTGTTCAGGATCACTACATCACAGCCGGCTTTCCCGTCATTCACGTTGGCCGGCGTGACGACAATTTTCTCCAAAGGCCGTCCGCGTCGGCGCGGGAGAAACCGCAAAAGCGGCGGAACGAAGCCCGGTCATCCAGCGCATCGGCCAGCTTCACATCATCAGACCACCGCCCCAAAAGCAGGGCCTTCAGCAAACACAGTGGCGGCCAACCCGCTTCGCCTTTGGAGGCGGAGGAAATATCCGCCAGATGATGATCAGGCATCGTCCAATCGACCAGGAGGACAAGGTCATCAGGATCGCTTCTTTTCCCATCAAAGGAAAAATGCTCCTGACCAATCTCACGACGCGCCATCAATCCTCCCAAACTCTTCTATCAATTAAGAGAATCACAAAACAGCAGACCCGTCCAGTGCTATCCGCGCACAGGTCTCATTATACTCGGCGCATGAATGTCGCTAAACTTCCTCTTAATGGTTTTGATATTCCCGCCACCATCCTTGGCGCGAATTTGCTTACTATTCGGGGCGTCCATGGCCTATGTTGTCAAACGGCATGGGTTGGGTCTCCTCAGAAAAATAATGCGCACTATCTATTGACATTCTCATTAAAAAGGCGCATTTATATACGCATAAAAATGTTAATTTTACTACGTTAGTCATTTTTAATTCCTTTCGTTAATGGGGTTGTAGTAGTGGAAACGAACAGTCGGAAAATCATTAGACACCTTGAAAAAGACGGCTTCGAATTGGTGAAAATCACTGGTTCGCATCACAAATTCAAAAAAGGCGACAAGACTGTGACTATCCCGCACCCGAAAAAGGATTTGCCAATTGGCACTGTTTACAACATCCGCAAACAGGCTGGTTGGCCGTAGCGAAAAGGAAAACCATGCGTTACTATATTGGTGTCGTGCATCAGGACGGGGACAGTGCCTACGGCGTTCACTTTCCTGATGTACCTGGTTGCTTTTCAGCAGCCGATGAGTTGAATGATCTGTTATCAAAAGCTAGTGAAGCCCTATCGCTTCATCTGGAAGACGAAACATTGCCGGAAACCCGACCCCTGGATGCGGTTCGAACGGATGATGACGTTGCCAAAGACCTTGCCGAAGGTGCTTTTCTGCTGGCCGTGCCCTTCATCAGGTTGAGCGGTCGAAGCACTAGGGCGAACATTACCATGGACGCCGGACTATTGGCCGCTGTTGACCAAACAGCAAAGGAGCGCGGTTTGACCAGATCGTCCTTTCTTGCTGATCTGGCACGAAGTGAAATCGCTGGTTAACTCTGCGACATTCCGGCACCAACGCCCACCGTTGCTGTCAATCGATCATCAATTGTAAAGGATGGAACCTGGCAAATTATCCTGCGTGACCTCGTGCTTCGGCTGCTTGAGGGCCGGAACAAACAGGCAGGCGCGGCCATTATCGACTCACAATCGGTCAAGGCCCGGACAAAAAAAGAGGTTCGATGCCGGCAAAAAAGTGAAGGGAATCAAGCGGCATTTATGGGTGGATCTGCTCGGGTTTCCGCTGCATCTGGTGGTGCATGATGCTGGAATACAGGATCGCGATGGAACCCGCATTCTATTGAAAGATATAGCCTATTCTATATAAAATGATTCAATTTGGAAGAGTTGTTCAATGGAGCACAAGAGTTGTTTTCTGACGGCCTTGAGATGGGCCCATTTTTGCTCGATGGGGTTGAGGTCAGGGGAATAAGGGGGCAGGAAGAGCAGGGTATGCCCTGCTTTTTAGATGATATTCTGCGTGGCTTGTGAAATGTTGCGTTATCCATGACGATGACAGAGTTTTCAGGAAGTTGAGGCAGCAAATCCTGTTTGACCCATGCGGTGAAAATATCTGCAGTGACGTTTGCCTGAAACAGGCCGACTGTCAGCAGGGTTTTCCCGATCAGGGCACCAATCGCATTGGTTCGGCCCCTAGCCTGCCAATCGCACAGGCCATCACACCGTTGACCTGTTGGTGCATAACCATGCGTGCGGGGCATGTCATGGGCAAAGCCGCTTTCATCGATATGAACAATAGGACGGCCCCGGTGCTCATACATCTTTATCATCGTTTGGAAGACATGCCGTGCGCCAGCGCACGTCTTTGGATGCGTGAGAGTTTTTTTTATAGGTCACACCCAAACGGCGCAGGGCGTAATGGATCCCCTGACACACCAAAACGACGGGCACGCTCATAGTGATATGCATCAGGATGAGCCCGAACATCACGCGCCAGGGCGACCATATCAATCTTTGTCGCCGGCTTAGTCCGGGTTGTCTTCGGCTCAGGGGTCTTGAGCCAACGGGTCACGCCCCACACAAAAACGCTCCGCCACCTGCGCTATTGTAAGGCCTTCCTTCTCACGGACAGATCAAACCTTACGGCGGAAATCTGATGAATACGCCATCCATAAACTATAAGCACATTATAATGAATTGGCTATAATTTAATCATTTTATGTAGAACAGGCTATATAAAGAAAAAGCACAGAAGGCTGCAATTGTTCCGGGCTGGTTATCGCGGGCCGATCATGGACGCATTGGCCAATCAGGAAAAACTGAAAATCGAAATCGTAAAGCGAGGTGAAGAAAAAGCGTTCAAGCTGCTGCCAAAAGCACTGGATTGTCGAGCGATCTTTCGCATGGCTGGAGCCTGCAAGGCGGCTGGCAAAACATTACGAAAATCTCGACAAAACGCAGGAAGCCATGATCCGGCTACGCTTCATACAAATCGCAATCAAAAGAATTATAAAACTTAATTGTTAGACAGCTTCTCAGAAAATCTGATGAATACCTCATCCATAAATTATAATAAAATTACAATGGATTAGTTCGCGCTGAACAAAGCCTAAGTCATTGCTATTTCGCAGCGTTGGAAGTGAAGTATTCGATTTTGCCGTTTTCGTCGTCCTGATCAGCGCATTGATGACCCGGACAAGCCAAAACGCGATGGCGTTCAGACGCATGTTATGGCCGCCAGCAAGGCGTTCATGGTGTCTCCAGTCTGGCCTTTCAGGACGTTCCGATCAAGGCGGCCATCGGTTTTCATGTGGTGGCCTCGATGGCCGACCTTCGTTTGAGTTCGCGCCTCATCTGCGGGCTCAATCCGCGCGTGCGCCCTGACATCATGACCGAGGCCTCGCCCTCGTCATTGTGGCCGCGATAGCCCCTGTCGACGTAGACCCGTTCCGGTCCAGTCATCCGGGCGGCCTGGGCCACTGTATCGGCCAGAGTATGGCCCCCGGAAACTTTTCGCCCAGACCCTCACGGTTGGTGGTGGCAATCCCAACCTTGGCACCAAACTCGTCAGGATTACGCGCCTTACCCTTGGCGATGCAGGCAACTTCCGGAGCGTGCAGGGCATAGAGCTTGTTCTTGTCCCCGGGCTGTTGCACCAGAAGACGCCAGGCCCAACAGTTTCGCAAAACGGGCCTCGAGGTTCCCGGCAATCTTACGGACAATATCGCGGAAAACCCGGCCGAGATAGGTCTTGAGTGTCCTGATCTCGCGGCGCATGCGCCGGAACTGTCTGGCATGGGCATAACGCCCGGCCATAAGGGCAGCGCGTCTGGCCACACGGGTGTGGCTGCGGCGCAGGACAAGGCCGTGCCGTTTGGCCTGACGAACCAGGGCCTGCAACGCTTTCAGATACAGACGGCTGTCGGTGGGGTAAGCTATGGCCTTGGGCCACCGTAATCCGCTCGAAACTGCTGTCCTTGACTGCTCCCGCGTCAACCGCAACACCGACCGTCGCCGACAAAACCGCATGCCTTCGGGACGCCTGCGCCAGCGCGTCATCGTGCTGGAGTCAATCGGCAGGCGGTGCTGAAAAAAATCAAAACCGCAGAAATACGGCCAGTAGGGGTTCTCAACCCACCGCTCCACAACCTCATCAGGTCGTACATGTGTTTCAGATAGTGCAGCCCGCAGACGCGTTGGTTTCGCAGGACGGCGGCCTGTAGTGCTTGCCAAAGGCCTCATCAAATGTGGACCAGGCCATCAAGTTGCTCAGGCGTATCAGATTATGCTCCTTGTCGATGATCGAATCAAGGCGTTCGCGAAAGAGGTCGGCGTTGCTGCTTCTTGGGTTTCATGAAAATCTACCAGAAAACGAGGGGTGAAAGCGATCCTGCTGGCATTTTACAACATTCGATTCCCTCTGGGAATCCATATTATCTGCGGACTTCAGAGTTTTTCAGCGCGAACGGATTAGCTACAGACAAAGCTTGACCATCTCTCCCGCCGGGATCCTCACCGGATTTCGGTGATGGACTCTCAGTCCTGTTCGCACTCGACACGCGCCATAAAATGAGCTATAATTGCATTTAATTTGATGCGTTAATGATGAGAATGCCATGGATATCACCAAAGACATCCGCCCCCTGACCGAGTTCAAACGCGACACGACGCGTTTCATGTCGCACCTCAAAGACGCCGGCCGCCCGTCCGTTCTGACAGTCAACGGCAAGCCGGCACTCGTGGTCATGGACGCCGAAGCTTGGCAGGATGTTCAGGATCAGATCGAGTATGCCCGGACGGTCGCGGGCATCCGCCGCAAGGGTCTCGATCAGGCCCGTGACGGCCAAGGCATCGAGGCTGCGGCCTTTTTTGAGACGCTGGATGCTCGTAGCAAGGCATGAAGCACTACCGAGTGATCATCACGCCGTTCGCCGGTGAGAACATCCGCGAAGCCCATGAGTGGTTAGAGGTTGAAAACCCCACTTACGCGGCCAAGTGGCTAATACCAATTTTCAGAAAATTTGACTTATTTGCCCTTGTGTTTCTTGCCCTTGTGTTTCTTGTCCTTGTGTGATTCTTAACGGGACACTTTATTGGAGGTTTCCATGGGACGCGCCATTTCCTTGCGAGAAGACTTTGACAGTCGCCAGCTTCGCCCGCCAATCAGCTGAGTCCAATCAAACACGCTGCCTTTTGGCACTGGCTGTCATCTCTGATGGCGGCAGCCGAAGTGAGGCCGCTGTTGTTGGCGGTGTTGGTTTGCAAATCATTCGTGACCAGGTGTTGCGATTTAACCGGGAAGGTTCGGCAGGCCTCGTTGATCGCAAATCGTTCCACCGAAGCTGAATGCTGGCCACCGGCAGGCCCTGGCGTCCCGGGTTGGCGCGGCCCATACAGGAAACGGCGTTATGCGCGGGCGTCTGGCAGATCTGGTGCACCGGGTATGGGAAGAATACAGGATCAGTGTGAGCATCGTCACAATGAGCCGGGTGTGACGGGAAATGGGCGACAGAAAGCTGACGGCGCGACCGCGTCATCATGGCCGGAACAAGCATGCGATTGACACATTTAAAAAAACTTCCCCGCCGGAATAGCCTCCCTGCACGCCGGAATTGGTTCGGCTGTCCCGCTGGACATCCGGTGGCAGGATGAGGCGCATGTTGGCCAGAAGAACAACATGTTGGGCCAAACGGGGCACACGGCCTGTGGCAGAAAAAGACCAGCGCACAAAATCTGTCTGGATATTTGGTGCTCTCTGCCCGGCACGGGGCGTTGGTGCTGTTCGGGTCCTGCCGCGCTGTGATACAGACTGCAGGCAATGGGCCGCTTTGGTCGTTAAATGGCGTGGTCAGGCCATAGTGTCAGCGGCATGAAGGCAATTATTCAGGCACTGCTCACTGTCGCGGTCAAACATGGGAAAGTGGGTGTGACCAGCCCCCCCTGTGACGAGGATGGCCCGTCCGCCAGTGGTGTTGAGTGTCTCAACCCAGTTGATCCATTCTGTGTGGCGTTGTGTCCAGTGGGATGCGGTGTCGAGAAAGTCGCCTGCAAAAATGACTGTGGGGATATGGCGCAGTTTTTCCGGTTTCGCCACTGTGGTTGATGGTTCAAGAGCAATAAAAGCGGTGCAGAGTTCAGGGGTCTGTGTGATGGCATCCATCGCGATTTCACCGCCCTGACTGTGGCAGATGATAATCGCGGGGCCTGTCCGCGCCAAAACGGCATGCAGGGCGCGAACGTGGAGCGACGTGGTTGTCAGCCAACGCGGAATGAAGAAGCGGGCGAAATGGTCAAAGGCATGGACAGGAAACTGTGACCGCGCAAAGGCTGTACGCGTGAGAAAATTTTCGGGGCGACCGATGCGAAAAAGCGTCCAGGCTTCTTCTTGTGATCTGAGGATCGGGTCGCCTTCCCAGTGACCGGGGGCAAAACCACTGCGCCCGCGTTCGACATTATCGAGCACATGAACCTCATAACCGCGTTTGATCAAAAGATGGAGCCAACCGGGTCGCCCGTCCGGCGTTGTTTCCCAGGTTCCACCATGCATTCCCCCCCCATGAACCAAAACAACAGGCGGGGCGTCATTGCGTTGGGTTGGGACAAAGTATTGGACATAGGCATGACCGACAGAAAAATGTCCGCGCGGGTCGTGAATGTATTGGCTCGCACGGGTAAAAGACACCTCGCGTGCTGTGCCCTCGGTGACTTCAACCACCTCTCCCTCCACGTAATAACTCCCAAAATCCTGTAAAGAGTAAGGCATAAGAACTGCTCCCAAACGCAGGCCGCCAGTCAAGAGCGGGAGGTGTTTACGAACACCACCCGCGCAACGATCAGAATGATTTGTTTAGTCAAGGTTGTTCAGGGCCTGATATTCGTTATAGGCGGCGGCATAGGCCCGGTAGCTGTCGATGACACGCTTGAACATCGGATATTTGGCGGATTTTTCAGCATAGACCGCATCAGTCGCAGCGCGAAGGGCCGCCATGACGCTGTCGGGAAAGCGTCTGATTGTGACGCCTTCCTTGCGAAAATCATCGAGGACGGCTGACTGCGCCGCTGCCATCGTGCCTATGGCATAGAGGTTGGCATCGGCACATGCCGTCTCCAGTGCCGTGCGCTGGTTCGCGCTGAGGGAGTCCCATTTGTCCTTGTTCATATAAAACTCAATGAAGCCA
Source organism: Kiloniellaceae bacterium (assembly GCA_965199245.1). Taxonomy (GTDB): domain Bacteria; phylum Pseudomonadota; class Alphaproteobacteria; order Kiloniellales; family Kiloniellaceae; genus Carbonatibacter. Next base: position 838,722 of record CBDAQP010000001.1, read on the forward strand.
GCGGGTTGGTGCCAGCCGGGGAAGTAGTAATTTTTGACAATTTTTTCAAATCCGAAAAATTTATCGGCAAGTGGAAAGCTGAATTCGGTGGCATCCAAACGGCCTGTTTCCAGTGCGGTTGACAGTTCGCCAATAGGAAGTGACATGGCACTCGCTCCCAGTTTGCCGAGGATTTCGCCCCCCAGCCCCCCGATTCTGATATTCAGGCCCTTGAAATCTTCGGGGCGTTCAATGTGTCTGTTGTACCAGCCGCCTGACTCGGAGAGGATGATCCCGCAGGCCATAGGGACAAGGTTATAGGGTTGGTAGAGTTCACGCCAAAGCTCCAGCCCGCCGCCATGGTGCAACCAGCTGATATAGGAAAGGGGATCACCGCCAAAGGGAACAGAGCCAAAAAGTGCGGCTGCAGGTTCCTTTCCACTGGCATAGGCCGCATAGGACCAGGCGGCATCAATCGCCCCCGCGCTGACATTGTCAAAAATTTCAAAGGGCGGTGACAGTTCGCCAGCAAGAAAATAGTTGAATGTGATCTCACCATCGGTCAGAGCCGAAACAGTAGCAACAAATCGCTTTGCCGTCGGATCCAGGACTGGCGCACCCCCGAAAGCAGATTGCAGGGTCAGGGTTTTTGCCGATACTGTTCCTGTCATCATAGTCAGCAACCCTATGGCGAGGATAATATTTTTCATCTCTTGTCTCCCGTTGTGATGAGTAGTTCTAGATAAACCCGGTGATGAGGCCGGGGAAAAGGATGAGAAGACCCAAAACTGCGAGCTGTAACCCGATAAAGGGCAAGACACCTTTGTAGATTTCACCTGTTTCCAGGCGGTTTCCTGCGGCTCCTTTGAGATAAAACAGGGAAAAGCCAAAGGGTGGAGTCAGGAAAGAGCTTTGCAAATTGACGGCAACAAGGATGCCAAACCAGACGAGCAGTGATTGACCGCTTAGCCCGTTTCCGAAATCAGAACCTGCCATAATAGGTGTAAAGATGGGTAAGAGGATTAAGGTAATTTCCAGCCAGTCCAAAATGAACCCGAGCAGAAAAATCGTCCCCATGACCACGAGGAGGACAGTCAACGGCCCGTCGCCAAAGGCTGTCACCCCCGCCCGAACCAGATCATCCCCCCCGATTCCTTTGAAGACAGCAGAAAAACAGGTCGCGCCAATCATGATAAACAGCACCATTGTTGTCGTTGTGATGGTTTTTTCTGCGGCTTCCTTGATCATTCTCAGGCTGAATTGGCCGTAAAAAAGGGTGATGAGCATGGCCCCCAAAACGCCCAGACCGCTGGCCTCAGTCGGTGTGGCGAGTCCGGAAATAATCGACCCCAGAACAGAGATCACGAGCATAAAAAGCGGGGCGAGGTCCAGGACAAGTCGTCCTGTGTTTGGACTGTTTTTTCCTGAACCAGGGGGGGGGCACCCGCGCGCGCGCCAGAAGACCACGCCGGCATAACCAGAGATGAGCAGGATTGCCGGACCCAGTGCTGCCTTGAACATGTCAGGTACGGATATTTGCAACTGATCGCCCAGGACAATCAACATGACTGAGGGGGGAATTAAAATAGCCAGCGTTCCCGAGGCAGCAACAAGTCCAGCGGCTGTTTCCCTGTCATAGCCTGCCTCTGTCAGGCGGGGCAGGGCCAGCAGGCCCAGAAGCACGACAGAGGCCCCGACAATCCCCGAAGAGGCCGCGAGCAGAACACCGATGACCAAAACGGAAAGTCCCATGCCTGCGGTGGATCCGCCTAGTCCGCGCTGCGCTGCGCGGAGTGCGCGTTCACCCACACCCGATTTTTCCAAAATCAGCCCCATGAAAATAAACATTGGAATGGTCACGAGAAGCCAGTTTGACAAAACATTAGCGTAGATTCGGCTGACGAGGATGTTAGAGAAAGCCAGTGGCAAATCAGACAACAAAATAAAAAGCGCGGCGGATCCCGCGAGCACCATGCCGACACGATAACCTGCCAGCAGACCAATCAGCGTCAACGCAGACATGGCGAGGGGAAGAAGGTTTTCGCTCATCGCATCCCCCGAATCATACGGATTATTTCGATGACAAGCGCTAAAAGAAGCAAAATCAAACCAAGTGGCAGGGTCGCCTTGATAAGCCAGGGGTCGTTTAATCCATCGGTGCGCGAACCTTCACCAGACGCCCGGCTACGTTGCACAAAATCGAACGATGCTGGTATAATGAGGAAGAAAAAGGGCAGGGAAAAAATCAAATGCCCCCAAAGATCAACCCCCGCTTTCCAGCGCGATGATCGTTGGCTATAAAAAAAATCAACCCGCACATGTCGATCTTCGAGCCAGACCAGACCAAGAGGAAGAATCCCGATCATGACCAAAAAATGCCATTGGCTGTCTAACAGTGTGTTCAAACTGATTACTGTACCAACAACAGGGTAGTTACGATCAAAACTCATGAGTGGATTCACACCTAACGCACCACACAGCACCTGCATTGTGATGGCGGCCATCAAAACGACCAGCAAGCCAGACAAGGTGGTGTAAAGTCCGCGCACAATCATAACATCAATCCCATGTTCCCGGTTCTATTCCTGAGTGTTTTTAGTTCTATGTGAATTATTTCCATATGGAACTATTTGTCGTCAACAGTTATGTTATAAAAGAAAGCGAGTCAGGCCGTGAAGCTCTTGGATATTCTGGATGCCACGCCGATTCCTGTCGCCTATCGTTTGTCATTTTTGACAAATTTCTGGCGCGAACCTCTATTGCGTTGGATGGAGCGCGAGACCGGGCTGATTCGACCCGAATTAACTGTTTTGATTTGCCTAGCTTACCAGTCTGATCTCTACGCGCGCGATATTTGTGAAATTACAGAACAGCCGCCGAACACGGTAAGCCGGGCTGTTTTTTCACTTGTTGAGAAAAAGCTCATCATCAGAACACGGGATAAAACAGACGCCAGACGTCAGGTTCTCAACATCACCCCGAAGGGCCGCGCACAGCACGACGATCTGATGACCTGCTTCGCGGCATCTGAATCACGGATGTTGAGCACACTCAGCGCACAGGAGGTCGCAACCTTGATAAGGTTGCTCGACAAAGTGGCCCGCGATGTTGGTCGCTGGCACTGTGACAAGCATCGCTGAACAGATTTTTTTCCAGACTGTGCGATCCAGGCAGTGGGCATCGACCAGCAGCTGAACCAGGGGGGAGCGGATTGACGAAAGGGGGTGGGTGTTCATGCCAGTTTTTTTGCCCGCATCATCAGGATAGCATACCTTGATAATAGCAGAGCGGGGGGGGGGAGTGAAAAACGAAAAGGGCCGCAAAACCAAGGCTCTCCGTGCCTGGTGTGGATCCTAAAAATGTGATTCATAGAAGGAAACAGTTTTGGAGGTTTCCCTGGGTCAGCCCCTTCCCTTGCGTCAGGATTATGACGCATCCAGTCTTCGCCGCCTCGCCCGGCAATCAGCAGAGTCCAGCCAGACGAAGCGTTTGCTTGCCCTTGCCGTCATATATGATGGCGGCCGCCGCAGCGAGGCGGCGCAGGTTGGCGGCGTTGGCGGTCAAATTGTTCGTGATTGGGTGTTGCGCTTCAATGACCTGTTCGACGCGCACACGAAAGCGAGAGAGGGCGTGGTTGTATTCTTTTTCTTCTTTTGTGAGTTTGCCTTTCCCTGGTTTTTTGTCAGGCCTGTCGAAGCTGTTGTGATCTTCCTGATAGCCTTGATAGCCGCTGTCACCGTTCGCGTTTTCGGGCAAGGGCGGCCCCCGCCCGCCTACGGAGGAATAAGTCGTGGACAGGTTCTGGAGCAGAAGGCGAGACGGATACAATGCGTTCTTCTTCCGTTATGATCACATCGTTCTTGATGCTCTGGTGTTTTTTTGCCGGAAAACCAGCGTTTCTGACCCCGCTGCGGACGCTGTACGGGTTGCTCTGTGGCATCCGATCAAAAGGGCTTGCGCTTCTTCCTCTGTGACACGAATAGTGCGTTTGACGCCCGGTGCGCGCTTCGCCAAAGGCTCAATCCAGCGCAAAGTCCGGCAAATTGTGGCGTTGTCCACGCCGGACAGGAGGCCAGGAAAATCCTGCGTGATATGACAGCGGTACAACAGCAGCATCACAAGAAGATGACCCTCCGGATCGCCCACCCCCCATGGATGACCAGACCAGTTCTTGCGGCGGCAATGCCGCTCCCACGAGCACCGCAAACAATCCGTCATTTGTGGGAAAATATTCGGCGTAATCCCCGTCAGATATAGCCAATTCATTATAATCTGGTTATATTTTATGGATGAGATATTCATCAGATTTCCGCCGTAAGGTTTTATCTGTCCGATGAACAACTCTTCCAAATTTAATCATTTTATATGGGATAGACTATAGCAATCGCTTAGGATTTGTTCAGCGCGGACTCATTAGCATTGCCTCGGGCTGTATCAATGGAAAGCCCAACGCGATGACACCCGACAAAGCAGAGCGACTGCGTCAAGCCTGGGAGGATGACCTCAGGCTTTCAGACAGGTTTTATAAACTGCGAAACGCTTCTTCGATGCGATAAGAACCCAGATCAGGTTCCCTGTATCCTTCTGCGTCCTGACGTTGTGGAAGTTCGATTTTTCCTGATTGTAGATCAGGATAGTCAAACTGCCTCAGAAAATGGGATATACAATTCAAACGCGCCTGACGTTTGTCGTTGGCTTCGACCAGATACCACGGTGCCCAGCCTGTGTGAGTTGCCGCAAACATGGCATCGCGTGCGCGTGAATAGTCATACCAGCGTTTGTGGGCTTCTATGTCCATGGTGCTGAGTTTCCAAATTTTACGCGGGTCGCTGATCCTTTGTTCAAAGCGTTTGGTTTGTTCTTCAGCGTTGATTTCAAGCCAATATTTAATCAGCTTGATCCCTGATTGTGTGATCATTTTTTCAAAAAAAGGCGTTGTTTCCAAAAAATGATTGTATTCTTCGTCGCTACAGAATCCCATGACCTTTTCAACGCCGGCGCGATTGTACCAACTGCGATCAAACAAAACGACCTCCCCTGCGGAGGGGAAACGACTGAGATAACGTTGGAGATACATCTGACTGCGTTCTAAATCGGTCGGCGCGGCGAGTGCTTCAACACGGAAAACACGCGGACTGACCCGGTCTGTGATCCGTTTAATCATGCCACCCTTTCCTGCAGAGTCCCGGCCTTCAAACAACACAATCACGCGCAGGCCACTTTCACGCACATGGTTTTGCAGTTTGACAAGTTCCCCTTGTAAATCCGCAAGTGTGCGTTCATAAAACTCCCTGCCTATTTTTTCTGAGCCATCTTTTTTCTGAGCCATCTTTTTTGCCTTTGTCGTTTCAGTTCAGGTGAGCAATAGAACCTTTTTCCAAAAAATGATAGAGTGCGTTATGCTTAGTCTTCATCACATTTTGAAAGAGTGACCAGGCAACTTTGCGCTGCCGTGGCCTGTGATAAACTGGAACTTGGAAAATCACGGGTGAGTGCATTTGGATTGCCGCCCGGATCAATTTTGTTTGTGCTCCCGACAAAATGATGACCTGTTTCCATAACCGCGACACCGTCCCGGCAGGTCGGCGAAATGTTCACGGTGGCGGTACAGCCGCCCGCGTTTGATCTGACAGTAACCTGTTGCGTGTTGGTCAATCCGCGTTTTGCCGCCTCTGCTGGACTGATGGTAATCGATGGGTGTTGCCTTTGTGCAAGCCGTGTGCGGTTAAGCTGGCTGTGTAAAAATTTTTCCGGTTGTCGTGACAGCAGGGCCAGTTCATCATCCTGCGCTTCTCCAACCCATTCTTTCGGTGGACGCCATTCCGGATGGCTTGCAATGTCGGGAGAGGCAGATGCTTTGATCTGGGTACAGTTGAGTTCAATCTTGCCCGAGACGGTGGTCAAGGCGTTTTTTTTGGGGTCTGCAATAAAATCGCTTAAAAGAATTTCGGACTGATCTGGTTTGGGGACAAACCATATTTTTTGCTTTTTCAGTTGCTCAAAATCCGGTGCAGTGAGTCCCTGCGCCCGCGCCCGGCATTCTGTCTTGTGCCAGAGATGCGCGAGCCACTCCGATTCTGTGCGATTTTCCGTATAGCTTTCCAGGCATCCGATACGGCCTGCCAGGTCGCTAAAAATATCATAATCGTTTCGGGCCTTGCCGACAGGGTCAATAAGCCTGGGCATGAAAAACACGTGTGGGTCGCGCGATGATCCGCCAATATCATTGCGCTCCAGCGTTGTTGTTGCAGGCAGAACAATATCTGCCCGCAATGCCGTGGCTGTCCATGTTTGTTCATGAACGATAATTGTTTCAGGTTTGGCCCACAGACGTTCGAGACGAAAAAGATCCTGGGCATGGTGAAAGGGATTTCCGCCAGCCCAGTAGATCAGTTTTGTTTCTGGGTAGACTATTCTGCGCCCGTCAAAGGGAATTTCTTGACCCGGATTTTCCAGCATGTCGGCAAAACGTGCGACAGGAATAGCTGTCCCGGATCGGTTCCCAAGCGTTTCTAACAGGGGGACGAGTCCTTTTCGAGCATCTTCGCCCACGGCGTTCAGCGACCCATAGCCGAATGTAAAACCGCCCCCGGGCTGACCAATTTGTCCCAGGATTGCGGCCAAGGCAATAAGAGCCCAATAAGGTTGCTCGCCCCGATGTGCACGTTGGAGAGACCAGCTCGCGGTCAACATCACACGTCCACTGGCCATCTGGTCAGCAAGCTGGTGGAGCGTTGCCGCCGGGACATCGCTGATTGCCGCTGCCCAGTCCAATGACTTTGGCACGTCGTCTGATTTGCCCAAAAGATAATCGCGGAGGACCTCTGCACCCGTGCAGTATTTTGCGAGAAACGCCTCATCAGCACGACCACGGCGGATCATCTCATAACAAAGACCCAGTATAATCGCCGTATCGCTCCCCGGGAGGGGAGCAATCCATTCGGCATTTGATCCGTGGGGAATATCATTGGCGAGTGGGCTAATGACAATAAATTTTGTTCCGCATCGGTGGGCGTTACGGATGTGGTCGGGCATGTGGTGAGTGCCAGCCCCCCCGGAGGTCACGCGCCAATTTTTGGCAGAGAGTCCACCGAAAGCAACCAAGACGTCAGTGTGATCGACAATCGTGCGCCACGACGTCGCCGCACCTGAAACGGCATCAGCATTTCCAAGAACCTTTTGCAAAATGATTTGTGCGGCCCCCCAGCTATAATTGCCCGTCTGATCCGTAAACCCGCCGAACGCGCCAAAGAATCGGCGGGTTTGCGTGCGGGCATGATGGAAACGCCCCGCACTCGACCACCCGTAAGATCCCGCAAAAATCGCTTGATATCCATAATGCTCGCGCACGCGCTCCAGTTCGTTCGCGATGTGTGAAAGTGCGGTTTCCCAGCTCACAGGAACCATTTCTTCGCGTCCACGCGGATGAACAATTTGATCTCGATCACGGAACCAGCCAGCACGCATGTAGGGCTGATCGATACGTTGAGGTGAATAGACCAGATCAGCGATGGCCCCGATCATATCAGGATCAGCACCGCTCCCTTTTAAAGGGCGCGTGGCGATCAGGCGTCCATTTTCAACCTCTGCCTCAAAAGCCCCCCAATGCGACAAACTGAGCGGGTTTGTGAGGCTTTCAATATACTGTGGAGACAACATTGTGTCTTTTTACGCCTCTCCCCGTCTGGCTTTTCGTTCGCGAATTGTCACGCCACCCACTGTCCAGTCATCTGCTGAAATATCGTCAAAGACAACGTAGACATGTTCAGGGTGTGCATTGCAATGGCGCACCATCGTTTCTGTCATTTCCTGAGCGGCCTTTTTTTTCTGTTCTGCTGTGCGTCCTTCGGCGAGGGTGATTCTGATCATTGGCATTGTGAAACTCCTTAGATAAGGGAAAGGCCGCCATCGACGCGCAAAGTCTGGCCCGTAATGTGGCGTGCCTCCCGGGAGAGAAAGAACGCAACAGCAGCGGCAATGTCCGCAGGCGTTGCAAGGCGTCGGTTCGGTGTCAGGGCCGCCGCCTGTGCCCAGCTATTTTGCGAGAGTGCGGAATGACCTGACGGGTCTTTCTGCGTAAATCCCGGTGCAACGCTGTTGACAGTAATGCCATCTTGCGCAAGTTGAACGGCAAGTGTGCGCGCCAGTGAGTCCAGTGCGCCTTTGGCAGCGGCTGTGACCGGAAATAAACGCTCCCCGGGCATTTGGTCAACCACAAAGGAAGAGGTGATAACAATGCGTCCACAGGTGGATTTTTTCAAGGCGGGCAAGGCAACACTCACCATATCGAAAAACGCCCCCGTCATCACCTGATGGGATTGATCGAGTGCCTGACGCGTGACCTCACCAACAGGGGCATGAACAGCAAAACCAGCGTTGGAAACAATGCGATCCAAACGATGACAGCGTGTAATCACACGATTGACAATATGCGTCCCTGCGTTCTTTTCTCCAAGGTCAAAGAGGATGGTTTCAACCTCTGCCCCCTGTTCTCGTGCCTTTTGGGCGACGGAGTCAAGGGCTTCGGTCTTGTGTCCACCGCGTGCATGTAAAAAAAGGCTTTGTCCGGGTGCGGCAATCTTTTGCGCGATTGCTGCACCGATCCCGCTTGAGGCACCTGTAATCAACGTGACGCACGCACTCATGGAATTCACTTACCCTCCCCGAAAGAGATTGGGAAACGATAGTTTGGGAAGTGCCAGCACAATATCGGGAACAAAAATTGACACAATTGCAACCGAGAGTGTCAAAACCACGATAGGTATGACGGCAAGCATCGCCTTGTTCAAAGCAACATCACCGATTTGAGACGCAATCAGCAAACAAATGCCATAGGGTGGCGTAATCAGGCCAACAGACAACACAATCGTGGACAGCACCCCCATATGAACAGGATTCATATGGACCCGATCGCCAAGTGCTTGAATAATAGGCAAAAAAATAAGAAGTGCCGAAACAGGATTCAAGACTGTGCCGATGAGCAACAAAAAGCCGATCAGCAATAATATAATCCCGACGGGATCAGTTGTCTGTGCCGTTATGAAGGTCACGACAGTCTCTGCTGCGCCGAGATAAGCGATCAACCACCCAAAAATTCCTGCCCCTGCGACGGTGAACAGGGGTACCGAAAAATCCAGGGTGGCTCGCGTGAGTAGACCCGGCAAGTCCTTGATCGACAAATCACGATAGAGAACAAAAGTCAAAATCAGGGCCCACAAAACCGCACTGATAGCGGCTTCAGTCGGGGTAAAAAAACCTGCGACCACCCCACCGAGGACAAAGACCGGAATTAAAGCGGCGGCCGCCCCCCGCCAGAGGGCCCTTGCCAGGGCAATCATCCCCGGGAAAGGATTTGCGGGATAGCCGTCATGTAGGGCCATGACATAGGTGTAGGCCATCATAAAAAAACCAATCATCACACCTGGAACAATGCCACCAAGAAACAGCGCACCAATCGAAACATTACCAAACGCACCATAGACAATCAAAATGATCGAAGGGGGAATGATGACCCCAAGTGTCGATGACGCCGCCGTCAAGGCCACGGCAAAGGCCGGGCGATACCCTGCTTTTTTCATTGCCGGGATCAAGATTGAACCGACGGATGCAGTATCTGCGGCGGCGGAACCCGAAAGTGAGGCAAAGATCATGGAGACAAAAACATTAACGTGACCCAGGCCACCACGAATATGACCAACCGATGCGTCTGCAACCCGCAACAATCGATCCGTGATGCTCCCCGCGTTCAAAAGACGCCCCAAAAACATAAAGAACGGGATGGCAAGAAGTGTGAAGCTCTCTGTACTCGCGTACATTTGATTGACGACGGATGTTAGCGGCAGATCTTCCCAAAGGATGACGAAGACAGAGGATAAAATGAGTGAAAAGCCGATATTGACCCGAAGCGCAATGAGAACAAAGAACCCCCCGATCAGAAGAACAATCGGGTTCATTCCAGCGCACCTTTTGTCAGTTTCTCGCACTGAAACAGAGCGATGAGCAACCCGCAAACCGGTATCGGTAAGTAAAACCAAAACTCTGACATATTCAACGACAAAGACATTCTATTTAACCCGATCTCGCTCATTTCAATGCCATGCCGAACCAAGACAAAGACAACAATCACTGTGGCCAGCAACGCGGTGGTCTTTGGTATGACATCAAGCGGGCTGTTCGAAGACCATAAATCGACCCTGTAGTGTTCCTCGTATCGAAAGGCCAAAGCCGCGCCCGTAAAGAGACACCAGGAAAATAAAAGCTGAGCAACCTCCAAAGACCATGGGACCGGAACCAGGAGGATATTTCGCGCCACGACCTGGAGGGCAACCACAGCGATCAGGCCTGCAAACAAACCGGCAAGAATCACCCGTAACAGGCGGTCAATAAAATCAACAAACGCAGACACGACCTTCAGCCTCGCGCTGTTTTAGTTGATGGTCGCCAGCGCGTCCTCCAGACCAAGTTCGGAAACCAGTCTCGTCTGTACCGGCTTTAGGGCGTTACGAAACGCGTCCTTGTCGGGGCGGGTGACGGTCACACCGTGATTTTTTTGTAAAGTTTCAACCAGTTCAGCCTCGTATTTCTGAGCCATTCTGATCCCCAAAGCAGAGGCATCCTGAGCAACCTTGACAAGCATCGTCCGTTGATCGGCGGTGAGTTTCTTCCACGTCCGGTCACTGATTGAGACGTGGTTTGCCTGAATTGTGTGTCCTGTGAGGCTGAGATAGGGGGCAACTTCATAAAGTTTGGCCCCCCTGTAACCGGGGATCGAGCTTTCAAAGGCGTCGACAACACCTGTTTGAACAGCCGCATACAATTCTGTCCAGGCAACTGTACTTGGCAAGGTTCCCAGGGCATCCCATGTTTTGACGATCATCGGTGAGGGCGGCGTACGCATCCTGAAACCGGAAATATCGTCCAGGGCCTGAACCGGTTTTTTGCTGTTGGACAGATTGCGCGTTCCAGACCCCCCAAGTGCCAGAAGAGTGACAGAAAGCCTGTTTTTATCATAGGCGTTTTGAAAATATTCTTCAGCCTTCGACCCCGGGCCGATTTTTGCCATCATATCATCAAAGCCCGTGAAGAGATAAGGCATCGAAAAAATCTGAAATTCCGGCACCTTTTTTGCCGCATTGCTGGTCGTGCTAATCATCAGGTCAATGGTTCCAAGAGCCATCTCGCCCAGAACGGTATCGTCTTTGCCAAGCTGTCCAGCATCAAAAATCTTGATTTTAATGGCCCCGCCAGAACGTTCCTTAACTTCACGGGCCATAAATTCGGCCATGTCGTTGTAAGGATGCGGTGACTTGACGAGCGTATGTAGTCGCATCGTGAGGTCAGCGGCGAATACAGATCCGCCCAATACAGTACCGGTAACCAAAGCAACTATTCCAGACGTCCAATTTCGCATTCTAGCCTCCAAACATTTGGCCTGATGATAACCCTTATGATAACGGGGATATGACTTTTCATCCTCTATCATGTCACTGTGTTACGCACAACAGATGCACTCATGTTGTGTGATAAAGTGATCACAAAGTACCAATGGTTTGACAAGCCAGACGGCTCAGGTTGAGCGACGTCTAATAATTTGAAAACCCAGGTCGATGGTTGTGCGGTCAATGTCATCGCCGGCAAGGCGTTGCAAGAGTAATTGAGCCGCAGTCTGTCCCAAGGTATCGCGGTCAATCCGAACTGTTGTGAGAGGTGGTTCAATTTCTTTAGAAAATTCTTGATCTCCGAAACCGATGACAGCGATATCCGAAGGAATTTGCAAGCCTTGGAATTGGGCTTCGATGATGACACCTTGAGCTAAAAGGTCGGAACTGCAAAAAATGAGACCTGATGAAAAACCACGTTCGAGAAGATTCCTGAAGGCAACACGCCCGGCTCCCAGGCTTGCGGGGCCGATGCAATCATGATGAAGAGGAGGCCGGGCCGACAACATCACCAGCTGATTTTCAAAAGCTTTTGCGCGCCTCAAGGCCCGCTCATCGGCCGCATTCACCGTTGCGGTGTTTTTGTATCCGGTTTCTAAAACAAATCGTGCGACGCATTGCCCGACGTCGTCATGGGAAATGCCGACGCAGACGTCTATGGGGGTCTCCGTAATATCGAAAATCTCGACCACGGGTACCCTTGCGCCGAGGAGAATACGACGTGTTTCGGTGGTATGCCGCGTTCCGATCAATAATATTGCATCCGGTCGCCGTGACAGGTGGGCGGTAATCAGGGCCTGCTCCTCCGCCGCATCAAAACCGGTTTCCGACAACAAAAGTTGATAGCCGTGCGGACGAATGGCGTGGGAAAAGGACGTGATGAGTGCAGAGTAAGTGATATTGGTGAGAGAGGGAACCAACGCTGTGACCAGGTTGCTACGTTTGGAGGCGAGTGCTCCGGCAAGGGCGTTGGGCACAAATCCGGTCAAATCAATCGCTTCCTTGACCTTTTTCATGGTTTTTTCCGAAACCTTGGACGGGTCTCGCAACGCCCGGGAGACTGTGACCTGAGACACACCGGCAAGCCGACCAACAGTTGCCATCGTGATGCCTTCGTGTGGGCGTCCGCCTGCTGTGCGCCTGGGCTTTGTGTCTGAATTGGAGCGCATGGGCAGGGAAGGTAAAACCACAAGTTTGGGGACGACTAATCAACAGCATCCATCCCCGCATGACGGCGAGACAATACAACCGATGCGATCATGGACGCTAAAATCAAGAGCCACATCATAACTGCGATCCAGCTTTTGGTGAAGAAAATTGTGAGATCGCCATAGGATTCGAGACTTTTGATAAAATAGACCTCAGCCGATGGCCCGAGGATAAAGCCGATGATGAACGGAGCCACTTCTAGCCGGAGCTTTCCCATCAACCAACCGAACAAGCCAAAAATCAAGACCGTCCAGACATCAAACATAATGCCGTAATTGATGGTATAGGCACCTGTTACACAGACCATGAGGATAATGGGGAACAGGATATGTTTTGGAATTTTGACCACGAGGGCAAAATAACGAATCGCACAGAACATTGTGACGAGCATTGCTATATTCGCAATGAGCATCGCGAAAATCATGGCATTCCATGTCTCGGGGTTCTGTCCGATAAACAAAGGCCCAACCTGGATGCCTTGTAAGGTGAAAGCCCCGATCAAGAGGGCCGTTGTGGAATCTCCCGGGATGCCAAGCGACAAGAGAGGAATGAGGGCCCCCCCGGTTAATCCGTTGTTACCAGACTCTGAGGCGATAAGGCCTGTGGGTTCACCTTGACCAAATTTTTCCGGTCTCGGAGAAAAATTTTTAGCGGTGCTGTAGGCGAGGATTGAGGCAGCTGATCCCCCAACGCCAGGCAAAATTCCGATAAAAGTCCCAATTCCAGAAGACCTCACTAAATTCAGGAGTTGGCCCCGAAATACGGAAAATGAAAAGGGACAATTTTGACTGATTTCAGGCGTGTTTTTGCATTCTGTACCAATATCTTTACATTGCGCATCGTCTAAAATGGCGGCAAGTCCAAAAATCCCGATCAATACAGGCAAAAGAGAGAACCCACTTTCAAGCCAGTACGCTGTTCCGTCCGGGACGAGACGTAATTCGCCATTGCCCCCCCTCGATATATCATAGGTTCCGATTAAACTGATGAAAATGCCCAGAAACCCGGAAAAAATTCCGAGTAACAGGTCTTTGCTCAAGGCCGCCATGACACTCAGGGCGAAGAAAATAATCAGGAACTTTTCAACATAGGAAAACTTGATCGCGAATTCTGCCAATGCAGGGGCGAAGAGAAAAAGCACGGCTAAAGAGATGAGCCCACCGATGAAGGAAGCGATAATGCCGATGCGCAGAGCCTTTTGTCCGTCACCGCGTCGTGCAAGAGGGTAACCGTCAAAGGTTGTCGCGATTGAGGAGGGTGTCCCCGGAATGCCAAGCAGGACGGCGGGGACGAGTCCTCCGCTGATGCCACCAACATAAAGTCCCAGGAGCAACGCGAGACCGTTTTCAAGACCGAGCGAGTAGGTGAGTGGAAGACAGACAACAACGGCCATGGTTGCGGTTAGGCCGGGCATAGCCCCGAAAATAATCCCGACAAATGTGCCGCCAATGACCAGTAAGACAAACAGTGGGGAGATCAGGTCAAAAAAATCCATGGATGACCTCAGGGCAAAGTGAGAAAAAACAGGTCGGTAAAGATCCACCAAACCGCAAAAGGCGCGAAAAAAGCGGTAATCCCCAACGCGAAAGAGCCGATAGGAGTTCGTTCACGCATGAAGAGTAGCCCAATCGCAAAAACATAGGGTATGGAGCAGAGGAGAAAACCCAGACCGGTATTCGGCCAGATGTCCCCAATCGGTTCCATTGATGAAAAATAAATCAGTGTCAAAACAAGGGTTCCGCCAAAGCGGATTTTGTTTATAGATGTCACCAGATGACACCAATAGCGCGGTGCGGCAATGAATTCAGAGCGATGACGCAGAGCAATTGCCAACCCAAGCAGAGAGAGGATCGCCGCGATGGTGGTCGGAAAGATGAGATGCGAGGTTTCGAAATCAATCGCCACCGCCCAAAAATTTTGCATTGTCCACCCCCTGTTTAAAAAGTGATCGTGAGTCCGAGGTTTTATGTGAACGGACTCACGATTTGAGCGATTGCTTTACTTTGAAATTTCAGCAATCACTCTTGCATAGCGGTCACGTTTTTTTGACAAGTGTAAGCGAGCTGCATTAGAAGGCAAAAAATTGGGAATGAAAAAAGAAGATTTTTGTCGCTTTTGTATTTCTCCTTTCTCGAATATTTCACTCAGCGCAGCGTCAATTTTGTGAGCAATCGACGGATCCATATTTTTGTTGAAGAGAAAGAAAAATTCCTTGTCGAAGGTAAAGTCAATATGACCGTTTAACGTGACGCTCGTTTCGGGTGTTGCAAAATTCAGGAGCTTTTTAAGATCAGTATTGCCCATGCCGTTTGCCGGTGCTTGTCGGAGTGTTTGCGCCCGTGCAGTTGCCCAGACAAAACGCATTGCCTTTTGATCATCGTCATCCAGTTGCGTAAACTGTTCGTTGGCCTGGATTGAGCCGTTAATCACGTCGGCTAACCCGTCAAACATGGCCTGGTTTTTATCTGATTGTGAGCCAGTGTTGACGGCGACGATATTGTGTTCGGAGCCTGGATTGAGCAGACGGGCCGCATTCTTCATTGCAGAAAAACCAATTTCAGACACCCCCCCGGGTTGAATAGCCACGCGGATACGTTTTCCCTCAGCGGCGGCCTGGAAGATGTCGTCCATGTTTTGATAGGCGGAGTTTTTCGGCACCAGATATGCGTTGCCGGGGTTAATCGCAACGGTGGGGCCGATAGCATAGTTGGTGAAAGGGTCTTCATAACCGCGCCGCCCGTAAAGATGGCCCAGATAAGACTGGTCGTGAAAAATCATCATCGTTGTTCCACGACTGTCGCGCGACAGGGATTTGAATGCTGCGGATGCGCCGACGGCGTCAACCTTGATATTGATGCCGAGCTGTTGCGAAAGTGCTTCGGCGACAATCGCTGAATTTTGGTAGGTATCACCGCCCGTGGATTTTGATCCAATCACCAGGCGGATGTTTTTGGGAAGCTCTGCCGCCCTTGTCATCAACGGTTGAGCAAACAGGGCCACCGCGCCAGCGGCAACGAATAGAAAGCGACGAACGACGTGCATGGTTTTCTCCCTCTTTTGATAATGTGGCAAAAACAGCCTCGTGAGTTTTTTTGTTTTACGCATTTTTCTTAAAAATGTATGCGCTAACATTAAATTTATGTTTTGTGTAGATGGTGTCAAGATTTTTATGTCATATATGGATTCAAATTGATAATTTAAGGTAATAAATTCGATTATCTTCGGTTGACATATATTATGTATACGCATACATTTATGCGGATAAAGGGAGGGTTTTGATGCCAAAAACACGGCTTAAGACAGCAAGGGATCTGCGAAGTGCGCGGTGGTTTGCCTCGGATGATCTGCGCAGTTTCGGGCATCGTTCGCGTATGATGCAGTTGGGTTATTCAGATTCAGAATACCTCGACCGGCCAATGATTGGCGTATTGAATACCTGGTCAGAATTAAATTCCTGTCACGCCCACTTTCCTGAGCGAGTCAAGGATGTCAAACGCGGCGTTGCCCAGGCAGGCGGGTTTGCGGTTGAGCTTCCGGTACTGTCCGTAGACGAATCGTTCACCAAGCCGACCTCCATGCTCTATCGCAACATGCTGGCGATGGAGGCAGAGGAAATCATCCGGAGTCACCCTTTGGACGGTGCTGTGTTGATGGGGGGGTGTGACAAGACCACGCCGGGTTTGCTGATGGGGGCGATTAGTGCTGGTGTTCCGTGTATTTACCTTCCCGCCGGGGCAATGTTGCGGGGGAATTATGCGGGACAGGTTTTGGGGTCAGGGGCCGACGCCTGGGCCTATTGGGATGAACGTCGCGCAGGCAAGATTACGGATGCACAGTGGTTTGGTCTTCAGGGAGGAATCGCCCGCTCGGCCGGAACCTGCATGACAATGGGGACTGCATCGACGATGACGGCCATAACCGAAGCGTTGGGTTTGAGTTTGCCAGGGGCGTCATCAATTCCAGCGGTTGAGTCCGCGCACCAGCGCATGTCTGCAGACTGTGGACGGCGTATTGTCGAGATGGTGTGGGAAGATTTAACCCCCTCCAAAATCATAACGCGTGCAGCGGTCAACAATGCGGCCATCATCGCGATGGCACTGGGCTGTTCGACAAATGCTGTGGTGCATTTGATTGCGATCGCACGCCGCGCGGGGGTTCCTTTGAGTCTTGATGATCTTGATGCGTTTGGGCGGGCGACTCCTCTCATCGCGAATGTGCGTCCGGTTGGCAAAGATTATCTTATGGATGATTTTTATTTTGCGGGTGGGTTGCGGGGCGTGATGACGCGGCTCCTGGATCGTTTGGATGGTGAGGCAATCACCGTTACAGGGCAGACTGTGGCACAAAATGTTCAGGGCGCACCTATCTACAATGACGATGTCATTCGTCCGCTTGACAATCCGGTTTACCCCGAGGGTTCCCTTGCCGTTCTTCGCGGAAATCTCTGCCCCGACGGTGCCGTGATCAAACCGGCGGCTTGTGATTCCAGATTTCATGTCCACGAAGGGCCGGCCCTTGTGTTTGACAGCTATCCGGATATGAAGCGGGCCATTGAGGATGAGACCCTTGAGGTGACACCGGATCATGTGCTCGTTTTGCGGAATGCTGGCCCGCAGGGGGGCCCGGGATTCCCCGAATGGGGTATGTTGCCGATCCCGAAATCTCTCATCAAACAGGGCTATCGGGACATGTTGAGAATTTCTGATGCGCGCATGTCTGGCACTTCCTATGGAGCCTGTGTCTTGCACGTCGCACCTGAAAGCTATGTTGGCGGGCCGCTGGCACTTTTACAGACAGGTGATCTTGTGCGTCTTGATCTCCCCAAACGTTCTTTGGATATGTTGGTTGACGAAAAAGAATTAACCCGCCGCCGTGAGTGTCTCCGCGCGCCAGAACCCCGGTTTGAGCGTGGGTGGGGGTGGATGTTCTCCCGTCATGTGACCCAGGCCAATCAAGGTTGCGATTTTGACTATTTGCAAAGTGACTATGGAAAGGCGGCGGGTGAGCCGGATATTTTTTGATGACCATGTTATTTGAACAGGCTTTAACGGGCATTTCTGGTATTCTTGTCACGCCCTATGATGTGGATGGTGACATCTCCCCCGAGCGGCTGACGCCGATTATCGACCGGGCACTCACGGCCGGCGTTCATCTGCCAGTTGTCAATGGCAATACCAGCGAATTTTATGCCTTGAGCACAGATGAAGCTTGTCGGATGGTTGCGGCTGTCACGGAGATTGTAAAGGGGCGTGCGCCGGTATTGGCCGGTATTGGTCGCGCCCTTCCAGACGCGCTGAGGCTTGCGAAGGCCTCGGTGAAGGCTGGGGCGTCTGCATTGATGATCCATCAACCACCGGATCCCTTCGTTGCCCCACGGGGTATTGTGGACTATGTGCGGGCCATTCGCGATGAGTCAGATGGGTTGCCTCTGGTGCTCTATTTGCGCAACGATGCTTTGGGCACGGATGACATTACCGCGTTGTGTGCAGTGCCAGGCGTTCAAGGGGTTAAATGGGCGATACCCCACCCGGTCAAACTCGCCGAAGCCATGGCGGCCTGTGCGCCATCATTGACGTGGGTTGGCGGATTGGCAGAGCTGTGGGCATCAGCCTTTTACGCTGTTGGGGCAAGGGGATTTACCTCTGGCTTAATCAATGTCTGGCCGGAACGCTCCGTTGCTATCCACAGAGCCCTCGAAACAGGCAATGACAGACTCGTACGCGCATTGATTGCAGAAATACGGATCTTTGAAGAAATCCGTGGCGAAGAGTTAAACGGTGTGAATGTCACGGGGGTTAAGGCTGCTTTACAGGCAATTGGTCACGACTGCGGGCCAACCAGGGCTCCCTCAGCCTGGCCGCTCAATGGTAATCAATCTGAACGACTATATCAATTCCTGACTGCAAACGACTTAATCCCGGAGAAGACGCACAGACATTAAGGACGTTATCCAATGAATCAGAAAATCCGTGAAAAATTGATGGGTGTGTCTGTTGCAACACTGGCCACCGCGCTCTACCGGAGGAACCTCCGCAATCAGGTAATACAGGGTGTCGGGCCTGTTCAGCCCAAGGGTCACAATATGGTTGGTCCCGCCTTTACCCTCCGTTACATGCCTGCGCGCGAAGACCGCAATCAACTGGTTCAATTTCGCAACCCTCATCATCCCCAGCGTGTCGCGATCGAGACCTGCCCAGAGGGCCACGTTCTGGTGATGGATAGTCGTCAGGACGCGCGGGCGGCAACGGCGGGGGATATTTTGATCACGCGCCTGATGGTTCGGGGGGTAGCGGGTGTGGTCACGGATGGGGGATTTCGCGATGCGATGAACATTGGAAAGCTCGACATACCCGCCTATTATCAGCGTCCGTCTAGTCCAACAAATCTGACCCTTCACGAAGCGATTGAGATTAACTGCCCTATCGGTTGTGGCGACGTGGCAGTTTTTCCCGGTGATGTGCTGGTCGGGGATGACGATAGTGTTATTGTGATACCAGCTGACTTGGTTGATGATGTCGCAGAGGAGGCGACCACAATGACGGCTTACGAAGATTTTGTGATCGAGCAGGTACGAGACGGGGCCACAATCATTGGTCTTTATCCCTGCACGAAAGACGAAAACCAGACGAAGTATGACTGCTGGAAAGCGCGCACAAACCGCTAGATTTCATAAGGTGAACCGTTATATATCCCATATAAAATGGTTCACTTTGGAAGAGTTGTTGAATGGAGCAAAAGAGTTGTTTTCTGACGGCTTTGAGATGGGCCCATTTTTGTTCGATGGAGTTGAGGTCAGGGGAATAATACCAATTCCTGAAAGTTAGAACCCATGTGCCCATTTTCTGTACCCAATGGACCTGATTTTCGATGGTCTTTCGGTGAGGTTGTTCCATGCGTCACAACAGAGGGAAACGATCTGGTCCTGATTGTCAAAGATCCGGTTTGACAGCCAGTTTTGTCGCAAATATTGCCAGACATTTTCGACCGGGGCCGGGCTGCGTGGCGGCAACGGCAAGAGGGTGATATTGTCCGGGATATCCAGTTTGCCGGTGGTGTGCCAGCCCGCCTTGTCAAGGATAATGACAGCATGGGCACCGGGTTCGACCTGTGATGATATTTCTTCCAGGTGCCCTTGCATCCCGCGTGTATCACACTGCGGCAGGACAAGAGCGGCCCCCACACCCCGGGCCGGGCAGATCGCCCCGAATATCCAGGCGGATTTTGTGCGCTGGTCTTTTGGTGCCACAGGCCGTGTGCCCCGTTTGGCCCAACATATTGTTCTTCTGGCCAACACGCGCCTCATCCTGCCACCGGATTTCCAGTGGGACAAATTCCGGCTTGCAGAGAGGCTATTTCGGCGGGGAAGTTTTTTTTAAATGCGTCAGTCGCATGCCCGTTCTGACCATGATGACGCGGTCGCGCTGTCAGTTTCCTGTATCCATGTTTGCGCAAGGTGGCACTCAGGCAACTTTCGCTGATGCTGAGGCGATAGTCCTCCCATAACCACTGCGCCAGATCCAGAAGTCGCCAGCGCACCATCGATAGCAGGCAATGGCCCTGTTTCAACGCGGGCAATCAGGGCAGCAAGCCGGGCCTCACTGGCCGGTCGCCCGCTTCCCGAACGCTGCAAAAGCCCGTCCGGACCTTCTGCATTGAAACGCAACACCCAATCACGAACAATTTGACGACCAACGCCGCCGACTTGCGCGACTTCACTGCGACTGCCGCCATCATGGATGACCGCAAGGGCAAGCAAACGGCGCGTCCGGTTCGAATCTGTTGAGAAGGCGGCGAAGACGGGATGCGTCATCATCCTGACGCAGGGGAAGGGGCTGACCCATGACAAATCTCCAAAACTGTGTCCTTCCTTGAATCACAGAATCTGCTCACGCGCCAGGCCCAGAGAGTCTTTATCTTATGGAATTGGTATAAGGGGGCAGGAAGAGCAGGGTATGCCCTGCTTTTTGGATGATATTCTGCGTAGCTTGTGAAATGTTGCGTTATCCATGACGATGACAGAGTTTTCAGGAAGTTGAGGCAGCAAATCCTGTTTGACCCATGCGGTGAAAATATCTGCAGTGACGTTTGCCTGAAACAGGCCGACTGTCAGCAGGGTTTTCCCGATCAGGGCACCAATCGCATTGGTTCGGCCCCTGGCCTGCCAATCGCACAGGCCATCACACCGTTGACCTGTTGGTGCATAACCATGCGTGCGGGGCATGTCATGGGCAAAGCCGCTTTCATCGATATGAACAATAGGACGGCCCCGGTGCTCATACATCTTTATCATCGTTTGGAAGACATGCCGTGCGCCAGCGCACGTCTTTGGATGCGTGAGAGTTTTTTTTATAGGTCACACCCAAACGGCGCAGGGCGTAATGGATCCCCTGACACACCAAAACGACGAGCACGCTCATAGTGATATGCATCAGGATAAGCCACAACATCACGCGCCAGGGCGACCATATCAATCTTTGTCGCCGGCTTATTCCGGGTTGTCTTCGGCTCAGGGGTCTTGAGCCAACGGGTGACGCCCCACACAAAAACGCTCCGCAACCTGCGCTATTGTAAGGCCTGCCTTCTCCCGGACAGATCAAACCTTACTGCCGAAATCTGATGAATACCTCATCCATAAAGTATAACCAGATTATAATGAATTGGATATATCTGGTCGAAAAACCAGGATCACCTCTAACAGACAGCAAGCACCAGCCAAGCGTTCACGACAGCATATCATAGACCTTGCAAGGGAGAGTGGTTAATTTATGTTGTACGGATTATGTACGTATACTATAAACAGAGTCGGAAAGGAGCTTACTCATGTTGTATGCAGAAGCGAAAACAGAAAGAATTGAAGTCAGAACAACTGCAAGGATGAAGTCATTGTTGCAATCAGCGGCCCAATGCGCCCACAAGAATGTTACGGAATTTCTGTTGGATGCCGGTGTAACTGCAGCTGAGGAGGCACTTGCGAACCGTCGCCTTTTCGAATTGGATGATGCCAAATGGGACGAATTTCAGCAAGCCCTTGATCGTCCAGTCACACACAAACCTCGCCTTGCTAAATTGCTTTCGGAAAAGAGCATCGTTGAGTGACATCCCGGAATAAGTTTTCTCCAGTAAGTAAGCTGGATAAATCACACGATGTGGCGAGCTTTGATTGTGGCAAAGACTCGCTCAATCAGCATATCCACAAATACGCATTGACCAACCAGAAGGCTGGCAGTGCAACAACCTACGTAATAAGGGAGGAAAACTCGGGTGTTGTTGTTGGCTTTCATAGCCTGGCTGTAAGTGCTGTAGAACATGCCCGGACAACTGAACGTGTTCAGAAGGGCATCGCACGCCACCCCGTTCCCGTCATGCTTCTGGCCCGGCTTGCCGTTCATAAAGACTTTCAAAGGTGTGGTCTTGGTAAAGCCTTGCTTAAAGACGCATTGCTAAGAACTGCACAGGTTGCTGATATTGCAGGCATTCGTGCGTTACTTGTACATGCAAAGGATGAGGACGCACGAGATTGGTATGAAGCTTTTGACTTGGAGCCTAGTCCAACAAACCCTTTTCATCTCTTCCTTTTGATGAAAGACCTCAGGGCGTTGCTGTAGCTTAGCAGATAGATAGGTGTCCGCCGGACACTTTTCGCTGAGACAAAGCGGGCTGTATTTTGATCAAGCTCGGGAAACTTGCGGACACAGGGTGTTCCAGCAGTCGTTTCGAGAGATTTACGCGAAATCCATAGCACATCTGAGAGCCACGGGTTCTTCCTGCGCACCAACCCTGAAGGAAACATTTTTGGAGGTTTTCTTGGATCAGCCCCTTCCCTTGCGTCAGGATTATGACGCATCCGGTGCTGTTCTCCCCAAAGCTGTTCCACTGAGTAGTCAGCTTTTCCCATATGACAGGTTCATGCGATCTTGTCCACTCTGTTCCGGGTTAACACGGAACAGAGTGATGCGAATTCATTGGGTGTTGCCCAATTCAGGGCGGAGTGTGGCCTGTGATTGTTATAGTTGATCCTCCATCTTTCGGTCACGCCTCTCTCAGGCTTGAAAACAGGTTTTCATTCAGGCATTCATCCCTGACCCGGGCGTTGAAGGCTTCGATGAAACCGTTTTGGCCGGGCTTGCCCGGCTGTATGAACTGGAGATCAACGTCACTGTCCCGAGCCCATTTGAACATCGCCATCGAGGTGTATCCGGTGCCATTGTCACAGACGATGACCCCCGGTTTGCCATGCAAGTCGAGGAGCCGGGTCAGTTCCCTGGCCACCCGAAGAACGTTAATCGAAAAATCCACGGTCATGGCGTGGCATTGTCTGGTGAAATCATCGATAACATTGAACAGCCGGATACGCCGGCCGCTGGATAGCTCATAAAGTCCATGCTCCATTTCTGTCCGGGGGATGTCGGCAGCACCAGGGGCCTGCGAACGATCGCCGCCTTTTCTTGCGCTTGCGTACCTGCAAACCTTCTTCGACGTATATCCGATGGGTCTTTTTGTGGTTGGCCCCGAAGCCCTCACGCCTGAGCAGAACATGCCATCGCGGATGGCCAAAGCGACGATGCCGATCGGCCAGCTCCCGCATCTTCCGCCGCAACTCTGTCTCCGGTGACTGAACCGGTTTGTAGCGGTGCGTAGAACGCGGCTGACCCGCCAGACGACAGGATCGGCGTCAGGCCAGTCTCCTGAAGCAGCACAACAGCGCGGCGACGCCCAGATCTTTTTTAGAACCTCCTCCAACGCCATCCTGTCCAGCGATAAATCCGCAACCAGCTGGACACCCGTATCAACCCCCGATTTATGCCCTGCTGTGACCAATTGTGATTTTTCGAGACGTTGACGGCGTTTTTTTCGCCGCAGATTGCGGTGGCGGGACGTTTTTTACGACGAAATCCGCATTCCGGACGGACTGCGGTTGCCCGGCGTTCATGGAAGATCAGGCGATCCATGTTGTACGCGAGATTGGCCAGCGTCAGTTTGGTTTCTGCCCGTTTGAGACCGATGGTGCGGATGAACAGACCGAAGCGGTTTTTCTGATGGGCGAAAACATGCTCGACCCGTGCGCGGATGGCTGATTTTCGCGCGTTGGCCCGTGCGCTGGCTTTCGGCATGGGTTTACCCTTGGGTTTCTTGCGATGGATGCGGCTGACCAGCATTTTCTTCGCCAGCCATTTCTCATTGCTTTCAGAGCGATAGGCTGTGTCACCCCAGACTTCGGATGACGTGTTGTCCGTATCAAACACACGCTGGGTTGATGCCCGTCCGCAGCTGTAGCCGATGTCACGGCCTGGCCCCGGATGAAGCCGTAGCGCCGGTCAATACTGATGTGGGACTTGTAGCCAAAGGTCGGCGTGGCGATTTGTGGCAGGGGTGTGCCATCAGGCCGGTAGCGAACCTTGCCACCCACCTTCAGCGTCCAGCGCGCATCCACGTCCTTTTGTGCTGCTTTGGCGGGGTTATCCGGCCAGATTTCAGTTGCGCTTTTGCCCTCCTTGACGGCTTTTTTCTCAGGCTCGGTGTTGCGTTGCTTCGGTGCCGGAACAAGGGACGCATCGACGATCTGCCCCGACATCGGGATATAACCTTTCTTGTGCAGTTGCCAGTCAAAAGCCTTCATTAGTTCGCGCTGAAAAACTCTGAAGTCCGCAGATAATATGGATTCCCAGAGGGAATCAAATATTGTAAAATGCCGGCAGGATCGCTTTCACCCCTCGTTTTCTGGTAGATTTTCATGAAGCCCAAGAAGCAACACCACCGACCTCTTTCGCGAACGCCTTGATTCGATCATCGACAAGGAACATAATCTGATACGCCTGAGCAACTTGATGACCTGGTCCGCATTCGACGATGCCTTTGGCAAGCACGACAGGCCGCCGTCCGGCGAAACCAACGCGTTTGATGGTCGGGCTGCACGATCTGAAACACATGTACGACCTGATGAGGTTGTGGAGCGGTGGGTCGAGAACCCCTACTGGCCGTATTTCTGCGGTTTTGATTTTTTTCAGCACCGCCTGCCGATTGACTCCGGCACGATGACGCGCTGGCGCAAGCGTGTCGGTTCCGCAGGCATGGAGCAGGTTCTGTCGGCGACAGTCGGTGTTGCGGTTGACGGTCAAGGACAGCAGCTTCGAGCGGATTACGGTGGCGTTCAACCCGGGGCCATCGCCCATCCCACCGACAGCCGTCTGTATCTGAAAGCGTTGCAAGTTCTCAGGCCAAACGGCACGGCCTTGTCCTGCGCCGCAGCCACACCCGTGTGGCCAGACGCGTTGCCCTTATGGCCGGGCGTTACGCCCATGCCAGACAGTTCCGGCGCATGCGCCGCGAGATCAGGAAACTCAAGACCTGTCCGGGCCGGGTTTTCCGCGATATTGTCCGTAAGATTGCCGGGAACGCCGGCCTCGAGGCCCGGTTCGCGAAACTGTTGGGCCTGGTGGAACGTCTTCTGATGCAACAGCCCGGGGACAGGAACAGGCTCTATGCCCTGCACGCTCCGGAAGTTGCCTGCATCGCCAGGGGTAAGGCGCGTAATCCTGACGAGTTTGGTGCCAGGGTCGGGATTGCCACCACCAACCGTGAGGGTCTGGTGCTGGCGGCGAAAAGTTTCCGGGGCAATCCCTACGATGGCCATACTCTGGCCGATACAGTGGCCCGGGCCGCCCGGATGACTGGAGTCGACCCGGAACGGGTCTACGTCGACAGGGGCTATCGTGGCCACAATGACGAGGGTGAGGCCTCGGTCATGATGTCAGGGCGCACGCGCGGATTGAGCCCGCAGATGACGCGCGAACTCAAACGAAGGTCGGCCATCGAGGCCACCATCGGACACATGAAAACCGATGGCTGCCTTGACCGGAACTTTCTGAAAGGCCAGACTGGAGACGCCATGAACGCCTTGCTGGCGGCCATAACATGCGTCTGAACGCCATCGCGTTTTGGCTTGTCCGGGTCATCAATGCGGTGATCAGGACGACGAAAACGGCAAAACCGAATACTTCACAACGCCTCCAACGCTTCGAAATAGCAATAGCTTAGGCTTTGTTCAGCGCGAACTAAAGCGAGGTGAAGAAAAAGCGTTCAAGGTGTTGCCAAAACGCTGGATTGTCGAGCGATCTTTCGCATGGCTGGAACCTGCAAGGCGGCTGGCAAAACATTACGAAAATCTCGACAAAACGCAGGAGGCCATGATCCGGCTACGCTTCATACAAATCGCAATCAACAGAATTATAAAACTTATTTGTTAGACAGCTTCTGAGAAATTTATGCGCCTGACCTCTGCTGCTGCCAATCAAGCGGTCAATCCATCAAAAACTTATAATTCCAATTGTGTTCAACAAGAATTGCTATTGAAACATGGTCAAGATGGGCTGAACCACCTCTAGATAACAACATCCTTTGAGAATTTGTGCTCTGAATACCTCCTCGCGGCGCAAAAAACTTAAAGGAACAGTGATTTTGCCTACTTTTGTCATAAAATCTGTCGAACTCATGAGAAATGGGTGCAGCATCATTTTCGCTAAGTGCAATTTTCTCACCACTTCTCAATTGTTTAATGATGTTTCTTTCTGCAATTGCCTGGTTTTTGTGTTGAGGGTCTGAGCGAATAAATCTGCACAAGTTCTTTAATGCTAGTCTCATCCTCTCGAATTTGCCCTGCATCCTTAGATCTAGAGTTCTAAAGGCATGCGCATTAACGGGAAGTTTAATGGACTGCACCTCAGACAAAAGGTTGTCCCAATTTGCACCCTGATGGCGAAAATTATTTCGTTGGAAATACAACATTTCTTTCCACTTGCACTTGTTGTCAGTCAACAAAACTGACCCGGTAACTTGTGCTAGGAAAAGTGAAATTTCAAAATTTGGAGCAAAGCTGGACATCAAAAGTTGACCGTCCCCTGTGCCATCCTCACTTTCATCCAGAAGAATAAAAGGATCTTGAGCTTTAAGCTCCTCAATACGTGCGAGCGCGGCTTCTACGCCTTGCTCGTCGATGTCTGAAACATTCGTCTGAATTTCCTGCTTGAGCACAGTTCGCGGTAACATGTACATCAAATCTTGCCTGCACAATTTTTGAACAAGATCCAGATCACCGTCGTTTATTGGCAACAACTTCGAACGTTGTTTTGCCATATCCAACATCTGTTCTTGTAAATGACGGTCAAAATTACATATGTCGGGGATGAAATTGATGAACCCATCCCTAATGAAGGGCTCTAACTCCAATACCAGAAAAAAATGCTTTAAAGCCTCTCGCCTATATTGGTTAGGGTTTTCAACCGGGCTGAATTCTGGCCTGACGCTGTTCGGGTTCACGAACGGCGACTGAATGAAAATTTCATCGAAATATAGAGACAAAGATATTGCATTCTGGGGTAACACGCGCGGGTCAATTAAGCCCGAATACACAGCTCGCAATCTGCTGTCTGGCTTTGGCAACAACTCCATGATTTCTGTTTCTACAGGCCATAAGAATCCATAAAGCTCATAAACTTTTTTAACCTGCTCTCCAGAAAGAGATTGTCTTACATCATTCCAATTCCGATCTTTTCCCTCATGAAACCCCAGAATATCTCTGATGCCGCGACAAAGGGCTAAATTCCTCTCTCGAATACTTAAAACTTTCCACGATGGTCTTTCGTGCTCTGCCTTGCCTCTACAACAGTTGCGGAACTGCCTCCCGCTTCCACAGCCGCATGACTGCCTCGGCTTGAGTTTTTCTGGAACCTCTTTTCTGAGGCATTTATTTTCGGGATGTCGACGTCCGAAAGCGTCTTGATAATCAGAACGGCCGCCTGCATACCCAATATAGATTTCTCCTGGATACTTCAAAGGTTCGTTTGGCGGCATTACCACAGTGCGAAAATCTGCCCATGTCCCTCGTGCTTCGTTTTCAGGCAACAACCATTCTTTTTCTCCAGCCACGATATGCTTTCGTGCTCTGGTTTTGATAATGCTATTGATTACTGAGACCTCACTACGTGTTAAGTTACGACTATTAATAAATTGATCAGTCCGTACTAGGCTGCTTCTATGCTTTTGAGAGTATTCTCGTTTTTCTAGCGGTACGCAGCCATCACGCTCTTGAGCGTATTCTAAATTTGTAAGGATCAAACAGTGGTTTAGATCCAAAGGGAAAATGGTTTGCGTTGCTTTTAAGGCAATGTCTGGTTCTTCAGGGAATAGGCACTCTGCTGAGGTTGGTGGCAAGGCGTAGTTGTAGGTTGTGACAGGATGATCAGAGGTTATGAATTTTATGTCTGAATCCTTTGCGGAGACAATTTCGCGAACCCCTTCAGTCCAAATCGTAACGTGCATGTTGCGAATGTTGGCCATCTCGACCATCAATTCGTTTTGCGTCAAATTATCATAATGCTTGCTGATCCAACTTAGCCCTTTGGGTGTTCGGATTTTTTGGGCGTCGATGAATTCAAAGAAACTTTGGAAGTGTTCGCGCCATTTCTCAGGGTTATTAGTTATGTAAGCTCTAACGGCCCTAGCACCTCTATCATCTATGGCACCGAACAATATGCTTTCGATTTGGTCACTAACCTTGTCCGCGAAAAATGTAGAATAGAGATCGTATTCGACAAAACACTTGCTCACAGGTCGAAGTCGATAGGCATTCATCGCTATTTTACGCCCGTCATCCAACACTTTCATTTTTGGATTTAGGTCGTAACGATGAAGCTGGTTTTGAGACCTTGACAAAAAGCCTTTTTGATACCAAACTGGCACATAATGGTTGTTTCTTCTCTTGGACATCGCCAGGTCACATTCAATTAATTTTTGATACGCTGCAAAGTGATCAGCGTTTGTTGAGAATTCACGCAGTAGCAAATTAGGTGGCCTTGATGATGTTGACCTTCCCCCTGCCTCAGGGCCACTTCCACGGTTAGGAATTTGATATTTATCATGTGGCATTCTTTTGCGCTAGAGGGGCATGCCCCTCTAGCGCGGCGAAAGTCCTCCGGGGGCATATAACCAAGTGAACTGTGCGGTCTTTCCTGCTGTTCTCCCCAAACCTATGCCATTGAGCAGTTATACCATTTCCGGAAAGTCAGCACCCATGGGTTCATTTTCTGTATCCAATGGACATGGTTTTCCATGGTCTTCCGGTGAAGTTATTCCACGCGCCACAGCAGAGGGAACCCATCTGAGATTGGACTATTCTGTTTGACAGCCAATTCCGTCGCAGATATTGTTAGAGGTTTTCGACCGGGGCCGGGCTGCGTGGCGGCAGAGGCAAGAGGGTGATATTGTCGGGACTATCCAGATTGTTTGTCGTGTGCCCTCCGGCCTGATCCAGAATGATGAGGGCATGGGCACCGAGTTCGACCTGTGATGATCTGTCCTCCAGATGGAGACCCGTATTAACCTGGCGTGATGAGCGATTTTGTGATTCCATGTTTTTTTATGCTTTTTTGAGGGAGTGGGTCATGGAGCGGAGAGGTTTTTTTCAGTCTGTCAGATCATCTTGATCAGATCAGCAAGGACGGTGATCCTCTGGAGGTTCTCGAGGCCACGGTGGATTTTGACTATTTCCGGGGGTGGCTGGTCGAGGGGCTGGGGTATGGCGACGGCGCGAAAGGTGGTCGCCCGCCTTTTGATCCGGTGTCCATGTTCAAGGCGATGATCCTGCAGGCACAGCATAACCTGAGCGACAAAAAAATGGAATTCATGATCCGGTGTCCTGGATGCGCTTTCTGGATTTCGACCTTGGCGGCCCGACGCCGGACGAGAACACGATCCGCCTGTTTCGCAACAAACTGACGGAAACCGGGACCCTGCGGCGGGTAATGAAGGCTTTTGACTGGCAACTGCACAAGAAAGGTTATATCCCGATGTCGGGGCAGATCGTCGATGCGTCCCTTGTCCCGGCACCGAAGCAGCGCAATACCGAGCCTGAGAAGCTGTCTAACAAATAAGTTTTATAATTCTGTTGATTGCGATTTGTATGAAGCGTAGCCGGATCATGGCTTCCTGCGTTTTGTCGAGATTTTCGTAATGTTTTGCCAGCCGCCTTGCAGGCTCCAGCCATGCGAAAGATCGCTCGACAATCCAGCGTTTTGGCAGCAGCTTGAACGCTTTTTCCTCACCTCGCTTTACAATCTCGATTTTCAGTTTTTCCTGATTGGCCAATGCCTCCATGATCGGCCCGCGATAACCAGCCCGGAACAATTTCAGCCTTCTATGCTTTTTCTTTATATCTTTCAATAGAATGCGGGCCGCGATCCTGTATTCCAGCATCATGCACCACCAGATGTAGCGGAAACCCGAGCACATCCACCCATAAATGCCGCTTGGTTCCCTTCACTTTTTTGCCGGCCCCCTTTTTTGTGTCCGGGCCTTGACCGATTGTGAGTCGATAATGGCCGCGCTTGCCTGTCTGTTCCGGCCCTCAAGCAGCCGAAGCACGCCATGGAGGTCACGCAGGATAATGTGCCAGGTTCCATCCTTTTTCCAGCGACTGAAATGGCCGTGAACGGCATGGCGGGAAATCCTTGGGAAGAAGTCGCCACTGACAGCCTGTTTTTAAGACGTAAAAACAGGCATTTAATATATTCCTGGGCGAATGTTTGAAGGGACGGCCACCGCCATTGCGGTGCTCAAAATATCCGCTCAACAGAGACCATTGAGTATCGGTGAGATCAGTATCATAAGTCATGCCGAAAATTATTAAAGACAATTTATTGATAAATAATTAATAGTTGTTAGACAGCTTCTGAGAAAAAAGCCGTCAAGGAGGGTAAAAGCGCAACTGAAATCTGGCCGGATAACCCCGCCAAAGCGGCCCAAAAGGATGTGGATGCGCGCTGGACGCTGAAGGTGGGCGGCAAGGTTCGCTACCGGCCTGATGGCACACCCCTGCCACAAATCGCTACGCCGACCTTTGGCTACAAGTCCCACATCAGTATTGACCGGCGCTACGGCTTCATCCGGGGCCAGGCCGTGACATCTGCTACAGCTGCGGACGGGCATCAACCCAGCGTGTGTTTGATACGGACAACACGTCAGCCGAAGTCTGGGGTGACACAGCCTATCGCTCTGAAAGCAATGAGAAATGGCTGGCGAAGAAAATGTTGGTCAGCCGTATCCATCGCAAGAAACCCAAAGGTAAACCCATGCCGAAAGCCAGTGCACGGGCCAACGCGCGAAAATCAGCCATCCGTGCACGGGTCGAGCATGTTTTCGCCCATCAGAAAAACCGCTTCGGTCTGTTCATCCGCACCCTCAAGCGGGCAGAAGCCAAACTGACGCTGGCCAATCTCGCCTACAACATGGATCGCCTGATCTTCCATGACCGCCGGGCAACCGCAGTCCGTCCGGAATGCGGATTCCGTCGCAAAAAACGTCCCGCCAACGCAATCTGCGGCGAAAAAACGCCGTCTCGAAAAATCACAATTGGCCACAGCAGGGCATAAATCGGGGGTTGATACGGGTGTCCAGCTCCCTGGCCGGAATACCTGCCTCGTGTTCCTTCAAAATCCCGATCATCTGTGCGTCCGTAAATCTGCGCTTCATTGAGGGCCTCCGTGAAAATGACAAAAAAATAACTTATCAATGGATCAAGATTCAGGGAGAACAGCACAGGTTCTGGCGTGACACGGCCCGTTTTAATGGCTTTTCGCACAGCACCCTCTGTAACGCCTCTGCGGCGTGCATATTCCCGAAGCGATACGCCCATGTTCTCTCACTCTTTTGTTTGTTGGCCGCTTGTAAACTTGCTTTAGAAGGTTGCTTTTTTACCTATTATAACCTATAGTATAACTGTAAGCTCATCATTAATGAGGATTAGGCAATGTCAACAACCATTAAACTTTCAGATGATCTCATCAACGAAGCCAAGCGTTATGCTGCGGTTTATAGCCGTTCTACGCCCAAGCAAATTGAATATTGGTCACGCATCGGCAAGATCGCGGAAGAAAATCCCGATCTCCCATATAGTTTTATCCAAGATATTCTATTGGCATTGGAAGAAGAGACTGTACCCTTTGAGTTTTCGCAAGATTAAACCATGAATATTTTACAAAAACCGCTCTTTCAAAAAGCGTATAAAAAGCTCCATAAAAATCAAAAACGCGATACTGATGACGCTATTCAAGAGATCATGAAAGATCCCTCGATTGGGCAATCTAAGAGCGGTGACCTTTCCCATGTCCGTGTCCATAAATTCAAGATGGTTAAGCAATTAACGCTTATTGCTTATAGCTATGAAGATCAGACTATTACGCTGACGCTCCTTGCGCTTGGTGGTCACGAAAATTTCTATCGTGATCTTAAAAAATCATCCTCTTAAAATTCTCTGCCAATTTCACTGTAACAAGTTTAGTGGGTTTTATTCACTTGATAAGCATTTGGACACCCGCATTAACCCGCTAACCTGAGGTGAGATTGACTGGTGTGGACATGGCGTTTCGGCAATTTTTCACGCCGTTTCGCGGTCTGAAGCCTAACTGAACAGGCGGTTTGGGATGATTTTCACTGAATGACTCCTCCTGTAACCCTCATGGCCGTTAGAACACAGAATGCCTTTTCTTTCCAAGGTTAATACGGGTGTCCAGCTGGACACCCGTATTAACTCCGGATTTATGCCCTGCTGTGGCCAATTGTGATTTTTCGAGACGGCGTTTTTTTCGCCGCAGATTGCGGTGGCGGGACATTTTTTACGACGAAATCCGCATTCCGGACGGACTGCGGTTGCCCGGCGTTCATGAAAGATCAGGCGATCCATGTTGTAGGCGAGATTGGCCAGCGTTAGTTTGGCTTCTGCCCGCTTGAGGGTGCGGATGAACAGACCGAAGCGGTTTTTCTGATGGGCGAAAACATGCTCGACCCGTGCGCGGATGGCTGATTTTCGCGCGTTGGCCCGTGCACTGGCTTTCGGCATGGGTTTACCCTTGGGTTTCTTGCGATGGATACGGCTGACCAGCATCTTCTTCGCCAGCCATTTCTCATTGCTTTCAGAGCGGGTGTCACCCCAGACTTCGGCTGACGTGTTGTCCGTATCAAACACACGCCTGAGTTGATGCCCGTCCGCAGCTGTAGCCGATGTCACGGCCTGGCCCCGGATGAAACCGTAGCGCCGGTCAATACTGATGTGGGACTTGTACCCGAGTGGCGATTTGTGGCAGAGGTGTGCCATCAGGCCGGTAGCGAACCTTGCCGCCCACCTTCAGCGTCCAGCGCGCATCCACATCCTTTTGTGCCGCTTTGGCGGGGTCATCCGGCCAGATTTCAGTTGCGCTTTTACCCTCCTTGACGGCTTTTTTCTCAGGCTCGGTGTTGCGCTGCTTCGGTGCCGGGACAAGGGACGCATCAACGATCTGCCCCGACATCGGGATATAACCTTTCTTGTGCAGTTGCCAGTCAAAAGCCTTCATCACCCGCCGCAAGGTCCCGGTTTCCGTCAGTTTGTTGCGAAACAGGCGGATCGTGTTCTCGTCGGGCCGCCAAGGTCGAAATTCAGAAAGCGCATCCAGGACACCGGATCATGAATTCCATCTTCTTCAGGTTATGTTGCGCCTGCAGGATCATCGCCTTGAACATGGACACCGGATCAAAGGGCGGGCGACCACCTTTCGCGCCATCGCCATACCCCAACCCCTCGACCAGCCACCCCCGGAAATAGTCAAACGTGGCCTCCAGAACCTCCAGAGGATCACCGTCCTTGCTGATCTGATCAAGATGATCTGACAGACTGAAAAAACCTCTCCGTTCCATGACCCACTCCCTCAAAAAAGCATAAAAAAACATAGAATCACAAAATCGCTCATCACGCCAGGTTAATACGGGTGTCCAGCTGGACACCCGTATTAACCCCCGATTTATGCCCTGCTGTGGCCAATTGTGATTTTTCGAGACGGCGTTTTTTTCGCCGCAGATTGCGTTGGCGGGACGTTTTTTGCGACGGAATCCGCATTCCGGACGGACTGCGGTTGCCCGGCGTTCATGGAAGATCAGGCGATCCATGTTGTACGCGAGATTGGCCAGCGTCAGTTTGGCTTCTGCCCGCTTGAGGGTGCGGATGAACAGACCGAAGCGGTTTTTCTGATGGGCGAAAACATGCTCGACCCGTGCACGGATGGCTGATTTTCGCGCGTTGGCCCGTGCACTGGCTTTCGGCATGGGTTTACCTTTGGGTTTCTTGCGATGGATACGGCTGACCAACATTTTCTTCGCCAGCCATTTCTCATTGCTTTCGGAACGGGTGTCACCCCAGACTTCGGCTGACGTGTTGTCCGTATCAAACACACGCCTGAGTTGATGCCCGTCCGCAGCTGTAGCCGATGTCACGGCCTGGCCCCGGATGAAACCGTAGCGCCGGTCAATACTGATGTGGGACTTGTCGCCGAGTGGCGATTTGTGGCAGAGGTGTGCCATCAGGCCGGTAGCGAACCTTGCCGCCCACCTTCAGCGTCCAGCGCGCATCCACATCCTTTTGTGCTGCTTTGGCGGGGTCATCCGGCCAGATTTCAGTTGCGCTTTTACCCTCCTTGACGGCTTTTTTCTCAGGCTCGGTGTTGCGTTGCTTCGGGGCCGGGACAAGGGACGCATCGACGATCTGCCCCGACATCGGGATATAGCCTTTCTTGTGCAGTTGCCAGTCAAAAGCCTTCATCACCCGCCGCAAGGTCCCGGTTTCCGTCAGTTTGTTGCGAAACAGGCGGATCGTGTTCTCGTCCGGTGTTGGGCCGCCAAGGTCGAAATTTAGAAAGCGCATCCAGGACACCGGATCATAAATTCCATTTTTTTCAGGTTATGCTGCGCCTGCAGGATCATCGCCTTGAACATGGACACCGGATCAAAGGGCGGGCGACCACCTTTCGCGCCATCGCCATACCCCAACCCCTCGACCAGCCACCCCCGGAAATAGTCAAACGTGGCCTCCAGAACCTCCAGCGCGTCCTTGCTGATCTAATCAAGATGCTCCGACAGACTGAAAAAACCTCTCCGTTCCATGTCCCACTCCCTCAAAAAAGCATAAAAAAACACAACATCACAAAATCGCTCATCACGCCAGGTTAATACGGGTGTCCAGCTGATCCTCCATCTTTCGGTTACATCCTGCGCCTCTCTCAGGCTTGAAAACAGGTTTTCATTCAGGCATTCATCCCTTACACGGGCGTTGAAGGCTTCGATGAAACCGTTTTGGCTGGGTTTCCCCGGCTGTATGAACTGGAGATCAACGCCACTGTCCCGAGCCCATTTGAACATCGCCATCGAGGTGTATTCGGTGCCATTGTCACAGACGATGACCTCCGGTTTGCCATACAAGTCGAGGAGCCGGGTCAGTTCCCTGGCCACCCGAAGACCGTTAATCGAAAAGTCCACGGTCATGGCGTGGCATTGTCTGGTGAAATCATCGATAACATTGAACAGCCGGATACGCCGGCCGCTGGATAGCTGGACACCCGTATTAACCCGCTAACCTGAGGTGAGATTGACTGGTGTGGACATGGCGTTTCGGCAATTTTTCACGCCGTTTCGCGGTCTGAAGCCTAACTGAACAGGCGGTTTGGGATGATTTTCACTGAATGACTCCTCCTGTAACCCTCATGGCCGTTAGAACACAGAATGCCTTTTCTTTCCAGGGTTAATACGGGTGTCCAGCTCACTAAGCCGTCAGAAAACAACTCCTTTGCTCCATTGAACAACTCTTCCAAATTGAATCATTTTATATGGGATAGGCTATATTTTGCTTTGTGTCAGCTTAATGTTCGTATCACTCACGCCATATTGCTTTGCAAGTTCTGGCCATTTGGACAGGCTGGATTTTGTGGCGTCAATAATCTCGAGTGCTCGATTTTTTTTGATTTTCGCTTCATCAGCCAGCTTTAACAGATGTTTTGTATTTGGGTTTCGGCCTTCACCCATCACAAGCGTGCTTTGTTCACCGCGTGGGCCAGATGAGAATGTGAGGTCATAGGCCGGTGAGAGTTGCCACTGACCGTCTTCATGCATCAAATAGCTAAAATTTTTGGAATGATCATCGCGGTTATGGGCCAGCACGTTAAACACGGCCAGTTGATAAAGTTTTTCAACCTCACGCACATCGCGGGTCAACATGCCTGTGAGCGCGATTAAATCTTCGTAATCAAGTGATGGTGTACGGAAATCTGAATGTAATACGCCGCAAGCTGTGTGCATGTGGTATCTTTTGTCACCATCGCGATCAAAACGCTTAATAGCAAAATAACCCGCGCCGCGCGAGGCTTCGAAAAGATGGACATCCGGCATGACAACGCCAGCCTCTTTTGCCATCAACGCATACACATATTCAATGGCACCAGCACCAATGCCGTCTTGGCTATTCGGGAATTTTACCATCCATGGCGCATAGCCTGCGGGTAAATCATGTGCGCCATGAATGATATGATCCAGTTTTTCGTTTACACCAATCAGAGCCTTTGGTCTTGCGCCTGCGGAAGATCCGTTCAGGGCTATCAGTTCCGCCAACACGTCATCTGATGTGCCGTCTAAAACCTCTTGTGCCTGCGTGGCAAGATTATCAAGGCTTATGTCGCCTTGTGTGTCATCTGCGCTATGGTCAGGTTCAAACACAAGTGCCCCAAGAGCATGCGATCCCACATGCGCCAAGCGATCCAGAGGTGTGATGTCGGCGGGCAATATTCCCTGAGTGCGGGCAAAACGATCAAACAATAACCGTCCCCAGCCATCAGGCAAACTATCGTTAAAGACGCCAGGCAAGCCTTCAAAAAGGTCGTAATCAAAACTCTGCACACCCGGTTGAAGCGGCAAGCGCAACGGTGATATTTCTATGCCGCTTTTTATAAAGGCACTATCATACTCAAAGTAAATCTTGTGGTCGCGTGCGGCTAATCTGCCTACAGCTTGCACGCCGTTGCCAAAATTAATACCGACCTTTATTTCTGTTATTTCTGTGGTAGAGAGATAATTATTCATTTGCGTGTCCCTCTTTTGCGGGTGGGAGTACTGTCTGCTCCTAGCACCTCATCGATTGAAGAAAACCGCTCTTCTTTGACTTGCGTGGCTTTTAGGATATCCTCCAATCCACCAAGCACCATGTGAAGCTTGAGGAATGATTCCAGAGATAAAGTGCCTGTGCGTTCGAACTTACGAAGCGTTGGCAGTGCAACGCCAGAGCGCTCAGCAAGACCTTCCTGCGTCAATTCCATTTGCAGACGCCTGGCGCGCGCTTGTTCTGCCAGCTTTTTCTGTGCTTTTGCGGGTGTAATAAGTGATATCATTATATCTAAAAACCTCGTTTAAGATCTGTATATTGATATTATAATATCATTAACAAGAAAAATCAAGCAGGTTGCATCAATAAGCATTTTTCACGAAATAGGAAAAATATAAGTATTTTTCATGGATTGTAAGTGAATTTCACAAGAGTATTCTCTTTGTAATTAGTTCGCGCTGAACAAAGCCTAAGCCATTGCTATTTCGAAGCGTTGGAAGCGTGGTGAAGTATTCGGTTTTGCCGTTTTCGTCGTCCTGATCACCGCATTGATGACCCGGACAAGCCAAAACGCGATGGCGTTCAGAATCAACCGCATGTTATGGCCGCCAGCAAGGCGTTCATGGCGTCTCCAGTTTGGCCTTTGAGGAAGTTCCGATCAAGGCGGCCATCGGTTTTCATCTGTCCGATGGTGGCCTCGATGGCCGACCTTCGTTTGAGTTCGCGCGTCATCTGCGGGCTCAATCCGCGCGTGCGCCCTGACAGCATGACCGGGGCCTCGCCTTGATAGTCGTGGCCACGATAGCCCCTGACGTAGACCCGTTCCGGGTCGACTCCAGTCATCCGGGCGGCCTGGGCCACTGTATCAGCCAAAGTATGGCCATCGTGGGATTGCCCCGGAAACTTTTCGCCCAGACCTTCACGGATAGATAAAACCTTACGGCGGAAATCTGATGAAGACGTCATCCATAAACTATAAGCACATTATAATGGATTGGCTATATCTCACTGTGGTCAAGTCTTGCATATTGTTTCAGAAGGTGCCATTTTCATCTGGGGTCGCGGGCAATGGAAAGAAAGTAAAGACATGGCACATAAAAAACCAAAAGGGTCGTTCGTCGCCTTAATTACACCGATGAATCAGGATGGAAGCATTGATTTTGAAGGCTTCAGGACACTGATTAAGTGGCATGAGGAGAACGGGACGAAAGCGATCTTGTTCATGGGGTCAACGGGCGAAGTGTCGATGTTGAGTGCCGAGGAGCGTAAGCAGATTATCACGCAAACGGCCAAGATGAATTCTGGTCAAATGCTCTTTTACTACGGGGTGACGGGCAACAACACAGGCACAACGATTGAAAACACAAAATTTGCCAAGGCCGAAGGCGCGGATGGTGTCATTATGGCGGCCCCGTCCTATATCTGTGCGGACAACGAGGCAATTACCGATTTCGCGCGTGAAGTTTTGGACAGCACTGACCTTGCTATGGGTTTTTATAATAATCCTCCTCGGGTTAAAACCGATCTTCATTGGGATAATTTGCTCACGCTTGCCAAACATCCCAACATGGTGGTTTTGAAGGAATCAACCACCCGCGTTGGTCAAGTGGCCAAGATTTGTGCCGCGAAACCTGATATGTCGATCATGTGCTGTTGTTCGCCAAACCTTGGCCTTGTCATTCCAACCATGACCTTGGGTGGGCATGGAACCGCGAACATGACGGGCAATATCATCCCGCAAGAAATGGCGCGCATTTCCAAACCGTGGGAACGTGGTGAGGATGCGTTTGATTGCCGGGCCGCGTGGTTGGAGAACCTCGAAACCTTGCATTTTGCCTATTCGGCGGTGAATCCGGTTCCGGTTAAATCTTTGATGCAGTCCCTCGGCCTGCCTGCGGGGCCACTGCGCCGCCCCCTTAAACCTGTGAGCAAAGCAAATCTGCAAAAGGGCCTTGATTCCCTCGCGACCTCTGGTGCGCTCGCGAAATATAATTTCACGGTTGATAAAACGCTCACCGCGATTGGATAGAGGGTGCATCTGTGTTCTAGAGATGTCCATGACATCGGTGCGCGTCCTTCCTTGGCACCATCACCATAGCCAAGCCCTTCGACCAACCAACCCCGGAAGGATTCGAAATCAACTGTATCAGCGAGAACCTCCAAAAGATCACCATCCTCACTGATCCGTTCAAGATGCTCTGACAAACTGAAAAAGCCGCGTTGTTCCATTAATGCATCCAATCTCTAAGAAGCTGTCTAACAATTATTAACTATTTATCGATAATTTGTCTTTAATGATTTTCGGCATGCCTTATGATACTAATCTCACCGATGCGCAATGGTCTCTGTTGCGCTGATATTTTGAGCACCGCAATGGCGGTGGCCGTCCCTTCAAACACTCGCCCGGGAATATATTAAATGCCTGTTTTTACGTTCTGAAAACAGGCTGTCAGTGGCGACTTCTTCCCAGGGATTTCCCGCCATACGGCCATTTCAGTCGCTGGACAAAGGCAAATTATCCTGCGTGACCTCGTGCTTCGGCTGCTGAGGGCCGGAACAAAAAGGCAGGCGCGGCCATTATCGACTCACAATCGCTCAAGGCCCCGACAAAAAAAAGGGGCCGGCAAAAAAGTGAAGGGAATCAAGCGGCATTTATTGGTGGATCTGCCCGGGTTTCCGCTGCATCCGGTGGTGCATGATGCTGGAATACAGGATCGCGATGGAGCTGGACACCCGTATTAACCCTGGAAAGAAAAGGCATTCTGTGTTCTAACGGCCATGAGGGTTACAGGAGGAATCATTCAGTGAAAATCATCCCAAACCGCCTGTTCAGTTAGGCTTCAGACCGCGAAACGGCGTGAAAAATTGCCGAAACGCCATGTCCACACCAGTCAATCTCACCTCAGGTTAGCGGGTTAATACGGGTGTCCAGCTCGCATTCTCTTGAACGATATAAAGAAAAAGCATGGAAGGCTGAAATTGTTCCGGGCTGGTTATCGCGGGCCGATCATGGACGCATTGGCCAATCAGGAAAAACTGAAAATCGGGATCGTAAAGCGAGGTGAAGAAAAAGCGTTCAGGGTGCTGCCAAAACGCTGGATTGTCGAGCGATCTTTCGCATGGCTGGAGCCTGCAGGGCGGCTGGCAAAACATGACGAAAATCTCGACAAAACGCAGGAAGCCATGATCCGGCTACGCTTTATACAAATCGCAATCAACAGAATTATAAAACTTAATTGTTAGACAGCTTCTCAGGCTCGGTGTTGCGTTGCTTCGGTGCCGGGACAAGGGACGCATCGACGATCTGCCCCGACATCGGGATATAACCTTTCCTGTGCAGTTGCCAGTCAAAAGCCTTCATCACCCGCCGCAAGGTCCCGGTTTCCGTCAGTTTGTTGCGAAACAGGCGGATCGTGTTCTCGTCCGGCGTCGGGCCGACAAGGTCGAAATTTAGAAAGCGCATCCAGGACACCAGATCATGAATTCCATCTTCTTCAGGTTATGTTGCGCCTGCAGGATCATCGCCTTGAACATGGACACCGGATCAAAGGGCGGGCGACCACCTTTCGCGCCATCGCCATACCCCAAACCCTTGACCAGCCACCCCCGGAAATAGTCAAACGTGGCCTCGAGAACCTCCAGAGGATCACCGTCCTTGCTGATCTGATCAGGATGCTCTGACAGACTGAAAAAAACCTCTCCGTTCCATGTCCCACTCCCTCAAAAAAGCATAAAAAAAACATGGAATCACAAAATCGCTCATCACGCCAGGTTAATACGGGTGTCCATCTGGCCGCCCGGCAGGTCATCGCCGCGATTGAACCCTTTATCCGCGCAGGGGATAGCGTTTCAGCAACACAAAGGGCTGTCCCGCCCCGGGATCACCAAAAAGACACAGGCTGGTGAGGCGAAAATCGTCCCTCTCCCCCGTGATTGCGGCGGTCAGGTTGCGCAGGACAGGGCGCACTCTATCGCGCTCTGCCCCGCTCAGGCTGTTGGTCAGGGTCAGGTGAAAACGAAAATCATCCATCACATGGGGATAACCCCACCGGCACAGGTTTTTGTCCTGTCGCGCCGACAGCCCCCCCGCGTGGCGTTTGTCCAGTTCCGCCGCACTGGCGGGGGCGCGAAAATCATCCAGATCACGTACACACCGCGCCGCCAGGGCGGACAAGGCCGCGCTCCGGGGTGGAACAAGCGCGAAAAACGACCCGATCTCTGCCAGCGCAAGCGGGGCGGTGGTCAGGGCCTCCTCCCCCGCCGCCAGGGCCGTCACGGCCCGGTCGAGATCCTCGACAGAACACCCTGCCCGCAGGCGAAAGGGTGGCTTGAGCGTCCCGTGAAACCCATAACGCGCCGGGGTCCGGGTGATCTCTGCAATCCCTGATCCCGACAGCCCCGCACAGACCGGACGCGCCACCGGAACACGGGCGGCGGCATCCCACCCCAGCCACGCCGCCCCAAACCTGTCCAGTGCCGATCCCTGTTCAGGCGCAAAATAAAGCGCAAAACGGGTGTTGCTTTGCATTGTCAACACCCCTGATACCCCCGCGCCAGACAGGCCCGTGCCGCCTCCTGTGCTTTCGCAATTCGTTCGGGGGTCATGTTTTTTGCGATGATGTCGCGGTTTTTCATCGCACCTTTATTGCCCAGGGCCGCCGCAAGGTTCCACCACATATGGGCTTTGGCATGATCCTGCGGGACGCCCCGTCCTTTGTAGTACATGTTACCAAGGTTGAACTGTGCTTCTGCGAGTCCCTGTTGTGCTGCTTTTGTGTACCATTTGACGGCTGTGGCATGATGCTGCGGGATGCCCTGTCCTTCGGCGTAACTGACACCAAGGTTGAACTGTGCTTCTGCGAGTCCCTGTTCTGCTGCTTTTGTGAACCATGTGACGGCTGTGGCATGATCCTGCGGGACGCCCTGTCCGTTGTTGTACATGACACCAAGGTTGTTCTGTGCTGATGCGTCTCCCTGTTCAGCTGCTTTTTTGTACCATGTGACGGCTTTGGCATCATCCTGCGGGACGCCCTGTCCTTCGGCGTACATGAACCAAGGTTGTTCTGTGCTGATGCGTCTCCCTGTTCTGCGCGCTCCTCGAGTGCGGTGAAGCTTTCAGCGTGGGCAGGGAGAGCAAAGAGGAGCGCGAGGGCGAGAAGGGGGGCGAAGGCTTTTGTCATGGTCGGGCTGTCCTGTGGTGTTTCCGTGTCACAGATTCAGCACAGGGGCGGAAAACTTTCAAGAAAAAACGGGTTTGACACCCTCCCGGGTGCCTCTATGGCGTCCCCTGCCCTGTGGCACGCCCGGGCAGTTTGTTGAGTTGATCGACAGCAAACCTGAACTTTTCAGGGGAAAAGGTCTCGACCACCTTATGTCTCGTGAGAAAAGACCCTGAGAAGCTGTCTAACAAATAAGTTTTATCATTCTGTTGATTGCGATTTGTATGAAGCGTAGCCGGATCATGGCTTCCTGCGTTTTGTCGAGATTTTCGTCATGTTTTGCCAGCCGCCTTGCAGGCTCCAGCCATGCGAAAGATCGCTCGACAATCCAGCACTTTGGCAGCACCTTGAACGCTTTTTCCTCACCTCGCTTTACAATCTCGATTTTCAGTTTTTCCTGATTGGCCAATGCCTCCATGATCGGCCCGCGATAACCAGCCCAGAACAATTTCAGCCTTCTGTGCTTTTTCTTTATATCGTTCAATAGAATGCGGGCCGCGATCCTGTATTCCAGCATCATGCACCACCAGATGCAGCGGAAACCCGAGCACACAATAAATGCCGCTTGATTCCCTTCACTTTCTTGCCGGCCCCCTTTTTTGTGTCCGGGCCTTGACCGATTGTGAGTCGATAATGGCCGCGCTTGCCTGTTCGTTCCGTCCCTCAAGCAGCCAAAGCACGAGGTCACGCAGGATAATGTGCCAGGTTCCATCCTTTGTCCAGCGACTGAAATGGCCGTGAACGGTCTGCCATGGCGGGAAATCTTTGGGAAGAAGTCGCCACTGACAGCCTGTTTCCAGAACGTAAAAACAGGCATTTAATATATTTCTGGGCGAGTGTTTAAAGGGACGTCCACCGCCATTGCGGTACTCAAAATATCCGCGCAACATTGCGCATCGGTGAGATCAGTATCATAAGCCATACCGAAAATCATTAAAGACAATTTATTGATAAATAGTCAATAGTTGTTAGACAACTTCTTAGGGTGCTCCGGTGCGCCAAAACCGCCTTCTTTAG
The DNA here is from genome assembly GCA_965199245.1 of Kiloniellaceae bacterium. Lineage (GTDB taxonomy): Bacteria > Pseudomonadota > Alphaproteobacteria > Kiloniellales > Kiloniellaceae > Carbonatibacter. The sequence goes on from CBDAQP010000001.1 coordinate 881,528, forward strand.
CCAAAGCGGGCCAAAAAACGCACAATTTTTTTCACCCGCGCACTGAATAGAGCGGGCGTATAGTAGTGACCAGCAACACGTTTTGAGACCTCTGACAGCGTGGGGTAGGGTGCGATCAGGTTGGCGATGGCCCCAATTTTGAGACCTTGGGAAATGGCGAGTGACCAGGGTAAAATCAATTCCCCCGCATTCAGCCCCACAACGGAGGCCCCGAGGATTCGGCCTCTTTTGTCAATGATCACCTTGATGCGCCCTTCTGTGCGCCGCTCTGCACGGGCGCGGTCGTTGTCGGCGAATGACCAGGTTAAAATCTGGTGGCCCTGCGTTTTGGCAACATGTTCCGACAAACCGACGTGGGCAAGTTCGGGGTCGCTGTAGGTCACCCACGGCACGGCGTTATGGTGAACCCGAGCGGGCAGGCGAAAGAGCGCAGATTTTATCACAATGCCCGCATCATAGCCCGCCATATGAGTAAATTGATACCCGCCTGTCACATCGCCTGCAGCATAGATTTTGCGGTTACTTGTCCGCAGTCCCTTGTCAACAACAATGCCGCTTTCTGTCCACTCAACGCCTGCGGCCTCCAGGTTCAAACCGCCAAGATTGGGCCTGCGCCCTGTTGCCAACAACAGATGCGTTCCCTGAATTTCGCGCGAACCCTGTTCTGTTTCAATAGTAGCGATGATACGATCATCCTTTTTTTCAACGGTCCGAACGCGCGTGTTTTCATAGAGCGTGAGACCATCGTCCAAAAAACGTTGTCGAATAACGTCAACAAGTTCGGGGTCATCCTTAGGCATCAGGGTTCGATTGGCAATCAAACTGACCTCTGTGCCAAGATTGGCAAACCCTTGCCCCAGTTCACAACCAATCGGGCCGCCCCCGATGACGATCAGTTTTTGCGGCTGTTCACGCAGGGAAAAAACGGTTTCATTGGTCAGAAAAGGGACAGCCTCCAGCCCATCAATGGGCGGGATAAAGGGGCGCGAACCTGTGGCAATGACAAAGCGGCGGGCGATGATGCGTTCGGAACCCGCGCACAGGGTGTGGCGGTCTTCAAAAACACCCTGTGCACAAATCACACGCACCCCCAGGGACTCAAAGCGTTCGACCGAGTCATGGGGTGCAATCTGTGCAATGACATCGGCGACATGATCCATCACAGCAGAAAAATTGACTGTGGGCGCAACGTCAGCGACTCCAAAGCGGGCCGAAGACTTTTGAGTTTTTGCCTTTTTCCCCGCGCTGAGAAAAGCCTTGGAGGGCACACAGCCATAATTGAGACAATCGCCACCCATCTTTGCCCGTTCGACCAAAACAACCGAACTGCCCATCTGTGCGGCCCCTGCGGCGATGGACAGGCCAGCAGACCCCCCGCCAATGAGACAAAGATCATAGCGTGTCATGATTTCGTATCCTGATGTATATCCTGAGAATTGCGTGATTTAAACCACCGATAGACAACAGGAACCAGCGACAGGCCCGCCAATCCGATCAGCGGCAATAGAATCTCTGCACGGGAAAAAACAGAAAGATCAGGCGTTTTGCCTTGGTCAAAAAGCACACCGAATCCGCTACCAATAGATGCATAGACAAAGGTTCCAGGCAGTATTCCGATAAAGGTCGCAACGACATAGCTGTTGAGGCTGATTTTTGTGAAGGCGGGAACAAGGTTAACAAGGAAAAAGGGGAAAAGAGGCACAAGACGCAAGACCAAAAGCCAGGAAAAGGCATCGCGTTCAAAACCTTGACTCATTTTTTCTAAATGCCCCTGTGCCTTTGCGCGCAAACCGTCGCCAAAGGCCGTTCTGGCGGCAAGGAACACAGCCGTCGCCCCAAGGGTCGCGCCCAAAACGGCGGCAATCCCCCCGAACCACGTACCAAATAAAAATCCCGACACCAGAGTCAGAAAGCTCCCCCCGGGAAAGGACAGCGCAACAACGAGCGCGTAAAGAGCAACAAAACCTGCGATGGCAACAAATCCATAGTCTGCGACCAACGCCTGAAGAACAAGCCTGTTTTCTTTCAAACTGGCGAAATTAAGGTAGTCATGCCATCCCATGGCATAGCCTGCGCCCAACCCCAGAAACAACAACACAAGCGGCGCGAGCCGCCGCACTGGGCCGTTTTGTTTTTTCTGTTCCATCCCCCTGATCCTCATACTTTTTTTGTACCTGTTATGTGAGCGTCACTGTCCTGCTCTTCAAGGCATAAAGAGAAAAAGCCTGTCAACAGAGTTGACAGTCAGAGAGCAGAACCCTATACAGCGAGCCAAACTATTGTAGATTTTTGGAGAAAAACCATGAAACGTACCTTTCAGCCGAGCGTCCTTGTGCGCAAGCGTCGCCACGGTTTTCGCGCCCGCAAGGCCACAGTTGGCGGGCGGCGCATTCTGGCGAACCGTCGCGCCCGGGGGCGTAAGCGTCTGTCGGCTTAAATGCTCATGCTCAGGAGCTTGAAAAAGCGGTCTGATTTTCTGGCTGTTGCGGCGACACAACAAAAATGGGTCACTCCTGGCCTGATTCTTCAGGCCCGTTCGCGTGAGGTGACAGGTGTTTCCCGTGTGGGCTTTACCGTGACCAAAAAGGTCGGAAATGCCGTTGTGCGCAACCGTGTCAAGCGGCGTCTCCGTGCGCTTGCCACCGGACTCTTGCCAGCCAGGGGCAAGGCCGGGCATGACTATGTCCTGATCGGGCGACGTTTGGCCCTTCACCGCGATTACCGCGATTTGAAAAAAGACCTCGACTTTGCACTCAAAAGAATAAAGACAAAAGAGTCCTCGCCTTGAGTCATCCCACAAAAGTTTTGCTCTGTTTTCTCAAGGGGTTTGTTTTGGTCTATCGCCTTGTTTTTTCGCCTCTCATTCCCCCGCGCTGTCGCTACCATCCGACCTGTTCATCCTATGCCCTGGAGGCTCTGGATAGCTATGGCCCCTTCCGGGGTTTGTGGATAAGCTGTCGGCGTTTTCTGCGCTGTCGTCCCGGGGGCGGCTTTGGTTATGACCCTGTCCCGGAATTGTCGGGAAAAAGGGTATCACGCGAATAGCAATCCTCCCCTGTCCCCTGCCGTTCTTTGCCTCTTTGCAGGGGGCGGTCTTTTCCTGTATGCAGGGCGCGAGCGTTTTTTAAACAGAGTAAGTATTGAGGTTATGCAAAAAGACGAGCAACGGAACATTATTCTGGCGATTGTCCTGTCAATGGTCATTTTGCTGGGATTCAATATCTTGACCGCGCCCAGCGAAGAGGAACGGCTGGCCCAGCGTGCCGCGTTCGAGTCCGAGCAGGCCCGGCGCGAAAGCGCGGATTTAGCGACCCCACAGCTCAAGCAAACTCTTTCTTCGATTGACGGCGCGGCGGCTGATCTCACAGCCCCGCTTGATCATGCGGATGCGCTAAAACGTAGCCCGCGCGTGCAGATTGAAACGCCAAATCTGGCGGGGTCGATCTCCCTGCGTGGCGGGCGGATTGATGATTTAACCCTGCGCCGCTACTTTGAAACGATTCAAGACAACAGTGCTCAGATTACCCTGTTGTCCCCAGCAGGCAGTGCCGCGCCCTACTACGCCGAATTTGGTTGGTTAGCGGTGGAAAATTCTGTAGCTGTGCCCAGCAGTACGACGCTCTGGCAGACGACTGCCGAACGGCTGACGCCCGCGCGTCCCATTGTTTTATTCTGGGACAATGGAGCGGGTTTACGGTTTGAGCGTGAAATTTCTGTTGATGAGAATTTCCTCTTTACAATCAAGCAACGCGTGATCAACGAAGGGACGATCCCGGTTGATCTGGCTCCCTATAGCCTGATTTCGCGCACAGGGACGCCCGAAACACTCGGGTTTTATATCTTGCACGAAGGCCCCATCGGGGTTTTAGGCGGAAGCCTTGTCGAACTTGATTATGATGAGCTGCGTGATGACAAGCTGATTCAAAACCGCACAACAGGGGGCTGGATTGGGATCACTGATCAATATTGGTTAAATGCCCTGATCCCCGATCAAACCCAGAGCGTCCAAACCCGCTTTGTCTATACGGGCAAAGGGAACATAACCCGCTATCAAAGCGATTATTTCTATGACCCTGTTACCGTTGCCGCCGGGCAGTCCACAAGCTTTGACAGCAATCTTTTCCTCGGCGCAAAAGAAGTCACCGCGATTGATGACTATCAAAATCAGTTACAGATCACCGATTTTGACCTTGCTGTTGATTTTGGCTGGTTTTACTACATCACCAAACCAATGTTTTTTGCCTTGCACTGGATTACGGGTGTTGTGGGCAATGTCGGGGTTGCGATTCTGATCCTGACACTAGCGATTAAGGTGCCTCTTTTCCCGCTGGCCAACAAATCCTACGCCTCTATGGCAAAGATGCGAAAACTCACCCCCAAAATGATGGCTCTGCGCGAACGCCACAGCGACGACAAACAAAAAATCAATCAGGAAATGATGGCCCTTTATCGCCAGGAAAAAGTCAACCCTGCGGCAGGCTGTTTGCCAATCCTCATTCAAATTCCGATCTTTTTCTCGCTTTACAAGGTTTTGTTTGTGACCCTGGAAATGCGCCATGCGCCCTTTTTTGGCTGGATCCAGGATCTCTCCGCGCCTGATCCGACCTCGATCATCAACGGTTTTGGACTGTTCCCCTGGGCTGTGCCTGAATTGGGACTGTTGGGTTTTATCAACCTCGGGGTCTGGCCGATTTTGATGGGGGTCAGTATGTTTTTACAACAACGCCTGAACCCACAGCCTGCGGATCCCGTGCAGGCAAAGGTTTTCATGCTAATGCCTTTTTTCTTTACTTTTTTGTTGGCGACCTTTCCCGCTGGTTTGGTGATCTATTGGACGTGGAACAACTTGCTATCGATTATTCAACAGGCGGTTATCATGAAAAAAGCAGGGGTTCCCTTGGGCCGACAACCCGAGTCTTAGGAACGAGAGGGCATGATAAACTTTGATGCGGGTGAATTAGAACGCGGGCGATTGCTCTTTACCCGGCCCTGTGATTTTGTCCTGGGGGCCAGTCACGATAAGCACTTGCGCGCATGGGGGGGACAGCCAGAGATTGCCTTTGCCGGACGGTCTAATGTCGGGAAATCAAGCCTTGTCAATGCCTTGACCAACCGAAAAACCCTGGCCCGCACATCAAACACACCGGGACGGACGCAACAGCTTAACTTTTTTAACCTCGGCGACAGCCTGACCCTGGTTGATTTACCCGGCTATGGTTTTGCACAGGCGTCTAAATCCAGCATTACAGCCTGGACAAAATTAACGCGTAACTATTTGCGCGGGCGCAGTGATCTGGTGAGGGTGATGCTGTTGATTGATAGCCGCCACGGGGCAAAGGTGGTTGATTGCGACATTATGGACGAACTCGACCGGGGGGCCGTGTCCTATCAGGTCATTTTGACAAAGACAGATAAAGCAACGGATTTAGACACTCTGTTAGACAGGCTCCACACCGATCTGGCCCAACGTCCGGCGGCACACCCGCAGATTTTACACAGCTCCGCGACAAAGGGCACAGGGATTCCCCAGATCAGGGCCGCTGTGCTCCGCACACTTGAAGAGGTCACACAGGGGCCCTAAAATCACTTTCATCTTTTCGCGCTGGGCAGAGGACAGGATGCCAAAAAGCAAAACTCTTCATCATCACAAATGGTTGCGGACAGCCCGGACAATTTCCGAGGCACTGCCCTTTATGCGGCGTTATGCGGGGAAGACCTTTGTGATTAAATACGGGGGCCACGCGATGGTTGATCCTGAGTTGGCGGATCTCTTTGCGCGCGATATTGTTTTGCTCAAACAAATCGGCATCAATCCGGTTGTTGTCCACGGTGGTGGGCCACAGATTAGCGAAACGCTTGAACGCCTCTGCGTCCAAAGTACCTTTGTGGACGGCCTGCGCGTCACCGACAAGGCAACAGTTGAAATTGTCGAGATGGTTTTATCAGGCCGCATTAACAAACAGATTACAGCGGCCATCAACCGCGCAGGAGGAACGGCGGTGGGACTGTCGGGGAAGGACGGTAACTTTATTACCGCACAAAAACTCCGCCCTGCCCGTGATGACGGCCCTGATCTTGGTTTTGTCGGACAGCCCACAGAGGTTCAGCCTGCTTTCCTCAAAAAACTGGAAACAGCGGGGATGATTCCAGTTATTGCTCCGCTTGGGGCTGGGGCCAATGGGGAAACCTATAATATTAACGCCGATACGGCGGCAGGGGCCATTGCCGCCGCTGTCGGAGCCGCACGCCTTTTGCTCATGACCGATGTTCCCGGGGTTTTGGACAAAGAGGGGCAGTTGATGACGGATATCTCTGTTGCCGATTGCAAGCGTCTGCGTCAGGATGGAACCATATCTGGCGGTATGATTCCAAAACTCGAAACCTGTTTAGACGCAGTGCAAAACGGGGTGGAGGCGGCAGTGATCCTCGATGGACGCATCGCACATGGGATGCTGTTGGAAATCTTTACAGAGCGTGGCCTCGGAAGCCTCGTCCGCGCTTAAGGAAAAACTTCGATCCTGGTCATCTGGTCAATGAACGGCCCGGCCTGCGGCATGACCGGACGACCAGGCCCACTGGAAATTATGCCCGCCCAGATGACCCGTAACATCGATGACTTCACCGACGAAAAAAAGTCCCGGTTTCTCGCGACATTCCATTGTGACGGGATTAAGCGCGTCTGTGTCAACGCCCCCTCGGGTGACTTCGGCCTTGCGATAGCCTTCATCCCCTGCGGGGATGATTGACCAGCTGTGCAGACCGTTGCTCAAACGGGCAAGTGTTTTCTTGCCCGTTTCGGCAAGGGGGCCTGTCGCATCATATTTCAGGGTCATCGCCTTTGCCAGGCGGTTGGGCAAAAGCTGCGACAACAGGACAGATATTTTTTTCCCGCCCACGTGCCGATGGGTGAACAACGCGCTGACATCCTGCCCGGGGAGCAGGTTGAGACGCAAGACCTCCCCCGATTGCCAATAGGATGAAATTTGCAGAATCGCCGGACCACTCACCCCCCGGTGTGTGAACAGCAGGGCGTCTTCAAGGGATTGTTTCCCGATGGTACTCAACACGGGCAGAGCGACACCACTAAGGGCTGTGCAGAACGCCTTGTCTTCATCACCCAGAACCAGGGGGCCAAGTCCCGGGCGTAAGGCCGTCACACGCAGACCAAAACTGCGGGCCAGACGATAACCAAAATCACTCGCCCCAATTTTGGGGATGGACAGCCCGCCTGTTGCGACAATCAGGTTGCAACAGCTTTTCAGACCATCACTGGTCTCCAACCGATAGCGCGGACTCGCAGGGCGGTGTATTGGGAGGGACTCGACGTTTTTGATCGTATTTTGTCCGCGAATGGTGACACCTTTTGCGCGACATTCCGCATGCAACATTGCAATAATATCACCTGAACTGTGATCGCAAAAAAGCTGGACACCCGTATTAACCTGGCGTGATGAGCGATTTTGTGATTCTATGTTTTTTTATGCTTTTTTGAGGGAGTGGGTCATGGAACGGAGAGGTTTTTTCAGTCTGTCAGATCATCTTGATCAGATCAGCAAGGACGGTGATCCTCTGGAGGTTCTCGAGGCCACGTTTGACTATTTCCGGGGGTGGCTGGTCGAGGGGTTGGGGTATGGCGATGGCGCGAAAGGTGGTCGCCCGCCTTTTGATCCGGTGTCCATGTTCAAGGCGATGATCCTGCAGGCACAGCATAACCTGAAGAAGATGGAATTCATGATCCGGTGTCCTGGATGCGCTTTCTAAATTTCGACCTTGGCGGCCCAACACCGGACGAGAACACGATCCGCCTGTTTCGCAACAAACTGACGGAAACCGGGACCTTGCGGCGGGTGATGAAGGCTTTTGACTGGCAACTGCACAAGAAAGGCTATATCCCGATGTCGGGGCAGATCGTCGATGCGTCCCTTGTCCCGGCCCCGAAGCAACGCAACACCGAGCCTGAGAAAAAAGCCGTCAAGGAGGGTAAAAGCGCAACTGAAATCTGGCCGGATAACCCCGCCAAAGCGGCCCAAAAAGATGTGGATGCGCGCTGGACGCTGAAGGTGGGCGGCAAGGTTCGCGACCGGCCTGATGGCACACCTCTGCCACAAATCGCCACTCGGGTACAAGTCCCACATCAGTATTGACCGGTGCTACGGCTTCATCCGGGGCCAGGCCGTGACATCGGCTACAGCTGCGGACGGGCATCAACTCAAGCGTGTGTTTGATACGGACAACACGTCAGCCGAAGTCTGGGGTGACACCCGCTCTGAAAGCAATGAGAAATGGCTGGCGAAGAAGATGTTGGTCAGCCGCACGCAAGAAACCAAAGGGTAAACCCATGCCGAAAGCCAGCGCACGGGCCAACGCGCGAAAATCAGCCATCCGCGCACGGGTCGAGCATGTTTTCGCCCATCAGAAAAACCGCTTCGGTCTGTTCATCCGCACCCTCAAGCGGGCAGAAGCCAAACTGACGCTGGCCAATCTCGCCTACAACATGGATCGCCTGATCTTCCATGACCGCCGGGCAACCGCAGTCCGTCCGGAATGCGGATTCCGTCGTAAAAAACGTCCCGCCACCGCAATCTGCGGCGAAAAAAACGCCGTCTCGAAAAATCACAATTGGCCACAGCAGGGCATAAATCGGGGGTTAATACGGGTATCCAGATGCGAAGGTTTTCCGGGATATGGAAGCGGACGCGACGCGGGATCGTGCGGCGGCGGATGATCCGAAGCCTGACAGAGAAAAGTGCCGTGACCGCACCAAGCGACCAAAGCGCGGACGTCCGCGTGATGGGCCAGAACCGTGAGCCGGATCACTCTGTATCGGTGTCCTCGCCATCCGCGTGGGGATGTCCATCCGGTGCGCGTAGAGCACTTCGAGAATCACCGTATCCGGTTCCTCGACCCGAAAGAAAATTGAAACGGGAAAACGGGCCACGCCCCATTTGCGGAAGGCTTTGCCGCCTATCTTGTATAGATCGCGCAAGCGAGCGGGCACTGGGCGATGAAGACAACACAATCCTCGACGCCATCGACGAAACGGTGAGCCACCGCCGTTCCGGCGCGTCGGCGATAATTTGAGGCCAATTCAATAAGCTGTCTTTTGAAAAGCGCGCTGCGGAGAATTTGAACCATGGGCGGTATCTATGCGTCGGCAGCGCGGCGCGCCTCGGCAAGATCGCTCGCCGACCATTCGGCGTAGTCGTTCTCCTTGAGTGACCCGGCGAGCATCGCCTCGATATCGGCGCGCTCCTTCGCCTCGGCTCTCTCCATGTGGCGGCGTATCAAGTCACGGATGAATTCGCTGGGGGTTTCGTAGAGGGCACCCTTGCCGGTGACTTGGCTGACATAGACCGCCAGCGGATCGGGCAGCGTCGTGTTGAGCCGCTTGACCATCTTGTTGTTTGGTTCTCGATCCATCGCAATATCTCCTTATGCTCGTAATATTATTACACGCGATGTGCTTTTTGTCAATCAAACGCGCGCTCAACGCGCGCGTGAGTGCATCAAGACTTCATTCCAAGGCAAAGACCATCCACCCAGGACCGTCCCCGTTTTTCATTCCTGCCGATTTGAATTGGCGGGATACCGGACGCTGATCGGAAAAGACGCCTGATGCTCAGACTGGGCTTCGTCCACTGGCGTTACCGCCCGTCAAGCGGGTTCAGCGGTGGCGCCCGGTTGTCTCCAGCCAACACGGCAAAACGAAAAGGAGACAGCCATGGATATTCACTCTTCACCCCTGGACGGGGCCTTGATCACCCGCACCGACGTGGAACTAATCGCGCTCAAGACAAAAGCCATCCACGAGGCCGCGCGCTACCCGGCGGGAAGCCTGCGCCGTCGCCATTATCTCAGGATCGTGGACCGGATCACGGCGATCTTGCGACACCGGGTTACCCTCGATCCACCCGATCCCCCGAACCGGGCACCGTGAGGCACCATGCTTGCCTATTGGTCGAGACCACCGGGCAGGTGCCGCGCGAGGTCGCGGGAATCGTGCAGCACACGCAACACCACGATCTCGTCCGGATTGGGCAGGAAATAAAGCACCAAATGCCGGGGCCGCTTGATCCGCTGAGGCACCCGGTCCCGGCTCAGGGCGACGTGATAGCTGCGGACCCCGGGGGCGAGTTCGGGCCGCTCCTTGCTGCCTGGACGATGTGGATCGGCGTGGATGTCCTTGAAGGCTTGCCGGATTAACGCGCTGTACGCGGTGGCGGTGGCCGGGCCGTGGTTGGCCAGCGTGTAGCCTTGGATTGCGACAAGGTCCGCTCTGGCCGAATTGGTAACGTTGAATTTGAAATCAGGCATTTATCGAGGCGCCGCGTTGCCCTCGGCGGCGATCTCGTCAAAGAAGCGGTCAATATCTTCCGGCGCGTTCATGGCGACGTAGTCGCCGCGCTCATAAGCGTGGATGCCTTCGCGGACGGATGCGCGCAGGGCCTCCAACTTGGCCGCGTCCTCTGCGTCTTGGCGCTCCAAAAGACGGAGCCCCGCCCGCACGACCTCGCTCGCGTTTTTGTATTTGCCCGAGGCCAAGGCCTCGGCGACGTATCCGTCGTAATGCTCGGTCAGATTGATGTTGCGGCTGGGCATGGCGAAAATCCTTTATCTTACATTCCATTATAGCCCGCATCGCCCCGAACTGTCAAAAATTGACAATCCGGGGCGATTCCGCCGCGCTCACGCCGCATCAACAAGCACCACCGCTCTGGGCTGGGGCTGTAAGCCATTGATATAGTCGGCGGCCCGCTGTGCATGGGCGGCGGCGGTGAAGATCGCGCGCTTGTCCTCTTTCAGGACTTTAAGCCAGCTTTGGATATAGGCCGCGTGGTCGGCGCGGGGCTCCAAGGTCAGTTCCAGGTCGGCGCATAGGAACGCTGCTCCTCTCCCTGAATCTTGATCCATTGATAAGTTAGTTTTTTGTCATTTTCACGGAGGCCCTCAATGAAGCGCAGATTTACGGACGCACAGATGATCGGGATTTTGAAGGAACACGAGGCAGGTATTCCGGCCAGGGAGCTTTGCCGCAAGTACGGGATGCCACATTCTATAAGTGGAAGGCGAGGTTCTCTGGCATGGAGGTCAATGAGGTTCGCCGTCTCCGGGACCTGGAAGAGGAGAACCGGCGCCTGAAGAAGCTGGTTGCGGATTTATCGCTGGACAGGATGGCGTTGGAGGAGGTTCTAAAAAAGATCTGAGCCCCGAAGGCCGTCGCCGCGCTGTTGTGCTGCTTCAGGAGACTGGCCTGACGCCGGTTCTGTCGTCTGGCGGGTCAGCCGCGTTCTACGCACCGCTACAAACCGGTTCAGTCACCGGAGACAGAGTTGCGGCGGAAGATGCGGGAGCTGGCCGATCGGCATCGTCGCTTTGGCCATCCGCGATGGCATGTTCTGCTCAGGCGTGAGGGCTTCGGGGCCAACCACAAAAAGACCCATCGGATATAGGTGGAAGAAGGTTTGCAGGTACGCAAGCGCAAGAAAAGGCGGCGATCGTTCGCAGGCCCCTGGTGCTGCCGACATCCCCCGGACAGAAATGGAGCATGGACTTTATGAGCTATCCAGCGGCCGGCGTATCCGGCTGTTCAATGTTATCGATGATTTCACCAGACAATGCCACGCCATGACCGTGGATTTTTCGATTAACGGTCTTCGGGTGGCCAGGGAACTGACCCGGCTCCTCGACTTGCATGGCAAACCGGAGGTCATCGTCTGTGACAATGGCACCGGATACACCTCGATGGCGATGTTCAAATGGGCGCAGGACAGTGGCGTTGATCTCCAGTTCATACAGCCGGGGAAACCCAGCCAAAACGGTTTCATCGAAGCCTTCAACGCCCGTGTAAGGGATGAATGCCTGAATGAAAACCTGTTTTCAAGCCTGAGAGAGGCGCAGGATGTAACCGAAAGATGGAGGATCAGCTACAACAATCACAGACCACACTCCGCCCTGAATTGGGCAACACCCAATGAATTCGCATCACTCTGTTCCGGGTTAAACCGGAACAGAGTGGACAAGGTCGCATGAACCTGTCATACGGGAAAAGCTAACTACTCAGTGGAACAACTTTGGGGAGAACAGCATGAGCAGTCAAAAGATGGTTCTCTTTCGCCTTCAATGGATGGAAGATTATAAGGGCTTCAAAAATATCGATAAGCCAACTTTTAAATATGTGTCAGATGGAGGTAATCCACATGAAGCATTCAACTTTAAAGTTGAAAGTGACGGATGCCACTATGGTTATGCCCCTGTAAGCGGAGGTAATCGTATCAGTATTGAGCGTCTCGGTGATGTTGATCAAGATGAAGACGGACGAGAATACGTTGACGGTGTGACTGTTGTCTGGACAACGAGACATCCATCCGGCGGTATGGTTGTAGTCGGCTGGTACAAAAACGCACGGGTCTATCGGGACCAACAATACTGCCCTGAACAAATCAATCGCTTTAAAAATGCGTTGTACCGCGTCAGTGCAAACGCGGGTGACGTGTTCTTTTTAGAAACTGAAAAGCGAGATAGAGAGCTTCTTAAGGGGCTTGGGATAACGTGGAAACAGGCCACACCTTTCTATATTTCAGAAAAGAAAAAATTCTCCAAGATGGAACGAGAACTTTGGAAGCTTGTTCAGGGGAAAACAGGGCAATCGGTTAGCAAGAAGCGCAAGAAACCTGCAATCAATTAGGAGCGCAAAAAAGAAATTGCAGAAGGGGCTATCAAGCTGGACACCCGTATTAACCTGGCGTGATGAGCGATTTTGTGATTCTATGTTTTTTTATGCTTTTTTGAGGGAGTGGGGCATGGAACGGAGAGGTTTTTTCAGTCTGTCAGAGCATCTTGATCAGATCAGCAAGGACGCGCTGGAGGTTCTCGAGGCCACGTTTGACTATTTCCGGGGGTCGAGGGGTTGGGGTATGGCGATGGCGCGAAAGGTGGTCGCCCGCCTTTTGATCCGGTGTCCATGTTCAAGGCGATGATCCTGCAGGCACAGCATAACCTGAAGAAGATGGAATTCATGATCCGGTGTCCTGGATGCGCTTTCTAAATTTCGACCTTGGCGGCCCAACACCGGACGAGAACACGATCCGCCTGTTTCGCAACAAACTGACGGAAACCGGGACCTTGCGGCGGGTGATGAAGGCTTTTGACTGGCAACTGCACAAGACAGGCTATATCCCGATGTCGGGGCAGATCGTCGATGCGTCCCTTGTCCCGGCCCCGAAGCAGCGCAACACCGAGCCTGAGAAAAAAGCCGTCAAGGAGGGTAAAAGCGCAACTGAAATCTGGCCGGATGACCCCGCCAAAGCAGCACAAAAGGATGTGGATGCGCGCTGGACGCTGAAGGTGGGCGGCAAGGTTCGCTACCGGCCTGATGGCACACCTCTGCCACAAATCGCCACTCGGGTACAAGTCCCACATCAGTATTGACCGGTGCTACGGCTTCATCCGGGGCCAGGCCGTGACATCGGCTACAGCTGCGGACGGGCATCAACTCAAGCGTGTGTTTGATACGGACAACACGTCAGCCGAAGTCTGGGGTGACACCCGCTCTGAAAGCAATGAGAAATGGCTGGCGAAGAAGATGCTGGTCAGCCGTATCCATCGCAAGAAACCCAAGGGTAAACCCATGCCGAAAGCCAGTGCACGGGCCAACGCGCGAAAATCAGCCATTCGCGCACGGGTCGAGCATGTTTTCGCCCATCAGAAAAACCGCTTCGGTCTGTTCATCCGCACCCTCAAGCGGGCAGAAGCCAAACTGACGCTGGCCAATCTCGCCTACAACATGGATCGCCTGATCTTCCATGACCGCCGGGCAACCGCAGTCCGTCCGGAATGCGGATTCCGTCGTAAAAAACGTCCCGCCACCGCAATCTGCGGTGAAAAAAACGCCGTCTCGAAAAATCACAATTGGCCACAGCAGGGCATAAATCGGAGGTTGATACGGGTGTCCAGCTGTCCCTGTGCCTTTTCATGCCAGGCAATGCCATGATAATCGACAAGCTGAACAAAATCGCGGGGCCTGTAGGCTTTGAGGGCCGCGCGGGCAAAGCGCGGATTGTTTGAAATAAAATTCTGTTGGTCGCAGTGAAGATTGGTGAAATTGCAACGCCCGCCGCCTGAAATACGGATTTTTTCACATAAGCGGGTGGCGTGATCCAACACCAATACCGACTGACCGCGTTCTGCTGCTGTGATTGCCGCCATTAAACCGGCCGCCCCGGCACCGATAATGATCGTGTTTTTGTTTTGGCCCTGAAGAGCTTTCTAAAACCTCGATAAAAAAGAAAGAAGAGGACGCTCTTTGTTTTTGGAACCTGACTTTATGTCAAGGGCCAGAAAAACAGGATCAGCGGGATGGACACCAGCAAAATGACAAGATCAAGGGGCAGGCCAATGCGCCAGTAGTCGCCAAAGCGATAGCCCCCCGGCCCCATGACCAGGAGGTTCGACTGATGCCCAATCGGGGTCAGATAGGTCGAGGAACTGCCAATGGCAACCGCGATGAGAAAGGGATCAACCGCCACGCCGAGGGATTTAGCAATGGTCAGACCAATCGGGGCCATCAAAACAGCCGTAGCGGCATTGTTCATAGTATCCGACAGCACCATGGTCACTAGCATCATCACCGCCATCACCCCCCACAGGGGAATATGATCGGCCAGGGCAATCAACGGCTCGGCAATCGCCGCCGTTCCCCCCGTTGACTCGAGGGCGAGTCCGACAGGAATCATCGCCCCCAACAGAACAATAATCGACCAGTCCACAGAATCATAAAGGTCTTTCACCGGAAAAGCACCCGACAAGACCATGACACCCGCTGCGGTGACAAAGGCAATTTCTGCGGGCAACAAACCCGTGACGGCACCAAGAATCGCAAGGGCAAAAATCGCTGGCGCGACCAATGATCCCCGCCGGGGCATGAGATCAATATCACGCTCTGCCAAGGGCAACAAACCAAGGGCCTGAAAGGTTTCCGGCATTTCCTCGCGCAGGCCCTGCACCAATAGGACATCCCCCGACTTGAACCGCACACGCCCAAGGCGTTCGTGCAAAGTCTGCCCTTGACGGGCGACTCCGAGAACACTCAAGCCATACTGTGCGTGGAGTTGAATCGTCTGGGCTGTCCGATCTTCGAGGCGCGAACCCGGGGTGATGACGGCCTCGACGACATCAACGCGGTCTGATTTCAGGGCGTCTTGCGAACAGTCCGTTGCCCCGACCAGCTCCAGTTTTTTATCATCGACAATCTGTTTGAGCGTCGCCGTATCGGATTCAAGGGTCAGAATATCCCCCGCGCGCAAACGCATATAGCCCGAGGGGGCCAGCATACGGTCTGCCCCACGCAACAGAGCAACGGCAACAAGGTTGCCTTCGGCGAGTTTCTCCAATTCCAAAAGACGCAGACCCACAAGACCGGAAAATTCGGGAATGCGGACTTCGGTGATATAGTCTTCGACATGAAAGCTGGTTTGCGAATCACGCACCGCGCGTTTGGGCAAAAATCGCCACCCGACCAGCGACAGGAACAACAACCCGACCACAGCCACCCCAAAGCCAACCGGGAAAAAATCAAACATGGCAAAGCCCTGTCCGGTTTCAGTGGCTCTGTAACTGGAAATAATAATATTGGGCGGGGTTCCAATCAAGGTCATCAGCCCCCCCAACAGCGACCCGAAACTCAGAGGCATCAGAACTTCACTGGTCGGACGTCCGCTTTTACAGGCACTCTGAATCGCAACAGGCAACATCAAGGCCAGGGCCCCTACATTGTTCATAAAGGCTGAACAAAAGGCCACAATTGTACTCAGGGCCAGAATATGGAGCGAAGGATTATGGGCAAAGGGGGCCATCAAACGCGCGGCCTGTTTCACCAGACCAGATTGTTGCAAGGCACGGGAAATCATCAGAACTGTTGCAACCGTAATAACCGCAGGATGACCAAAGCCGACAAAGGCCTGATCCGCAGGCACAACCCCGAACAGGACGCTGGACATCAGGGCGACCATCGCCACAAGGTCATAGCGCAAACGCCCCCAAACAAAAAAAATCAGTGCCGTGCCGATAATCAAAAAAACAGTTGTCTGATCCGTTACCATCATCGCACTTTTCTAACCCAGAATCGGCTTATCCGCCAAAAAATTATTTCCCGCAGTCTTATTTATTTCGTCGCAAAATGCGTGACCTCCTCGATATATTTTTCTTAAAGTGGCTTTTCCAGCCTTTTTTGAACACCACATCCCGGAGCTGATCCCCAGGAGCTGATCCAATGATACAAGAACCGATCACAAAACCTGCCAATCCCTGTTTTTCCTCTGGCCCCTGTGCAAAACGCCCGGGTTGGACGCTGTCTGCTCTCGCCGGGGGGTGGTTCAGTCGGTCGCACCGGGCGGAGGGGGGACGACAAAAACTGCGGGCTGTGATTGAAAAATCACGCGCACTTTTGGGCCTGCCCGCAGATTATCTGTTGGGGATTGTTCCGGCCTCTGATACCGGTGCGGTGGAAATGGCCCTGTGGTCTCTGTTGGGAGAACGTAGCGTGGATGTACTTGTTTGGGATAATTTTGGTCGTCTCTGGGCAGATAACATCATCAACCAGATCAAACTGGACGATGTGCGCCTGTTTGAGGCCCCTCATGGGGTCTGTCCTGATTTGAGTCGTGTCGATTGCGACCGGGATATTGTCTTTACGTGGAATGGGACGACCTCGGGTGTCAGAGTGCCGGATGGGGACTGGATTGACGACAGGCGGGGGGGGTTGACAATCTGTGATGCGACCTCTGCTGCCTTTGCCCAACCTCTGCCCTGGCACAAGCTCGACGTTGTGACCTGGTCCTGGCAAAAGGTCTTGGGGGGCGAAGCAGGACACGGCATGATTGCCCTCAGCCCGCAGGCCGTGAACAGGCTTGAAAACTTTGATCCTCCGCGCCCCCTGCCCAAAATTTTCCGCCTGACCCGGGGGGGGGAAATTATCACCGATCTTTTTGACGGAGCCACGATCAATACCCCCTCGATGCTGGCGGTCGAGGATGCCCTCGACGGCCTCGACTGGGCGGAGAAAATTGGGGGCCTGCGCGTACTCCACGCACGCTGTGACGACAATCTCGCCGCCGTCGCACAGTGGGTCACCCGGCGCGATTGGGTCGCCTTTGTCGCGCAGGACGACCGCACCCTGTCAAACACTGCGCTGTGTCTACGCCTGACAGAAGACTGGTTCACACGACAAAACGAATGCGAACAACGCCAGACAATCACCGCATTTTGTCACCTCCTCGAAAAAAAGGGTGTGGCTTATGACATTGCCGGACACCGCACCGCCCCCCCGGGCCTGCGCATTTGGGGGGGGGCGACGGTCGAAACAAACGACATCACAGCTCTTTTACCCTGGCTCGACTGGGCCTATGCCACACTGAAAAACAACAGGGATAGAGAACAGTAAAGGGACAAACACAGTAAAGCAGAAAGGACGAAACAGAAACCAGACCACCGCCTTTCTTGTTGCTCCGCTACGACAAAAACGCTAGAATCATACTGGCACTGTGCTCGGTGAGTGACCTCAAACGCCCCCACAACGCTTAAAGGCATAAGGACATGAGCAAAGAGAATAGCAAAGCCTTGTTGCCTGCCGGGCTACAGGATCTTCTCTCTCCTGCCGCCGCGCATGAGGCGGCTGTGACCGAAGGGTTGATTGCCTCCATCGCCCGCGCAGGGTATGAGCGAATCAAACCGCCGTTGCTCGAATTTGAACAGAGTCTCTTTTCGGGGACAGGGCAAGCCCTGTCACAGCAAACCTTCCGGCTGATGGATCCTGTCTCCCAAAATATGATGGGGGTGCGCGCCGACATCACACCGCAGGCCGTGCGAGTCGCCACCACCAGACTGTGCAATCACCCGCGCCCCTTGCGGCTGTGCTATGCGGGCGAAATTCTTCAAATTCGTGGGAGCCACTTGCGACCAGAGCGTCAATTTCGTCAGGTCGGGGCCGAATTGATTGGCGCAAGTGCCGCAGAAGCCGACGCAGAAGTCATCCTTCACGCTGTGGAGGCACTTGAACAGATGGGCGTCCAGGGCCTGTCAGTCGATTTGAATATGCCCACCGTCGTCTCCGCGCTCATGACCAGCGCAGGACAAACAGGCGAAGACGCCCAAAACCTGCGCGAGGCTCTCGACCGCAAAGACGCCGCCGAGGTCGCTCGACAGGTCGATGCACCCTGGGCCGATCTTTTTTTAGGCTTGCTGGACACAACAGGCCCCGCAGAACAGGGACTGGCCCGTGCACGAACACTGAACCTCAGCGGCGCGGCCCGTGAGGCGCTGGATCGTGTTGAACGAGTGGTCGAGCTATTGCATACGGCCAAAACCGACCTGTCCCTCACCCTTGATCTGGTGGAACACAGAGGCTTTGAATACCATACGGGTCTGGGTTTTATTTTTTTCGCCCCCACCGTTCACGGCGAACTGGGACGGGGGGGACGCTATGACCTCCAGGCCGACGACAGTGCGACCGGCTTTACGCTTTATATGGATAGGGTTCTGCGCGCTCTGCCAGAACCAGAGCAACCGCGCCGCCTCTACCTCCCACACGCCACACCCTACAGGGACGCTGTTACCTTGCGCGAACAGGGCTGGATCACCGTCGCCGGGCTACAGGCCGAAAACAGTATTCACGCCGCCGCCCGTGCACAGAACTGTACCCGGATTTTTTTAAAGGGACAGGTTCTCAGAACGGATGGGACAACAAACACGTGACACAACACACAACCTGAAAAGAAGTTAGGGGAAAAATTATGTCCAATGTTGCCGTCGTCGGCACCCAGTGGGGCGATGAAGGGAAGGGAAAAGTTGTCGATTGGCTATCTGAACGCGCCGATGTGATTGTGCGCTTTCAGGGTGGGCATAATGCCGGACATACACTGGTCATTGACGGGCAGGTTTACAAGCTGTCTCTTTTACCTTCCGGCGTTGTACGGGCGGGCAAACTGTCCATCATCGGCAATGGTGTCGTCATTGACCCCTGGGCCCTGGTTGCGGAAATGGATCGCCTGCGCGAACAGGGCGTGGTGCTGTCTGCCGATAATCTTAAAATTTCTGAAAGCGCGGCCTTGATCTTGCCACTTCACGGTATGGTTGATCGCGCGCGCGAAGCTGCCGCAGAGGCCAAAATTGGCACGACAGGGCGTGGCATTGGCCCCGCTTACGAAGACAAGGTTGGTCGCCGCGCCGTGCGCCTGTGCGATTTGACCTGCGCAGACACATTGCGCGAACGGGTCGAACGACTATTGCAACACCACAATGCGACCTTGCGCGGCCTTGGACAGCCCGAAATCGATCAAGACGACCTGGTTGTACAGCTCCTTGACATTGCAGAAAAAATCCGCCCCCATGTCGATGTTGTCTGGCAACGTCTGGAAGATGCCCGCACAACAGACAAACGGGTTTTGTTCGAGGGAGCACAAGGGGCCTTGCTGGACGTCGATCACGGCACATATCCCTTTGTGACCTCCTCTCACACCCTGGCGGGACAGGCCGCCTGTGGGGCAGGAATTGGGCCGGGACAGGTTGGCTTTGTCCTCGGCATCACCAAAGCCTATACCACGCGCGTCGGATCAGGCCCATTCCCCACAGAGTTAAACGATGACATCGGACGGCGTCTGGGCGAACGCGGGCATGAGTTCGGAACAGTCACGGGCCGCCAGCGGCGGTGTGGTTACTTTGATGCCGTTCTGGTGCGTCAATCCTGCAAAATAGGTGGGGTTTCAGGCATTGCATTGACAAAACTTGACGTTCTCGACGGCCTCCCCGGGCTGAAAATCTGTATCGGCTACAAAATAGACGGCGCGGTTTATCACCACCTCCCCGCCCTCGCCAGATCCCAGGCACAGGCCGAACCAATCTATGAAACCCTTCCCGGATGGTCTGAAAGCACCTGTGGCGCACGCAGTTGGGCGGATCTCCCCGCCTCCGCCATCAAATACATTCGCCGGATCGAAGAACTCATCGAGGTTCCCGTTGCCCTGCTGTCAACGAGTCCCGAGCGTGATGATACGATTCTGGTTCAAGATCCCTTCCACCCGCGACAATAGAACAGACTCCGACGACAAGGGACACCTACTCTCATGGAACAGCTGCGTATTGATATTAGTGACGTCGAAAACGAACTGGGACATTTGAAGCAAACTGTCAGCTTTGGTGACCGTTTTGATATCTTTATGTCCACGCGCCGCCCGGATTTGCAATCGCCCGGAGTCCTTGCAGTCGAAGCCCAAAGCAAACACGGCGGCATTACACGCTATTACGCCCTGATCTGCCAGAAAAAATATCCACCCCGACAGGATATTATGCGTCTGGCGACCCGCATGACGCGACTGGGAACGGTAACACCCGTTGATGCGGGTGTGATCCTGTTTCCCGAAGACGGGGTTTACCGTTATGTCATCGTTTTTGAAATTCCCAAAGGCTTCAGGCCACTGACCCCAAACCATCCAGGAATTCCAAAGCTTAAGGATGAGGAGATCATTTTTGGCTTTGTCAGCCGGATTAGTAATTTCTTGCGTGAAGCCTCTTCACGTGCCATTGCCCATCGGGCGATTCGGGCCGATAATATTTTTATTGACCGTGAAATGGGGTCAGTCACCCTTGGTGAGTTTGTCTCAACGCCGGCGGGGCTTCTTCAACCTGCACTCTATGAAACAATCGAGCTGTCACAGTGTTCCCCCCTTGGGAAGGGACCCGGTACACACAGTGATGACCTCTATTCCTTTGGCGTTGTCATCGCCCAGCTGGCCATGGGGGGAACAAAATGTGACCGCATGGACGAGGAAAGCATCATCGAGGAAAAAATAAGACGCGGGTCGTATGTTGCCCTTGTGGGACAGGAAGCTGTTCCCTTGCGCCTCGTCGAACCCTTGCACGGCCTGCTCAACGATAATCCGGCGGATCGCTGGAGTTTGGAAGACATTGACTATTGGATGAGCGGACGCCGGCAACGCCCGAAAATGGGGGGGCTTGCCCCCCGGGCCATCCGTGCTTTTAAATTCCAGGGCAAGGAATACTGGACAGCGCGGGGGTTGGCCTATGGATTTTCCCGGAATTGGCGGGAGGCAAAACAGGTCGTCAGCGAAAAAGAAGAGCTGGACACCTGGATCAGACGCGCCTTGCTGAACGAGGATATGGCTAACCGTGTCCGCGATACCATTAACGGCAGTTCGGGTTATTCGGGCGCAGGAGATGCCATGGATCGCGGGCTATCCACCGTTTTGATGGCCATGGATTCAAACGCACCCATTCACTACAGGGGGATGTCCCTGCGATTCAATGCGGTCACGGACGCCCTCGGCCTCGCCGTCAGCGCGGGGGACGGCGAGGCCACCCGGAATATCCGGGAAATCCTTCGGCTTAAACTTCCGCACCACTGGCTGGGAACCAAAAAAGCCATTGATCTGACCGCTGTTCCCATTCTCAATTCGCTGGATGGTCTCGAACGACGCCTGGCGAAGAACCTGCCAGGCCAGGGGATCCATAGTGCCATTTATGATGGATGCGATGGTCTCCCCTGTCTGTCCCCCCTGCTGGGGAAACATTACTGTGCAGACCTCGCCTCACTTTTGGCGATTCTTAACCAACTGGCCAGGGCGGGCAAACTCGAGGGCGTCCCTTACGACGATCATATTCTGGCCTTTGTCAGTAAAAACCTCGAAGGCTCCCACGAAAAAACGCTCAAATCCATGCAAAGCGATGATCCGATCACCGTTGTGCGCAGTTACCTGCGTTTGCTGGGTCACGCCCAATCGTCTCACGAGGGCATGTATCACCCGCATTTGACAGTTTATCTTTGTAACCTCTTGCGCGATTCGGTCGAGAATTTTAAAAATGTTTACTTTCGTAACGAAGTCTATAAAGCCCTGGATATCGTCACTGCAAAGGGTGATCTTGATAATCTCGGCTATCTTTTGGACAATCGAAAAATGGAAGAACAGGACGCAACAGGATTTTCAACCGCACAGCAGGTTTACAACGGCCTGCACGCACAGATCAGGTGGTTGCACGATGGGGGATTACAGACCTCGCAACAGTTCAAACATATGGCGGGACGGGTTGCCGCGACAATGTCGGCCGTGCTGTCCATGATCGCGCTGATGCTCATCATACTCAACCGTGTACTCTAGAGGACGAGATGCAACGTATCGGCCTTCTTGTTATTCTTTTTCTGATTTCTGTCGTTTTGATGCCCACGCTTTTGCTCGTGGCCTTTCTGGCCCTGCCCTCTGCCATGGTTTTTGCCCTCGACAAAGGTGATCCCAAATATTTAAGCCTGACCATTGCCTTTCCAAATTTCGCCGGAACAGTCCCCGCGATCCTCGACCTGTGGGACGAAGGACAGAGCTATGCCGCATCGCTGTCGCTCATGTTTGACCCAGCCAACATTGCGACTGCCTATCTGGCCGCTACGGCCGGCGGGGCCATTTTTCTCCTTATCAGGCCCTCCATCAAACTCTATCTTTCGACAAACTCTGACAAAAGAATCGCCCGCATCACCAGGGTTCAAAACGAACTGATTGAAGCATGGGGGGAGGACGTCATCGGCACCAACCCCCCGCCGGGTGAAAGCACACACGCGGAGGGGACACAAGTCGCCATGCTCAAGGAGCACGCAAAAGGAGAGGTCTCACGCGAGGATTAACCCCGGACACCCCCCGGGGATTATCCTCCCGCCAGATTTTGGGCAATCGCGGCATTCCGAATGGCTTTTTGGAGCTTTTCAAAGGCCCTGACCTCAATCTGGCGCACACGCTCGCGCGAAATCCCGTAAGAATGTGACAGGTCTTCCAATGTTGTTGGATCTTCCTTGAGGCGACGTTCGCGCAGAATGTGTTGTTCACGTTCGTTTAATGTCGCCATAGCCTCACCCAACAAGGCCCGACGCCTCGTCAATTCTTCGTTTTCGGCAAAGCTGGCTTCCTGATCCGGGCTGTCATCAACGAGCCAGTCCTGCCATTCGCCCTCGCCATCCTGACGGAGCGGCGCATTGAGCGAGTTATCATGGGCGGCAAGGCGGCGATTCATCTGAACGACGTCCTGTTCAGGCACATCAAGCCGACTGGCAATTTTTCTGACCTGCTCGGGCGACAGATCACCGTCATCAATCGCTGACATCTGGCCTTTGAGTTTGCGCAGGTTGAAAAAGAGTTTTTTCTGCGCCGCTGTCGTTCCAATTTTGACCAGCGACCAGGAGTGAAGAATATATTCCTGAATAGAGGCCCGAATCCACCACATGGCATAGGTCGCCAAACGAAACCCCTTTTCAGGGTCAAAACGCTTGATCGCCTGCATCATGCCGACATTGCCCTCTGAAATCAGTTCGGCAACGGGCAAACCATATCCCCGGTATCCCATCGCGATTTTCGCAACCAAACGCAAATGACTGGTCACAAGACTATGGGCGGCCTCAACATCGCCCTCCTCCCGCCAGGCTTTCGCCAGCTGATATTCCCGATCCTGAGACAGCATGGGAAATTTGCGAATGCTCTGCAAATAGCGCGACAGGTTACCGTCCGGTGTCAAGGCAGGAATTTTTGTCTCTGTCATGGTGAGTCTCCTTAAATCTTTCGCCTGCTTTCAAACGCAGAAACGTTTCCACCTGCTTTATTCTACGCATCAAGAGTGAAAACGGATTTTATATCCCCTGATCAAAGGGGGATAGTTATGTCAGTTTTATGACAGTTATTCTATGGCAAAAGCTCTCTCATTGCAATTTTTAATCATTATAAAGTTTCGAGGAGATTTTGCAAATCGTCTGCCAAACTGCTGTCGAAAAAATGCTTTGTGCCAGTAATCGGGTGGACAAAGCCCAGTGTCTTGGCATGGAGAGCCTGACGGCGAAACTGCGCCATCTGTGCCCTGGCCGCATCGGAAAAAAACCTCTGCCGCGCCGCACCTTGATTGCCATAAACAGGGTCGGCAAGCAGGGGCGTTCCCTGGTGTGTCATATGGACGCGGATTTGATGTGTGCGCCCGGTTTCCAGCCGACATTCAAGATGGGCCACCGTCCCCCGGGCAAGGCTTTGCAGAACCTTGTAGTGAGTCACGGCCGGTTTTCCACCTGTGGCGACAACCGCCATTTTCTTTCTGTTGCCAGGGTTACGCCCGATGGCCCCGGTCACTGTCCCCGCACAAGGGCGCGGGATCCCCCAAACAAGCGCGCGATAACAGCGTTCAATGTCATGGCGGGCAAAGAGGGCGGCGAGGCCCTGATGGCAACATTGCGTTTTTGCCACAACCATCAAACCGCTGGTATCTTTATCCAGACGATGAACAATACCGGGACGCTTGACCCCCCCAATCCCCGGCAGGTTGTCGCCACAATGATAAAGGAGGGCATTGACCAACGTTCGGTCAGGGTTTCCGGGGGCCGGATGCACCACCAGCCCGGGGGGCTTGTTCACCACCAGCAGATGTGCGTCCTCAAAGACAAGATCAAGCGGGATTCTCTGGGCCACAGGCGCGGCCTCCTGCACGGGGGGAAGGGTGAGACAAACCACCTGTGCGGACTTCAGGCGGTGGTTTGCGTTATTGACAATAGCCCCCTCCAGCACAACCTGCCCTTCCCCAATCAGGGCCTGTAACCGACTGCGTGAAAAATGGGGCAGGCGGCGCACCAGAAATTTGTCAAGACGCCACTTTTTTTCATCATCCGCCACAGACAACTGAATAACACCTTCGCCTGCCTCACCATTTGAAGGGAGCGGTTCCGTGCTTGTGGTGCTGTGAATTTCTGTTAAATCCTGTTCAGACATGTGACCAATGCCCTCTGGAGAAAAAAACACAGGGAGGCAAAACATGAGAGGTTAAGAAAATGAACGCCGTCAAGATCGCTGTCTTTATCATGTCTGTGTTGCTCGTGATCGGTTTTTGCGTTGTGGTCGTCACGATTGCCTCGCGCCTGAATGCTGATGATTCCGTCCAGAAAACGCAAAAAGGCCCCTCTGATCCTACCGCAGAAACCGCCACCTTTGGCGAAAAAACCATCAACATTCCCACAGGCTGTCGCCTGGACTCCCTTAACCCCCACGGCGATGGGATCATCCTTGTTCTAACAGGTCAAGAGACCCCTTGTCAGCAGATTCGCATTCTCGACCTCAAGACCGGACGCGAACGCGGTCGCTTTGTCCTGCGCTCTT
Organism: Kiloniellaceae bacterium; assembly: GCA_965199245.1. Taxonomy (GTDB): domain Bacteria; phylum Pseudomonadota; class Alphaproteobacteria; order Kiloniellales; family Kiloniellaceae; genus Carbonatibacter. Next base: position 906,703 of record CBDAQP010000001.1, read on the forward strand.
ACGACCGCCGTCCATCCAGATAGTTATTTCCCGCTGCCCCCCGAAAAAGGGTTCAAAAAGCGGCAAACAGGCCCGCACTGCCTTCTGGCTGTGCCGCACGCACAGGGGCAAGCCCCGCGACGGGCCGGGCTGTTTCATAAATCCGGGCCACCAAACGCTGATTGAGTACAGGTGGTCAACGCCCGCCAATCACAACCACCGGGGGATCAATAAAGGCCGTCGCCGCCAAAACCGCAGAGGACAGCTGTTCCCCGGCCCGCGCAACCCGGTCATCAACGACCCGATTTCCCGCCAGGATTGGCTCAAGATCACCGAAATCATCCAGTCTTTGCCCCGCCGTTCCAACACATCAGGGGCCGACGGACGCGGCTGCCCATAAGCAAAGAGAAACCCGGCAAGGCAGGCATTCCCCGCGAAAGGGCACAGCATCAATGACAGCACCACCCCCCACACCATGACCAACATGGATCAGGAACACTGCCCGCCCGTCATCGGGCTGACGCCCATAAACATACTCGCGGCACTTTTGCCATCGTTTTCAATCCGGATCGCCTGCGCGAGGGGTTGCGACCGGGGTGTTGCGCCACTCGACAAGAAAATAACCCCTGTCACAGACTCCGCCCCTGTGCTAAATCACAGAAACACCACAGGGACACGGAAACACCACAGGACAGCCCGACCATGACAAAAGCCTTCGCCCCCCTTCTCACCCTCGCGCTCCTTTTTACTCTCCCTGCCCACGCTGAAAGATTCACCGCACTCAAGGAGCGCGCAGAACAGGGAGACGCATCAGCACAGTTCAACCTTGGTCTCATGTACGTCAACGGACAGGGCGTCCCGCAGGATCATGCCACAGCCGTCACATGGTACACAAAAGCAGCTGAACAGGGAGACGCATCAGCACAGTTCAACCTTGGTCTCATGTACGTCGACGGAGAGGGCGTCCCGCAGGATCATGCCACAGCCGCTAAATGGTTCACAAAAGCAGCAAAACAGGGACACGCAAAAGCACAGGTCAACCTTGGTCTCATGTACAACAACGGAGAGGGCGTCCCGCAGGATCATGCCACAGCCGTCAAATGGTACACAAAAGCAGCAGAACAGGGAGTCGCATCAGCACAGGTCAACCTTGGTCTCATGTACAGCAACGGAGAGGGCGTCCCGCAGGATCATGCCAAAGCCCATATGTGGTGGAACCTTGCGGCGGCCCTGGGCAATAAAGGTGCGATGAAAAACCGCGACATCATCGCAAAAAACATGACCCCCGAACGAATTGCGAAAGCACAGGAGGCGGCACGGGCCTGTCTGGCGCGGGGGTATCAGGGGTGTTGACAATGCAAAGCAACACCCGTTTTGCGCTTTATTTTGCGCCTGAACAGGGATCGGCACTGGACAGATTCGGGGCGGCGTGGCTGGGGTGGGATGCCGCCGCCCGTGTTCCGGTGGCGCGTCCGGTCTGTGCGGGGCTGTCGGGATCAGGGATTGCAGAGATCACCCGGACCCCGGCGCGTTATGGGTTTCACGGGACGCTCAAGCCACCCTTTCGCCTGCGGGCGGGGTGTTCTGTCGAGGATCTCGACCGGGCCGTGACGGCCCTGGCGGCGGGGGAGGAGGCCCTGACCACCGCCCCGCTTGCGCTGGCAGAGATCGGGTCGTTTTTCGCGCTTGTTCCGCCCCGGAGCGCGGCCTTGTCCGCCCTGGCGGCGCGGTGTGTGCGTGATCTGGATGATTTTCGCGCCCCCGCCGGTGCGGCGGAACTGGACAAACGCCGCGCGGGGGGGCTGTCGGCGCGACAGGACAAAAACCTGTGCCGGTGGGGTTATCCCCATGTGATGGATGATTTTCGTTTTCACCTGACCCTGACCAACAGCCTGAGCGGGGCAGAACGCGACAGGGTGCGCCCTGTCCTGCGCGATCTGACCGCCGCAATCACGGGGGAGAGGGACGATTTTCGCCTCACCAGCCTGTGTCTTTTTGGTGATCCCGGGGCGGGACAGCCCTTTGTGTTGCTGAAACGCTATCCCCTGCATGGATAAAGGGTTCAATCGCGGCGATGACCTGCCGGGCGGCCAGATCGAGGGGGCCGCTGTTGTCAATGTTGATCACATCCGGCCCCGTTACTGTGAAGGCCCGCGCCAGGCGTTGTTCAATCGCCGCGTCATCCTCGCGCCCGCGCGCCCGCAGGCGGCGGGCCAGTTCGGCGGGTGTGACCGTCACCGATAACACCCGCACCGGGTTATAACGCTGGCGGGCCTGTTCAATCACGGTGCGCGAGACATTGACAACAACGCAAACCCCACCCGCCAGATCGCTATTGATGGTCTGTTCAATGCCATAGTCCAGGCCGTGCGCCGTCCAGTCAAAGGCAAAACGCCACTGCGCCCGCGCGGCGGCAAAATCATCCGGGCCGAGAGCGATATGGTTTTCCCCCCCTGCATCCGCCGGACGTGTGATAACGCGACGCGGAAAAGAAACCGCCGCGCCAAAATGTTGACGGGCCACAGACAGCAGGCTGTCCTTTCCCGCCCCACTCGGCCCCACAAGCAAAAACAGGCAACCTGTGTGGCGTGCGGTCGCGCTGTGCGCGGAGCAAGAATCAGGATTGATCGCGCCGGGCGCGGAGCGAGGAACAAGGATAACGCACACAAATAATTAACTTGCAAAAAACCAAAAATGTGCGCTGGTTTTATACGGACAGCTATTTTTTCCGAAAAGAATCGAGTGACACGACCTCGGCAGGGCCGTTTTTCTGTATCTCTGTGTCCGACTTTTCTGGCTCTTTGTCCTCACTATCTTCCGCGCCATGGGTGAATTGCAGGCCAAATTGTACGGAAGGATCAGCAAAGGCAACGACCGCCGCAAAGGGGATTGTCAAGCGCACCGGAACCCCGGCAAAGGACAGCGTGAGGGCAAAGGCATCATCTGTGAGGGCGAGGTCGCTGAACTGATGCTGCAGGATAATCGTCATCTCACTGGGATAACGGGCGCGGAGGTCATCGGGAATGACAACGCCGGGGTGCGTGGTGTGAAAGGTAATGTAAAAATGATGATCACCAGACAAGCCCTGATCACGCACCTGGGCGAGCGCGTCCTTGACCACACCCAACAAAGCCCGTTCGACCATCAGGTCATAACGCAACTGAACCCCTGCTTGCGCCCCCGTATCTTCTGACATTTTCATGACCCCAACCCAAGAGGAAAACCGTCCCCTGTCTGTCTGATAAACAGGCAACAGTCAAGACAGCAATCACGATAAAAAACCAAAAGAAACAAAGTGGGGGCGTTCTGTTGCCAGGTGCCCCCGAACCCCGCCTGCACGTGTGATGTCACAGGACTTCAAAGGCGATAGCCATGACTGCCCTAGGCAGCAACAGCCATCTCACGAGAGTTGTCATTTGCAACTACTACGATGGCCCGATAACGGCGGAACCATGCCGGGTACCGAACAAATCTTTACCACGCGCGTCGATCCTGTTTCGCCCCCATAACCCTCCTCGCACGTCACAAGACAGCCGATCAGGACAATGGTGGAGGCGCCGGGTACCGCCCCCGGGTCCACAACGCTTATTCCATAAGCCCGTTTAGCACCATAACTGGCAAGCCAGCGAAGCGATAATAGCCCGTTGCGTGAATGGGGTCAAAAAAAATATCCCGAAAAACCTTGACAATTACTCAAAAACATACAGAATTGTTTGTATGTTGGATGAAAAATGGCGACCCGGCCAAAGACGCAACCAAGACACTCCGTCGTGCATCGCAATGTCTCAAGGTGCCGCACCCAAAAATTCAATGCTCAAAAGTCCGACGCGCAGGACACAGGACGAACGGAGCGCACAGATGCGCGGACGCCTGCATGCGGCAACGATCGCGCTGTTGATCGAAGTTGGTTATTCAAACACCACCACGGTCGGAATCGCCCGCCGGGCCAACGTATCACGCGGGGCCCAGACGCATCACTACCCTGAAAAAATTGATCTCATTGTCGCAGCGACAGAGGACATGTTCTGCGGCTTTGCCCGCGACCTTGAACACCTGGCGAAAAAATTGCGTCAGGAAAAATTGAATATGGAACAATTCCTCGAAACACTCTGGACAGAAATTATCGAAGGAAACTGGTTCTATGCCTCGCTCGAAGTCATCGTCGCCGCCCGTGGTGATGAGTTGCTCAAGGCACGGCTTCAACCCCACATCTACGACCTCCACCGCCGTTTTGAAGACATCTGGACAGCAACCTTTAAACAACGCGACGGCTCGCGCCTCGACCCTGTTGTGTTGATGAATATTGTAATGAACAGCTTTCGCGGTATGTCCGTTCAGGCCGTTCTACGCACAGACAAAGACTATTATCACCAGATGCTTGCCGCCCTTTTTGCGTTGATGGACGGCAACATTCAGCCCAAAACAGAACCCGGATAGGTCTTGACCCAACAATCCGGGGGCTGTGCTGAAAACAAAAAGAAACAGGACAACATGTTTGTAAACCTGTCACAACAAGTAAGTCACTGCCATGAACGACTGGAGGAAAAAATGAAGAAAACATTACTCTTTTTCACTGCATTTTTCACCTTGGGAAGCGGGCTTGCATTCGCAGGCGATGCAACTGGCGTGAGCGATGACAGCATTAAAATTGGTGTCATGGGGCCTTTTTCCGGCAATGCCTCATCCTACAGCAAGGCCCAGGTCGGGATGATGGCCTATTACGATAAAATCAACCAGGACGGTGGCATTCACGGGCGAAAATTGATCGCCATTCCCGAAGACACCGCCTGCGATCCCGGGAAGGGACTCGCCGCTGCCAAAAAGCTGATTTCACAGGATAAGGTTTTCATGCTCCACGGCAATTCCTGTAGTGGGGTCGCCACCGCCATTCGCCCCGTAGTCAAAAACGCCGGGTTGCCGTGGATCGTCGCGCACGCAGTCAGCGATTCTATTTCAAAACCCCTTGCCCGCAATATCTTCCACGGTGTCCCCACAGGATCCGCCAATGGACGCACGATGGCTGATTTCGTGTTGTCTAAACCGGATGCAAAACGCATTGCCATTATCGAACATTCAAACGACTGGGCGCACAGTTATTCCAATCCGGCGCGCAACCGCCTGAAAGAAAAAGGCATAACCCCCGTCGCCGAGGTCGCGATGGAGCGTGGACAAACCGATGCAACCGCCCAAATTTTCAAAATTCGCGAATCAAGGCCCGACTTTATCATTGCCGCACTCTACGAAGCAGAAACGGCAATTTTTCTGCGCGACCTGAAAAAATACGGCATCAATGACATTCCAATCATGGGAACCGCAGGGACAGACCTTGAAAATACGCTCAAGCGTGTCGGCGACCCCGATGCGGTCAAAAACTACTTTGTCCTTCATTACTATGTCGATAACCTCGATGGGCCAAAGCTGAAACCGTGGGGTGATATGATCAGGGAACACCGCCCCGGCGAGGAAATCAGCTCCTTTAGCTATGTTTCAATTGGTTCTGCCATGGCACTCGTCACTGCATTAGAAAAGGTCGGGCCTGATCTGACACGCGCAAAATTGATGGCAGAGCTTGAAAAAATTCGCGGACTTGAAACCGGTATTCTCGCTGGCCCCATCACCTGGACGGCAGAGGATCATCAGGGCTTGAAAAAAGCCGCCGCTGCCGGATTCGTCAACGGAAAACCAACGGTCTTGAGGTCCTGGGGCGTTCCTTTGCAATAGTCTGCATCCGCCAGGGGACTCTTGCCCTCTGGCTTTCGCACTCATTCCCTAAAGGAAATTTAAAAAAAATGTTCATGCAACTGACGCTCAGCGGGCTGTCACAGGGGGCAATTTATGCCTTGATTGCCCTGTCCCTCACCGTGGTCTACCGCGCCACGACCATTGTTAATTTCGGACATGGAGATTTTGTCATGGCGGGGGCCTTTGTCGCCTACGTCCTGACCGTTTTACTCGGTGTTGCCGTCCTACCCGCAACAATTCTGGCAGTTGTGGTGCTTTTTCTTTTGGGTTTGTGTTTCAGTCGGGGCCTGATCCGACCCATTCGTGGCGGGCCGCACATTGGATTCGCCTTAATGTCCATTGCCATTGGCTATGTCTTTCGCGGGATTGCGCGCATGATCTGGGGGCGGGAAGTCTTCCCCATGCCCCGCCTGTTCGACATGAAACCCCTGCTCATCGGTCATCTTGTCATCACCGGAGAGGCCCTGTTTATAATGGGGATAACGGCTGTGATGTTGATTGTTTTCTTTGCCGTTTTGATCCTGACCGACATGGGAAAAATGATTCAGGCTGTTTACCAGTCCGCACGGGGCGCACAGCTGATCGGTATCAATGTCAATCGTTTCAATGATCTCACCTGGGGGATTGGGGCGACTCTTGGGGCTATTGGTGGTGTCTTGATTGCCCCTGTTTCTCTGCTCCACCCCGACCTTGGTGCAAGTTTCCTAATCAAGGGCTTTGCCGCCATGACACTGGGCGGGTTCGGGTTGCTGTCAGGGGCTGTGATTGGCGGGCTGGTTCTCGGCATCGCGGAACAGTATTGCGGGGCCTATATCAACTCTGCCTTGATCGATATTACCGCCTATCTCGTCATCGTGGTCGTCCTCGTCCTGCGCCCGCACGGCCTGTTTGGACGCAAAACGATTGTAAAGGTTTAACAATGCTGAGTTCCCAACAACTGAAACTGCGCACCGGACTTTTTTGGAGCGTCCCTGTCAGCTTGCTGGCCCTGCCCCTTTTGACGAATGACTATACCCAATATGTCTTTAATTCTATTTTGATTTTCGCGCTGGTGACGCTGGGTTACAACATTGTCATCGGCAACCTTGGCCAACTGGCCTTTGCCAATACGGCATTTTTCGGAATAGGTGCCTATGCTTCGGGACTTGCGGTGCAAGCTGGGGTACCGTGGATTGCGACCATCCCCATCGCCGGACTGATCGGGGGATTCGGGGGATTTATCGCCTCTGCCATCGCCTTGCGCGGGATTCGTCTCTACTATCTGGCCATCATGACCCTGGCCTTTGGCGAATTGATGCGCTGGTTCTATATCCACGCCAAAGACATCACGGGCGGAACGGACGGTCTGGCTCTTCCGGTGCAGTCTTTATTCGGTTATGCGCTGACCTCTGACGGTGTGAAATTTTATATTTTTCTGGCGGTCACTGTCTTACTGGTCAAGGCGACGCTGAACCTTTTACGCTCTCACTGGGGCCGCGCCATTATGGCGGTGCGTGAAAATGAACTGGCAACCGCCGCACTGGGTATTCCGACGGCGCGGGTCATCATCATGGCCTTTGTCTGGTCGGGGTTTGTCGTCGGCTGTGCCGGGTCACTTTTTGCCCTTCATACCAGCTATGTCTTTCCCGAAAGTTTCGGGATGCTCCACCTGATTGTCAGCTTTGCAATGGTTCTTGTCGGCGGCCCCGGCTCTGTACTCGGGACTATCCTGGGGGCGACAACCCTGACTCTTTTGCCCGAATATCTGCGGGCCTTTCCGGGGGTGGAGGAATTGTTTTTCGGCCTCATTATCATTGCGGTCTTGTTGGTTTTGCCGGATGGATTGGCCAGCCTGCTCCGAAAAATATCGCCCCTCTTTATCGAACGCTATTACAGGGAGTAGACTCATGACACAGCTACTGACTGTCGAACAGCTCAGCGTCAGCTTTGCCGGACTGCACGCGCTCAAAGACCTGTCCTTGACCCTGGCGCGGGGACAGATCCTTGCGGTGATTGGGCCAAATGGTGCGGGGAAAACAACACTGTTCAATGCAATCTCGGGCTACGTCCCCCCAACGGGTGGACAGGTCTGGCTCGCAGGGCAAGACCTCGCGGGGAAAAGCCCGCACTACATCGCCCGCGCCGGTATTCGCCGCACCTTTCAAAACGGCGGGCTGTTTCCAGCCTTGAGCGTACTGGAAAATGTTTTAACCGGACTTCATGCCGAAACACAGGGCAGTTTCCTTGATATTATCCTCGGACGGCGCAGGGCCATTGACTCAGAACGTGACATGATCGCCCGCGCCCGTGACCTGTTGACGGTGATGGGTATGGAAAAAATGTCGGATACGCGCGTCGGCGACCTGTCGGGCGGACAGCAGCGTATTGTCGAAATTATCCGCACGGTCGCCAGTGAACCACCCGTGTTATTGTTGGATGAACCTGCAGTGGGGCTATCACCGCTTGCCCGGGATCAGATGATGCAAATTATCCATCGTCTCGCAGGGGAGCAAGGCACAGGAATTCTATTGATTGAACATGCGGTTGAATTGGTCATGGCAGGCGCAGATCGCCTGTTGGTCATGGCAGCGGGGCAGGGCATCGCTGAAGGCCCCCCTGACGACATTCGCCAGAACCGCACAGTGCTGGAGGCCTACCTTGGACACGCCTGAAATACTTATGACAATCCGTAATCTGCATGTGTCCTATGGCAAAAAGCCTATCTTACGCGGGGCCAGCTATGACATCCAGCGCGGCGAATGCTTGACGCTCCTGGGCGCGAATGGGTCAGGCAAATCAACCTCGCTCAATGCCATCTGTGGCTTTATACCCTCAACCACTGGTTCAATTCGCCTGAGTGATACAGGTTTGGGCGATAAAGAGCTGGTCGGAGAGGAACCGCATAAGGTTTTCGCCTATGGCGTGGCCCAGGTCAGCCAGGCCCGGGACCTGTTTCCTGACCTGAGTGTTACCGATAATCTGCGCCTCGGGGCCATGCGACGTGGGGCGCGGATGGCGACGCAGACACTGAACAGCATATATGACCGCTTCCCCCGCCTTGCAGAACGACAGCGGCAGGCCGTTCGCACTCTTTCGGGTGGGGAACAACAGATGGTCGCCATCGGGCGCGCCCTGATGTCACATCCAAAACTTTTGCTCCTGGATGAACCGTCGGGGGGGTTATCGCCTGAATTTTGCGAAGAAATCGCCCTCATCATGGACGGACTCAAGGCCGAAGGCGTGACCCTGTTGATGGTTGAGCAGAATCTCAAGCTGGCCTTTCGGGCCGCCGACCGATTTATTGTCCTGCGCGACGGACTGGTCGTGGACGGCGGCGATGTCAAGGCGATGGAAAACAGCCACGATGCCATTATCCGTAATATTTACCTCTGAAAAGGAACCAAAAAATGACAAACAACACACTCCACGACGACCTGATCGTTTTTGACGGGCTGGTGGTCTCCAAATGGAGCGCAGATATTTTCCACGCGATGAAAACCGGCGGCCTGACGGCGGCGAACTGTACCTGCTCGATTTGGGAAAATTTCCGCGAAACCATGTTAAATATTGCCCAATGGAACCAGATGTTCACCACCCACGGGGATTTGATTACCAGGGCAACAACTGTTCAAAGTATTCGCCACGCCAAAGAAAACGGCAAAACGGCGATTGTTCTGGGCTTTCAAAATACCTCTGCCTTTGAAGACCGTGTCGAATTTGTTGAAATTTTCAAACAACAGGGCGTCGGCATTGTCCAGATGACCTATAACACGCAAAACCTGGTCGGCAGTGGGTGCTATGAAAGTCGCGATGGCGGACTATCGGATTTTGGATACGATGTTGTTGCAGAAATGAACCGCGTTGGCATTCTCTGTGATCTCAGCCATGTTGGCCCACAGACCTCTGACGATGTGATCCGTGCCTCACAAAAACCCGTCGCCTATAGCCACTGCCTGCCTGCGGGACTCAAGGCCCACCCGCGCAACAAAACCGACGACCAGCTCCGCACCATTGCTGATCATGATGGCTTTGTCGGCGTGACCATGTTTCCGCCTTTCCTGAAAAATGGCAATGACTCATCGCTCGCAGACTACGTTAATGCCATCGATTATATTGTCAACCTGGTCGGGGAAGACAGGGTTGGCTTTGGAACCGACTTTACCATTGGCTATGACAAGTCCTTTTTTGAATATATCAACCGAGACAAGGGAACCGGGCGTCAACTCACAGAAATATGGGACGTCAGGTTTCCCAGGGGTCTGGAGTCCCTCGCCGCCTTTCCCAACTTGACCGCCGCAATGGAACAGGCCCGCTGGTCCGAGGACAAAATTCGCAAAATTATGGGAGAAAACTGGTTGTCCTTACTTGCGCGCGTTTGGTAAGTCATACACTGCATCTTCCCAAAAACTCCTCACGCCTTGTTTACTGCCCGGATTCTGTGCATACTGTGTGCATGACATAAGGGGGACAATAGGGAGAAGTTGTCCACACCCCCAGGAGAAATGATGCGGCAATATCTCAACCTCATACAGGATATTCTGGATAATGGAACCGACAGCCCCGACCGCACGGGGACGGGGACGCGGGCAGTTTTTGGGCGGCAGATGCGCTTTGACCTGTCACAGGGTTTTCCCATCCTGACCACGAAAAAACTCCACATTCGCTCCATTATCCATGAACTGCTCTGGTTCCTCAGCGGGGCAACCAATATTCGCCCCCTCAATGAACAGGGGGTCACCATCTGGGACGAATGGGCGGATGAAAACGGCGAACTGGGGCCAATCTATGGGCATCAATGGCGATCCTGGCCTGCGCCCGACGGGTCATCTATCGATCAGGTCGCAACGTTGCTTGACGGACTGAAAAACAATCCCTTTTCGCGGCGGCATATCATTTCCGCGTGGAATGTTGCCGACCTTGAACGCATGGCCCTTCCCCCCTGTCACAGTTTGTTTCAATTCCATGTGGCGCAGGGTCAGCTCTCTTGCCAACTCTATCAACGCAGTGCAGATGTTTTTTTGGGCCTGCCGTTTAATATCATGTCTTACGCGCTGTTGATTCACATGGTCGCGCAACAGGTCGATCTGCGTCCCGGTCACTTTATTCACGTTTTGGGCGACGCCCACCTCTACCAAAATCACCTTGACCAGGCCCGCACACAGCTTAAACGCCCCCTGCGCACTCTGCCACGGTTGGCGATCACGCGACAACCAGATAGCCTGTTTGATTATCAGTTTGAAGACTTCACAATCACAGGCTACGATCCCCACCCCCACCTGTCCGCCCCCATTTCTGTCTGAGGCCCCGCATATGCCCCCCACTCCTCCAGTCGCGATGATTGCCGCGCACGGAAAAAACCGCGTGATTGGTGCAGAGAATGCCATGCCTTGGCATATTCCGGCGGATTTGAAATTTTTTCGGGAAAAAACCTGGGGTAAGCCCGTCATCATGGGGCGTAAAACCTTTCAATCCATCGGTCGCGCCCTGACAGGTCGTGTCAATATTGTCATCACCCGCAACAAGGCCTTCACCGCCCCGGGCATCATCACCGCCCCAACCCCCGATCACGCCCTGAAACAGGCCCGGGAAAAAGCCCCAGATGCCGAGGAAATCATGATTATCGGCGGGGCGCAGATTTACCGCCAGATGCTTGACCAGGCAACGCGCCTTTACCTGACAGAAATCAACCTCGCCCCCGACGGCGATGCTTTTTTTCCCGACTACAAAAACACAGGCCACTGGTCAGGAACCTGGCGTGAGTCGCACGGGACAAACAGCACCGAACCCGCTTTTGACTTTGTGATCTACTGCCGTACAGACGAAGGACACCCAAAACGATGACACAAAAAGCGCATCTTCTCCTCGCAATTCTTTTTACGGGAATTCTGTCGAAGTGGCGAAAGAGATTATCATCTTTGCTGGAAATATCCCCCCACACATGACACAGGACGGCACGGGGCGGGAAGCAGACATTATGTCTGCCACGCTCAAAGCCTGTGGGCACCGGGCCAAATTTATTGTTCAACCCTTTCCCCAACGCTGGGACAAATATCGAAACGACCCCGCTGTTGATGCTGTGGCAACGGTTCCAGGTAACTTTGGTCTGCCGGGGGCGCAATCAGTCACCTACATCAATTATCACGACGGCGTTTCTGTCGTGGGCGACACGGTCCCCAAAAGCCTGTATGATCTGTCCGGTTTGAATGTCGTGGCCTTTACCGGGGCGCAATCGCTCCTGCCGGGGTTACAGGCCGCGCGGGCAACCTTTCAATCCTACCACGAAACATCAAACCAACCGGAACAGCTGCGGCGTCTCTTTGCGGGGCGTATCGATGCCGTTATCGGTGACGGCCTGATCTTTGCCAACTCTGTCGCCCGGTTACGCGCACAAGACCAAAAAGAACTGCCCGCTCGCTTTCACGCCATCTTTGCCCCGACCCCCTATCACATGGTCTTCCGCGATTCGACCATGCAACAGGATTTCGACCGGTGCTATCACGACTTAAAAGCGGCGGGTAAAATTGATGCCATCAATGACACCTACCTCACAGATCACCGCGCCACCCTCGGCGACACCTATCAGGGACTCTGACAAAAAAACTGATCCCCGCCCCAGGCGACTGGAGGGGAAAAGGTCAAAAAGGGGGGGAGAATGCTTGGCCTCCCCAGGAATATGTGTAGAGATCGACTCCACTGGCGAAATTAAAATCCGTGAAAGTGAAAATCTGAAATCCCGGATTCGAGGGCATTTAGAATGGGCAGAACGACATAAGGGCGGTTTGAAGACAAGACGTTTAGAAAAGATTTTACAAAACACCTGCGCCAACAATTAAACCTGAAAACGCTTACTTGATCCCCCACCTAACTTGTGGCGTGACTCTCATTATGTCGCGCCCTGACTCTAAAATATGTCGATTTTGCGAATCGTTATCATTTTGTGAGGACGCAACCTATCTTATAACAAAATCGACACACCCAAGCGGGACAAGAAACGATCAAATGACTGATGCTCAAAGACGACTCATCGCACGACATATTTACGCACACACTACCTCAACCAACACAATCAGATACGACCAAATCGCCGACGGACGCGGCCAGCTTTCAGACGGCCAGCAACCCCGCGACGGACAACAACTCTACGACATCATCTGGCCATTCTGATCCACAACTCCAAAAGGCCCCACATCACGTGGGGCTTTTTTTTACAACCACTGAAATATAGCCTATCCCATATAAAATGATTTAATTTGGAAGAGTTGTTCATCGGACAGATAAAACCTTACTGCGGAAATCTGATGAAGACGTCATCCATAAAGTATAATCAAATTACAATGGATTGGCTATAGCCGTCAGAGCTTCGACAACCAGATGCACACGAGTCGAAGGGTTTTCATGAAATTCCGGCAGCCCCTCCTTCTTGGCTTCGTCCAGAAAATGCTTCGCGCGTGCCAATGCATCTTTTCTCCTTTCACAAATTTTCCCAAAAAAACGATCACAATCATTTTTTTGATAGTTTTCAAAAGGACTCTTTTTCTTGAGGTTCACAATTAAATCATCCGCATCCGCATATGGTTTACGCGAATCAGAAACGTGCAACAGATACCACAGTTCAAAGCAAGGGATGGACGTTATGGCGCAAAGAGTTTTTCTTTTATATTTTTTCTTCAACTTGCGCCATTTATCCAGTGCGTCTGCGTAAGTTGGATGACGATCTTGATCAAAAACGCAATATACTTGCTCAAAATCCTTATCTTTGGACAATCTTGCTTTCGCTTCCTCGATAACGTTGATCGGTGCCGAGCCTTTGGCCGGGAAAATCTTCACTGTCGTCAACAGGTCCAGTTCGCGAACCAAAAGATGAAAGTAATCCGGCTCTGTCTTTGTCCCTTCCGTCACAATGAGAACGCGGTCAGGAATATCGCGAGACGGGCGAGAACGCTTGGTTTCTGAACCTAATCTGGACTTTCGTTGTGATGCCATCTCCACCTCTCAATACGTGGAATTCCACCATAGCGACCTTGCAAATAACCTTTCTGAAAGGAAGGCGCACTGCGGACTTTTTTGAAATCAGAATAAGGAACCAGCTTAGCCGCCAGATCAGTCCCCTTGTTCACAAGCCAGATTTGATCATGCCCGATGCAACTGTCACCCTCTGTCACAGAGGAATCGTGCGTCGTAAAAATCAGCTGTGCCTTTTTCTTATTGATCTGCGGATCAGAAAAAAGCGTAATGAGAGCTTGAAAAGCCAGAGGGTGTAAACTGGAATTGAGTTCATCGACAACAAGAACATAACCATTCTCCAGAGTATCCAGAATTGGCCCGGTCAACCCCAACAGAGATTGCGTGCCGGAGGATTCCTCATCGAAATTCAACGCAACGGGTTCCCCTTTTTCATCCTCTCTCACAGAGTATGCCACCAGCTGTCGAGCGTCATCCGGAAGACTTGCGCGCATGGCTTTCTGAATTTCGACGGGACTTTTCAGAAAATCTTCGGATTCGAACGGATTGCTCTCTCTAACATCAATATTAGTGAGAGAAACATCAACTCGTTTCAGGAACTCAATGACCTTTCGCGACCATCCACTTTCCTTAAAACGGGAAAGCGTATAAAGGCTTGATCCATTTTCGTCCATCATTTTTATCTGATCTGCAAACCACGCATAGGGTTTCTTCAGTTCTTCAGAATTCAAATAAACAGCCGTGCTCAGGAAAAGGGCATCTTCTCTTGTTTGCTCTTTCCAGCTCTCGCGCGGGCCTTTCAGGTGAACGCTATTGATCGACCAGTCATAAGTGCCTTTGGAGCCATCGTAGCAACGAGTGAAAAGATGGCGTTGTCGCCTTGTGCGATTGGGGCGCGCGAAAAGCCATTCCTCAACCACCCGTTCGCGCGTGAGGGAAAAACCATACTGATAAAGCGTCTCTTCATGGAGGAAAATAGCCTCGAATTCCGATGGCCTGTCGCGCCATTCGCTGTGAAACAGAAAGGGCTCGACCTCCGGCTTCTTCGGATAAAAATGGAAGCCGGCGCGGTTGAAGTCCGCGCGGTCAAAACCAAAATTGTCAACAAAACGCTGCATGAACTGCATGGCACCAATAAGGGATGATTTACCGGCACCATTGGCCCCAAACAAACAGGTTTGAGGCAGAACATAAGGCACCGACGAAGTGCCCGTCTCCAAAGTATGTTCGGTTGGGCGACTGGCAACCATGGAAAAAACTTGCCGTTCCCGAAACGCGCGATGGTTCTCGACTGAAAATTCGACCAGCATTATCTCATCTCATTGTTTGGATGCTTTTTTTACACAGATTTGTTAAAAATAGCGAATAAAATTTGATGAAAAAGGATTTTGGTTCCAACAAGAACCAGGCACCAAACGCACTCGAAAGACCAACCCTCAAACGGCAGAGAATCCCCTTGATGGTCTGTCGGTCATCTGTCGGGAAAAAACCCGTTTTTTCATAGAAACCCTCGGCAGAGCGGGAGGCCAGAACGGTTTTTTCCTGCACGCCCACTTCCTGGCGTGTTGTGGGGTGTGCGTAAATATGTCGCGCGATGAGTGGTCTTTGAGCACCAGTCATTTGATCGTTTCTTGTCCCCCCTGGGTGTGTCGATTTTGTTGTAAGATGGGCTACGTCCCCAAAAAATGATAACGATTCTCAAAATTGACACATTTAGAGTTAGGGCGCGACGTAATTAGAATCGCGCTACACTACTGCATCGAAATGCTAGGGCCTTGCGGGCGGTGTGCCGTGAGTTGGGAGCGCACCTTTTGCGCCATGTCATTGTAGATTTTGGTCTGTGCAGAGTCGGGAGCGGAGACGACAATCGGTGTGCCTGAGTCAGAGGTTTCACGGATATCGCGGTGAAGGGGCATCGCACCCAGAAAGGCCGCACCCATTTTTTCCGCTTCCCGAGCAGCCCCGTCTTGTCCGAAAATATGGGCTTCGTGTCCACAGTTGGGGCAAATATAGACACTCATGTTTTCGACGAGGCCCAGAATGGGAACCGAGACCTTGCGGAACATGTTGATGCTTTTACGCACATCCAACAACGCAATGTCTTGCGGGGTGGACACAATAACCGCCCCATCAAGGGGAACCTGTTGCGCCATGGTCAGTTGGGCGTCGCCTGTCCCCGGGGGCAGATCGACAACCAAAACATCCAGTTCCCCCCAGGCAACATCGCGTAGCATTTGGGTCAAGGCACTTTGCACCATCGGGCCGCGCCAGATCATGGGGGTGTCTTCGGCCACCAGCAGGCCGACCGACATGCAGGTGATGCCGTGGGCACGCAGAGGGAGGAGCGTTTTCCCGTTTGGGGAATCAGGGCGGGTGTTCAGGCCCATCATACGTGGCAAGGAGGGGCCGTAAATATCGGCATCCATCAGGCCAACCGCCAAGCCCTGACGCGACAGGGACAGAGCAAGGTTGACCGCCGTAGTGGATTTACCCACCCCGCCCTTGCCACTGGCAACCGCGATAATCTGTCCAATCGAATCAAGGTTAAGTTTTTGCGAGTCCGTTTTGGGGGAGGACTGTTTTTGCGGGGCGACGTTATGCGCGGTCAAAAGTGCGGTGACTGATAGAACCGCCGGAATTTGGTGAACGGCCTTTTCAGCGGCCTTGCGCAGGGGATCCATTTGCGGGGCTTTCGCCGGGTCGATGTCGAGGGAAAAGCTCACGTGCCCATCCTTGATGGCGAGGCCGGAGACCATGCCAAGGACGACAATGTCTTTTTTCTGTTCCGGCTCTAGAATCGTTGAAAGAGCATCGAGAACCTGTTGTTCGCTCACGTGGGGCATTATCGTCTGTCCTGTCGTTTTTGGATTATTTCTTCGTACTCTTCTGCATATAAGCAGAATATCCTGACTGTCCAGCAACTGGTGAAAAAAACGACACCCCAGACATCAGGCGGCGACGGAAAAAGATTTTCACTGCTCCATTGTACCGCATTGGCTCTTGACCTATATAATTACCCAGGAATTAAAAGCGGTGACAAAACAGGATCGTATTGATATGCCTTGGGACAATAAAGGACGTGGCGGCCCGTGGGGTGGCGGAAGTGGTGAAAATCGCGGGGGTGGTTCACGCCCACCTGATGTCGAGGACATTATCCGCATGGGCCAGGAGCGGATGAAAAACGCGCTGCCCGGCGGCCTTGGCCCCAAGGGCTTTATCGGGGTTGGCCTGCTGGTGCTTTTGGTCTGGCTGGCTTCTGGCGTTTATCGTGTTGAACCCAACCAGCAAGGCGTCGTTATGCGCTTTGGCGAAATGGTCAAGATCACCAATCCGGGCCTGCACTGGCATCTACCCTATCCGGTTGAAACAGTCTTGCGCCCAGAGGTAACCACCATCCATCAAATCAATATCGGTTTTCGCGGGTCTGGTGCGGGCAATCGGAGCCAGCGCCGCGACGTCGCCGAAGAAAGCCTGATGTTGACAGGCGACCAGAACATCATTGATATTGATCTGACGGTTCAGTGGAAAATTTCCGATCCTTTCCAATATCTGTTCAACATTCGCGACCCTGAAGCCACGGTCAAAATTGCCGCTGAATCTGCCCTGCGCGAAATTATCGGACGCACCAACATCCAACCCGCCCTGACCGAAGCACGCGGTGCGATTGAAATTGATGTGCGTGAGAGCCTTCAGAGTCTGCTCGACGGTTATGAAGCCGGGGTTCAAATCACAGAGGTCAGGCTACAGGATGTCGCCCCGCCCGATGCGGTTGTCGATGCCTTTGACGATGTTCAACGCGCCCTGCAAGATCGCGACCGCCTGCGGAACGAGGCCGAACGCTATCGCAATGATATTTTGCCCCGTGCACGCGGAAACGCACAAAAAATGATCCAGGAAGCCAACGCCTATAAAGAGCGTTTACTCAACGAAGCCACAGGTGAAGCGGATCGCTTTTTGTCTATCTATCGCGAATACAAACAGAACCCGGATATCACTCAACGCCGTATCTATTTGGAAACATTGCAAAACGTCTATGAAAATACAGACACGGTTCTGATGGATCAGGGACAGGGCACAGTTCCATATCTCTCCCTGAACGAACTCCGCAACCAGAATCGAACAGGAGCAAACTAATGAAAGGGATCACGGGATTTATTGCCGGAGCAGTCATCGCCGTTAGTGCCATACTGGCCTATAGTTCACTGTTCACCGTCAGCGAAGCCGAACAAGTTATGGTTTTGCAATTTGGACAGTACAAACGCACCGTTCAGGAACCGGGGTTAGGTGTCAAGTTGCCCTGGCAAGACATTCAGCGTTATGAAAAGCGGGTCTTAAACCTTGATCCCCCTGTGGCGCGGATGATATTGGCGGATCAAAAGCCGCTCTTGATTGATTCCTTTGCCCGCTATCGCATTACAGACCCACTTGTGTTTTTTAATTCTGTCCGAACCGAGGCGGGCGCGATGCAACGACTGGGGCCGATTGTCAATGCCAGCCTCCGTAGTGCCCTGGGTAAGGTCACATTGACGTCGGTTTTGTCCGCAGACCGCGATGCCATCATCGCAGAAGTCCTGAACACAACCAACGAACAGGCCCGCCGCTTTGGTCTGGATATTTTGGACGTGCGTATCCGTCGCGCGGACTTGCCCGTTGAAACATCACAAGCGGTCTATCAACGGATGCGAACCGAGCGCGAGCGCGAGGCCGCAGAGTTTCGCGCCCAGGGTTTTGAGCAGTCCGAATTGATTAAATCCACCGCAGACCGGGAAGCAACCGTCATTATGGCCGAAGCCACCCGCGAATCTGAAATCCTGCGTGGTCAGGGCGATGCTGAAAAAACGCGTATTCTCAATGCCGCCTATGGTCAAGACCCCGCGTTTTTCAAGTTTTTCCGTACCATGCAGGCCTATGACCGGGCCCTGGCCAACAAAGGAACCTATATGGTCATTTCACCAGAGGGCGACTTTTTTGACTTTCTCAAGCAATCAACACCGCGCTAGAGCATGACGTGCGATAAAAGGATGCCACGATAAAGAATGGGCGGTAGAGGCGCACGTCCCTCTACGCTGGAAAAGGCCCACCCTTTATCACATTTGAACCATATCATCGCCCCTTTCTACGGTAAATTTTGAACCCTGGGGGGGGGATATGTTCAGATCGCGGCGATCTCGACCTCCTGCATTGGCAACAGATAAGGGGATAGACATGTACAGCACTCAACGTTTTCCGGTTCACCACCTACTTCACCCTGGAACACTCGCCATGTTTAGCCTTGTGTTGACTGTTCTGATCTTCACACTGGTTCCCCCCTCTCACGCCCGCCCGGACAGCTTTGCAGACCTGGCCGAAAATCTTTTGCCCAGTGTGGTCAATATTATTGCCGTTCATGACAGTACCGACGACCCACAAGATAGCACTCCCGGCATGGGGCCACGGGGGGAAGATTTTAACGAACTTTTTCGTGATTTTTTTGAACGGCGGGGGCAACGCCCACCGGAACGCCGCCGTGGAAATGCCCAAGGGTCGGGTTTTATCATCGACAATGACGGCTATATTGTCACCAACCACCATGTGATTGAAAAAGCGGACTCTGTTTCTGTACGACTTCAAAACGGACGCGAGCTGGAGGCAACAGTGATCGGCGGCGACCGCAGAACAGACCTCGCTCTGTTGAAGGTCAAGCCATCTTCTGAACTCTTGGCGGCTACGCTTGGGGATTCAGATACCGCACGCATTGGCGACTGGGTCATGGCAATTGGTAATCCCTTTGGCCTGGGGGGATCTGTTTCAGCGGGGATTATTTCCGCGCGTGCGCGCGATATTCGCTCTGGCCCCTATGATGATTTTATTCAAACAGATGCCGCCATCAATCGCGGCAATTCAGGCGGACCACTGTTCAATATGGCGGGTGAGGTTGTCGGGGTGAATACCGCGATTTTCTCACCCTCTGGCGGGTCTGTTGGAATCGGTTTTTCCATTCCCTCAAACCTTGTTCGCAACATTGTTGACCAACTGCGCGACGGTGGCGAAGTGCGGCGGGGCTGGCTGGGTGTGCGGATCCAAAACGTCACCGAAGAACTGGCCGAAGGCCTGCGTTTGGACAAACCGCGCGGCGCACTGGTTTCAGAGTTGAACCCAGATGGCCCCGCCAGCAAGGGAGGGGTGCAACAGGGTGATGTCATCCTGACCTTTGACGGGCGTCCTGTGCCAGAGATGCGAAAGCTCCCCCGTATGGTTGCCGAAACCACCATTGGGAAAAAAGTCCAAGTCGAGGTCTGGCGCAAGGGACGGTCTCGAAGTCTGACTATTGTGTTGGGGGAACTCGAAGACGACGTCACTGTCACCGCTTCTGCGTCACAAAAACAGAACACCCGCACGAAAATTATTGCAGATATTGGTCTTTCTGTGGCGACACTGAATAACCAGATGCGCGAAGAATACGGCTTTGCACAAGAACAAACTGGTCTGGTTGTCACTTCCGTTGACCCTGCGGGAACAGCGGCAGAAAAAAATATTCAAGACGGCGACCTGATTATCGAAGTCGATCAGGAAAAGGTCACCCGCCCGGATGACATGACAAAGCTGATTGCCCAAGCCAAAAAATCCGGCTACCGCGTTGTGACTCTCCTGGTCAACCGTCAGGGGCAACACACCTGGGTTGCGGTAAAGCTGAAACGCTAGGCCGCCCTTTGTCAATCAGGCAGGGACTCCGCCGGAGTTCCTGCCTGTACTTTTTCGGTCGGAACCAAGATGCCTAAACCTGTTGTTCTCCTCACGGGGCCGACGGCAAGCGGGAAAACCGCCCTTGCCGTCCGCATTGCAGAGAATTTTCACGGCCAGGTCATCAATGCCGATTCGATGCAACTTTATCATGATCTCCATATTCTCACCGCGCGCCCGGACGAAGAGGACATGGCACGGGCGACACATTGTTTATATGGGGTGATTGATGGGGCAGAGCGTTGTTCCGCCGCACAGTGGCGTGATTTGGCCCAAAGCAACATTGAACAAACACTGTCTCTGGGGCAACTGCCCATTGTTGTCGGTGGAACAGGGTTTTACCTCAAAACTCTGCGCGACGGCATTGCCGAAATCCCCCCCATCCCCAACCAGATTCGTACAGAGGGCTTAACCCTGTACAACACTGAGGGCGGCGCGGCCTTTCGTGCGCGTTTGGGACAGGCTGACCCACAAGCGGCGGCCCGACTCGCGACAGGGGACAGACAGCGGCTGGTACGCGCGTGGGAAGTCTGGCGTCATACGGGCGTGAGCTTGAGCGACTGGCACCAAAGACAAGCGCACAGCCCACACACAACAGCGGGCTATCACTTTGTTCAGATCGCGCTTCTACCAGAGCGTCAAATTCTTTATGAGCGATGCAACACCCGCTTTGACCAGATGCTCAAACGCGGGGCCTTGGCAGAAGTCGAACAGCTTATGAGCCGTCAACTCTGCCACAGCCTGCCCATCATGAAGGCCCTCGGTGTCCGGGAACTGGGCAACTATCTGCGGGGGGAGACAACACTTCCGCAGGCTCGAGATATGGCACAAAAAAAAACACGGCACTACGCAAAACGACAAATGACTTGGATAAGAAACCAATTTTTTTCAAAAAAATATCATTTTGCGCAATTTTCAGAAAGTTTATCTCCTGAAATTTTTAATTTTATTCGTCAAAACACTTGACTTCTCTGCTCTGGCGAATTAGCTTGGGCCTCATGATAGAAGATCGGCTTTTTGCATCCCTGTATCGTATCAGGCGCGTTTTTTGGTAAGTGAGGACTCTTGAACAATGGCATCGGAACAGATCACTGGATCCGCCATCCTGATTAAAGCCCTGAAAGAACAGGGTGTTGATACGCTCTTTGGCTATCCCGGCGGAGCCGTGCTGCCAATCTACGACGAGCTGTTCAAACAACATGATATTCGCCATGTTCTGGTGCGCCAGGAAGGCGGAGCCGTCCACGCGGCAGAGGGCTATGCCCGCTCAACCGGTAAAGTTGGCGTCGTTCTGGTGACCTCTGGCCCCGGGGCGACCAATGCCGTGACTGGCCTGACCGATGCCATCATGGATTCCGTGCCGATTGTCTGTCTCACAGGTCAAGTGCCGACCCATCTGATTGGCAATGATGCCTTTCAGGAAGCCGACACCCTGGGCATTACCCGCCCCTGTACCAAGCATAGTTACCTTGTGAAAAAAACATCGGATATGTCGCGCATTGTTCACGATGCCTTTCACGTTGCCGCGACGGGACGCCCCGGCCCGGTTGTGATTGACCTGCCCAAAGACGTTTTACAATTCAAGGACGACAGCTATCTGAAACGAGAAAACTTTGTTCATCCCACCTATCACCCCCAAACCGATGGAAACGACGCCTCCATCGCCCAGGCGATGGAGGCCATCGCCGGGGCCAGGCGACCGCTGTTTTATGTCGGGGGGGGCGTAATCAATTCCGGTCATCAGGCCGCCCGCGACCTGACGGAATTGGTGCGCCTGACGGGGGCACCGGTGACCAATACCCTGATGGGGTTGGGGGCCACCCCCGGTAGTGACCCACTGTTTTTAGGCATGTTGGGGATGCACGGCACCTACGAAGCAAACCTTGCTATGTACAACTGTGATGTCATGGTTAATATCGGGGCACGCTTTGACGACCGCGTCACCGGACGAATCGACGAATTTTCACCCGGCTCCTATAAAATTCACGTCGATATTGATGAAAGCTCCATCAATAAAAATATTATCGTTGACCTGCCCATCGTCGGTGATGCGGGTTCTGTGGTCAAACGGATGCGCGAGATCTGGGCAGAAAAAGGCTATGCCCTCGACAAGGAGGCCCTCTGCGCGTGGTGGGCGCGTATTAACGAATGGAAAGCCCGCGATTGTCTGGCCTACCAACAAGAGGGTTCAGAGATCAAACCCCAACACGCAATTAAACGGCTCTATGAGCTCAGTCGGGGATATGATCCCTTTATTACGACAGAGGTCGGTCAACACCAGATGTGGGCGGCACAGTATTTTCGTTTTGAGGAACCGGCAAAGTGGATGACCTCGGGCGGTTTGGGGACAATGGGGTATGGCCTGCCAGCCGCAATGGGTGTCCAGTGGGCGCACCCCGACAGCCTCGTCATTGATATTGCGGGTGAGGCCTCTTTCATGATGAATATGCAGGAACTGGGCACGATTGTGCAGTACAGGTTGCCCGTGAAAGTCTTCATCATCAACAATCAATGGATGGGCATGGTGCGGCAGTGGCAAGAAATCCTGCACGGTGGACGCTATTCCGAAAGCTATAGCGATTCACTTCCCGATTTTGTTAAGCTGGCTGAGTCCTTTGGTTTAAAGGGGATGCGTTGCGACGACCCCGCGACCCTTGACAGCATGATTACAGAGATGATTGAAACACCCGGCCCGGTTCTGTTTGATTGTTGCGTCGTGAAAGATGAAAACTGTTTCCCAATGATTCCCTCCGGGGCAGCGCACTATGAAATGTTGCTGGGGCCGGAAGATCAAGCGGAAAAGCCGATCTCTGAAAAGGGTATGGTTCTCGTTTAAAACTGCTTTGAAAAAAGAAGACAGAAAATGACCGCGCACGACACAGAAACCGTGATCCGAACCATTGCCGTTCTGGTTGATAATGAGCCGGGCGTCCTGGCCCGCGTCGTCGGGCTTTTTTCAGGGCGCGGTTATAATATCGAAAGCCTGACAGTGACAGAAATTGAATCAACATCCCGCCTGTCGCGAATCACAATCGTCACATCGGGAACGGAGCAAATTATTGCCCAGATCAAGGCACAGCTTGCCCGTTTAATTCCGGTGCGTAAAATCAGCGATCTGAGCATCGAAGGCCCGGTTGTTGAACGCGAACTCGCCTTGGTCAAGGTTGCCGGAACGGGGGAAAAACGTGTGGAGGCCCTGCGCGTTTCTGATATTTTTCGTGCGCGTGTGGTCGATTCCAGTCACGATCATTTCCTGTTTGAAGTCACGGGAAAAAGCGAAAAATTAGACAGCTTTGTTGATCTAATGCGCCCACTGGGGTTAATTGACATCAGCCGTACGGGTGTCGTTGCCATTTCACGCGGGGCTAAACCACTTTAAATCCGTAAAAACCCAAAAGTCACCTCTTGTCGAAAAAGGACTCGGAATAAAATGCGCGTTTATTATGATCGTGATGCAGATGTTAATCTGATTAAGGGTAAAAAAATCGTCATCATTGGCTATGGCAGTCAAGGCCACGCTCACGCCCAAAACCTCAAAGACAGCGGCGTTGCGGAGGTTCGCGTTGCATTGCGTCCCAAGTCGGCCTCCGCCGCAAAGGCCGAAGCCGCTGGCTTTCCCGTCATGACCCCGTCAGAGGCCGCTGCCTGGGCCGACGTCACCATGATTCTAACCCCGGATGAAAAACAAGCCGAACTCTACGCCAATGAACTTGCCGCCAACTTAAAAGAAGGCTCCGCACTGGTCTTTGCCCACGGCCTGAACATTCATTTCGGCCTGATTGAACCGCGTAAAGACATGGATGTCTTTATGGTTGCACCCAAAGGCCCCGGTCACACCGTGCGCGGGGAGTACCTCAAGGGCGGTGGCGTTCCCTGTCTCATCGCTGTGGATCAGGATGCCTCTGGCAATGCAAAGGATATTGCTCTGTCTTATGCCTCTGCCATCGGGGGTGGGCGTTCTGGAATTATTGAAACCAACTTCCGCGAAGAATGCGAAACGGATCTATTTGGTGAACAGGTCGTGCTCTGCGGCGGTCTGTGCGAACTGATCAAGGCGGGCTTTGAAACCCTGACGGATGCAGGTTACGCCCCTGAAATGGCCTATTTTGAATGCCTGCACGAAGTCAAATTGATTGTTGATCTAATGTACGAAGGCGGCATGGCGAATATGCGCTATTCCATCTCGAACACAGCTGAGTATGGTGATTATGTCACTGGTTCACGCATTATCACAGACGAGACAAAGGCCGAAATGAAGCGCGTCTTGACCGACATTCAATCCGGTCGATTTGTTCAAAAATTCGTCACCGATTACAAAGCCGGTCAGCCGGAACTCAAAACAACACGCCGCCTGAACGCCGAACACTCCATCGAAGACGTCGGTACAAACCTGCGGGCGATGATGCCGTGGATTGCCTCGAACAAGCTGGTGGATAAATCCAAAAACTAAACGCTCACTCAGAACTGAACCAAAAAACAGGACAGTCGCCTTGCAACAGCGGCTGTCCTGTTTCCTCCCAAAAAAGTATAGAAGCAAGAAACGCCATTTCTTGCTTTCAAAGCTGTCCAAGGACAGCTATAGGTTGTCTAGGTGCGTTTTGTTTTGGACGAGCCGACCTCTGTTTCTTTCTGTGCCGCCACTTGTGCAGGAAACATTTTTCTTTGAACCAAAGAAATTTAAGCCAGAGGACTTTGATCGAGGGAACTTTATCTGCGACTGGGGTTTATAATGGCGTTCAGTTTTTCTTTGCTCGGAATGTTTTCGGCCGATATGGCCATTGACCTCGGAACCGCAAATACGCTGGTTTACGTCAAGGGGCGCGGTATTGTTCTCAATGAGCCTTCGGTCGTTGCGATTCATGAAAAACGGGGGAAAAAGCAGGTTCTCGCTGTAGGGGATGAGGCCAAGATGATGCTCGGGCGCACACCGGGGGATATTCATGCCATTCGCCCCTTACGCGACGGGGTGATTGCCGACTTTGAAGTCGCCGAAGAAATGATTAAACACTTTATTCGCAAGGTTCACGGGCGTGGATCCTTTGCCCGTCCCCAGATCATTATCTGCGTACCCTCTGGCTCCACAGCCGTTGAACGCCGCGCTATTCAGGAATCGGCAGAAAGTGCAGGCGCACGTCAGGTTTTTTTGGTCGAAGAACCGATGGCGGCGGCGATTGGTGCGGGGTTGCCCGTGACAGAACCCACGGGGTCTATGGTCGTTGATATTGGTGGCGGCACGACAGAGGTTGCCGTTCTCTCGCTGGGAGGAATTGTCTATTCCCGCTCTGTGCGCGTCGGGGGGGATAAGATGGACGAAGCCATCATCGCCTACATTCGTCGCAATCATAACCTGCTGGTTGGGGAAAGTTCCGCAGAACGCATCAAGAAAGACATTGGCTCTGCCTGCCCGCCCGAAGACGGCGAAGGGAGCAACATGGAAATCAAGGGACGCGATATGATGAATGGCGTTCCCAAGGAACTGATTATTTCGGAACGTCAGGTTGCCGAATCCTTGGCGGAACCTGTCGGGGCCATTGTCGAAGCCGTCAAGGTCGCCCTTGAACACACCGCCCCTGAACTTGCTGCTGATATTGTTGACAAGGGAATCGTTTTAACCGGAGGCGGAGGGCTGTTGAATAATCTTGACGCTGTCCTGCGCGGGGCGACCGGACTTCCGGTATCCATCGCAGATCAAACTCTCAGCTGTGTCGCTCTCGGCACAGGGCAGTGCCTCGAAGAAATGCGCACACTCAACAATGTTTTGATTCAGATGTATTAGGATTTCGCTGTTTTGTTAATCTTTCCTTCTCCTTTCATATCGTGGGTTTAAAGATGCTGGTTCACTTGGAATCGCGACTAGGTGAGTACCTCTCAAAACCTCTAGCCTCTGCTGGCTGGCAGGAAAGCCGTTTTCGAGATGTGACAAGGAGTTTCGCGTGTATAAAAGTGCTGGATCATTGAACGTGATGGGTTTTCCCTTGCGTGCGTGGATTCAACGCTTTGCCTTTGCCCTACTCTTGTTCGTTTCTATTGCCTTGATTACGCTGGACAAAATGGGCCACCCTGTCCTGATCTCGGCGCGTATGACTGTTGTCGAGTCTGTCGCCCCTGTTATCGAAACTCTTTCTGTTCCCGTCACGTTGCTCAATAATGTCATTGAAACAGCCCAAAACTATGTTGCGCTGAAATCAGAAAATGAGTACCTGCGCCGCAGAAATGCCGCCTTACGCGGCTGGCAAATTAAGGCTGCTCAACTTGAAAGCGAAAATGACGCTCTGCGCCGATTATTGAATACGCCGTCTCATGATGTAACACGTGAGGGTTTCCAGCGTTCCGTCACCGCACGGGTGATCATAGATCAGGGCGGAAACTTTGTCCGCTCTGTGATTGTCCAGGCTGGTGACAGGGATGGCATCCGCAAGGGACAAACCGCCATGGGTTCCCAGGGAGTCGCCGGACGTGTCAGCGACGTCGGTCGCCGCACGTCACGGGTTGTCCTGATTACCGACACCAGTAGCCGTATCCCGGTTCTGGTCGGCCCCGGACGTCACCGCGCCATCCTGGCAGGGGACAATTCACCTCTCCTGCGGCTCAACTATCTGGAAAAGGGCGTACAGCTCTCAAAGGGTGATCTCGTTCATACCTCTGGTCACGGCAGGGCCTTTGCCCCGGGTTTACCCATCGGAACAGTTGCCGGGCTGAGGGATGGCATTGTGCGGGTCATACCGTTTGCGATGACGGATGACATGGATTTTCTACGCCTTGATGACTACGGTCTCTCCTTTCGCTTGGATCTTCTTGACTCTGGGCAAGGAGCAAATGGAGGATCGACAAAATGAATGATGCCGCAACATTACGGCGATAGAATTCCGTGAGATTTTCTTTCTGGCAACACACAGACCACCAAGGACGCGAGGTCTTTCCATTTGTGCTGACTTTGCTTTTGGTTATTTTTGGTCTTGTCCCCTCTCATATCCCGTGGTTTGCACCTGTTTCGCCATCATTCTTGCTCATTTCTGTTTTTTATTGGGCCTTGCACAGACCGGATCTGATGCCACCGTGGGTGTCCTTTATCCTCGCGGTGATTTCTGATTTTTTAACAGGGACTCCTGCTGGAATC
Source organism: Kiloniellaceae bacterium (assembly GCA_965199245.1). GTDB lineage: Bacteria > Pseudomonadota > Alphaproteobacteria > Kiloniellales > Kiloniellaceae > Carbonatibacter. Next base: position 934,202 of record CBDAQP010000001.1, read on the forward strand.
AGTGCGGTGATGATTTTGCTGTTCCAGCGCGTTGTCGAAAGTCAGCGGCGGCTTTTACTCACGGGGTCTTTTTGGGTTCTTTGGTTGGCCTTTTGCCTGCTCGCGAGCTTGGCCATTGTAGTGGAATGGGGACTGGTCTGGCTGGTGACAGCGGGCTTTTTAGACTACTCTTCTGCCGTTTTTCGCCTAATGATGACATCAGCTCTTTACCCCTTTACAACGTGGATTTTTGTTCTGGTTCAGCGCAAGATTTTAAGAATTTGAGGTCAGAATGCACAACGAAGATCAAGATCGTCATCGCCTCTTTAATCGTCGCGCCCTTGTGCTCGGTTGTGCCAAAACAGCACTGTTTGCGACGCTCGCCGGGCGGTTGTACTACCTCCAGATCATCGAAGGCGAAAAATATAAAACACGTGCCGATGACAATCGCATTTCCCTGCGTCTGATCCCGCCGGAACGGGGCAGGATTCTTGATCGCTCTGGTCGAATCCTCGCCAATAATCGGGATAATTATCGTGTGGTGATTGTGCGTGAACAAACGCCAGACTTCGACGAAACAGTGCGACGCTTGGCTCAAATTCTGCCGCTCAGCCCACCAGAACGCCACCGCATTGAAGAGGACATGGCACAAAAAAGGGCCTTTGTTCCCGTCACGGTCAAAGAAAACATTAGCTGGTCACAAGTCGCCCGGATTGAAAGCATGATCGCTGATCTTCCCGGTCTGTCGATTGATCGCGGGAGTACGCGTGACTATCCCTATGGCGCGAATATGGCACATGTCCTGGGTTACGTTGCCTCGGTCTCTGAAAAAGATCTCAACGGCGACCCCTTGCTTGAACTGCCCGGCTTTCGGGTAGGCAAAAGCGGCCTCGAAAAATTACACGACGACAACCTGCGCGGCAAAGCAGGCACCCGCGCCATTGAAATCAACGCCTATGGGCGTGAAATCAGGGAACTGAAACGCCAAAATGGGACAAGGGGCCGCGATATCATTCTCACACTGGATCAAGGTCTTCAGGTCTTTACACACCAACGATTGCTGAGCGAAGAGTCCGCCGCTGCACTGGTTCTGGACATTAAAACCGGGGATGTTTTGACCATGGCCTCGACACCGTCCTTTGATCCCGGGGCCTTTAACCTTGGCCTGAATACACGTCAATGGCGCACATTAATCGACAACCCAAAATTTCCCCTGATGAACAAGGCCATTGCGGGCCTCTATGCCCCCGGGTCAACATTCAAAATGCTGGTTGCCCTCGCCGCAATGGAAGAAGGCATTGGGGCACAAGGCCATAACATCTATTGCACAGGAATCATGGAGCTGGGAAATGCAAAATTTCATTGCTGGAAACGCAGTGGACATGGGCGCGTCAACCTTATCCAATCCCTGCAGCATTCCTGCGATATTTACTATTATGATATTTCCCGCAGGGTCGGAATCAATAAAATTGCAACCATGGCTGAAAAGCTGGGACTGGGACAGAGTTCAGGCCTTGATTTACCCGGTGAAAAGAGCGGCACAATTCCAACAAAAGCTTGGAAAGAGGCCAGAATCGGCGAGGGCTGGCGCGATGGTGATACGCTCAACGCCTCCATCGGACAAGGCTATGTCCTCGCAACACCGTTACAACTGGCGGTGATGACGGCACGGCTGGCCTCTGGCGGGAGAAAGGTCACCCCTCGGCTCATGCGCGGTTATCGCGAAGACGCGGAGCACTTCCTCTCCCCCTCCCCGGATTTTGAAGACCTCGGCCTCAATCCCATTCACCTCCAGCTGATCCATCAGGGAATGGATGATGTCGTCAATAGCCCCCAGGGCACCGCAAGGAAAAGCCGAATTAGCGAAACAGGTTGGGAAATGGCGGGAAAGACGGGAACCTCACAGGTGCGTCGCATCACAGCGGCTGAGCGGCAGAAAGGTGTTTTTCGCAACGAAGACCTGCCCTGGCGGCGGCGGGATCACGCGCTGTTTGTCGGCTTTGCCCCCCTGCATAATCCACGTTATGCCTGCGTGGCGATTGTTGAGCACGGCGGTTCCGGTTCAAAAGTCGCCGCCCCCATCGTGCGCGATATTCTGCGCGAAGCCCAACGCCGCCGCTCTGCCGATAGCCCCCTTGAAACGACTGAAGGCGGAGGGAAACTGTAATGCCTGTTAAGGTTCACCCCGGGAGCCAGGGGGCTGTTTTTGGCAACAAATACGAAGACATGACCCTGGCGCAAAAACTGTTGCAAATCAACTGGGGCCTGGTTTTGCTGATTCTGGGCCTCGCTACGATTGGATTGGGGATGCTGTATTCTGCGGCAAACGGGAATTTTGACCCCTGGGCCTCCCGACAGTTTTTCAGATTGCTTGTCGGTTGCGTTTTGATGATTGTCATCGCCCTTGTCGACATTCGTTTCTGGTTTAAATGCAGCTACCTTTTCTATGGTGTTGCCCTGGTTTTGTTGCTGGGTGTCGAAGTCATGGGGTCAACGGGAATGGGGGCCAGACGCTGGATCAATCTTGGCTTTATTCAGCTTCAACCCTCCGAAGTGATGAAAATCGTGTTGGTCATGGCACTGGCGCGCTATTTTCACGGAATCTCCGCAGAAAATATCAGGGGAAAAATCGTCCTGATTCCGCCCCTGCTGATGGTCATCGCACCCTTTGCGCTGGTTTTAAAACAGCCTGATCTGGGAACAGCTGTTCTATTGGTCATGGCCTCCGGGGCTGTGTTCTTTTGTGCAGGGGTACGTCTACGGCTCTTTGCATTTCTGTGTGTCGTGGGCATCGCCGCCGCACCGGTTGGCTGGACATTCCTAAGACCCTATCAACAAAACCGCATCCTGACCCTCCTTGACCCGGACAGAGATCCCCTTGGCACAGGATACAACATTATACAGTCAAAAATTGCCCTCGGCTCGGGGGGCCTGTCTGGCAAAGGTTTTCTCCAAGGCACCCAAAGCCATTTAAACTTTCTGCCCGAAAAACAAACCGACTTTATCTTTACCATGCTGGCCGAAGAATTTGGCATGATTGGCTCCCTCGCCCTCCTCTGTCTCTATAGTCTTGTTTTGATCTATGGCATGATTATCGCTGGGCGAGCAAAGAATCAGTATGCCCGCCTGCTTTCCCTGGGCCTGACAACGAATCTTTTTCTTTACATCTTTATCAACATGGCCATGGTCATGGGTTTGATCCCCGTCGTCGGGGTTCCCCTGCCTTTGATTTCTTACGGGGGGACTGTTATGTTGACCATCTTAATCGGGGTCGGCCTTGTCATGTCAACATGGATTCATCGGAACCTGCGTATTCCCCGTCACGGGCTGGACAACTATCCCCCTCACTAGCAAAGGTACCCCCCCACCCCATGGGACAACATGACGTGAAAAAAGATCACTCAAAAAAAATCACCGCCGCCTTGATGATTATCGGGGATGAAATCCTCTCCGGGGGCACACGCGATGCCAATACCGCCTACCTCGGCGCGGCCCTGAATGAACGGGGGATCCAGCTTTCAGAAGTCCGTGTCATTCCCGATCAAGAATCCGAAATTGTCTCCGCGCTCCTGGATCTCAAGGACAAATACGATTTTCTTTTCACAACAGGGGGCATTGGCCCGACACATGATGACATCACGGCCCAATCCGTTGCTGTTGCCTTTGGGCGCGACTTGTGGGAACACCCCGATGCCCGCGACGCGCTAACCGACTATTACGGTGTCGCAGGCCTCAATACCGCCCGCCTTAAAATGGCTCGGGTTCCCCGGGGAGCCGAACTGATTCGCAACGTGCTGAGTGCCGCCCCCGGCTTTAGGATTGGAAATGTCTTTGTCCTCGCAGGCGTTCCCAAAATTATGCAAGCCCTCTTCACAGAACTCGCCCCCCGGCTTTCAGGCGGTGCGCCCCTTCTCAGCGAAACCCTGACTCTTCCTGTGCGTGAAAGCCAGATTGCCGAACCACTCGGCAAAATTGCCGCAGACTTTCCCGATCTGTCGATTGGCAGCTATCCATCCGTCACCGATGACGGCTTTTGCGTACGTCTGGTCGTGCGCTCCTCTACCCCTGAACGCCTGTCACTGTGTTTGAATGCGATTCATCGTAAAATCGTCGTTCTCTTACACAAAGAACGCACTCATTTTTAACTGTCATGTCTTCTTCATAAAATAATCATTTTTGCGTCATAATCCTTGATCTTTCGTCATTTACAATCTTGTGGGTTTTTAAAATTCTGGGGAAAGTTCGATGAGAAAAACAGTTCTGGCTTTGGTCGCCATCCTAGGCTTTGGTGCAGATATTGTCTTGGCACAGCCCAGCTTTAACCGCATTGCGACCTTTCCCGTTTATCAAAATCTCGCCCCCACTGACGCGAAAACCACCAGAACGGCCGCAGAGATTCTTGCAGCCGCCCAGGATGAAACGCTAATAATCTATTCCAACTCACCAATGCGCCGCCTGGGATTTGTCGATATTTCCGATCCTGCCCAACCTGCACCAGATGGTTTTCTACAACTGGATGGCGAACCAACCTCTGTGTCTGTGATTGGTGACTTTGCCTATGTTGGGATCAACAGCTCCAAGTCCTTCGCAGAGCCGTCGGGATATCTGGGGGTGGTCGATCTCAAAACCCGCGCATTGGTTCAACGTTGCAACCTCTTCGGACAACCTGACTCCGTGGCGACCAGTCCAGACGGTCGCTTTATCGCTGTTGCGGTCGAAAACGAACGAGATGAGGGTAAAAACAGCGGCGTCATTCCTCAATTTCCCGCCGGGCATCTGGCCTCTTTTCGCGTTGATGAAACCGGACAGGTCGCAAATTGTGCCAAGGCCCGCCATACCAGTTTACTCGGACTTGCCCAGATCGCAGGGGCCGATCCGGAGCCGGAATATGTTGCCATCAACGACAAGAATATTGCCGCCGTTACATTGCAGGAAAACAACCATATTGTTTTGGTTGATCTGGAACAAAACACCGTTATCACGCATTTCAGCGCGGGACAACAGGACGTGGACGGCATCGATCTGCGCAAGGACAAAATTATTGCCCTGACAGATACAGGCAAAAACCTTTTGCGTGAACCCGATGCAGTGGCGTGGCTGGATAACAGTTATCTCGTCACAGCAAACGAAGGCGATTATCAAGGCGGCTCGCGCGGTTTTACCGTCTTTGACACCAGCGGCGCGGTGACTTACGATTCCAGCAATCGCACCGAAGCCTTGGCGGTGGCCCACGGGCACTATCCCGAAAAACGCTCCGCCAAAAAGGGAACAGAACCCGAAGGCGTCGCGGTTGGAACCTATGACACAGGACGCTATGTCTTTGTCGGACTGGAGCGGGCCAACGCCGTTTTGGTGTACAAGGACAGCGAAAATGGTCTGTCTTTTCAGCAATTTTTGCCCACAGGTGTCGCCCCGGAGGGCATTCTCCCCCTGACTCAGCGCAAACTTTTAGTAGTTGCCAACGAATATGACAACGCAAAGATAAAAGTGCGCTCGACGCTTTCCCTATACGCGCTCGACAACAGGCCAACGGCCTATCCCACTCTTGTCGCGACATCGGACGCACAGGGCCAGCCTGTCGGCTGGGGGGCCTTGTCGGGTCTGGGTGCAGATCACAATGATCCCGACAGACTCTATGCTGTCAATGACAGCTTCTATGCACAGGCCAGCATCTATCAAATTGACACAACAACGACACCTGCAAAAATAACGGGACAGACGATTGTCCACGCCAATGGTCAACCGATTGAAAATCTTGACCTCGAAGGCATCGCACAGGACAGCGACGGAACCTTTTGGCTGGCGAGTGAAGGCCATCCTCAAAAGGATCGCAGCAATCACCTTCTGCACGTTCAGGCCGATGGAGCCGTGATTGAAACTGTCACCTTGCCCGACTGGTTGCGCGAAGGGTGGAAACGCCACGGCTTCGAAGGCATCGCCCTTGACGGTGAGCGCATTGTCGCCGCCATCCAGCGCGAATGGGGCAGTGACCCCAAAGGATTGGTTCGGATCGTTATTTATAACAAAAAAAGCGGTGATTTTTCCGTTGTCCACTATCCGCTGGATGCGGTTTCCTCACCTGCGGGGGGTTGGGTGGGCCTCAGCGAAATCACCGCAACGGGAAAAGCAGGTGTGTTCCTGGTCATTGAACGCGATAATCAAAAGGGTGCGGATGCCCGAATCAAACGCATTTACTCTATTGATCTGAATAGCGTCACAGCCTCACAGGACAGGGTTGATATTCCCGTTGTCTCGAAAAAACTGGTGCGTGACCTCCTGCCCATAATGAAAGCCGGACAGGGCAGAGTCCCCGATAAAATCGAAGGCCTGAGCATTCAACGCGACGGAACTGCCTTTGCCGTCACAGATAATGATGGTGTCGATGGGGCCAGCGGCGAAACGCTTTTTCTTAATCTGGGTAAACTCTAGGAATGTGAAGGCAACCTTTCGCGGGTTCCTCCTCCCAGTCTGTGCAAAACAGCAACACAGCAAGCCAAAATCATCACAAGCAAGGCAACGGAATAGTTTCCAACCACTGAAAAGACTGTTCTCTTACGCACGGGTCGGGGGAGCTTTTGGTCAAAATAACCCCGCTCATTCAAAGGGTAGCTTTGTAAAATTCGACCATAGCCATCAATCGCCGCCGAAATGCCCGTATTGGCGGCCCGCAGGACAGGCAGGCCTTCTTCGACAGCTCTGAGTTGGGCCATGGACAGATGTTGCCAGGGGCCGGCAGAACGACCAAACCAGGCATCATTGGTGATGTTCAACAACCATTGCGGCCTGTTTGTCTGGGCAACAACGGCCCCGGGGAAAATGATCTCATAACAAATCAGGGGACTAAAAGCCGGAATGCCCGGAGCAGATAACGTTTGCGGGCCGGGGCCGGGAGTAAAGTTCCCTTGCCCGAATGACGTCAGCTTTCCCAGACCCCAGGGTGTATATTCGCCAAAAGGAACCAGATGGGCCTTGTCATAACTGCCCAGAATGTCGCCCTTTCGATTCAAGATATAAAGCGAATTATAGAAACGTTCCGAATTGGCCACACCCATACGCAATTCATGGCGCGGGGCACCGGTCAAAAGATAGCCGGACTCTGGCACCGCACGGGCGACGAATTGTTTTAACGCACTGTTCTGCGCCAAAACATAGGGAACGGCGGTTTCTGGCCAAATAACCAGATCGGGTTTTTTGCCTTCAATCGACAACGTAATCTGATTGACCAAATGCCCGCGCCGCAATTGAGGAAGCCATTTTTCCCGTTGCAGGATATTGGGTTGCACAACGCGAACGACGCTCTGGTGAAAAGCGTCCGGGCCTGTGGGGGCCGTCTCAAGGCGCAGATCACCCCACAGATACATCACCCCGCACGCCCCCCACAGCAGAACAAGAACCCCCAGCTCCAACCTGAAAGAACGGCGCGCAAAACAGCTGTGCAGAACCACACAAGACCCCGCAAAGACCAATACCGTCATTGCAGACAAGCCCCAAACCCCAAAGACAGAACCAAATTGCAGAACCTCGGGCACAGCAACCCAGACCTGCCCCATCAAATTCCAGGGAAACCCCGTCAAAATCCAGGATCGTAGCCATTCAAATAGGATCCAACTCCCCGCAAAGGCGAAGAGCACAGACAAATCATCCAGCCGGAACAGAGCCTTCAGCCCCCATGTCAACGCAGAGACCCCCACAAAAAAAAGAGCCATTCCGCCACAGAGTACCAAAAGCGCAAAGGGCATCAACCAGCCGTGCCGGGCACTATCGACCAAAAAGGCTTCCCCAACCCAATAGAGGCTGAGGGTAAAAAACCCAAGACCATAAAACCACCCGGACCAGCTGGCTTGTTTTAAAGTTTTCACCCGACTGACTACAGTAAAAAATACCATCAATGCAGGTGGCAAAAGAAACAGGAATCCAAAAGGCGGAAAAGCCAAAGCAGAAAGCAGACCACTGCCGACAAGCAGGAAGGCACGGCCCCTTGTTGTGTTAAACGCTTTTAAAATCAGACGAAAAAACCGCACGAGTACCTCTAAATCAGCCTCTTTCTCCAGTCCCTTCCACAGCAGCGCACGTGACCTCTTTATCCACCGGCTTCGGATCAGGGTGGATCGCACTCATCAAACCGGGGCTTTGTGGGGGCACGTTCCAGACACGGAGCTTCTTGATACGCCGCGCATCAGCATCGAGAACCTCAAAACAAAGATCGGAATGGTCATGGCGGATAATCTCACCCTTTTCCGGAACCCGATCCGCCAGCCAAAAAACAAGTCCCCCGAGCGTATCAATGTCTTCCTGTTTTTCGTCCTCGCTCAGCAGCGACCCGATCTGTTTTTCCAGCTCCCCGATCTCACAGCGCGCATCGGCGATAAAAGATCCATCCGGGCGCAAGTCAAGCCCCGGCCCAGCCTCGGTATCGTGTTCGTCCTCGATTTCACCAACAATTTCCTCGACCAAATCCTCGATGGTCACAAGTCCGTCAATTCCGCCAAACTCATCGACGATCAAGGCCATGTGAACTCGCGACAACCGCATGTCAAGCAACAGATCCATCGCCCGCATTGACGGCGCAACAACCAGCGCACGGCGCACAAGGGTATGAAGATTGCCCGCAAGGCGTCCATTTTCTCCCCCCAGATCATGTTGACGAACAAAGCGCAAGACGTCCTTGATATGAACCATCCCCACCACATCATCCAGCGTTTCGCGGTAAACAGGCATCCGCGAATGGCCCGCCTCGGTCATCCGATCAATTAAATCACACAAGGGTGTTTCAATATCAACGGCAAGAATATCTGCGCGCGGCACCATCACATCACGACAAGACAGATGACGCAGCTGCAAGATATTGCTGAGCATAAAACGCTCGTCTTCGCGAATGGGCGTGATGTCTTCTTCGGATTCGCCCTGTTCTTCGATTTCATCGATGATTTCGCCGATTGTCTCGCGCAGACGTGATTCACCACTTTTGAAGCGGAACACACGTCTTAAAGTCGCCCACCACCCCAACTCGCCCTCTGGTCGCAGAGACTCCAAGGGCATTAGAGCGGGATCTGTCTCGGACAATTTTTCCGTTTTGTGCAACGGCTCCATTATCTTACTGTCACTCCGCAAAGTCTCTCACACTGGTCTCGCTCACGCCAGGATAGGGATTGGCGACACCCAGACGGGCCAGAATTTGAATCTCCAGTTTCTCCATTGCCTCTGCCGCCGCATCCAGTTTGTGGTCATGACCCAACAAATGCAAGGTGCCATGAACCAGCAAATGCAAAAAATGGGCCTCTGGTGTTTTGTGGTGAGCGGCCGCCTCGCGCAGAAGGGTCTCACGCGCCAGCACCAGATCACCGAGCGCAAGATGACCCGTTTGGCGAACACGCGCGATTTCTTCTGAATCATCTAATAGCGCAAAGGACAACACATTGGTTGGCTGATCTTTTTGGCGGTATTGACAATTGAGAATCTGCATATCCCCATCACTGCACAACATCACGGACAGCTCCGCCATCACAGGCTGTAAATCCCGCAGCCCCCCCATTGCACAAGCCAAGCCGACAGCCCCATCAATCAGGGTCGTGGCATTCGGCAAATCCTCAAGCCAGCGTGAATCCTCGACCGAAATATAAACGGACAGCTCCCCTGGGTCGTCTGTGCTCATGGCACAGGGCTTTCTGCGCTATTTTCTCCGTTATTTTCAGGGGCGCGGTCTTTGTGTTGGCGGGCCTCATAGGCATGAACAATTTTCGTCACCAGGGCATGGCGCACAATATCAGAGGCCGCAAAGTGGACAAAGCCCACATCATCCAAATGCGCCAAGGTATCCAGGGCGTCCTTCAGCCCGCACGACTGCGCCCCCCCGAAACCATTCTGGGGCAAGTCAATCTGGGACAAATCGCCTGTGACCACCATACGACTGTTTTCCCCGAGGCGGGTGAGAAACATCTTCATTTGAACAGCAGTCGTATTTTGTGCTTCGTCTAAAATAACAAAGGCATTGGACAGGGTACGCCCGCGCATGAAAGCCAACGGTGCAATTTCAATGTCACCTGCCTCAAGACGACTGTGGACTTTCTCCGCTGGTAGCATGTCATAGAGCGCATCATAAAGCGGACGCAGGTAAGGATCGACCTTATCTTTCATATCCCCCGGCAAAAAGCCCAGACGTTCCCCCGCTTCAACAGCGGGGCGGGAGAGAACAATACGCTCGACCTTGCCCTGAAGCATCAAGGAAACGCCGTAGGCCACCGCCAGATAGGTCTTACCTGTTCCCGCCGCTCCTGTTGCAAAAACAAGCTCGTGTTTTTCTAAGGCCTTGAGATAGGCCACCTGCCCCGGTGATCTGGGATTGAGTTTGCGTTTTCGCATCACAATCGCCATATCGTGGCTATGGGTCGCCGCCACCGCGCGGGTTTGCTCAAAAAAATCGCCATCAGGCTGAACAGCTGTCATCCGCAAAACAGCATCCACATCTGCACTGACAACACCCAGCCCCTTTTCCACGCGCTCATAGAGTGCCTTGAGCACAATCACCGCCGTTGTCACCCCTTCGCGCGAGTGCCCTGAAAGAGAGAGACGATTCCCCCGCGAGGCAATTCGCAAATCCAATTTTTGCTCAAGACGCTTTAAATTTTGATCACAGGAACCATAAAGCATGGGAAGAAGGCTGTTGTCGTCAAAATCCAGAACCCGCGACACAGGCCCTCCATTTCCCCCTGTTGCCTGCTGTCCGCTCAAAAAGAGCCTCCCCTGCGCGCCAAAACCTTGGCGGACTGTCGCACCTGCCCAGAGTCAGAAATTTGTGTCACAACCGTCCCCGCCAGTGAATTGGATCGCGCCTCATCAATCCGCACCTCAACGCTCTGTCCCAACAAGTGATCCGGTGCAGTGACAAAAACCGACTGCATAAAGGGACTGCGCCCAATCAGCTGACCGGCGTGTTTTCCCTTGCGATCAAATAGGATGGTAAAGACACGCCCCACGCAGGACTGATTAAAGGCAACCTGCTGTGCATTCAAAAGTTCCTGAAGCATCGCCAAACGTTCAGATTTGACCGCTTCAGGCACCTGATCGCCCAGCCCCGCCGCCGGGGTTCCGGGGCGCGGGCTGTATTTGAACGAATAGGCCTGGGCATAGCCCACATCGGTCACAAGGCGGAGTGTCTGGGCAAAATCCACATCGCTTTCGCCCGGGAAACCGACAATAAAATCACCAGAGAGAGCCAGGTCAGGGCGAACGCCGCGCAGGTGATCAATCACACGGCGGTAATCATCTGCGGTGTGTTTGCGGTTCATCAGTCCGAGGATACGATCCGAACCAGACTGCACGGGCAGATGCAAATAGGGCATGACTTTCCGTGCTCTATGGGCCTTAATCAGGTCATCCGTCATGTCTTTGGGGTGGGATGTTGTATAACGCAGACGTTCCAAGCCATCAATGTTAGATAACGCCAACAAAAGCCGCCCTAATCCCCAGGTTTCTCCCTCTGCCCCCCGCCCGTGATAGGCGTTCACATTCTGACCGAGCAATGTGATCTCGCGCGTACCAGTGGCGACCAATGCCACAGCTTCGCGTATAATATCGGCCACAGGACGGGAAAACTCTGACCCCCGCGTATAGGGCACAACACAAAAGGTACAAAACTTGTCACAACCTTCTTGAACCGACAAAAAGGCCGTCGGCCCCTGCGCACCAGTTTCTTCAGGGAGAAAGTCAAATTTTGACTCAACGGGAAAATCGGTATCAATAACCCCCCCGCGCCCTCTGTTGTCTAGAGCCTGTGCCACCATTTCGGGCAAACGGTGATAAGTCTGCGGGCCAAAAACCAAATCAACTGACGGCACCCGCCGCAAAATTTCCGCACCTTCGGCCTGAGCAACACAGCCTGCAACGCCGATGAGCATTTGTGCGCCTTCTTCGGCGCGGGCGTCTTTAAGCTTTCTGAGCTTGCCCAGCTCGGAAAAAACCTTTTCAGAGGCCTTTTCACGAATATGACAGGTATTGAGAATAATAAAATCAGCCGTTTCTGGTGTCTCGACCGTTTCATAGCCCATGGGCGCGAGTGCATCAGTCATGCGCACAGAGTCATAAACATTCATCTGACAGCCGTAGGTTTTAATATAAAGCTTTTTCGCCACCGCGAGTCTTGTCCTTTTACCGCTCAAAAACGCAACCTCATTATGGGTAGGGTGTCAAGGATTGTCCATCAGCGCACGAAAAATAATTCTCGACCGCGCCACGGTGCCTCATCGCTTGCGATACACCCCGCGCGACCTGACGTTGGCAATAGAGAGCCAGAGCCTTGCGATCTGGGAACTGTTCAAAAAGAACAGGCGCATGACAGTCAACCTGAACGCTGAGTACACCTATAGAAAGCGCGTGCCACAAATGGCCTGCTAACTCCATATCACCATACCACGCATAAAAGGGACGGAAACACCGCTCCAACGGCATCCCATCCAGACCCGTATAGGTAATTGAGATTGGCTGAACCAGCAAGGGGGGATCTGCGTGCGCAACCCCCACGGCAAAAAGTGACGAACGAAAAGGCAAAACCCGTGTCCCATCACTGGAGGTTCCTTCGGGAAAGAGGATCAAATTCTGACCCTCAGAAAGCCGTTTAGCCAAATCATCACGCCCCTGCCCAGCCTTTAAACGCCGCCGTTCAACAAAAACGGTCTTGCTCAACTTTGCCAAGGAGCCAAAAAAAGGCCAGCGTGCGACCTCAGACTTCGCCACAAAAGACCCATTGAGACAAGAACCAAGAACTATAATATCAAGATAGGACACATGATTCGCCACAAAAAGGGTCGGGGTCGCGTGATCGGCCTGCCCTCTTACCGTGACCTTGATCCCTGCCAAAACACAACAGGCCCGATGATAAAAACGGATCACGGCAAAAAAAGCGTGCGGGACAGGACACAAAAACCGCAGGACAAAAATAAGAGGCAGACAATAGAACGTCACAAGCAGATAGCAGAAAATCCTGACCACGGCCCGAACCGGAGACCCCAAACCTGATGCAACGCTCATGCTCTCCATCCTAGATTTTTTCTGACCTGTATGGCCTAGATCATTCCCCTTCTGGTACGGATGAATCCTGTGCAGAGAAACCACGCTGACCAGCCTTGCGGCTATAGTGTTTATAGTATTTTTCCGTCACACGTCCGGTCTCAACAACAACACAGACATCGGTTGTTCCGAACTGTTCATCAACAACCGCTCCGTCGCCAACCGTTCCCCCCAGACGCAAATAGCCCTTAATCAAGGGCGGCACAGCCCGCAGGGCGAGACGCTGATCAATCTCTCCCCACGCCAAGCGTTTCATCTCGACATAGCGTTCTGGCAGAGCTTTGGGGCAAATGTCCGCTGGCGTGGCGTATTCATAGGCCAGCCAAGACAGGGGCAGGGACAGGGCATCAGGGTCTGTTCCCTTAATCGAGGCACAGCCAAACATATAGCGAATATCATATTGAAAAACATAATGCGCGATTCCCTGCCACAACAACTGCATGGTTGACCCGCGCCTGTAATCCGCGTGAATGCAAGACCGCCCCAGTTCGAGCAACGCCCCGGAATGCTCAAGCAAGCCAGAGACATCAAATTCATCCGCTGTGTAAAAACCACCCGTTTCCTCGGCAACACTGCGGCGCAACAGGCGATAAGTTCCCACAATCGCATCCGCCCCCTGTCCGCGCGTATTGTCAAGCACAACCAGATGGTCGCAAACATCATCATAGCGATCAAAATCGCGCCTTTGCCGTTGCATCTCTGGGTCAGGACGGGCGGACATTTCGCGGTAGAATACATCATAACGCAGGCGTTGGGATGCGCGAATGTCCTGCTCATCACGGGCAAGACAAGTCGTCAAATTCCCCATCGTGACAGGTTCAAATGCTGGACAAGCTTCACCTGATTCACGCCGCATAGCTTCACCCTCTTCTTCTAACTCTAAAGGGGGGGGCATTATAGCCTTTTTTCATGTCTATTCGATGACAAAAGGATAAAAAAGGAGTGCACCCTACTTTTTTCTGGAGATTTTAGAGGAACGGCGATCAAGGCTCTTCGCCAACACAAATGGCATGACAGCCTTCGCGCACGGCGTAAAGTTCGAGGCGATGATCGACGAGGCGATAACCCATCTTTAGAGCCATGTCCTGCAAGAGCCTGTGGATAGCCTCGTCACTAAACTCCAAAACTTCGCCGGAATTGACGTCAATCAGATGGTCGTGGTCTTCTGCGGTGGCTTCTTCGTAGCGGGCGCGACCGTCACCAAAATCATGACGTTCGAGGATATTTGCTTCCTCGAACAATTTAACAGTCCGATAGACCGTGGCAATGGAAATGCGATCATCACAGGCCGCCGCCCGGCGGTAAACCAATTCAACATCAGGATGATCCGAGGATTCAGACAGAACACGCGCGATCACGCGGCGCTGTCCGGTCATTTTCAGCCCCTTGTCGATACAAAGCTGCTCAAGACGTGACACCATTTTAATAATCCCGATCTCTTTTTAGAAAAAATCTAGACTATAAAGATTGGACAGCCATCGCAAGCCACTTTAACGCACCTTTAAAAGCCCGCGCACGTGTCATTGGGTTACTTGTCCTCGCGCTGAGCACGGCGGCCCAAACCGATTCGCTTGGCCAGCACACTGCGTTTTTTCGCATAGTTCGGGGCAACCATCGGATAGTCAGGGGCCAAGCCCCAACGCTGACGATAGTCATCAGGGGTGAGATCATAAGCTGTTTTCAGATGGCGTTTGAGCGTTTTAAGTTTTTTGCCGTCTTCTAAACAGATCAAAAAATCAGGCGTTACTGATTTTTGGACGGAAACAGCAGGCGCAGGCAAATCAGGCACAGCGGCGCGTTCCATCGCCCCCAACTGGCTGAGAGTGGTGTAAACCTCACGCACCAACTGCGGCAGATCAGCAACAGCAACAGCATTGTTCGAAACATGGGCAGCAACCAGATCAGTCGCCAAAACCAGCAGGTCTGGCCTTTCCTCAGTGTTAGACATCACAACTCCTCATTGTTAGACATCATAAATCTCATGACAATAAAAGCCATTATAGAATATTTTTTATTTACTGTGAAAGAAAAATCTTCATCACATCTGCATCATAATATCGCCCTTTTTTTGAGTAATAATTTTTTCTTTTTGCAATCGATTGAAAGCCAAAGGCTTTATAAATTCCGTGCGCCCCACTATTGTCAATCGCAACCTCTAAAAAAACCGCGCAGACCTTTTTCCTGCGCAGGTTGTCGCACAGACCTGTGAGCATTTTCAGCCCCCACCCCTGCCGCCGGAATTGTGGATGCACACAAAAGGTCAAAATTTCAGCCTCGTCCACCAGAACTTGAGAAAGCAAAAGTCCCACCACCTGATCCTGTCCACTATAGAGAAGAATGACTGTCACATTTTGCGTCCTCAAAAGCCCGGCAAAAGACTCCACAGACCAGGGCGCAAGAAAACTGGTTTTGTGCACAGCCGCACAGAGCACCGCAACATCATGATCCGCCAAGACTGGCCCGTCAAGAATGCAAAGGGTCATGTTGATTTTTTCAAGGGCAGAGAAACATCCGGAGGACGCAGATAAAGCGGTTCCGGTACTGATATTTTCTGCGCGAATAATGCCTGTTCCTGAACATAGGCCGCAATCATATTGCCTGAAAGACCCGCCCGGGACGCACAAAGAGGATGAACCAAGCGCGAATCAAACTGGTCGCAGGCGGTTCCCGCAACAAAGCCCCCCTGATCCGCCAGTTTCTCGGCAATATCTACAGGATGGCGGAGAACAGGGGCTTCAAGCGGTCGAGCCTCCCAGTCAAAAAACTGTGTGAAAAGATCATCTCGCCGAGCATCGAGCACAACGAGAAGACGCGCACCCGATTTTTTCTGTCTGTCTTCTTGGGACAACGCCCGACAGATAAAATGCGCCCACACATCAAAAGCAGACACCCCAACGGCGGGAATATCAAGAGCCAGGCTCAAGCCCCGCGCCGCCGCCACCCCAATCCGCACCCCGGTAAAGCCACCGGGGCCTGTCGTGACCGCCAGACCAGACAACTGGTTGTAATCAACCCCGGACTCTTGCATGACTACCTCGATCAATGGAATCAAACATTCGGACTGTCCACGGGTCATGGATTCAAAACGCTGGGCGACCACCTGCCTCCCACGCGACAAGGCAACCGCACAGGACGTGCCCGTGGTATCAAAAGCCAGAAAAGTTCCCGTCATCACAGTCTTACCACACCACAGGCCAGATCAAGGAATGCACCGCCGCAAAAACAATCAGGTCACCGCCCGCACTTCGATGACTTCAGGAACGTAGTGACGCAACATATTCTCGATTCCCATTTTCAAGGTCATGGTCGATGAGGGGCAACCCTGACAGGCCCCCATCATGGTCAAATAGACCACACCATCCTCAAAGCCCTGAAAAACAATATCGCCCCCATCCTGGGCCACAGCGGGACGCACACGGGTATCGAGTAATTCCTTGATCTGGGAAATCAGTGCGCTGTCTTCCTCCCCAGTTTCAGCGTGCCCCGTTTCGATTCGAGAAGGATCGAGCAAAACCGGACGCCCTGCGGTAAAGTGTTCCATGATCGCCCCAAGGATCGAAGGCTTGAGAATATACCACTCCTTGTCTTCTTCCTTGGTAATGGTGATAAAATCTGCACCCAAAAAGACACTGCGAATGCCTTCGACCTCAAAAAGACGCTGGGCCAAGGGGGAATTTGCCGCTGTTGTGACAGACTCGAAAAAAGCGGTTGCCTCTACCATCACCGCACAGCCAGGCAAAAACTTCAGCGTTGCAGGATTGGGGGTCTGCTCTGTTTGAATAAACATGAAAAAGCCTCTCTGGAAGCGGATAAAGCGCGTAAGGACTTATGACTCATGATATAGAGCGCAGGAAGGTTATTTTCAAGCACAGCCCCCAGCCCGTCGCTAGCTGATGAGTTCAATCTCCTCGATCGTCAGATTATCCGGAACAAGGGTCACAGGCACATGGGTTCTGTCCAGAAATCTGGTTGTCAAGGCCGAGACCAAAGGCCCGGGGCCACCAGAACCAGAACGCGCCGCCAAAACCAGGATAGAGATTCGCTTTTCCTCGTCCAGCAACCGGATTAGTTCGTCACGGCGATCACCCTCGCGGATATAGACAACCGGCATTTTACCCGACAGCTTTTGCACATTTTCCAAAATCTCGCTCAGAACCTCCTCCGCATGGGCGCGGGCTTCCTCCTGGATGAGGCTTTCAACCGAAGCCCAGTGTGCAAACTCTGCCGATTCGATGACATAGAGCAAGGCCACACGCCCCCCCGTGCGGTCTGCCCGGCGACAAGCAAAGCGAAGCGCGACCTCCATTTCCTCGGATTCATCAACAACAACCAAGAAAATCAGTTCGGACTCAGCATCGTGCCGCGTTGGCACCCCAACATGCCCTGCATCGGGTGGCAACTGTGCGCTGGTTTCTTGGTGTCTTTTGTCAGTCATTGCATCGAACTCCGACCTTACCGTCGGAACACAATATGTCCCAGCCACCCTGCAATCAAGGCAACAAAAACGGCAAAGATACCATAATACAGCGGCTGGTTTTGGGCAAATCGATAGATTCCAGCCTCTAAACCAGCCTTCGCCACGTAAAGCGGTTCAGAACGCAAACCAACAACCGCTCCGTCGCGGATATGGTAAATCATCACATCATAACGACCAACAGGCACATTGGGGGGCAGGGAAAACCTGGTACGAAAGAGACGATCCCCCAAAAAGCGAATCTCCCCGGGTTCTTTTTGGTAGATCTTTTGCGCAACAAGGTTATCCAACAGACCTTGGTGCCACTGTGCGTCTACCCTCTTGCCCGCCAGACCCAAACCAAGATGCATCACCCCGATTTCACGCCGTGCAAGCAGGCTATCATCGATGATCTGATCCAAAGGCGCGGAGGAGGCAACAGCATAGAAACTTGGCACAGCCTCAAAGACAGCAGAGCGGGTATTGATCCAGAGTCCGCTAATATTTTCCTTGTGATGGATTTTAAAATTTTTGCGCGGGCCACGCACCACCGCAATCACATCCCCCCCCCCTGAAATCGCGCCAAAGAGACTGATATTTTCCCCAAAAAAATCAGATTCAATCGCTACACGATGACTGGTCAGATCAACTTCGAGCACTGCATAGGCCGGGCGCATGGCACAGAACATCAAAATAAAAAAGACCCTTGAGAACAACCGCCTCATCCCAAAGTCTCCAGCACATAGAGATTATCGGGCGGGATCAGCAAATCAAACAGAATGCGCGCGCAGACAGACAACACCAAAAGCCCGAGGAAAAGACGCAACCACTCCGCCCGCAATCCGGCCCCCACACGCGCACCCACCTGCGCCCCAATGACAGAACCGACAAGCAATATCATCGCCAAAACAACATCAACAGTCTGGGTTTCAACGGACTGGAGGATCGTAATGTTGATGGCGACAAAAATAACCTGAAACAAAGAGGTTCCAATGACCACAGCCGTCGGCATTCCCAACAGGTAAATCATCGCGGGCACCAGAACAAACCCGCCTCCAACCCCCATGATGGCAGACAAAATCCCCACCAAAAGACCCACGGCAAAGGGCAGGATTGCCGAAATATAAAGCCGGGATTTATGAAACCGCATCCGCAAGGGCAGACCGTGAAACCAATGGTGGTCATGCAATTTCCTGCGCCGCGCCCCGGCGCGCGACTGTCTGCTAATCGCGCGCAGGCCCTCGGCAAACATCAAGATCCCCAATGTCCCCAATAAAACAACATAGGACAGACTAATCACCAGATCGATCTGTCCCAGATCACGCAACAATTTAAACAGCAAAACACCGAGGAAAGAACCCAGAAAACCGCCGAGGGTCAAGATTCCACCCATGACGAAATCAACATTCCCACGCTGCATATGCGCCAAAACACCCGAAACAGAGGACGCAATGACATTATTCGATTGGGTCGCCACAGCAACAGCAGGCGGAATTCCGGCAAAAATCAACAGAGGCGTCATCAAAAACCCTCCCCCTACACCGAACACCCCCGACAAAAAGCCAACCGCCCCCCCCATCGCAAGCAATAGGAAAACATCAACGGAAACCTCGGCAATCGGTAGGTAAATTTGCATGATGAGAGGCCCATCTCACAGCGTGGACACGCAGAGATCTGAAATCAGTTCACGTCCCGTCCTAGCAGATCAAACGTAAAGATTTTATTGGCACGACAAAAAAAACGGGATTAGCGCAAAAAACCAACACAGTCATTAACCTCATCGAGAACCGGTTGGGCGAGTTCCGCCGCACGCGCCCCCCCACGGGCGAGAACAGCATCCAGATGGCTACGGTCATCACCCATCAGGCGTTGCATCTCCGCCCCAATCGGGGCCAGCTTTTCAACTGCCAGCTCGGTCAGGTCGGCCTTAAAATCGGCAAAACCCCTGCCCGCATAACGCCCCAAAAGATCACCCAGGCCCTCGTCATTCAAGGCCGCATAGATATTCAAAAGATTAAACGCTTCGGGGCGATCACCCCGAAAACTGTCCAGATCATCCAAGATATCAGGGCCGGGCAGAGCCTGTGAGTCGCTGATGGCTTTGCGAATTTTTTTTGCAATGGTGTCCCCATCATCGCACATGCTAATGCGACTGAAATCTGAGGGATCAGACTTGCTCATTTTTTTGGCCCCATCGCGCAGAGACATCACCCGGGTTGCCGCCCCGAAAATCAGTGGCTCGACCACGGGAAAAAGATCGCGCCCGAAATCGCTGTTGAATTTCATCGCAATATCGCGGGTCAGCTCGAGGTGTTGTTTCTGATCCTCCCCGACCGGAACGTGCGTGGCCTTGTAGGCCAGAATATCCGCCGCCATCAGGTTCGGATAGACATAAAGTCCCGTCGATGCTTTTTCGCGGTTCTTACCTGCCTTGTCCTTGAATTGAGTCATGCGATTGAGCCAGCCAAGACGTGCCACACAGTTAAAAATCCACGCCAGCTCAGCATGAGCGGGCACACGGGATTGATTGAAAATAATGTGTTTTTCGGGGTCAATGCCTGCGGCAATATAGGCTGCCGTTACTTCGCGGGTATTGTGACCAAGCTGCTGGGGATCTTGCCAAACGGTAATGGCATGGAGATCAACAACACAGAACAGACACTCATAATCGTCCTGCAATCGGACAAAATTGCGAATGGCCCCCAGATAGTTGCCTAAATGCAGGTTTCCCGTCGGTTGAACGCCTGAAAAAATGCGGGTCATCTTTGCCTCTGTCGGTTCCCGTTATCAGGGGGATTTATCCTCTTTCATGCCGGGCAAGTCAAGGCATCAACCGCCGCAGATCACGCCATTGCACGGCCCCGATGACAAGAGACAGCGCACCATAAAGAACCAGCCCCCCGGCAACAAGCCCCATCAAGGCCAGAGTTTTTTCCACCATGGACCCGTTCAAAAAGGGCAAGGCCCACCGTTTTCCGGCCCAAAGAGCCGATGCCATCACCACAGAGGCGGCACATATCCTCGGCAACCGCCAGAGTAGGCGGGCATCCATACGGTAATGACCCCGACGGCGCAGGAGAAGATAAAGCACGCCAACATTCGCCCACGACGACACAGAGGTTGCCAGGGCAATTCCCACATGACCCCAGAAACGAAAAAACACAAAACAAAGCACAATGTTCAACGCAATTGAAACCAGGGCAATGCGAAAGGGTGTCGCGGTATCCTGTCGCGCAAAAAAAGCCGGTTGCAGGAGCTTCATCAAAACAAAGGCAGGCAACCCGACCGCATAGGCCATCAACGCCGTTGCCGTCGCATCAGAGGCCGCCCGGGAAAACTGCCCATGCTCGAACAAAACCACAACAATTGCCCAGGGCATGGCCATCAACGCCGCCGTCGCCGGAAGTGTCAGCACCATCGCCAGTTCAATCCCGCGGCTGAGTGTCATATTGGCCCCCCCCTGATCTGACTCGGCAAGACGGCGCGACAGTTCGGGCAAGAGCACCACCCCAAACGCAATCCCAATCAGCCCCAGAGGCAACTGATAAACGCGATCTGCGTAGTAAAGCCAGGACACCGCCGAGGCCTGAAGGGAGGCCACGAGCGTTCCAATCTGCACATTGATCTGCATCGCCCCCGCAGAGAGGACTCCCGGCCCCAAACGTCGCAACAGGCCAGAGAGGTCGTGTGACCAGCGCGGCCAAGTCGGCCAGAGAGCAAAACCCGCACGACGACAGGCAATAAGCAACAACGCAAACTGCGCCACTCCGGCGGCAAAAACGGTCCAGGCCATCACCCGCCCCTTGTCCGCAAAAAACGGCAACAACACCGCAAGGGCAAAAATAAAACACAGGTTCAGCACCACCGGAGCCGCCGCCGCCACGGCAAAACGGCGCAGAGCATTGAGAACACCGGACAACAAGGCCACCAGCGACATAAAGAAAAGATAGGGAAAGGTAATTATCCCCAAGGCAACCGCCAGATCAAATTTTTCAGACCGCCCCAGAGGGCTGGAAAATCCGTCAAAAAGCGTCGAAAAACCCGTGCCAAATCCGCCAAAGGGCGCGCTTTCCAACAAAAAACCCGGGGCGAGGAGAAACGTGACCCACGGCATAAAGATCATCGCCGCCGCAGAAAAAATCAACAGCACACAAACCAATACCCCAAAGGTCTGACGGGCAAAGCGATGGGCTTCCTCTTGACCGTCCTGAACCAGTTTTTGTGAAAAAATCGGCACAAAGGCGGCGTTAAAAGCACCCTCGGCAAAAATGCGGCGGAAAAGATTCGGGAGCTTAAAAGCCACAAAAAAAGCATCGGCAACCGGCCCGGCCCCCAGCATGGTCGCGATCAAAACATCGCGCACAAAACCCAGAACCCGGCTAAGACCCGTAAAGCCCCCAACGGTCAAGATCGAACGCCCAAGGGCCATGGCCTTCCCCCGTGAAACGACCGACATAAAAACAACCAGCCCAAGGGACACATCCCCAACGTGGCCTTAACCCGTCAGATCATCCCAAAATTCCCTAGCACGGTCAAAAAAACCGCGCGACTGCGGGTTATTGCTGTGGTCATCACCAGCCTCACCGGCAAATTCCTGTAACAGCTCGCGCTGACGCTTTGTCAGATGAACGGGTGTTTCCACCGCAACCTCAACGAACATATCACCGCGCTGGTCACTATGCAAAACAGGCATTCCCTTCCCCGATAAACGGAACTGCTGTTTCGATTGGGTGCCGTCGGGAATGGTCAAACGCGCCCGGCCCCCGTCAATGGTGGGAACCTCTAAACTTCCCCCCAACGCGGCCTTGACCATCGACAACGGAACACGGCAATAGATATTGGCCTCGTCACGTTGAAAAATCGCATGGGGTTCAATCGTAACGAAAATATAGAGATCGCCCGCACTGCCACTCTTTTGACCGGGTTCACCCTCACCGCTCAGACGAATGCGGTTTCCTTCATCAACACCCGCAGGAATTTTGACCTGAAGAGTTTTTTCCTTTTGAACCCGTCCAGCCCCGTGACAGGTTCCACAGGGTGATTTAATGACCTTGCCCTGACCACCACAGGCCGGACAGGCCCGTTCCATTGTAAAAAAGCCCTGTTGCACACGCACGCGCCCATGGCCTTTGCATTGACCACAGCTTTCGGGGTGTGTCCCCTTTCGCGCCCCACTGCCCTGACAGGATTGACATTTGACCGCAGAGGGAATTTTGATTTCTGTCGATTTTCCGTGGAAGACATCTTCGAGTGAAATTTGCATGTTATAACGCAAATCCGCGCCACGTTGCGCCCCGCCCGTCCGCCGCCCACCGCCGAAACCGCCGAACATTTCTTCGAAAATATCGGCAAAACCGCCGCCGAAATCAAACGACCCCGCCCCGCCTTGACCGCCACCACCTTCAAAGGCCGCATGACCATATTGATCGTAGGCTGCACGTTGTTGGTCGTCTTTGAGGATATTATAGGCCTCGTTGACTTCCTTGAAGGCTTTTTCAGCCTTTTCATCGCCCGGATTGCGATCTGGGTGGTATTTCATCGCCAGTTTGCGATAGGCAGACTTCAATTCGCGGGCATCCGCCGCGCGGCTCACCCCCAGAATATCATAAAAATCCCGCTTCGACATAGGGCCACCACCTTTAAGAAAAAGGGAAAAGGTGCCTCATGCACCCAGAGACACACGCACCAGAGGGGGCGAAAACACGCCCCCTCTGAAAAAAGACCTAGCTGTCTTTCTTTTTGTCGTCGTTGACTTCTTCAAAATCAGCATCAACAACACCATCGCCGTCTGCAGTGGACTCCTCAGCCCCAGAATTGGCATCCTGTGCGTCCGCATCCTGTGTCCCGGCATAAAGAGCCTCCCCAAGCTTCATTGAAGACGCTGCAAGCTCCCCAGAGCGGGACTGAATTTCGGACAGATCATCACCGTCCAAGGCTGTCCGCAGGGCTGCAACCGCAGTTTCAACAGCCGTCTTGTCGTCATCGGACAGCTTGCCGTCTTCCAGCTCGCTCAGGCTCTTTTCGCTTTGGTGAATGAGGGCTTCACCCTGATTTTTTGCCTCGGCCAATTCGCGGCGTTTTTTATCCGCATCCGCGTTTTCTTCGGCATCTTTGACCATCTTCTCAATGTCCGCATCGCTCAGACCACCAGAGGACTCAATGCGAATCTGCGTTTCCTTGCCCGTTCCCTTATCCTTGGCGGAAACATTGACAATACCGTTCGCATCAATGTCAAAGGTCACTTCGATCTGGGGAACCCCACGCGGTGCAGAGGGAATGCCTTCGAGGTTAAACTGGCCCAACATCTTGTTATCAGTCGCCATTTCGCGCTCGCCCTGGAAAACGCGGATAGTCACAGCAGACTGGTTATCCTCGGCAGTTGAAAAGGTCTGACTCTTTTTGGTCGGGATTGTGGTGTTGCGATCAATCAGCTTGGTCATGACACCGCCCAGTGTCTCAATGCCCAAAGACAACGGTGTCACATCCAGCAACAACACATCGGTCACATCACCCTTGAGCACCCCGGCCTGAATCGCCGCACCTGTTGCCACGACCTCATCGGGATTGACCCCACGGTGCGGATCCTTGCCAAAGAAGCCTTTGACTTCTTCCTGGACTTTTGGCATCCGCGTCATACCACCGACCATGATGATATTATCAATATCACCGGGGGTCACGCCTGCGTCCTTCAGGGCAGCCTGCACCGGTTTCATCGTCCGTGCAATCAAATCGCCAACCAGACTTTCCAGCTTTGCCCGCGACAGTTTCAGGGTCAGGTGCTTGGGGCCAGAGGCATCCGCCGTGATAAAGGGCAGGTTGATTTCTGTCTGTGCAGAGGACGAGAGTTCAATCTTGGCCTTTTCTGCGGCTTCCTTCAAACGCTGTAGGGCCAAGGCATCGCCACGCAGATCAACGGTGTTTTCCTTTTTGAACTCGTCAGCCAGATAATCGATAATCCGATTGTCAAAATCTTCACCCCCCAAAAAGGTATCCCCATTGGTTGATTTGACTTCGAAAACACCATCCCCGATTTCCAGAACGGAGACGTCGAACGTCCCCCCACCGAGGTCATAGACGACAATGGTGCCACTTTCATTTTTGTCCATTCCATAGGCCAAAGCCGCCGCTGTGGGTTCGTTGATAATCCGCAGAACCTCCAGCCCCGCAATCTTTCCCGCATCCTTTGTCGCCTGACGCTGGGAATCATTGAAATAGGCCGGAACGGTAATCACAGCCTGGGTCACGGACTCACCCAGTGAAGTTTCAGCTGTTTCTTTCATTTTTTGGAGGATAAAGGCGGAAATTTGGGACGGGCTGTATTTTTCTTCGCGCGCGCGCACCCACGCATCACCATTGTCTGCCTTGACAATGTCATAGGGGACAACATCCCGATCTTTTTTTGTGAGCGGATCATCAAAACGCCTCCCAATCAAACGCTTAATTGCGAAAAGCGTGTCTTTGGGATTGGTCACGGACTGACGCTTTGCAGGCAAACCCACCAGACGCTCGTCATCTGTAAAACCAACCATAGACGGCGTTGTGCGCGCGCCTTCGGCATTTTCAATCACACGGACATCCTTGCCATCCATCACCGCGACGCAAGAATTCGTTGTTCCAAGATCAATTCCGATAACTTTACTCATATCAACATTCCCCATACGATAAGCAACCGATCCGGCGGCCTTGACCAAGCACCGCCTCCCGATCCTTTGAAGATGATCCCTTTCAAGGATCCTGACAGCCCTACGGTCGGGGCTACGCCTGATATATATGAATCCTCTCTATGCTCTGCAAGAACGAAAAAAGGAATTTTGGTTACACCGACGCCAGACGATTTTCAATGGCATTCCAAATATCGCGTTCCAGTGTCAGATTGCTATAGTGGTTGATTTCATAGACACCACCGGGTGAAGTGATATTGATTTCTGTCATCACATCACCAATCACATCAATGCCCGCCACAATAATTCCCCGTTCGCGGAGCGTCGGGCCAATACGCGCACAGATTTCACGATCACGATCATTCAATTCAGCCGCTTCCGTCCGTCCGCCCGCATAAACATTGGCCCGCACTTCACCAGGCGCGGGCAAGCGATTAAAGGCCCCCGCAGGCACCCCATCAATCAATATAATGCGTTTATCCCCCTGCGTCACAATGTCGGGCAGGTAGGCCTGAATCACCGCAGGTTCGGGATAAAGATTGGCAAACAGTTCCAAAACAGCCTTGAGATTTTCATCCTCGGGCTTGATGTGAAACACGCCGGCCCCTCCATTTCCATAGAGCGGTTTGACGATCAAATCCCGGTGTTCGGCCCGAAAATCGTCCACTGCCTCAAGATCCGAAGAAATTAACGTCGGCGGCATCAGTTCCGGAAATTCAGAAATGAATATTTTTTCCGGACAGTTTCTGACCTGCGTTGGATCATTGACAACCAGAGTGCGCGGATGGATCCGATCCAGCAAAGATGTCGCCGTGATATAGGCCATGTCAACGGGCGGATCCTGGCGCATCAACACAACATCAATATCGTGTTCGAGGTCAATGACCTCCGGTTCACCTAAAATGGCCGGACAATCTGCGACGCGCTGAAAAACAACAGGCCGCGCCCGCGCAACAATCTGCGTGTCCCTCAACGACAGATCACGGGGCAGATAGTGATAGAGTTTGTATCCGCGCTTTTGCGCCTCCAACCCCAAAAGAAGCGAGGTATCCCCCGCGACCCTAATTGTCGCGACAGGATCCATCTGAATGGCAATGCGAAGAGTCATTTTTTATTCTGTTCCTTTTTGACACGGATATAGCTGACAACACGACGGACATAGGGAACATCGCGCGCATATGCAATCACTCTGTCCTTTTCTGCCTGACTTTGGGCAAAACCGATCAAATAGATTCGCGCATTGGTTGTATTGATGACATAGTTGACCGAACTCACCCCCCCATCAAATAAAAGCTTGCTCCGCAACCGGGTTGAAATCCAAATGTCCTGCGCCGCATCGATCAAATCCCCACTGGCCCTGACCTCAATTTCATTGATAACGTCACGCACTCCAGCCGCTTTCCAGCTTAAGCGCACAGCCTGGGCGCGGTTTTCCGCTGTCTTTACAACCCCGGTGAGCAAAACCCGCCCTTCATAGGTCGTCACAGACAGCTTGCGAAAGGTCTCAATATCATACCGGAAAAGGCTTTCGCTAACCTCTAGGGCAATCTTGCTATCATTCAGGGCAGTTGCCGTCGAGCGATCCTGTGCAACCACCTTTCCCGCCGTGACCGCCGTGCGCACAGCAACACCAGCAGGCGTACAGGCCACCGACCACATCAAGGAAAGCACAGTCAACACAAGAATTTTTCGCTTCATTTTTTTCCTCCCGTTTTTTTCCTGGTACAGATCAAAATCTACAAAGACCACGCCCCCACCACATGACGCGGCCAAGACAGCCCCCCACAGATCCCGTGTGCAAAGGTCACAAGATCAAAACGCCACGGCCCAGCAACCGCTCTGCCCTGTTCCCACGCCTGTGCCGCCCTCATAATACGGCGGCGTTGTCGTGGCCCCAGCGCACAGAGAGCCTCTTCGTGGGTGCGGCGCGCCTTGACCTCGACAAAAACAAGGATTTGGCCCTTTGTCATCACGAGGTCAATTTCACCTCCGCGTACCCGATAACGCCGTGCCAAAAGCCGATAGCCTTTCAACAACAGATACAGCAACGCTACATATTCGGCACGCAGGCCGCGTGTGCGGTTTTGCTGTCCCGTATACACGCGGTTTTGCTTCATTCTTTGCCCTCCTGACCCAAATCAAGAGCCTTTTTATAGACCCTTTGACGCGGCAGGCCAAAGGCCCCTGAAACAGAGGTCACCGCATCTTTCAAACTCCTCCCCCCGGCAAGGACTTTTTTCAGTTCCTGCGCCACATCGACCCCCCCTTCATCACAGGCGGGCGGCCCTTCTGTGACAATAACAAGTTCACCCTTGGGGTTGCCATGAGTGCTATAATAATCCACCAGATCAGACAAAAAGCCACGGCGCACCTGTTCAAATTTTTTGGTTAATTCGCGCACGACCGCCGCGCGGCGATGCCCCAGCACCGCCACCATATCACACAGACAATCACTCAGACGCGCCGGACTTTCAAAAAAAATCAAGGTTGCGGGAACGGTGCTGATCTGCGCCAATGCTGTTTTGCGCGCTGTGGATTTTCGTGGCAAAAAACCATAAAAAAAATAACGATCAGACGGAAGACCAGACACAACCAACGCTGTCGTCGGGGCCGATGCCCCCGGTAGTGCTGTGACCTCTAACCCCGCCGCAACGACAGCCTGAACCAGCTTATACCCCGGATCAGAAACCAGCGGCGTTCCCGCATCAGACACCAGCGCAACCTTTTTGCCGCTTTGCATCTGTTCCAACAGGCGCGGACGCACCCGGGGCGCAGAATGTTCGTGGTAAGCCACCAGAGGAGCCTTGAAATTCCACCGCTGGCAGAGCCGCTTTGTCAGGCGTGTATCCTCACAGGCAATCACATCGACCCGCTGTAAGGTATCTTTTGCCCGCTCTGTCATATCACCAAGGTTGCCGATTGGGGTCGCGACAAGGTAGAGTGATGGCGGTGGCGTCAAGGACTCGGCCTCACAACAAACGGAAACACCAGAGCGGGGGGGCGGGGGGCATCAGGGATGTTCACGTCATCTGGCTTTGAAGATTTTTGAGGATTGTTTTTTTAAGGGGCGAAACCGTGCAGGGTTTTTTTAATATTCTTCACAGATTGTGCGTGATGTCAATCGGGGTTTGTCTTGTCCTGTTCCTTGTCCTCGCGGCCTGTGCCCCCCTGCCACAAACCCAAACGATTCAGTCCACCCCCCCGCCAAAGCCCGAAACTGTTGCCCCCCCCCCCCAACAGAACCACAGCAAAACTGTTCTCACCCCGACAGAGCTTCCCCCCGCATTTCCAGATCAACCTCCTGCCATCGAAGAAACCGCCCTGCCCCCCACACAGGCGCAAAAAACCCGCGTTGCGCTTCTTCTCCCCCTGTCGGGCAAGGCCTCGGAGGCCGGACAGGCCCTGATGAACGCGGCCCAGCTTGCACTTTTCGATCACGCCACCGAAGATTTTGAATTGATTGTGCGTGATACCATCGGACAGCCGGATATGGCCCGCCGCGTTGCCGAGGATGTGATTGGCGAAGGGGCCGAGATCATCATCGGGCCACTGTTCGGGCAATCGGTCATCGCCATGACCCCCCTGGCCCAGGACGCCGGAGTGCCGGTGATCACCTTTTCAAACGACACCACCATTGCCCGCAATGGTGTCTATCCCCTGGGCCTCACCCCGGAACAACAAATCAATCGCCTGGTCAGCTATGCAGGGGGGCAAGGGATCACACGCTTTGCCCTACTCGCCCCCGCGAATGAATTTGGTCAAAGATTATCTGGTGCCATGTCTGAGGCAACCCGGAAAAACGGGTCGGCCCTGGTCAAAAGTGCCTTCTACACACCCGGCGCACAGGATCAGCGCACAACCATCAAGGCCCTCGCAAACTATGACCAACGCAATGCAGAACTCAAGGCCCACCGCAAGGCTCTACAGGCCGAAGGCACCGCCGCCGCCAAACGCGCCCTCAAACGCCTCAAAGGCCGCGATACGCTGCGCCCGCCAGATTTTGACGCCATTCTGGTTGGCGCATCGGGGCTTGATCTTCTGACCCTCGCCCCCTTGCTCAATTTCTATGATGTCGATCCGCGTCGTGTGCGTTATCTCGGCACGGCACAGTGGGACAATCCCCGCCTGGGCCGTGAACCCACCCTGACAGAGAGCTGGTTTACCAACTATTCGCCGAAAAACTGGGCCGCCTTTGCCGCACGTTACCGCCAAACCTACAACAGCAACGCCC
Source organism: Kiloniellaceae bacterium (assembly GCA_965199245.1). GTDB lineage: Bacteria > Pseudomonadota > Alphaproteobacteria > Kiloniellales > Kiloniellaceae > Carbonatibacter. The sequence continues at coordinate 963,588 of CBDAQP010000001.1, forward strand.
CCCGCCTTGCCGCGCTGGCCTACGATGCGGTGGCCATGGCAGCGATCATGGCCCGCACCGCAGAAAACAATCCTTTTGACCTCACCACGCTTACCCGTACGTCAGGCTTTGACGGCATTAACGGCTATTTCCGCCTGAACACAGGGGGCAGGGTTGAACGCGCCTTGCCCATCCTCACCCTGAAACGCGATGCCGTAACTTTGCGCGAAGAGGCCACCCTGCCTGCCGCAAACTGACCGCTCCCGAAAATCATTTTTTGTCTAAAATCATAAACATTTCAGACAAAAGGGAAGAGTTTGCGTTCCAGCGTGAATCTGATAAACGTCCGACCGGACAACGAGTTTTCCCAACGGACTGCCCCAAAATTATTCCGAGGCCCAATGATGAAAAACTACGCTTTTCTGGAAAGAAAAAATATCAAGGCAGATGCCCTCTCGGGTTTGACCGTTGCCCTCGCCCTTGTGCCAGAGGCCGTCGCCTTTGCCTTTGTCGCCAATGTTCATCCCCTGGTCGGGCTTTATGCGGCCTTCATTGTCGGTCTGGTTACTGCGCTCCTCGGGGGACGTCCGGGGATGATCTCCGGGGCGACGGGAGCCCTGGCAGTTGTCATTGCCGCACTCGTCATCCAGCACGGCCCCGAATATCTTTTTGCCGCTGTTGTGGTGATGGGACTCATCCAGATCACAGCCGGGATTCTGCGCCTGGGCAAGTTTATCCGCCTTGTCCCGCATCCTGTTATGCTGGGCTTTGTCAACGGTCTGGCGATTGTGATCTTTCTGGCCCAGCTGACGCAATTCAAGGACTCAAACGGGGCGTGGTTAAGCAGTGATCGTCTGGCTCTCATGCTCGGCCTGGTTGCCGCAACCATGGTGATTATTCACGTTCTGCCTAAAATAACCACAGCGATTCCCTCTGCTCTCGCCGCGATTATTGTGATTTCTCTGCTGGTTATCGGTCTGGATTTGCAAACTCCGACCGTCGGTGATCTGGCCTCCATCGCGGGGGGGTTGCCGCAATTCCATATCCCCGCCGTTCCGATGAACTGGGAAACACTCTGGATTGTCCTGCCCTATTCTGTCATCCTTGCCGCTGTTGGATTGATTGAATCCTTGCTGACCCTCACCCTGATTGATGACATGACAGAAACAAAGGGAAACACGGCACAGGAATGTGTCGGACAGGGTATCGCGAACCTGATTACGGGATTTTTTGGCGGAATGGGGGGCTGTGCCATGATCGGTCAGTCGATGATCAATATCCGCTCTGGCGGGCGCAACCGGCTCTCGGGTACAGTCGCCGCTCTTTTCCTGTTGATCTTTATCCTCTTTGCCTCCAGCTATATTGAACTGATCCCCCTTGCCGCGCTGGTCGGTGTCATGTTTATGGTGGTCATCGGAACCTTTGCCTGGCCCAGTCTCAGTATCCTCCACCGCATTCCGCGTGCTGATGCGCTTGTTATTGTGCTGGTGACGGCTGTGACCGTTGCAACAGACCTGGCCATTGCGGTCATTGCGGGGGTCATCGTGTCCAGCCTTGTTTTTGCATGGAATGCCGCCCGACAGGTGTCGGCGCGGGTGGAAACAAGCAAAGACGCGCAACATACAACCTATAGCCTTTCCGGTCCGCTGTTTTTCGGCTCTGTTGCCAATTTTAATGAACTTTTTTCCCCGCGCACTGATGCCGATGATGTCATCATTGACTTTCGCAACTCGCGCGTCTGGGATCATTCTGGCCTGGAGGCCATTGACGCCCTCGCCGAACGCTATCGCCGCCATGGGAAGACCCTTCACCTCGTTCACTTGAGCCAGGACTGCCGCTACCTCTTGCGAAAATCAGCCGACCTGGTCGAAGTCAATGTCATCGAAGACCCCCAATACGGGGTTGCCACAGACTATTCACGCCACTATCACAACGACCTGCCCGAGGCCGTCCGCGCCAGCAAAGCGACCCGATAAGGCGTTTATTTCCCCCACAGAAGAGAACCTCTCAAAATCTCAAACCGAAGCAGAACCGCCGTTTTCGAGAGTTGCCCAGAGGTTCAAAATAAGCTGGTTCCAGTTTCCTGGACAATCCGGCAGCATAATTAAGGTGTATTCCGGTTGCTCATGCTGCTGCCTTATTTACATCCATCAGCGGGGCATGCCCCGCTGATGGACGGTGGTTCCAATAAGCCTCCTGGGGTGTCTGTCCGTCAAGTGCTGAATGGGGGCGGTGACGATTATAGAAATCGAACCAATCCTTGATGACACTGCGGGCTGTAAAGCCGTTATCCAATTCATGCAGGTCGACCGCTTCATATTTCAGGCTACGCCAGAGCCTTTCGATGAAGATGTTATCCATCCAGCACCCCCGGCCATGAGATGCGGGTGTCATGATCCTTCAGCAGACCAGTGAAGTCCTGGCTGGTGAATTGGCTGCCCTGATCGCTATTGAATATCTCGGGCTTGTCATACTTCTGCAAAGCCTCTTCCAACGAATCAACACAGAATGACGCGTACATGCTATAGTCAATCCATTATAATCTGCTTATATAGCCTATCCATTATAATCTGATTATATAGCCTATCCATTATAATCTGATTATACTTTATGGATGATCTATTCATCAGATTTCCTCAGTAAGGTTTTATCTGTCCGATGAACAACTCTTCCAAATTAAATCATTTTATATGAGATAGGCTATACTTTATGGATGGCGTATTCATCAGATTTCCGCTGTAAGGTTTGATCTGTCCGTGAGAAGGAAGGCCTTACAATAGCGCAGGTCGCGGAGCGTTTTTGTGTGGGGCGTCACCCGTTGGCTCAAGACCTCCGGGCCGAAGACAACCCGGACTAAACCGGCGACAAAAATTGATATGGTCGCACTGGCGCGTGATGTTCAGGCTTATCCTGATGCCTGTCACTATGAGCGTGCCCGTCGTTTTGGTGTGTCAGGGGATCAATCACGCCCTGCGCCGTTTGGGTGTGACCTGTAAAAAAAACGCTCACGCCTCCAAAGACGTGCGCGGGCGTGCTTTCCAAACGATGGTAAAGATGTATGAGCACCGGGGCCGTCTCGTTGTTTATATCGATGAAAGCGGCTTTGCCCATGACATGCCCCGCACACATGGCTCTGCACCAACAGGTCAACGGTGTGATGGCTTGTGCGATTGGCCGGCCAGGGGCTGAACCAATGCGATTGGCACCTTGATCGGGAAAACCCTGCTGACAGTCGGCCTGTTTCAGACAAACGTCAATGCAGATATTTTCACCGCATGGGTCAAACAGGATGTGCCGCCCCGGCTTCCTGAAAACCCTGTCATCGTTATGGATAACGCAACAGTTCACAAGCCACGCAAAATATCATCCGGAAAGCAGGGCATACCCTGCTCTTCCTGCCACCCTGGTTCCCTGACCTCAACCCCATCGAGCAAAAATGGATCCATCTCAAAGCCGTCAGAAAAAAACTCTTGTGCTCCATTCAACAACTCTTCCAAAGTGAATCATTTTATATGGGATAGGCTATAGTTAAGAGGGGGTGTTTTCAGAAGCCGGATTCCGAAGGCGATGCGATGTCAAAGCGGCGGCAGGTGCAATAACCTTCCTGCCAAACGGCATCAGACAGGCACTGAATCTGATCATCGGGCCAACTATTCACCCCAACATGACGACACGAACCGTCCCACTCCGTACAGTTCAGTTCAGGGGCAAAATCGCGCCAGAAACCGAGTGAATAAATGTCTTTCCCGTATTCATCAGGCGCAATCCCGCGTCGCACTTAAAAGATGTGCAAGCACCGCATCCAAACGCGCCCGCCCGTCTTGTGTGGCCCGTAGGATACCCCCCTCGCGCAGGAGGTATCCGGCCGCAATGACCCGGGCCAGAGCACTGTTGTCAATCCAGTCATCAAGATCGCACCCGCTTTCGTCACGAACAGACGATAGGACAAGTCCTTCGCGCAGGCGCAGGCCCATCATCATCATTTCTTCAAAGCGTTGTTGTCGATCAAGCCACAGACTGCCCCGGCACGCCGTGCCCCTTTGTTCTACGGCTGTCAACCAGGCCTCTGGTGCGCGGTGTTGGCGTGTCGCCAGTTTGCGACCCAGCACCGGTTTGCGACCCAACACCGGGGTTCCCCCTGCCCCCCCCGGGTCATCCGATGCAGACTCCATCAAGGTCACGCGCCCGTGCGCCCCCGGCCCGATGCCCAAATAGTCTCCGTACCGCCAATAGACCAGATTATGGCGGCTTTCCTCCCCCGGGCGGGCAAAATTTGACACCTCATAGGCGGGCAGACCGCGCCGCAACAGTGTCTCACAGGTCAGATCATAGAGCACCGCCGCCGACTCCGTGTCAAGTTCAACCAGTTCACCCCGCCGACGGGCGGCATGAAAGGCGGTGTTTTGCTCAATCGTCAATTGATAAAGCGACAGATGACAGCCCCCCAGATCACACAAAAAATCCAGTGCCGCATTCAATTCATCCTGCCAGGATGCCAACGTCTGATTCGGGCGGGCATAGATCAGATCAAAAGAAAAGCGTTCAAAATGCCGGGCGGCAACCGTCACCGCCTGGCGGGCCTCCGCCACAGAATGCTGTCGCCCTAAAAAGGCCAGATCTTCAGCCCGCAAGGACTGAATCCCGAGCGACACACGGTTAATCCCCGCCTGACAAAAGGCCGCAAAACGATCTGATTCAACCGAGGTCGGATTGGCTTCGAGGGTGATTTCGACATCATTTTTCACTGGCCAGTGCTGACGAATAGAGTCCAAAACGGCGGCAACAGTATCCGGTGCCATCAGCGACGGCGTCCCCCCGCCAAAAAAAACCGAACCCACCACACGCTCCGCCCCGCCGTGGGTGGCAAGCCGTTCTGCCTCGGACCCGAGCTGTCTGATCAGAGCCCTGGCCCATCTTTTGTGATCCACAGCATCCCGAACGTGGCTGTTAAAATCGCAATAGGGGCATTTTTTCTGACAAAAAGGCCAGTGAATATAAATCCCAAAGCCCCGCCTGACGGCTGAAAAAGTGACCGGTTCCCTCCCCCCCTGCTGTGATCTTTGCCCTTTCACGCTGTTTTATGCGGCCCTGTCCGGGGGCCAAAGCAGTCTTGAACCAACCTGTCAAAGGCCCGGGTGCGATGGCTGATGGCCTGTTTATCCTCTGGGCACATTTCGCCAAAGGTTAGGGACGTCCCCTCTGGTTGAAAAAAGGCATCGTAACCAAAGCCCCCTGTCCCACGGGGCGGCCAGACAAGCTGACCGTGAACAGAACCATCAAAAAAGGCCGTTGTTCCATCGGGCCGGGCCAGACAGAGACAACAGACAAAGGCCGCCCGATGATCTCCCCCCCCCTGTTGCGCCGCCTGTCGCAGATTGAGCGCGTCCCGGATTCTTTTCATTGCCCCGACGAAATCCTTTTGCGGCCCGGCCCAGCGCGCAGAGTGAATCCCCGGTTGCCCGCCCAGGGCCTGAACGCACAACCCCGAGTCATCGGCCAGGGCCGGCAAACCTGCCGCACGGGCCGCCGCAACCGCCTTAATCGCCGCATTCTCGCGAAAAGACTCCCCGGTTTCTTCGGGTTCGGGCAGGGCCAAATCGGCGGCAGAGACCACAGCAACGCCAAAGGGTCGCATCAACGCCTGAATTTCACACAGCTTGCCCCTGTTATGGGTGGCCAAAACCAGCCTGTCCCCCAAAGTCACGACCTGCCATCCGAAAGGGCCTGAGACTGTTTTTCAACCAAAAAGCCAATCGCCCCCTCTGCCAGATCAAGAAGTCTGTTCAATTCAGAACGGGCAAAGGGTTTGTCTTCGGCTGTGCCTTGAATTTCAACAATGCCCAGCGACCCGGTCAGGACAAAGTTTGCATCGGCGCAGGCGTTGGAATCTTCGTCATAATCAAGGTCGGCGACCGCCTGCCCCTGAAATAGGCCACAAGACACCGCCGCGACCTGATCGTGCAAAGGAACCGCGTCAATCACCCCCTGTGCCACGAGCCGGCGAAAGGCAAGAGCCAGCGCAACATAACCACCGGTAATCGCCGCCGTCCGCGTCCCGCCATCAGCCTGAAGAACATCGCAATCCATTCTGATTTGACGCTCGCCAAAGCCTGTCAAATCGGTCACGGCGCGCAAAGACCGCCCAATCAAACGCTGAATTTCCTGGGTACGCCCTGACTGCTTGCCCTTTGCCGCTTCGCGTGCCGTCCGGCTGTGGGTCGAGCGGGGCAACATGCCATATTCCGCCGTCACCCACCCCTGACCGGAATTGCGTAACCACGCCGGAACACCCGCATCAACCGTTGCTGTACAGATCACCTCTGTCTGACCAAAACGGATCAAACAGGAGCCTTCGGCATATCTGTTGACTCCGGTTTCAATCGACACCTCGCGAATCTGATCAACCGCACGACCAGAGGGACGAAAATTGTTTGTCATCACCAAGACCTTATTTTTTATGCGTAAAACGAGTACCACTGAGCGCCCCTCAACACCTCCAGCCTCTGTTGGCTGGCAGGAAAACTGCTTTCGAGAGAACCCGAGAATACTTGACGTATTCGAGGATCACAGGTCGTATTACACGCGCACGACTCTAAAGCAGTTTGACGCCCCGGATAACGAGGATCGAGGTGTTGAGAGGTGCTCCACTGCCGCAAAGCTACACGACAGGCGACCCATCGTCCACAACCCCGAAGAAAAAAATGGCATGATTTATGCAGTAAAATTCACATTCTCGATGACACAGCGACAAAACAGGATATCCTTGCCGTGACCGTGCCTCTCTCTCAACCACAGACGCCCCCCTTTACGCCGTCTCCTGCGGGATATGCCAGGACGGGATATGCCAGGACGGGCAATTCTTTGCCACCCCAAAACAGCTTTGCGGCCCAACTGGACAGCGGTCAAGACAACATACCGGCCCCCACGGAAAAGGATACAGAAAACGACTTTGATTTTTTTGATTTTCTCAATATTATCAATCCCTTGCAACACATTCCGGTTGTCTCAACTTTTTACCGCGAACTGACTGGCGATGAACTTCACCCCGCCAGCCGCATCGTCGGCGGAACGCTCTATGGCGCGATTCCCGGGGCGGTGTCCGCAGTCCTGAACACGATCACCGAAGGCATCACCGGAAAAGACATCGGTGAACATATCGCTGATGCCTTTTTCGGCGAAGACGACACACCACAAACGGCCCGGGCCAGAGACTGGATCGCGACCAATGACACCAAAAGAGATGACGTGAAAACCGGTGATGCCGCGCTCGCCGCACTTTACCGGGATCTGCGCCCGGAACCACCCACAACAGAACCGACTCCCTCCCAAAAATCGCCCGCAACCGCCCCCACAACAGACACCACACTTGCGACCTTCACCCGCCCGGGCGAAGAAAGACCCCGGAACGGCGCGTTTTTTGTTGAAAAGGATCGCAAGTGGTTTCATCTCAGACAAGCGGGCAACCAACAATTCAACAATAGCGTTCGCGTCCAGCCGCCATCCTTTTCCCCCCGCCGCACTCTTGTCAATGACCCGGTCAACCAATCAATAGAACAAAGCCGCGCGATAGAAAACAACCTGCCAAAAAACAACCTCATGGGGAAACACGGCAAGGCTGTCCAGAACTATCACCCCCCCACTCCCCCCGCAGACCTCGCCGCACAGATGCTCCGCAATCTTGATCGTTATGAGGCTCTCAAGACGGGCAAGGAGACACCATCGGCAAAGGGGATAAAGCCGTGACTCTCCTGGTGACAGGGGGGGCGGGGTTTATTGGCAGTAACTTTGTCATCGACTGGCTATCCCGTCACGATGAACCCGTTGTCACCCTTGACAAGCTGACCTATGCCGGACACCGCGATAACCTTAAATCCCTGGCGAAGAACCCGGCCCATATCTTTGTCGAGGGTGATATTGGTCACACGGCCCGGGTTCGGGAGTTGCTGACCCGCTATCACCCCCGCGCGATTATCAACTTTGCCGCCGAATCCCATGTTGATCGATCCCTCCACACTCCGGGAGCCTTTGTCGAAACCAATATCATGGGAACCTTTCGCTTGCTCGACTGTGCACGGGACTACTGGCAATCGCTGACCACCCCCAAAAAACAGGCCTTTCGTTTTCTTCAGATTTCAACGGACGAAGTTTACGGCACACTCGCCCCGGAGGCCCCTGCCTTTTGCGAAGACAGCCGCTACGCCCCCAACAGCCCCTATAGTGCCAGCAAGGCCGCCGCAGATCACCTTGTACGGGCTTACTATCAAAGCTATGGCCTGCCCGTCCTGACAACCAACTGTTCCAACAACTATGGGCCGTACCAGTTTCCGGAAAAACTCGTCCCGTTGATGATTCGCACCGCCTGCGCCGGGAAACCGCTCCCTGTTTATGGTGATGGTCTTCAGGTTCGTGATTGGCTCTATGTCAGCGACCATTGTCGGGCCGTGCGGATGGTACTGGAACACGGGCGGTGTGGGGAGGTCTATAACATCGGCAGTTTGAATGAAAAAACAAATCTTGCCCTTGTTCACAGCCTTTGCGACCTGCTTGATCGCCTCACCCCCCTGCACAAGGACAGCCCACTGACAAGTCACCGTGACCTGATTACCTTTGTCACCGATCGCCCGGGCCACGACCGACGCTATGCCATTGATGCCACAAAGATCACAAGGGAACTGGGATGGCGTCCGGACGAAAGCCTTGACAGCGGTCTGCACAAAACAGTCAGATGGTATCTGGATCACAATGAATGGTGTGAACACCACAAAATGAACGCCCACCCAAAGGCCCCATGACATGACACGCAAAGGAATTATCCTCGCCGGGGGAACGGGAACGCGGCTTTACCCCGCGACACAGGTGATTTCAAAACAGCTCTTGCCTGTGTTTGACAAGCCAATGATTTATTACCCGCTCTCAACATTGATGCTGGCGGACATTCGCGAGATTCTTATCATCAGCACCCCCCGCGATACCCCCCGTTTCAGGGAGTTTTTGGAGGATGGTCATCGCTGGGGAATGCAGATTGACTATGCGGTTCAACCCACCCCCGATGGTCTGGCACAGGCACTGGTTATTGCCGAAAACTTTTTAGATGGTGCGCCCTGCGCACTTATCCTCGGTGATAATATTTTTTATGGGCATTCCCTACACCGGAAACTGGCCAAGGCACAGGCCAGAACGCAGGGCGCAACGATTTTTGCCTATCACGTCAGCGACCCCGAACGCTATGGCGTTGTCGAGTTCGACCCGGATGGCAAGGCCATCGGCCTCGCAGAAAAACCAGCCAGGCCCAAATCAAAATACGCCGTCACGGGGCTTTATTTTTACGACGCAGACGCCCCGCGCCATGCCCGCCGCATTACGCCCTCCAGCCGTGGCGAGCTTGAAATCACAGACCTCAACAGGATTTACCTCGAACGCAATCAACTCAGCGTCGAAATTATGCGACGGGGCTATACGTGGCTGGATACAGGGACACACGATAGCCTACTCGCCGCACATCATTTTGTCCAGACGCTTGAACACCGTCAGGGATTCAAAATTTCCTGCCCCGAAGAAATCGCGTTCCGCAAAAAATGGATTGACCGGGACGCCCTCAAGGCACTCGCCCGACCGATGCTCAAAAACGCCTATGGTCAATACCTCATGGACATGATTCAAGACTAAAACAGGTTCATATCAGGACGATCAATCGGCCAGACGTTCTGGAAAAAGGCCGGGCATCCATTGCCCCGCAAGCCGTGCGGGAAAGGAAAGCCGGAACGGGGCACGAGGGCTGTTTGTTTGGAGGACACCGCTGTTCAAAAGCTCTGATGTGATACGCCGTACTGTGCGTTCATTGAGGCCCAGAACGGACACGGCCTCTGCACGGGACAGTTCGCCCTGGGTCAAAACAGCCTGCAAAATACGCTCTGATCCGGAGGGGAGCCTCTTTGCCAAAACTTCTTCATTGGCCCAACGGATAATGCGGGGGTGGAGTGCCTGGGGTTGGATCAGCTGTTCCATAAAGATCACCTGATCCAGACAGCGTTCAAGGAAAAAGCCCACAAAATCCGCTAGGGCTCCTTCGCTCAGGCTTCCACGTCCATCAAGATCACCGCGACGGGGCTGGTCGCAGGCCGCAAGTTTTTGTTTGTATTCGGCCTCCCGACGCGCCAATCCCCGAGACACAGACCACACACCCCCCGTGCGGAGAGCTTTTTTCAACAAGACATCAGACAGCAAACGTGCCACGCGCCCATTTCCATCCAAAAAGGGATGAACCCACAACAGACGGTGGTGGGCGCATCCGGCAGCAAGGACGGCCTCAATCCCGCGCCTGTTGTGATAGGCGCGGTGAAATCGATCAAGAAAACGCGGAACCGCCCCCGGACTGATGGAAATACGACGCCCGACCCGAACGTCCTCTGTCCGCAAGACCCCGGGAATAACAGAAACCTTTTCACCTGTTTCCGGGCGCACCATGCAGAGGAGATCAGGGGGCAACTGTGTACAAAATCGGCGATGAATGTCACAAATGCCTTCCGGTGAAGTCGGGGTATTGTCACTTGTATTGTCATCCAGCCATTTTTGAACCGCAATGTGGGCCTTGGCTTCCAGCTGTAGATCACGTTTGACCGGATCGGTGCTATGGTCATCATTCAGGGCGCGTTCAATATCAACCGGATGGGTCTTGTGTCCTTCGATCAGGTTACTGTAATAGCAATTCATCGCACGGATTAAATTCGCCAGGGATGCCCCAAGCGACGGTGGCAACTGCCCGACAAGCCGCGCAGAGGCCCCGGCAAGGTCGAAGGCCAGATCACTCAACCGCGCCCGCGCCGCTGTCCCTTCCCCAATCATCAGCGGCTCAAAAAGGCCCGGCATTTCCCCATCGTCCCTCATTTGTCCCATTGTCCGCTTTTTTGTCCGTTTTGAAAATGTGATAAAATCAAATCTATCAATAGATAAAGAAAAAAAATAGAACAATTTATCCGCTTTTTTGTCCGCTTTTTCGCGCGAAAGCCTGAACAAGGTAAAATGTGGATCAAACATGCGGGATATGAACCGGAGTGCCGGGGGACGGCGTGAACGATATCTGCTACTTTGAGTGATCTGAGGGGATCAATATCCCGACTGGTCTCATGCGATGATTTGCCCGGTCGCGCATAACAGAAAACCGGTGCCCGAACAGACACCGGTTTCCCGAACAGATTGAGATAATCTGTGATTAGAAGCTCACAGCGATCGACGCAACAGCCGCGCTGAACTTGTGGCTTGCCGCTTTGGTCTTGGTGACACCACTGTTGTCATGTCCGGCAAGGGCACTGACCTTGTTTTTACCGCTTGTCGCACCCACTGACGCCGTCAGACCGGGGGCAATGTTATAGGACACGCCTGCGGAATAGGCTTCCAGCTTTTGATCCGCATTGCGGACTTTCAGGCCGGAACTGTACTTGGATGAGGTCATCCCTGTGGCAACAGTCCATGGACCCATGCCATAAGACAGCCCAACGGTGTAGGTTGTGACCTTGTCTTGATAGGACACAACTTCGCTTCCTTCGGCAACAGAGTCCCCACCGGCGGCATAAGTTGGAAGCTCACCCTTGGCGAGGCCCACCTGACCGGTTTTCTGCTGTGATCCGGCGAGTCCAAGTGTGAAGCCCATCGCCGAAACGGTTGCGCCCACTTGGTATCCTGTGTTGGTCAGGTCACCAATTCCGCGATAGTTAATTTCACGTGTTCCACTAGAGGCAGCCTGTCCTGCTTGAACCAGAACGGCACCAGCGGGAGCGGTTTCTTCTGATGTAAGAGTTACTTCAGCTCCAACTGCGACAGCAGGAGCATTGGCACCGCCAGCGTTGTTTGCGGCAATAGCGGTATTAGTAGCGTTAACGTAACGCGCCCCACGGAAAGCAGTTGCTGCTTTACCAGCCTTATGAGTCGCCAAATCAGTGCTGCTACGTGTCATGGTCAGACCGAAGCCCAGGCCAACGCCGTCGAAGTCGCCAGAGTAACCGACGCCTGCTTCAAAGTGATCTTTCTTTGTTCCCTTTGCAGACTCGGCGAATTTTGTGCCATCGTTGGACTCCGGTGAGTAGGACAGGCCGACTGTGAATCCGGAGAACGCAGGTGACAGGTAGGTGACCTTTGTGTTGTCGGCATCGCGTGAGATAGACGCAACAGTGGAGGTTTTACGCTTGGAACCAGCGTAATCGAAGTTTGCACCCGTGGAGTTGTTGATCATACCGAAAACGAAGTTTGTTGTTCCGGTTTTTTTCAGCTGGTCAGCAGCACCGTCCTGGTCGCCCAGCTGGATTTTACCCCAGTCACCGGAGATGAAGATGTGGTTTTCATCGGTGTTGTTGGCAGTGTTCTGATCTGTTTCCAGTTCAACCTTGAATCCGTAGTTCAGGCCGTTGTCCGCAGTATCGGAAAACTTCAGGTGGACTTCGGAGTTTGTGCGGAAGTCAACCCCGGACTGACCCATAGGCTTGTCCTTGGCATTATCGGCATCCGTGCCGCCTTTTTCGCCATAGGCAGAACCCGCATGGAACTGGGTGAAGGCATTCCACGTGACCTTGTCACTGGCGGCGGCAGGCGCAACCAGAGCCGCAGATGCAACGAGCGCAGAACTTGCAAGCAGAACTTTTTTCATGAGTAATCTCCAAAACCCGGGATGCCTTGCGGCAAGCCGCAAAAGACCCCGATCAGACGATAAAGGGCGACTTCAACCAATAACCGGGAAGAGCGGCCCCCTGAATGAAGGGGCAACAGGCCCCCAACGAACATCAACAGTCCTAACACAGCTTTTTTCAGGACGACAAGGGGCTTTGTCCCCGTGCTGTGCTTTTTTTGCCAGACTGTTGCTTTTTTGCCACAAACACCCTCCGCGCCGTGCATTTTTTCAGGGTTTTTTAAGGTTTTCGGCCCGACTCCTGATTATCCCGACTCCTGTCATCGGGTCTTGTAGGGTCGTGCCCGATAAAGCGGAGCCTCTTTGTGCAGGTCTTCTCCCGCGCGAACAGTCCCCCCCCAACAGTCCCCCCAAAGGGTAGCGGGGCGGTTGTTTTTCGTTTGTCATTGGGGTCATTTTTTTGAGGTCTTTGTCGCCTTAAGCCTGACCAGGTGAGCAAAGGGGCAAAGAATATAAAGATTTTTGATAGTTCCGCCTTTGAACCCCGGGCGGGCTGTTGTTATAAGAAAAACTGTTCTGCGCTGTTGAAAGGAATATCATGTCCGGCTTGTTGTGGTTGGCCTCTTATCCCAAATCCGGCAATACGTGGATGCGGATTTTTTTGGCGAATTTAATCCTTGATCCATCCGAACCTTTGGACATTAACACCGTGGGGGAGGTCTGCACGGCTGAAAACAATCCCTTGTGGTATCAACTCGCCCTGAAAAAAAGGGGTGACCCGCGTCAACCCGGTGATCTGGATGATAATGATCTTCCCGATCTGCGGCTGGCGGCGCAGGCGGTGTTGGCAGAACGGAACGCCGTCATCGTCCCGACCAAAACGCACAACTATTTCGGGGAGCACAAGGGCAAGCCCCTGTTCAATATGGCGGTCACGCGCGCGGCGATCTATATCCTGCGTGACCCGCGTGATGTGGCCCTGTCCGCACAGCATCACTTTGGCCTTGATCTGGATGATATGATTGCCTTGATGGCGGATGCACAGGCTCTGTCCAGGCCTGAAAACGACATGATCTATGAATTTTATTCATCCTGGTCACACCATGTCACATCCTGGACACAGCACAAACACCCGGGAATTATCGTTCTGCGCTACGAAGACATATTGACCGATCCCTTTGGCGTTTTTAGTCCCCTGGCGCGAAAGCTGGGCATTACACAGGATGACAAACGCATCCGCCGCGCGGTTGAATTTTCATCCTTTGAGGTTTTGCAAAAACTGGAACAGGATAAGGGCTTCGTCGAACAATCCCCCCACAACGACCGCTTTTTCAGATCAGGCAAAAGCGGCGACTGGAAGGGAAAACTGACCCCCGCCCAACAAAAAACAATCGAACAGACCCACGCCAAAGTCATGCGCCGGTTTGGTTATTTGTGAGATTTCGAGGAGTCATCATGATTGCAGATCATCTTGCACAGGTGCGCCAGGCGATGGCGGCGGCGCGGGTGGATGCGCCGCTGGCCCGCGATCAGGCGGTTTTGATTGCGGTCAGCAAGACAAAACCCGTGAGTGCGATTGCAGAGGCCCTGGCGGCGGGCCAGCGGGTTTTCGGGGAAAACAGAGTCCAAGAGGCCCTGGAAAAATTCACGGCCCTCAAAAAGAAATTCTGTGATCTTGACCTGCATTTGATTGGCCCGTTACAGACCAAAAAGGCGGCGGAAGCCGTTGCGCTGTTTGATGTCATCCACACGGTAGATCGGCCCCGGCTGGTGCGGATCCTGGTGCGGGAAATGACACGGCAACAACGTTTCCCGCGTTGTCTGGTTCAGGTCAACACCGGGGAAGAACCGCAAAAATCGGGGGTTTTGCCCGCTGATCTGGCGGATTTATTGGCGGTGTGCCAGACCGAAGGCCTGGCGATTGACGGCCTGATGGTCATCCCTCCGATTGACGAAGAAGCCTCACTCCATTTTTCCTTTTTGGGCAAGCTGGCCCGTCAACATGGCCTGGACAAGCTGTCGATGGGTATGAGTGCAGACTATGAACTGGCGGTGCGTTTCGGTGCCGATTATGTGCGGGTGGGATCGGGTATTTTTGGACAGCGTCACGCCACATAAAAACAGATCACTGTTTTTTGGGCAGCAAGAGAAAATAACGACCCTGCTGTTTCATTCCGCCCGCGATGGTCAGGGCGTCCTCGCCTGAACCCCAATAAAAATCACCACGCAGGGGGCCTGTGATGGCAGCACCCGTGTCCTGGGCGACCATCAATCGCCGCAGGGGTTTGTGCGCCCGCCCCCCCGCCGTGGCGGGAAAGGTTGTGTCCAGCCACAGGGGCGCACCCAGTGGGATAAAGGTCGGATCAACCGCCAGCACCCGCCCCGGGGTCAAGGGAACGGACAGGGCCCCAAAGGCACCATCGCCCGCAATTTTACGAAAAAAGATAAAGCGTTTATTGCGTTGCATCAGTATTCCGGCCTTGTCCGGATGGGTGCGCAGCCAATGACGCACCTGGTGCATGGCGGCCTGCCCCGGGGGAAGATATCCCCCGTCAATCAAAATGCGCCCAATCCCGCGAAAGGCCCGCCCATTACTGGCGGCAAAGCCGACGCGGGTGGTCTGCCCATCGGGTAAAATCACCCGTCCGGAGCCTTGAATATGCAGGAAAAAAACATCAACCGGATCATCGGCCCACAGCAAGGGTTCCGTGGTCACGGCCCCTGCATCAATGGCCTGACGATCAAAATAGGGGATCAGTTGACCGTCCACAATTCGCCCGATTTGGGGTATTTTAACCAAATCATCCGGAACGGGATAGACCGGATAGCGATAGCGGTCGCTTTTTTGATAAGACCCGTTGAGGGTGGCTTCGAAATAACCGGTAAACACCCCGTCGCGATTGCCGTTGCTGGTCACAGCATAGGGGACAAAACGGCTTGTGATCCAGTTTCTCAGCGCGGCTTCATCTCCCGGGGGAAGCTGGACAACGGCGGCGCAGGCCGCCCGCCAATCCGCCGTGCGAGCAGGGATGGTGTGGCGCAGTTTGTCCCATCTGGCCCCGGCCTGTCCTGTGACGATTTTGCGACAGCTGTGGGCCAGCGCAGGGGCGGCCGTCAACAGGGTGTCGTCGTCAAAACCCCGCAGGTCATCAAAACCGACCTGTTCCAACGTAATCTGTGGGGACTGTGTATATTCCGGTTGGCGCATACAGGCGGCGAGTAAAAAAATAACCGCCGATCCCCCAACCCTGATGAGGTTCCTGAAAAATTGCCTCGACACTTCCTTGTCGCGGGGGGGCAATTTAATGGGCCGTGCGCGTTTCGACCAGTTCCCAGTTCGGGTTTTCGCTCTGCAGGTCGCGGGCAAAGATCCACAGATCCCGGATTTGTCGGACGCTGTTGGGATCGCCAGCGATAATCTCGCCGGCACTGTTGCGCGTGACGGTGATCTGCTCAGACACAAAGGACACGTCAAGCAAGGCGCGGTCGTCTTGTTGACGTGCGCTAACCAGTTCGGCGTTGCTGAGAGCCACCAATGTTGTTTCTAAACTGTTGCCATCGGCTTCGCGGGTGGTGATGGCCCGGTTAAAATTGTCAAAAACCTTTACACTGAGCAGGTTTTTCAAGGTCTCCCGATCCCCACTGGCAAAAGCCGTGATAATCATGTCAAAGGCCGTTGCCGCCCCGTTTAAAAAGGCGGCACTGTCAAAGCTGTCATCCCGCCCGATGATCGCGCGCAACCCCAGAGCCAACGGTGAGTCAGGGTCAAGCAGCTGTTGTGTTGTCTTGCCATGGTGCAG
The DNA here is from genome assembly GCA_965199245.1 of Kiloniellaceae bacterium. GTDB lineage: Bacteria > Pseudomonadota > Alphaproteobacteria > Kiloniellales > Kiloniellaceae > Carbonatibacter. Next base: position 979,983 of record CBDAQP010000001.1, read on the forward strand.
GGCGGCGACGGTTGCAGTGTCCGGAGTCATGTTATCCGGAGTTATGTTATCCGGGGGTGTAGTGTCTTCCGGGGGCCGTTTGCTGTCGAGTGAAATCACCTTCGGATCAGGTGACCCGGGGTGGGGGGGTTTTTCGGCTTTGCGGTCGTGACCCGTGCGACTGCCGAGGGTGGCATGAAGGCGCAACACCAGAAAAACAGCGATTGCTGCCCAGAAAAGAATTTCAATAAAATCCGGATTGCCCATCATTTTTTTTGTTCCCACATGACGTTGTCTGTCCCCGAGCTGTCACGCGACACCTGTTTTTGAACCAAATTGTAAACAGGCCCGATTTTTTATCTCGTTTACAGCGGCTTCCGTGCTTATATAGGGTGTTCGTTGCATCGTAACAAGAGAAAGCCGGATTGATGGGATGGATTTTCCTCGCTCTTTTTATCGGATTGCCCCTGATTGAAATTATGGTGTTCATCACCGTTGGCGATCTGGTCGGGGGGGTCTGGACGCTGGGCCTTGTGATCTTGACAGCGGTGGTGGGAACGGTTCTGATTCGGGCACAGGGTTTTGCGCTTTTGGCGCGCATTCGGACACAGTTGGGGGCCGGAGTCATCCCCGCGCGTGATATGTTGAGCGCGTTTTGTCTGCTCATTGCCGGGATTTTGATGTTGACACCGGGCTTTGTCACCGATGCCGTGGGCCTGAGCTTGTTTCTCCCTACCGTTCAAGATGTCATCCAGGGGGCAATGGGGCGGCGCGTCTTTGGCGCAAAAGGTCATGCCCGAAGTAATTTTCGGGGCGGCGCACAGGGTGGGACACAGGCCCCCGGATCGCACGATCATCCGCGCGGCAATATTATTGATGCCGACTTTGAAGACCTGCCCCCTCAAAAATAAGGCTGACTCCCGGGGGGGCACTGTGCTAGGGGTGGCAAGGGAGCACCTCTGAAAACATACACGAAAAGCGGGATTATCACCATGGACGACCAACACCAGCCACTTGTCATCAATGCCCAGTATGTGAAAGATTTTTCATTTGAAAATCCAAACGCACCCCACATTTTTTCGGCAATGCAGGACAACCCGCCGCAACTGGGCGTTGATATTGCGGTTGAGGTCACGGCCCTTAATGCCCAATCTTTCGAGGTCTCAATCCGCTTTCAGGCCGAAACAAAAATCGATGACAAAACGCTTTTTATGATGGAACTGGATTATGCGGGGGTGGCAACCCTTGGCGAGGGCCTCGAAGAGAACTTGCGCGAAATGTTGCTGTTTGTTGAAACCCCACGCTATCTTTTCCCTGCGGCGCGCCATATTCTGTCCGATCTGTCGCGCGAAGGCGGATTTCCGCCGCTGATCCTCAATCCCGTTGACTTTCACCAGCTTTACCTGCGCCGCAAACAACAAGACAGCGCGGAACAGGAAAAAGGCGAACAGTCCCTGCATTAAGATAAAAACCCAGATCCCCGTCGTCCGGTGCATCAAATCGTTTTTTCCGATCCGCAAATACTGTCGTATTCTGTCGTTCCCGAAAGACATTTTCCTGTCGGCAAACAGAGACCAAGGATTTTTCAGAAGTACTCGAAAACAACCAAAAACCAAAATCACCGCATCAGTCGGGGCAAATCTCCCACTGTCCCCATGGCGTGTTTGATGAAAAATGTTCGCAAAGGGGCGATTTTATTGACCGCCGCCAGTCCCACCCCCCGCGCGATACGTAAAGGGGCGATGTCGTTGGAAAAAAGCATGACCAAACCATCCATGGCACAGAGCATAACCACGGAGTCAAAACGTCGCCACCGCGCATAGCGGGCCAGAACAGGGGCAGATCCCAAATCCTGTCCGGATCTTTTGGCCTCGACCAAAACCTCGGCCAGGGCGGCAATATCGCGCAGACCCAGATTTAACCCCTGTCCGGCGATGGGGTGCATCGCGTGGGCGGCATCCCCGATCAGGGCGAGGCGATGATCTGTCATCCGCGCGGCATGGAGGGAGGACAGGGGGTAACTCCAGCGGTCATCCCCAACCGAAAAATGACCCAGTTTCCCCCCGAAACGACGGTGTAGCTCGTGGGCAAAACGGTCATGATCCATGGCCATATAATGGGGGGCCAGGGCACGTTTTTCAGACCACACCAACGAAGAGCGATGCGCCCCGCTCGCATCATCACGCAGAGGCAAGAGGGCAAAAGGCCCGGCGGGCAAGAAATGCTCATGAGCCACGCCGCCATGGGGGTGATCATGATAAACCGTTGTGACCAGGCCATTTTGGTGATAATCACGCCCGGTTGTGCAAATGCCGGCATGGGCGCGAACGGGGGACTGGCGACCATCCGCGCCGATAACCAGCCGGGCCGTGATCTTTTGCCCGCTGTCCAGCCGGGCCACAACCGCCGTATCCGTGCGCGTCAAGTCGGCCAGAGTCTGCGGAGCAAAGAGGCAGAGGTCGTCACAATCTGTCAGCTGGTCGTGCAAAACCTGGCGCATGACACGATTTTCCACAATCCAGCCCATTGGCTCTGACCCCACAGCACAATGGTCAAAGGACAGGGAAAAGGGACTGCGGGCATGGTCAATACAGCCGTCTGTGATTTCGATGTGCAAAATGGGTGCGGCGGCCCCCGCCATTACGGGCCAGAGGCCGAGCCGATTAAAAATCCGCTGTGACCCCTGTGCCAGGGCAGAGGCCCGCCCATCAAAAGCCACCGCACGCTGTGTTTCGGGGGGCGTGCGATCAACAACCGCCGTCCTGACCCCTTCACGCGAAAGAGCCACCGCCAGGGACAAACCCGCCAGCCCCGCCCCGATGATGAGAACATCACAGCTGTCATCGGTTGTTGTCATGTTCTCTATCCTTTTCTATGGGGCAATTCCAACCATAACCAAAGGGACAGCAGGACTCCCCCTGCCCTGACGGATGAGATTATAAAGTTCCTTTTCGTCATAACCCGGGCCGGATAACATTTCGGCTTGCAGTTCTTTCATCGGCAAAATTTCTATTCCAGGGTCAATGACATTTCAGACAAAAAATGCCCCGTGTTTGACAACATATGTTTGACAAAAAGATCAAAAGCGACGAATGAATATGTACCGAATTGGACTTATAGATCAATTCTCTGCGGCAACCCTAAAAATTTTGGCCCCCGAATTGCCCTGCCCACATCATAAAGATCAATCTAATTCCCGATTTCTGCCCTGTCAAAAAAGATTTCCTGAGAAATGCTGAACAAGGCCTCAGGATTTTGACAGACACAGCTTTGACAGGCACAAGAGCCATCAAAACCTTGCGGTGTCGTTTTTTTTGGTGCAGGTTTTGCCTTTGGTTGTTTCTTCCCAGCGGCTGGTTGTGAGAGGTGAATGGTACGCACCTCTCAACAGCTCCAGCCGAGGTTGGCTGGCAAGAAAACTGCTTTCGAGAACCGGAGAATACTTGATGTATTTGAGGATCGCAGGTCGTGTTGCACGCGCAAACCCAAGGCAGCTTGTTGCGCGCACACGATTCTAAAGCAGTTTGACGCCCCGGATAACGAGGATCGAGGTGTTGAGAGGTGCTCTGGTGATGGACAAACGCAATTCCTGGCGCACAGGCCCGGATGACAATGGCATGTTTGGCATTTTCGGGGGGCGTTATGTTGCCGAAACCCTGATGCCCCTGATTTTAGAGGTCGAACGGGCCTGGCAGGCCGCCCGTGTTGATCCCGACTATCAGCGGTTGTTTGATGACTATGCCACCCACTATGTCGGGCGGCCCTCGCCGCTTTATTTTGCCGAACGTCTCACGGCGGATCTGGGCGGGGCAAAGGTCTATTTGAAACGTGATGAACTTAATCACACCGGATCGCACAAGGCCAATAACGTCCTGGGCCAGATTCTCCTGGCACGGCGCATGGGCAAAACCCGCATTATTGCCGAAACGGGCGCGGGTCAACACGGCGTGGCAACAGCAACATTTTGCGCCCTCTTTGACCTGCCCTGTGTGATCTATATGGGGGCGACAGACATGGCCCGTCAGGCCCCCAATGTTTTCCGCATGAAGTTGCTCGGCGCAGAGGTCAAGGGGGTTGAAACCGGAACCGGAACCCTCAAAGACGCGATGAACGACGCTCTACGCGATTGGGTGGCCCATGTCGAAGACACCTTTTACATTATCGGAACAGCGGCGGGGCCGCATCCCTATCCGATGATGGTGCGTGAATTTCAATCGATTATCGGGCGCGAAGCCCGTCAGCAAATGTTGGACATGACCGGGGCCTTGCCCGATCACCTGGTCGCCTGTATCGGGGGGGGATCCAATGCCATTGGGCTGTTTCATCCCTTTTTGGATGATGAAACGGTCACCCTTACGGGTGTCGAGGCCGCAGGGCGCGGGGTGGACAGTGGGAAACACGCCGCCTCCCTAACTGGCGGAACGGTGGGGGTTTTGCACGGCAACAAAACGCGGTTGCTCCAGAATGAGGATGGACAGATTTGTGACGCGCATTCCATTTCGGCAGGCCTCGACTATCCCGGAATCGGGCCGGAACACGCCTGGCTACATGAAAGCGGACGGGTGAATTATGTCTCTGCCACGGACGCGGAAGCCCTTGATGCCTTTGGCTATCTGTCGCGCCTCGAAGGCATTATTCCCGCCCTGGAACCCGCGCACGCGCTGGCCTATGTGCGGCGACTTGCACCAACCCTGTCGCGCGATCAGAGCATTCTCATGAACCTCTGCGGGCGGGGAGATAAGGATATTTTTACTGTGGCGCAGGCTTTGGGTGTAGAGATCTGATGACGACACGATTGGAACGGCGTTTTGCCGCACTGCGGGCCGAAGAACGGGCCGGACTTGTCACCTTTACCACCGCAGGGGATCCTGACCTGTCCACGGCGCAGGAGCTTTTAGATGCCTTGCCTGCGGCGGGGGCTGATGTGATTGAACTGGGCATGCCCTTTTCCGATCCCATGGCTGACGGATCCGCAATTCAACAGGCCTCGCAACGCGCCTTGCGCGCCGGAATGACCTTGCGCGGAATCCTCGGCATGGTCCGCAAATTTCGCACACACGATCAGGACACGCCCATTATTCTGATGGGCTATTTCAATCCGGTCTATGTCTATGGTGTGCAGGATTTTATCACGGACGCGGCAACGGCTGGTGTTGACGGCTTTATCATCGTTGATCTGCCCCCCGAACACGATGCAGAATTTTGTGTGCCTGTGCGCACAGCGGGGTTGCATTTTATCCGTTTGACAACGCCCACGACCGATTCAGCAAGGATTGGGCGGGTTTTGGAACAGACCTCCGGTTTTGTTTACTATGTGTCAATTCTGGGCATTACCGGAACCGGAGCGGCTTCCAGCTCCGCGTTGGAACACGCGGTTGATTTTTTGAAAGGCCATACCGATTTGCCCCTTGCGGTCGGGTTTGGTATTCGTACCCCTGAACAGGCCGCAGAGGTTGCACAGCGGGCCGATGCGGTTGTTGTGGGGTCTGCGATTGTTGAACGTCTCGCCCCCCAGCGGGACGAAGCCCCACCTGTGCGTTCTGTTTTGAATTTCGTGACCACATTGGCGCAGGCCGTGCGCACAGCACGACACACAGCATGAGGACACAGAGCCTATGAACTGGATCAACAATTTCGTCCGTCCCAAGATTCGCGCCCTCGTTCAGTCGGAAACACCGGATGATCTGTGGGTGAAATCGCCCGCGACCGGACAGATGATTTTCAAAAAGGATTTGGAAAAAAACCTGTGGGTGTGCCCCTATAGCGGGCATCACATGCGAATGTCTGCGCGCAAGCGTTTGGAGATGCTGTTTGATGATGGTGTTTTTACCACTGTTGATCTGCCCAAAACTCCGACCGATCCTCTAAAATTCAAGGACTTGAAGCGCTATAGCGACCGGGTCAAGACGGCAGAGGCCAAAAACCCGGACAAGGAAGCAATTTTGGTCACACAGGGAAAAATGGACGGTCATCCCGTTGTCATCGGGGCCTTTAATTTTGATTATATGGGCGGATCAATGGGGCTGGCTGTGGGCGAAGGACTGCTCAGCGCGGCACGACTGGCGGTGAATCTACAGGCCCCCTTGCTGGTCATTCCGGCTTCCGGCGGGGCGCGGATGCAGCAGGGGATTCTATCCCTGATGCAGATGCCGCGTTCGATCATTGCGATTGATTTGGTCAAGGACGCAGGTCTGCCCTATCTGGTGCTGTTGACCGACCCGACAACGGGGGGGGTATCAGCCTCCTTTGCCATGTTGGGGGATATACAACTTGCAGAACCGGGAGCCATGATTGGCTTTGCCGGAAAGCGTGTAATCGAGGAAACAATTCGCGAACAACTCCCCGACGGTTTTCAGACAGCGGAATATCTGTTAGAACACGGCATGCTGGATATGGTCGTGCACCGTCACGATCTGCGCCCTACCCTCATCCGGCTGTTAGGGTTGTTGATGCGCAGAAACCCGGTGCCCCCCGCGCCCGCGTTGCCCCAACCTGACGCCGTTCAAAACCTGGAAGGCCTGCCTGTTGACTAGGGTTCGATTGACTGGGGATTCGATTGATTGGGAGGGGGCATGTTTGAACAGTCCGGTTCGCGGCTCAGTGATGCTGTTTTAGAACGTCTGTCGCGCCTACATCCAAAGATTATTGATCTCTCGCTGGGGCGTACCCTGGCCCTGTTGGACAAGCTGGGCCGTCCGCAGGATCATCTACCCCCTGTCATTCATGTCGCGGGCACCAATGGAAAGGGGTCGGTACTGGCCTTTTTACGGGCGATCTTCACCGCATCGGGGCGACAGAGTCATGTCTATAGCTCGCCCCATCTGGTGCGTTTTCACGAACGCATCCGACTCTCTGGAGAATTGATTAGCGAGAAGGCCCTGATTGCCCTCCTCGAAAAGTGCGAAAACCTCAACGGCAATGCGGGTATTACCTTTTTTGAAGTGACCACGGCGGCAGCCTTTTATGCTTTTTCCCAGACACCGGCGGATCTTTTGTTATTGGAAACAGGTTTGGGGGGGGAACTTGATTCAACCAATGTTGTCACGCATCCAGCCCTAAGCGTCATTACCCCGATTTCAATGGATCATACGCAGTATCTGGGGGAGACCCTGGCGGAAATTGCCCGGGCCAAGGCCGGAATTATCAAGCCTGCTGTGCCCTGCGTCGTTGGCAAACAACCGCCAGAGGCCCTCGCCGTGATCAAGGCACGGGCCAAAGACTGCGCCGCCCCGCTTTATATCGCCGGGGAAGACTGGTCTGCGAAACCGGTGGCACAGGGGGGATTTGTCTTTCACGGGCGGGAGGGGGACAGTCATTGCCCTGCGCCAAATCTGGTCGGGGCGCATCAACTTGACAATGCGGCCATGGCCTTTGCCTGTGCGGAGTTTTTGTCGTCTGAACAGGCGCATCAACCGTTGGTGACCTCTGTGGCACAGCGCCATCAGGGCTTAACAACCGCGCACTGGCCAGGCCGGATGCAGAAACTGTCGGGGGGGGTGCTTGTTGATCGTCTGCCCCCGGGGGGGGAGCTGTGGCTAGATGGGGGACATAATGCCGCCGCCGGGGCGGCTCTGGCCCAGATTTTGGCGGCGTGGTCACCGGTTCATCTGATCTATGGCATGCTCAATACCAAGGCCGCCCTTGACTACCTGCGTCCCCTGGCCCCCCGGGCAACCAGCCTGCGGGCGGTGTCTATTCCGGGGGAGCCTGCGTCCCTGTCTGCGGTAGAGGCCGCCGCACAGGCCCGCGCGGTCGGGGTGAATGCCCGGGCCTGTGACAGCGTGGGACAGGCCCTGGATGATATTCTCGCAGTGGAAAGGCCGGGGCCGATTGTCATTTGCGGCTCGCTCTATCTGGCGGGGCATATCCTTGCGGATAATTTTTAGTCCAGTTGCTTTTTGTACTGGCGATAAAAGACAAATAGCCCGCTGGCAACAATCAGGCTTAGCCCGATCATGACGCGCGACTGCGGCCATTCGGCAAAGAAAAACCAACCGTAAAATGTCGCCCAGATCAAACCCGTGTAGGTGAAGGGTTGGAGCTTGGCCGGGCTGGCCTGACTCATGGCGATCATCATCAACAGATGCCCGACAGCATGAAAAAGCGACAGCCCCAGTAACAACATCATCGTCTCGACAGAAATATCCTGCCAGAAAAAAGGCAGGGCCGCCGTGGTCACAACACAGGACACCAGCCCCATGTAAAATTGATTGTTCCTCGGGTGTTCGTGGTCTGCCCCGACCTTGATCAAAACTTGATAGAGGGCCAGAAAAAAAATGCCCGCAAGGGGAAAGACCAGATTTTTGTCAAAAGACAGAGACAACGGGTTCACAACCACCAAAACACCAAAACAGCCACAAATCACCGCAATCCAGCGATAGAGCCTGATTCGTTCCCCAAGGATAAAAACAGACAACAGCGTGACAAGAATCGGAACAGAGGACAGCACCGCCGTCACTGTGGTCAGGGGGAGAAGAATAAAGGCAAAAATGAACAGAACATCGAACAGAGGCAACAACAGCGACCGCCCGAGGGTGAGGACAGGCTTTTGCAAGGTCCACAACTTCTGTCCCGTCTTTTTTTGCTGAATCCCGGAAAAAACCAGAATCAGGATAAATAGAACCAGATAGCGGGCCTGAATAATCTGGGCTTCGTTGGCCCGGGTGCTGATCCACTTAACGGCGGCATCACCGCTGGCAAAGCTCGCCGCCGCCAGCAGAATCAAAAAAATGCCGCGTGAGAGGTTATTTATTTTTTGTGACATTATTGTTCACAAATCAGGCGATAGCCGACCGGTTCTGTCACCAAAAACCGCAGGTGATCAGGGTCTGGTTCGATTTTCTGACGCAGGCGATAGATATGGGTTTCGAGCGTGTGCGTGGTCACATCTGCGTTATAGACCCAGATTTTTTTCAACAAGGTTTCACGATCAATCGCCTCCGCGCCGTAAAGGATCTGCAAAATCGCCGTTTCCTTTTCGGTGAGGAGAATATCCTGTCCACTCTGCCTGTGATGCAATCGTTTCTGGTCGGGTTGAAAGTTATATGGCCCGATCATCGCGCAGTGATCTTGACACAAACGACGCAGACGGGCGAGCAGATCCCCCACGCGGAAGGGTTTGGTCAGGGTGTCTTCTGCGGTGATTCCGGTGTCGGGGGGAGGTCGGGTGTCAGGGGGGATGAGCCAAAGGATGCGATGACCACACAGCGCAGAGCCCGCAGCGAAGCCTTCGTCAAGGATCAGCAGATCAAACTGCCCCGCCTTTTCATCAAGATCCTGCGCTGTTGCGACAGAATCGGCCTCGAGGTCATCCTCGGCGCAGAGCTGTTCACACAGACAGTCCCGCAACAAGGGGTTCAGACTGCCCACAAGAATCCGATAAGGAGGGGACATCATGGCGTATCCTCGCGCTGTTGGCGTCCCGCGCCCTATAGCACCGCCAATCGTTTTCTGCAATGAGATCAGGACTACCTTGCGCCCGCTAATAAAAATTCATGATTCTGAAATGAAAATGTCAACGAATTGACACCTCTTCTGATTACAAACACCGCAATCTTGATGAGGATAAGGGGTGTAGTTCCGTGTTCAGGTCTCTTTTTTCAGGTTTCCTTTTTGTTTTATTGGTCACGCTTTCGGCAGAGGCCAGGACCCTGACGGTTTATTCGGCCCATGGTGATGATGTTTATGGCCCGATTGTGGCGGCCTTTGAAGCCGCCAACCCCGGCACACACGTCAATGTGATTGTGGGCAACACAGGCGCGCTTTACCAGCGTGTGCGTGCAGAGGCCGCCAATCCGGCGGCTGATGTCCAGTGGGGCGGAGCCATTCAATCCTACGCGACCTTTTCAGACCTCTATGAACGCTATCAGGGTGCCGATCTGTCCGCGTTGCAGATTTCAGACCCCAATGGCAAGTGGTTTCCCTTTTCGCTTTTTGCCCAGCCTTTAATGGTCAATACAGACCGCGTGGGGGCGGCAGATTATCCGACCCTGGTGCGTGATGTGCTCAATCCCAAATATGCGGATCTTGGGGGTGTTGTTTTGGCAGACCCCAATCATTCGGGGACGGGCTATTCGATTGTCGCAGGTTTGGCGGCTGGCCTGGGGTGGCCTTTTGTAGAACGTATCATTAAATCCGCGCGGGCCACGCAAGGTTCAAGCCCGATGTTTGAAAGTATCCGCGATGGCGAGGCCGCAGTGGGCTGGGTCAACGAAGACCTTGGCGCAAAATGGGAAGCCGCAGGTCTTCCGGTTCGGATGATCTATCCTGCGGACGGTGTGACAATACAGGTCGATGGGCTGGCGATTGTCAAGAACGCCCCGAATATGGAGACCGCCAAAGCCTTTGTTGATTTTGTGATTAGCCGGAACGGGCAAAGTTTGGCAACGCAGGTTGTCAAACGGCGGTCGGTGCGGCGCGATGTATCCCCGCCAGATGGCTTGCCTGACATTGGGGAACTCAACCTTTTGACTGCAGAAGAACCCGCCGGGGTCATCAAGGCAAAATTCACCAGAATTCTGGAAAGCAAATAGGGTGAAAACGCGTGTACCGGCTTTCTTGTCGGCCTGACGGCTGGCGCGTTTTTGCCCTCCTGTGCCTTGTCGGGGCGATTTTTTTGGTGATTGTGCCCCAGCTCTGGATTGTGGTCAGTGCCTTTTATCGTGAAGGTGGCTCTTTTACGATCCGGATTCGCGGGGGTGATCTATCCGTCGTGCGCGAAAGCACGACCGACTTTGTTGTGGACAGGGAAGACCCTGATCTGATTATCCTGTCGCGCGGGGATGCGGTGCGCGTGAGCATTGCGCGCCTCTCCCCCGGGGTCAGCCGCATCACAGCATCAGAACCCCTTGATCTCATCAGGACAGCAGCCGGAACAAGGCTTGAAGCCAAAAGCAAAAATATTGACCTTCGCATTGAACAAACCGTTGCCCTGAACCTCTTCGCAACTGCTGTCCCCCCCGCCTTTGCGGCCAGCCAGGACGGTCAAAGCCTGCTCATCCGCCATACCCAAAAAGGCTTTTTACAGGTTCACGACCGCGCAAAGCAGTTCAGCCTGCAAAATTTTCGTGATTTTATCAGTCGCGAAACCTCTTTGCAGGCTCTGTGGAACAGCGTGATTGTCACGGTGTTGTCCACGGTTTTTGTCGGGGTGATTGCTGTTCCCCTGGCATGGCTTGTTGCGCGATACCAGTTTCGGGGCCGCTCAGCCCTTATTGCCCTCATCACAATGGCTTCCGTTTCGCCGCCCTTTCTGGGGGCCTATGTCTGGCGTCTGTTGCTGGGGGCCAATGGCCTTGTGACGCAGGCGTTGGGGGGGGAGTGGTCGATTGTTGGTTTGCATGGCGTGATTTGGGTGATTGTCTGGCTGTTGTACCCGTTGGTTTTCCTGATGAGTCTGGAAAGTTTTTGCGCTGTAGATCCGGCTTTGCGCGAATCTGCGCTCAGCCTTGGCGCGTCGCGGCGCAAATCCTTCTGGACGATAGAGGTTCCCAGTTGTTTACCCGGTGTTCTCACAGGTCTTTATATGGCGGCAATGGCGGCCTTTTCGGATTTTGGAACGCCCTACATTATCTCGCTTGATCTCGTGATCCTGCCCAAGCTGATCTATACTGAATTTCTCAATGAAACCGGGGGCAAAACCTCTGTGGCCGCGACGGGGGCTGTTTTAATGCTGGTGATTGCAACCGCCTTTCTGGCAATGCAACGTCTGATTTTGTCAGGACGCAGCTTTGCATCGATAAGCGCACGCAGGCAGGTTCTAGGCAAGCCCTCACCTGCGCTGCAGGGAGGCATATACCTGTTTGGCGGAACTGTGATCGCACTGGCCTTCACGCCGCATCTTGTTGTGATTATCACCTCTTTTCTGGAATGGCGGGCCGGAACAGTGAGCGCGAGTCCAACCTGGGCCAACTATCAAACACTGTTTAGCCATCAACTGGGGGCTGTGTGGGTGAGCCTGTCCACCGCAGGGGCGGCGACTGTTTTGTGTCTGTTTTTCGGGATGACCCTGTCCTATGTCATTGTCCGTCGCAATGACGCGGTGATTGCGCCCTTGCTCAATGGTATTGTAATGACCCCCTATATTATCCCCGGAACGGTGTTTGCTATCGGTTTTATTTTTGCCTTTAATCAAGACCCGCTGGTCTTGACGGGAACCTGGTTTATCCTGACCCTCAGCTACTTTGTGCGCTTGCTTCCCTTTGCCCTCAAAACCAGCGAGGCCGCCCTGTATCAGGTTCATCCTGCACTGGAAGAGGCTGCCCTGAGTTTGGGCGCACGCCGGTTCCAGGTTTTTACAGGGATTGTTGCGCCTTTGGTGTTCAGTGGCACACTGACGGGAATGATTCTGGTCTTCCTCCACGGGGTCAATGAATTAAGTTCAACAATTTTGCTCTATCGCCCCCCCTGGACGCCGATGGCGGCGGTGATTTTTCAAAATACCATTTCACCGGGGGCGAATTTTGGTTACGCCGCTGCCATGGCTGTCTTGATGATGGTGATTCTTTACCTTCCCCTCGCTCTCATCATACGCAGAACAAAAGGCAGTGCATCATGACAGGGCTGGCAGTCGAGATTGAGGACATCACCATAACCTTTGGTCAGATGACTGTCCTTCACCCCACGCGGCTGTGCGTCCAACCGAAAGAATTCCTGACCTTGTTGGGACCATCTGGCTGTGGAAAAACGACTCTTCTGCGCTGTCTGGCGGGCTTTATCAAACCGGATCAGGGACGGATCCTGTTTGATGGGCGCGATGTGAGCCAGCTTGAACCCTGGGAGCGGGGGATCGGCTTTGTTTTTCAAAACTACGCACTCTGGCCACACAAGAAAATTGCCGCCAATGTCGCCTATGGCCTCGAAATGCGCAAAGAACCCCGGGACACGATTGCGCGCAAGGTCAAAAAAATTCTGGCTCTGGTCGAATTGAGCGAGGTCGCAAACAGCTATCCCGGTGAACTCTCCGGGGGGATGCAACAACGCGCGGCCCTCGCCCGCGCCCTGATTATTGACCCCCCGCTTTTGCTGTTTGATGAACCTTTGTCCAATCTTGATGCCAAACTGCGCGTCAAGCTCCGGCGTGAGATCAGGGCCCTGCAACAGCGACTGGGTCTGACGGTTCTTTATGTCACGCACGACCAGGAAGAAGCCCTTGATATTTCGGACCGGATCGCCGTGATGCGCGGTGGGCGCATTCTTCAGGTTGGTTCGCCGCGTCAAATCTATCAGGATCCAACCCAGGCCGATGTTGCCGATTTTGTAGGCAAGGCCAGCTTTTTACGCGGGCAAGCGGTCAGCGCAGAGTCGTTCAAACTCACAGAGGGAAAAGAGATACAGGTTTCCATGGTGGCAGAAACGACTCTGGACAATGGTGTTGCCCTTTTTGCGCGCCCCGAAGACATTCAGATTGTGCCTCGCGGGACGGGAACCCTGGATGGCACGGTGATTGAACTGTCCTATCTTGGCAATCTGACCCGTTATTGTGTGGCGATGGGTGAACAGAACCTGTTGGTTGAAACACGCGAACAGATCGCATTGGGCCAGAGGGTTGGGCTTTCCCTGCCACGGATGCGGCTTTTTGATACTCTCCCCCAGAACACACCCCCCCAAAAAAACTGAGGAACACCCAATGACTCCCTGTGATTATATTCCCGTTATGTCCTCTGTTGCCAGGGCGGCGGGGGACATGGCCCTGTCTGCTTTGACACGGCAGGGGACTATGGAGGTCACCTTCAAGGGTCAAGCTGACCTGTTGTGTGAGGCCGATGAAAAAACGGAAATTCTCATACGCGACCGCCTGACTCAGGCCCATCCGGATATTGCCTTCGTCGGGGAGGAAACGGGACGGCATGGCCCGTGTGAGACGTCCTTGTTCTGGGCTGTTGATCCTATCGATGGCACGACCAATTTTCTATCAGGCTTGCCCTTTGTTGTGTCTCTCGCCCTCGTGGAGGGACAGACACCTCTCGCAGGGGTGATCTACGCCCCCTTGAGCGGCGAACTATTTACCGGAGCCACTGGCGCAGGGGCGCAATTAAACGGTACCACAATTCACGTGCGGGACGAACAAAATCAGGCCCGTTTCGTGATCGGGACGGGTTTGCCCCTCGATTGTCATCGCCATGCTGTGGGAGCTTATGAGCGTTTACATGCCATCCGTGAAGAGGTTGCCGCCGTGCGTATTGTCGGAACCTGCGCCCTGTCGCTGGCCTATGTAGCCTCGGGGCGGCTGGATGGTTATTTCGAGGGGCCAACGGGCTTTCTCGACTGTGCGGCGGGGGTTATCCTCATCAAGGAAGCCGGCGGTCTCGTGAGTGATTTCTGGGGCACAGATGCCTGTGCACAAAATCACACCTACGTCACAGGTGCGCCGCGTTGCCACCGTTTTCTGGTTGAACAGACAAAACAGGCCCCAAGGTGACTTTTGCCGTGTTCACAGTGACGATTCCCCACTCTGGTCTTGTCCATGGTTTCGTGACATAATTGCGACTGTCTTGCAATGCAGAGAGGGATTTTAGGGATGGTATGGAATGAGGCTCTTTTGGCAGAGGCCAGCCCAGCGCAGAAAGCGCGTTTTGTTATGCGCTCTGTTCATCGGGCCACCCTGGGGACAATGCGGGAACAGGATGGACGGAGTGTGCCTTATGTTTCGCTGGTTCTGGTGGTCGTCGATCATGTGGGGCGGCCCTGCTTGCTCTTGTCTGATCTTGCCGAGCATACGACGCATTTTCACCAGGAGCCGCAGGTCAGTTTGCTCTTTGACCATACGGGTCATCTGTCCGACCCCTTGACGGGGGCGCGGGTGACTCTTCAGGGGCAGGTTGAAAAGGTTGTTGATGATGAGGCCACATTGGCCCGTTTTTGTCGTTATCATCCCTCTGCGGCGCACTATGCGGGTTTTGGTGATTTTCACCTCTATCGCGTTGACTGTTCTGCGGCCCATTTGGTGGCAGGCTTTGGCGATATTCACTGGATTGATGCCGATGATCTCCGTATGCACAGCAATGATGCAACCCGGCTGGTCGCGGCGGAACAGGACATTGTCGATCACATGAACGCCGATCATCGCGATGCGATTGATCTGATTGCAACCAGGCTATTGGGACAATCCGTAAGCGGGTGGCGGATGAGCGGCATTGATTGTGACGGCTGGGATCTGCGCCAGGGGGGCCAATCGTTGCGGTGCCTTTTTGAAGAACGGGTTGTGACCTCTTCCGAAGCCCGGGTGCAGTTGGTGCGCCAAACAAAATGCGCCCGCTCATAAATCAGATGGGGCGTGACAAGGTGGGGGGTGCTGGTGTAGGAAGGGCGTATTAGATGTTGGCTCTTTTGGTGTGATGGTTTCGGAGGACACGTCATGACGGATGCACCTTCACTGCGTTCTGTCGGGATTGCAGGCTGTGGCGGGCGAATGGGCCGGATGTTGATTCGCGCGGTGCAGGAAGCCCCCCAGGCAGGTCTCCACCTTGTCGGGGGGTCGGAACGGCCACACAGTGATCTCCTGGGCCGTGATCTGGGGGAGCTTGCAGGCCTCGGGGCCTTGGGTGTTGTAGTCAGCGATGATTTACCCGCTCTTTTTCGCGCCTGTGATGTCGTGATTGATTTTACCACACCGCAGGCCACGGTTGCCCACGCCCGCCTTGCCATTCAGGAAAAGACCGCCCTTGTGATTGGGACAACGGGGATGACCGACTCTGATCTGGCGGTGGTGCGTGATGCCGCGCAGAGTGTTCCGATTGTCTTTGCCCGTAATATGAGCCTTGGCGTGAACATGTTGCTATCACTGGTGCGTCAGGTGTCGGCGGCCCTTGATGACGATTATGATATTGAAATCATTGAAATGCACCATCGTCACAAGGTCGATGCCCCCTCTGGAACAGCCCTGGCCTTGGGCGAAGCCGCCGCTGGCGGGCGCGGGGTTGACCTCCATGCGGTTGCAGACAGGGGGCGCGACGGGATCACGGGGGAACGACAGCGTGGGGCGATTGGCTTTGCGACCTTACGCGGGGGGGATGTGGTTGGCGATCACTCTGTTGTCTTTGCCGCAGAGGGCGAACGGATTGAACTGACGCACAAGGCAGGCCGTCGCGAGCTGTTCAGTCGCGGAGCGGTCAAGGCCGCCTGTTGGTTGCGCGGGCAGGCCCCGGGATTTTACGACATGCAGGATGTCCTGGGTCTGCGGTAACCGTTTCACAGCTCTAAAGGAGATCACGCGATGCGTCAGGCATCTGTTGTGCGTAAAACAGCGGAAACAAACATCACCGCGACGCTCGATCTGGACGGCAAGGGGGATTGTCATCTGACAACAGGAATCGGCTTTCTGGATCATATGCTGGAACAGGTTGCCCGTCATGGGCGGATGGATTTGATCCTGGCGGCAGAGGGTGATCTTCATGTTGATTTTCACCACACAACCGAAGATGTCGGCATTGTGTTGGGGCAGGCCTTCAAACAGGCACTGGGGGCGCGGACAGGCATTCGTCGCTATGGATCCTGTCTTTTGCCGATGGATGATGCCTTGGCCCGGGTGGCACTTGATCTGTCAAATCGCCCCTTTTTATTCTGGTCTGTTGATCTGCCCTGCGACAAAATTGGCACGATGGATACAGAACTGTTTCGTGAGTGGTTTCATGCCTTTGCCATGAACGCCGGAATCACCCTTCATGTCGAGGTTCTGCACGGTGTGAACGCGCACCATATGATCGAGGCCTGTTTCAAGGCCCTCGCCCGCGCGTTACGCGATGCCATCGACATTGATCCGCGCCAGGCGCACGAGATTCCATCGACCAAAGGTGTCTTGTAGAAAGGAGCGATGTCCATGGGATCAACTGTGGCGATTGTAGATTATGGCTCTGGTAATCTGCGTTCTGCACAAAAGGCCTTTGAACGTGCGGTGCGTGAACAGGGGCTGTGTTGTGATATTGTCGTGACCTCTGATGCGGATCTGGTGGCCCGCGCAGATCGGATTGTCTTGCCCGGTGTGGGGGCCTTTGCAGACTGCAAGGCGGGCCTTGACTTGCTTGATGGTATGGGTGCGGCCCTGGACGAGGCGGTTGTCAAACGCGCTGTTCCCTTTTTGGGAATCTGTGTCGGGATGCAATTAATGGCCTCTTTCGGGCATGAGCATGAAACCTGTCCGGGACTGGGTTGGATCGCGGGGGATATTGTCGCTCTCGCCCCGACATCGCCCGCGCAAAATGACCTCAAGATTCCTCACATGGGGTGGAATACCCTGTGTCTGCGTGCAGATCATCCCGTTTTGGCGGGGCTGGAAAACGGCACCCATGTTTATTTTGTCCATTCCTATCACTATGTACCTGTGAACAATGACCATATTCTGGCCCAGGTTGATTATAGCGGGCCACTGAGTGCCGTTGTGGGACGGGATAACATGATTGGAACCCAGTTTCACCCCGAAAAATCGCAGGCCGCAGGCCTGCAGCTTTTTTCCAATTTTCTACAGTGGTGACACCGCCAAAGGACGGCGCGAAGATGACTTCAACACCCGACTTTCAGCCCAGTTGCTCTATTGAACGTTTAAAGGAATGGCGCGGGTCTGACCTGCATGATCTGTGCGATGCGACAGAGCTGGCCATCGAGGAAGGCGGCGGATTTGGATGGATTGCGGTTCCTGAACGCGATGTTTTGGAAAAACATTGGGCCGGGGTGTTGCTCATGCCCCAACGCACCTTGTTTGTGGCGCGACTGGATGGTGTCATCTGTGGTTCGGCCCAGCTCTGTCGCCAGCCAGCGAATAACGAGGCCCAGGCCCACACGGGACAGCTTATGTCTTTTTTTATTGCCCCCTGGGCGCGGGGGCATGGTCTCGCCGCACGGATGGTGCGCACAGTAGAGGCCGAGGCCCAAAACTGTGGGCTTGCCGTGCTCAACCTTGATGTCCGCGCAACTCAGGCCGTTGCGATTAGGGTCTATGACCGCTGTGGCTTTGTGCGCTGGGGGACACAGCCGGATTATGCCTTTGTCGGGGGAAAATGGGTCGCCGGGCATCATTATAGCAAAATTTTACACCCGACTTAAACAAAGCCGTCTTGCCAAAGCGTGGGGCAAGTTTTAGATCAACAGATAAAGGGTGCAGTATGATTATTTTTCCGGCGATTGATCTGAAGGGCGGGCAGGCTGTGCGTCTGCGTCAGGGTGCCATGAACTCTGCGACAGTTTTTAACAAGAGTCCAGCGGCACAGGCCCGCCTTTTCACGGCACAGGGGTTTGGTTGGCTCCATATTGTCGATCTGGACGGAGCCTTTGACGGGCAACCTGTCAACAGTTCTGCGGTGCGCGATATTTTGTCTGCTGTCTCCTGCCCTGTTCAACTGGGCGGCGGCATTCGTGATTTGGCAACGATTGAACAGTGGCTGGATGCGGGGGTGAAGCGGGTGATCCTCGGCACGGTAGCGGTGACAGACCCGGCTTTGGTCAAAAGGGCCTGTGTGTCTTTCCCCGGGCAGGTTGTTGTCGGTCTTGATGCGCGAGGGGGGGACGTCGCCACGGACGGCTGGGCACAGAACAGTAAGCTGTCTGCGGTTGATCTGGCCCGCCGCTTTGAAGACGTCGGCGTTGCGGCGATTGTCTATACCGATATTGACCGCGATGGCATGATGGGCGGCTGTAATGTTGAACAGACCGCCGCCTTGGCCCGGGCGGTGTCCGTGCCGGTTGTGGCCTCTGGCGGTGTGGCGTCAATCGATGATCTGCAGGCCTTGAAAACGGTCGAAGACTGCGGAATTGAAGGTGTCATCTGTGGGCGTGCTCTCTATGATGGCTGTCTTGACCCCGCCGAGGCACTCGCCCTTGCCGGGGGGCAGTGACCTGATCAGGAAAGGATCAAAATGCTCAAAGCACGAATTATCCCCTGTTTGGATGTCAAGGACGGGCGTGTTGTAAAGGGGGTGAACTTTGTCGATCTGCGCGATGCAGGCGACCCTGTTGAACAGGCCAGACTCTATGACAGAGCCGGTGCGGACGAGCTGTGCTTTTTGGATATTACAGCCAGTCACGAAGATCGCGGCACCATGCTTGATGTTGTCCGCAAAACAGCCGAAGAATGCTTTATGCCCGTCACTGTCGGGGGCGGAGTTCGCACAATTGATGACATTCGCCAGCTGCTCCTGGCGGGGGCGGACAAGGTCTCTATCAACACAGCGGCTGTGACCAATCCCGATTTTGTCACTGAAGCCAGTCGAAAGTTCGGAAGCCAGTGTATTGTCGTCTCCCTTGATGCAGCGCAGACCAGCCCGGGCGTTTTTGAAATTTTCACCCATGGGGGGCGGAAGGCCACTGGCCTTGATGCTGTGGCCTGGGCCAGGAAAATGGAACAAAATGGTGCGGGGGAGATTCTCTTAACCTCCATGGATCGCGATGGTACGGGGGCGGGATATAACATCCCCTTGACCCGTGCGATTGTTGATGCGGTGCGTATTCCGGTCATTGCATCTGGCGGGGCGGGGACGCTCGATCACCTGGTCGCAGGGGTTCGCGACGGCGGGGCAACAGCTGTTCTGGTCGCGTCCCTTTTTCATTTTGGACGACACAGCATTGCCGAGGCCAAACACCACATGACCGCCGCAGGTGTCCCGATGCGCCTGGAGTCCTGAAACAGAGAGAAACACAAATGAGCACCTCCAAAAACCCCGACCCCTGTCCGTCCAGGACATCAAGCCGTTTCCTGCGATCCTCAAATACCCGTAATATTCTGCGGTTCTCGAAAACGACTTTCCTACCAGCCTGATAGAGGCTGGAGGCTTTTAGAGGTACTCAAATGTCCCATGTTTTAGACGATCTTTTCAGCACCATTGACTCACGCAGGCAAGCCAGCCCGGATGATTCGTGGACAGCACGGTTGCTCTGTGAGGGAACGGATCAGATCGCGCGCAAGGTCGGGGAAGAAGCCGTTGAAACTGTCATTGCGGCCCTGCGCACGGATCGAAACGCGCTGGCAGCGGAGTCCGCAGACCTGCTGTTTCATTTACTGGTGCTGTGGGCCGATCAGGGCCTCCGTCCAGATGAGGTCTGGTCTGTTCTCCAAAAACGACAGGGAATATCCGGCCTTGCTGAAAAGGCATCGCGCCGTCCCGCTTGACCCTGTTGCTGTCCTATGACATGATAACCTGTTCGCGCCGTTTGGAGGAAACCATCATGACGAGGTCAGAACTGATTCAGCGCATTGCTGAACGCAATCCAAATCTTTTTCATCGTGATGTTGAGCGGATTGTTGCCGTGATCTTTGACGAGATTATCTCTGCACTTTCACGGGGTGATCGTGTCGAGTTACGCGGATTTGGAACCTTTTCCGTCAAACAACGTGATGCCCGGGTTGGACGCAATCCACGCACAGGTGACTCTGTTCAGGTCGCGCCCAAGTGCTCGCCTTTTTTTAAAACGGGTAAACTGTTGCGCGAACGTCTGAACGGCTCCTCTGACGAGGACTAGGGTTCGACCTGACAGGGGGCACTTTAGAAAATGGGATTGCGTTTTTTGCGTCTGACTTTGGGTTTTCCTGTGACCTGCGCCGCTGTGCTCTTTGCCATGAGCAATCGGCAGGATATTGCCTTGCGCCTGTGGCCCCTTGATCTCGACGTGACCTTTCCACTCTATGGCATTGTCTTGTTATCAGTGGGTGTCGGCTTTGTCTTTGGCGTGAGTATCGCGTTGCTGTCGAGGGTACACTTGCCGCGTGCGACCCACAGGCAACACAGCGAGCAGCAAAACAACTGGCGCGAGAAGCCTGCTCAGCTTCCCGCGCGCCCCCTTTCCTGAACGCAGATTTTCCTGCGCGGCTCTCTATAACCTGTTATTTCATGGTCGGCAGGGCCTGCCCATAGCGTTTGTCGCGGTAGAGGAAATAGAACACCAGGCCAATGGCCGGAAGTCCCATCACGGCGGAATAGGCGAAAAAGACTTCATAGCCCACAGAGTCGGCGATCGCCCCTGAGAAACCAGACAGGAATTTTCCGGGCAAGGTCATAAAGGAACTGAAAATCGCATACTGTGTCGCGGTAAAGCTCCGATTGGTCAGGCTGGAGAGGTAGGCAATAAAGACAGATCCCGCCAATCCCCCAGTCAGGTTATCGCTGGTGATGACGATTGAGAGCGCAAAGAGATCATGCCCCTGCGTCGCCAGCCAGCTAAAGGCGAGGTTGGTGATGACCTGCATCACAGCCCCCAGCAACAAAACACGCAAAATACCAAAGCGGGCGATAATCAGCCCCCCCAGGTAGACTCCAAAGATCGTTGCGAAAAAGCCTAAACCCTTTGCAATGCTGGCAATCTCGCTTTTTTCAAAGCCGAGATCGACATAAAGCGGCCACGCCATATTGCCCATGACAATATCACTAATTTTATAGATGCCAACCAGTGCGAGGATGAGAAGAGCAGAAAGAATGCCATTACGGACGAAAAATTCAACAAAGGGCGTAAGCACTGCCTGTTGACACCAGGCCAGAAAAGACGGTCTGTCGCCAGTTTGGACGGGGTGATCCGGTTCACGGATAATCAGGGCCGTGATCATGCCTCCCCCCATCAGGATAGCCATGATGAGATAAGTCATACTCCAGTCCACAGAATCGGCGAGATAGAGCGCACCCGCACCCGCAACCAGTGCCCCGACACGCCATCCTGTTTGGTAGTTCGCCGCCATTGCGCCCTGATATTCATCACGCACAGCCTCGATGCGATAGGCATCAATCCCAATATCCTGCGTGGCAGAAGAAAAGGCCACCAAAACAGCAAAAACCGCCATCCAGAACAGGTCTTCGCCCGGATTGATCGAGGACATCCCGACAAGGCCGATAATAACCCCGATTTGACCAAGAATAATCCAGCTGCGCCGTTTCCCCAAAACACCCAGAACAGGCAAGCGCAGATTATCGGCAAGGGGTGCCCAAAAGACCTTGATAGAAAAGGCCAGGCCAACCCAGGAGAAAAAACCGATTTCCGTGCGCGAAACACCTGCTTCGCGAAGCCAGACATTAAGGGTTGAGAAAATCAATAAAAACGGCAATCCCGCCGCAAACCCCAAAAACAACATGCCAACCACACGCGGTTTAAAATAAACCCCCAGTGCAGAGAACCAATTTTGAGTCTGTTCAGTCATTTTTCCTTATCCCTCTGAAGAACCTCAAATCTTTCTATATCGCGCCCACAGTTTTTGCAAACAGTCGCGCCCGAAACGGTCTTTCCGCCACAATGCGGGCAGGGCGGGCCACCCCTGCCAACGATCAGCAACACGATTGCAGTTACAAGCGACGAAAGAAAAAAGGCCGTTAAACCATAGCCGATGGCACTTCTGTTCCATCTGTGCGCCCAAAACGCAATGAGGGACGCAAACAATATCCACCAGAAAAAACTAAAAAAACCATTAAACTCCAGCATGTTTCTTTACTCTCCGCCATCAAGACCTAATTTTCCCGACAACACTTCACATGGTCTATCAAGACCTCGCGCAGGGCAGGCGGGTGATCCCGTGCACTCAGTTCGCGGTCAAAGTCATCACTGTGGAGCGCAATCATCACATTGTCCAAAAGTCCGCCAATGAGGTCATCCATAGCCCGTTCTGTCCGATTGATGGCGGCCCCCAGCTTGTACCAATGGCGGCGTTTGATGCGCCCGACCCTGGCCTTTCCGCCAATGCGCAGGCGCAGACGGTGATCTGCAATCTCTCGTGCGGGGGCACAGATCCCGGAAAGTGGGCCAAGGAGCGTTTCTTGCCTCTGTGTGTGCAACAGTGCGAGGTGATCTGCGGGGTTGGTTATGCCTCCAATGGCCCAGTGAAAAGCCAGGATACTGAGGAAGGTTTCAGGATCAGCGGGGTTATCGGAAACGCTTTTGATAAAATGATAGAGCGCGACAGCATCCGGCTCCCCCTTGCGCGTGTCCCCGGTTCTGCTCCCCATCGCCTGGTAAAGGCTTTCGTGGTGGAGCCGCAAAAGGCCAAAAGCCGACTCCAGACGATCAAAGCGTTCAACGACCAAAACGCCGGGGCGGATGATCTCTGATTTAACTGTCTCAAGCCCACTCAAACGGGCGAGACAAAGGCAAAGATGTTTATTTTCGGCACGCTCTGGACAGGAAAAACCTTTGAGAATGTGGGTTGTGGAAATCGGGGGCCGAGGAACAGCCCACCCCTTCTCATCGCGGTAGAGAACAGTTGTCCCCCGGGCAGAGGTCAAGGCATCCAACCGCGCAGAAAAAGCCGCTTCATCAAGGCGCATGAGGTATTCTTCGCGCCCGCCTTTCACACCACGCACCATCCCAAACTCTGTGGCACGGTGTACAGGCACAAAGCGCACCCCCCCCAGTATGTCATCCCCCCTTTGGGACAGAAGGTCAAAAAGGCGTCTGTCGTCCGCGCCCTTTTCACAAACGCCCCCCCGCACCCAAGGCAGGAATTTTTCCTGAGGGTGGATGACCCGGGTCAGAGGCATCTGGCAAGACAACGGGAACGCGCCTGCGCGCCTGCGCCAGTCTTCAGCGTAGATCAATTCGATCAAACCATTGCGACGACAGACGACCTCACCCATCCTCGCCGTATCAGACAAAACAACAAGCCTGTTCATTCAGCGCCCTCTCGCCTGACTCTCTGCCATAAAATGCAACGCCGCCGCACGCGCTCTGTCCAGATTACTCTGTCCTGTCGGGTGGCAGGTCGGGGCCTTGTTGACGGCTGTGGTTTGGGCGTCTGCGCGAGATACTGGCCCGTTTTGTACGCGTTCGCGCACAATATGAAGACCCAAAATCTGAAGGCTACGCAAAACAAGGCCCAGTTCTGCGCCTGCTTTTCCCTGTTCAACCGCAATAATCCACTGCCGCCCCACTCCAACAGCAGTGGCCAAAGCCTGCTGGGTCAAGCCCTGGCGGCGGCGTTCTTCACGGATGACAAGACCATAGTCGCGGGGTGTTTTGAGTCGCATCGCCTGCCCTTTATCATCAAAAAGTTGTCCAAAGACAACATTAACATATCGCCTAAAGACGACAAAGGGAAGAATATCCCCTTTCCTTCCCCATTGTAAATATGCCCTCGTTTGCCGCTCTATTTATGGTGTCTGGACAAGACATCCGGTGTTGACTGGAAAGATATAGCCTCACCGGAAACCCCCTTACCATAACTGCGATTTTTGACCTGTCGGGCAACTCTGGCCTCCCTAACCGAGGGCTTCCTGTGCGCGGGCGTGGCGTTTGCGGGCGTGGGGGCAGAGGTGTAACTTTCGCAGGCGGATGGATTGCGGGGTGACCTCGACCAGTTCGTCATCCTGGATATAGGACAGGGCCTGTTCCAATGACATTTTGCGCGCAGGGGTCAGCTTGATTCCTTCGTCCTTGCCAGAAGCGCGCACATTGGTCAGCTGTTTGGCCTTGAGCGGATTGACATCAAGGTCATTGCCGCGACTGTGTTCGCCGATCAACATTCCTTCATAGACCGCTTCGCCAGTGGTAATAAACAGCTCTCCGCGTTCTTCGAGGTTGAACAACGCGTAGGCCACCGCATTCCCTCCCCCGTTAGAGACCAAAACCCCCTGCCGACGGCCCTGAACAGACCCGCGATAGAGGCCATAGCTATGAAACAGGCGATTCATAATCCCGGTTCCGCGCGTATCGGTCAGGAACTCGCCATAATAGCCAATCAACCCACGTGAGGGGGCGAGAAAGGTGATCCGGGTCTTCCCGCCGCCAGAGGGGCGCATATCGGTCATTTCCGCCTTGCGCTCCGCCATCTTTTCAACCACGACACCGGAATAGTCATCATCAACATCAATGACGACTTCCTCGATGGGTTCCATCATCTGTTTATTCTCATCGCGGTGCATCAAAACGCGGGGACGGCTGATGGACAGCTCGTAACCTTCGCGGCGCATATTTTCAATCAGGACACCCAGCTGTAATTCGCCGCGTCCGGCGACTTCGAACGAATCCTTGTTTTCACTTTCGCTGATGCGAATAGCGACGTTGCCTTCGGCCTCACGCAACAAGCGATCACGGATCATACGACTGGTGACTTTATCCCCTTCGCGCCCGGCCAGCGGTGAGTCATTGACAGAAAAAGACATCGCCAGCGTCGGTGGGTCAATGGGTTGTGCCTGAATGCCGGTGGACACAGAGGGGTCACAGATGGTATCGGCAACAGTAGCCTGATCGCCCAGCCCCGCGATGGCAACAATGTCCCCCGCGCGGGCCTCATCAACAGGAACACGCTTCAAACCGTCAAAGGCCAAAAGTTTGCTGAGACGTTGATTGGCGATGTCTCGCCCGTCGCGGGTGATGACCTTGACCGGCATGTTGACCCGCGCCACACCAGAGTGAATGCGACCGGTGAGAATGCGACCCAAAAAGGGATCAGCCTCGAGGGTTGTCGCCAACATCGAAAAAGGCTCTGTCTGGTCACCACTGGCCTGCGGGAAGGTCTGCACAACCAGTTGGAAGAGCTTGTCCATATTATCACGCGGCTCATCAAGCTCCGCGACGGCCCAGCCCTGCTTTGCCGAGGCATAGAGCACAGGAAAGTCAAGCTGGTCGTCTGTGGCCTCCAGGTTGACGAAGAGGTCAAAGACCTGATCCACAACCCAATCGGGGCGGGCATCGGGCTTGTCTGCCTTGTTGATGACCACAATGGGTTTGAGACCAACGCCAAGGGCCTTGGCCGTGACAAACTTTGTTTGCGGCATCGGGCCTTCTGCGGCATCAACCAACAAAACAACGCCATCAACCATCGACAGAATGCGTTCGACTTCTCCGCCAAAATCCGCGTGGCCCGGTGTATCCACAATATTAATGCGCGTGTCTTTCCAGGTGACGGCGGTACATTTTGCCAGAATGGTAATGCCGCGCTCCCTTTCCAGGTCATTGCTGTCCATGGCGCGTTCAGACACCTGTTGATGCGCCCCGAATGTTCCCGACTGTTTCAACAGCTCATCAACCAGCGTTGTTTTTCCGTGGTCAACGTGGGCGATAATGGCAATATTTCGCAGCTGGCTCATGACGTCGGGTCTTTCTTTGTGAACGCGGTGGCTGATGAAATCAGGGTCGCAAGGTCTGTCTGTGGGCGGGGGCCAATATGGGAAATGACCTCTGCGGCGCAGAGGGACGCGATCTGTCCGCAACGTGGCAAGGGTTCGCCGCGTGTATAGCCAAACAGAAATCCGGCGGCATAGAGATCGCCCGCCCCGGTTGTGTCCCTGACCTCTGCAACAGCTTCTGCGGCGATGATTATTTTGTCCTGATCTGACGGGATGATAAACGAACCCAGCGGCCCGCGTGTGACAACAGACAGTGCACAGTCTGTCCGCAAGCAGTTCACAGCCTGGTCAAGACAATCTGTTTCGTAAAGTGACAAGACCTCGCCTTCGTTTGCAAACAAAAGATCAATGTGATCTGCGATCAAGGCCAAAAAATCGGCGCGGTGACGCTCAATGCAAAAAGAATCAGACAGCGTTAACGCCACTTTTCGCCCCGCTGCATGGGCAATTTCTGCGGCATGGACAAAGGCGCGTTTGGCTTTGTCACTATCAAAAAGGTAGCCCTCCATATAGGTCACATGGGCATCGGCAATCATGTCCGGGTTAATGTCTTCCAGGCTGAGATTCACGCAAGCCCCCAGATAGGTATTCATCGAACGTTCCGCATCGGGGGTGATAAAGATCAGGCAACGGGCCGTCGAACAGCCTTCCTCAACAGGTGGCGTGTCAAAGCAAATGCCCAAATCCTGCATATCCTGTTGGAATACCCGGCCAAAAGTGTCATTGCGCACCCGTCCAATATACCCCCCCTTTCCCCCGAGTGAGGCCAAACCCGCCAGAGTGTTTCCCGCCGAACCTCCGGACACTTCGCGGGTGTCCGTCATTGCAGCATAGAGCGTAGCCGCACGGGATTCGTCAACCAGGGTCATCGCCCCCTTTGTAATGTCCAGTGCCGCAAGGTCTGCATCACGACAGGGGCTGAGAATATCGACAATGGCATTACCGATCCCTACGACGTCCAAAGCGGCAGGTTTGAAAAAGCGTGGTGTGGTTTCGATCATTGTTACCCGGCAATCGTGTTGTTTAAGGAAGTGACGGATCACTTATAACGGGCAATCCCTGGCGAACAAGCCAGAACAGCCTGGATTGAAAAAGAAGGGAGAGGATTATCCAGTAAAACTTTTCCTTTCATCACATTGTCACATGTAGTCCATCCTATATAAAATGGTTCAATTTGGAAGAGTTGTTCATCGGACAGATAAAACCTTACTGTGGAAATCTGATGAATACGTCATCCATAAAGTATAATCAAATTATAATGGATTGACTATACTTTTGTTGACATCACGGTCATTCTTTTACGGGAAGGAACGTCCAACCTGTAAAAAAGCCCTTGTTGACATCCGGTACCACCATAAACCGCCACCCGCCTTTTGCGCTTTTTGTTGACAGCACCACGGGTGACCCGAAACAGAAGACTTGACTTCACACCCGATCCGCGCCAGACTTGACACTGGAAGCAAAGCATCGTGAGTGTCCGCGATAATGTCTTGTTGAGACGCACGCCAGGCACTGGGTGGCGCGGTACAAAAGCCCCCCGAAATCTCCGGTTCGAGATTTCGGGGGTGTCTTATTCCTCCTCTTGCAGGCGGGCATAAGTCAAAAGACCCCACCGGTTTTTGTTCACGTCCTTTGCCTTTTTCATCGGGATAAAGGTCCAGCCCACAAAAACACCCCCTGATGATTCCGCAACGAGTGTGAATCCATCTCTCTTTTTATCTGCTGTTTTTACAGTTTTGACAAAAAACTTCCTGACAGCCACCTGTCCTGTCAACGGGTTCCGGAGAACCTTGACCCAGATCTCGTAAGGGTTTTCCAGAACCTCCGGCAAAAAAGGCAAAAAAGTCCCGCGGTTCAGTTTTGGCCCGTCAAGGTGTGCGGCAAGGGATTCCGCATTGACCAGCACAGAACCGCCATCGGGGAGCCTGTAAATCTTTTCATCGCCCCCCCCCAGGATGGCCGTCAGGGCCGATTCGATCTACTATAGACTATTCTATATAAAATGATTAAATTTGGAAGAGTTGTTCAATGGAGCACAAGAGTTGTTTTCTGACGGCCTTGAGATGGGTCCATTTTTGTTCGATGGGGTTGAGGTCAGGGGAATAAGGGGGCAGGAAGAACAGGGTATGCCCTGCTTTTTGGATGATATTCTGCGTATCACGGTGCTTGTGAACTGTTGCGTTATCCATGACGATGACAGGGTTTTCAGGAAGTTGAGGCAGCACATCCTGTTTGACCCCTGCGGTGAAAAGATCTGCATTGACGTTTGCCTGAAACAGGCCGGCTGTCAGCAGGGTTTTCCCGATCAGGGCACCAATCGCATTGGTCCGGCCCCCGGCCTGCCAATCGCACAGGCCATCACAACGTTGACCTGTTGATGCAGAGCCATGCGTGCGGGGCATGTCATGGGCAAGGCCGCTTTCATCGATATAAACAAGGGGACGACCCCGGTGCTCATACATCGGTCTTCGGGATGCCCGTGATCACCCGGAAAAAACAAACCCCCACATTCGCCCACACAGACGCGCAAGCCTGCCCCATGCCCCGGTGGGGAGCCGTTTTGAAAAAACGCCAATCCCTACCCCTTTAAGCCCCCTTTAACGGAGCGATTTTTAAACAGGGTGCGCCCCCACACTCACCCTGCGGGCAAAAAAGGGGCAAAAAACCCCGGAAAAAGGGGATTGACTTTGAAAACAGGCCGCGCAAAAATAAAACCTCGAAGCAAGGTGTCGCGAGTGTCCGCGGTTACACCTTGCGGGCCGCCTGCCGGGCACTCGGTGTTGGTGTGCATTGAAAGACCCCCCGGGTTTATTCCCGGGGGGTCTTCTCTTTTCATGAATTCGGGCGCGACCAGGTCAACAGCCCTTTTCTGGCGTTATTCAATGTTGGCTCTTTCCCTACCGGAAAGAACGTCCAGCCTGTAAGAAAGCCCTTGTCGACATCCAGCACCACCGTAAACCGCCGCCCGCCTTTTGCGCTTTTGCTCTCCTCGCCCGTGTCAATCACCTTGATCACCCGCTTTCTGATCGCCACCTTGCCGCCGAGAACCTCACGTTCCGCACTGACCCAAATCTCGAATTTATAATCGTCTGGAAGGCACGCCCGCGCACGTCTTTGGATGCGTTAGAGTCTGTCTAACAACTATTAAATATTTACCAATAAATTGTCTTTAGTTCGCGCTGAACAAAGCCTAAGTCATTGCTATTTCGAAGCGTTGGAAGCGTGGTGAAGTATTCGGTTTTGCCGTTTTCGTCGTCCTGATCACCGCATTGATGACCCGGACAAGCCAAAACGCGATGGCGTTCAGGATCAACCGCATGTTATGGCCAGCCGCCGCCAGCAAGGCGTTCATGGCGTCTCCAGTCTGGCCTTTCAGGAAGTTCCGATCAAGGCGGCCATCGGTTTTCATGTGTCCGATGGTAGCCTCGATGGCCGACCTTCGTTTGAGTTCGCGCTTCATCTGCGGGCTCAATCCGCGCGTGCGCCCTGACAGCATGACCGAGGCCTTGCCCTCGTCATTGTGGCCGCGATAGCCCCTGTCGACGTAGACCCGTTCCGGGTCGACTCCAGTCATCCGGGCGGCCTGGGCCACTGTATCAGCCAGAGTATGGCCATCGCAGGGATTGCCCCGGAAACTTTTCGCCCAGACCTTCGCGGTTGGTGGTCGCAATCCCGATCCTGGCGCCAAACCCGTCAGGATTACGCGCCTTACCCCTGGCGATGCAGGCAACTTCCGGAGCGTGCAGGGCATAGAGCCTGTTCCTGTCCCCGGGCTGTTGCACCAGAAGACGCCAGGCCCAACAGTTTCGCGAACCGGGCCTCGAGGCCGGCGTTCCCGGAAATCTTACGGACAATATCGCGGAAAACCCGGCCCAGGAAGGTCTTGAGTTTCCTGAGCTCGCGGCGCATGCGCCGGAACTGTCTGGCATGGGCGTAACGCCCGGCCATAAGGGCAGCGTGTCTGGCCACACGGGTGTGGCTGCGGCGCAGGACAATGCCGTGCCGTTTGGCCTGACGAACCAGGGCCTGCAACGCTTTCAGATACAGACGGCTGTCGGTGGGGTAAGCTATGGCCTTGGGCCACCGTAATCCGCTCGAAACTGCTGTCCTTGACTGCTCCCGCGTCAACCGCAACACCGACCGTCGCCGACAAAACCGCATGCCTTCGGGACCAACACGCCTGCGCCAGCGCGTCATCGTGCTGGAGTCAATCGGCAGGCGGTGCTGAAAAAAATCAAAACCGCAGAAATACGGCCAGTAGGGGTTCTCAACCCACCGCTCCACAACCTCATCAGGTCGTACATGTGTTTCAGATCGTGAAGCCCGCAGACGCGTTGGTTTCGCAGGACGGCGGCCTGTCGTGCTTGCCAAAGGCCTCATCAAATGTGAACCAGGCCATCAAGTTGCTCAGGCGTATCAGATTATGCTCCTTGTCGATGATCGAATCAAGGCGTTCGCGAAAGAGGTCGGCGTTGCTGCTTCTTGGGTTTCATGAAAATCTACCAGAAAACGAGGGGTGAAAGCGATCCTGCTGGCATTTTACAACATTCGATTCCCTCTGGGAATCCATATTATCTGCGGACTTCAGAGTTTTTCAGCGCGAACTCTTTATTTTATGGAATTGGTATAAACCGGCGACCTAGCGCGTGATGTTGTGGCTCATCCTGATGCATATCAATATGAGTGTGCCCGTCGTTCTGGTGTGTCAGGGGATCAATCACGCCCTGCGCCGTTCGGGTGTGACCTAAAAAAAACGCTCACGCATCCAAAGAGGTGCGCGGGCGTGCCTTCCAGACGATGATAAAGATGTATGAGCACCGGGGTCGTCCCCTTGTTTATATCGATGAAAGCGGCTTTGCCCATGACATGCCCCGCACTCATGGCTCTGCATCAACAGGTCAACGTTGTGATGGCCTGTGCGATTGGCAGGCCAGGGGCCGAACCAATGCGATTGGTGCCCTGATCGGGAAAGCCCTGCTGACAGCCGGCCTGTTTCAGGCAAACGTCAATGCAGATATTTTCACCGCATGGGTCAAACAGGATGTGCTGCCCCGGCTTCCTGAAAACCCTGTCATCGTCATGGATAACGCAACATTTCACAAGCACCGGGATACGCAGAATATCATCCAAAAAGCAGGGCATACCCTGCTCTTCCTGCCCCCTTATTCCCCTGACCTCAACCCCATCGAACAAAAATGGGTCCATCTCAAGGCCGTCAGAAAACAACTCTTTTGCTCCATTCAACAACTCTTCCAAAGTGAACCATTTTATATAGGATAGGCTATATGGGGGACGCCCCCGAAGCTGCCTCGTCGCACAATTCACGCACAATCCAGATCTTGTGGGCCAGACAAGACCAGACCTCCGCCGTGGATGACCTGCTCTGTTTGTTGGTGCTGTGTCGTACGTAGAGAACCTCCGGTTGCATGAGTCTTTGCCCCCCTTTTTGCGACCTCCTGGAGAATCGGGCTAATCCGGCGCAGTAGTCCGGCAATGTTAAACAATATCCGGATCTTTGCGAATCTTGCCTTTGTCGTCGTTCCCTGCCGTTCCGGGGGCAGGACATGAAGAGTGAATCACTTGCCCCCTGCGTGCATTGAGACGAGACTGGCCTATTCGCATCAAAGATGCCCAGCCTGTGTGTCAAATTGCGTTTATCAATCTGCGCTTTGCCTTGTTTTGCGTGGTTGTGTATGTCTTATGGGGAGCGACACAAGGGATCAAAGCATCCAGGACACCTGTAGTCCAGCTGGATTGCGAGCAGAGAAAAGGGTGATTGATGGGCGATCACAGCGACGACGCAAAGTTCGGACTAGCCGAGCGTGCATCTTGGGGAGATTTTCAACCCGTCATTCGCAATGGTGATCTTGGGTCTTTGAAAAACGAGCCGGAGTATGAATACGCAAAATCCGGAAATGTGGATGCGGCAATCGATCTGGTTTTTCGTTTGATGACCGATGGTTTCCTGGAGAGTCTCTCAAACCGCATCAGTGATCAAACCCCTGTCCTCTTGCCTGTCCTTGCTGAGGAAGGAGCAGGGCGGAATAAAATCCCGCTTGCAATGGCGATTGTTCTTTCCAAAAAAATGGGATGGGAAATCAGCACATATATTTATCAGAAGGAAAGAATTGGACGAACCGATTCAGGAGCCGACCATCGCCTCGCATTTAACCCCACCTTTAGAGGGCCAGTTCTTCGCGACAGAGCCTATATCATTCTGGATGACACTCTTACTATGGGGGGAACGCTTGCCTCTCTCAGAGGCTTTATCGTTAATCGTGGCGGCAAGGCCGCCGCCGGGGCCGTGATGACGGCTCATGAAGGCGCATTAGACCTTGCTGTGAAACCAAAGATGTTGCAGGATATATGCCGTAAGCACGGTTCTGAAATGGATCAATTCTGGAGGAGCTTTTTTGGCTATGGCATCGATCAACTCACTCAAGGAGAGGCCGGACACCTCAAGGGTGCTGAAACTGTTGACGCCATCCGAAGGCGAATCGTTACTGCGCGATATGAGGGATTCCGCAGACTATATGGGCAAAAAGATCACACGCTTGATAGAGGAAGAGCAGCGACAGTCAGCGAAAGCCGGGAGTCAACGTTAATACCCTGACGGTGGGGGTGTCCTTGCGCCGGTCTGTTGAATTTTCGCCACCCCATCCAAGGCCGGAGTCGCGCGTGATCTTTATGCACAAAGCGGGGCTTTTTCTGATGGCCTGTGCCTTTGGGCCTGTGTTGTGTCAGGGCCGCCCCTCAAGGCGTCCGGATTTGTTCCGGTGCCGATTTGCCGTCCCGTGAGCCAATGACCGGCCCGTTTGCACGGGGCTTGGGTTCAATGTGATATTCTCTCATCACCCTCGATATGAAAAAAACCAACCCCGCAACTGGATTTTTCTCATTTAATGTTTGACATCTTTTTT
Organism: Kiloniellaceae bacterium; assembly: GCA_965199245.1. Classification (GTDB taxonomy): domain Bacteria; phylum Pseudomonadota; class Alphaproteobacteria; order Kiloniellales; family Kiloniellaceae; genus Carbonatibacter. The sequence goes on from CBDAQP010000001.1 coordinate 1,012,906, forward strand.
CGCCTCTGCTTTCCATCTTGCCAGAATTGTGTGGGTCGGCCTCGAATGGGTCGGCCTTTTTTTGTGCGGTGATACGTTTTACGTCGGGGTGGCCTGTGTTTTTTGGATAAACCTTTGAACAGGGTAGGTCTTGCGATGTGTCGTTTTTCTTCCAAATCATCTTTGTTGGCTGGTGTGTCTGCTGTTGTTCTGGCGGTAAGCGTTGGCTCTGGTGCCTTTGCTCAGGCAGTGGATTACACGCATTCAACAGGCAATAATATCTGGGCCGATGGTACAGCGAGAAACGCAAACAACACCTCCAGCACGGATATGGCGGAAGCAAGAGATGGTGATAATCTCACACTGTCTGTCGTTCGCGTTTCTATTACTTCTTCCTCTCGCTCTGGTGTTTCTATTGGGCAATTGCGCAGTGGAGCAAGTGGGGCAGGGGAGATTACCATGTATGGAACTTGCTCCTCTCCCTGAATCTTGATCCATTGATAATACCAATTCCTGAAAGTTAGAACCCATGGGCCCATTTTCTGTATCCAATGGATCTGATTTTCGATGGTCTTTCGGTGAGGTTGTTCCATGCGTCACAACAGAGGGAAACGATCTGGTCCTGATTGTCAAAGACGCGGTTTGACAGCCGGTTTTGTCGCAAATATTGCCAGACATTTTCGACCGGGGCCGGGCTGCGTGGCGGCAACGGCAACAGGGTGATATTGTCCGGGATATCCAGTGTGCCGGTGGTGTGCCAGCCCGCCTGATCCAGAATGATGAGGGCATGTGAACCGGCTGTGATGATATTTCTTCCAGATGCCCTTGCATCCCGCAGGTATTGCACTGCGGCAGGACAAGCGCGGCCACCCCGGGCGGGGCAGATCGCCCCGAATATCCAGGCGGATTTTGTGCGCTGGCCTTTTGGTGCCACAGGCCTTGTCCCTCGTTTGGCCCACCGCCGGGTGATATTGTTCTTCTGGCCAACACGCGCCTCATCCTGCCACCAGATGTCCAGCGGGACATTTCGCCCTGTTCTTTCCCGGATACGGGCTATTACGGCGGGGAAGTTTTTTTTAAATGCGTCAATCTCATGCACGTTCTGGCCATGATGACGCGGTCGGGCCGTCAATGTCCTGTATCCATGTTTGCGCAAGGTGGCACTGAGGCAACTTTCGCTGATGCCGAGGCGATAGTCCTCCCATAGCCACTGCGCCAGATCCGGAAGTCGCCAGCGCACCATCGATAGCAGGCCATGGCCCTGTTTCAACGCGGGCAATCAGGGCAGCAAGCCGGGCCTCATTCAACCTGGCCGGTCGCCCGCTCCTCGACCGCTGCAAAAGACCGTCCGGACCTTCTGCATTGAAACGCAACACCCAATCACGAACAATTTGACGACCAACGCCGCGCGGCTTCACTGCGACTGCCGCCATCAGAGATGACCGCAAGGGCAGGCAAGCGGCGCGTCCGGTTCGAATCTGTCGAGAAGGCGGCGAAGACGGGATGCGTCATCATCCTGACGCAGGGGAAGGGGCTGACCCATGACAAATCTCCAAAACTGTGTCCTTCCTTGAATCACAGAATCTGCTCACGCGCCAGGCCCAGAGAGTCTTTATTTTATGGAATTGGTATAACCCGTTGACAGGACAGGTGGCTGTCAGGAAGTTTTTTGTCAAAAATGTAAAAAGAGCAGATGAAAAGGGCGATGGATTGACGCTCGTTGCGGAATCATCAAGGGGTGTTTTTGTGGGCTGGACCTTTATCCCGATGAAAAAGGCAAAGGACGTGAACAAAAACCGGTGGGGTCTTTTGACCTGGACCCGCCCGCAAGAGGAAAAACAAGACACTCCCGAAATCTCAATCCAGAGACTTCGGGGGGCTTTTGTACCGCATCACCCGGTGCCTGATGTACGACCCCACAAGACATTATCGCGGACACCCACGATGCCTTTCTTCGAGTGTTCAGTCTGGCGCGGCCTGTTTTCAAAGTCAATCCCCTTTTCCCGGGTTTTTTTGCCCTTTTTGTCCGGCGGGATGAGTGTGGGGGTGTGCCCTGTTTGAAAATCCCGCCGTCAAAGGGGTCTTACAGGGGTAAAAAAGAGAGAGGGAGCAACAGGAGGCTTGACTGCACACCCGCATCCGCGCGATATTATCTCTCGAAGCAAGGTGTCGCGAGTGTTTGCGTCAACACATCGCAGGCCGCAAATGAGGTGACGAAGAAACCGGAGTGATTAAATCATGGGACTAAAATTGGCGGATAAAGTTGTTGAATTTTTACAGAAAAAGCCGGAGTCAAAATTTACTGCTCAGCAAATCGCTGATTGGATACTTGAAAAATACCCAGATGAATGTCGCCAAAAACAAGAGCGTTCAACAGCTACCGTTAATCCGCTCGGTAACAAAGCGGCATTGCGGCAGCAAATCACTGCTGAAATTGGTTCACAACGCCCGCAACTGCAGAAGAAGCATCATAAAGTTAAAACTACAGAAGGTCGCCCTCGAAAATATTACTTCACCGAATTAACTGACAGTGCCGAAATTGACCGCGCAGAAAACAAAGGCACCACAAAAACCGACGGTCACTCTGTCAAAGAACACGACCTCTATCCCGTCTTGTCCAAATTTTTGTGGTCAAAAAAAATCTATAGCAAGCGCATTGATGAAAAGCGTTCGGGCAATACACAGGGGCCGGGCGGAAATAAATGGCTTTATCCCGATCTGGTCGGACTAGAAAATCTCAGCAGTGATTGGCACGACGAAATTAAAGAATGCGCTCAACAACACGGCGGCAAAAAAACCAAACTCTGGTCGTTTGAGGTCAAGAGTTTAATCAATCGTTCCAACCTGCGCCAAGCCTTTTTTCAGGCTGTGAGCAACTCCACCTGGGCGAACTTTGGCTATTTGGTGGCGGGCGAGATTACAGGCGACGGCGACACGCGCGGCGACACGATCAAAGAACTTCGGATACTTTCCAGCCTTCATGGCATTGGATTTATACTGCTGGACGCTAAGGACCCTTCAGAGAGCCAAATCATGATTCCTGCAAAAGAGCGCATTGAAATTGATTGGGATACGGTAAGCAGGCTGACAGAAGAAAACTATAACTTTCGCGAAAATTATATTAAGCTGACCCGCCAATTTTATCAGACAGGCGAGATACGCGAGTCTGATTGGGACGGTTGTAAAGATCTTGACGAACACCAAAAGTAACGACCCCAAAATATGATGCCTTATGTGAGAGCAGAAGGGCCTTCTGGTCTCCGGTTGCCGGATGAATAACACCTGTTATAGGAGAGCGGCAGAACAAGCGCGGTCACCCCGGGCGGGGCAGATCGCCCCGAATATCCAGACGGATTTTGTGCGCCGGTCTTTTTTTGCCGCAGTGTGAGACCTGCGGGATGCAGGGGCACCTCGAAGAGATATCGTCACAGCCGGTTCACATGCTGTCATCATCTTTGACAAGGCGGGCTGGCACACCACCGGCACACTGGATATCCCGGACAATATCACCCTGTTGCCGTTGCCGCCACGCAGCCCGGCCCCGGTCGAAAATGTCTGGCAATATTTGCGACAAAACCGGCTGTCAAACCGGGTCTTTGACAATCAGGACCAGATCGTTTCCCTCTGTTGTGACGCATGGAATAATCTCACCGAAAGACCATGGAAAATCATGTCCATTGGATACAGAAAATGGGCCCATGAGTTCTGACTTTCAGGAAATGGTATTACTGCGGAAATCTGATGAATACGTCATCCATAAAGTATAATCAAACTATATAATGGATTGGCTATATCGGTTCTCTACGGAGACGGCCCCCGTCCGCATCCAGTTGATTGCAAGCCCTAGAACCGGTTTTTCTGGAAACAGCCTTTCAAGTACAGCGGCATAGGCTTCAAGCTGTGGCCGGTAGGTTATGAAACTTTCTTCAAGTTCATCAACCGATCCTGATTTATGATCCACAATCAGGAAGCCATCAGGCCCTTCAGCCAGAAGGTCGATGATTGCATTTGTTTGAGCACCAGAGGGCTCCTGGCACTGCAGAGGCAACTCCAGATGAAAGCGATCATACCCCTTGCTCTTAAGCCACTTCTTCACGGCTTGAGCCTGCAGTTCAATCGCTTTAGCCACTTCAATTTCTATCCCGGTTGCTTGGCATGCCTGATCAAGTAAATCGGGCTTAACTATGGCTGTCCTAAATGCCAGATGCCACGCTGTGCCACGGGTTGCCGCTTGATCGAAGCCATCTTCGACGGCGATAACGGGTGTACCAAGGTCAATAGTTTCTATAGAACTTGGCAGAGTTGTGTCTCGGGCAACCAACTGAGATGGACGAATTCGCCAAGGCGACTTCTCGGTCTCGGGCATATCGCGAAGCTCACCAAAGCTAACTATGGCATCTGCTTCAACTGAAACAGGAATATCAAATTCCGCCGGTGGCTCGTCTGAGCAATCCAGGCTCCGCGCCGGATAAGCTGTCTCTCCGACTGTAACTTGTCCAGCATGTATTTCGAGTTCGCATTCCTGGATAAGCATTTCAGCAAAGCTGCCGAGGCCAGGACCTTTGGACTTTTTCTTTAATTTGAAGTCAGGCCATTCGATGATCAGACGGTCACGGGCTCTGGTCAGTGCGACATACAGCAGTCGACGTGCATCCTCTTCAGCTGAGAACCTGCGGGCTTCGATAAAATCGTTCTGTTTTTCTTTAAGTGGCAATCTTGGCGTATAACGTAAGATGGCCTTACTCAGAACGTTGTCCAAGTTCGAGAAGTCCTCAAATTCTGCGCGCATTGTGCCGGGCTTTTCTTCGATCTTGTCATCCAGTCCGACAACAAACACGACGTTCCATTCCCGTCCTTTCGAGGCGTGCCAAGTGATGATCTCAACGCCATCAACCGACCCAGAACTTGGATCAGGATGACGATCGAAATTGCGATCATCGCGCTGGTTTTCAAGCCATCCAAGAAACACCGGGGCAGTTTGCCCATAAAACCCTGCTGCGGCCTTCATATCGCGGTGGGAACTCTCAAAATTAGAAACTTCCCCTTCAAGCCTGAGAAGGTCCGCTCTCATTTGGATTGCATCCGGCAAGCTATTTGACCAATCACGGATACCAGCTTCAGCAATGACTTGTGGCACCAGTGTCCCCAGAGGTGTTGCCGCTGCCATTTTAGCTATTTCAACGAGTGGCTTGAGTTCGGCCAGACCCAAAAGCGTGTCATCTGCCAGTGCAATCATGGCCTCCTGCAAAGGCATGGCGCGTGGCCCAAGTGTCAAGAGGCAGAGGGCTGCATGGGCATCGGTTGGGTCAGCCACAAAAGCCAATGCACTTTTAGCTGCAATTACTGAAGGTGAGGACAGCCAGCCTTTCCGATTGATCCGAACAGGAACACCGAGTTCCTGTAGTCGATCCGCATAACGTGCCGCTTGAGTATGTGTCTGGCACAAAATGGCAATATCGCCAGGACAGACGATGCGCATTTTAGGATCTTTAAGGTCACTGTGGCGATCCGCAATAATTGTTTGATCATCAAGGATCGCTTTGACTCGTGCTGCTATATGTTGCTCTGGCCGTGAATTGGGCTTTATTGAAGACCTCCCTTGAACGACACGGACAAATTCAAGGCATGTATGTCCAGTCTCAGGTCGCTGTGCCTCGAGCGGATTATAGTTCTCATGGAACAGGCGGGCACTAATGTCATTTACAAAACGCATGATGCGCGGATCACTGCGCCAGTTACAATCAAGCGGAGTCGTTTTGGTTGGGAATTGCTTCGCCAGTTCATTTGTCAGGCGAGGATCGGCCCCCTGAAACCCCATGATTGATTGTTTGGCATCGCCAACGAGAAGTGTGCGGGGTGCCGCTTGGGCAATACGCCAAAGCAGCGCAAATTGAACCGGATTAGTGTCCTGGAATTCGTCGACAATTACGCAATCAATATCTGCCATGATCGCATCGCGAATACGTGGCTTTAAGCGGAGTAACTTCTCAGCCTCGACAATCATATCGGCAAAGTCGATCACGCCTGCCTTGCGTTTTTTATCTGCGTAGCCTGACATAATCGCCTGAGCACCGAGAATGAGGCCTGATAGGTTGCGACTGGCGTCTTCCAGGGGGCCTGGGTGGCGGCTGACATCACTAGCCGCAGCAATCACATTTTCAGAAAGTTCTACAAAATTATCGGGAATTTTTACCCCTCGTGCTTTCGTGCGCAGGTCAGAAAGAGTAATCCAAAGTTTCCAATCCCTATCGAGGTCAATGTTATCGCGCGCCGCACGTAGTGCATTAAGCTGCTCTCTGAACTCTCTCTTCGCGGTGGCTGTATCTCCTGAGAACGGTATGCCGCCATCATGAAACTCTCTCAATAGAGCTGCGGCTGCGGTTTGAAGCCTGGATCGCAGCGGTTCGGGGTCTTTGAGCACTGCTCCGTATTGCTCCTGTAGGGCCTTTACCGCCCCGTCAGCAAGAGCCGGGTCTGTTCCTCCTTCGCCCAAGCCCCGCAGGAGATCGATCGTCCGGAACACCGTATTGCGAAATGCATCTTCAATGGTCCCTCCTGTCCAGGAGCTCCCGGCATATCCATAGCGTGGTAGTTCGGCCTTTATGGCATCAAGCACTTCACAATGGGCAAGCTCCTGGCGAATAAGTAAATCGCGCTCGGCATCGCTCAAATGTCGAGGTCGGGGAGAAGCATTCGCCGCAAATGCGTGCTCAGTCATAATTCGAAGGCCAAGCCCATGGATTGTCGAGACATAGGCTCGCTCAACGTCAAGTGCTTCTTCAACCATTCCATCTGCAAGCAGGGCACTTCGAATACGTTCTTTTAGCTCACTGGCAGCCGCTTCGGTAAATGTAACCGCCATGATGCGATGAGGTTTCACATCACCTGCTTTCACCCAGTCCGTAAGATCAGTCTTGATCTTGAAAGTCTTGCCAGATCCTGCGCCAGCCGGAACAATATTTAGAATCTTACCCATCGGCGACGTCTCCTTCATTCCCAGACGGAATCAAGAATGCCACGATAAGAGTGCTTTCCTGTAGAGCATAGGGTGTCAATTTTGCAGTTTTTTCGAAGAAGGTCACATCATCTGCAGAATTCAGACTGACAGTTCCGGTGCGTACTTCTGCGATCCGTTCCTGGAGCTTTTCAATGGCTTGCGCCGAAATGTCCCTGTTAATAATGTCGAAACCTTCGCCTTCAGGGCTCATGCCATTCACTAGAATTCCACTGTCATTGATTAGATGATAAGCAACGCCAATTTCTGGCTTCAACTTAAGCATTTTATCCAGCACCCCCTCTTTGAGGTCAGGGTTTAGGAGCATGGCACGATAAATCCCAAGCTGAAGGTCCCAACCAACGTCCATGCGATCGCGGCGGTTTTTGCTACCACTCTTTTTATGGTCGACGATTAAAATCCGCCCATCGGGCAAACCAAGCAGGCAATCCGCTCGACCAAATAGTTCCAATCCGTGGGCATTCCCCATGATGTCTATTTCATTATCAATCACTTTTGCACCGATGGTTGACAGCGCAGCTGTCCATTTCCTGGCGGCACGGGTGATGTCTCTTTCCAGGCCTTGCCGCTCAACCTTCCACAGGGGGCTGTTAAGAAACGGCGCGTACTTTCGGACAGCTTGATCCAAGAGCCCGGCTACTTTTGCATTAATCGTCAAATCATTGGGGAGTGGGTTATCTTTCGGGAAGAGATGTTCCAGCACCTCATGGGCCAGCGTGCCGGAGAGGATATGATCAAAAGTCTCCGGTGCCCAGACGACTTCCTCTGCGCCAAACTCAGCCAAAGTCCAGGCCAATGGACTAACCATAAGTTTTTCAAGACGGCTCGGAGACTGTCTTCGCGGGTTGCCATCACTATCTACCCGACTCATAAACAAATTGCGGTTCAACCTGATTTGGCCACTTTCCGGAATTTGCTCCGTGAGAACCCGCTTGATTGAAGGAATTGTTCGCGCAGAACAGGGCCATTCTTCTTGAGGCGTTGATCTGATGTCTCTGATCAGTTCATTTGGATCTTCAATGGTTCCTACCCCGGGTTTATTCATGTCGCGTATGGTTCGGGCAAGTAGTGACAGCACTGTTGATGTTGACTGTCGGCTACCATCGAGACCACGCATCGGATAAAGAAACGTGCAGCTTTCACTGGCCAGAGAGAACTGCCTTCGAAAAAGCTCGAGTCCCATTGCAAGATGGTCAGCACGCCCGGGTAGCTTAACCCCAGTCAGTTTCTCAAGGCTTTCGAGTTCGCTATCGAGAAACAAAGAGGATGCCGAGGATGCGCGTGGATATCGTCCGTCTACTGCCCCTAGAACAAGAAGGTGCTTCGCAGGTCGCCATGGTAAGGAAACTTCACTAATCACACTGACACCTTCAACAAAGTGCTCTGGTGGCGAGGAAATTGGTGCCGCTGGGTTAAGCTCTTCCAGAAGGCGCTCCCAGTTCGTCTGGTTCATTGTCGCGAGAAGGCTTTTGAGGTTTGGCAACTGTGCCCAAAGGCTTTTCACATCATCGCGATAGTCATCCTCATCCGTTAAGCACTGAGCAAGCAGATCAAATTGGACAGAAACACTGGCGGCATTCCTTGCGCGATCATCGCGAAGTGCTCGAAACAACCGCTTGGATTTGCCTTCAAACGACTTCGCCATGCCAGGCTCAAAGCGTCCCTTCATTACTTCCCTTGCCAGAGCTGCACCTGTTTCAGAAGGCCACGGCATGAGGGGTGATACATAAAGACTGGCGAGTACCATGGCAGGCGCGGGAGTATTTAGGGCCAATGCAAAATGTAGCAGTGTCTCTGTGGCAACATCACGTTGTGGTGCCGAGATTGGTAGGCCAGACAAGGGAATGCCCGAGGCATGAAAAGCACTGCCTAAGTGCTGCTGGTACCCTGGGTCTTCAGGCAAAAGGACGGCGATATCTTCGGGAGCAGTCCCTTGATCGATCAGCTGTTGGCTGATAGCCGCTGCAAATTCTGCTTCTTCAGCAAGGTCACGGACGCCCCAGAAAGAAAGAGATCCGTCGGCTGGTATGGGGGAGCCAGCCTTGCCGAGTAATCCGCGCTGGGCATGTCCAAGGCTAGTGGCCTCTTTTGCTTCCTGATAAACACAATTCTGACGTTCCTGCCAAAGGCGCTGAGCATCCGCATCAGCCACTCCATGATGACGGACAAGGGTTGCGCACAACTCTGTTTCCGCTTTCGTGGAAAATTGCGATTTGGACGAATCAATAATAGGTAGTGCCTCTAGAGCATCTGAACCGTCTGAGCAGATAACATGACGCATCACCTGAAGGTCTAAGGGTATGGCATCTTCCATGGCCAGCCACAAATCCAATAAGGCCTCGACGTGGCGATGGAGGCGTGAGCCTACCGCAAGCTTAGAGACATCAATTTCTGTTGGGTCCAATTTGCGGGTCGCTAGCATGAGGTCGCGTAGTGCACTTGATACTGCGGAAATCGTTTCACGTGGGGCATTCCTGTAGCTTTCTGCCCACGGACTGTCAGGGTTTGAAATTAAGGAATTTGCATCAGCGGGCGATACATTTGGCACAAGGTAAATTTCACGCAAAAGATCCATTGTCACGAAGCGTTGAGCCCCGGTTACTGGGTGTGACGTAATAATCGGATCAAGGTTCAGCATTGACAGCCTCTATACTTCTCTTTCAATCATTGAGTTTTCACGTGGGCTCGGAATGTGCCTATCCCAGTGCAATAAGGGGTCATATCCCGATTTATGACTGAGCCACTGATGGGGGTTATTGATGTGTTGTTCTCCCCAAACCTGTGCCATTGAGCAGTCAGCTTTTCCCGTATGACAGGTTCATGCGACCTTGTCCATTCTGTTCCGGGTTAACCCGGAACAGAATGATGCGAATTCATTGGGGGTTGCCCAATTCAGGGCGGAGTGTGGCCTGTGATTGTTGTCGTTGATCATCCATCTTTCTGTCAAGCCTCTCTCAGAAGTTGTCTGACAATTAAATTTTATAATTCTGTTGATTGAGATTTGTATGAAGCGTAGCCGGATCATGGCTTCCTGCGTTTTGTCGAGATTTTCGTAATGTTTTGCCAGCCGCCCTGCAGGCTCCAGCCATGTGAAAGATCGCTCGACAATCCAGCACTTTGGCAGCACCCTGAACGCTTTTTCTTCACCTCGCTTTACGATCCCGATTTTCAGTTTTTCCTGATTGGCCAGCGCGTCCATGATCGGCCCGCGATAACCAGCCCGGAACAATTTCAGCCTTCCGTGCTTTTTCTTTATATCGTTCAAGAGAATGCGGGCCGCGATCCTGTATTCCAGCATCATGCACCACCGGATGCAGCGGAAACCCGGGCAGATCCACCCATAAATGCCGCCTGATTCCCTTCACTTTTTTGCCGGCCCCCTTTTTTTGTGTCGGGGCCTTGAGCGATTGTGAGTCGATAATGCCCGCGCCTGCCTGTTTGTTCCGGCCCTCAGGCAGCCGAAGCACGCCATGGAGGTCACGCAGGATAATCTGCCAGGTTCCATCCTTTTTCCAGCGACTGAAATGGCCGTGAACGGTCTGCCATGGCGGGAAATCCCCGGGAAGAAGTCGCCACTGACAGCCTGTTTTCAGGACGTAAAAACAGGCGTTTAATATATTCCCGGGCGAGTGTTTGAAGGGACGGCCACCGCCATTGCGGTGCCCAAAATATCCGCGCAACAGAGACCATTGCGCATCGGTGAGATCAGTATCATAAGTCATGCCAAAAATCATTAAAGAGTTCGCGCTGAAAAACTCTGAAGTCCGCAGATAATATGGATTCCCAGAGGGAATCAAGTATTGTAAAATACCAGCAGGATCGCTTTCACCCCTCGTTTTCCGGTAGATTTTCATGAAACCCAGGAAGCAGCAACGCCGACCTCTTTCGCGAACGCCTTGATTCGATCATCGACAAGGAACATAATCTGATACGCCTGAGCAACTTGATGGCCTGGTCCACATTTGATGAGGCCTTTGGCAAGCACGACAGGCCGCCGTCCTGCGAAACCAACGCGTTTGATGGTCGGGCTGCACTATCTGAAACACATGTACGACCTGTCCGACGATGAGGTTGTGGAGCGGTGGGTCGAGAACCCCTACTGGCAGTATTTTTGCGGTTTCGATTTTTTTCAGCACCGCCTGCCGATTCGAGCGGATTACGGTGGATACGACCGTTCAACCCGGGGCCATAGCTTACCCCACCGACAGCCGTCTGTATCTGAAAGCGTTGCAAGCTCTGGTTCGCCAGGCCAAACGGCACGGCATTGTCCTGCGCCGCAGCCACACCCGTGTGGCCAGACACGCTGCCCTTATGGCCGGGCGTTACGCCCATGCCAGACAGTTCCGGCGCATGCGCCGCGAGATCAGGACACTGAAGACCTGTCCGGGCCGAGTTTTCCGCGATATTGTCCGTAAGATTGCCGGGAACGCCGGCCTCGAGGCCCGGTTCGCGAAACTGTTGGGCCTGGCGTCTTCTGATGCAACAGCCCGGGGACAGGAACAGGCTCTATGCCCTGCACGCTCCGGAAGTTGCCTGCATCGCCAGGGGTAAGGCGCGTAATCCTGACGGGTTTGGCGCCAGGATCGGGATTGCGACCACCAACCGCGAAGGTCTGGGCGAAAAGTTTCCGGGGCAATCCCTGCGATGGCCATACTCTGGCTGATACAGTGGCCCGGGCCGCCCGGATGACTGGACCGGAACGGGTCTACGTCGACAGGGGCTATCGCGGCCACAATGACGAGGGCGAGGCCTCGGTCATGATGTCAGGGCGCACGCGCGGATTGAGCCCGCAGATGACGCGCGAACTCAAACGAAGGTCGGCCATCGAGGCCACCATCGGACACATGAAAACCGATGGCCGCCTTGATCGGAACGTCCTGAAAGGCCAGACTGGAGACACCATGAACGCCTTGCTGGCGGCCATAACATGCGTCTGAACGCCATCGCGTTTTGGCTTGTCCGGGGCATCAATGCGCTGATCAGGACGACGAAAACGGCAAAATCGAATACTTCACCACACTTCCAACGCTGCGAAATAGCAATGACTTAGGATTTGTTCAGCGCGAACTAAAGACTCTCTGGGCCTGGCGTGTGAGCAGATTCTGTGATTCAAGGACGGACACAGTTTTGGAGATTTGTCATGGGTCAGCCCCTTCCCCTGCGTCAGGATGATGACGCATCCCGTCTTCGCCGTCTTGCCCGGCACTCGACAGATTCGAACCAGACGCGCCGCTTGCTTGCCCTTGCAGTCATCTATGATGGCGGCAGTCGCAGTGAAGCCGCGCGGCGTTGGTCGTCAAGTTGCCTGAGTGCCACCTTGCGCAAACACGGAGACAGGACATTGACGGCCCGACCGCGTCATCATGGCCAGAACGGGCATGCGATTGACACATTTAAAAAAAACTTCCCCGCCGAAATAGCCTCTCTGCAAGCCGGAATTTGTCCCACTGGAAATCCGGTGGCAGGATGAGGCGCGTGTTGGCCAGAAGAACACCATGTTGGGCCAAACGGGGCACACGGCCTGTGGCACCAAAAGACCAGCGCACAAAATCCGCCTGGATATTCGGGGCGATCTGCCCCGCCCGGGGGGGCCGCGCTTGTCCTGCCGCAGTGCAATACCTGCGGGATGCAAGGGCATCCGGAGGACATATCATCACAGCCGGTGCCCATGCTGTCATTATCCTTGACAAGGCGGGCTGGCACACCACCGGCAAACTGGATATTCCCGACAATATCACCCTGTTGCCGTTGCCGCCACGCAGTCCTGCCCCGGTCGAAAATGTCTGGCAATATTTGCGACAAAACTGGCTGTCAAACCGCGTCTTTCAGGACCAGATCGTTTCCCTCTGTTGTGACGCATGGAATAATCTCACCGACAGGCCATGGAAAATCAGGTCCATTGGGTACAGAAAATGGGCCCAGGGGTTCTAACTTTCAGGAATTGGTATAAGTTCTGAACGGTCGGGAAACAGATAACCCAAAAATACCGTGCTGTTCATAAAGCGTAAAGACCCTGTGAGTCATGATGACGTTTGTAGAATTCGCGTCCTTTACGCCTGCCTCTGCTGTTTTGTGAGGGGATGGGCCATAGCGTGTGGGTAGAATTGATGACAAAGCATCCCGACAGTTTTTCCGGTCGCCCTCATCGAGTAGTCCTGCTTTTGGCACTTGGCCTGTCGTTGGTGGTTTGGTGCAGTTCTGCCAAACCATCTGGGGCCGAGTCCTTGCGTGCGGGGATGTCGTTTGATCTGCGTCTTGACCACAAACAAGAACCTGAACCCGTGGAGGGGGTTGATGTTGTGATCTTTGATCTGTTCAACAGCAACCCGGCAACGGTGCGGTTGTCTGCGGCAAAGGGCATTGTGCCGATCTGTTTTATTTCTGCGGGGACTGTTTCGATGAGAGACCCCGATTTTTCCGGTTTTCAGAGGGATATGCTGGGCAAAAGCCTACCGGAGAAACCACAGGTGCGCTGGCTTGATATACGTCGCCGTGTTGTGACTGTTCCCTTTCTGGCCCGGCGGATGGATCTGTGTCAGGCAAAGGGTTTTAACGGCGTTTTACTGGGCAATATTGACACTCAAGATTTGGACAGCGGCTTTCCCGTCACAGCGGAAGACCTCAAAAGCTATCTGCGCTTTTTGGTCTATGAGGCCCGACGCAGGGACTTGCTTGTCGGGCTTGAAGGGGCTGATCTGGTGCAATCCCTGGAAGGATCTTTTGATTTTGCCATGGTACGGGACTGTTTGAGCGACAGGCTCTGTGCGCGCTATGCCCCCTATCGACAACACAATAAACCCGTCTTTGCCCTCAGTGCGCTCCGCGACGAAGAAGCGCAAAAAACCTTTTGCCAAACAACCCGGCGACAGGGGTTCTACGGGCTGATCCAGCTCGAAGGCCTCGCCCGAGCGCGAATGAGTTGTCAGGCTTTTCTCAATCCGCCGTGACCTGCGCCATGATCTCTGTGTTGGCGGCAACCTGAAAAGATCCCTTAAAACTTGTGGGGTGGTAGGGCATCCCGTCGCCGGTGTCGCTGATTCCACCAGCTTCATTGACAAGCATTACCCCTGCAGCATGATCCCACGGCTTACGGCTCCAGTTCTGCATGAAATCAGCCTGCCCGAAAAGCATTGTGCGATATTCGTGACAACAACAACCCAATGAGCGCAGATGACCAAAGCGGGAAAACGCCCGTTTGTCGCTGAGACCATTCTTGATCCCGATAAAGGCCTGTGCGTCCTTGAGCGGGCGCGGGGTGCGGGTTCGCAGGCGCACAGACTCCCGACCCTCACGGACATACCACGCCCCCTGTCCACGTTCGCCCGCACACCAGTCATCAACAACGGGATCATAGAGCAAACCAAATTGCGTTTCCCCCCGGCAGGTCACAGCAAGGATAACGCCAAAGGTCGCCAGACCCGCAACAAAGTTTCCCGTCCCATCAACAGGGTCAATAATGACACAGCTATCTGCCGCCGCCAATTCCCCCAACGCGTCAGGGCAGGCGGAAATGGCTTCCTCGCCGATGACCAAAGTCCCCGGAAAACGGGCCGTAATCGCGGCGGTCATGTCGCGTTCTGCATTTCTATCGGCCAGGGTGACAAGGTCAAAGGCATCTGATTTTGCGCTGACCTCTTCGGGGGCAAGATTGCGAAAACGGGTTAAAATCTGCGCCGCCGAAACCTCGCGCACCAGGTTGATGAGAAATTCGGGATCAGGTGTTATCATTTTTTATTACCTTTGGTTTTCGGGATGCCACCCCCAAAACAGTTAAAGGATAAACTTTGACAGGTCGGTGTCCTTTGCCAGGCTGGCGACGCGTTCTGTGACCAGATCGGGGGTGATGGTAACGTTTTCGCCACTGCGGTCGGGTGCGTTGAAGGAAATGTCTTCGAGCAGTTTTTCAAGCACGGTGTGCAAGCGGCGCGCACCGATGTTTTCAACCGATTGGTTGATGTCAGCAGCGAGGGTGGCGAGACTATCAATAGCGGCATCGGAAAAATCGAGCGTCAGGTTTTCGGTGGCCATGAGAGCGGTATATTGGCGGATCAGACTGTTTTCCGGCTCTATCAAAATGCGCTTGAAGTCGTCGCGGTTCAGCGGGGAAAGTTCGACGCGAATGGGCAGGCGACCCTGAAGTTCGGGGAGCATGTCGGCGGGCTTGGACAGGTGAAAAGCCCCCGAACCGATAAAAAGAATATGATCTGTCTTGACTGCACCGTGTTTGGTGTTGACGGTTGTCCCCTCGATGAGGGGCAAGAGGTCACGTTGGACACCCTCACGACTGACATCGCCGCCCCGGTTGTCTGAACGGGCCGTGATTTTGTCGATTTCATCAATAAAAACAATGCCGTTCTGTTCAACATTGGCAATGGCATCTGTGATCACAGACTCCTCGTCAAGGAGCTTGTCACTTTCTTCTGCCATGAGAATATCGTGGGACTCCGCGACCAAAAGGCGGCGTTTTTTTGTCCGTCTGCCCCCGAGTCCCTTGCCCAAAAAATCACCCAGATTCAGCATCCCCATGGCCCCATTGGGCAGGCCGGGAATATCCATCATCGGCATCTGCACGGCACTATTATCCTGAACGTCCAGCTCAATTTCGCGCTCATCCAGTTGGCCTTCGCGCAACATTTTGCGGAATTCCTGGCGGGTGTCCTTGCTGGCACTCGCACTGACAAGGGCGTCAAGAACGCGGTTTTCGGCCTGGATTTCAGCCTGTGCGCGAACAGATTTGCGGTGTTGTTCGCGGGTCTGGTGAATGGCAATGTCAATCAGATCGCGGATAATCTGTTCCACATCGCGCCCGACATAGCCGACCTCGGTAAATTTTGTCGCCTCAACCTTAAGAAACGGCGCGTTGGCAAGGCGAGCAAGGCGGCGGGCAATTTCAGTCTTGCCCACACCTGTGGGGCCAATCATCAAGATATTTTTGGGCAAAACCTCGTCGCGCATTTCGGCACAGAGCTGTTGCCGCCGCCAACGATTGCGGAGCGCGATGGCAATGGCGCGTTTGGCGTCATCCTGACCGACAATATAGCGATCCAGTTCGGTGACGATTTCGCGCGGGCTAAAGGGGGTGACAGGGGCAAGGGTAGCGGCGGTGTCGTTTGTCATGATCTGCGGTGTCTCTAAAGTCAGCTGTGTTCTGTGGGAATGTCCAGCGTTTCAAGCACCAGATTTTCATTGGTGTAAACGCAGAGTCCAGAGGCGATTTTCATGGCTTTACGGGCAATTTTTTCAGGATCAAAACCATCAAGATCATGCAGGGCCCGCGCGGCAGACAGCGCAAAATGCCCCCCCGACCCGATTCCAGCCAGGCCGTCTTCGGGTTCGAGAACATCGCCGTTTCCGGTCAGAATCAGCGTTGTCCTGGCATCGGCGACGATCATCATGGCTTCCAGTCGGCGCAGATAGCGATCTGTACGCCAATCCTTGGCCAGTTCGACACAGGCGCGGGTCAGCTGTCCCGGGTGAGTGTCAAGTTTGGCTTCCAAACGTTCAAAGAGAGTAAAGGCATCAGCCGTGGCCCGGCAAATCCAGCCAGCACATCCCCGCACCCCAGACGACGCACCTTGCGTGCAGAAGTCTTAATCACAGCGGGGCCAAGACTGACCTGACCATCGCCCGCGATTACAACCCGGGGGCCTTTGCGCACAGAAATAATTGTGGTGCCGTGCCACCGAATAGGATCCTGCTCTGACATAGGTGTGACATGGCCTAAAGACGCGCAATCGTCAAGCAGATAGTTCCGCGCCCGGGCACAACTGCAAAACCCTTTTCTACCAACCAGCTCAAGCTTGAAGTTCGAAAAAGAAAATCACGCTTGCCGCCTGCGGCGAATCGTCATAAGGGGAATGATGGCATTACTTTATAGATGTATGTCGCGTCCGGAGTCATTTAGAGCGGGATGGCATGGAAAATATACGGACAATCTATGGGCCGCTGAGTGCGATTTTTGTCACCAACTTTCTGGCCTATATTGCCAATTTTGTCCTGCTGACCACGGTGTCAATCAAGGCAGGGGCAGCAGGTTTTTCGACCTTTGTGATCGGTTTGACAGGAGCTGCCTATTTTGTTGGCTATTGCGTGGGCTGTGTGCTGTCGCCTGTGTTGATTGCCCGGGTGGGACACACACGTTGCTTTGCCGCGCTGTCGGGGGTTTTGGCCTCCGTCGCGCTGATGATGCCTTTTTTCGTTGATCCGCTGATCTGGGGAATTGAACGCTTTGTCCTCGGCCTGTGTACTGTTGGCATGTTAATGGTGGTCGAAAGCTGGCTGGGTGAAAAGGCCCCGGCGCAAAAGCGCGGACAGGTTTTGTCGATTTACATGATCGTTGCTGTTGTCAGTAACTTGATTAGTCAGGAACTTGTCATTGCGGGGCCGGCCATGCCGGGGGATTTGTTGTTTGTTTTGGCGGCTGTGGCGGCCTGTTTGTCCCTCGTGCCCTTGTCACTATCCGTGGCGGTGTCCCCCATGCCCCTGGCACGGTTTAGGTTTCGGCCCCTTTATCTTTTTGCCTTGTCACCAGCGGCCTCTGCGGCGATTTTTATTCAGGGTATTACCAATGCGGGCTTTTGGTCAATGTCGCCGCGCTTTATCGAGTTGAACGGCTTTGGGGTCGATGAAACAGCCCGCTTCATTCAGGCGGCGATTATCGGGCAGGCGGTTTTTCAATTTGTTTTGGGGCGATGGTCTGACCGCACGGATCGCCGCAAGGTCATGGCAATGTCCTTTGGCCTGGCGATGGTTGCAGCTGTTTTGCTCGCTTTTTTGAGTGGGGGACACCTTGAACTGACGCTCCTTGGTGTGTTTATCTATGGCGGTATGGCCTTGCCGCCCTATGCTATTGCCCTGGCCCATATCGGCGATCAAGCCAACCCGGAAGAATTTGTTGAGGTCAGCAGCGGGGCAGCCTTTCTCTATTCCATTGGGGCCGCCATTGGGCCGATTCCGGGGTCGTGGTTCATGTCCCTCTATGGCCCGGCAGCTCTTTTTATCTGGCACGCGGTTTTGTTTGCGGGTCTCTTGATTTTTCTGACCTATCGCATGTCAACCCGCGACAGAGTCCCCGCTGCGGAGCGCGGGGATTTTATCCCCATTTCTGTTCCAATGGCAACAACACCGGAACTGGCAAACCTCGACCCACGTACCGCCGAGGACTGGTACGAAGACTATGTTGATGATGAAAACTATCTAGGGGAAATGGTCAATATATGTAGCGATGATGACAGCGCGGATAACGGGGGCGGATAACGGACTGATCTCTTTTTGATCAAAATTTCTCCTTATTATGGAAATAGGGTGTTGAGATTGAAATCTGTGTCTGGCGGTGAAAGGGAAAGGCATGAATGAAAAAGGAACCTGTAGACCTCGGGCGGCTCCTGAGCACCTTTGTTGACCTATACCAGGTCACAGCAGATCAACGCGGGATTTGCTGCCTGTTGGAGCCCAGGCGGCCTCTTTGGGGGATAGGTATGGACAGTCGCCCTGGGCAATTTTTGGGAAACCTCTTGAGTAATGCAGAAAGTTTTTCGCCCACCAGGGGGGCAATTCGGCTGACAGCCCGGGACGGGGAGGCCGTTATCATGCTCGAGGACGAAGGGACGGGGATTCCAGAAAAAAACCTTGTGGATATTTTTCAACGCTTCTACAGCAAACGCCCCGAGTCAGAAAAATTCGGAACCCATTCTGGTTTGGGCCTGAATATCTCCAAACAGATCATTGAAACCCACGGAGGAACATTCCATGCAGAAAACCAGGCAAGAGAGGCGCGTTTTGTGATGACTTTGCCGCTATGCCCGGTGTCGTCCTGACCCATGCAGACCTTATGTCATGGCTCTGCCGTTGCCTTTCGTGTTGGGGACTCGCCCCCGGAATGGGCCGGGCTTTTGATCAGGGGGCCATCCGGGGCGGGCAAATCCGATCTGGCCCTGCGCTGTATCAAGCAAGGGGGCTGTCTGGTGGCTGACGATCAAGTGGTGGTTGCGACGACGGGCGCGGGCCTTTCATGTTCCGCACCCGAAACGATTTCGGGATTGCTGGAAGTCAGGGGATTGGGGATTATCGAACTATCCCGCCCCTGCCCCTCTGCCCCTCTGGTCGGGGTGGTCGATCTGTGTGAGAAGGCCCCTTCCCCCCGCTTGCCCGATTTCACGCAGGCGGATCAACAATGTGCCCTGATTCAGGTTTGCCTGCCCCGGCTTGATCTCAATCCCTTTGAGGCCTCCTCCCCACTCAAGCTGGATATTTTTGCGCGGTTGTGTGTTCAGTTTCACAAATCCTCTCACGATGATCAGAAAAACAGCATTACTCCACTTTTTGTCGGCGACTGGGCAGGTCAAGATCCTGCGTACTGAACCGGGCAGGGTCAATGGGATGATTGTAGACTGGATTGATCAGTGCAACCTGTGTTGTCACCCCCTGTGCATCGACAATTTTCCACCTGATGAGCGCAAAAGGAGCCCTGGAAAAGGTCAACGTGATCTGCGCTCCAAGGTCGCTGTCATCGGCCTGCAGGCTCAGCGTGATGATGCTGTTTGTTTCTCGCACAGAGGTAACAGTCAAGCCATCAAACAAGGTCACCTTCTCGCGCAGAAGAAACCACAGCGGCGTTTGGGACAGGGGAATATAGGTCGCTTCGCGCAACTGACGATCAAAGTAAAGCAGGCTGAAGCGCGTTGTAACAAGAGTGATGGGAACAGGATCACGGTATTCAAAACGGAGCTTCCCGGGCCGCTGGAGGTAAAAAACTCCTTCGGCAGGAGGACCGCCATTTGAAACCTGAACAAAGTCAGCAGACAGCGTTCTAATCTGATTGAGGCCATTTTCAACCCTGCGCAGGATAGAGATGTCATGCCTGGACAGTTGGGTTTGTCCGCTGTCTGGCGGGTTGTCTTGCGCCTGAAGTGGAGAGGTCATGAGGATAAAACCAATGAGCAGGAGAGCAAGTCTTCCCATCAGGCATCTTCTTCATGATTGGGGACGAGGACTTCGCGCTTGCCGACGTGATTGGCGGCGGAAATCACACCTTCGTCTTCCATTCGGTCAATGAGTGTTGCCGCGCGGTTATAGCCGATGGACAGTTGGCGCTGAACAAAACTGGTTGAGGCTTTGCGGCTTTTGATGACAACATCCACCGCCTTGTCATAGAGCTCATCACCCGTTTTACCGCCGCCTTGTCCATCGGCAGGAAAGCCGGGATCAGCGTCCTTTTCGTCTGTGACTCCCTCGACATAGGACGGACGGCCCTGACGTTTGATCCAGGTCACGGCGGATTCGACCTCTTCGTCAGAGGCAAAGGGACCGTGAACACGTCGGGTTTTCCCGCCTGAGCCCAAAAACAACATATCCCCCATGCCCAAAAGCTGTTCCGCGCCTTGTTCACCCAGAATCGTGCGGCTATCGATTTTCGAGGTCACACGAAAGGAAATACGGGTCGGAAAGTTGGCCTTGATCGTGCCAGTGATCACATCAACAGACGGTCGCTGCGTAGACATAATCAGATGGATTCCCGCCGCCCGCGCCATTTGGGCCAGACGTTGAATGGCGGCTTCGACGTCTTTGCCTGCAACCAGCATCAGATCAGCCATTTCATCGACAATGACCACAATATAGGGCAAGGGGGTCATGTCAAAGGGCTGTTCCTCGTGCACAGGCTCACCTGTTTCGGGATCAAATCCGGTCTGTACAGTGCGAGTCAAGATTTCGCCGGAATGACGCGCACTGGCGAGACGGCTGTTATAGCCATCGATATTGCGCACACCTAATCGGGACATGGCGCGATAACGATCTTCCATTTCACGCACCGTCCACTTGAGCGCGACCACAGCCTTTTTGGGGTCAGTCACAACCGGGGCCAGCAAATGCGGGATGCCCTCGTAAACGGACAGTTCCAGCATCTTGGGATCAATCATAATGAATTTGCAGTCCTCCGGGCGAAAGCGATAGAGCAGGGAGAGAATCATGGCATTGACCCCAACAGATTTCCCTGAACCCGTTGTGCCCGCAACCAGGAGGTGCGGCATCCCCGCAAGGTCGGCAATGGTCGGCGCACCACCAATATCCTTGCCAAGAACCAGCGGCAATTTGCCTTTGTTCCGTTCAAAGGAATCAGAGGCCAGCAATTCGTGAATATAGACCGTTTCCCTACTTTGATTCGGGAGTTCAACGCCAATGACATTGGAACCGGGAACAACCGCAACACGCACGGAAATTGCAGACATCGACCGGGCAATATCATCAGCCAATCCGACAACACGACTTGTCTTGGTTCCCGGGGCAGGTTCGAGATCATAGCGCGTGACGACAGGCCCGGGTTTGATCGAAACAATCTGCCCACGCACCCCGAAATCTTCGAGAACCTGTTCCAGCAAATGGGCGTTTTTCTCCAGCGCATCGGGGGATAGACTGGCGTGCTTTTCACTTTCCGGAGCTTCGTTGAGCAGGTGCAGGGGGGGCAGTTCATAATCGCCTTCGGGGAAATCGAGTCTCCCCTGTTCTTCGGCTTTGGCCCGCTTGCCCGGTTTGGGGTCATCAATCGGCTCTTCGACCCGGTTGGGGGTGGTCTCGTCCACCGTGTTGTCGTTGTGGTCCTTGAATAAAGACTCTTTACGCTTGCGGCGTTCTTCGCGCCGTGCAGTGGCTTTTATATGTGACTCTGTTGGGGGTGCGTCAAAATGGGGCCTTTGCGTCGGGTTGTCCCCAAGAGGGGTGCGCCGTAAAAGCGGGGCCTCACCGCGCACAAGACGTTGAAACTGCTGTGCCAGCCTGGTGCCAAGACGGGCAAAGATTTGGCCTGAACCTTGAAAAAACCTAACCCATTCCGCTGTAGAGACCGCAGAGCTGTAACCAAAAAGCACACAGGTTGGGATCAAACAAAGGAGCGATGTGACCCAGATCGCTAGACCAAGGCTATGTTCGATGTTTTTGACCACCAACAGGCCAAGCGTTCCCCCAAGATTACCTGTCGTCCCCGGCCCAATCCAGCCCGACCAATCCGGGAGAGCCGCAAAAGCAGGAGCCGCAAAAGCAAGGCTGAAAGGGGCAGTCAACAGGTAACGCCACCCCCTGCGAAAGCTGTGTTTACGCAAACAGTGCTGTCCCCAGCACAGAGGGATGACGACGGCAAACAGGCTTCCGAGTCCAAAGGTCTGGAGCATAAAGCTGCTGAACAGGGCACTTTTGAGACCCAATATATTGGCAACAGGTGTATCAACAGCACGGTTGACTCCCGGATCCTCCACGTTAAAGGACAATAGGCTTGTCGCAATAACCACAGCCAACAAAATAAAAAGCAACCCCACCAGCTCCATCGCCCGCCTTTTGAGAAACAAACTGACCCCGGGGGGGAGGAGCCTGAGTTTCTCGCTTTTTTGTCCTGTCACCATGGTTGTCCCCTTGGTCAAAGCATCAGGGTCGTGAAAGAGTGTCCCGCAGGGTATCAAGAGCCTGTTTGAGGAGATCGCTGTCCTCAACAAGGGCCAGGCGGATAAAGGCCGCCCCGGGATTAGCTCCATTTTCATCATCTAAACCCATATAGGCCCCCGGCATGACACGCAGGCCCGCCTGCGTCCAGAGTCGTTTTGTTGCCGCGATCCCATCTCCCACATTGAGCCAGAGGAAAAATCCACCTGCCGGCCGCGTCACATCAAAATGAGGGGACAGGCTGTCCTGAGCCACCGCAAAGTTTTTGCGATAGAGCTGTTGATTGCGGGCAACGTGGGTCTCGTCACGCCACAGGGCCGCCCCGGCGGCCTGTACAGGATGGGGGACGCCCGCGCCTCCGACTTGAAGCGTTGTGTTGATCTTTTTAATCCAGTCGCGATCTCCTGCGATAAAACCACAACGCAACCCTGCGGCTCCAGAGCGTTTTGAGAGGGAATGAAAAACAAGGATGTTTTCAAGGCGGTCATCACCACCCATCTGTGCGGCGGTTGCAAGCGCAGAGTGCGGCGGTGATTCGACATAGATTTCAGAATAACATTCATCAAAACAGACAACAAAATCATAGCGACGGGCCAGTGTGATGAGATGTTCAATCGCCGCTGGCGAGGCCACCGCGCCTTCGGGGTTGGAGGGGCTGCAAAGAACACAGAGCTTTGTTCGCTTGAGAATATTTTCGGAAACTGTCGTGTAATCGGGCAGGTGGCCACTGTCATCTGTGGCGGGGACGGCATAGAGATCACAATCTGCGGCGGCGGCAGCACCGATATAGACATGATAACTGGGATTGGGGACAAGAAAAACAGGGCGAATCCGGGTTGGGGGCGGCAGAACGGTCAGTGCACTGAGAAAAAGACCTTCACGTGTTCCCGGAACGGCAATCAGGTTTTGGTCGGGATGAACGAGGTCTGCGGGGAGGTCAAAGCGCCTTTCGAGCCATGACGCACAAGCCTTCAAATAATCCGGTGTTCCCTTCGACAGGGGATAACGCGACCAGTCAGCGGCGTTGTCGTGCAAAGCCTGTGCGATCAAGTCGTGGGGGAGCGGGGTTCGCGGTTCGCCAAGGGACAGATCGAGCACAGACCCGCGTGCAGGAGGCAAACCATCCAAAAGCGCACGCAGACGCGTAAAGGGGTGATAGTCCGTCAAATGCTGGCGATCAAGGTGATAAAGTCCTGTCATCCTTGCCCCTTTGCCGCACGGATAAAAGCAATCATTTTTTCGCGATCCTTAATCCCCGGCTGCCTTTCAACGCCAGAGGCCACATCAACACAGGGCGCACGGGTCAGACGGATGGCCTCTGCAACATTGTCAGCGTGCAATCCGCCGGCAAGCATCCAGGACGCCATCCCTGTCCTGCCATTCAAAAGCGACCAGTCAAAGCACAGGGCATTGCCGCCGGGCAGATCATTTTTTTTCTTTGGCTTCGCATCAAATAATAAATAATCCGCGCAGTCTTCAAAGGCTTGAGCGGCGCGCAGGTCAGCCGCGTCCCCAATGAGGCAAGCTTTGATAATCGGGCGTCTGAATCGCGCCCGAATTTCGGTGACGCGCTCGGGGGTTTCTGCACCGTGGAGCTGAATGAAATCAATGTCTGCGTTATCCAGGATCTTTTGTAACAACAGGTCATCGGCATCCACAACCAAAGCAACGGTTTTCACACCCACCCCTTTCAGGCGCGACAACGGGCCAGCCTGTTCAGGGAGAACAGCACGGGGGGAATGCGGGAAAAAATTGAGGCCGACAAAATCAGCCCCGGCAGAGGTGGCGTGTTGCATCTGTTCAGGCGTGGTGATGCCACAGATCTTGACCTTGACCACTCACTTGTCCCCGTTTTTTGTCGTCTGCGCCTCCTTGGGGCCTTGTGCAGGAACCCATCCGGTCGTTTGTCTGAAAATCAGCGACAGCAAGGCAAAATTCGCGGCAACGGGGAGGTAAGAGAGGGCAGAAAGACCCAAATTCACGCCAAGGAGTGCAGGCATGTTGTCGCGCAACAGCGTTGAAACAGTTTCGGGATCAAGGCCAAAACTGTCCAGTGATTCTGCGGACAAAATGAAATGGTGCAATAGAAACTGCGCGAGAAATACGAGCAAGAGCGAGGGAATATTAACGAGCGCAAAGGCCAGAAAAATTCGCCCCCCCTGCCCGCGCGTGTGTTCCCAGGAGGTCTTGAACGAATAATCCGTTTCCTCCACAGCCACCGCAGGCCAAACAAAACAAAACCGCAGGGACAAAAAAAGCGCGACAAGAAGACTGAGAACCAATGCAAGGCGCAGGGGCAGGATATTAGCACCCAGGACAGAAACCAGAAACCCCGCTCCAAAGGCGATGAGGATTAAAGATATTGTTGTCGTGAAAAACCGCCAGTGGCGCAGTGTCCACGCACTCAGGGAGGTCGAGTCAACCAGTGCCTTGTCATGCAGTGTCCGCCGATGCCACGCCACGGCAAAAAGCACCATCGGCACATAGCCCGCAATTGACAGGACAAAATTAAAGAGCGGCTGATCCATTGCCGAAAAAGATGCAACAGTCAAAGCCGCAGACAGCGCAAAAGGATAGGCCGCCATCCTGACCAAAACAGCCAGATCGGACAGCACACTCACCCAGGCGGCGAGACAGCTCTGGATCAAGGGAAAGGACGAAATCGCCCCGGGGGGCGGCTGGCGAGACGCCGTCATGTGCATACCTGCGCGAAAAAAAACTATGTGCAGAAAGTAGGCGGTCTTGACAGGATAATCAAGGCCCCCAAGGCCTCTGTTCCCTGTGCTCTGTCAAATGGGCATCTTTAAAAACCCCGATCCTCGTCGTCCGGGGTGTCAAAATGCCTTCTGCGCTCCTCAAATACATAAAATCACTCTGCGGTTCCCGAAAGGGCTTTTCCTGCCAGCCAATTCAGGTTCGAGGCTTTTGAAACCGTGACTTTGTCCAGGCCGTGAGTCGTCTGAGGTTCTGTTTCCCGGGTTCTGCCTTTACAGTTCGACTCCGATTTGTCGGGCAGCCTCTGCGGGGTCTGCAGCGGCTGTAATGGGGCGACCGATGACGAGGTAGTCTGCGCCCTCTGCAAGGGCCAATGCGGGAGTTTTGGTGCGGTTTTGATCGTTTTTTGTCGCCCAAGTGGGGCGGATGCCGGGAACGATGAGCTTGAACTCAGGCCCACACTGCGCACGCAGAGGAGCAATTTCTTCGGCAGAACAGACAACGCCGTCAAGGCCGCTGTCCTGTGCCAAACGGGCGAGGCGGCAGACCTCCACGCGCGCTGTGGTCTCCCGGCCCATAATGTCAGACAGGGCCTCATCGTCAAGGCTGGTGAGAATCGTAACCCCAATCACAAGGGGGCGGGGAGTCGAAAGCCGGTGCGCTTCGTCACGGGCGGCCTGTGCGGCAGCGGTCATCATGGCTCGCCCGCCCAGAGTGTGAACATTGACCATCATCGGTGTCATCTGCACAGCAGACCGCACAGCCCCGGCAACGGTGTTGGGGATGTCGTGAAATTTCAGATCAGCAAAAAAAGGCACCTCGCCCACCACCTCTCGCACTCCTTGCGGGCCAGCGGCCGTCATAAATTCCTTGCCAATTTTCACCCCGCCGACCAGACCATCCAACATCCGGACAAGAGCGCAGGCGTGCGCGCAGTCACTGGTATCAAGAGCAACGAGGATGCGATCTTTTGGATTCTGAATGGGGGAGGCGGCTGTTGTCATGGGGAAAATCCTGATAGGAAGGGGCAATAGAATTGTAATCCGAGGATAGTCTTTTTGTGACGAGAACACAACAGCCAGGCGGCGATCGACCAAAACGAACAGGACGTCTCTTTGTTGATGCGGATGCTTGCCCTGTCAAGGATGAGGTCATCCGCGTTGGTAAGCGTCATCACTGGCCTGTTTTTTTGGTGAGCAATGTGTGGTTGCGCCCAAAAATACAAACACCCCTGGTCACAGCAATTGTTGTCGATCAGGATGACGATGCGGCAGATGACTGGATTGCAGAACGCTGTTGTTCAGGTGATATTGTGGTGACACAGGATATTTTGTTGTCGGCCCGCACACTCAAAGCAGGCGCACGGGTGATTGGAAACAACGGAAAAATTTTGACAGATCAATCGATTGGACTGCGCGTAGCAATGCGTGACCTCAAACAACAGTTGCGAGAGATGAACGCCATTCAAGACCACCATCCGCCCTTTTCGCGGCGTGATCGTTCTCGTTTCCTCGACGGTTTGGAACGACTGGTTCAACAGATCAAAAGGACCTAGGAATCAGGTTTTTTGATTGAGCGTCCAAAAGGACGCAGGAGGAGGTTTGTGATTGATTTTTCCGCGAGTCCCTCAACACCGATGGGCATGGTTGGACTGCGCTGCGCCCTGTTGTATGACCCGAAAATCCTGTCCCAGCAGGTCAGGACTGTTCCATAATTGCTATCAGTGTCCCGACGCACGGCGTGATGGTGAATCCAGTGCAGGCCCGGGGTGATGACGACCCGAGACAGGCCCCGTTCCACCGTTCGGGAAATCCGGATATTCGAGTGATGAAAGATCGTTGAAATCAGAATAAAGGTTTCAAATATCACAACAGTTTTCAGGGACAGATCGAGCACAATCACGGCCCCGGCCCGCACCAACGCAGAGAGCAGAACCTCCCCGAAATGAAAACGCAGGGCAGAGGTGCTATCGAGAAAGGAATCGAGATGATGAACCTCATGGAATCGCCACAGGAAGGAAATTTGATGATTCAGGCGATGCCACCAATAGATCAGCAGATCAAGTAACAGGAGATCAGCAATCAAAACAGGTAAACTCTGATCAAGACTATCCGGTCGCCAGCCCAACGTGTGAACCGTAGCCCAAGCCGTCAGGGGCAAGATCACAACAGGAGACAACAGGCTGTTGCAAAACCAGAGGATGCCATTGCGCAACAACCGGCCCTTGATTTGCGGGCGTTGCATCGGCGTGGGAGGAACCGCCATCGGGCGCAGGCGTTCGAGAACGAAGAACAGAACAAGCCACACCGCGACAACCAGAATTTTGTTTTCCAAAAACACCTGCACGATGGCCTTACTCCGGGACAATTTAATGATTTAAACGCTGGACGAGGCGGTCAAGCTGGTCAAGGGTTTGATAGTTGATACTCAAAACAGCCTTGGTGCAATCAATGCGTACCGACAGGCCCAGGAGGGACGAGAGGCCCTGTTCCAATGAGAGAATATCGGGGTCTGGGGCAGGTTTTGTCGCTGTGTTGTTTTTTTTGGGAACTGTTGCGTTTTTTTCATCGCGGATCAGCTGCTCTGTTGCACGCACAGACAAGTCCCCATTGAGAACAAGATCCATCACAGCGACGGGATCAGCGGCTGAAACAAGAGCGCGCGCGTGACCCATCGACAGCCGACCGACAGACAATTCATCCCTCACGGCCTCAGGAAGGGTAAGCAAACGGAGCATATTCGCGATGTGGCTCCGACTTTTGCCAATCACACGGGCGAGCCTGTTTTGTGTCTGTCCAAAGTCATCAATCAAACGGCGGTAACCCTCGGCTTCCTCGATCGGGTTTAAATCCTGACGCTGGACATTTTCAACAATGGCCATGTGAAGAACCTCTGCGTCAGTGAAATCACGCACAACAACGCGCAGAGTCTCAAGACCCGCGCGCTGAGCTGCTCGCCAGCGACGTTCCCCTGCCACAATTTCATAGACCCCGTCTTTGCTGGGATGGGGACGAACAAGCAAGGGCTGGAGAAGTCCCGATTGACGTAGAGACTGCGCCAGAGACTCCAAGGCATCTTCGTCAAAAACACGACGAGGCTGGGCCGCATTGGGGACAAAACGGGACAAGGCCAGAATTTTCTCACCCCGCTGTCCCGTGCCGTGTTGCGAACTGTCATCGCCAAAACTTGCGACCTCCTCACCAAAAAGTGCTGCAAGGCCCTTGCCGAGATTTTTTTTCTTGTCTGCCATTTTCATTGTCCCGTATTTTTCCCGCATGGCTCTTTGTGGGGAGAAGTCAGAGGTTGGGGGGAAGGTCAAAGCAGGTGTCGACGGATGACCTCACCCGCAAGCTTGATATAGGCCTGCGCCCCCGCACAGTTCACATCATAGAGCAAAACCGGTTTTCCGTGTGAGGGTGCTTCTGAAATTTTGACATTTCTCGGAATCACTGTTTTATAAACCTTGTCCCCCAAAAAATCGCGCACATCTGCAGCAACCATTTCACAGAGATTATTCCGACGATCAAACATGGTCAGGACAACACCCAAAATCGCCAGCCGGGCATTCAGTCCCCGTTGCACCCGGTCGATTGTCCGTAAAAGATGGCTGAGTCCCTCCAGCGCGTAAAACTCTGCCTGAAGTGGCACAAGCACAGCATCCGCAGCAACAAAGGCATTAAGGGTCAACAACCCCAGGGCGGGTGGACAGTCAATCAGAACAAGATCAAAATCTCCCGCGACCGGAGTCAAGGCACGCGCCAGCCTGAATTCACGCTGGGACGCCTCAACCAATTCCAGCTCTGCGGCAGACAGTTCCACGCCAGAACCAATCATGTGAAGTCCCGGGACTTCAGTAGGGGAAAGGGCCGCCGCCGCCGCCATATCCCCAGTCAAAACCTGATAAACCGCCCCCCCCCGATGACCAAGACCTGTTGAGGCATTACCCTGTGGGTCAAGATCAATGAGCAGAACCCTCTTTTTGCAGGCGGCAAGAGCCGTTGCCAAATTGACCGCCGTGGTTGTTTTTCCAACCCCGCCCTTTTGATTCGCAACGGCCCAAATCTGGGTCTTTTTATTCGTGGTCGTCATGAGTCAACTTCGCGCACACGCAGGACAGACGCATTTTGATCTGTCAGACTGGTCTCTTGAGAAATAACTATATTCGCTCTCTTTTGCACGGCAGTCAATTCTTCATCGACGCGGCGGCCCTTTAAAAGCAAAAATTCTGTTTCACGTGAAACATCACAGAAGGATTGACCCTGTTGCAAAATCACCGACAAGGGTGCAAAGGCACGTGCGGTGATATAGTCAACGGAAAAAGGTGTTAGTTTTTCGACCCTCTGATGATGAATAGTCACATTGTCACAGCCCGTTTCACGGGCAACCTGCGTGAGAAACAGGGCCTTGCGCTGATCTGATTCAACCGCATGAACCGCCCCTACTCCCAAAAGAGCCAAAACAAGCGCGGGAAAACCCGCGCCACTACCAAAATCAATCAGCGTTGTTTCAAAAAGGGCCTTCTTTGTCATATGGGAAAGAATTTGTGCCGAATCAAGAAAATGACGTGTCCAGATGGTCTCTTCTGTTGTAGATCCAACAAGGTTAATTGCCCTGTTCCATTTTTTCAAAAGGTCATGATAGCAGGAAAGTTTGTCCTCCGTTTCACGTGAAACAGAGACGTGACGCAGAAAAAGAGCACGATCAGGCGACATCTTTGGTCTTGACCTTTTTCCTTTTGATATAACGCAACAAGGCGACAAGAGCCGCCGGAGTCACGCCGGAAATACGCCCTGCAGCCCCCAGAGTTTCCGGACGTGCAACCTGAAGTTTCTGTTGTACCTCAATCGAGAGCGAGGGCACGGTTGTATAGTCCAGCGACGCGGGCAAGAGCAAGCCTTCATCCTTGCGAAAAGCGCGAATATCGGCATCCTGTCGATCAAGATAGCTTGCATAGAGACCATCAATTTTAATCTGTTCGCGTGTCTGTCGGTCAAGCTGATTCAGTTCAGGCCAAAGAGAGGTAAGGTCATCAAAAGAAATGTGAGGATAGCGCAAAAGATCAAAAGCAGAGCGTCGTTTCCCGTCCTGATTGATTGACAGTCCCCGCTCTGACAACAAAGCCGGGGTTGCAGACAAACTATCCAGCAGGGCGCGGGCCTGTTCCAATCGAACAAATTTATCAGAAAAGGCCTGTTGTCGTCGGGTTCCGATACAACCCACGGCGAGGCCCAAAGGGGTCAGACGGCGGTCTGCATTATCTGCACGCAGACGCAGGCGATATTCCGCGCGACTAGTCAACATGCGATAGGGTTCACTCACTCCCAGTGTGGTCAAATCGTCCAACATCACCCCGATATAAGCATCCGCCCGATCAAGCAGAAATGTTGTTTCTGACCCCGATGCACTCAAGGCCGCATTGACCCCTGCCATCAGACCCTGTGCGCCAGCCTCTTCATAACCGGTTGTCCCATTGATCTGACCCGCGAGAAACAGGCGCGGAATCTTGTGCGTTTCCAGTGTTCCCCGCAGTTCGCGCGGATCAATATAGTCGTATTCAATGGCATAGCCATAGTGCAAAACCCGACAGTTTTCCAGACCCTCAATCGATTTCAAAAAGGCATCCTGTACCGCAGGAGGCAAAGAGGTTGAAATCCCGTTGGGATAAACATTCCGGTCGTCGAGGCCCTCAGGCTCTAAAAAAATCTGATGGCGGTCACGCTCGGCAAAACGCATAACCTTGTCCTCAATCGAAGGACAATAGCGCGGCCCTCTGCTATCCATCTGTCCGGAATAGCTGGCAGATGAAACAATATTATCTGCAATAATCCGATGAGTGGCTGGATTGCTATACGTGATGTGACAAGACAACTGTGGAACAGACAGAGCCTCTGTCAGGGTTGAAAAGGGTTCGGGGTCTTTATCGCCCGGCTGTTCCGTGAGCCGATGATAATCAATCGAGTCGCGATCAAGACGCGCAGGCGTTCCGGTTTTCAAACGCCCCAATGCAAAGCCCAAACGATCCAGTGTCATCGAAAGTGCCACCGCCGGGGCCTCCCCCCGTCGTCCAGCGGGGGTACGGATGTCGCCTCTGTGAATCACGCCTCTTAAAAAGGTTCCAGTGGTCAGAACAACCGCCCCGGCCTGGAGAGAAAAACCATCTTCTGTGATGAGACCCTGACACAGCCCCGCCCCGGAAAAGATGAGATCAGCAACCGCCGCCGGAACAACCCATAGATTGTCCTGCGCCGCAATTAAATCCTGAACAGCCTGACGATAAAGCCCGCGATCCGCCTGTGCGCGCGGCCCCCTGACGGCTGGCCCCTTGCTCCGGTTCAACAGGCGAAACTGAATTCCAGCCCGATCAATCGCCTGTCCCATCACACCATCAAGGGCATCAATTTCCCTGACTAGATGCCCTTTGCCCAAACCACCAATCGCTGGATTACAAGACATGACCCCAATGGTTTCGACACAGTGGGTGACAAGGGCTGTTTTTGCCCCCATCCGCGCCGCCGCCGCCGCCGCCTCTGTCCCTGCATGACCGCCACCGACAACCAGAACATCCCATTTTTGCTGACACGCCACCTGTACGGAAAGAGGCTGGATCATCGTTTTCATGTCTTTTTTCCCAGAGTTTCCCAGAGTTTTTTTTATGTTTCACGTGGAACAAAGCGGCGACACAACCTTTATATTATAAAAGATATTAAGCAAAAAAACCAGATGACAGGATAAAAAACAACGTTCACTTTTTCTCAAGTGTTATTTCCCAAGGCAGAAATCACGAAAGATTACATCAAGAACATCATCAACATCAACCCGGCCTGTAATACGGCCCAGTGAACGAACAGCAAGGCGCAGATCTTCGGCGGCCAATTCCGGGTGAGGAGTCATCAACAGGGCGCGGGTGAGACTGTCTTTGACCTCTTGCAAAGCAACCCGATGCCGCTCACGGGTCAGAAGGGAAGAATCACAAAGACCAGCCTTTTCCGTGACCCTGCTGTTGAGTCTGTCAAGAAAAGCATCAATACCGACACCTGTAGCAACAGAAAGGGGGAAAAAATCTTTTTTCTTCGCCGCCTCGACCTCTACAGCATCCGGGCAGGAACTGGCATCCAGCTTGTTCAAAAGGGTCAAGACTGTTTTTTTCCCCACCACCGCGCGAATCTCAGGGTCAAGACACTGGTCAAGCGGCCCTTGATCCGGTGTCCAAAACGAACAATCAAAAACAGCAAGGATCAGATCGGCCGCCTGTGCACAGGCTCGGGCGCGAGAAATACCTTGATCTTCAATCCCATCGCCGCCCTGATACTCACGCAGACCAGCGGTATCTGCCACAGTCACGGGAACACCTGCCAGATCAAGGTGAACCTCAATCACATCGCGTGTTGTCCCCGCACGATCGGATACAATCGCCACATCGCGCCGTGCCAAAAAATTCAACAGTGATGATTTTCCTGCATTGGGTGGCCCGATAACGGCAAGATGAAGTCCATCGCGCAAACGCTCTCCACGCCGTCCATCGTCTAAATGTGTGCCAATATCATCCAAAAGACCTGCAACCAAATCACGAACCCGCCGTGAGAGGCCTTCCTCCAGATCATCATCCGGGAAATCTATTTCAGCCTCCAACCACGCAAGAGCCTTGACAAGACGATCTTTCCACCCTGTAATGGGACGGGACAAGCCCCCCCCCATCTGACGCAGAGCCTGTTGATGCTGTGCGGAGGTGCGCGCGGCAATCAAATCAACAAGTCCTTCGACTTCGGCGAGGTCAAGTTTTCCATTTTCAAAAGCACGGCGTGTAAATTCACCCGGTTCTGCTGGGCGGAGACCCTCAAAAGACCCCAGACACGCCATAACAGCCGCAACAACCGCAGAACTGCCATGCAGATGAAATTCCAAAATATCTTCACCCGTAAAGCTCTGTGGGCCGGGGAAAAAAAGACAGAGGGCCTGATCGAGAGGGTCTCCTCCGTGAGGCGCGCGGAGAGTTACCAATTCTGCGCGGCGGGGCGTGAGACAGCGACCCGTCATCTGTTCGGCCACAACAGAACATTGAGCCCCAGACAGGCGCACAATAGCAACAGCCGAACGGCCTGGAGCCGTTGCCAGGGCAAAAATTGTCTGCAACATTTTTAACTCTGTTCCTTGAAGTCAGGCGAGAATATGAAAGCTGTTGATAAGCTAACCTTGAAAAGATTGACAAGAAAGGTGAATCTCTTTTGACTTGGGGAAATTTTGGGATACCAGAGACTATGACACAAACAAAAAATAGGCTGTCACACGAAAGCAGTCCCTATTTGAAACAGCACGCCGCAAACCCTGTTCATTGGTTCGCCTGGGGTGAAGACGCCTTTGCCCAGGCCAAAAAGGATAATAAACCTGTTTTGCTCTCTATCGGTTATGCAGCCTGTCACTGGTGTCATGTCATGGCCCATGAGTCCTTTGAGGATAGAAGAACCGCCGCTTTGATGAATGATCTCTTCGTCAATGTCAAGGTTGACCGTGAAGAACGCCCGGATATTGATTGTTTTTATCAGGCCACCCTCTCCGCACTGGGGCAACAGGGGGGATGGCCCCTGACCATGTTTCTGACCCCTAATGGTGAACCCTTTTGGGGTGGAACATACTTTCCCCCTGTCGAACGCATGGGACGCCCCGGATTCAAGGCCCTGCTCAAAACGCTGTCGCAAACCTACGACACAGACAAGACACGGATGCAAACCAATCTTGACGGTTTGAACGCCATTTTGAAAAAAAAATATCAAAATCGACGCGGTCAGTTGATTCATCCCACTGTTTTGGACGAAGCCGCAACACGGCTTCACACCCATATGGATAGTTCGTATGGAGGGATTGGAGAATCACCAAAGTTTCCCAATGTCCCCTTGTTACAATTTCTTTGGCGATCCTGGAAACGCACCGGAGATCAAGCGGCCTTTAACGCCGTCAATCTCACCCTTATTCGCATGTGTCAGGGGGGGATATATGACCATATCGGCGGCGGTTTTGCCCGCTATAGTATAGATCGCTATTGGCTCGTTCCGCATTTTGAAAAGATGCTTTATGACAATGCCTTGATAATAGAGCTGCTCAGCGAGGTTTGGCAGGATACTGGAAACCCCCTTTACGAAGCCCGGGTGCGTGAAACGATTGATTGGCTTCAACGCGAAATGATGGCCCTGAAACACGCCCCCACCCAGGACGTCCAGATGTCCTGTGACGCTGATTTTGCTGTGCGCTCAAATCTCTTTGCAGCCAG
Organism: Kiloniellaceae bacterium; assembly: GCA_965199245.1. Classification (GTDB taxonomy): domain Bacteria; phylum Pseudomonadota; class Alphaproteobacteria; order Kiloniellales; family Kiloniellaceae; genus Carbonatibacter. The sequence continues at coordinate 1,047,303 of CBDAQP010000001.1, forward strand.
TCAAGACGCCGACAGCGAGGGAGAAGAGGGAAAATATTATCTGTGGGATGAGGCAGAACTCAATAAAATTCTGGGACGGCAAAGCCATCTATTCAAAAACGCTTATGATGTCACGGCAAAGGGAAATTGGAAGCGAAAAAATATTCTCAATCGTTCCCATAACCCCAAAATTCGCAGTGATGACGATGAAAAGAGACTGTCAGAAATGCGTGAAATTCTTTTGGCCCATCGCATGAATAGACCTAAACCCGGATGGGATGACAAGGTGCTGATGGACTGGAACGGATTGATGATTCATAGCCTCGCGTTGGCCTCACAGGTCTTTGACGAAGAAAGCTGGTTGGTTCTGGCCAGGGCGGCTTTTTCGGACCTCAACGACTTGATCCTGAAAAAAGGCGACCTTTTCCACTCCTGGCGGCGGGAACATTTCAGCGCACCGGCCTTTCTTGATGACTATACTGCCTTTGCCCGCGCAGCCCTGACTCTCTATGAAGTCACGGGTGAAGAGTCTTATTTGTTTATTGCGGAAAAGCTCACCGACCGGGTCGAAGAGCTGTTTCTTGATCGGGAAGGGGGTGGATACTTTCAAACAGACCATCGCGATGATAGTCTGTCGCTTCCTCACCGAGTCAAGTCTGCGGAAGATAGCGCAATACCCAGCGGAAATTCTCTGATGCTCTGTCTTTTAACACGGCTTTACTACTTAACGGGGAAAAAGGATTTTGCCGAACGTTCGGACAAACTCGAAGAAGCCTTTGCGGGGGAAATTCTTGAAAATTTCTATCCCCTTTGTGGTTTTTTGAATCAGATTGACTACAGACGTGATCCGATACAAATTTTCGTTATTGGTTATCGAAATGATCTCGCAACAGAGATGCTGATCAAAACAATTCATAGTGTCAGCTTACCGAATAAAACAGTTCAAATTATTGAACCGGATAAAGATGACCTTCCCCCCCACCATCCTGCATTTCATCGCACGCAGGTTGACGGAAAAACAACGGTTTATATTTGTCGAAATCAAATCTGTTCTGTTCCCTTGACCCAAAAACTCGCGCTTGCAAATCACCTAAAACTAATGGGTGGCCTGTACAAAAAACAACAGGATTAACCGACCAACCCAAGGACACGCAAAAGGACATATGCCATCTGCATTCGTGAAAACAGAACACCAGATCTTTTGCGTTTTGACTCTGTTGATTTTACAGTCCTGCGTTGCGTGAAGTACAGATCAAACCTTACGGCGGAAATCTGATGAAGACATCATCCATAGACTATAAGCAGATTACAATGAATTGGCTATAATTTAATCATTTTATGTGGGACAGGCTATATAAAATCGTGCGTCCGGGTTGATGAGGCACAGAGTCGCCCCTGCAGAGGAAAACCCGGCGGTGGTCTGCCCGGTTTTTCAACCTCGCCCTTTTTATCCCCGGTTCTGGTTTTTGCCGATCTTGCGGGGATCCCATTTGACGACTTTTTTCTCGGGCGCAGGCTGTTCTGGACGACTGTCGATCCCACGGCCTTCCATGGCGGCGGCAAATTCTTCAAAACGCCGTTTCATTTCCTGGCGTTCTTCGGGACTCATATCCTGAACGGCCTTGTTGGAGAGGTCTTTTTGACGAATATCATCCATGGTGAGGAAATCCTCGTAAAGTCGCAACCAGATCAACAGTAAACCTGAAAAGTTGTTCAAAGACAAGAGGTACTCTCTTGACTGTGGGCGTCTCCTCAGTCATGTCTGTTGGTCTCATCAACAATTTCTGTTGATTTCAGCAAGGTGACAACACAAGACCCCGAAGGAACAGGTGCCTTATGACTGACAGGATGCGGATCGAATCTGATTCAATGGGCGATGTTTCTGTTCCCGCACATCGCTATTGGGGAGCACAGACCCAACGATCCTTGCAAAATTTCCGCATCGGGGGCGAGCGGATGCCGCCCGCCCTGATTACGGCGTTGGGGATTCAGAAGCTGGCAGCGGCCAGAACCAATATGGAACTGGGGCTTTTGCCCGCAGAGTTTGGCAACGCAATCTGTCGGGCCGCCCAGGAAGTCATCGATGGTCAGCATGATGATGAATTTCCCCTTGTCGTCTGGCAAACGGGGTCGGGGACGCAGAGCAACATGAATGCGAACGAGGTCATCGCGGGGCGGGCCAATGAGATTCTGTCCGCTGTGCGGGGGGGGAAATCGCCTGTTCATCCCAATGACCATTGTAACATGGGGCAATCGTCCAATGATACCTTTCCAACGGCCATGTCGATTGCGGCGGTGCGCCTGCTGAGTACGCAGACTCTGCCTGCACTGGAACGCTTCCATGCCAGTTTGCAGGTCAAGGTGGGCGCGTTTGACAGTGTTATCAAGATTGGTCGGACGCACCTGATGGATGCCACACCCCTGACCCTGGGACAGGTTTTTTCGGGCTATAGCCGCCAGATTGAAAATGCGGTGGCGCGGGTCAGGGCAACCCTGCCCCGCCTGTCAGAGCTGGCCCAGGGGGGAACGGCCGTGGGGACGGGCCTTAATTCTGTTGCGGGTTTTGCCGAAGCCTTTGCCCGGAATGTCACGACGATCACCGGACTGCCCTTTGTGACGGCACCCAACAAGTTCGAGGCTCTCGCTGCCCATGATGCACTTGTCGAGGCTTCTGGCGCATTGAATGTTGTGGCGACGTCCCTGATGAAGATTGCAAATGATATTCGTCTGCTGGGTTCGGGGCCGCGTTGTGGCATTGGTGAGCTGTGTTTACCCGCCAATGAACCGGGATCATCGATTATGCCGGGAAAGGTCAATCCAACACAATCCGAAGCTTTGACAATGGTGTGTGCCCAGGTGATGGGCAACCATACCACAATCACCGTCGCGGGGGCGACAGGGCACTTTGAACTGAATGTTTTTAAACCGGTGATGATTTATAACCTGTTACAGTCGGCCCGCCTGATTGGCGAAGGTTGCGAGTCCTTCCGTGAACATTGTCTGGAAGGTCTCGCAGCCAATGCAGAGCGAATCCAGTCGCTGATGGCGGAATCCTTGATGCTGGTGACGGCATTGAATCCCCATATCGGTTATGACAAGGCTGCCCAGGTGGCCAAGAAAGCCTATGCAGATAACACAACATTAAAGGCGGCGGCGGTTGAATTGGGCCTGTTGAGTGCGGAACAGTTCGACCAGTGGGTGCGCCCCGAGCAGATGATTGGCCCCCGAAACCCATAGGTTCTCTCATGCCAAAGCATTCTGTGACGATTGCCGGACACAGAACGAGTCTGAGCCTCGAAGACGCGTTCTGGTGCGAACTCAAGGTCATTGCCCGCCAGAGAGGGCAGAGCCTCAATCGTTTGGTTGGGGACATCGACGCAGTGCGCACCACCAACCTGTCAAGTGCCCTGCGCCTTTTTGTGCTGGCAACGCTCAAGGACAAGGGTGCGCGTTAATTTTTTCATGGAACCCTGTTGTGTTGCCTGGCCCGTGCGGTGGCGATCATCTTTTCGGGTGTTATGGCAATTTTGCGGGCGCGCTTGTAGAACGCAGGTTCGGGCAGGTGGTCTTGTGGTGTTTCAGAATCAAGGGGCATCCCGCAGGGTATGGCAATCGGCGGTTGTTGAGGTTGTAAAGAAAGGCGGAGAGCGGATATCCGGTCATGAGGTCATTGAGGCTGATTCCCCCAATCAGGATGACCGTCGGTAGAATAATCGCTAACCAGTGCCGATCCCTGTTCAGGCGCAAAATAAAGCGCAAAACGGGTGTTGCTTTGCATTGTCAACACCCCTGATACCCCCGCGCCAGACAGGCCCGTGCCGCCTCCTGCGCTTTCGCAATTCGGGCGGGGGTCATGTCTTCTGCGATGATGTCGCGGTTTTTCATCGCACTTTTATCGCCCAGGGCCGCCGCAAGGTTCCACCACATATGGGCTGTGGCATGATCCTGCGGGACGCCCCGTCCGTATTCGTACATGACACCAAGTTCTAACTGTGCGTTTGCGTCTCCCTGTTCTGCGCGCTCCTTGATGAAGCTTTCAGCGTGGGCAGGGAGAGTAAAGAGGAGCGCGAGGGCGAGAAGGGGGGCGAAGGCTTTTGTCATGGTCGTGCTGTTCTCCCTGAATCTTGATTCATTGATAAGTTATTTTTTTTGTCATTTTCACGGAGGCCCTCAATGAAGCGCAGATTTACGGACGCACAGATTATCGGGATTTTGAAGGAACACGAGGCAGGTGTTCCGGCTAGGGAGCTTTGCCGCAAGTATGGGATGCCACATTCTATAAGTGGACGGCGAGGTTCGTCGGCATGGAGGTCAATGAGGTTCGCCGCCTCCGGGATCTGGAAGAGGAGAACCGGCGCCTGAAGAAGCTGGTTGCGGATTTATCGCTGGACAAGATGGCGTTGGAGGAGGTTCTAAAAAAGATCTGAGCCCCGAAGGCCGTCGCCGCGCTGTTGTGCTGCTTCAGGAGACTGGCCTGACGCCGATCCTGTCGTCTGGCGGGTCAGCCGCGTTCCACGCACCGCTACAAATCGGTTCAGTCACCGGAGACAGAGTTGCGGCGGAAGATGCGGGAGCTGGCCGATCGGCATCGTCGCTTTGGTCATCCGCGATGGCATGTTCTGCTCAGGCGTGAGGGCTTCGGGGCCAACCACAAAAAGACCCACCGGATATAGGTGGAAGAAGGTTTGCAGGTGCGCAAGCGCAAGAAACGGAGACGATCGTCCGCAGGCCCCTGGTGCTGCCGACATCCCCCGGACAGAAATGGAGCATGGACTTTATGAGCTATCCAGCGGCCGGCGTATCCGGTTGTTCACTGTTATCGATGACTTCACCAAACAATGCCACGCCATGACCGTGGATTTTTCGATTAACGGTCTTCGGGTGGCCAGGGAACTGACCCGGCTCCTCGACTTGTATGGCAAACCGGAGGTCATCGTCTGTGACAATGGCACCGGATACACCTCGATGGCGATGTTCAAATGGGCTCGGGACAGTGGCGTTGATCTCCAGTTCATACAGCCGGGGAAGCCCAGCCAAAACGGTTTCATCGAAGCCTTCAACGCCCGGGTCAGGGATGAATGCCTGAATGAAAACCTGTTTTCAAGCCTGAGAGAGGCGCAGGATGTAACCGAAAGATGGAGGATCAGCTACAACAATCACAGGCCACACTCCGCCCTGAATTGGGCAACCCCCAATGAATTCGCATCACTCTGTTCCGGGTTAACCCGGAACAGAGTGGACAAGATCGCATGAACCTGTCATATGGGAAAAGCTGACTACTCAGTGGAACAGCTTTGGGGAGAACAGCATGTTCATCCGCACCCTCAAACGGGCAGAAGCCAGACTGACGCTGGCCAATCTCGCCTGCAACATGAATCGCCTGATCTTCCATGAACGCCGGGCAACCGCAGGATGACTCCGTCCGGAATGCGGATTCTGTCATAAAAAACGTCCCGCCAACGCAATCTGCGGCGAAAAAAGCACCGTCTCGAAAAATCACAATTGGCCACAGCAGGGCATAAATCGGGGGTTAATACGGGTGTCCAGTTTCGGGGGCGTCCCCCATAGAACGCTTTGAACAGATTTTATCGACCGCGCGCCCTGTGATGTGGTGATCTGTGAAGCCCTTTGAAGAACAGTGAAGATGCCCTGGCCATGTCTCACTGCGCCAGGGCGGAGCAGGCAGGGTTTATTGCTCCGCAATCCGTTTCAATTTCGAGGGCCTCTATACGATCTACAACGCATAGAAAAAAAGGGGCCTTGTGACCCCTTTCATCTGTGAGAGTGTGCAGATCAGGTAAAGTAGATTGAGGCGGCAATGCCGATACCTGTCAGGATCAGCGCAATGAGCATATTACGGTTATCGCTTTGGAGCTTGGCAATACCTTCGCTATTTTGCTTGTGAATGTCGTCCATCTTCTGATCTGTCGCCTTGAGGTCAGCCTCAAGCCTCTGCTCTGTCGCTTCAAGCCTGGCTTCAAGCTTCTGGTTTGAACTTTCGAGCTTGGCTTCAATTTTCCGCTCTGTTTGTTTTAATTCCTGCCGTGTTTCATTGAGGTCGGCTTCAAGCCTGTCTTCAATTCCTTCAAAGCGTTTGAGCAAGAGAGGCAGATAGGTGTTTAAGCCCTGCTGGCCTCCCTCAATGCGGCTTACTCTTTTGTTCATTTCACTCACGTCAGTCATTATATCACTCATGGTTTTCTGTCCCTGTTGTCCAGTTTAATCCGGTTTTGTTCTTTTCTCAAGCGTTCGCTTTGCTCATTCCTTTCTTAGAAGCTGTCTAACAATTATTAATTATTTATCAATAAATTGTCTTTAATGATTTTCGGTATGACTTATGATACTGATCTCACCGATGCGCAATGGTCTCTGTTGCGCGGATATTTTGAGCACCGCAATGGCGGTGGCCGTCCCTTCAAACATTCACTCGGGAATATATTAAGTGCCTGTTTTTAGGTTCTGAAAACAGGCTGTCAGTGGCGACTTGTTCCCAAAGATTTCCCGCCATGCCGTTCACGGCCATTTCAGTCGCTGGACAAAGGATGGAACCTGGCACATTATCCTGCGTGACCTCGTGCTTTGGCTGCTTGAGGGACGGAACGAACAGGCAAGCGCGGCCATTATCGACTCACAATCGGTCAAGGCCCGGACACAAAAAAGGGGGCCGGCAAGAAAGTGAAGGGAATCAAGCGGCATTTATGGGTGGATCTGCCCGGGTTTCCGCTGCATCCGGTGGTGCATGATGCTGGAATACAGGATCGCGGCCCGCATTCTCTTGAACGATATAAAGAAAAAGCACAGAAGGCTGAAATTGTTCTGGGCTGGTTATCGCGGGCCGATCATGGACGCATTGGCCAATCAGGAAAAACTGAAAATCGAGATCGTAAAGCGAGGTGAAGAAAAAGCGTTCAAGCTGCTGCCAAAGCACTGGATTGTTGAGCGATCTTTCGCATGGCTGGAGCCTGCAAGGCGGCTGGCAAAAAATGACGAAAATCTCGACAAAACGCAGGAAGCCATGATCCGGCTACGCTTCATACAAATCGCAATCAACAGAATTATAAAACTTAATTGTTAGACAGATTCTGAGAGAGGCGTGACCGAAAGATGGATGCTCAACGACAACAATCACAGGCCACACTCCGCCCTGAATTGGGCAACCCCCAATGAATTCGCATCACTCTGTTCCGGGTTAACCCGGAACAGAGTGGACAAGGTCGCATGAACCTGTCATACGGGAAAAGCTAACTGCTCAATGGCACAGCTTTGGGGAGAACAGCAGTCGGGCTGTCCTGTGGTGTTTCCGTGTCACAGATTCAGCACAGGGGCGGAAAACTTTCAAGAAAAAACGGGTTTGACACCCTCCCGGGTGCTTCTATGGCGTCCCCTGCCCTGTGGCACGCCCGAGCAGTTTGTTGAGTTGATCGACAGCAAACCTGAACTTTTCAGGGGAAAAGGTCTCGACCACCTTATGTCTCGTCGGAAAAGACACTGAGTTTTTCTCCCGTTGCATACTTGAGATTGAATTGATCTACCTGTAGAAGACAACCATTTGCTTTTCTTGTACTGGCTTAAGAGCTGGACACCCTTATTAACCTGGCGTAATGAGCGATTTATTGATTCATCGTGTCAAAAAAGCCACTGTTGTTTTTTGTATTTTTGAGCTTGTCAAGCAAAAAATCAACAGAATCATTCACACCCATTGGCATAAGAATGCGACGTAGAACCCACATTTTTGACAGTGTACTCTTTTCGACCAAAAGTTCTTCTTTACGTGTGCCTGATTTTCCAATGTCGATCGCGGGGAAGGTTCTTTTGTCTGCAAGTTTGCGATCAAGGACAATTTCCGCGTTCCCCGTACCTTTGAATTCTTCAAATATCACTTCATCCATACGGCTTCCCGTATCAATTAGGGAAGTTGAAATAATAGTGAGACTGCCACCTTCCTCAACATTGCGCGCTGCTCCAAAAAAGCGTTTGGGACGTTGTAGGGCATTGGCATCGACTCCCCCTGTAAGAACCTTTCCTGAACTGGGAACAACAGTGTTATAGGCACGGGCTAAACGGGTGATGGAATCGAGAAGAATTACCACATCTTTTTTATGTTCAACAAGGCGTTTTGCCTTGTCCAGAACCATCTCTGTTACCTGCACGTGACGGTGAGCGGGTTCGTCAAAGGTTGAACTGACGACTTCGCCCTTGACCGAGCGCGCCATGTCAGTGACTTCTTCAGGACGTTCATCAATCAAGAGGACAATCAGGAAAACTTCGGGATGGTTGCTATTGATGGCATGGGCAATATTCTGCATTAGCACAGTTTTGCCAGTGCGTGGTGGTGCCACAATTAAGGCCCGTTGTCCTTTTCCTAAGGGTGCAACAAGATCAATGATACGGGTGGTACGATCTTTTTTTGAACCATCGCCTAATTCCAGATTCAATTTTTCATCCGGGTAAAGTGGTGTCAGATTGTCGAAATTGATTCGGTGGCGTGAATGTTCCGGTGCATCAAAGTTAATTGAACGGACATTTAAAAGCGAAAAATACCTTTCCCCCTCGCGTGGGGCACGAATCTGGCCCTCAACTGTGTCGCCTGTGCGGAGACCAAAACGACGCACTTGCGTGGGGTTAATATAGATGTCATCTGGCCCGGGCAGATAATTTGACTCCGGCGCGCGGAGAAAACCAAAACCATCCTGGAGTATTTCCAAAACACCTGATCCATAGATTGGAACTTCGTTTTCTGCCATCTGTTTGAGAATAGCAAACATCATGTCTTGTTTGCGGAGGCTGTTGGCGTTTTCAATGGCGAGTTCTTCAGCCAGTGTAAGCAGTTCAGACGGGCTTTTTTCTTTAAGATCCTGGAGATTCATAGCTGTTTCTGTGCTGTTTCTTGTTCGCGTTTCTGGATTTAGAGGACTCTGTCACTAAAGTTCGAAAACTTTCCTACAGGAAAAAGGAAAAGTTCAATCAGAGAAAAATTTTCCAGAGAAGGGATGGGTAAAAAAGATGGGGACGGATTTTTGACTCTTTTTCTTGAAAACCGTCCCAGTGCGGCGGGGATACAGGACAGTCCCTGTAGGGTCAAGCAAAAGATTACATTTTTTTAAAAAGGTTTTACAACCACCATAATCACAATAACAATCATCAGAAAAGTTGGTACTTCGTTAAATATCCTGAAAAACTTTTCAGAATGTTTGTTTTGATCTTTTTTAAAACCTTTAAGGATATTGCCGCAATAGCCATGACAAAAGGTCATCAGGACAACGGCTAATAGTTTGGTATGAAACCAGCCACCATCTTGCCAGGCTTGAAGGATAATGACCAAGGGAATCCCTGTGAACCATGTGACGTGCATGGCTGGTCCCATGATAAAGCGGAAAAGTTTTCTTTCCATTGTTTTGAAAAGTTCCGAACGTTCCGACCTTATGGGAACGGAGGCATGATAGACAAAGAGACGGGGAAGATAGAGTAGACCTGCCATCCATGAGATTACAGCGACGATGTGAATAACCTTAATCCAGGAATAGGCGGGGGCAAGGAACTCGGACAAACTGTCAATCATGAACCGGTGGCTTTCAATGATGAGGGGGAGATCAAGCTGTCACTCTGTGAATTCGCTCTATTAACTGTGCGACATGTTCGGGAGGGGTTTGTGGAACAATCCCGTGTCCAAGGTTAAAAATAAAAGGCCCGTTTGAAAGGTGGTTAAGAATACGATCAACTTCCTGATCAAGAGTCTGTCCGCCGGCAACGAGGACAAGGGGATCAAGGTTGCCTTGAATAGTAACATTTTTTTGAAGTTCGCTGCAGGCCCATGACAGGGGAACTGTTGTATCAAGACTTAAGGCATCTGCGCCTGAGTGTTGGGCAAAGATTTTATAGGCTGATCCCACCATGCGTGGGAAAAGAATAACAGGAATATCCGGGTGAACCTTTTTGATAGCCTTGATAATGTCTTTGCAAGGATTTAAACACCATTTTTTCAAGTATTCTTCTGGCCAGACTCCGGCCCATGAGTCAAAAATTTGTACTGTTTCTGCGCCCCGGTTGATCTGTTCAATGAGATAGTCTGCAGTTGCTATGGTGACTAGATCAATAAGCTTTTTGAACGATTCTTCGTTTGAAAAGGCCCATGTTTTTGATTGTGTGTAGTCTTTTGATGATCCGCCTTCGATCATGTAGCTCACGACTGTCCAGGGTGCGCCTGCAAATCCGATCAGTGTTGTTTCCTGTGGCAACCTTTCCTTGAGTCGTTCAATAGTTTCGTAGACAGGTTCAAGATGACTGTGAAAGTTTTCTGTGTTGAGTTTCCTGATATCATCTGCTTTTTGCAGCCGGTCAAGTTTCGGTCCCTGACCTTCCTCGAACCAGACTTTTTGTCCCAGGGCATGGGGTACAACCAAAATGTCACTAAAGAGAATTGAGGCATCAAAGCCAAAGCGGTGAATAGGCTGGAGGGTGACTTCCGTGGCGAGTTCAGGGTTATAACACAGTTCGAGAAACCCTTTGGCTTTTTGTCTGGTTGCTCGATATTCCGGCAGATATCGTCCGGCCTGTCTCATAAGCCAGATGGGCGGACGCTTTGTCTTTTCGCCTCTCAGGGCTTTGATCATGAGTTTGTCTGTCATGATTTTAGTCTGCCTTGTTTCGTTGATCCTCTAGCCTTTTGTATGGTGATTTTTCTTTGTTATGTCAAACTTCTCAAGCTTTATTCTTTTTTGTTTTTAGGTTTTTGTTGATGTTGTTCCTGTGAGTGATGGGGGATAAATTTTTTGTCTCTTTTTGTTCCTTCTCATGCCTTGGGGGTTCCTTTTTTGTTTTCTCTTTGTGGGCTTTTTTGTGGGGCTTTTGTGGATTTTTGTGAAAAGGGTTTTCTATCGGTTTGATTTTTTGCTTTTTGTCCCTGTGAACTGTTTGAAAAATGACTTGTGTGAAAAGGGCAAGCTGGCTCTTGTGTCAGATGTCTTGATCCTTTGCCTGTGTTTTTTGTATCCTTGTCGTTTCTTTTTAAAGCGTGGGGAAAAAATTGGGGACAGCTTGGGCGTAAACGTGGATGAAAAAACTGTCTCCGGGACAGAGTGGTTGTTATGGACAGATTGTTATCGATTCTTTCAGGTTTTTATCCACAGTTTTTTGTTTCCTGTCGTTTTTTATGAGGCCTTGTCGTGACCAAAACGCATCTGCATCTTGTTTCTGATTCGACAGGTGAAACAATCCATGCGCTCAGTCGGGCCTGTGTGGTACAGTTTGATGGATTGAATGCTGTTGAACAGGTGTGGTCACTGATTAGAACGCGCACCCAGATGGATAGAGTTCTGGACGGATTACGTGAAAATCCAGGGCCTGTTCTCTTTACAATGGTAGATCGCGATTTGAGGGATATTCTCATCCAGGCCTGTCGGCGTTATCAGGTGCCTTCAATCCCTGTCCTCGATCCCGTTATTCATACCTTGGCAAGCTATTATAATATTGAAATTTCTGGAAAACCCGGTCTTCAACACGCTCTTGATAGCGAGTATTTCAATCGGATTGAGGCGATGAACTACACGCTGAACCATGATGACGGCCAACTTCCACAAAATCTCAACGCCGCAGATCTTGTGCTTGTTGGTGTCTCACGCACCTCTAAAACGCCAACTTCTGTTTATCTGGCGAATAAGGGGTTCAAAACGGCGAATATTCCCGTTGTTTCGGGATGTCCTTTGCCCGATAATCTTTTTCATCTCACCCGCCCTCTTGTGGTTGGTCTCACCCGTGATCCCCAGTCCCTTGTCCTGGTGCGTAAAAGCCGCTTGCGATTCATGATGAAGGAACAGGATGAAACCACAGCCTATGTTGATCCTGACCTCGTCACCGCAGAAGTCAGGATGGCGCGCAAGCTCTGCCATCGCCATCACTGGCCACTGATTGATGTCACCCGTCGTTCGATTGAAGAAACAGCGGCAACCATTATCAACTATCACCATCATCATCTTGAGCAAAGACAAGGAGACGACCAATGAAACAGGAAAGAGTCTTCTCCAGCGGGCAAACACTCTTTTCAGGTGTGCTGGGGTTTCCGGTGTCTCATTCGAAATCACCGCGTCTGCACAGCTATTGGTTACAGTGTTATGGCATTGATGGGGCTTACCTTCCCCTTTGTGTGGCTCCAGACGATCTGGAAAGGGCTGTTCGCGGACTTGTCGCCGTCGGGTTTAGGGGGGCCAATGTGACACTTCCGCATAAAGAAAAGGTCATGGCCTTTTGTGATGGTCTTGATCCCCTCGCTGTGCGGATGGGTGCAGTGAATACGCTGGTTTTTCAGGAGGGAAAAATTTACGGACGCAACAGCGATGGCTTTGGCTTTATTGAAAACATTCGTCAAAGTGTTTCTTTCGACCTTCAGGGCAAACGGGCAGCTGTTCTGGGGGCGGGGGGAGCGGCCCGCGCGGTTCTTGTCGCCCTTCAAGACGCAGGAGTAACAGAGATCACAGTGGTTAATCGCACGGAGGAACGCGCCCGAAAACTGGCAGAGGATACCAAAACAAACGGCTGTACCCTCTCTGTTCTCTCCTGGGCCAATCGAAGCCGGATGATGATAGATTGTGATTTGTTAGTCAATACGACCTCATTGGGGATGACGGGACAGCCGCCCCTTGATCTGGATTTTTCCCATTTGTCCCCACAAACGGTGGTCAATGATCTGGTTTACGCGCCGTTGATAACGCCGTTTCTGGCACAGGCCCGTGCACGCGGGGCGCGGATTGTTGACGGGCTGGGGATGTTATTGCATCAGGCTCGGCCCGGTTTTGAAGCCTGGTTTGGACACCCGCCAGCGGTCACCGAAGATATCAGGCAGGTTGTGATGGGAAGCGGATAGTGTTTGTTTTGGGGGTAACAGGGTCTCTCGCTGTCGGTAAGTCCACAGTGGCCCGGCTTTTGCGCCAAAGTGCTGTTCCGGTTCATGATGCCGATGCGACAGTGCATCGGCTTTTATCGGGGGCGGCTGTTCCGGGCGTTGTGCGGGCCTTTGGGCCGGATCTTGTCGATGAAACAGGGGTGGTGGACAGGGCGGCATTGGCTCGCGTCGTTTTTTCAGATATGGAGGCGTTGACGCGACTGGAATCAATCCTTCACCCCCTGGTCAGGCAGGATCGGGCGCGATTTTTGAAACGCTTTGCCCGTGTGCGTGTTGTTGCCCTGGATATTCCCCTGCTTTATGAGCGGGGGCTTGAAGAACAGTGTGATGCCATTCTTGTTGTTCATGCCCCGCCTTTTCTACAAAAACAACGGGCCTTGCGTCGTCCGGGAATGACGGTTGAGTGTTTTGACAGCCTGTTGGCCCGCCAAATGCCACAGCGTGAAAAATTGCGCCGGGCGCAGTGGGTGGTGCAGACAGGGCTGGGTTTACGCAAAACAAGAACGGCACTGGAAAGATTTTTGCACAGTTTAAACGCTCGTGATGATTCACAGGGAGGAGATCAATGAGAGAAATCATTCTCGATACCGAGACAACAGGTTTCAAACCCGAAGAAGGTCACAGGATTGTTGAAATTGGATGTTTGGAGATCATCCAAAATATTCCAACGGGACAAAATCTTCAGCTCTATCTCAATCCAGAACGTGATATGCCAGAGGCGGCCTTTAAAGTACATGGATTGGGCGATGATTTTCTGGCGAATAAACCTGTTTTCGCCTCCGTTGTTGATGACTTTCTGTCCTTTATCGGTGATGATCCCCTTGTCATTCACAATGCTGGATTTGATCTGAAATTTCTCAACGCCGAACTGGTGCGGGCGGGACGTGCACAACTGGGCAATAAGGCGATTGATACTGTGCTCATTGCCCGTGAGCTTTTCCCCGGTGCACCTGCGAACCTTGATGCACTCTGTCGTCGTTTCGGCATCGATAATTCTGCACGTAGCTATCACGGGGCCTTGCTCGATTGCGAGTTATTGGCAGAGGTTTATCTCGAACTGCGCGGTGGTCGTCAGCGGGGCCTTGCTCTGACATCACAGCACTTTTCACCCGGACAGGAAAAAGACACGGGGCCGGAGCAAAAATCTGGCCCGGCAGGGGGGGCGCGTCCTGCCCGGGTTTTTGAATTGTCCGCGCAGGAACAACAGGCCCATGCACAGATGCTGTCCAAACTCACCAATCCGATCTGGATGGCCGGTGGGGAACAGTGATGCCTGTTCAGGAAAAAATCCTGATTATCAAGCTCTCTGCCTTTGGCGATTTTATTTTGTCTTTGCGCTCTTTTCAGGCAATCAGGGCGCATCATCCCCGCGCCCACCTGTCGCTGTTGACCAGGGCACCTTTTGTGACATTGGCCCGGCACAGCGGGCTTTTCGATAGTATTCAGACCGATGAAAGCCCCCGTGGCCTTCAGATCAGAACATGGGTTCGCCTGTGGCGGTGGTTGATCACAAACCGTTTTGATCGCGTCTATGATCTCCAGCGTAATGACCGCAGTGCCTGTTATTTCTATCTCTCCCGTCTGTGCTGTAGCCCGCGCACGGAATGGGTGGGCAAGGTCAGGGGCTGTTCGCACCGCCAGATTATTCCGGCGGGGACGGTGAGCCTCGTGACAACGCGCGAAGACCAGCAACTGGCCCTTGTTGGGATTAAGAATAATCCCCAGCCGGATATGTCCTTTATTCGGGCTGACATATCGGCCTTTCAGCTCCCTGAGCGTTTTGCTGTTTTCGTCCCCGGGGGATCTGCGCATCGTCCAGATAAACGCTGGCCCGTCGCACAGTTTATCGAACTGGCCCAACAAATCAGCCACAAGATGGCGGTTGTCGTTTTGGGAACAGCAGCTGAACAGCAGGTCTGTTCAAGCATTGCGGCGGCTTGTGCGGGGGTTATTAACCTTTGTGGGCAGACATCACCTGAACAGATTGCGGTTTTGGGGCGGTCTGCCTGTTTTGCGGTGGGCAATGACACAGGCCCGATGCACATGCTCTCCACAAATGGCTGTGCGGTGCTTGTACTTTACTCCAGGGCGTCAAATCCTCAAAAGATTCGCCCACTCGGCCCTTGTGTCAATGCTCATCAGGTTGATGATCTTTCTGCCTTGGGCGTGCAGGAGGTTTTGAACAAGATTCCTTTTCCTGTGCAAGACGCGCCCTGATTTCTTTTTCTTCCTGGCGGGCCTTGATATGTGACAGCAAGGGATAGAGGGCAGCAAAGGCCGCAATCAAAACACCCAAGCCCCCTTCGCGGTAGCCCTTGCGCGTGACAAAGCATCGCCAGAACCGACTGAAAAGACGGCGCACATTCTGTGCTGTTGATCCCACCGCATTGTTTTCGACCAAGTCCATGGCCCGTGCGCTGCTATAGGAATCAAGTCGGCGGATCATGTCGGAAATATCTTGATCGACAAAATGGGTCAGGCGATGACTCAGACGATGCCCCCGGCGGGTCCCGTCTGTCCAGATCAGACGGGGGTGGACGCGTTCCCTGCCCCAGCGTTTGATCCCCTTGCGACAGAGTCGTGAGACAGAGGAGGTGCCGAACTGCGCACCCCATCCATAGCGGACACAGCGTTCACCGACATAGTTATCAACAGGAATCAGGTAATAATCCGCCTGCGCTGTGGTCAGGGTGGCGCGAATTTCTGCCGATAGCTCCGGGCTGACCCATTCATCCGCATCAATTTCCAAAATCCAATCCCCCCGACAGGCCGCGTTGCCTGCATTGCGGCGATCGCCCTCAAGAGGCCAGGCCCCTTCGCACAGACGACAGCCGAATTCCTGGGCAATCCATTTTGTTCCGTCATCGCAACGATCAAGAACAACAACAATTTCGTCGCAAAAAACCAGCCGTTCCAAACAGGCGCGGAGTCTTTTTTCCTCGTTATGGACGACCAGAAGAGCCGAAAGCTGATGGGTGGACATATTCCCTCCTGCGTTGGTCTGAAATCATCTCTTCTGCAATGGCTTGAACTCTGTCAAGACACAGGCTGGTCATATAGCTCAACCCGTTATGACGATCATAGCCGGGGGCCTGGATAATGTCATCGAGCGTTTCAGGTGTTCTCACCCACCAGGCCTTTTCACCCCAGGGATGATAACGGACATCACAGCTTGGCCCGAAAAGCCCGAGTGTGGGCACTCCACAGGCCGCCGCGAGGTGCATGAGGCCCGAATCATTGCCGATATAATAATCACAGCGTTTCAGACAGGCGGCGGCCTCCCCCAGTGTAGTGCGGCCCACCAGATCAATAATCTGTTCTCGGGGAAAAGAATCTAGTAAAGGGGCGGCCTGTGCGCGTTCAGATGCCGTCGCAAAAACAGCAAAGCGTGCGCCTTCCAGCGGGGCGTTTTTTGCGCTCAGGGCGCGTGCAAGGGCGATAAAACGTGCACAGGGCCACTGTTTTCCGGGCCAATTTGCTGTTGGTCCCAAGGCCAGAACAGGGGATCCGGTTGCAATCCACTGCGCGGCCCGGCGGTTATTCTCCGTTGAAGACCAAGCCACGGGGGCGGGGGGGCGGTGATCCGGGGTCAACGCACCCAGTTCAACAACCCTGTGGCGGGTCATGTCCTTAGGAGGTGTAACAAGCCGTTTGTTGGATCTCAGAAAAAGCCCAAGTGCTGTCCGGCGCATATCAGCAACCAGATCCCAACGCTCCCTGGCGACTTGCGCCCAGAGTTTGAACCAGTGACGATGGTAGCGTTCCTTTTCCAGGACAATCAATTCTGCCAGTCCGGGCATAGCCTGATAAAGACCGGATGAAGCCCGCCCCGCGACAACAGTGACCTTTGGCCTGGAACTTTGCGCCAGCAAGTGGGCGAGCAAACCATTGTTTAAAACGGCGTCACCGACATTGTTTGAGGTAATAAAAAGAATCCGCATGGGGTCTTATAGGGTTTGTGGCATTGATTTCCAAGGCTTAAGCTGTAAATATAAAGAGCCTAGAGGAGTCTCAATTTTTCGGGATTTTTGCTGATGTCTGCGCCCTTGTTGCTGATTGATTTGCCACAACGCGGTCTTTTGGAGATATCCGGGCCGGAGGCAAGTGATTTTCTCCAGGCTTTGGTTTCTCAAGACGTCACCAGGGTTTCGCAAAGACAGAGCCTTTGGTCTGCACTTTTGACGCCGCAGGGAAAATATCTGCATGATTTTTTTCTCATTCGGGGCGCAGAGGGGTCTTTTTTGCTGGACACAGAGGCCGCCCGCCTGCCGGATTTGCTGAAACGATTAACGCTTTATAGGCTACGTCGCCAGGTTGTTTTTGCACAGCGCACAGACCACTGTGTTTTTGCGCTCATTGTTCAGGGACAGACTGACCCTGTTGGGCGTGAAGAGCAGGCGGGCGTGACCGAGCGGAACGGGGATGTCATCCGTTTTGTTGATCCGCGTCATGCGGGGTTGGGGCAACGGGTGATTTTGCCCCGGGCACAGGTTGCAGATTTTAAGGCAAAACAAGAAGATATTGTCCCCGGTTTACGGCGTGATTACGATGACCGCCGTTTGTGCCTTGGGGTGCCAGAGGGTACAGGTGATCTCCAGCCGGAAAAATCGCTGTTGCTCGAAAATGGTTTTAATGAGTTGGGAGCGATTGACTGGGCCAAGGGCTGTTTTATTGGACAGGAGCTCACCGCGCGCACACGCTATCGTGCCTTGTTGAAAAAACGATTGGTTCCCGTTGTGTCCCGGGATGGTACGCCTCTCGAAAGTGGGCTGTCTGTGACTTCCGGGGGAGAAAAGGTCGGGACGATTATGAGCGTGTGCGGGGCGCGAGCCCTGGCTCTTGTGCGCTTGCGGTTTATCCAGTCACCTGCAGAGATTTTCGCGGGCGACTGCCCCCTGTCCCTTTGCCTGCCCGATTGGATGGTTCTTCCTGAACACCCTCCCTCATGACTGTTTCGGAAAACGCACAGATGTCGAAAAAAAACAACTCCTTTTCTGATGAAAAGGCAAAACTTGCCCCCAAACTTGCCTTTGTGGCCTCTGATGGCGTGCGGGCGAAAATGGCTTTTGATAAGCTGTGTGCCCGTTATGATGCCGTTGCGGTGGAGGAGGCAGAGGTCATTGTTGCTCTGGGCGGTGATGGTTTTATGCTTGAGACATTGCACCGCTTTATGACGCGCGGGACAGCGATCTATGGCATGAATCGGGGCAGTGTCGGGTTCTTGCTCAATCGCTTTGATCTCGATGACCTGCGCGAACGTTTATCGCGTGCTCAGCAGATTATCCTGCATCCACTTGTTGCAGAGGTTAAAACAGTGGAGGGTGTGGCCCACAGGGCACTGGCCGTGAATGAGGTATCGCTTCACCGTGAAACCCGTCAGGCGGCAAAGGTTCGTCTGCATATCGATGACGTTTTAAGAATGGAAGAACTGGTCTGTGACGGGGTGATTGTCTCTACCCCTGCGGGCAGTACGGCCTATAACCTCTCTGCTCATGGCCCCATTGTGCCGCTGGGGACTAGATTGTTGGCCCTGACCCCAATTTCTGCCTTTCGGCCCAGACGTTGGCGAGGGGCCTTGCTCCCCAATAGTGCGACGGTCAATTTGCGGGTGTTAGAAGCCGACAAGCGCCCGGTGTCTGCCGCCATTGATTTTACGGAAATTCGCGCGGTGTCGAAGGTCACTATTCACGAATCCAGTGACCTGAGCCTGCGTCTGCTTTTTGATCCTGAACACAACTTGGAAGAACGGATCATTCGCGAACAGTTCTTGCCCTGAAGAATTTTGATCACAACAGGGTCTGAAAGCGGCTTGCAAAACTTGTTCTTTTACGGCAGAAGCGGGGGACAGGCGGGCGTGGTGGAAGTGGTAGACACAAGGGACTTAAAATCCCTCGACTTCGGTCGTGCCGGTTCAAGTCCGGCCGCCCGCACCAAGGTTGGGAACGACGTTTGAGAAACACAAGGGTCTATTTCCTTGCCGCCTCCCTTTGACTGGAAGCTCGTCTATGACCGTTCAAATCAGCACCGTTGCCTTTGAAGGTGTTGAGGTGCGGACAATCGATGTTCAGGTGCAACTTGCCAATGGTCTTCCAGCCTTTACGATTGTTGGCTTGCCGGACAAGGCCGTTGCCGAATCGCGTGAGCGTGTGCGTGCGGCTTTGACGGTTTTGGGGTTGTCGCTTCCCGCCCGACGCATTACGGTCAATCTGGCCCCGGCTGACCTCGTCAAGGCGGGCAGTCATTTTGATCTACCGATTGCTTTGGGAATTCTCTGTGCTATGGAGATCCTCCCGATAGAAGACCTGATTCAATTTCATGCCCTTGGTGAATTAGGCCTTGATGGGGCGTTGCGCCCGGTTAGTGGTATTTTGCCTGCCGCACTCCATGCCATGAGCCAAGATCAGGGCCTGATCTGTCCGTCTGTTCAAGGGGCAGAAGCCGCGTGGATCAAGGGTTTGAGCATTGTGGCCCCTGAAAACCTCCTCCAGCTCATGAACCATTTTAGAAATGGGGCGGTAATTGCTGAACCGCAACCGGGGATTATGCCGCTACCGGAAAAGGAAGGAATTGACCTACGTGACATCAAGGGACAGGAGGCCGCGAAACGTGTTTTAGAAATTGCGGCAGCGGGGGGGCATCATTTGCTTTTGAATGGGCCACCCGGGTCTGGAAAGTCGATGTTGGCCCATCGCTTGCCGTCTATTTTGCCCCGTCTCGAACCCGAAGAAATTTTAGATGTTTCGATGATTCATTCTCTCGCGGGCCTTTTGCGTGATGGTGTCTTGCATCACCAACGCCCCTTTCGTGACCCGCACCATTCGGCCTCGGCAGTGGCCTTGGCCGGTGGGGGGCCGCGTGCCAAGCCGGGGGAAATATCGCTGGCTCACCGGGGGGTGTTATTTTTGGACGAACTGCCGGAATTTAGTCGCTCTGTGCTCGAGGTACTCAGACAGCCGTTGGAAACAGGACATATTACCATTGCCCGGGCGGGGGCACATATCACCTATCCAGCGCGGGTGCAGTTGGTCGCCGCCATGAATCCCTGTCGCTGTGGCGAAGTGGATGCCTGCACTGGTGTCTGTGCCCGTGGGCCACAGTGTGCCCGCAACTATCAGGCCCGGATTTCTGCCCCGCTTTATGATCGTATTGATCTTTATCTTGATGTGCCCCCGGTCACACCCTCTGATCTGTCTCTGCCCCCTGCAGCTGAAGGCTCCGCAGAGGTCGCGGCCCGGGTTCAGGCGGCCCGAAATCTCCAGCGGGCACGTTTTGTCGTCTTGAACAGCCCCCTGACCTGCAATGCAGAGGCTGAGGGGCAACTGTTGGAAGCTCTGGTTCCTTTGGATGCCCCAAGCCGCAGGCTTTTACAGCAGGCTGCAGAAAAATTCCGCCTCTCCGCCCGTAGCTATCACCGCGTTTTAAAGGTGGCCCGCACCATTGCAGACCTTGACCAGTCAGATTCTGTCACTCTCGCCCACCTGTCAGAAGCCCTCG
This sequence comes from Kiloniellaceae bacterium, assembly GCA_965199245.1. Lineage (GTDB taxonomy): Bacteria > Pseudomonadota > Alphaproteobacteria > Kiloniellales > Kiloniellaceae > Carbonatibacter. Next base: position 1,067,671 of record CBDAQP010000001.1, read on the forward strand.
GTTATCGGCGGCAACAGATTGTGGCCTGATTTATCCCTTCTCCTCCGGGAAGGGTGGCCCGAGCTTTTGACCGCCGACCAGATGCACGTGATAGTGTGGAACTTCCTGACAACCATCCTTGCCAATGTTGGTGGTGAGGCGATAGCCGTTCTCATCAAGGCCCTGGGCGGTCGCAATCTCGCCAATGGCGCGGGTGAAGGCGAGTGCCTCTGCATCGCTGGCGCGTCTGGCGAAGTCGGCGAAGTCTGTGTAGGCTCCCTTGGGAATAATCAGAATGTGAACCGGAGCCTTGGGCGCAATGTCGTTAATCGCCAGAACATGATCGTTTTCATAAAGCGGGGTGGCGGGAATGTCGCCCCGGATGATCTGTGCAAAGATATTTTCTGGATCATACATGATGCAGGCTCCTTAAATTTTGCAGGATAATTTTTGTTTTTTTGCGAACAAGTTGAGTGTCCGGCGTTTTTTTAGGCTAAAAATCAACACAAATACCCTTGCGCTCCCAGTCGCCATAGCGTGTCGGCTCCAGCCCCTCTGGCCCGCCGACCTCCCCTGTGTCGAGGTTGATGGAAGGGGATTGTTCAGGGCGTTGTTGCTGTGCATATTTTTGTTGTTTTGCTTGTTTTGGTCTGTGGGATTTAAAGATTTTCGTCATTTTTCTTGTCTTTCTTCTGTTTGGCCTGTGCGGGTCAGGTGCAGGAAAATGTCCTCTAAATCGCTCTGTTCTGTAGTGATGTCCGTGATGGTGTGTCCGGCGTTTTGCAGAGCGTGAAGGAGGCTGTCAATTTGCCCGTCTGTCGGGCGGGTGGTCAGGGCCAGACGATTGGGTGCAAGCTGTTCGGTGCAGAAATCATGCAGGTCAAGCGGGTGGTCTGTAAGCGGGGCGCGCAGGGTCACAATCAGGGTTTTGCCCTCGAGACGTGCGAGCAAAGCGTCCTTGCTATCGCAGGCGATGATCTGCCCGTGATTGAGAATAGCGATATCATCGCAGAGTTCTTCGGCTTCGCCCAGATAGTGCGTTGTTAGCACGATTGTTGTTCCCCGGGCATTGAGTTTGCGCACATAGCCCCAGAGGTGCTGGCGCAATTCAAGATCAACCCCTGCGGTGGGTTCGTCGAGTACTAAAACAGGCGGGTTGTGGACAAGGGCCTTGGCGACCATGAGCCGTCGTTTCATCCCGCCAGACAGGGCGCGGGTGTGGGCCTGAGCCTTGTCTGTCAGACCCATAATCTCGAGAATTTCTGCTGTGTGCCGCTTTTGGGCGGGAACGCCAAAGAATCCCGCCTGCTGTTCCAGCAGATCCCACGGGGTGAAAAAGGGATCAAAATTGAGTTCCTGCGGAATAATCCCGATGGACAGGCGCGCCTGTCTGGGGGCCTGTTCAATGTCATAACCCCAGATTTTTGCGGTTCCAGAGCTTTTATTGACAAGGCCGGCGAGGATATTGATGAGCGTGGATTTTCCCGCCCCGTTGGGGCCGAGGAGGCCGAAAATCTTTCCCTTGGGAACAGTAAGGCTCACGGACTGAAGGGCATCGCCACCCTTTGCCGCGTGGTAGCATTTACACAGCTGTGAAACTTCAATCGCAGCATCATTGTCTAAAGACATTGCTTTCTTTCCGACTTGCAAAACGTAACTGTCTTTCTAATCTCTTTTGCGTCCAATGAAAAGAATCACCTCTGCGAAAAAACTGGAAAAAAGAGGGAACGGGGGGTAATAAGGAACATGGTGTCCGATTGCGAAAGGGGAATGTCTCTATGCGTGTTGAGGTTGAAAAAACCACCTTATCCTGTGACGGTGGGGGCGGGGCGTTGGGGCATCCGCGCGTTTTCCTGCATATGAAAAAAGGCGAAAAGCAGATTGACTGTCCCTATTGCAGTTGTCGCTTTGTCCTCAAAGACAACAAACACGCACAGGCTTGAGACCGTGTTAGAGGATGAACAGAGGTGACAAACGCCTACAAACGTCTCACGTTGGTTGATGGGTCAGGCTATATCTTTCGGGCTTTTTTTGGCACACCGCCGATGCGGCGGCCTGATGGAACGCCGGTCAATGCCGTTTTCGGCTTTACCAATATGCTCAAGCGGCTCAAGGCAGAGTCAAGTGGTGACGGTTTGGCGGTAATTTTCGATGCAGGGCGGGAGTCTTTTCGTACGGCAATCTATCCCGACTACAAGGGCCATCGTCCCGAGGCCCCCGAAGACCTCATTCCCCAATTTCCCCTGATTCGCGAAGCAACCGGGGCAATGAATCTGCCCGCCATAGAGCTGGCGGGTTACGAAGCCGATGATTTGATTGCCACCTACAGCCGTCAGGCTGTAGAATGCGGCATTGCGGTAACGATTGTGTCCTCTGATAAAGATCTCATGCAGTTGGTGGGGGAGGGAATCGCGCTGTTTGACCCGATGAAAAATACGTCGATTGGTCATGCAGAGGTTGAAAAAAAATTCGGTGTTCCCCCTGAACAGGTTATTGATGTTCAGGCCCTTGCGGGGGATTCCTCCGACAATGTGCCCGGTGTGCCCGGCATCGGGATTAAGACAGCAGCCCAGCTGATTATCGACTATGGGTCTTTGGATCAGCTTTTGAACCGCGCATCGGAGATCAAACAACCCAAACGTCGCCAGAACTTGATTGACTATGCGGATCAGGCCCGCCTGTCGCGTCGGCTTGTGACATTGGATCAGCATGTTCCGGTTGAGGTTCCGCTTGAGGCTTTTATCCCTCGCGCCGATGATCCGGTAAAATTGCGGCCCTTTCTGCAGAAAAATGACTTTCGTTCGATTCTGGCCCGCCTGCCCGATGACCCTGACACTTGTGACGCAGAACCCGCCGCCCCGGAATATGAGCTGATTCAAGACGACCCGGCTCTATTGCGCTGGATTGCCGAGGCACAGGCGTGTGGTCAGGTCGCCGTTGATACAGAAACGACGTCACTGGATGTCAGGACGGCCGAACTGGTGGGAGTTTCCCTGTCCTGTGGGGGCAACAGGGCCTGCTATATTCCGGTGGCACACCGGTCATCGGACTCCGGGCTTTTGAATATTGAAACCCTGCCAAAACAAATTCCACTGGCACAGGCGATTGCCCGCCTGAAACCTCTGTTGGAAGACCCCTCTGTGCTCAAGATTGGGCAAAATATCAAATATGACGCCCTGATTCTGGCTCACCACGGGATTGAATTGGCCCCCTTTGACGATACTATGTTGTTGTCCTATGTGGTCGAGGGGGGGCGGGGCGGTCATGGGATGAATGATCTGGCTCAACGTCATCTCCAGCACCGTTGCATTGCCTTCAAAGACGTCTGTGGAACGGGGAAAAAGCAGATCACCTTTGATCGGGTGCCTCTTGAGCGGGCCTGTGATTATGCGGCGGAAGATGCCCTGGTGACATGGCGTCTGCATGATGTGCTGAAGCCCGTCATGATGCGTGATCGCCTCAACAGCGTTTATGAAACACTCGAACGCCCTCTTGTGCCTGTCCTTGCCCGGATGGAGAAAAAGGGTATTCGGGTTGACCGTGGCCTTTTGCGGCGACTGTCGCACGATTTTTCTGTGCGTTTGGCCCACCTCGAGGAGGCCATTCACCGCCTGGCGGGGGAAGCCTTCAACATTAACTCGCCCAAACAGTTGGGAAAGGTTCTCTTCGACCGGATGGGGTTGCCCGGGGGAAAGAAAAGTAAAAAAAGCGGGGACTGGGCAACGGGGGCGGAGGTGCTGGAAAAACTGGCGGCAGAGGGTCATGATCTTCCCGCCCGCGTTTTGGAGTGGCGACAGCTATCAAAGCTCAAAAGCACCTACAGCGATGCCTTGCAGGATCAGATTGATCCGCACTCCGGGCGGGTGCATACCTCCTATTCACAGGCGGTGACAACGACCGGGCGGTTGTCGTCGTCTGATCCTAATCTGCAAAACATCCCCATTCGGACAGAAGACGGGCGCAAAATCCGTGATGTCTTTATCGCCAGAGATGGCGCAACACTTCTGTCCGCCGACTATTCGCAGGTTGAATTGCGTCTGGTGGCCCATATTGCGTGTGAAGAGGCTCTCTGTCAGGCCTTTGCAGAGGGGCAGGATATTCATGCGATCACCGCGCATCAGGTTTTTGATGTCCCGTTGGCGGATATGGATCCGATGGTGCGCCGTCAGGCCAAGGCAATTAACTTTGGCATTATCTACGGACAGTCGGCCTTTGGTCTGGCGCAGAGCTTGGGAATTTCCAATACAGAAGCCAAGGACTACATTGCGGCCTACTTTGCCCGTTTTCCCGGGATTCGTCGTTATATGGACGAAATTACAGCGACCGCACGCGAACAGGGTTATGTTGAAACACTTTTCGGGCGACGGATTTTCATTCCGGCGATCACCGAAAAAAATCCGATGCGGCGCAACTTTGGCGAACGGGCGGCAATCAATGCCCCCATTCAAGGCACAGCCGCAGACATAATCAAACGGGCGATGATCCGAATGCCCGCCGCCCTGCATCGTGCCGGACTTGGTGCCGATTTGCTCCTGCAGGTTCACGATGAACTGGTTTTTGAAGTCCCCGACGATCAAGTCGCCGACACGATTGAGGTTGTATGCAAGGTGATGGAAACAGCCCCCGATCCCGTCCTGAAACTTTCCGTTCCCCTCGTAGTGGAGGCTGGAACAGGCAAAAGCTGGGCAGAGGCGCACTAAATCGTGGGGTTATAGGCTGTGCGTTCGGGAATGGGGTGGGGCCAGGGGGCGACGAAGACAAGGGCACTGTGAGCCATTGTTCCCTGGCTAAGGGTAGAACAGCCCTGATCGCGAGTCAGCACATTGGGATTGCCGCTGATTTCGAGTGGGGTTTCAAAGCAATCAACCGGATCAAACCATGCTCCGGTGGCAAGGGCGATGCAGTCGGGGCGGATATTATTGTCAAACCGCACCCCGGCGAGGCACGCGCCGCGCCCGTTCCAGATCCGGACGATCTGTCCTGCTGTAATTTTTCGGGTAGCGGCGGTCTGGGGGTGGAGAAAGCAGGGTTCACAGCCTGAAATCTTGTCGTTTTGGGATTCATCCCCCGAGTCATTTTGGGCGTGAAGACGGGTGTCAGGTTGACCGGAAATCAGGTGCAGGGCCTCTGCGGGGGCGTGCAGCAGTGATTCGGCGGGTTCCTGCCAGACGGGATGGCCCGGACAGTCATCGAGGTCAAACCCCGCAATGGTATGATTAAACAGTGTGATGCGCCCGCTTTCTGTTTTGAGGGGGTGATGGGTGGGATCGGTGACAAAATCGGCAAAGGGAATGAAGTTTGCTGCTGAATTTGGCATTTCAAACTGGCCTGCGGTGCGAAAGCTGTCAAAATCAGGCAGGGTGGCTCCTAACCCTGCACCGCTGTTCCGGGCTTCCTGCCAAAGGTGGCGCAACCAGTCCTCAACGTTGCGGCCTGCGGTAAAGGCCCGTTCAAAATCAAGTGCAGCTGCCAGTCGTCTGAAAATTTCAAAGTCGTCCAGAGCTTCCCCCGGCGGGGGGAGCATCTGTGACATATAGACAATTTTGGCTTCGCGCCGATTCATCATCATATCGTCGCGTTCCAATGGGGTTGTGGCGGGCAAGACAATATCCGCCCGGCGGGCGGTTGCTGTCCAGCTGTGCTCGTTGACGATGACTGTCTCGGGTCGTGACCAGAGCTTTTCAAGCCGATTGAGGTCTTGATGGTGGTGAAAGGGATTGCCTCCGGCCCAGTAGATCAGTCGAATATCAGGAAAGACGCGCACCTGACCGTTGTAGCGATAGGAACCACCGGGATGGGCCAACATATCGGCCATGCGGGCCACCGGGATAAAGTCTTTGACCGGATTGTTACCTTGTGGAAGGGCGGGCCAGCGGTAAATCCGCGCAGGTCGCCCGATGGGGGTGACAGAACTGTATCCAAAACCGAACCCGGTTCCAGGCTGTCCAATCTGTCCCAACATGCACGCCAATGCTGTGGCGGCCCAGAGCGGTTGTTCGCCGTGATCGGCCCTTTGGAGGCTCCAGCTGATCGTTATCATCGTTTGTGCCTGTGCCATATCGTGGGCCAGATCACGGATTGTCTGAGCCGTGCAGTCACAGAGTGGCGCGGCCCAGTCGGCGGATTTTTCCTGTCCGTCCGTTTCGCCGCGCAGATAGGCCCTAAACCGGGGCCAGCCGCTTGTACAACGGTTTAAAAAACCTTCATCATGGCGGTTTGTGACGAGAAGGCTATGACAGAGAGCGAGGATTAGCGCGGTATCGGTTCCCGGCCGGATAGACAGCCATTCAGACTCTACGGTGTCTTCGTGGCGGGGAGATATACTGACAAGGCGTGCGTTGAGTTTTTTGAGCCAGCCCGGGACTTCATGTTCCGTGGTTCCCGAGGCACAGATTTGCGCGGTGCGGCGGGATAGACCGCCAAAGGCCACCAACAGCGTACAGTGTTCGGCGATCAATGACCAGCTGGGGGAGGAATCCTGAAAAGCGCGCTGGGTTAATCCGATGATATGCGGCCAGAGTACCTCTGCGGCCCCATGTGAATAGGTATCACGCGCCCCGACGTAGCCCCCCGCCAGGTTCATAAAGCGTTTGAGCTGGCTTTGTGCGTGATGGAACCGCCCCGCAGAGGCCCAGCCGTAAGATCCCGCAAAAATGGCTCCATTGCCCACAGTTCGCCGCATGCGGTTCAGCTCTCCGGCGGCCAGGGCAATGGCCTGATTCCAGCCGACGCGGACAAAGCTGTCACGGCATCGTTTTGTTCCCTTGTCCCCTGCAAGCCAGCCCCTCCTGACGGCGGGATAAAGGATGCGACTGTCACGGTTTTGAACCGCACTCAACCAGCCGCGCCCAATGCGTGAGGGGTCTGTGTCACAGGACAGGGGGAACAGCTCTTGCCCATCAATGCGGTAACTGCCCCAGTGGGCCGCCGTGTATTTGGGCATTTTGTTCTCCTCGACCCTCGTCGTCACAAAGGACGGGTTTTATGTTGCCCGTATCAAATCCGCTGCTTTTTCAGCAACGGCGACAGTGGGGGCCATGGTATTGCCAGAGGTCACAGCCGGGAAAACAGAGGCATCGGCAATGCGCAGGCCCTCCAGACCATAAACTTTCATCGAGGTTGGATCTGTGACGGCGTTTTCGCCTGTTCCCATCGCACAGCTTGAGGTCGGATGATACATCGTCATGCAGTGGCTTTTGATGTAGTGGCGCAGTTCGTCATCGCTTTGCACATCGCGGCCCGGTTCGGCCTCTTCACCAACATAAGCCTTGAAGGCGGGTTGATCGGTAATGTTACGCATAATCCTGATGCCCTGAACAAGACGCTGCATATCGCGCTCGTCCTGACAGAAATTATGCTGGATCAAGGGCTGTTGATAAGGATCAGCACTGTGCAAACCGACATGCCCGCGCGAATCAGGGCGCAGGTCTGTGGCGTGCATGGCCCAGCCATGGGTAAAAAAGCTGTCTGCCGCCTGTGCCGAGGCCATTGTTGTACAGAAAAACAGCTGCAGGTCAGGCCGCGCGACATCAGGGGCAGATCTGATAAAGCCGCCCGCCTCTGCAGTGTTGGAGGTCAGAGCCCCCCGCCGGGCAAAGACCCATTTCAACAGGTGGGCGATATTTTTGTGCAGAACTCTGGGGGACAGCCCATAGGTTTCATAATTCGTGGCCTTTTGCTTGACCCAGGTGTCGAGGTGATCCTGGAGGTTCTGGCCCACGCCGGGGAGGTCGTGTGTCACGGCAATGCCCTGGCGGGCCAGTTCATGCCCCGGGCCAATGCCCGAGAGCATCAGGGTCTGCGGAGTGTTAAAGGCCCCGAGGGCCATGACCACATCACGGGTGGCGGTGAGGCTCTTTTCTGCGCCACCCTGGTCATAGACCACCCCGGTGACGCGCTTGCCCGTGAGGCGCAGGCGCAAAACCTTTGCCCCGGTCATAATGTCAACATTTTGACGCTGGCGGGCCAGATTGGCATAGCCAGACTCCATACCCCAACGTTCGCCCCCCTTTTGCTGGAGCCAGTGATAGCCAATTCCTTCCTGCTCTGCGCCGTTGAAATCGGGGTTGATTTTATATCCGGCTTCCTCGCAGGCCTTGAAGTAGACTTCGCACATCGGGTTCGGGCTTCGGGGCGGGGCGACGTTATAGGGGCCACCGGTGCCGTGATAGCTGTAGTCAATCAAGTCCTTGACGGCTTGCCCGCGAATGTGATGACCGGGGGTATAATCGGGATTGTGGGCGATTTCAAAGTTTTCCGATTTGATGAAATAGCGTTTCATCTCTGTGCGTGACCAGCCTGTTGCGCCCAGCTCTTCCCAGTGGTCGAAATCTTCCCACTGACCACGCACCACTAACATCCCGTTAATCATCGACGACCCGCCAAGGGCCTTGCCCCGGGGTAACTCGAGACTGTTTCCGCCCAACCCCTGATTGGGTTCGCCCCTGTACATATAGGTCATTTTTGGCCCGCCGAGAAAGGCGAGGTTCGGCATCATAAAGCTCACCATGCCCAGCGGTATCTTGACGATGTTTTTTTTGTGGTTTCCGGCCCGCCCGTGTTCCAGCACAGCAACCCTGATATTGGGGTTTTCGCTCAGGCGATAGGCCAGAACACAGCCCGCAACACCGCCGCCGACGATAATATAGTCATACATGCGAACTCCTTTTCTGTTTTTTGGCAAGATACTGGATTATTTGCTCACGGTTGCGTTTGCTGTATCACCTTCAAAGACTTCGTAGGGCGATTTGGTCGGCCATTCTGGCCAAAGCGGAACCATCATCGGGCCGCCAATCACCAAAAGCCTTAGGGTGTCTGCGCCTGTATTGACAACACGGTGGGTTAGATTGGGACGTTGCAATGACGCCCCGCCCTGAACCAGCGGGTGTCTTTCTCCCTCAATTTCAAGCACTCCCTGACCCGAAAGCACATAATAGACTTCCTCGCAGTTGTGGCGATGGATGGGGGAGGCATGACCGGAGTCAATTTCGACCAGTCCCATGCAGAGCGTACGGGCATCAAGTCCCGTATCGGGGTAAACCAGCTTGAGATCACGTACCGCCCGATCGGCCTGTTGCATCGGGGCACCATCAAGGACATCTTCTGGAGTGATGGTGGTTTTTGGCGGACTGAACTTCATTGTCGTGATCTCCTTATTCGAGTGATTCTGGCTAGATGCTGTTCAAGGCATCGTCCATATGGGCTTCCATTGCTTTGCGGCTTTCCTCTGTGTCGCCAGAGGCAATCGCCCGGGCAATCGCCATGTGACCAGCGGCGGCGAGCTTTTGCCCGTCCTTGTTGCCCAGTGTCCGCAGGCGGAGTTGTTCCGTGCGGGCGAGGCACATATCGAGCAACTCACCCACAAGCGTATTTCCGGTACAGGTGGCAATTTCACGGTGGAACAGGGCATCAACGGCACTGACCGTTTTAGTCGGTTCCTGTTCCAGCCTGCGTGCCAGTTCGAAAAGCCGTTCTGTCCGGGCCGGTGTGATATGCTCTGCGGCAAGGGCGGCAACGGCAGGTTCGACAAGCCGTCTGAGTTCGACCATCATTTTCAGGGCCTCCTGACGTCCGCTCATCCAGTTATTGAGCGAAGACTCCTGACGAATGGCAGGTTCAACAACGTAGGATCCCTTCCCGTGGACAACATTGAGGTAGTTCTGGGCCTGAAGTAGTTGCGTGGCCTCACGCACAGTGACCCGGGAGACGGCGAAGCTCTCGCTCAGGCTCCGCTCGCTGGGCATCAAGGTATTGGGGGCCAGATCACCGCCATCAATACGCCGCCGGATTTCCTCCGCGACCTGATGGGACAGTGGGGCGCGTTTCAGGTTTTCAAATTCAAGACAATCACGCGACATTGTTTTCTTTTCACTCCACCTATCTGTTTAATAATCAGATTCCGATCACAGTCCGATCGGGGGCAGAGTGCGCCGGAAAATAGCGACTCTGCTTATCCCAAGACTGCCTACCCGAGTTCTGACCACAGAGAAAGGCGCAAAAATATATTGTCAGAGGTCATACCAGATGATATATGTCATCACAACAGTTTTTCGCAAAATGACTTAAATAAATCGTACAGATTTCCGGAGGCTCTTCGTATGTACACAAAACAAATGCAGATCAAAAAAATCGATTACATCTTGTGTCGCGCAGAATTGACAAAGCCGATTCCGCTGTCCTGTGGCTCCTTGACCCACCGCAATTTTGGCCTTGTTCGGGTTGAAGTCGCAGGCGGAATCACGGGGTGGGGGGAGACCTCAATAAATTTCCCCCCCTGGACTTATCGGGAACGGGCGGCAACGATTGAGGAGGGCCTCGCGCCTCTTTTGATCGGGGAGGACGCCTGCGATGTTTTGCGCCTGCGCGACCGGATGGTGGCCGCAACCTTGCCCTTTACGCGCATGTGGTCCGAAGGGGCGATTGCGCAGGCTGTTTCAGGTGTCGAGATGGCTTTGTGGGATGCCTGGGGCAAGGCCCTTGGTTGTCCTGTGGCGACTCTGTTGGGGGGAATTTATCGCCGCGACTTTCGGGCCTATGCAACGGGCCTGCGGGCCGATGACCCGGCGGCGGGCGCACGCGATGCGGTTGCGGCGGGCTATGATGCGCTCAAGATGCGAATCGGTTTTGACGACCAGCGCGACATTGCAATCGCCCGTGCCGTGCGTGATGCGATCGGGCCGGATGTTGCCTTGCTGATTGATGCCAATCAGGCTTTTGATCTGCCACGTGCGCGTTACATGCTGGCGGCCCTTGCGGAACTTTCGCCTTATTGGGTCGAAGAACCTGTTCTCAACGATGATTTTGTTGCCCAGAAACGCTTGCGCCGTGAATATCCCGCTGTTCCCCTGGCATGGGGTGAAAATGCCTTTCGTTTGTCGCAGTATCACCATGTTGCGACCCGTGGGCTTGCGGATTTCATCATGCCTGATCCCTGTCGTTGCGGTGGGATGGCGACGGCTCTGGATGTGGCGCGGATGGTCAATGCAAAGGGTTTGCCTGTTTCTGCACACCACTACGGGTCAGATTTGGGATTTGCGGCGATGTTGCATTTTATGGCGGCCTGTGCCCAGACAGATATGGTGTTGCGTGATGTGGCCCCTGTCAGTCTGCGTGATGATCTGGTTAAGGAAGACCTGCGTCCGGTTAAGGGGCAGGTTCGGTTGCCGGATGGCCCGGGCCTTGGCGTGACGGTTGACGAGGATGTCGTTGCCGCCACTCGTTTCAAACTCTAGAGGGGGCGGTGATATGCAGGTTTTATCCCATGACCTTTCAATGGTGCGGCCGTCTGTGCGGGCCTTTCTCGACAAACCTAAAAAACTTTTTATTGACGGGGAGTTTGTGGACAGCCGTTCCGGCGATGTTGTGGACACGGAAGACCCCGGAACCGGTGCCATTCTGACCACTGTTCCAGATGCAGGGTCAGCGGATGTTGATCGCGCTGTTGCAGCGGCGCGACAGGCTTTCGCGGGGGCCTGGAGCCAGATCACACCTGCCGCGCGGGCTGATTTTCTATTCAAAATCGCCGGGCTGATTTCTGAAAATTTGGATGAATTGGCACAGCTGGAGGCACTGGATACGGGCAAGCCTGCGTCTGTGGCCCGGGCCGTTGATATTCCCTTTGCAGTTGAAGTATTTAAATACTATGCAGGATGGTCGACCAAAATACGTGGAACAACTCTGGATCTGTCGCTCAATCCCGACCCGTTTCATGTTTACACACGCCAGGAGCCGGTGGGAGTGGTGGCGGCAATTATTCCGTGGAATTTTCCCTTTGCACAGGCCGCTTTTAAAATTGCTCCGGCCCTTGCGGCGGGCTGTACAGTTGTTCTTAAACCTGCGGAACAGACGCCTTTGTCAGCCCTGCGTCTGGCGGAATTGATCCGGGATTCGGGGGTTCCGTGCGGTGTGGTCAATGTCATCACAGGTTATGGGCAGACCAGCGGTGCAGTTCTTGCCAGTCATGCGGACGTGGACAAAGTCACCTTTACCGGATCGACCGAAGTTGGGTGCCGGATTGTGCAGGCAGCGGGTGCCTCTAATCTGAAGCGTCTGACTCTGGAGCTTGGGGGCAAGTCTCCGGTGATAATTTTTGCCGATGCCGATCTGGATCGCGCTGTTCCAGCGGCGGCGGCGGCTATTTTTGGAAATTCCGGGCAGGTCTGTAATGCGGGTTCGCGCCTCTACGTCCAGGACAGCATCTTTGACCAGGTTGTTGAAGGAATTGTCAAGATTGGACAGACCTTGCAGCCGGGCTGTGCGCTCAACCCCGCCAGTCAACTGGGGCCCCTGATGTCGGCACAGCAGCTTGCGCGTGTTGAAGGCATGGTTGCACAGGCCCGTGGTGATGGTGTTTCGGTACTGAGTGGCGGGGCGCGGATGGGGGACAGGGGATATTTCTTCCCGCCTACTGTTTTGAGCGGCATGACACAGCAGTCACCCGTTGCCCGTGATGAGATTTTCGGCCCTGTTCTCTGCGCCTTTCGTTTTGATGGTGATGAGTCAATTCTGGCGCAGGCCAACGATACGGACTATGGTCTGGCAGCATCGGTCTGGACACGTGACTGTGGCCGGGCGCACCGTATGGCCCGGGCGGTGCGGGCGGGGGCGGTTTGGGTGAATGCCTTTGGCGTTTTTGATCCCAATTTGCCCTTTGGCGGTTACAAGAAATCGGGCTGGGCGCGTGAATTTGGTGTTGAAGGTTTGTCGGCTTTCCTTGAAACTAAGTCGGTCAGTCTCTTCATTGGAGATTGAGCCGTTATTGCCTTCTTTGATGGGGAAAGATGAATGTTAAAGGTTATCCCGATTTTTTTTGTTGCTCTCGCGTTTTTCTCTTCCGCACGGGCGGAGGACACACTTCTGCTGAAAATGCCTGTTGCCTACGGGACTGATCTACCGGTGATCGGGACGCCCGCCCCCCGTTTGGCGAAACAGCTTGACCTTATGTCCGGTGGTACCCTGAAAGCTAAAGTTTACGAACCCGGTAAACTTGTTCCCCCCTTCGAGATACTCGAGGCTGTCTCATCGGGCAAAGTCAATTCCGGTTATGGCTTGTCGGGTTTTTGGGCGGGTAAAATTCCTGCTGCCCCGTTGTTTTCTGCGGTTCCTTTCGGCCCGGAAGCTGGGGAATATATGGCGTGGCTCTATCGCGGTAATGGTTTGAAACTTTATCAAGAGATGTATGATCAGGCTGGTTTTAACGTCAAGGTCTTGCCCTGTGCTATTTCGCCGCCTGAAACCTCTGGCTGGTTTGCGCATGAGATTAAAACCCCTGCGGATCTCAAGGGGTTGAAAATGCGTTTCTTCGGCTTTGGCGGCAAGGTGATGGAAAAACTGGGAGTCTCTGTTTCTCTCTTGCCCGGGGGGGAAATTTTCCCGGCCCTTGAAAAAGGAACGATTGATGCTACAGAATTTTCCCTTCCTGCGGTTGATGCCCGTCTCGGTTTTTATAAGTTGGTCAAGTATAACTACTTTCCCGCCTGGCATCAGCAAGCCACTATTCTGGAAGTCCTGATTAACGGTGATGTATGGCGCGGCATGTCTGCCCGGCACAAGGCGATTGTCGAGAGTGCCTGCAAAGCCTCAATGACAGAGAGTTATGCCGAGGGTGAGGCCATTCAATATACCGCGATGAAGGACAACGTCGAAAAGTACGGTGTTGAGATCAAAACCTGGTCAGACGAAATGCTGGCAACCTATAAACAGGCGTGGGACGAAGTCGTCCGCGAGGAATCCGGGAAAGATCCCTTTTTCAAAAAGGTCTGGTCTGACCTTGCGACCTTCCGCGCGGGCTATCAGGTCTGGAAAGAAAACGCCTTTCTTCCGCGTTGATTGCACAGGGTGCGGTCTCGGGTTTGACCGCAGTTTAGGGTGATCGTGGCCCGCATGAGGTGATCTGTTCCCTCATGCGGGCCTTTGTTTTTGTTCGTTCATAACAACATGGACTCCCGTAATTTATGACTTGTTTCTGAAGATTGGTCATACCACATGATATATGTTGACAGTCCAAAATTGCTGGGATAGCCTGTTCAACAGGTTGTAAAAAACAAAAAATTGAACAGGGAGAAAGCGCATGTCATCCAATCTCAAAGAGATAGAAAATCAACCCTGCGCGGGACGGCGCACCTTTGTACGTGGGGCACTGTCGGCGGCGTTGGCGGCCCCTCTTTTGAGTAGTCCGTCTTTTGTGAAGAGCCTCGCCGCAAAGGATTTTTCTGGAAAGACACTCCGGGTGATGATTAACCAGTCTCACGGTGGATCAATCGCGCCTCTGTCAGCGGCTTTTGCTGAACTGACCGGGGCAAAGGTTGAGGGTATAACAGTTCCCTATGACCAGTTGCGGGCGCAGGCAACGATTGATGTGGCGTCGGGCACCAATAGTTTTGATGTCTTTGAGTATTGGTATGTTGATGTCGAAGCCCTGGTGCGTGATGACGTATTACTTGATGTGACCGAACGGATTGAGGCCAATCGGGCAAGGATTGATCCCGGTGATTTCCTGCCTTCCATTTATGATCACTATACCCTCGTCAAAGGGCGTCGCTATGGCTTGCCTTATGATGGAGATACCCATATTCTATTTTACAATCAGGAGCTTCTTGATCGTGTCGGAGCCACCCCCCCAAAAACCTGGGCAGATTATCTCGAAACGGCACAAGCCATTACTGAACGGGAAAAGGCCACGGGCAAATATGGCGTACTGATTATGGCCAAGCAAATCCCGATTATTCTTTGTTCGACCTTTGCCAATCGCCTGGGGGGCTTTGGGGGTGATTTTATGCTTGAGGGCAAGCCCACCCTGACCAGTTCTGCGGCACTGTCGGCTGCGCAGGCGTTACAGGATGCGGTTCCTCACGCGATGCCGACACCGCTGGAAACAGAATTTGGCAACTCCATCCCGGCCTTTTTGGGCGGGAGGGCAGCCATGTATGAGTTCTGGACTGATCTGGGCACCTGGGCTGAAGACCCTGAACAGAGCAAGATTGTCGGAAAATGGGGGGCTGTGCCGATGCCTGTCGGCAGCACGAGGCAAGTTCATCGTCCTGCTTTGAATGCGGGCTTTGTTTTTGGGGCCTCAACCGGGTCGAAAGACCCTGACCTCTGTTGGTCTTTCATGGAAATGGCTTCTTCAAAGGCGGTTCACCAGAAGGTTCTGACCAATAATAAAACGGGTGTTGATCCCATCAGAACGTCCGAAATTCCCTCTTATAAAGATTTTGCACCAAAACAGGGTGAGGTTGTTGCACAGGCCATTCGTGACGCCTTTGCCTGGCCGCGCAACCCTCAATCACCTGAATTGATGCAGGTATTGACCGATGAACTGGGGTTGATGCTTGCCGGAAACAAAACGGCAGAGCAGGCATTGTCTGATGCCCAGAACAGCTGGGAGCAGATTTTGTCTTAAGGGTTTTGTCCATGTGGGGTTTTTTTGCATCACAGCACCAGTCTGGGGAGCGACGCTCTGGTTGGTTGGCGGCAACTCCGATGATGGTGGGTATTGGGATTTTTTCCTTCTATCCCCTTATTTATCTGGTTGGGCTTTCCGTGACGGACAGCACATTGGCCCGCCCGATGCAGGCATGGACGGGCCTGGACAATTTCAGGGCTGCCCTTTCTGATCAACGCTATCTCGACACGCTCTGGCGGTCAGGTGTGTTGGCTTTGCTCTCAACGCTCTTGACAATGGTTGTGGGCATCTCTGTTGCCTTGTTGCTTGACAAGGCGGTGCGGGCGCACAGTTTTTTGCGTACGCTGATCCTTTTGCCGCTTTTGACCCCGCCGGTTTCTGTGGCGATCATGTGGCAGTTGATTTTGATGCCGCAGGGGGGCTGGCTCAACAGTCTCTTGTCTGGGTTATTGCCGAGCGCAGACCCAATCAGCTTTCTTGGGGAGCCGTTCCTGGCATTTTTATCCCTTGTGCTGGTTGATGTCTGGCAGTGGTCTCCCTTTGTGGCCCTGATGGTTTATGCGGCGTTGAAAACACTGCCTGGTGAGGTTTTTGAAGCCTGTTGCCTGGAGATTCGTTCAAAATGGGTTGTTTTTTGGCAGATTACATTGCCGATGCTGTTACCCGCTCTGATCGGGGTTGCTGTGCTCAAACTGGTGATGTCGTTCAAAATTTTTGATACGGTTTTTGTCCTGACAGCAGGCGGGCCGGGGCAGGCGACAACAGTTTCAGGTTTTTATATCTATCGCGTCGCAATCCAGCAGTTTGATATTGGCCTTGCTGCTGCCCAGACACTCCTGTTCGCAGTGCTGGTGGCTTTGGCAACTGTTCCCTTTACCATAATGCGGCGCAGGGTGGAGGAAGGATGAGGACATGTTATTATATCCCCTTGATGAGCGGGGTGATTTTATTCTTTACCTTCCCGGTTCTCTTTATGGCTCTTGTGTCCGTCAAGGGGCAGGCTGATATTGCAACAGGTCAAATGTTGCCCGATATCCTGTACTGGCAAAATTACCCGGATGCCTTCGCGGCGATTGCCCTGAACCGCTACCTTTTCAATTCGGCGGTTGTTGCGTTTTTCGGGGCCGTTTTGACCCTGCTGATTGCTGTTCCGGCAACCCATGCGATTGTGCGCTATGATCTTGGGCGGTCCTGGTTGCCGTCAACAATTTTGGGAACCTATCTCGCCCCGCCAATCGTGGCCCTCTTCCCCTTGTTTTTCCTGCTCAAATCCCTTGGTTTGATTAATACACACCTCGGTCTTATTCTTGTTTATGGTGTGATGAATTTGCCGGTTGCCTTTTGGTTGTTGTCGTCTTTTGTTCGGCGGCTTCCGGTTGAACTGGAAGAAGCCGCGCGGGTGGACGGCGTTGGCTATTGGCGCAGGTTGCGGTCTGTTGTTGTCCCGCTATTGATGCCGGGTATTGCCAGTACGGGAATTATCTGTCTGATTCTGGGCTACAACGAATTTCTTTTTGCCTCCTTTATTGCGCGCAGTGCCGAAACCCAGACCGTTCCTATCGGTCTGTCGCTGTTTCAGGGGGATCGGCAACTGCGTTATGGGCAGATTGCTGTGGCAACGCTTGCGGCGATGACCCCGGTTTATCTTTTGGCCAGTTTTTTCCAGCGTTGGCTTGTTGGCGGCTTGACAGAGGGCACCGGAAAGTAACGCACGCGCATAAAATGATGCAATGGCAGGAGGACGCAGTGGGTGCAGTTTGTCTGAAAAAAATCAGGAAATCCTACGCCAATCTGGATGTCATTCATGGCCTCGATTTGGAGATCAAAGCGGGTGAATTTGTTGTTTTTGTCGGGCCATCAGGCTGTGGCAAGTCAACGTTGCTCCGCCTGATTGCCGGACTTGACCGGGCAACTGCAGGGCAAATTTGGGTTAAGG
Source organism: Kiloniellaceae bacterium (assembly GCA_965199245.1). GTDB lineage: Bacteria > Pseudomonadota > Alphaproteobacteria > Kiloniellales > Kiloniellaceae > Carbonatibacter. The sequence continues at coordinate 1,084,989 of CBDAQP010000001.1, forward strand.
GCCGTGATGTGACCCGGTGTGAACCGATTGATCGCAATGTTGCAATGGTTTTCCAGTCCTACGCGCTCTATCCCCATATGTCGGTGGCGCGGAACATGGGATTCGCGCTTAAGGCCAATGGTTTGCCAGTGGCACAGGTCAAGGAACGGGTAACAGAGGCCGCCAGGATTTTACGGATGGAGGCTTATCTGGATAGAAAGCCCCGTGCTCTTTCAGGCGGACAACGCCAGCGCGTGGCGATTGGGCGGGCGATTGTGCGTCAGCCCGATGTTTTTTTGTTTGATGAGCCTCTCTCCAACCTTGACGCAGAATTGCGTGTGCAGATGCGTTTTGAGCTTGAACGCTTGCATAAACGTCTCAAGACCACGATGATCTATGTCACCCACGATCAGGTCGAGGCGATGACTCTTGCTGATAGGGTTGTTGTGTTGCGGGGCGGACGTATTGAACAGGTCGGTGCGCCGTTACAGCTTTTTGATGACCCGGATAACCGCTTTGTTGCGGGTTTTATCGGGACTCCGAAAATGAACTTCCTCCCGGGAACTGTCGCGGAGAAAACGCCGTCCGGGACGGTTCTTGTGCTCCCGGCACTGGATAAGGCCAGACTGGTCGTACCGCTTGAAACCGTTTTGAACACGGGGGTGGAGGTCACAGTTGGAGTACGTCCTGAACATTTGCTCTTGGGGGCGGGTGCGGGTGCTCGGTTTCACCGCCGGTGTGAAATAACCGAACAGCTCGGCGATGTGACCCATTTGTATTTGAGTGCTGTGGCGGAAGACCCGCTGATCCTCGCTGTGCGCGACGCGCGCCGGATCAGGGCCGGGGATCTGGTGGAGGTCACTCTTCCGGCGGCGCGGGCCTTTGTCTTTGATGTGCAAGGCCAGCGGATCAGATAATCCGGCTTAATGATCGAGCAAGGCCCACAGCTTGCGCTTGAGGGCCAGAAAGTCATCGCTCAGGCGCATGTTGTCGGTGCGGGGGCGGGGGAGAGTGATGTCTTCGATTTGTCTGATGCGCCCCGGGCGGGCGGACATGACGATGATTCTGTCTGCCAAAAAAATCGCTTCTTCCAGATCGTGGGTGACGAAGATCACGGTTTTTTGCGATTTTTTCCAGATATGTAGCAGATCAGACTGCATACGTTCCTTGGTCTGTGCATCCAATGCCCCAAAGGGTTCATCCATCAAAAGAATATCGGGATCGTTGGCATAGACCCGCCCAATATCAACGCGCTTTCGCATTCCGCCGGACAGTTCGCGGGGCCAGCGTCCTTCAAATCCTTTGAGTCCGACCAGTTCGACCCATTTTTGTTCAATCTCGGCCTGTTCCGCCCGACTGGCCCCGCGCAGGCGCGGGCCATATGATATGTTGTGCGCAACCGTCATCCACGGGAAAACCGCGTCTTGTTGAAAAACCATGCCCCGCCGCCGATCCGGTTCCCGGATGACTTCGGTATCCAGTGTGATTTGCCCGTCAGAGGGGCTAAAGAGACCCGACATCATGCGTAACAGTGTGGATTTGCCACAGCCAGAGGTGCCGACGATGACATTAAAACTGCCCGAGTCAAAGGTTAGGTTAATATCCTCAAGAACAGTCAGGGCTGCATCTGTTCCCTGACCAAAGGTATGGGTGAGACCCTCAACAGTAATTTTGGCAACAGTAACCCTGGACATGACAGCTAGTCCCGTGCTTCTGACCAGGCCATCAGGCGGGTCTGAATTTTGCGAAAAACCCGATCCATGGTGAAGGCACAGAGTCCAATAACCGCAATAATCATCATCACCTGGTCAGTCAGAAAGTAACGCCGCCCTTCCTGCAACAAAAAGCCAAGCCCGTTGGGGGCGGCAATCAGTTCTGCGGCGACCAACGTCGTCCAGGCGGCGGCGAGGGCGACCCTGAAACCGGTAAAGATAAAAGGCGTGGCAGAGGGAATGGCAACGGTGCGGAAAATTTGCGCCCGGCTGGCCCCCAGTGTTGCAGCGGCATCGACATAGACCTGTGGGACATTTTTCATGCCAGCAATGACATTGACGACGCTGACCATGAAACAGGCAATGGAAATCAATAGAACGCGGCTGAACTCTTCAATACCGAACCAGATAATGACAATGGGAATATAGGCCAGCGGCGGGATGGGGCGAATGGCCTCGATGAGTGGATCAAGCAGATATTCAATCGTTTTGTACCACCCCACAAGACAGCCCAGGACGAGCGCACAGCCCGTCCCTATAAAAAAGCCCATGAAAATCCGCGTGAGGCTGGCCTGCAACGCCGCCCAGAGTGTCCCTTCTGACAGTCCCTTGCCCAAGGCCCCAAAAATATCCGCAAGGGGGGGCAAGAGAGCCGGGTTGTTATCAGGGGCCAGTGTGACGACGTGATAGATGACCAGAACCAGCGACAGGGACAGGAGACCAAGGCCCACCCGTCCTGTCAAAAGGTGACACCAGATTTTCATGCTGCCTGAACCTGCCGGATAAGCCGGTCTGTGACCAGGGCGTCAACATCGGGCATGGCATCAATCCGACCTTTGTTCAACAGGAATTCGGATTGCAGACGCGCAGAGTTTTTCAGCACGTCTTTTGCAAACAAATCCTTGATTTCCGGAATGTTGAGATAGCCCCACCCATTGAAAATGGGTGCGACATTTTCGGCTGTGGCCCCCCCGTTGCCCAGTCCCTTTTGCCAGCGTACCATGGCCCCGACAGCGGTGTCATTCTGGTTGCGTTGAAAGGAAACAGTCGGCCCGTGCAATACTGTCAGTAGATCGACCAACAGTTTTTCATTGGCGTCCAGATAGGACTGTGTTGTCATGATGACATCAAGGATACTCGGCGCGCCATCGGGTAGTTGACTGCCATCGACAGTCACGACAGCATCGGGGCGGGCCTTGAAAATCAGGTGGCGTGAGGTTGCAAGGGGAACGCAGGCATCAACGGCTCCGGCGACGAACGCAGATTGACCTTCGACCGGTTCCATATTGATTCGTTCAAAAGACAGATGGGAGAGGCCATGAATGGCCAAGGCCGAATCAAGGAAAAATTCAAAATTTGATCCCGAGGTCACCGCAACCTTTTTTCCTTCGAGGTCAGCGATTGTGTCCATCCCGGCCTTGCCAACAACAGTAAAGAGCGGCGTTGCATCACCACAGACTGAAAACTCGCGAAAATCAGCAATCTTGCGGGCCATCGCGGCGAGGGGGGGAACAGAGCCAACCGTCAGAACATCAATACTTCCCCCGACCATGGCTTCAATCCCGGGCGGTCCGGAAGGAAATATCCGCAGATCAAGTTCAATATCGCGTTGGGCGAGAAAACCCTGATCCTGTGCGAGCCAGTACATTCCAAAGGAATAGGCGGGAATAATTCCGAATTTGATGGTTCTTTTCGCGGCGTGGGCCGGTCGGACAAAGCCGTAAGGGGCCGCCAAAATTGTCGCCGCAACAGCAGTTTGTTTCAGGAACGTCCGGCGTCCGGTTTGACGCCCTGTTCCGTTGTGATGTGTGGTCTTGTGACTTGTCGTCATGATCGTTTACTCCCTCTTGCTTTATATTGTTGTGATAACATATATCATGTGGTATGACCTCTTACAATATATATTTTTACCAGGGCGGGGACATAAGTCATGAACATCATTTTGGTTCTGGTCGATTCTTTGAACAAGGATGCCTTGCGCATCTATAATCCGCAGACGCGCTGTCGCACGCCCAATATTGAGGCCTTTGCCACCCGGGCGCAGGTGTTTGATAATCACTTTATTTCCAGCCTGCCCTGTATGCCCGCCCGTCGTGAAATCTTTGCCGGGCGCAAAGAGTTTCTCTGGCGACCCTGGGGGCCGTTGGAGGTCTTTGACCCGCGTTTGCCTGTCATCGTCCGTGATGCGGGCTATCATACGGGTATAGTGACCGATCATTATCACTATTGGGAAGAAACCGCGAACGGCTATATCGAATCCTTTTCATCACTTGAACTCATTCGCGGTCATGAAACCGACTATTGGAAGCTGCCTGAAACCGGTTCGGTTCCGCCCTGGGTGGATAAAATTGCCGAATTTCGATCCGCTGTTCATCCCCGACAATACTACGCCAATGTCAAGGATTTCAGAGGCGAAGAAGATTTTTTCCCGGCAAGGGTTTTTCGTAAAGCCGCAGAATGGCTGGATGAAAATGCTTCCAAAGGTCAATTTTTCCTTCAAGTTGAAAACTTTGATGTTCACGAACCCTTCCACGTCCCCGAACCCTATCGCTCGCTTTATACAGATGGCAACCTGGATGATTACAATGTCTGGCCGCCCTATCAGGTCTATGACGATTTAGATCGCTTTATGGCGCAGGCCACACCAGAACAGCTGGACTTTCTCAAAGCCCAATATATGGGCAAGGCGACAATGGTTGACCGCTGGTTTGGAACCTTCCTGGATCAGATCACGGCACTTGATTTGTGGAAAGATACCGTTGTGATTTTTACCACAGATCATGGTCACGATCTGGGCGAACGCGGTGTATTCGGTAAACAATTCCCCCACTATGACAGCCATGCCAATATTCCCCTGATGATCTGGCATCCTGATCAGCCCGGGCCGGGGCGGGTTCAGTCATTGACCCAGACGGTGGATATTTTCGCCACGGTTATTGAGGCGGCACAGGCGATGCTCCCGGACTCAAACCGTCATTCGCGCTCTCTGCTCCCGGGGTTGACGGGGGCAGGCCTGCGCCCCGCGATTCTCTATGGAACCTTTGGGCAGGGGGTCTGCCTGACAGATGGAGACTGGACTCTCTTTAAGGCTCCTGTTCCGGATAAACCGCTTTACAGCTATTCAACCATGATCAATCGGCCCTTGATTGTGGATAATCCTCCCGATGGGCGCATGGGCAAGATGCCTGATCCCCCTGTCGATCAGGGTTATTTTGATCCCACTGTCCCCTTGCCGCTATGGAAAATGCCCATTTCAGTTGATCCCAGAACCTCTGAAAACTTTCTGTTCAATCGGGCCACAGACCCTGAACAGAAAAATAATCTCTGGCACAAAGAACCCGAACAACGCGCCCGCCTGCTCGCGCTCATGTGCCAGCTCATCAAGGAAGAGGGTGCCCCACCCGAACAGCTTGAGCGTCTCGGACTGTGCCAGGAAGGGATCAGGAGAGAAGGCCGTCAAACGTAGGCGAGACGCAGGACAATGGCGATGGAGCTGGACACCCGCATTAACCTGGCCTGATTAGCGATTTTGTGATTTCCTGTTCTTCGTGTTTTTTTCAGGGGCGGAGAGGTTTTTTCAGTCTGGCAGAGCACCCTGATCAGATCAGCAAGGACGGTGATCCGCTGGAGGTTCTCGTCGAACATGTCTTTGCCCACCAGAAAAACTGCTTCCAAATCGAATCATTTTATATGGGATAGGCTATACCTCGTCGCACAATTCACGAGGTGACAACAATTTTTGCATGGAAAGCACTTTTTTCTTGATATTCTCCAGAAAAAATTGTATTAAGAAATAGATCCTCTAATTACTTTTTTCGGTGAGGCTCGTGAGTTCAAATTTTTGGATTCAAATTAAAGATAATTTACTTGTTGATATTAGTTTCAAAAAACATTTAAGCACTTTTATGATGCCCCTGATAAAAAATTGATCCTGATTTTGCAAGTAAATCCCACAGATTTTTTTGTAAAGGATTTACAAAATGAATAAAGAAAAATATCCAAAGTCAGGCAAGATTTCAATCAAGAGTTACCCGAGAATCCGACAAATTTACTGGTGTCGCTTTCCAGAAGATGCGGAAAAGCCTGAGTTTTGGAAAAAACGGCCTGTGGTAATTTTCTCAAAATCAAACCCGCTTGGGGGTTGGGTAACTGTCTTGCCCTGTAGCACTGCTGACCAACCCGGTAACGCAAATGCCGTTCAAATTGACTCTCCTTTAAGTAATCGGAAAACATGGGTCGTTTGCGATTACATTACTACAGTTGCGATGAGCCGGTTGACTGTACCAAATGGGAACACAATTCCAAGAGTTTCAGAGGAAGACTTTAAAAAAATCAAGGAAAAATCTTTTGCGAATTTGCCTGTTGACAAGTAACAGGTTTCTTTCTACAAAAACCTGACGGCGCAGGGAGCTGCGACCGCTACCTGCTCTTTGGAGCGGGAGCCGGATGCGGCACGTAAAAACGTGACCGCTACCCACCTCTTAGGAGGTGGGACTAGTCGAAGGGCCGCAGAGAATGCGGCCCTTACGGCTCCGGATGTGGCAAAAAAAATCTCTTTATTTTCTGGCACGAAAAGGTTTTTTCTCTTGCCTTCCAGAAAGTTATATGACATCTGTCGAGTTGAAGATCACCGGCATATGAAGGCGGATTGTTGGGGCCGGAGTGGACTAGATATTCCGCTCTGGCCTTTTGTTTTCCTTCTCTGGTGTGAGGAATTTTCCGGCGGCCTGTTAAACCGGATAATGACTATGGCCAGAGGAGCGGAGAGGGTGTCATAGGTGGACACCCGTATTAACCCGCTAACCTGAGGTGAGATTGACTGGTGTGGACATGGCGTTTCGGCAATTTTTCACGCCGTTTCGCGGTCTGAAGCCTAACTGAACAGGCGGTTTGGGATGATTTTCACTGAATGACTCCTCCTGTAACCCTCATGGCCGTTAGAACACAGAATGCCTTTTCTTTCCAGGGTTAATACGGGTGTCCAGGTCGGGAACACCCGTCAGTCCCTGAATGCCCCGACGGCGGGGGTGCCCTTGCGCCCGAGGGTTTTGTTGAATTTTCGCCCCCGCTCCAGGCCGACCCACTCCGGTCGCGCGTGATCTTTATGTACAAAGCGGGGCTTTTTCTGATGGCCCGGGCCTTTGGGCCTGTGTTGTGTCAAGGCCGCCCCTCAAAGCGTCCGGATTCGAAAGCCCGCAGAGGCCGTGATGGCGTGTGTGCTGTCCGGTGAGTCAATGACCGGCCCGTTTGCACGGGGCTTGGGTTCAATGTGATATTCTCTCATCACCCTCGATATGAAAAAAATCAACCCCGCAACGGGATTTTTCTTATTTAATGCTTGACATCTTTTTTCGCCTCTGCTCTCTATTCTGTCAGAATTGTGTGGGTCGGCCTTGGATGGGTCGGCCTTGGATGGGTCGGCCTTGGATGGGTCGGCCTTGGATGGGTCGGCCTTGGATGGGTCGGCCTTGGATGGGTCGGCCTTGGATGGGTCGGCCTTGGATGGGTCGGCCTTGGATGGGTCGGCCTTTTTTTGTGGTGTAATGTGTTCTGCGTCGGGCTGGCCTGTGTTTTTTGGATAAACCTTTGAACGGGGTAGGTCTTGCGATGTCTCGTTTTTCTTCCAAATCATCTTTGTTGGCCGGTGTGTCTGCTGTTGTTCTGGCGGCAAGCGTTGGCTCTGGTGCCTTTGCACAGACAGCGGTGGATTACACGCGTTCAACAGGTTTTGATTTCTGGGCCGATGGTACAGCGAGAGACGCAAACGACACCTCCAGCACGGATATGGCGGAAGCGAGAGCGGGTGATAACCTCACACTGTCTGGTGCATTCGTTGCTATTGGCTCGACATCTCGCTCTGGTGCTTCTATTGGGGAATTGCGCAGTGGAGCAGGTGGAGCTGGGAGATTGAGTGTGGTTTCCCCCAATCGGACTATTGGAGAAATCATAAAACAAGGCACTCTGGCGGTTGATGTTAGTGTTTCTTCTGCCGACGGAGTTAATAATGCAGGATTAACTGTTGAAAGGGATGCTGTTGTCAATAATCTGGGAGTTGACCTTAGTGGCACCGCCGTGATTTCTTCAGGTTTATGGGGCAAGGCTACTTTCAGGGGTGATTTGGTAGCTGAGGGCATCACTCAACTCAAAGCTGGCAACAACGCCACCAATCCTAGCAGCGTGTTCCTTGAACTCAAGGGCGATGCAACTTTTGGCGGTGATGTGACGCTGGATGATCAGGGTGCAAACGGTCGTGCTTATATTACTATTTCCGGCTCTGCCGATCAGACGATAGGCCGCCTGAATAACGGCACGGCAAGGATCACCGCCGCTGCAGACGGCGAGGGCACGATTCAGGTTCTGAATGGCCGTGATGGCCTTGCACCGCGTAAGGCGACCTTTGACATAGAGATTGGTCACGATGCCGCGACGGATGCGAACGACAAACGCCTCAGGCAGTTGACGGTGGGCGACGCGTCGAAGGGCGGTCATGCGATTTTCAACAGGGGCGTTCATGTTGACAATATCAATGTGATTGCGGGCAATCACGACAATGAGAAGACGACTGTCGAGTTTCGGGGTAATGTGTCCGGTGATACAATCAGGCTGACATCTGCCAGTTCTGGCGAGGATTTGTACGGCGCAGAGGCTATTTTCAATGCCTCAACCGGTGACATCACAGTTGACAATGAAATTGTTGGTGGTGATGACCATGGGGGTGTGGTTAGAATTATCGGGGGCCGTTCCGGTAGTGGACAACGTAAGGTTACCTTTAACGGTAAACTCGGCTCGGGCGGCAGTAACCCGTTGCATCGGGTCTCTGTGGGTCGGAACGGTACGGGTGTTGCGGAGAATGACAAGTCTGCGGGTGAGGCTATTTTCAGAGAGGATGTCGATTCTCGTCATTTCGAGGTCAATGGCGGTAACGCGGCGAACGAACATTCACGTGCAACGGTTGAAAAGAATCTGAACACCTACGGCGCATTAGGCTTGGGCCGTGGCCGTGTGCGACTTTCAGATTATGCCGGATCTGCCACTCTGATCATTGGCGGTGACAGTCGTTCTGCGACGGTGAATGACGCGGGTCAAAAGATCAGTGGTTTTATTGAAGCAGGCGGTGATGGACAGGGAACACTGATTGTTGATAACCGGGGTGATGCGGGCACAGGCCGTACCAGTAACAACAAAGTCACCTTCAGCAGTTCAGTCGGTCGCGATGGGACGGCCCTCAGGCAGATCACGCTGAAAGACGGCCGGACGACCTTTAACAGTGGTGTTTATGCCGATACAATCACGATCACCACAGGCGACGCGACAGTTTTCAAGGGCCATGTCAAGGCAGGAACAGGAGCGAACGAGGGGATCAAGCTGGGCGCGACCAGTGGTTCTGTCACCTTTAGCGGGACGACCGGACAAACGGTTGCGGGTAATATCATGCCGACGATCTATGGTCGGGGCTGGATCACTGTGGCGAACAAGGCCGGTGTGACCTTTGAGGATGACCTGGGCACCTCCCGCGCCTGGCTGCGCCTCCTGACCCTGACGGGCCACGCGACTGCGGCGGATGCGTCCAAAGCGACCTTTAAGGGCGATGTCTATCTGAGAACCGGTGCGAACGGTGGTCTGGTTCTGGGTCAAAACACCGGGGTCACGTTCAGCGGAACAGACTCCCAAACGGTGGCCGGCAATATCACAAGTGCATCGGGTGGCAACTATGGCACAATCACCATCGACAACGATGACGGCGTGACCTTCAAGGGCGCATTGGGCGCAAGTGGTACGAACAACGGGTTGAACCGCCTGACCCTGAGCGATAACTCCGAGGCGACCTTTGAGAGTCATGTTTATCTGGCGAATGGCCTGATCCTGGGCAATAGCACCATCACCTTTCGCAGGTCTGGCAACCAGACCATTAAGGCAGACATCCGCAACAGCACGGGCAAGCGGGGGTCTGTTGTTGTGAATAACGGCGGCGCGACGACTGATAATATTGTGACCTTTGAGGGTGCTGTGGGCGTGTCGGGGATCGGTAACGATCTTGCACTAATCACGGTGAGCGATGGTGTGGCGCGGTTTAAGGGTGATGTTTTTGCACAGAGTGTCGGGGTCAGTTCGACCGATGGCGCAGAGTTCAAGGGCAATGTGACCACAGGCAGAGTCGGGATCCTGTTTGCCGTGAACGATGCGGCCAAAATCACCCTGAACGGCACGGCGAACCAGACTGTGACGGGCGACATCACCCCGAATTCCGACGGGCGTGGTCTTCTGGTCGTGAACAACGCAGGGGACACCAATAGCAACAAAGTGACCTTTGGCGGGTCAGTCGGTGCCGATGGGAGAGCCCTCAAGCAGATCACACTGGACAACGGCCAGACGACCTTTAACGGTGGTGTTTATGCCGATACGATCAATATCACCACAACCGACGCGACAGTTTTCAAGGGCGATGTCAAGGCAGAGACAAGGTTCCGGCTTGGCAATGGAAGCTCTGTCACCTTTAACGGCACGGCCGGACAAACGATCACCGGCGATATCACGCGCGCGGCGGGGGGTAATTATGGGACAATCATCATTGCCAACACCCACGCGGACGGCGTGACCTTCAAGGGTGCATTGGGCGCAAGTGGTACGAACAACGGGTTGAACAGCCTGACCGTGGAGGATAACTCCAGTGCGACCTTTGCAGGCAGTGTTTATCTGGCAAATGGCCTGAAGCTGGGCAATAGCACCATTACCTTTGGCGGGTCTGGCAACCAGACCATCAAGGCTGATATCCGCAACAGCACGGGCAAGCGGGGATCTGTCGTTGTGAATAACAGCGGCACGACGAATAATAATATTGTGACCTTTGAGGATGATATTGGCGCGACGGGGACCGGCAACGATCTTGCACGGATCACACTTGACAACGGCCGGACGGTTTTCGAGGGTGCTGTTCATGCCGGAACGATTGACGTCAATGCCGACAGCGACGGGACGACCTTCAACAGCTCTGTGACCACGCGCGCGGGCCTGACGCTGGCGGGTGCGGCGACCTTCAAGGGGGCTGTCACCACCGGGGCCAACGGTCTGTCCTTTGATGGGGCGAGGGGGGCTGCGACCTTTGCCGGGACGGGGGCACATGGTTTTGCCAATGCGATCACGACGACGCAGGATAATCAGGGTGAGATCACCATTGCCAACACAGCCGGTGTGACCTTTGAGGGGAACCTGGGCGCGACCACTGCCAGACTGGCCGGCCTGACCCTGCACACCGACACCAAGGCGACACTTGAACAGTCCGGTTACTTCGCCGGTGATGTCACACTCGGCAACAGGGCGACCCTGATTGTCGGTGATGCCGGCGGGGTCACCGGCACCAATGGACGCGGGACAGGGGCGACGGACGCGCAAACGATCACGGGCAACATTGTTGCAGGCGATGACGGACAGGGCAATCTGGAGATCAGGAACCGCTCCACCCATGCCACGGGTCGCAAGGTCTCCTTTACGGGATCGATCGGTACCGCAGGGGCCGCCCTGAACAGGATCACGGTTGCCGATGGGGAAACGACCTTTGACGGTAATGTTTATGCCGGCAACCTGAATATCACCGCGCGCGATGCGACAACCTTCAAGGGTCATGTCAAGGCCGGAACGCAGTTCACACTGGGCGACGGAAGCTCTGTCACCTTTGGCGGCAATGCCGGACAAACGATCACGGGCGATATCACAAGCGCATCGGGTGGCGATTATGGCGCAATTATCATTGCCAACACCGACGGCGTGACCTTTGAGGGTGCATTGGGCGCAAGTGGTGGGAACAACGGGTTGCGTAGCCTGACTGTGAACGAGGATGCCAAAGTGACCTTTAACCGGCCTGTTTATCTGTCGGGTGATCTGACAGCGCACAGGAAGAGTACCCTCACCCTGGGGCCTGCCTTTGGCCAGCGGACGGGGGATGCGGCAGATCAAGCGTTTATAACGGTGGGGGGTAATTTTAATCTGGGCACTGCGGATGCGGACAACAGTGTCAGGATTGCCTTTGACTCCTCCTTTACCGAGGGAGAGCAGAAACTGATCAACAAGGACTTGAGTGCAGCCATCGACAACGGCAAGCTGATCCTTGTGGAAAGTAATGTTTTAAAATACGAGCTTGCGACGGATGACGGGGGGAGCGTTATTGCGCGGGCCAAGGGCTTCAAGTCAGCAGGCGAGGTGTCGTCGAAGCTGGGCGTGTCGCCCTCTGAAGCCTCTGTGCTTCTGGCGGCCTCATCCCTTGCGAAGGATTTACCCGCGAACGACCCCGTGAAGAAGATTCTGCAGGAGGCGGCGCAGGCGGGGAATGAGGCCAAGGGCAAGCGACTTGCGGCCCAGCTCACGCCGCAGATGACCGCGCTGGGCGGGGCGACGGCGGCGGTGGTCTCGACGGGGACACAGGTGGCGGGTGTGTTGAGCGAACGCCTGTCTGTCCAGCGCGGAGGGGACAGCCAGAGCGGATTTGTCCAGAGCGGATTTGCGACCGGGGGCGAGGGGCTGGAAAGGGCTTTCTGGCTCAAGCCGTTTGGCAGTCGGGGCAAACAGGCGAAGGACAAAAAACAGAGGATTGACGGTTATGACACCTCTGCGCGGGGCCTTGCGGTGGGTGTGGATGCACCTGTGGGGGAACGGGGTCGTGTGGGGACGGCTCTGGCCTATAGCACCAGCCGGATGACGGGCAAGGGTGTTGGCGAGGACAAGACGGATGTCAGGAGCTGGCAGGTTTCTGTTTACGGGGATTACAGCACGGCGCGTTATTATGTGGACGGTCAGGTGGGCGTCGGGCGCAATGATGTGAGCACGACCTCGCGTGTGGCGGGTTTGAGGCGCAAGTCGGCTTATGACACGACCAGCCTGACGGCCTCTGTGGGCGGGGGTGTGCCAATTAACCTTGATGCGAGCACGACGCTGACCCCGACGGCGGGTCTGTCGTGGACGCGGGTGGGATCGGCGAACTACACCACGACGGGGGCGTTGAGCCTGAACCAGAAGATCACGGTGGGGTCGATTGATGCGGTTGTGGGGACGCTGGGCACCCGCCTGCACAAAGAGATCACCCGGGGGAACGGCACCCTTGTTCCTGTGGCGCGTGTGGGGCTGTCCTATGACTTTGCGGGGGAGCAAACGACGGCGCGCGGCCGGTTCACCGGCGGTGGCAACCGCTTTACGGTCAAGGGGGCGAAGGTCAAAAAGCTGTCAGGCACCGCAGGGGTGGGCCTGAGCTATAATGCCCCGCGCTGGTCAATCGGGGCGGACTATGACCTGAGTGCCCGCCCCGGCTACACGGGCCACAGTGCCCGCCTGAATGCCAGGGTCAAGTTCTGACCTACCCTGTGAACTTGACCCAGCGGCAGCCCCGAAAGGCAACAGCCTTTCGGGGTTCTGTTTGTCCAGCTTATGCGCGTGCAACTTGTCTGATTTATGCGCGTGCAACACGACTTGTTTGTGCGCGTACAACACGACAACAGCACAGTCCTTTGTAATAAAACCTGTCTATTCCTCATCTGGACACCCGTATTATAGCCTATCCATTATAATCTGATTATACTTTATGGATGACCTATTCATCAGATTTCCGCAGTAAGGTTTTATCTGTCCGATGAACAACTCTTCCAAATTAAATCATTTTATATGAGATAGGCTATAGGTATAACAAACGCCTTCTGAACAGGGATATACGTGATGTCCGCGCACCAGACCCGATCGGGACGCGTCATCGACAGCTGACGCAGAAGAGATGGATAAACACGATGTTCCGGATGAGGAGGTGCGCGGTGCCTGAAAAATGGTTTGTCATCCCATGGACGCATGAGCCTGCGCACTCTATGTCGACCAACCCTCATGCCTTCACGGCGGACTTGTCGCACCATTTGGCGAGAACCATAAAAAGGATACGGCATGTAAAGACGGTCAATCTCTTGCATCACTCCCGGTGTTTCCCGACGTTCCCCTTTCGGCTGGTCATAGAGGGAAGACCGGCTCATTTGAACCGGCTTGCAGTGTCGGCTCAAGCCCGGTTCTGAAGATGGTTCAAGCAATTTTTTGCGCTCTTTCACCGGAGCCGCTTGAGTCCGCGTGATAAAAAATCCCGGTCAATCGTCAATTCACCAATCTTTGCAGGCAAGTCATGGATTTCACTCTCCCGGTCTGAAGACGCTTTTTCCCGTTTGTCTGAACAAACATCCCCCATCCCGTCAATCTCTTGCTTCTTCCATCTACTCACTTGATCGGGATGGGCCTTGTGACGGTCTGCTATGTCCTGGATAACTAAATCCCCTCGAAGCACCTCAAGGGCGATTTTGGCCTTAAAATCTGCGCTAAATCTGCGACCTCTCGTCATCTGCGTATTCCTCAAAATATCAAGCGGAATACACCTTACACTATTGCCCGATTTTCCGGGACCACCTCAATTTAATGTCAATAAAATGCTTTATAAAGCGTAAATATATTTAATATATGCTCTATAAAGCATATTTTATTGATCTTTACAGATGGCGAGTGTATCTTGGAACAAGAATGAATAACCAGGAAAAACATACTATGCGTACTAAAACGCCTTTCTTTGAAAACCCGCCTTATGCACTGGAGCGGCATCTTATTAAGCTGGGGCAAGATTTGCGTACGGCACGTGTACGCCGTAATCTAACTATTGCTGATGTTGCTGAAAAGATCGGCACAGGTGTGCGTGCTGTATCAGATGCTGAAAAAGGGAAAATTTCCACGGGCATAGGCGTGTATTATGCTCTTTTGTGGACATATGGGCTATTGGATCAAATGTCTTTTCATGATGAAGAAGGTGAGAGATTGGCGTCTTTTCACGAGAAAAAGAATGCCTATACACGCGCCAGTGGGGAGATAGATAATGACTTCTGAGTGCTATGTTTATATCACGTTGCCCGGGCAGATTGAGCCTGTTACTGCGGGTAAATTTATATTGACGCAAAATCGCCAAGGCATATCCCTGGGCAAATTTATCTACGGTAAATCATATTTGGCGCGCCCTGATGCTGTTCCTTTTGATCCGGCAGAGTTAAAGCTCACAGAAAAAATCTATGAAACAACGGCGTTGAACGGTGTTTTTGGTGCAATTCGTGATGCCGGGCCAGATTACTGGGGGCGTCGTATTATCGAACGTCATGCAGGTAAGGCGCAATTGGAAGAGATGGATTACCTGCTTAATTCTCCCGATGATCGCGCTGGTGCTCTTGGGTTTGGGCTTAATGTTACACCGCCAGTGCCAAAGCGTAAATTTAATCAGACGCTTGATCTGGTAAAGTTGCAAGAGATCGCTGATACGATTATTCGTGATGAAGACTTGCCCGCGCGCAGTGCCGAGGTGCAAGCTTTAGACCTGATGCTCGCGGGAACATCGATGGGTGGTGCAAGGCCAAAAGCGGTCGTAGAGGATAGCGATGGTTTATGGCTGGCCAAGTTTAATCGCCCTGATGATAAATGGAATGTTGCACGCGTTGAGCATGCCATGTTGTTGTTGGGACGGCAATGCGGGTTACAAACAGCAGAAAGCAAGCTGACAACTATTGGTGATCGTGATGCGTTACTCGTCAAACGCTTTGACCGTGAAAAACTGGATGATGGATACATGCGCGCCCGCATGATCAGTGCGCTTACGCTGCTGCAGACGGAGGACACACATCAGTCCCGTGATAAATGGTCATACGTTCTGCTTGTTGAAGAATTACGCCGCGTCAGTGCAAAGCCGCAGGATGATGCAAACGAGCTATTTCGTCGCATGGTTTTCAATGCGCTCATCTCGAACAATGATGATCACCCGCGTAATCATGCGTTGTTGGCAAAAGAAACGGACTGGCGATTATCCCCTGCCTATGATTTAACGCCCGCACCTTTGATTAGCATAGAGCACCGGGATCTGGCTATGGCTTGTGGAGATTACGGGCGCATCGCCTCTGCACAAAACCTGCTCTCTCAAGCTGGACGTTTTCTGCTTGCGTCAGAAGAGGCACAAAATATTGTCAACACAATGGTTGATACAGTCAAATCTGGCTGGCACAAAACATTTCGCAGCGTTGGCGTTAGTGAGCAAGAATGTGCCATGCTCGAAGGTTCGTTTGTGTACCCGGGTTTTCTAAGTTGAGATAACTTCTAAACGCTTTTTGATTTTTTTGGGGGCAGAACTCCACTAAATCACCTTTAATTATTATTTAATAACAGAGTATTAAGTGCAAAATAACACTTAAGCATGTTTTTTACGGCTTAACTGCCGCCAGCTCAGACAAGCCTTTACGAATAAAAAATGTTCGCGAACGTTTTTGGTGCGGACACCATGAACAAAATCGCGTACTCTTATCAACAAGTCCACGGTCATGGCGTGTATATACGGAGGAAAACACAATGTTATTGGACGGCAGTCGATGAATATCATGATGTTTTCAGCCAAAGATGAACATGGGAGGGAATTAGTCGCGGGGGATACGGTTTATTTAACATCAAGTGCAGGTCCATTAATATCAACGTTAAAAAAAGAAATTATGGGCAATGTTCAAACAGAGTTTATTACATCAAGATTAGGAAATAGCCCCTCAAGTATAAGGTTTCTATTTTAATGAGGGCTATTGGGGTAGTGACGAACAAGCTTAGTGATAACGCAAAAGGAATTATCTGGGCCTTGATAGCGGTTGCTATATTTTCAATTATTTATGCATCTGGAAAGCTGTCTGGCGGAAATATATCGGCATTTCAAATAATATTTTTGCGTTATTTAGGCGGATTATTAGGGTCATTAATATTATTAAAATTATTTAAGTTAAGCATAAGAAATGCTGCTAACAGCAAAATTTATGTGCATTTTTTAAGAGCAGCCGCAGGTGGGGGGAGTGGTGTTGCGGCAATTTACGCAGCATCCAATATGCGTGTTGTGGATGCAACAGCCATAGGTTTATTGGATGGAATGTTCACAGTTATGCTTGCTGTAATTTTTCTAAAGGAAAAAATATCGACTCCACAATTTCTATCAGCCATGACATGTATGATAGGAGCAGCAATAGTGGTATTTAACAAAGGTGATTCTGTTCAAATCAACTTATCCTTGCCAGCGTTTGTAGCTCTTGTTGGAGCTATATTGGTTGCTGTTGAAGGTATTTTAATCAAGGTTCTGTCACGTTCAGAAAATGCTGTGATGGTGTTATTTTTTGTGAATTTATTTGGAGCGGTAATATTTTCTATTCCAGGAATAATTTACTGGAGTGATACAAATGTATATTATTTATTATTTTTCTTAATTTTAGGACCTTTATCACTATTGGCGCAAAGTTGTAATATTATGGCGTTTAGGCTCGCAGATGCAATAATTATTGGCCCAGTCAGTTATAGTTGGATAATTTTTTCAACTATAATAGGTTATTATATTTTTAGTGAATGGATTAACACATACACTGTAATTGGGATATCGATTATCATTATTAGCGGGATAAGTCTTGCATCATTTAAAAATAAAATATAAACATTCGTGTATTTTTTCATTCCCACATTGCTTCTGCTAAGTTTCGCTCTTCCTCTCCTGCGGCATTAGCATAGATCGCTGTGGTTTGCAGCTGGACACCCGTATTAATCTGGCGTGATGAGCGATTTTGTGATGTTATGTTTTTTGTGTTTTTTTGAGGGGCGGAGAGGTTTTTTCAGTCTGTCGGAGCATCTTGACCGGATCAGCAAGGACGGTGATCCGCTGGAGGTTCTCGACGCCACGTTTGACTGTTTCCGGGGGTGGCTGGTCGAGGGGTTGGGTTATGGCGATGGCGTGGTCGCCCGCCCCTTGATCTGGTGTCCCTGTTCAAGGCGATGATCCTGCAGGCACAGCATAACCCGGGCGACAAAAAGATGGACGTCATGATCCGGTGTCCTGGATGCGCTTTCTAAATGTCGACCCTGGCGGCCCAACGCCGGACGGGAACACGATCCGCCTGTTTCGCAACAGGCTGGGCGTCAACTCAGGCGTGTGCTCGATACGGAAAACACGTCAGCCGAAGTTTGGGCTGACACCGTTCCAAAAGCAATGGGAAATGGCTGGCGAAGAAAATGCTGGTCAGCCGTATCCATCGCAAGAAACCCAAGGGTAAACCCATGCCGAAAGCCAGCACGGGCCAACGCGCGAAAATCAGCCATTCGCGCACGGGTCGAGCATGTTTTCGCCCATCAGAAAAACCGCTTCGGTCTGTTCATCCGCACCCTCAAGCGGGCAGAAGCCAAACTGACGCTGGCCAATCTCGCCTACAACATGGATCGCCTGATCTTCCATGACCGCCGGGCAACCGCAGTCCGTCCGGAATGCGGATTCCGTCGTAAAAAACGTCCCGCCACCGCAATCTGCGGCGAAAAAAACGCCGTCTCGAAAAATCACAATTGGCCACAGCAGGGCATAAATCGGGGGTTAATACGGGTGTCCACATGGAAAATGGCCCGGTTTATGGGAGGGAAGGTCAGTCCAAATCGAATATTTTTTTATTTCATTTTTGATCGTTTATTAGTTATGGTTGGCCCAATAAATCTGCAGAAGAGGGAGGGTTTTTATATGAATATGACCAACAAGGAATATTTTGTTTGTGATCAGCCTGAGAATGCGCCGTCGTGGAGTGTTGATCCGTATCATGAAGATATTCTTTTGAACCCTGAGCCATATTACGACGAGCTGACATCCAAGGGTCCCCTCGTCTATCTTGAGAAATACGGCATACTCATCACAGGGCAATATGACGTCGTCCGGCATATATTGAACAATCACGAAATATTTGTTTCCGGGCGCGGTGTTGGTCTCGCCGATGTTACGCTCGCAGGACGTTGGCGTAAGCCCAGTCCTCTTCTGGAAAGGGATCCGCCAGAGCACACGAAAGTGCGCAAGGTCGCAATGAGTATCCTCAATCCCCGGGCGTTGAAGGATTTAAAACAGGGGATTGAACTAAAGTCACAGGACTTGATCTCAAAAGCCTTGCAAAAGGGAGAGGTCGATGGCGTCAAGGACATCGGTGCAATGCTGGCATTGTCAGTTTTTCCCGATGCCTTTGGATTAACGTCTGAGGAGCGCAGGCCGCTTCTGGAGTATGTTGGCGTTTTGTTGAACTCCTTTGGTCCAGACAACGATCTGCGTCGAAAATCCATGGAGCGTTCCAGAGAACTGACCCCCATTATCAACGAGCAGCTCAAACGTGAGAATTTGCACCCCAATGGCTGGGGGCAGCGCATCTATGCCGAGGTGGATGAGGGACGGTTGACGGAAGAAGAGGCGTTTCTTCTTTGTCGTTCCTTTTTGACTGCGGGTGTTCATACGACGGCGACGGCCATAGGTGACACGCTCCACTCTCTCGCCATCAATCCCGGCGAATTTGCCAAACTGAAATCTGATTCAAAATTGGCGCGACCAGCTTTTGAGGAAGCTCAAAGGCGCCATACTCAGGCCCACACCTTCTGCCGAACTGTCAATGCCGACACTGAGATCGCGGGTATTCAGATAAAAAAGGATACGAAAGTCGCCCTGGTGACAGGGGCGGCCAATCTCGACCCCAGAAAATGGTCAGACCCAAAGGCTTATCGGGTAGAGCGGCGGCCTGTCGGTCACTTTGCGTTCAGTGGTGGCATTCACTCATGCGCCGGACAGAACCTCGCCCGGAATGAAGGAGAGGCGTTGATCTCTGCATTGGTTGATCAGGTCGCGTCGATTGAACTTGTGGGCGAGGTCTGGCGATCCCCCAATAACGGAGGGCGGGCATATGCGTCCTTGCCCCTGAAATTATCTGCGTGAGAGAGTTTGAGATGACCAGGGTAATATACAGAACACAGGGTTCGGAAGCGATTGAGGTTAGCGGCGAAACCGGGGTTTCCCTGATGGAATTGGCGGTGGCGTCCGGTATCTCTGGAATCGAGGGTGAGTGTGGTGGGCAGGCAATGTGTGCAACCTGCCATGTCTATGTAGATCCCGCGTGGATTGATCGATTGCCTGAGAGAAGCGACGCAGAAGATGCGCTACTGGATTGTGTTGAGACGGAACGTCGCCCCAACAGTCGGCTCTGTTGTCAAATTCTGCTTTCCGACGCGACCGATGGAATTGTTGTAGAAGTGCCATGCGATCAGTGAGTACAAATTCATCTGTTCTTATAATCGGGAGCGGGCACGCTGGCGTTCAGGCAGCAACAGCTCTGAGAGAAAAGGGCTATTCAGGGCGCGTTGCGATCTTTGGAAGTGACACCGAATGGCCATACCACAAACCTCCCCTGTCGAAAGATTTTCTGAAAACGGGCACTCTCAGCTTTCTAAGGGGGGAAAAATTCTTTGCCGAAAAAGCTATCGAATTGCGGCTGGGGAACCGCGTGTCGCAAATTGATAGAGAAAATAAAGAGATTATTCTGGACACGGGAGAATCTGTTCCCTACTGGCATCTGATCCTGGCGACCGGGGCCACCAACAGGACTTTGAACCTGCCCGGTGAATATCCGGATCGTCCTTCTAATTGCTTTAACCTTCGCGATGTCCACGATGCTCGCGCATTGAAGCCAGTACTTGAGCAAGGATCCGAAATTCTGGTGGTCGGCGGTGGGTTCGTCGGCCTTGAGGTCGCGGCGACGTCCCGGCAGAAATGTTTGCGCGTGACAGTTCTGGAAATGGGGGATCGTTTGCTCTCTCGCGCCCTGTCACCCGATTTGTCGCGGATTGTATGCGACTTGCACCTGGCGGCTGGTGTGGAAATCAACCTTTCGGCGATGCTTGTAAAACTGGACCTGGATAAGGCGGGCAAGCAAATTGACCAGGCGACGCTTGCCGATGGGCGGGTGATACCGATCAGAAATTTATTGGTTGCGATTGGTGCCTTGCCGGAAGTGGCCCTGGCCAGGGCGGCGGGTCTGGCCATCGAAAACGGCGTGCTTGTGGATGAAACGCTCCGCAGCAGTGATCCTGACATCTCTGCAATTGGTGATTGCGCCAATTTTCCCTGTGGCTTTTTCTCGGAGAGGGTAAGGCTGGAATCCATACAGAATGCGTCTGATCAGGCACGCTATGTTGCTGTGCGCATCATGGGGGCACTATCTCCCTACCGTGCTTTGCCAACATTCTGGAGTGTTCAGTATGATGCGCGCCTTCAGATGGTTGGGCTACCGTCTCTCGCCGATGACTTCATTCACAGGCCGTCTGGTGCGCTGGAACACGCTATTTTCGGTGTGCGTGATGGGGAGATTGTCAGCGTTGAAACTGTCAATATGCCCGGAATTTACGCACAGGCCCGAAAACACATGGCGTTAAATGGGCTAACCGGGATTGATTTATTGCCGGAATCTTTAAAAAAGGCCATTGACTCGTCAAAATAAAATAAAAATAATTAAAAAAGGAGAGGGATTTGATTTATTTTTCAAAATATGTTGATGTCTCTGCAAAAATATTAGAGGCGATAGCATCTATTATGTTATTTATGATGATAATTCACATTGTTATCGATGTTTTTTTGAAATATTTTCTTAATTTTCCAATGCCCGATACAACAGTATATGTTGCCTATTATTATATGGTTGGTTGTGTCTTTTTACCATTAGCCTTTGTCGAAAAAGCGCGACAAGGTATTTCAGTAGATATTCTCTATGATCGGTTGCCTGCTGCCGGAAAAATTGTTCTGGCTGTTATTGCAACGGTTTCGACTATTGCCTTTTTTGGTGTGCTTGGCATTCAATCTCTTTTCGATGCCATTGAGGGTTATGAAAAGGGCGAGTTCGCGGATGGCGCAACGGTTGTCTATGTTTGGCCGGGTCGTTTCCTTATGCCAGTAGGGTTTGCAGTGGGGTTTCTGGTTCTGGTGTTACGGCTGGTCGAGGAATTGCGTGGTAAAATTGGTCAAAGCCACGAAAAGGGTTCGACGCCATGAGTAATATCGAAATTGGTTTTCTGGGCCTCGGACTGACTCTGTTGCTGATTGTTATTAAAATTCCAATCGGCGTTGTTCTGGGTGTTGTGGCCTTCGGCGGAATTGCGGTATTGACCAACCTGCGTGCGGCCTGGAGCATTGCCTCATCGATACCCTACGACTTTATCAGCGACTGGAATCTGTCCGCAGTTCCAACGTTCCTCTTGATGGGATTTATTGCATCTGAAGCGGGCTTGTCACGTGGGTTGTTTACGTCAATCCGTGTGTTTTTCGGGCGCGTTCCAGGAGGCCTTGCTTCAGCAACGGTTATGGCTTCGGCAATGTTTGCATCGGCTTCCGGATCCAGCGTTGCAACTGCGGCAGCTTTTTCCAGGATAGCAGTGCCGGAAATGTTACGTGTGCGTTACAATCCCGGGCTTGCAACAGGGAGTGTTGCCGCAGCGGGAACACTCGGCTCGTTGATCCCCCCGAGTATTCTCATGATCATTTTCGGGATTTTTACCCAAACCTCGATCAGTAAGCTGTTCATGGCGGGTGTTCTTCCCGGCCTGCTCTCTGCGACAGTTTTCATTGTGATGATCACGATCCGGTGCTGGTTAAACCCATCGCTTGCACCGCGCGAACAGGTTGAATTTTCCCGTGCCGACCGTGTGGAGGCCTTGAAGAATATATGGATATTGCCTCTCTTGGTGATCCTTGTTCTTGGCGGTATTTTGCTGGGAATCTTTTCGCCGACCGAGGCGGGTGCAGTTGGTGCATTCACGGCGGCACTATTCGGTTTTGCACGCCGCGCGCTGACGTTCAATATGCTGAAGCGTTCCCTGGTACAGGCTTGCACGGCGACCAGTGCCATCTTTTTCGTTGGTATCGGGGCTGCAATCTATGTCAGATTTCTTGGTTTGAGTCAGGTTCCGACGTTTGTTGCCGATGTTTTGTTTCTGACAACTGAAAATCCTCTGATTTTAATCGCAATGATCTCGGTTCTCATTATAATATTGGGGATGTTTGTAGATTCATTGGCAATAATGCTTCTTACTATTCCTGTTATTCTCCCGCTACTGACAGGATTTGGAATCGATAAAATCTGGTTTGGTATCATCATGATCAAGCTCCTGGAGATTGGTTTGATCACGCCGCCTGTGGGACTCAATATTTTCGTTATCCAATCGTCGCTTGGAAAGCAGGTGCCTTTGGCAACAATATTTCACGGCGTTTTCTGGTTTTTCTTAATGGAACTCTTGATCCTCACGATCCTTATCATCTGGCCGCAGATCAGTCTGTGGCTTCCCCATCTGCTACGCTAGCAGGTTCAAATAGTAACCAAGGAGAGGAAAAAATGAACATCAGGAAATTTGGTTGTGCGGTGGCTGTTGCTGTCATTCCTGCCGTTGCACACGCGGGCAATTATCAGGCCTCCACCTGGATTCCATCTGCTGCAAGCACTGTATCGGTGACGTATGAGAAATTTCTGCAAGAAGTTGAGCAGGAAAGCAAAAGAGAAATGACCTTCACACTTCATAGTGGAGGTGCGCTCTTGCCACCTGCTGAAACTCTCAAAGGTGTAAGTGATGGCGTTGCAGTCGTCGGTGATATTCTTTCAGCCTATACGCCTGCGGATCTGCCGTTAAATAACGTTCTGGGAGACATGGGCTTTTTGCAAGTCGACCCAATTGAGACGGCTTTCGCTGCGGCAGAAGTCAAGTTCAAAAATAACCGTCTTCAGCAAGAGTGGCTTGGTCACGGTATTGTTTTTGGAGGAAATTGGAGTTCGTCGAGTTATCATTTGCGGTGTGTGCCAGAAGTTAAGAATTTGAATGACATAAAAGGCAAACGCATTCGAACCTCCGTTGGATCGCAGATTGATTTTTTGAAATCGGTCGGCGCAAATCCTGTAAGTGTGCCAGCATCCGAAGTCTATTCTGGTCTGGAGCGCGGAACGCTCGATTGTGCAATGGCCTCGGATGAAATTCTTATTGCCTTGCGCACAGGTGAAGTTGTTGACTACACGACTTTTTTGCCAATGGGTGTATTTATTGATGGCGCAGCTTGGGGCTATAATCGGGATTTTTGGGTCGGGATTGGATCAAAGAACCGTCGTATCCTGTTGGATAATATGGCGGAATACATGGTGCATACGCAGCTTGCCTTGTTGGCAGATGACCGACGCGGTGCCGAGGATGCGAAAGGCCGTGGCGTTAAATGGATCAACGCTGATGCAGATCTTGTAAAGGCTCTGGAAACTTTCCAGGCAGATTTTCTGACTAATCTTCCCGCAGCGGAGATCGAAAAAAGGAATGTTGAAGACCCTTCAGACATTATCCAGGATTTTCTTGAGGCCCGGAAAAAATGGCGCGGCCTCCTTGCGGGAGTTGATCGCAGTGACTCAAAAGCCCTGATTGCACTGCTCAAATCCGAACTTTACGATAAAATCGATGAAACGACCTATGGTGTGAAATAGGGTCAGATTTTTCAGGTCTCACACTTGGGGGCGTGAGGCCTGAAAATATTTTCACGGGCATAAATGAAAAATATGGAAGAAAAATCAATACCATTGGTATTATTGACCGGACGTATGACATCTGGTTATGTCTGGAAATATCAAAAACAGTATTTTGAGAAAAGCCGGGAGGTTTTGATCCCCGTTAATTATTTTGGGGACAAGAGCGTCAAGGAGATGGCCAAACGTCTTGAGACTGTCCTCCCTTCTCGATACGATCTGGTCGGGTGGTCAATGGGCGGCTTTGTGGCTCTGCAACTTGTCTTGTCGGTACCCGAGAGAGTCCGAAATCTGGTCTTGATTTCCACTTCTGCACGTGCAGATTCGCCAGTCAGATCGCGCCAGCGTAAGATTGATGACCAGAAAGCTCTTCAGGAAGGCTTGTCGCCTGAATGGTGCAGGCAGCAACTGTCGCAGGTTGCGAACTTGACAGCCGTTGATCCCGAATTCGTTGATTCTCTTTGCGAAAAAAATGCACAGCTGACGGCTAGGCATTTGATCAATCAAACCCGCGCCTGTAGCGGGCGACCCGATGTTCGCCACAGTCTTCCTGGTATCAGGGCACCCTTGCTGGTCATTGCAGGCGCGGGCGACAGGGTTATTGTGCCATCGCACCAGATCGAAATTGCTGAGCTGGTTCCTGCAAGTCGCATCGATATTCTCCAAGATGCGACGCACTGCGCACCTTTTGAGAGTTCCTGCAAGGTTAATCATCTCATTGAGGAGTTTCTTCAGGGGCGATAGACCCCTGTATAGGGAGAAGGGCTTCCTTGTCGGGCTTGCTGTCGCAGGTCGTTTCGCCGAGTGATTTGTAGCAGTAGAGTTTTTGCGGTTGGGTAACTGTTTCTTTCGTACAGTAGTCATTGCCCTTTGACCGTTCGACCGTTGAGCAGTCTTCGTCCAGAGTCCGCGAGAAAACCTTGTCAGTGAAGGTTTTGTCCGTTGCCACAAAGGAGCCGAGGCTCAAGGCGGCGAGATAGGGCGTTTATACCATTTCCGGAAAGTCAGAACCCATGCGCCCATTTTCTATGTCCGATTGACATGATTTTCCATGGCCTGTCGGTGAGGTTGTTCCATGCGTCACAACAGAGGGAAACGATCTGGTCCTGATTGTCAAAGATGCGGTTTGACAGCCAGTTTTGTCGCAAATATTGCCAGAGGTTTTCGACCGGATCGGGTTGCGTGGCGGCAGAGGCAAGAGGGTGATATTGTCGGGACTATCCAGATTGGTTGTGGTGTGCCCTCCGGCCTGATCCGGAATGATGAGGGCATGGGCACCGGGTTCGACCTGTGATGATCTGTCCTCCGGATGCCCTTGCATCCCGCAGGTATCACAGCGCGGCAGGACAAGAGCGGCCCCCCCGGGCCGGGCAGATCGCCCCGAATATCCAGACAGGTTTGGTTCCTTTATTCTTTGGAGCGACCGGGCGGGTTGCCCAGTGCCGCGTGATCTGTGTTTTTTGACCAACCCGCGCGTCGTCCTGGAACCGGATTTCAAGGGAGACAGTTCGCCCTGTTTTTTCCCGGATACGGTCTCTTTCAACGGGGAAGTTTTTTTAAATGCGCTTAGGGCATCCCCGTTTTGTCCATGATGCACGGGCCGTCAATGTCCTGTCTCCGTGTTTGCGCAAGGTGGTGCTCAGGCAACTTTCGCTGAGGCGACCGTCCTCCCATAACCACTGCGCCAGATCCAGAAGTCGCCAGCACACCATCGATGGCAGACAATGGCCCTGTTTCAACACGGGCAATCAAGGCAGCAAGCCGGGCCTCACTGGCCGGTCGCCCGCTTCCCGAACGCTGCAAAAGCCCTTCTGGATCTTCTGCATTGAAAGGCAACACCCAATCACGAACAATTTGACGACCAACGCCGCGCGGCTTCACTGCGACTGCCGCCATCAGAGATGACCGCAAGGGCAGGGAAGCGGCGCGTCCGGTTCGAATCTGTTGAGAAGGCGGCGAAGACGGGATGCGTCATCATCCTGACGCAGGGGCTGACCCGGGACAAATCTCCAAAACTCTGTCCGTCCTTGAATCACAGAACCTGCTCACGCCCCAGATCCAGCAAGTCTTTACTTTATGCAGTTGGTATTATCCCCAATGGCGGCAGGCATTCGCGCACAGGCCGTCGCCCGCGATGGGGCATTGGTGCATGATTTTGAGATTGTCCAAACCTCGCGTATAGTCTTTGTTCTCAACGCTCCTTCTCCGGCGGCAACCTCTGCTCTGCCCATTGGTGAGATGATTGCGAAACGCCTGGGAGTCGTAAACGTAAAAGCAGTCTAATGGCAGTGGAAACAATCTATTCATGAGATTGTTGAGCGGGTATCGGGTAAAAATGGAGACGTGTGATATGAGTATTTCCAGGGAATAAACGATCCTCGCCGTTTGGGGTGTCAAACCAAAAGAGGCTTGAGTTATGAGGAAAAACGATTATGATTTTCACGATAAATGATACAGGGGAGTTCGGGTGAATAGTCAGCAGATTTTGGAGAGGCTGGTTGGGTTTGACACGACGAGTCACCTGCCCAATCTTGATTTGATTGCATGGATTGCGGGCTATCTGCACGAACAGGGTGTTCATGCGACAGTGCTGAAGAGCGAGGACGGACAGAAAGCGAACCTTGTCGCAAGCATTGGCCCGGACAATGAAAATGGCGTTGTTTTAAGCGGTCATACTGATGTTGTCCCTGTTGCGGGGCAGGTGTGGTCTTGTGATCCCTTTAAATTAGAGCGTAGAGGGACACGGCTTTACGGGCGCGGCACAGCAGATATGAAAGGCTTTATCGCCTGTGTTCTTGCCGCTGTGCCTGGAATGAAACAGGCCAGGTTGTCTGCTCCTCTTCATCTGGCTTTTTCCTATGACGAGGAGGTTGGCTGTTTGGGGGTGCGTGATCTCATCCCCTCTTTGCCCAAGGCGGCGGCAGTGATTGTTGGAGAGCCAACAGAACTCAAGGTCGTTGACAGGCACAAAGGCGTCTATGCCGAACAGGTTTCGATCAGAGGCGTTGCCGCGCATTCGAGTCTGCCGCATCTTGGTGTCAATGCGATTGACTATGCTTGTGCACTTATCACAGAAGTTTGTTTAATCGCTGAAAAGCTCAAAGCGATACCGGGACAGGATTTCTGTTCTGAGCCAAATTTTACGACCCTTGGTCTCGCGACGATTAGCGGGGGGACAGCGATGAATATTGTTCCCAATCTGGTTGATCTGGGCTGGCACATGCGCGCCGTACCCGGTCAAGACCCCGCTTTGGTTGTTAATCAGGTTCACGCCAAAATAGCCGAACTTGAAATCGCCATGCGAAAAGAAGACAACTCGTGTGCGATTGAGTATGCAACTGCGGTCGATATTCCCCCGTTTCAGCAGGAAAAAGGATCCACTGCTGTTGCACTTTGTCAGCAGTTGAGCGGGCAAAACGCGACCCGGAGTGTCAACTATGGAACCGAGGCGGGCCTGTTCCAAAGGGCCGGTTTCGCGACAGCTGTCTATGGCCCGGGAAATATTGCACAGGCCCACAAACCGGATGAGTTTATCGAACTGGATCAACTTGACGGATGTGACCTGATGCTCGGGAAGTTGATTGAAAAACTTGAGGGATAAAAGAAAGGGAAAAATAATATGCTGAAGAATATATTGTCTATAGGCGCGGTGGTTTCTGCCCTGGTTGCGCCTGTTTCTGCCGAAAATTTTAAATATTCTTCCCAGGCTGATGCCTTTAGTCTTGATCCCTACAGTGTGAACGCAACCTTTACGCTGGGTTTTCTGGGCAATATTTACGAAGGTCTGACGCTATACGATTCAAATTTGTCTCTTAAACCTGGCTTGGCGACAGAGTGGGCGACGACCTCGCCAACAACCTGGTCGGTGAAACTGCGCGAGGGTGTCCGATTTCATGATGGGAGCATGTTCAATGCGGATGATGTGATTTTTTCCTGGAAGCGTTCCCTGACTGAAGGGTCAGATCAAAAGGTGCGGGGGCGGATGATCTCAAAGATCGAAAAAATAAATGATTTCGAGATCATAATCACAACCAAAGACCCGACGCCGACACTGATGCAGGAAATGGCCTTTTTTTACATTATGGACAAGGAATGGTCAGAGGCAAACAACGCCACGGAAGCGACCGATGTCAAGGACAGTAGCAATTCCGCCAATTTTGCAAACCTCAATGCAAACGGCACAGGCCCGTTCAAGGTCGTTGACAGAAAATCCGGCGTTCAAACAATCATGAGTCGTTATGAGGGGTACTGGGATACAATTCCCACCAACATCACGACGGTCACCTTTACACCAATCAAGGAATCCCCGACCAGAGTGGCCGCCCTGCTGTCCGGGCAGGTTGATCTGGTCTATCCTGTTCCTGTGCAGGATTGGGATCGGCTCGCGGATGCGGATGGGGTCAAGGTTCTCTCCGGGCCAGAAGCGCGCACCATTTTTTTAGGAATGGATCAGGTGCGGGCGACGCTCAAAAATTCATCTGTCACAGATAAAAATCCCTTTAAGGATATTCGGGTCAGGAAAGCCTTTGCACACGCGATTAACCTTGACGCCATTCGCGACAGGATTATGCGCGGCGCGGCAACACCAGCGGGGCTGATGGTTGCCCCGCAAGTCAATGGATTTGACGCGGATTTGAATCAACCCTATCCCTACGACCCCTCCAAATCCAGGGCCCTTTTGGCAGAGGCAGGCTATGGGGATGGATTTTCGGTGCAGATGGATTGCCCCAATGACCGCTATGTGAATGATGAAAAAATCTGTCAGGCTGTTGTCTCGATGTTGGCCAAGGTCGGGGTCAAGGTTGATCTGTTGGCACAGACCAAGTCCAAATTCTTTGGCAAGGTTCTGGCGAATGGGGGCTATGACACCAGTTTTTATCTCTTGGGCTGGACGCCTGCGTCGATGGATAGTCACAATGTGCTCAGTATCCTGATGAACTGTCGGGATGAAAAAGGCGTGCCATCTCCCTTTAACCTCGGGGGTTACTGTAACCCCGGGGTTGATGAACTCACCCGGGCGATTGCAGGCGAAACGGATGCGCGTAAACGTCAGGCCATGATCTCCGAAGCCTTTAAAATCGCAAAGGAAGACGTGGGGCACCTTCCTCTTCACCAGCAACCGCTTTCGTGGGGTGTGTCCGACAAGGTCTCTGCGGCACAACGTGCGGATAATGTTCTTGATCTCCGCTTTGTGACAGTTGCGAAGTAGTTCACCCTTTGGCACGGGCGGGCTTGCTCCGATCCTGTGGTCCTGATGATAGAGCGTTTCGTGATGATGATCTTTGTTGGAAAACGAATTGCCCAATCTGTTTTTGTGATGCTGGTGGTGGCTCTTCTTGCCTTTGCGCTGTTTCGATTTGTCGGGGATCCTGTGGCCTCTATGGTGGGACAGGACACAACCGGCGAAGACCGCGCAATCCTGCGCGAACAGCTGGGACTCAATGATCCGGTTATCCTGCAATTCGTCCGATTTGTCGGGTCTGCTGTTCAGGGTGATTTCGGGGTGTCCTATCGCCATCGTATTCCGGTGATGACGCTCATTGCCGAACGTTTGCCCGCAACTCTTGAACTGTCGTTTGTTTCGGCACTCTTTGCGATTCTGCTGGGATTTCCCCTTGGGGTTTATACGGCGATCAATCGCAAGGGCTGGATATCTCAACTTTTCATGTCTGCATCTTTGATTGGTGTGTCCCTGCCGACATTCCTGATCGGGTTGTTGCTGATTTTATGGTTCGCAGTCACCTTGCGCTGGTTGCCTGCGTTTGGTCGGGGGGACGTGGTTTTGGTCGGTTGGTGGGCGACCGGTTTTCTCACCCTTTCGGGTCTCCTCGCGCTTGTCCTGCCCGCGCTGACACTGGCTCTTTTCCAGATGACCCTGATTATGCGGCTGGTGCGTGCAGAGATGCTCGAAATCCTGCGCGCCGATTTTATCAAATTTGGCAAAGCGCGCGGCTTGCCGAAAAAAGTGCTCTACTACCGCCATGCCCTGAAAAATACGCTGATGCCTGTTGTGACGATCACGGGCCTTCAACTTGGGTCGATCATTGCCTTTTCGATTATTACAGAAAGCGTCTTTCAATGGCCCGGGGTCGGGTTGATGTTCGTGCAGGCTATCGGTGATGCAGACATTCCTGTGATGTCAACCTATCTGATCCTTATTGCGTTTATTTTCGTTGCGATCAATCTTGCGGTTGATTTGCTCTATGTTCGCATTGACCCGCGTCTGCGGGTGTCCACATCACAGTAGAAACGCTGTGACAAACAACACCATGACAAAAATATCTGTGTTCGCGCGCATGTGGGACGGTGATGTTTTCTATTCCTTTCGACATTCGCCCGTTGCTGTTTTTTCGGCATTGATTGTGATTGCCATGATTTTCGGGGCGGTTTTCGCGCCGTTTATCGCCCCGCAAAATCCCTTTGACACCGCGTCGCTGGATATTCTGGATAACAACCTGCCCCCTGTCTGGCGGGATTTGGGTGACCCTCGCTTTGTGTTGGGGACAGACGATCAGGGGCGGGATATTCTATCCTCCATATTATATGGAACCCGCATTTCATTGCTTGTTGGTTTTGTGTCGGTTTTCATTGCGGCTGTGATCGGGGTGAGTCTTGGTCTGGTGAGTGGTTATGTCGGGGGGCGTGTCGATTCCCTTATCATGCGGACTGCAGATGTTCAGCTTTCTTTTCCGGCTATTTTAATTGCGCTTTTGATTGATGGTCTGGCCCGTAACATTATTCCAGGTGATTTGCATGAGCGCGTGGCCTTGTTGGTTATTATCCTGGCAATTTCAGTGTCGAGCTGGGTTCAATATGCGCGGACGGTGCGCTCCTCTGTTTTGGCAGAGCGCACCAAGGAATACGTTCAGGCCTGTCATGTGATGGGGCTTGGACAGCTCACAATCATGATCAGGCATATTCTCCCCAATGTTCTTGGCCCGGTTTTGGTCATTGCAACGATCAATCTGGCACTTGCCATCATTATTGAAGCCACCTTGAGCTTTCTGGGCGTTGGGGTTCCGCCAACGACGCCAAGTCTGGGCACACTGATTCGAATTGGGAACCAGTATCTTTTTTCCGGTGAGTGGTGGATCACTGTTTTTCCGGGTGTGGCGCTCGTCCTGTTGGCTCTTTCGGTGAATTTACTGGGGGACTGGTTACGTGATGTCCTCAATCCCAAATTGGACGCTTAAAAGCTCATGAGTACCCTGAACGTTGATCGCATCACAGTCGAATTTCCGCATCGGCGCGGTGACTTTACGGCTGTGGATGATGTGTCCTTTGTTCTCCGACCTGGTGAAATTTTGGGCCTTGTCGGGGAGAGTGGGGCAGGAAAATCCACAGTTGGTTCAGCGATTATGGGGTTAATTCAACGGCCCGGATTTTTATCGCGTGGCCGGGTGATGCTGGATGATATGCGTCTTGACGATTTGGATGATGAATTGATGCGCGCCATCCGTGGTCAACGGATTGGAATGATCTTTCAAGATCCCCTGACCTCACTCAATCCTGTTGAAACGGTTGGCAGTCAGTTGATCGAGACGATTCAAACCCATCTCAGGCTATCCGATCACGACGCGAAGGCCCGCGCCTGTCGCTTGCTCGACGAGGTCGGTATTGCGGATGCGGAATTGAGGCTGACACACTATCCCCACCAGTTTTCGGGGGGAATGAGGCAAAGAGTCGTGATTGCGCTGGCCCTTTGTGCCGACCCTGACATTATTGTTGCCGACGAACCGACAACCGCGCTTGATGTGTCGGTACAGGCACAGGTTTTGCAACTTATGCGTCGCCTGTGCCGCCAGCGCGGCGTGAGTATGATTTTAATCACCCATGATATGGGGGTTATCGCGCAGATGGCAAACCGCGTTGCGGTGATGTATCGGGGCAAAATCGTTGAACTGGGGTCAACAGACCAGGTCATCACCGCGCCCCGTCATGACTATTCCAAAAGCCTGCTTTCTGCGGTGCCGCCATTAGATCGGAAAATCGACCGCTTCCCGTGTGTGACCTATATTGAACAGGCCGGACAAAAGAGCCCTGATCTGTCCCTGCATTGGCTTGGTCAGGCGCACAACGACAGCGTTTGTCATCAGGCGTTGCTCTGTGTTGAAAATGTTTCTCTGCGTTTTGTGGCACAGGACAGCTGGTTTGCTTCAGGACGAAAGTATCTTCAGGCTCTCAATGATGTCTCTTTTCAGATTAAACCGGGGGAAACCTACGGCCTTGTGGGGGAGAGTGGCTCGGGAAAATCGACGATGGCCCGGGTCATCACCGGAATTTACAAGCCGGAACGCGGTCTCATTGCTTACGCAGGCCACCCCATTTCACAATTGCGAACCAGGGCAGAGGCCGCCCCTTTCAGACGGCAGATGCAAATGGTTTTTCAAGACCCCTTTTCATCTCTCAACGGGCGTATGCGCGTCGGTGCGATTGTTGCAGAGCCGATTCTTTTTCATAAACTGGCGACCAATAAACGCGAAGCCCTGGAAATTGCCGAAGATCTCCTCGAAGTGGTTGGCCTGGGGGGGCAGGCGGCCAGAAAATATCCGCATGAATTTTCGGGTGGTCAGCGTCAGCGGATATCGATTGCCCGCGCACTTGCGACCAGACCCCGATTTCTCATTTGTGATGAACCGACCTCGGCACTCGACGTATCAATTCAGGCGCAAATCCTCAACCTGCTCAAGGATTTGCAGGCTGAACTGGGATTGACGATGCTTTTTATTTCTCACGACCTGCCCGTCGTTCGACAGATGTGTGATCGTGTTGCGGTGATGCGGCGTGGTCAAATTGTCGAACAGGCAACGGTCGAAAAATTATTCGCAGACCCCACCCACGACTATACACGCCACCTTTTGGAACTTATGCCGAAATTTCGTCCGCATTGAGACGTCATCTTTCGTGGTCTGGTTTTGTTTTCACAAAAAATTTAAATATTTGTCATGCACTTGACATAAAAATATGCTCTAGTGGTTCAGGTGTGTGGCGCGTGTTTTGGACAGGGTATCGGGGCGTTGGATCAAAGTTTACGGCTTGCGGGTGTGACGAAGGTTTTCGGGGGCGTGACCGCAGTTCGGGCTGTGGACGCGGTGTTTCCCGAGGGGCAGTTTTCCGTTCTGTTGGGGCCGTCAGGCTGTGGTAAATCGACCCTGTTGCGGATGATTGCGGGGCTGGAAAGCCTCAGCAGTGGATTCTTGTCCCTTGGTCAGCGGGATCTGGGGGCAGTTCCCCCGTCACAGCGCGGGATTGCGATGGTCTTTCAGTCCTACGCGCTTTTCCCGCATTTGAGTGTGCGGGACAATATTCTCTTTGGCATGAAGGTACGCCGGACGGCACGGACGGTTCAGCAACAAAAACTGGACGAGGCCCTTGATATTTTGGGATTACGCGCCGTTGCGGATCGCAAACCCGCGCAGATTTCGGGTGGTCAGCAACAGCGTGTCGGTCTGGCCCGGGCGATTGTCAGCGGGCGAAAAATTTGTTTGATGGATGAACCCCTGTCCAATCTGGATGCGCGTTTACGCGATGACATGCGGCGTGAAATTCGTGCACTGCAACAAAATTTGGGCCTGACGGTGATCTATGTCACTCACGACCAGACCGAGGCCATGACCATGGCAGATCAGATCATTATCATGAAAGACGGTCAGGTTCAGCAGGCGGGGCCACCGGATGATATTTACCAAAGTCCCGCTAATAGCTTCTGTGCGGGCTTTATTGGTGCGCCGCCGATGAATTTATGGGATGCCTCGGGCCTTGATCCCGCCTTGCGCGCACAGATGGATGCCGCACAGATGGGGGGTGTTCTGGGGCTGCGTCCCGAACATATCACGCTGTCCACCGGTGAGAGTGACACTGGTGATAGTGCGCGGGGGCGGCGTGTCCCTGCGCGGGTGGAGACAGTCGAAACACTCGGCGCGGAACAGCTGGTTGGCTGTGTGGTGGGGGCAACGCGCGTGATGGTGCGGTCTTTCGGGGCGCGGGTTATAGCGGGTCAGCCGGTTGGACTGCACTGGGAATGCGAGCATCTTTATCATTTCACGGATTGGTTACATTAAAATAGGGAAAAGGAACTATGAAAAAACTTGCAACAACAGCTGCTGTCTTGGCGGGACTTTTGGGGGCGACACCCGCGATTGCCGGGGTGGATCTGGAATTTTATTTTCCTGTGGCTGTGGGCGGGAAGGCCGCAGACACCATTGAATCCCTGACGAAAGATTACCTGTCCCGGAACCCCGATGTTCAGATCACACCCGTCTATGCCGGGAGTTATCAGGATGCCTCTGCCAAGGCGATGACGGCGGCACGCGGGGGCAATGCGCCACAGATTTCGCTGTTACTCTCGACAGAGATGTTCCGCCTGATTGACGAAGACCTGATCGAACCCTTTGATGATTATGTCTCTGATGCTGAAAAAGCCGACTGGATTGGCGGTTTTTACAGGGCCTTTATGCAAAACAGCCAAACCGGGGGCAAGACATGGGGCATCCCGTTTCAGCGTTCAACGCCTGTGATGTACTATAACAAGGCCGCCTTTGCCGCCGCCGGACTCGATCCGGAACACCCTCCGAAAAATTGGGATGAACTGGTGGAATTCGGTCAAAAACTGACCAAAAGAGACGCAAATGGCACAGTCACGCAGTGGGGGTTGCGTATTCCGTCCGCTGGTTTTCCCTATTGGCTTTTTCAGGGACTGTCCACGCCCAATGGCGCAATCCTTGCCAATGCGACGGGTGACCAGACCTTTTTCGATGATCCGGCTGTGATTGAGGCGGCACAGTTTTTGTCTGACCTGTCGCAAAAACACAAAATCATGGCCCCCGGACTGATTGAATGGGGCGCAACGCCCAAGGCCTTTTTCGAAGGCGAGGCGGCAATCATTTGGACGACAACGGGCAACCTGACCAATATCCGCACCAACGCGCCCTTTGATTTTGGGGTGGCGATGTTGCCTGCGAAAAAGCGGCGTGGTGCCCCGACGGGGGGTGGAAATTTCTATCTGTTCAAGGACTCAACAGCAGAAGAGAAGCAGGCTGCTGTTGATTTTGTTAAATGGATGACCGCTCCCACCCAGGCCGCGAAGTGGTCGATTGCGACCGGTTATGTTGCCCCGCGTCCCGATGCGTGGGAAACCCCGGCGATGAAGGCCTATGTTCAGGAAGTTCCCTTTGCCCTTGTCGCCCGCGATCAGCTTGACTTTGCCGCTGCGGAACTGTCCACCTATGAAAACGCGCGAATCACGCAAATTTTCAATTCGGCTCTTGAATCCATTGTCACCGGAGGACAAAAACCGGAAGACGCTTTGTCCGCCGCGCAGGCAGAGGCGGAGAGCATTCTCAAACGCTATCGCTGATGGGGTGCCCCCTGTGGGGGGCATGTTTTAAGGCGTGTTGCCTTTGAAAGGCCGGTTGGATACCTCTCAAAAACCTCTCGCCTGGCTGGCAGGGCAACTGTTTTCGAGAACCACAGAATATCCGGATGCCTGGGGAACACAGAGAGCGGTTTGACGCACCAGATGACGAGGATCAATGCTTTGAGAAGTACCCGGTGGCTTTACGGTTATCTGCTCCTCTTGCCCGCCTTTGTTCTGTTGTGGGTGTTTACGCTTTGGCCTGCGGTGACGACCCTGGTGAACAGCTTTTGGTCAACGCCGCGCGGGCGAAGGCCGTCGGTTTTTGTCGGACTTGAAAATTTTGAACGCCTGTTCGCAGACCCTGTTTTTGTCAAGGTGCTGGTCAACAATGCCATCTATGCGCTGACCACCATTCCGCTATCGGTGGGACTTGCCCTGGCAATGGCTCTGCTGATTCAACGCAAGGTCAGGGGCCGGTGGTTTGTGCGAATGGCCTATTTTGTCCCGACGGTTCTGCCCCTGATTGCCGTGGCGAATATCTGGCTTTTTTTCTATACGCCCGGTTTTGGCCTGATTGACCAAATCAGGGGGCTGTTTGATCTGCCCGACCAAAACTGGATGGGTCAATCAGAGACCGCCCTTTATACCATGATCGCGGTGGCGGTGTGGAAAGAAGCGGGCTTTTTCATGATTTTTTTCCTCGCGGCCTTGCAATCGATTCCCCAAAGCCTGCACGAAGCCGCGAAAATCGAAGGCGCGGGCGCGGTTGATTTTTTCTGGCGCGTGACTCTGCCCTTGATCGCGCCAACGGTTTTATTTGTTGTGGTCAATGCGGTGATAAATGCGTTTCGTTTGGTCGATCATATCTTTGTCATGACGCAGGGGGGGCCGAACAATGCCTCTAAACTCTTGCTTTACTATATCTACGAAGCGGGCTTTGCCTGGTGGGATACGGCCTATGCCGCGACGCTGACGCTGGTTTTGCTGGTGATTTTAATTCTTTTCG
This sequence comes from Kiloniellaceae bacterium, assembly GCA_965199245.1. Taxonomy (GTDB): domain Bacteria; phylum Pseudomonadota; class Alphaproteobacteria; order Kiloniellales; family Kiloniellaceae; genus Carbonatibacter. The sequence goes on from CBDAQP010000001.1 coordinate 1,121,427, forward strand.
GGGTGGGGCAATTTTTTCTTTTTGATCGTCGGGTGCATTATAGATGATGGAACAAAAATCAGGCCGGTTTTGGGAGGTTCTTTCTTTTCTCGGCATGTGGATGCTGGCCCTTGTCTGGATTGCTCCGTTGTTTTATGCGGTTTGGACGGCGGTACACCCGGCAGCCTTTGAAACGCGCTTTGTTCTTACGGCACCCCTGACGCTGGACAATTTTTCAAAGGCCTGGGTGCAGGCCCCCTTCGGGCGTTATTTTCTCAACAGCTTTATCCTTGTGACCAGCATTCTCCTCGCGCAGTTGGTGCTGTGTGCGCTGGCGGCCTTTGGCTTTGCGCGTTTTTCCTTTCCGGGTAAGGGGTTTTTGTTTGCCCTGGTTTTGATTCAACTCACTATCGTGCCGGATGTTCTATTGGTTGAAAATTATCACACGATGAAAAATCTGTCGCTGGTTGATACCATTGCCGCGATTGGCTTGCCCTATATGGCCTCTGGCTTTTTCATTTTTTTGTTGCGTCAGACTTTTTTGACTCTTCCCAAAGAACTGGACGAGGCCGCGCGGATGGAGGGTTGTTCGTGGCTGGGGTTGCTCTGGCGGGTTTATTTGCCGCTATCGCGACCGACCATTGTGGCCTTTGGCCTTGTGTCGGTCAGTGCACACTGGAATAATTATATCTGGCCCTTGATTATTACCAATTCTGTCGAAACCCGTCCTCTGACCGTGGGGCTGTCGATTTTTTCCATGGCGGATTCAGGGGTGGAATGGTCGGTCATCAATGCGGCAACACTCATGACCTCGGCCCCGCTCCTGCTGGGGTTCCTGCTGTTCCAGCGTCAATTTGTGCAAAGCTTTATGCGCACCGGCATTAAATGAAAAAGGTGCATTGAGTTATTCGGACTGTTCCGGTTCGCGGGGGTCGAAGGTTCCGGCCTGTCCGGCCTCGACAATACCCCGGCGGATGGTGCGGGTCCGGGTAAAAAGGTTTTGAAGGCTGTCGCCTTCGCTGCGTCGAATGGCCCGCTGGAGCGCGGTGAGGTCTTCGGTGAAACGTTGCAGTGTTTCGAGAACAGCACTTTGGTTCGCAAGGAAGACATCGCGCCACATCACCGGATCAGAGGCTGCAAGGCGGGTAAAGTCGCGAAAGCCACTGGCGGAAAATTTAATCACATCGGCCTGATCGTCTTGTTCAAGGTCGGTTGCCGTGCCGACAATGGTATAGGCAATCAGATGCGGCAGGTGGGACGTGATGGCCAGCACGCGGTCGTGTCGGGCCGGAGACATTACTTCAACCTGTGATCCGCAGGCTTCCCAAAAATCCCTGACTCTATCGCGGGCGGCGGGCGGAGTATCGGTTGTGGGGGTCAGGATACACCAGCGATTGGTGAACAGCGCGGCAAAGCCTGCCTCTGGCCCCGATTGCTCCGATCCGGCGATGGGGTGTGCGGGGACAAAGGCCACCCCGTCAGGCAGATGAGGGGTGACATCGGCAATCACGCCCTGTTTGACTGACCCGACATCAGATACAATCGCCCCGGGCTTAAGCCTTGGTGCAAAGGCTTTGACAAGAGAACCATAACTGCTGACCGGCGTGCAGAGGATGACGAGGTCAGCATCCGCCACAGCCTGCGCGGGGTCTTCGTAGGCCGTGTGGACAAGGCCCAATTCCACGGCGCGGCGGCGGGTGTCATCCCGTCGGGCGCAGGCCACAACTTCGCCCGCCAGCTCCCGTTCTGCCATCACGCGGGCGAGAGATGACCCGATTAACCCGATGCCGATCAAGGCAACTTTTTCAAAGTAAATATTTTTCATTGATGCTCATGCGGATGACAGGGGGGCAGCGCGTCAAAGACCCGGACAAGGCGTTGCATGTCCTCTTGCCTGCCGATGGTGATCCGGATGCAGTGCGGCAGGTCATAGGCTCCCATCGCACGGATTAAGATGCCCTGCTCTTTCAGGCCCGCAACTGTCGCAGTGGCCTCTGCGGGGCCGTGACAATTGACCAGGACGAAGTTTCCCGCCGATGGATAGACCCGAAAGCCACGCATGGTCAGCTGTGCCTTGAGCCAGTCCTTGCCCGCTGTATTGTGCGCGCGGGATGCGGCGATAAAGGCGTGATCTCCTATGGCGGCAATGCCGGCGGCCTGGGCAGGGAGACTGACGTTAAACGGCCCACGGATGCGATTGAGCACATCGGCAACCGCCACAGGGCAAAAGGCCCAACCCAGACGCAAGCCCGCCAGTCCATGAATTTTTGAAAAGGTACGGGTCATGACGACGTTGTTGGTCTCACTGACCAGTTCGGCCCCGGCGATATAGTCTGGCGCGGTGACGTATTCGGCATAGGCCGCATCAATGACCAACAGAATATCGTCGCGCAATCCCTGGTGCAAACGCCGCAACTCGCGTTCGTTGAGCAACGCGCCTGTGGGGTTGTTGGGATTGGCGACAAAGACAATTTTTGTCTGTTCTGTGACGGTGTCGAGCAAGGAATCAACATCGGTACAGAGGTTTTTTTCCGGTGCTCTGCGCGGACGTGCCCCGTTGCTCAAGGCCCCGATGGGATACATCAAAAAGGAATGGGCGGAGGATAAAACTTCATCCCCCACACCGGCATAGGATTGAATCAACAGGGCAATCAATTCATCCGATCCCGCACCGCAGACGATTCTGTTGTCGTCGAGTCCTTCGGCTGCCGCAATGGCCCGCCGCAGGGTGCGGGCCTGTCCGTCCGGGTAGCGGTTTAAATCTTGCGCCTGTTTGGTAAAGGCAGCGATGGCCTGCGGCGAACAACCGTATGGATTTTCGTTCGAGGCCAGGCGCAAGACGGGCTGTTGTGCATTTTCTGCGCTGGACTCTCCCCCGACATAGGGGGCAATGTCGAGAATACCGGGTTGTGGGCAGAGGGGACTGGCGGGCATGGAAGAGGCTTTCTATTCGTCAAGTAGAATCGGGCGCGCAAAGGCTCCTATGGGAACGATCTGGATGACGCGATCTCTGTTGTGCGCGTGGAATCTGTTCAGGCGTTCATCGTCAGGGCTAAAAAAGCCTGCGACTTCGAACAGATAAAGGAAACGACCGTCGCGGCAGGATTCGCCGATGATAAGAGGGTTGTCAAGATCACTGCTGTCCATCATCCCCTGTAGTGAAGAGCGTGACAGCTTTTCAGGTGCTTCGAGCACCAGCAGGCTGTTGTCGTCGCCAGTGGGTTCAACAGGCGTTGCCGCGACCATAATCGCCCCCTGTCGTTGGTTCAGTGCCGTTCGTGTGGTGCAAAAAGGCAGACGGCCAATGACCTGGAGGTTTTCTCCATCATGCCGGGAAAGACTTTGCGGGCGGGGCAGGATCAGGGTCCACCATTCCTCGACTGCTTTGTCATCAGAACCGGGGAAGGGCAAAACGCCGACGGCGGTTTTCCCTGTGGAGACAGAACGCAAAACGGTTTTAACCGTTGTCCCGCCAGAACATACGGCCTGACGGCTAAAGTGGTCTTCGGCAAGGGTGCGACAGCTTTGATGACTGCCCTTGCCAAACGCTGACACGCAAAAATCGCCCTGGAGGGTGGTTGAGCTACTCAAAATTTCGCGCCACAGACGTACCAAAACAGGTGCGGGCAAGCGTCCCCGGTGGCGATTTATCAGGGTTTTGAGTAATTCGGCTTCGCGGGCGGGGCGAAAATAGACTGCATCGCATCCTTTCAGCACACCAATTTTTTCGCTGGTTTCAAATCGTGCGATCAAAAGGTCATGAAGCTGTTCATCAATGCGGTCAATCTCCGTGCGGAGTTTTTTCAATTCCTTGTTTTGCGACATCTCGGCTCTGTTTTTTGTCTGGTGTCTTTTCCCGTCAAAGCAATAGTGCCTATGAGCGAGAAAATCAAAGATTAAAGATCACCGCGCGAAAATCGCTGAGTGCTTGTCTGTGTGATTGCGTCAGGAGTATAATCGTGCTCCCTTGAAAAATTTCCGTGTGCGTGAAAGAGAAAAGTTTCCATGCCCCCGAACGCCATGTCCCCGAATCCGCAAAAGGAAAATCCCACAGGTCATGTTTTTCGCATGGAGACTCCGCTCGTACTGGACAGTGGCGTTCAGTTCGCCCCTGTTGATATTGCCTGGCAGAGCTATGGGCGACTCAATGATCGGCGCGACAATGCCATTTTGATCTGTCACGCCCTGACCGGGGATCAATTCGTCGCTGGATCGCATCCTGTGACGGGCCGTCAGGGGTGGTGGGATACCATGGTTGGTCAGGGCTGTCCGATTGATACCAATCGCTATTTTGTTATTTGTAGTAATATCCTCGGCGGGTGTATGGGGTCATCGGGGCCAGCGAGTGTTGAACAGGATGGCGGCGAACCCTGGGGCTTGCGTTTTCCGGTTGTGACCATTGCCGATATGGTCAGGGCGCAAAAGGCTCTGATTGACCATTTGGGCATTGCGCGGCTTTTTGCCGTTGTCGGCGGCTCAATGGGCGGGATGCAGGTTCTGCAATGGGCGGTGAGCTACCCTGATAAGGTGGGGGCAGTTGTTCCGGTGGCGACGGCCCCGCGTCACACGGCACAGAATATTGCCTTTCATGAAATTGGTCGTCAGGCCATTATGGCAGACCCCGATTGGTGTCAGGGACACTATGCCCGTACGGGGCAGGCTCCGCGTGCGGGCCTGTCGGTGGCGCGGATGACTGCCCATGTGACCTATCTCTCCGAAGTCGCCCTGCACCGCAAATTCGGGCGACGGCTTCAGGATCGCTCCGCCCCGACCTATGGCTTTGATGCCGATTTTCAGGTTGAAAGCTATCTGCGTCATCAGGGGTCAAGTTTTGTCAATCGCTTTGATGCCAACAGCTATCTTTATATCACCCGCGCGATGGATTATTTTGATCTGGCGGCAGAATATGGCGGGCGTTTGGCTGATGCCTTTGCCCAGGCACAGGCGCGGTTCTGTGTGGTGTCTTTTTCCAGTGATTGGCTGTTCCCCCCGGATGAAAGCCGCAACCTTGTCCATGCGTTGTCTGCGGCGGGGGTGGATGTCAGCTTCGTCAACATTGAAAGTGATGCGGGACACGATGCCTTTTTGCTCGACCCCCCCGAATTTTCCGAGGTCATTGCGGGATTTCTGGACAGCTGTGAGAGGGAGGGCGGCCATGTCTGAACAACCCGCTTTGCGTCATGATATGCGCGTTCTTTCATCGATGATTGAAACGGATGCACGGGTGCTTGATATTGGCTGTGGCGAAGGAATCCTGTTACAACATCTCGTTCAAGACAGGGGGGCTGTGGTGCGGGGGTTGGAACTGTCACAACGCCTCGTCAACAAAGCCGTCGCCCGGGGGGTGTCTGTGATTCAGGGCAATGCCGATAGCGATCTGGTTTATTACCCGGATCAATCATTTGACTATGCCATCCTCAGTCAGGCTCTCCAAGCCATGAATAAACCCCGCCAAGTTGTGGGCGAATTGCTCCGCATTGGCAAGCGGGCTGTGGTGTCTTTTCCCAATTTTGGTCATTGGCGCGTGCGGTTGTCGCTGGGGTTGTCGGGACGGATGCCGGTCACGCGCGCGCTGGCCTGGCAGTGGTATGAAACCCCCAATATTCATTTTTGCACCATCAAGGATTTTTTTATCCTCTGCGATGAAATGGGCGTGGCGATTGAACGCTTTGCCATTTTGGACGCACAGGGACGACAGCAAAGCCGCTTGCTGGCGAATCTCTTGGGCCATCAGGCCATTTTCGTCTTGCGCCAATGAACCGCGCAGTGCCTCAAAAATAAGAATTTATTGCCATCTGTGCCCTTTTAATGTCGGTGGTGGCCCTGTCGATTGATGTGATGTTGTCCGCCCTTGGGGAACTGTCCGCCGCATTCGGGGTTGTGGATGGTAATACCAACTGCATAAAGTAAAGACTTGCTGGATCTGGGGCGTGAGCAGGTTCTGTGATTCAAGGACGGACAGAGTTTTGGAGATTTGTCCCGGGTCAGCCCCTGCGTCAGGATGATGACGCATCCAGTCTTCGCCGCCTTCTCAACAGATTCGAACCGGACGCGCCGCTTCCCTGCCCTTGCGGTCATCTCTGATAGCGGCAGTCGCAGTGAAGCCGCGCGGTGTTGGTCGTCAAATTGTTCGTGACCGGGTGTTGCGTTTCAATGCAGAAGGTTCAGACGGTCTTTTGCAGCGTTCGGGAAGCGGGCGACCGGCCAGTGAGGCCCGGCTTGCTGCCCTGATTGCCCGTGTTGAAACAGGGCCATTGCCTGCCATCGATGGTGCGCTGGCGACTTCTGGATCTGGCGCAGTGGTTATGGGAGGACGATCGCCTCGGCGAAAGTTGCCTGAGCGCCACCTTGCGCAAACACGGAGACAGGACATTGACGGCCCGTGCATCATGGACAAAACGGGGATGCCCTGAGCGCATTTAAAAAAACGTCCCCATTGAAAGAGACCGTATCCGGGAAAAAACAGGGCGAACTGTCCCCCTTGAAATCCGGTTCCAGGACGACGCGCGGGTTGGTCAAAAAACACAGATCACGCGGCACTAGGCAAAGCGTGGAACCCGCCCGGTCTCTCCAAAGGATCAAGGGATCAAATCTGTCTGGATATTCGGGGCGATCTGCCCGGCCCGGGGGGGGCGCTCTTGTCCTGCCGCGCTGTGATACACGCGGGATGCAAGGGCATCCGGAGGACAGATCATCACAGGTCGAACCCGGTGCCCATGCCCTCATCATTCCGGATCAGGCCGGAGGGCACACCACAACCAATCTGGATAGTCCCGACAATATCACCCTCTTGCCTCTGCCGCCACGCAGCCCGGCCCCGGTCGAAAAACTCTGGCAATATTTGCGACAAAACTGGCTGTCAAACAGAATAGTCCAATCTCAGATGGGTTCCCTCTCCTGTGACGCATGGAACAACCTCACCGAAAGACTATGGAAAATCATGTCCATTGGATACAGAAAATGGACCCATGGGTGCTGACTTTCCGGAAATGGCATAAAAAAGCATCACGAGGCTCCTTTGATAGCAAGGGTAAAGACATTGCAATTTTGTCGCAGGGACACTGCAACTTTTGCATACAATTTGTGAATTGCTTTTCCGGTGCTGTCCTGACATTTTTCTGTGAAGAGAGGTCATGTTTTTTGAGGTCAGTTATGTCAACACGTCATTTGGCGGTTATTATTCTGGCGGCGGGTCAGGGAACCCGTATGAAATCCGCGCGTCCTAAAGTTCTGCACGAGGTTGCAGGTCAGGCAATGCTCCAGCACGTCATCAATGGCGTAGCGCACCTCAAACCAGAACGTATTGTTGTGTTGGTTGGGCCGGGGCAGGAGGGCGTGTGCGCCCTGGCAGAACAAAATGGCTGTGAAGCCGTCGTTCAACACGACCGGCTGGGTACAGGCCATGCTGCGCGTGTGGGGCTGTCTGTGTTGGCAGAGATGACGGCAGATGGGGCGCAGGCCGATGTCATGGTTGCCATTGGCGATAGTCCCTTGATCCGCCCGGACAGTTACGCCGCACTTTGTGATCGGCGGGGGCAGGAGGTATTGTCTTTCCTCTGTTTTCGTCCGCAAGACCCCGCGCGCTATGGGCGTGTCCGTTTGGATGCGGCGGGTCAGGCCACTGGGATCACCGAATTTGCGGATGCTTCTGAAGATGAGCGCAGGATTGATCTGTGTAACGGGGGGGTTTTCCTGTGTGATGGGCCGAAATTGCGTGGTCTTTTAGCGGGTTTGTCCAACGACAATGCACAGGGGGAATACTATCTGACCGATATTGTTGCGGATGTTGCGCGGCGTGGTTGGGGGGCGCGGGTTGTGGAGGCCAGTGAAGACGAAATGCTCGGCGTCAATACGCGCCCGGAGCTGGCACGGGCAGAGGCCATTATGCAGGATCGCCTGCGTACCGCTACGATGTTGTCCGGTGTGACCTTGATTGATCCGGCGACAACTTGGCTGAGCACAGATACCCGGTGGGGGCGCGATGTTGTGGTTGAACCTGCGGTCTGGATTGGCCCGGGCGTGTCGATTGCCGATGGGGTGCGTATTCGGGCCTATTCCCACCTCGAAGACACCCGTGTTGATCCGGATGCTGTTGTGGGGCCTTATGCCCGTTTGCGCCCAGGGACAAGGCTGGCGGCTGGTGTCAAGGTTGGGAACTTTGTTGAAATCAAAAACGCGACTGTTGCAGAGGGTGCAAAGGTCAATCACCTCAGCTATATCGGCGATGCCACTGTCGGGGCGGAGGCCAACATCGGCGCGGGAACCATTACCTGTAATTATGACGGTTTTTTCAAATACAAAACTGAAATTGGGGCGGGTGCTTTTATTGGTAGCAACACCGCCCTTGTCGCCCCTGTTTGCATTGGGGCTGGTGCACTGGTCGGGGCGGGGTCTGTTGTGATACAGGATGTGGCGGAGAACGACCTGACCGCCGTGCGCGGAACGCTCATTAACAGGCCCGATGGGGCCAGTCGTTTCCGCGCCCGTCGTCTTGCACAAAAGAAACGCGAGCAAGAGGGATAAGAACATGTGTGGAATTATCGGGATTGTTGGACAGGAAGATGTTGCCCCCCTGTTGCTGGACGGGTTGAAGCGGCTTGAATATCGCGGTTATGATTCGGCGGGGATTGCGACCCTGTGTCAGGGGCAGCTGGCCCGTCGGCGGGCAGAGGGTAAACTCCGCAACCTTGTCAGCGTGGTCGCAGATGACCCGATTAGCGGCACAGTTGGCATCGGACACACGCGCTGGGCGACGCATGGTCGTCCGACGCTCAACAATGCCCACCCCCACGCGACAGCGCAGGTGTCGCTTGTCCATAATGGGATTGTTGAAAACTATCGCACGCTCAAGGCTGAATTGGATGGGCGTGGCGTTGTTTTTGAGACGGAAACCGATACAGAGGTTGTGGTTCACATGATTTCTGCCGCGCTTGAGGATGGTCTAGGCCCCCAAGATGCGGCATTTGGGGTGATTGAGCGGTTGGAGGGGGCCTTTGCCCTCGCGATTGTCTTTGCCGGATATGACAACCTGATGATCGGCGCGCGAAAGGGAAGCCCTCTCGCGGTGGGTTATGGGGAGGAAGGTATGTACCTTGGTTCTGATGCGTTGGCTCTTGCGCCTCTGACCAATCGTTTGTCCTACCTCGAAGAAGGCGACCGGGCGGTTCTCACATGCGCGGGCGTTGACATTTATGACGGCGATGGTCAGCGCGTTGAACGCCCGCCTGTGCAGTCGGCGGTGTCTGGGGCGGTGATTGGAAAGGGGCAATATCGCCACTTTATGCAGAAGGAAATTTTTGAACAGCCTGCGGTCATCGGGGATACGCTTCACAGCCTTTATGATCCTGAAAAAGGTCAAGTGAACTTACCGAATTTCCCCTTTGATCTGGCGACCATCCCGCGCTTGACCGTGATTGGCTGCGGGTCGGCCTTTCTAGCGGGCTGGACGGCGAAATATTGGCTGGAGCACGAAGCGGCCCAACCGGTTGAGGTTGATATTGCATCCGAATTTCGCTACCGCGAAGCCCCCATGCCCCCAGGTGGGGTGAGTGTCTTTATTTCTCAATCGGGGGAAACGTCCGATACACTGGCGGCCCTGCACTATGCCAGATCACGCGGGCAAAAGATTTTGTCTGTGGTCAATGTGCCTGAATCTGCCATTGCGCGGGAAAGTGATATGGTTTTGCTCACGGTCGCCGGCCCGGAAATCGGTGTGGCCTCGACCAAGGCTTTTATAACACAGCTGACCGTTTTGGCTTGTTTGAGCCTTGCCATGGGGCGGGCCAAGGGGACACTGGTGGCTGAACGTGAAGCCACGCTGTCGCGGGCTTTGGGAGCTTTGCCCGCGCGTGTCAGAGACCTGCTCCACCATGACGAGGCATTACGCGGCATTGCCGCTGACCTAGCCGAGGCACGGGGTGTGCTTTATCTGGCGCGGGGGGCGATGTATCCCATTGCCCTCGAAGGGGCCTTGAAGCTCAAGGAACTCAGCTATATCCACGCCGAGGGCTACGCCGCAGGAGAAATGAAGCACGGCCCGATTGCGCTGATTGATGAAACAGTCCCTATCGTCGCCTGTGCTCCCAGCGGCCCCTTATTGGAAAAGGTCATTTCAAACCTCCAGGAAGCCCACGCTCGGGGTGGACAGATTATCCTGATCTCTGATGCCGAAGGCCTTGCCCGTGCGGGCGACATTGTCAAACATGCCGTCGAAATGCCCCGCGTTGACCCCTTTGTCGCGCCTATCCTCTACACCGTCCCGATCCAGCTTTTGGCTTATCACACCGCTGTTTTCAAAGGTACAGACGTTGACCAGCCTCGCAATCTTGCCAAGTCGGTGACGGTGGAGTAGATGCAGTGGGGTACTCTCCTGCAGAGGAATGATTTTGTGTGAAGAGAATGTCATTTCAATGGCACAGGTTTGGGGAGAACAGCAGAGAACAGCACTATCCGCGCACAGGTCTCATTACAGCCATGGTTGGGGTAACATTATCTCTCGTGCGCTTATCATAGACAGGGCGGTGTGGACGGGGTAAAGATCGCGTCTGGGTTTATCTGTTTGTGAAAAACTGGAGTGTGCGATGGCATCCTATCAATACATCTATCATATGGATCGGGTTTCAAAGACCTATCCGGGAGGGAAAACCGTTCTCAAGGATATTCGGTTGAATTTCCTGCCCGGGGCCAAGATTGGGGTTTTGGGGTTGAATGGGTCGGGTAAATCGTCCCTGATGCGGATTATGGCGGGCCTCGATCATGAGTTTAATGGCGAAGCCCGGGCCGCAGAGGGGGTGAAAATCGGCTATCTGCCACAGGAACCCGAATTGAACCCTGAAAAGGATGTTTTGGGCAATATCATGGAAGGGGTGCAGGAGACCAAAGACCTTTTGACCCGTTTTGAAGAGGTCTCTGCCCGCTTTGCCGAGGTTGAACCCGATGATATGGATGCCCTGATCGAAGAACAGGGGGCTTTGCAGGAAAGAATTGATGCGGTCAATGCGTGGGATTTGGATCGTACGGTTGAGATTGCGATGGATGCTCTGCGCTGTCCGGCGGGGGCCTCGGATGTCAGTAAGCTGTCGGGTGGTGAACGGCGTCGGGTGGCCTTGTGCCGGTTGTTGCTGTCGGCCCCTGATATGTTGTTACTCGATGAACCGACGAACCACCTCGACGCAGAGTCTGTTGCCTGGTTAGAGCGTTATTTGGAAGAGTACACCGGTACAGTGGTTTGTGTCACCCACGACCGTTATTTTTTGGACAATGTGGCGGGTTGGATTTTGGAACTCGATCGGGGGCAGGGCTTGCCCTATGAGGGAAACTATTCCAGCTGGCTGGAACAAAAGCAAAAACGCTTGGCCCAGGAAGAAAAAGAAGAGTCCGCGCGTCAACGTTTCCTGCGTGATGAATTGCAATGGGTGCGGCAGGGGGCAAAGGGCCGCCAGAGCAAGTCAAAGGCACGGTTGCAAGCCTATGACCAACTGGTATCCGAAGAGGTCACTCGCGCCCCGGAGCCGGGGCGCATTGTCATTCCTCCCGCGCCGCGTTTGGGTGACCTGGTCATTGCCGCCAATGGCATGGGTAAGGGATTTGGCGAGCGAATGTTGATTGAAAATCTGGACTTTAAAATTCCCAAGGGGGCGATTGTGGGTATTATCGGCCCGAACGGGGCAGGGAAGACCACCCTGTTTCGCATGATTACGGGGCAGGATACACCTGACAGTGGTGAATTGGTGGTCGGGGAAACGGTCGAAATTGGCTATGTCGATCAGAGCCGCGATGCCCTTGCACCAGAAAAAACCGTCTGGGAAGAAGTGTCCGGCGGGCAGGATGTGATTGAAATCGGCAAACACACGGTGCAATCGCGGGCCTATGTGGGCAATTTCAATTTCAAAGGCGGCGATCAACAAAAAAAGGTTGGACAGCTCTCAGGCGGGGAGCGCAACCGCGTCCACCTTGCCAAAATGTTGAGACAGAGTGCCAATGTAATCCTGTTGGATGAGCCGACCAATGATCTGGACGTTGATACCTTGCGGTCGTTGGAAGAAGCAATTTTGGACTATTCTGGCTGTGTGTTGGTGACCTCACACGACCGCTGGTTTCTTGATCGGATTGCCACCCATATTCTGGCCTTTGAAGGTAACAGTCAGGTGGTGTGGTTTGAAGGCAATTACGAAGACTACGAGGCAGACCGCAAACGCCGCTTGGGTGCGGAGGCCGAACAGCCTCACCGGATTAGGTATAAACCCCTGACCCGTTAAGAAAAAGGCACACCCTGCAAGGGTGTGCCTTTTGTGTTGAAGTGAGTGTCTCTAAAAACCGCGACCCTCGTCGTTCTGGTGCGTTGGTTGTGGGTCGTTCCTGTGCAGGCTGCTCTCTTTCGATCCTCAAATACGTCACGTATTCTGCGGTTCTCGAAAACAGCTTCTCTGCCAGCCGCCGCGCGTAATTTATAGCATTGGTTGGAGGTTTCCAGAGGCATGCGGTGGCCGGCAAGACAAGTCAGAGTTTTTCTTTCAGTCGTGCGCTAAATTTGCTGATATTGCCCTTCATGTTTTTGAGGGCAGATGTGTAATCTTCGCGGTAAGTGGCCCGCATCGAGATTCCTTCCGGGGCAATGTCCTTGATTTGGAAGCTACCCTCTTTTTCTCTCAGACGCCAAAAGATGTTTGCTGTTTCTCCCCCGGGGGTCATGATGGTTGTTGTGATGATAATGTCATCTTTGCGGGCGACGGCCTTGACAACGTTGAATGTCGTCTCGCCATAGTCTTCGAACAGGGGTAAAAACCGCTGAACTATGACATCCCTAAAGATCGCGGTGAAGGTCGTGCGTTCTTCGGGGCTGGCCTTGCGCCAGAATCGTCCTATGACAAAACGTGCGGTGTCGTCAATATCGAAATACTTCGTCATCAGTGTTTTGAAGTTTTCGCTTTTTTGTTCTTGATTTAGCGCGGGGTCTGTCAGGCCCGTTATAGCTTCGCTATGCAGGGTGGTCAGGAACGCGCTGGCGGCATCTGTCGCGTTCTGTGCCAGAGCGGGTGAAGAGGTCAGGAAGAGTGCGGCAAAGGCCGTGACAAGAATTTTTCTCATTGCATCCTGCGGTTAAACATTGAGAATTGAAAGAGTTGTCTTATGAATTGTCGTCGATCAAAGACATTTGATCGCCGTCATCGGGGAAAACCATTCCAAAATTGGGAGTCTGATCGTTTGATTCAGCGTTTCTGACCGCGTTATGGCGGGCCTGGTTGTAGACAGAGCGGATACGTGCATAGAAATCGAGGGAATCGTTTTTGAGTGCGTCCAGCGTTTCAATGTTCCGCGCACGAGTGTCCACACCATCAACAATTGTCCGTCCCAATAAAAGATCATCAGAAGCCAGATGTGTGAGGGGATCCATCATCGTATCCGCGATCAATCCTGTCGAGTCGCGCAGGTTTGACGGCCCCAACAGAGGCAGGACAAGATAAGGACCCTCGCCAACGCCCCAGGTAGAGAGTGTTTGTCCGAAGTCTTCGTTGCGATAAGGGTGTCCCTGTTGACCCGCGATATCAACTATACCTCCTAACCCGACTATGGTGTTCAGGAAAAAACGAGTCAGGGTATTTTCAGTTGCCTCAAGATCACCCTGAAGGATGTTATTGATTAAGATAATGGGACTGCTGGCATTGCGGAGGACATTGCGGATATTGTCCTGGATGGGGTCGGGAACGATGAAGCGATAACTTTGCGCCACTGGGCGAACGACGAGCAGATCTGCCGCTTCGTTCACTCCAAAAATAAAGCGATTCAAGCCTTCAAAAGGATCGGAAATTCCTGTTTGGGGGGTATCTTCGGCAAAGGGATCGTCCGGGAAGGAAGAGGCAGGTGCATCAGACGAGGACGCGCTGGCGTGAGGCGTCTGAGACAAGACAGCACCAAGAGTGAGGAGACCAAAGGCTGAAACCGTAAAAACGCGCCATGCAAACACAGCTTTAGGGAGAATGTGGTATCTTTTGCACAATGGCTTTAACTCCAGTGTTCAAAACGTGTAATCAACCCCTCGGTTTCTAGTCTTTCGCTACAGAATAATCAAGCCCTCTCTTGGTGAAAACGCTACGCAAAATGTGATATTTTTGCAACAAAAAACAGTGAGAACGGGGCGGGTGTTTTGTCTTTGGTTTTGTCTTCATGCTCTGCATGAAGGCACTGTTTTTTTGACTCGATTGTTCCTCAACTGCAACATTTTTTACGCGTCCTGCTGGCTTTGCTCCGGGTTTTCTTCGTCCAGAGCCATGGCGGCCTTGCTAATGCGTTGCATGATGTTTTCGATCTCGTTGCTGTCGATATCCCCGCTTTCCGCCGCTGTGTTTTCTGGGTCTGGTGTGGGTGGACTGTTGTTTACCTCGCTGTCTGCTTCGCCGCTGTTCGTTTCATCCTTCGCCTCAACAGAGTCGTCCGTATCGTCTTCGTTTTCAGTATCCGGGTTGAGGGTGTCTGAGCCAGGGCTGATGTTAGAGAAATGCTTGTCCATTTCAACCAGTGTATCGGTAATATGTCCATTTTCGATGGCTTCGAGGAGATTGGGGAGCATCTTGCGAAGTTCTTGGCTTTCTTCTTCGCGCAGGGTCAGTGCGTTTGTTGCCTCCTCCAATGACTCTTCCAGTTCGCTGATACGGGTGTCTTTTTCACTCGTTTCCTGAATTCGGGACTCGGTGACTTCGACCAAATCGACAAGTCGCTTGCTGTAGTTGGCGGATTTATCGGCAATCAGGCCTAGCTTTTCCTCGGCAGATTCGACGCGCTGGCGCAGAAGGTCAAGATCAGACATGAAGACTACTCCCTGATTAGAATCGTTGATTAAAGTCGTTGTGAAGACTGTCCGCACACGAAAAATATTTTTAAGTCAATATCATAGAGCGAAATGTTCCGAAAATAAAACCCTTTTGATAAAGAAGGCACGATTTTGAGGAAAAAAGTGAGCTTGGCGTTTTCAGAGGTGTCCAGGTGTGCAGTGCGATGAAAAAAGATTTTACCTTTGTTCTGTTCAGTGCAACCATCAAGCTCGTCCTGTGACTCTGAATTTTGATGGGATATTGGGAGAAATGTCGATGTCAGTAGGGAATTATGCTGGGGATGTCACGGTTCAGCAAGCGTGGGCTGCCTTACAACAGGACAAGGCCGCTGCTCTAATTGATGTCAGAACGCAACCGGAATGGCAGTTTGTCGGTGTGCCTAACCTCGCACAGCTGGGCAAGGAACCCCTGCTTGTTTCTTGGCAGTGTTATCCCGTGATGGCGGTGAACGACAATTTTGTTGCACAGATTTGCACAAAGGGAATCGATAAAGAGCAGACCCTCTACCTGCTCTGTCGTTCTGGTGTACGCTCGGTTGCTGCCTCTGTTACCTTGTGTGCAGAGGGGTTTCGGGCGTTTAATGTGCTCGATGGCTTTGAGGGTGGCCTGGATGCAAAGGGCCGACGGGGTCAGAGCACAGGGTGGAAAGCGGCCGGGCTTCCCTGGCGACAGGGATAAGGAGGGCATTATGAGCAAAGAAAACAGAGGGGTTACGATGCGTCCCAAGACAGCATTGGTGCGCGGTGGGGTGATGCGCAGTGCCTTTCAGGAAACGAGCGAGGCTCTTTTTCTCAATTCGGGTTATGTCTATGATACGGCAGAGGCCGCAGAACAGGCCTTTAACGGTGAAAAACCCCGCTATGTCTATTCGCGCTATGCCAATCCGACGGTCACGATGTTCGAAGAACGCCTGCGCTTACTCGAAGGAGCGGAAGTCTGTCGGGGTACCTCCAGTGGAATGGCTGCTGTCCATGCGGCGATGGCCTGTTTCCTGCGCACAGGTGATCGGATTGTGGCCTCGCGTGCACTTTTTGGGTCGTGTTCGTGGATTTTGACGGAACTGTTGCCGCGCTGGGGGGTTGAGACACTTTTGATTGACGGCACGCAACAGGCAGCGTGGGAAGAGGCCCTCGCTACCCCGACGCAGGCGGTCTTTTTGGAAACACCGTCGAATCCCGGCCTGGAGCTTGTTGATCTTGAAATGGTGAGTAATCTGGCGCACGCGGTGGGCGCGCATGTTATTGTTGATAACATCTTTGCAACGCCCGTTTTTCAAAAACCGCTGGCGTGGGGAGCGGATGTTGTTGTCTATTCCACGACGAAGCATATTGACGGTCAGGGGAGGTGTCTCGGCGGTGCGGTGCTTTGTACACAGGATTTTGATGACTCTTTCCTCCGGGAGTTTCTGCGCCACACTGGCCCGTCCTTAAGCCCCTTTAATGCCTGGACAGCCCTGAAGGGACTGGAGACGCTCGACCTGCGGGTTCAGCGCATGGGGCAGAATGCGCTAGAACTGGCGCATCACCTTGAGGGACTCGGTAATGTGGAGCGTGTGATTTATCCCGGACTGGATAGCCATCCGCAACATGCACTTGCCACACGGCAGATGACGGGATTTGGCACTGTTGTTACTTTTGATGTCAAAGGCGGCAAGGAGGGAGCTTTTCGTCTGCTCAATCGCTTGCAAGTTATTGATATTTCTAATAATTTGGGAGATGCCAAAACACTGGCGACCCATCCGGCCTCAACAACTCATTACCGTTTGAGCATCGAAGAACGGGCGCGCGTCAATATTATGCCCGGAACCCTACGCCTTTCTGTGGGATTGGAGGATATTGACGACTTGAAAGAAGACTTGGCCCGGGCTTTGGATTACCTCTAAAACCTCGATCCTTGTCGTCTGGTGCGTCAGACCGTTTTCTGCGATTCCCGCGTATTTTAATATTCTGAGGTTCTCGAAAACAGTTTTCCTGCCAGCCAACAGGGGCGAGAGGTTTTGAGAAGAACGCATTATAGCCAATTCATTATAATCTGGCAAGGCAGGGCGGTCATTCTTCCTGCCGCTCTCGATCCCGGTGAACTCGTCCAGCAGGTCACCACGCCCATCTATGAAGCGAGTGACCGCTTCAAGCTACGCTTCCAGGCCAAGGCCGGAACGGCCTTGCCTGTCCGTCAATACTCGGAAACAGCCCACAAAATCAGTCATTTGGGACAGTCTAGCGGGCCGTCGTATAAAAATCAAACGTGCGTATGATTTTTATAAGTCCATTGCGAACACTGTTTTTTACGGTCCTGCCTCGGATCTCTTATAACTGACCTCCTACTCCTTTAAACTTCTCAACGAAGGCAGAAATCTTTTCAAAGACGCTTTGTTTCTTTGTCAGATACCGCGGGTTCAGAGGGCTCATCTGCGGCAGCACTGAGCCTAGTTCTGTTCCGCTATCACTGGCATATTCCCGTTTCAGGGACGTGGCGATATAGCGACGCGCCGCTTCATCATTCAGGTTCTCCGATTTAATCAGATCTTCCGCTTCACGCTGCTGCTCCCCTCTCGCAAACGTAAAGAAGGCCTCAATAACGCTGGCCTTGTCGCCCAATCTCTCAAGTTCATTCTGATTGATGAAGTCCACAACAAGGCTTTCCTTGGCGCGATTGCCAAGGCTGGCCCGGATGACGCGGCGCACTTCGTCAACCAGATCGGATTTGCTCCTGGTTTTCTTGCTGTGCTCGAAAATTAGTTCGAGGATGTAATCAAGATTGATCTCCTGTGACTTCAGCAGATCGACTTCAAAGACAACATCATCCCAGTCAATGGTGGACCGTTCCTTTTCAGTTGCCTTCCTTTCACGGCGCAACCAGTCGCGAATATCGTTATAGCTAGAGCGATAGTCCTGAATCTTGCGCTCAGGAGGAACGTGGATAGCCTGCAAAGCCTCAAGATCACTGTCATTGAGATAGTGCTCCTCCTTAAATACCTGGACGGCTTCGTCGTCTGCCAAATCAATGTCTTGAATCGCTTTCAAGCTGGAAAACTCGTCGTAATTCTGTAGGATATTTTCCAGCTTGAGGTATTCTCCAAAAAGCTTGGCAAACCCCTTCTTGTCAGCTTCCTTCTCAATGCCCGCTGGCTCGGGGAAGCGATCTTCCAGTTCCCTGACGACATCGACAAAACCACGACGCGCCTCACCAGTCGTCTGATCTGTAAAGCCATCCATATACTCCCTATAGCTTTTCTCCAGAACGACATTCTTTGTGTTTTTGTCACCGAACAGGGTGATCGCATCTACAGTCGCCTGTTCAAGATCACGGAAAGTGACGATATTGCCGAAGGTCTTGGTCGCATCATAAATCCGGTTGGTGCGCGAAAATGCCTGCATCAGTCCGTGGTAGCGCAGGTTCTTGTCTACAAACAAAGTGTTGAGTGTTGGCACATCAAACCCAGTCAAAAACATGCCGACAACAATCAGCAGGTCAATCTCCTTTGACTTCACTCGCTTTGCCAAGTCGCGGTAATAGTTCTGGAAGCCCTTGCTGTCAACGCTGAAGTTGGTCTTGAAGAATGCGTTATAGTCCGCGATCACCGTACTCAGGAATTCCTTACCGCTGTTGCTCATAGCAGACACATCAAAACTTTCATCCTGAATTTCGCCAATGGCATTCTGCTCTTCGTTGGCGGCAAATGAGAAAATAGTGGCAATCTTGAGCGGCTTGTCACTGCCTTCTTGCAAGCCATTGAGCGTCTCATAGTAAAGCCTGGCAGCGTCCACGCTACTGACCGCAAACATGGCGTTGAAGCCCTTGTTACCAACCTGAAGTCGGTGCGTCTTTTGCCGGTAGTTTTTCAGCAGGTATTCGGAAATCTCCCTAATGCGTTCCCGGTGCAGCAATGCCTGCCCGTTTTCAGCAGCAGTCAGCTTCTTCTCATCCTGTTCACGCTCGATAGCCGTGAACCGGGGGCGCACATCATTGTAATCCACCTTGAACTTCAAGACCTTTTCATCTCTGATCGCATCAGTGATGACATATGTGTGCAGCTGACGTCCAAAAACGCTGGCAGTAGTCTCGGATCCCGAGGCATTTTCCGGGAAAATGGGCGTGCCAGTGAAACCGAACTGGTAAAACCTTTTGAACTTCCTCTGCAAATTTTTCTGTGCCTCACCAAACTGACTACGGTGACACTCGTCAAAGATGAAAACCACCTGCTTATTGTAGACTGGCAGGTCGCTTTCACTTTTCATCAGATTGTTGAGCTTCTGGATAGTCGTAACAATGATCCTGTTATCATCTTTGTCCAGATTACGCTTCAATCCCGCCGTGCTGTCTGAACCGTTCACACTGTCAGGGGAAAAACGCTGATATTCCTTCATCGTCTGAAAATCGAGGTCTTTGCGGTCGACCACAAAGAAAACCTTGTCGATAAAATCCAGCTCTGTTGCCAGGCGGGCGGCTTTAAAGCTGGTCAGCGTTTTGCCTGAGCCAGTCGTATGCCAGATATAGCCACCACTTTCTGACTTACTCCAGTTCTTAACCTGAAAGGAGCTATTGACCTTCCAAAGAACACGTTCTGTCGCTGCAATCTGGTAGGGCCGCATAACCAGCAAAGTGCCGCTCACATCAAGCACCGAATAATGCAGCAAGACATTCAGCAACGTGTTCTTCTGGAAAAAGGTGGCCGTAAAATCCTTCAGGTCCTTGATCAGGCTGTTGTCAGCCTTCGCCCAGTTCATTGTGAAGTCAAAACTGTTCTTGTCGCGTTTTGTGGTGTTGGCAAAATAGCGGCTGTCTGTGCCGTTTGAAATGACGAACAGTTGTAGATACTTGTAGAGAGAATTGTCGCTGTTGAAACTCTCCTTGCTATAGCGATGGATCTGATTGAAGGCTTCACGGATTGCAACACCGCGCTTTTTCAACTCAACCTGCACCAATGGCAGCCCATTCACCAGGATAGTCACATCATACCGATTGGCATGTGTTCCGGTCTGCTCAAACTGCCTGATGACCTGCACCTTGTTACGGGCCATATTTTTCTTGTTGAGCAGATAGATGTTCTGGATACGGCCATCATCAAAAACGAAATCATAAATGTGGTCATCGTGAATCTTGCGGATTTTGTCGGTGATGCTGTCATTTGGCCGATCAAGATAGGTCTCAACAAAGCGCCGCCACTCACCATCTGAAAACTGGACACCGTTCAAGTCTTGCAACTGCTGCTGCACGTTGGCCAGCATGGCTTCAGGCGTTGTCAGATCAGGTAGATATTCATAACCCTGATTTTGCAGGTCTCTGACCAGCTCGTGTTCAAGATCAGCCTCGCTCTGATACCCACCAGCCGCTTCCCATTGTGTGGAATACTTGTCTAAGACGATGAAATTCTGCGTCTCTGCGATGGTTTTCGTTTGCTCAACCATTTTGTTCGCCCCCTTGCCAATAGGCGTAGTTGTTCAGAAGGTTATCTAGCAAGAGCCTCACAGTCTTTTTCTCAGCCGGCGAAGGCTCGCGCACCTGCTCACTCGAAAGCATTGAATGGGTGAGAGTGTTGATCAACCGCACATAGCTGTCTTTGTTGCCTTCCACAGTATCCAGTAGATCGCTCCACCTTGCATAACCCAGGAAACCAGACGTTTTCTCATAGAGGTTCCTAAGTAGTGTGAAATGGTATCGTTCAACAGAATTTGAATCGACTGCTTCCTGCAACACACACTTCAAATGCAGGTGATAGGAAAAACTCTTGTTCGTGTCGCCGTATTTGACGTTCAGGTGATAATTCCCATCCTCCAACCGTTCAAGCAGATAACACCCTTCTTTTTTGCCTTGCTTGTTCAAGCCAAGTTCGTTGTGCAGAACATTGTAAAAAAGTGGGCTGTGGGTCGTAATAATGAATTTAATCTGCTGTGGTGCTTTTTTAACCAGAGCTGCCAAATTCACAGCCAGTTCGATCAAATGGTTTTCATCCAGCGAACTGACCGGATCATCGATAAACACATATTTCAGCTGATTATATCTATCCGTTTTACACTCGCTTTCAACTATTTTTATGTCTGTAATCATGCCATAAGGACTATTTTCTTCTTCCTGTTCATTCAGCACGTCGATAATCTGTTCCAGAAGGCTATAGAAAATGCTCCATATAAAATTGCTTTCTTCGCCTTTAGAGATTTTTATATTCTTGGTTATTTTATCATTGCCGCGCGCAAACGAAAAAGTAACCTCTGAAAAATCGGCACTGAAATATGGGGTGAGCCTATCACTGGTATATTGCTGAAAGTGTTTGATTGCGTTTTGATCCTGCCCTTGTTCCCCTAGCATCCACTGCGTGTATTTGTTCGGCCGGATGATTAACTTGTGATGGGTGTCACCCTCCAAATCATTATCCCAGTAAAACAAATCCTCGGTAAATGCATTATAATAGAGAACCTTTATGTCGCGATCTTCTGTTTCTTCTTCATCCATTTTAGGATCTATCAAGTCTTTGAACTCCCGTGAAAGACGGGTTTTGCCGGAACCATTAAAGGCATAGATCAGCTGCGCTTTTTTATTGGATTCCTTCAATTTCTGCGCTATTTCTCTAAGAGTCTGGCTCATACTATGCTCTCCGCTGGTTTAGGGAAGTTCAGTAGCACACTGCGGTAATAGTCATATTGTTTCTGCCGCAACTCAATTTCACGCGGCAAGCCTTCGCTGATCGAGTGCGTCAGGCTGTCGAATTTATCGAGGATTGCGACGATACGGGCTTGCTCCGCGAGGGATTTTTCCGGGTTTTCGGGGTGTGGGATGGGGATAAGTGTTTCTTTCGCTCTTGACCAATGCCGTTTATAATTCAATTCTTTTTGGTAAAAATTCTGAAATGCGTGGTAAATGTATCGAGCATTATCTAATTTTGATCTTAGAATTTTCAAGCCATCTGCACCTTGGATGAAAGAAAAATTTACATATTTTATATGTTCTGAGTGATCTCCGAAGATAACGTACTCAGAAGCAGGCAATGCTTCTATATTCTCGTTTGTGTAGCCTGCTATAAAATAGGCCCCCTGATCGATGATTGGTGTTGTTCCAGTTTTACGATAGGATTCTCTTTTTAGTTTAGCAGTAGCTGTGACAGTGTTGACAACATCCCCCAACGGCACCCACGCCACATCATCATCTTGAAAAGTAAGAAGCCTGTCGCGATAATAGTTGTATTGTTTTTTGCGTGCGGTAAGCTCGGCGGTAAGCTCGGCGGTAAGCTCGGCGGTAAGCTCGGTGAATTTGTCCAGAATGCGGACGATTTCCGTCTGAATTGCCAGCGATTTTTCCTGGTTTTCGGGGGATGGGATGGGGATTAAATGAGCCTCCACTGTGCTTTTACGAATTGACGGAACAGCACCTGAGTCATTAGCTAGAGTGCTCAAATTTACTGTTTGCATCCAATAAAAAAGGAATCGAGATACAATCTTGTTATTCGGTATTAAACCCATAACATTATTATCATAAGCGGATGGTGATAAGAGGATGCGCTTCTTGTTTGTTGCAACTGCGGCACCAATTTTTGGGAAGATTATAGTTCCTGCAGGTGCTGGAGAAATCCCAATTTTATTTACGACATCATCATCAATATAATTGTTAGCAGTTTCCATTGTTGTTTCATTGCCAACAATATTCATGTCACTGACTTTATAGAAAGGGTAAGCTCCATCAGTCTGCCCTTGATAAGCATTAGGAAATCCCCAGCCGCTTCGCACATCAGCTAGTTCTTTTAACGGCAACCACGCCACATCAGCCCCATCCAGCAATCTTTCCAGAAAATCGGGAGTGCTCATTCCTCAATCTCCGCGATGATGGCATCAATGTCTGTGCGCAACCGGTCTATTTTGCTCACTGTTGTTTTGATCCCGGCATTCAGGGCTTGAATATCGATGACTTCGCGGGTGTCTCTGGCTTCGACGTAATTGCTGACGGACAGGTTGTAGTTTTTCTCCACCACCTCATCGTAATCCACCGATCTGGCAAAATGTTTTTCATTTTCCTTGCTGTCAAAGACTTTCATAATCTGGTCAACATGATCATCGCTCAAGACGTTGTTGTTGGTCTGTTTTTCAAATAGACCGCTGGCATCAATAAACTGGGTCCTGGTATCCCGTTTATTTTTAGCCAGAACCAAGATCGTCACTGCAATCGTGGTGCCAAAAAACAGATTGGGGGCGAGGGAAATGACGGTTTCCACGTAATTGTTGTCAACAAGATATTTGCGAATTTTCTGCTCTGATCCCCCCCGATAAAAGATGCCGGGGAAGCAAACGATAGCAGCACGACCCTTGCTGGACAGGTAATGAAGGGCATGGAGCACAAAGGCAAAATCAGCCTTGGAATTTGGTGCAAGAACGCCAGCGGGCGCAAAGCGTTCATCATTGATCAATGTCGGATCAGCGCTACCAATCCACTTGATCGAATAGGGTGGGTTTGAAACGATGGCATCAAAGGGCTTCTCATCCCCAAAATGCGGAGCAGTCAGTGTGTCTCCCAGCTGAATATCAAACTTGTCGTAATTGATATTGTGCAAAAACATGTTCATGCGGGCGAGGTTGTAGGTCGTGTGGTTAATCTCTTGCCCGAAATATCCCTCTTCTACCGCATGAGCATTGATGTGTTTTCTGGCTTGCAACATCAGAGACCCCGAGCCACAAGCCGGATCGTAGATCTTGTTGACGCTCTCCTGACCGTGCATGGCCAACTGCGCGATCAGCTTCGACACATGCTGCGGGGTAAAAAATTCGCCGCCTGACTTACCCGCATTGGCCGCATATTTCGAGATCAGAAATTCATAGGCATCACCAAACAGGTCAATCTGGTTGCCCTGAAATTCACCAAAATCAATTTCTGCAACTTGTTTGAGGACTTCCGCCAATCGCCCATTCTTGGCCGCTACCGTATTTCCCAATCGATTGCTGGTGGTATCAAAGTCTGCAAACAAGCCCCTGATGTCGTCTTCTGAGGGGTATCCAATAGCTGATCCTTCAATCGCAGAAAAAATGTTGGCCAGATCGGTGTTCAGGTCTTCGTTGGTGTCGGCACCTTCGGCAACAGCAACAAACAGCTGGCTTGGGTAAATGAAATACCCCTTGGTCTTGATGGCGTCTTCGACGATTTCCGGCGTGATGACGCTATCGGGCAAGGCAGCATAATCAACGCTTTCATCTCCCGCCTCGATGTAGGCGGTAAAATTCTCGCTGACAAAACGATAAAACAAGGTGCCCAAGACGTATTGCTTAAAGTCCCAGCCATCAACTGCACCTCGCACCTCGTTGGCAATCCGCCAGATTAGGGTGTGCAAGTCGGCACGTTGTTCAGAGCCGGTCATTTGTTTTGTCCTTTGTTGTGTTTGTTTCGTCTGCGAAAAGCCTGTGTCACAAATAGCATCCCTGCTGACAAAAGACAAAAGCCTAATTGTTTAGTCCCAGGTTTTGGTGGTGTGATATTTTCCTTAAAATGGAAGGATGCACTATGGGACAGACACTTCATGGCAGTGCCGCGACGACAGCGGCGGTCCGTCGAGCAATACAAGATAGTTCGCGCTGAACAAAGCCTAAGCTATTGCTATTTCGAAGCGTTGGAGGCGTTGTGAAGTATTCGATTTTGCCGTTTTCGTCGTCCCGATCACCGCATTGATGACCCGGACAAGCCAAAACGCGATGGCGTTCAGACGCATGTTATGGCCGCCAGCAAGGCATTCATGGCGTCTCCAGTCTGGCCTTTGAGGAAGTTCCGATCAAGGCGGCCATCGGTTTTCATGTGTCCGATGGTAGCCTCGATGGCCGACCTTCGTTTGAGTTCGCGCTTCATCTGCGGGCTCAATCCGCGCGTGCGCCCTGACAGCATGACCGAGGCCTTGCCCTCGTCATTGTGGCCGCGATAGCCCCTGTCGACGTAGACCCGTTCCGGTCCAGTCATCCGGGCGGCCTGGGCCACTGTATCAGCCAGAGTATGGCCCCCGGAAACTTTTCGCCCAGACCTTCGCGGTTGGTGGTGGCAATCCCAACCTTGGCACCAAACTCGTAAGGATTACGCGCCTTACCCTTGGCGATGCAGGCAACTTCCGGAGCGTGCAGGGCATAGAGCTTGTTCTTGTCCCCGGGCTGTTGCACCAGAAGACGCCAGGCCCAACAGTTTCGCGAACCGGGCCTCGAGGCCGGCGTTCCCGGAAATCTTACGGACAATATCGCGGAAAACCCAGCCCAGATAGGTCTTCAGTTTCCTGATCTCGCGGCGCATGCGCCGGAACTGTCTGGCATGGGCGTAACGCCCAGCCATAAGTGCAGCGCGTCTGGCCACACGGGTGTGGCTGCGGCGCAGGACAATGCCGTGCCGTTTGGCCTGACGAACCAGGGCCTGCAACGCTTTCAGATACAGACGGCTGTCGGTGGGGTAAGCTATGGCCTTGGGCCACCGTAATCCGCTCGAAACTGCTGTCCTTGACTGCTCCCGCGTCAACCGCAACACCGACTGTCGCCGACAAAACCGCATGCCTTCGGGACCAACACGCCTGCGCCAGCGCGTCATCGTGCTGGAGTCAATCGGCAGGCGGTGCTGAAAAAAATCAAAACCGCAGAAATACGGCCAGTAGGGGTTCTCAACCCACCGCTCCACAACCTCATCAGGTCGTACATGTGTTTCAGATCGTGAAGCCCGCAGACGCGTTGGTTTCGCAGGACGGCGGCCTGTCGTGCTTGCCAAAGGCCTCATCAAATGTGAACCAGGCCATCAAGTTGCTCAGGCGTATCAGATTATGCTCCTTGTCGATGATCGAATCAAGGCGTTCGCGAAAGAGGTCGGCGTTGCTGCTTCTTGGGTTTCATGAAAATCTACCAGAAAACGAGGGGTGAAAGCGATCCTGCTGGCATTTTACAATATTTGATTCCCTCTGGGAATCCATATTATCTGGGGACTTCAGAGTTTTTCAGCGCGAACAAGATAGTCAGGAAAGCCTGAGAGTTCTTTCAGATCGCTACGGGATCAATCTCGGGACGGTTGCCAAATGACGCGACCGCAAGAGGACGGATGATGCCGGGACTGGCCCAACCACGTTCAACTGTTCTGACGCCAGAGGAGGAGGCGATGATCATAACCTTCCGATGTCATACGCTTTTGCCGCTGGACGACTGCCTCTATGCCTTGCCGCCCACGATCGCGCATGTGACGCGCTCTTCGTTGCACCGTTGTTTGCAGCACCATGGGATCAGCCGCCTGCCGGATGTGGGCGGAGACAAGCCAGCCGGGAAGAAGTTCAAACGCTATCCTGTCGGATATTTTCACATCGATCCGGCGGAGGTGCACACAGCAGAAGGAAAGCTCTCTCTCTATGTTGCCATTGACCGAACGTCCGGGTTTGCCTTTGCCCGGCTCGTCGAAAGGGCAAACCGCAAGACGGCTACCGGGTTTCCCGAAGACCTGATCAAGGCGGTTCCCTACAAAATACACACCATCCTCACAGACAATGGCATCCGGTTTGTCTTGCCGCCGCGCTATCGCGATGGCGCGAGTATAACATATGGTATAGCCTATCCCATGTAAAATGATTAAATTATAGACAATCCACTATAATGTGCTTATAGTTTATGGATGGCGTATTCATCAGATTTCCGCCGTAAGGTTTTATCTGTCCGATGAACAACTCTTCCAAATTAATCATTTTATATGGTATAGGCTATAGGTGGGACTTGATCGTGCTTACTGGGCCTGTGTGAATGCGCGGTAGGCATCTGTGATAACCTCCGCGCTCGCGCTTGGCTTGAAGGATTCTTTGCTCAAATATCGTCGCCACGCCCGCGCACCTCGTACGCCATTGAACAGGCCGAGAATATGGCGCGTAAGAGCGTGTATTGGTGCGCCCTCTGCGACCTGTTGACTGGCATAGCTGTAAAGCGGCGTGATGATTTCTGCGCGCTCTCTTGCGGGGCTGTCGTCTGCAAAAATCTGGCGGTCAACCTCTGCCAAAATCCAGGGATTTTGATAGGCTTCGCGCCCCATCATGACACCATCCACATGCTTGAGCTGTTCTGCACAGTCTGCCAGCGTTGTCAGGCCTCCATTGAGGATGATCGTTAAATCGGGAAAATCCTGTTTGATGTGGTGAACAACGTCGTAGTGCAAGGGCGGGACTTCGCGGTTCTGACGGGGATTAAGGCCCGTGAGCCAGGCTTTGCGAGCGTGTAGAATCACCGTTTGTGTCCCGGCGGCGCGGGCTTTTTCGACCAATGTGGCAATAAAGTCGTAATCTTCGCGGTGATCGAGACCGATTCTGGTTTTCAGTGTTGCGGGCAGGCCGCTTTCAGACAGAGCCGCAAGGCAGTCGGCAACCAGATCGGGTTCTGCCATCAAACAGGCCCCGAAACGACCGCGCTTGACGCGGTCACTGGGGCAACCGCAGTTGAGGTTGACTTCATCATAGCCAAAGGCAACGGCCATTTTGGCACATTTTGCCAAGTCTGTTGGGTCTGAACCGCCAAGTTGTAGGGCGAGTGGATGCTCGCTGTGATTGTGGGCCAAAAAGCGTTTGGGGTCTTTGCTGTGCAACAAGGCACCTGTTGTGACCATTTCCGTATAGAGAAAAGCCCGCCGAGAAATCAGACGCAGAAAAAAACGCCCGTGACGATCCGTCCAATCCATCATCGGTGCAACACAAAAGCGGTGGGCCTGTTGCGGTGCTTTAGTCTGGTTTTTTTCCATTGTTTTCTTTTTTTTCGGAAGTTGTCTTCTTTTTGCAATAAAGATTTGTGGCGACAAAAACATGCGGATGTCTTGTGTTTTTGTCAAAGCTCTTGTGTCGAACGGATGCGCTTTAGGTTTAATGTATCTGGGGCTGACACCTGCCTTATGCAACGCGAGGTGTCAGCCCCATGGTTTTTATGGGTCGTGCAGAACGGTTATTTCATGCCGAGTTGATCACGCAGTGTTTCTGCCAGTTCCTTGATGCGGGTCTCTGTCTGTGCACCTTCTGTAATTTCAACCAAGGCAGCGGCGATCAAGTCGGTCACCGCGACACCCTCGGCCCCCGGATAGGCATACCATGGTTCGGCAAAGCGGGCGACTTGGCGATGTGCAACCAGGGCATTGGGGTTGTTTTGGTAAAAGGTTCCGAGATATTTTTTGTCTTCGATCACCGTGGCATTTGTTGGAGCGTAGCCTGTGGTTTCCACAATAATTTTTTGACCGTCCGATCCAGTGACAAAGCGGATGTAATCCCATGCGGCCTTTTGTTTTGCCGTATCTGTGTTCAGCAGGACAATAGCCGACCCGCCAGTCGGAAAATAGACAGAAGAGTCATCCTGTGTTGCAATTGGCAGGGGTTTGGTCACCAGTTTGAATCGATCTCCGGCTCCTTCTTCAAAGCGTTTTTGTAATGAAGAGCTTTCAAACATGATCCCCAGTGTGCCGGAGGGTAGGGCCTGACGTGCGTCGTTTTGTCCGTAGGATTTCATTCCCGCCTCGCGCATAAAACGCTGATATAGCCTATCCCACATAAAATGATTAAATTATAACCAATTCATTATAATCTGCTTATAGTTTATGGATGAGGTATTCATCAGATTTCGGCCGTAAGGTTTGATCTGTCCGGGAGAAGGAATGCCTTGCAATAGCGCAGGTTGCGGAGCGTTTTTGTGTGGGGCGTCACCCGTTGGCTCAAGACCCCCGGGCCGAAGACAACCCGGACTAAACCGGCGACAAAAATTGATATGGTCGCCCTGGCGCGTGATGTTCAGGCTTATCCTGATGCCTGTCACTATGAGCGTGCCCGTCGTTTTGGTGTGTCAGGGGATCAATCACGCCCTGCGCCGTTCGGGTGTGACCTGTAAAAAAAACGCTCACGCCTCCAAAGACGTGCGCGGGCGTGTCTTCCAAACGATGAAGATGCATGAGCACCGGGGCCGTCCCCTTGTTTATATCGATGAAAGCGGCTTTGTCCATGATACCAATTTTCTGAAAATTGGTATTAGGCCGTCTTTCGTTCGCGCTGAACAAATCCTAAGTCATTGCTATTTCGCAGCGTTGGAAGTGTGGTGAAGTATTCGATTTTGCCGTTTTCGTCGTCCTGATCAGCGCATTGATGACCCGGACAAGCCAAAACGCGATGGCGTTCAGACGCATGTTATGGCCGCCAGCAAGGCGTTCATGGTGTCTCCAGTCTGGCCTTTCAGGAAGTTCCGATCAAGGCGGCCATCGGTTTTCATGTGTCCGATGGTGGCCTCGATGGCCGACCTTCGTTTGAGTTCGCGCCTCATCTGCGGACTCAATCCGCGCGTGCGCCCTGACATCATGACCGAGGCCTCGCCCTCGTCATTGTGGCCGCGATAGCCCCTGTCGACGTAGACCCGTTCCGGTCCAGTCATCCGGGCGGCCTGGGCCACTGTATCGGCCAGAGTATGGCCCCCGGAAACTTTTCGCCCAGACCCTCACGGTTGGTGGTGGCAATCCCAACCTTGGCACCAAACTCGTCAGGATTACGCGCCTTACCCTTGGCGATGCAGGCAACTTCCGGAGCGTGCAGGGCATAGAGCTTGTTCTTGTCCCCGGGCTGTTGCACCAGAAGACGCCAGGCCCAACAGTTTCGCAAAACGGGCCTCGAGGTTCCCGGCAATCTTACGGACAATATCGCGGAAAACCCGGCCCAGATAGGTCTTCAGTGTCCTGAGCTCGCGGCGCATGCGCCGGAACTGTCTGGCATGGGCATAACGCCCGGCCATAAGGCCGGCGCGTCTGGCCACACGGGTGTGGCTGCGGCGCAGGACAATGCCGTGCCGTTTGGCCTGACGAACCAGGGCCTGCAACGCTTTCAGATACAGACGGCTGTCGGTGGGGTAAGCTATGGCCTTGGGCCACCGTAATCCGCTCGAAACTGCTGTCCTTGACTGCTCCCGCGTCAACCGCAACACCGACCGTCGCCGACAAAACCGCATGCCTTCGGGACGCCTGCGCCAGCGCGTCATCGTGCTGGAGTCAATCGGCAGGCGGTGCTGAAAAAAATCAAAACCGCAGAAATACGGCCAGTAGGGGTTCTCAACCCACCGCTCCACAACCTCATCAGGTCGTACATGTGTTTCAGATCGTGCAGCCCGCAGACGCGTTGGTTTCGCAGGACGGCGGCCTGTCGTGCTTGCCAAAGGCCTCATCAAATGTGGACCAGGCCATCAAGTTGCTCAGGCGTATCAGATTATGCTCCTTGTCAATGATCGAATCAAGGCGTTCGCGAAAGAGGTCGGCGTTGCTGCTTCTTGGGTTTCATGAAAATCTACCAGAAAACGAGGGGTGAACCTGCTGGCATTTTACAACATTCGATTCCCTCTGGGAATCCATATTATCTGCGGACTTCAGAGTTTTTCAGCGCGAACTCTTTCGCATCTGGAGTTTCAGGCTGGTAATCCTGTAGATGTCAAGCCCGGTGATGCGGGCGATTTCGTTCAGGGAAAACTCTGTTTCGCGGAGTAAGACACAGGCGTGTTTTTCTGCGGACATACGGCGCGACTGTCGGCGTTGGTGGTGTCGTGTCAGGGGATATGGGCGGTGGTCGGTTTTGTCGAGACCGCGATGATAGGCGGCCTTGAGTGCAGCGTCGCGTCGGGCCTTGGCTTGTTGCAGGTGAAAATCCATCAGGTGGAGCGCAGTGGCAAAGCTCCGTTCAGCGACGGTTACAGGTTTGCGGCGGCGTGGTCGCGGGTGTTTGTGGCGGAGGGCAGGGGCGGGTTCACCGACTCCAGCGGCATCTTCGAGGGTCATTCCCCTTTTTTTCGCGAGGCGTTCGGCTGCTCTGAGCGCATTGTCACGCTCTCCTTGATAGGGGCTCTGCGCGGCAACCTCTAAAAGATTGCGAAAGCGTGTGCGCTCTGATTCTGTGAAACCTGTTTTTGCTATTGTCTTGCCCTCGCGCGCTACAAATGACTCACAGACAGAGATCATTTATGAATGGGCGAAAAGACTAACCTTTTTTTACGCCCTTTGGCAAAGCTGCTCTTTTACTTCTTGTGCAAAGTTCGGGTGCGGCGACCAGCGATGGTTGTACGTGGGTCTACGCCGCCTTTTTCGCGTAAGACAGAATTTTTTCTGCCGCCGCATCTGTTGAGTAATACCAATTCCATAAAATAAAGACTCTCTGGATCTGGCGTGTGAGCAGATTCTGTGATTCAAGGAAGGACACAGTTTTGGAGATTTGCCATGGGTCAGCCCCTTCCGCTGCGTCAGGATGATGACGCATCCCGTCTTCGCCGTCTTGCCCGGCACTCAGCAGATTCGAACCAGACGCGCCGCTTGCTTGCCCTTGCAGTCATCTATGATGGCGGCAGTCGCAGTGAAGCCGCGCGGCGTTGGTCGTCAAATTGTTCGTGATTGGGTGTTGCGTTTCAATGCAGAAGGTCCGGACGGGCTTTTGCAGCGGTCGAGGAGCGGGCGACCGGCCAGTGAGGCCCGGCTTGCTGCCCTGATTGCCCGCGTTGAAACAGGGCCATTGCCTGCTATCGATGGTGCGCTGGCGACTTCTGGATCTGGCGCAGTGGTTATGGGAGGACTATCGCCTCAGCATCAGCGAAAGTTGCCTGAGTGCCACCTTGCGCAAACATGGATACAGGACATTGACGGCCCGACTGCGTCATCATGGCCAGAACGGGCATGCGATTGACGCATTTAAAAAAACTTCCCCGCCGAAATAGCCTCCCTGCACGCCAGAATTGGTCCGGCTGTCCCGCTGGACATCTGGTGGCAGGATGAGGCGCGTGTTGGCCAGAAGAACAGCATGGTGGGCCAAACAGGGCACACGGCCTGTGGCAGCAAAAGACCAGCGCACAAAATCCGCCTGGATATTCGGGGCGATCTGCCCCGCCCGGGGGGGCCGCGCTTGTCCTGCCGCAGTGCAATACCTGCGGGATGCAAGGGCACCTGGAAGAAATATCGTCACAGGTCGAACCCGGTTGCTGTCATTATCCTTGACAAGGCGGGCTGGCACACCACCGGCAAACTGGATATTCCCGACAATATCACCCTGTTGCCGCCACGCAGCCCTGCCCCGATCGAAAATGTCTGGCAATATTTGCGACAAAACTGGCTGTCAAACCGCGTCTTTCAGGACCAGATCGTTTCCCTCTGTTGTGACGCATGGAATAATCTCACCGACAGGCCATGGAAAATCAGGTCCATTGGGTACAGAAAATGGGCCCATGGGTTCTAACTTTCAGGAATTGGTATGAGACGGTGTCCGGGTGCAGATCAATGGTGCAGAAACGCTCGAACACCTGAAACAGGATGTTGCCGTCATTCAAGCGCTTCAGGATCGGTGAAACGGAATTTCTCAAGAAAGATGTCACGGACATCGGAGAAGGCGGTGACATAGGCGACCAAATTCTTGTGCAGGTCGCACAGGTCTTGGCCACGCAAACTTGCGAAGGTAAAACGGCTGGTGTTGTAAACTCGGATATTGTCCCCTGCAGCATCGAACAGGATCATATCTCGGGTATCGTCATCGATCTCACCGGGCAGTGAGGCTTCGGCATCCAGTACGGCCTGCTTGGTCTTTTCCAGCAGGCAGTCGAGGCGGCGCAGCACCACAAACGACAGGACGACCTTACCATATTCAGATTGCTTGAAGTCCCCGCGTAGGATTTCAGCGATAGACCAAGTGAGTGAGCCGAGATTGTCGATTTTTGTATCAGCCATTAGCGTGCCTGTCGGTGTTAAATGAAGTTGGAATGGTAAGACGAATGCCGCTTGCATCTGCCTCGCTGGGGTCAAGAAAGGCATGGCAGTCGGTGAGGATATGCCGGGTGGGTGTAAGCGTTTGCCAAGGGATGGCGCAAGTCCATTTCTGAGCATAATCCAGAGTGCGGATTAGCGGTTCTGGCCGTCCGGTTTGAGAGAGGGCTTTGAGGGTGCTGAGATAGTTATTACGGTAGATGGTCGGGATAAGCATGCGCTCTTCCCCAGCGGCGATGAGTTCGGCATTCATCATGATCCGGGCAAGGCGGCCATTGCCATCGGCAAAGGGATGAATTTCCGAGATCAGGAACATCATGAACACGGCGCGGGCAAAGGGCGATTCTAGGCTGTGATACAGCGCAAACCCTTGCTCCATGGTGCCCAGCACCAGCTCCGGTTCGACAAAAGTGGTTGACCCTGCCCGGTTGCCAGTGAGCTTGAATTCGCCAGGCCGCTTGTCAGGGCGACTGCTCATGACGATGGCATGGCGCGATTTCAGCTGGGCGACCAGATCATCAAAGTGCTTGGGGAGCTGGCGCAAGGCATCGGTATCTGATACCAGCCGCCAAGTGCCCAGCACATCGTGGGCATCCTGAGGCCGTTCAGCAGGGATACGGCCTTCAAACACAATATCGGCGGCTTCTTCCACCGCAAATTCTGTGCCTTCAATGAAGTTGGAGAAATAGGCTTCAAAAAAAGCCAGCGTGGCCTGAGCGGTGCTATCCCGCTCCGGGGTCAAGCGAATGATAGGCGGATGGGTACGCAATGCCGTATGCAGGGTCTGGAATAATTCCAGGCGCGGCGGATCATAAGGGCGGCCTGCATGCCGGGCCAGTGCTGCCGGGGCATTCAAAGCCGCTTCGCGGGTGCCGAGCAGGCTGCCAATCAAGCTATCCAGCTTTTGCGCTTCTTCCTTCAGGTCAAGCGCAGGTGCGAGACTGCGAATTTCATCGCGCAATTGGTTGAGGCTATCCTCCCCACTGATGCGCAGAATTTTTTCCAGCCTTTCTTCGATTTCTTCTTGGGTAAGGGTTCTCGGCAACTGACCGCCACGGCTGCGCGAGGCGCGCATATTCTCCAGAAATGCCCGCGCCGTGGAGCTGAGATACAGGCCATTGATGAACGGCTGATCTGAGGGCAGAGGCCCCTCACCCCGGCGAGGCCGCAAGGTGAGGCGCGGCAGGTCTATATCAGCACCCTTGGTCGTGACCAGGCAGATGGAGCCATCCTTGGCCGGGGCATTCTCCAAGGCGGTGCGATCCGCAACCAGCCCGCCGGGGAAATAGCCTGCTACAATCGGCCACAAATTGCGGCGGATGATGGCCTCGTCCGTATCGGTTAAATTCCGGGTATAAAGCCGTGAGGCCAGCTTGCGAAGCTTTCCTGCTTGCACAGCGCGGCTCACCGCCCGGCTGATGCTAGTATCGGAAACAAAGGCCTCTGGCCAGCTGGGGGTGGAAAAATCCGGCATTAAACATACTCCTACGGATACATTAGAGAAATTCACCCAGTTAACAAGAAAAATTTGGGAATTTTACGCATATAAGGTTATGCAAAGCTCTATTTCTGGCTATTATTGTGATATGGCATTGGGCAGGAGACGACCTATACCGGCAAAAATACCCGATTATACCCGAAACAGCAGCTGCCCCATCAGGCTGCTGTGATGTGTCGATCAACTCGCAGACATGCGAGGCCGCCAAGGTGTCGTTAAAGAGAGGCCCCACAGCCTGTGCTGCGTGGGCCTCCTTGCCCCGTCCAGCTCCTTTGATTGCCTATGGGGCTGGAGCTGCGTCCTGACAGGTGCCTGTCGGGACTGACGGGGTGGCTGGGATCAATCTTCAGCCTCGTCTTCACGGGACTGGCGTTTGATCTGCTGCTTTTGTCTGCGGACATTGACAAGGCTTGTGTCGATCATGTCTTTGATACCAATTCCTGAAAGTCAGAACCCATGGGCCCATTTTCTGTATCCAATGGACCTGATTTTCGATGGTCTTTCGGTGAGGTTGTTCCATGCGTCACAACAGAGGGAAACGATCTGGTCCTGAAAGACGCGGTTTGACAGCCGGTTTTGTCGCAAATATTGCCAGACATTTTCGACCGGGGCCGCCCACGCGCAGCGTGCCGCAGATTTTCTGCACAGCCAACAGCCCCAACTTGACGAGTCCACGGAGGTTGCCGCGTAAGCGGCAATCCATGGCAGAGCAAAATTTTCGTCCACCCATCCTGGCGGACGAGCCCTTTTCAGGGTGAAAGTAAGCGAATTTCAGAAAAGCACCCCAAAGAAACCAAATTTCATTTTTTGTAAGCGTTTTTCATGAGATGATGGGCCGTTGACAAGATTTCACAAGGTGTAAGCGATTTTCATGGAGCAAGCGGCAGAGCAACAGTTTTCAGGATCAGTCAGTGTTTTTCAGGAGAGTCGCCTTCCTGAAACCGCTTTGCCTGTCGGCTATTCTGCGCTGATCGACGCCTTTGCGCTGCATGTGCCGTTGCCCCTTACCCTATGTGCGATTGGTTCCCGACACAAAGTCTATGAAGCAGATGGGTGGCGCATCTACACGCCACGCCACGAACCGGCGGCAACGCTCGAAGGGCATCTGACCTTTGCTCTCAAATATGAAGGGCTTGATCTGGCCATCCTGAAACGCCTGTTCCAGGCGATCCCTTCCGGCGGACTTGAAGCCATCATCAAATCCAAACCCAACAGTGCCTATATGCGCCGCGTCTGGTTTTTGTATGAATGGCTCCTCGGCCAAGAGCTCGACCTCCCGGATGCCAAGACCGGGACCTATGCCGAGATCATTGATCCCAAGCTGCAATGGGCCGTCAAAGGCGTAACCTCGACCCGGCACCGGGTGCGCAACAATCTACCCGGCTCCCCGGATTTTTGTCCGATGGTTCGCCGCACCGACAAGCTTACCCGTTTCACAGACATGAAGCTCGATGCGCAAGCCCATGCCGTTATTGGCAAAATATCCGGTGACATTCTGGCGCGCACGGCAGCCTTCTTGTTGCTCAAAGACTCCAAATCCAGCTACGCGATAGAAGGCGAAGCCCCGCCTCATGACCGTATCCAAAAATGGGGGAAAGCCATCGGCGAAGCTGGAAAGCACCCGCTCGATGAGGCCGAGTTTTTGCGTTTGCAACAGATCGTCATCGGTAAAGACAACTGCTTTATCAGGATGGGTTTCCGCAACGAAGGCGGTTTCGTCGGCGAGCATGAACAAGGCACGCGTATGCCCCTGCCGGATCACATCAGCGCACGACACGAAGACCTGCCCGATCTGGTGCGCGGGCTGATCGCCTTCGATCATGATCATGCGCACGGGATCGATCCGGTGATCGCTGCGGCGATCCTGGCGTTCGGCTTTGTCTATATCCACCCTTTCGAGGACGGGAACGGGCGGATACATCGCTATTTGATCCACCATGTTTTGAGCGCACGCGTTTTCAACCCTCCGGGACTGGTCTTCCCAGTATCCGCCGCAATTTTGGATCGGATCGACGAGTATCGCCGCGTGTTAGAGAGCTATTCGGCGCGCTTGCTGCCACTGGTTGATTGGCAGCCAACGACGAAGATGAATGTCGAAGTTCTCAATGAGACAGGCGATTTCTATCGCTTCTTTGATGCGACCCCGCATGCGGAGTTCTTATTCGAATGCGTACAGCAGACCATTGAACATGATCTGCCCGAAGAAGCCGCCTTCCTGGAGCGCTACGATCAATTCCGCACGCAGGTTGAGAGCATCGCCGAAATGCCCGCCTCTATGATCGACCTGCTGTTCAACTTTTTGAAACAAAATGATGGGCAACTCTCAAAGCGCGCCCGGTCAAAAGAATTCCATATGCTGACGGACGACGAAGCCGCACGTTTCGGCGATCTTTACCAAGAGATTTTTGGCGACGATTGATGGCATGAATAACGCAGCATCCGCCAAAGCTCATCTTCCATTGAATGCGCGTCGGCGGATGCGGGTCGCTTATACCAATTCCATAAAATAAAGACTTGCTGGACCTGGCGCGTGAGCAGATTCTGTGATTCAAGGAAGGACACAGTTTTGGAGATTTGTCATGGGTCAGCCCCTTCCCCTGCGTCAGGATGATGACGCATCCCGTCTTCGCCGCCTTCTCAACAGATTCGAACCAGACGCGCCGCTTGCCTGCCCTTGCGGTCATCTCTGATGGCGGCAGTCGCAGTGAAGCCGCGCGGCGTTGGTCGTCAAATTGTTCGTGATTGGGTGTTGCGTTTCAATGCAGAAGGTCCGGACGGTCTTTTGCAACGTTCGGGAAGCGGTCGACCGGCCAGGTTGAATGGGGCCCGGCTTGCTGCCCTGATTGCCCGCGTTGAAACAGGGCCATTGCCTGCTAGTGGCTATGGGAGGACTATCGCCTCAGTATCAGCGAAAGTTGCCTGAGTGCCACCTTGCGCAAACACGGATACAGAAAACTGACAGCGCGACCGCGTCATCATGGCCAGAACGGGGATGAGATTGACACATTTAAAAAAACTTCCCCCCCGAAATAGCCTCCCTGCACGCCAGAATTGGTCCGGCTGTCCCGCTGGACATCCGGTGGCAGGATGAGGCGCGTGTTGGCCAGAAGAACAGCATCACCCGGCGTTGGGCCAAACAGGGCACACGGCCTGTGGCAGCAAAAGACCAGCGCACAAAATCTGCCTGGATATTCGGGGCGATCTGCCCCGCCCGGGGGGGCCGCGCTTGTCCTGCCGCGCTGTGATACACGCGGGATGCAGGGGCACCTGGAAGAGATATCGTCACAGCCGGTTCCCATGCTGTCATTATCCTTGACAAGGCGGGCTGGCACACCACCGGCAAACTGGATATCCCGGACAATATCACCCTGTTGCCGCCACGCAGCCCTGAACTCAATCCCGTCGAAAATGTCTGGCAATATTTGCGACAAAACCGGCTGTCAAACCGCGTCTTTCAGGACCAGATCGTTTCCCTCTGTTGTGACGCATGGAACAACCTCACCGAAAGACCATCGAAAATCAGGTCCATTGGATACAGAAAATGGGCACATGGGTTCTGAATTATGAAAATTGGTATAAGAGAATAAAGGGCACAAAGAACACCCACAACACAAGATAAACGAGGCGGATGAGAACGGGATGACTCATCGCTCAGGCGTGGCTTTTGTGGTCGCGGTATTCGGCGAGACCCTGTTTTAAAATCTGCACGGCAGAGGATAAAAACAGCGTTGCCATAACTGTAGCAACGGCGAGGTCGGGCCAGCCGCTGTTGGTTCCCCAGACACCGGCGGCGGCAATCATGACAATGACATTGCTGATAGCATCATTACGCGAGCAGAGCCAGACTGAACGCACATTGGCATCACCGTTTTTGTAACGGACAAGCAACAAAACCGACAGCAAGTTTGCGACCAGAGCCAAAAAACCGATGGCCCCCATAATTGGCGCAGAGGGAACCCCCAGCACAATAATCTGCCAGGCTGTGGCCCCCAGAACCCAAACCCCCATGAACAGTAGGCTGATGCCTTTGAGCAAGGCCGCGCGCGCCCGTGTTGACAGCGTACAACCAATCACAGCAAGCGACAGCCCATAGGTCATGGTATCACCAAAAAAATCAAGCGCGTCGGCTTGCAAAGCCTGTGACCCCGCCAAATGCCCCGCCGTCATTTCAACCGCAAACATTAGCGCATTGATTGCAATCACCAACCAGAGTCTGCGCTTATAGTCTTTTGACATGCCGTCAAAACGGGCGTTGTGTGTGCAACCGCATCCTGCCATTGTTGTGATCTCCGTGTTGCCTTAGTGTCCTTTGTCTTGTCATCAAGATTTTTTGAGGATAAAACCTCTAGTAGCTAGAGCATCAAGAAAAAAATTGAGGAAAAATTTGACCCATGATGACGATTGGCTTTCTCTCGCGCGACTCGGGTGTGAAGGTAGCGACAATTCGCTATTATGAACAGATTGGCTTGTTGGAAGAGGCAGAGCGCACAGCCGGGAATCAGCGACGCTATCCGGCGGCGGCCCTCGCGCGGTTGCGTTTTATTCGTCATGCCCGCGATCTGGGCTTATCGCTGGAGCAGATCAGGGAGATGGTCGCTTTGAACGATCATCCCGACCGCTCCTGTGCAGAGGCCCATTCTATCGCGCAGACTCACCTTGCCGATATTCGTGACCGCTTGCGGCGATTACAGGCTCTCGAACGTGAACTCGTCCGAATTTCCGGGGTCTGCGACCAAAAAACAGTTGGAACCTGTCGTATTCTTTCGGTGATTTCCGACCATGCACTCTGCGCCGGGGATCACCATTAACGATTGCGGAGCAGGGTAAGAGGACGCTGTTTCAGTGCGAACCAGGTCCCAATATAGCCAAAGGCCAAAGCGCAGGCGAGGCCGACGAGCGGGACGAGGATCATCACAGAAGCGTTGAGAACAAAATCCAGTTTGAAAAGAGCCGTGGTGATGACCCATGCCGCGATTGTCCCCGTCACGGTGGCGAGCAGGGCGGCGATGAGGCCCAGCAGGCCAAATTCAACCAAAAAGACAAGGGCAAGGCTTTTGCGTGACGCACCCAAGACTTTGAGAACAACGGCATCATAGACGCGCTGTTGGTTGCTGGCGGCAATGGCCCCACCAAGAACGAATACCCCGACAATGACAGTCAGGCTGGACATGGCCCGCAAGACAAGGGAAATGTGATTAAAAACTTCGCCAAAGGCTCCGAGGGCTTCCTTGACGCGCACAGAAGAAATATTTTGGAATCGGTCTGTTAGGATAATTTCCAGCTCGTCTTCGATGTCCGGACGTGTTTTGACCGTGGCAATGTGTGTCTGTGGGGCTTGTGATAGCAGGCCCGGTGAAAAGATCATGACAAAATTGATTTGTAAGCCGCGCCAGTCAATTCGGCGACTGTTGGCGATTGTGGCACTCACTTGACGCCCGAGAATATTGAGGCCCAGGCTGTCCCCGATCTCTAGTCCCAATCCCTGCATCACCCGCTCATCAAGTGACAGCAATGGCGGGCCGTCGTAGTCAGGGGGCCACCAGCTACCTCGACTCAGATTTGTTCCCGCAGGCATATCAGCCGACCAGGTTAACCCGCGATCACTGCGAAAAATCCACGCGATGTCTTCTGGAATATCAAAACTTTCGGGTGCACGGTCGTTGATGGCGGTGATGCGTCCGCGTAACATAGGAACGCGCTCGAATGATTCGACCCCTTCCATTGTGGTGACAATGCGGTCAAATTCGCTGACTTGTGCGGGCTGAATATCGATAAAGTAAAAACCCGGGGCTTCTTCGGGCAGGCTTTGGTTCAGGGCGTGACGGACATTGCTGTCCAGCAGGGCCATCAAAACCAGAACGCTTAGACCTGTGCCGACGGACACCAAAATTGTCGTGGTGGGTGCACCCGGGCGACCGGGATTGGACAGGGCGGTGCGAATAGCCGGATTTGTTATCTTTACCCGCCGCTGTGCCTGCCGTCTAACAAGATGTCCTGCCAGACGATAAAGAGCGAATAGAACCAAAATGCCAACGAATGCTCCGCCTGCAATGCGGAGGTCGCGGACAAGAGCCAAGCTAACCGTCATAAGAGCCAGCACACAGAAAACAATGCACAACAGGATTTTTTTGCTGGGTCGTCCACTCAGAGGTGCGCTCATATCACGAAAAAGTCGCGCGGGTCGAACCTGTCCGGCGCAGGCGGTGGCGTGGAGTGAAAAAATCAGCACCGTTAAAAGACCCACAACGGCTGCAATGACCAGAGGCCAGACAAAAATATCGCTGGCGAGTGACCAGTTAAACAAATTTTGGGTAAGGGCGGCCCCCATTGCAGGGGTGATGGCCCCAACGATGATGCCCCCCGCAATCCCCAAAAAGGACAGGCCCAGAATCTGAATCAGGCAGGTTTTGATAATAAAGCCACTGTCGGCCCCCAAGACACTTGAGAGTTGCGAGTGTGGCGACCTTGCGATCAAGGTGGCTTTTGACACCGGAGGCCATGCCAACCCCACCGACCAAGAGTGTTGCCAATCCGGTAAGGGTGAGGTAATCGCCAATAATCGCAATAAAGCGAGTGATCCCTGCCGCTGCGCCCCCTGATTCGCGCAGACGCCATCCCGCATCGGGAAAACGCGCTTCAAGCTCGCGTTTAAAGGACTCGAGGGTGCTGTTGCCGTGCAACAGCAGACGATAATCATAGCGAATGAGACTCCCGGGCTGAATCAACCCACTGTTTTCAAGGCTCTCATCCGCAACGATGACAGAACTGGCAAAGGCAAAGGCACGGGAATTGAGGTCAGGCTGTTTCAGCAGACGGGCACGAATGCGATAGCGGGTTTCACCGATTAGAACGCTGTCTCCCACCGCACGACCCAGTTTATTCAAAAGGTTTTGCGGCGCAATCACTCCCCACTCTCCCGCGCGAAAGGCGAGGGCCTCTGTCACGGTGGTTGCCTCTTTCTGTTTGCCTTCCCCCAAGAGTTCAACTTGTCCGATGAGGGGATAGGCGGTATCGACCCCGCGCAATTCAATCATACTCCGCTTGCCGCCCTGTTCCGGGGTGCGGGCCATAGCGGTCATCTCCCGTACGCGGGTGAGGCGGGCGCGACGTGCGAGCCAGTTGATCTGTTGCTCTGTTGCGGGTTGGTGAACAAGCTGGAGGGCAAGATCACCGCCGAGCAGACGGCGACCATCATTTTTCAACCCCTGTTCCACCGCAGCGGACAGCGACCCAACCGCAGCAATTGCAGCAACGCCCAAAAAGAGACAGGCCAAAAGCAGACGAAACCCCCGCAGGCCCCCGCGCAGTTCACGCAGGGCAAAGACAAAAGCCATAAAGGTTGGCGGGCCTTGACGCAGAGGTGCAAAGGTCACGACTTAGCCCCCCCGATCACTGTCGGCCGTGATGCGCCCGTCGCACAGCGTAAGGGTGCGTTGACAACGGCGGGCGAGGGTTGGGTCATGTGTAATCAAAATCAAGGTTGTCTTGTGGCGGATCTGGAGTGTGAACAACAGCTCTGTAATCCGTGCGCCCGTTGCACTATCGAGGTTCCCTGTTGGTTCATCTGCCAGCAGAACGGCAGGTTCTGTGGCAAAGGCCCGGGCCAGGGCCACGCGCTGTTTTTCCCCGCCAGAAAGCTGGGCGGGCAGGTGGCCTGTCCGGTGGGCAAGACCGACGTCGTCCAGGCATTGTTCAGCCCGCCTCAAACTGTTCTTGCGTCCTGCGAAATCCAATGGCACGGCCACATTTTCGCGTGCGCTCAGTGTGGGAATCAGGTGAAAGTCCTGAAAAACAATCCCGATGTGATCGCGGCGAAAGGCTGCGAGTGCATCCTCGTCCATTTCTCCGGGGCGATGGCCAGCGACGCAAAGTTGACCGCTTGTGGGGGCTTCGAGTCCGGCGATCAGCATCATCAGCGATGTTTTCCCTGACCCGGATGGCCCGACGAC
This sequence comes from Kiloniellaceae bacterium, assembly GCA_965199245.1. GTDB lineage: Bacteria > Pseudomonadota > Alphaproteobacteria > Kiloniellales > Kiloniellaceae > Carbonatibacter. The sequence continues at coordinate 1,163,387 of CBDAQP010000001.1, forward strand.
AGAGACCGTCTGTCCTGCTGGAATATCCAGCGTCATGTCCCGGAGAATAGTGATTGTCTCTGTTGTCCGGTCGGGGGTTGCCTGACGACTGTAGCAAATATTTTCAAGTGAAATGAGTGCGGCGGTCATCTGTTCTCTTCCAGCGAAAAGAGGGCAAAGGCGATAAAGCAGTTGTGCAATTCCACCAGATATAGGAAGGAGAAGAGAAGGTATCAATTCACCGCATCTGTTTTATTTGTGGTCAGGCTTTTCTGCGGGAGTGATGTTTCATGTCGGTATCTTTTTTGTCGCGGTTTTCTTTTCAGTCCTTTCTCTCCCTTTGTACTGTTCTGGCGATTTTGGGTTTTCTTCTCGCGGGAACAGCGCAAGCGCGACTTTTTCGCCTGATGGTTTTTGGCGATTCCCTGGTTCATGGCTATGGCTTGCCGCGTGGACAATCCTTTCCCGATCAGTTGCAGGGTCGGTTGGATGCGGCAGGCCATGCGGTGGAGGTGATCAATGCCGGAAATTCTGGTGATACAACGGCGGCAGGTTTGGCCCGTGTGGACTGGGCCCTGGCAGATCGCCCTGATCTGGTGATTGTTGTGCTGGGGGCCAATGACAGCCTGCGCGGCCTTGACCCTGCACAGACCCGTCGCAATCTCCGTGCGCTCCTCGCCCGCTTTCAGCACGCAGGTGTAAAGATTTTGCTGGCGGGGATGCAGGCCCCGCGTAATCTGGGCGCAGACTATGTCCGGAATTTTGATCGCCTCTATCCCGAACTGGCGCACGAGGCTGGACTCGCCTTCTATCCCTTTTTTCTCGCAGGTGTTGCACTGGTGCGCAACCTGAACCAGGCCGATGGTATTCACCCCAACGCCGCCGGGGTCAAAAAAATCACAGAACAGATTCTGCCAACGCTTCTGCCGCTCTTGCCTCCTCAACCCACGTCTTGAGGCATGGAAAGTCGCGTTTAAAAAAAATTTGTCAATAAACATAATTCCTTGACAATTTTCCCGCGTTGTATTCATTTCCTGGCAGAATATGAGCGGTCGGCCTTACAAGGGTCGGCTATGAAAAAAATCGTTCGCGCTATATTGGCTCCTCTAAATTTACAATTATGCCGTAAATCGGATTTTGATTATGCTGTTGAGCGTTTAGAATCATACGATAGACTATTTGAAAATAATTGCTTTTTTTCATCTCAAATTAAGCTGATCCCGTTTATTCGGATAGTTTGACGGCTTTGCCAAGGTGTATTCCGTTCAGTGATCATTCCGCTAGAATCCTGTTTATCAGATTTCCTTGCTGTTGTTAAGCCTGTGGGGATGTGGGCAAGGCGATAGCCTTGTCCATCATATCCACAGGCGCGGTTTCGCCGTAAGCTTCCGCCGGCGTTCGGTCGCCGGGGGCCGAATGGGGCCGCCCGGTGTTGTAGAAGCCGATCCAATCTGCGATGACCCGTTCGGCGTGGAAGCCGTCGGTCAGCTCATGCAGATGCACCTTGAGCGAGCGCGTTCGATGAAGATGTTGTCCATGCACCGGTCGCGACCGTCCATGGAGATCGCCACCCCGGCATCCTTGAGGGCTCCTGTGAAGTCGAAGCTGGTGAACCGGCTGCCCTGGTCGGTGTTGAAGATGTCGGGCTTGCCGTAAGTGCCGGGCACCTCATCCAGGGCCGCGACGCAGAACCGGGCGTCCATGGTGTTCGACAGTCGTCATACCATTTCCGGAAAGTCAGAACCCATGTGCCCATTTTCTGTATCCAATGGACCTGATTTTCCATGGTCTTTCGGTGAGGTTGTTCCATGCGTCACAACAGAACGATCTGATTGTCAAAGATGCGGTTTGACAGCCAGTTTTGCCGCAAATATTGCCAGACATTCGGGACCGGGCTGCGTGGCGGCAACAGGGTTATATTGTCCGGGATATCCCAGTTTGCCGGTGGTGTGCCATCCGGCCTTATCAAGGATGATGACAGCAACCGGGTTCGACCTGTGACGATATTTCTTCGAGGTGCCCTTGCATCCCGCGTGTATCACAGTGCGGCAGGACAAGAGCGGCCACCCCGGGCGGGACAGATCGCCCCGAATATCCAGGCGGATTTTGTGCGCTGGTCTTTTTCTGCCACAGGCCGTGTGCCTCGTTTGGCCCAACATGCTGTTCTTCTGGCCAACACGCGCCTCATCCTGCCACCGGATGTCCAGCGGGACAGCCGGACCAATTCCGGCGTGCAGGCGGGCTATTTCGGCGGGGAAGTTTTTTTAAATGCGTCAATCGCATGCCCGTTCCGGCCATGATGACGCGGTCGCGCCGTCAGTTTTCTGTCGCCCATTTCCCGTCACACCCGGCTCGTTATGGGGATGCTCACACTGATCCGGTACTCTTCCCATACCAGGTGCACCAGGTCTTCCAGACGCCAGCGTACAACGCCGTCTACCGATGGATAGGGGCCGTGTTCAACAAGGGACGCCAGGGGTGGTCGGCATTCAGCTTCGGTGGAGCACCGGTCGATTTGCGATCAACGAGGCCTGCCGGACCTTCCCGGTTAAATCGCAACACCCGGTCACGAATGATTTGCAAACCAACACCACCAGCAACAGCGGCCTCACTGCGGCTGCCGCCATCATAAATGGCAGCCAGCACCAAAAGGCGGCGTGTTTGATTGGACTCAGTTGATTCGCGGGCAAGGCCGCGAAGCTGGCAACTGTTAAAGTCTTCTCGCAAGGAAATGGCGCGTCTCATGGAAACCTCCAATAAAGTGTCCACTTAAGAGGCTGTCTAACAATTAAGTTTTATCATTCTGTTGATTGCGATTTGTATGGAGCGTAGCCGGATCATGGCTTCCTGCGTTTTGTCGAGATTTTCGTAATGTTTTGCCAACCGCCTTGCAGGTTCCAGCCATGCGAAAGATCGCTCGACAATCCAGCGTTTTGGCAACACCTTGAACGCTATTCAGGGAGAACAGCAGATCCTTCTTCTATTGAACCTCTGACCAGCAGCGGCCTTGTGAAGTTTAACGGCACGGCATGGGATATGGCTATGTCAGAACTTGCCATATTCGACAGTACCTTCGTGGCGGATAATGTCCATTCCGGAGATGTGGTGGACAGCAGCAGTTCCACACCGGGGCCCTGGCAAGGCAAGGCGACATATCCAGCTCACCGCAATTGCGTACGATTTGAAGCGGGGCCTGTCTCTCAAGGCGACCGCTGCTGCCTGACGGCACGACCCCTGTTCAATAGAGTTGCCAATGCCACCTGAAACGCCGTTGGACAGGAAAATCTACTGGATACCCGGCCTTCGGGGGGCGGTGCGCGATGAAACTCTTAATGAAATGCACGGGTTGCGTACAAACACAACAAAATCAACAAACCATCCATCCCGCGCACAGGTCTCCTTAATACGGGTGTCCATCTGGACACCCGTATTAACCCGCTAACCTGAGGTGAGATTGACTGGTGTGGACATGGCGTTTCGGCAATTTTTCACGCCATTTCGCGGTCTGAAGCCTACCTGAACAGGCGGTTTGGGATGATTTTCACTGAATGACTCATGCTGTAACCCTCATGGCCCTTAGAACACAGAATGCCTTTTCTTTCCAAGGTTGATACGGGTGTCCATCTAGGCAGTCGGATGATCGATGGCATTGCCATCAGGTCATATAGGGTAGGCTTGGCGGCCAGTCAGTTTTCCGTAGCACCTTGCGCTACTTTCTATGCAAATTGGGAAAACTGGCTGGGTGCTTTTAGGGCTTTGAGATTTGGCTTGCCCCGAAATAAGCACAATAAGCGAATTATCACTCGACACAATAAGCGAATGATGATACAACACAATAAGCGAATAATAGATGCGCGCGATAAGCGAGAAGAACCACCATGGCAACCCCTTCCGAAAAACTGGCTGATGCCTTAGAAGCACTTCACGACCTTCAGACAAATGGCTCAGTTGCCATACGCTCTGCCGAACTCTCGCGCACTCATCGTGAACGCCTCGTTCAAAACGGCTTCCTTGAGGAAGTTATCAAGGGCTGGTATGTACCAGCACGCCCCGATGAAACACGCGGCGAAAGCACGGCTTGGTATGCGTCTTTTTGGCAGTTTTGTGCTGCCTACCTTAATCATTTAAAGGGCGACGATTGGTGCTTATCACCTGAACAATCTATCGCGCTTCATACTGAAAATATGATTGTGCCTAAACAGTTATTAGTTCGAGCCGCCAAGGCACGGAACAATGTAACAGGATTGCCTCATGGCACGTCACTATTGGATATTCGCGCTGCGCTCCCTGAACCTGCTCAGGTGACGACCAAAAATGGTCTGCGCGTATATAGCCTTCCTGCTGCTTTGATTGCCTGTAGCAAGCAAAGCTTTACTCAGAACCCAACCGATATGCGCGCGGCATTATCCATGGTCAGTGATGCATCTGAAGTCTTGGAGCAATTGCTAGAAGGTGGCCATAGCTCTATTGCTGGCCGCTTGGCGGGTGCATTCAGGAATATTGACCGCAATCAAATTGCCGACGATATCATGGGTACAATGCGCGCGGCTGGGTATGATTTGCGCGAAACAGACCCGTTTGAGCAACAATCCAGCCTAAGCTTCTCACGGCGCGAGCAATCTCCATACGTAAATCGTATAAGGCTTATGTGGCAGGATATGCGGGAAACAGTGATATCGCACTTTCCTGTATCACCCTCGCAAACAGTCGATAAAACCGCATACATGCAGCATGTTGAAGATGTGTATGTAACAGACGCCTACCACTCGCTTTCTATTGAGGGATATCGTGTAACGCCTGAGTTGATCAACCGCGTTCGCACTGGAGACTGGAACCCAGAACAAAATGCCGATGATAAAGAGCGGCTGAATGCCCTAGCGGCTAGGGGCTACTGGCAGGCTTACCAGGCCGTGCGCAAGAGCATAGAGCAGATACTCGATGGGCATAATGCAGGGGAAGTCGTCGATAACGATCATCGTGTATGGTATCGCGAAATGTTTGCGCCTGGAGTGACGGTTGGCATTCACAAGCCTGCTGATCTTGCTGGTTATCGGAATGCGCCCGTTTTTATTCGTCGCTCCATGCACACGCCGCCAGGCCGAGAGGCTGTGCGCGATGCTATGCCAGCGTTCTTTGAGTTGCTGCAAGATGAAGAAAATGCCGCTGTGCGTGTTGTGCTGGGGCATTTTATCTTTGTTTATATTCATCCCTATATGGATGGTAATGGTCGCACAGGGCGTTTTTTGATGAATGCCATGCTGGCAAGTGGCGGCTACCCTTGGACGATTGTGCCGCTGGAAAAGCGCAATGATTACATGGCTGCTTTGGAAGAAGCGAGCGCAAACCAAAACATAGAGCCGTTCACGAAATTCTTGGGGTCACTTGTTCAAGCGGCACTGGACGGTAAAGCAGAGCCTTCAATTCCGAGCGATTAACGAATAATTAAGATACACTGCGTATGATATTTATAGATACGGAGCTTAATTCTGAGAATCTGTCTAACAACTAAGTTTTATCATTCTGTTGATTGCGATTTGTGTGAAGCGTAGCCGGATCATGGCTTCCTGCGTTTTGTCGAGATTTTCGTCATTTTTTGCCAGCCGCCTTGCAGGCTCCAGCCATGCGAAAGATCGCTCAACGATCCAGCACTTTGGCAGCACCCTGAACGCTTTTTCCTCACCTCGCTTTACGATCCCGATTTTCAGTTTCTCCTGATTGGCCAACGCGTCCATGATCGGCCCGCGATAACCAGCCCGGAACAATTTGAGCCTTCTGTGCTTTTTCTTTATATCGTTCAGGAGAATGCGGACTCCATCGCGATCCTGTATTCCAGCATCATGCACCACCGGATGTAGCGGAAACCCGAGCAGATCCACCCATAAATGCCGCTTGATTCCCTTCACTTTTTTGCCGGCCCCCTTTTTTTTGTCGGGGCCTTGAGCGATTGTGAGTCGATAATGGCCGCGTTTGCCTCTTTGTTCCGGCCCTCAAGAAGCCGAAGCACACCATGGAGGTCACGCAGGATAATTTGCCAGGTTCCATCCTTTGTCCAGCGACTGAAATGGCCGTGAACGGTCTGCCATGGCGGGAAATCCTTGGGAAGAAGTCGCCACTGACAGCCTGTTTTGAGAACGTAAAAACAGGCATTTAATATATTCCCGGGCGAGTGTTTAAAGGGACGGCCACCGCCATTGCGGTGCTCAAAATATCCGCGCAACAGAGACCATTGCGCATCGGTGAGATCAGTATCATAAGTCATACCAAAAATTATTAAAGACAATTTATTGATAAATAATTAATAGTTGTTAGACAGCTTCTTAGAAATAATGTACTAACGCCAGAAAGCCTTGCCTCCTTGGATAAGGCGATACGGCGCGTTCGCACTGGAAACCGAGGTAGGTTGATAGCCGAGCTTACTTTTGATTTTTGGTCCAACCTATTTCGGAAGAACTACGCTGATCTATGGCGAACAAAGGCCAACGGTGGCTTTTCCAGGTCTTGCGCGGGGCGAGGGGCGTCGCGAAATTCAGCCTTTGGTGAGGGAGATAAACAAGTTTCGGAACCGGGTTGCCCACCATGAGCCCATCCTTGATGTGAACGCTCCGGATCTTCAGTCAAAGATGATCAAGCTGACAAACCTGAGATGTCCTAAAACATCTGATTGGATGCGCCATCATACGACTGTGAACATTGTTATGCGAACCAAGCCTAATCTAAAAGGCAGCTCACCGGTTTCACTCTTGGATAAATCTGATCCAAGGTTCCATAAGGTCGAACCGGATAAGACCCTTTTGGCGATTGCTTCAGATGAAGCAAAAAGTCTTTCAGCGTTTGTGTGTGTTGATGGCGGAGCGGTTGTCGGAGCATTTACTCATAAGCAACTTTACCATTTTATTTCCGAAAAAGCCTTGGAAGCTGATGGCATGATTGATTTGAATGGCCATTCGATTGCCGATGTCATTAAATATGATGGTGTTGAGCTGGGATGCCGAGTTTTGCCTAGTGGCATTTCATTTCTTGATGCAGTTAAAACTTTGCAAGAGCCGAAGACCAGTGTCGTCGTGGCAATTGACGATCAAAGCCAAGAGCCTGTTGGGGTGATCTTGCGGGTTCATCGGCGTTATTGATCGGATTAATGAGACCTGTGCGCGGATATCACTCGACGGGTCTGCTGTTTTGTGATTGTCTTAATTGATAGAAGAGTTTGGGAGGATCGGATTGATGGCGCGTCGTAAGATTGGTCAGGAGCATTTTTCCCTTGATGGGAAAAGAAGCGATCCTGATGACCTTGTCGGCCTGGTCGATTGGACGATTCTTGATCATCATCTGGTGGATATGTCCTCCGCATCCAAAGGCGAAGCGGGTTGGCCGCCCCTGTGTTTGCTGAAGGCCCTGCTTTTGGGGCGGTGGTCTGATGATGTGAAGCTGGCCGATGCGCTGGATGACCGGGCTTCGTTCCGCCGCTTTTGTGGTTTCTCCCGCAGCGCGCCGATGCCGGACGGCCTTTGTGCGGTTTCGCCGTGAACTGGTCAGACGCGGACTCGCGGCTCTTCGACGGCATGACCAGGCAGTTGCGCGAGCGACATCTATCTGTCAAACAGGGCACGTTGGTTGAGGCCCATCGCTTCGGCCAGCAGGGAAGACAACGACGCGCGCTGGATCAGGCACAGGAAGGCGGTGCATGGTGACAAGGCTCATGTGGCCTCCGATGAACCGACTGATCCGGTGGAGAGGATTGTCGTCACGCCGGCCAAGGTGAATGACGGGACAGCCGGCTGTGATGTGGTGATCCTGAACAGGTCTCTGCCGACAGTGCGTATCAGGGCGTTGGCTTTCGCAATGCGCTCGAGGAGAAGGGAGGCACCACCCGGATTGTTGTGACCGGCGTTTGGGCCCGCAACGACGATGACGCTGCAACAAGGCTGAAAGCGAGGCCCCATTCACAAGGTTCGTTGCCGGATCGGGAAGATCTTTTGGATACCCGGCCTTCGGGGTGCGGTTCGCGATGGAACTCTTAATGAAATGCACGGGTTGCGTACAAACACAACAAAATCAACAAACTATCCATCCCGCGCACAGGTCTCATTAGATTTCAAGCGAAATGGTTTTTTTGTTGAATTTGGTGCGACGAACGGTGTGGATTTGAGTAACACGTATTTATTGGAAAAAAGATTCGATTGGACTGGAATTCTCGCTGAACCAGTGCGAGTCTGGCATTCGGAACTTCGTGCGAATCGTGTTTCCGCAATCGAGACAGACTGTGTGTGGAAAAAGACGGGCGAAGCCTTGTGGTTTAATGAGGTTGAGGGTGCTGGTGAATTGTCCACCCTCGACACATTTTCTGATAGTGACTGTTGGGCAAGTACCAGAAAGCATGGTCGAAAATACGAAGTAAATACTATATCCCTTCTTGATCTGCTTATTAAGCACAAGGCACCGAAAAAAATTGACTATTTATCGATTGATACCGAAGGAAGTGAGTTTGAAATATTGAATGCGTTTGATTTTGACGCTTTTGATATCGAAATTATCACCTGCGAACATAACTATAAGCCAATGAGAGAAAAAATATTTGATCTGCTCACAAGAAATGGGTACGAGCGAAAATATGTTGAGCGTTCTTTTCATGATGACTGGTATGTTCGTCGCTGATTTTTAGGTCTGGTCTATTTTGAAATAGACCGCGTGATAAGTGAGCATCTCTAAAAACCCTGGGGCCTTTGTTGGCTGGTAGGAAAGCGGTTTTCGAAGGCATCGGAAAGCGGCTGGGTCTGTCGGATAGCGAGGGTTGGGACTTTGGGAACCCTCGCACGTTTGATCTCTTGCGTCAAGGATTGCCTTTTACACCCAAAGGCGGTATTCATATCCCTTGTGCGGGCGGGGTTGAACTCTGTTTGATTCTTTTGATTAACCAAACAACCGCGAGGGGAACGATGGAAACGCGCAAACTTGGCAGAACAGATGTTTTTGTCAGTGCCCTGTGCCTTGGCACCATGACTTGGGGGGAGCAAAACACCCAGGACGAGGCCTTTGCACAGATGGATTATGCGTTGGATCAGGGGGTCAATTTTTTTGATACTGCTGAACTCTACGCCGCACCGCCGCGCCGCGAGACCTATGGGGCGACGGAAACCATCATCGGAAACTGGTTCCGGCAACGGGGCCTGCGGGATAAAATCGTTCTGGCGACCAAAGTTGCCGGCCCCAGTGTACAGATGGGCTATATGCGCCAGAGTGGGGAGGCCCCCCGCCTGAACCGCGCCCATATCCGCGAAGCCCTTGAGGGTTCGCTCCGTCGTTTGCAGACAGACTATGTTGACCTCTACCAGCTGCATTGGCCCCATCGGGATGCTAACACCTTTGGGTGCTTGAATTTTCAACAGACCCCGGACGAAGACATGATTGCGCCTGATGAAACGCTCGCTGCTCTGGATGAACTGGTCAGGGAGGGCAAGGTGCGCTATGTCGGGCTGTCTAACGAGACACCGTGGGGGGTGATGACCTTTAAAAAGCTGGCGGAACAGGGGCGCGGGCCAGAGGTTGTGTCTATTCAAAACCCCTATAGTTTGCTCAATCGCTCCTTTGAGGTGGGCCTGGCAGAGGTTGCCTTGCGCGAACAGGTGGGGCTCTTGGCCTACGCGCCGCTAGCCGCAGGGGCCTTGAGCGGCAAATATCTTGACGGGGCACGTCCAGCGGGGGCGCGTATGACCCTTTTCCCCCAGCAGACCCGCTATGTCAATCCGCAAGGGCGCGGGGCCACTGCCGACTATGTGGCTTTGGCCCGAAAACATGGCGTTGATCCCGTTCACATGGCTCTGGCCTTTGTGACGACACGTCCCTTTGTGACGTCGAATATTTTCGGGGCGCGGACAATGGATCAGTTAAAACACGCAATCGCGTCGCAGGATTTTGTCTTTTCGGACGATCTCTTACACGACCTGGAAGACCTTGGGCGTAAGCACACAATTCCCTGTCCCTGAAGGGGCATTTCTAAAAAGGAGGAACACCCCATGTATAAACGCATTATTCTTTCGCTGTCCCTGGTACACGGTTTCGCGCCAAAGGCACTTTCTGTGGCCCGGGCGTTACGGGCAGAAGGTGGTAAGATTATCGCTGTTCACGTTTGCGAGGCCCCGCATGAATCGGTCAAAAGCTTTCTCGACAAAGACGCGACCAATCACGCTTTTCAGGAGGCCAGGAAAAACCTCAGCGATAAATTCAGGGATGCGGATGATGTCGAAACGGTGATTTTGAGTGGTCATGCCTCTCGAACGCTGGTCGATTATGCGGAACGGGCCGAGGCTGATTTAATGATCGTCGGTTCGCACATGCCCGGCCTCAGTGACTATTTCCTCGGGTCAACAGCCTCACGCGTTGTCCGACACGCTGGCTGTGACGTTCACGTTCTCAGGCACCCTGATCTGTGAGGAATTTTTTTACGACGTGAATTTTTCATGCTCTGGCGCGACGGGGGCAACCCTATTGCGCCGGAGTGTGCCTGTTTCTACCTTTTAGAGGTACTCAGATTATAAAGAACAGCAGAGTCATTCATGGAACTATCCATTGCGATCACGAATCGCTCGCTCCACGATCAGGTTGCCAGTTGCGTACGTGATTTGATTATCGAGGGCAAATTGGAGCAGGGGAGTCGAATCGACGAAGCACAGTTGATCGCAGAGCTGGGCGTGTCCCGTACGCCCTTTCGTGAGGCTCTGCGTACCCTGGCAGCAGAGGGGCTGGTGATTGTGCGCCCGTCAAAGGGTAGTGTCGTTTGCAAACTGACTCCAAAGGATGTCTTTGAAATGTTGCAGGTTCTCGGCCAGCTTGAAAAACTGGCGGGGGAGCTGGCCTGTGAACGGGCCAGTGACGCAGACGTGGCGGGTTTGGTCGCGCTCCATGACCAAATGATGCAGTGTTATCGTATCCGTGATCGCCTCCCTTACTATAAGCTGAATCAGGAATTTCATTCCCGTCTTGCGGTGTTGTCGGGTAATGAGACCCTGCGCGACATGCAGGCGAAGATTCAGGCACGGCTAAAGCACATCCGCTATATCGGCAATGAAAAACCCGAATATTGGGCCGGGGCCGTTGCCGATCATGAAAAAATGCTCAAGGCCCTGATCGCGCGGGATGGGAAAGCCCTGGGCGCGGCGATGTCAGACCACCTTGCCAAGACCTGGGTGCGTGTCAAAGAAAGCATCTAGGATATTTATCTGAATATTTTCATGATCTGGGGTCTGTGATGACAATACAGCACGACCGGGAAAAATGGCTCTTGGGATTGATGAGTGGAACCTCGATGGACGGGGTTGATGCGGCACTTATTCGCAGTGATGGAGTGAACATTCTGGAACATGGCCCCCGTTTTTTTCGCCCCTTTTCTGCGATGGAGCGGGCCGAAATTGAGGCTTGTTTGGGGGTGAGGGATCGCAAACATCCTGCAGTGTGCCGTCTCGAGTCGCGCCTGAGCCTGTGGCATATAGATGCCGTTGAACAGCTTTTGGCCCGGGCGCAGTTGGTTCCAGCGGATGTCAGCTTCATCGGTTTTCATGGTCAGACACTTTGGCACAATCCGGCGGTGGGGGAGACAGTGCAGATTGGTGATGGGGATTTGTTGGCGCGTGAAACGGGCTGTCCTGTGGTTTATGACTTTCGTACCTGCGATGTGGCACAGGGCGGAGAGGGTGCGCCCCTTGCGCCTGCTTATCATGCGGCTCTCGCCCACTCTGTGGGGTTGGATGCGGTTGCTTTTTTGAACATTGGCGGGGTGGCTAATCTAACCTTTGTGTGGAGTGGGGGTGGACTCTTGGCCTGTGATTTGGGGCCGGGTAATGCCTTAATGGATGATTGGGCGGGGCAATGTACGGGCGAGGCCTGCGACTGGGGCGGGCGCATGGCGCAGAGGGGCAACGTCAACGAAGCTGTTCTCTCGGCGGCGATGGCGCATCCTTTTTTTGCGCAAGCTCTGCCAAAATCGTTGGATCGCAATCGCTTTTCACTAGATTTTTTTACGCAACGCCTGAAAAAAGCCGAAGATGTCATGGCAACGCTGGCGGCCTTTACAGTGCGGGCTATTGCGGTGGGGGCCGCGCAACTACCCGCGCCGCCGCCTCTATGGTATGTGAGCGGGGGCGGGCGTCATAACCCGGTGTTGATGACCGGACTGTGCCGGGAATTGTCCGGGGCGGTTTTACCTGTCGAGGCCGGAGGATGGGACGGTGATGCCCTCGAGGCCCAGGCTTTTGCTTACCTTGCACTCAGAAGTGTTTTAGGATTGCCCCTGTCCTGGCCCGGGACAACAGGTGTCTCTGCGCCCTGTCGGGGGGGCGTCCTTGCGTTGCCGTGATTTTTTTTGACTTTATTACCCGCCTGCGAGGGGCAGGCCATCGTCTGCGAATCGTTTTCGCACATAGCCCTGAATATGCGACTCGACCTGTTCCATTTGGTTTTCAAAATAATGTCCGGCGTGGGGGTCAAGGCGGTAGTCGATGGAGATGCCTTTTTGAGCGTTGAGTTTTTCGACCAGTCGTCCCACGCTTGTTTCGGGGACAAGGTCATCCTGCGCACCCTGGAGGATCAAGCCCGATGACGGGCAGGGGGCGAGAAAGCTGAAATCAAACATATTCGCTGGCGGAGCAATGGAAATGAAGCCGTTAATTTCTGGGCGACGCATCAGTAATTGCATTCCAATCCACGCCCCAAAGGAAAAACCAGACACCCAGCATTGACTGGCGTTTTCATTGACCGATTGTAGCCAGTCCAGCGCAGAGGTCGCATCTGCCAGTTCGCCTTCGCCGTCGGCGTAAATCCCCTGAGATCGTCCGACGCCGCGAAAATTGAACCGCAGGACAGAAAATCCCATCCTTACAAAGGCGTGAAACATTGTATAGACGATTCGGTTGTTCATCGTCCCGCCGTGTTGGGGGTGGGGGTGGAGCATCATGGCAATCGGAGCCTGTGCGCTCTTGCTGTGGTAATAACGCCCCTCGAGACGGCCTTCGGGGCCGTTCATAATAATATCTGGCATCTGTTGTCCCTGATTTGCCTGCTTGTGTTTTTCTGTTCAGTTGCTTTCCCGATGGGAAGACCCTAGTGTTATGGTTATCGGTTTTATGCTATTGTTTGCGGTGGCTTGCGTTGTCCAAGCTGTCCCCTATATAGGGCAGGGTGAGGAGAATCGCCAGTTTTTTCCGTCTGGTCTTTTCGCTTTGATGGTCAGAGACACGCGAGAAGGGATTGAAAGATGATCCATCAGTTGAGTCACGAAATTAAAACGACAATGGCTCGGGATCCGGCGGCGCGTTCGCGTCTCGAGGTTATTTTGTGCTACCCTGGTTTTCAGGCGGTGGTATTGCATCGTTTGGCGCATCGTCTGTGGCGGGCAAAATGGTGTTTGTTGGCGCGGTTTCTGTCACAGGTTGGGCGGGCAGTGACGGGGATTGAAATTCATCCTGCTGCCCGGATTGGTCGCGGGTTTTTTATCGATCATGGCATGGGCGTTGTCATTGGGGAAACCAGCGTCATCGGGGATAATGTGACCCTCTATCACGGAGTGACGTTGGGGGGGGTGGCTCCTGCTGTTGATTCGGAGTCACAGCGCGGTGTCAAACGCCATCCGACCCTGGGCAATAATGTCATTATTGGATCAGGGGCTCAGATTTTGGGGCCGATTGATATTGAATGCGGGGCGCGTGTCGGGGCCAATGCTGTTGTCACGCGCTCTGTGCCCTGTTGTACAACGGTTGTGGGGATTCCGGCGCGGGCCATTGGGGGGCGGCGCGTGGCAGACGGCGAACGCCAACCCTTCGCCGCCTATGGGATTCCACAGGGTGATTTGCCCGACCCACTGGCGCGAACCCTGGAAGGTCTGATGGCTGAAATTCAGATGCTCCGCGCCCGTGTGGTTGAACTCGAAGACCGCGAAGACGTGCAAAAAACTGTGCCGCCGCCTGTTTTGTCTGCTGATGCTCCCTGTCATCAAAAAAAATGATCTTGCCGTGATATTGTGATGTTGCCTGCGGATAAAACCCCTGTTTACCTGGATTATAATGCCACTGCTCCTATCCGTGCGGAGGTCATTGAGGTCGTTGCCCGTGTCATGGGAACTGTGGGGAATCCCTCCTCTGTTCATGCTTGCGGGCGATGGGCGCGGCGAAAGCTCGAAGACGCCCGCGCCACGCTTGCCGAATTGCTCGCTGTCCGGGCGCAGGATATTGTGTTTACCTCTGGCGGAACAGAGGCCAACAACCTCGCTCTGCGGGGGGGCGGGCGGGCGCGTTTGATCGTGTCTGCGGGTGAACACGATTCCGTTTTAGCCGCCGCTGGTGCGCAGGCTTGCCGCGCACCGTTGCGGGCCTGTGGGCGGGTTGATCTGGATCGTTTGTCTGAATTGATTGGCTCTGACGGAGGGGATACCCTGGTTTCTGTTATGGTGGCGAATAATGAAACCGGGGTGATTCAACCCATTCGCGAGGTGATCGCGCTCTGCCATGCGCGGGGGGCCTTGTGTCATTGCGATGGGGTGCAGGCCCTTGGCAAACTGTCGCTTGCGGGTTTAATCCCCGATTTTTTGACCCTGTCTGCACACAAAATCGGTGGGCCGCACGGCGTGGGTGCGCTTGTCCTTGGGCGGGGGGGAGTGCTTGTCGGTCAACAGCTTGGAGGGGCGCAGGAACGCCATCGCCGGGGTGGAACAGAAAATGTTGCCGGGATTGTCGGCTTTGGTAAGGCTGTCGAGCTAATCTGTGCGGAGCAAGAGACGTTGGGCCGGATTCGGGCGTTGCGCGATGATATGGAACAGCGCATTCAGGCTCTTGCACCGATGGCGACAATTTTTGGGCAGTCTGTGGCGCGTTTGCCCAATAGTTCCTGTGTGGTCATGCCGGGGGTTGGCTCTGACATGCAGCTAATGGCGATGGACCTGGATGGCATTGCGGTGTCTTCGGGGTCGGCCTGTTCGTCGGGAAAGGTTCAACCGTCGCACGTTTTACGGGCAATGGAGGTGACGGAGGACGCCGCCGGTTCCGTTTTGCGCGTGTCTTTGGGGTGGGGCACGACACAGAGTGATATAGATCGCTTTGTGGAGAGTTGGGCTACCCTTTATGATCGAAAGGGGCGTAAAAGCGGATGAGGCCAATTTATCTGGACTATCAGGCGACGACACCCGTTGATCCGCGTGTTTTGCGTCTCATGTTGCCTTTCTTCACGGACAATTTTGGCAATGCCCATGCAGTGGGTTATCGTTTTGGTCAGCAAGCCGCAGATGCTGTCGCGCAGGCAAGGGAACAGATCGCACGGGCCGTGGGGGCTGACTCACGGGAAATTATTTTGACCTCTGGGGCGACAGAATCCAATAACCTGGCTCTCAAAGGTGTTGCGGATTTTTTGCGTGAACACGGCCTGAATAGCAAAAAAAAGCGTATTCTGGTGAGTGCAGTTGAGCACAAATGCGTTTTGGACTCTGCCGCGCGGTTGGCACGTCAGGGGTGGGCAATTGAACAGATACCTGTTGATCGCGCGGGGCTTTTGGATGGGGTCGTCTTGCGCCGTGCGCTTGCCGGGGGGGATGTGGCCCTGGTTTCTGTCATGGCAGTCAACAATGAAACGGGTGTGAGTCAGAATTTGGCTGAAATTGGGTCGCTCTGTCGGGCGGCGGGGTCCTTGTTCCACACAGATGCGGCCCAGGCCGCAGGGCGAATCGCAGTGGATGTTGCGGTGATGCAGATTGATTTGATGAGCCTGTCAGCGCATAAGGTTTATGGTCCCAAGGGGGTCGGTGCGCTCTATGTTCGCAGGAAGCCACGTGTGCGCTTATCCCCTTTGCTGGATGGGGGCGGGCAGGAACGGGGCCTGCGGGCGGGAACCTTGCCTGTGCCTTTGATTGTTGGATTCGGGGCGGCGATGGAACTTGCCGAACGCCTGCGGGTGGCGGAGCAGGCCCAATGCGCGGAACTTAAGCGGCTTCTCCTCAATCGCTTGCAGGGGGCGGGGGTCGGTTTTTCTGTGAATGGGGGGGGCGTTGACTCTGCACTCAACCTGCGCTTCCCCGGTGTTCCTGCTGCGGATTTGATCGGTCGTTTGCCTGAATTGGCCCTGTCTGTTGGGTCGGCCTGTTCGACAGCGGCGGTGACGGTGTCCCATGTTTTGCAGGCTATGGGCTTGACTCCGACACAGGCGCGTGAGTCTTTCCGTCTTTGTTTGGGGCGCATGACCACCCGCGACGAGATCACCCGCACCGCAGATCTTTTAATTGCCGCGCTGAAGGATTTTCGCACAAAGTAGGTGTGCGGAAGTGTGTCGCGCGAAAGATTTAAGGAGTTTGACAATGCCAACTATGATTTTCGAAGGAAAAGACGGCACTCAACAACAGGTGGATGCACCTGTGGGGTTGTCTGTGTTGGAGATTGCCCATCGTCATGGCGTTGACATCGAGGGGGCCTGCGAGGGGTCTTTGGCCTGTGCGACCTGTCATGTCGTTGTTGATGAACAATGGTATGACAAGGCTGGTAAGCCTGCCGAAGACGAAGAAGACATGCTCGATCTGGCCTTTGGGGTTGAGCGCACGTCACGTCTGGGTTGTCAGCTGGTGATGAGCGAAGACCTCGACGGCTTGAAAGTCCGCGTGGTGGAAGGGTAATGCAAAATTCGCTTGGGATGAACAAGACACCCGCACAAACGCGCGCTGTTGTGGCGATGTCCGGGGGCGTGGATAGCTCCGTTGTCGCCTGTTGGCTCAAGGAACAAGGCTATGACGTCATCGGCGTGACGCTCCAGCTTTACGATCATGGGGTAGCCCTTGAAAAAAAGGGGAGCTGTTGCGCGGGGCAGGACATTTATGACGCACGTACCGTTGCGGATCGTTTTGGTTTTCCGCACTATGTTCTGGATTATGAAAGCCGCTTTCAACAGCGTGTGATGGATGATTTCGCCGATAGTTACCTGCGCGGTGAAACGCCAATTCCCTGTGTGCGATGTAACCAGCAGGTCAAATTCGTTGATTTGCTGGATATGGCAAAGGATTTGGGTGCGGATTGCCTGGCGACGGGCCACTATATCCAACGTATTGAGGGCCAGGACGGACCGGAACTCCACCGCGCCTTTGATTCGGGTAAGGATCAAAGCTATTTCCTCTTCACCACTACGTGTGAACAGCTTGATTTTTTGCGCTTTCCTCTTGGCGGGCTACCGAAAAGCCAAACGCGCAAGATGGCGGAACGTATGGGATTACACATTTCGGATAAACCGGACAGTCAGGATATTTGCTTTGTGCCGGACGGGTCTTATGCGCGTGTTGTTGAACGCCTGCGCCCTGGTGCGCTGGATGCGGGTGATATTGTTCATTGTGACGGGCAGGTTTTGGGCCGTCACAGCGGCATTATTAACTATACTGTTGGACAGCGGCGCGGCCTCGGGGTGGGGGGGGCGGCGGAACCGCTCTATGTTATCCGCCTGGAACCAGACAGCCGACAGGTGATTGTCGGGCCTCGGGATGCCTTGGCCTGTCAGGTTATTTTTTTGCGTGAACTCAACTGGCTTGCCGGAGAACTGAATAGCGGCGGTGTAGAGCTTGCGGTGAAGCTACGTTCTGCACAACAGCCCGCCCCGGCGACTCTCTTCCCACAGGGGACGGGCGCGCGTCTTGTCCTGTATACGCCGCAGTTTGGAGTCTCCCCCGGTCAGGCGGCAGTCTGTTATGCGGGGACGCGTGTTCTCGGGGGCGGGTGGATCGAATCAACAGGGAAAAAATCAGACCTGTCGTGAGTCTTTTTGCGCTCAATGTGCCCAACGAATTCTAACCCGATAATTTTGATTTGACCTGTCGGGTTGAAATTGTTATAGCGATATTGCTTGGTTCCTTCGCTAGTTGTTAGATTGTTTTGAACAAAACATCAAAAAAAGAGCGATAAAAAAACTGGCGCAGGGATAAAATCACAAACCCGGGTAATCGGGACTCAAGGAGAACAATCAATGCTAAAAAATACGGTGAAAGTAGCACTTGCAGTCGTTGCGTTTTCTTCTGCCGCGCTGATTGGTGCAACAGCATCTGCAGGTCAGGGCGATACGCTCAAAGCGGTTCAGGAGCGAGGGTATCTCAACTGTACAGGGACATCAGATTCTTTTGCTGGCTTCTTTGAGGTCGATGGGAGCGGCAAGATGATCGGGATGGACATCGATTATTGTGGTGCGCTCGCCACAGCAATTTTTGGATCTTCTGACAAGCTGAAATTGGTTCCTACTACCTGGGCACAGCGTTGGCCCGCGCTCAAATCTGGTGAGATTGATATCGTCATCAAGGGGTCAGGTTGGACCATGAGCCGCGATACCGAAAACGCGCTCCAGTTTTCCCTCCCTTACTTCCTGGGTGGTGCGCAAGTTGCGGTCAGTAGAGATCTCGGCGTGACCTCTGCAATGGACTTGGAAGGGGCTTCTGTTTGTGTGCCGTCCGGTACATCGACTGAACGTCAAGCGGCGGCGTGGTTTGATTCCAACAATATCAAGGTTGAACTCAACGCTTATGAAAGCATTGATGAAACCTTTAACTCCTTCTTTTCCGGGCGGTGTGATGCTATTGTCGAATATAACACCCAGGTTGCGGCAAAATTGGCCACGAGTGAGAATCCCGATAACTACATGATTTTGCCCGAGCCAATCGCATTGGAAGCATTGGCGATGGTTATGCGTCAAGGTGACGACCAGTGGGTTGATCTGTCTAACTGGTTGTTGTCCGCGTTCCTGACCGCTGAACAGTACGGCATTACCAGCAAAAATGTTGACAAATTCAAGGCAAGCCCAACCGATAGTATTGTTGCACGCTTGTTGGGTGTTGATCCGGGAATCGGTGATCGTTTTGGCCTGAGCAACGACTGGGCTTACAACGTGATCAAGGCCTACGGTAATGCGGAAGAACTCTATGATCGCAACTTGGGCAAAGATTCGCGTTACAAAATGCCGCGCGGTGTGAATGCCCTCTATTCCGATGGTGGTGTTCTATATCCACTGGGCATTGACTAGTCTGTTCGGGTTCGGGGCGGTGTCAGGCTGCCCCGATGCCTTTTTGTTCAACGAGAATTATTTGGGCGATCGTCTTGTTCGGGTCGCCCTAAAAAATGCTCCTCAAAAAATAGAGTTTTTAGAGATGTGGTTTCGGAACAGAAAATTTGTTGATTTTGCGCTTCAGTCCGTTTTTTTGTTGTTTGTCGTCGTATTGATTGTGTCTGCTTTTGTCATCGGGCGCAATAATATGGAGGCGCAGGGCCTTACGGGTGATTTTGGTTTTCTGGAACGTTCGACGGGGTGGAATATTAACTTTACCCTTTTGGATTATTCAACGCGTGACAGTTATAGTCGCGCTTTGAGTATCGGTTTGTTGAATACGCTTTTTTTGGGCGTTATTTCCTTGGCCTTTGGGACAGTGATTGGGCTTTCTGTCGCCTCTGCGCGTTTGTCACGCAATAAGTTGCTGTCGTCTTTGGGGGGGGCTTATGTTGATACCTTCCGTAATATTCCGTTGATCCTGCAGGGCTTGTTTTGGTACGCGGTTTTGACGAACTTGCCCCGGGCCAAACAGGCGATTAGTCCGGTTGAAGGGGTATTTTTATCCAGCCGTGGCTTTTACTTTCCCGGTCTCAATGTCACGGGCGGGTCTGTTGCCGTGGCGATTACTGTGATTGTCGCCTTCGTCGGAGTGGCCTTGTGGGTGGCCTCTGCCCGCAAAACGGCGCGCTGGCCGGATCAAAAGCGGCGCAGGGTTTGGGTGTCCGTGCTCGTAGTGGGGGTGGTTGTCACAACCCTTGTTCTTTCTGCGGGGCGCATTCCTGACACGGATCTTTTTTCGGTTCCTTATCTTAAGGGCTTTAATCTGCGTGACGGTGTTCGGATATCGCCAGAGTTGATGGCAGGAATTTTGACCATTTCGCTTTATGGTGCGGCCTTTATTGCGGAGATTTTCCGCGCGGGTCTGTTGTCCATTTCCCAAGGCATGGGGGAGGCAGGCGCGGCACTTGGTTTGCGGGCCTATCAGGTTTTTTTCCGTATTCGGTTGCCGTTGGCTATCCGCGCGGTTTTGCCGACATTGACGAACCAGTATATTTGGTTGATGAAGGCGACGACCATTGGGATTGCCATTGGATTCGCTGATTTCTTTATGGTTGTTGCTGTTTCGATCAGTCAGGCTGGGCAGACCATGAATCTCTTGTTGCTTTTGTTTCTTGGGTTCTGGTTGCTTAATCTGGCTGTTTCTATGCTCGCGAATTGGATTGATAAAAAGATCGCGCTCAAAGGGACTCAGAACAGATGAATATTTTTGCGCTAAAAATTGAACAGATTCGGGGCGATTACTTTTCGACCCGTTTTGATGCCATTGTTTCCTGCCTTTGTCTGGTTTTGGTTGCGTGGGGTGGATGGTCATTTTTTGACTGGGGCTTGCTCAATGCCAAATTTTCTGCGGAGCAAGGCTTTGATGGTTGTCGTGCCGTTTCAGGGGCTTGTTGGGCTGTTATTGACGACCGTGCCCGACTGATTTTCTTTGGACTTTATCCTTACGAGGAACAATGGCGTTCCGCGCTGGCCTGTTTGGTCATTGTTTTGGTCACTATCTTATCCTGTATGCCGTCCTTTTGGACAGCCAAGCGACTGACGATACTGTGGTTGGCGGGTTTTGGGGTTTTCTATGTTCTGATGCGCGGTGGTGTTTTTGGTATGACCGAAGTCCTCGAGTCAGAATGGGGCGGATTGGCCCTCACGCTGTTTATTTTCAGCGCGGTCTGTATTGTCGGGATGCCGATGTCGATCGTCTTTGCCCTTTTGCGTCAGTCGCAATATCGGGTGATTGCCACGACGATGGCTCTGATTATCGAAGGCATTCGTGCTTTGCCGTTGTTGGGTGTTATGTTCGCGGCGGCGATGGTGCTGACTTTTGTCCTGCCTGACTGGTTGCATGGGGATAAACTTTACCGTGTGATTTTTGGCTACGCGCTGTTTTTTGCCTGCTATCAGGCAGAAATCATTCGCGGTGGGATACAGTCACTTCCTGCGGGGCAGGAAGAAGCTGCCAAAGCCCTGGGCCTGAATTATTTTCAGCGCACGGGCTATATTATCCTGCCACAGGCATTTCGCAATGCCTTGCCACCGACAATTAGCCAGATTGTTGTGACTTTTAAGGAAACGTCTCTGGTCTATATCGTGGGCTTTTTTGATTTGCTGACCTCTGGGAAAGCATCTTTTTCTGCGGGTGAGTGGACGGCGACCTATGTCGAAGTCTATTTTTTCGTCGCGTTGATCTATTTTTCTTTTGTCTTCAGTCTGTCGCGCTATGGGGCCTATCTTGAAACCCGTTTGCGTGTTGGACAAAACTAGAGGCTTGAATCGATGAGTCAAAATGAAACTGTTGCGGTCAAGATTACTGATCTGAACAAGTATTACGGGTCATTCCACGCGCTTTGTGATATCAATCTTTCGGTCAAAAAAGGTGAAAAGATTGTGATTTGCGGGCCGTCGGGTTCGGGAAAATCAACCTTGATCCGTTGTATCAACCGCTTGGAAGAGCACCAGCAGGGATCGATCAATGTTCTGGGGACAGAACTCAATGATGATCTGGGAAATGTGGATGAAATCCGTCGCGAAGTTGGTATGGTTTTCCAGCACTTTAACCTCTTCCCTCACTTGACGGTTCTTGAAAACTGCGTTCTTGCCCCCGTTTTGGTGCGGAAGATCCCCCGTGTCGAGGCCGAAGCCGTTGCCATGGAATACCTCGCCAAGGTCAAAATTCCAGACCAGGCCCGTAAGTTTCCCGGTGAACTCTCAGGTGGTCAGCAACAGCGCGTGGCGATTGCCCGTGCGCTCTGCATGAAACCCGAGGTCATGTTGTTTGACGAACCGACGTCTGCCCTTGACCCGGAAATGATTTCCGAAGTTTTGGACGTCATGACTACGCTGGCACAGGAAGGCATGACCATGCTCTGTGTTACTCACGAAATGGGCTTCGCCCGCCAGGTTGCGGATCGTGTGATTTTTATGGCAGAGGGGCAAATTATCGAAGAAGCAGACCCGGAAACCTTTTTCAACACCCCTCAGAGCGAGCGAACAAAAACCTTTTTGTCCCAGATTCTTAACCACTGACCGAAATAGCCGTAACTCCCGCAGATGGTCAATGAGGCAAACTATCTTGCACAGAGGTCGGCTTGACGAGGCTACTGACTGTTTGTCTTTGCGAGGACGGGGAGCCTAATCTTTTTGATCTCGTGGCAGGTGGGTGACGATCTGGTGGTCTGTGAAAGGCAGTTCTGTGTTAAGTGCCGTTGAATTATGCGCTGGTGCAGGTGGTCTTTCACTCAGGTTTAAACAGGCTGGTTTTCAGCCTGAGGTTCTTGTTGATGATGACCAGCAAGCCTGTGCAACGCTCCGTTTAAATCGACCACAATGGAACACAGTTCAGGCGGAGGGAGAAACCACAAAAGCGGCGGAACGAAGCCCGGTCATCCAGCGCATCGGCCAGCTTCACATCATCAGACCACCGCCCCAAAAGCAGGGCCTTCAGCAAACACAGGGGCGGCCAACCCGCTTCGCCTTTGGATGCGGAGGAAATATCCGACAGATGATGATCAGGCATCGTCCAGGCGACCAGGCCGACAAGGTCATCAGGATCGCTTCTTTTCCCATCAAGGGAAAAATGCTCCTGACCAATCTTACGACGCGCCATCAATCCGATCCTCCCAAACTCTTCTATCAATTAAGACAATCACAAAACAGCAGACCCGTCAAGTGATATCCGCGCACAGGTCTCATAAGTCAAATTTTCTGAAAGTTGGTATAAGCGACCCGCATCCGCCGACGCGCATTCAATGGAAGATGAGCTTTGGCGGATGCTGCGTTATTCATGCCATCAATCGTCGCCAAAAATCTCTTGGTAAAGATCGCCGAAACGTGCGGCTTCGTCGTCCGTCAGCATATGGAATTCTTTTGACCGGGCGCGCTTTGAGAGTTGCCCATCATTTTGTTTCAAAAAGTTGAACAGCAGGTCGATCATAGAGGCGGGCATTTCGGCGATGCTCTCAACCTGCGTGCGGAATTGATCGTAGCGCTCCAGGAAGGCGGCTTCTTCGGGCAGATCATGTTCAATGGTCTGCTGTACGCATTCGAATAAGAACTCCGCATGCGGGGTCGCATCAAAGAAGCGATAGAAATCGCCTGTCTCATTGAGAACTTCGACATTCATCTTCGTCGTTGGCTGCCAATCAACCAGTGGCAGCAAGCGCGCCGAATAGCTCTCTAACACGCGGCGATACTCGTCGATCCGATCCAAAATTGCGGCGGATACTGGGAAGACCAGTCCCGGAGGGTTGAAAACGCGTGCGCTCAAAACATGGTGGATCAAATAGCGATGTATCCGCCCGTTCCCGTCCTCGAAAGGGTGGATATAGACAAAGCCGAACGCCAGGATCGCCGCAGCGATCACCGGATCGATCCCGTGCGCATGATCATGATCGAAGGCGATCAGCCCGCGCACCAGATCGGGCAGGTCTTCGTGTCGTGCGCTGATGTGATCCGGCAGGGGCATACGCGTGCCTTGTTCATGCTCGCCGACGAAACCGCCTTCGTTGCGGAAACCCATCCTGATAAAGCAGTTGTCTTTACCGATGACGATCTGTTGCAAACGCAAAAACTCGGCCTCATCGAGCGGGTGCTTTCCAGCTTCGCCGATGGCTTTCCCCCATTTTTGGATACGGTCATGAGGCGGGGCTTCGCCTTCTATCGCGTAGCTGGATTTGGAGTCTTTGAGCAACAAGAAGGCTGCCGTGCGCGCCAGAATGTCACCGGATATTTTGCCAATAACGGCATGGGCTTGCGCATCGAGCTTCATGTCTGTGAAACGGGTAAGCTTGTCGGTGCGGCGAACCATCGGACAAAAATCCGGGGAGCCGGGTAGATTGTTGCGCACCCGGTGCCGGGTCGAGGTTACGCCTTTGACGGCCCATTGCAGCTTGGGATCAATGATCTCGGCATAGGTCCCGGTCTTGGCATCCGGGAGGTCGAGCTCTTGGCCGAGGAGCCATTCATACAAAAACCAGACGCGGCGCATATAGGCACTGTTGGGTTTGGATTTGATGATGGCTTCAAGTCCGCCGGAAGGGATCGCCTGGAACAGGCGTTTCAGGATGGCCAGATCAAGCCCTTCATATTTGAGAGCAAAGGTCAGATGCCCTTCGAGCGTTGCCGCCGGTTCGTGGCGTGGCGTGTAGATGCGCCACCCATCTGCTTCATAGACTTTGTGTCGGGAACCAATCGCACATAGGGTAAGGGGCAACGGCACATGCAGCGCAAAGGCGTCGATCAGCGCAGAATAGCCGACAGGCAAAGCGGTTTCAGGAAGGCGACTCTCCTGAAAAACACTGACTGATCCTGAAAACTGTTGCTCTGCCGCTTGCTCCATGAAAATCGCTTACACCTTGTGAAATCTTGTCAACGGCCCATCATCTCATGAAAAACGCTTACAAAAAATGAAATTTGGTTTCTTTGGGGTGCTTTTCTGAAATTCGCTTACTTTCACCCTGAAAAGGGCTCGTCCGCCAGGATGGGTGGACGAAAATTTTGCTCTGCCATGGATTGCCGCTTACGCGGCAACCTCCGTGGACTCGTCAAGTTGGGGCTGTTGGCTGTGCAGAAAATCTGCGGCACGCTGCGCGTGGGCGGCCCCGGTCGAAAATGTCTGGCAATATTTGCGACAAAACCGGCTGTCAAACCGCGTCTTTCAGGACCAGATCGTTTCCCTCTGTTGTGACGCATGGAACAACCTCACCGAAAGACCATCGAAAATCAGGTCCATTGGATACAGAAAATGGGCCCATGGGTTCTGACTTTCAGGAATTGGTATCAAAGACATGATCGACACAAGCCTTGTCAATGTCCGCAGACAAAAGCAGCAGATCAAACGCCAGTCCCGTGAAGACGAGGCTGAAGATTGATCCCAGCCACCCCGTCAGTCCCGACAGGCACCTGTCAGGACGCAGCTCCAGCCCCATAGGCAATCAAAGGAGCTGGACGGGGCAAGGAGGCCCACGCAGCACAGGCTGTGGGGCCTCTCTTTAACGACACCTTGGCGGCCTCGCATGTCTGCGAGTTGATCGACACATCACAGCAGCCTGATGGGGCAGCTGCTGTTTCGGGTATAATCGGGTATTTTTGCCGGTATAGGTCGTCTCCTGCCCAATGCCATATCACAATAATAGCCAGAAATAGAGCTTTGCATAACCTTATATGCGTAAAATTCCCAAATTTTTCTTGTTAACTGGGTGAATTTCTCTAATGTATCCGTAGGAGTATGTTTAATGCCGGATTTTTCCACCCCCAGCTGGCCAGAGGCCTTTGTTTCCGATACTAGCATCAGCCGGGCGGTGAGCCGCGCTGTGCAAGCAGGAAAGCTTCGCAAGCTGGCCTCACGGCTTTATACCCGGAATTTAACCGATACGGACGAGGCCATCATCCGCCGCAATTTGTGGCCGATTGTAGCAGGCTATTTCCCCGGCGGGCTGGTTGCGGATCGCACCGCCTTGGAGAATGCCCCGGCCAAGGATGGCTCCATCTGCCTGGTCACGACCAAGGGTGCTGATATAGACCTGCCGCGCCTCACCTTGCGGCCTCGCCGGGGTGAGGGGCCTCTGCCCTCAGATCAGCCGTTCATCAATGGCCTGTATCTCAGCTCCACGGCGCGGGCATTTCTGGAGAATATGCGCGCCTCGCGCAGCCGTGGCGGTCAGTTGCCGAGAACCCTTACCCAAGAAGAAATCGAAGAAAGGCTGGAAAAAATTCTGCGCATCAGTGGGGAGGATAGCCTCAACCAATTGCGCGATGAAATTCGCAGTCTCGCACCTGCGCTTGACCTGAAGGAAGAAGCGCAAAAGCTGGATAGCTTGATTGGCAGCCTGCTCGGCACCCGCGAAGCGGCTTTGAATGCCCCGGCAGCACTGGCCCGGCATGCAGGCCGCCCTTATGATCCGCCGCGCCTGGAATTATTCCAGACCCTGCATACGGCATTGCGTACCCATCCGCCTATCATTCGCTTGACCCCGGAGCGGGATAGCACCGCTCAGGCCACGCTGGCTTTTTTTGAAGCCTATTTCTCCAACTTCATTGAAGGCACAGAATTTGCGGTGGAAGAAGCCGCCGATATTGTGTTTGAAGGCCGTATCCCTGCTGAACGGCCTCAGGATGCCCACGATGTGCTGGGCACTTGGCGGCTGGTATCAGATACCGATGCCTTGCGCCAGCTCCCCAAGCACTTTGATGATCTGGTCGCCCAGCTGAAATCGCGCCATGCCATCGTCATGAGCAGTCGCCCTGACAAGCGGCCTGGCGAATTCAAGCTCACTGGCAACCGGGCAGGGTCAACCACTTTTGTCGAACCGGAGCTGGTGCTGGGCACCATGGAGCAAGGGTTTGCGCTGTATCACAGCCTAGAATCGCCCTTTGCCCGCGCCGTGTTCATGATGTTCCTGATCTCGGAAATTCATCCCTTTGCCGATGGCAATGGCCGCCTTGCCCGGATCATGATGAATGCCGAACTCATCGCCGCTGGGGAAGAGCGCATGCTTATCCCGACCATCTACCGTAATAACTATCTCAGCACCCTCAAAGCCCTCTCTCAAACCGGACGGCCAGAACCGCTAATCCGCACTCTGGATTATGCTCAGAAATGGACTTGCGCCATCCCTTGGCAAACGCTTACACCCACCCGGCATATCCTCACCGACTGCCATGCCTTTCTTGACCCCAGCGAGGCAGATGCAAGCGGCATTCGTCTTACCATTCCAACTTCATTTAACACCGACAGGCACGCTAATGGCTGATACAAAAATCGACAATCTCGGCTCACTCACTTGGTCTATCGCTGAAATCCTACGCGGGGACTTCAAGCAATCTGAATATGGTAAGGTCGTCCTGTCGTTTGTGGTGCTGCGCCGCCTCGACTGCCTGCTGGAAAAGACCAAGCAGGCCGTACTGGATGCCGAAGCCTCACTGCCCGGTGAGATCGATGACGATACCCGAGATATGATCCTGTTCGATGCTGCAGGGGACAATATCCGAGTTTACAACACCAGCCGTTTTACCTTCGCAAGTTTGCGTGGCCAAGACCTGTGCGACCTGCACAAGAATTTGGTCGCCTATGTCACCGCCTTCTCCGATGTCCGTGACATCTTTCTTGAGAAATTCCGTTTCACCGATCCTGAAGCGCTTGAATGACGGCAACATCCTGTTTCAGGTGTTCGAGCGTTTCTGCACCATTGATCTGCACCCGGACACCGTCTCATACCAATTCCTGAAAGTTAGAACCCATGGGCCCATTTTCTGTACCCAATGGACCTGATTTTCCATGGCCTGTCGGTGAGATTATTCCATGCGTCACAACAGAGGGAAACGATCTGGTCCTGAAAGACGCGGTTTGACAGCCAGTTTTGTCGCAAATATTGCCAGACATTTTCGATCGGGGCAGGGCTGCGTGGCGGCAACAGGGTGATATTGTCGGGAATATCCAGTTTGCCGGTGGTGTGCCAGCCCGCCTTGTCAAGGATAATGACAGCAACCGGGTTCGACCTGTGACGATATTTCTTCCAGGTGCCCTTGCATCCCGCAGGTATTGCACTGCGGCAGGACAAGCGCGGCCCCCCCGGGCGGGGCAGATCGCCCCGAATATCCAGGCGGATTTTGTGCGCTGGTCTTTTGCTGCCACAGGCCGTGTGCCCTGTTTGGCCCACCATGCTGTTCTTCTGGCCAACACGCGCCTCATCCTGCCACCAGATGTCCAGCGGGACAGCCGGACCAATTCTGGCGTGCAGGGAGGCTATTTCGGCGGGGAAGTTTTTTTAAATGCGTCAATCGCATGCCCGTTCTGGCCATGATGACGCAGTCGGGCCGTCAATGTCCTGTATCCATGTTTGCGCAAGGTGGCACTCAGGCAACTTTCGCTGATGCTGAGGCGATAGTCCTCCCATAACCACTGCGCCAGATCCAGAAGTCGCCAGCGCACCATCGATAGCAGGCAATGGCCCTGTTTCAACGCGGGCAATCAGGGCAGCAAGCCGGGCCTCACTGGCCGGTCGCCCGCTCCTCGACCGCTGCAAAAGCCCGTCCGGACCTTCTGCATTGAAACGCAACACCCAATCACGAACAATTTGACGACCAACGCCGCGCGGCTTCACTGCGACTGCCGCCATCATAGATGACTGCAAGGGCAA
>CBDAQP010000002.1:0-366037 GCA_965199245.1 Kiloniellaceae bacterium
CCTTCACATCGGTGTCACCAGACCCGTCACCCTGATTGCCCTCATCACCGGCATCCTTATCAGCGTCCTTATCAGCAACCTTCACATCGGTGTCACCAGACCCGTCACCCTGATTGCCCTCATCACCGGCATCCTTATCAGCGTCCTTATCAGCAACCTTCACATCGGTGTCACCAGACCCGTCACCCTGATTGCCCTCATCACCGGCATCCTTATCAGCGTCCTTATCAGCAACCTTCACATCGGTGTCACCAGACCCGTCGCCCTGATTGCCCTCATCACCGGCATCCTTATCATTGCCCTCATCACCGGCATCCTTATCAGCGTCCTTATCAGCAACCTTCACATCGGTGTCACCAGACCCGTCACCCTGATTGCCCTCATCACCGGCATCCTTATCAGCGTCCTTATCAGCAACCTTCACATCGGTGTCACCAGACCCGTCACCCTGATTGCCCTCATCACCGGCATCCTTATCAGCGTCCTTATCAGCAACCTTCACATCGGTGTCACCAGACCCGTCACCCTGATTGCCCTCATCACCGGCATCCTTATCAGCGTCCTTATCAGCAACCTTCACATCGGTGTCACCAGACCCGTCACCCTGATTGCCCTCATCACCGGCATCCTTATCAGCGTCCTTATCAGCAACCTTCACATCGGTGTCACCAGACCCGTCACCCTGATTGCCCTCATCACCGGCATCCTTATCAGCGTCCTTATCAGCAACCTTCACATCGGTGTCACCAGACCCGTCACCCTGATTGCCCTCATCACCGGCATCCTTATCAGCGTCCTTATCAGCAACCTTCACATCGGTGTCACCAGACCCGTCACCCTGATTGCCCTCATCACCGGCATCCTTATCAGCGTCCTTATCAGCAACCTTCACATCGGTGTCACCAGACCCGTCGCCCTGATTGCCCTCATCACCGGCATCCTTATCAGCGTCCTTATCAGCAACCTTCACATCGGTGTCACCAGACCCGTCACCCTGATTGCCCTCATCACCGGCATCCTTATCAGCGTCCTTATCAGCAACCTTCACATCGGTGTCACCAGACCCGTCACCCTGATTGCCCTCATCACCGGCATCCTTATCAGCGTCCTTATCAGCAACCTTCACATCGGTGTCACCAGACCCGTCACCCTGATTGCCCTCATCACCGGCAGCAACCTTCACATCGGTGTCACCAGACCCGTCACCCATTGCCCTCATCACCGGCATCCTTATCAGCGTCCTTATCAGCAACCTTCACATCGGTGTCACCAGACCCGTCGCCCTGATTGCCCTCATCACCGGCATCCTTATCAGCAACCTTCACATCGGTGTCACCAGACCCGTCGCCCTGATTGCCCTCATCACCGGCATCCTTATCAGCAACCTTCACATCGGTGTCACCAGACCCGTCGCCCTGATTGCCCTCATCACCGGCATCCTTATCAGCGTCCTTATCAGCAACCTTCACATCGGTGTCACCAGACCCGTCACCCTGATTGCCCTCATCACCGGCATCCTTATCAGCAACCTTCACATCGGTGTCACCAGACCCGTCGCCCTGATTGCCCTCATCACCGGCATCCTTATCAGCAACCTTCACATCGGTGTCACCAGACCCGTCACCCTGATTGCCCTCATCACCGGCATCCTTATCAGCGTCCTTATCAGCAACCTTCACATCGGTGTCACCAGACCCGTCACCCTGATTGCCCTCATCACCGGCATCCTTATCAGCGTCCTTATCAGCAACCTTCACATCGGTGTCACCAGACCCGTCACCCTGATTGCCCTCATCACCGGCATCCTTATCAGCGTCCTTATCAGCAACCTTCACATCGGTGTCACCAGACCCGTCACCCTGATTGCCCTCATCACCGGCATCCTTATCAGCGTCCTTATCAGCAACCTTCACATCGGTGTCACCAGACCCGTCACCCTGATTGCCCTCATCACCGGCTGATTGCCCTCATCACCGGCATCCTTATCAGCAACCTTCACATCGGTGTCACCAGACCCGTCACCCTGATTGCCCTCATCACCGGCATCCTTATCAGCGTCCTTATCAGCAACCTTCACATCGGTGTCACCAGACCCGTCACCCTGATTGCCCTCATCACCGGCATCCTTATCAGCGTCCTTATCAGCAACCTTCACATCGGTGTCACCAGACCCGTCGCCCTGATTGCCCTCATCACCGGCATCCTTATCAGCGTCCTTATCAGCAACCTTCACATCGGTGTCACCAGACCCGTCGCCCTGATTGCCCTCATCACCGGCATCCTTATCAGCGTCCTTATCAGCAACCTTCACATCGGTGTCACCAGACCCGTCGTCACCCTGATTGCCCTCATCACCGGCATCCTTATCAGCGTCCTTATCAGCAACCTTCACATCGGTGTCACCAGACCCGTCACCCTGATTGCCCTCATCACCGGCATCCTTATCAGCAACCTTCACATCGGTGTCACCAGACCCGTCACCCTGATTGCCCTCATCACCGGCATCCTTATCAGCGTCCTTATCAGCAACCTTCACATCGGTGTCACCAGACCCGTCACCCTGATTGCCCTCATCACCGGCATCCTTATCAGCAACCTTCACATCGGTGTCACCAGACCCGTCGCCCTGATTGCCCTCATCACCGGCATCCTTATCAGCGTCCTTATCAGCAACCTTCACATCGGTGTCACCAGACCCGTCGCCCTGATTGCCCTCATCACCGGCAACCTTCACATCGGTGTCACCAGACCCGTCACCCATTGCCCTCATCACCGGTCCTTATCAGCAACCTTCACATCGGTGTCACCAGACCCGTCACCCTGATTGCCCTCATCACCGGCATCCTTATCAGCGTCCTTATCAGCAACCTTCACATCGGTGTCACCAGACCCGTCACCCTGATTGCCCTCATCACCGGCATCCTTATCAGCGTCCTTATCAGCAACCTTCACATCGGTGTCACCAGACCCGTCACCCTGATTGCCCTCATCACCGGCATCCTTATCAGCGTCCTTATCAGCAACCTTCACATCGGTGTCACCAGACCCGTCACCCTGATTGCCCTCATCACCGGCATCCTTATCAGCGTCCTTATCAGCAACCTTCACATCGGTGTCACCAGACCCGTCGCCCTGATTGCCCTCATCACCGGCATCCTTATCAGCGTCCTTATCAGCAACCTTCACATCGGTGTCACCAGACCCGTCACCCTGATTGCCCTCATCACCGGCATCCTTATCAGCGTCCTTATCAGCAACCTTCACATCGGTGTCACCAGACCCGTCGCCCTGATTGCCCTCATCACCGGCATCCTTATCAGCGTCCTTATCAGCAACCTTCACATCGGTGTCACCAGACCCGTCACCCTGATTGCCCTCATCACCGGCATCCTTATCAGCGTCCTTATCAGCAACCTTCACATCGGTGTCACCAGACCCGTCACCCTGATTGCCCTCATCACCGGCATCCTTATCAGCGTCCTTATCAGCAACCTTCACATCGGTGTCACCAGACCCGTCACCCTGATTGCCCTCATCACCGGCATCCTTATCAGCGTCCTTATCAGCAACCTTCACATCGGTGTCACCAGACCCGTCGCCCTGATTGCCCTCATCACCGGCATCCTTATCAGCGTCCTTATCAGCAACCTTCACATCGGTGTCACCAGACCCGTCACCCTGATTGCCCTCATCACCGGCATCCTTATCAGCGTCCTTATCAGCAACCTTCACATCGGTGTCACCAGACCCGTCGCCCTGATTGCCCTCATCACCGGCATCCTTATCAGCGTCCTTATCAGCAACCTTCACATCGGTGTCACCAGACCCGTCGCCCTGATTGCCCTCATCACCGGCATCCTTATCAGCGTCCTTATCAGCAACCTTCACATCGGTGTCACCAGACCCGTCACCCTGATTGCCCTCATCACCGGCATCCTTATCAGCGTCCTTATCAGCAACCTTCACATCGGTGTCACCAGACCCGTCACCCTGATTGCCCTCATCACCGGCATCCTTATCAGCGTCCTTATCAGCAACCTTCACATCGGTGTCACCAGACCCGTCACCCTGATTGCCCTCATCACCGGCATCCTTATCAGCGTCCTTATCAGCAACCTTCACATCGGTGTCACCAGACCCGTCACCCTGATTGCCCTCATCACCGGCATCCTTATCAGCGTCCTTATCAGCAACCTTCACATCGGTGTCACCAGACCCGTCGCCCTGATTGCCCTCATCACCGGCATCCTTATCAGCGTCCTTATCAGCAACCTTCACATCGGTGTCACCAGACCCGTCGCCCTGATTGCCCTCATCACCGGCATCCTTATCAGCGTCCTTATCAGCAACCTTCACATCGGTGTCACCAGACCCGTCACCCTGATTGCCCTCATCACCGGCATCCTTATCAGCAACCTTCACATCGGTGTCACCAGACCCGTCACCCTGATTGCCCTCATCACCGGCAGCGTCCTTATCAGCAACCTTCACATCGGTGTCACCAGACCCGTCACCCTGATTGCCCTCATCAGCGTCCTTATCAGCAACCTTCACATCGGTGTCACCAGACCCGTCACCCTGATTGCCCTCATCACCGGCATCCTTATCAGCGTCCTTATCAGCAACCTTCACATCGGTGTCACCAGACCCGTCACCCTGATTGCCCTCATCACCGGCATCCTTATCAGCAACCTTCACATCGGTGTCACCAGACCCGTCGCCCTGATTGCCCTCATCACCGGCATCCTTATCAGCGTCCTTATCAGCAACCTTCACATCGGTGTCACCAGACCCGTCACCCTGATTGCCCTCATCACCGGCATCCTTATCAGCGTCCTTATCAGCAACCTTCACATCGGTGTCACCAGACCCGTCGCCCTGATTGCCCTCATCACCGGCATCCTTATCACCGGCATCCTTATCAGCAACCTTCACATCGGTGTCACCAGACCCGTCACCCTGATTGCCCTCATCACCGGCATCCTTATCAGCGTCCTTATCAGCAACCTTCACATCGGTGTCACCAGACCCGTCACCCTGATTGCCCTCATCACCGGCATCCTTATCAGCAACCTTCACATCGGTGTCACCAGACCCGTCGCCCTGATTGCCCTCATCACCGGCATCCTTATCAGCGTCCTTATCAGCAACCTTCACATCGGTGTCACCAGACCCGTCACCCTGATTGCCCTCATCACCGGCATCCTTATCAGCGTCCTTATCAGCAACCTTCACATCGGTGTCACCAGACCCGTCACCCTGATTGCCCTCATCACCGGCATCCTTATCAGCGTCCTTATCAGCAACCTTCACATCGGTGTCACCAGACCCGTCGCCCTGATTGCCCTCATCACCGGCATCCTTACCGGCAACCTTCACATCGGTGTCACCAGACCCGTCACCCTGATTGCCCTCATCACCGGTCCTTATCAGCAACCTTCACATCGGTGTCACCAGACCCGTCACCCTGATTGCCCTCATCACCGGCATCCTTATCAGCGTCCTTATCAGCAACCTTCACATCGGTGTCACCAGACCCGTCGCCCTGATTGCCCTCATCACCGGCATCCTTATCAGCGTCCTTATCAGCAACCTTCACATCGGTGTCACCAGACCCGTCACCCTGATTGCCCTCATCACCGGCATCCTTATCAGCGTCCTTATCAGCAACCTTCACATCGGTGTCACCAGACCCGTCGCCCTGATTGCCCTCATCACCGGCATCCTTATCAGCGTCCTTATCAGCAACCTTCACATCGGTGTCACCAGACCCGTCACCCTGATTGCCCTCATCACCGGCATCCTTATCAGCAACCTTCACATCGGTGTCACCAGACCCGTCGCCCGCCCTGATTGCCCTCATCACCGGCATCCTTATCAGCGTCCTTATCAGCAACCTTCACATCGGTGTCACCAGACCCGTCACCCTGATTGCCCTCATCACCGGCATTGCCCTCATCACCGGCATCCTTATCAGCGTCCTTATCAGCAACCTTCACATCGGTGTCACCAGACCCGTCGCCCTGATTGCCCTCATCACCGGCATCCTTATCAGCGTCCTTATCAGCAACCTTCACATCGGTGTCACCAGACCCGTCGCCCTGATTGCCCTCATCACCGGCAGCGTCCTTATCAGCAACCTTCACATCGGTGTCACCAGACCCGTCACCCTGATTGCCCTCATCACCGGCATCCTTATCAGCAACCTTCACATCGGTGTCACCAGACCCGTCACCCTGATTGCCCTCATCACCGGCATCCTTATCAGCGTCCTTATCAGCAACCTTCACATCGGTGTCACCAGACCCGTCGCCCTGATTGCCCTCATCACCGGCATCCTTATCAGCGTCCTTATCAGCAACCTTCACATCGGTGTCACCAGACCCGTCGCCCTGATTGCCCTCATCACCGGCATCCTTATCAGCAACCTTCACATCGGTGTCACCAGACCCGTCGCCCTGATTGCCCTCATCACCGGCATCCCAATCAGGGTGACGGGTCTGGTGACACCGATGTGAAGGAGGTCGCAGGTAAGGATAAGGATGCGGATAGGGATGTGCCGCTGAACCTTAAGTCGGGGGGCGACGGGTCTGGTAGTGACGACACAGATGTGAAGGATGTCGCTGGTAAGGATGTCGATGATAAAGATGCGGATAGGGATGTTGATGTTGCGGATAAGGGCCTTAGTCGCCCCATTGCCCTTATGACGCCGAATGCGGTTGGCTTTAAGTCGGCGGGGGAGGTGTCGTCGAAGCTGGGCGTGTCGCTGTCTGAAGCCACTGTTCTTTTGGCGGCGGCGGATGTTGCGAAGGATTTACCGGCGAACGACCCTGTGAAGAAGATTCTCGAGGAGGCGACCCGGGCGGGGAATGAGGCGCAGGTCAGGCGTCTTGCGGCCCAGCTCACGCCGCAGATGACCGCGCTGGTCGGGGTGAGGAGGGCGGTGCTCTCGACGGGGAGACAGGTGGCTGGTCTATTGTCCGACCGTCTTGCTCTGCAGCGCGGGGGGGACAGCCAGAGCGGATTTGTGCAGAGCGGATTTGCGACCGGGGGTGAGGGACTGGACAGGGCCTTCTGGCTCAAGCCGTTTGGCAGTCGGGGCAAACAGGCGAAGGACAGGAAGCGGGCTATTGACGGTTATCGGACCTCTGCACGGGGCCTTGCGGTGGGTGTGGATGCGCCTGTGGGGGAACGGGGTCGTGTGGGGACGGCTCTGGCCTATAGCACCAGCCGGATTACGGGCAAGGGTTTTGGCGAGGATAAAACGGATGTCAGGAGCTGGCAGGTCTCGATTTACGGGGATTACAGCACGGGGCGTTATTATGTGGACGGTCAGGTGGGCGTCGGGCGCAACGATGTGAGCACGACCTCGCGTGTGGCGGTCTTGACGCGCAAGTCGGCCTATGACACGACCAGCCTGACGGCCTCTGTGGGGGGTGGTGTGCCGCTGAGCCTTGATGTGAGCACGACGCTGACCCCGACGGCGGGTCTGTCGTGGACGCGTGTGGGGTCGGCGCGTTATACCACGACGGGGGCGTTGAGCCTGAACCAGAAGATCACAGTGGGGTCGATTGATGCGGTTGTGGGGACGCTGGGCACCCGCCTACACAAAGAGATCACCCGGGGGAATGGCACCCTTGTTCCCGTGGTGCGTGTGGGGCTGTCCTATGACTTTGCGGGGGATCAAACGACGGCGCGCGGCCGGTTCACCGGCGGTGGCAACCGCTTTACGGTCAAGGGGGCGAAGGTCAGGAAGCTGTCAGGCACCGCAGGTGTGGGCCTGAGCTATAGTGCCCCGCGCTGGTCAATCGGGGCGGACTATGACCTGAGTGCCCGCACTGGCTACACGGGCCACAGTGCCCGCCTGAATGCCAGGGTCAAGTTCTGACCTACCCTGTGAACTTAACCAGCGGCGGCCCCGAAAGGCAACAGCCTTTCGGGGTTCTGTTTGTCCAGCCAAGTGCT
Source organism: Kiloniellaceae bacterium (assembly GCA_965199245.1). Classification (GTDB taxonomy): domain Bacteria; phylum Pseudomonadota; class Alphaproteobacteria; order Kiloniellales; family Kiloniellaceae; genus Carbonatibacter. The sequence continues at coordinate 7,966 of CBDAQP010000002.1, forward strand.
GTCTGACCGAAACTCTTGAGCGGGTGAAAATAATGAGGCTTCATTCATCAAGCCAAGAAATTGCAAGGCGCGTGACGCAGGTGTCCACCAGCACCTGCGCAGTCATAACACACATTGGCGAAGTGTCTGAAAATGCAGACCAGACCCTTGAGGCAACTTATACCAATTCCATAAAATAAAGACTCTCTGGACCTGGCGTGTGAGCAGATTCTGTGATTCAAGGAAGGACACAGTTTTGGAGATTTGTCATGGGTCAGCCCCTTCCGCTGCGTCAGGATTATGACGCATCCCGTCTTCGCCGTCTTGCCCGGCACTCAGCAGATTCGAACCAGACGCGCCGCTTGCTTGCCCTTGCGGTCATCTCTGATGGCGGCAGTCGCAGTGAAGCCGCGCGGCGTTGGTCGTCAAATTGTTCGTGACTGGGTGTTGCGTTTCAATGCAGAAGGTCCGGACGGGCTTTTGCAACGTTCGAGAAGCGGTCGACCGGCCAGTGAGGCCCGGCTTGCTGCCTTGATTGCGCGCGTTGAAACAGGGCCATTGCCTGCTATCGATGGTGCGCTGGCGACTTCAGGATCTGGCGCAGTGGTTATGGGAGGACTATCGCCTCAGCATCAGCGAAAGTTGCCTGAGTGCCACCTTGCGCAAACACGGCTACAGAAAACTGACAGCGCGCCCGCGTCATCATGGCCAGAACGGGGATGAGATTGACGCATTTAAAAAAACTTCCCCGCCGAAATAGCCTCCCTGCACGCCAGAATTGGTCCGGCTGTCCCGCTGGACATCTGGTGGCAGGATGAGGCGCGTGTTGGCCAGAAGAACAGCATGGTGGGCCAAACAGGGCACACGGCCTGTGGCAGCAAAAGACCAGCGCACAAAATCCGCCTGGATATTCGGGGCGATCTGCCCCGCCCGGGGGGGGCGCGCTTGTCCTGCCGCAGTGCAATACCTGCGGGATGCAAGGGCACCTGGAAGAGATATCGTCACAGCCGGTGCCCATGCTGTCATTATCCTTGACAAGGCGGGCTGGCACACCACCGGCAAACTGGATATCCCGGACAATATCACCCTGTTGCCGCCACGCAGTCCTGAACTCAATCCGGTCGAAAATGTCTGGCAATATTTGCGACAAAACTGGCTGTCAAACCGCGTCTTTCAGGACCAGATCGTTTCCCTCTGTTGTGACGCATGGAATAATCTCACCGACAGGCCATGGAAAATCAGGTCCATTGGGTACAGAAAATGGGCCCATGGGTTCTAACTTTCAGGAATTGGTATTACTTGTGCGCGTGCAACACGACGCAGAAAATGGCAAGCGCGACTAGGGAATTGGTTTGTACAGCACGCTGGAGCAGAAAATTGACGGCTTTTTGCGTGATATGCGCACCCACGCCGCGCAATAAAGCCTGACTGTGTTGACAGGTCTATTTTTTATCAATATAAGAAAATAATTATGTCTTTATATTTATAAGAAAGGTCGCATCATGCTCTGCTTGTCCAGCGTATTTTTTGGAATTTGTCTGCCTGTGATGGGGGTGGGTTTTCAAAATCCGGGCAGGCCGTCATGAGAGCAGATGCCATTCTTCCGCGCTATGTTTATCTCTATTTTTTTGCTCAGTCGATCAATTTGACGGTGGCTGTGATTTCTGTCGCTTTGGTGGCCCCTGTTGGTAACAGGCTTGCCAGTGCCCCCTTTCTTTCAACTGTGCCCTACGGTGTGCAGTTTCTTTTTTTGCTGGTGGCAAGCTATCCCGTTGCGCTGTTCATGAAAAAATACGGGCGTAAGGCCGGCTTTGTCACCGGAGCAGTGTTTCTTTTCCTTGCTGGCGGGGCGGGTTATTTTGCGGTGGTCAGGGAGTCTTTTTTTCTGCTGATCCTTTCGCATGGTTTGATTGGTCTCTTTGCGGCTTTTGCCAATTTTTATAGATATGCTGTGAACGACGGTCTGCCCGAAAGGCTTCACGCCCGGGCTCTGTCGCTCGTTGTGGCCGGGGGTGTCATTGCAGGGGGCTGTGGGCCAGCCCTTACCGGATGGTTTCGCGATATTCCGGGTTTCGCGCCTTTTTCTTTGTCTTACGCGTTATTGAGTGTCTTTGCCCTTATCAATCTGTTGCTTGTCTTTTTCCTTCCCAATGCTAGGACGGCACAAAATTCTGTGGCTCCGCTGTCGGTGAAGAGGAGCAAAGGGGCGGTCGGTTTCGTTGTTTTTTATCCTATTTTTATTGCGGCCTTTGGCTACGGTGTGATGAATCTCTTTATGATTTTGGCCGCGCTGAAAATGGAGGCCCTCTCTCTTTCCTTTGGTGAGTCGGCTCGTGCGCTTCAGTGGCATGTCCTCGCGATGTTTGTGCCCTCATTCTTCACCGGGCGGTTGATTGCCCGCTTTGGGCACAACGCCATTTTGTTTGCAGGGGTTGTGTTTTTTGTCGTCAGTTTTATGATGAATGTTCAGGGTACAGAATACGGTTCTCTACTCTTGTCCCTGGTTCTGCTTGGGCTGGGGTGGAATTTGACCTATGTCGGGGGAAGTTCCTTGTTGTCCTCTATCCTTTTGGGACATCCTGACCAGAAAAAATGGCAGGGAGTCGGCGAAACTGTCATTGCATTCTTCGCTGCACTAGGGGCCGTATCCCCGTCCTTTTTGTTCAATAGCGCGGGGTGGACAACCACGCAGGTCATGGCACTGGTGGCCTGTTCTCTTCCTCTTTCGGTTCTGATTTTTGCAAGGTGGAAAAAGACGGCGTGAGGTTCAAAGGGTTTGGGCGCGGGCGCGTTTTTTTGCTGTGCCGCTGTCGCGGTCGCTGACGTGTAGCAGTCCCGCCATTCTCCGCATCAGGTTGCTTTCGTAAGGGTGGAGTTCGCCATCGGCATAGGCCACAGACCAGAGCAGTTCCATGATCTCTGTGCGTTCTTCGGGACTGCACTGTTCTGCGATAGTGCGGGTAAATCCAAAAATTTGAATGGAGTGATCGGATTTTACTTCGGCCTGCGCCATGAGTTGCGTGGTTGTCGGGGCGTCAAGGTTGAATTTTTTTTGCAGGAGGGTCGAAATTTTTGTGGCTTCGGCCTCTGAAAACTGACCGTCGAGCTGTGCGGCCTCAATCAGCAGAGCGGCTGTTGCCAGTTGTAGGGCATCACAGGTCGCAGGCGTATCTGTGGTGGCTTTTGTGTCTTGAAACAGTGTTTTTAATTTATCAAACATCTTTCGTCCCTAGAGTTGTTGCTGAAGTGAGTCGGTTTGTCGCCGTTGTTTTTTGGTGGGGCGACCTGTCCCGCGTGTACGTACAGCGGGGCTTTTTTCTTTTCGCGGTAGGGAAATCCTGTGTAATTCTGTGTAGAGTCTTTGGGCCTCCTCTGCGGGGCTGCGTCGCTGGCCCAGCGCGATGACCTGCACAGCCCGCCTGTCGCGTCCTTGTTCAAAGGTCACTATTTGCCCCGGTTTGATGGTCAGACCGGCTTTGGAGACAACCACGCCGTCAATCTGTATTTTTTTCTGTGTACAGGCGACCGCTGCCCGCGTCCGCGTTTTGAAAAAACGCGCAAACCAAAGCCAATTGTCTAGTCGCACGCCTGCGCTGCCTGTTTGACCCTGCTCTGTCATGAGTGCGCTTTTTTTCCAATGTTCATGCTTTGCAACACGGCAAAGGGGGAGTCAGGATTGATCTTTTTTGGTTTTTTTTCTTTTGTCCCGTTCTTTTGTCTGGTGTTCTTTTTTGCGGCGTCTTTCGTTTCCGGGGTGGCTTTTTTCCGCGTCGTTGCGTGTCGAGAAAAAAGAGTCGTGCCGTCTTCTGAACGGGTGGGTTGAAAGCGCAAAGCGGTGAGCACAGAGATCAATCCTGCATCATCCAACCCGCTTATTGTCCGCATAGTCTCCGTGATGGTGAAATGGGCTTTTTCGCTTTTGGGGCCTTCTGGCGTGACGTGTTGTTCACCGTGTGCTGTTTTTTCTTTGTCTCCACGCAGTTGGCGGAATGTCTCATACAACAGGCGTTCAAGGACATCAATCCGCATAGCACCCCCTGTTTTGATGGAGTGCCCTGTTTTGATGGAGTGATAGCCAATCGCCGCGCAGAAATCGGGTGTTTGTTCGTGGTTGGGGGTGAAATGCGCGGCCTCAAAATCAGGCAAAGGGGGAACATCCTTGCCATGCCATGCGCACCAGAGCAATGCACGCAGGCGGGTCGGGCGGGGGCGCATCAGGCTGGGGACAAAGACATATTCACGACCGATCCGTACGCCGAGCTGTCCCATTTTTTGGCGCGTTTCCCGGGCGAGGCTGTTTAAGGTTGTTTGTAATCCACGCCGTTGAATAGATCCGAATTCTTCGCTCAGTTGCCAGGCGAGGCCCCGCGCGGTGGCGTCGAGTTCTTCGTCGCGTAGGGCAAAGAGGGGCTTGAGTTGTCCGCGAATGTGGCGATCAAGCCAAGCTTGCAGGCGGGGACGGATGGCGGCGCGGGCAACAGAGTCGAGAAAGGGGCTTTTATCGGGTTCAACCACAGGAGTCAGAGGGGTACTACCTTTGATGATTGTGCCGATTGCCGCACCGCGCCATGTCAGTCGCCCCTGGTCATCAAGGAGAAATGACCCGTCATTGTCTTGAACCAGGAGGGCGACCCGTTTGGGTATGGTAGAAAGAATGGCTTTGTGGATGGTTTTTAAGTCTGTTTGAGACCCGGATGATTCCGGGTCAAGGGTGAATCCGTTCATTCGTCCCAGGCAATCGCCATCTACAACAATATCACCATTTGCCGTGATAGATGCCACTGCTGTCCCTCCTGTCCGCAGGTGACGCACCAGTTTTGTCGTTTTTTTGTCAACAAAACGCTGCGTCAAACGCCTGTGCAGGGCATCTGACAGGCGGTCTTCGATAGTGCGTGTTGTCCCTTGCCAGTTTTGGGCGTCTTCCAGCCAGCCTGTGCAGTTGGAAATATAAGTCCAGGTTCTGATCCGGGCGATACGCTGGATCAGTGTATCAATGTCTGCGTCTGTTTTGTCAATGCGTTCAATTTGTTTGTTGATCCAGTCTGTATCAACCCGACCCCGTCCCGTTGTCAGGAATTGGTAGAGCTGCGACAGCAGGCGCAGGTGCTGATCCGTCAAGGTTTTACAAAAATCGGGTATTTGGCAAATATCCCACAGACATTTGACCGCCTCCTGTCCTTTTGCTCTGTCCACGATAGCCTGTTCTTTTTCCAGCGCAATCAGGGCCTGATGGTCTTCGCCATCACGCACACGCCACATTATTTTTTCCATCCCGGGAGCGGGGCGTTGGTCGAGGCTACGAATCAGGGCACGAGGGCTACGAAAATCAAGATCACTATTGCGCCAATAGACAGCGCGTTCTTTGGCGTAGTCATGGGCTTCAATCTGTTCAATCAGGGCGGGGGGCAGGGGGCCAAGTGTGGACCCTGTTCCGAATGTCCCGTCGCGGTGATGGCGTCCGGCCCGTCCGGCAATTTGCCCCAATTCTGCGGGTATGAGGCCCCGCGCATATTGACCGTCAAATTTACGCAAAGCCGAAAAGGCGACGTGGTCGAGATCGAGGTTTAACCCCATGCCGATGGCATCTGTCGCCACCAGATAATCAACATCGCCATTTTCAAACAAGGCAACTTGTGCATTGCGTGTGCGTGGACTAAGCGCACCGAGTACGATGGCGGCTCCGCCGCGTTCCTGGCGAATCAGTTCGGCGATCTGGTAAACATCGTGAGTTGAAAAGGCAACAACCGCCGAACGCGGTGGCAGGCGTGTTAGACGGCAAGGTCCGCGATAGCGCAGGGTTGATAAGCGCGGCTTTTCGATAAAAGTGACTCCCTTGACCAGTTTGTGGATCAGGGGGGCAATCGTGTTTGATCCGATAAAGATTGTTTCGCTTGTTCCGCGCAGGTTCAGCAGGCGATCTGTAAAGATATGTCCCCGCCGGGCCTGTGCACAGAGCTGGATTTCATCAACCGCCACACATTCCACAGGCCGATCCAATGGCATTGATTCAACGGTGCAGAAAAAATAGCGTGCAGAGGGCGGTATGATTTTTTCTTCACCTGTGACGAGGGCGCATTGACCCTGTCCCTTGAGCGCGACGGCCTTGTCATAGTTTTCACGCGCTAACAGGCGCAGGGGAAAACCGATGATCCCGGATGAATAGGATAACAGACGACTAACGGCAAAATGCGTTTTGCCCGTATTGGTTGGCCCTAAAACAGCACTCACACGCGATGACGTCAGCAAACCCATCAGATGAACGCCTTAAAAGGAAGCGATGAGGCCCTTTAATCTATTGCAGGATGCGGCGCAATTCCAGGGAGTTCGGGTTATTGTACTTGCGTCCGATTGTAATATCACGGGGGGTCGCCTCTGCGCCGTAGTAGTCGGTGTTATAGCCAGTGCGTTCAAAAAGTTTCGCCCCTTCAAAGGCTCCACCGCCGAATAGCCCGATTGTGCGGGAAAAAGCATAGACGTCTGCTTTCAAATCTGTTGTCATTGATGCCTCAAGTCCGCGCCCGAGGGGGCCAACAGCAACAGAAAGATCAGCCCCCAGCTTTATTTCGTTATCAAGAATCGACAAAACGGCTGATTCGCTCATGAAGGTAAAGACGACTTCGGAAATGCTTCCCCCCATTTGCAGGCCAATACTGCCAGCGGCAAGAGTATAAAAGGCCGGATTGCTCCAGCTTCCATCTGCGCCCTTGACCAACAGGACACCTGTGCCGCCTTCGCCTCCGATCAGAAAACCCGCCTTGATAAGTTGTGGAATAATCAATACGGCGTGCGCCTTGTCAATGTATCCGGTAATATCGGCGAATTCCTTATCTGCCTTGAGTTTTTCGATAGTGTAGCGCGATTCCGCCACGATTTCTCTGGTGTCAACCGATTGCGCCTGTACGGGCGAAAGGATGTTGAGCGCATAAAAGGCTCCCAAGAGAATTGTAAGATTTAAAAAGATACGTTTTCTGCCGGGCGCGGTCAGGGGAGAAGACATGTCGTAAGCCTCCATAGAGAAAATTCCTTGGAAGGTCTTGTACCATGAACCCTTGCCGAAAAAAAAGGGTTATCCGATATTAACCCCGCTCACGGCCCAGGATATGTTGTTTTCTATTCGCTGTGCCTCAAGCAGAGTCAGGCTCAGTGGTGCAACCTTGAATTGTAATGCTTGCGCAGGGGATAGGCTCAAGGCCTGGACAAGGGCGGCGCGCACGGTTCCCCCATGACAAAAACATAAAATATCCTGCCCCCCGTGCTGTTGAGTGTAAGCGCGGACAACGGCCCCCACACGCGTACAAACTGTTGCAAAACTTTCTCCGTCCGGTGGGGATTCCGCCGCAGGATTGTTCCAAAAACGCGCTAAATCTTCTGGTAAAGTCCGATTTAATTCGCTGTAATGCCGTCCTTCCCACTGCCCGAAATCCTGTTCATTCAAGGCCGCTTGCGCGGTCGGGTTTGGCCAAAGATCTGTGCCGCGCAGGGCGTGATATGTTTGGGCTGTGCGTTTCAGACCACTGGTCAAGACAACGGGTTCAGAGGACAGTTTATGCCTGTTGAGCTGTTTTCTCAGGCGATCAAAGGCGGTTGTGTCGGTGCAGTCACCGTTCAGATCACTTCGACCATAGAGCGCACCCTTGTTTTCTGTCACAGGCGCGTGACGGATAAAAAACCAGCGCGTCATGCTCCCCCCCCCACCAGCAGGGCGAGTCCCGCCGATTCGCACAGGGTGATGCTGGCCCCCAGTACATCGCCTGTGATGCCGTTGATCTGTTTCATGGACAGCCACCCGATCAAGAAAACGGTTGCGACACTCACCACGACAAGGCCAAGGGCCGGTACCGGTAAAAAGCCACTGAGCGTGACCGCGATCATCACAGCTAAAAATCCTCCTAACAGGGTACATATGCCAGTTGGCCTGCCCACCCGGCGGGCTAGTCCGTCTGTGCGTGCAGGAGGAAGGCCCCACATCAAAAAGGCGATGAGTCCGCGCGACAGGGCCAAAACAGTAACGAGACAGGCCAGAACAACGCCGCTATTATATCTGTCAATCAGCGCACCAATCAGGCTGGCTTTGAATAACACGACAAGGATCAGGGCAAGCGTGCCATAGCTTCCCATGCGGCTGTCTCTCATAATCTCCAGCTTGCGCGTGCGTTCGCGCGTCCCGCCGAACCCATCGGCAACATCGGCAAGTCCGTCCTCGTGCAAGGCACCGGTGAGGACAGATAACAATGCAACGATTATCAAACCATTGGCGAGGGGGGGCCAATTCATGTGCGGTGTGAACCATAGCACAGGGGCAAGGAAAATTCCTAAAATCAGACCGACCATGGGATAGCACCAGATACTCTGGGCCAATGGCCTGTTTTCGGGATAGCGCACAGGCAGGCGTGTGAGCAGGGACAGGGCCATTCTCAGGTCGTCCATAGTTCCAAGGCCTCGCTTTTTAGTTGCATGGTGCATCATTCACCCTATTCTATGCCGTTCTCACTGAATTTAATCAGGGGTGTTCAGAATATTTCTGGCTCGCAGAGGCAGACAAGGGCAAAAGGGTTTCTTTATGCAGGAAGAAAAACACAGTGCGCGTTGACAGTATCTCGGAAATTCACAACCTCATCAAAAATCTCCCCGGGCCAGATCAACAGATTGCGGCGCGGGCGCGGGCGCGTCAAGATGACTTGACCAAGCCCCAGGGCAGTTTGGGACGGTTGGAAGATCTGGCGATCTGGATGGCGGCATGGCAGGGGCGGGAGGTTCCACAGCTTGAACGCCCCTACACGGCGGTTTTTGTTGCAAATCACGGTATCGCGGCACGGGGTGTGTCGGCCTTTCCTGCCGTTGTGACCGCCCAGATGGTCGCCAACTTTATTCACGGTGGCGCGGCGGTTAATCAGCTCTGTCAGGTCGCCGATTCTGATTTGCGTGTTTTCGAGATGTCGCTTGATGACCCCACCCGTGATCTGTCCGAAGAACCCGCGATGACGGAACAGGATTTCGTCCGGGCCATGGCCTATGGCATGATGGCGATTGAGGAGGGACTGGATGTTGTCGCCCTGGGGGAAATGGGCATTGGCAATACGACCTCTGCGGCGGCGATCTGTACGGCCCTTTATGGCGGATCTGCCGCGCAGTGGGTGGGTCGTGGAACGGGGGTGGATGATGATACCCTTGCACGTAAAATAGTTCTGATTGACCGTGCCATGGCCCTGCACGCGGATGAGATGGCTCGTGATCCTTTGCAAATTCTGCGCTGTGTTGGTGGGCGAGAGCTGGCGGCGATTGCCGGGGCGGTTCTGGCGGCGCGACTGGCGCGGACACCTGTGTTGTTGGATGGTTATACCTGCACAGCGGCAGCGGCCGTACTCCATGCGCTTGATCCCGGATTACTGGATCACTGTATGGTCGCGCACCGTTCCACAGAACCGGGGCATGTGGCCTTGCTGGAAAGAATCGGCAAAAAGGAAATGGTCGATTTCGGGATGCGTTTGGGCGAAGGCTCCGGGGCGGTCTTGGCGATTTTGGTTCTCCGTGCGGCCCTTGGTTGCCACAACGGTATGGCCACTTTTGCAGAGGCCGCAGTCAGCAGCCCCCGGGAGGACAGCCCCTGAGTAAAAAAAACCACCCTGTAACGGTTTTCCCCCTTGGAGCCTTGCGCCTGCGGACGATGATTTTGATCCGCTGGTTGGCGGTGACGGGGCAGGTAATCGCGATATTATCGGCTTATTTTTTATTGGGCGTTGATCTGCCTCTGCGCGACTGTCTCCTGGTCGTGGTGGTCTCTGTTGTGCTCAATATTATTCAGCGACTCTCCCGCCCGCAAAGCACCTGGATGCAGGGGCGTGAAGTTACTTTTTCTCTGGCCTTTGATCTGGTGCAGCTCTCGGTTCTCTTGGGATTATCGGGTGGGCTTCACAATCCCTTTTCCCTTTTGATTTTAGCCCCCGTGACCGTTTCGGCTTCTGTGCTCGAGCGCAAAGAAACCATCTTTTTATCTGCTTTGGCCTTTGTCTGTATTTCTGCGCTTGCCTTTTACTATCATCCTATTGCCTTGGGAGGAGAGGCTGACATCGGGGCACCCCTTTATCTCTTTGGGTTGTGGGGAGCCTTGGCGGTGGGTATTGCCTTTATTGCGGTTTATGTCAGCAATGTCGCAGGCGAAGCACGCACAATGCGCACGGCCCTACAGATCACGCGCAGTGCGCTGTCGCGTGAACAGCATCTGTCGGCCTTGGGCGGGCTTGCGGCGGCGGCGGCGCATGAACTGGGAACGCCGTTGGGAACGCTCTATGTCGTGGTCAAGGATCTTCAGGAACAGCTTGAACCCGAACAGGAATGGATGCGCGAAGATCTTGACGTGATGGCCTCGGAAATTATGCGGTGTCGCGATATACTCAAAGACATGGTTGCCCGAAAGGAAATTGATAGTGGGGAACCCTATAACTTTTTGCCCCTTCGCTCACTGGTCGAAGACGCCGTTGCCCCCTATCACAAGGACGGCGTTGAGTTACTTTATCAAGCGCAGGCTCGCGATGACAGCCCCGCTCCTGTTGTTGCTCGCAGTCCGGAAATTATTCACGCCCTTGGATTGATCGCCCAAAACGCGATTCAATTCACCCGCGACAAGGTGGTTCTTGATCTTCTGTGGGATGAGGCGCAGGTTTCGCTCAAGATCAAGGATAACGGGCAGGGGTTTTCTGCCTCTGTTTTGGCGCGATTGGGTGATCCCTGCCTGTCTGGTCGCGAAGATAGCGACAGCACCTTGCGCGAAGAAAGAGACGGCGAACACATGGGGCTTGGCGTTTTTATCGCGGTGACTCTCTTGGGCCGCACAGGGGCAAAAACTGATTTTGGTAATCATCCGGACGGTGGTGCTGTGGTCTCTGTTGTCTGGTCGCGTGCGCAGTTGGAAAATCAGCGGGAGGACTAATCATGACGGATGCAAACAACAGACTTGATGACGAGGATGATTTAAAAAGGCTGCTCATCGCCGATGATGATGAACGCTTTGCTGATCGTCTGGCCCGGGTGATGGCGCGTAAAGGTTTTGATCCCATTACGGCCTCTTCTGTTGCGGATGCCGTGGCCCTTGCCCATCAGTCGCCGCCGCAGTTTGCCATTGTTGACCTGCGTCTGTCTGATGGCAGCGGGCTTGACATCATCAAAGCCATTCATCAACACTTCCCGCAAACACGCGCTATTATCCTCACGGGGTATGGCAACATTGCAACGGCGGTTGCGGCGGTCAAAGTCGGTGCGATTGACTATCTGCCCAAGCCCTCTGATCCCGACCAAATCATTGCAACCCTGCTCAAAACAGGGGATGATGGAACTCTTCCTCCCCCGCCTGAATTACCGATGACCGTAAACCGCGTGCGCTGGGAACATATCCAGCGGGTTTATGAACAGTGTGGGCGCAATGTTTCAGAAACCGCCCGGCGTCTGCGGATGCACCGCAGGACACTCCAGCGCATTCTCGCAAAATATGCCCCCACTGGTGAGTAATGATATAATAGAGGAGAGGTTCCCGTGACACAGGGTGCAGAGGTTCTCATCCGCAACCTCAAGCAAGCAATCACCGCCAAAGAAGCCATGTTGGAGTCAGCGACCGCGATTGCCATTTTTGACCGCGCCGTTGCGCGGGTTATTGCCTGTTACAAGTCTGGTGGGCGACTCTACATTGCCGGAAATGGGGGATCTGCCGCAGATGCCCAACATTTGGCGGCGGAATTTGTCGGCAGGTTCGCGCGCGAGCGTGCGCCTTTACCTGCGGAGGCACTCACCGTTGATAGTTCGATTCTCACCGCGATTGGTAACGATTACGGTTATGACGAGATTTTCGCCCGTCAGGTTCTTGGGAAGATGACAGACAGGGATATTTTTCTCGGGATTACAACATCGGGAAATTCGACGAACATTGTCGCGGCTCTCATCGCGTGTCAAGGCTTGCGCGTGCCGACGATTGTTTTTTCTGGTCACGCGGGGGGGCGGGTGCGCGATCTGGCGGATGACTGCATCATTGCCACCGGTTGTACAACCGCCGAAATTCAGGAAATTCACATTGTTTTGGCTCATAGCCTCTGCGAATGTGTGGAGTCGGCACTTTTTTCCGTGCAACAACCCTAAAGGCTATCTTATTTTGTTTTGGTAAAGGGCATGACAAAGAACAAAAAACCGGCTCGTGCCTGGCAGCGTATGCTGTCCGGCCGCCGTCTGGATTTACTCAATCCGTCCCCTGTTGATATTGAAATTGTGGATATTGCCCTGGGTCTGTCGCGGTTGACGCGATGGAACGGGCAGACAACGGGTGATTGGGGCTATAGCGTTGCCGATCATTCTCTATTGGTTGAACGGATATATCGCGGTTTTCGCCCACAGGCATCTGCACGTGATTGTTTGGTTGTTTTGTTGCACGATGCCCCTGAATATGTGGTGGGTGATCTGATTAGTCCTTTTAAATCTGCTGTTGGGGCAGACTATAAATCCCTTGAAAATCATTTGACTCAGGCTATTCATCTCCGTTTTGGCCTGCCTGCTGTGCCGTCCCGGATCTTGGCGGCGGACACCAGGCGTGCCGACCGGCTGGCAGCCTTCCTCGAAGCAACGCAAATCGCGGGTTTTTCACAGGACGAGGCCCGCAAAATTTTTGGCCCTCCCCCCCCGGCGGTTCCCTTTGAACAGGTTGTGGTTTCCGCCCCCCGCGTTGCAGAGGTGGCCTTTTTAAAGCGGTTTTCCGAGTTGTCAGCGGTGCTGTGATTAAAAAAGCGCGGAAATCCACGCTTTTTTGTCCCGTCTGTTTCACAGACAGTTAATCTTCTGTATGGGGCAGGCCCGAAACAGACTGGATATAGTTCTCAATGCCGATGCGCTTGATCAGGTCAAGCTGTGTTTCGACGTAATCGACGTGTTCTTCCTCACCGGATAGAATTTCAATGAAAAGATCGCGACTGACGTAGTCTTTGACACTTTCACAATAGGTGGCCGCCTCGCGGTAAAGTTCGCAGGCTTCATATTCTGCCGCCAAATCGCACTCGAGAATTTCTTTGACGTCCTCGCCAATTTTCAACTTGTGCAGTTCCTGGAGGTTTGGCAGTCCTTCGAGCAACAGAATACGGTCAATGAATTTTTCCGCATGACCCATTTCCTCGATGGATTCTTTATACTCATGCTTGCCAAGGGCTTTGACACCCCAATCGTCCAGCATCTTGGCATGGAGAAAATATTGATTGATGGCGGTCAACTCGTGAGTGAGGCCTTTGTTGAGATATTCGATAACTTTCTTGTCACCTTTCATGGTCTTGTCTCTCCTCTATGATGATGTTGTAAGATCTTGACGCCCCCGAAAGCCACTTCAAGAAAAGATTCAGTTTAATCCAGAATTTTTTTTAAAGTACACGAAGAGCCGCAAAAAGCATTATGCCGCATTTTTCAACAGCTTTGTACTCTCTTTTTTTGATGGGGCCAGTTTTTTTAGGGCCAGGCGGCTTCGGGGGGCATCGACATCAGGATGGCCTCAATATTTCCACCCGTTTTCAAACCGAACAGCGTTCCTCGATCATAAAGCAAATTAAATTCCGCGTAGCGTCCCCGACGGAAAAGCTGGTGTTGGCGTTGTTCCGCTGTCCAGTTTTTGTTCATATTCTGCCGTACAAGTTGCGGATAGACATCCAGGAAGGCTTTGCCGACATCTTGGGTAAAGGCAAAATCGGCGTTCCAGTCTCCGGTGTTGAGGTAATCGTAGAAAATTCCGCCGACGCCCCTGGCTTCCCCGCGATGGGGGATAAAGAAGTATTCATCACACCAGGCTTTGAAGGTCGGATAGTAATCGGGGTTGTGGGCATCACAGGCCCGTTTGAACGCTGCATGGAATTGTTCTGTTTCTATGGGCACGGGGAACATCGGGTTTAAATCGCCGCCGCCGCCGAACCAACTGCGCGTTGTGATGATATGGCGAGTGTTCATATGAACGGCGGGGACAAGGGGCGAATGCAGATGGGCAACAAGCGAAATCCCGCTGGCCCAGAATCGGCGATCCTGTTCCGCCCCGGGGATTCTCTTGGCAAAGTCTTCTGGAAACTCGCCCGTAACGGTGGAAATATTCACCCCAACCTTTTCAAAAACGCGCCCGTGCATGAGGGACATTTCCCCCCCGCCGCCAGACCCGCCGTCACGAGTCCATTCCTGACGTTCAAAACGTCCGGCGTTTGCACCTTTGTCGCCGATCTTGTCGCGGCCCGGGCCGCTCACCTCGTCTTCGAGTCGTTCAAAGGTCGCGCAGATTTGATCGCGGAGAGTTCTAAACCAGTTTTCTGCCCGCGCCTTTGCATCGTCTGGAGCTTTGTGATCTGGAAAATCCCGGTCGGGAGCGTGACGTTCGTAGCTGTAGGCCGTGGCAGAATTTTTTGAAACATCAGACATGGCGTTTACTCCTTTGTGGCCTTTATCGCCGTAGAGTTCTGTGCGGGAAAGCCCGCAGTTTGTCGCAGGGCTTCCCCCAAAACCATTGCGGCACAAACGGCAATATTTAACGAACGTGCCTCTGCCATCATGGGGACGCACACCCGCGCATCAGCCGCCGCGTGAACAGTCTGCGGTGCACCACAGGATTCCCGACCGAGTAACAGGCAATCATCGGCCTTGAATGAAAAATCATTATAAAGCACAGGGGTCTGTGTCGTCAGTAAAATCAGCCGCGTTGTGTGGTTATCCTTAAACGCATCCCAGGATCTGTGACGTTTTATCGCAACAAGGTCGTGATAGTCGAGCCCCGCGCGCCTGAGCCGCCGATCATCAAGGACAAAACCACAGGGTTCGATAATATCAATCCCCAGCCCCAGACAGGCTGCCAGGCGGATGAGAGTCCCGGTGTTTTGTGGAATATCAGGTTGATAGAGTGCCAGACGCATCACGTTGTTGTCCTTGCGACAGGGGGCGTTGACCCTGGAGAGTGGTCACTGCTAGTGCATCGATTTTGTTTGTTCAAGGCTTGTCTCCTCAAAACAGTTTTTTGCGGGATAATCTTTGCTTTCTTTTCACAAAGTGATTATATCCCTGCGGGGATGTGCGGGATTCCCGTAACCCTGTCGCGCCCGTGGCTGTTATGCGTTTTTTGCGCGGTTTAAGGGGCGGTCAAATATACTAAGTCCAAATTACACTTAGATCATTGAGAGATGAACAGAGGACAAACAAAAATGGCGGATGGTACAACACCCGTGAAGTCTGCTGATGATGAAAATCGGCGCGAATTTCTCTATCTTGCCGCTGGTGCAGTGACTGCGGTGGGGGCCGCAGGGGTCGCCTGGCCCTTTATCAACTCGCTCAACCCCTCCGCTGATGTGCTGGCACTGGCCTCGACCGAAGTTGACTTGGGCCAGATCGAGGTCGGACAAAGCATCACGGTCACCTGGCGGGGAAAACCTGTTTTTATCCGCCGCCGCACGGTGGAGGAGATCCAAACCGCGCGGGCCGATGACATGGCTGATCTGATTGATCCGCAAACGGACGAAAATCGCGTTGAAAAAACAGAATGGCTTATCCTCGTTGGCATCTGTACCCACCTCGGCTGTGTCCCCCTGGGACAAAAAACGGGTGAGTCGCGCGGGGAATACGGGGGGTGGTTTTGTCCTTGCCACGGGTCGCACTATGACACCTCGGGTCGGATTCGCAAGGGGCCTGCACCGCGTAACATGGATGTTCCGGTCTATGCTTTTCTTAATGACACAACGGTCAAGATTGGATGAGCAGCATGAAAGATACTCTCACACCCAAATCCAAAAAATCGTCCCAAAATCCGGTTGTGGCGTGGATTGATCATCGCTTGCCGATTTTCACATTCCTTGACCATGAAATGAATGACTATCCAACGCCGAAAAACCTGAATTATTTTTGGAACTTTGGTTCGTTGGCGGGAATTGCCCTGGTCACTATGATTGTGACGGGGATTTTATTGGCGATGCAGTACACGCCGCATGTCGATTTGGCATTTGATTCGGTTGAACGGATTATGCGCGATGTCAATTCTGGCTGGCTCATCCGCTATGTCCATATGAACATGGCCTCCTTCTTCTTCATTGTGGTCTATATTCATATTCTGCGCGGTCTCTACTATGGGTCCTACAAGGAGCCGCGCGAACTTTTGTGGCAGTTGGGGGTTTTAATCTTCCTTCTGATGATGGCAACCGCCTTTATGGGCTATGTTTTGCCGTGGGGGCAGATGTCCTTTTGGGGCGCGACGGTGATTACCAATCTTTTTTCTGCCATTCCCATCGTCGGTGAGTCGATTGTCACTTGGCTCTGGGGTGGGTTTTCGGTTGATAACCCGACATTGAATCGCTTCTTTGCTTTGCACTATCTCTTGCCTTTTATCATTGTTGCCGTGGTCATCCTGCACATTGTTGCCCTGCACCGTTTCGGGTCGAATAACCCGGTCGGCATCGATATCAAGGGGCCACAGGACAGCATCCCCTTTCACCCTTATTATACCTTGAAAGACGCTTTTGGATTTGGGGTCTTCTTCATGGTTTTTGCGGTGTTCCTGTTCTGGGCACCGAACTATATGGGCCATCCTGACAACTATATCCCCGCCGACCCGCTTTCGACGCCAGCGCATATTGTTCCGGAATGGTACTTCCTGCCGTTCTATGCTGTTTTGCGTGCAATCCCCGACAAACTGGGTGGTGTGATTGCCATGTTCGGTGCCATTGCAGTTCTTTTTGTTCTGCCTTGGCTGGATCGCTCAAAGGTTCGCTCTGCGAACTATCGTCCGCTCTATCGTGCCCTGTTTTGGTTCTTTGTGGCCAATGGCCTTTTCCTTGGCTGGCTCGGCGGGCAACCTGCCGAAGAACCCTACGTGACCCTGTCGCGCATTGCGACGGCGTGGTATTTCTTTCACTTTCTGGTTCTTTTGCCCTTTGTTTTGCCGATGGTCGAAAAAACGAAGCCGCTCCCGGCTTCGATTAGCGAGGCTATCGGTCAAGGTGGCGCAATGGTTCGGGGAGGGAATGCACGATGAAAAAGGTTTTATCTGTCCTCTGGGTAGCGGTTCTGTCTTGTCTTGCCCCACAAACAGTTTGGGCGGCAGGATCCGCAATTCAGTTGCCCGGCTATAGCTGGAGCTTCCAGGGCGTTTTTGGTTCTTATGACAAGGCCGCCTTGCAACGGGGGTTCCAGGTTTACGAGGGCGTCTGTGCGTCTTGCCATTCCCTTGACCTCATCAATTTTCGCAACCTCGCCGATTTGGGTTTTAATGTCGATGAAATCAAGGCCATTGCCGGGGCCTACACGGTGGACGATGGCCCGAATGCGGAGGGCGAATTTTTTGAACGTGCCGCCATTCCCGCTGATCCCTTCCCTAATCCTTTTCCCAATGTGCAGGCGGCGGCGGCCTCTAACGGCGGTAAGGCCCCTCCTGACCTGTCTTTGATGGCCAAGGCGCGCGTGGGTGGTCCCGATTATATCAAGGCCTTGTTGGTTGGTTATGAGGACGCGCCGGAGGGATTCGACGTAGGACAGGGGAACTACAACCGCTATTTCCCCGGTCACGTCATCGCAATGGCCAGTCCGCTTTATGACGAGGCGGTTGAATATAGCGACGGTACGCCTGCGACGGTTGATCAAATGGCAGGTGATGTGGCCCATTTTTTGATGTGGGCGGCAGAACCCAAACTCGAGGATCGCAAGGGAACAGGGGTCTTCGTCATGATCTTCCTTTTTTGTTTTACCCTGGTGATGTACGCCGCAAAACGTAAGGCTTGGGCTGATATTCACTAATGGTAGCCTCCCGGTGATCTCTCTTCAGAAAAAGGCCCCGCTTTGGCGCGGCCTTTTTTGTTTTTTGAAAGAACGCTGGAATTTTTTAGAGTCGTCGGGAGGGAATAGGTTCAACACAAAATTTTTAATTCCTTTGCGTTGCCATAGGATTCGCCCGTTCAGAGACATTGAAAATCCAACAAATTTCTTGTGCGTGAGATGTCTGAAAAATAATTGTTGCGAATGAATTTCATTTTCTATATAGTCCATTTTGTGGTTCAGGTCGGACGTTTTAGACGTTTCTTGCCCTGCTGTGGCGGTTTTTGTTTATCCTTCGGCCTGTGCCTCATCTCTCCTGACGTAAACTTTGGTCGTTTTGGCCCCCCATCCGATTCGCTCGGATGGGGTTTTTCTTTGCCTGAACTCTTGTGTTGGCCTGTTGTATCCCCATGTCTTTAGAGCACCTCTAAAAACCTCGATCCTCGTCGTCTGGTGCGTCAAACTTCTTTCTACGATCCTCAAATACACTCCGGTATTCTGCGGTTCTCGAAAACAGTTGTCCTGCCAGCCAACTTCGGCTTGAGGTTTTTAGAAGCACTCTTTTGTGAAGGCAAGGCTATGCATTCAGCTTGTCCTCTCGGGCTTCACGCCGATAGTCGGGTGGAGTGTTCGTTACGTAAAGTGTGCGCTCAAATGAGGCACAAGGAGAAAAGTTATGAATATCACAAACTATAGCGAGCGTGTGCAGGGCTTTATCCAGTCTGCTCATGGTTTGGCACAACGACGAAATCATCAGCAACTGATGCCAGAACATTTGCTCAAGGTCATTTTAGATGACCCGGACGGTTTGGCTGCGCGTTTAATCCGTGCGGCGGCTGGTGACCCAGCGGTTGCTACGATGGCTGTCGAGGCTGTGTTGGACAAATTGCCCCGGGTGTCAGGGGGACAATTTTCCCTTGCACACGACACATCGCGGCTTTTTAAACGCGCAGAAGACATCGCGCAAAAAGCAGGTGATAGCTATGTGACGGTCGAACGCTTGCTTATCGCCCTTGCGTTGGACACAGCAACTCCTGCAGGAGAAATTTTAAAGGATGCAGGAATCAGCGTAGAGGCGTTGAATCGCGCCATCAATGACTTGCGTAAAGGACGCACGGCACAGTCTGTGCGGGCAGAAGACGGCTATGATGCTCTCAATAAATACGCTCGTGATTTGACTGCCATGGCTCAGGACGGCAAACTTGATCCCGTGATCGGACGTGAAGAAGAAATCCGACGCACAGTTCAGGTGCTGTCGCGCAGAACCAAGAATAACCCGGTTTTGATCGGTGCGCCCGGTGTGGGGAAAACAGCCATTATCGAAGGTCTCGCCCTGCGTATTGTCAACGGTGATGTACCTGAAAACCTGTTGAACAAGCGGTTGATGGCTCTGGATCTTGCCGGAATGGTGGCGGGGGCCAAATATCGCGGCGATTTCGAGGAACGCCTGAAGTCTCTGTTGGCAGAAATCACTGCGGCAGATGGCGAGGTGATTCTTTTTATTGATGAATTACACAGCCTTGTCGGGGCGGGGCAAAGCGACGGGGCAATGGATGCGTCTAATATGCTCAAACCTGCCCTGGCACGGGGGGAGTTGCATTGTGTCGGGGCAACGACGTTAGATGAATATCGTTTGTATGTTGAAAAAGACGCCGCCTTGGCCCGTCGTTTTCAGCCCGTCGTGGTCGCAGAACCAACGGTCGAAGACTCTATTTCTATTCTGCGCGGGTTAAAGGAAAAGTACGAACTCCACCATGGGGTGCGGATCACCGATGCGGCGATTGTGGCCTCTGCAACGCTGTCCGATCGTTATATCACAGACCGCTTTTTGCCGGACAAAGCCATTGATTTGATGGATGAAGCCGCCAGCCGTCTGCGGATGCAGGTCAGTTCAAAACCAGAAGACCTCGACGAACTTGATCGTAGGCTGGTTCAGCTCAAAATTGAACAATCTGCCCTGAGTCGGGAGGATGACCCCGCTGCACGCGAACGCCTCGCGGCCTTGGAGGCTGAGATTGTAACACTCGAAGAACGTTCCGTTGCCTTGACCGCACAGTGGGAGAGTGCACGCCATCAACGGGCCGAACGCCACAAGGTTAAGGAAGACCTCGATCAGGCCAGAATCGCATTGGAACAGGCCGAACGCGCCGGAGCCCTGGATCAGGCGGGCGAACTAAAATACAGCACAATCCCTGCACTTGAAAAAAGTCTCCTGGTTTCTGGCGATGATACAGATCATGCGGTGTTGAGCGAGGATGTCAGTGCGGAGTCCATTGCCGCTGTCGTGTCCCGCTGGACGGGGATTCCAATTGATAAAATGCTCGAAGGCGAGCGGGAAAAACTGCTGAAAATGGAAAGCGAATTGGGGCGTCGTGTCATCGGGCAACGCGCGGCGATTACGGCAATTTCCAACGCGGTACGGCGGTCACGGGCGGGTTTGCAAGATCCTTCGCGTCCGTTGGGGTCTTTTTTGTTCCTCGGGCCAACGGGGGTGGGGAAAACAGAACTGACCAAGGCACTGGCGGCCTTTCTATTCGATGATGATACCGCCATGGTGCGCCTCGATATGTCAGAATTTATGGAAAAGCATTCTGTTGCGCGTCTGATTGGCGCGCCTCCGGGCTATGTTGGCTATGAACAGGGCGGGGCCTTGACCGAGGCCGTGCGCCGTCGTCCCTATCAAGTTGTGCTGTTTGATGAAATTGAAAAGGCACACCCCGATGTCTTTCACCTGCTACTTCAGGTCCTGGATGATGGGCGTTTGACTGATGGTCAGGGGCGCACAGTTGATTTTCGCCACACCTTAATTCTGTTGACGTCAAATCTGGGAGCGGAAATTTTGGCACAACAGCCACAGGACGCGGTCGCGCCGCGTGCGGAGCAGGTTAAAAAAGACAGCACAGCACTTCGCGCAGAGGTCATGGCGGTGGTCGGTGCGACCTTTCGCCCCGAATTTATCAACCGTTTGGATGATGTTTTACTGTTCCACAGGCTGGGGCGCGATGATATGTCACATATTGTCAATATTCAGCTGGATCACCTGCGAACGCGCCTGAAGGCACAGGGGTTTGCGCTTACGGTGACGGCGCAGGCCGTCGACTGGTTGGCAGAACAGGGCTATGATCCGGTGTTTGGGGCGCGTCCTCTGCGCCGTCTGATTCAAACGGCTCTTCAGGATCGTTTGGCCAGTCTCATTCTTGCGGGACAGCTGGGGCAAGAGCTCGTGGTTGATGTCGGGCCGGACGGGTTGGTTATCGAGGAGGGGGATGCTTTGCCCTGATTGTGCTGTTGCCTGGAAAGATTGCGGGGCACTCACTGCCCCTTGTCCGTGGCGGCTGCGGGTTTGAGTGTCGCGCGGAGCTGGTCAATTTTTTCACGTTCTGTTGCGAAGCGGACTTTATCCTCCCCTGTGAGTGGCTTACCGGAGGAAACTTTAATCTTGAGCGGGTTAATCTGACGTCCGTTTCGCAAAACTTCATAGTGCAGGTGTGGCCCTGTTGAGCGACCTGTTGTCCCGACATAACCGATGACTTGACCCTGTTTGACACGTTTGTTGGCAGAAATGCCCGCCGCAAAGCCCTTGAGGTGGGCGTAGGCTGTTTTTAATCCCCCGGCGTGGCGAATGCGGATATAGTTGCCGTAGCTACCAAAACGATTGGCGCGCTCAACCATACCGTCGCCGGCGGCATAGATGGGTGTTCCGCGCGGGGCGGCAAAATCAATGCCTTTGTGCAGTTTGGTATAGCCCAGCACAGGATGCTTTCGCCGTCCAAAGCGTGATGATAACCGCGCCCCGTCAATGGGGGTTCGCATCAGAGCCTTTTTGGCACTCTGTCCCTTTTCGTTGTAGTAGTCATCGAATCCTGTCCCCTGTTCAAAGCGATAGAGCCGAATATCCGTACCGGAGAGGGTGAGCTTGCTATATAAAATGTCGCCGCTTTTGACCTCTGCGCCCGTGTCGTCGTCGTAGCTGTTGAAAATGACTTCAAAACGGTCGCCCGCGCGAATGTCGCGTTGAAAATCGACATCATAGCTATAGATTCGAATCAGCTGATCGATGACATTGGCTCTCAGACCCGCTTGAACAGCCGATTGATAGAGACTGCTTTCAATAGTCCGGGTGCGATAGACTTGACGGATGGTCAGGGGGCGTTTGGTGATGCGGGCCTCAAACTCAGAATTTTGTCCTCTGCGGACGACCGCGACGATTCGCTCAACATCTGGGACAAAGGAAAAGCCCGATAACTGTCCAGGCTCTGGGGCGAGTGGACTGTTGAGCGGACGGAGTCGCCCCGCGCCGGGCGGGCGCGTCTCGACTGTGATCCGGAAACCGGGCTTGATCTTGCGCGGTGAATAAACGCGCTCCATGGCTTCAATCGCGCGGTGGGCCTCTGCCCGTTTGATACCTGCCCCGATCAAAAGTGTCATCAAATTATCGCCGGAGTTCACGCGCAGTGTCTGTGTGATGCGCGCGGGAACCGGGGCTGTAGGAACCAGTCCCACCGACTGCAAAGCCAACTCGGGCAAAAGAGGCAACTTTGGCGGGGGAGCTTTATCAAGAGTGAACAGCCAAAAGGCGGCCCCGATCATGGATCCAATGATCCCGCCAATCAACAACCTGCGTGTCATTTATTCCTGTTGTCCTGCTTTTTACCGGAGACACCGTTTGTTTTATCCGCCTGGCAAGGTGATAAATCTTTATGTTTTTGTCAATTTTTTTAATTTTCCCCTGATATTTTCAGTATGTTGAGTGTGTTTGGTGTATTTTTTTTTGAGAAAGTGGTTGTGTTTTATTTTTGATGTGATTAGAAGGTGCGCTCTGGCTGTTTTGGGACTGGTTCTGATTTTTTTGTTGTTGGTCCCGGTTTTGATTTTTTTGTCGATGAGTTGTTTGACATTGTATTTTTTGGATAGGGATACGCAGGCGGCGGTTTTCCGGGTTTTATCCGGTGGACTGTCAAGTTCTGTGTATTTAAGTACACACTTGTTCCGGTTTTGATACTGGGGCAAGGTTCTTGTCAGTTATTTTTGAGCTGTTTCTGTTTTTTTTTGAGCGGAGGCAGTGAGGTCAACCTGAGAGTTTGATCCTGGCTCAGAACGAACGCTGGCGGCAGGCCTGACACATGCAAGTCGAACGGGAGGGTTGCCTTTGGGTGGCCTGAGAGTGGCGCACGGGTGAGGAACGCGTGGGAATTTACCCTGAAGTGGGGGATAACTGTTGGAAACGATGGCTAATACCGCATACGCCCTGAGGGGGAAAGCTTTAGTGCTTTGGGATGAGCCCGCGCTGGATTAGGTAGTTGGTTGGGTAAGAGCCGACCAAGCCGACGATCCATAGCTGGTTTGAGAGGATGATCAGCCACACTGGGACTGAGACACGGCCCAGACTCCTACGGGAGGCAGCAGTGAGGAATATTGGACAATGGGGGCAACCCTGATCCAGCCATGCCGCGTGAGTGAAGAAGGCCTTAGGGTTGTAAAGCTCTTTCAACGGAGAAGATGATGACGGTATCCGTCTAAGAAGCACCGGCTAACTTCGTGCCAGCAGCCGCGGTAATACGAAGGGTGCGAGCGTTGTTCGGAATGACTGGGCGTAAAGGGCGCGTAGGCGGATTGGAAAGATAGGGGTGAAAGGCATGGGCTCAACCTGTGAACTGCCTTTATAACTTTTGATCTGGAAGGCGAGAGAGGATGTTGGAATTCCCAGTGTAGAGGTGAAATTCGTAGATATTGGGAAGAACACCGGTTGCGAAGGCGGACATCTGGCTCGTTATTGACGCTGAGGCGCGAAAGCGTGGGGAGCGAACAGGATTAGATACCCTGGTAGTCCACGCTGTAAACGATGTGAACTTGTCGTTGGGGCTTATGGTCTCGGTGACGGAGCTAACGCGTTAAGTTCACCGCCTGGGGAGTACGGTCGCAAGATTAAAACTCAAAGGAATTGACGGGGGCCCGCACAAGCGGTGGAGCATGTGGTTTAATTCGAAGCAACGCGCAGAACCTTACCAGCCCTTGACATCCCGGTTTGGAATGCGGAGACGCATTTTTCAGTTTGGCTGGACCGGAGACAGGTGCTGCATGGCTGTCGTCAGCTCGTGTCGTGAGATGTTGGGTTAAGTCCCGCAACGAGCGCAACCCTTGTCCCTGGTTGCCATCATTGAGTTGGGCACTTTAGGGAGACTGCCGGTGACAAGCCGGAGGAAGGCGGGGATGACGTCAAGTCCTCATGGCCCTTATGGGCTGGGCTACACACGTGCTACAATGGTGATTACAGAGGGTAGCGAGCCTGTGAGGGTGAGCGGATCCCGAAAAGTCATCTCAGTTCGGATTGTTCTCTGCAACTCGAGAGCATGAAGGTGGAATCGCTAGTAATCGTGGATCAGCATGCCACGGTGAATACGTTCCCGGGCCTTGTACACACCGCCCGTCACACCATGGGAGTTGGTTTTACCCGAAGCCGGTGCGCTAACCTTTTGGGGGCAGCCGACCACGGTAGGGTCAGCGACTGGGGTGAAGTCGTAACAAGGTAGCCGTAGGGGAACCTGCGGCTGGATCACCTCCTTTCTAGGGATGCTGGAGAGGTTGTTCCGGGGGTATCGCTGGTGATACTTTTGGGGTAATTTTTCTGGTGTTTTTACAATGAAGTGTCCGGATGGTTCGGAGTTCTGCCGTCTGCGTATCCCTGATCCTCATGACGGGCTTGTAGCTCAGTTGGTTAGAGCGCGCGCTTGATAAGCGTGAGGTCGGAAGTTCAAGTCTTCCCGGGCCCACCATATTTTTTGCTGTTTTTGAGTTGGGGGCGTAGCTCAGTTGGGAGAGCGCCTGCTTTGCACGCAGGAGGTCGTCGGTTCGATTCCGTCCGCCTCCACCATTTTTTGTGGTGGGTTTGGTGATGTTTGTTGTCATGGGGTGTGAGGATTGGTTTTCCGGCGTTGCCGGGGGTTGAGGTCTTTTAAGGCCTGTTGTTGTTTGACAGTGTGAATAGGTATGAAATTTGGTCTTGAGTGAATGACTGTTTGCGCGCTGTTTTATATCTGCGCGTATTGGGAATTTTTGAAGGATCAAGCGCTTTAAGAGCATTTGGTGGATGCCTTGGCATCAAGAGGCGAGGAAGGACGTGGCACTCTGCGACAAGCTGCGGGGAGATGAGAGCAATCTTTGATCCGCAGGTTTCCGAATGGGGCAACCCAACCCTTTAGGGTTATTGTGTGATGAATGTATAGTCATACGAGGCGAACCCGGCGAACTGAAACATCTCATTAGCCGGAGGAAAAGACATCAACCGAGATTCTGTTAGTAGTGGCGAGCGAACGCGGAAGAGGCCAGTGGCGTGAAGAAGAGAACCGGAATCATCTGGAAAGGTGGACCAGAGCGGGTGAGAGTCCCTTACGGGTAGATTTTTTTTGCGTCCTTGAGTAGGGCGGGACACGAGAAATCCTGTTTGAAGATGGGGGGACCCTCCTCCAAGCCTAAATACTCCTTGATGACCGATAGTGAACGAGTACCGTGAGGGAAAGGTGAAAAGCACCCCGATGAGGGGAGTGAAAGAGATCCTGAAACCGAATGCTTACAAACTGTAGGAGCACTTTTTGGTGTGACTGCGTACCTTTTGTATAATGGGTCAGCGAGTTAATTTTTCGAGCGAGCTTAAGCCGTGAGGTGGAGGCGTAGCGAAAGCGAGTCTGAAGAGGGCGTTGAGTTCGGAGGATTAGACCCGAAACCGGGTGATCTATCCATGGGCAGGTTGAAGGTGCAGTAACATGCACTGGAGGACCGCACCAGATAACGTTGAAAAGTTACTGGATGACTTGTGGATAGGGGTGAAAGGCCAATCAAACCCGGAGATAGCTGGTTCTCCGCGAAATCTATTTAGGTAGAGCGTTGTGTCTTGCCCCGGGGGGTAGAGCACTGGATCGGGACGGGGGGCGCGAGCCTTACCAACTCGAACCAAACTCCGAATACCCGGGAGCAGAGCACAGCAGACACACATTGGGTGCTAACGTCCAGTGTGGAGAGGGAAACAACCCAGACCATCATCTAAGGCCCCGAAGTTGCGGCTAAGTGGGAAAGGATGTGGGAAGGCCAAGACAACCAGGATGTTGGCTTAGAAGCAGCCATCATTTAAAGAAAGCGTAATAGCTCACTGGTCTAGACAAGCCGTCCTGCGCCGAAAATGTACCGGGGCTCAAGCCGTGCGCCGAAGATATGGGTTCGTTTTAACGAGCGGTAGCGGAGCGTTCTGTAGGTCTGTGAAGGATTGCTGTGAGGTGATCTGGAGGTATCAGAAGTGCGAATGCTGACATGAGTAGCGATAAAGAGTGTGAGAAACACTCTCGCCGAAAGTCCAAGGGTTCCTGCGCAAGGTTAATCCGCGCAGGGTGAGTCGGCCCCTAAGGCGAGGACGAAAGTCGTAGTCGATGGGAAACAGGTTAATATTCCTGTACTCGAGGAAGGTGACGAATGGAGTAAATTGTCCGGCCTTACTGGATTGGTTGGGCAGTGAATCTGTTCCGGGAAAGAGCCTCCTCTTATGAACCGTACCCGAAACCGACACAGGTGGACAGGTAGAGCATACCAAGGCGCTTGAGAGAACTGCGTTGAAGGAACTCGGCAAAATACCTGCGTAACTTCGGGATAAGCAGGCCCTCATGTCGGGCAACCGGTGTGGGGGGGCACAACCCAGGGGGTAGCGACTGTTTACTAAAAACACAGGGCTCTGCGAAGTCGCAAGACGACGTATAGGGTCTGACGCCTGCCCAGTGCCGGAAGGTTAAAAGGAGATGTTCACGCATCGAATTGAAGCCCCGGTGAACGGCGGCCGTAACTATAACGGTCCTAAGGTAGCGAAATTCCTTGTCGGGTAAGTTCCGACCTGCACGAATGGCGTAACGACTTCCCCGCTGTCTCCAACGCAGGCTCAGCGAAATTGAATTCCCCGTGAAGATGCGGGGTTCCCGCGGTCAGACGGAAAGACCCCGTGCACCTTTACTACAGCTTGACAGTGGGGTCAGGACAAGCATGTGCAGGATAGGTGGGAGGCTACGAACCAGTGGCGCCAGCCAGTGGGGAGCCACCCTTGAAATACCACCCTTGCCTGTTCTGATCTCTAACCGCGGCCCGTTATCCGGGTCCGGGACCCTGTCTGGTGGGTAGTTTGACTGGGGCGGTCGCCTCCCAAAGCATAACGGAGGCGCGCGATGGTAGGCTCAATCCGGTCGGAAATCGGATGACGAGTGCAATGGCATAAGCCTGCCTGACTGCAAGACTGACAAGTCGAGCAGAGACGAAAGTCGGTCATAGTGATCCGGTGGTTCCGTATGGAAGGGCCATCGCTCAACGGATAAAAGGTACGCCGGGGATAACAGGCTGATCTCCCCCAAGAGTCCAGATCGACGGGGAGGTTTGGCACCTCGATGTCGGCTCATCACATCCTGGGGCTGGAGCAGGTCCCAAGGGTTCGGCTGTTCGCCGATTAAAGTGGTACGTGAGCTGGGTTTAGAACGTCGTGAGACAGTTCGGTCCCTATCTGCCGTGGGTGTTCGAGACTTGAAAAGAGCTGTCCCCAGTACGAGAGGACCGGGATGGACATACCTCTGGTGTACCGGTTGTCGCGCCAGCGGCACCGCCGGGTAGCTAAGTATGGAACGGATAACCGCTGAAAGCATCTAAGCGGGAAACCGGCTTTGAAACAAGGTCTCGCCAGAGAGCCGTGGAAGACCACCACGTTGATAGGCAGGGTGTGGACGCATGGCAACATGTGAAGCTGACCTGTACTAATCACTCAATCGGCTTGATCCCCCAATACCGCAGATATAAACCAGCGCAACATAAACAGACACCACAACCAAACTCATACCTCACCCACACACCATCTGTGATGCGATGGCTTGGTGGCTATCGCGAAAGAACAAAACCCGACACCATCCCGAACTCGGACGTTAAAACTTTCAGCGCCAAAGGTACTGCGGCTCAAGTCGTGGGAGAAAAGGTCACCGCCAAGCCAACTCATCACAGAACACAAACACAAAAAAAAACACACACAAAACACAAAACACAAAAACAAATAACACACACAAAAGCGGGGTGGAGCAGCACGGTAGCTCGTCAGGCTCATAACCTGAAGGTCGCAGGTTCAAATCCTGCCCCCGCAACCAAACTAATACCATTTCCTGAAAGTCAGAACCCATGTGCCCATTTTCTGTATCCAATGGACATGATTTTCCATGGTCTTTCGGTGAGATTATTCCATGCGTCACAACAGAGGGAAACGATCTGGTCCTGAAAGACGCGGTTTGACAGCCAGTTTTGTCGCAAATATTGCCAGACATTTTCGACGGGGGCCGGGCTGCGTGGCGGCAACGGCAACAGGGTGATATTGTCGGGGATATCCAGTTTGCCGGTGGTGTGCCAGCCCGCCTTGTCAAGGATAATGACAGCAACCGGCTGTGACGATATTTCTTCCAGGTGCCATTGCATCCCGCGTGTATCACAGCGCGGCAGGACAAGCGCGGCCCCCACACCACGGGCGGGGCAGATCGCCCCTGCTGTTCTCCCCAAAGCTGTGCCATTAAGCAGTTAGCTTTTCCCGTATGACAGGTTCATGCGACCTTGTCCACTCTGTTCCGGGTTAACCCGGAACAGAGTGATGCGAATTCATTGGGGGTTGCCCAATTCAGGGCGGAGTGTGGCCTGTGATTGTTGTAGCTGATCCTCCATCTTTCGGTCACATCCTGCGCCTCTCTCAGGCTTGAAAACAGGTTTTCATTCAGGCATTCATCCCTGACCCGGGCGTTGAAGGCTTCGATGAAACCGTTTTGGCCGGGCTTGCCCGGCTGTATGAACTGGAGATCAACGCCACTGTCCTGCGCCCATTTGAACATCGCCATCGAGGTGTATTCGGTACCATTGTCACAGACGATGACCTCCGGTTTGCCATGCAAGTCGAGGAGCCGGGTCAGCTCCCTGGCCACCCGAAGACCGTTAATCGAAAAGTCCACGGTCATGGCGTGGCATTGTCTGGTGAAATCATCGATAACATTGAACAGCCGGATACGCCGGCCGCTGGATAGCTCATAAAGTCCATGCTCCATTTCTGTCCGGGGGATGTCGGCAGCACCAGGGGCCTGCGAACGATCGCCGCCTTTTCTTGCGCTTGCGTACCTGCAAACCTTCTTCCACCTATATCCGATGGGTCTTTTTGTGGTTGGCCCCGAAGCCCTCACGCCTGAGCAGAACATGCCATCGCGGATGGCCAAAGCGACGATGCCGATCGGCCAGCTCCCGCATCTTCCGCCGCAGCTCTGTCTCCGGTGACTGAACCGATTTGTAGCGGTGCGTGGAACGCGGCTGACCCGCCAGACGACAGAACCGGCGTTCGCTCAAGCCAGTCTCCTGAAGCAGCACAACAGCGCGGCGACGGCCTTCGGGGCTCAGATCTTTTTTAGAACATCCTCCAACGCCATCTTGTCCAGCGATAAATCCGCAACCAGCTTCTTCAAGTGCCGGTTCTCCTCTTCCAGATCCCGGATTCTCCTCTTCCAGATCCCGGAGACGGCGAACCTCATTGACCTCCATGCCGGAGAACCTCGCCGTCCACTTATAAAATGTGGCATCCCATACTTGCGGCAAAGCTCCCTGGCCGGAACACCTGCCTCGTGTTCCTTCAAAATCCCGATAATCTGTGCGTCCGTAAATCTGCGCTTCATTGAGGGCCTCCGTGAAAATGACAAAAAACTAATACCATTTCCGGAAAGTCAGAACCCATGGGCCCATTTTCTGTATCCAATGGACATGAAAGCTGGGCGTATGGGTTTTGAATTATGAAAGTTGGTAGAAGAGGTTTGGGCGAGTGATTTATGAGGGGAGGAAAGGCCGCCCCGGTCGCTCAGCACGGAGCTTCTGAAATGAATATCAATATTCCCCTGAAGGACCTGGCGATTTCTCCGCTGAATGTCCGCAAAACCCCGCCGACAGCTGCCGACCAGGCCGAACTTGCGGCTTCGATCTTTGCCCACGCCTTGCTCGAAAACCTATATTCTATCCTATATAAAATGATTAAATTATAAGGCCTTCCTTCTCTCGGACAGATGAAACCTTACTGCGGAAATCTGATGAATGCGTCATCCATAAAATATAATCAAATTATAATGGATTTGCTGTAGGATGCTATTTGTCGCTCGATATTCAACCAACGGCAGTTTGCGCACTGAGCACGATAGAAAGCACGACAGACAAACCCCATGACAGCCCGGCGCAGAGAGCGAGCGTGCGGGCGATTGACCATTTGAACCCGATGAGCGCACAAGCCGCAACCAGTGCGAGGACGGGCATTTTGGGATCAAGTGTGGATAGTTCGGGCAAAATCATCGCCACTGGCCCGAGGGCGATGCGATGGTTGTCACCAAAGAAAACCTGTATTGCAAACCACAAACTCAAATTCAAAATGACCCCGGTGACTGCCGTTGTGATCCCCCCTAGGACTCCGCGCATACGCGGGTTTTGCGTGATGTGGTCGAGCAAGGGCGCGCCTGTGAAAATCCACAGGAAACAGGGAATAAAAGTCCACCACAGCACAACCCCTGCCCCGGCAATGCCCGCCAGTGTGCGCGTTGGTGCTTCCGCATGATAAAAGGCACTGAGGTAGCCTACAAATTCCGTCACAAGGATCAGGGGCCCCGGGGTGGTTTCGGCTAATCCTAGGCCGTCTACCATTTGATCCGGGCTGAGCCAGCCCCACTGTTGCACCACGGTTTGCGCCATGTCACTGAGCACCGCATAGGCCCCGCCAAAGGTCACGAGGGCCAGCTTTGAGGCAAAGAACGCGAGGCGGGTAAAGATGCTGTCAAATCCGGCAAAGAAAATCAAACCCGCCAGCGGTAAGAGCCACAGGGCCAGCCAAAAGCCCGCTGTTTTGAGCGGCAGTATGAGCGAAAGCGTTTCCACTGTTGTTTTCCCGGCCGCTTTCGGGATATTTGTCCCGCTGGACAGTACCCCCATCAAGCCCGCGCCTAGAATCACGAAGCCAAAGGGCAGGTCAAAAACAAAAAGCGCGATAAAGGAACAGCCCGCCAGGATAAGCTGTCCCCCGCTGTGCAGAGTCTTGCGCCCCAGTCGGACAAGAGCCTGAAGCACAATGATCAAAACAGCGGCGCGCAGGCCATCAAAAAGTATCTGGGCCAAGGGCGCGTGACCGAAATGGACATAAAGGGCTGCCAGGGCGAGCATCACCACCGCCCCGGGCAGAATAAACAGCCCCCCCGCGATGACCCCGCCGCGCACCCCGGCCACTTTCCAGCCGCTATAGGTCGCCAGTTGCATGGCCTCTGGCCCCGGCAGGAGCATACAAAAATTCAGCGCGTGGAGAAAATCGTGGTCGCTCAACCACCTGCGTTCTTCGACCAGTTCGCGGTGCATCATGGCAATCTGCGCCGTCGGCCCCCCAAAAGACAACAGCCCAATCCGAAACCAGAGTGCGAACAACTCCCGCGCAGGGGGTAAGGGTGTCTGTGTGCTCATGCGGGTGGGAGTCCTCTGCAGAGGGCATCAATCAGGGGCGTTATCGTCTCGCGCTGTGCTGCCATAAAGGCCCGCGCTTTGGCCCCCCGTGCGGCGAGGGAAACGGGATGATCGCGCCAGTTCATCAGGTAACGTGTCAGGCTCTCGGCGGTGTCTGTTGGCCCAATCTGATCCAGGCATCCCGCCGTGCGGAGCCGGGCGGTGATGTCTGTGAAGTTCTGCATATGCGGCCCACAGACTACGGCACAGCCCGCCCGTAAGGGTTCGAGCGGATTTTGACCACCGTGCCGCAAAAAACAGCCCCCCATGACCACCACGCGACACAGCGCATACCACAGGCCCATTTCTCCCACCGTGTCCAGCAAATAAACGTCCGTTTCTTTGCTCGCCTCTTCTCCCTGACTGCGCCGGGCAACGCGCAGGCCCTGCGCCCGCAGAGTGGTCACAATCTCTTCCCCGCGTTCGGGGTGACGGGGTGCGAGCAACAGCAGGGGCGGGTTTGCTTGTGGATACAAATGCTGCTGGACGCGGGCCATCAGGTTTTCTTCCCCCGGATGGGTGGAGGCCGCGAGCCACAGGAACCGCCCGGTGAAACGGGCCTGAAGTCGGTTGTGTTCCCTCGTGTCGTAGGGCAGGGGGGCGGCGGCGTATTTCAGGTTGGTCATGACGCTCAAGGGGGGGGCTGTGTCCCCTGCTAGTCGGGCGAAGCGTTTGGCATCCTGTGCCGATTGGGCGTGGATTTCGGTAAAACTACACAGCACGGCGGCGGCAGAGCGCGGGGTGATACGCGTCCACATTTTTTCTGACCGCACTGACAGCCGCGCGTTGATCAAAAAGGTTGGCGTCCCGCCTGCGCACAGACCCATCAATAGACTAGGCCAAAGCTCTGACTCGGCAAAAATCGCTAGATCAGGCGACCAATGGCGCAAAAATCGCCGCGCTGCCCCGGGACTATCGAGGGGGATAAACTGGTGACAGGCTCCTTCTGGCAGGCGCGCGCGCATCACCCGCGCAGAGGTCACGGTTCCACTTGTCACCAGAAATGACAAATCGGGCCGCCGGGCCGCAAGGCGATCAATCACCGTCAACAGCGACAGGCTTTCCCCCACAGAGGCCCCATGTAACCACACCAGATGTCCCGCCGGGCGCGGAATAGAGGGGAAACCCCTGCGCTCTGGCAAGCGAGTCCACTCTTCCTTGCCCCGATAGGTGCGCCACAACAAGGCACCGCACAACAAAGGCCACAGCCCCGCCATCAAAACACGGTAAAGCATCAGCGCGAAGGTGGGGGCAAGGGAAGAGCGCAGGGAACTTGCTTTCTGTTTTGATTTTAGGGCATGTGACTTGTCTGTTGTTCCGTGCTATAACGCGATTTCAACAGATGACCAAGTTTTTCGCCGGAGTTTGAAAAAAAATATCGATTTCTCAGCATTAGCAGGATCGAAATCAGGGGTATAAGATTGTACCTGCTCCTCTCCCTGAATCTTGATCCATTGATAAGTTAGTTTTTTTGTCATTTTCACGGAGGCCTGACCTTCTGCCCATAAACCGGGCCATTTTCCAGGTTAGGATTTTCTGCGAAAATTTGATCAGGATATCCAGAGATGAAGCGCAAGAGATTTACCGAAGAACAGATGATCGGCATCCTGAATGAGCATGCTTCTGGCTTTTCCGTGAAGAACCTCGTTCGCAAGCATGGCATCACGGAACAGACTTTTTACCGCTGGAAGAGCAAATATGGCGGCCTGCAAGTCTCCGATGCGAAGCGTCTGAAGTCGCTTGAGGTCGTGTCCGGCTGAAGAAGCTGGACACCCGTATTAACCCCCGATTTATGCCCTGCTGTGGCCAATTGTGATTTTTCGAGACGGCGTTTTTTTCGCCGCAGATTGCGGTGGCGGGACGTTTTTTACGACGAAATCCGCATTCCGGACGGACTGCGGTTGCCCGGCGTTCATGGAAGATCAGGCGATCCATGTTGTAGGCCAGATTGGCCAGCGTCAGTTTGGCTTCTGCCCTTTTGAGACCGATGGTGCGGATGAACAGACCGAAGCGGTTTTTCTGATGGGCGAAGACATGCTCGACCCGTGCACGGATGGCTGATTTTCGCGCGTTGGCCCGTGCGCTGGCTTTCGGCATGGGCTTACCTTTGGGTTTCTTGCGATGGATACGGCTGACCAGCATCTTCTTCGCCAGCCATTTCTCATTGCTTTCGGAACGGTGTCACCCCAAACTTCGGCCGACGTGTTGTCCGTATCAAACACACGCCTGAGTTGATGCCCGTCCGCAGCTGTAGCAGATGTCACGGCCTGGCCCCGGATGAAGCCGTAGCACCGGTCAATACTGATGTGGGACTTGTAGCCGAGTGGCGATTTGTGGCAGAGGTGTGCCATCAGGCCGGTAGCGAACCTTGCCGCCCACCTTCAGCGTCCAGCGCGCATCCACATCCTTTTGTGCCGCTTTGGCGGGGTCATCCGGCCAGATTTCAGTTGCGCTTTTACCCTCCTTGACGGCTTTTTTCTCAGGCTCGGTGTTGCGTTGCTTCGGCGCCGGGACAAGGGACGCATCGACGATCTGCCCCGACATCGGGATATAGCCTGTCTTGTGCAGTTGCCAGTCAAAAGCCTTCATCACCCGCCGCAAGGTTCCGGTTTCCGTCAGTTTGTTGCGAAACAGGCGGATCGTGTTCTCGTCGGGCCGCCAGGGTCGAAATCCAGAAAGCGCATCCAGGACACCGGATCATGAATTCCATCTTCTTCAGGTTATGTTGCGCCTGCAGGATCATCGCCTTGAACATGGACACCGGATCAAAGGGCGGGCGACCACCTTTCGCGCCATCGCCATACCCCAACCCCTCGACCAGCCACCCCCGGAAATAGTCAAACGTGGCCTCGAGAACCTCCAGCGCGTCCTTGCTGATCTGATCAAGATGCTCTGACAGACTGAAAAAACCTCTCCGTTCCATGTCCCACTCCCTCAAAAAAGCATAAAAAAACATAGAATCACAAAATCGCTCATCATGCCAGGTTAATACGGGTGTTCAGATGTGGTCAGCACAGATCAAGTCCGATCACTCACAATCCCCCCAAACAAAGATACTTGAACTCTAGAAAGTCGTCACAGCCGTACTTTGATCCCTCGCGCCCCAAACCTGATTGCTTGATGCCGCCAAAGGGGGCGACCTCGGTTGAAATGAGGCCTGTATTGACACCGACCATTCCGGTTTCCAGTGCTTCGGCCACACGCCAGATCCGGGCTATGTCCTTTGCATAAAAATAGCCTGCCAGCCCAAATTCGCTGGCGTTGGCTAGTGCAATAACCTCTTCCTCGCTCTCAAAACGTATCAGTGAGGCCAGAGGGCCAAAGGTTTCCTCATGCGCCAGCCGCATATTCGGGCTGACGTTAGTTAAAAGCGTCGGCATGAAAAAATGTTCCCCCAGTGAGCTTCTTTGTCCGCCGAGGACGAGAGACGCTCCCTTCTCGACAGCGTCCGCAATGTGGGATTCGACTTTTTCTACAGCAGCCGTGTTGATGAGCGGGCCTGTGGTCACACCCTCCGCAAAACCATCACCGAGTCGTAAGGCCCGCATTTGCTCTGCCAGCTTTTCGGCAAAGCTGTCGTAGATGTTGGTGTGAACATAAATCCGATTAGCACAAATGCAGGTTTGCCCGTTGTTGCGAAACTTGGCAGTCATAGCTCCGGTCACAGCCGCGTCCAGATCAGCATCATCAAAAACGATAAAGGGTGCATTTCCGCCTAGTTCGAGGGACATTTTCTTGATGGTGTCCGCGCACTGGCGCATCAGTATCTGCCCGACATGCGTTGACCCAGTAAAGGTGATCTTGGCAATTTTGGGGTGCGTACACAGCAGTTGCCCCATCTTTTGCGCCTGCGTTCCAGGAACCACATTAAACAACCCCGCCGGAAGCCCCGCGCGTTGCCCCAGTACGGCCAGAGCAAGTGCAGACAGCGGCGTCAGCTCTGCCGGGCGGGCGACAAGGCTACATCCGACCGCCAGTGCCGGAGCCAATTTTCGCGCAATCATGGCATTGGGGAAATTCCACGGCGTGATTGAGCCGACGACCCCGACGGGCTGTTTGAGCACAACAATCCGCTTGTCGCGCTGATGACCAGGGATAACATCACCGTAAATGCGCTTAGCTTCTTCGGCGAACCATTCAATAAAAGACGCGCCATAGAGAATCTCGCCCCTTGCTTCTGCCAGTGGTTTGCCCATTTCTGCAGTCAAAATCGTGGCCAGATCATCGGCATTGTCCACGATTAGATCAAACCAGCGACGCAGGATGGAGGCGCGCTCCTTGCCCGTCCAAACGGCCCAGTCTTTTTGTGCACGGTAGGCTTGATCGATAGTTACCTCCAGCTCTGGCAGGCTGACATCACTGACATCGGCGATCTTTTCACCTGTTGCCGGGTTATAGACCTGAAATGTCTTTTCCGTTTCAACCCATTCGCCATTCAAAAAAGCGCGGGTTTCTAGCAAACTCGAATCCTTGAGTGTTAGCATCCTTCACCTGCCTTTGCCGCTGTAATTGCGTCTTCGAGGATATGCAATGCCTCGGCAAAAACATCATCGGGGATGGTGAGTGGGGCCAGAAAACGTACAACATTTCCATAGACACCACAGGTTAGTAAGATCAGGCTCCGCTTGAGGGCTTCGCTTCTAACACGGTTGGCAAAATCGGGCGCGGGTTTTCCATCCGTGCTAAACTCGACCGCCACCATAAAGCCCGGCCCGCGAATATCGGCAATCTGGGGTGTGGACTGGCGGATATGTTCCAGCCGTTCTTTCAGGCGTGCGCCCAGATGATTGGCGCGTGCGCAGAGGTTTTCTTCTACGATCACATCCAGCACAGCATGAGCCGCCGCAATGCCCAACGGATGACCACCGTAGGTTCCCCCCAGACTGCCTACAGGGGCCGCATCGATCACAGAGGCTCGCCCAGTCACAGCCGCCAGAGGCAAGCCACCAGCCAGACCCTTTGCCATGATGGTGAGGTCTGCGGCCACGTCATAGCCTTCCATGGCGAACAAATGCCCTGTGCGGGCAAAACCCGTCTGAACCTCGTCTGCGATCAATAGAATCCCGTGTTCGTCACAGTGTGCCCGCAACGCTGTCATCAGGGCCGCTGGAGCGGGGTAAAAACCACCCTCGCCTTGCACGGGTTCCAGAATAATGGCTGCAACACGTTCCGGCTCAAGATCAACACGAAAGAACCTGTTCAGGGCCGCGAGTGAGTCCTCTGTCGAAACGCCGTGCAGATCAACCGGGAAAGGCAGATGATAGACATCAGGCATCAATGCACCGAAGCCTTTTTTGTAAGGGGCGACCTTTCCGGTTAGGCTCATGCTCATAAAGGTGCGCCCGTGGAACCCGCCACCAAAGGCCACAACCGCAGAACGACCCGTGGCCGCACGGGCACTCTTGACGGCATTCTCAACTGCTTCCGAGCCTGTTGTAACAAAAAGGGTTTTCTTGTCAAAATCACCGGGAACCAGACTGTTCAAACGCTCCGCCAGACGGACATAGCTTTCATAGGGCACAACCTGATGGCAACTGTGCGTAAAGGCCTGCAACTGCTTCTGCACTGCCGCCATGACGTACGGGTGGCAATGCCCCGTATTGACCACAGCAATTCCTGCGGCAAAATCAATATAGCGGTTACCCTCAATATCCCAGATTTCAGCATTTTCTGCACGTGCAGCATAGACCTGCGTCACCATACCAATACCGCGGGCAATGGCCCGGTCGCGTCTTTGGCTCACATCAACGTTTTTCATGTCTATTGTTCCAAATCAGGTTCGGGAAAATAAAGCGCAGGGTTGCCTTTTTTAGTGGATGATAATGACAGGGGTCAAGCATTGATCCCCAAAAACCGCAAGGACGGATTCAGACCGCCTGATGATAAGAATTTGACGCAAAATGTTCTTTAATGTATACACTATTTTTGTTTTGTTTATTAGCTTGAAATGCCTGCGATAAGAGCGCGGGTTCCATCCTCAAACAGGAGCTTCTTTCATGTTTGACACAATCAAGACTACAGCACTGGCCTTGGTCGCCCTTGTCACGGCAGCGATTCCGACAACAGCCGCAGATTTTCCCAAAAAGCCCGTTGCGATGATTGTTGCCTATTCGCCGGGTGGGGGAACGGATACGGCGGCCCGCGTTATTGCCAAGTATGTTCAGCCTTACCTCGGTCAACGTCTGGCTGGGCATTCCCGGTAATCCAGTCACTGCCGTTTTGCTGGGAGGGCTGATGATTCATGGACTCCGCTCCGGTGCTGAACTCTTCACACTCAATGCCGGGATCACATATGCTTTCATCGCCAGCCTGTTTGTGGCCAACCTGTTGTTTGTGCCCATCGGATTGTTGATTGCAAGATACGGTGTGCGGGTCATTCAGATACCCCGCGCCATTCTGGCCCCGATTATTATGACCCTGGCTGTTGTCGGGGCCTACGCAATCCGGGGGTCGCTGGATGACATTGCCATTATGCTTTTTGTCGGGGCCATCGGGTTCCTGTTCATATTTTTTGATGTACCGCGCGCGCCCCTGGTGCTGGGCCTGACGTTGGGCACTCTTGCGGAGGGCGAGCTGGCACGTTCTCTTGCCCTTGTCCACGGCGATGTGATGGCCTTTGTGGTCCAGATCGTCACTCGCCCCCTTTCCCTCGTGATTTTGCTGCTATGTGTCTACGCGCTTTATCAGGGTGTGCGACAACATCGCAAACAATCGAAAATTCTTGATGGTTAAACAAACACTCTGATGCAGGAGACAATATAGTGATGAAATTACACTTAATCGCGT
Organism: Kiloniellaceae bacterium; assembly: GCA_965199245.1. Lineage (GTDB taxonomy): Bacteria > Pseudomonadota > Alphaproteobacteria > Kiloniellales > Kiloniellaceae > Carbonatibacter. The sequence goes on from CBDAQP010000002.1 coordinate 46,069, forward strand.
CCGCTCTCGCCAGTGTCTTTCTGGTCGCAGCCTGTTCTATAAAAACACCCACTCCACAGATCACAGCGGTAGGTCTGCTTGAACTCGACAAAAAGGGGGAAATCGAACTCTTTGGGCAAGGCTTTGCACCACATTCAGAAATAACGCTTTTGCTCATCACAACAGACGGCGTTCAAAGTGATATTGGCTACGCCGTCACTCCTGCACCAGTCGCAGATGCCACGGGCAACTGGACAACAACCTGGTCTTACGGTCGTTTTGTAAAGAAAAAACTCGTCGCAGAGGGAGACTACAGCTTGATCGCAACAGACGAGGACTTTACTCTACTCGCCCAAGGGACAGTAACCTTCAAAACACCGTGACGTGATAAGGCTGTACCGATGAGAAAGTAGAGCGAATGCGCACTGCTGTCTCAGAGGTCTTTTAACCAGCAACAACGGGGTTGCTGAGATGCCCCAAAGACGGTGACTTTATCTCAACTCGATCCCCGGGGCAGAGGTAAACGGGCGGCGTTCGGCTACCGCCTGTGCCATCGGGGGAACCAGTTGCAATGACATCACCGGGAGCCAGTGGTGTGATCTGCGAGATGTAGGAAATGAGCGTCGGTAGATCAAAAATGATTTCTGACAGACAGGCCGCTTGCATCTGTACGCCATTCACAAAACTCGACAGCTCCAAATTTTCAGGCGACAGATCGCCGACTGTAATCCACGGCCCCCACGACCCAGAAGCAAAAAAATTTTTCCCGGCATGAACAGAATGGGCCATCCAGTCACGCACGGAGCCTTCGTTCATCAGGGAATACCCCAAAACGTGTGCGAGGGCATCAGCCACAGCAATATGACGCCCGGCCTTGCCGATCACCGCGACGACCTCGGCCTCGAAATCATAGCTGTCACCCGCAGACCCCGTAGGCTGTTGCAACGCAACACCATGACCGACAAAGCTATCGGCGTGACGTGCGAAAAAAATCGGATGCTCTGGCGTGGAAAGCTGGACACCCGCAACGGGGTAGGGCTTTTTGTAATTCATCCCGACGCAAAGAATTTTATCCGAATCAGGTAGGGGCGGCAACCAAGTCACGGAGGCCATCTCTACCGCTGTCCCCGTACAGGCGGCCTCCAAATTCGACAAATCACCTGCCTCAAGAACTTTTTTTAAGGTGGGATAGCGTGCGCTGTACGCCTCATCAACCGGATAAAGCGCGGTTCCGCGCAACAGTCCATAGGTCGCGCGATGGTCAAGACAAAAGGACGCCAATTTCATATCAAAACTTTTCCTCACGCGCACTCACAAGCGCAGACAGTGTCGTATTATAGGGGGTTTCAATCCCCAACCGCGCCCCCAGAACCGGAACCATGCCGTTAATAGCGTCAATTTCCGACCTGCGCCCCTGTTGGTGGTCGATCCGCATCGACGGGCTGGCCTCACGCAGGCGCACGGCAAAATCACGCACGTAAGCAAGTGGATCCTCGAAGGAAAAATTGATCCCCTCAGCACAACCACAGCGGAAAGCTTCCATCACACAGCCAAAGGACACCTCCCGCGCTTGGGGATTGTCCATGAGTTCACCCACCGTGCAATCGAACAGAGTACAGGGGGCACTGAGGGCAACATTACACAGAAATTTTTCCCAGATTAGCTGATGAAGATCAGCAAAGGCCCGCACCTGAAAGCCGCAGTTTTGCCAAAAGGTTTCAAGGGCCTGCAAACGTGGCGTCACCCCCCCGTCTAACTCTCCCAGACGAATCAGATTCATCGCGGCGTGATGGACGTGACCGGGATCGCGCATCGCGGCCCCGAACCCGTCGGCAACCCCCAACAAAACTTGATCCCGTGGCAGATGGGCGCAGATGCGCTCCTCCGCGCCCAGACCATTTTGAATCGCCAGAACCTGTGCATTCGGGGGTAAACAGCGTGACAGGTCACGGGCAACCTGTGCAACGCCCGATGCCTTCGTCGCAACAATATAGAGATCACAGGGATCAAGCTCTTCCACGCGCGTCACTGCTTGCAGGCCCCTGACGGTGCGGTTGCCACTGGCCCCTTCAATCCTCAGGCCATCCCGATTGATCGCGGCAACATGGTCTGCCCAACAATCAACGGCGCAGACCTGATGTCCTGCCTCTGCCATCAAGGCCGCATAGACAGACCCCATTGCCCCCACGCCAATAACTGCAACCTTCACGTCATCCCCTCCATTGCTCTTTCTCCTCGCATAACCTGCGAGAGCGGATTATTCAACCTTTGGTGGATAAAACGCCTTCACCTCGGGAGCGATTCCGTCGTACTTGACCAGATCAACCAAACAGCTATTCGCCGCAGGGCCTTGCGCGATGGCAGAGGTCGGCAGATCGGCTGTCAAGGCATTGGGATTACCATGCCGACAGAGCCTGTCTTCACGCTCACAGGGGTCAAACCAGGCCCCGGTTGCCATGACCACAACACCGGGACGCACAGCGTCGGTAATCTCAAGCCCTGCAAGGCAGGCCCCCCGCGCGTTGAAAACACGCACGAGATCATGTTGGTCAAGGCCGCGCCGCTGTGCATCCTGTGGATGAATGAGCACGGGCGTACGCCCCTTGATCTTATGTGATTGGCACCAGTCACTGTGATCGAGCTGTGAATGGAGTTTATCAGCAGGCTGATGGGTGATGAGGTGCAAAGACTGACCAACGCAGGATGCACCCAACCACTCGCGCGGCGGATGCCAAAAAGGATGCCCGGGGCCATCACCGAAAGACGCGACCTGTTCAGAAAAAATCTCAATGCGTCCACTGGGTGTGTTCAGTGGATGATCGACCGGGTTTTGACGGAATTTTTCCATCATGATTGCAGGCCCGCGCGGATTGCGGAACTGGAACCAGCCTTGTTCACGAAAATCAGCATAAGTGGGAAAATCCACCCCCTCCGCCGCCATATCGCGGCGTGTGTCGTCATAGAGACGACGTTGCCAGTCCTCCGCGCTCAAGCCCGCGCTGAACGTCTGCTCAAAACCCATTTTACGGGCCAGAGCCAGAAAAATCTCATGGTCATCGCGCGCCTGTCCAACAGGCGGAAAAATCGCATCCATAGACACGACATGATCATTTCTGGGCGTCAGGGCCAAATCACGCCGTTCCAGTGCCGTTGTACAAGGCAGGACAATATCTGCCCGTCGCGCCGTCGCGGTCCAGCACCAATCATTTACAATCACCGTTTCGGGCTTTTCCCACGCCTTTTGCAATCGCCACAGGTCTTGATGGTGATGAAAGGGATTTCCCCCCGCCCACCACAGCAGGCGAATATCGGGGTAGCTGTATTTTTCCCCCTCATAAGAAAACGCCCCCCCCGGGTTCAGGAGCATATCAGAAATACGCGCAACAGGGATAAAAGATTGAACCGGATTGTGCCCCTGTGGAAAGGAGGCCATCGGCAAAGGTGCCAAACCATTCCCCACAGAATTAACCGCACTGTAGCCGAACCCAAATCCCCCCCCGGGCAAGCCAATCTGTCCCAACATCGCCGCCAGAGCAATTGCCGCCCAGAATGGCTGTTCACCATTATGTTGGCGGGTCAAGGACCAGCTGAGCGAAATCATTGTTCGGGTTTGCGCCATACGACGAGCCAGAGCACGAATATCACGGGCGTCCAGTTCACAAAGTTCTGCGGCCCATTGCGCTGTTTTAGGGACACCATCGCATTCCCCCGCCAGATAGGCGGCAAAAGGTTCAAACCCTTGCGTATAGCGGTCAAGAAAGGGACGATCCACCAAACCCTGACAGATCAATTCAGAACAAAGCGCAAGGATCAGGGCGGTATCTGTACAGGGGCGCAAGGGCATCCACTCTGCACCGACCTCTGCTGCAATCGTATTGCGCAAGGGCGAGATATTGACAAACTCAACCCCCTTTGCAACCGCTGCACGGAGGTTGTCGCGTTGGATATGACGCCCCCCGCCGCCTTGCATTACCTGTCCATTTTTCAAAGGGATACCGCCAAAGGCAACAAAGGTGCGCGTATGCTCAACAATATGAGACCACGCTGTACAGCGGTAGAGATGGTCACGATAAGACCCCAAAACATGGGGAATCATGACTTCGGCGGCGGCAAAGCTATAGGTATTGACCGAAGAGGTAAAACCACCCGCACAGTTCAAAAAACGCTTGAGCTGACTTTGGGCATGATGGAAACGCCCTGCACTGGCCCAGCCATAAGACCCGCCAAAAATCGCGCTATTACCAAAATCATCACGCACCCGCGACAATTCAGCCGCAATGCGTTCGAGAACCTCGTCCCAAGTCACAGCGACAAAGGGTTCACCACCGCGCCCTTTTGCGCCCGGCCCCATGTCCAACCAGCCTCGCCGGATGAGCGGAGTTGTGATTCGCATCGGCCCGTCACGACTGTCGCGCATCCCTCGCCCAATCGGGGAGGGGTCAGGGTCTTGCTCAAAGGGTGTCAGATCCCCCCACCCCTGTTGCTCTCTTTCCCTCTCTGACCCGGAAGCGAAGCGGTAGGTTCCCCAATGGCTACTGGTCAAGGGGTCTCTGTTCCTCACCATCCCTCTCTAATCTCCGTGCAAGGCAGAGGCCGTTCTCAAACCATCACCGTGTACGACAAGCCCCTGTGCTGTCTTTTGCATGGAACTGTGTTTGTCCATATAGTTCGCCTGAAAAACGGTCATTTTTGCTGAAGCAAGGGAACCTTCCTTAGAAACGAAATAATCCATGATGTCAAACGAATGCGTGCGCGTTTGCTCAACATCTGGATCCCCGCCTTCGTGTTTGGCGGCAATGTTATACCAACTTTTATAATTCAGAACCCATATGCCCAGCTTCTATGTCCGATTGACCTGATTTTCCATGGTCTTTCGGTGAGATTATTCCATGCGTCACAACAGAGGGAAACGATCTGGTCGTGATTGTCAAAGACGCGGTTTGACAGCCGGTTTTGTCGCAAATATTGCCAGACATTTTCGACCGGGGCCGGGCTGCGTGGCGGCAGCGGCAAGAGGGTGATATTGTCCGGGATATCCAGATTGGTTGTCGTGTGCCATCCGGCCCGATCAAGGATGATGACAGCATGGGAACCGGGCTCGACCTGTGATGATATTTCTTCCAGATGCCATTGCATCCCGCGTGTATCACAGCGCGGCAGGACAAGCGCGGCCCCCACACCCCGGGCGGGGCAGATCGCCCCGAATATCCAGCCCGCCAGATACTTTCGCGATTGGCTGTCCGCAACATTTTCAGAACTTTCCGGGTGTCCTACTTCAGAAACATCCGGGGCAACCACAAGGCAACATCTGGCCAAAAAAAGACCACCGAGAGGCCAATCAGCTGGAGGCCAATAAAAGGAATAATGCCCCGATAAATATGTTGCATTGTCACAGAAGGCGGCGCAACGCCTTTCATATAAAATAGGGCAAACCCAAAAGGCGGGGTGAGGAAAGAGGTCTGAAGATTCACCGCAACCAATATCGCAAACCAGTTCATCACGGTTGTTTCATGTGCCGCAGACTGCACCAGACTGGTTGCAGGTTCCAGCCCCAGATGCCCGACAAAAGCCGGGGTCAAGGACTTGATAACCGGGGCAAAGACGGGCAATACAATCAGGATAATCTCCAGAAAATCAAAGAAAAATCCCATCAAGAAAATCAGGGCCATCAACATAATCAGCAAGGCCCACGGCCCCAGCCCCAGCCATTCGATGAAGTCAACAATCAGATCTTCGCCGTAGAGATTGCGAAAAAGGGTAGAAAAGGCCATCGCCCCGGCAAAGATGAAAAAGACCATGGCCGTCGTCAGGGCTGTTCTTTCAACTACATCTTTTAAAACGCGCAGACTCAAAGTGCGATTGATCGCCGCCAACACAATCGCCCCAAAAGCTCCGACGCCTGCCGCCTCGGTTGGTGTCGCCAGCCCGCCGAAAATCGACCCCAGAACCATCACAATCAGTGATATCGGCGGGACAAACCCGCGCAAAATACCGCCAAGCAGGCTGTTTCCCTCCCGCCTGCCAATTACAGCAGATACGATAAAAACCACCAAAAGCCCCATCAGGGGCCAGTTGACATCCGTTGAGAAATCAACAATCCCCGCAAGCGATAAGAGCACCGCCAGACCACAGCCCCCGAAAAAGAGGCGCAGATGTCGCGGATTCGACGGTGCAAGGTCTGTGTCATCCCCCTGCACAGGCGCCTTGTTGGGGTTAAGAGCGCAGACAACAACAATATAAACCACATAAAGCACGGACAGGATCAAGCCGGGCACAATCGCTCCCATAAAGAGACTCCCAACGGAAATAGCTAACAAATTTGCCATCAAAACCAGCATAATCGAGGGCGGAATCAAAATACCGAGTGTTGCAGAGGCCGCAATGGCTCCTGTTGCCAGTGCGGGGTCATAGCGTCGCGCCAACATTGCCGGAAGAGCCAAAAGCGTCATCATCACAACAGAGGCCCCAATAATCCCCGTTGTCGCCGCCAAGATCGTCCCCATCACCGCAACCGAAACCGCCAGCCCACCGGGGATCCGGCGCAACATCACCTGAAGAATCGCTAGCAAATCTTCGGCAACACGCGATTTTTCCAGCATGGTTCCCATGAAAATAAAGCAGGGGCCAGCAACAAGGATCAAATTCTGCACCGCCCCCGATGCCCCATCCCCACCCCAGAACCGTTGAACAATCTGGAAAAAAATTGGCCAGTCTAAAAAATCAAGCGCAATGGCCCCAAGGGCAAAGATCATAGCAACACCCCCCAAGGCAATCGCAACAGGCATCCCCGTAAACAGCAAAAGCGCGAGGGCCAGAAACATCCAGGCCGCCATATACTCAAACAGATGATCGTAAAAGGAGTCCCAAAGTTCCAAAAACACAGCAGTTGTCCTCCTTGGAAAAGCTCAGAGCCTGTCCCCGTAACAGGTCATTTCGCATCTTCAGAAGGTAGTTTTTCACGCTCTGCAACCCTGAAGATCGCAAGTTGCGTCTCGCAGAGGCGTCGCTGTTGTGCCGATCCGAATAAAAAAACCACCAAACGCCCCAGCGTGGCCAACAGGGCAAAGAGAGTCATCAAAAAGCCCAGCGGGATAAAAAACTTGATGAACCAACGGTTGTTCAACCCCGTCAGTGAATCCGACCCCTCGTCCTGACTCCAGGACATGTCAAACAGAACCCAGCCATAATAAACCATAATAACAAGGAAAGGGATGCCAAGCAAAAGAAGACTCATCACCTCCAACCACGCCTGTTTGCGACGCGGCAAAAGCTCGCGAAAAACATCAACACGCACATGCGTATTGGTCAAATAGGCAAAGCCAAAGCCCATCATCATCAACACGGCATGAAAATGCCACTCCAGATCCTGAAAAATGGTCGAGGCCGAATAACCGTAGGTCATGGTCAGTTCTGCAAACCATAAACGGGTCACATCCAGCTTGCGCGTGACAACATCAAATACGATGGTTGCAATCAACGGCAGGATAACCCACCCCGCAGACCGCCCTGCAAACCGAACGACTCGATCAAGAGAGGCACACAGACGCAGGACAACATCAAACAGCATCCACAAGCTTCCTTTTGACGGCACAAATTGGGGACAGCGAACCGGGCGGGGGGGGCTTTGACAGCTTGCCCCCCCTAAAGCAGACGGTGCGGGCCTTACTTGAGGTAGCCGCGTGCGCCCCAGATTTGATATTTTTTGTGGAAGGCATCATAGCTTGCCCACAAGCGCGCCACGTCTTCGTTGCCCGCAATTTGCTCTTCCAAAACCTCCGCCCAAGCGGCGCGTAGTTTGTCCAGAATATCATCGGGCCAAGTGACATTCGTCACCCCATCGGCTTCATTGTCCATCATGGCCTGATATTGGGCTGCCTCTCCCTCAGCAATTTGAAGCGTGACATTTGCCGTACAGGCCGTTTCAAACATGGCCTGATATTCAGGCGGCAGATCAGTCCACGCCTTCATGCCAATCAGGATTTCACTGGTCGAAGATTGTTGATGCCAGCCGGGGAAATAATTGTACTTTGCGACCTGAAAAAACCCGAGTGCCCGATCAATCGCAGGCATCATAAATTCAGTCGCATCAATCGTCCCTAGTTCGAGCGCGGGATAGATATCCCCACCCGCCAAAAGCTGCGTTGACACGCCTAATTTCTGCATCACCAATGCACCCATGCCGGAAAACCGCATTTTCAGGCCACTGAGGTCTTCGACAGACGTGACAGGTTCACGAAACCAGCCCGATGTTTCCGGCGGAATCAGGCCACACATGAAATATTTGATATTATCCCGGGCATAGATTTCAGAAATAATTTCTTCCCCCCCGCCAAATTTTAACCAAGCGAGAAACTCCCCAATTCCGGGACCGAAAGGCCAAGACGAGGCAAAGGCCAATGCCGGGCTTTTGCTCTGGTTTGCGCCGGGAGAACCATAGGCCGCTTCAAAGGCCCCCTGGGCAATGGGATCGTAGTAAGCATAGCCCCCGGCCAACGCACCGGGTTCAAAGACCTTGATCTTGAAATCCCCACCTGACATTTTCGCGACCTGCTCCGCAATGTTATGGGCCGTCCCTCCCACAACTGGCAACTGCGACCCAAAGGCAGAGTGCATTTTCCAGCGCACCTTCTCCCCCGCATGCACTCCACTGGCAGTTACCATAACAACAGCGAAAACACCTCCCACAAACCGGACTAGTTTTCCCCAACGCAGTTTCCTGCCAAGCTTACACATAAAACCTGCCTCCATCTCTCAAGTTGCATCAAACGAACAAGCCCTTTTAACAGAACCTTTAGAACAAGACTACTCATTGCAACCATAAAAGAGCTCTCGGCCAACCGTCAAACGGTGATAATTACAATTCTAAACAGGATTTAGCCTCCGTACACCAGATTTGGAAGAAATAGCGATATTTCAGGCACGAAGGTCACAACCCCCAGCAAAATTAGCATAATCATAACGAACGGGAAGACACCTTTCGCCGCAATTTCCACCGGGGTATCGGATATTGATGACAAAACGAACAGGTTCAACCCCACAGGCGGCGTAAGTAAAGCCAATTCCATATTGATCGTGACAACCATTGCATAGTGGATCGGATCAATCCCGAGCGGCCCGAGGAGCGGTAGGACAAGCGGAACGGTTATCAGCATTACCGCAATTACTTCCAAAAACATTCCAAGCAACAGCATGATGAGGTTCATCAGTAACAAAAACTGCCAGGCTTTGAGGTCATGAAGGGTCGCAAATTCGATCAATTCATCCGCTAGACGTGCATCGGTGATCCAATGACCAAAAGAAAGTGCACCCAGAATGATGAAAAAGATCACAGCTGTCATCTTCATGGCATCGGCAATGATCCCGGGAATCTGTTGAACTGTGCACCCTTTGTAAAAGATCAAGGAGATCATAATCGCTGAGAACGCTGCCACTCCAGCTGCTTCCGTGATCGTAACAATACCGCTATAGATCCCGCCGAGAATAATAATCGGCAACAACATGGCTGGCCCGGCCTGAAGATTGACCTTTTTTCGCTCTCCCCAATTCATCGGTTCACTGCGTGGATAGTTTTTGTAGCGTGTATAGAAAATGACCCAGGCAGCAAAAAAACCCGCCTGCAATAGGCCAGGGATGACCCCGGCGAGGAAAAGGCGTGGAACCGATTCCTCTGCAATCACCGCATAGACAATCATGGCCAATGACGGTGGAATCAGAATGCCCAGAGTTCCGGATGCACCGACAACACCCAGAGCAAAATGGCGTTCGTATTTTTTCTGAAGCATTTCCGGTACCAACAGATTGCCCATTGCCATCGCTGTTGCGACCGATGAGCCGGAAACGGCGGCAAAGATAGATGTTGCAACTACACAAACCAGTGCCAGCCCCCCCCGGATAGCACCAACCCACGCATAGGCACAATCGACTAAAGCCTTGGCAATTCCACCTCTTTGCATAAACTGCGCTGCGATGACAAAAAAAGGAATGGCGACCAGTGTTTCTGATTTGAGGTGATCGACAAATAATTGTGGCAAAGCAATCAGGGGTTCGCCTTCCACCCAGAACAGTAAAAGGGAAAGCACCCCAAGTACGAGGAAAATCGGCATACCCGAGATCAGAAAAGTCAAAAATATAACAACAGCGGATAGAGGATTCATGAACTCTGCCCCTTATTTATGAGATCCTGTAATTCCATCGTTCCTGGAATAATCTCGGGATGAATCGCTCTTAACGAGCCGGACAATCTGGATCAAATAGCGTATAGTCATCAACCCAAAGGAAATTGGCAGGACAAGGTAAAATATCCACTGCTTAAACTGAAGCGAACTGTCGGATCGAATGTCGATCATGTGAGCAAAAGCAACCACTTCAACAGCAAACCAGGAAACGGTACCACAGTATAAAAACCCGATCAGAAGAGTGAAGAAATCAATTACGCGCCGAGGAACTGCGGGAAGTTTTCGAACAAACATATCCGCACGAATATGCCGATCAGTCAAAACCAGTTGATTGCCGGAAATCAGCACTGCCGTCACGATCAGGTACATGATCACCTCAGTCCCCCAATCGGTTAAAGCTGCGGGCATCCAATAGCGTGTAAATACTTCAATGCACACCATCAGAATCGCTCCCAACGCAAGAATGCTAAAGATCGCATCCTCAAAAGAATTCCATATTTTTTCAGACCGCGTCATTTCATCATCCCGAAATATGGAAGTAGTGGCGAGCCAATACGAGCCAGCCCGCCATCCGTACTCTAGCGAGACAGATCTTCGCGTGCCATTTCAATCAGTTGGGGGTCAATGCGAAGCTCCTTTATCAAATCATCTTGACGATTCATCAAGGTCGCACGCATCGCGGCAAGATCCTCCCTAGTGCCAACGACATGCAGCATGCCATTGGCTGCGCTTTCCTTCACAGCTTGCTCCTGACGATCGGCCGTACGGTCACGGGCCGCACCAACGGCTTCTTGCCAGGTACTCGTGATAAGAACCTGCAAATCTTCTGGCAGTTCTAGCCATTTCCGGCGCGACATGATCGGGATATATTGATAGAATGCATGATAGTCTGAATAGGAATACCTCAAACCAGATTCCCACAGCTTTGCGGATCGAACCGCCTCATGATTAGAGGCAATGCCATCGACAGTCCCGCGTTGCAATGCCTGCGGTACATCGGCGAAAGGAATCGATACGGCCGCTGCCCCAAGCACCTCAAAGCGCGCGATATTTGAGGCCCCACCGGGGGCGCGCATCTTTAGGCCGACTAAATCAGTGAGGGGGTTTCTGACCTCCTTGTCAACAAAGAACATTGCGCCGAAGCCAAGATCAAGTGAATCGCCAATAACGACGACGCCAAGCTTGTCCATCAAACGCCGGCGAAGCTCCTGACCTGTCTTCCCATCCCAGACTTTGTATTGTTCCGTGCGCGGCAAGCCATAAAACATAGGGAGTCCGACCATATTGAAGTCGGGAATAACAGCACCCATATACCAGTTAGCCGACACACCCATATCCAGTGCGCCCTGCGCCAGGGCCGTCAGCTCATCTTTCCCCTTGAATTTGGCAGATCCATGAAAAAGGTTAAATTTCAACCTGCCATTGCTGGCTTTTTCGATCCTATCTGTGATTTCACTTACATTGACATTCCGAATGTGGTTCGGACCAGTTTCCAGTGAGACATCAATCTCATACTCTTCCGCCATCGCCATCGTTGTCATGAACGTAAGCACCCCGACAATGGACGCCAGGCTTTTCCTCTTTCTTCCTACGGCAATACTGACCATCCTTCTCAGAAACAGGTTATTTCCCCAACGCAATTTCCCGTCAATCTTACACATAATAAGACCAGCCTCCGTCTCTTAAGTTGCATCCCCTCAAGTTGAGAAAAAACGTGCGAATAATTTTAACATAGCCTTTAGAACAAGACAAGACTAATCTACAGGCACGCGAAGGTTACTGTCAACTACTAAGATGCTAACCTGGATAGCACGCTATCATGTTATGATTGATCTGCGTAAGGGTTGTGCGTTTTTTTCAGATGAAGACGAAGAGGAACCCCCGGCAGGTCAAAGCTTTCGCGCAAGGAGTTTTCAATAAAGCGCAGATAACCTCCGGGGAGATCATCGGGCAAGGAACAAGACAAGGCAAAGGTCGGCGGCCGCGTGCGCGCCTGTGTCATATAGCGCAACTTAATCCGCCGCCCGCCGGGGGCCGGTGGGGGGTGTCTGTCCACAAGGGCCTGAAGCCAATTATTGAGCTTCGCGGTGGGAATGCGGCTGTCCCAAATATCATAAATGTCGAAAACTGCGCTCAATAATCCGTCTAGATTGTGTCCTTTCAATGCAGAAATCGCGACAACAGGGAGGCCTTTCCCCTGCGACAGTGACCTCTGCAAACGATCAGACAGGCTTTGTAAAACCTGCTTTTTCTGACCACAAGAATCCCATTTGTTTACCGCAATCACCAGTGCACGCCCTTCGTTCAACACCGTGCGGGCAATGGTCAAATCCTGTTTGTCGAGGACACCATCACAATCCAGAACCAAAACAACAACCTGTGCATAGCGCAACGCGCGCAAGGAATCAGCGGCAGACATTTTTTCAATCGTCTCCACAACCCGGGCCCGTTTACGCAGGCCTGCCGTATCGACAAGACGCAGGGGACGCCCCTGCCAATTATAATCAACAGCGATGGCATCGCGGGTAATTCCGGCCTCAGGCCCGGTCAAGAGACGATCTTCGCCCAACAATCGGTTAATCAACGTTGATTTTCCAACATTCGGACGCCCCATCACGGCCAGTTGCAACGCAGTTGTAAGAGCCGGATGACAAGCGGTGCCCTCTTCGTCCAGTTCAAGAGACAAATCACCGCCATCCTCCCCGTCATCAAAGGACGGGTTGTCCACAACAGAAACAGGGACAGACAGGAGGGGGGGGGCGTTGTCCTCTTGCCAACGGCGATAGTGTGCACTGATCCCGTCATAAAGATCACTGGCCCCCAAACCGTGTTCCGCAGAATAGGGGACGGGCTCCCCCAGTCCAAGGCTATAGCCTTGGAGACGATTGACGTCGGCCTGACGGCCTTCGCATTTGTTAGCGACAAGCACAATCGGCGTTTTGCTCCGCCGCAACCAGCGGGCAAAGTGCTCATCCATTGGTGTAATTCCGGCCCGTGCATCAACAATCATCACAGCCAAATCGGCCTGTGCAACGGCACGCTCGGTTTGTTGGCGCATTCTGGCTTCTAGCGAATGGTCAAACGCGTCCTCAAGGCCCGCCGTATCAATCACGCGAAAACTGAGATCGAAAAGCTGGGCGTCGGCCTCTCGACGGTCGCGCGTCACACCGGGGCGATCATCAACCAGTGCAAGACGTCGCCCCGTCAACCTGTTAAAAAGAGTGGACTTACCAACATTGGGTCGCCCAACAATCGCCACAGAATACATCGCTTGCGCCCCCAAATCCAACTGTCATTGATAGGCGATCAAATAGGCATCATTGCTGACCAGATAGAGGCTTCCCCCCACCACAACAGGGGGCAGAGCGGCTCCATCAGAGAGGCCAAAAATAAAGGGCAGGTTCGCCCCATCGACTATCTCACTCGTCCCCAATAGATCACCTGTATAGGGGGACAGAGACACCAAAAATTCCTGTGACCCCGCGACAATCAAACGATCCCCCGCCAGAACAGGCCCATACCAGATGAGTGGATCATCACGATCACCATCGACAAAGGCGGGGAGAGACTGCGCCCAACGTACCCGCCCATCTGAGCGTCGCACGGCAAGGATACGGGTTTCATTCGACCGGGCATCGCTGGAGAGCGCATAGAGATACTCCCCCGCCACCCAAGGTGTCTGAGTCCCGCCCACATCAATATCCCACAACCGCCGTCCCTCTGCGAGATCAAGGGCCACCATCCGCCCGGAATGGCTGATGGCAATGACACGGTCGCGATCAATAACAGGCAATCCCCGAATATGAGACATATCCGTCAGCGGATTGCCTCGACGGCGCACGGACAGATCAAAAGACCACAGTTCTTCACCCTCGACAGCATCAAGGGCCACCAATTCCCCCGAAGAATAGGGAACGACCACAGTTCGTCCCGCAACCGCAGGACTCGCCCCGCCTAACAGCGATGCCTCCTGCTGGACGCCAGAATGCGACCACAACCGCCGACCATCCTGCGCTGAAAGGGCGAGGGTCTGGTTATCAAGCGTCACGGCAAAAACACGTCCACCGTTGACCGTCGGGGCCGCCCGCAGGGGAGCGGGTGCGGATTGGCGCCACTGCACCGCGCCAGAGCGGGCATCCAGTGCGAAAATCTGGGCAAAGCCCGTGGTCACGAACAATCGCCCCTGTGCATAGGCCAGCCCCCCCCCAAAGCCACCATCATCCGCAAACAGTTCACGCAAATCACGCCGCCAGTACCGACGCCCTGTATGGCGATCAAAGGCATAAACCACCGCTTCAGCATCCATGGCAAAGATCACGGGGTCAACAACAACCGGCTGGCCCAACAAGGCCCGATCATCGTTGTTGTGCGCCCCAAGATCGCGCCGCCAGCGTTCAACAGGTTGATCCGCGAGCTGCAGGTGAAACATGGCATGTGCCGGATTGCCACCTACATGGGTCCAGACCTTGTTTTCAAAGGGGGGGGGTAAAATAATTTCTTCACCGGAAAGTTCAGGATCAGCCTGAGGCCTTTCATCCTGCGCCTGAACCGCAATACGGGTACTAGGCGGCGAAACAAGCGTCTGCTCTTCCTCGCGCCAGTTCTGATCCAATGGGGAATCACCGGGCAAACCCTCGCTGGGGAACTCTTCACCGAGAAGTTCTTCACCGATCCAGTCATCAACCGTATCACAGCCCGCAAGAACCAGCAGGACAAGGGAAAAAATTGCTTTGCGGAACAGAATCCGAACAGAAAAAGCCATGATCCTAATCCTCAATCACGGAAAGAAGACGCTCCACACGCGCTTTTAAATAGTCGGGTGTTTCGCTGTCCTGAAGCAATTGTTCAAAGCTGTGGCGTGCGGCCTCTTTGTCGCCGTCCTCAAACGCAATCAAACCCTGGAGTTCCAGGGCATGACTATAAAAAGCAGACTCACCACGCAACAGATCCGCCACCCGTGTAGCTGCCGCAGAGTGATCGCCTTGTTCTAAAAAATGAAGCACCGCTAACAACGTCGCCAAATCAGAAAGCCCCACAACAGCATCGTCAGACAAACCATCCCAGATGACTACGGCGTCCTCTGTACGGCCCTGCATAACGGCAAGCTGGGCCTGTTTAAACCGCGCCAGAACGTCATAACCACTGTTGACACCCTCCAGCTCCGCGAGCAGCTCCTCCGCTCCCTGAAAATCCTGTTCGCTCAAGAGTTCCGCTGCCTGATAAAGTAGGGTGGCCTGCTCCTTACGCTGTGACAGGTCATAGCTTTTCCACCCTTGCCAGCCCGCGACAGCAACCACAATCGCCAGGGAGACACCCCCAAACAAAAGCCCGTATTTTTTCCAGAGCTTTTTCAGGTTTTCCTGTCTGACCTCCTCATCAACTTCGCGAAAAATATCAGCCACGGACAATATCCTCTTCTCTTGCGGAAAAAATACGGCTCAAAATGCCAAATCCTCACTATTGAGGGTCTCCATTCTATAGCAAGACTGACGCACAAGGCAACCGGATCACAGCAAGATTTTCTTAACAGATTGCGGGGTACAGTGTGCAATCGATTCTGTTTCAGGACGCTCTGGATCATGCGAAAAATTCTTGTCCTTGCCTTTTTTGCTCTCGGTGCCTGCGGCCCCTATACCCCTTATATGACGGCGGTGGGCCTTGGAACACTCGTTGCCATGGATAAACCTGTAACAGATCATGCCGTTTCGCATTCGCTCGGCGAAGATTGCTCTATCGTCCGCTGGTCAAAGGGGGGGAACTATTGTCAGGCAGAAGAAACGCCCCCCACACCACAACAGCTTTATTGCTATCGCTCACTCGGGGAAAATGTCTGTTACGACAAACCAGACGAAGACGCCTCTGAACAAACACGGGTCTATCACCCTACAGAATAAAAATCTGCAAAATAGCAACTATTATTTTATATCTTTCAACGCTCTCACACACACGTGTTCTGCCAATTTGGGCGTTATCTGCCACAGCTGCGCCGTGTCGGCAAACCGGGCGAAAAAAACCGCTACTCTTCCGTAGGGGGCCGCTGGCACATCTGCCCCTGTCAGGGCGAGGGGAACCAGCTCTTGTGAGATCAGTGACAAATCGTGTTGCGACGAAAAATAAAGCTGACCACCGGATAGGCTGTGTCTCGCCCACGGCACAGCCTGCGGCACGATGGGCTCATTCGGGTAGCTGTCCCGCACAAAGGGTCTGATAAAAAGATCACAATAATCAACCCCGGTCGAACGTTCAATCAACGACCCGTAAAGATCCCCCGGACACCGCCGCATGGACTCAACAATGCGAAAATCCCCGGAGGGTGCGGCCAAAAACTGCGTATGGAATAACCCATCGACAAGGTTCAAAGCCCCGGCAAGTTTTTCAACCTCCTGACGCAGTGCCGTACAGAGTGCTGCCCCCAAAATCGAGGGATGGTTGGAACAGTTGACCTGCCACGGATAGACCGTGCAAAATTCATCAACAAAAACATCAAAAAAGACCCTGCGATCTTTTAAAAAAGCCGAATGACTGTGGAGTGTCCCCTCAAAAAACTCTTCGACCACCACTACCGCAGAGTGTTTTCTGGCCTGTGCCACCGCCTGTTCGAGTCCGGCGCGATCACCCAGGCGCACGATGCCCCGTCCGCTGAAGCTATCCACTGGCTTGACCATCACCGGAAAAATCAGTGCGTCAACCGTCGCCATTCCATCCTTGGGCCCCAAAACCACAAAGTTTGGAACCGACAGCCCCACATCCCGACATGACCGGCGAAAGGCAGCCTTCGTATGGAGGGTTTCACTGATAGCCTCGGGGTCAAAGCCGGGAAAGCCCATCTGCGCCGCTACCCGTGCCGCCACGCGATAGGAACAATCATTGCCCGTAGGCACTAAAAAATCAAAACCCTGCGCCTGCACCATATCTATCAAGGCATCACGATCCGCGTAGTCCATAAAAAAGGACTGATCCGCCAGCTTGTGACAGGCATCATCCGGTCGATTACCACAAACCGCCACATGATGCCCCCGCGCCTGTAAACGATTGAGCAACGGCAGGGCACTAAAATTGCTTCCCACCAACAAAGTTTTTTTCATAATGGTTTTAAACTTTCGTGATGATGAAGGAAATCAATTCTAGAAAATTAGGAGTACAGGTCAACTGCTTTCATCGGTTTGACGTTTTGAGAGATACGCAAGAGTAATAGTCAACCCCCCTTGACAGAAGACAGTGCAACGCACAGCTAGAATAGTATGCCTTATGAAAGCCTCCGCGATTTTATCGCACATCTCGAACGGGAAAACCAGCTTGTGCGCGTTAGGGCACCCGTTTCCCCTGTGCTGGACATGACTGAAATTCAAACGCGCCTTTTGGCTGAAAAAGGCCCGGCGGTGTTGTTTGAACATCCCGTTAAGGACGACGGAACCCCCTATGGCGTTCCGGTACTGGTCAACCTGTTTGGAACGGTCGAGCGGGTGGCGATGGGCATTGAACGTACAAGTGACCAACTGCGACAGGTGGGGGAAACGCTCGCATTTTTGCGCCAACCCGAACCACCCGGTGGCCTGCGGGAGGCAATCGCCCGGTTGCCGTTGCTCAAAACAGTCCTGGCTATGAAGCCCAAAAACGTCCGCGCGGCTCCCTGTCAGGACATTGTCCTCACCGGGGATGACATTGATCTCAACAGCCTGCCAATTCAAACCTGCTGGCCAGGTGAACCCGCCCCCCTCATCACCTGGCCGCTGGTCGTGACCAAAGGCCCGGGTACGGCCCGCGAAGATGACTTTAACCTCGGCATCTATCGGATGCAGGTTCTGGGCAAAAACAAGGCCATCATGCGCTGGCTCAAACATCGCGGCGGCGCACAGCACCATGCGCGCTGGAAAAAGGAAAAGCCCGCCCCCTTGCCCGCAGCGATTGTTTTGGGCAGTGACCCCGGGACCATTGTTGCCGCCGTGACACCTGTTCCAGACAGCCTGTCAGAGTATCAATTCGCGGGCCTGTTGCGCGGAAAAAAAGTCGAGCTGATTGACTGTAAAACCGTTCCAATCAAGGTTCCCGCCAATGCGGAAATTGTACTGGAAGGAACGGTTTCGCTGGACGATTACGCCCCCGAAGGCCCCTATGGCGATCACACGGGCTATTATAATGCGGTCGAATCCTTTCCCGTTTTTACCCTCAGTGCCATCACCATGCGTCGTGATCCGATTTATCTCTCGACCTTTACCGGACGCCCCCCGGACGAACCATCTGTTCTGGGCGAAGCCCTGAACGAGGTTTTTATTCCCCTGATCCGGCAACAGTTTCCCGAAATTACTGATTTCTGGCTTCCTCCCGAAGGATGCAGTTACCGCATTGCTGTTGTCTCGATGAAAAAAGCCTACCCTGGACACGCCAAACGGGTCATGTTGGGGGTCTGGTCATACCTGCGTCAGTTTATGTACACAAAATTTGTGATTGTGGTTGACGACGGAATTGCTGTGCGCGACTGGACAGACGTCATGTGGGCCGTCGCAACCAAAATGGATCCCGCACGGGATATGACCGTCATCACTGACACCCCGATTGACTATCTTGACTTTGCCTCCCCCGTCAGCGGGCTTGGCTCCAAGGTTGGTTTTGACGCCACAGATAAAATTCACCCCGAAACAACCCGCGAATGGGGACAGGTCATCCGCATGGATCAGGACGTCATCACACGTATTGATACCATCTGGGACGAACTCGGATTGCCCGGCCCGGGTAAAAATATCTGGGATAAAAACATCTAACCCCAAATTAAAAAAATCTGCAAATCAAAGGAACCGCTGTATAAATCAAAAAAATCAAATGGACACCTCTAAAAACCTCCAGCCTCTGTTGGCCAGGCAGGAAAGGCCTTTTCGAGAACCGCAGAATACTGGGGTATTTGAGGATCGCAGAAAGTGGTTTGATGCCCCGGAAGACGAGGATCGAGGTTTAGAGGTATCCATATGGCGCGCGCCCCCGTTTCGACTGGACACGAGGGCTACGCCGTATCGGGCACCTCGAAAAATCTGGTCAGTTTTAGTCTGATGTGGTTTATACCCGCTGAAACAGGAGAACAGAAATATCGCAGCCTGGTTTTTTGATTGTGAAGAACGCCTTGCCAGCCTTTCGAAAGCAGACGATCTGCCGGAAGGCTTGTCGCAGACCTTTGATAAGGATTGGTTGGACTTCCAGGGAACCAATGAGGAGTGAGACTACTCCTTTGGTTTCAGAAAACCATCAACTGTCCAGAAAAGTCCTCGAATAAACCGATAAATAAACCAGGGTAAAATGATGGCTGCTATTAAAAAAATAATTGCGTGGCTAGGTTTATCATTAACATTTGCCGCAATAATTAGTGCAAGGACAAGGGACAAGACGGGTGCGATGGTTTTTCCTAATCGTTTGGATCCCCTATCAAGGAATGGGGATGAAATTTTGAGGCTGTCCTCAAAATACCACGCATAGAACGATTTCAAACCTGATTTCTCCATTAACCGGACACCTCTTATCTAATAAATATCCCAACTCTAAAGTCATCGGAGTACCTGTATCATTTCTCAACCTTGTGCACAAGGTTGAGAAATGAATAAGTCCTGAACCTGCGGCATGGCTTGATCCGGACATGGGCCGTGACCGCTGCCCTTGATAGTGCAAGACGTCCTGAATTGCTGGATCACACCACTCTTGCCAGTCAGGTTTGGGCTGATACGGCTTACAGGTCAAACAGGAATGAGGCGTTACTCGACAGCCGGGGCAAGACAGATCCATTTCCGTCGCAAACCGGGCAAGGATCTCAATTCGCGGGGTCTATTCTGCCTCTGAACGAACCGACCAGGCGGCGCGTTCTGTCAGTCAGGTTGCGGGTGATTTGTCAAATTCTGTTGTCCAGATATGCGAACTGGTCGAAGAATTTTCTCACGACATTCAAGAGGCACAATTAAGGGGTCGCAGTGCGACCCCTTAAAGCCTCTATGGCCCCACGTCAATCAGGTAAAGTTGCCGTGTTCCCTCGTGTACAGAGTCAATGCAGACCGTTTTGTTATCGCGGCTCCATCGGGGGTGGAGATCGCAACGGTTGTGCTTGCCAAGGTCGGGCGGCGTGTAAAATTGCCCAAGGTCGTAGCGTTGCTCGTCTTCTGTATCAAAAAGGAACAGAATGCGCTCGTTAGTCTGTGCATCCGGGTAGGTGTCACTCAGCAACCAGCGTCCGTCGCGGGCATAGGTCATGTGACCATTTTCATCTAAAGTTCCCGGCCCAACGATGGAGACTTGGGCCGTTTTGTCATCGTAAAGGTGATAGTGGATATTGCCGTTGTGTGGCCCCCAGACGATGATTTCTGTGTCGGATTTCCACATGGGATGGGAAATCTGGTATTCCGATTTTTCGTAATCAAAGGTTCCGACTGCATTCGGGTCAAATTTTTCTGCCAGTTGGGGCAGGTGGTGGTCACTGCATTCGAGCAGGTGTAAATCTGACCCATCGCCGTTCATGGTGAACAGGCGGTGGAGGAAACAGGTTTCGTCCGCGACGCGCTCTGTCCAGCGGTGTAGGAAAAGGAAACGATTGCCAGAGGGGTTGACCTCCATATGACTGATCCAGTGAATGGCCTTGTTCATAGAGGGGCGGTGTTCAAATTGTTTCAGGTCATCCAGGCTGACAATCAGACGGCACTCACTGCTGTCAATATCCATGCGGAAGATGCCATCGTTTTTCGGGGCTTTTTCCAGGGCTGGTTCGCGTTCTGTTGCGGAGTAACCAATGGTTCGGTGGGTAAAAAGCAGGCGTGAATAGTTGACCGTGAGTGCAAAATCACCGCGTGGAGCCATGACATAGATTGGCAGGGGGAGTTCACGCGATTCCTTCGTTTCAATATTGATAAGGGTCGAGCGAAAGTCAGGAAAGATTGCCTGATCCGGGCTTTGAATACGTTGAGCGCGTGCGCGGGTGTTAAAGATAACTTCGTTACCTGTCCCCCGCCATTGAAGTTGCGCCCCCATTTGCCAATTCCACGTTGTGGTGTCACCCAGCTTGTGGAACCGGTCATTATTGGTCAGGTCATAATAGCCAACTTCTGCGGTTTCTTTTCCTGTGAGGTCGCCCGTGAACAAGGGGGTGCGTTGTGCCAGCAAGAGGCGATCATCCTGGCTGAAGTTTGATTTGTTATAATAGCCGAAAAAACTGTGCAGGTTATTGCACCCCACGCGCCGGATTGGGGCGGGGGTCGCAGGGGGATTCAAAGTTGTCATCTGGACTCTCTTTCAGGGGTCAAGTGGGTCAAAAAGTGATTGAGGCGTTTCATCGCCGCACGGATGATGTCCGGTGACGTTGCCAGTGAAAGACGGACGAAACCAGGCTGAAGGAATGCCGTTCCCGGAACCAGCGCAAGGGCGTCCTGTTCGAGCAGTGCCTCGCAAAAGCTGATGTCATCTGTGATCCGGGTGTTGTCCCGATATTTCCCAAAGGTCGCGCGAATATCTGCGAAGATATAAAAGGCCCCCTGGGGAGGAACGTAGCGCAGGTCAGGCATGTGATCGAGCAAATCCGCCATCAGGTCTTTGCGGCTTTGATAGTGGTCGGACATGTTGTGGACGGCATCATCTCCATCGCGCAAGGCCCCGGTAGCGGCCCACTGTGCAATGGAACTTGCGCCTGAGGTCAGATGCCCTTGCAGTCGGATCATGCGTTTGATGAGTTCCTGTGGGCCAAGTGCAAAGCCAATCCGCCAGCCTGTCATGGCGTAGCTTTTGCTGACGGCATTGATGTTGAGGACATGGTCGCGTGCGGTAGGGTAAAGTTCAACCGGATTGCGATAGTGTGCGCCATCAAACAGAATGCGTTCGTAGACTTCATCGTTGATGATTATGAGGTCATGTTCGACAGCCAGTGCACAGAGAGCCTTAATATCATCATTGGGGTAAAGTCGTCCTGATGGATTATTCGGCGAATTGAGGACAATCGCCCGCGTACGGGGGGTGAGTGCTGCGCGAATAGCCGCGAGATTAAGGTCAAGTGTGTGTGGGTTGGTTTCAAGGATAACCGCCTTGCCATCAAAAAAGCGAATTTGTTCGACATAACTGACCCAGGCCGGGGCGTTCAAAATGACCTCATCACCCGGGTTCACCAAGGCGGCGAAGGCCTGAAAGAGGAGGGGTTTCGCACCCGCCCCCACCATAATCTGGCCCGTATCATAGCTGAGGCCGAAACGGCGGGCATAATCATCGCGAATGGCGGCGCGCAACTCGGGAATTCCAGCGGTCGGACTGTAAAATGTTTGTCCGTTATCGAGTGCTATCCGTGCGGCATCCATGGCTGCATCAGGGGAGACGAAATCAGGTTCCCCCGTTGAGAGGGAAATGACATCGCGCCCCTGCGCCCTTAGCCCGGCGGCCCGTTCTGACATGGCGCGGGTGGCAGAGGGGTTGAGGCGGTGTAGACGCTCAGAAAGTACAGTCATCAGATCATCCCGGTATCTTGCCAGATGGCAAAAACCTCATCCAGTGACCCGGGCATTTCCCCGCCCAGTCGTTCTGCGGCACCAGAATTTGCGGACGCTTTGAGGCGGGCCAACGCGCCCTCCGTAACCAGCGGTGTCATGCCTGAGGTTTGTATCATCGCCATGGCGTCCTCAAGTTCACGCGCCCGGCGGGCGGCATGAACCAGATCACCGGCCAGGTAGCGTTCGGCAGAGCGTTGAAAGCTGACCTTGTTCATTGTCTCCCCGATGCTCTTCATCACGGTGTTTTCGACACCGTTTTTGCGGGCAAATTGGAATGTTTCAACGAGGAGGGCCTCAAAGCCTTTGGTAAAGATCGAGCGTGCCAGCTTGATGTGACTGGCGCGTCCGGCCGGGCCGTCGATGACTTCAATCACCATGCCCCACGGGGTCATTGATTCCCGCCACCGCCGCGCAGCAGAGCCGGATGCGACGATGGGAACCTTATGCCCATAGACGGGCAGGGGGCCGAGCATCGGGCTATCAACATAACCAATTCCCTGTTTGGCGCAGTCTTGAGCGATTTTTTCTTTGACCGTCGGGGATGACGAACAGGTGTCAATCAAGATTTGTTGACCGGAGAGCCTGGCCCCGATGGTTGCGGCGGCCTCTGCGGCAAAGGCACCGGGGACAGAAAGAACCACAATATCCGCATCGCGGGCGAGGTCATCGGCTGTTTTGACCAGAGTTACACCTGAATCTCCCGCGCGGTGGGTCAAGGTTTGATGCACCGGGGTATCCTCGCCGCAGGTGATGGCCCGGTCATAGGCGACAATGCTGTCCAGTCCCTCCTGCACGAGGCCCCTGGCCATGTGAAAAGCGGCTTCGCCGAAGCCCATAAATCCCAATCGCATTGGTGTACTCCTTTATTCTGTGGGGGCTTTGCGTCCTGTTGCTTTCACAATCGGGACGACCAGGACAGCAAGTGTCATCAGGAGCAGGATGATCGAAACAGGCCGTTCTCCCAAAATGCTCAAGCTTCCGCCCCCCAATTCCAAGGTCCGCAGAAGGTTTTCCTCGATAATGCCGCCCAAAACCACCCCGATCACTGCCGGGATGACAGGAAAACCGAACTTGGTCATCAGATACCCGATCAGACCTGCCCCAATCATGACCCAGACGTCAAACCAGTTGAAGTGAATGGAAAAAATTCCGACGAACGACAGCAAAAGAACAATCGGGATAATCATATGTTTGTTGATGGTTGTCAGTGACCCGAGAACCCGCACAGAGGCAAGTCCGATGATGGTAATGACGATTTCCGAATAGAGTAATCCCAAAAAAAGAGCAATCGTCAGGGCGTAGCCTTCGCCTTCAAACATTGCTGTTCCGGGACGCAGGCCGTGCAACAGCATGGCAGCGAGGACAATGGCCGTTGTCGCACTTCCCGGGATGCCGAACATCAATGTCGGGACCAGGGCCCCGTCGATGCTAGCGTTATTCGCTGACTCCGTGGCGATTAACCCCCGGGGGTTGCCTTGACCAAAGGGAATGTCATCCTTTTTGCCTGCACGCACTGCTTCGCCGTAGGAGACAAAGGTGGCGACTGTCCCCCCGGTTCCCGGAATGGCACCGATGACAAAACCCAAAACAGAGCTTTTGATCAGCGTGGGCCATTGGCGCAGGGTCATGAGAATGCCCTCGCGACGCGAACCGCCCAGATTTTCGACAACGGAAATTTGTTTGCTTTTTTCCGCATGCAGGCTTGCCATGGTTGCCACGCCAAAGAGTCCCAGCAGAATGGGTAAAAAAGAAATGCCATCATAGAGTTCAAGCGAGTTGAACGTATAGCGTACATCCGCAGATCCGCCCGGCGCAATCCCGATGACGGTCACGCCCAATCCCAACAATCCGGATAGGAGAGCCTTGTAGAATGCCCCTGTGGACACCAGGGAGACCAGGACGATTCCAAACAGACCGAGCAGAAAATATTCCGGTGTTCCGAACAACAACAAAAAGGGCAACATGAAGATTGATCCGAAGATGGCAATTATATCACCAATCAGCCCCCCCAATGCAGAGGCTGTTGAGGACATGGTTAGGGCCGTGATGGCCTTGCCGTCCTTTGCCATTGGGTAGCCTTCGAGTGTGGTTGCCGCCGCAGAGCCATCGCCGGGTGTATTCATGAGAATAGAGGGAATAGAACCGCCATACATCGCCCCGTCATAAAGGGCAATAATCAGTAAAAGCGCGGGCAGAGGATCCATATAAACTGTAAAGGGCAGGGCAAGTGCGGTGCCCAGTGCCGGGCCAATTCCCGGAACAGCCCCGACAATAATGCCGATGACCGTACCCAAAATAATCCAGCCGATTGAGTCGAGTGTCGTCACCATCCCCAAGGCTGTGACAAGTGCTGTGCCAAGGTCAGACAGAGCCTGTGGTATCGGCGCACCGTCAAAAAGTGGTCCCAAACGGGTCGAGAACAGCGCACCATTGGCATAATAATGACCAAAGGCACTATCAAACAGGAAGATCATGCCGAGGATAATGAGGGCAAGAAGCACGGCAGGCAAACCAATCGTGCCAAAAGCCGCACGGCTTTTGAACAGATAGACCGCAATGGCAAGCAGAGCGGCAAAATAAAACCCAAAGGCCCACGCCAAAAGGGTAACACCAGCTGTGAAGGCGAAAATAAACCAGACCCCCGGTGGGGTTGGCTCAATCTTCGCGTCATTCTTTTCAGCATCATTCTGTCGCGAAATGGCAAAGCGGTCACGTCCGGCAATGGCGCGACGCAGACCCTGTGGCAAGAGGTTCTGAAAAAAATAAAGGGCAATTAAAATCAGGGCAGGAACAGAAAGCATGATCGGGAAAAGTGCGGAGTCTGCATTAAAAGACCGTGCCCCGACAAAAAGACCTCCGAAAAAAACAACAAGAACCAAACAAAAGCAAAGTTCTTCGCGGGTAAAATTCCGGCCAGCAATTTTCATGACTCTTTGCCCTCACACTCAAAAAGGCCCATAAATACGCAAAAAAAAGATGAGGCGCGAGGGTATCCCCACGCCCGAGGTTCAGGGGCTTTTTACCCCTTGCCGACGATTGCGGCGAGGTTGATTTCTTCTGCCACTGCGATTGAGTCGGCGATGGCTTTATCTGCTTCCACACCATTTCCACGAGCGGGTTGAAGACTGAGCGCGTTATATTGCGCCTGCATAAAGGTATTGTCTTGCGCGGCAATCAGGGCCTTTTCCAAAACGGCGCGGCGGGCCTCATCAATGCCTGCAGGGGCATAGATTGATCGACGCAACATGCAGACTTCGAGCGGGTCTTTTCCGACTTCGTTCATGGTTGGCACATCGGCATAGGCATCCAGCCGTTTCGTGGTTCCGATCAGGGCCAGGGCCTTGAGTTTGCCATCCTGAACAGCAGACTGTGCAGAGGATGCGGTGACAATACCAATTTCGACCTCGCGCCGCAGGATGGCGGCGATAATATCACCTGTTCCCTTGTAGGAGATATACTGTGACCAGTTGATGCCAGAGCGTTTTTTCATCAGGGTCGCGGCAATGTGCCAGATTGTTCCCTTTTGTTGGGAGGCGATAATTTTTTTTGACCTATCGTTATAGGCTGAGATCATCTGTTCAAAACTGTCGAGTCCTGCCCCCGGATGGGCAACAATCAGGCCAGGCTCGCGCACATAGACCGACAGCCCCCGGAATTGGGTAATGTCAAAGGGGGGTTTGTTCAAATACCATGCCCAAGGCGTTGACGGCGGATTAAAGGCCGTGAGCGTGTATCCGTCGGGTCTGGCCTTGAAACCTTCGCCTGTCCCGCGTAACGAGCCAGCCCCGGGAACATTGCGGACATTGACTGGAACCCGCAGGCTTTTCTTACCGGACAGAGCAATCCCCATAGCGCGCATCCAGATGTCGGTTCCCCCACCGACCCCAAAGGGGACGACAATATCAATCGGGTCAGCGGGAAATTTTTCCGTTGCTCCCAACGGGGAAATCCCCCCCAGTGCCAAGGCCCCTGCGCCAAGCAAGAAATTGCGTCTGTTGAGTTCTGTTGAGATCATTTTATCCTCCCGGTTTAATGGTCTGGTTCTATTGGCATTCTCTTATGTTCTTTATTGTGTACATTGTCAAACATTAGATTTGCGAAAAAAACGCCGATTATTTCAAAAGCCTGATATTCGTGCTTGACGAGTGCGATAAAATAAACTGATGATAATTATCACTTTTCGAAGATGTGGAGGATAACATGACCAAACGGGACGATTCCGGCCCCGTCAAGATAAACCGGCGCAATTTCTTGAAGGGCGGTGCGCTCTTCGGAGCTGCCGCAATGATGGGTGCAGGTGCCACGTTGACACCGCACACAGTGTTGGGGCGCACCCCCCAGACCTTTGAGGTTCAGATGCTTAACAAAGGCGCGGATGGTCAGCGTATGGTTTTTGAACCCGCATTTGTTCAGGCCCAGCCCGGTGATACAATCAGGTTCATTCCCACCGATAAGACCCATAATGCTGAGCTTAAGAAGGGCCTGCATCCGGAAGGGGCCAAAATATTCAGGGGGAAAATCAACAAGGAGGTTGAGGTCACGCTTGATGTCGAAGGCGTCTACGGCGTGATCTGTCGTCCACATTTTTCCATGGGCATGGTGATGACAATCGCTGTGGGCAATGTCACTGCGCCTGGGGATTTCATCAAGGGGCGTATCCCCAAAAAGGCGAAGAAGAGATTCAAGGCGCAGTTGAGCAATCTTTGATGAACTCTATAATGTTGGCAGGTTCTCAGACGTTAAAGCGGAAATGGAAAATATCGCCATCGCGGGCGATGTAGTCTTTCCCTTCGGTGCGCATCTTTCCAGCGTCTTTCGCGCCCTGTTCGCCGTTGTAGGCGATATAGTCGTCACAGGCGATGGTTTCTGCGCGGATGAAGCCGCGTTCAAAGTCTGTGTGAATGACGCCTGCACAGTTTGGGGCACTGGCCCCGGCGGCAACCGTCCAGGCGCGGGATTCCTTTGGACCAGCGGTGAAAAAGGTTAGTAGGTCTAACAGATCGTAGCCCGCGCGGATGACGCGGGCCAGTCCGGTTTCTTCTAACCCGAGGTCAGACAGAAAAAGCTGTCTTTCCGATCCGTCCAGGGTCGCAACCTCTGCCTCAATTGCGGCAGAGACGAAAACGCAAAGGCCCCCGGTTGCGGTTGCCATCGCGGTGACTCTATTCGCGTGGTCATTACCGCAGGCGGCGTTATCTTCGTCCACGTTGGCAACGTAGAGCACCGGCTTGGCAGACAGCAACTGTAGCTGATCGAACAGTGGGCGTTCGTCGGCGGAGAGGGCGAGGGTACGCGCAGGCTCTCCGTCCTGGAGAACCGCAGAAACCTTTTCCAACACAGCGAGCCTGGCCCGGGCGTCCTTGTCATTGCCGCGTGCTTTTTTGCTGTTGCTTTTGATTTGGCGTTCGACGGACTCCAGATCAGCAATCATCAGTTCCGTTTCCACCGTTTCAGCATCGCGCAGAGGGTCAACAGATCCATCGACATGGGTGACGTCACCCTCAAAGCACCTGAGGACATGAACGATGGCGTCAACATTGCGGATATTGCCCAAAAATTCATTTCCCATGCCTTCGCCCTTTGAAGCCCCGCGCACCAGTCCGGCAATATCGACAAATTCAAGCTGTGTCGGGATAGTTTTCTGCGACCGGGCCAGAGCGGCAATCTGGTCAAGGCGGGGATCGGGGACAGAAACGCGCCCCACATTCGGTTCAATAGTACAGAAGGGATAGTTCGCTGCCTCTGCCGCCGCCGTTTCGGTCAAGGCGTTAAACAGTGTTGATTTTCCGACATTGGGCAGGCCGACAATTCCGCAGTTAAATCCCATTTGTTTGATCCTTTTTCAGCAGTTGTCTGCACTCACAGGGTAATAGGACAAGCGACCGGGTCTTTTCAAGGTCTTTCCCTGGGTCGCGCAAGCTGTTAGGACGACAGGAGTGAGTGCCGGATTGTTTTGAAAAAAAGAATTAAAGATGTCTCAGGATTCCTCCTCTCCTTTGCGTATTCTCCAGGTCATGGCGGGTAGTCCCCACGGGGGGGCAGAAGCTTTTTTTGTTGATCTTTGTTGCGCCCTGTCAGGGGCCGGGGTGTTAATCGAGGTTGCGACCCGGCCCCATGATGTGCGGGTGGCTCGTCTGGAACAGGCTGGAATTCGGGTGCATCGCTTGCCCTTTGGCCGTCGTTTTGATGTTTATACGCCTTGGGTACTGGGGCGCATTATTCGCGCTTTTGCCCCCGATATTGTCCAGACCTGGATGGCGCGGGCCTCTGCGCTCGTGCCGTCGTCAAGGCAGAAACCCTATCAGATCGTTGCGCGTCTGGGGGGCTATTACAATCTAAAATACTTTCGCAAGGCAGATTATCTTGTCGCCAATACACCGGGAATCAGGGATTATCTGGTCACCGCAGGTGTTGCACTGGATCGGGCTGTGCAAATCAATAATTTCGCCCCGCGCGAAGGTGTCATGGTTCCCATCGTGCGGCAGGAATTGGGCACACCGGAAGAGGCGACACTTTTGTTGGGGCTGGGGCGGTTGCACCATGATAAAGCCTTTGACACCCTGATTAAGGTTGTGGGGCGGTTGCCAGATCGCTTTCACCTCTGGATTGCGGGTGAGGGGCCGGATCGTGGCAAGTTGACCGACTTGATCGCCCGACAGGGGCTGGAGTCACGGGTCAAGCTTCTCGGTTGGCGTGATGATCGCGCGGCTTTGTTGCAGGCTTGTGATCTTTGTACCTTTACCTCCCGCGATGAACCCTTTGGTAATGTTTTTGTTCAGGCATGGGCGCAGAAAACGCCTGTTGTAGTCAGCGACGCCGATGGGCCGCGCCACTTTGTGCGCGATGGCGAAGACGGGTTGGTGACAAGGATTGACGACCAGGACTCCATTATAAAGGCAGTGATGGCCCTTGAGGGTGATCCCGCACTCCGGACGCGTTTGGTTGAAAGGGGCTGGGTGCGCTATCAAAATGAATTTTCCAGAGAAAAAATTGTTCAATCCTGGCTCGATTTTTATGGCGGAATCCTCAGAAAATAGAGTTTGTGGTTGTGTTTCTTTTTGTCGTTATTTCTGTGTGTAATTATTTTTATTATTTGCGATTATCTTTTATTAAGTGTATATTTGAGTGATAATCCTGCCTTTATTGTGGTGTAATTTTTCTTGATGTTCTTTTGGGAGATGGTTTTGGCCGCACAGAACGCATTGACACACCTGCGTCAACTTGAGTCAGAAAGCATTCATATCATTCGCGAGGTTGTGGCTGAATTTGAAAAGCCGGTCATGCTCTATTCCATCGGCAAGGATTCGTCGGTGATGCTCCATCTCGTGCGCAAGGCTTTTTATCCGGCAAAGCCGCCTTTTCCTTTGTTGCATATTGATACGACCTTTAAATTTCGCCAGATGATTGAATTCCGCGATCGCATGGCCCGCGACCATGATCTCGATTTGATCGTTCATATCAATCCTGATGGCGTGCAGGCGGGGGTGACGCCTTTTTCCCACGGTTCTACGCTCTATACCGATGTGATGAAAACACAGGCTTTGAAACAGGCTCTGTCGCACTATGGCTTTGATGCGGCCTTTGGTGGGGCGCGGCGGGATGAGGAAAAATCCCGGGCCAAGGAGCGGATTTTTTCCTTTCGCTCACAAAATCATCGCTGGGATCCCAAAAACCAGCGGCCGGAACTCTGGAGTCTCTACAATGCACGGGTCAAGTCGGGGGAGTCGATTAGGGCCTTTCCCCTGTCGAATTGGACGGAACTAGACATCTGGCAATATATCTGGCGCGAAGATATTCCGATGGTGCCGCTCTATTTCGCGCGTCCGCGCCCGGTGGTGAAGCGCGAGGGAAGCCTGATTATGGTTGATGATGACCGTCTGCCCCTGCGCCCCGGCGAAAAGCCGATGATGAAATCTGTCCGTTTTCGCACCCTGGGCTGTTATCCCTTGACGGGGGCTGTTGAATCGACAGCCGCGACTTTGCCAGACGTTATTCAAGAAATGCTCCTGACGACAACATCCGAACGCCAAGGGCGCGTGATTGACCACGATCAGGCCGCCTCGATGGAGCGGAAGAAGCAGGAAGGTTATTTCTAATGGCACATAAAGATGATCTGATTGCGCGTGACATTCTGCGCTATTTAAAAGTACAGGAAGAAAAAACCCTTTTGCGTTTTATCACCTGTGGGTCTGTTGATGATGGAAAATCAACCCTGATTGGGCGGTTGCTTTATGATTCAAAACTGGTGTTTGAAGATCAACTTGTTGCCTTGGCCCGTGAGAGCAAAAAGCTGGGCACGCAAGGCGACGACCTTGACCTTGCGCTGTTGGTTGATGGCCTGGCGGCGGAACGCGAACAGGGCATTACTATTGATGTGGCCTATCGTTTCTTTTCAACCGACCGTCGCAAATTTATTGTTGCGGATACGCCGGGTCATGAACAATACACCCGCAACATGGCAACGGGGGCTTCTGGCGCACAGGCGGCCCTGATCCTGGTCGATGCCTGTCGTGGGATTCAGACGCAAACCTGCCGCCACAGCACGATTGTCCAGTTTTTGGGCTTGCGCCATCTCGCCGTTGTTATTAACAAAATGGACCTGGTTGACTATGCCCAGGATCGCTTTGACGAGATTGTGCGCGATTATCAGGACTTTGCCGTGCGCGCGGGTCTTGATGCTGTGTCCTTTATCCCTGTTTCCGCGCTTAAAGGCGACAATATCACATGCAAAAGTGAAAATCTGGATTGGTATGATGGTTCCAGCCTGATGGCCTGGCTGGAAAATGTTGAGGTGTCGGGTGCGCCTGAACAGCAGCCTTTTCGTTTTCCGGTACAGTGGGTCAATCGTCCTCATGCTGATTTTCGCGGCTTTAGCGGATTGATTGCTTCTGGTTCTGTGGCCCCCGGTGATCGGTTGGTGGTGGCCCCTTCGGGACAGGTGGCGACCGTTGTACGCATTGTCACCTTTGACGGTGATTTGGAGAGCGCGGTTGCGGGGCAGTCTGTCACACTGACACTGGATCATGAAATTGATGTCAGTCGGGGGGATTTGCTGACAAAGTACGACGAAAAACCGCATCAAAGCGATCAGTTTCGTGCGACGTTGTTATGGATGGCCACAGATGCCTTGCTTCCCGGGCGTAGCTATCTGTTCAAATCGGCGACAAGGATGGCACAGGCCGTTGTGACCAGCCTTCACCATAAAATCAACGTTAATACGCGCGAAGAACTGGCCTGCAAGACGTTGGAATTGAATGAAATTGGAGTTTGTGATTTTGGTCTTGATCGCAGTTTGGCCTTTGATTCTTACGCTGAGAACCACACAACAGGCAGTTTTATCCTGATTGACCGTTTGAATAATCAGACCGTTGGGGCGGGGATGATCAGCCATGGTCTGCAACGCGCCGGGAATATTACTTGGCATGATATGGATGTGAACAAGTCAGGACGCGCACAGCAAAAGGGTCAAAAACCCGCTGTTTTATGGTTTACAGGGCTGTCTGGTGCGGGCAAGTCCACCGTGGCGAATTTGGTTGAACGGCGGCTTTTTGCCCTGGGCTATCATACCTATAGCCTCGACGGAGATAACCTGCGTCACGGCCTGAACAGAGACCTGGGGTTTAGCGACGCGGATCGCGTCGAAAATATTCGCCGCGTCTGTGAAACGGCAAAGCTTTTTGTCGATGCTGGACTGGTCACGCTGGTTTCCCTCATTTCTCCCTTTCGTTCGGAACGCCAAATGGTGCGCGAAACCCTGGACAGTGGGGAGTTTATCGAAATTTTTGTGGATGCCCCCCTTTCCGTCTGTGAAGAGCGCGACCCCAAGGGCCTCTATCGCAAGGCCCGCGCGGGTGAAATTCGCAATTTTACCGGAATTGATTCCGCCTACGAGGCCCCCCAACAGCCTGAAATTTACCTGAACGCCGGCCGCGATACGGCAGAACAGCTGGCAGAACAGGTGATTTCCTGGCTTCGGCAGTCTGGCTATATCTGATCGGGTTTCCCTGAACCCTGACCGTTCAAGGCTATGACAGAGCCACGCACAATCAGTTCGCACTCGTGTTGAACCTTACGCGAAGCGGGTAGGTCAGGGTTGCTTGTGCGAGAGAGGAAAAGATGGGTGAGGGTGTTGGCAATGTCTATAACGGGAAAGCGGACGGCGGTTAATCCCCCCCCGTAATAGGGGTAGTGCTTGCTATCGCCGAAGGTGATAAGAGAAACCTCTTCCGGGATTCGGATGCTGTGTTCGGTGCAGTACTGGAACAGGCCCAATGCCAAAAGATAGTTGGAACAGAAAATGGCACTCGGGCGGGTGGCGGGTGTGGACATCATCTGGCTGGCGGCAATATAGCCGTCTTCCTGACGCCATCCGTTCCCGAGTGTGTGACTGGGATTTAATCCGGCATTCGACAGGGCGGCCTGAAAACCGTGGAGACGGTCTTGTCCCGTTGTGTCGCGCAAGTCACCGGTTAGGATTGCAATCGAATGATGGCCCATTTGGATCAGGTGCTGTGTGGCGCGTTTCGAGGCGCGGTAGTCGTTTACGATCACCCGATCAACAGCGAGGTCAACTAAATCATTGCTGTAGAGAATCAGCGGACAATCCAGTGCGCGCAGGGCATCCTTGTGTTGATGGTAATCAGCATCACCAGATGTCATGAGGCCTGCGACGCGGTGCTCGCGAAAATAGTCTATGGCATCGGGCAGATGAACCTTTTCGTATCCGCGTGAGTAAGGGATGACAACGTATCCCGCCCGCCGCATTGTCTGGATAAGCGTTGCGAGAACGTCGGTATGGAACTCATCAAAGGCAGGCAGAATAAACCCGACAAAATTCCTGTTGGCCTTCATGATTGTCGCTGCAGAGGAATTGCGGCGAAAGTCTAGTTCGCTGATCGCCTGTTCAATGCGCCCCCTGTTCGTGGGGCGGATTTCATGACCGTTGAGTAAGCGCGAGACCGTTCCAACAGCAACCCCGGCTTTGCGGGCGACATCGCGGATCGTTGCGGGTTTTCGAGTTTTCCAGTCCGCATTATCATCAGACAAGGTTTTTATTTCCTCGCTCAGATTATGCTGGTTTCAACCCCAGCCTTGAACGCGATTTCACGCCATTCCGTGTTATAGATAACGCCTCTGCACAGATCAACAGGGCTTTTGATGACAGCTTGGGTCAATCGGCCTTGTTCCCAGCTCATCGACAGATGCATTCCATGACGTAGGCGCAAGCCGCTGACCTGTCCGTCAGGCCACTCATCGGGTAAGGCGGGCAAGAGGTGGATCGCAGGACGATGATCCTGGACAAGCATTTCAGTCAGGGCAGCTCCGAACCCGAAATTTGCATCAATCTGAAAGGGGGGGCAGGCTGTGAAAAGGTTGGGGTAGAGGCCCCCCCCATCATCAGCCATCTCTGTCACCTGGGCCGCAATCGGGCGGAGCAACTTGACAAGGTGGTCATAAGCCTGCCTGGCATCCCCCAATCTGGCCCAACACCTTGCTTTCCAAGCCAGCGACCACCCTGTGCCCCCGTTGCCTCGACCAAGCAAACTCAACCGCGCCGCTGTTGCCAGCTCTGGCGTGTCAATTGGGCAGATTTCTGTACCGGGGCAGAGGCTGAAAAGATGCGAGATATGGCGGTGTGCGGGATCGGTTTCGAGGCTGTCCTCCCCGAACTCCATGAGGCGCCCATCTGCTGTGATGTGTGGCTTTGGCAACTTTTCGCACATGTTGAGGATGCGGGTATCAAAATCCGGGTCTGGCACCCCAAGGAGCGCACTGACCTCTAGAATGGCTGTAAAGAGGGCGCGGGCAATGGCGATGTCCATTGTACAGCCCGTTGACAGAGCGCAAGGGCATCCCGTGATCAAATGGGTGTTTTCTGGCGAGGTCGATGGTGCTGTTGTCACCTGTCCAGGGGATCGAGGGTCATCGATCAGCCAGTCAAGCAAAAAAGCCGCCGCGCCTTTCATCACAGGATAGGCCTGATTTTTGAGCCTATCCCTATCGCCGCTATAGCGGTAGTGTTCAAACAGGTGCAAGGACAGCCAGGCACCGCCCAATGGCCACATTGACCACTGTGTGCTGTTTTTTGTCTTGATCGGGCCGGGAAAACCAATGGCGGTTGTCTGTCTGCGAAAGTCGGTTTGATGATGCACGACCCAGCCGTTGCAACCGTATTGTTGCGCGGCGGTTTCTTGCCCGGCAACGGACAGGCTTTCAACAAAATCGCACAGCGCGCTATGGCATTCGCCCAAGGCGCAGACCTCGGCCATCCAGTAATTCATCTGCGTGTTGATATTGATGGTATAGTTTGACCACCAAGGCGGCATGATGTCTTCGTTCCACAGGCCCTGTAGGTTTGCGGGGAGGGTTCCCGTGCGACTGGCACTGAGCATGAGGTAGCGTGCATAGTTGAACATCAATTCAAAAAAACCGGGATCATTGCGGTTTTGTGCAAAGTTATTGCGCCGTTCGGCAGTCGTCAAAGCGGGCTTTGGCCCAGACAGTTTCAAACTGACTCTGTCGAAATATTTACGGTAGTCAGCAAGGTGTCGATCACGCAGCACATCAAAGGGCTGATCCGATTGATCAAGCTGACGATGGCACAGGGATTGCGGATCATCGGATGCGTGATCAGTCGCCAGCGCAACACGCAGAACAATCTGGCGTGCGCTCTCTATCGCGAGGGTCTCTTTTCCCTGCAAAACCCGACCGTCCGTTGTTGTAACATCCAGGGCAATGGAAAAATGTCTGGACAGTTTATCGTCATAGCTAATCTGGTGAGTTTCGGTTGTTGCCATCTCGACATCATCCCAGAAAACCGAGGCAGGCATCCGACCGCAAAGCGTGATGCGTTGTCCGCAGGCCTGTGTTTGGTGGCGTAGGGGAGAGGCCAAGCGCACAGTCAGCCGGGATAAAACCTGTTCTGACGTGATTTGGATGGCAATGATCTGATCTGGTGCAGACGACAGGTACTCGCGGATGACTTTTCGCCCCACCCGCCCGTGGGAGACCCTGTGGACAGCATCGCGCAGGCAGAGGGTGCGGGTGTAATGATCCTGTGGCAATTCAGACGGCCAGTCGATCAGTAAATCCCCGGCGGGGAGGTAGGGCTCCGTGAATGTCGATTGAAAATTTTCTTCGATCAGTTTTTCTGCCCCGTGTGGGTCACTGGAAAATAGGAGATCACGCACGCGGGGTAGAAGGTTTTTTGTCCTCTGGTTTGGTTCTGGGGGTTTATGTCCGGCCCAGAGACTATCGTCGTTCAGGCTGAGCTTTTCGCGATGACATCCACCGTAGATCATGGCCCCTAGCCGCCCGTTTCCAATCGGCAGGGCCTCGTTAAAACAGCGGGCCGGGGCGTGATAGCGGAGCATTTCATTCATTCTTTCACGCCCCCGGCGGTCAGGCCCCTTGTGATAAAACGCAAACCAAAGAGCACAATAACAAGTGCGGGGACAGCCAACAGAACGAGGCTGGCGTTGTAGCGTCCAATGTCTTCCGGGCTTGCACCGAGGTATTCGCGAAACCGCAGGACAGCCTGAGCTGCCGTTGTCATGTCCTTACTGCTGAAAAAAAGTGAAGGGAAAAGGAAATCCTGCATCGACCACATCATCGACAGGGCTGCAAGGTTAATCAGTGCGGGGCGGCACAGCGGGAGAAAGATTTCCAGATAAATGCGCTGATTGCTCGCTCCATCAATCACGGCGGCTTCGATCAATGCAGAGGGGATATCTTCGGCATAGTTACGGATCAGGAGCACACCAAAGGGTAGGGTCAGGGCGGCTTCTGGGAGGGCCACAGCCAGCCAGTTGTCGCGTAGTCCCAATTCGCGTGTGATGAAAAAAAGTGGAATCAGTAAGCTTGTTGCAGGCACGGCAAGGAACACCAGTACAATAAAATAGGCGCACTCTTTACCCTTAAAGCGGAAAAATGCAAAACCATAACCCGCGAGGCTGGCGATGGCGACGACAAGGAAAGCGTGCAACAGCGCGATGATGAAAGAATTCAAATAGGTGCGCCAGAGCGTAATGCCGCCAATGTTGCCAAAGAGAACATCACTGAAATTGGCCAGGCCATTGAAGGCAAATCCACGCAAGAGGGTGGCAATGAGCGGCAGAGACCAGAGGGCCGCCAAAATCACCAGAAAGAAAACCATTATCGCTTTTTCAACCGGGCGGCGATACAGCAAATCAGGGGTATTTT
This sequence comes from Kiloniellaceae bacterium, assembly GCA_965199245.1. Taxonomy (GTDB): domain Bacteria; phylum Pseudomonadota; class Alphaproteobacteria; order Kiloniellales; family Kiloniellaceae; genus Carbonatibacter. Next base: position 82,919 of record CBDAQP010000002.1, read on the forward strand.
TCATGACCGCCTCCGTGTCCAGAAGAACTGCACTGCGGCAATGCAAAGCGCAAAGATCATCACAACCAGCGCGGCAGATGACCCGTAGCCGATATTGAGTCCTGAGGTTGAAAAGCGATAGACATATGTGCCTGTGATGTCCGTTGCCCCCGCTGGACCGCCCTGTGTCGAAAAGAATACAATATCAAAAGCCCGAAAAGACATCAGAATAGTTGACAGCACAATCGTTCGATGGGTGGCCCGCATGAGAGGGAAGAGCATCTCCCGCATGATCCGTAACGGGCCTGCGCCATCAAGGACTGCGGCCTCAAGAATAGAGCTGTTCAGCGCAGAAAGATTGGCGGTATAGTAGAGGATCGGCAGGCCAATCATATAAACAAAAAGGATAATCACAACGCCATAGGCCAATGTGGGGTCAATGAGCCAGTTTTGCGCGAAGATATCCAGCCCGATGGCGCGCAGTGTTTCGTTCACCCCGCCAAATCGTGATTCCAAAAGAATGCGGAAAACCGATGCCACCAGGGCCAATGGCATCAGGGTTGGCAGGAGGAAAATGGCATAGAACAGCCCCTTCCCCCGGTGTCCCGCAGCGAGGAAAACGGCGATAACGAATCCCAGACTTAAACCTGCGGCGATACTGGTTCCCGCAAAAACAATATTGTTTTTCAGGGCCTCTAAAAAAGCGGGGTCTGTGAGCAGAAGCTCAAAATTTCTCCCCCCCACAAAGCGGGGGTTCCGCAGTGCGATTGAAACCTTTTGAAAGGCTGTAAAAACCAGAAAACCTGTGCTGAATAGATAAAACAGGGCGTAAAATCCAATCAGTGGCCCGAAAAAGAACGCAACATCGCGCCACCCGGGCCTGCTGATTAGCGGGCGTTGGTCTTTCATCCTTTGAGTTCCATCTGTGAACAGCGTTGTCTGGTGCAGAGGCAAAGAGTGCGCCCTCTACTCTGCGTTTGAATAGCGTCCGCTCTCCCACTCGGCTTGCAGATAGGCGGCCTGTGTGTCCGCGCTTGCGCCTTTGATAATGCCAGCGATAATGGCATCGCCAGCAACGGCGGCAAAATCCGAAACATTATTGCGGTTACTCCCCGGGTTTTGGAGGAGCGCGCTGATTTCTTCATAGCTTGCCTTGGCGCGTGCTGTGTTGAAAAGCCTGTCAGGAAGGTTGAAATTTTTTGCCGTCGGCACGACAAAGAGGGACTCACTCCACAGGGCAACACCCTTGCCTGTGGACATGTATTCGACAAAGAGCGTGGACAGGCGCAGATTTTGGGCCTGTTTGGGTATGGCAAGCCCGACCTCAATAAAGGATCGGATCGCGGGTTGGCCTGTTGTGGTTAGAACAGGCAAGCCCGCCGCGACAACATTGTCGAGGGCGATCCCATTTTCCTTGCGGTACGGGGTGGACAGCAGACCGGATTCCCATGTGCCCTGAATCAGGGCAACAGCTTTTCCTTGTTGGAACAGCTCGTTGGCTCGACTATAGTCAAGGTCGAGCGCGTCTCTGGAAAAAAACCCGTCGTCATAGGCGGAGACAACGGCATTAAAGGCCGTGATCCAAGCATCATCATCCCAGCGACCGCCGCGTTGATAGCGAATGGAGTCAAAAAAACCGGGTTTGACCTGTTCAGCAACGGTTAAGGTGATTTCATCGATAAACCAGTTGGCCCCTGTGAAGGAGAACGGCAAAAGATCAGGGCGTTGTTCTTTCACGCGGGTGACAAAGTGGGCCAGATCACTGCGTGTGCGCGGGATATCGAGGTTTAACTCTTCCAAGAGCCTGGCATTGTAATAGACTGCGACTGATCCCAAAATGCCAAGGGGCGCAATGTAAAGCTCACCATCACTGCTGAGACCGCGCGCTTGATTTAATGCCTTTTCGGAAATGAGTGCGGTGATGTCCTGATCTGTGTGTGTTGCGAACAGGGGCGGGAGTGGAGAGAGATCATCCTTGACCAAATCGACCATTGTAGAAGTCTGCACGGCGACAATATCCATGGGATCGCCAGAGGCCAGGGCCAATGGCATCCGATCCTGATAGGCCGATGCCTCAAAAAGATTCAAGTTGACTTTTACGCCGGGGTGGTCAGTTTCGAAGCCGTCGATGACCTTGTTCAGGACAGATTCGGGAGGATACCAAGTCCAAAGTTCCAGCGTTTTTTCTTCGGTCTGGGCCTGTTGTGTCAACAAAAGCCCTGCGGTCAGGATTGGAAAAAGACTGTTCAGCCTGCTTTTTTTCTTTTTCATCTTATGCCTCCCTATGTTGGCGGTTTGTTATGATTCTGCGGGGCAGAGTGCCCCATCAGAGCGGCGGTAGATCAGAACCTGTGACAGAGGCACCGCAAGGGCGAACGAGGTTCCGTTACGTTCGCGGTGATCGCCTGACCATCTGGCGGTGATGCTGTGCTGTGTGCTGTCCAGTTGGTCTGGGTCTGTGCTCGCGCAGGTGTCGCCCTGTACGTGAAGGTGAAGCAGGGTCTCCGACCCCAGGCTTTCCGTTGCCGTACACGTTACGCGAACCTTGTGACTGTCACCCGTCGCATCATCCACGAGACACAGCTGTTCAGGCCGGATTGCAGCGACCCTGTTTCCTGATTGATGTCCAGCGGCCTCAATAAGGTTCGAATCAAGGATAAAGTTCATCGGCGGTGAACCAACAAAGGCGGCAACGAACAGACTTGCGGGGCGGTGGTAAATATCATCTGGTGTGCCAATTTGCTCGACCCGTCCCCCATTGAGAACCATAATCCTGTCTGCCATTGTCATGGCTTCAACCTGATCGTGTGTGACGTAAAGGGTTGTCACGCCCAGGCTTTGTTGTAGGCGTCTAATTTCAATGCGCATCTGTTGCCGCAACCGGGCGTCAAGATTTGATAGCGGTTCATCCATCAAAAACAGATGGGGCTTGCGCACCAGTGCCCGCCCCATCGCAACCCTCTGGCGTTGTCCCCCCGAAAGCTGTGCAGGGCGTCGCTCAAGGTAGCCCTCCAGATCAAGCAGATGGGCAATTTTCTGAACCTCAGCCTGTTGGAGGTCTTTTGAAAGGCCCGCAACATGCAGGGGGTAGGCAATATTTTGACGCACGCTCATATGCGGGTAGAGCGCGTAGTTTTGAAAAATCATTGCAATATTGCGTTCGCGGGGGTGAACCCTATCAATTCGCGCACCGTCTAAAGCAAGGCTTCCTTCCGACAGGGTGTCCAGCCCTGCAATCATGCGTAACAGTGTTGATTTTCCGCACCCGGATGGCCCGAGCAAAACGAAAAAATCACCCTTTCCCACCGCAACAGAAACCTGATCCAGAGCGCAAAAATTCCCCCATCTTTTTGAAACACTATCGATGACAAGATGCGGTTGCGACATGCCGTGTTTTCCCCATTCTTTGGGACTTAATCCCTTTTATGGGATGTGATCCCTTTTCATTTTTTTTGTTCAATTTAATTGAACCAGTTCAAATAAAGCAGTACGCAAAGTGATTGTCAAGAGACAGTGTGAAAAATGTCCAGCGATATGACTATGAGTGTTTCATCTGAGCGTTTTCGATTTTGAAAGCTGTTTGACCAGCCTTTCCAAATTTGTTGACCCACCAGACAGGCTGTTCCAAGCGTCTGCCACAGATTTCGGGGCTGACCTAGATGAAGCATGTTGTCATTTTTGAACTGATTGGATATGGGGCCAAGCTGGTGCAGACGGTGAAGTGTTCTGGTTTCTGCTCTTCCAGTAACCATTCACCACCCTAGAATCAGAGGAACTCGCAAGTTAGGGATTTTCTGTCTCGGTTTCAACAACATATATCAGGCTCCTGAATATTTTTGATTTTGAGTCCTTCCCATATCATGTCTCGTAAAATGCATTAATCTCGACGTAGCCGTAAGTGAGGTCGCAGGTATATACCGTGTCAGATGCGACTCCCGCAGCCAAGTCAGCTTCGATGAGAATCTCACGTCCGGCCATATGAGCACTTAGTTCTTCGTCTCGCTGATGCTCTACCGGGTCACCACTTCGGGCCACAGGAACACCACCGATTTTGATAGACAAGTTATGCTTGTCTACCGTAACGCCGCTCTTGCCAACGGCCATGACAATACGTCCCCAGTTAGCATGACCACCGGCAATTGCCGTTTTAACCAGAGGTGATGAAGCAATAGAACGTGCTGCTGAAAGTGCCTCTGCATCTGTGCGCGCACCAGTGACATCCACAGTAATAAACTTTGATATTCCTTCACCATCTTGCACAATCAGTAAAGCAAGCTCTTTCAAAAGATCGTTTAGGGCATTGGCAAAAATTGTTAGATCCGCACCGGACAATGCCTCTGCGGTGGACTGGCCTGTAGAAAACACAAGCAATGTGTCGTTAGTCGATGTATCTCCATCAACCGATATTTTAGAATATGATTTTTGGTTAGCTTCATTCACACAGCACTGTAAATCAGCTGGGTTAATTTTCGCATCGGTAAACACAAAAGACAAAAGAGTCGCCATATCTGGCGCAATCATACCGGCTCCTTTTGCCAATCCCGTTAATACGACTTCGCCTTGCGATGTCTCCACTTTACGCGAGGTTGATTTTGGAAAGGTATCCGTTGTCATAATTGCGCGCGCGGCCGCAGCACCAATATCTTCATCGAGTCGCTCAAATAAATCATCAAGATGCGATAGGATTTGTTCCGCCGGAAACGTCCGGCCAATAATGCCTGTTGCCGCAGAATAGACTTCATGGGTAGGGCAACCCAACACCTCGGCAATTGCCTGAGACGTTTCTCTTACAACCGTTTCCCCCATTTTACCAGTAAAGGCATTGGCATTTCCCGAATGAACAAGCAGTGCTCTTGCTTCACCATTTTGTCGTAAATTAGCGATGCATGCGTCGACAGGTGCAGCAGCAGTTGACGAACGCGTAAAGACACCTGCCACTGTCGTTTTTTTCGGTAAGGTCACGAGTAAAAGATCGTCGCCACCTGATTCCTTCATACCGCAGGAATGGATTGCATAACGTACACCATTCACAGAAAGTGGCTGGTATTCTTTCTCTGGCGCAAAAGGTGAAATAGTTGTCATATGCCCCTCTTTATATTTCTACACTACGGTTAAATGAGCACATTGCCCGACCTCCAACGAAGACACCGGGCAACAGGAAATCGGCAAACATGCTATTCTACATTCGCTGCAGGTGCTAGTTTTTTTCTACGCTTTAGGCACTATTCATACATACCGATAATTAACTTATTGAATATTTATATCTACCTAATATCGGTCAATTCCCTATTCTTTTTAAGAATCTACCGTATTAAAAGTGTCCGCATCACGGGATTTAATCGCAATACGCTCTAGGCGGCGACGCGTGCCGTCGGTCGACGGATTACGCCCATGGCAAACAAGAAAATTATCCAGAATCAGCATATCCCCGACTTGCCATTGATGGGCATGCAAAACATCCGGTACACGCAAGGCATGATTAATTTTCTCCATAAAGGCACGACTTTCATCTTTGTTATAACCAGCGACACTTGCCGCATAGTTACGGCGTTCATCTTCGGGATCATCCAAAGCCAGGTGAGGTATTTCCTCCTGTGTTTCGGGGTGCAGCGTCAATGGTGCTAGGCGAATATCATCACTGCCTTCTTTGAGTTCATAGTAGCCGTGGGCCATTGGGCGATAGCTGAACTCCACACTTCTAAGCGTATTTAAAAGATCTTCAGGAAGTGTTTTCATAAATTGACGATTATCCGTCAGCAGTGTCTCACCGCCGGCACCTTCTGTTGTTTCAATACAACGAAAGACGAGAAACTGGGCATTATTCTCCGCATTGAGAATCGCATCCTGGTGCTACCGTTCGCGTCTGGGCAGTGCCTTGTTCATGGCAGAGGACAGCGCGGCTATCCGGCGTTTGATCTCTCCCTGTCTTGAATGATGAAGTGGCCTTTTGAGATCAACAGGGCGGTTGTGCCGCTGAAATTTCTGCTGATCGGCAGGTTTTTTTTCCGCCTTTTCCAGCCACTTTTTGATTTTTGTCCCGCCGTTGCTGGTTTATAAGATAGCGCAAGACAGCGGCTGGTCGGGGCAGGTCTCTGCGCTGGAATGGGCCATGCGCCTGTTATCTCTTGTTTTTTTCGGCACGTTTTCTCTCTTGTCCGGGGGCCGCCTTTGTCTCGTCTGCCGAATGCGGATAAATCACAGAAAATCAATCAAGATGGATGGTCGTCCATGACATATCTACGAAAGAGGTACATGTCTTTTCTCTTTGCGATGATAGCAGTGTTTTCAAGCCATGCTATCGCGCAAAACGTTCCGCTTACTCTTGATAACTGCGGACAGAAGCTCACTTTTGATAAGACACCCGAGAGCACCATTACGATCGGTCAAGCGGTCACAGAGGCAATGTATCTACTGGGGCTTTCGGACAAGGTGAAAGCCACAGCTGTCTGGTTCACAGATGTTCTGCCTGAATATGAAGAGGCCAACGCTCAAATCAGGCGGTTGGCAAGCAGTACGCCAAGCTTTGAGGCGATTGTCAACAAACACCCCGACCTTGTTATGAGTCAATATGAATGGTATATCGGCTCGAAAGGTTCAATCGGAACGCGCGAACAATTCCATGATCTGGGTGTCCCAACCTATATATGGCCTGCTGATTGTATAGATAAAGACAATTCCGTTGGTTCTGATGGGATGCGTCAAAAGTTGATTTCAACCGAGGTCATCTATCGTGGTTTAACTGAGCTTTCCCAAATTTTCGGTGTTGAAGAAGCAGGCCAAAAAGCGGTTGCTGATCTCAAGGCGCGTGAAATGATGGCAGTCAAGCGCGCCAGGGCACTTGATTTGAAAGGCGTGTCTGCGCTTTTTTGGTTTTCCAGTGCCAGAATGGATGCAGATCCTTATGTTGCTGGTTCGAAAGGAGTGCCTGGCTTTATCATGGGGCAACTTGGTATCAGGAATGTTGTCGAATCAAACGAAGAGTGGCCCACTGTCGGGTGGGAGACGCTTGCGAAAGCCAATCCAACGTATATTGTCCTTGCTGATTTACAACGGAGAACATTTCCTGCTGATGCCGTCGATGTCAAAATGGATTTTTTGAAAAACGACCCTGTCGCCAGTCAGATAGATGCCGTGAAAGAGGGGCGTATTGTGGTTCTGGATGCTCATGCGATGGATGCGACGATCCGTATGATTTCTGGTCTTGAACTCATGACGGATGCCATGGAAAAAGAGGCTACTCAATAGTGAAGTTGGCAAAATTTCGCGGCCTTCAACCCGCTGTTTCAATTATTGGGGGTGTTGTCGTACTGATTGCGGCTCTTGGCCTGGCCTTGGTCGTTGGCGAAACTGAGATTCCACTCGATGTCATCTGGGCTGTTCTCAGGATTGAGGCCGGATACCCTGCGCCAGAGGTCAGTTCAATTGACCACGGTATTTTGTGGAGCTATCGCCTTCCGCGCGCCATCATTGCGATGGCTTGCGGCGCATCACTCGCACTCAGCGGAGTTGTGTTGCAAGCACTGTTGCGGAACCCATTGGCTGATCCCTATATTTTGGGATTATCAGCTGGCTCATCCGCTGGCGCGGTTGTTGTCTCTATCCTGGGGTTTGGTTCTGGTGCTCTGTCGCTTTCCGGTGGTGCATTCATCGGTGCATTTTTTGCCTTTGGGTTTGTCGCATTACTTGCCCGTCTGTCACAGGGAAATGGAGCCAGGGCGACATCCAGCCTGGCACTTCTTTTAGCTGGCGTTGCCGGGACTCAGCTTTTTCATGCGATCACAGCACTTATCATTGCAAAATCAGCAGATGCCAATCAGGCGCGTGGGATCATGTTTTGGATGATGGGCAATCTATCGAGTAGTCGGTGGTCAGATGTTTATTGGGCTGCGCCTATTGCCTTGTTCGGCTCTATCGCTATTTTTGCTTATTCTCGCGCGCTTGATGCCATGGTTTTTGGGCGAGAAGCCGCGCAGTCTATGGGTATTCGGACAAGCTGGGTGATTGTCATTTTAGTGAGCATAACAGCACTTTTAACAGCCGTGATGGTTTCTGTGACCGGTGCCATTGGTTTTGTCGGTCTGGTTGTCCCGCATGCTGTGCGGTTTTTGGCCGGATCGCGCCACTTTCTCTTGATCCCCGGTGCGGCTTTGGCAGGTGGTGTATTCTTGATTGTTGCTGACATTATCGCGCGTATCCTCATTACAGGGCAGTCGTTACCTATTGGAGTTGTGACTGCGCTTGTCGGTGCGCCTGCTTTTGCCATTATTCTGGTTCGGAGTTCCCGTGCGCGTTCAGGTTGATCATGTTTCTAAATCCATTCAGGGAAAATCCGTGTTGAGTGACATATCATTCAGCATTGAGTCTGGTCAATCCCTGGCACTTATTGGACCAAATGGGTCGAGCAAGTCCACGCTACTTCAGGTGATTTCCGGCTTTTTACGTGCTGATTCAGGGCAGGTGTCCATTGGGGATGATCAACTTGGCAAACTCTCTGCCCGAAAGCGTGCCCAGCACCTGGGGTTCGTGTCCCAGGAAGCCGGTACGACGGATGCAATTATTGTACGTGATGCTGTTAAATTGGGGCGAACCCCCTGGCTCTCACTTTTGTCTCCTTTCGGAGAGAGAGACGAACAGATTGTTCAAAATGCCCTGTGTGAAGTAGTGATGAGTGATTATAAGGCAAAGCGTTTCAATACCCTTTCTGGTGGGGAGAAACAGCGGGTTCACATCGCCCGTGTTCTTGCACAAACGCCGAAAATTTTTTTGCTGGATGAGCCAACCAACCATTTGGATATTCACCACCAGATTTCAATTATGGATTGGGTCATGCAACAAAAATCCACAATCATTTTAGCACTTCATGACCTCAATCACGCTTTTTTTTGTGATCGCGTCGCACTCCTCAGTCAGGGGAAGCTCGTTGCTTTTGGTTCCCCCCACGACGTTTTGACGCCAGAGGTTATCGAGCCGGTTTTTCAGGTCACTGTGCACCAAATCATATCAGAGCAACTGGATCACCCAATTTTGACCTTCAGCAAGCTAAAAACCGCATCATGACAAGCCCGGTTTATCCTTCCGCGTCGCAAACCACAAAACCGTAACTCCGGCGAGAGTGGAGAGGAGCGAACCGGAGAGGACACCAAGGCGGACGGCGGAGGCATGTTCAATATCGCTAAAGGCCAGCGTGCCGACGAACAGTGACATTGTAAAGCCAATCCCGGTCAATAGAGCCATACCGTAATATTGTGTCCAGTTTGTACCCTCGGGCAATTTACACAGGCGCAGGGTTGTTGCGAGGGCAGTAATCAGCACGACACCAGTCTGTTTGCCGATGAAAAGCCCCAGCATAATCCCCAGCGTAATGGGTTGGGTAAAGGTATCAACAGACAGCCCGGCCAGTGAAACGCCCGCATTGGCAAAGGCAAAGACGGGGAGAACCAAAAAGGACACCCAGGGATGCAGGTGGTGTTCCATAACCTTGAGCGGAGATTTGCCCTGTTCATTTTTGGCCCGTAGAGGAATGGCGAGGCCGAGGGCAACACCTGCCAGTGTGGCGTGAACACCTGATTTTAACACACAGGCCCAGATAAAAATTCCAACAAGGACATAAGGGGCCAGGCGTGTCACGCCGCGTAAGTTCATGACAATAACCACCGCCAGACCAGCAAAGGCCAGGAATAAGGCGAATAACGACAGATCTGTCGTGTAAAACAGTGCAATAATCACAATGGCGGCAAGGTCATCAATAATGGCAATGGCCACCAGACAGACCTTGAGCGCAGGGGGGACGCGATCCCCCATCAGCAACATCACCCCGAGGGCAAAGGCAATATCCGTTGCCGAGGGAATGGCCCAGCCGTCAATCGTCCCCCCCGTGTTCCAGTTGAACCAGGCATAGATCAAGGCCGGGACGCTCAGGCCACCGAGGGCTGCGAGGGTGGGGAGGACAACTTGCGATGGTTTTGACAAGTGGCCCTCGACCATTTCGCGTTTGATTTCCAGTCCGACCAGCAGGAAAAAAACAGCCATGACTCCGTCGTTGATCCACAGTAACAGCGGCTTGTTGATTTCAAAGGCCCCGAACTGAACGACAACGGGTAAAGATTTAAAGGCAGCATAAAAATCCGAAAGGCCGGAATTCTCAGCCAACATCGCCAAAACTGCGGAGAGGCAGAGCAAAATTCCCGGTGTTGTTGACCGCCCGAAAAAATTTCGAAAAACCTGTTTCATCCTTACCTCTTCGTTTCGTTGCCCACTCTATTCAGAATCCCTGGATTTTGCGTCTTGCAGGGTGGGGTTTCAAGTTTTTTTTGGGGGGGCGGCCCGAATACCAGAAAGCCGCCTGAAAGGCGGCTTTCGCAGACGGGAAAGATCAGAAATATCTAGCCGATTGTCTGGCCATCCTCGCGCCAGATGGTGATGATGGATGAGCGGGGTTTTCCCTGTCCATCGGGCCAGGCACCACCGGGATGCTGGATACCGACAAAGGCTGTTTTTTTGTCCGCAGACCAGCACAGTCCAGTGACTTCTGATCCCCTGGGGGCTGTCATGAAGCGGGCAATTTCGCCTGTTTGCGGGTCACCAATGAGCATTTGGTTATTGCCCATTCCGGCATAGTCGCCTTCGTTGCTGTCTTTGCCGTCTGTTTGGATCCACAACATTCCCGTGCTGTCAAAGGCCATCCCATCGGGGGAGTTAAACATATTTCCGGGCGTGATATTGGGGGAACCGGCATAGGCATCACTATGCACATTCGGGTTCCCCGCCATGACATAGAGATCCCATTTAAAGGTTCGCGCCCCGTGATCATCCCCATCGGGGATCCAGCGCACAATTTGACCATAGTTGTTCGCATTGCGTGGATTGGGGCCATTCACGGTGGTATCATCGCCGCCCGCATTGGGTTTTTTACCGCGATTTTTGTTGTTGGTCAGGGCGCAATAGGCTTCGGCCTTGAGAGGATTGGCAGTAATCCATTCTGGTCGATCCATGGTGGTTGCCCCGACTTTCGACCCCGCCATACGGGCGAAAACCAGAATTTCCTCGACCGTCATACCGGTTGTTTCCGGTGTCAGGGCCAGCCATTCGCCGCGTTGGTCATCGTGGAACCTGGCGACATAAAGCTGACCATCCGACAGAAGGCTGTCCGTGGGTTGTCCGACGCGCCAGCTTTGACGTGAAACATATTTGTACATAAATTCGCCGCGCTCGTCGTCGCCCATATAGACGACAATGCGTCCGTCCCTGGCCTGAACCATTTCGGCATTTTCATGTTTGAAGCGACCAAGTGCAGTGTGTTTGACTGGCGTACTGTTCGGGTTTGCAGGATCAATTTCAGTGACCCATCCGTGGCGGTGGGGTTCGTTCGGTTCTTGCGACAGGTCATAGCGCGAGTCAAATTTTTCATAAGCGTAACGGCCTTTGCCCTTGAGGCCATAGCGTTGTTCACCCGGGGTTTGTTCTCTTTCGGCGGTTGTGCCGAAATAACCGTTGAAATTTTCTTCACAGGTTAGATAGGTGTTCCACAGTGTTTTTCCCGAACCGCAGTTGTTCATGGTTCCCTTTGGCGAAAATCCGGTTGGATCAGCAGAGGTTTTCATGAAATCTGATCCAGCCGCCGGGCCATCCATAATCATGTCTGTCTCATGGGTAATGCGGCGGTTGTAGTGGCTATCCAGTACAACCCCAAATCCATTGCCCCTGTCGGCGACTTCCATGACTGTGACGCCTTGTAGGTTTTTGATCAATTTGACGTCGTCGCTGTTGCGGGGTGTTCCCTGTGCAACGGTGGGCAAATTGATTTTGGGATTGGCGTATTCAGAATTGACCGCGATGATTTGTTTGCCCTCAATAACAAAGGACTCCATCCCATCGGTATTTTCGCCGAAAACCTGATCTGACATGTCGAGCGAGACACCGTTTTCTGCCGAATAGGCATTCTGTGCAGACGAAAAAAGCGGATCACCCCACCGCACCAGCGTTTTCCACCGATAGCCAGCGGGAACGTGAATGTCGAAATCGGTTGCAATATCAATTGGTTCAAAGGCAAAGTTCGTATGTTTATGCGCCAATGCACTGCCACTATCCAGTAAACCCGACCCGAAAGCCACTGCACCGGAGCCAAAGGCCAAAACAGAGCCGAGGAACCCTCGACGCGACAGGGCGCGGTCAACCACGCGGTCAAAATCGTGGTCGTGCGGGCGCGGGTCGCGCTGTTCATCAAAGGCGTCCCAAGACAGATCTTCAGGTGATTCGTTACTCATGGTCAAAATTCCTGACATTTTTGTTTTATTGGACAGTTGTCAGGTTGTCAGTGTTTTGTGACAGTTTGATGGTAATGAGGTCACATTTTTGTGACAGTTTTTTAAAGTGGTTCGTTTTTGTCTGTTCTGAACAGGGCGAGGTCTCTAAATGGGGCGAGATCTTGGGCAACCTGCGTGCCAAAGGCGCAAGCGTTACCGCTGACGAGCCGTTCAATATGGCGGGTGAGGGCAGAGAGTTCTGCCTCTAGCCAGGGCGCGTCTGTTTTGGAAAAATTACCAAGAACATAGTTGTGAACGCGTGATTTATCACCGGGATGACCGATGCCCTGGCGGATGCGCCAGTAATCGCGCCCGATCCGGGCATCAATCGAGCGCAAGCCATTGTGTCCCCCGTGTCCGCCGCCTTGTTTGATCCGCACCTGTGCAGGGGCGAGGGCGAGGTCGTCGTGGAAAACAAAAACGTCGTCGGGCAGAATTTTATAAAAATGCGTTGCCGCATATACAGCGCGACCAGACTCATTCATAAAGGTTTCCGGTTTTAAAATGAGAATTTTTTGCGATGCAATTCTGCCTTCGCAAACCCGGGCGCAAAATTTTTCTGTCCACGGGCCAAAAGAAAAGCGGTGGACGAACCCGTCCACCGCCATAAAACCGATATTGTGTCGGTTCTTTGCATATTTGGGGCCGGGGTTACCCAATCCGACAAAGAGCAACACGGACAGATCCCCTATGCCTTTTCGGCCTCCGGCTGTTCGCTGTCGTCGTCCTGGAGTGACGATTTGACAGAGGACGGAACGGCAATCGTGGCAACAGTAAAATCACGGTCATCAATCGTCGGTTTCGCATCACCGGGCAGTTGCACGTGGGAAATGTGAACGGACTCACCCAATTCAAAGCCAGACATATCCACCTCGATGGATTCGGGGATCGAATCTGCACGACAGGCAACTTCGATGTCGTAGCGGACAACGTTGAGCACACCGCCCTTTTTCAGGCCCGGACACTTGTCCTCGTTGATGAAGGCAACCGGGATATTGACGTTGACGATGGTTTTTTCGGACACGCGCATAAAATCGACATGTTCGATAAAATCAGTGATCGGGTGTTTTTGCAGGTCGCGGGGCAGCACGCGTTCCTTTGTTCCCTCGACGTCAATTTCCCAAAGTCGCGTGCCAAAGTGGCCTGCCCAATATTCTTTTGTGATGGCCCGTGGATCAATCGTGATCGGCACGGGATCTTTTTTCGCCCCGTAGATAATACAGGGAACCAGGCCCTCACGACGTACAGCCCGCGCGGCCCCCTTGCCAACCCGTTCCCGTTTTGTCGCAGTGATTGTGGTGATATTACCCATCTGTCAGTTAAACCTCCGAAAGGGATATGAACACGAACCAAAGACCCCTCTGGTTCATGTGGTGGACGACCTCCAAGGGTGTCGGCCACACTTTAAACAGGGCCTGTCTAGCGGGATAGCGGGTCGAGGTCAACAAAAAGCCACTTGAAAAAGCCACTTGACACCTCATGTAACATGAGGTAATGAACAGAATATAACACTGTTTCCAAACTTCAAAAGGCTTTTTTTGACAGTCCTTCAACTGTTATTAACAAAAATAGTGCGGGTTATAGTAGTAAAGAATTAAAATTTTTTCGAGACATTGTGGGAAATGATCCTTAGAATAGTGATGATTAGAATTGACAAAAGTGAATTTGAAGAAACTTACTCGGAAACAAGCCAAAAATATTCTTGAGATTTGTTTCTTAAAAAAAACTTTAATGGATTCTGATTTTATTTTCAAATTTCTTACTAATAAAATCAGGCATTGATTCATATATAAAAAATTGGAGATAGCAATGATACTAGAAAAATTCGTGTTGAATAGATTGGCCCCTTTACTGCAAGAATTTGTTAAGGACGGTGTTTATTCACCGTCGCTTTTTCGGATACTCACCCCGAAAGACTTTCGTCAGTTGCCTAAATACGTTGTTCAGTGTCACTTGCATCCTGATGACGTCCCGCAAGGACGGGACTCTGAATATTTATCCAAAATATCTGCGATATTAGGTGCAGACATGAGTGTGAGCAAAGAATTATATTGGCGAACTATGTTAGCGATCAATGACCTGTGGAAAAACCCTATTGAAAACGATAGATTGAATACCACGATTATCAATCCGATGATAGAGGAAAAAACAATTATAAACGGAGAAGTAGTCTGGAAATATGACAAACATTGGGAGGAAAAAATGGGTTTCGTGGGCGTGACATTGGCGGGAGATTGTATAGAAAGTTTTTTCGATGACAAAAAATTCTGCTACTATGTAGTAAACCATACCTATTTTTATATTAAGGAATTTCCAACAAGAGGAAAGTGCTTAACATTTCTTGAAGATTTATTGGGTAGAAAAATAAATAAGGATATTTACACGGCTAGTAAACAAATTATCAGAACAAAGTCTGACCCTTCAAAGGAGTTTGGTCATATTAAAGGAACGAACGAATTTAATCTTTTTATGCAAACGCCTGAAATGGAAATTATAAAAGAACCCGAAAAATACCGGGAAAACTACAGAAGACCAGAAACGATCATTAAATTCATGGAGAGTCTTATTCCTGACGAATTTATGAGGAATTACATACTATCTTTTTTGAGAACAAAACTAACAACATTTAAATATTCCCCTGTTGTTCTCTATTTCATCGGAGCACAAGGTTCGGGGAAAGATACTTTTGTGAGCATACTATCCAAAATATTGGGGCAAGATTATATAACGTGGCCTGACGCTAAAGTCTTTCTTGAGCCGTACAATGGCTGGATTAAGGATAAATACTTTATTCAATTGGACGAGTACGGAGACAGACTGGGCAAGGGGTCTGACAGGCAAAAAGCCCTCCGAAAAATCGAGTCCTATAGTGGATCACCCGAATTGCAAATCAGGGCGATGAGGCAGAAAGAGTTTAGATGTGAACATAGTTTAACAATAATCCTGACCGCAAGCAATAATCCCCTTCCTTTAGAAACGCAAGACAGGCGGATTGCGTTTGTGAGAACCCCAAACAGATTAGACAAACAGGGATGGGTTGCTGACTGTGGCGGAATCTCGTCAGTCATACATAAAATAAATAGTGAAATAAAAGACTTTTGTTTTTATTTGGCGACTGAAGTTGAAAACCTCCCGGATGACAATTATGTGATCGCACCTGACATGGAAGATAAAGTAGATTTAATAGTAGAGTCAATGCCTCCTGATCGAAAGATTGCCCACTATATTTCATCAGGTCTGTTTGAAAGACTCGAAGAAATGGGGATGGAAAACGATATTAGTAACTTTACGCAGGGCTGGTCTAATGGCCGTATCATGCATAAAGCCCTTGCCGATCTCTATGACGTAATAACAGAAGGTAGAGGAAGTCCAGATGTCACAAGAGCCTTAAAGGACGTCGGGATAGGTCGCAGACGTACCACTAGACAAGGTGCAAATTGTGACTATTATCTTGTTCCTGAATTGGATAGTTATCAAGTCAAATATACTGATAGTAATTTTACAATCGATGAAATCCGGGCTGCAACGCGTGAACTGGCCGAACAGCAACGGGAATCGATTAAATCCGGAGCAATGAAATTAGAGGATATTTCAAAAATGAAAATCGGGGGTAATATACGTGAAATCCGGGACACTACACGTAAACTGGCTCAACAACAACAAGAATTTATTAAATCCGGAGCATCAACAGCACAAGATATTGCAAACACAAAAATAATTCCACGTGTATCGGATCAGGAAACCAACGAAATTATTGATGCAGAATATACAGAAAACGACTGAACGGAAAAAACAATCTGTTCATTTAAAAAATGAAAAGGGGGCGGTTTTCCGCCTCCCTGTTTTTTTCATATGCTATCTTAATCGAACAGGTACGACACAGATTGTTCCTGTGCGATGCGGGTAATGGCTTCGCCCAACAGGGGGGCGATAGAAATCTGACGGATATTGTGAGCTGACTTGACGGGTTCAGTGGCCTGAATGGAATCGGTTGTCACCAGTTCTTCGAGGGGTGAGGCCGTCACGCGGGTGACAGCTTCGCCGGACAGAACCCCGTGTGTGATATAGGCAGAAACAGAATCAGCACCTGATTCTTTGAGTGCTGTTGCCGCGTTGCAGAGCGTTCCGGCTGAGTCAACAATGTCATCAATCAGCAGGCAGTCTTTTCCTGCAATCGTGCCAATGATATTCATCACCTCGGACAAGCCTGCGCGTTCGCGGCGTTTGTCGATGATCGCAAGGTCAGCATCCAGTCGCTTTGCAATGGCACGGGCGCGGACAACACCCCCGACATCCGGTGAAACGATGGTCAGTGCGCTGGTGTCGTGGCGTTCCATAATATCCCGTGTGAATACTGGTGCGGCAATCAGGTTATCAGTCGGAATATCAAAAAAACCCTGAATTTGATTGGCGTGAAGATCAATCGTGAGAACACGATCTGCCCCCGCTGTTGTAATCATATTCGCGACCAGCTTTGCTGAAATGGGCGTCCGGGGGCCGGATTTGCGATCCTGGCGGGCATAGCCATAATAAGGGACGACGGCTGTGATACGTTGGGCCGAGCCGCGTTTGAGCGCGTCAATGGTGATGAGCAACTCCATCAGATTGTCATTGGCAGGGAAGGAGGTCGGCTGAATAAGAAAAACGTCTTCTCCTCTGACGTTTTCATGAATTTCAACGAAAACCTCCATATCCGAAAAGCGGCGGATGCTCGCCTGTGTCAAGGGAAGATCGAGACAGGATGAAATTGATTCTGCAAGGGGGCGATTGCTGTTGCCAGTGACGATTTTCAAGAGTCTTTTCCGTTTTCTGGGAGAGGGGTCGTCGTTCGGGATATCTTATGACCTATGTGTGCGAAACCATCAAGAGGCTGTAAACAAGGCCATCAGAATTTATTACAGCATCCAGCAACCTGTGAAAAAACCGATGACGCAGAACAAAAGAAACATCCAGAGGTGAGGCATCAGTCTTTTCCTATTGATCCAGACAGATAACAGACAGCCCGCGTCCGTAGTCCGCTTCATTCCGATGGCAGGTGCGCCGCCAGGAAAAAAAGAGGTCTTCTTCGCGGTAGCTGTCGTTTTGTAAAACCTCAACAGACTCGATTCCTGCTTTTTCGAGGCAACCACGAATATAGCCGCGCAGGTCAAACAGATGGTGGCCTTCGCGTGCGGAGGGGAGAAAAAAAGCGGCGTTGTCGGCATGGTCAGCACAGAAACGTGTAAAGAACTCTGGCCCCACTTCATAGGATTTTTGGGCGATACAGGGGCCGATAGCGGTTTGGATGTGGGCGCGTTTTGCCCCGAGCTGTTCCATGGTGGTCACTGTGGCGGCGCAGATTCCGCCAAAGGCTCCTTGCCAGCCTGCATGTGCTGTAGCGATGATCCGCGCGTGTGGATCAGCGAACAGAACTGGCCCACAATCCGCAGTGAGCACACCGAGTGCGATTTGGGGTTGATTGGTCACAAGTGCGTCTGCGCACGGGGACTCTGTGCTGTTTTGGACAATATGGACAGTTGTTGAATGTGTTTGCTGACCTGTGATGAGACAGGCCGAGTTTGCCCCGATCCGGTGCAGGGCGCGTCTGCGGTTTTCCAGAACATTTTCACGCGAATCATCCGCGCTGAATCCAGTGTTCAGCGAACTGTAAAGCCCGGTACTAACGCCACCGCGCCGGGTCAAAAAGCCGTGACGCAGACCGCAAAGGGCAGAAAGGTTTGTAGCTGCGAGCATTGTGATTCTATATCCTTTTTTCAAGGGTTATGACCTTGAACAGTTGTCCCATTTGGTCGGTCGCAATGAGACGTTCAAGGGCTGATTTGATAGCGTTTTTTTGCGGTGGTGTGGCATCTTTGCCCAGTGTTTCGGCGCGTTTTCGAATGCCCAAAGCCTCAAGGAAGAGGCCCTGAGCGGTCGGGCCTTTAACCTCGACGTCGATGGCTGCATGGACAAGTGCGGGAAAGTTGACCAATGCGGACAGATCTGCGGTTCCCGGTGAGTCGAGAGCAGGGTGAAATTTATGTTTTTTGACGGCCTGGAGAGTCCCCGTGCCAGGCGGAGCCTCATAGCCATAGTCGATGATGATGGCGGCACCGCCACTTTGTTTGATGCGGTGGGAAATTTCTTCGACCAGGGCAAGGCCTGCAGGGCAGTATTCCAAAACCGTACCGCTTTGTGCGTGCTGTTGCTGTTGCGTCAGGGTGCGTTCAATCAGGGCGGAGGGTTGCCCCAGTGTGAAGGTCAAGCGGTCATTGCGCAGGGTGATGAGACGTTCGCACCATCCACGCGGACTTTTTTCAAACTGATGAATAGGGAGCGCGTCAAAAAACTCGTTTGCGACCAGAAAGACAGGCTGCTCATCCGGGATTTCGGAAAAGCTGTTGTGCCATGTGACGGAAAAATCACGTAAGGCCTGTGATTGAATAATGCGCAAGGAGGGGCTGACCTCGACAAGATGAATGTCTGCGGCGCGGATGAAGGCGGGCATCACCCGCGCGGCGCGGAGGGCATCGCTCATCAGTGTCCCCCGGCCCGGGCCAAGTTCCGCGAGGATGATTTTTGCGGGACAGCCTGCCTCCATCCAGCTGTTGACGAGCCATAGTCCCAAAAGTTCGCCGAAAATCTGGCTGATTTCTGGTGCTGTGATAAAATCGCCCTGCTGTCCCAGGGGGTCGCCCTCTATATAGTACCCCCGGTTGGCTCCTCTGTAGGATGCCGTGAGTACTTCGCTCATGTAATCAGCAACAGTCATTGCGCCATCCAGTCGAATGCGGGCGGCGAGCCGGTCAAACAGAGAGCGTGGGCGGGCGGGCGACAGGGGAAGCTCCGATTGGATTATTTCATTTGTTCGCGACGTGCTTTTTCGCTGATTTGTTCAGGTTTGAAGGCGGGGTTTGTGGCTTGTGGCGATTGGCGCAGGGCGCAGAATGTGATGAGTGCACCGAGTCCAACCATTGGCAAAGACAACAGTTGCCCGGTTGTAATCGTGAGAAGAGCCAAATCGACCAATCCATCAGGTTCGCGGAATTGTTCCACTACAGAACGTGCAAGACCGTAACCAAGCAAAAACAATCCAAACATGAGGCCGCGATATTTCAGCCCCCCGGCTTTTCTGGCGATGAACAGAATTGCGAACAGCACCAGTCCTTCGGTTACGGCTTCATAAAGCTGGCTGGGATGGCGAGGGAGCGGCCCACCCCCGGGAAAGACCATCCCGAACGCAGAGTCTGTGATGCGCCCGTAAAGCTCACCATTGATAAAGTTTGCAAGTCGTCCCAAAAAAAGTCCGATGGGCACAGCACAGGCTATGATGTCACCAAGCGCAAGAGGGGTGATGTTGTGTCGCGATGAAAAGACAAGCGCAGACAAAATCACCCCTATAAGCCCGCCATGGAAACTCATACCTCCTTGCCAAACGAGGAAAATATCCAGTGGATGCGATAAAAACCACGGCAGGTTGTAAAAAAGAACATAACCCATACGCCCACCGATAATGACACCGACGGTCGCCCAGACAAGGAAATCGTCGATGGCAATGGGCGGAACCTGGCGTGGCGGGGCGAAACACAGTCGCCTGCAAAACCACCAGGCAAAAAGAAGCCCCCCAATATAGGCCAAAGAATACCACCGAATGACGAGCGGCCCCAATTCCAGGGCAACGGGGTCAATGGCCGGATAGGCTAGGGGGAAGATACCTGAAAGCGCGGACATTCCTATTTTTCCTGTTTCTGTATTTTCGAAATGCACCTCTAAAATCAGCGGTGGGCTTTGCCCTTCATCAGAAAGTTGCGGACATAATCCTGAACGCCGTCTTCGAGTGTGCGAAATGGTTTATGGTATCCTGCCGCACGCAGTTTACGCATGTCGGCTTCGGTGAAATATTGGTAGTGATCGCGAATATTTTCCGGTGTGGGGATAAAGGTGATCTGTTCACTCTGGCCCGTCCCGGCAAAAACAGCGCGCGCCAGGTCACGAAAACTCCGTGCGGAACCCGTTCCGACATTGTAGAGACCAGAGGTCAGATTCTCGGTTTCATAAAGCCACAGCATGACGTCGATACAGTCGTCAACATGAATAAAATCGCGCAATTGCCCCCCATCTGTGTAGTCAGGGTTGTGGGACTGGAACAGTTTGGCGTGTTCGCCAGCCCGAATTTGGTCGAAGAGGTGCAGGGCGACGGAGGCTTGCGCACCTTTGTGGTATTCATTCGGGCCATAGACGTTGAAGAATTTTAGTCCCGCCCATCGCTTCGGGCCGTGGTGTTGGTCACGGGCTAAAGCCCAGCGATCAAAAAGCTGTTTGCTCCAGCCATAGCCGTTGAGTGGAGCCAGTCTGGCAATGTCCGCACTATCGCTGAACCCGTGTTCTCCGCCCCCGTAGGTCGCCGCCGAGGACGCATAAATAAAAGGCGTATTTTGGTTGTAACAAAAATCCCACAGGGCGCAACTCAGGCGAAAATTATTGTCGAGTAACGCATCACAATCTGTTTCGGTCGTGGCGGAAATCGCCCCCGTATGGAAAACAGCGTCGAGAGTGCGCCCGTATTTTTCCATAAATTGACGGAGCTGCTCGGGGGCAATAATATCCTCAAGCTGGTGCCTGGCGAGGTTGCGCCACTTGTCCCCCCGTCCCAGCCAGTCGCTGACGATGACCCGTTCGCCCCGATCACTCAGACGCGCGACCAGATTGGATCCGATAAAACCCGCCCCGCCTGTGACCAAAAACATGCGAGCTCCTTTCCAGACCACAGCCTGAAGTTGCTGATGACCCTTTATAAAGGGCGATGACGATTGTGAAAAGGTTGATGTGCCTTGTTTGATCCCGGAGCCGGATACCCGCAAAAATTTATTGAGGTTGTCTTCTCTGTCGATTTTTCATATTGATTGTGTGATCGAATGGGCTTCAAGGAATTCAGGATATGTTATGAGCGAAAAATTTAGCCTGAGCGGCAAAAAAATGTGGGTACCGGGTTCGTCTGGCCTTGTGGGTTCTGCGTTGGCGCGGCGTTTGCCAAACCGTGATGTTGAGCTTTTCTCGACCTCTCGGCAGGAGGTTGACCTTTTCGACTCTGCACAGGTTGATGATTTTTATCAGCGCACGAGGCCCGATGTGGTGATCCTGGCGGCAGCCAAGGTGGGGGGGATCCATGCAAATATGACTTATCCAGTTGATTTCATATCAGGAAACCTCCAGATCCAGCAAAATGTGATTGGCGGGGCTTTTCGCTCCGGGGTGAAAAAATTTCTGTTTTTGGGATCAAGCTGTATTTATCCAAAGGCATGCCCTCAACCGATCAGGGAAGAATTTTTGCTGAGTGGGCCGCTGGAAAAGACCAATGAATGGTACGCTGTGGCGAAGATTGCCGGGCTTAGGCTTTGCCAAGCCTACAGAAAACAATATGGCTGTGATTTTATTGCGGCAATGCCAACCAATCTTTATGGCCCGAACGATAATTTTGACCCTGAAAACAGCCACGTTCCGGCTGGTCTTCTGCAACGTTTCCACACTGCAAAAATCAATGGTGCGCCTGAGGTTGTTATCTGGGGCAGTGGTCAGGTGTTTCGTGAGTTTCTGCATGTTGATGATTTGGCGGAGGCTTGCCTTTTCCTCCTGGAGAACTATTCTGACGAGGAGATCGTCAACATTGGAACGGGACAGGATATATCTATTGCAGATTTTGCACATTTGATTAAAGGTTGTGTTGGCTTTGAAGGTGATCTTGTTTTTGATAAGACCCGCCCTGATGGCACACCGCGCAAAAGGCTTGATGTGTCAAAAATGAGTGCATTGGGATGGACAAGTCGTATCCCGCTCGAAGAAGGCTTAAAGGATTACTATCAGTGGTATCTCGAAAACTATAGCGAGTCATGAGGATGAGGCATCCTGTGTGCCTTTTGTGTACTGATCTCTGGGGTGAGAAAAACTATATTTGATATTATTGAGCACCTGATTGGGGATGGGATGCGCCTGATGGGGCTGTGTGACCATAGCGTTGTTGCCAATAGCACGTTTGGTTGATGGCGGGCCTGCTTCAATCAGGGTCTATCTGAAATTGTGACGGTGTCTGATCTCTTTTTTTAATGATCGCGGATCAAAAAACATTGTTCCAGATCACTACGGAGTCTGGTTTAAGGTGAGACAAATGACCGTGATACCGTGAAGGGGTGTGTTTTGATTGCGGAGAAATAGATTTTGTCGCATGATTACCCGGACAGAGCCTGACTTTTGGGCTTTGTTGTGACCTCTTGTTTTGATATGTGAAGTGGATTGAAAGATGCAAACCCGAAACGCTGTCCTTGATGAATTTGCGCGTGTGATGTCATCTGCGATGGGGGCGGCCTCTGGTGTGCGGAGTGAGGTTGAATCCCGTCTCCGTGACCAGTTTGAACGCATTTTAAATCAGATGGATATCGTATCCCGCGCGGAATTTGATGCAATGAGGGCGGTTGCTGTTGCCGCGCGTGAGGAAAGCGAATCCTTGAAAGAAAGACTTGCAGTGCTGGAGGCGCGCCTCGAACACCTTGAAAAATAGACACATTGACCGGATGATGAGAGCGCACAGATGAATCTATTACTGGTTGGTTGTGGCAAAATGGGCGGAGCCTTGCTTGATGGCTGGCTGGCGGGCGGGTTGTCGCCGTCTTGCGTCACGATTGTTGCTCCCTCTGCCCGTCAGGCTGATTTTTCGGGGCAGAGGCGCGGGGTGCGTGTGGTGGATAGCCCCTGTGTATTGGGAGGTGATGACTCTATTGATCTTGTCCTCTTTGCCGTTAAACCGCAGATTATGGGTCGTGTGGTTGCTGACTATGTGACTGTGGTGCAGGGGGGGGCTGCGGTTATTTCCGTTGCGGCGGGATTGCCTTTGTCCTTTTTTGAGTCCGCTTTTGGGCGTGAGGCCGCTGTGGTGCGGGCGATGCCGAATACGCCTGTTGCGGTGGGGCGTGGGATGACCGTTCTATGTGCCAATGGGCGGGTGTCGCCTGAATTGAGGGTGCGTTGTACTGAACTTCTGTCGGCGGTTGGCGAGACAGCCTGGCTCGCGGATGAAGCCCTGATGGATGCGGCGACCGCCGTTTCTGGTTCTGGCCCGGCCTATGTCTTTAACCTCGTCGAAGCCCTCGCTGCCGCAGGGGTGCGCGCGGGGCTATCGCCGGGGTTGGCGATGCAGTTGGCGACGGCGACGCTCTGCGGGGCCGGTGAGCTTTTACGTCAGTCACCTGAAACGGCTGAAACGCTCCGGCGCAATGTCACAAGCCCCGGGGGAGTGACAGAGGCAGGACTTGGTGTTTTGATGAATGAAAATAATGGTTTGGCGGCTTTGATGGTAGATGTTGTTGCTACGGCGGCTCAACGCAGTCGCGCACTATCGCGACAACAATAAAAAATATTTTATATCAAAGTCTTGAGATTATTTAGAGGGTGGTTATTGATGTCTCTTGGTTTACGGGAATCGCGCCAGCGTCGTGCACAAAAACGCCGTCGCGTTTTGTTCAAGTGGCTGTTGATTGTGATGTTGATTGGCGGGGCGGGATTTTTTGCCTATGCGTCGGGTGGTGATCTGGCAAAACGTCACATTCAACGCCTCGAAAAAACCATCGCCCGACAGGATAAAGATCTGGCGGCGATGACGGAACGGCAACGCGATTTAGGGGTCAAGCTGGCGGACAGTGAAAAAGAGGTCAAGGGTTGGCGGGTTCGCTATTTGCGCGATGTACCGCAGGGCGCACTCAAGACCGTTATGGAGTCTGCCCAGGCTCGCTTAAGTGAAGGGATCGCGGTTGAGCGTCTCTTATTCCTGATCGGTTCTGCGTCCCGGGCGCAGACTTGTGCGCCGTCCCCGGAAAGCAAACGTTTTTTTGTCAGTACGCCCCTTTTCGGCGGGGCGAATGATTCGGTCAGTTTTGCCGATGGTGGCCTTTTGATTACAGCGAGCGGACAGTCTGTTCTGAATGCAGAGGGAAAGGCTGAATCATGGTTCGATCCTGCCCACCCGATTAAGGTTATTTTTACGCTACCGGGCGGAAAGGCAGAGTTTGTCGAGGGTAAATTACCCCTTCACAAATCTATTTTGATTTCCGGGAACGAGTATCGTTTTTCATTGGTTTCCGGTGGGCGGGGCTTCGTGCGGATTACCGGATTGCGTTGTGATTACCCCTGAACCGGATGTTTTTCCCACTGTTCGTAATTTTCCGGCAATCATGTTTCAGGGAACCGGGTCTGATGTGGGAAAATCCTTGTTGGTGGCAGGTATTGCACGCGCCTTGACACGCAGAGGCTTAAAAGTCCGACCCTTTAAACCCCAGAATATGTCGAATAATGCCGCTGTGACCCGGGACGGCGGAGAAATCGGGCGCGCACAGGCCTTGCAGGCGCGCGCCTGTGGGGTGCGCCCGACCAGTGATATGAATCCCGTTTTGCTAAAACCGCAGAGCGACAACGGGTCACAGGTTATTGTGCAGGGACAGCTTTGGGGGACAACAGGGGGTGGGGCGTGGTGGCAGACCCGTCAAAACCTGATGCCCCGCATTTTGGAAAGTTTCCTGCGTTTGGGGCAAGAGGCTGACCTCGTCCTTGTCGAGGGGGCAGGCTCTGCGGCAGAGGTCAATTTACGTCGCGGTGATATTGCCAATATGGGTTTTGCCGAGGCCGCGAACCTTCCCGTTGTTTTGATCGCTGATATTGATCGGGGGGGGTGATTGCCTCTGTCATCGGAACCCATGCTGTGCTGGAAAAACAGGAGCGGGCGCGGATTGTCGGTGTAATCATTAACAAATTTCGCGGACAGCTGGCTTTGTTTCAAAGTGGGCTTGATATCATCGCCCGCAAAACCGGTTTTACCTCGCTTGGTGTCGTGCCTTTTTTCAATCGCGCACGTTTGTTGCCGGATGAGGACTCTGTTCAGGTGCAGAGCGAAAAGGCACCATCTGTAAAAATTGGGGGTGAAAAAACGGGGACGACTGTGCGCATAGCGGTTCCCCTGTTGCCGCGTATTTCCAACCTTGATGACTTTGACCCCCTGATGTCCGAACCGTCCGTTGATCTGCGTTTTATTCATCCCGGCGATGTGATTCCTGCAGAAAGTGATCTGGTCATTCTTCCCGGTTCAAAGGCAACAATTGCTGATCTGGCCTTTTTGCGGGCGCAGGGCTGGGATATTGATCTCTTGGCGCATTCCCGGCGCGGTGGTCATGTTTTCGGAATTTGTGGTGGTTACCAGATGCTTGGGGAATGGATTTCAGACCCCCTCGGACTCGAAGGACCCCCGGCAAAAGTCCGGGGGTTGGGCCTGTTGCCTGTTGAAACGGAACTGCGTGCGGATAAAACTCTGCGCGAGGTAACAGGTGTTGAGTTGATGAGCCAGACCTGCGTGCATGGTTATGAAATCCATAGCGGACAAACGCGTATTTCTGACCGCAAGGCCGCCGCCCGCTCCTTTTTAGAACTTGAGGGGCGACCAGATGGTGTTTTTGTCGAAAGTGGGCGCATCGCGGGGTGCTATCTGCACGGATTTTTTACGCAAGACGAGGTGCGCGCGATGTTCCTGATGCGCATCAAAAGCGATGCTGTCGCCTGTGCAAATTTTGACGCCGCGATTGATCTGATCCTGGACGATCTCGCCGATCATCTGGAAGAGTTTTGTGATCTTGAGCGCATTTTGGTCGCTGCACACGATGGCGTAAGGACGTGAAGGCCGGATTATTCGATAGAAAAATCGAGTGATTGCAAGCCGTCGATTTTGGCGCGGACGTTGTTGCCAATCGTCAAAGGCCCGACCCCTGCGGGTGTTCCGGTAAAAATTATATCCCCGGGTGCGAGTGTAAAGAGACGGGACAGGTGTGCAACGATTTCGCGAACCGACCAGGTCATCTGTTTGATTTTTGCCTTTTGCTTTTTCTCGCCATCAACAGACAACCTGATGACGCTGTCTTCGGGCCATTCCTGTCCGGGGTAGGGAGTCAGTGCAGAAATGGGGGCAGAGCCGTCAAATGCCTTGGCAGAAGTCCAGGGGTGGCGTTTGTCCTTGGCGATATCCTGAAGGTCGCGCCGCGTCAGGTCAATGCCAGTGGCATAGCCGTAAACACAGGCCAGAGCATCCTTTTTGCCGAGGTTTTCACCCCCTTTACACAGGGAGACGACAAGTTCGACTTCGTAGTGAAGTTTTTGCGTCGCAGAAGGAAAGGGAACAGAGCGCGGAGCCACAAGTAAGGCCGAAGACGGTTTGGTAAAGAAAAAAGGCAGTTCGCGATCAGGGTCACTGCCCATTTCCCTGCTGTGTTTCGGATAGTTTCGCCCGACACAGAACACGCGCCGGACAGGAAAAAGGGCCGTTTCCCCGACAATGGGAAGTGTTTTGCGATCTTCTGGTTTGAAAAGATAGGTCATGATCATTGCGTGTTATGCAAGAGTTGCCGTAGGTGCATCGACGTGAAAGCTCTCCCCGCATCCGCACCGTCCGGTTTCATTGGGGTTTTTGAAGACAAAGGAACTCTGGAACTGATCTTCGACAAAATCCATCTCGCTCCCGATTATATACATAATGGCAGTTGGGGCGATAAAAATTTTCACGCCTTTGTCTTCGATCATATCTTCGAGAGGTTTTTTTTCCCTTGCATACTCAACAACATAGCTCAGGCCCGTGCAACCACGACTGCTGACCCCAACCCGTAAGCCCAGGACGGGTTCGGTGCTCTGGCTCATCAGGTACTTGACGCGCTCTGCGGCTTTGTCTGTCAGGCGCAACATTTTCGAGGTCATGGCGCAGGCTTCCTTGATTGTGTTTAAAACAGGCCAGTGAGCAGGCGGGCATCTTCGCTCATCATATTTTGAGTCCAGGGCGGCGTCCAGGTCAAGGTCACGGAAACACGACCAATGCCATCAACAGCCGCGACGGCTTCTGCGGCTTGACGGGGAAGTTCGCCTGCGACCGGGCAGGTGGGGGCGGTCAGGGTCATGGTAATTTGGGCATCCCCCTTATTGTCAATCTCCAGCCCATAAATCAGGCCGAGGTCATAGATATTGATCGGAATTTCGGGGTCGTGAACATCGCGCAGGGCTTCAATCGCCGTTTCTTTATCAGCGGGGGCTGTTCCCGGCGGCAAGGCAACCCCGGCGACGGAGGTGGCTCCCTCTGCGGCAGAGGGCATGAAGTCTTTTAAATCCGGGTCGGTCATGAGTCCAAAAAGCCCCTTACTTTGTCCAGTGCATGGATAAAGTCGTCAATTTCATTGCGTGTATTGTAAATGCCAAAAGATGCCCGCACCGTTGCAGAAACACCAAGGCACTGCATGAGTGGTTGAGCGCAGTGATGACCGACGCGCACAGCAACGCCATACCGGTCGAGCAATGTCCCAACATCGTGCGGGTGTCCATTGTCCATGACAAAGGACACAATCGGGCCGCTGTCCTGACACTGACCAATCACGCGAAAGCCCGGCAAGTCTTGAATCGATTGCTCGGCGTAGGCGCGTAAAGCGTCTTCGTGTTGTGCGATCTGTGACCGCCCGAGACGTTCAATGTAGTCAACCGCCGCACCAAAACCGATAGCTTCGACAATCGCAGGCGTTCCGGCCTCGAATTTATGGGGAATGTCCTTGTAGCTACTGCGTTCAAAGGTGACGAGATCAATCATTTCGCCCCCCCCCTGCCACGGTGGCATCTGCCTGAGCAGATCAGCCTTCCCATACAGCAGGCCAATTCCGGTGGGGCCATAGATTTTATGACTGGAAAACGCATAGAAATCGACATCAAGGGCCTGCACATCGATTGCTCTATGCGGTGCGGCTTGACAGCCATCAATCAAAACACGTGCGCCGACCCTGTGCGCGGCTGTAATCATGTCTTGAACAGGGAGTGCAACGCCTAATGCATTGGACAAATGGGTGATGGCGACCAGTTTTGTTTTTTCACTCAGCAGGTCGAAAAAAGCCTCGAGAGAGATTTGACCATTGTCATCGATGGGAATGACCTTGATCGTGAGACCAATTTGTTCTTTGAGAAAATGCCAGGGAACGATATTCGCGTGGTGTTCCAATGCTGAAATGATAATCTCATCCCCCGAACGCAAAAATTTACGTCCCCATGTGTTCGCGACCAGGTTGATTGACTCGGTCGCTCCGCGTGTGAAAATGCAGGACACGCTGGTAGGGGCGTTGATAAAGCGGGCGACCTTTTCGCGCGCGGCCTCGAAATAGTCTGTTGCGGTTTGGCTGAGCGAATGAATACCGCGATGAACATTTGAATAATAGCATTCACAGGCTTCTGTCATTGCGTCCAGAACCGCGCGGGGCTTTTGTGCAGAGGCCGCAGAGTCAAGGTATATAAGGTCTTTCCCGTGAACCTGCCGGGTCAAAACTGGAAAGTCTGCGCGCACAGACTCAACATCAAAGTCTATTCTGTTTGCGGTTGTATCCGGGGGCATGTGCCTATCCTTCTTTCCCTCTGGAGTCACGCGCCAGCGGCCCGTTCGGACAGCCATCTGTGAATCTGTGCGAGGAAGAAATCACGCAGGTCGTCATGGTGCATCTCTTCGATCACCTCTGCAAGAAAGGCGTAAACGAGCAGACGCTGTGCTGTTTCTTTGCTCAATCCCCGGGCCCGCATATAGAAAAGCTGGTCATCATCCATCTGTCCCGATGTACACCCATGGCTACAGATGACATCATTGGCGAAAATTTCCAGTTCCGGCTTGGCGTTAATTTCTGCTGTTTCTGACAGCAACAGAACGCGGTTGGACTGGTTGCCGACGGTTTTTTGTGCGTTTGGGTGTACAACAATCTTGCCTTGAAAAACGCCGCGCGACTGTCCGCTGAGAACACCCTTGAAGACTTCGTCACAGGTCGTCTGCGGGACAAGGTGATCGACCCGCGTTGTGATGTCGCTGTGTTGATGACCGTCGGCCATGTATGCCCCGTTCAGGGTACAGGCCGCCTGTTCTTTTTCAAGGCGTACGGTGACATCATGACGGGCCAAACCAGCCCCTGTGTTCAGGAAAAAACTGTCATAACACCCTGCAACCCGGGCCTGTGTATGGGCGATAGTAATTGCAGATCGGTTCGCATCGAGGAAACGGGCGTGGTGAAGTTTTGCCTGTTCTGCGACGATAACACTTGTCACGCTGTTGGCAAAATAAGACTCGGCGGTGCTGTCAACTGTGCGTTCCAGGATTGTCGCGGAGGCCCCCGCGCCGACGTGCATGAAGTTGCGACTATTCCAGAAAAGATCAGAACCCTGTGCGCCTAGATGAACAATTTCGATCATCTGTTGAACCTGCACCCCCGGGGCGATGCAGAGTCGATAACCATCTGTCATCAGCGCACTGTTCAGGGCGACCAGCGCATTTGTGTCTGCGGGGGGGGTGAGATCATCGCGCAAAGTGGTATCGTCTTTGGCGATTGCGGCGGCGAAACTGTCCACTGTGACACCTTGAGGCCATGTCTGACTGGACTGTGCAGCACAAAAGCGTCCTTCGACAAAGGCAATCCGCAGGGTCTCTTCACCGGGCAGTGCAAAGGGAACCTGTGCTGTTGTTGTCACTGGAGGCGGATTGAATTTTTTCTGTGACAGCCGTTTCAGGTTAGTGAATTTCCACTCCTCACGGTTCGGAGTCGGCAGGCCGATTTGCCTGTAACGTTCTATGCCCCGTTCGCGCAGGTCATGTAGCCAGGCCAGATGTGCTCCGGGCAGATGGTTTTGTTCTGCTGTGTAATGGGCTGCAAAATGATCGGCGGTCATTGTGCGAGTGTCCCTTCGGTGCTTGTAAAGTCGCTATAGCCTTTGGCTTCGAGTTCAAGAGCCAGTTCCCGTCCGCCAGATTTTTGAATCTGACCGTTGGCCAGAACATGAACCTGATCGGGGACGATATAGTCCAGGAGACGCTGATAATGCGTAATAACGACAAAGGCATTGTCGGGTGTCCGCAGGGCATTGACCCCATCGGCGACGGTGCGCAGGGCATCAATATCCAGTCCTGAGTCCGTTTCATCAAGAATGGCCAGACGCGGTTCCAGAACCGACATTTGCAAAATGTCATTGCGTTTTTTCTCTCCGCCGGAAAAGCCGACATTCACCGCGCGTTTGAGCAGATCTTCTGAAATGCCCAGCGCACGTGTTTTTTGACGTAAATGCTTGATAAAGGCCAGTCCGTCCAGTTCATCTTCATTGCGGTATTGACGTTGTGCGTTAAAGGCTTCTTTGAGGAATGTTGTATTGGTCACACCGGGAATCTCAACCGGATATTGAAAGGCGAGAAAAAGCCCTTCGCCCGCGCGTTCTTCGGGTTCGAGTGCAGTGATGTCTTTCCCGTTGAATAAAATCTCACCGGCGGTCATCTCGTAGTCATCCCGCCCGGCGAGAACACCTGCCAGTGTTGACTTTCCCGAACCATTTGGCCCCATGATAGCGTGAATTTCGCCGGGACGAATGTTTAAAGTTATTCCTTTGAGGATGTCTTTGTCACCAATTTTGACGTGAAGATTTTTGATGTCCAACATAAGCGGTGTCTTTCGTTAAAGATGATGTTCTGTCTTTGACGGGCTATCCGACGGAGCCTTCTAGTGAAATGGCAACGAGCTTTTGGGCCTCGACCGCGAATTCCATCGGCAATTCTTGCAGAACCTCGCGGCAAAATCCATTCACAACCAACCCGACGGCGTCTTCTTCGGGCATGCCGCGTTGACGGCAATAGAAGAGCTGATCGTCACTGATTTTTGATGTTGTGGCTTCGTGCTCAACGCGCGCAGAGCGATTCTTGTTTTCGATATAGGGTACAGTGTGCGCTCCACAACGATCACCGACCAAAAGAGAATCGCACTGCGTAAAGTTCCGCGCCCCCTCGGCCTTTGCGCCAATTTTAACCAACCCCCGATAGGTGTTTTGTGATTTCCCCGCAGAAATTCCCTTTGAAATGATGCGCGAGCGTGTTTGGCGGCCCAGGTGAATCATCTTGGTTCCGGTGTCGGCCTGTTGCGCCCCGTTAGTGATGGCGACCGAATAAAATTCCGCAGAGGAATAATCACCCTTGAGGATGGTGCTGGGGTATTTCCATGTCAAGGCTGACCCCGTTTCAACCTGTGTCCAGCAGATCTTGGAATGCACACCCTTGCAGATGCCGCGCTTGGTCACAAAGTTATAAATCCCGCCGTTGCCCTCTGCATCGCCCGGATACCAGTTCTGAACAGTTGAATATTTAATTTCTGCCCTGTCCAGGGCCACCAATTCAACCACCGCCGCATGAAGCTGATGCTCATCACGTTGTGGGGCGGTGCATCCTTCGAGGTAGCTGACTGCACTGCCTTCGTCGGCAATCAGCAAGGTTCGTTCAAATTGTCCCGTGTTTTCGGCGTTGATACGAAAATAGGTGGACAGTTCGACCGGGCAACGCACCCCCTTTGGAATATAGACAAATGACCCGTCGGTGAAAACAGCTGAATTCAGACAGGCGTGTTTGTTGTCGCTATAGGGGACAACGGAACCCATATATCTTTTGACGAACTCGGGGTAGTCCTGGATGGCCTCGGAAATGGAACAAAAAATAATCCCCTGTTCTTTCAATTCCTTCTTAAAGGTCGTTGCCACAGAAACGGAGTCAAAAACAACGTCAACAGCAACGCCTGCAAGAACCTTTTGCTCTTCCAGCGGGATGCCCAGTTTTTCATAGGTGCGTAATAGCTCCGGATCAACATCGTCCAGACTTTGCGGGCGGTCTGCCATCGATTTCGGGGCAGAGTAGTAATAGGCATCCTGGTAATCAACTGGCTGGAATTCGAGTTTCGACCATTCCGGCTCTGCCATGGTTTGCCAGTGGCGGAAGGCTTTCAGACGCCAATCGAGCATCCACTCCGGTTCCTTTTTTTTCGCTGAAATAAAGCGAACGGTGTCTTCGCTCAATCCCTTTGGCGCGGACTCGGATTCAATATCTGTCACAAAACCATATTTATAGTTGTCCTGTTCCAGCGATTGAACCTGTTCGACAGTTTCGCGTGTCGCGACCATATTTTTTTCCTCCGGACGCGGGTGGTTCTTTGACGCACCCTTCTCTTAAACTAGGGTTGGATTCGGGGGCCTGGGTTGGGGGGGAACGAGCCATCAAAATCCATCATGTCAGCCAATGAAACACCACCAAGGGCATCGGCAACAGCCTGGTTGATACGGTTCCAGTTTCCGCGCATCAGGCAACGTGATTCGGCCTCACAGTGATCGTCTGCGCCATCGACGCAGGCAGTCAGTGCAATCGGCCCTTCGATGGCGTGAATGATATCGGCAACGCTAATCTCCTGTGTTGTGTGGGTCATGCGATAGCCTCCGCTCACCCCCCGTTGGGATGCGATCAGGCCGTGGTGGGCAAGGGCATTGAGAATTTTTGATACTGTGGGCCGTGGCAATCCGGTTTTTTGAGCAAGTGCAGAAGCAGAAACCACATGTGCATCACGCGACATCGTGGCAAGAATAATGGTGGCATAGTCTGTCAGCCTGTTCAGACGAAGCACAGTGTTCAATCCCTACTAAATCAGTATTTTTTAGAGATAGATCAAAAAGCAGAGATTGCAACGACTTTTTTGAAAGATTCTAAAAATAACCTTGCCTGTTAAACAGCCTCCTGTGGGTGACGCTGTGTGAGGGCGAGCAAAAGGCCCCCTGTGGCGAGGACACCCGAAAACCAGAACGCCCACTGTGGGTTGAGAGGAAAAAGAAAGCCTGCAATCAAAACGGCTATACCCATCATGAGACCGTTTGCGAGGCCGGAATAGAGGCTTTGCGACGATGCCGCCAGCCCGGCGGGCGTGTGATGTGACAGGTATCGCGAAATTCCCAGGTGTGTCGCCGCAAAGCTAAACATATGCAGGCACTGCAACAGGCCAAAGACCCAAACGTCATCAATTTCTGTCAGGGCAAACCATCTGAAAGCAGCCCCGCATCCGCCCAGGAGGATAAGCTGGCGAGACGTGAAACGGGCGATCATTTCTTTCCCGTGGTAGAGCAAAAGAATTTCCGCACAAACACCCGCTGCCCAAATGAGACCAATCACGCTGTCGTCGTAGCCCCGCGACCGCATATAGAGCGACCCGAAAGCATAGAATGCGGCATGACTGGCGGTGATACAGCTGGTCGCAAAAATCATGACCAGAAACCATGGACGTTGCAAAAATGCCTGTAATATATTTTCTTTTGGTCGTGTGTCTCTGTCATCGTTTTCGCGATTGTCTGGTAATAGCCCGAGCGCAAGTGCACAGAAAATCAGGGCAATGATGACCATCCAGACTGTCATGTCAGTCGGCAGGCTTTCGAGTACCTTCCCCCCGACAATAGAGGCCGCGATAAAGGAAATCGCCCCCCACATACGCAGACGACCATAAGACAGGTGATGTCTATTGACGATTTGGAGGATCTGACTATCCCCGATAGGAATCATGCTATAGTAACCGCAGACAGCGGCAGCTTGCAGGATAAACAAAAAAAAGATACTGTCGCTCACTTGGGCAATCGCATAAAAGCAAACAGCGGCGAAGAGAGCCAGGGAAACCAATGTTTTTTTATGATTCCCTGTCGCATCTGCAATCAGGGCAAATCCCGGTGCGGTGATGATCTGTAACCAGGGGGCAATAGCCATCAATAGCCCGATTGTTTTGTCATCAAGCCCCTGTTCTTTCAACCACAGGGGCCAAAAGGGAATATAAATCCCCATGACCAAAAACAGCGTTGCGTAATAGAGGCTGAGGCGTAGCTTAAGCGACTTTTGCGTCATTCAACATGAAATCAGGTGTATGATCGCCAAAGGATTTGGTGGGATTGTAGGGGTCTTCGGAGGGTGTCCGCTCGCCCTTTTCTGCGGCATCACCGTCTTTTGTTCGGCGTTGTGTTTGTTGTTTACGCGGTGTTTCGCTTTTTTTACGGCGTTTTTTATGTTTGCCGAACGTTTCGGCGTCTTCGTCATCCCAACGTTCGAATTCCGGTAAGTGGAGTTCCTCAATCGTGGCATTGATTGTGGAGTGAACATTGCTCAGCAGTTTGAAATCTTCGGGCAGGGCAAAACTAAACGCCTTGCCATCGCGCCCCGCACGGCCTGTGCGTCCAATGCGATGAACGTAGTCTTCGGCGTTGAGGGGAATATCAAAATTAAAAACATGTGACACTGCCGGAATATCCAGACCCCGGGCGGCAACATCGGAACAGACTAACAGCTTGATCTTGCCCTCCCTGAATTGATCCAGCGTCTCCATACGGTGCGCCTGCGCCATGTCGCCGTGCAATGCGCCA
The DNA here is from genome assembly GCA_965199245.1 of Kiloniellaceae bacterium. GTDB lineage: Bacteria > Pseudomonadota > Alphaproteobacteria > Kiloniellales > Kiloniellaceae > Carbonatibacter. The sequence continues at coordinate 117,451 of CBDAQP010000002.1, forward strand.
GATGAATAGTTATGGACGTTCATGGATTTGTTTAAAATGTCGACGTCTTTTTTACGGTTGCAAAAGACAATAGCAGATTGGATCTGATCCTGTTCCTTGTCCAAAACGGCCCGCAGCGCGGCGCGTTTGTCCCTGTCCGTGCCGTGGAGTCGGATCATCTTTTGCTCAACCGTTGTCGCCGCCGACGATGGCGCAGATACTTCGATCTGTCGTGGATTCGACAGGAATTTTTCAGCCAGTTTTTTAATTTCCGGGGCCATGGTCGCGGAAAAGAACAAGGTCTGCCGCACGGGAGGGAGCAGAGAGGCAATGCGTTCAACATCGGGAATAAAACCCATGTCCAGCATTCGGTCGGCCTCGTCAATGACCAAAATCCTGGTGTCCATCAGCATAATTTTTCCGCGCTCGAACAAATCGAGCAAACGACCGGGGGTCGCGATCAAAACATCAACGCCGCGATCCAGTAATTTTTCTTGTTCAACGAACGAAGACCCGCCGATCAACAGAGCCTTTGACAGCGTGCAATATTTGCCATAGCTGTCAAAATTTTCTGCGATTTGATAGGCCAGCTCGCGCGTTGGTGTGATAATCAGGGAACGTGGCATGCGCGCTCTGGCGCGACCATTGGCCAGCATTTCAATCATGGGCAGAGTGAACGAGGCCGTTTTTCCGGTTCCTGTCTGGGCAACGCCCATAACATCGCGCCCCATGAGAACGTAGGGAATCGCCTTTTCCTGGATGGGGGTTGCGTCTGTATAGCCAAGATCACCGATGGCCTTGAGGACATCAGGGCCAAGCCCAAGGTCTGTAAAATTCATGAATACCGCATACAAAGTTGAATGGAATTAAGATCAAGAGACGATGAGGAGACAAAGACACCCCCCGCCCTTCCAGTGCAATCGTGTCCCGCCCTGCACAGGGCAATCACACCACGCCCTGCGTCGGTCATCATAGGTAATGCTTGCAACTTGTCAATTTTTCCGTGACAGTCACGCTGATCTCGTCGTGTGAAGACGGGGAATACAAAAAAGAAAATAGAATGAACACCGAACAGCTCGTTTTTTTGCCGGGTCTCCTTTGTAATGACAGGCTCTGGGCAAATCAGATCGCGGCGTTGCGTGATGGGGTATCCTGTCAGGTTGCCGATTTGTCACATCACGAGAGCATAAAAGAAATGGCATTTTCGGTTTTACAGTCGGTCGCGGGAAATTTTTCGCTCGCCGGTTTGTCAATGGGGGGCTACGTGGCCCTTGAGATTGTGCGTCTGGCCCCCGAACGGGTCAAGCGTCTGGCCCTCATTGATACCAAAGCCCGCGCCGACAACGACCAGCAAAGACGGCGGCGTAAGGGTCTTGTCACCCTGGCACGAACAGGAAAATTTAAGGGCGTTACACCGCATCTTTTACCTCTCCTCATCCACGAAAGCCGCCGGGACGATCCGGATTTGACCTCTGTGATCTACCGAATGGCGCAGGAGGTCGGGCGTGAGGCCTTTTTACACCAGCAAACGGCGATTCTGGGCAGGTCGTGCCACCTCGATCTTTTGCCCGCCATTCACTGCCCTGTTGCCATTATCACGGGGCAACAGGATCAAATCACGCCCCCGGACTGTGCAGAGGAAATGCACAGGGATATTCCCGACAGCAGGCTTCATATCCTGGAGTCTTGCGGTCATCTCGCCCCGCTTGAAAAACCGGAGACCGTAACCCGGATTCTCCGCGCCTGGTTGGCGGTTTAAACGTCAATATCGGTGACGAATCGGGCGTTGTTTTGGATAAAGTGAAACCGTAATTCCGGTTTTTTGCCCATCAGGCAGTGAACGCGTTTTTGGGTTTTGTGTAAGGCATCTCCGCTGTCTTGGGCGTCGTCGGTCACCTGGACGCGGAGCAGGGTTCGCTTTGCCGGATCCATCGTCGTTTCCTTGAGCTGACGGGGCGGCATTTCACCCAGACCTTTGAAACGGCTGACGTCGATTTTTCCCCGGCCTGTCAATGTGTTTTTAACCAGGTCTTCGCGGTGCCGGTCATCCATGGCATAGACCGTTTTGCTCCCCTGCGTCAGGCGATAAAGCGGTGGCATGGCGAGATAGAGAGACCCCCTTTCAATCAACCCCGGCATTTCTTGATAAAAAAAGGTCATGAGCAGGGATGCGATATGTGCGCCGTCCACATCGGCATCAGTCATGATGATAATCCGCTCATAGCGAATCTTGCCCGGGTCAAAATCCCGACGCAGACCGCAACCGAGAGCCTGTGTGATGTCGGAAATTTCTTGATTGGATTTGATTTTTTCCCGTGTCGCAGAGGCCACGTTTAAAATCTTGCCCCGCAGGGGCAAAATGGCCTGCGTTTTGCGGTCGCGGGCTTGTTTGGCAGACCCCCCCGCAGAATCACCCTCGACCAGGAAAATTTCAGTATCCTCACGTTGTTTACTGCTACAGTCTGCGAGCTTTCCGGGCAGACGAATCCGCTGTGTTGCTGTTTTGCGACTCGTTTCCTTGTCCTGACGTTTGCGCAGGCGTTCTTCGGCGCGTTCAACAATGTAGTCCAGCAAGGCCCGCGAGCTTTCGGGGTGATCGGACAGCCAGAGGTCAAAATGATCCTTGAGACTTGTTTCGATCAGCTTGGTCGCCAGTGGGGTCGCCAGTTTTTCTTTGGTCTGGCCCTGGAATTGCGGGTCTTTGATAAAGGCAGACAACACACAGACCGCCCCGCCCAGCAGGTCATCTGCTGTCATTTGTGCGGCCTTTTTATTGCCGATCAAATCGCCGTAACTTTTGAGGCTCCGCAAGAGTCCCAAACGCAGCCCGCTCTCGTGACTTCCACCATCAGGGGTTGGGATTGTGTTACAGTAGGACGTGACAAAGCCATTTTCGTCACGGGGCCAGGCAATCGCCCACTCGACCCGTCCGGCCCCGTCGGGAAAGGTTGCTGTCCCTGCGAAGGTTTCCGGGGTGAGTGTCTCGCGTGTGCCTAATTCCGAGGCGACAAAATCACTGAGTCCGCCGGGAAAATGGATTGTTTCCGTTACGGGGACATCATGTTGCCCCGCGATCATGTCAGGATGACAAGACCAGCGAATTTCAACCCCACGGTAAAGATAAGCCTTTGCACGTGCCATCTTGTAAAGACGCTTGGGGCGATAGTGCGAATCCGGGCCAAAAATATCGGGATCTGGAGCAAAAGAAACGCTCGTCCCCCGGCGATTGCTGACTTTTCCCACGCACTCCAGTTTTGATTGTGCCTGTCCCCGACTGTAATCCTGTCGATAAAGCTGACGGTCGCGGGCGACTTCAACCCGCAAACGAGCAGAGAGGGCATTGACGACGGAAATTCCAACACCATGCAAACCACCAGAAGTCTGGTAGGCATTCTGGGTGAATTTCGCCCCGGAGTGCAGGGTTGTCAGGATGATTTCCAACGCTGATTTGTCTTTGTATTTCGGGTGTGGGTCAACGGGAATGCCGCGCCCGTTGTCGCGGATTGTCACATGATTATCCGGGCCAAGTTCCAGTTCAATTCTGTTGGCATGGCCCGCAACGGCTTCGTCCATTGCATTGTCCAGAACTTCCGCGACAAGATGGTGCATGGCCCGTTCATCGTTGCCCCCGATATACATCCCCGGGCGATGACGAACAGGTTCCAGCCCCTCAAGAACCTCGATATCCTGTGCAGAATAGCTGTCCCGGGCCTGCTGTGGCAGTGTTTGGAAAAGGTCTGACATGGCACTATTATGTGCGTTCATCCGATGGCTGGCAAGAGAGCTGGGAGTAAAACCGGAATCTGGGAGAAAAAATGGTGATTGATTTTTTCCTCTTGGTGGGTTATGATCTATTCCACTTAGAGTCTCATTTCGGGACGCTCATTTCAGGACGCAGTGTCTCGTGTGGTTCCTGATAATTTTTTAGCGTTGTTCTTCGTCATTTTTGTGATCGTTTGAGCGGCGTTTCGGTCGGGAATCGGGTTTGTCCGCTTCATCGCCGTCTATGATCTTTCGTTGTTGTGTCGCCCTGAAAGCAACTTCCGCTTTGGCGTTGTGGTTTGGCTTTGCCATCAGCTGTGTCTTTTTGACAGGGAAGAGGAGAAAATCTTGAGTGATCAGTCAAATACAAAACCAGTTTCTGACCGCGTTTATGACAAGAAAAAACGCAAGTGTCTAAAGTGTCGGGAAACCTTTATGAGCGAATGGCCGGGTGAGCGTATTTGCAAAACGTGCAAAGCCTCCACAGCATGGCGCGAGGGTGTTGCAGCCTAGGCTGTTGTTGAGGCACGATTGAATGAATGGTCGAGGAAAAAGCCGGAGATGACTCCGGTTTTTCCTGTTTCGGGAAATGCGGGAGGAAACAAAAAACAGGGGAGCTGAACGCAACTGACGCGTTTAATCTGTTGCGTTGCTGACATCAATCGATTATCCGTTGCCGGCGGTTCCTTGTTTTTGCGGGTGTGGCGGAACTGGTAGACGCACCAGATTTAGGTTCTGGCGCCCTTGGGCGTGGAGGTTCAAGTCCTCTCACCCGCACCACCCCATCGTGTCGCGCTCGGATTTTCGTGAGTGCCTCTCAAATGGGTTAAAGAAAGGTTTGTGCGAAAGATGCAGGTTACAGAAAAAAAATCAGACGGACTGGAACGCGCGTTTTCCGTTGTCGTTTCGGCACAGGATATTGACGGGCGTGTTGATGCGCGGCTGGCGGAATTGAAAGGCCAGATTAAATTGCCCGGTTTTCGTCCTGGAAAAATTCCGGCAAAACTGCTCAAACAACGCTATGGCAAGTCTGTCATGGGCGAAGTTCTCGAGTCAACTGTTCAGCAAACATCGCAATCCTTGCTCAAAGAACGCAACCTGCGCCCTGCGTTACAGCCGGAGATCAAGGTTGAGTCCTTCGATGAAGGCAAAGACCTCGAGTACAATATTTCGTTTGAAATTATCCCTGACATTACACCGATGGATTTTTCGGCCTTGAGTCTGGAACGTCCGGTTGTGAGTGTTGAAGACAGCGAAGTTGACGAGGCCCTGACACGGATTGCGGCAGGACAAAAAACAACTCAAAAACTCAAACGCAAGCGTAAGTCCCGCCAGGGTGACGTGGTGACCATTGATTTTGATGGTTCTGTTGACGGAGAAAAACTGCCCGGTATGGCGGGCGAGGATTTCGCGCTGGAACTGGGGGCGGGGATGTTTATTCCCGGCTTTGAAGACCAGCTGGTGGGCAAGAACATTGACGAAGATGTCACGGTTCATGTCACCTTTCCCGCAGACTACGGTAATGAAAAACTCTCTGGCAAGGATGCGGTTTTTGCGGTCAAGATTAAAAATATCGAAGACTCCGTTCCCGCAGAAATCAATGATGCTCTTGCTGAAAAAATGGGCCTCGACAACCTTGATGCCTTAAAAGAGCGTGTGCGCGAGCAAATCAAGGACGAATTTGACAAGGCCGCGCGTTCCATTATGAAGCGCGAACTGTTGGATAAACTCGCCGAAGCCCATGATTTTGAGGTTCCCCCCGGCATGGTGGAACAGGAATTTGACTCAATTTGGCGTCAAATTGAATCGGACAAGGCCGCAGGCCGTCTTGATGACGATGACAAGGACAAATCCGACGATGACCTGCGCCGCGAATATCGTAATATTGCCATTCGTCGCGTGCGGCTTGGCCTGTTGATGTCAGAGGTCGGAACCCGCAATGACATTGATGTGACACAAGAAGAGGTCAATCAGGCCCTGGTTCGCGAAGTTCAAAACTATCCCGGTCAGGAGCCACAGGTTTTTGAATACTACCGGAAAAATCCACAAGCCATGGCGGCCTTGCGCGCCCCTGTCTTTGAAGAAAAGGTTGTTGATTTTATTGTTGCCTTGGCACAGCTTTCTGAAAAACATCTGTCGCAGGATGAATTAAAAGCCCTGATGGAGTCAGGGGGAGATTCAGAGGTCGGCAGTCAAAAACCAAAATCTCCAAAAAAGAAAACATCCACAAACAAGACCCCCGCGAAAAAAGCCGCGACAAAGAAAGAAAAAAGCGAAAGCTGATGGCCTGCTCGTGTCTTTGATTTTTGCAAAAGCCCGGTTCGTCCGGGCTTTTTTGTTGTTTTTTATAATCATGCGTGAATGGGATCACGAGTCTTGAAATTTTTCAGGAGGCCCTCATTCGCGAAACAATCTGACCACCAGAAACATCCCGGGGTTTGTCCTCGATATGAAAAAAATCAACCCCGCAACGGGATTTTTCTTATTTAATCCTTGACATCTTTTTTCGCCTCTGCTCTCTATCTTGTCAGAATTGTGTGGGTCGGCCTTTGACGGGTCGGCCTTTGACGGGTCGGCCTTTGACGGGTCGGCCTTTGACGGGTCGGCCTTTGACGGGTCGGCCTTTTTTTGGGGGGTGATACGTTTTACGTCGGGCTGGCCTGTTGTTTTTGGATAAACCTTTAGAACGGGGCAGGTCTTGTGATGTGTCGTTTTTCTTCCAGATCGTCTTTGTTGGCTGGTGTGTTTGCTGTTGTTCTGGCGGCAAGCCTTGGCTCTGGTGCCTTTGCCCAGGCAGTGGATTACACGTATGATTCATCAGGAAATATTGATGCCTGGGCCGATGGTACAGAGAGAACTGGCAACTCCGGCAACGATATTGCGAACGCGAGAGCGGGTGATAACCTCACACTGTCTGCTGGTCGCGTTTTGATGACTCCTTCCTCTCGCTCTGGTGCTTCTATTGGAATTTTGCGCAGTGGAGCGGGCAGTGCAGGGCGGTTTCTTTTGGCCGATGGCCGGAGTTCTGCGGGCACTTTAACGGGCCGTATCGGAAAAATTCAAAAGCAAGGCAGTCAGGCGGTTGATCTATATGTTCAGAATTTTGGAAGATCTGGAAGCGTAGTGGAAGTTATCGTTGCAGGAGATGCTGTTGTCGATGAGCTTACCATTAACATGACTGTTGCCCATCCGAATGGTTCAAAAGGCAGGGCCACTTTCGGCGGCGATTTAACGATTGAGAACAATGCCACTCTGGACGATGTCGGTACAGCCGGAGATAGTCGCGCTTATCTTGTTTTTAATGGCTCTGCCGATCAGAGGATTCTGGGCAGTGGCCCGGCGAAGATCACCGCCGCCGCAGATGGCGAGGGGACGATTCAGGTTTTGAACGGTGTGAATAACGCCGCACCGCGTAAGGCGACCTTTGACATAGAGATTGGGGCGAACGACAGACGCCTCAGGCAGTTGACGGTGGGCGACTCGTCGAAGGGCGGTCATGCGATTTTCAACAGGGGCGTTCATGTTGATCATATTCATGTGATTGCGGGGAATCACAGGAATGAGCGGACGATTGTCGAGTTTCGGGGTGACGTGTCCGGTGAGACCATTAAGCTGACGGATGGACGTCACGTCGTGGGTACAAGTGCGAGAATTGTTAATGCCGGAGCCATATTCAACGCATCAGCTGGTGATATTACAGTTGGTAATAAAATTGTTGGTGGTCGTTCTAATGGTACTTCGCGCGGAGGTGATCTGACCATTATTGGCGGGCGTTCTTCTGGTGGTTCGGCCCGGAACAAAGTCACCTTTAACAATCGTGTTGGAGCCGGTAATGGCAGGCTGACCAGCATTTTTGTCGGGAGTAATGAGTCTGCGGGTGTTGCTGTTTTCAGAGAGGATATAGACGCCGGTTTTATTTATATAAGCGGTGGCACGACAGCGGACGAGGCGTCACATGTGACGATTGAAAAGAGTTCGACGATTAAATATAGTGGTTCCATAACAATCAGCAACAACGCTACTCTGACGATTGGTGGTACGGGCCGTTCTGCGACAGTGAATGACACGGGTCAAACGATCAGGGGTTGGATTGAAGCAGGCGGTGACGGACAGGGGACACTGATTGTCGATAACCGGGGTGATGCGGGCACAGGCCGTACCAGTAACAACACAGTCACCTTTAGCAGTTCAGTCGGCTACGATGGGCAAGCCCTCAAGCAGATCACACTGGACGATGGTCAGACGGTTTTTGAGGGTGCTGTTTATGCCGGAACGATCACGGTCAATTCTGCGGACGGGACGACCTTTAACGGTGCCATCTCTGCGACGACCTTCAAATTCGGGGCCAGTGCCACTGCAAACAGCCGTGTGACCTTTGCCGGGACGGCGGCACAGACCATCACCCCTGCGATCACGACGGATGCCAATAATCAGGGGGCGATCACCATTGCCAACAGAGCCGGTGTGACCTTTGAGGATGATCTGGGCACGGATGCTGCCAGACTGGCCCGTCTGACCCTGGACACCGGCACCAAAGCGACGCTTGAACAGTCCGGTTACCTTGCCGGTAATGTCACAATCGGCAACGGAGCGACCCTGATTGTCGGTGATGCCAGCGGGGTCACCGGCACCAATGGACGCGGGACAGGGGCGACGGACGCGCAAACGATCACGGGCAACATTGTTGCGGGCGATGACGGACAGGGCAATCTGGAGATCAGGAACCGCTCGGGCCATGCCACGGGTCGCAAGGTCTCCTTTACGGGGTCGATCGGTGCCGATGATCGCGCCCTGAACAGGATCACGGTTGCCGATGGGGAAACGACCTTTAACGGTGATGTTTATGCGGGCAACCTGACGATCACCGCGCGCGATGCGACGACCTTCAGGGGGAATGTCAAAGCGGACAGAGAGTTCGAGCTTGGCAACGGAAGTTCTGTGACCTTTGGCGGGACGGCCGGACAACGGATTACGGGCAATATCACAAGCGCATCGGGGGGCAATTATGGCACGATCATCATTGCCAACACCCATGCGGATGGTGTGACCTTTGGGGGTCAGCTGGGCGCAAGTGGTCACGGGTTGCGCAGCCTGACCGTGAACGAGGGGGCCAAGGTGACCTTTACCCGTCCTGTTTATCTGTCGGGAACCCTGAGGCTCAAGACGGGGACGACGATTGCGCTGGGGGATGGCCTGACGAGGCGCGATGATGCAACGCGGGCCTTTGTGACGGTCGGGGACTATGCCTTTGAGGGGGACTTTACGGAGGCGAACAGGGTCAGATTGATTTTGCCGCTGTCCTTGACCAGCGGAACGCAGAAGGTGTTCAGTGCGCATGACACCCTGGACGAGGAGAAGTTCAGCTTTGCGGGCAATAACCTTGTCAACTACAGTTATGACTTTGATGATGACGGCACTGATGTCACTGTGAAGGAGAAGGGTTCTGATGCCGGGAATGAGGGCAATCAGGGCGACGGGTCTGGTGGTGGCGGCCCCGATGTGAAGGAGGTCGCAGGTAAGGATAAGGATGCGGATAGGGATGCTGATAAGGATGCCGATGCCGGGGATGAGGGCAATCAGGGCGACGGGTCTGGTGGTGGCGGCCCCGATGTGAAGGAGGTCGCAGGTAAGGATAAGGATGCGGATAGGGATGCTGATAAGGATGCCGATGCCGGGGATGAGGGCAATCAGGGTGACGGGTCTGGTGGTGGTGACACCGATGTGAAGGAGGTCGCAGGTAAGGATAAGGATGCGGATAGGGATGTGCCGCTGAACCTTAAGTCGGGGGGCGACGGGTCTGGTAGTGACGACACCGATGTGAAGGATGTCGCTGGTAAGGATGTCGATGATAAAGATGCGGATAGGGATGTTGATGTTGCGGATAAGGGCCTTAGTCGCCCCATTGCCCTTATGACGCCGAATGCGGTTGGCTTTAAGTCGGCGGGGGAGGTGTCGTCGAAGCTGGGCGTGTCTCTGTCTGAAGCTACTGTTCTTTTGGCGGCGGCGGATGTTGCGAAGGATTTACCGGCGAACGACCCTGTGAAGAAGATTCTCGAGGAGGCGACCCGGGCGGGGAATGAGGCGCAGGTCAGGCGTCTTGCGGCCCAGCTCACGCCGCAGATGACCGCGCTGGGCGGGGCGACGGCGGCGGTGGTCTCGACGGGGAGACAGGTGGCGGGTCTATTGTCCGACCGTCTTGCTCTGCAGCGCGGAGGGGACAGCCAGAGCGGATTTGTGCAGAGCGGATTTGCGACCGGGGGCGAGGGGCTGGACAGGGCTTTCTGGCTCAAGCCGTTTGGCAGTCGGGGCAAACAGGCGAAGGACAAAAAACAGAGGATTGACGGTTATGACACCTCTGCACGGGGCCTTGCGGTGGGTGTGGATGCGCCTGTGGGGGAACGGGGTCGTGTGGGGACGGCTCTGGCCTATAGCACCAGCCGGATGACGGGCAAGGGTGTTGGCGAGGACAAGACGGATGTCAGGAGCTGGCAGGTTTCTGTTTACGGGGATTACAGCACGGGGCGTTATTATGTGGACGGTCAGGTGGGCGTCGGGCGCAACGATGTGAGCACGACCTCGCGTGTGGCGGTCTTGACGCGCAAGTCGGCCTATGACACGACCAGCCTGACGGCCTCTGTGGGGGGTGGTGTGCCGCTGAGCCTTGATGCAAGCACGACGCTGACCCCGACGGCGGGTCTGTCGTGGACGCGTGTGGGATCGGCGCGTTATACCACGACGGGGGCGTTGAGCCTGAACCAGAAGATCACAGTGGGGTCGATTGATGCGGTTGTGGGGACGCTGGGCACCCGCCTACACAAAGAGATCACCCGGGGGAATGGCACCCTTGTTCCCGTGGCGCGTGTGGGGCTGTCCTATGACTTTGCGGGGGATCAAACGACGGCGCGCGGCCGGTTCACCGGCGGTGGCAACCGCTTTACGGTCAAGGGGGCGAAGGTCAGGAAGCTGTCAGGCACCGCAGGGGTGGGCCTGAGCTATAATGCCCCGCGCTGGTCAATCGGGGCGGACTATGACCTGAGTGCCCGCCCCGGCTACACGGGCCACAGTGCCCGCCTGAATGCCAGGGTCAAGTTCTGACCTACCCTGTGAACTTGACCCAGCGGCAGCCCCGAAAGGCAACAGCCTTTCGGGGTTCTGTTTGTCCGGCGGGGTGCTGTCTGACCGAAATTCCCGAGCGTGTGTTCAAGGCCGAATAGTTTTCGGTTGGAGTTTTCGGTTGGAATTTTCGTGGGCATGACCGCAGGCCACGTTCCGCGATCTTCAAATGGACACCCGCATTCCCATGTCCGGACAGATTGTCTATGCCAGCCCGGTGCCTGCGCCTTGGCAACGCAATACGGAAGAAGAGCGCGACGCGTGGCAAGACAGCCAGCGATATTTGTCCGGACAAAGGCCCGGCAAATTGAGGTCTTCTACATTTTCAAATGACGAATTTTAAATTATTTGAAGTCGCCGTGGTGGGTGACAGAAAAGCGTAACAGTTATATGATAGAGGGCGGAGAATAAAAGTCAAATGAGGCGAGGGCATGAGTGAGGGCACAGGAAAAACGGGGACAACGGTACAGCGGGGGGCTGTGCGGCGGCGGAAAAAGCCGGTGGCGGCGGAACTGGATGGGGCGGCCTTGTTAGCGGAAAAGTTGCCACAGCGTTTTATCAATCGGGAGCTGTCCTGGCTGGCCTTTAACACGCGGGTGTTGGAGGAGGCCCGCAATCCGCAGCATCCTTTGTTGGAGCGGTTGCGTTTTATTTCCATTTCGGCGAGCAACCTCGATGAATTTTATATGGTGCGGGCTGCAGGTTTGAAGGGGCAGGTGGCGGCGGGGGTGACAACGCCGAGTCTGGATGGCTTGACCCCGGCGGGACAGTTGGCCGCGATTACAAAGACCGCGCGCGACTTGATGGCGGAACAGCAGGCGACCTTGCAGGATTTGCTGGCGGAGTTGCGGGGGAAGTCTATTGCCTTGCTCGATGTTTCGGAATTGAACGCGGCAGATCGCGTTTGGCTGGAAAACTGGTTTGTGGCCCAGGTTTATCCGGCTCTGACGCCCCTGGCGGTTGATCCGGCCCATCCTTTTCCCTTTATTCCGAACAAGGGACTGGTTTTAGCCCTTGAATTGCTGTCCACTCGCGATGGTAAGTCCATGAAAGGGCTGTTGCCTATTCCGCATAATATTCGTCGCTTTGTTCAGTTGCCGGGCGACGACCAACGCTTTTTGCGCCTGGAAACGGTGGTGCGGTTGTTTTTGGATCGGCTCTTTCCCGGTTTTGAACTATTGGGTGATGGGCTGTTTCGCATTATTCGCGACTCAGATGTCGAGGTGGACGAAGAAGCCGAAGATCTGGTGCGAACCTTTGAAACCATGTTGCGGCGGCGGCGGCGCGGGTCGGTGATCCGGTTGCAGCTGGATGCGGGGATGGCGCAAAGCCTGCGGGATTTCATTGTTAAACAGCTCGACGCCGAAGAAAGCGACGTTTTTGTATTGGATGGGATGCTGGGTCTGGCGGATTTATCGCAGATGATTGTTCCGACGCGCCATGATTTACTGTTTGAGGGCTACAGCCCCCGCTTTCCCGAACGGATTAAGGATTTTGGCGGCGATTGCTTTGCCGCAATCCGGGCCAAGGATTTTATTGTTCATCACCCGTATGAAAGTTTCGATGTGGTGGTGCAGTTCCTGCGTCAGGCGGCGCGTGACCCGGATGTCATTGCCATCAAACAGACGCTCTATCGCACATCGAACGACTCCCCGATTATTCACGCACTCAAAGACGCGGCAGAGGCCGGAAAGTCTGTGACGGCGCTGGTTGAATTAAAAGCCCGCTTTGACGAAGAAGCCAATATTCGCTGGGCGCAGGATTTGGAGCGTGCGGGCGTTCAGGTTGTTTACGGCTTTGTCGATTTGAAAACCCATTCCAAAATTTCCATCGTGGTGCGGCGCGATGTCGATCATATGCGCACCTATGTCCACTTTGGGACGGGAAATTATCACCCTGTGACTGCGAAAATTTATACGGATTTGAGCTATTTTACCTGTGATCCGGCTTTGGGGCGTGATGCGACGTCCCTGTTTAACTATACAACGGGCTATGCTCTGCCGCACGGGATGGAAAAGCTCCAATACGCCCCCGATACCCTGCGTCAATGCCTGATGCGCGATATTGAAACAGAAATGGAACAGGCCCGGGCGGGGCGACCGGCGGCGATCTGGTTCAAAACCAATTCACTGGTTGATCCACAGATTATCGATGCGCTCTATGCCGCCAGCAATGTCGGGGTTGAGATTGAAGTTGTTGCACGCGGAATTTGTTGCCTGCGCGCCGGGGTTGCGGGGCTGTCGGAAAATATTCGGGTGCGCAGTATCGTGGGGCGGTTTTTGGAACACAGCCGGATCTATTGTTTTGGCAACGGGCGGGACTTGCCATCACCACAGGCCCGGGTTTATATTTCATCTGCCGATTTGATGCCGCGTAACCTTGATCGGCGTGTGGAAACGATGGTGCCGATTGAAAACGAAACAGTGAGAAAACAAGTGCTCAATCAGGTCATGCACGCCAATTTGCATGACGAGGCACAGAGTTGGATCATGCAACCCGATGGACAGTTCAAACGTGTTCAGCCGGTGGGCGAGGGCTTTTCTGCGCATCGCTTTTTCATGACGAACCCCAGTCTGTCCGGACGGGGAAAATCCTTGAAAAAGGCCGTGACCCGTCGTCGGTCTGCAACCCGAATCTTGTCCAAGGAAAAATGATGAAAAGAGAACGTCTTTGCCGTATTGTCGCCACTGTCGGGCCAGCGAGTGGGGATAAAAACACTATCAAGGCCCTGTTCGAGGCCGGGGTTGATACTTTTCGGCTAAATTTTTCTCATGGCTCCCACGCTGATCACAAGGCCCGCTATGACATGATTAGACAAGTCGAGTCTGATGCAGGTCGCCCCATCGCGGTTTTGATGGATTTACAGGGGCCGAAACTGCGTGTCGGGCGGTTTGAACAGGGGCGGGTGGTTCTGAAAAAGGGACAATCCTTTCAACTGGACATGGTGGAAAAACCGGGGGATGGCACCCGCGTTTGCTTGCCCCATGCCGAAATTTTCGCGGCCCTTTCCCCCGATGCGGAACTGTTGCTGGATGATGGACGCTTGCGCCTGCGGGTTGTGTCGGTGGCGGGAACACTGGCGCGGACAGAGGTTCTGGTTGGTGGCCCCCTGTCGGACAACAAGGGGGTGAATGTCCCGGGGACGGTTCTGCCACTGTCGGCTTTGACAGAAAAAGATCTCGCAGATCTGGAATTTGGCCTTGAACTGGGGTGTGACTGGTGCGCCTTGTCCTTTGTCCAGCGACCCGAGGATATTCTGCAAGCCCGTGCTCTCATTCGCGGGCGGGCGGGTATTTTGGCAAAGCTGGAAAAGCCGTCTGCCATTGATGCCTTGGCGGATATTGTTGCGGTCAGTGATGCGGTGATGGTGGCGCGGGGGGATCTGGGGGTTGAATTGCCGCCGGAAAATGTGCCTGTGTTGCAAAAACGCATTGTGTCGCTTTGTCGTAGCCTGGGCAAACCTGTTGTGGTTGCAACCCAGATGCTCGAAAGCATGATTTCCGCGCCGACGCCGACGCGGGCCGAAGCCTCCGACGTGGCGACGGCGGTTTATGACGGGGCGGATGCGGTGATGCTGTCCGCAGAATCTGCCGCCGGAGATTTTCCGGTCGAAGCCGTGACCATGATGAACAGGATTATCCACCGGATTGAGCAAGACCCCCTCTATCGTCGGCTGATCCGTGTTGAGGACTCAGGCGGACAGACCGATACCTCTGATGCTATTTCCCGTGCCTCTTGCGATGTGGCTCAGCAGATCGGTGCGCGGGCTATTGTGACCTTCACCACGACCGGAAGCACGGCGTGGCGCGTGGTGCGTCGCCGTCCGCAAACCCCCGTGCTGGGCCTGACCCCGGATGTGCGCATTGCCCGGCGTATGGCATTGAGCTGGGGTATTCATGCAGTCCATACGCGCGATGTTGACTCCTTTGCCGAAATGACGGGCAAGGCCACGCGCATTTCCCGGCGCGAAGGATTTGCACAGGATGGGGAGTCTATTGTTGTAACGGCCGGAATTCCCTTTGGCACACCTGGGGCAACGAACAATTTGCGTGTCGTGGTCGTGGGGGATTACGACAAAGACAAAAAAGCATGATGAAGAGGGGCCTCATTGGACTTTTCATTTGGGGATCTGCGCGTTATTGTGGGGGCCTTCGTCGAGAGAGTAGGCGATCGTTCGTCGCCAGTCTTTGTGTGGGAAAATCGAGTAGGAAAAAAATGACACACCGCACCCTTTTTCAAAAAATCTGGGATGACCACGTTGTCCATCAGCAAGATGACGGTACTTGTTTGCTCTATATTGATCGCCATCTGGTTCACGAAGTCACCAGCCCGCAGGCGTTTGAGGGCTTGCGCCTTGCAGGGCGCGCAGTGCGCTGTCCGGCGCGGACACTCGCCGTTCCGGATCACAATGTGCCGACCTCTGATCGGGCAAAGGGCATTGCTGACGAAGAAAGCCGCATTCAGGTTGAAACGCTGGAAAAAAACTGCACGGATTTTGGGGTGCAGCTGTTCGGGATGACGGATCGGCGTCAGGGGGTTGTCCATATTGTCGGGCCAGAGCAGGGCTTTACTCTGCCGGGAATGACAATCGTTTGCGGGGACAGCCACACCGCGACGCACGGTGCCTTTGGATCCCTGGCCTTTGGCATTGGAACATCCGAGGTTGAGCACGTCTTGGCGACTCAGACCCTGATTCAAAAACCTGCACAGTCCATGCGGATCACGGTTGAGGGTGATCTACCCGTCGGGGTCACGGCCAAGGATATGATTTTGCATATTATTGGCGTCATTGGCACTGCCGGGGGAACGGGCTATGTGATTGAATATGCGGGACAGGCGGTGCGAAACCTGTCGATGGAAGGCCGGATGACGGTTTGTAATATGTCGATTGAGGCTGGTGCGCGTGCAGGTCTTGTTGCTCCCGATCAGACGACCTTTGACTATATCAAGGGGCGTCCCATGGCCCCGCAGGGGGGGGCGTGGGATCAGGCCCTTGCCTATTGGTCGTCCTTGCCCTCTGACGAGGGTGCGCGCTATGACCGCGAAGTTGTCATTGCGGCGGCGGATATTGAACCCCAATATACATGGGGAACCTCGCCAGAGGACGTTATTTCCATTTCTGCCACTGTGCCTGCGCCGTCTGATGGGCGCGATGACAACAAAAAATCGGCCATTGCACGTTCGCTGGATTATATGGGCCTGACCCCCGGGATGCGGGCCGAAGACATCAGGGTTGATAAGGTTTTTATTGGTTCCTGTACCAACGGACGGATCGAAGATCTGCGCCAGGTCGCAGACATTGCCCGGGGGCGGAAGGTTGCCCCGGGTGTTTATGCCATGGTTGTTCCCGGATCCGGCCTGGTCAAGGCACAGGCAGAGCGCGAAGGTTTGGACAAAATCTTGACAGAGGCAGGATTTGACTGGCGCGAACCGGGCTGTTCGATGTGTCTGGCGATGAATGCCGACCGTCTGAGTCCGGGGGAACGCTGTGCCTCGACCTCTAACCGCAATTTCGAAGGCCGTCAGGGCCGGGGGGGGCGCACCCACCTTGTCAGCCCCGGCATGGCGGCAGCGGCGGCGATTGCGGGCCATATTGATGATGTGCGCAAGTACGCTGGAGCAGGAGATTAAAAACAATG
Source organism: Kiloniellaceae bacterium (assembly GCA_965199245.1). Lineage (GTDB taxonomy): Bacteria > Pseudomonadota > Alphaproteobacteria > Kiloniellales > Kiloniellaceae > Carbonatibacter. The sequence goes on from CBDAQP010000002.1 coordinate 133,944, forward strand.
GAAACATTTACCTCGCTGACCGCTGTTGCCGCGCCCTTGCCCCTGGTCAATGTCGATACCGATATGATTATTCCCAAGCAGTTCCTGAAAACTGTGCGGAGAACGGGCTTGCGGGCGGGATTGTTTTTTGAACTCCGCACGGACGAGGATGGCAATCCGATTGATTTTGTCCTCGACCAGCCCGCCTATCAGGATGCACAAATTTTGATTGCGGGGGATAATTTCGGCTGTGGGTCGTCGCGCGAACACGCGCCCTGGGCCTTGCTCGACCAGGGTCTGCGCTGTGTCATTGCGCCCAGCTTTGCCGATATTTTCTATAACAACTGTTTTAAAAATGGCATTTTGCCCGTTGTGTTGCCACAGGCACAGGTTGATGATCTGATGGCTGTGGCTGAACGCGGGGCTAATGCGACAATAACCGTTGATCTTGCGGAACAAACGGTGACAGGGCCGGATGGTCAGGTAATGGCCTTTGACGTTGACCCCCATCGCAAATATTGTCTGCTCAATGGTTTGGATGATATTGGACAGAGCCTGCAAAAGGTTGCGGCGATTGATTCTTACGAGCAACAGCGTCAGGCAAGTTGTCCCTGGGTCTGAGGCCGTTTGCGGATCAAAGGGGTTTTTTAATGTGAAGTGGTTCCTTGCATAAGGCCACTTTAAAAGAGGATTGAAAAAAATGGGTCATTCGCTTCTCGTGTTGCCCGGTGACGGGATCGGGGCAGAGGTCATGGCGCAGTTGCGCCGGATTGTGGACTGGATGGACAAACGGCGTTCGGTGTCTTTTGATCTGTCCGAAGATCTGGTCGGTGGCGCGGCGATTGATCGTCATGGCGTTCCGCTGTCTGATGCGACGATGGACAAGGCACTGGCGGCGGATGCGGTTCTTTTGGGGGCTGTCGGTGGGCCAAAGTGGGATAATCTCGACTTTTCGATCAAGCCGGAACGCGGACTCTTGCGCCTGCGCAAGGAAATGGAGCTCTTTGCAAACCTGCGTCCGGCCTTGTGTTTCGATGCCCTGGTTGATGCCTCTTCCCTCAAGCCTGAATTGGTTTCGGGGCTGAACATCATGATTGTGCGCGAATTAACGGGGGGCATTTATTTTGGCGCACCGCGCGGGATTGATGATCTGGGCAACGGCGAACGGCGCGGGATCAATACCCAGGTTTACACCACATCGGAAATTCGTCGGGTGGCAGAGGTGGCCTTTGATCTGGCGCGTAAACGCGGGGGGCGCGTCTGTTCCGTCGAGAAGGCCAATGTGATGGAATCAGGTTTGCTGTGGCGCGAGGAAGTGACCAGATTTCACGGCGAAGGCAACGACGATGTGGACCTGTCCCACATGTACGCGGATAACTGTTCGATGCAGTTGGTGCGGACACCCAAACAGTTTGACGTCATTTTGACCGATAACCTGTTCGGAGATATGTTGTCTGATACGGCGGCGATGTTGACCGGATCGCTGGGCATGTTGCCGTCTGCGTCCCTGGGGGCGGCGGATGCCAATGGGCGGCGCAAGGCAATGTATGAACCTGTTCACGGTTCGGCCCCTGATATTGCGGGACAGGACAAGGCCAACCCGCTGGCAACCATTTTGTCCTTTGCCATGGCTCTGCGCTATTCGTTCAATCAGGGGGCAGAGGCCGACCTGTTGGAACAAGCCGTCGCGGAACTCTTGAGCGATGGCAAACGTACGGGCGATATTATGGCCCGGGGCTGTGAACTTTTGTCCTGTACGGGAATGGGTGATGCCCTGTTGAACAAACTCGATGAACGCGCGGCCTGATCCGGGGAACAGTCATGGGATATAAAATCGCAGTGATGGGCGCGACGGGTGCGGTCGGGCGCGAGATCCTCACCACCCTGTCAGAGCGTGGTTTTGACGTTAACGACATTACGGTTCTGGCGTCGCGTCGTTCTGTGGGGCGCAAGGTGTCCTTTGGGGACAAGGGAGAATTGAGCGTTCAGGATTTGGCGGAGTTCGATTTTAGGGGCATTGACCTTGTACTGTCCTCCCCGGGGGGGGCGGTTTCGGCGGAATACTCGCCCAAAGCCGCCGCTGCAGGGGCGGTTGTGATTGATAACACGTCACATTTTCGCATGGATCCCGACGTGCCGCTGGTCGTGCCGGAAGTCAACCCCGAGGCCCTGTCCGGCTATGGCACACGTCGGATTATTGCCAATCCGAACTGTTCAACGATTCAGATGGTACATGTGCTCAAACCGTTGCATGATTTGGGGAACATCCGTCGGGTTGTCGTGGCGACCTACCAAGCCGTCAGCGGCGCGGGCAAGGATGCCATGGATGAACTGTTTAATCAGACACGCGGGATTTATGTGAATGAACCTGTTGAAAAGAAATGTTTTACAAAACAGATTGCTTTTAACTGTATCCCCCATATCGATAAATTTATGGATGATGGCTATACAAAGGAAGAATGGAAAATGATGGTCGAGACCAAAAAAATCCTCGACCCCGCGATCAAGGTCACGGCAACCTGTGTGCGCGTTCCTGTCTTCGTCGGTCATGCAGAATCCGTCAGCATTGAATTTGAACGGGAGGTCACAGTTGACGATGCCCGCGCCGCGCTCAAGGCAACGCCGGGGGTGAGTGTCATCGATCATCGCCAGGACGAAGGCTATGTTACTCCGGCGGAGGTCGCGGGCGAAGACCCCACCTTTGTCAGCCGCATTCGCGTTGATCCGACGGTCGATTATGGCTTGGGTTTGTGGATTGTGGCGGATAACCTGCGCAAAGGCGCGGCCCTGAACGCCGTACAGATTGCCGAAACCCTCATCCGCGATCATCTCTGAAGACATTGGACAGGTTTGAAGACAGCGGGGCAGGCGTACGAGGCGGGGGACTGGTGCCGCGAGACAGAATTGAACTGTCGACCCCGTCATTACCAATGACGTGCTCTACCACTGAGCTACCGCGGCGCAGGGCCGTATATGCCTTGTCAGGGTGATGATTGCAAGATCAAAAGCACGACGCGTAGAAAAAGACCGGATCGGGGGGCAGATGTGCGATAAAGCAGAAAAAAAGGGTGTGACAAACTCCCGAACCGAACGTCAGGATCGTCAGGCAGAGGCCCTGCGTGCAAACCTGAAACGTCGAAAATCACAGGCCCGTATCCGCGCAAAGGCCGAGGACAGCCACGAGGGCAAAAAATGACGGCACTCCCCTTCAATAAAGGCAGAGGAACCATCCATGTCTATTCTTTCTGATAAATGGATTCGCCAACAGGCCAGGGCAGGAATGATTGAACCCTACGTCGAGAGCCAGCGGCGCGAGGGTGTTATTTCCTATGGGGTCAGTTCCTATGGCTATGATGCGCGGGTGGCGGATGACTTTAAAATCTTTACCAATGTCCATAGTGCGGTTGTTGATCCCAAAAATTTCGATGAACGCAGTTTTGTCGAACACAAAGGCGATGTTTGCGTTATTCCGCCCAATTCCTTTGCCTTGGCGCGAACGGTTGAGTATTTTCGCATTCCACGCGATGTATTGGTGATCTGTTTGGGCAAATCGACCTATGCCCGCTGTGGAATCATTGTCAATGTCACGCCTTTGGAACCGGAATGGGAAGGCCATGTGACGCTGGAATTTTCAAATACAACACCTTTGCCTGCGAAAATTTATGCGCGAGAGGGAGTATGTCAGTTTTTGTTCCTAAAAGGCAATGAACCCTGTGATATATCCTATGCGGATCGGGCAGGAAAATATATGAAACAACAGGGCGTAACTCTGCCGCGTCTCTAGCGGCAATTTTTGGGAAAAAGTATGAGATGGATCGCATTCGCATCACTGGCGGCAAGGCTCTGAATGGACGGATCGAGATTAGTGGCGCGAAAAATGCTGCCCTGCCCTTGATGACAGCCAGTCTGCTGACGGACGAAACCCTGACGCTAAAAAACCTGCCCCATCTGGCCGATATTACCACCCTGGCGAATTTGTTGGTGCAACATGGCGTTGATCTGCATCTTCAGGGGCATTCCTCTGCCGCCGCCTGCACGGGGCGGGTGATGGAATTGCGGGCGGGAAACATTACCTCTACCTGTGCGCCCTATGGTTTGGTGCGCCGGATGCGGGCGTCTGTTCTGGTATTGGGGCCTTTGCTGGCGCGGGAGGGCCGGGCAAAGGTTTCCCTGCCCGGAGGCTGTGCGATTGGAACGCGCCCCGTTGATCTCCATTTGCAGGGACTCCAGGCCCTGGGTGTCGAGATTGACCTCAACGAAGGCTATATTCATGCCCGCGCTCCGCGCGGGCTGGTCGGCGCACAGATTTTGTTGCCGCGTGTGTCGGTGGGTGCAACGGAAAATCTGATGATGGCGGCGGCTCTGGCGCGGGGGACGACGACGCTGGCCAATGCCGCGCGTGAACCGGAGGTCGTTGATCTTGCCGAGTGTTTAACGGGAATGGGCGCGAAGATCAGCGGTGCGGGCGGTGATGTCATCACGATCGAGGGCGTTGAACGCCTGCACGGACATAGCCACAGCGTTGTTGCTGATCGGATTGAGGCCGGAACCTACGCCATGGTGGCGGCGGCAACGGGGGGAACGCTGGATTTGACGGGCGCACGCGCAGATCACCTGCGGGCGATGATTGACCAGCTCGCCCCCTGTGGCCTGCGGATTGAACCGATTGACGGTGGTTTGCGGGCTTCGCGCGCCGGGGCGACACTGACCGGAGTTGATCTGATGACCGAACCTTTCCCCGGCTATCCGACTGATCTTCAGGCCCAAACCGTGGCCCTCATGGCGACGGCCCGGGGGGCCTCGATGGTCACAGAGACAATTTTTGAAAATCGCTTTATGCACGTCCCCGAACTCTGCCGCATGGGGGCGAATATCACGATACATGGGGCCTCTGCCCTTGTGCGCGGGGTCGAAGGCCTGACGGGGGCAGAGGTCATGGCAACGGATTTGCGGGCCAGTTTTAGCCTGATTTTGGCGGCACTGGTGGCAGAGGGAGAAACGGTGCTGAACCGTGTTTATCATCTTGATCGCGGCTATGACCGCGTTGAGGAAAAACTCGCCGCTTGTGGGGCTGATATTGTGCGGTTCTGACCCGGTATCTCTAAAAACCTTGGGGCCAAGGATGACAGATCATACCGTAACACGTCATACAGAAACGGGCCGGTTACGGATGCGCGCGCGCGATGACGAAGACCTGTGCTGTCTGTCGAGTTTTTTGCAGGATGCGCTGGTTCCTCTGCGGGATGTGGCCTGGTTGGCGGCGCAACAACGTTTTGTCATGGTGGTCAATCGCTTTTGTCGTGAACGCCTGCCAGTTGTGGCACAGGCCCGGGCAATGACCGCCCCCGATCAGGCGCAACCAAATCAGGTCAATCAATATAATGATGTTGCCTTTGGCGATGTGGATGACTTGCCGACCTTTTACCGTGTCAATAGCGGGCTGTGCTTTGACCGTGTGACGGCGGTGCAAACGCGCGGGATTGATCTCTCGGACAGGGAACAGATCCTGTCCCTCCTGGCCCTCTCTCCGGACACAACCCCGAAAACAAACGCAACGGATAAGGGCGCAGAGGCGAATGAACGCCTGTGCCTTTATTTTTCGGGTGGTGGGGTGATTCGCCTCACGACGTGTGGGTTTTGGTGTCACCTCGATGACATTTGCGACCCCTGGCCGTCGTTGAACCAACCGCGTCACGATATACAGGACTAATACGGCGGGCTATTTTTTTGGTGTTCATTGGTGCTGAACTGTCCTAAAGTCGCCACTTGTCATCTTTAGTCGTACTGGTTCATCATGTCCCGTTCTGATCCTTTGATTCTCGCCGTTCCCAAGGGACGTATTCTCAAAGAGCTTTTTCCTCTGATGGCGGCCTGTGATCTGGTGCCAGAGGATGCTTTTTTTGATGCGAACTGTCGTCAATTGCGCTTTACCACCAATCACGCGGGTCTGGACATTATTCGGGTGCGCAGTTTTGATGTCGCCACCTTTGTTGCCTTTGGCGCGGCACAGCTTGGCATTGTGGGGCGTGATGTGATTTTGGAATTTGACTATCCTGAAATCTATGCGCCGATTGATTTGGATATTGGGCATTGTCGTGTTTGTGTGGCGGCACCGCGTACCCTGGCCCATGACTCGGATCAGTGGAGCCATATCCGCGTGGCGACAAAATATCCCCGTTTGACGCAGGCTCATTTTGCCGCGCGGGGGGTGCAGGCGGAATGTATCAAGCTCAACGGCGCGATGGAACTGGCCCCCAATCTGGGTCTCTGTCGCCGGATTGTTGATCTGGTGTCCTCTGGCGCGACCCTGCGGGCCAATGGCCTGGAAGAAATTGAAACCATTGTCGCGGTCTCATCGCGCCTGATCGTCAATCGCACGGCGCAAAAAACCCGCGCGGAAGAAATCGCACAGTGGACGGCACGTTTTCAGACGGCGGTGGCGGAGAGGAAAAATCCACTATGACCTTTCGCCTCTGTACCCGGTCTGCCGATTTTGAACGTGATTTTTTAAGTTTGTTGATCGCCAAACGCGAAAGCACAGCAGAGGTCGCGCAGGCGGTGGCGGACATCCTCGCACAGGTGCGGGCCTGTGGGGATTCGGCCCTGATCGCGCTGGGCAAACGATTTGATCGGGTTGACCTCACTCCGCAAACACTCCGCATTGACCCGCAGGACATCGCCCGGGCCGTTGCGGCCTGTGCGGCGGATGACCTAGCGGCATTGCGCCTGGCGGCGGGGCGCATTACGGATTTTCATCGTCGCCAGAAACCCGATGATTTGTCCTATTGTGATGGGGACGGGGTGCGTTTGGGGCATCGCTGGCGACCTGTTGCTGCGGCGGGGCTTTATGTCCCGGGTGGGCTGGCCAGCTATCCGTCGTCGGTTTTGATGAATGCTATTCCGGCGCAGGTTGCCGGGGTGGGACGGGTGGTGATGGTGGTGCCGACTCCCGACGGTCAGCTCAATCCGCTGGTGCTCGCGGCGGCGCAGATTGCCGGGGTGACAGAAATCTATCGCATTGGGGGCGCGCAAGCGGTGGCCGCCTTGGCCTATGGCACGCAGACTATCGCGCCTGTCGATGTGATTACGGGGCCGGGCAATGCCTATGTTGCCGCTGCCAAGCGTCAGGTTTTTGGAACGGTGGGTATTGATATGATTGCCGGCCCGTCAGAGGTCTTGATTATCGCAGATGCCGATAATGATCCGCGTTGGGTTGCGGCGGATTTGTTGGCACAGGCCGAACACGATACTTCCGCACAGGCCATTTTGATAACGGATCATGTCGATTTTGCCCAGGCTGTCGAACAGGCCCTCTGTGCGCATTTACAACAGTTGCCCCGTCGCGGCATTGCGGGGAAATCCTGGGCCGAGAACGGTGCGGTGATTTGCGTGCGCGATTGGGCAGAGGCCGCCGCTTTGGCCAATCGTCTGGCCCCGGAACACCTTGAACTCGCCGTTGATGCGCCTGATGCTCTCGCCGATCGGATTGACAATGCCGGGGCGATTTTTTTGGGCCGCTATAGTGCCGAGGCCCTGGGCGACTATGTGGCCGGGCCTAATCACGTTTTGCCGACGGCGCGCTCTGCGCGTTTTTCGTCCGGTTTGTCGGTGTTGGATTTTATGAAACGCGCGTCTGTGATCTCTTGCTCACCGGATGGCCTCCGCGCCATTGGCCCGGCGGCGGTGACACTGGCCCGGGCGGAAGGCCTGGACGCCCATGCGCTGTCAGTGTCATTGCGCCTCGACAGCCTTGAACCGGAATGAACGCCCCACATGTCCAATCCCCCGGAATCATCCCCCCCAGACTCGTTCCCCCCAGACTCGTTCTCGGGCAATGTGACCATTCCTCAGGGTCGTCGTCACTATCTGGTGCAGGTCGTCCTTGACGCGGAATCGGTGGGCCGACGCACACCCGATATTGAACAGGAACGTGCTGTTGCGACCTGTGATTTGCTCGAAGAAAACGCCTTTTTCCCGGTGGGATCTGACCATGGGCCGTATTTATTGACCCTGTCGCTGGTTGAGCGGCGGTTGCGCTTTGCAGTTCAGCGCGAGGATGGCGCGGAACTTTGCGAACATATCTTGTCTCTGTCGCCCCTGCGTCGGGTGATGCGCGATTATTTCGAAGTCTGTGACAGCTATTACGAAGCGATCAAGGTCTCGTCTAACATGGTGATTGAATCGATTGATATGGGACGGCGCGGACTGCATAACGAGGGAGCCGAAATTTTGCTCCAACGCTTGCAGGGCAAATTAGAAGTGGACTTTAACACGGCACGGCGTCTCTTTACCCTGATTTGTGCGCTACGGACGAGGCTGTGAAGATGCCATTGCCAGAGTCTGTTCTCTTTACCTGTAATTTTAATTCCGTACGCTCGCCGATGGCGATGGCCCTCCTCCGCGAGGCCGTGGGCAAAGACATCTATGTTGAATCTGCGGGGGTGCGGGTGAGACAGGTCAGCGGTTTTATAATTTTTGTCATGGGGGAACTGGGTCTTGACCTGACTCGACATGTGTCTAAAACCTTTGATGATTTGGGTGATAGTTCCTTTGATCTCGTGATTTCCCTGTCGCCAGAGGCTCACCGGATTGCGGCGGAGCGCACCCGTGCGATGGACTGCGTTCACGAATTTTGGGTCATTTCCGACCCGACCGATGTGCGCGGCAGTCGGGATATGCGGCTCGATGCCTTTCGCCAGACGCGCGATGAACTCTCCCGCAAAATACGTGCGCGTTTCTTGTCTTCATAACGGGTGGGTTTTTTTTATGATGCTTTTGCAACGGCAGTCCTCTTTTCCTTTTGTTCTGGCCTCGGCCTCTGTGCGGCGTCGGGATCTCCTGGCCCGGATTGGCGTAGTCGCCGATGTGATTGACCCCGCCGATCTGGATGAATGCCCGCAAAAATTTGAACAGCCTGTCCCTTATGCCAAACGCATGGCTCTGGAAAAAACCCGGAGCGTCGCGGCCCGTCATGAGGGGGCTTTTGTTTTGGGCGGGGATACCGTGGTGGCCTTGGGACGGCGCATTTTGCCCAAGGCTGATGACGAAGACACCGCGCGTTTTTGTTTGCAATCCCTGTCGGGTCGGCGGCACCGCGTGATCGGGGGCTATGCCCTGATCTGCCCTGATGGGCGTATGACGACCCGCCTGGTTCAAACTCTGGTGCGGTTCAAACGCATGGACGCGACGGAGATTGACGCTTGTCTTGCGGCGGGGGATTGGAGGGGCAAGGCAGGAGGCTATGCTCTACAGGGCAGTGCGGCGGCCTTTGTTCCCGCGATTAACGGCTCTTATAGCAACGTTGTTGGCCTCTCCTTGCCAGAAATATTTAATCTTTTGAAAGGAAACGGTTTTTGATGGGGGGCGATGGTCTTTACCTCGATTATTGGCCGGGTGAATGGCGTGTGGCGGTGATGCAGGGCGGACGTTTGGCTGATTGCTATCTGGAACGTGCGTCGCGCCCCGTGTTGCACGGGGCCGTTTTTTCGGGAGCTGTGCGCAAGGTTCACCCCCCGATGCAGGCGGCCTTTGTTGATTTGGGTCTGGACTGCGATGGTCTCTTGCCCCTCGCACAGGTCGAAGACAGCGACCTGACCGCGCAGGGCACCCTTGCCGAAGGCCGGTTGATTGCCTGTTGTATTCAGCGCGAAGCCTTCGAGGACAAGGGGCCGCGTTTGACCGCTCGCCTGTCTAACGCAGACCGCCAGGCCGTCGCTGACTGGCATAAGAGCGGGGGCCGCGTCGGTGTGGTGTCCTGTCCTGACCCGCTCGATCACTGGCTCGCCCCTTGGCGGAACTCTGGTCTGCCGCTTTATTTTACGCAAAGCTCTGTCCTCGACCGCCTGCGCTGCGTTGGTTTGGGGACACTCGTTCCGGTTTCGGCGGTGGGCGAGGTCGCGCTGTTTGAACGCGCGGGTGTAGAGGCCGAACTGGATGCGTTGTTATACCCCGCTGTCGCCTTGCCGTCCGGGGGGGGATTGCTGATTGAACAGACCCGCACACTCTGCGCCATTGATGTCAATACAGGTCATGCCACGCAACATAAAACCCTGATTCGCGATGCCGTCGCCGAACTGATGCGTCAGTTGCGCCTGCGTAATATTGGCGGGCGTATTGTGGTTGATCTGCCCTTTCTTAAAAATACGGATGATCTGGTGAATGATCTGCGCCGTCTCTGTCGGGCCGATCCGGCCGCGATGCGCTTCCAGCCGCCCTCTGCCTCTGGCTTGCTGGAATTGACCCGCCATCGTCGGGGCCATTCCTGGCGCGATTTGATGTCTGTGCCAACGGGCCTAGACGGCATGGGGGCTGCCCTGTCGCGTGAAGCACAGTCTTATCACGCCTGCCGCGCGGTTTTGCGCGGGGGAGCGGCGGCCTGGCAGGATACCCCCGATCCGATCAAGGATATGATTCGCGACACCGCACTCGGCCAGACCCTGCACCAACGTACGGGACTTGCCCTGTGAAAGGACAAAAGATGCCAAAACAACGCTGTGTGCTCTGTGCTCGGGCGGTACATGAAAACTATAAACCCTTTTGCTCCCGCCGCTGTGCCGATGTGGATTTGAACCGCTGGCTATCCGAAGGCTATCGCATTCCTGTACAGGATGAAGACTTTCCCACAGATCCTGCGCGGGCGGATTGCGGTCGTGGAGTAGAATTGACGCCGAACGCCCCGGACGACAAGACAAGGCACTGAATGCTGTCTTTCAAAAAAAACAGGGAGAACTCTCGCGAGCACAAAGCTTCATAACGATCCGGGCGACTATGCCTTGGCTCAAGCGCACTTCAACACAATCCCAAGAAGACGTAAAATCGGCGAGAACCTCGTTGGCCGGCAGGAAACGACTTGATGCTCCGGACGACGGGGATCGGGGTTTTTGTGGATGCTCAGTTGTCTTTGATGCTGTCCATCGAAACGAATGTCGATGTACTTGCAACCTGTGGCAGGGTCGAAATCTGTTCGCCTAATACCTTGCGAAAGGCACTCATATCTTTGGAGCGTACTTTTAACAGATAGTCAAAAGACCCTGCAATCATATGACACTGTTCAATTTCGGGAATCCGATGCACAGCATCGTTAAAGGCATCCAGCGTGGTTTCCCGCGTTTCTTTGAGCTTGACCGTGATAAAGGCCACCTGCGCCTGCTGTAATTTTTGCGGGTTCACCACCGCGCGAAATCCGATGATATAGCCCTCTGCCCGCAGGCGATTCAGGCGGTTGTGGCAGGGCGTTTTCGACAGTCCAACCTGCGTTGCAAGGGCCGTGATGCTCAAGCGTCCATCACGGCACAGCGCGTCAAGAATTTTGCGGTCGTAGTGGTCAATTCGACTATTTTCTGGTGAATTTTTTTTCATTTTTCCTATAATTCCACCAAAATTAAGGAAAAATTCTGTTATTTTTGCCTAATAAAGTCAACATAATTTTTGTTTTTGTGACAAATTCCAAAAAAAGAAAAACATTTGTCTCACGGGGGCAAGTTGAACAGGGCTGTTTGAACGGGGCAAGTTGAATGGGGGCGAAGTTGGGTAGGGAGGCAAAAAATACAGATGGACAAACCAGCTGACAAATTAACCGAACTACGCACAAAAATCAGGAACCACCGCGATCAGCATCAGATTTTGGTGGATTTGGTACAGAATTTTGGCTTGAGCCGACAGGACAGAATGCAGGTACAATCCCTTGCGATTGATCTGGTGACCAACCTGCGTACGCAGAACAAACCAGTGCTGATGGATCGTTTTTTGTCGGATTATGGTTTGGATACGGACGAGGGCCTGTCCTTGATGTGCCTGGCAGAGGCTTTCCTCCGCACCCCCGATTCCCCGACCCTTGATGCGTTGATTGCCGATAAACTCGCCCCCTTTGCCCACAGCACCAAAAAGTCGACGTCCCCTGTGATACAGGCCGCAATCCTAACCCTGCGTATGGCGGGCCGGATGCTCGCGGTTCCCCGGCAAAAAACCGCCATGGATCGTATTCATGCTGTGGTTCGGCGTTTGGGTGAGCCGCTTGTCCGCGTGGCCCTGCGGCGGGTGATGACTGATATCGGGCAACAGTTTGTACAGGGTCAAACGATTGACGCGGCCACTGCACAGGCGCAAGAGGGCCAACGCTATTCCTATGACATGTTGGGGGAGGCCGCGCGCACTGCCGAAGACGCCGCCGGTTTTTATGCCGCCTATGACCAGGCGATCAGTCATCTGTCCGGGCAGTGCAGGGGGGATGATCCGCGCCAGAATCCCGGTATATCGGTCAAACTGTCCGCGCTTCACCCCCGCTATGAGACGCGCCAAAAAAACCGCGTGATGAGCGAGCTTGTCCCCCGGGTCAGGGTCCTGGCCTGTCGGGCCAGACAGGTCGGATTGGGCTTTACCATTGATGCCGAGGAATCCGAACGCCTGGATATTTCGCTCGATGTGATTGCGGCGGTTTTACAAACGCCAGACCTGTCGGAGTGGGCGGGCTTTGGTGTGGTGGTACAGGCGTATGACCTCCGGGCTTCTGCCGTGATTGACTGGCTGGATGAATTGGCGCGGGGCCTTGATCGTCAGATCATGGTGCGACTGGTCAAGGGTGCTTATTGGGATCGTGAGATCAAGCGGGCGCAGGTGGACGGCGTGGCCGATTTTCCGGTCTTTACGCACAAATCAATGACCGATGTGTCCTATCTCTGTTGTGCGCGGCAACTCCTGATAAAATCTGCGCGCCTTTTCCCGCAGTTTGCGACCCACAACGCCCATAGCCTCTGTGCCATTTTACAGATGGCGCAACAGTTGACGCAACAGAACCCATCCTATGAATTCCAGCGCCTGCACGGCATGGGGGCGGCGTTGCACGAACTCGTGCGGGCGCACACAGGCACGCCCTGTCGCGTTTATGCCCCCGTGGGGGCGCACCGGAACCTTTTGCCCTATCTGGTGCGGCGTCTGCTGGAAAATGGCGCAAATTCGTCCTTTGTCAACCAGATCTCTGATGAAAATATCGATCCGGCCCACATCGCCGCCGACCCCTTTGCACAGGTCGAAAAAATACAAGACCCCCCAAACATCAGTGCGGGTCTCGTCGCCCCCGGTGATCTCTATCAACCCGACCGCGCCAATTCGCGCGGATGGGATATGCAATCTGTCCCAGACTTAACCCGTTTTCATCAGGCCAGAGTGTCCTTTCAATCCTGTCAATGGCATGCCCGCCCCCTTGTCGCGGGGCTTGATTTTGATGGGGGAGGCCACCCCGTTTATAGCCCCAATAATCGCGGCGACTGTCTGGGCACCGTTGCCCGGGCCACAGAAACCACCGCCACCCACGCGTTATCACGGGCGCGTGTCTGGTCGGAGACCACGGTTCGGCAGAGAAAACAGATTCTGGACAAGGTCGCGGTCCTCTACGAAGACCATCACGGCGAACTCTGCGCTGTGCTCTGCCGCGAAGCGGGAAAAACAGCCCCCGATGCCATTGCGGAACTCAGGGAAGCCGTCGATTTTCTCCGCTTTTATGGGGCGGAGGCCCTGCGCCTTGAGTCTGGATCACGGGGGATTATCACCTGTCTGTCACCGTGGAATTTTCCTCTTGCGATCTTTACCGGGCAGATTGCGGCGGCCCTTGCGGCGGGTAATGGTGTTGTGGCGAAACCGGCACAACCGACAACGATCACGGCGTGGATAGCTGTGCGCCTGATGCGGGCCGCAGGTGTTCCCGATGATGTGATCCAGCTTGTGCCGGGGGATGGGCCGGTGATTGGTAAAATCCTGACCACCGACCGGCGCGTTGCGGGCCTGTGCTTTACCGGATCAACAGCGGTGGCCCGGACTCTGTCGCGCAATGTCGCCGACAGCCTTGAACCAGACTCGCTTTTTATCGCCGAAACCGGGGGGGTCAACGCGATGATTGTTGATTCAACCGCCCTGCCGGAACAGGCTGTTCAGGACATTGTTGACTCGGCCTTCCGTTCTTGCGGGCAACGCTGTTCGGCCCTGCGTGTGCTGTATCTGCAACGTGATATTGCCGATGATTTTCTGCGGGTGCTGTTTGGGGCCATGGATGAACTGACCATCGGGCATCCGTGGGATTTGGCTACCGATGTCGGGCCGCTTATCACGGCGGCGGCCCGTGCGGATATCCTTGATTATATCGCGGCGGCCCGGCGCGATGGTCGTCTGCTCAAACAATTGGATGTCCCGCCCGATCTCTGTGCCAGTGGCTTTTTTGTCGGGCCTGCGGTCATCACGGGAGCGGGGATGCCTACGCGGGAGGTCTTCGGCCCTGTGCTTCACGTCTGTACCTTTGCCGCAGATGACATTGACACGGTTGTTGATACAATCAATGCTGCAGGCTTTGGCTTAACCTTTGGCCTTCATTCGCGCATTGATGCGCGGGTGCAACAGATTACCCGCCGACTTATGGTTGGCAACCTTTATGTCAACCGCAATCAAATCGGAGCAGTGGTCAGCACCCAGCCCTTTGGGGGGGAGGGCCTGTCAGGCACTGGCCCCAAGGCCGGCGGCCCGCATTATCTACCCGCTTTTCAACACCGCGATATGCCGTTGCATCCGCTCGCCCCGGTGTCTTGCGTTGATCCGGTACAGGTACAGGCGTTACTGGATGCCGCCCACCCCGACCTTTTGACTCCCCGTTCAACTGACGACCGCCCCGGGCCAACGGGGGAATGCAACCGCTTGTCTTTGTTCGCGCGCGGGACGATCCTGTGCCTTGGCCCCACGGCGGCGGATGCGCGCAAACAAATGGACATTGCCCGTGAACACGGCTGTACGGCTGTGGGTATTGCCCCGGGCCTGCGTGGCCCTATGACCTGTGATGGTTTTTTAGACCGGGCCGCTTTGCCTGATTTGAACGGCTTTGATGCCGTCGCACTCTGGTCTGAACGCGATGACCTGACCCGTGTGCGCCGATGTCTGGCCGGGCGTGAGGGGCCATTCATTCCCCTCATCCCCTTCGCACAAATGGGCCAGGACTGCCTGCGCGAACGTCACCTCTGCGTTGATACCACGGCGGCGGGGGGGAATGCGACGCTGTTACAATCTCTTTCAAATGACCTCTCCCGGAACCCCACCCGATTTTTTTGAGTTTTTCTCCTCAAAAAAACTGGACAGGGCCTGAACTCTTGTTTACAAGTCGCCCCGACGCTTGGTCTTGAATGTATCTTGAAAATGTCTGCCTCTGCTGGCAAAAAATGGCTTGATGCCCCGGGCGACGGGGGTTCGTGTCTGACGGGGGCTGGTGTTTTCAGAGATACTCAAAAAAGGCTCGGGTAGCTCAGTTGGTAGAGCAGCGGACTGAAAATCCGCGTGTCGGTGGTTCAAATCCGCCCCCGAGCACCATTTTTTGGTGTCCTGCGCCTGAGATCCGATGGCGGTTGCGCCCCTCCCTTTTAAAAAAGCCTCCTGCGTCCTCTCGGAGAGGTTGTACGCGCCGTCGTGGCAGGTCTCGAAATCTATTGTTATGATGTCCACTGTTTTCTCCTGTTTTCGATTTCTTTCTCCGCATAAAGGATAAGTTTTTGTAGGTCTTTGATGCGGTCTCCTTTCCTCCGTAAGGGGTTGCGGGTTGCATCCGAAGTCAGATGATGTAAGCTCAGGTTTCGCAAGGGCTGGTTGCGGAGGGCGTTGCGGGTTGCATCCGAAGTCAGATGATGTAAGCTTGCGGTCTTTGACACTGCCACTACAGTTTGGTTGCGGGTTGCATCCGAAGTCAGATGATGTAAGCTAAAGACAAGGGCGAGACGCTCATTGAAAAGTTGCGGGTTGCATCCGAAGTCAGATGATGTAAGCTAGGGTCGTTTGAGAATGTCGCATTTATACAGTTGCGGGTTGCATCCGAAGTCAGATGATGTAAGCTGCGGCTATCTGCTTTAGATGTGCCACTATAGTTGCGGGTTGCATCCGAAGTCAGATGATGTAAGCTTCCGGCAAGTGTTTTTGCACCAGCGCCACAGTTGCGGGTTGCATCCGAAGTCAGATGATGTAAGCTAGCTGAACAAGGAGATAGCCACGCCAAGTAGTTGCGGGTTGCATCCGAAGTCAGATGATGTAAGCTTATAAAAGCATCATAGAATCAGACCGCGACGTTGCGGGTTGCATCCGAAGTCAGATGATGTAAGCTTGCGGTCTTTGACACTGCCACTACAGTTTGGTTGCGGGTTGCATCCGAAGTCAGATGATGTAAGCTATATCCATTGTTTTATCCCTCATCTTCACAGTTGCGGGTTGCATCCGAAGTCAGATGATGTAAGCTAGCGTTCAATTCCGGCGTTGTTATTTACAGGTTGCGGGTTGCATCCGAAGTCAGATGATGTAAGCTTCTTCTTTTGTCTCGTATCCAAGATCACTTGTTGCGGGTTGCATCCGAAGTCAGATGATGTAAGCTGGCAGTCCGGGGAGATTGAGCGTCGCGAGTGTTGCGGGTTGCATCCGAAGTCAGATGATGTAAGCTCTGACGCCTGTGCGTGTCACCACTGCGGCAGTTGCGGGTTGCATCCGAAGTCAGATGATGTAAGCTTGCGCGCCAAACCGGCAAGACCTTCACCACGTTGCGGGTTGCATCCGAAGTCAGATGATGTAAGCTACCCGCGCCCGCACACCGCCCAGTTCTTCCGTTGCGGGTTGCATCCGAAGTCAGATGATGTAAGCTAGGGATAGAATTGGATGATCGGCGCGCCCAGTTGCGGGTTGCATCCGAAGTCAGATGATGTAAGCTAATCTCATCAAAATCCTCATCAAAATCTCAGTTGCGGGTTGCATCCGAAGTCAGATGATGTAAGCTCTCATCAAAATCCTCATCAAAATCCTCATCAAAATCCCTCAAGTTGCGGGTTGCATCCGAAGTCAGATGATGTAAGCTCTTTCCCTTATCCTGTCTGGTCGTCGGTGAGTTGCGGGTTGCATCCGAAGTCAGATGATGTAAGCTTATGGGTTTTGTCTCAATTTCTATTTTAGGGTTGCGGGTTGCATCCGAAGTCAGATGATGTAAGCTATTTTCAGGGGCATTGTCCCCTAGACCCTGGTTGCGGGTTGCATCCGAAGTCAGATGATGTAAGCTCGACGTGACAGAAAGGGAAAAAGCTCATGAGTTGCGGGTTGCATCCGAAGTCAGATGATGTAAGCTCAAACAACTGAACAAAACCTTTTCAGAATCGTTGCGGGTTGCATCCGAAGTCAGATGATGTAAGCTCACCCGCTATGGCGACAGCCGCATTGAGGGGTTGCGGGTTGCATCCGAAGTCAGATGATGTAAGCTACCCGCGCCCGCACACCGCCCAGTTCTTCCGTTGCGGGTTGCATCCGAAGTCAGATGATGTAAGCTCGTTGTCGTGCCCAATGAGCTGTGGGAGATGTTGCGGGTTGCATCCGAAGTCAGATGATGTAAGCTAAGTGGCCAACAGTGGCGCACTCGAGGGCGGTTGCGGGTTGCATCCGAAGTCAGATGATGTAAGCTCCGGACAGGGCTTCATTGCGCCATTGTCTTGGTTGCGGGTTGCATCCGAAGTCAGATGATGTAAGCTCCGCATTGTCTTTTTTAAACGTCTCAATATGTTGCGGGTTGCATCCGAAGTCAGATGATGTAAGCTCGATCACGGCCTCGTCCTAGAAACTGGCGAGTTGCGGGTTGCATCCGAAGTCAGATGATGTAAGCTGGAGCTGTTGACCCGTGCCTTGCGCGGGTGGTTGCGGGTTGCATCCGAAGTCAGATGATGTAAGCTTTTATCGGCTGTGGTCGTCCAGACCTCTTTGTTGCGGGTTGCATCCGAAGTCAGATGATGTAAGCTAAAAACACACTATGCCCGCGCCATGCAGCGGTTGCGGGTTGCATCCGAAGTCAGATGATGTAAGCTCAACGATGGTTCACCATGGCTTGCAGGTCTGTTGCGGGTTGCATCCGAAGTCAGATGATGTAAGCTTGGGCGCGGGCAAGATCGTCCAGATCGATGGTTGCGGGTTGCATCCGAAGTCAGATGATGTAAGCTGTCTTTGTCGGGCGGCCAGTTGCTTGATTTGTTGCGGGTTGCATCCGAAGTCAGATGATGTAAGCTACTGCGGTTGACAGGCCCACAGCCAACAGCGTTGCGGGTTGCATCCGAAGTCAGATGATGTAAGCTCTCGGTGTGATGTACAACAACGGGTTCGGCGTTGCGGGTTGCATCCGAAGTCAGATGATGTAAGCTCGCCTTGAGGTGGAGCGGCGCGAAGCGGTTGTTGCGGGTTGCATCCGAAGTCAGATGATGTAAGCTGATCATAATGCTGAACATGCCGTCCGCCCTGTTGCGGGTTGCATCCGAAGTCAGATGATGTAAGCTGTCGCTACTTTTGAGATACGTCGATCCTCTGTTGCGGGTTGCATCCGAAGTCAGATGATGTAAGCTTGTTTTGGGCGCAAAACAACGGCAGCCTGGGGTTGCGGGTTGCATCCGAAGTCAGATGATGTAAGCTCGGCTGGAACGCGCGGCGCAGATCGGGCAGGTTGCGGGTTGCATCCGAAGTCAGATGATGTAAGCTTGCCCTGCTGAAAATGGCGGGCGTGGCGGAGTTGCGGGTTGCATCCGAAGTCAGATGATGTAAGCTCGACGCCACACAGCGGATATTAGGCGATCTGTTGCGGGTTGCATCCGAAGTCAGATGATGTAAGCTTCCGACAGCGCGGCGGTTCATGAATTATCGGTTGCGGGTTGCATCCGAAGTCAGATGATGTAAGCTTACGCACTGCTCTCTAAGATGGGCTATGGCCGTTGCGGGTTGCATCCGAAGTCAGATGATGTAAGCTTATGCCTTTGATTGCCGCACCCTCTTTCTGTTGCGGGTTGCATCCGAAGTCAGATGATGTAAGCTCTCCTGCATCTGCTGCTGACCGTTCAGCCAGTTGCGGGTTGCATCCGAAGTCAGATGATGTAAGCTCGCTGGTTTTTTCCCGCCATATCCGCCAGCGTTGCGGGTTGCATCCGAAGTCAGATGATGTAAGCTTTCAGCGGGATTTTTGAGGTTGCGCCGTTCAGTTGCGGGTTGCATCCGAAGTCAGATGATGTAAGCTCGCCAGTCCGGACACCCGTCCCCCGCTGTGGTTGCGGGTTGCATCCGAAGTCAGATGATGTAAGCTTAGATGAGAGGGAAAGCACTGATATTAAAGTGCTTTCCCTTTATCTTATCAGGAAAAAATGGTGCAAAAAGGTCAAAAAAGCTGGAGTTGTTCCTGTTTTTTTTGCGGGTCGTAGCGACGTCCGGTGAAGGTTTGCATGCGCTCATATTGCTTGTCCGTGATAATCAGGCTGTTGACGCGCCCCGATTCGGGGAGGTGGCGTTGTATTTTATTTTCGAGGGCTTTGGCGGCATCAAAGCCATTGATGAGACGGTAATATACAGAAAATTGTGCCATCCCGAAACCCTGATCCAGCAGAAAGTTGCGAAAGCCTGTTGCTGACTTGCGTTGCGCCTTTTCGGTGACGGGCAGGTCGAACATGACAAGCATCCACATGATTTTATATCCGCTGAGCCATGTTGTTTGATCCCTGATCATCCTGGTCTCAGAGCAGTTGACCGATGCTTTTGATGTCCGGAATTTCCAGCCGCGCTTTGCCCGTGCGCAGGGATTTGACCAGTGACAGGGCTGTGGTTTGGAGGCAGTTGATGAGGGGGGAGGCTCCGCGTTCGCTCATCATGTCCAGTTGTAGGATTGTGGCCATGTTGCGTTTGAAATCGGGGGAGACATCGGTGGTTTCCGCCCGTATGGCCTCGAGAACCTTGAGGTCAACCAGCGGTCTGAAGGGTTCCATCAGATCATCAACCAGGGCAAAGCTGTTGCGTTTGCTGTGATGGTGAATGCCCAGAGCCGGGTGGAGGCCCGCCGCGCAAACCGCGCGGGCGGTGGCGGCCCTGAGAATGGCATAGCCGTAGTTGAGCTGTGCGTTTGGGCCACTGGCGGCACGGTCGCGGCTGAAGTCCGTCCCCATCAGGGCTTTCCAATAATGGCGCGCGGCGACGGCTTCGCGGTTATCGGGGTCGCCGGATTTGACCTGTCGGACGAGGTGAAAGATTTCCTTCACTTTTTCATGATGCGGGTGGGCACTGTCGAGGGCTTCGGACTGGTTGCGAACCTTGGCCCGGACGACCGCCTGCCACAATCGTTTCTTGAGGGCCTGACTGGTGGCAATCTGCTGTTGCAGGATGTCTGCCGAGTCGCTATGACCGTCCACAGGGTGGGTGAGGGAGACAGGATGAAAGTTGGCTCCACAGGTCACAATGACAGCCTTGCGCTCCGCCAATCTGTCCAAAACAGTGCGCGACAGGCTGATCTGGCGGGCCGACAGGATGAGTGCTGTGATATCATCAAGGGGAACGCGTCCCAGTTCCTGACCGTCTTGCGCCACTATCAGGAAACCTCTGAAGACAGACAGCTGTCGCCCGTCTTCGGCAATTTCAACCAGCCCACCAATCATGGGGACTTTTTTTTCTTCGGGTTGCGGAGAATGCGCCCGTCAACAGTGACGTGTAGCCGTCTGATGCCTTTTTGAGCAAGAACATTGATTGAGTTATAGTTTTGTTTTTTTTCGTTCAAGTGTGGAACTCTAATGTCGAGTCTGCCATCTCCTCTGAAACCAGCAACTCTCCATATGTCGCCTTCACCGAACGCGCCAATCTCAATCAGGTCATTTTTAAAGAGCCGCGTGATGAACTTTGCGGCCGGGTGGGGTTTTTTGTCAGCGTCCTTGGGGAGATGGAGCTTTCCTTGTTTGTCGCGTGTGACGTCCGAGTATAGCCAGAACTTTCCTTGGTATTTAAAATCTTTGCCTTTGGGTTTGGGAGGAAGTCGCCAGATGTCACAGCAGATATAGCTGTCGATTTTGTAGGCCTTGTAGGGTGCAGATTTTATTCTGATTGCACTGCCTGGGTCATTGGGTTGATGAAGTCGTATTGTTTTGATGCCGTGTTCCAGGGCAAAATCCGCAATGATTTCTTCGCGTGCCTTGGCGGAGATTTTGCCTGTTTCTTCGAGACGTTTTTGAAGGGTCTGCTTTATTTCTGGGTCGGCAATTTGTTTAATCTGGCTGTCCGACAGTTTATTGTCCAGTTTTTTACGCACCGCAAGTTTTTCGACCTCTTTCCCCTGTTCATCGCGAACCTTAACGAAGCCATAGGCTGTGTCTTCAAAAATTTTACCGTGCAGGCTGTGATCCGGTTTCCAGGACGGATGGATTTTGCGAATTCTTTCGCGGATGGCTTTGTTTAGGTTGTCCTCTAGCGATTGAACCTGGATGTCAACGAGGTCATCTGCCCCACGACGGCTTGCGGTGCTGATTTCTTGGAGCAAACTGCGGTTCGTCAGGCCGATGATGGCCGCATCAAGGGCATGGTGGCGATGGTCGTCCCTGTTTTTTTTGTTGTGATCAGACAGGGCGTTGTTGAGATGCCATTTTCCCCGAATCAGGGCCGTCAGTCGTCCGGGGAGGGCAACCACATCCTCGACCCCGCCTAATGCCCGGAGATAGTCGCAGGCAACCCTGGTCATATAGGCAGTGTCGTTCAGTTGGCGGGCGATAAAATCGCCATTTTCTGACTCATAGCGTTTCATGGCTTCCGGGCCAAAGCGCCACTGCTTGTTTTTGGGGAGAACCCGAATGCGTTTGGTGATCTCCTCCCATGCCTGTCCGGGATGCTGATCCTGTCCAAAGGCTTCATAGGGCGTGGAGTTGCCTTTTAGGCGGTTTGCCTCCCTGAACGCCACAGTCTTGTTTGCCATGGAATCATCCAGCGTACGGGAAAAGGGAAGAATATGTTCAATCTCGACGTCGCCATTAAAAAGCTGTGCGGCTGAAATCTGTCGTCCGCTGAAGGGGCAAAGGCAGTGACATTGATCATTTCGAAGTTCTTCCCAGAGCTTATATTTTTTGATATCTTTCATCGACGGGTTGTGGAGTCCCAGTGCTTCGATCTCCTTTCCTATTCGGTCGTTTTCTTTTTGATTTTTGGCCTGCTCTTTCGCTGTTTCCTCGCGTTGTTTTTTGGGTTGTTTCAGCTCTCTGGTGACTTCGATGTGGATCTTGTACGGGGCAGAGCCGAAGCGGTCGCAGAGGGTGTTGACCAGCAGGCGAACCTGATTCAGCGCGACGTGAACTGTCGGGTTATTGATTTTGCCATAGTGTTGTTCGGGTTTGTCGTACGGGTCGTATTTGTCGCCTTTCCCCCCCAGCATTCTTTCGGGCATGACTTGCCCGTAGTAGGGGAGTTTGTCGTATTGTTGGCGGTCTTTTTTGCTGTGGTGGGCCGCGATAAATTCGCCGTTTTCGTCATGGAGTAACCGAACAGCGGCATCGTATTTGAGGGGCTGGCCGTCTTCATCGCGCCGGGTTTTCATCGAAAGGGTCAGTTGTTCCATCGCCTTGCGTGACAGTTTGGTTGTGCCACTGGCGAGTGTGAGTTCTGCACATGCCCGGGCTTGTTCCGGTGTGACATCAAAGGGCGCAGCTGTGAGGCAACGAATCAGACCGCTGTTCTCTTCGGCTTCGTGCAGTTTTTCAAAAAGATCATCAAGCAAGCCTTTTCGAGAGAGTTGATCCCAGAGCGGGGACAGGATGGGGTTTTTCGCAAAATCAACTTTGAGTTTATGTCCTTTAAGTTTTTTGCGTTTTTCATCTTCGTGACTGAATTGACTGTCATCGGGGAAGAGTGGATTCCCAGCCGTGTCTTTCAGTTTCCGTAAGCCTTCGAAGGAGACCTCTTTGCTTGACTCCAGTTTTTCAAGGATGGCTTGACGCTGTTCCTCGGTGAGAGGGTGGCGGTTTTGGTTGTGGTCAATGACGTTGAGGTTGTTCAATTCCTGATAGATGCGATAGCTGTGGGCGACAGGGGTGTCTGTCCAGTGGCGGTATTCGTCGAAAAATTGACAGAACCCCCGTTCAACCGGGCGCAAGGGGCGCTGGTCGAGGAGATAAAATCTGATTTCCTCCCAGTCTGCGTTGGACAGACCAAGGTGCGGGGCCTGTGTGGCCCGAATGCGGTCGAATTCGTCCGCGTACATCGCCCGGTTTGCAAAGAATTCGTTTCCGTCCTTGAATCGAATGGGTTGCGGGCGTTTGTCGAGAGGGCCGTTGGTGGCTTTGTTTTTTTCCTGCTGGTACTGCGTCCACAGATATTGACCGAGTGTTTGATTCGCAAGCGCAAGCTGTGTTTCAAGACGACCAATGCCGCCCTTGATTTTGCCAGCTTCTTTTTCGGCTTTTTTATCTTCGCCGCTGTTGTCCTTGCGATTGGATTTGAACCCCCGCCGCTTGGCAAGGTGGACAAGAGCGCGCCCGAGGAGGTGGCGGTTGGCAAGGGGTTTCTCGACGGCCTCTGCGCGGAGGAAGTAGGGGTTGGTGCTGTCCGGGGCGAGAGCGGACTTTTGAGACGGGGTTTGAAAAAGCTGATCCCGTTCGGTCTGCGCCCCGGGGAGGAGGTCGTGGTCGATCAGGAAGTCCACAAGTTTATCGAGTCGCCAGTGTTTGGCTTCGCGATTGCGGCGGAGGCCGCGTGCAGTGCGTCTGTTGACGGCGAGGCTATCGCCAACGCGCCCCTGTTTTGCGGGTTCCCGGCTGTCGGGGAAAAGTCGCACACCACCATCAAGGGAGGAATCGACCGTCCCGTCTTTTTTGAGCTCGTACGCCCACCAGCCGAGGGAGTTTGTGCCCATATCCAGCGCAAGTAACCATTTCATCGGGTTCTGTCCTTCCTGTTATTATGATATCAAGGGGAATGATATTTTTTTTCTTTGACTTTTGCAAACGTGGCGTGTAAACAAGGGCTGCTTAAATCATCTGACTTCGGTGTGGCCCGTTAACAAGGATTCATACCACAAAATTAAGAGGGCGGCTCCGGCCCCCTCTTTTTTTATTCTGCCCTGTCCAACAAGTGAAGATAAGACCCCATCACCGATCCCGCGTGGCACCCCGTTGTGCCCAGGGTTTCGCCCATTGTATCCCCGATCGAAAAAAGCGGGGGGCCATCGCTGCGGGTGGTGTGTGAGTAGTGAAATTCATGCCCCTTAAACGCTGACTCTGCTGGCCCGAGGGCCGAGTTGACCAGACAGTGAATGGTGCGATAGCCCAGTGTGCGCCGGGGGGGCGTGAAGGAGGTCTCAACAGGCAATAACCCCGCCATGCGGTGGGTCTGTCCCTTTTGATCGGTCAGGGTTCGGCCCAGTGTCATATAACCGCCGCACTCGCCATAAATGGTCACACGGCGGCGGGCGGCCTGGCGCAGGCCGTTGAGAAAGGTCTGGTTTGTGGCCAGTTGCGCGGCGTGGAGTTCGGGATAGCCTCCGGGCAGGTAAACGGCATCGCACGTTTGCGCCGGGGCTTCGTCCCCGAGCGGTGAAAAAAAGGACAGGTGACAGCCCTGCGCGTGCCAGCTCTCGAGGAGGGCGGGATAGACAAAGGCAAAGGCGCGGTCTTGTGCAATGGCAATCGATTGCCCAAGGGGGGGGATGAGGGCTTTTTGACCGCAGAGGATTTGCCCGTTGTATGTTTGGGGGCGTCCACTCCGGGCCAGTCGGGTCAGGGCGGTGCAGTTGACGCACTGGCGGATGCGCTCTGCGGCCTCTGTCAAAAAGGCGTCGAGATCAGGGTGTTCGCCAGCCTGGACAAGCCCGAGGTGGCGGGCGGGCAGCTCCAGGGCAGACTCACGGGGGATCAAACCCAAAAGCGGAATATCCAGCACAGCGCAGGCATTTTTCAGGAGCCGTGCATGGCGGGGTGAACCCACCTTGTTCAGGATGACACCACGCAGGCGCAGGGTCTGGTGAAAGTTTGTAAAACCCTGAATCAGGGCGGCGACTGACTCGGACATGCCTGTCACATCAACCACCAGGACAACAGGCCAGCCTGTTTCAAGGGCCAGGGCGGCAGTGGATCCCGTCCCGCCGTCAAAGAGTCCCATGACCCCCTCGGCGAGAATCCAGTCAGCCGAATGCCGATCGGGTGTTTGTACGGCGGCCTGCCCCGCGATAGCCCGTAGCGCGTGCGGGCGCATTGCCCAGGGGTCGAGCGAATAACAGGGTCGCCCGCTGGCGATGGTGTGAAAGGCGGGGTCAATATAATCTGGTCCGACCTTGATGGGGGCGACGGCTTGTCCTGCACACCGGAACGCCCGATGCAGGGCGAGGGTCAGGGTCGTTTTGCCGCTTCCCGAGGCCGGGGCGGCAATAATCAGGCCCGGGGGAAAATCCCGGGCGGGTGTATTTTTATCGTTCATCACTGCTGTCACCCAGGGGATTTGGAATGAGTGTGCGCCCCTCTTGCCACGCGCCGAGCCAGTCCAGTCCGGCGCGCAGGCGAACCACATCCCCAATGACGATGAGCGATGGGGGGGGAATGGCTTTTCGGGTGACTGTCTCCGCACAGTTTGCCAGTGTTGTTTCATAAACGCTCTGTTGCGGGGTGCTGGCGGCGGTGACGATGGCCACAGGCTCATCCGGGGCGCGTCCGTATGTCATCAGGCGCTGGGCAATCACCCCGATTGTGCGGATCGCCATGTAAAGCACAATAACAGGTGATCCCGTTGCGAGTCCTTTCCAGTCGAGGTGATCGGGAACATGACCGGAGGCCGCATGTCCGGTGACAAAGGTCACGGCAGAATTGCAACGTCTGTGCGTGACCGGAATTCCGGCGTAAGCCAGTCCGCCGATGCCGCTGGACACACCGGGGACAATGCGAAAGGGGATTTTTTGCTCAACGAGGGCAAGGGCTTCTTCTCCCCCGCGCCCGAAAACAAAGGGATCACCGCCCTTGAGCCGCAGAACGCGCTGTCCCTGTCTGACCAGTGCAATCAATCGCCTGGAAATATCGGCCTGTTTGGGGGAGGGTTTCCCGCCGCGCTTCCCGGCGAATTCCAGCCGCGCCCCCTTGCGGGCAAGTTTGAGGATGTCGGAACTGACCAGGGCATCATAAACCACCACATCGGCGCATCGCAGGGCATGTAGTCCGTGGAGCGTGAGCAAACCGGCATCACCCGGGCCGCAACCGACAAGCCAGACCCACCCCGCGCAAAACTCGGGAAAGTCAATGGGCCATTCAAACCGCTCCTGTTCCATTTTCGCCCGATGACCTTTTCTGTGAGGTGAAACGCGCATCGTCTCTTTTAAAGGGAGGCAATTATAAGTACAGTCGGGGAAAAGCTCAACAACCACGATAACCATAAGCCACCATGACCCAAAGGCTCACTCATCACAATACAGGGCAAAACGCGGGGCTTCGTCGGGGCTGGACGACGGGGGCCTGTGCAACGGCTGCGGCGCGGGCGGCCTTTGTGGCCTTGCACACAGGGCAGTTTCCCGATCCGGTCACAATTATACTCCCCGGTGGGCGACAGGTGGCTTTTGCGCTTTGTCGGCAGAGCCTGGCACAGGATGCAACAGGGGCGATGGCCTCTGTGATCAAGGACGCAGGTGATGACCCCGATGTCACCCATGGGGCGGAAGTCTGCGCGTCTGTTGCGTGGGCCGAACCGGGCAGTGGCCTGTATTTTCGTGCGGGGGAGGGTGTGGGAACCGTCACCCTGCCCGGTCTGCCGGTTCCCCCCGGCGAGCCGGCGATCAATCCGGTTCCGCGACAGATGATTGCGGATAATCTCCGCGATGTTTGGCACAGCCGGGCGGGTCCTAATCTTGAAGTGACTCTTTCGATTCCGGGGGGGGAAGAGCTTGCCCGGGGTACGTGGAATGCCCGTTTGGGGATTGTGGGGGGCTTGTCGATTCTGGGGACAACTGGCGTTGTGGTTCCCTTTAGCTGTTCAAGCTGGATTCACGCCATTCATCGTGGCATTGATGTTGCGCGTGCGGGGGGGCGTTCCCACCTTGCGGGCTGTACAGGGCGTCATTCCGAACAAATGGTTCAGACCCTCTATGACCTTGATGATGGTGATATGATTGATATGGGCGACTTTGTCGGCGGGATGTTGAAATATTTGCGCCGCTATCCCGTGCCCCGGCTGACCATTGGGGGCGGATTTGGCAAATTGACCAAGCTGGCGATGGGATGCCTTGATCTGCATTCGCGTCGCTCGCAGGTTGATTTGAACTGGTTGGCGGCCCGCATTGACGAACTCTGTGAACAGGGCGCAGGTGATCTGTGCACACAGGTTCGACAGGCCAACACCGCCCAGCAGGTTTTGGAGTGGTGTGAGGCTCGACAGATTCCGCTGGGGCAAAAAATCGCGACGCTCGCCCGCGATCAGGCTCTTTTGTTGTTGGGGGGTGATGTTTGCGTCGATGTGGTTCTCGTCACCCGCACAGGTGGCATTGTTGCCCGCAGTTCCCAATCCCGGGGGGAGCCGTGAGCAAGACCCTGATCCTCGGCGGAACACCCGAAGCCCGCCAGATGGCAGAACGACTGGTCAGAGCGGGCAGGGGGCCTGTTGTGCTCTCGCGCCTTGGGCTGGTGGTTCCTGCTTGCTCCCCCGCGCCCTGTGCAGAGCGTGTGGGCGGTTTTGGCGGGGCGGCGGGGTTCAGGCGTTATCTGATTGCCGATGGTATAACTGGCGTGATTGATGCGACACATCCCTTTGCGGCCCGGATGACACAAACGGCCTTTGACGTTTGTCAGTCCCTGTCACTGGCCCACGCCATCCTGCAACGCCCGGCCTGGACGGCAGAGGACGGGGATCACTGGATAAATTGCCCCACCCTTGACGACGCGGCGGAGAAACTCGCAGCTTTGCGGCCCCCGCAACGTGTTTTGCTGACCACAGGGCAAAAAGGCCTGGCGCGATTTTGTCAAAACCCGAATCATGACATTTTCGCGCGGGTCATCAACAAACCTGACACAACGGCCCCAAACCTCCATGTTTTGTATGATCGCGGCCCCTTTGACCACCAGGACGAAGAAAAGCTCCTGATCGATTTAGATATTTCCCTCCTCGTGACCGGGAACGCAGGTGGTGTCGCAGGAAAGCTTGCGGCGGCCCGTAAAAGGAGCCTTCCTGTTTTGATGGTCGGGCGCCCCCCCCTGCCCCCGGCGGCGCAAGTCTTCAGTCATCCCGATGCGGTTGTTTGGGGCTGATTATTTTTTCGGGCGCAGGACGTGGGCAAAGGTTGGGTCGTAAAGTTTACTGTCGGAAAAATCGCTGTTTTGTGACAAAACGCGCCCGACGAGGATCAGGGCGGTTCTGGTAATTTTGGCCGCGCGGACTTTTTCGCGAATATCGCTCAGCGTGCCACGGATAATCATTTGATCGGGCCAGGTCACACGCCAGGCGACAACAACCGGGCAATCCGCACCATAAAGCGGTGTGAGCCGGGCACAGATTTCTTTGAGGTTGCGTACCGAGAGATGAATCGCCAGCGTTGCCCCCGACGCGCCGAGTGTCTGGAGATCTTCGTTGTTGGGCATCGCCGAAGATTTCATCGCCGTACGGGTCAGAATAATAGTCTGGCTTATATCGGGGAGGGTGAGTTCCTGACCGATGACGGCAGAGGCGGCGGCATAGGCGGAGACACCGGGAATGACCTCGTAGGCAATTCCGGCGTGGTCAAGGCGGCGCATCTGTTCGCCAATGGATCCATACAGGCACGGGTCGCCGGAATGGATGCGGGCGACGTCCTGACCGTTGTCGTGTGCGCGCACCATGTGGGCAATAATATCATCCAGTGTCATGGGGGCACTGTCGCGTACAACCGCACCCTGTGGGGCGAGCGCGACAATATCCGGCGGAACCAGAGACCCGGCATAGAGGCAGACCGGACAACGTGCGATAATGCGGTGTCCGCGCACCGTAATCAGATCGGCCGCCCCCGGCCCCGCGCCAATGAAATAGACGGTCATGACGGGTGATCCGGTGTGTGGGGTGGTGTTTTTTGTGCATAGCCGCGCGGGGTGTAAATCCAGCATCCGCCATCAGATTTGGCAATTCGGCGCGTGGCGGAGGATCCAACCAGAACAATGCTGAGCATATCAACACGTTCCGGTGTGAGTTCATCAAGGCGCAGGCTTTGTATCTCTTCGCCCGCCCGCCCCAGATTGCGCCCGATGATCACAGGCGTTTCCGCAGGGCGATGGTGCAACAAAATCCTGACCGCCCGGGCCAGCTGGTTCCGGCGTCGTTGTGAGACAGGATTATAAAACGCAATGACGAAATCGCCTGCGGCGGCGGCGGTGAGGCGTTTTTCAATCACCGCCCAGGGGGTGAGTAAATCGGAAAGGGAAATGGCACAAAAATCATGCCCCAGCACCGCCCCCATGCGTGCAGAGGCCGCCTGTAAGGCAGACAGACCGGGGACAACCTGAAAATCAATCGCCCGCCAATCCGGATGGTCTTCTCGCTCGAGTAGCTCAAAAACAAGCGAAGCCATGGCGTAGATTCCCGGATCACCGGAACAGACCAGGGCCACCGCCCGCCCCCCCCCTGCGAGGTCAAGGGCGGCGCGCACGCGTTTTTCTTCTTCGCCCAGTGCGTAGCCGTGGCGTGTCTTTCCCGCCCCAACGGCCCCGAGCAGATCAAGATAAAGATGATAGCCCACCAGATCAGTAACCTGGTCCATCACCTGACCGACCTCTGCCGTGCGCCAGGCCTCCCCCCCCGGCCCCAGCCCGACAACCACCAAACGCCCCCGCGCCTGCCCACAGGATGCCCCCGCTTGCGGTTTCGGGGCGCGTGCAATGGCACAGGTTGCCATGGTGTTTTTTTGTTTTTCAACAATCAATCGCGCCTCCGCCCCTCCTGCCGCTAATGCGGCGGCTTCGGCAACTCCGGGACAACCTACTTCGGCCCGCACGCGCTCGGACGGATTTTTCAGGCGGGCGTTTTGGGCGTTGAGTTCTGTTGCACTGTAAAAACGCGCGGGCCTGTTTAATGTCGCGGCAAGGCGATGAACGGCAACTTCATCGGATTTCAGGCAGTGCGAGAACACCCCGCACAGCGCATGGGGGGAAAGATGATGGGCCTTGAGCACGTCTTGAACAAGCTGTTCCAATGTCCCGGGCGGTGTGTTGCGCGCACACCCGACCCCGAGTGTCAGGATGTGAGGATGAAAAACCAGATCCTGTTCGGAACCGGCCTGCGTTTTTTCGCTCAGTGTAAGACGGAGCACACCGTCGGGGGACAGCGGCAATGCCGATTGCCTGATCCAGTCCCCCTGTTCCGCGCAGTCCCCCGTTAGCCGAAGAGAGGCCCCGGCAAGAACCTGTGCCATGAAGGCCGTGTAATGTTGGGGATTTGCGAGTGTCCAGCCCGTCGGCGGGTCATCCAATGCAATGCCATAGCGAAGATCGGAAGCCGTGGTCATGACGGCGGTGCTGTTTCCTGTGTCGGCCAGTTCACGCGCCAGCGCATTCGCGCCGCGATGCCCCCCCAACAGCGGCACGATGGCTGATCCGTCTTCGGCGACCACCAGAACCGGCGGGTCTTTCTTTTTATGGGTGAGGACGGGGGCCAGTGCGCGGATGAGAACGCCTGCGGCACAGAATCCGACCAGGGTTTCACCGCGCCCGAAGCGGTCGCGCAGGTGGGTTGCGGTGTCGTCAAATAACAGATCTACCCCCTGTTCATCAACCCGGCCCCGTCGTCCGTGAACCTGCCCTCTGCCCAGTTTATCCCTGAGGTGACAGGCCCGGCGGGATCCGGCGTTGGTCAGGGCAATAAAGACGGGGGACTCTGTCATGCGAATTACGCCTTGCCTTTCCTTGTACGGGGGTCTTTGTGAACCAGAATCAGCGAAAAATAAGGGGCTGTGTGAACAGCGGCAAGGGGCAGGAGACGCTGATTGTCCAGTGTTGCGCGTTCGATATAGCGGGCGCAATCGATCAGTCCAAGACGGGACAAAACTGTGCGAATTTTTTCAAGATGACGCCCGACCTTGATAATGACGGCTGAGTCTGCCCCCCGCACACGCTCCGCAATGGTTTTTTCATCAAGTGGTGCGGGAATGACGGTTAAAATATCATTGCGCGCGCCCAGCGGTTGTCCGCTGAGTGCCGCCGCCGCCATGACAGAAGAAACAGCCGGAACAACAGTCACGTCAAAGCGATCTGCCATGCGGGCATAGAGATAGAGAAAGGAACCATAGAAAAAAGGATCCCCTTCGCACAGAACAACAACCCTCTGCCCCTGATCCAGTCGCTCCCCGAGTTCGCGTGCCGTGCGATCATAAACGGCCTGTGCATGTTCGGGGGCACTGTCCATGGGGAGGATAATCGGATAATCCTCGAACCTTTGTGGCAGGTAATCGGCGGCGATGGTGCGGGCGAGGCCGGGGCCGCCGTCCGGTTGTGGGTAGACCACAACATCGGCACGGCCAATCAGGCGGACGGCCTTGACGGTCAACAGTTCGGGATCGCCCGGCCCGACCCCGACTCCAAAAAGTCGGCCCGGCTTATGGGGGGGAACTTTTACGCTCATCTCTTTGTGCACAGGGCATATTGGGTGACGGGCATGGTTGACCGCCAACCGTGAAAGGACCCAACGGGGTCGGCATGACCGAGGTTCAATCTATTCAGTGTCCCGCCGAAATTTTTGTGCCAGTCAAGAAGCCGGGCCTCGCTTTCCAGGGTGACAGCATTGGCAACAAGTCGTCCCCCCGGTTTGAGTCGTGCCAAACACTGTTCAAACAGCCCCTCTATGGTGATCCCGCCGCCGATAAAAATCGCATCCGGGGTCATCATTCGGGGATCCTCTAAAATATGGGGCAGGTCGCCCTGGAGCGTTTGCAGGTCCGGCACGCCCAGACGCCGGGCATTGTCGCGCACCCGTTCAAGGCGATGCGCGACACGATCAATGGCAAGAGCCGTAGTGCGGGGGGCCGTGCGCATCCATTCAATCGCAACAGACCCGCTTCCTGCGCCCAAATCCCATAGCAGCTGCCCCGGCAGGGGGGCAAGCAAAGCCAGGGTTGCCGCGCGGACAAGGCGTTTTGTCATTTTACCATCGTGGGCAAAGGCATCATCACGCAGGCCGGGAACCTGCGCGTAAACCGTTGCTTCTGGCCCTGCAACGCCTTCAACAGCCAGCGCGTTAAAACGCGCCCCCGGCGGATGGAGCCAGTGTTCTGCGGTGCCGGCGATCTGTTTTTCATCCGCCCCGCCCATATGTTCAAACAGGGTCATCCTGCTCGCCCCAAAGCCGCGACGGCGCAACAGTCCGGCGACAGCCGCAGGGGTTTTTTCGTCCGCAGACAGCAATAGCAAGCGTACGTCATCCATCAAATGCCTGTGAATCTGTTCGATAGCCCGCCCGTGGAGCGTGAGGCACAGGCAGTCCATCAGCGGCCAGCACAGGCGGGCCGCCATTAACGAAAAAGCCGAAGGGCCGGGAATAACAATCATATCCTCTGCGGGAATTTGTCGCGACAGACTGGCCCCGATACCAAAGCACATGGGATCACCCGTCGCGAGGACACAAACCCGATCAAACCGGTTTTTGAGCTGTTCAATCTGGGCCAACATGCCGCCTGTACTCTTGTCCCAAACAACGCGTGTTTGCGCGGTGTGGGGTGTCTCTGCCTCGCTCAATCCCCGGGTCTCGTCCAGAATGCGAAAATGACGCGACCCGGCGACGAGGACGTCGGCCCCCTGAACCCATGTGCGCGCGTCTGTGCCGAGGTCATTCCACCCCTGTTCACCGAATCCGACCAGTCCCAGCCACGCATTATATTTGCGGTGATTTGTCATGGCGTTTGTCCGCGTTCTTTTGGTCGTGGGGGGCGTTTCCTCCGGCGAGGGCATTGAGGGCGGCGGCGGCGATGGCACTACCGCCGCGTCGCCCGCATAAAGTAATAAAGGGAATGGACAGTCCTTGTGCGGCAATCAGGGCGTCCTTTGATTCGGCGGCCCCGACGAATCCGACGGGAAAACCCAAAATAGCCGCTGGTTTGGGGGCCTCTGTCCGGAGCAATTCCAGTAAGCGGAACAGGGCAGTCGGTGCATTGCCAATCACCACCACAGCCCCGCCAAGATGCGCCGTCCACAGACTCACCGCCGCCGCTGCGCGTGTCGTGGCCTGTGCCTGGGCCAGGGCCGTCGTACGCGGGTCTGTCAGGGGGCAGAGAACCCTGTTCCGGCGTGGCAGGTTTCGTGCGATGATGCCATCCCCTGTCATGCGGCAATCGACGAGCAGAGGTGCTCCCGCGTCCAGGGCCGCCCGCCCTGCGGTGGCGATGTCATCCGACCACACCAGATCAGAGGCAACCGCCGGATCGCCGCAGGCATGAACAATACGCAGGGCCAATGCGGCAATCTCTGTGGGCATGTGCGCCAGGGCAGGCGTTGCCGCGCGAATTTGGCGAAAGGACTCGGCATAAATGGCGGCGGGGTCGCGGAGATAAGAATAGCGCACCTTTTGTCCTGTTCTATTCCCGTAAGGTCACAGGCCCGAGGGGATGATCTGCATGGGGGTAGGGGTGATGATGTCCCCCCCCATGACTATGGTCATGTTTATGGTCGTGCATATGCCGGTGTCCGTGTCCGTGCGTATGGTCGTGCGTCCCCGTGCCGATGCCTTCGACGTGGTGATGATGGCTTTCCTGGGCAAGGCCGACCTCGTCTTCAAAGCCAAGAACCTGTTCGCGGTATTTGCACAGCTTACAATTCATCAGGTTTTGTCCGGTCACGATTTCCGCGACCCGTTCGGCAAAGGCATCCAGAACTTTTGGATGATCTTTGAGGTAAGAGGCCTTGACAAATTGCACAGAGGGATGCCGTGCTGCGACCTCGCTGGTGGCATCATAAATCCGTTTGATGAGGATACCTGTGAACAGGAAATAGGGAAAGACGATAATGCGCTTGTAGCCCAGGCGCGTGGCGTGTTCCAGCCCTGGCTTGACCAGGGGAAAGGTCACGCCGGAATAACAGACTTCGCCCCAGCCAAAGCCCAGCCCTTCCCAGAGCATCCGCATGACCTTGGACACATTGGAATTGGCATCCGGATCCGAGGCCCCGCGCCCGACAACGACCAGCATCGTGTCACAGAGGGGCAGGTCGCCCTGTTCCCGGTTGGCGCGGGCAACGGCATCACGAATGCGATCCCCTGCGGCCTCGATCAACTTGTTGTCAATGCCCAACTCGCGCCCATAGTCAATGGTGATCCCTTTGTGCCGCGCCTCGTAGTCACGCAGGACAGAGGGAATATCATTTTTGGCATGACCTGCGGCAAAGAGCATCCCCGGAATGGCGAGGATATGGTCATGACCGCTTTGACGCAACCGGTCCAGACCGTCGTTGATGACAGGGGTTGCAAACTCCAGAAAGCCGCTTTCCACCTGATAATCAGGCAGGCGTTCGCGCAATCCCCGTGCGACAGATTGAAATTCGGTCACGGCCCCTTCGTCACGGCTCCCGTGACCACAGACCATAACCCCCGTTGTTGTGTCCGTTTTTGTCGCCATCATCGCACGTCCTTATCCCGCATCAGTCGTCCGATTATAATCGGATTGAACCAGAGTGACCACAGAAAAACAAGAGGCCGCCTGACCGGCTTGACGCATTCTGTTGCAGGGGTCATTTTGTTGCGATGTTGATTGCCGATTTACTGACAATATCGCCTGCGTTTGTCGTCTTCAGTGCGCTTTTGGCGTTGGGTCTGGATGTCGTATTCGGTGATCCGGACAGGGTCTATCGGCGCGTGCCGCATCCTGTTGTACTCATCGGGTGGCTTATTTCTTTCGGGGAAAGGCGTTTGAACGCGGGTGGACGGGTGCGCCGGATTGTTTTAGGGGGGGGCTGGAGCCTCCTGGTGGTTGTCCTGGCGGGGGCGGTGGGGGACGGGACACTACGTCTCTTGTCGTTTCTGTTCTACGATCAGGAAACAGTGTTTTTGCTGGCGCAGGCCCTTTTGGCGTCTTCTTTGCTGGCCTGTCGCGGTCTCGGGGTTGCGGTGGGGCAGGTTGCGGTCGGCCTGGAACAGGGACTGACACAGGGGCGCACGGCGGTCAGCCATCTGGTCGGACGCGATCCCCAAAGCCTTGACGCGGCAGGCGTTGCCCGTGCGGCGATTGAAAGCCTTGCAGAAAATTATTCTGACGGTGTGGTGGCCCCCCTATTCTGGTTTGTCCTGCTGGGCCTGCCCGGGCTTTGCGCTTACAAAGCGATCAATACCCTTGATTCGATGATTGGACACCGGAACGAATCTTTTGAAGCCTTTGGCAAGGGCGCGGCGCGCCTGGATGATCTGGTCAATTTGGTTCCTGCGCGTCTGGCGGGCCTGTTTTATGTCCTGGCCGCTCTTGTCAGTCCTGTTGCCTCGGCCCGGGGGGCGGTTGTGGTAATGTGGCGCGATGCGGGCAAACACCGCTCTCCCAATGCCGGATGGCAGGAGGCCCCGGTTGCCGGTGCGTTAAATATTTCTCTCGCCGGGGTGCGTCACTACGGCGGTTGCGTGGTCAATGACCCCCCCATTGGCACGGGAACGGCTCTGTTGGGGCCTGCGGACATCAGACGCGCCCTCCGGCTTTATCGCGCGGCCTGCGTCTGGCTCGCGGTTGTGCTGTTGGGGTGTGGGGTGGTTTTCGTCTAACAGGGGCGGGGGCTGTTTCCGTTTGTTCTCATAGTGTCCATGCCCCGTCCGGCCCATAGGAATAATATTGCAAAAAGCATTTTCTCCCTTATTCAATTCCTCTGCGGCACTTTGTGCGCCGGATGTGCCTTGATTGATTTTTTCTGATACTTTTTCCACTTGCGTTCCAATCCCTTGGATTTTGCGGCAAGACAGTCAGAAGGCTTAAGGAGCTTCTTTAAGTTTACACAGCCTTCTTCACGTAACGCATTGCAAGTTGCTGTAGTGTAGCGCGACTCTAATTATGTCCGCCCCTGACTCTAAATATGTTCACTTTGCGAATCGCTATCAATTTTTGAGGGCGTAGCTTACGCCTGTAACAAAAGCGACGCCCCCAAAGAAGACAAGAAACGATCAAATGACTGGTACTCAAAAACACGACGCTTATACCGATAGTTGCCGTTGGCACGCCTGAATATATTCATTTCATTCACAAGACTCAAATACGGCCTGTCCTTTCCAGCAGGTTTTTTGAGGACGGATTGCGGCAATGTCCAGTGGTTGGGTCGTTAAAAGGTTTTCTTTCAAGATGACAAAATCGGCCCACTTTCCCGCTTGTATAGAGCCTGTTTCCTGCTCCATTCGCATTGAACGCGCACCATTTATTGTAAAGATCGGAAGAGCATTCGCCAGCGAGATCGCTTGACCCGGTGCCAGGGTGCCGGGAAAGCCAGGATCGGAGTTGCGGCGTGTCAACATGCCTGACAATCCGGTCCAGGGATTGGCATCGGGGGCCGAGGCGGGCCAGTCTGAGCCATAGATCACTTCGGCATTGGCGGCGAGAAGATCGGCGATACGGTGGTTCTTTTCGAGCCGGTTTATTCCGAGGAGTGCCTTTTGAACCGCTGTTCCCGAATTGGGGTACCACATTTTGGGCGATACCTCGGCGACCGCGTTCAGGCTGTTGAAGCGGGACAAGTCCGCATCAGAGACGAAGCAGGAATGTGCAATTTCATGGCGTAAACCACTGTGACCGTTGATTTTTCGAGCCGAGGCGATTGCATCAAGTCCCTTGCGGATCGCGTTGTCTCCAACCGCGTGCATCTTCACCGTGAACCCGCGTCGATCCAGCTGGATCAGCATGTCGTTCAACTCGGCTGGCGGGATGAGCAGGGTTGCGTCGGGATCGTGTGAGGCGACATCATATCCGCTTTCGGCAAGATAGGGCTCGATGAAGGACGCAGTGAACCCGGGTGCCACGCCATCAAGAAAAAGTTTGGCAAAGTCCAGCCGCACATTCTCGCTGGCACAGGAGCGCCGAAGGCGATCCATCTCGTCATAAGGAACGAGGTCGCCGCCCAGGGGGCTGGAGTGCACGATATGCGCGGCCATGTGCATGGTGAGATCACCGTTCCGGTCGGCTGCCTGATAGGTGCGAAGCTCTTCCGTAAAGGCCATCGGTTCCTTGAAGGCGGTAAACCCGAAGCTGGTGAAGGTGCGCACCGCTTCTCGAACGGCTTTCTCAAGCTGATCTGGTGAACGTGCAACAAGGGCCCGAGCTGCGGCGGTGGCGGTTTCGGCGAGAATGCCGTTAGGCGCACCAGTGGCAGGGTCACGCTCAATGATGCCGCCTGGAATGTCCGGGGCACCAGAGCCGATGCCCGCACGTTGTAACGCAAGAGAGTTGCACCACAGCAAATGCTGGCTGGCATCATGCAGGACGATGGCATGTCCGGTCGAAATCCCATCGAGCAGGTCGCGTGGGTTTGCACCCATTTCCGGTCGCATAGCTGGTCGCCACGGGCCGCCGAATACAACCTGGCCTGGATCGTTTTTCTGACACCGATCCCGGACGGCCCGGAGCAAATCGGAAAGACTGGCGTCAAAGCCTACGTAAATGTCGAACAACGTGCGGCATGCCCCCCAGAGAGCGTGGGTGTGGCTTTCGACCAGACCCGGCATGACAAAGCGTCCATGCAATTTGTGGATGGTCGTGCCGGGGCCCGCCAGATTTGCAACATCGGCTGATCGGCCGACCGCTGTAATCTTTCCCCCGGTGACAGCCATCGCCTCGGCCAGAGGATTTGAGCTGTCCATCGTCAGGATTGTGCCGCCTGTCCAGATTTTATCAGCGTGTGGCAATTGAGGTTTCCTCCCTTCGGGTTCGAGACGCATGCCCGGAAAACCGGGTCTCTTCAGGCCAGACGATCGGTCTGCAGGCTCTCATTCAGTTGAGTCACGACCTGCTGTTAAACAGGTTTGGCCTGTCGGGCACCGATGTGATGCCAGGCAAGTGTCGCGATTGCAAAAATGAGGGCAGTCAACTGGACAGTCTCCGGCCGCATCAACACCGCGATAGCGATCGCAAGCCGAAGGACAACCCAGACTATTGAAAGCGGTCGTGCATCATGCCCCGCAAGCGCACTCGCAACGAGGTAGAGGGCAAGGATCAGACGCGCCAGTAGCCAGAGCAGTGCGCCGGTCTGAATGCCGTCTTCGTAACCCGGCAGGCGTTCGCCGGACGAGCTTGCCGGGTCTATCAAGGCCTGGTCGACCAGCAGGATTTCGGGATAGAAGGCAAACACGAAGGGGATCGCGAACATCACGATCCCGGACCGGACCGCGCTGAACCCGGTCGCCATTGGTTCAGCCCTGGTGATAATAGAGGCCGCAAATGCAGCCAGGGCAACGGGCGGTGTGATTGCGGAGGCGATGGCGAAGTAGAAGATGAACATATGCGCCGTGAAGGTGGCGATCCCAAGCCCGACCAACAGTGGTCCCATCAGCAAGGCCACGTTGATATAGGCGGGAACAGCAGGCATCCCCATCCCAAGCAAAACCGCAAGAAGCATCGTGATGATGAGGGCAGTGAACTGGAAAGTCGTGGAGCCGCCTCCGCCAAGGTCCAGAGAAAGCAAAAAGCGCAGCACATCGATGGCCACGAACTTCGACAATCCAGTAAAGTTCAGGCAGACGTCGATGACAGTCACAGCGAGCAACATCAGATAGAGTGTCGAAATGGTGATGCCCGATTCAGCCAGCGCATCCAAAACCTTGCGAGGCTGTGCGCGGAACTCCTTGTCGAGGAACAGCAGGACGAGAACAAAGGCCGAAGCCCACCAGCCAGTCGCGCCCGCATCGCCTGCGGCGTTCTGAAAGACCTGCAAAATCCAGGGCAGTGAGGTCACGACGCAACGGTCGTCCTGGAGCACGGCATCTGCACCCAAAAGCGCAGCCAGCGGTCCGCATCCCACCATGTCCTTGGGAGTCAGGAGGAAAATGAGGATCATCAGGATCGGCAGGAAAATCTGCATAAGGTGAATAATGTCTTCACGGTTGATCCGCATGTCTTCGGTGAGTTCTCCGAAGGCTTCGATACCTTGTTTGCGCGATTGGAATGAGGCACTGAGGAACAGACACAGAAAGTAAGCCACCGCAGGCAGGGCCGCCGCGATGATCACATCCCGGTAGGGTGCGCCAGTCATGGAGGCGAGGATGAAGGCAGCAACGCCCATTACGGGCGGCATGATGGATCCACCTGAGGAAGCCGCAGCTTCTACGCCGCCAGCGAAGACTTTGGAGAAGCCGCGTTTCAGCATCATCGGGATGGTGAGTACACCGGTCGAAAGCACGTTGACGACCGGTCCACCGGAAATTGTGCCCAAAAGGGCCGAGCTGACAATGGCCGCATGTGCCGGGCCGCCGCGCAGATGGCGGGTCCAGCGAAAGGCGATTTTGATCAGCACCCGCCCACCCGCAGACTTTCCAAAGAGTGCACCCAGAATGATATAGGGGAACACCATGTTCATGATGACGTTCATGAAACGCCCCAGAATGCCCGAGGCATTATTGACCAGCGCGTCGTGTACATTGGGTACGCCGTCGAGGAAGGTGCGGGGTTCGCCGCCGAGCTTGGTCATGAAGTATTTGTTGATGTCCTCAGGTCCGTGGAAGTACCAGATCAAAACGGTGCCGATGGTATAGAGCGCGATCAGGATGGCTGCAGCGACCAGAGGAAGCCCCCAAACCTTGATGTTGTAGCCTAGAAAGATCAACATTGTGACACCCATGATGACCACCAGCCAGATGCCGCTTGTGTTGACGCATTTGGGGTCTTCTACGGTGTCAGGCACAGGCAGGCCCATTGTTTCGGCAAATTCGATTTCTGCCTGCAAGGTTTCGGCCATGATCCGTGCACGATCTCCATTCAACGTGTCGATCAGGCAAACACTGTCGATTTCAACGAGATACGTGAGGGAAATGGCCCCGGCCGCGACGACCAATGCGATGTCCATAAAGGCACCGAACCAGGCGTATTGTCTTCCTCGCCATGATCGCCACATCGAGTGCGCAAGCATCACGATAAGCATCATGATGAAAAACACGACAGGATAGAACCATTCGGTCGGGAAACTGCGGACCTTAAGGTTCTCAAGGCCTGTAATGCCTTGCCACATCCCGGTCCAGCCCGGGATCACAGGAGTGCTGTTGACGACGCCCATAGCCACAAAAATCAGTGCGAGGACGTAAACCGCCGGACTGGGAAACAGCGTGTTCTTCAAGTCTTGTTTTTCGTCGTCGGCCACTTTGATCCCAGCCTTCCAGATCAGGAGGTCCAGCAGCCGCCATAACTGGCGGTACTCATTGTTTCTGGCGATTTCGGGTTATTGCGCGATGGCGCAATCATCCACTTCGTAGCCTGCTTCGCGCCATGCGCGGGCTGCGGCCGGGTGGTATTTGACGGGGGACGCACCGCACATGCCCTGCATGGGGAAGTCAAAGCTGACGGTGTTGCCGTAGGGTGCCCTGGATTTCAGTTTATCAAGTGCTTTGATATAGGTCGTTACCAGCTTGTGAACGAGCTCATCATCCATGTCCCTGTGCACGACATTGCCGCCGATTGTGGCCAGAGCCCTGAAGGTGTCATCCTCGGAGACGAACGACCAGTCCTTGCCCATGATCGCTTTGATATCCGCAACCGGGGCAGTCCAGGGGGCACTTCCGGGGGCCTTCATGTATTTCCCCATCGCCTCGCTCTCGTAAACGTCCCTGGGCATCGACCAGCCAGTCATCTTTCCTGCCGCGCCGGGAATGGTCAGACGCGGACTCGGGAACAGTTCCGGAAGTACGACGGCATCTGGCTCACCACTGCTGATCAGCGTTGCGCCCTGATCCCAGTTAATTTGCATGCCTTCATAGTCTTTGCCGTCTTTGAGTCCGGTTATGATTTGAATCATGCTGCGGGCATTCGTCAATGCGCCGCCTCGGGGCGGGCCATTGTAAATCTTGCGACCCTTCAGGTCGTCCCAGCCGTTGATGCCCTTGGAGTCATAGGCAAACAGAAAAAAGATTCCCAGAACAAACGGATTGATGGCGCGAAGGTTGCTGGCAAGCTCTGCGCCTTTTTCCTTGCCCAAAGAGCCATAGGGGCCAACACCGCGGCTCATCAGAAACGGCAGAATGTATGGCGTGCTCGCGATGTCGGTTTTGCCTTCTGCGACGTTCTGGATCGAGTTGGTCAGTGTTTGACCATCTGCCAACTGAATGTTGGCCACACCGGAGGTCCCTGCAACTTCGGTCATATGGGCCAGTGAAAGATATGCCCCGCCGCCTGGACTGGCCGTTTCAGCCGTCAGGTTGACCTGCGCAAATGCACCGGATGCCATTGTCATCGACGCGATTGCTGCCGCGATCTGCTTCATTAGTTTCATTGCTTCCTCCCTGGTTCTGAAATCCGTAAATTCTGTTTCCGCGTTGAAACGGCAAAATTTGTTTACTTGTTAATAGGCACTACTGGCAAACGCACTGTATGGCAAGTCATTTTTCTCTCCCTATCCGGGCGGCCCATGTTGACTGTTCGTGGATTGTTGGCCTGTGCCCCATTGCAATGATCGTTTCAGGTGCTGGTGGTCGAATGCAGGAGGGCCACGCAAGATGAACAACGCTGTTGTAAAGCCCTGATCTCGCAAAGGAATAGCACCAGACATACAGGTAACAGGAATGATGAGCTGTTGATGGTGCGCCCGACGGCGACGATCTGAAGCTTCACACGTCCGGGTTTTGAAGGGAGGCGAGCTGTTCAGGGAAGGGCCTGCCTGGTCTGTGTCTGTACGGCGGCAGGGAGAAGTGAGATATGGTAATGCCAGCCGCCTTCCTTGCGCGGCCTCTTTATCGCTAGAGCTGCGCCGCTTGCATCCCGCGCATCACGCCAGTTCTGGCGAATGGCGACGGAGGAAATCCTGCGCTCCGATCCCGGCAATTTACGGGCAAAGGATCGAGAGACGGCAATTCTGAACCGTCAACATTCCCAGACAGTATCGTTACCCGTGAATTTGCCACGCGCGTCTTCAAAGCTCTGGAAGAAGCCGACGACGAAACCGGGGTTCCCATCACACGCGCCGGCATGTCCCGGCTGTGAGAATACGCTTGGAATATGTCTGAAGTTATTCAGGAAACAGCAAAAAATCACGAGGATCAGGACGAAAAAAAATCAAACTCCTGAAAGCGCAGGAAAAAGCCCGTCTCAAAAGCACCCGTTCTGCTGACATATATCAACAAACCGGATAAAGCTTCTCGAAATCACATTCATTATAAACGCTATTGAGCCAGGAGACCAGGTTTTCAAATGTCGCATTCATACAAGAAAGATAGCGCAAAATTCACACCGCACCCCGAAAAACCATAAAACAGCGTCCGAATAAACGACATATTTTGAGTCATTAGCGTCCGAATAAAATTCCTGAAAACACCCCACAGAGCCAAACCGCAAAACCCTTGAAAATCAACGCCTTTAACCACCAAAAACCGCCCTCCCTCGAAATCCCCCACATTCAAAAGATGATAGAGACTCTCAAATTGGACATAATTAGAGTCAGGTTACATGTAGCCGGTCTTGGCACTCCTGTTCCAAGTCAGATGCCCGGATTTCAGCAACGATTTGTGCTTGCAAGTCATCTAGTGCAGAGCGCGCTTGTTCGATTTCCTGTTCGCGTGCTTTGGCTGACCCGTCATACATCAAGCCCCGAAACTTCCGGAGCCGTTCTTGCCCGGCGTCATAGCGGCGTTTCAGGTGCTTTATTCTGTTTAACATGCGCAATGTGAGTTTTGGCGTTTGACCCGGAACAGCTACCACGCGCCCATTCGCAACATCCAGTTCCAAGCCGGGCTTCTTGCGCTGTTTCAGCCTGTTGTGTTTTACGTCATAGCTGGAGTCAGCTGAAAGTGGTGTGTTGATAATCTCGTATAGGCGCATGGTATCCCCCGCTTTTGGGGCTATTTATCTCTCAGAGCACAAGGTTCTGGCTAAATTGTCGAAGGCTCCCATATCATATAGCCACCTCCGACAAAGAGGTCACTACGTTGTAGTCAACTCCAATGGTCTCAAAGTGCTTCTTGCCGCAGGCGATCTTCTGATTTTCCTTGTTGCGTCGATCTTCGGAGTCCAGTGAACTCTTGGTTTCGCGCACAAAGTAGAGCTTCTCGTCCCTGTCGGTCACAAACGCCCAATCCGGATTATACGGCCCGATCGGTGTGTCGATCTTGAACCAGCTTGGCAGTTTTACGAACAGGCGGACAAAATTATTCGTATCGAGGTCTTGCGCAAACTGTCGTTCGACTTCCGAGTCATACTCAATGGCGTCAAAGAGTGCCTTCTCGCGGTTCTGCACTTCGTACAAGTTGCTCAAATAGCGAACGATCCCTTCCTCGGCTTCCTGTTCGATACGGCTCATCTCCCATTGCTGTCCTGTAATCCTGTCGTACTGGATACCTTCCAGTATCAAGTCGTGAAGGGCGCGCGATATTTCCCTAGAGACAGCCGCCATGAACGCTTGCGGATTGATCTTGAACTCTTCAAGCCGCCCGGATTGTTTCAAAATCCGAACCAGCGTGTGACGGGTCAGTTCTGTTTCCTTCTGCAAAAAGCCAAGGATGTCAGGCAACATCTTGACGGGTTCTACATCAATGGACTTTTCCTCAAGCTTCTTATCGGTATCGACCCCAGCCTCGGTAATACCAAGGTCAACACGGGTTATGGCGATACGGGCGGGCCTCATAGCTTCCAGCTTCTTGATCCGGCCAACGGCCTTTTCAATCAGGTCGTTTGTCTCGAAGGTCACGCGGTAGCGGGTGCGGTGCTTGATACGATCCCACAGCGCAATAAAATCTTCGCTCAAATGAACTTCCTTGCGAAACTTGAGATCGCGGCGTTCCCGCGCATTGACGATACGGTTTTTGAAAACCTTCTTGTTGATCTCATCAATGATCTCTGCCTTCAAGATGGCAAACTCATCGGACACTTTCAGATCAAAATGCGGGTTTTTCGGATCAAACGTATCAAGGATTTCACCGGCATCATTCAGATAGCCGTTATCGATCATCTCCTGCCAAATTTTTGCTGACGCTTCCTGGCCAAGCTCTTCTTCGGTGCCGTCGGCTTTGGTGACGACCAGCCTGGAAAAGGCGATCTTTTCGACCTTGCCGAACTGGATTCCGAAATCTTCCTCGAACTCGGTTTGCAGGGTGCGTGCAAATTCCTCGTATGACTCATTGGCAATCACAGTCAGGCGGTTGACGGTTTCGTCATGCACCCGTTCACCATGCTTGTTCACAGGCAATCGAAGGCCACGCCCGATTTCCTGCCGCTTCTTCTCAACAGATTGCGTTTCATTGAGGGTACAAATCTGAAAGACATTCGGGTTGTCCCATCCTTCCCGCAAAGCGGAGTGCGAAAAAATAAAACGCAAGGGAACGGCTTCATCCAAGAGCCGTTCCTTATCCCGCATGATCAGGTTGTAGGTATCTTCATCGTCCTTGGTGTTGCCCCGCGTGTCCTTGTCGTGGCCTTGCTTGTCCTGACTGAAATAGCCGTCATGAACCTCGGCAACATCGAACGAAATCAAGCCTTTGTAGCGCGGCTTCTCCGTCAGTTCGCGGAACGCCTCTTCAAACCACTGACTAATTTTGCCAAGGCTGGTGGTGTTGTCGTCGTTATAGACCCGGTAGTTCGCCACGCGGTCGATAAAGAAGAGAGAAAGAACCTTGATCCCCTTCCCCTTGAGGGCACTCTCCTTCTTCAGGTGTTGCTCGACCGTTTCAAATACCTGTGCCTTCATGATGTCGTCGCCAAGACCGCCGATTTGCTGCCCCAGATCAAGCCAGCGACCGGAGTTGAACTCCAAACCCTCCGCCCCCGGTGTGCAATCGATGTTTTGGACGATATAGCCATCCTCATAGGGAGCACGTTCGCCGGATTTCACGAACAGATCATCGCCCTGTTTGACCCAAAGTTTGGACGCCTTCGGCCCTTTCGGGCTTTTCTTATGGATTTCGACCTGCGCCTTGATCCCGTTCTTATTGTCAGTCTTCAGGAGCTTCACATAGGCGTCGTTGAAATTGTCATCCGAACGAATGGAAGCCACCTCAATCCGCTTCACCAGCCGCAAGTCATAGGCTTTGATCGGATCAAGCTTGTAGAGCAGGTTATAGGGGTTC
The DNA here is from genome assembly GCA_965199245.1 of Kiloniellaceae bacterium. GTDB lineage: Bacteria > Pseudomonadota > Alphaproteobacteria > Kiloniellales > Kiloniellaceae > Carbonatibacter. The sequence goes on from CBDAQP010000002.1 coordinate 178,869, forward strand.
CGATGGGTGGCGCTGTAGCGTAACGTCGCCGCTGGATGCAGCCGCTTGATCGCGTTCTTTGCCTTCTCGGTATTATCGACGCTCTGCGGTTCATCAATAATCACAAATGGATTTGTAGCCTGAATGAACTCAATCGGTTTGCGCCCTGACATACGATCATTTTCCCGGTTAATGACGTTGAGCTTCTTGAGCTCGTCTTCTGCCATCTCGGAGTCAGGCTTGTCCGGCACGTCCTTCACAAACGCCTGAATGTTGATGATCATGATCTGGATTTGGTTGCTGCTGGCGAATTGGCGCACCTTGCCCAATCGTTTTGACTCATAGACGAAGTGATCAAACGGCACGTTGTCATAGAGCGTCCTGAAGTGACATTTCATCACGTCAATGCTCTTCAGGACACCTTCACGGATTGCAACGCTCGGCACCACAATGATGAACTTTCGGAAACCGTATTTCTTGTTGAGTTCGAATATGGTGCGGAGATAGACATAGGTCTTGCCCGTTCCCGTCTCCATCTCGACCGAAAACTCATGCCCCTGAAGGGACGGCACCTTCTCAATATCGTTGGCTTCCTGCGTTTTCTGCACATTCGCCAAGATTTGATCTGCTGGCAGAGTCAATTGGTTTCCCATGCCAAGCTCGTTCTGGAACAAGCCACCGATTTGCAAAGCCTGAAAGCGGGTCGCTCCGGATTGCGAAATCGCCTGACCGTCAAACACATTAACGACGGCGTTGATCGCGTCCTGCTGAAATTCAAGAGAGGGATCGAATTTTAACTTCATGCCGCGCCCCCCTTGATTAATTCAAGTGCGATAGCTGGTATCTGCTTTAATCCTTCTACGCCCACCGTACTGGCGTTTGATTTGATTTTGCCCCAGAGAGTGTCGTTCCGCATTGCCTCAAGAAGTTTATGCCCGGAAAAAGACAATCCCTTCAACCTAACAACAACACCGACTGTTCCGACTTCCCCGATAAAGGTAATGCCGTCCCCACTATCAACCTGAAAGTCGCCATATGTGTTTACGGTCGCGTCGAGAAACTTCTCTTCCACCAAAATTTGGTAGTGGTAAGCCTTTTTTGTCTCTTCCTTGTCGCTCAATTCAAACGTGAGCTCGTCTTCCGTAAAGCCGTCGCTATTGGCTTCGACTTGCTCAAGGATTTCACGGAGGCATGAATAATCTAGCTGCATACTGCCTCCTACACCGTCTTGAAGACGATTTCTGATTCTTGAGATTCCGCTCGTGCCTTGAAGGTCTGAACCGCATTGGCTTTGAGCTGGTCGTTACCTTGGAAGCCCTCGTCCAGACAGATCACCTGCAAAGGCTCTGCATCAGCCAGCGCGTCGATCAGCTCTGATGTAACTTCTTTTTCAAGGCAAATCAACAAGGCTCCACCTTCGACGGAGAACACCTGCTTGCCCGCAAGTTCGATCTGATCAACCTTGGTTGTCAGCGAGAATCCTGCTTTCAAGAGAAGTTCATAGAGGATGTCTTCTGGCGTGCTTTCTTTGGCAACGTGATCAACGTGCATTTCAAGTTGTTCAGCAACGGATTCATCTTCGCCAAATTCACCGTCCCATACTCTAAAATTCGAGTGATCTAATTTAAACGCCTTGAAACCAAAATCCTTATTGGGATGGCCATTAAAAGTAAGCTGATTGTTTTCCGCATCTTTAAGCTTGGTTGCTGCCAATCTGACACGTTCCCTCCCAATATCGGCAATTGTCTTCAATCCGCGCTGGAATGGCTCAGATTGCTCATCACAAGCTTCGGGTAACTGAACCATAATATACTTTCGATTACCGCCATCCTTCTGGTTCAACCTCATCACCGCGTGGGCGGTCGTACAAGAGCCTGCGAAGAAGTCCAAAACAATATCATCGTGACTTCCGCTTTGTTCGACAACTTCACTTATCAACCCAACAGGCTTCGGAAAATCCATAGCCCTAAATCCAAATAGGTCACTAATCTCGGCTGTTCCTGTGCGAGTGTATAAATCCTTGCCTACGATTGAAGATATGCCTGTGAATTGACCTCCAAGGTCTTCAAAGAATGCCTTCCGGCGTGGCCTGCCATCTGGCGAAGACGGCCAAATTATCCGGTCTTCCTCAATCAGACGTGCCATCGTTTTCGGATCGTAGCGCCAACCCATTTCAGGGCATCCGTAATTGATCCCTGTGTCTGGCTCGATTAGATCAAAGTGCAAATTTGGTCGCCGATCTTTAGTGGCAAGCCCAACCATATTAGCACTTGTCCAATCCCCTCTAGGGTCATTATCAGGATTAGAGTATTGTTCTACTTTTCTCTGGTCTCCACGAACGCGGTGGCCATAACAAACGACATATTCATGATCAATTGAAGTGCCTTTTTCCGGCCTGTTATCTTTGTTCTGACGGCTCTTCCAAACAAATACTGCGATCAGGTTTTCTTCGCCAAAAATGTCGTTACAGATACTCTGTAAATTGGCGAGCTCATTGTCATCTATTGATATGAAAACGATCCCATCATCTGAAAGTAAGTTCCTCGCCAGATATAAACGCGGATACATCATGCTTAACCAGTTAGAGTGATACCGCCCAACTGCATCAGCATTTGTTGAAAACTTTCTTCCTTCACTATCGGCCTGACCAGTATAGGCAAGGTAGGTATCTAAATTCTCAGCGTACTTATCCGGATAAATAAACTCCTGTCCGGTGTTATAGGGCGGATCAATGTAAATCATTTTTACCTTGCCGAAGTATGATTTCTGCAAGAGCTTCAAAACTTCCAGATTGTCACCTTCGATGAACAGGTTTTCCGTGTCATCGAAATCGACAGACTCATCGCGCACAGGCTTCAGTGTGGCAACACTCGGCTCTTGAATGATCTTCATGCACTCGGCCTTGCCCGGCCAATTTAGGCCAAACCGTTCCTTGCCCGGCTCTACCCAGTCACCCAACACACGTTTGAGCTGATCAAAATCGACCTTTCCTTCGGAGAACACCTCCGGAAATAACTGCTTCAGCTCTTCTCGCTTTTCTTCCGCCACGCCCATCGACGTCAGCTCCATTTTCTCAGGTGCATTGTTACTCATTGTTGAAGCCACTTTTCGTATGTTGATTTCACTTTAGTCGGAATGCTTTCTGCCTTCAGAAGTCCGACAATCTGTTGGAATTTCGTTTTGCATCTAGGCGCGCGCCTAATCCTGTTCCCTACGACGGTCTTCAAATCAGGCAGCGACAACATGATTTCGATCTCTCTCGGAGAAAAACCTTGGATCACGCCTTCGTAATAAGGGTCTGCGGCATCAGCCGTGCCATATTCATTACCGACTGAGCAGGTCACAATGGCCTCGACGAACTCGAAGCGAACGGTTTCGGGAATTTGGTGCCCCGTGGACAAGTTTGCGAGACGCTCTGCGAACGGGCACTCGTTGTAAAAATTGTTCATTGCATTGTGAACGCCCATTAGGTTCTTACAGGCTGACGAAATCATCGCGTGACGTTCTGTTTCAGACAAAAGGCCTAGTTGACCAAGATTTTCAAAAAAGGCTTGTGACGCTTTAAACCGCTCCTGCTCGCCTTTTGCCTGATACCTTTGGTGTTGATTTATTAGTTCGGAGACCATACCGGGCGTAAAGGTTGCTACAAACTCTCCACACACCTTAATTGCTGTGACACGAGCATGTTCCTCCTTGCTTGGATCGCAATAGATACCGTGAAGCATCTTGATGATCGCCTCACGCTGCGCATCGAATGTTTGTGCAATCCGGTCACACCAAATGCGCAACTGCCCGGATGTAAAGCTCCCAGCATTGATCGCGTTCATGAATTCCTTGATATCAACTGCTGTCGTATTCTGATCTTCGCTCAGGGCGTGACGACTGCAACGATTCAGGAAATTGATAAATTCGTACTCATCCAGAGTGCCTACTGCCGGGTGAGCTGCGGAAAAGTTGTTCCTGATACCCCGACATTGGTCGAGCATGAAGAACCCGGTTTCAGAAATCAGGTTGAGCTTCAGGCAAAGCGAGAGAAGCTCGCTATCCTGCATATCCATGAGCTTCTGCTCATCAAAACTCTTGTCGATAATCTGCGGAATGATATGAATTCCGAACTGCCGCACTTTCTCTCGAAGCTCAATAATGGCAGCGTTCCATGCATAGTTGACCGCACTATCGAATAGGCCAGAGGCTACGGCAACACACATGCACACGATGCCTTTGTCGCGTTTTTCAGGAGGAATGCTGCTCAGTAATTGCGGCAAGTTCTGCCACGCATTCTGAATTTGTGCATCTGTTGCCAATACCCCTCGATCTATTCCCAACGCATCCGTCAGAGCCTGAAGCATAGGGGCTGTAAACCTACCAACTGCCGGGAGAGCGACCTCAGTTGTAGTTAGTTCCGTTGACATTCCCCCTCCTACTGAACCGTAAATCTGATTGTGAACAGCTCTTGGTCAGAGACCTGTTGCTGTAATCGTTCTTCCACCTGATCGAGAAGCGTATCTTTCTGCACCTCGACCTGCCTGGCTGCGGCGTCATAGTCACGCCACGCCTCATCCCTTTTTTGTTCAAGCTTCCGCGCCTTCTTCTGCAAGGCGAACTTATCCGGCAAATTCCCTGTCTGGCGCACCTGCCGCTTCAATTCCTTGATCTGGTCATCCAGATCCTTCAATTCGGCCTTCAGCCCGGCGCGTTTGTCTTCCGCCCAATTGTCCAGCTTGTCCATTTCCTCGTCGAACCATAGGGCTTGCTGTTCGGCAAGTTCCTGCATGATGGCCTTACGGCGGGCGGCTATCCCCTGCTGGATAGCTTCGGGGATCTCAAGCCCGCTATCGCGGGCCTTCTTTGATGGAAGGTCAAACAGGCGCATGGCGGCATTCTGGTCTATGGGTACGCCATCATCGGTCATGCCCGCAAGAATGATATGATCCTGCGCATCCGCCCCTGTGATTGAGAGTTTTTGTACAGACAAGGTTCCCGACTTGCCGACAAGGGTCTCAACACTGACGGCCTTCTGCGGCCATTTGGAATAGTCAAAGACTAGTTCCGCACCGTTCAGCTTTCTCTCGCCCGCCCGGCCAAGCAAATGCTGGGCAAGCGGATGGCCGATCCGGTAGCGGTGGCCTTCTAGTCCAGCCTTGGACAAGTGATAACCACCAACAGGAGCACGCGCGGCGTCCTTCAGATCCTTGGGGGCTTCTTTCAGAACGAAGGTCATATGATCATCGTCGAACGTTGCTTGGCGTCCAAGTTCATGCTTGGTCAACGCCCAGAGCATATGCTCGTAGCGGCCAAGGTATTCCTTGCTCTTGGTCATATTCATACGAAGGCGGTCATGAACGTCTGCGTCAAAGTTCTCCAAGAGCTTCTTGCGGGTATCCTCCATCGTCTCGTCGATTTTGGTGCTCATCTCGGCCTGAAGGGCTTCAAAGGCTTCCTCAATTTCTTCGGTTGTTCGGCAAGTCTGGTAAATGGACACAATCCGCTTTTCGAACTCCACACCGGATTCAATGACACCCAGCACTTCATCACTTGCACCAAACACGCCGGAGAAGAGTTTGAATTTCTCGGACAGGAGCTGGTGAATGCGCTGATCGGCGGCATTGTTCTTGTTCAGGAAATTGATCACCACCACGTCATATTTCTGGCCGTATCGGTGACAGCGCCCGATCCGTTGCTCAATCCGTTGCGGGTTCCAGGGCAGGTCGTAATTCACCACCATCGAACAGAATTGCAGGTTGATGCCTTCGGCGGCAGCTTCCGTCGCAATCATGATCGAGGCTTGGTCTTTAAAGTGCTCAACCAGCGCAGCGCGCATATCTGCCGTCCGGGAGCCGGTGATCATGTCACTGCTGGCATGGCGGACGTTCCAATGCTCATAAATAGCCCTGGATTGTATATCCGAGTTTGATCCGTTGAATAGGACGAGCTTGCCTTCATAACCATTCTCGGTCAGAAGCCTGACAAGGTATTCCTGTGTTCGCCTAGACTCGGTAAAGATGATTGCCTTCTCGGCACTTCCCAGTTCCCGCGCCTTATCCATACCGGCCTTCAGTGCTGCCAACAGAGCTTGCCCTTTCGCGTTTTCGGTTATGGCAACAGCCAGATCCCTAAACCCGCGAAGGTCTTCAATCTCATTTTCAATGGCTGCGATGTCGTCTTGAGTTAGGAGCTCGGACTCTTCCTCATCGTCCACCCATTCTTCCGCTTTTTCAGCAAAGTCATCGAAGTCATGGACGATTTCATCTCCTTCTTCAGAATCTTCTTCAAGATTTTTACGTAAGTTTGCGTCTTCGCGAAGCTGGCGTTCCAGCTTGCGCGCCAGGGTGTCCAATGCACCTGCAATAGCAAATGTCGAGGACGCCAACAGCTTGCGCATAATCAGCGTCATCAATGTTCGTTGGCTTCGTGGCAAGGCCTGAAGTGACGGACGGCGAAGATAATCCGACACCATATCGTACAGTGCCTGTTCATCCTCGGTGGGGACGAATTCTTGTGTAATGGGAATGCGGTTGGTGTACCGAATATATTCTATCACCTGACGGCGAAGGGTGCGGTGACAAACAGGGGCAAGTCTGTTCTTTAGGTGGTCGAACTGATCGTCCCAGGTCAAACGCGCGTACTGCGCCCGGAAACTCCTGGCATCACCAAAAGCGTAGTCATCAATGATACTGACCAGCCCATAGAGTTCCATAAGAGAATTTTGCAAAGGCGTGGCCGTCAGCAACACCTTTGGCGCATTCGACAACGCCCCTTTCAGGGCTTTGCCAATCTTGTTGTCCGGGCGATAGACATTGCGAAGGCGGTGCGCCTCGTCAATCACAGCTAAATCCCAACGCTGTACCATAAGTTCTTCTGCATGGCGCGCGGCAAACTGGAATGAGCAAATGACAATCCTGTCTTGTTCAAACGGGTGCTTAGCCCCATCCTTAATCATCCGGTTGTAATTTTTTGCTTCAAGGATCAGCGTCGGCAGGAAGAATTTCTCTTCGATCTCCTGGGACCATTGTTTCCGAAGGTTCGCAGGTCCAATAATGATGATCCGGCGCTTTCCCTCCGTCCATTTTTGGGAAAGGAGCAAACCGGCTTCAATTGTTTTTCCCAGGCCAACTTCATCAGCCAGAATTGCGCCCTTGGACAATGGCGACTTGAAAGCGAAAAGTGCAGCTTCAACCTGATGTGGGTTCAAGTCCACTTGCGCATCTAAGAGGGTGCCAGCCAATTTCTCGACATCCGCAACAGAGTGTCGCTTGCTTAACTCGTGTGCAAACAATTTAGCGTGGTAGTCGGTTATCAAAAGGCACCTCTGTGTCACTACTTTTCCGATAGCTTCAACGCGCATCGGTATATATTGTTACGTCATTTCTATACTAATATCGCCTGTAGCTAAACAGCTAGAGTCTCACTGAATTCATCCCATGCGCGGTATATCGATTTTTTTGCTCTTGTCGTTAATTTGTTAACAATGTTTTGTCAGATGCGCTCCAAAATCAGGGTCGCATTCTTCTGCGAAGTCTTGTGCGTTTTTATATTTCTGTAAATTTTATGTAAATTCTTCGATTGCACGCTTTTTTGTGTGTTTTCACAAAATAATAAACAGCGAAAATGGATACTATCAAGGCGAGACAGGATGCAAGTACACCGGGCATACCCTCGGAGAGGGTCAGCAACCCGGCACAAAAGATGATAAGATCTTTCACAGACACGCCAAGAGCGTTAATGAAAGTACTCGAGAGCAATGTGACCCCCCGTGCGTCAAATTCAGGGAATGAAAATCAACGAGGATAATTCTGGATGAAAGAATTACAAAAATCAAGGTATTTAATCTCTTTTTGTCGATGTTTCCGGCTGGTTTGTGCGGTCTTGTGTCTTGCCGTGGGTTTGTTCTCTGCGTCGGTGCAGGCGGGAACTTACGAGGATGGGCGCAGGGCTTTTGAGGCGGAGGAGTGGGCAGAGGCCTTTCGCCTTTGGCTCGTGCTGGCGGATCGGGGACATGCACCGTCCCAGCTGGCCCTGGCAGAGCTTTATCTCAACGGTTTGGGCACGGCCGAAGACCCGGTTGTTGCGTGGCTGTATGCCACGCTTGCGCGGCAGGGGGGGCTGGGGGATACGCTTTCATTGCTGGATGAAATCGAGGGGCGGTTGGATGACAAGGATCTGGCCCTGGCGCGCCGGCTTGTTTCCGATTGGCAACCGGCGCGTCCTGTGGATGATGTACAACAACGCGAAGACCCGCGTGTTGAACGCTGGTTTACAGCGGCTGAAAAGGGACAGTTCAAAACTGTTCAGAATATGGTCGCAGAGGGCTTTCCGGTTGACCGGCGTGATCGCGATGACTGGACTGCGGTGCAGTTTGCCGCGCTTGCGGGGCGTCCCAAAACGGTGGCTGTTTTGATCGCAGCGGGGGCCGATGTTAATCAGAGCGACCCGCTGGGCATGACTCCCCTGATGGCAGCGGCGGTGTCCGGGTCGCGGCGGACGGTGACACAGCTTATCGCGGCGGGGGCTGACCCTGATGCACAGGATAGTGCGGGGGAAACAGCTACCTATATGGCAGAACAGGCCGGACATCTTCGCCTCGCGCGCGATCTTGAACGGATGGAATTACCCCGTGACAAGGTGAAGCGGGTTCAAACATTGCTGATTCAGGCGGGATATTTATCCGGTGTCGCAGATGGTGTGGCGGGGAAAAAAACCCGGGCCGCCATTCGGACATTTCAAAAAGAAAACGGCCTCAAAGAAAACGGCCTTGTTCGCCCTGTGGTGTTGAGAACACTTGAGCATCAAAAAAAACCGCAATGATAGTGACCGGAATGATATTTACCCGAGAGACTCGACTTGTCCTCTTTCGTCCCCTATATGGGGGGGGTATAAACTTTTGAACTGGATCAGAGTGATGAACTGGACAGAAGAGCGCATTGCGCTTCTGAGAAAACTTTGGGCGGATGGTCATTCTGCCTCGCGGATCGGGAAAGAATTGGGGGTGTCCAAAAATGCGGTGGTCGGCAAGGCCCACCGGATTAAGTTGCCGCCGCGTCCTTCGCCGATCAAAAGTAAACGGACATCGGGAAAAGGCACAACACCACAGCCTGCGGCTGTGACAAAAGAGGCCCCGGCCCCTGTCGCGGGTGATGAAACGGCGAAAACCAAAAAAAAGCCGGTTGTTGCCAAGACAGCAGAGGCCCCGAAAAAACCTGTAAAGGCCCTCGCGACACGCGAAGTCCCCGCCGCTGAAACGGCCAAACCTCCAAAGACGGCGAGGACAAAGGTGGTTGTCAAGGCCAGCGATGCCAAGACCAGCGATGCAAAAATTGGCAATGCCAAGGGTGGAGCAGAGAAAAAACCTGCGGCGACCAAAACTGAAAAGGGACAGGATGCGGCTGATTGTCGTCTGTTCAGTGGAGTGACCGCGACCCCGCGCACGAACCGTGGCCCGAAATGCCTGTGGCCTGTTGGTGATCCCGGTGATCCCGACTTTCATTTTTGTGACGCCCCCTCTGTGCATGGCAAGCCCTATTGTGCTGAACACTGTGCGCGGGCCTATATCACCAAAACCCGGGGGGAAAGCACGGAAACAGGTGAGGAAGAGGTCACAAATTCAGTGGATGCGGATGCAGACAATCATTCGGGCGATCATTCAGACGATCACGGCACGCATGAGGCAACCTCATGACCACGCCTCGTGCTTGATAGTCTCGGGGCCTTTGTCCCCAACGGAAATATTGTCCTTGAAGGGGCCGGGCAGGGGCCGCTCGTGGGTTATAGCTTTGCGCTCAAGGATATTTTCGATCTTCAGGGGCAGGTGACGGGGTTTGGCAATCCCGATTGGGCCTGTCGCCGTCGCCCGTCGTCTGCCCATGCCCGGGTTGTCAGTGATGTGTTGGACGCAGGTGCGATGTTGGTCGGTAAAACGATAACGGATGAGTTTGCCTATAGCCTCAATGGTCAGAATAAACACTATGGCACACCCACAAACCCCGACGCACCCGGGCGCATTCCCGGCGGATCGTCCAGTGGGTCGGCATCGGCTGTTGCCGGGGGGCTTGTTGATTTTGCCCTGGGGTCTGATACCGCTGGTTCAATCCGCGTTCCGGGGAGCTATTGTGGTCTTTTTGGCCTGCGGACGACCCATAATCGGGTGTCAAGACAAGGCGTCCTGCCGCTGGCAGGCAGTTTTGATACTGTCGGCTGGTTCGCACGCGGGGCGGCCTTGTTCGAAGCCGTCGGTCATGTTGTCCTGGGGACAGGGCAAGGACGCGGGCAGGGTGGGTGGTCGCTCCTGGTTGCACAGGATGCCTTTGATCTGTTGGAACCGCCCGTTCAACAGGCTCTCTTCCCCCTTTGTCAGCGTTTGGAGCAATATCTGGGTGGGGCGACACCTGTACGCCTGGCAGAAGGGCTGGACAGCCTGAACACCACAGGTGATCTATTCCGCACAATTCAATCCTATGAAATCTGGCAGAATTACGGCGCGTGGATCACGCGGGTCAAGCCAGACATTGCCCCCGATATTCAACAGCGTTTCGACCAGGCCCAAACCGTCACACAGACCGAAATGGAAATAGCCCAGGCAAAGCGGGATCGTTATGCACAGATCTTGCGCGGTCAACTGGATGAGAAAAGCTTTATTCTCTTGCCGTCAACCCCCGGGATTGCGCCCTTGATGCAGGCCGAAGATTCAGGTGGACAAGATCATAGAACCCGTCTTCTGGCTTTAAATGCGCCTGCCAGCCTTGCCGGGTTGCCTCAGATGACCTTGCCGCTGGCTTTTTTTCAGGGCTGCCCGTTGGGGGTGTCCATGATCGCGGCTCCCCGGTGTGACGAAGAGCTTTTGGCCTTTGCCCGCGCCTTTACAGATCATTTTGATGGTGATTCAGGGCCTTTGACAGTTTTCTAGACGTGATCTTGTAGCGTGCTCTCATTATGTCGTACTTTGCGAATTGCTATCATCTCGTGATGGCGTAGTCTGTTCCATAACAAAAGCGACACCCCCAGGGGTGTGGGACAAGAATCGATCAAATGGCTGGTGTCCAAAGACGACTCATCACGCGACATATCTACGCACACGCTACAGCAGGGTGCGATGGGGGGCGTAGCTATTTATCAGCAGACTTGACGAATACCGTTCCTAGGTTTACATACGTATTGAATTTTATGTTTTGTAAACTGGAGATGATAGATGTTTGGGGAGAGGCTTAAGGTAGCCCGTAAGAAAGCGGGATTATCTTTACGTAACCTTTCAGACGGTCTGGAGGGTATCGTTACCGCGCAAGCCATTGGCAAATACGAGCGCGGCGAAATGATGCCGAGTTCAACTATACTAATTGCGCTTTGTTCAAAATTAGAAGTGAGCTTGAGCTACATGGTCGCACCGTCTGGTGCACGATTGGGGAATATTGATTTTCGCAAACATTCAGGTACTCGTGCACGTGAACGCGCCAAAGTAGAATCCAGTGTGTTGGAACATGTCGAGAAATATCTTCTGATCGAGGAAATTCTTGAGATGGACAGTGCGACATGGCACCAACCTTTTGATCGCCGTGAGCTGACTACTATTGAAGAAGGTGAAGATGTCGCTCGTGACGTGCGTGAAGAATGGAACCTGGGCCTTGGCCCGATCCCAAATCTGACCGAGCTTCTGGAAGAGAAAGGCGTGAAGGTCATGATGCTGGATTTGCCAGACCCTGTTTCAGGATTGACTTGCGAAGTCATGCGAGAGGGTAAAACCCCTGTTCCTGTGATTGTCGTCAATGCGAACCATTCATTGGAACGTCGCCGTATTACTCTGGCGCACGAGCTTGGACACAGATTGTTTACTGCCGATTCCAGGGTCGAAGAAAAAGCAGCAACCCGTTTTGCCAGTGCCTTTTTAATGCCATCAGAGCATTTAATTGCGGAAACTGGAAAGCATCGCCATGCCGTTGGCGTTGAAGAAATCTATATCCTGAAACGCATCTACCGTGTCAGTGCTGCGGCATTGATCGTCAGGTTGCGTGATCTTGAGGTTATTTCCATTGAACGGATGACCCGCCTCTTCAAAACTGTTGGACGTACCTGGCGGCGTACTGAACCAAGCCCTATTGAAGAAAAAAATCAGCCAGGCTGTTTTGAAAAACCAAAACGTTTCCCACGACTGGTGTACCGTGGTTTGGCAGAAGACCTGATCTCCATTTCAAAAGCGGCAGAGCTTCTACACATGCCAGTGAAAGACGTTGAACAAGCAATGATTGAGGGGCTGTCTGATAGTGAAAGTCGTTGTTAGTGATAGTTCCGTCTTAATGGATTTAGCCCGTACAGTGCTAATCGAATGCACAAGCCGACTTCCTTTCGATTTTGTCATCTCCGATACAATGTTTGCTGAAGAGCTGGACACCCGTATTAACCTGGCGTGATGAGCGATTTTGTGATTCTATATTTTTTTATGCTTTTTTGAGGGAGTGGGTCATGGAGCGGAGAGGTTTTTTCAGTCTGTCAGATCATCTTGACCGGATCAGCAAGGACGGTGATCCTCTGGAGGTTCTCGAGGCCACGTTTGACTATTTCCGGGGGTGGCTGGTCGAGGGGTTGGGGTATGGCGACGGCGCGAAAGGTGGTCGCTCGCCTTTTGATCCGGTGTCCCTGTTCAAGGCGATGATCCTGCAGGCACAGCATAACCTGAAAAAAATGGAATTCATGATCCGGTGTCCTGGATGCGCTTTCTGGATTTCGACCTTGGCGGTCCCACGAGAACACGATCCGCCTGTTTCGCAACAAACTGACGGAAACCGGGACCTTGCGGCGGGTAATGAAGGCTTTTGACTGGCAACTGCACAAGAAAGGTTATATCCCGATGTCGGGGAAGATCGTTGATGCGTCCCTTGTCCCGGCCCCGAAGCAGCGCAATACCGCCCCTGAGAAAGACGCCGTCAAGGAGGGTAAAAGCGCAACTGAAATCTGGCCGGATGACCCCGCCAAAGCAGCACAAAAGGATGTGGATGCGCGCTGGACGCTGAAGGTGGGCGACAAGGTTCGCTACCGGCCTGATGGCACACCTCTGCCACAAATCGCCACTCGGCGACAAGTCCCACATCAGTATTGACCGGCACTACGGTTTCATCCGGGGCCAGGCCGTGACATCTGCTACAGCTGCGGACGGGCATCAACTCAGGCGTGTGTTTGATACGGACAACACGTCAGCCGAAGTTTGGGGTGACACCCGCTCTGAAAGCAATGAGAAATGGCTGGCGAAGAAAATGCTGGTCAGCCGCACGCAAGAAACCGAAGGGTAAACCCATGCCGAAAGCCAGTGCACGGGCCAACGCGCGAAAATCAGCCATCCGCGCACGGGTCGAGCATGTTTTCGCCCATCAGAAAAACCGCTTCGGTCTGTTCATCCGCACCCTCAAACGGGCAGAAGCCAAACTGACGCTGGCCAATCTCGCCTACAACATGGATCGCCTGATCTTCCATGAACGCCGGGCAACCGCAGTCCGTCCGGAATGCGGATTTCGTCGTAAAAAACGTCCCGCCACCGCAATCTGCGGCGAAAAAAACGCCGTCAACGTCTCGAAAAATCACAATTGGCCACAGCAGGGCATAAATCAGGGGTTAATACGGGTGTCCAGCTTATGGACTTGGGTGACTACAGTCGCGACCGACTCCTCGATATGGGTTTTACATTGGGTGAATTAAGTGGCGACGGTGTCATTGCTGCCCGAGGTTATATGGCCGGGAACGCAAGACTGAGCTCACAGGATTGCTTTGCTCTTGCGATGGCGCAGGAAAAAGAAGCGATATTGATGACGGGCGATGGTCTATTGCGAAAAATCTCCACCAACAAGGGTGTTGAAGTACACGGTGTACTCTGGTTCGCTGATTTGATCGAAGAACATCAATGTGTCGAAAATGATGTTTTGCGCGATGGCCTTTTGATCCTACAGCAACACCCGGCCACACGTTTACCCAAGAAAGAATTGCAGAACCGGATCGACCGTTTGACAGCAGAATAATTACTTCTTTAACAGCACCCGCAGAAGTAGGTGCGGAATGCAAAGAAAAAATGAACGTCACGGCTGTGGATTGTGAGGGCGGAGTGTTTCAGATGCTCTGCCCTCACAAAATGATGGCGATTCGCAAAGTGGTCATAATTAGAGTCAGGGGCGGACATAACCAGAGTCACGCTACAGATATTTTGACATCTTGATTTTCTCGTCATTTGTGCCATGCTACCCTGGTTGGAATCATGTTGGAGAATTGCTGTTATGCAACAGGATGACAGGATTCATTCCCTTGCCCGTGCTGTGTTGTCTTTTGTCCCCTGCGACGGCTGGTCTGTGCGTGCATTGATGCGTGCGGCCCGCGAAGACGGCCTGTCCGCGCAAGAGGCTCTGATCCTTTTCCCCCGGGGTGTTCAGGATGTGGTGCGCGTGCTTAATCAGTCCTTTGATGCACAGATGTTGACGGCCTGTCCGGCGAATGACCTTGACCAGATGCGGGTTCGCGACCGTATTGCGACCCTGGTCATGGCGCGGTTGATGGTGATGGAATCCCACAGGCTGGCGGTTAGGTGCGGGTTGTCCTGGTTTGCCCTCCCCGACAGAAACTTTGATGCCGCGCAGGTTCTTTATCGGACGCTTGATGCTATTTGGGTGGCGGCGGGTGATCGTTCCGATGATTATAATTTTTATAGCAAGCGTATGATCCTGGCGGTCGTTTACAGTACGACCGTGCTGTATTGGCTCGACGATTCCTCCCCGGATTATGAACAGACCCGCGCCTTTTTGGATCGTCGCATTGCCGACTCGCTCAGGGTCGGGGGCCAGGTCGGGGGGGCTTTGGGCCAGGTTGCGGCGAATGTGGGCCTTTTTTCAAAGGGACTCAAAGCCTTTTCGCCGTTACAGTTTGTTTTTCCCTGTGCAGGAGTTCGCAATGTGTGATCGTCATGTGATCGGGACAGTACGGGACAAAATGAAGACACAGGGTCGCTTCGGGGTGGATGGTCGCAGTTTTGCAGATACACCGCCTGTCTTGATTCCCCACGCAAAGAGGCTCGAGGATATGACCCATACCCTCGATGACGCATTCCCGACCTTTACGGGTGAGGCCCAATTTTCAATGGAGCAGGCGTTTAACTATGCCGAACATGGCTTTAACCTGTTTCATTACCGTGTTGATGAACACACGGGGACGCATATTGATGCGCCGCTCCATTTTTCGGCGGATGGGGCGTCGGTTGATGAACTTCCGGTTCAGGATTTGGTCGCGCCCTTGTGTGTGATCGATATTGCCGCCCGCGCGGCGGAAAACCCGGATAGCCTTTTGAGACCTGAGGATATTCAACAGTGGGTGGCTGAAAATGGTGATATTCCACCACGGGCCTGTGTGGCGATGTATTCCGGTTGGGGAGAAAAAGCCGGTTCGGATCAGTTTCGCAATTTTGACGGGCAAGCCCAGCATTATCCCGGTTTTCATCCCGATGCGGCACAGATGTTGGTCGAAGACACCGCTGCCGCGTCAATCGCTGTTGATACCCTGTCGCTGGATTATGGGCTGTCCGGCGACTTTCCCACGCACTATAAATGGTTGTCGTCGGGGCGTTTTGGCATTGAGTGTTTGGCAAATCTTGATCGTGTTCCGGCCTGTGGGGCGACGCTTGTTATCGGTGCGCCCAAACACCGTGGCGGAACAGGCGGCCCTGCCCGAATTTTCGCGTTGATGTAAGGGACTAGACTTTGCTGCGTGTCAGGATGCGGTTGACGTGTCCCATCTTGCGTCCTGCCTTGGCAGACTCTTTGCCATAGAGATGAAGTTTATTATTGGGATATGACAGGATAGCAGGCCAATCCTCTATACCCTGTCCCAGCAGGTTGGTCATAATCACATCGCTATGACGTTCAACGCTTCCCAGGGGCAGGCCCGCCACCGCGCGAATGAACTGTTCAAATTGTGAGGTGAGGCAACCATCGAGTGTCCAGTGACCGGAATTGTGGGGACGTGGGGCCATTTCGTTGACGAGAAGCCGATCATCGCTTGTCACAAACATTTCAATGGCGAGTAAACCGACGAGATCAAGTTTTTCAGCAATGCGCCGGGCAATGATTTCTGCACGTTCCAACAGGTTGTCAGCAAGGCGCGCGGGGGCAATGGTGCGGTTCAAAATATGGTCTTTGTGCTGGTTTTCAACGGGGCAGTAGTTCTGGCACATGTTGCCGGGGCTGCGGGCGACAATGACGGAAATTTCCATGCGAAAATCAACAACTGCTTCGACAATCATCTGGGGTGCGTCGTGACCGCCAGTGATTTTTTGCCAGGCAGGGCGCAGGTCTTTGTCCCGATGGATAAAGGTCTGTCCCTTGCCATCATAACCCATTTCCGTTGTCTTGAGAACGCAGGGGTACCCGATATCACGGACAACACGCCTTAAGCTTTCAAGGTCGCTGACCTCTGCGTAGCGGGTGGTCGGAATGTCGATGGAATTGCAAAAATCTTTTTCGCGCAGGCGATTTTGACACAGATGCAGGATAGAGGGCGCAGGGTGAACAGCCGTACGTGCGCTGAGAAAGGCGGCTGTTTGGGCGGGGACGTTTTCAAATTCATAGGTGACAACATCAACGGCACGGGCAAAGTCATCAAGGGCGCGTTCGTCACGATAATCGGCAACTGTCTTGTCCCGTGCGACCTCTGCCGCAGGGGTGTTGTCTTCCGGGCAAAAAATATGACAGTGATAACCCAGTGTGGCGGCGGCCTGTGCCGCCATACGGCCCAGCTGCCCCCCGCCGAGGATACCAATGACAGAACCGGGGGGAATTATGCGCGGTGGGGTGGTGTGCGGCATATCCGCTATGACCTTTCGGGTTCCGGGTCGCGAGGGTCGCGGGCGATGGACTGCGTTTGTGTGGTGCGGAAATGGGTTAAGGCCGCTTCGACAGTCGGGTCGGTGAGGGCAATGACAGCGGCGGCGAGTAATCCGGCATTGATGGCCCCGGCCTTGCCGATGGCGAGTGTCCCAACCGGAATCCCGCCGGGCATCTGGACAATCGACAACAGGGAGTCTTGCCCCTTGAGCGCGCGGGTTTCGATGGGGACACCAAAAACGGGCAGAGTCGTCCAGGCCGCTGTCATGCCCGGCAGGTGCGCGGCCCCGCCCGCGCCTGCGATGATGACTTTTAAACCCCGGGCGCGGGCCGTTTTGGCATAGTCTGCCATGCGATCGGGGGTGCGGTGTGCCGAAACGATCCGCGTTTCATGGGCAACACCAAGTTTGTCGAGAATATCTGCGGCATGTGTCATGGTGGGCCAGTCTGATTGGCTCCCCATAATAATCCCGACCTGTGCAGAAGATGGGCAATCGGTCATGCGATGTGAGTCCTGATAAAGTTTTTTCCCTGACAAAATTTTTTCTAGGCGATAATGTCGGGAACCAATGTGTTTTCGAGGCGGACAATTTTGTCCTTGATGAGGAGTTTTTCCCTTTTCATGCGGACAAGATCCAGACTATCAGGGGGTGTTGTTTGTTGCAGATCATCAATCGCGCTGTCCAGATCGCGATGCGATTTTTTAAGCTGTTCGAGTTGATCGTGAATGTCATCTTCGCCGGTTGCACACATACCGGATATGTCCTCCTTAACAATAGGCTCTCAAAAGACGAAACGATTTTTCTGTTCTGTGATGCCGTTTTCTTTTATACAAGATTACCGGATTATCCCCCATCGTTATAACGCCGTTGAGTCAATAAATCACCCCAATTTTTTATCATTTTTTGGGATCAGGGGTGGATTCTTTTGAGATTTTAGGGATTTTGAATTGTGGACGATGCGCGCACCGACCATCTGACAGATCACCCCTTTTGGCGGTTTTCCCTTGCTGTCTATGGTGCAGGGGCTGGGGCCTGTCTTGCGCTTCAGGACAGGCGGGGCGTGGATGTGAATATGATTTTGTTTGCCGTTTGGGCGGGACGCTGTGGGCATCGCTTGTCTGCGGCGGAACTGGAGGGGCTTTGTCGTGTTGTCATGCCCTGGACAGCATCTGTTGTGCGTCCCTTGCGGGCGGTGCGGCGTTGGATCAAGGCACAAAATAGCGAACAGCGACACGTTGATGCGCGTGCCTTGCGCGATCAGGTCAAGGCCTGTGAACTTCAGGCCGAAGCCATCGCCCAATATCATCTTTTTTCGTATCTGCCCCTTGCGTCTTCATCCTGTGTGTCCCCATCCTATGGAAAGCCGGGCGATGCTGTTGATAACCTGCTGGATTATCTGGCCTGCGCAGGAATTGTACGATTGGAACAGATTGACTATGAAGACTTGTCTTCTGTTCTTTGTGCGTCGTTTGAGCAGTTGTCTTTGTCCGAAGCGGTGGCCCTGTTTGAGGGGCGTTGTTTTGCGCCCCAGCGTTGAATGTCAAGGTCGAGGTCAAAAAGATCAAGACTGCGTCCGATGGAATGGGCAACCATCGCATCAAGGCTGTCGGGGCGGGCGTAAAAGGCTGGCACAGGTGGCGCAATAATGGCCCCCATGTCTGACAGTTGGAGCAGAGTTTTTAAATGCCCGCTGTGAAGTGGTGTTTCGCGCACCATCAAAACCAGTTTGCGGCGTTCTTTCAGCACCACATCTGCGGCGCGGGACAGAAGCGTTGTTGTGGTTCCTGTTGCAATTTCTGACAGTGTGCGAATAGAGCAGGGGGCAATAATCATGCCCATCGTTTTGAATGATCCACTCGACAAAGGAGCGGCAATATCCGCAGGGGCATGGACAACATCAGCCAGCGCGTGAACATCGCGAACCTTGAGATCACTTTCATAGGCCAGTGTGATTTCAGCAGACCTGCTCATGACCAGATGGCTTTCAATGTCGGTTTTTTGCAAGGCACGGAGTAGAGAGAGACCATAGATCACACCACTCGCGCCCGAAATGCCGACAATAATGCGTTTGGGTGTCATGAGAGATCCTTATCTACAGGGGAAAGTTAAGGGCCTGAACAGGCCCTTAACTTTGCAACATGGCTTAAAAAAACAGAGGCCCGCACGGGTCGCGCGGGCGTCTGTTTTCGCGGGGTTAAAAGACCCCCAGGCCACTGAGCAGGATCAAGGCAATCGCCGCAGGTGCGATAAAGCGCAGGATAACGATCCAGATCTCGACCAGTGGGCTGTCGCCGCCCATCTCTTCGCGGGCCTTTGGCCCCATGACCCAACCGACGTAGAGCGAGACAAGCAGTCCGCCCAGCGGCAGCAGCAGGTTAGAGGCAAAGAAATCCATCAGGTCAAGGAACCCTTTGCCAAAGAAAGTCATATCGCTCCACACTCCCTGGGATAGGGAGGAAGGAACGCCGAGGACAAAGGCAATAATCGCGGTTCCCGTGACGGCTTTGCCCCGACTGATTCCCTTTTCCCCCGCAAAGCTGATAACAGGTTCCATCAAGGAAATGGATGAAGTCAGCGCGGCAATGCTCAGCAAGAGAAAGAACAAGGCCCCGAAGAATACACCCCCTGGCATGGAATCAAAGACCGCAGGCAACGTGATAAAGGTCAGGCCCGGCCCGGCCCCGGGATCCATGCCCATGGCAAAGACAGCGGGCAGAACCGCTAGTCCGGCAATGATAGCGACCCCGGTATCCAGCAGGCTGACATGAAAGGCAGATTTTCCCAGCTTTTCATCCCGTGACAGGTATGATCCATAGGTCAGCATGACTCCCATGCCCAGGGATAGTGAGAAAAAGGCCTGCCCCAGCGCGGCCATGACCGTCTCGCCGGTGATCTTGCTGAAATCCGGTGTCAGGTAAAAGGTCACACCAGCCCCGGCCCCCGGGAGAGTCAAAGCGCGAATCACTAGAATAATCATAATGACAAACAGCAACGGCATTAAAAACTTGCTGGCGCGTTCAATGCCTTGTTTGATGCCTTTTGCCACAATCACAGCCGTCAACGCCATAAAAATAGCCGCATAGACCAGTGGCTGAATGGGCGATTTGATAAAATCAAGGAAGCTGTTTGCATAGCCGTCGCCATCAAGTCCGCTCAGACTTCCGCCCAGTGTCTTGACGATATAGGACAGCGTCCACCCTGCGATCACGGCATAGAAAGACAAAATGACAAAGGCGGCGAGAATACCCATATAGCCAATAATTGACCATTTCGGTGTTCCTAGCACGTCAAAGGCATTCACGGCATCACGCTGTGCTTTGCGTCCGATGACCATTTCCGCCCCGAGCAAAGAAAGGCAGATTGTGAAAACCAGTGCCAGATAGAGGATGATAAAGGCCGCACCGCCATTTTCACCCGTAATGTAAGGAAATTTCCAGATATTGCCCAGACCAACGGCAGATCCCGCCGCCGCCATAATAAAGCCCAGTCGCGACCCCCAGTGTTCTCGTTTTTCAGTCATAATACCCGTTCCTGTTGGTGTATCCAAATTCACGATCCGGTTTGATTTTCATCAAAACCAGATGGTCAGGATAGGACAAAGAATGAACGGGGTCAAGGAGTCTGGTTTTTGCCCAAATGCGGACAACAAGAAGCCATTTTAGCGAGGTCTTTCGGGGTGTGTTTAATTTTCGCGTATTTGCGTGCCAAAGGAAATATTTCCCGTGAAGGCCGCAAAGGGGTCGTTGCTGTCTTTATTTGTGTCTGCGTTGTCTTTGGGTGTGTCTTGTCCCATTGTGGGGGCCGCCGCGCGGGCCTTTTCGACAAAACTGTTGAGATCACCCTGGCGACAAAGGCCCAAAAGAACCGGGTCGCGCGGGGTAATATTGGACATGTTCCAATGGGAACGGTCGCGGATGGCCTGAATGGTTTTGCGGGTTGTGCCAATCAGCTTGGTAATGTCGGCGTCGGATAATTCGGGGTGATGGCGCACAAGCCAGGAAATGCCATCGGGCTTTTCCTGGCGTTTTGCGATGGGGGTATAGCGCGGCCCCCGGGTGCGTTTGGAGGGAGCGGGCAGATTGTCCTTGCGGAGCAGTTTTAGCTGTTGCGTACTGTCGCTCTCACACCGCGTGATTTCGTCCTGTGTGAGTTGCGAGGCGGCAACGGGATCCATGCCGCGAATGCCGTTTGCAACCTCACCATCGGCAATGCCCTGAACTTCCAAAGGGTGAAGGCCGCAAAAGACCGCAATCTGATCAAAAGTCAGTGCGCTATTTTCGACGAGCCAAACGGCAGTTGCTTTAGGCATCAAAGGCTGTGACATGGATTTTCCTAATGGGATTTTCTTTAAGTGTATTTTTCTCAGGGCGACCACCAAACGGGCGCAGGCCAGAGAATACGCAAAGCGCACCGTCGTGATGTTTTCTCTGCTTCCTCTAGCGCGAATAATGCGTAAAGGCAACGACTAAATCGTTTTGTCTGGAGATGTTATTTTTTTGCATTGCGCCCTTTTGTCGAAGAGGTTAGGGTCTTTGGCGAAAAATGAAACAAAAAACTGAGGAGGAAAACGATGACCTTTAAACAAGTTAAATCTCTGGCAGTGGGGGCGGTTTTGCCGCTGGCTTTGGCGATGACACAGTCGGGGGTGTTTGCCGGGGAATTTGACGGTGTGACCCTGCGCGTCAAGCTGATCGGGGGCGCACAGTACGAGCCGCTCTATGCCGAAATTGAAAAGTGGGAAGCAAAAACAGGGGCAAAGGTTGATATTCTCAGCCGGAAAAATCATTTTGAAATTGATCGCGAGATTAAACAAGACATTGCTTCTGGAACACTTGATTGGTGTGTGGGGTCGAATCATACTTCTTTCGCACCGCAGTATGGCAAGGCTTACCGCGACCTGAATGGAGTGATTGGAAAGGACATCCTGGCCCAGTTTGATCCGTTGGCGATCCAGAATTCAACGGTGAACGGTCAGCTGGCTCAGTTGCCGCGCCACTCCGACGTGTCGAACCTCTATTACCAAAAATCGCTTTACGAAGATCCAAAAAACAAGTCATCTTTCAAGGCAGAGTACGGTTATGATCTGACCCCGCCGCAGACGTGGGATCAATTCCGCGATCAGGCTATTTTCTTTGCAGATTCGCCTGATTTTTATGGGACGCAGTACGTTGGCAAAGACGAAGCCATTACCGGACGTTTTTACGAACTGTTGGTGGCCAATGGTGGGGCATTGTTTGATGAAAATTGGAACCCGACCTTTAATTCTGCCGCTGGTGTGAAGACAGTGCAGTGGTTCAAGGATCTCTATGATGCCAAGGCGGTTCCGGCGGGTGTTTTGAATTATTTGTGGGATGACACGGGGCTTGGTTTTGCCTCTGGTACTGTGGCCTTGAACCTTGACTGGGCGGGGTGGGCGTCCTTTTTCAATGACCCCGAAAATTCCAGGGTTGCAGGAAATATCGGTCTGGTTCGTGCGCCAGTTGGGGCAGGTGGAAAGCGTTCGGGTTGGTCGGGGTCGCATAGCTTCTCCATCACGCAAGGTTGCGATAATGTTGCGGCGGCGGCGTCATTTATTACCTTCCTGACCGACCACGACCGTCAGATGGTCGAAGCCCGCAACGGGCTTTTGCCCACCCGAACCCGCGTGTGGACGGAGGCCAAGAAGGAATTTTCTGCGGCGGGCAATGATTTTATGGTCGAGGTCTTTGACACCTATGCAAAATCAATGGCTGAAGACGCCTTCACACCGCCGCTGATTGAGCCGTGGATTGAGGTCTCTAACGAAATCTGGCCTCGTCTGCAGGCCGCGATTTTGGGTGAAAAAGACATTCAAGCCGCCCTTGACGAGGCCGCAGAGGCCGCCCGCGAAGTCATGGAAGATGCGGGCTATCTTTGATAGAGGGCGGGGCGATGCCCCGCCCTTTTCTTTATTTGTGTGAGTACTGTTGATGCGTTGGCGTCCTGAAAGACATACGCCCTTTCTGCTGCTGTCCCCGGCTGTTTTGATTTTGCTGTTTGTGGTGGCGATTCCGCTGGTTTTTTCCCTCTATACCAGTCTGACTCCCTATAAACTCACGCGACCGGAGACGATTAACACCTTCATTGGTTTGCGGAACTATGAACGGTTGTTGGGGAATGTGGATTTTTGGTGGGCCTTTGGGCGTACGATCCTTTTTCTGGCGATTGCGTTGAATGTTGAATTTTTGCTGGGGCTGGGAATTGCCTTGCTGATTAACCGCATTACCTGGGGGCAGCGGACATTACGGACAATTATGATGTTTCCGATGATGTTTTCCCCCATTCTTGTCGGCTTTCAGTTTAAATTCATTTTCAATGACAATATCGGAATTCTCAACAATGCCTTGCAATCTCTCGGGTTGGGTGCGGGGGCGATTCCGTGGCTGGTTGATGAAAAACTGGCTCTTTTTTCTATCCTCTTTGCCGAGGTCTGGATGAGTACCTCTGTTTTCGCGATTCTTTTGCTTGCGGGGCTTTTTGCCATGCCGCGCGATCCGTCGGAAGCCGCAAAGGTTGATGGCTGTAATCCCTGGCAGGTTTTCCGCCATATTACCTTGCCCTTTATTATGCCCTTTGCCTATATCGCGATGACAATCCGTTCGCTGGATGTGGCGCGGGCCTATGACATTGTGGATGTGATGACAGGCGGCGGCCCTGCCGGGCGGACAGAATTGCTGTGGACGCTTGTTGCCCGTATCGGCTATGACAATGCCAAGATGGGCCAGGCCAATGCGATGGCCTATGTCTCAACCATTCTTTCGGTGTTTTTTACGTGGTACTTCTTTACGAAGCTGGTTGCGGCGCGGCACTATATGGGGGGCGCGGCATGAGTGCGGTTATAAAAAAACGCTTTGCGTCCTGGGGAACGTGGCTGGCGACTTTTTTATTGATGCTGGTGATGTGTCTGCCCGGTTTGTGGGTGGTGTTGTCGGCTTTTCGCCCTAATCGGGAAATTTTGGCCAAGCCTGCGGTCTGGATTCCACAGGATCTATCCTTTGCAAATTTTGGCATGATCTTTGGCCTGGGGGGAAACCAGGTGGCGATTCCGGTTTTGTCCTATTTTTCAAATTCGATGATTATTGCGACAACCTCGACCGTGATTGCGTTGTTGGTGGGGATGTCGGGGGGCTATGCCTTTGCCCGTTTTCGCTTTGCGGGGAAAAATAGTCTGTTCCTCGGCTTGATGCTCTCTCGCGCTGTGCCGGGGATTGCCTTGAGTCTCCCCGTTTTTATGATCTGGTCAAAACTGGGGCTGATTGATGCGAAAGCCGGGTTGATTTTGGTCTATGTTGCCTTGAATGTACCCTTTACCATTTGGTTGATTGATGGCTTTTTTCGCCAAATTCCAAAGGAAATGAGCGAGGCCGCACAGGTTGATGGTTGCACCCGTTGGCAGGCCTTTTGGAAAATTGAATTTCCCCTTGCGCGTTCGGGAATTGCCTCGGCAGGGGTGTTTGCTTTTTTGACCAGCTGGAATGAATATGCGCTGGCTAGTCAGTTGACCCGTTCAACCGACAGTAAAACCCTGCCTGTGGGGTTGATGGATTTTACGGCGCAGTTCACGATTGACTGGGCGGGTATGTCGGCAATGGCAGTGATTATCATCGTGCCAGCGTTGTTTTTGACGTTCCTTGTGCAGAAGCATTTGATCGCTGGTCTGACGTTTGGCGGTGTCAAGGGGTAGGGTGATGGGCAGTATTTCACTGGAAAAAGTTGTTAAAATTTACGGAAATCTAGAGGTTGTTCACGGCATTGACCTTGACATTGCCCATAATGAATTTGTGGTTTTGGTCGGGCCGTCTGGCTGTGGAAAATCGACGACTTTGCGGATGATTGCGGGCCTCGAAGACATTTCTGGCGGGGCCATTCGCATTGGTGATGTTGTGGTCAATGACCTCCCCCCGCGCAAGCGCAATATTTCAATGGTCTTTCAAAACTATGCTCTCTATCCTCATATGAGCGTCCGCGAAAATTTGGGCTTTGGCTTGCGGATTGCGGGTCATCCGGATAGTGAAATTGCTGCCCGCGTTGCGGAGGCAGCGCAGGTTTTGAGCTTGTCTGACCTGATGGAGCGCACCCCGGCGGAACTGTCCGGGGGGCAACGTCAGCGTGTGGCGATGGGGCGAGCAATTGTCCGCCATCCAGAGGCGTTCTTGTTTGATGAACCGCTGTCTAACCTTGATGCCAAGCTACGTGTACAGATGCGCACAGAAATTAAAAAACTACATCAAAAGGTCAAGACAACGGTTGTTTATGTCACCCATGACCAGGTTGAGGCCATGACCCTGGCAGACCGCATTGTAGTCATGAAGGACGGATTTATTGAACAGGTTGGGACACCAATGGAGCTTTTCAACCATCCGGTCAATAGCTTCGTCGCCAGCTTTATCGGCTCTCCACCGATGAATTTATTACCTGCACAGATTGTATCGGGGCAGGTGCGTCTTGGCGATGGGCTTTGTCTGCCCGTGCCAGACCGCCTATCGGCACGGGTGGTTGAGGGACAGCCGGTTATTTTTGGCCTGCGTCCTGATGATATGACCCCGGTGGGCCATGGCCTGCACGAGGATGGGCAGACCGTTGATCTTGACCTCACGGTTGATTTGGCCGAGCTGTTGGGGACGGAAACCCTGCTCTATACGCGCCTCGGGGCGCGGGAGACTCTGGGTAAAATGTTTAACCCGCGCACCGTTGCCGGGGGGGAAGTTCTGACCTTCCGCCTTGCCCTGGATAAGGCACATCTTTTCGATGCACAGAGTGGACGTTCTGTTCTGGAGGCGGTTTAATGGCGAAAATTGTTTCGGTTGATTTGTTTATGGTTGACTTGCCGCCAAAGGTCGAACGGCAAGACGCTATCCAGTCCTTTGTCAGTCAGGAAACGCCCTTTGTGCGGATTACGGATGCCGATGGACAGGTGGGGATCGGCTATAGCTATACAATCGGCACAGGTGGCCCGGCGATTATTAGCCTGCTGAAAGAAAGCCTTGCCCCGCGTCTGATCGGGCGTGAGGCCGAAGAAATCAACGGAATTTGGCAGGATTTGCTCTTTGCGACTCATGCCACGGCTGTCGGGGCGGTGACCTCCCTTGCGCTGGCGGCGATAGATACGGCTCTGTGGGATTTGCGTTGTCGTCGGGTGGGGATTCCGCTCTGGAAAATGGTGGGGGGGATGCGTCAATCTGTGCCCCTTTATACCACCGAGGGCGGGTGGTTACACCTGCCCGTCGAGGCCCTGGTTGCCGATGCTGTGGCAATGAAAGACGCAGGCTTTGGCGGGGCAAAGATCAAGGTTGGCAAGCCGTCCTTGGTCGAAGACCGCGCCCGTTTGTCCGCAGTGCGCGCTGCTGTTGGGGACGATTTTAAAATTATGGTTGATGCCAATCAGTCCTTTTGCCTTGCCGAAGCTCTGCGGCGGGCGGATATGCTGGCGGATTTGGGGATTCATTGGTTCGAGGAACCGCTCCCCGCCGATGATGTGGGGGCGCATCAGGTTTTGGCGCGTCAGTCCCGTGTGCCGATTGCGGTGGGCGAAAGTCTCTATAGTCTGGGCCAATTCAAGGATTATCTGGTTCAGGGGGCCTGTTCTGTGGTGCAGGCCGATGTGGCCCGGGTGGGGGGAATTACCCCTTGGCTTAAAATCGCCCATCTTGCCGAAGCGTTCAATATTCCGGTCTGCCCGCATTTTTTGATGGAGTTGCATATCAGTCTGGTCTGCGCGGTGCCCAATGCGGCTATTTTAGAATACATTCCCCAGCTTGATGATCTCACGCGCAGTCGGCTGGATATTCGCGGCGGTCAGGCCTTTGCACCACAAACGCCGGGAATTGGAATTGATTGGGATGATGATGTGATGAGATCTCGTATCGTTGCGGGTACAGATCACAAGCTATGCTAAAGGATTAAGATCATGCAACGTATGGGAATGGTCATTGGGTTAAAGCCGGAAAAGATCGCGGAATATAAAGAACTCCACGCCAAAGCCTGGCCGGAAATTCTGGACAAAATTTCAATTTGCCAGATTACCAACTATTCCATTTTTTTAAAAGAACCGGAAAACCTGCTTTTTGGTTATTGGGAATACTGTGGTGATGATTTTGATGCCGATGCGGCGAAGATGGCGGCAGATCCCCTGACGCAAAAGTGGTGGGATCTGTGCGGCCCCTGCCAGGTCCCTCTTGAAACGCGCAAAGACGGCGAATGGTGGGCAATGATGGAGGAAGTCTTTCACCACGATTGAGGTACTCGATTATTTCGCACCCCGGTTGAAGAGGGAGGAAAAACCCATGGGTTTCATTGATACCCATCAACACCTGATCTATCGCGAGTCTTTTGGCTATGGCTGGACAGCAGATATTCCGGCTTTGGCCTCTGGTGATTTTACCCCCGCCGACTATGCCTCTTTAACGGCGGGAGCGGGCATTACCGGAACGGTTTTTATGGAAACAGCCGTTGATGATGTGGATTATCAGGCAGAGGCCCGCTTTATCGCGGGCTTGGTTGGGCAGGATGGCCTGTTAGGTCAGGTTGCTTCCTGCCGCCCCGAAGAGGAGTCAGGTTTTAGCGACTGGTTAGCGGAATGTCAGAGCCTCCATGTCGTTGGCTTTCGGCGCGTTCTCCACGTCATGCCGGATGATCTGTCACGTGGTGAAACCTTTCGGAATAATATACGAAAAATCGGCGCGTCGGGTTTGGTCTTTGATCTGTGTGTATTGGCGCGCCAACTTCCCCTGGCCGCAGAGCTTGCGCGGGCCTGTGATGACCAGATTTTTGTTCTCGATCATTGTGGGGTTCCTGATATTGGTGCTGATGCCTTTGAGTCATGGGCCAGCGGTATTGACGCACTCGCCGCCTTGCCTCATGTGCAGGTCAAGTTGTCAGGCGTGAGCGCATACTGTGCACCGGGAACGGTAGGTCTTGATACCTTGCGGCGGTGGATTGATTATATCCTTGACCGTTTCGGCCCAGGGCGCATTGTTTGGGGGGGGGACTGGCCTGTGGTCAATTTAGGTACGGGCTTACCGGATTGGATCAGACTTTCCCGGGCGTTGATTGCAGGGCTTTCTGCTGATGAGCAGGCCCGGATTGGACAGGAAAACGCCCAAAGAATTTATAGACTTTGAGTGCGTTTTTGTTCCTCTAGGGCGTGTCATCAATCATTTGGCTTGATTGATGACACGCCCTAGAGGAACACCATCTTTTTTCAGGAAAAAAATCTTCAGAAAAGCTATTCAGGCCGTACAGCGACGGGCCTTGTGCTGGCGTTCTGAGTCTGATTTGAGCTGACCGCAGGCGGCGAGGATGTCTTCCCCCCGCGTGGCGCGAATAGGGGCGGAGAGGCCCGCATCATTGAGAACCCGGGCAAAGCGGTTAATTTGATTGCGGGATGAACAGGTAAAAAATGAACCCGGCCAGGGATTAAAGGGAATGAGATTGATTTTTGAGGGAATACCTGTGAGCAGTTGAACCAGGCGGCGGGCATCATCCAGACTGTCATTGACCCCCGCCAGCATCACGTATTCAAAGGTAATGCGGCGCGCATTGCTCAGACCGGGATAGGCGCGACAGGCCGCAAGCAGGTCTGCGAGTGGATAGCGTTTGTTCAGCGGCATGATTTTATTGCGTGTTTCATCATCGGTGGCGTGCAGTGAAATGGCAAGATTGACATTGAGATCCGCGCCGCAACGGTGAATTTGTGGAACAACACCTGATGTGGACAGCGTAATCCGACGCTTGGACAGCGATAGCCCGTCGCCATCCATGACAATTTTCATAGCGTGGGCGACGTTGTCATAATTATAAAGTGGTTCCCCCATGCCCATCAGGACAATGTTGGTGATGGCGCGGTCTTCGCGTGAGGCTGGCCAATCCGCCAGGGCATCGCGGGCAAGCATGACCTGTCCGACAATTTCCGCAGGGGACAGATTGCGGACAAGCGGCTGTGTTCCCGTATGGCAAAAACGACAGGTCAGTGTACAACCGACCTGTGAGGAAATGCAAAGCGTCCCGCGTTCTGAATCGGGAATGAAGACTGTTTCGGCCTCCTGCCCATCGGCGAAACGCAGGAGCCATTTACGCGTTCCGTCCTCTGACAGTTGATCGGCAACAATGCCGGGGCGGTCAATGTGGTAGCCTGTCGCAAGTTTGGCCCGCAGTGACTTGCCTAGTGAGGTCATGTCTGAAAAATCTCGCGCCCCGCGATTATACACCCATTGCCAGAGCTGTCCTGCGCGAAAGCGGGGTTCCCCCATCTCGGCGACGGCCTGGGTCAGGTCGTCACGGCACAGACCAATCAGGCCCTTGCGTGGCCCCTGTTCAACAGGCGGTGCAAAGGCCCGAATGTGAGCCTGTGCGTGAACCGGAGGGTGTTCTGTCATGATTTCAGGGCTTTTTACAGGCGGTGTTGATGGCTTTATAGGCGGCGGTAAAGCCCTTGAGCGAATAGGTATCCGTTGTGCGCGTTCCCCGGCTGGAGATGCCAACAGCTTTGAGGTTACTGCCCTTAATCATGGCATCAATGACTTTGCGGTCAGCGGCAACATCATAGGCCCAGGCAGTATCCCCGCCGGTGAAGAATGTAAATTTTTTCTTGCCAATGGTGATTTTGACGTCACTTTTATTTTTAAAGGTGTAGCCTGTTGAAATTGACACCTCGTTCCACAGCTTTTCTGCGGGCCTGTGGGTGACGAGCATAAAAATATCACCCCGTTTTTTGTACTTTCCCACCGCCTTGATCGGTGCAGAGGCAATATAGCAGACCGTTTGTCCATTTTCCTGGAAGCTATAGGCCGTCCAGTCGCGGCTTTCGGTCAGAACACGCACAGGCTGTGCCATCGCCCCCCCGGAAATGACCAGAGTGGTGCATGCCACGAGGAACGCGTACAGGACATGGGAACGGGGTGTCGGGTTTTTCATTTTTGGTCTTTTCATTCCTGGTCTTTTCATGGGATTTTCCCTCCCTAGTGTGACAATGAGGTGAGGTCTCTCAAATGGTGATATCGTCTCTAATCTATGGCAGGTCAGGGCATCCGGCAAGTCATCAGGTTTTTTTCTGTGCTGTGCGGATGACCTGCGCCCCGTGAATATGGGGGGGCAGGGGAACAAGCGGGGCGCGCGGATTGGTCGGACGTTCGGCGAATCGCCCCGTTGACAACAAGCGATCATAAAGCACAATCGCCCCGGCAACACCGACATTGACGCAAAAGCTCATCGGAATCCTGACCATGTAGTCACAACGCGCCTGCATCTGCGCGGACAGGTTGCCTTTTTCAGGGCCAAGAACATAGGCCGCCCGCACCGGATGGCGAAAGCTGGGCAGAGGAATAGACTGGTCAGTTAATTCCACCCCGACCAGCTGAACCTTGTCGGGCAAAATCATGTCATCTGCTGTTTTAAAGCTATAGAAGGGTAAGGATTTTTCCGCATGTGAGGTATCCGATTGCCGCAGATCTCCAGTCTTGTAATTCGGATTGACCGTAAAGAAAAAACTGGCACCAAAGCTATGGGCACTGCGAACCAGATTGCCAAGGTTCATCGCCTTGTTTCCGCCTTCGGCTCCCATTCCAAAAAAACCGCGCATGTCCATAATCCTGAAAATATCTGCGAGACCTTAACCTGTTCTGTGCTTGCCTATCGTGTCTGTGCTTGCCTATCGTGTCTGTGGTTGTCAATGGTGTCGTTTCACTTGCAAGTGACCTTGACAAAAAAATCCCATGATGAAAACGTCGATTTGTTCGGTTGTGGTCTTGTCTGATGTGGGTGCTGTCTGAGGAAAGCGGGAGAATAAAGATGTTACGGCCAATGTTGCACCAGCGATCAGGATCACAGGAACGCGATCAAAAAGATCGAGGTTTTGATTGAACCTGTACAGAAAGAATTTGTGCAGGAATAGGACGTTGACGCTCTTGTAACCGTGGTGGAGGCTTGGGAAGAAAATTAAAATATAACCTGCCAGAGTATCCACGCTCAGGTCAGCCCGCCTAAATTTTTTTCTTGCCAAATTTTTTTCTTGTTCGTCAATCTGTTTCTGCTTTGTTGCGGGCGCGTCGTGACTGTTTTTGCGTTTGGTGGTAAAGCTATGCTAGATCTCTTTCTTCTGTGCGCGTAAAGCCCAAGGTCAGGACAATCATGAATATGCAAAGGGTGCGCTTTGTGGGCGTTACGGCAACGCGGCCCCTGGCGGTCTTGTTGGCGTCTATGGCGGCGATTAGCCCCTTGGCGATTGATTTTTATTTGCCGGCTCTTCCGGCGATTGCGGTTGATTTGTCGTCTGCGGTGGGGGACACACAGCTTTCTGTCAGCAGCTATCTGGTGGGTTATGCGCTTGGTCAGATTTTGGGTGGACCGTTGTCTGATCTTTATGGGCGGCGGTTGATTGGGGTGATCGGGGCTGTTGGTTTTTCTGTGTCGTCTCTGGCACTTGCGTTGACCAGTCATCTTGAAATTTTTTTGGTGTTGCGGGTCTGTCAGGCGGTGGGTGGTGGATTTGTCGCCATTAACCCCCCTGCCTTGGTGCGTGATCTCTTTACGGGGCGCGATGCCGCCCGGTTATTTGGCCTGGTCAGCTTTATCATGTTTCTGGCCCCGTTGGCGGCCCCGGCCCTGGGGGTGGTTTTATTGGATTTTTGGGGCTGGCGGTCGATTTTTTTCCTTCTGGGTCTTTATGGTTTGGCTCTTGTTCCCGTTTTTTGTTGGCTTGTTCCTGAAACACGCGGACGCAACCCCAGCGTTTGCCCGCTTGAAACCGCGCCGTCCTGTCATCGCCTGCCCGAGGCCTTCCGCCGTTATGGGGTGATTCTCGCCCAGCGTCGGGGGTGGGGGTATCTTTGTTCTCTGGCCTTTGGCTGGGGAGTCATGTTTACTTTTTTGACCCATGCGGCCTTTATTTATCTGGATTATTTTGGCTGCTCAGAAGACAGCTTTCCTTTCTTGTTCGGGGCCAATGTCGCCTTGATGATGGTGATGAATCGTTTTAACAGCTACCTGTTGCGCCGTTACCAGCCCGAAGAGCTGTTGAAGTTCTCGCTTGCGCTCCAGATTGGCGGGGCGGCTTTGTTTTTTGTGCCTGTGGCCTTTGGTTTTGTGTCACTGGCATTGGTTATGACGGGGATTGTGCTTGCACTCGGTACACTTGGGATGCACGCGCCGAATGTGATGACCTGTTATCTGGCCCATTTTGGCGATCGCCCGGGGGCAGCGACGGCGGTTAGTGGAGCGGTCAGCTTTTTGGTGGGGGCGGGGTTGGGGAGTTTGTCGTCCTTTTTTATGGATGGGACGCTTTTCCCTGTGGCCTTGACCATGATCCTCTCTGCGGTAACAGGCGGCGTTTTGGTCTGGTTCCTCGCCTTGCGTCATCACGGCGTGAACGCCTTGAATGGAGATGTGTGAACGCCTTGAATGGAGATGTGTGAACGCCTTGAATGGAGATGTAAATGCCTGAAACAAAGGTTGTAAACGCTTCCGCAGGTGCCTGTTGTTTTTCTTTGCTCCCGTGCTTTATAAATAGAACTTAATTTTGTGCGTCGTTTTGACGGGGGGAATTTCCATGTCCGCTATTCTTTATCCGCGTGGCGTTTCGGATTTATTGGACGCCTATGACGGTTTTGTGATCGATTTGTGGGGGGTGATGCACAGTGGCGGGATGGCCTTTCCCTCTGCACTTGAGGCATTGCAGGGGATCAGGGCGGCAGGGAAAAGGGTGGTGATTTTGTCTAATGCGCCTAATCGCGTGGCGGCAGTTGCGGCCCGCAATGCGGAACAGGGGATTGTCGGGGTTGATGCGGTTTTGACCTCTGGCGAGGTGGCCTGGCAGGCCCTGAAAGAGCGCGCGCAAGATTTTTACAAGCAGTTGGGGCCACGGGCCTTTCTGATTGGGCCAGAGCGTGTGCGTCCGATGACAGAGGGGCTGGATTTTCAATTTGTTTCTACCCCGGAGCAGGCTGATTTTTTTCTGTTGTGCGGTTTGCTGGCGGATTCGCCGGGGGATATTTTTCCGTCAGATTATAATGATTTCCTGCGCCCTGCGGTGGCACGGGGTTGTCCGATGATCTGTGCCAATCCTGATTTTGTTGTTGTGCGTGGTGACAGTCGTGAAACCTGTGCCGGAGCCATCGCAAAGCACTATGAAGAACTGGGCGGGACTGTGCGGTGGTACGGCAAGCCCTTTGCAGAGGTCTATCACCGTTGTACTGAATTGTTGGGCGTGGCAGACTTGTCCCGGGTTTTGGCGGTGGGGGATTCCTTGCGAACAGATGTGACAGGGGCGAACCGTGCGGGGATGGATGCCCTTTTTATCGCCGGAGGTATCCATCACGATCAGATTGGTGATCTCGAAACAGCGCAGGGGCATCATGCGCTTGAAAAGCTCTGTGCTGCCTGCGAGACCTGGCCTGTTGCGGCCTTGCCGTTTTTTCGGTTGTAATGGGGTGTTGTGATTCCATGAGGAGAGATGATGAAAAAGACACCGCGTTATAAGCTGTTACACCGCGTGATCGGGGTGATCGGGGTTGCGGTTAGCTTGGGCTGGTCCTGGCTCTGTTTGACCTATATCGAACGTGAAATGGGCTGGCCTGTCGTGCAGACTTTGCTGTTGCATGAACAGGCGATGATTGTTTCGGGGGCTGTGTTGCCGTTGATGTTGCTGTGGTGCTGGCTCTTGTTTCTCGGGCGTGGGATGGCGTTGTCAAACAGCGCACAGGAGTTTTTGCGCCGGATGGATCGCCTGACCTGGCCGGATGATGGTGATAGTAAACGTGTGCAGGCGATTACCGACAGTCTCAGGGAGCAGGCCGATGATTTGACCAATGCCGCCCGCTTTGCCGGGGAACGCATCGGCGCACTGGTAGATTCTTTCGCGGTGCAGACCAGTGAGCTGAAAACCTTGAGCATCACCGCCCGCGATCACTCCGAACAGGTGCGTACGGACATGGAAAAACGTGCTGAAAGCCTGGAGCAGGCAAACGCGGCTTTTGAACAGGCTCTTGCACGGTCTCAGGAGTCGGTCAACAGTCAGGTTCAGGCCCTCGAAGGGGCAGGAGTACGCAGTGAAGCCATGGCAAAAAGCATTGTCGGAACCTTGGGCCGGGCGGTGTCTGATCTGGACAGGGCCGTTCAGGGAGCCGTTGAGCAAACCGGCGCAGCAAACGATTTACTCAAACAACACGCCGAAGACATGGCGGCGGCGGGAACGACAGCGGAAATTTCTGGCGAAGCCCTTCGCAAAAGTTTGCATCAGGATATGGCCCTGTTGTCACAGGTACAGGAGCGGGTCAATGAAGAGATTGACCGTCACAAACAGCTGATTGAAAACCGTATTGCCGATGTGGATACTGTTCTGGGTGGTGCGGGGGAGCGGTTGGATGCGCTCTGTGGACGGTTGGGGGCAGAAAATGCCGTCATGGAAGGCCTCGTGCGCGATTTGGACAGACGCGCAGAAGGCTTTGCCGCAACCCTACAGGACGAAGTGAACACTGTGCGTCAGGCCTTTGACGAAAAAACTGCAATCGTGCGCGACCTTGTGGCAGCTTTCCATGCGCAGACTCAGGGCCTGGACGATCAGGCCCAGGCGGTGGAGGATAACCTCAAAAAGGTCACGCAGAGCCTGGGGGAGGCCGTGACTCTTGCGGGTCAAGAACAATCATCCCGCCTGACAGAGGTCACCGCACAGGCGCAGGAGACCCTGTTACGGGCAGGAAAAAATCTGACCCCCGGGATTGAAACGCTACGCGAAAGCAGTGAGCGGCTCAACGACCTTGCGGATGTAATTGTGGGGGGGGTTGCGGAACATACCCGGGAAATCAACCGCCTCTACAGCGAAGCGCGGGGGAGCCTGGACGAATATAATCAAGGCATCGAGGCACAGGCCCAGTTGATGGAGCGCACCGCCGCCCGGGCCATTCGCCACACCAGCGAGGTCACAAAGGTTTATCAGGTTCAGACACAGGCCCTTGCTGATGGAGCCAATGCGGCCTCGTCAGCGGTTCAAAATCTGCGTCAGGGTGTTTTCGAGGAAATTGACGCCTTTCGCGCCCTGAGCGACGATCACAAGACTCTGTTGGATGATACCCGTCAAACCATTGATAGTCGTGTGCAGCTCTTGCGGGAGTCAAGCCGTGATGCCCGCGATTCGGGGGATCGTTTGCGCCGTGATCTGGAGGCACAACGCAAACGCCTGGAAAAAATGACCAGCGAAACATTGGCCCACATTGATTCAATGGGTGCGCGTGCTGGCAGTGTGATTGCGACCCTTGATTCGACCGCGACAACTGCACTGGACAAGTCGGCGGAGTTGCTCAAATCCCTGCGAACGCAATCTACAGTCATGACGAAAACGGTTGAAATAGCACAGGAGGCGACGGCACGTTTGGCGGATGATCTCGACCAACGCAGCAAGGACGTTCGACAAGCCACCGAGGACGCCGTGCGCCAGTCGCTCAGCCTGCGTACGGATACAGAAAATAACAGGCGCGATCAGTTTCTGCGCTCTGCGACCCTTTTGATCGAAGACATCAACTCATCGGCGGTTGAACTCAATCGCTTGCTCAACGAGGACATCCCCGAAGAATACTGGAAACGCTATCAGCGGGGGGAGCGCGGCCTTTTCGCGCGCAACATCTTGCGGAAGAAAGACCAGTTTACTGTTCCGGTGATTAAGGCGAATTTTGAAAAAAATGCCGATTTTCGCCGTGCGGTTAATCGCTACCTGGATCAATTCGACGCCCTGATGGAACAGGCCAGAGACTGCGACAGCAATGATGTTCTCTCTGCAACCTTTATGACGGCGGATGTCGGTAAACTCTATATCCTGTTGTCGCGGTCTTTGGGGCGGATGGAATAAAAAACCAAATGGGTACAGGTCAAGAGGACAGCCAGTTTCAATCGTTCAAAAAACTCTTGCCCTTGCTCTGGCCTGCGGCGCGGTCTGGTCTGCGCGGGCGTGTTGCGGTGTCTTTTGTTTTTTTGGTCTTGGCTAAAGTCAGTAGTCTCTCCGTTCCCTTTTTCCTCAAAGAAGCAGTCGATAGCCTCAATAATGCAGGCGCGGTCGGGCCTTTGATGCAGATTTTACGTGATGCGGGGATTTTGGTTCCTGCTGCTTTGTTGGTGGCGTGGGCCTGTGCCAGAACGGGGGCAGTAGTCTTTGACAATTTGCGCGAAGGCACCTTTGCCCGCGTGGTGCAGAATGCCATTCGTAAGGTCGCCTTGCAAAGTTTTTGCCACCTTCATACGCTGTCCCTGCGCTTTCATTTGGATCGGCGAACGGGGGGGCTGTCGCGGGCGATTGATCGCGGGACAAAGGGCATTGAATTCATGTTTGTGTTCATGATGTTCAGTGTTGTACCGACCCTATTGGAAATTGTCTTTGTTTGTGTTTTGCTTTGGGGTTTTTTTGATTGGCGTTTTGCCGTTTTACCGCTGGTGATGATTGTGGCCTATGTTGCCTTGACTTTTTGGATCACCAACTGGCGAATTGGGGTGCGTCGGGCGATGAATAGGGCGGATCAAAATTCCAATAATCGGGCTGTGGATAGCCTGTTGAATTTTGAAACGGTGAAATATTTTGGCAACGAGGATTTTGAGGCCGAACGCTATGACCAGGGGATGGCAGATTATGAACAGGCGGCGGTCAAAAATCGCACGTCGCTGTCCGTCCTGAATATTGCCCAGTCTGCAACCGTGTCGTTGGGCATGGGGGCCTTGATGGTTATGGCGGCGTTAGAGGTCTTGGCAGTGCGGATGACGGTGGGGGAATTTGTGATGGTGAATGCCTATCTCATCCAGCTGTCCCTGCCGTTGAATATGTTGGGTTTTGTCTATCGCGAAATTCGTCAGGCCCTGATTGATATTCACACCATGTTTGAATTGATGCGTGAACCTGTCGAGGTGCGCGACTGTGCAGGGGCGCGTGATCTTGTCCTCGCGGGGGCGCGGCTTGAATTTCGTGATGTTGTTTTCGGCTATGACCCCCGCCGCATGATCCTGCGTGGGCTGTCTTTCGGGGTGGAACCGGGGCAGACACTTGCGATTGTTGGGGCCAGTGGGGCGGGAAAATCGACGATGAGCCGCTTGCTTTATCGGTTTTATGATGTGAAGAGTGGGGCAATTTTGCTGGATGGGCAAAACATTGCAAAGGTCACACAGCACAGCCTGCGCCGGGCCATTGGTATTGTGCCCCAGGATACCGTGTTGTTTAACGAGAGTATTCTTTACAATATCGCCTATGGACGGCCTGGGGCCACGCGCGCCGCTGTTGAGCAGGCGGCGCGCACAGCGCGTATTCATGATTTTATTTCGTCTCTACCTGATGGTTATGATACCCTCGTCGGTGAGCGGGGGTTGAAGCTGTCCGGTGGTGAGAAGCAGCGCGTTGCTATTGCCCGTACTGTTTTGAAAGACCCGGCAGTTTTAGTTTTTGATGAAGCAACCTCGGCACTAGACACGACAACAGAACAGGAAATCCAGACCAGCCTTGATATTGTGTCCCGCCATCGCACGACGCTTGTGATCGCGCACAGGCTTTCCACGGTGGTTGGTGCGGATGATATTATTGTCCTCGATCATGGACAGATTGTCGAACGGGGAACACACAGTGACTTGATGGCGCGTGATGCACACTATGCCCAGATGTGGCGCAAGCAACAAATTCTGTCATAGGATGATGAAATGATAGAAATTTTGCGTGGTCGAGAATCGGAATTAACGCATTTTTCACATCCCACGCCCATGAAAAAATCCTTTATAATCAAAACCACTATGCCACAGATCGGTAAAAACAGGTTCCGGGATCTTGACCCCCCCTGTTCCTTTCCCTACAAAGGCCCCCAAACAAAATTTGAGACAGCACAGAAGGTACAGGATCATGGCGCGCCGTTGCGATTTTACAGGTAAGGGTGTTCAGGCGGGAAACAATGTTAGTCACGCCAATAATAAAACCCGTCGCCGCTATTTGCCCAATCTTCAGGCGGCATCCTTGTTGAGTGATGCCTTGGGACGCACGATTCAATTTCGCCTGAGCACCTCTGCAATTCGCACAATCGAAAAGCGGGGGGGAATTGATGCGTTTCTGCTGTCCACCCCGAACAACAAACTGGGAAAAAAGGCGCGGCAGGCCAAAAAATCTATCCAGTCTGCCCTGGCCTCCGTCCAGAAATCCTAGGATCGATTGACAACAGCCGAAAAAGCGCAAGGGTTTCCTTCCCCCTCGGAGACAACACTCCCCCTGTGGTGAAGGAAGGTTTTTGCGTCCTGCACGAGTCTGGCCTGTGGCTAAAGCCCCAGGTGGGAGACTCAGGGCTGGAAAGCCTGTCTGCTCCTGTCGTCTTTGATAGCTTCGCGCTCTGTGTTGTACAGGCCCAAAAGTTTACTGCCGCAAAAAATATGTCGTTCCCGAAAAATGATAAAAATCTGAAATGTTATCAAATATGGCTTGTTTGTGAGGCATAAAGTCTTTCATACACTATTTTTGATAGACAGCACACTTTTTCATTCTGCCTCGGCATAATATGAGTGGTTGGCCTCACAAGGCCGGCTTTTTTTCTATCCCGCAACGGGATTTTTCTCATTTAGTCCTT
This sequence comes from Kiloniellaceae bacterium, assembly GCA_965199245.1. Taxonomy (GTDB): domain Bacteria; phylum Pseudomonadota; class Alphaproteobacteria; order Kiloniellales; family Kiloniellaceae; genus Carbonatibacter. The sequence goes on from CBDAQP010000002.1 coordinate 217,266, forward strand.
GACATCTTTTTTCGCCTCTGCTCTCTGTATTGTCAGAATTGTGTGGGTCGGCCTCGAATGGGTCGGCCTTTTTTTGTGCGGTGATGTATTCTGCGTCGGGCTGGCCTGTGTTTTTTGGATAAACCTTTGAACAGGGTAGGTCTTGCGATGTGTCGTTTTTCTTCCAAATCGTCTTTGTTGGCGGGTGTGTCTGCTGTTGTTCTGGCGGCAAGCGTTGGCTCTGGTGCCTTTGCCCAGACAGCGGTGGATTACACGAAAGTGGGAGAGACGTCTGCGTTACGAATCAATTTTGACATCTGGGCCGATGGTACAGCGAGAACTAACACCTCCAGCACGAATATGGCGAACGCGAAAGCGGGTGATAACCTCACAATAGGGGGCGGGACTGTTGCGGTTAATCACACTACTCGTCGTCCCGATATTGGAATCCTCAAAAGTGGATCAGGACGTCCGGTCGGGAATGAGGCAGTGCCATTCAGGCGACTTGTTGTAGGGGGTGGGTCTGGTTCAAGCAGCGATGTCTCACTTCGTGTCGGGGAAATTATAAAAACTCCGGGTAGTGAGGCAATTTGGGTAGAGGTTGGTTCTAATGGTTCTGCTTCTTCCTCTATTGATGTTACAAGAGATGCGCATATCCGAAAATCAGATCTTGATATGACCAGCGCGACAGGTGCCGGCAAGTTTGCCAAAGCTCTTTTCAACGGTGATCTGGTGGTCGATCAAACAACCGCACTCAAATCCGGCAACAACACCGCTAATCCCGTCAACGTGTTCCTTGAACTCAAGGGTGATGCGACTTTTGGTGGTAATGTGACGCTGGACGATCAGGGTGCAAACGGTCGTGCTTATATTACTATTTCCGGCGATGATGATCAGACGATAGGCCGCCTGAATAACGGCACGGCGCAGATCACTGCCGCCGCAGACGGCGAGGGGACGATTCAGGTTCTGAACGGTGTGAATAACGCTGCACCGCATAAGGCGACTTTTGACATAGAGATTGGTCACGATGCCGCGACGGATGCGAACGACAAACGCCTCAAGCAGTTGACGGTGGGCCAGCGGAACAAGGGCGGTCATGCGATTTTCAACAGGGCTGTTCATGTTGATAACATCGATGTGCTTGCGGGGGAGAATAATGGTAATTCCAATAACGTGGAGCACGCCATGGCGGAGTTCCGGGGTGATGTGTCCGGTGATACCATCATGCTCAGAGATGGAGAAGGCAATGGAAGCATTTCCCGGGCGCAGGCTGTTTTCAATGCGATGAATGGTGATATCACGATTGATGCGGGCATTGTTGGTTATCAGGTCAGCGAAGGTCGGGTGACCATTATCGGGGGCCGTTCCGGTAATCGGCAACATAAAGTGACCTTTAACAAGGAGATTGGGGCGGGTGGTGACAGCTTGTCCGGCATTCTTGTCGGTCGTGATGGGTCTGCGGGTGTTGCTGTTTTTAAAGAGGATACAAGTGCCGGTTTTATTAAAATAGGCGGTGGCGCGACAGCGGGTGCGGCATCGCACATGACGATTGAAAAGAGTTTGAGGCGACAGGGTTCCATAGACATCGGCAACAACGCCACCCTGACGATTGGCGGTGCGGGCCGTTCTGCGACCGTGAATGACACGGGTCAAGCGATCAGGGGTTGGATTGAAGCAGGTGGTGACGGACAGGGAACACTGATTGTTGATAACCGGGGGAATGGCACCACCAATGCCAATAACAACACAGTCACCTTCAGCAGTTCAGTCGGCCTCGATGGGGAAGCCCTCAGGCAGATCACGCTGAGCGATGGCCGGACGACCTTTAGCAGTGGTGTTTATGCGAGGTCGATCACGATTGACACAGGCGACGCGACGACGTTTAAGGGCGATGTCAAGGTGGGCACAGGGATCCAGCTTGGCAGAACCAGCGGTTTTGTGACCTTTGGCGGCGCGGCCGATCAGAGGATTTTGGGCACTGGCACGGCAAAGATCACCACCGCCGCAGATGGCGAGGGGACGATTCAGGTTCTGAACGGTGTGAATAACGCCGCACCGAATAAGGCGACCTTTGACATAGAGATTGGGGCGACTGATAAACGCCTCGGGCAGTTGACGGTGGGCGACACGTCCAATGGCGGTCATGCGATTTTCAACAGGGGCGTTCATGTTGACAATATCGATGTGATTGGGGGCAATCACACGAATGAGCGGACGACTGTCGAGTTTCGGGGTGACGTGTCCGGTGAGACCATTGCGCTGAAGGATGGATTTCATCGCACCTCGCCTTCGGCGGGGACAGTTGTGAATGCCCGGGCCATATTCAACGCATCAGCCAGTGATATCACAGTGGGCAATAAAATTACCGGTGGTCGTTCTGATGGTGGTTCGCGCGGAGGTGGTCTCACCATTATTGGCGGGCGTTCCGGTGATCCGGCACGTCGGAACACAGTCACCTTTAATGGGGAGATTGGCGCGGGTCGTGACCGCATAGGTCGCATTTTTGTCGGTAATAATGAGTCTGCGGGTGTTGCTGTTTTTAAAAAGGATATAAATGCCGGTTCTATTGAGATAAGGGGTGGCGCGACAGCGGATGCAGCGTCACACGTGACGATTGAACAGAGCACGGCGTACGAATCTGGTTTCATAACAATCGGCAACAACGCCACTCTGACGATTGGCGGTGTGGGCCGTCTTGCGACAGTAAATGACGGGGGTCAAACGATCAGGGGTTTTATTTCCGCAGGTAGTGACGGACAGGGGACACTGATTGTCGATAACCGGGGTGATGGCACCACCAATGTCAATAATAACAAAGTCACCTTTACGCAACGGGTTGGTTATGATGGGACGGCTCTCGAGCAGATCATTCTGGGCGATGGCCGGACGACCTTTAACAAGGGTGTTTATGCCGACAGGATCACGATCACCACAAGCGATGCGACAGTTTTCAAGGGCGATGTCAAGGCAGAGACAGGGTTCAGACTGGGCAACGGAAGTTCTGTGACCTTTGGTGATGCCGCCGGAGCTGATGCCGCCGGACAAACAATCACGGGCAATATCACAAGCGCGGCGGGTGGCGATTATGGCGCGATCATCATTGCCAATTCCCACGCAGACGGCGTGACCTTCAAGGGGAGCCTGGGGGCGAGTGGTGCGAACAATGGCCTCTCCCGCGTGACGCTCAACAATAATGTCAAGGCGGCCTTTGCGGGCAATGTTTACCTCGAAAACGGCCTGACATTCGGCAACGGGTCACAGGTCACGTTCAACGGGACAGACTCCCAAACGATTGCGGGCGATCTGACGAGCGCGGCGGGGGGCAACTATGGCACAATCATCATTGCCAACACCCACGCGGACGGTGTGAGCTTCAAGGGGAGCCTGGGGGCGAGCGGTGCGAACAATGGCCTCTCCCGCGTGACGCTGAACAATAATGTCAAGGCGGCTTTTGCGGGTAATGTTTACCTCGGGAACGGCCTGACATTCGGCAACGGGTCACAGGTCACGTTCAACGGGACAGGTTCCCAAACGGTGGCTGGCAATATCACAAGTGCATCGGGGGGCAACTATGGGACAATCACCATCGACAACGATGACGGCGTGACCTTCAAGGGTGCATTGGGTGCAAGTGGTACGAACAACGGGTTGAACAGCCTGACCCTGAACGATGACTCCGAGGCGACCTTTGAGGGTCATGTTTATCTGGCGAATGGCCTGACCCTGGGCAATAGCACCATCACCTTTCGCAGGTCTGGCAACCAGACCGTTCAGGCGGATATTACCAACAGCACGGGCAAGCGGGGGTCTGTTGTTGTGAATAACAGCGGCACGACGAATAATAATATTGTGACCTTTGAGGGTGCTGTGGGCGCGTCGGGCAACGATCTTGCCGGACTCTCGGTGAGAAATGGTGTGGCGCGGTTTAAGGGTGATGTTTTTGCAGGGGCTCTTTTGGTCGAATCAACCGATGGCGCAGAGTTCAGGGGCAATGTGACCACAGGCGCACTCGGGATATCCTTTGCCGGGAACGATGCGGCCAAAATCACCCTGAACGGCACGGCGAACCAGACTGTGACGGGGGACATCACCACGGATTCCGACGGGCGTGGTCTCCTGGTTGTGAACAACGCCCACGCGACGACCAACAAAGTCACCTTTGGCGGGTCAGTCGGTGCCGATGGGACAGCTCTCAAGCAGATCACACTGAGCGCTGGCCGGACGACCTTTCACAGTGGTGTTTATGCCGATACGATCAATATCACCACAACCGACGCGACAGTTTTCAAGGGCGATGTCAAGGCAGAGACAAGGTTCCGGCTTGGCAACGGAAGTTCTGTCACCTTTAACGGCACGACCGGACAAACGGTGACGGGCGATATCACGCGCGCGGCGGGGGGCGATTATGGCACAATCATCGTTGCCAACACCCACGCGGACGGCGTGACCTTTGCGGGCCAGCTGGGCGCAAGTGGTCAAAAGTTGAACCGCGTGACCCTGAACGATGACTCCAACGCGACCTTTGCAGGCAGTGTTTATCTGGCAAATGGCCTGAAGCTGGGCGATGATGCCACAATCACCTTTGGCGGGTCTGGCAACCAGACCATCAAGGCGGTCATCAGCAACAGCACGGGCAAGCGGGGATCTGTCGTTGTGAATAACAGCGGCACGACGAACAGGACGGTGAGCTTTGAGGATGCCGTTGGCGCGCCGGGGAACGGTAACGATCTTGCACGACTCACACTGGACAACGGCCAGACGGTTTTTGCTGGTGCTGTTTATGCCGGAACGATTGACGTCAATGCCGACAGCGACGGGACGACCTTCAACAGCTCTGTGACCACGCGCGCGGGCCTGACGCTGGCGGGTGCGGCGACCTTCAAGGGGTCTGTCACCACCGGGGCCAACGGTCTGGTCTTTGATGGGGCGGGGGGGGCTGCGACCTTTGCCGGGACGGGGGCACAGACCATCACCCCTGCGATCACGACGGATGCCAATAATCAGGGGGCGATCACCATTGCCAACAGAGCCGGTGTGACCTTTGAGGGGAACCTGGGTGCGACCACTGCCAGACTGGCCCGTCTGACCCTGCACACCGACACCAAAGCAACGCTTGAACAGTCCGGTTATTTTGCCGGTAATGTCACAATCGGCAACAGAGCGACCCTGATTGTCGGTGATGCCAGCGGGGTCACCGGCACCAATGGACGCGGGACAGGGGCGACGGACGCGCAAACGATCACGGGCGACATTGTTGCGGGCGATGACGGACAGGGCAATCTGGAGATCAGGAACCGCTCAAGCCATGCCACGGGTCGCAAGGTGTCCTTTACGGGGTCAATCGGTACCGCAGAGGATGCCCTGAACAGGATCACGGTTGCCGATGGGGAAACGACCTTTAACGGTGATGTTTATGCGGGCAACCTGAACATCACCGCAAGCGATGCGACAACCTTCAAGGGCAATGTCAAAGCCGGAACGCAGTTCGAGCTTGGCGACGGAAGCTCTGTCACCTTTGGCGGGACTGCCGGACAGACGATCACGGGCGATATCACAGGCGCATCGGGTGGCGATTATGGCGCGATCATCATTGCCAACACCGACGGCGTGACCTTTGAGGGTGCATTGGGCGCAAGTGGTGGGAACAACGGGTTGCGTAGCCTGACTGTGAACGAGGATGCCAAAGTGACCTTTAACCGGCCTGTTTATCTGTCGGGTGATCTGACAGCGCACAGGAACAGTACCCTCACCCTGGGGCCTGCCTTTGGCCAGCGGGAGGGGGATGCGGCAGATCAAGCGTTTATAACGGTGGGGGGTGATTTTAATCTCGGCACTGCGGATGCGGACAACAGTGTCAGGATTGCCTTTGACTCCTCCTTTACCGAGGGAGAGCAGAAACTGATCAACAAGGACTTGCGTGCAGTCATCGACAGCGGCAAGCTGATCCTTGTGGAGAGTAATGTTTTAAAATACGAGCTTGCGACGGATGACGGGGGGAGCGTTATTGCGTGGGCCAAGGGCTTCAAGTCAGCAGGCGAGGTGTCGTCGAAGCTGGGCGTGTCGCCCTCTGAAGCCTCTGTGCTTTTGGCGGCCTCGTCCCTTGCGAAGGATTTACCTGCGAACGACCCTGTGAAGAAGATTCTCGAGGAGGCGACCCGGGCGGGGAATGAGGCGAAAGGCAAGCGGCTTGCGGCCCAGCTCACGCCGCAGATGACCGCGCTGGGCGGGGTGAGGAGGGCGGTGGTCTCGACGGGGACACAGGTGGCGGGTGTGGTTGGCGAACGCCTGTCTGTGCAGCGCGGGGGAGACAGCCAGAGCGGATTTGTCCAGAGTGGATTTGCGACCGGGGGCGAGGGGCTGGACAGGGCCTTCTGGCTCAAGCCGTTTGGCAGTCGGGGCAAACAGGCGAAGGACAAAAAACAGAGGATTGACGGTTATGACACCTCTGCACGGGGCCTTGCGGTGGGTGTGGATGCGCCTGTGGGGGAACGGGGTCGTGTGGGGACGGCTCTGGCCTATAGCACCAGCCGGATGACGGGCAAGGGTGTTGGCGAGGACAAGACGGATGTCAGGAGCTGGCAGGTCTCGATTTATGGGGATTACAGCACGGGGCGTTATTATGTGGACGGTCAGGTGGGCGTTGGGCGCAATGATGTGAGCACGACCTCGCGTGTGGCGGGTTTGAGGCGCAAGTCGGCTTATGACACGACCAGCCTGACGGCCTCTGTGGGGGGTGGTGTGCCGCTGAGGCTTGATGCGAGCACGACGCTGACCCCGACGGCGGGTCTGTCGTGGACGCGGGTGGGATCGGCGAAATATACCACGACGGGGGCGTTGAGCCTGAACCAGAAGATCACAGTGGGGTCGATTGATGCGGTTGTGGGGACGCTGGGCACCCGCCTACACAAAGAGATCACCCGGGGGAATGGCACCCTTGTTCCCGTGGTGCGTGTGGGGCTGTCCTATGACTTTGCGGGGGATCAAACGACGGCGCGCGGCCGGTTCACCGGCGGAGGCAGCCGCTTTACGGTCAAGGGGGCGAAGGTCAGGAAGCTGTCAGGCACCGCAGGGGTGGGCCTGAGCTATAATGCCCCGCGCTGGTCAATCGGGGCGGACTATGACCTGATACCAATTTTCAGAAGATTTGACTTATTTGTCCTGGCGTTTGTTGTCATTGTGTGATTCTTAAGGGGACACTTTATTGGAGGTTTCCATGAGACGCGCCATTTCCTTGCGAGAAGACTTTGACAGTCGCCAGCTTCGCCGCCTTGCCCGCCAGTCAACTGAGTCCAATCAGACACGCCGCCTTTTGGCTCTGGCTGCCATTTATGATGGCGGCAGCCGCAGTGAGGCTGCTGTTGTTGGCGGTGTTGGTTTGCAAATCATTCGTGACTGGGTGTTGCGTTTCAATGCAGAAGGTCCGGCAGGCCTCGTTGATCGCAAGCCGACCGGTGCTCCACGGAAGCTGAATGCCGACCACCCCTGGCATCCCTTGTTGAACGCGGCCCATGTCCATCAGTGGACGGCGTTGGCGTCTGGAAGACCTGGTGCGCCGGGTATGGGAAGAGTACCGGATCAGTGTGAGCATCCCCACAATGAGCCGGGTGTTACGGGAAATGGGCGACAGAAAACTGACGGCACGACCGCGTCATCATGGCCAGAACGCGCATGAGATTGACGCATTTAAAAAAACTTCCCCGCCGAAATAGCCCGCCTGCACGCCAGAATTGGTCCGGCTGTCCCGCTGGAAATCTGGTGGCAGGATGAGGCGCGTGTTGGTCAAAAAACACAGATCACCTGGCGTTGGGCCGAACGAGGCACACGGCCTGTGGCACCAAAAGACCTGCGCACAAAATCCGCCTGGATATTCGGGGCGATCTGTCCCGCCCGGGGGGGCCGCGCTTGTCCTGCCGCAGTGTGATACACGCGGGATGCAATGGCACCTGGAAGAAATATCATCACAGGTCGAGCCCGGTTGCTGTCATCATCCTTGACAAGGCGGGCTGGCACACCACTGGCAAACTGGATATCCCGGACAATATCACCCTCTTGCCGTTGCCGCCACGTAGCCCGGCCCCGGTCGAAAATGTCTGGCAATATTTGCGGCAAAACTGGCTGTCAAACCGGATCTTTGACAATCAGGACCAGATCGTTTCCCTCTGTTGTGACGCGTGGAACAACCTCACCGAAAGACCATCGAAAATCAGGTCCATTGGATACAGAAAATGGGCCCATGGGTTCTGAATTATGAAAATTGGTATGAGTGCCCGCCCCGGCTACACGGGCCACAGTGCCCGCCTGAATGCCAGGGTCAAGTTCTGACCTACCCTGTGAACTTGACCCAGCGGCAGCCCCGAAAGGCAATAGCCTTTCGGGGTTCTGTTTGTCCGGCGGGGTGCTGTATATTTGTGATGACCGCGCCCTGACTCTTGCATGGGCTGTCGAAAAGATTTAATTCTTTGCGCCTGTCTCCTTTTTTGCGCCTGTCTCCCCCGGGCGAAGGGTTCCCATGTTTTCTGCGTTATGCAAGGCTATTGAACAGACGTTTGATCCTGTTTTTCGCAGGGTTTTTATGACATCTTTTCTGCTGTCCTGTGGCCTGTCGGTGCTTTTGCTGGCGGTTCTCTTCGGGGTCGTGATCTGGTGGCTACCGGATTGGGCTTTTGTTTGGTTGCCGGGTTGGTTGTTGGACTGGGGTGTCGGGTCGGGACTTTTTTTTGCGGGGTGCCTGTTCCTTTTTCCGGCGGTGATGGTTGCTGTTTTGTCGTTGTTCCTTGAAGACATTGCCCGCGCTGTTGAGCGCAAACACTATCCCGACCGTTCCGGGGCGCGGCGGCAACCTTTGACAGAGGCCTGCGGGAGTGCGGTGCAGTTTCTGGGGCTGACACTGGGGGTTAATTTCCTGGCAGTGCCCTTTTACGTTGTGGCTTTTTTTATCCCCGGATTGGGTTTTGTCCTCTATTACACCGTCAACGGTTATCTGTTCGGGCGCGAATATGCCATGCTGGTCTCCGGGCGGCGGGCACCATTGAAAAGGGTTTGTCCTGCCGGTGCGGTGTTTTGGACGGGTGTTCTGGGGGCTTTTTTGTTTACTCTTCCCGTACTCAATTTAATCGCGCCCCTGTGGATGACGGCTGTTATGGTGCATCGCTATGAGGATTGGCAAAAGGCGCAGTGATGGTATTCTTTGGTCTATGTCCGGTGCGTGTGGCGCGTTGTGCGGTTGTTTTGGGGGCTGTGTTTCTCTCGGCCTGCGGGTTCCGGTCAGAGAGGACACTCCCTGCGCCACAACAGCCCGATCTTATTATGCACTCCCGGGTTTTTTCTCCCCGGCCTTTGCCGCCCCGGCCCGTGAGTCCTACGCTTCCCCCTGCGCCCCCCGCGCCTGAATTTGATCTGAACCCGCAAAGCTATCAAGGGCGTAGTCCGCAGGAGATCACGCAAATTTTTGGTTCAGCTGTTTTTGAACGTGCAGAACCGCCAGGATTGCTCATGCAGTTTCATGCCGGGCATTGTATTCTTGATATTGTTTTTTACGATGGGGTGTCAAGATACCTCGAGGCGCGCGATCGGATGGCCAAACAGGTCAGTCTGGACACTTGTCTCGAGGCTCTATTGCAGGCGCAGTCGGGCAAAAAATGAGTCTCCTGCACGTCAAAATGAATTTTTTGCAATCGGGTTAAACCGCATCCTTCGGGTTAAATGGTCTTGAGTGGTTCGGCAACCTGTTCCGCGTAGTGGCAGGCGGTTTTGTGACCGTCGCCAAAATCGCGCAGATCCGGTTCTTCGATTCGACATCGCTGTGTTGCCATGGGGCAGCGCGTGTTGAAACGGCATCCGTCCGGCAGGTTTGCCGGATCGGGAATGTCACCCGCGAGGCGTTCGGGGGTGAAGGTCGCATCGGGATCCGGGCGGGGGATGGCAGACAGCAGAGCGCGGGTGTAAGGGTGACGCGGACGGTGGAAAATCTGTTCCGTTGGGCCAATTTCGACAATTTTCCCCACATACATGACCGCAACGCGGTTTGAAATTTGGGCGACAACAGACAGGTCATGGGCGATGAACAGGAAAGTCGTCCCCAGTTTGTCCTGAAGATTCTGGAGCAGGTTGAGGATTTCCGCCTGAATCGAAACATCAAGTGCGGCGACCGATTCATCACAGACGACAAATTGCGGTCGCCCGACCAGGGCTCTGGCAATGCAGATTCGTTGACGTTGCCCACCGGAAAAGGCATGGGGAAAGCGGCGCAGGTGTTCGAGGTTCAGCTTGCACAGTCCGGCGATGTCCCTCACCCTGTCATCGATCTGGTCTTTGCCGAGTTTTTCGATATTGTTGGCTTCCAGGGGTTCGGCGATGAGGTCGCGAACGGTCATGCGCGGGTTTAATGATGCGTAGGGATCCTGGAAAATCATTTGCATTTGCCGCCGAAAATGGCGCAATTTCTTCCCCTCTAATTGCATCAGATCGACTGATCCCTCTGTACTGTGGAACAGGGCCGCGCCCCCTGTGGGTTGATAGGCGCGCAATAAAGCCCGTCCGACTGTTGTTTTGCCTGACCCCGACTCCCCGACCAGTCCGAGGGTTTCTCCGCGCTGGATATCAAAGGAAACGGCATCAACGGCCTTGATGAAAAGCCGGCTATCGTTAAACAGGCTTTTTTTGCCGATGGGGAAGTAAACCTGAAGGTCGGTGACCTCAACGAGTGTTTGCGCGGGCATGACGCAATGTCCTTACGGCGTCATGAGATGACAGCTGACCTTATGTCCGGCTGTGATCTCTGTGGGGGGGGGCGTAATGTGGTCGCACAGCCCGGCGATGGCCTGGGCGCAGCGTGTGTGAAAGGGACAGCCCGTCGGGCGTTCCAGTGGCCCGGGAATATCTCCTCCGATGGGGGAGAGCCTTTTTTTGAGCCGGTTGACGGCGGGCAAGGCGTTCAGCAAGCCTTTGGTGTAGGGGTGTTGCGGATTTTTAAGAACACTGCGGGTCTGGCCCGCCTCGACAACCCGGCCCAGGTACATGACCGCAATATCATGGGCGACCTGAGAGACAACACCCAGATCATGAGTGATAAAGAGGATCGACATATCCAATTCTGATTGGAGTGTGCGCATGAGGTCGAGAACCTGTGCCTGAATGGTGACATCCAATGCTGTTGTGGGTTCGTCAGCAATCAGCACACGCGGATTGGTGGACAGGGCCAGTGCAATCATTGCACGTTGACGCATTCCCCCGGACAGTTCCCCCGGATATTGGTCAATACGCTGTTCCGGGCTGGACATTCCGACCTTGCGCAGCATCTCGATCGCATCAGTGCGGGCGGCTTTTTTTGTGGTTGTGCGGTGGAGGCGGATGGCTTCGATCATCTGGTTGCCGATGGTATAGACCGGGGAAAAGGCGGCCATGGGTTCTTGAAAAATCATGCCAATTTCACCACCGCGAATTTTCCGGATGTCTTTCGCACCCATTGTCAAGAGGTCACTTTGCGTGCCATCGCGCCGATTCAGGACGATGTGCGATTGGGGGCCAATGCGGACATTTTTGGCGTTGAGTTGAACGGCACAGCGGGTTGAGACCGATTTCCCTGACCCGGACTCCCCCACCAGCCCCAGCGTTCGCCCGCGTCCGAGTGTGAAAGAGACCTGATCCAGGACCTTGACCAGACCTTCGTCTGTTTGAAAAGACACATCCAGATTTTCAAAGGCGAGGATATGAGGCACTGTCATCCGGTGTCCCCTTTAATTGTTGGCGACTTGATAGGGGTCAGCAGCATCGCGCAGGCCATCGCCCAGAATGGTAAAGGCCAAAACGGCAAGGACAACAAAACCGGCGGGAATAAAAAGCCAGGGGGCCTGTTCAATCGCGCGGACGTTTTGGGCATCCTGGAGCAAAATTCCCCACGACACCGACGGCGGGCGCAGGCCGAGGCCAATAAAGCTGAGGGCCGTTTCGCTGAGGATCACATAGGGAAAGGAAATGACAAGATCAACAATGATATAGCTGGTAAAGGAGGGGAGCATATGGCGCGAAATAATGCGCGCAGGGGAAGACCCGGACAATTCGGCGGCGAGGACATAGTCTTCGTGGCGTTGGGACAGCAAATGCCCCCGAATGCGCCGTGCCAGGGTCGTCCAGCCCAATAAACCAAAAATGACCGTCATGGCAAAATAGACCTGAATATTCGTCCATTCAGACGGAAAGGCGGCTGAAATCGCCATATAAAGGGGGATGGCGGGAATGACGCGGATAATTTCCGACCCGCGTTGGATGCCGTAATCTGTCCAGCCGCCGTAATATCCCGCCAGACCCCCGAAAAACAGGGCGAGGACAAAGGACAGCAGCACACCGATAAAACCGACAGAAAGCGAGGTGCGCGAGGCATAGAGAACACGGGAAAAAACATCACGGCCCAGATCATCCGTCCCGAACAGGTGAATTTTCGCCTTGGGATCGTCGAGGGCAAAGAGGCGCAGATTCGAAGTAAACAGACCCAAAAAATCATAGGTTTCACCTGTTGCGGTGAAAAAGGTCAGATAAATCCGCTTGTCCGGGTCGGGTTTTGCAATGAGACGTAGGGTCACAGGGTCGCGTTTTGTGCTGATTCCATGGACAAAGGGGCGTAGAGAAAAGCCATTGTGATCGACAAAGCGGGGCAGTTGCGGGGAGGAATAGACCTGTTGACTGTCGCGCGTTGTCGGGCCATAGGGGGCAAAAAATTCTGCAAAAATACCCGTCACCATCATCCCCGACAGCACCAACGCCCCGACCATTGCCGCCCGATGGCGGCGAAAACGCCACCAGATCAAATACCATTGTGAGGCGGTGTAGTATTTAACGGCGTCTTGTTGTGCGGTTTGTGTTGTCATGTCCTTCAGATCCCTCCGCGCAAGCGAATGCGCGGATCAAAAAGAGCGAGGAGCAAATCAGAGACAAAATTCATGACAACGATGAAAAAGGTCAGCATGAGCAAAATGGCTCCCGCAACATTCATATCAAGGTCAAGGTAGGACATGATGAGCAGTTCGCCCAGTTCGGGCAGGCTGAGCACCAGGGCGACAATGGGCAGTTCGGAAAAAATCCGGCTGACATCAAATCCCACAGTTGAAATGACCGGATTAACCGCAAGCCGTGCGGGATATTTTATCAGCAGGCGTTTTTCGGGAATCCCGCGCGCCCGCGCGGCTGTGACAGAGAGCTTGTTCAGTTCATCCAGCATGGTCGAACGCACAGTTTGTAATTGCAGGGCGGTTGCCGACCACGCCAGCACTGCCGCCGGGATAAGCAGGTGTGTCAAAAGATCAAGTACCTTGCCCCAGCTCCACGGCTGTTCGGCGTACTCTTTGGAAAAAAGCCCCCCGACAGAGCCATCAAAAATAGTGACTGAAACATAAAGCATAATCAAAGCCAGAAAAAAATTGGGCAGAGCCAGCCCCAGATAGGACAAAATCGTCAGAGAATAGTCAGCCAGAGAATGACGCCTGATTGCCGCATAGATGGCAATGGGAATGGCGAGCAGATAGGTCAAGATCAATGTGGAATAAAGAATACTCAGGGTCAGCCACAGCCGATCACCGATCATATCGTTGACAGAGGTTTCATAGGCAAAGGCCTGACCGAAATCAAAATCCGTGATAATATTGCCCACCCAGTCCAGATAACGCTCCGGGGCGGGTCTGTTCAGCCCCAGCTTGATCCGCACGTTTTCAATATCGGCATCGGTGACGATCATCCCAGACCCTGAGGCCTTGCGAAACATATAGCGTTCCGCATAATCCCCGGGAGGCAGTTCCATAATGGCAAAAACCATCACAGAGACCGCTAACATGGTCAAAATCATCCCCGTGATGCGTTGAGCCACAAAAAACAGCACGTTGTTTTTTTCCTTTGAACAGCGATGCCGGGTGAACAGGGATGCGGGGAACTGTTACAGTTCCCGGCACAGATCACATGGGATCAGCGGCCAGAGACCACTCCTGACGTGTCACTCCTGAATATACCACTGTGTCGCCCGGAAGGGGTAGGTGCGATAGTAATCGTAGGAGGCAACGCTAAAGGTCGGAATGTTTTTGATCCGGTTGTGTTTAATCACGGGTGCGGAAACATTACCAATCACACCCATACGAATAAAGTTTTTGGTGTAGATTTCGGCAATTTTGCGACCGATCCTTGCTCCCTCTGCGGAGCCGGGAGCCTGTTGCAGGAATTGCGTTCCCAAATCCCACAGCTTTTTAATGTCCGCAGGGGGTTCAACACCTTCTGCGCCGTTGCTTTGTTTCCACTGCGCCCAGCCAAATCCGGTGACGGGCTCAAAATAGGTGCCAAAGGGTGGCACAATATAGGTGTTGTCCTGTGACACAGAAACATAAGGGATGGAGGCCCCGTTCCACGCCGCAATATCCAGCCCGTCTTTACTGCCCAGCTCCCGATATTCGTCAGAGGTGACTTCGCGCAGGTCAACCCGCACACCGATGTCTTTCCAGTAGCCAGCGGCCAGCTCGTGGAGGCGCACGGGGGAGCCTTGGTTGGAATAGAGCAAGCGGACGATCATTGTGTCCCCGTTTTTCAGGTCACGCAATCCGTCACCATTGCGATCGACCAAACCCAGATCATCCAGAATGGCGGCGGCTTTTTTCGGGTTGTAGTCGGTGGCGTATTTGCTTAAACCCTCGTCGATAAAATCAACGGTGAGCGGTTCAAACAGTGTCCCCGCCATGGGTTCGCCTTGACCGAGGTAAACCAGTTCGTTGATTTCTTCGCGATTGAGGGCGAGGGACATGGCTTCTGAAAAGCGGGGATTGGCGAAAAACGCGCGCTTGTTTTTGTCCCCGACCGTGGTGTTAAAAGAATAATAACTTCCCGTTCCCAAACCGGATGACAGTTCGACCCGATAGTTGCCGTTGCCTTCGTTTTCTTTGAAGTAGGTAAAATCTTCAAGGAACAACGACTGTGTTTTGTAGTCAACTTCACCACTGGCAATTTTCAGATTGCGGACTTCCTTGTCGGCAATATAGCGTTCGTCAATGAAGTCGATATAGGGGAGCTGATTGCCCGCAGAATCAATCTGGAAAAAGTACGGGTTGGCTTTGAGCTTGCGGCCCTTGGAGGTTTCTTCAATCACAATGTGGGATTCCAGGGTCGGGACAACGATGGTATCTGTGCCTTTCAGGAGGGGGGAGGGGACATCTTTCCAGTCAGAGCCACCGTAGTAGTTATTGACCAGATCACCCCAGTTTTCAAACCCGCGTTCCTGTGCCAGCTTGCCCGCATCCGGGTTATAGGTTCCGTGCATTTTTTCAAAAAAATGACGTGGCTGGAACGGTTGTTCGTAGCTGGTGGCGAGTTTAATCACCATCGTCGGGTTTGGAACCGGAAAATTGAAAACAACGGTTGTTTTATCCGGTGTGTCGATGGTCATGGGCGTCCCGTCAAAGAGCCACGAGGTCGCGGTTTTGGGAAAAATATTCTTGTTGAGGATCAGATCATTGTACCAAAAGGCAATATCTGCGGAGGTAAAGGGTTCCCCGTCAGACCATCTGTGACCTTTGCGGAGCTTGACAGTGAGTTTTGTAAAGTCACTGTTGTATTCCCAGGATTTCGCCACATTGGGGACGATGGTTTTCAGATCATCGGAGTAGCGGAAAAGGTTGACGTGACGGATGGAGAGCAGATCCGAGGTGGCCGCCTCGGTCGCATTAGACAGCCCGCGCAGGGTTCCACCGTATTGTCCGCAATCGTCGTAAGGCAGAACAACCAGGGCATCTTCGGGAATGCGTTTTGCCGCCGGCGGCAGGTTATCGCCTGCGAACAGGGGGTTTCCTGTGATTTCCACGGTTTTGTAGTCTGTCAGGTCAAGCTGTTGTGGAAAGGTCGTCTTGACACCCATCGGGTCGGCAACCGTGGGACAGCTTGCGGCAGAGGCCAGTGGTGTCAAGCTCAAGGCCAGCCCAAGGGCCTGAACCCCGCCGAGCAGGCGGGCGGTCATGAGGGGAAAGGTCTTCATCGCGAACATCTCCTTAAAAGTTTCGCAAGGGTGGGGGGAAGGATTAGGGGGAGGGGGAAGGATTAGCGTGTTCCAATACACAGGCCCCCGGGAGTGGCAACCATGAGATCAAGCGCACCATATTCGTTTGTCATCCGCCAGCTCAGCAGTCGTTGGGTATAGTCCAGCAAAACCGGATGATAGTGAGGATTCTTCGCCAGATTGTTCAATTCTCCCGGATCCGCCTTCATGTCAAAAAGCAGGGGAGGAAGTGCGGCGAAATGAACGAGTTTATAGTGGTCATCGCGCAGGATGGAGAGGTTGCAACGATCCGAATGCAGGCCAAAGTGATCTTCGGCGGTGCGGTCTGCGACATTGCGAAAATCATAGTGATGACAAACAAAATCGCGCCAGTTCTCCGGCACGTCCCCGCGCAAGAAAGGCAGGAGTGAGTGCCCGTCGCATTGGTGGGGAATGGCAAGGCCGTTGATGTCCAAAATTGTTGGGAGCAGATCAATAGACTCGCTGAACGACTCAACGCGCCGATTGCACGCAAAACCCTTTGGCCCCTTGATAATCAGCGGAATATGGTAAGAGGCGTCAAAATATGTCCCCTTGCCCAACATGTGATGGTCGCCCATCTGCTCCCCGTGGTCAGAGGTAAAGATAATCATCGTCTGGTCATAAAGATTTTGATCTTTGAGCTGTTGAATCAGACGACCGACCTGGTGGTCAACTTCGCTCATCAGGCCATAGTAGGTGGCGCGAATATTGCGAATATCTTCATCATCCAGCTGGGCTACGGGGCGGTCAGCGGGGTCGTTGTCTTCTTCGCCGATGCCTTTGAGAAACGCAGACAGTTTCCATTTTTTTAACAGAAAATCGGCGAAGGGGTGGCTGGCGGCCTCTGTCGCCGGGTCTGTTGCCCGGATCCGCGCAGGAATGGCATGGGAATCACGATAGAGGCCGTGATAAGGCGCGGGCGCGACAAAGGGCGGGTGCGGTTTGATAAAATTGGCCTGAATGAAAAAAGCTGCGCCCTCTGTCATGTCGAGGTGATCCAGAACCCTGTCTGTCAGCCAGGCAGTGTCGCTGTCTTCGGCTTTGTAAACCGCAGGCTGTGAACTCAGGCCCTCTTCTGCCCCGGAACAATCAGGCCGATAGATGTCATAACCTGCGCGGCGGACGTGATAGCCTTTGCGCTTGAGCGCAGAGAGCCAGGGTTTGTTGTCTTCGACCAACCCGGCCCCGACGGTAAAGCCGGGCAGGACACCTTCGTAACTTTTCAGAGCCGGGTCGGCAGGGGCGCGCTCACGCGGGTCGGGTGTAATGTCGGTATAACCGAACATGACAGGATCAAAGCCACCCTTGCGCAACTCCAGGGCCATATTGGTCAAGTCGCGATTGAGCGGCGTTCCATTTGTAATCATGCGGTGATTTTGGGGATAAACCCCGGTCAAAAAGGTCGCGCGTGACGGCCCACAGGGAACGGAACAGCTATAATGCCGCTTAAAGAGAACGCCATCACGGGCCAGGGAATCAATATGCGGAGTCTTGACAACAGGATGACCGACACAACCCAGACTATCCCCGCGCCATTGATCGGCGACAATCATCAAAATCCGCTGCACGCACCCATCCCTTTCCCGCATTCCAAGAGAAAAAAAACTTGCGGAACTTATAGAGGATGCAGATGGCTTTGTATTTTAAACTTTTGTTAAGTTTATAATCCGGCCACAGTCGCTCCTGGCCTTGACAGGGCTTTCTGTCCTCTACCGGACAGAATAAAGGGCAGGGGGTTTGAAACCGCCGGATTCAGGCTGATCAATACGCGCCTCAAGATGGCTCAGGTGCCTCTCAAACCTTTGTGTCTCTATCTTCGACCCATTGTTCGGAGCCAGGCCCTTGCTCACTGCGTTGTAAGATTGGCAGATATTCGCCCGAGGTTGTTTTGCGCGTCCGCGTCCCCCTGTTGAGCGGCTTTTTCGAACCACTCTGCGGCCTTCTTGTCGCTCTGTTCCACACCCTGTCCGGTGTCGTACATGAGACCGAGGTTGTTCTGCGCCTTTGCGTCCCCCTGCTGAGCTGCCTTTGCGAACAACTCTGCGGCCTTCTTGTCGCTCTGTTCCACACCCTGTCCGGTGTCGTACATGAGACCGAGGTTGTTCTGCGCCTTTGCGTGCCCTTGTTGAGCGGCTTTTTCGAACCACTCTGCGGCCTTCTCATCGCTCTGTTCCACACCTTGTCCGGTGTCGTACATGAGACCGAGGTTGAACTGTGCCTGTGCGTGCCCCTGTTGAGCGGCTTTTTCGAACCACTCTGCGGCCTTCTTGTCGCTCTGTTCCACACCCTGTCCGGTGTCGTACATGAGACCGAGGTTGAACCGTGCCTGTGCATGCCCCTGTTGAGCGGCTTTTTCGAACCACTCTGCGGCCTGCTCGTCGCTCTGTTCCACGCCTTGTCCGGTATCGTACATGTTACCGAGATTGAACTGCGCGTCCGCGTGCCCCTGTTGAGCGGCTTTTTCGAACCACTCTGCGGCCTTCTTGTCGCTCTGTTCCACACCCTGTCCGGTGTCGTACATGAGACCGAGGTTGAACCGTGCCTGTGCATGCCCCTGTTGAGCGGCTTTTTCGAACCACTCTGCGGCCTGCTCGTCGCTCTGTTCCACGCCTTGTCCGGTATCGTACATGTTACCGAGATTGAACTGCGCGTCCGCGTGCCCCTGTTGAGCGGCTTTTTCGAACCACTCTGTGGCCTTCTCATCGCTCTGTTCCACACCCTGTCCGGTGTCGTACATGAGACCGAGGTTGAACTGTGCCTGTGCGTGCCCCTGTTGAGCGGCTTTTTCGAACCACTCTGTGGCCTTCTCATCGCTCTGTTCCACACCCTGTCCGGTGTCGTACATGAGACCGAGGTTGAACTGTGCCTGTGCGTCCCCCTGTTGAGCGGCTTTTTCGAACCACTCTGCGGCCTTCTCATCGCTCTGTTCCACACCCTGTCCGGTGTCGTACATGAGACCGAGGTTGAACTGCGCGTCCGCGTGCCCCTGTTGAGCGGCCTTTTCGAACCACTCTGCGGCCTTCTCATCGCTCTGTTCCACGCCTTGTCCGGTATCGTACATGTTACCGAGATTGAACTGCGCCTGTGCGTCCTTAAGTTCCATAATCACTGTCCTCCCCGATTTTTCGTGATTCTGGCAGAGAGTCTATCGGTCAGGTCTGGATTCTTGCAAGACCCGTGACCCATCCCCCGGCCCTTGAGGCTGGCGAGCTGTTGGGCCATGCGCTCAAAGTCCGCCCGCTCAAAGCCCGGCCCATAGAAGGTCTCGCACCCGCAATAGAATTAGGGCGGGTCGGGATAAAAGAGGGTCTCCGGCCTGTCATAGCGGGTGATAAAGTCGCCGCAGGGCAAGCACTCGATGACCACACCTGCCATCCGCTCGCGGAGGTCTTCAAACAGGGGGGGGGCGAGTTTGTTGACGGCCCGATCTGGCGGGGGCGACCGAGAAATTCTTCCCCGATAACTTGCCGCCAAAGGCGTTTATGAAACATGACCGGAGGGTATGGAACCGGAAGAATTAACCACTTATGAGGGGATAGATGTTAAACATTGTTTGATGGTTGATTCGCGACAAACATTGATTGGTTTTGTTTGGCTCCGTTTTCTCATGCCGTTCGGTTCTGCCACAGTTCCTGGATTTGTTGGGGGAGAGTTGTGGCGTCAAAGGGTTTGGGGATAACGCCCACTGCGCCCAATGCGATGAGGCGTTCGACCTCATCAGGCTGGCATTTCGCGGTGAGGAAAATAACAGGCAGGGTTCTTTTTCGTTCGGAGGATAGGGCTCGTATGTTTTGCAGGGTTTGCGGCCCGTCCATGTAGGGCATCATGACATCTAGCAACACAAGATCGGGCAGGCTGTCGTCGTCCATGGTCGCCAGAGCATCAAGGGCGGCCTGCCCGCTGGCATAGCTGTTGACCGTAAATCCGCCCTGGGTTTCAAGAATGAGTGCCCCGATCATGCGCAGATCATTGTCATCATCAACGGTGAGGATTGTTGTGAGTGCTTTTGACATTGGCGTGGTTCCTTGGGAATGAAGGGCCTTTTCAGGAGGAGGCAGGGCAATCAAGGGGAAATGTTATGGTAAATGTTGATCCTTTGCCCTGTTGCGACTCAACATTTAACTCTCCGCCATGGGCTTCGACGATTTTCTGACTAATATAAAGGCCTAAACCTGTCCCCGGTTTGTCGGCATCATCAGAGGCATGTTGTTTCGCGAATTTCTTGAAGAGGTCTTGCTTGAAGTCTTCGGAGATGCCTTCGCCGAAATCCGTGATATGGATATTGAGGTTTTTTTTGCCTGTGGTTGCAGACAGTTCGACAGTTTGACCTTTGCGGGAAAACTTTGCAGCATTCGACATCAGGTTTGTAAAGACCTGTGACATTCGGTTTTTATCACAGGACAGCGAGATGTCGGGGATCGGGCCTTTGACTTCAAAGCCAACAGCGTATTTTTCGGCAAAGGGTGTATTCAAAATAATACAGTGTTCCAGGAGATCACAGAGCGGATAATCGGCCCGTTCCAGGCGCATCGCCCCGGCGTCGAGTTTTTCCGTATCAAGAATGTCATTGATCAAAAATTTCAGCCGTTCGCTGTTTCTATAGGCGACAGCTAACAACTTCTTCTCTTGGCTGTCTTGTTCCTTTTCCTTCATTACATTGATCAGACCAAGCGAGCCGTGGATCGCGGTCAGCGGGGTGCGGAGTTCATGGCTGACCGTGGAAATAAATTCCTTTTTCATCGCCTCGACACGTTTGCGGGCCGAAATGTCTTTTTGAATCCCGACGTAGTATTTCAGTTCGTCGTCCCCCGAGAAAATGGGGTTCAGGCTCAGCTCGTTCCAAAAAAGCGACCCATCCCGGCGATAGTTTTGAATGTCAACGGTAATGGAGCGTTGACCTGCAAGGGCGGTGGAAATTTGATTGATGGTGTCCTGATCGGTGTCTGGCCCCTGCATAAAAGCGCAAGATTGACCGATGATGTCCTCTTTCGCGCGCCCGCATAGTTTTTGAAAGGCAGAGTTGCAAAAGATAATGGGATGATGGTCCGCTTTACTGTCGCTGATTGTCACTCCGAGGTCGATTTCTTCGATGGCGCGTGCCATCAGCTTGTTTTCTTCGGCAAGTTTGAGGATTTTCTTTTCATTTTCCTTGCGTTCCTGGATGTCTGTTGTCGCCGAAATAAAGCCGACCAGATCTCCCCTCGGCCCGCGCAGGGCGGTTGTCGAGAGAATGCAGGTTTTGGTGATGTCCGCGCCGTGGTGAAGTTCAACCTCCATATCGTGGTGGTCTGTTGTCCGTGGAAGATGGAGCAGGATGTCGCACTCGCTTTGAGGTGCAAAGTCAGGATCGTGGATGAGAAAATCGCGCTGTTTATCAATGCTTTTTTCCGAAATTGTATCCTGAAGACAGACGGGTGGTTGTCCTGTTCTGTTGGTGAGAACTGCGCGCGCGTGGCTGTTTTGTTGGGTGATTTTCCCGTCGGCACCCAGCACAAAAACAGGTAGAGGCAATCCCTGGAAAAGGGCATCGATGTAGTCTTTTGAAACGGTTGTATCCTCGAGTGCATTCATCAATTCGTTAAATGATGATTCAAGCACACTGACCTCTGTGATCTGGCTGGTGTCGAGACGCAGGGACAGGTCGTTTTTATTTCTTATTTTTCTGATTTTTGTCGCAAGATTGCGTAAGTGATCGGCAACCAGACGACTGGCCAGAGACAGCGAAACCGCCACACCACCCAAGGCGATAACAACAAAGGCAATCATTGCGGCCTTGAGGTCCCGGGCGGGTTCAAAAACGATGTCTTTTTGCTGTGCGGTGATTAGCTGTAATCCCTTGGTTTCGGGAATTTCGGCCTGGAGGATCGCCCAATCCTGATGGGTGGTTTTGTCAAAAATGGTGCCTTCTTTAAAGGTGTCCTGATTTTCGGGGGTTGAAATCAATAGATTCTCTGCGCTGGTGACACCGATGATTCCGTTGATGGTGGCGATTCGTAAAAAACGCGAGAGCGTGCGTGTATCAAAGTGGAGGATCAAGGCACCTTCGGGCAGGCCATTGACCAGGATCGGGCGAGCAATGAGCAACCCCTGTTTATCGATCCGTTCAAAAATCTGTCCGTTGAAAACATTATCAAGCCACGGTTCCATCAGGTTGAGGTCGTTGGCATCGTTGCTCGCCACAACGTCGCCCTTGAAATCTGTCAGGATCAAGTGACCACCATTCTGTGGCCCGGGAACAGTGAGTGTTTTGAACAGCTGTGGGATATAGATTCTCGCCCCGACGGGATCGACGAAGGAATTGACAACCAGACCATTTTGCGAAAGGTCATCGAGCCAGTTTCGCGTATTGGAAAAGCGCGTTTCGAGTGTTTTTGACGCGGTTTTGAGCTGATTTTGAATGCTGTCGTCGAGGTGTTTTTCAATGGTGTTATAGGAAAATTGAGACGTGACGACAAAGACCAAAAAGAGTGCAGGAGCCATAAAACCCAAAACGCGCCCACAGACAAACCATCCAAGGCTTTTCGTGCGCCTTGTGTCCAGAGGTTTGGCCGTCATTTTTTACTCCGTTGGTTCGTCGCGTGTGTCCTGTTGATCCAGAACAGCCTGACCTGCGGAATTGTATCGGTATAGCCTGATGTCTTCAAAGGACAGGGCTTCATGCTGTCCTTCTGCAAAGGGTCTCTTGTACTGTTTAACAAGGCCCTGAACGGTCTCGATTTTTGAAAGTCCGGCCTGTAAGCCGGCGCGTGAGACCTGACCACTGCGGCGTAGAGCCTCTGCGATGAGCAGTGTCGCATCGTGGCTATGGGCCAGACCAACCGCCGCAGTCAGTGTGAAGGGGGTTGGGCAGGGGGCATAGACCAGACAATAGCGACCTTTAAATTCCCGGGCGTGGTTGGGCGACCAGGTTTGGAGAAAAGACAGATCAATCTGATGAAGGGCCGCCCCCGTCAAAGCCGGAAAATCGGCGGCGGTAATGCCCCAGTGTGACAAAACCGGAGTCCCTGTTTTTATGCGGGCCATTGCTCGCACAAGGGCCGCGCCCTCGACCGCATTGGCGACTAAAATAATGGCGTCTGCGTTTTCTTTGTTGATTTTTTTGAGGTGTTTTTCAAAATCTGCCTCTGTCGCGCCCCAAAAAAACCAATGTGTCCCCGTTACGATGATGTTTGTCTCATCAACCAGTGCCTTGAGTGCCGTTTCGTTTGACAGACCCCAGCCTGTTTTTTCCAAGAGTAGGGCAATACGCTTATATCCTTTTTTCTGCGCTTCGCGCAGGAAAAAGGGGGCGGCATATTCATCACGGATTGAAACCCGATAGACGTAGTTGGGGGTATAGCCATTTTCAACCACGCCGGTTCCTGCGGCCCATGCCCCCAGATAGGGAATTTTTTTGCATGAATGGTGGGAAGCTGTGCGAGGGCGACAGGGGTATGAACGCCCCCGATGATGCCGACAATGCTGTCGTCACGGGAGATATTTTCGATATTTTTAATCCCGCGAGCCGGATTGCCCCGTTGATCAAAAAGCTTAAGCCCCAGAGTCGTTCCACCGACACGGCCAGTGCGATTGATGTCTGTCAGGGCCATTTCAATTCCGCGTTTGAGAGCCTGTCCCGCCGCGCGTGTGTTTCCAGACAGGTCTGCATCCAGTGCGATATAGCGGGTCTCCTGCGCGACCACAGGCCCCAAAAAGATTTTCAAAATGAAAAACAAAAGGAGAAAAAACGCGGTGGAACCCGTGTTCTTGTGAAAGAAATAGGTTGGTGACAGCATTGTCATTTAAAATTATCCTTTTAAATCATGAATTTATATTCATTATCGTGAAAAATTTCGTTGTTTTCAAGCAAAAATCGCGCCGGGGGCATGGCTTTTGCCAATGTCAATCTCAGGGTGTCAATCACAGTGTGTGTTGATTTACTTTGGAAAGGTCGTGATGATGGAAAGGATCATTTTTTGTCTTGTGTTGGCGATGATTCTGGCGGCTCTCTTTGCCGTGCCTGGAACCTGCTCGAACTTTGATTTTTTCTGCCGGGCGTGGCTCGTGGAGTTTGAGGAAGACAAACTCATTCATTTGTCGGTTTTTTTTCTGACCACAAGTTTGTTGCTGTCTGCCGCTGGACGCTACCAGACGCCTTTGGCTTTTGTACTCTTTGCCTTTTGCTTTCTTTCCGAAGCCGCTCAAATCTATATCCCGGGACGGTTTCTGAGTTGGGGGGATGTTTATGCGAACCTTTTGGGTTTTCTCATGGGTTATACTCCTTTGAAGAGTTGGCGGCGCGTGATGCGCTCTCGGTCGATGGACGGACAATCGCATTCAGGATGGTTTGAAGTTCGGTAATGTCCTGTTCAATGGGATGATGTCAACGTGAGGGGCGTGATCATGACCCAGACAGGATGCGGGCCAAAAGTCTGCGATCAATATTCCCGCCGGAGAGCACGACAACAGAAAGACTTTCGGGCGGGCAGTTTTTGCTTATCAGTTCAAGGGCGGCCAATCCCGTCGCACCCCCCGGCTCCACTACAGTTTTCAGATCACCTGCGGCGGTGCGGATGGCGGCGCGAACCAGATTATCGCTGACGCGGATGACGTCGGTGAGGGCCTGTGCAGTGATGGCAAAGGTCACTGCGCCGGGCTGTTCTGTCATCAAGGAGTCACAGATGCTGGTGGGGGGACGCGTGGGATTGATTTCTCTGCGCCCGCTTTGGAGTGATCGCCAGGTGTCGTCATAGTCTTCGGGTTCTGCACCGAAGATGTCCGTCTCCGGGCTGTTCTGTTGAAAAGCAAGACAAATCCCGGCGATGAGACCTCCGCCGCCAACGGGGGCAATCACCCGGTCAATCCGTCGGAGTTTTCGCCGTTTGGCCTCTGCGAGGATTTCAAGGCCGAGTGTCCCCTGTCCGGCGATAATGCGCGGGTCATCAAAGGGCTTGATCAAAACCTGTTCCGATCCGGCAAGCAAGTCCTGCGCGATCTCTTCGCGCTTTTGCGTTGCGCGGTGATAAAGAACCAGTTCCGCGCCCATTCTTTCGATGTTTCTGCGTTTGATACCGGGGGCGTCATCCGGCATGATCACCGTTGCCCTGACCCCGAGTTGCCGGGCCGCGCAGGCCACGCTTTGCCCGTGGTTGCCTGATGAAAAGGCCACAACGCCCGCCTGACATTGGTGTGCGCCCAGTTGGTGCAAGACATTCAGTGCCCCCCGGATTTTAAAGGATCCTGTGCGTTGCAGGCATTCGGGTTTGAACAAAACACGATGCCCCAGCCTTTCATTGAGCGCACGGCTTTCTAACAGCGGAGTGTTCAGAATATCTGCGCCAATGCGTTCCTGTGCCGCGACAAGATCGCTGTAGGCAACGGGAGGTGAACCCGACATGACAGGCCCTTACGATGCGGTGACGGCTTCGTGGTTGAGTAATGCCCGCTTGCGATGAACGCCCCACCGATATCCGGTCAGCTTGTCACTGCTCCCGACAATGCGGTGACAGGGAATGGTCAGGGACACAGGATTGGTTGCACAGCCGCGCGCCGCCGCCCGAGAGCCTTTAGGCAGGCCCAACGCATTCGCGAGGTCTTGATAACTGCGGGTTTCTCCCGGTGGAATCGTCATCAACGCCTGCCAGACGCGATATTGAAAGGCTGTCCCGTAAACATCAAGAGGCAAAGCGGGATGGGGCAACCCACCGTTCAGATAGCTCAGAATTTGCTCAAGCCCGGGGGCTGTTGTTTTATTGTCCTGGACAATCTCGGTTGCATCGGGGAATTCGTCATGGAGTTCCCTGACGGCTCTGTCCGGGTCATCTTCAAACCCTAAAAAACACAATCCTTGCGCTGTGGTTGCCAGAAAAACGAATCCCTGTTCAAAGCTGTCCGGACAGGTCGCAAAGCCATAACGCATCACCGCTCCTGCTCCCTTACGCCCATAAGAGGCCACTGGAATAACCTGATGTTCCCCCCGCTTTTTGTCTCGTCGTAGCTCTTCGGGTGGCTTGCCGCGCCGCAGTGCCCCGTGATAGCTCGCAGGGGACACCCCCGTTTCTTTCCTGAAAAGATGCTGAAGATGCCAGGGACTGTGACCAAAAATCCGGGCCAGCTTGATCAGACAGAATTTATCCGCCTTTTGTTCCTCCAGATAACAACGAACCTTTGCGATGATTTTTTTTTGTGATCCAGACAGAGCCATTATGACAACTTTCCTGTGAAAGACACGACACCTGAGAGTGTCACCACGATTGGGTATCTCTAAAAACCTCGATCCTCGTCGTCCGGTGCGTCAAATTGCTTGAGGTTTGGGCGCGCAACACGACCTGCGACCTCCAAATATATAGAGTATTCTAAGGTTCTCGAAAACAGCTTTTCTGCCAGCCAACCGGGGCATGAAGTTTTGAGAGGGACTCACAGATCATGCGGTGTTGGCTGGCCTATGTGGTTTCGCCGGGATGGTGGGCGTAATTTTTGAGCAGGTCATCGCGATCGAGGGCCGTGTAAAGCTGGGTTGAGGATAGTGACTGATGGCCGAGTAATTCCTGAACTGCGCGTAGATCGCCACTGCCGCGCAACAGGTGGGTGGCGAAGCTGTGGCGCAGGGCGTGGGGGGTGGTGCTGTCGGGCAGATTGAGCATTCGGCGCGTGCGGGCGATGGTGAGTTGAACGACCCGTGCGCTGAGTCGTTGACCCCGGACACCGATAAACAGCGGGGCTTTTTCTGTATCCGTGTTTTTTGGGGGGGAGTGTTCTATATAGTCGTGCAGAGCTTCTGCGACCGTGGACAACAGGGGGACGAGGCGTTCTTTACGGCCTTTTCCGAGAATCCGCAGGCTCTTTTGCCCGAGGTCAGATTGTTCAATGTCCTCGCGGTTGAGAGAGAGAGCTTCTGAAATCCGTAGGCCGCACCCATAGAGCAACAGCAACAACGCCCGGTCGCGTTTTGTCACCCATGCGGGTCGATCTGCTTCAATCAGATTCACTGACTCGATCAAACCTGTCGTTTGGTCGGTGGAGAGGGCTTTGGGCAGGCTTTTGTTGCGGCGTGTAGGTGTAATGGCGTGAATCGCCGGGTTTTGGTCATGACCTGCGCGTTCCAGCCAGCGATAAAAATTCCGCAGGGCCGAAATCCCCCGCGCCCGCGCCCGGGTGCCCTGGCCTGCCTCGGCATCGCGCGCGAGCCACGCACGAAAGTCCTGATGCCGCAGGGCGATAAACTGGGTGAGGGAGGTGCGCTGTCCTGTGTGGTTGGCGAGAAAGGTGAGGAAACGAACGAGGTCCTGGGTGTAGGCCAGACGGGTATGATTCGATGAACGGCGTTCCAGTTGGTGCCAGTCCTGCCACTGTTGGATGCACGCGCCAAGTTCTGGCGTCCATGGTAGTAAGGCCATCACGGGTGCCGCCAGCGTTTGAGGTAACTTTCGATAACCGCACTGAGGAAACGTAAAAGCTCTGTTCCCTGTGCGGGGTGAAAAAAATCTGCCTGACAGGCCCCAAAGGCCAGCAGGTCGCCGGATGGGGACAGGCGCACCAAAGCCTGTGATTTGATTTGTGTGGCCTGTGCGCCATAGAGAAGAGGGGAGGCCGCAATATTGCTGTGCAGAGACAGAACCTGACCACTGGTGAGCTGATCGATTGCCCCCAAAGGCAGGGGCGTGAGGCCGGGTTCCGGTGCGGAGTGTTCACTGGCGAGGATAATAACATCAAGACCCAGGAGGGCGGGCAGGTCATCGCGCAGACAGGCAATCAAATCTGTATTGTCGCTGACGTCCACCACGCGCAGGGTTGCGCGGTGAATGCGATCCTGTGTCAGCTTGTTGTGGCGGGAGCGGGCAATGACCAGATCGCGTTCTTTTTGTAGCAGGATCATTTCTTCTTTGAGGCGCGTAATGCGTGCCTCCTGAAAATCGATAACGCCGTCCGTTTGTCCCGTGCGTTCTGGCAGGTTGAGTGTCAGGAGCAGGTCGGGATGGGCAATGAGAAAATCCGGATTCGCGTTTAAAAAACCCGCCACATCGCGCGCGCGCAGTCCGGCGGGCGCAGGAGAAGACGACGGGGGGGGAGAAGATCGGGGGGGCATGGGGTCTCTTGAGCGAAAATAAACAGGTAAAGGAGACACCCTATGCGATAAAGATTAAAGATTTACTGATTTAGAGAATCGACTGACCCGTTGCGGCCCAGTCGCGCAGGAAGGTTTCCAGGCCCTTGTCGGTCAGGGGATGATGGAACAGATGGCGCAAAAGCCGGGGGGGGAGAGTGGCGACATGCGCCCCCATCCTTGCTGTTTCGATGACGTGGCAGGGGGTGCGGACAGAGGCCACCAAAACCCGGGTTGTGAGGTTGTCATAGCTGTTGAAAATATCCAGAATATCACCGATCAAGGCCACACCGTCGTGACCGCTGTCATCGACGCGCCCGACAAAGGGAGAAACCCACGTTGCCCCGGCCTTGGCCGCCAGGAGGGCCTGTCCTGGCGAAAAACAGAGCGTGACATTGGTGCGAATGCCCTGCGTGCTGAAAGAGTGACAGGCTTTCAGGCCATCTGGCGTCAGGGGGAGCTTGATGACAATATTATCCGCCAGCTCTGCGAGCTTGTGGCCTTCGGCGATCATGCCCGCGCAGTCCGTGGCGGTTACTTCGGCACTGATGGGGCCGGGGATCATCGCGGCAATTTCGCGCGTGACCTCCAAAATATGGCGGCCTGTTTGGGCAATAAGGGACGGATTGGTTGTCACGCCGTCAACCAGCCCTGTTTCCGACAGGGCGCGAATTTCATCCAGATCAGCGGTATCAATAAAAAAATCCATTGTCAGGCTCCACAGCAGAGGGGAAAATTACGCCCCATCAGGGTGGAGCCTGCGACCCGAATCGTCAAGGCCAGATCAACGGAGCAGACAGGACGTTAGGTGCAGGATTTTTTTTCTCGGTCTTCAGAGGACAAAGAACCGCCCTCTCCCAAAGGGGGGGGGCTGTGCCGTGTCCTCTTGCCCCTGCCGATTGCGCAGCCTTATGATTATTTGATTCCCCGCGACATCGCGACCGACAGCCCGGATGGCCTTTGCCCTGGAACAGTGGTTGAGGTTCCGGTCGGCCCGCGACGCCTGAACGGTGTTGTCTGGCCCAATTCGACCAATCTGGTCGAATCAGCCGGGGCAAATGACCGCGATAAAAAGCTGCGCTTTTTGTTGTCTGTGTGCGACACGCCTCCCCTCCCTGCGGAGCTTTTGCGGACGATTGCATGGGTGGCGGACTATACCCTGTCGCCGCTGGGGTCTGTGTTAAAGATGGCTCTTTCTGTCCCCGATGCCCTGTCTGCGGGAGACGGTGATAAGCGGATGCGCCTGTGTGGGAAGGGGGGTGTCGATCACCCCCTCAGGATGACTCCGGCACGCCGGAAGGTTCTGGACGCTTTGCGGGCGGGGGTGGAGGGTACAGGTGCTGATCTGGCGCGTGCGGCGGGGGTTTCGCCTGCGGTGGTACGCGGATTGGAAAAGGCGGGCGTGATCCGCACGGAGCGTTGCGCCCCCGCATTTGATGCGCCTGATCTTGCGCGGGTTGGGCCATCCTTGTCGCCAGATCAACAGCGGGCCGCAGGGGCGATGATTGATGCCCTTGAGTCCGGTAAATTTTGTCCGATTCTTTTGGATGGCGTGACGGGTGCGGGGAAGACCGAAGTTTATTTCGAGGCTCTCCACCGCTGTTTTGAACAGGGAAAGCAAGCCCTTGTGCTGTTGCCTGAAATTGCACTGTCTGCCCAGTGGCTGGTGCGCTTTCGGGGGCGGTTTGGGGTGGATCCCGCGCAGTGGCATTCTGACCTCACCCCTGCCCGGCGACGTCAAACCTGGCGGGCGGTGGCCCTGGGGCGCGCATCGCTTGTGATTGGGGCACGATCCGCGCTTTTTTTACCCTTTCCCGATCTGGGTTTGATTGTGGTGGACGAAGAACACGACGCCAGTTTCAAACAGGATGACGGCGTGGCCTATCACGGGCGTGATATGGCAGTTGTTCGGGCACATGAAGCCGCTATTCCGGTCGTTCTGGCCTCTGCTACGCCTGCATTGGAAAGCATGGTCAACGCGCAAAAAGGCCGCTATCAGCACCTTGTCCTGCCTGCACGTCATGGCGGGGCCGCTCTGCCGCGTGTGGATCTGGTTGATTTGCGCCGTGACCAACCACCGGCACAGGGGCGAACGGCTTCTTTTTTATCGCTGACCTTGCGGACTGCGGTGAAAAATTGTCTCGACTCGGGGGCGCAGGCCCTCTTGTTCCTCAATCGGCGCGGCTATGCTCCTCTGACACTTTGTCGCAACTGTGGCTATCGCTTCCAATGCCGTTATTGCACAGCCTGGTTGGTTGAACACAGACAATTAGAAGGGCAAGAGGGGGGGCGACTGTCTTGTCACCATTGCGGGGCGCAGCATCCGCGTCCATCGGCTTGTCCGTCCTGTGAACAAGACAACACGCTTGTCGCCTGTGGCCCCGGCGTCGAGCGAATCGCCGAAGAAGCCGCCGCACTTTTCCCCGAAGCCCGCCTTGGGCTGATGACCAGCGATCATCTCCCGTCTCCCGCCGCGACCCGGGCAATGGTGGCACAGGTTGAATCGGGGGCGGTCAATCTCCTGGTCGGGACGCAGGTTTTGGCCAAGGGCTATCACTTTCCCGCGTTGACATTGGTTGGGGTTGTCGATGCTGATCTGGGCCTGCTGGGCGGTGATCTCCGGGCGGCAGAACGCAGTTTTCAGCTTTTACATCAGGTGGCGGGCCGGGCCGGGCGGGGCGGACAGGCAGGGCGTGTTCTGATCCAGACCCACGACCCCGACCACCCGGTCATGCAAGCCCTCGCCGCCGGGGAGCGTGCAGGTTTTCTGGCGGAAGAATCCGAAAATAGGCGGCGGGGCGGTTTGCCCCCCTATGGACGGATGGTCGCCTTGATTTTGAGTAGTCCGGACGCGCAACGCCTGGATGAGTTTTGTCGTCAGCTGGCCCAAACCGCCCCGCAAGGGGGTGAGTATCGCATCCTCGGCCCCGCGCCTGCGCCTATTCCTTTGCTGCGTGGTCGCCATCGCCGCCGATTCCTCCTTCAGGCCCGCCGCTCTGTGTCAGTGCAAAAACTGGTTAAACAGTGGCTTGATGGGATCAAAACGCCGTCTTCTATCCGTATGATGATTGATGTTGACCCCTATTCTTTTTTTTAGCTGTTCTCTGTGTAGTTTGGGTGGATTTGGGTGGTGCCGGTCTGATGTTTTCGGGGAATGTTGACCTGCAGTGTGAAAAAGAAAAACCACAGCTTGAAAGCACAGGGGGGCTGTGTTAAGAGGGGCGCGCTTGAGGTCATTCGATATCCGGTTTTCCTTAAATGTTCGGGGGCAGTCAGCTTGGCGAGTGTACAGATGGGCCTGAATGGCCTGGCAGGGCGTTATGCCGTTGCGTTGCTTGAGTGTGCGGGTGAAATATCTCTGTCAGTGGCAGATGATCTGCGCACACTCGCGGAGGTTGTGGCGGCAAATGCTGATTTGCATCGGCTTTTTCACGCGCCGCGCTATAGTCGTGCCGATCAGGAAAAGGTTCTGCGGGCGGTGTTGGCGCGTTTTGATGTTCAGCAGGTGACGCAGAGTTTTTTGTTGTTGCTGTGCCAAAATCGACGTTTGGCGATTTTTTCTGATGTTGTTGCTGTCTTTTTGGCAGAGCTGGCCCGCCGTCGCGGAGAGGTGCGAGCCCGGGTGACAGCAGCACAGGAGTTGACCGAAGCACAAAAAAAGTCCGTGGCTGTCGCGCTGGCGGATCGCTTCGGCCCCGGGGTTGTTGTTGAGTCCCGTGTGGATGAAAAATTGATTGGGGGGCTGATTGTTCAGGTCGGTAGTCAGATACTGGACGGTTCCCTGCGAACAAAACTTCAAAGACTTGAACTGGCGATGAAAGGGGTTGGGTAATGGATATCCGCGCCGCTGAGATTTCCTCCATTCTCAAAGCACAGATTGAAAACTTCGGGGCCGAGGCTGATGTGGCTGAAATCGGTCAGGTGCTTTCTGTTGGGGATGGTGTGGCACGTGTTTACGGTCTGGACAATGTTCAGGCCGGAGAAATGGTCGTTTTCAAAGACGATATTCAGGGGATGGCTCTCAATCTCGAAAGTGACAATGTCGGGGTGGTGATTTTCGGCTCTGACCGCGACATTAGCGAAGGCGATACTGTTCGTCGTACGGGGGCGATTGTCGATGTGCCTGCCGGGCGCGGTTTGTTGGGTCGTGTTGTCGATGCCCTGGGCAATCCTATTGATGGCAAGGGGCCGTTACAGGATGTGTCTCGTGCGCGGGTCGAGGTCAAGGCACCGGGGATTATCCCGCGTAAATCTGTGCATGAGCCGATGCAGACAGGGCTGAAGTCAATCGATTCCCTGATTCCGATTGGGCGGGGTCAGCGTGAGCTGATTATTGGTGATCGTCAAACGGGTAAAACCGCTATTGCCCTGGATACTATTTTGAATCAAAAGGCGTCGAATGATGCCGCCGCCTCTGAAAAAGAAAAGCTGTTCTGTGTCTATGTTGCGGTGGGCCAAAAGCGTTCAACCGTGGCAAAACTGGTTAAGACACTCGAGGACGCCGGGGCGATGGACTATTCCATTGTTGTCGCGGCAACCTCATCTGATCCCGCGCCGCTCCAGTTCCTGGCTCCCTATACGGGGGCGACGATGGGCGAATATTTCCGTGATAACGGGATGCACGCTGTCATTGTTTATGATGACCTGTCGAAACAGGCGGTGGCCTATCGTCAGATGTCGCTGTTGTTGCGGCGTCCGCCGGGACGCGAAGCCTATCCCGGTGATGTGTTTTATCTGCACTCGCGTTTGTTGGAGCGCGCTTGTAAGCTCAATGATGACAATGGCGCAGGGTCGATGACGGCGTTGCCTGTGATTGAAACCCAGGGTGGTGACGTTTCGGCCTTTATTCCAACCAACGTGATTTCCATTACCGATGGTCAAATCTTTTTGGAAACAAATCTCTTTAACAAGGGGATTCGTCCGGCGGTCAATGTTGGTTTGTCCGTGTCGCGGGTGGGATCATCGGCACAGATCAAGGCCATGAAGCAGGTGGCCGGGTCTATTAAACTGGAACTGGCGCAGTATCGCGAAATGGAAGCCTTTGCCCAGTTCGCTTCCGACCTGGATGCGGCAACGCAACGGTTGCTGGCCCGTGGGGCGCGTTTGGTCGAGCTGCTCAAACAGCCACAGTACAAGCCGCTGACGGTCGAGGAACAGGTTGCGGTGATCTTTTCCGGTGTGCGGGGTTATTTGGACGCGCTCGATGTGCGGGACGTCGGACGTTTTGAAGAACGTCTCCTGTCAGAGTTGCGGGGTAATGGAGCGGACATTTTGACAGAAATTCGTACCCAAAAAGCCTTGAGCAGTGACCTGGAGGAAAAACTGAAAAATTTCCTTGAGGCTTTTTCCCGAACCTTTGTTCAGGGGTAACGAATGCCCAATTTACAGAACCTCAAGCTGCGCATTAGCAGTGTCAAGTCAACGCAGAAAATCACCTCTGCGATGAAGATGGTCGCGGCGGCAAAACTGCGTAAAGCGCAGGAACATGCCGAAGCCTCCCGCCCCTATGCCCGGCGTATGGAGCGTATGCTTGATGCTTTGGCGGCGGGGCGCAGTCTCGGGGCCTCTGCGCTTTTGGCGGGAACGGGGCGCGATCAGGTTCATCTGTTGGTTGTCGCGACGGCAGACCGCGGGTTGTGTGGGGGGTTCAACAGCTCAATCGTCAAGTCTGCCCGCCAAAGGATAAATGCCCTCTTGCGCGAGGGGCGGGAGGTGAAAATCCTCTGTATCGGGCGCAAAGGGCGTGATCTTTTGCGGCGTGACCACGGGGCGCGAATTCTGGACACGGTCGAAGACGTCGCCAGGCCTGACTTGCGCTTTGACAAGGCGACAATGGTTGCAGAGCGAATCCTGGGTCTTTTTGAAGAGGGAGCTTTTGATGTCTGTACGATGTTTTTTTCCCGCTTCCAGTCAGCGATTTCGCAAATTCCAACCGCGCAGCAGTTGATCCCCTTTGTCGCTGTCGAAGTCGAGGAAGCGGATCCCGGTGTTCGAGAGGATAAACAGGTCTATGACTACGAGCCATCGCGTAAAAAAATCCTGACTGATCTGTTGCCGCGCAATATTTCTGTTCAGGTCTTCAAGGCCATGTTGGAAAATAACGCCAGCGAGCAGGGGGCGCGGATGTCTGCGATGGATAACGCCACCCGCAATGCGGGGGAGATGATTGACCGATTGTCGATCCAGTATAACCGGACGCGTCAGGCGATCATTACAAATGAATTGATTGAAATTATCTCTGCCAAGGAGGCCCTGTAAGGGGCTGTGGCACTGTATGGGCAAGAGGAGTCAGCTGATGTCTGATCAGAATGTCGGTAAAGTTACCCAGGTTATGGGGCCTGTGGTTGATGTCCAGTTTGAGGGTGGGAACCTGCCGCCGATTCTCAATGCGCTGGAAACCCGGAACGATGGGAAGCGTCTGGTTCTGGAGGTTGGGCAGCACCTGGGCGAAAATACGGTGCGCACCATTGCGATGGATGCGACCGAGGGGTTGACCCGTGGTCAGGATGTCACCGACACTGGCGCGGCTATTCAGGTTCCGGTTGGCCCCGAAACATTGGGCCGGATTATGAATGTGATTGGAGAGCCGATTGACGAACGTGGGGCGATTGGCAACACGCGCTCTTTCCCCATTCACCGTGACGCGCCCGCATTCGAGGAACAGGCCACAGATGCTGAAATCCTCGTCACAGGGATTAAGGTTATTGACCTGTTGGCCCCTTATGCCAAAGGGGGGAAGATTGGTCTGTTCGGTGGGGCCGGTGTGGGCAAGACCGTGACGATCATGGAATTGATTAACAATATCGCCAAAACCCACGGTGGCTATTCTGTCTTTGCCGGGGTGGGGGAGCGTACGCGCGAAGGAAACGACCTCTATCACGAAATGATGGACTCTGGCGTGATTAAACTGGATGGTGACAGCAAGTGCTCGCTGATCTACGGTCAGATGAACGAACCACCCGGGGCGCGGGCGCGTGTGGCCTTGACCGGATTGACACAGGCCGAATATTTCCGTGACGAGGAAGGCCAGGACGTTTTGTTCTTCGTCGATAACATTTTCCGCTTTACCCAGGCCGGATCAGAAGTTTCCGCCCTGCTGGGGCGCATTCCCTCTGCGGTGGGGTACCAGCCAACGCTGGCGACTGATATGGGGACGATGCAAGAACGCATTACCTCAACCAAAAAGGGGTCGATTACCTCGGTTCAGGCGGTTTATGTTCCGGCGGATGACTTGACGGATCCCGCCCCGGCGACGACCTTTTCCCACCTTGATGCGACTACAGTTCTCTCGCGCCAGATTGCCGAGTTGGGTATCTATCCCGCAGTTGATCCGCTCGATTCGACCAGCCGTATTTTGGAGCCATCTGTTATTGGTGAAGAACACTACGGCATTGCCCGTGGGGTTCAGCGCGTTTTGCAGGGTTATAAAGATCTTCAGGACATTATCGCCATTCTGGGGATGGATGAACTCTCGGAAGAAGACAAATTGACCGTGGCCCGGGCGCGTAAGATTCAGCGTTTCTTGTCCCAGCCCTTTGATGTCGCAGAAGTCTTTACCGGATCGCCTGGCGTTCAGGTGCCACTCGAAGAAACCATTCGCGGCTTTAAGGGTATTCTGAACGGCGATTATGACCACTTGCCGGAGGCGGCCTTTTATATGGTGGGCACCATTGACGAAGTGCTGGCAAAGGCAGAAAAAATGGCGGCAGAAGTCGCCTGATGATCTGGTTTGCCTGCAAGATGTAAGGATAAAACAACATGGCTCAAGATCAGATTCTTCTTGAACTGGTATCGCCAGAAAAGGTGCTGTTGTCTCGCCACGTTGATATGGTTGTTGTCCCGGGCGAAGACGGCGACTTCGGGGTTCTTCCCCGTCATGCGCCCTTGCTTTCGACTTTGCGTCACGGGGTGATCTCTGTTTACGACGGTGGGGTGGTGTCTGAAAAGGTCTTTGTTTTCGGCGGTTTTGCAGAGGTCACGGGTGCGCGTTGTACTCTTTTGGCGGAATATCTCCAACTGCTTGACGGGTTGAGCCGTGACAGTGTTCAAAAAGACCTCGAACATGCCCGCAACCAACTCGTTCAGGGGCGCGATGATGCGGCCCGCGCGGCGGCGCAGGCTGTCGTGGAACGCACAGAGGCTTTGCTCCATGTCCTGCACTAAAGGACAGGTGGTTGATTTTCTCTGGCCCGCGCTTTTTTTTGCGCGGGCTTTTTTGTGACTTTGGGGTGATGGAGCTGCTCTTTGTGCCACAGGGACAGGTTTTGCGGCGGTGTTTGATTTTGACCAGATTGCAAATTGCCATGACATACTCCGAGAGCTTAATAGTGCAAATGAAAGGCGGGCCTAATTGCGCAAGATAAGCGAGATGTCCAGAAGACGACAAATCAGACTTACTTTCACGAGGCATAAACGCCGCCTCAATGAAAAACGCAAGCGGCGTAAGAGTGACCCTCGAGCCAAAATCAGAGAAATTGAAGCAAGGCACAGCACTCCAATCCTTGAAGTTCCGCCAAAAAAAGGACAAGATCCCTACGAGACCATATATCTTCCTGAGAAGATCAATCTTTCCGAACAACGCGATGAGCTTCTTCGCGTCATTTCCACGCTGGAAGAACTTGTTTTCGAGACAAGATGCAATGTACGGCTGAATTTCATAAAGGTGCAAGATGCAGGTGCTGCGGGGTTACTTTTCCTCACTTCACAACTCTACCGACTGACGCATCTGTGCCCTGGACGGATTAATGGAACCTACCCACAGGATCAAGATATTGCCTATCTAATGAAAAGCCTCGGCTTTTTTCGTATGCTTGGAGTGCGGGATAACCATATTGCCGAGAAACCAGATGAAGAACACTTCAGGATTATGAAATTCAAAACCGGAATGCGTAGTACGCAAGAAGAATTAACCAGTCTGCAAAATGACATTCTTGATGGTGCTGACGGCGTAGGAGAGGATGTCAAAGGAGAAATTTACGGCATTATGGTCGAAGCCATGGAAAATGTCTGTGAGCACGCCTACGAAATACGGAAAGAGGGAAAATGCATCAAGCAACGAACATTCAAATATCGACGCATGAGAAAACGATGGTGGAATGGTGCTTGCCTTAATCGAAAGAAAAAATCTCTCCTGTTCATGATGTGTGACCACGGCGCGGGAATCCCTGAAACACTTCCTGAAAGGTTTGGCGGACTCTTGAAATTTCTGGAAAAATTTGGTATTGCAAAGCCCAATCATGGTGACTACATTGAGAGGGCGATGGCTCTGGGTGAATCTCAGACTAAAGAATCCCATCGCGGGGTGGGTTTGCACAAAATGAAAGCCGTCACCAAGCGGTCTTCTTCCGCCGAATTAAGAATATTGAGCGGAGGGGGTGAATACGTTTATCATAGTGGAGAAGACGGCGAGAAACAGCAGGTCTTCAATCACAGCGGCTCTAAGATTGAGGGAACGGTTGTTCTTTGGTCGTTCAATTATGAGACGCCTCAACACGATACGCAAGGGCAGATTCCGTGATGTCTGTAATCAATGTGAGTCGCGATTTCTCGGTCACACCCGGAGGTCGCTTCAAGAGTGCGGGTCCGAATAGTGGTGAGTCCTTTCGGAATCGACTGGCGAAAGCCTTTCAAAATCTCGAAAATGAAGATGATCGGGTCGTCGTGCAACTGGACGGCGTTCGGGGCTACGGTGCTTCGTTTCTTGAGGAAGCCTTTGGTGGGCTGGTGCGCAATAAAATCGTTCCTTACGACAAGATTGAGGCACGACTGAAGCTCGAAACTTCAAAAGATTATCTGAAAGACGAAATTTGGCTGTATATTAAAAAGGCTGGCGAATCGTGCTGATCGAAGGTGGCGGCGCTGACATTTCCCTTTCCTTTACACTTTCTCTCTCTGCACTTGTGTCCCTTCTTGTGTCCGTCCTCTCCCTTTCACTCGTGGGATACCGCTTTCCTCTTGTCAGGCAACGTCGGGACGAAACACGGGAAAAACTCACGCAAACGATTGGTGCTGTTCGAAGATTCAGGGATGTCTCCTGCTCTTACTGGGATGACAGTTCGCGCGGCGAAGGCGAACTGTTGAACGCCTGCGAAGATTATATTTCGGAGATCTACGCGCTGAAAAGACGGTACAAAATCTACGTAACCCTCGAAGAAGCCGATATTCTCAAGCTCAAGGGGGCCGCAACCTTGCACGAGAGCTTTTTAGACGCGAAAAGACCACCATCAGAGCAGATAAAAGCGCAGATAAAAGCAAAGATCAGGGACGAGTCCAGAATGTTGATCGAAACGCTGGAAGACCGCTTCTCCGCGGAATATAACGGTTAAAATCCAGCTTGAACATTCAGGCGAAAAAGACTGACCCTCTATAGTGTGTGCGTCAATATGTCGCGCGATGATTTGTCTTTGAGCACCAGTCATTTGATCGTTTCTTGTCCTCCCTGGCTGTGTCGCTTTCGTTATAGGATAGGCTACGCTCTCACAAAATGGTAGCGATTCACAAAGTGGACATAATTAGAGCCACTCTACAGCAAGCCGGGCCAGAGGATGGGGACAACGCGTCCTGTCGTGTTATTTACCGCCCGCCAGCGCGGTCTAGCCCGCTTGTTGGTGAAATTGCTCGGTCAGGGGTGAGGCCCCACTTGCGTGGTGTGAACAGGGTATGAATTTTTGATAGCCTTGCCCGTCCGTGTGATCCGGCGTAAAATGGACACTGGTGTTATGAGAGAGAGGGTGTCGTGATGGATGCGGTGGTGTTGTCTTCTGCGCGGGGGGCAAGTGAGGAGAGGCTGGAAAAATTCGTGTGGGATCCCCACGCGCCAAAGCCGGATGTCCGCCATGATTGGGTCTTGTCAGAAATTTTGGCCCTTTATGACACACCCTTTCACGATTTGCTTTTTCAGGCGCAGACTATGCATCGCAAGTATTTTGACCCGGGAAAAATTCAACTCTCGACACTTTTGAATATCAAGCAGGGGGGCTGTGCGGAGGATTGCAAATACTGTTCGCAGTCTGCGCGCTATTCCACAGGATTAAAGGCCGGCAAGCTCATGGATATTGACTCTGTGCTCGCCGCCGCCCGCCAGGCCAGGGACAACGGGGCAAGTCGTTTTTGCATGGGGGCAGCCTGGCGTGATGTCAAGGATCGTGACCTGGGCAAGGTTGCCCGGATTGTCACCGCCGTCAAGGCCACGGGCCTTGAAACCTGTATGACCCTGGGCATGTTGAGCCTTGACCAGGCCAAACAACTCAAGGACGCCGGGTTGGATTACTATAATCATAACATTGATACCTCTCCCGACTATTACAAGGAAGTCATCACGACGCGCAGTTTTGAAGACCGTCTCGAAACGCTGTCCCATGTCCGCGCCGCCGGGCTGAATGTCTGTTCCGGGGGGATTGTCGGCATGGGAGAAGACCGCCGCGACCGCGCCGCTATGTTGCAGTCCCTCGCCAATCTGCCCACGCATCCCGGTTCTGTACCGATCAACATGCTGGTTCCGGTCAAGGGAACGCCCTTTGCCGATCAAGAGCGTCTCGATAGTTTTGAGATGGTGCGCACCATTGCCGTGACCCGCCTGGTCATGCCAAAGGCTTATGTCCGCCTGTCTGCGGGGCGTCGGAGCTTGGGGAATGAGGGTCAGGCCCTCTGTTTCCTTGCCGGGGCCAATTCGATTTTCTATGGGGATAAACTCTTGACCACTGCAAACCCCGAAGAAAACGATGACCTGCGCCTATTCGCGCGCCTCGATCTGGTCGCGGAACACAAGGGTGTCCGCGCCGAAGACGAGGACATTAACCCCCCGTGCATCTGCGCACCCTAACGGGGTTGTGCGTGTCATTGCCGAATCCGGAAAACGGAGGCCATATTCGGCCCCCGCTTTTTTGGCTCAGGAGTCTTCCAGGTCTTCGCCTGTTTCCTGGTCAACGCGTTTCATCGATAGCTTGACCTTGCCGCGCTCCATGCCGATGCACTTGACCTTGACTTCATCGCCCTCGTTGACGACGTCGGTGACTTTGGGAACACGGCGGTTTTCGAGTTCAGAGATATGAACCAGACCATCGCGCGCACCCATGAAGTTGACGAAGGCTCCAAAATCGACAACGCGGACGACCTTTCCGGTGTAGATCACACCAATTTCAGGCTCTGCGACGATTGATTTAATCCAGTTGACGGCCGCCTCTGATTGGTCGGCATCCACAGCGGCAACCTTGATCGTGCCGTCGTCCTCGATGTCAATCTTTGCCCCCGTTGTTTCAGTGATTTCACGGATGACTTTGCCCCCCGTTCCAATCACTTCACGGATTTTGTCCGCAGGAATGCTGAAGGTTGTAATCCGTGGCGCGTGACCGGACACGGACTCGCGACTACCTGTCAGGGCTTTACTCATCTCACCGAGGATGTGCAACCGCCCTGCGCGGGCCTGGTCGAGGGCTTTTTCCATAATTTCTTTGGTAATCGAGGTGATCTTAATATCCATCTGGAGAGCCGTGATACCCTGATCGGTTCCGGCAACCTTAAAATCCATATCGCCCAGATGATCTTCATCGCCCAGAATATCAGACAGAATTGCAAAGCGATCACCGTCTTTGATCAGTCCCATGGCAATCCCCGCCACCGGACGCTCAAGCGGAACCCCCGCATCCATCAAGGCCAGGGACGACCCGCAGACTGTGGCCATTGATGATGACCCATTTGACTCGGTGACTTCGGAAACAACGCGCACGGTATAAGGGAAGTTATCCGCCTTTGGCATCTGGGGATGTACGGATCGCCAGGCGAGTTTTCCATGACCAATTTCACGCCGCCCGGGGGAACCCATGCGTCCAGCTTCTCCCACAGAATAGGGCGGGAAGTTATAGTGCAACATAAAGCGTTCGCGATAGCTGCCCTCTAACAGATCAATAATCTGTTCGTCCTGTCTCGTTCCCAGTGTCGTTGTCACCAGAGCCTGGGTTTCCCCACGGGTGAAGAGAGCAGAGCCATGCGTGAGGGGCAGAATACCAACCTGACAATCAATCGCGCGCACCTGTGTCGTGTCGCGTCCATCAATCCGCGCCCCCGTGTCCAAAATCTGGCCCCGGACGACGTCGGATTCGAATGTCTTGAACAACCCCCCGGCGAGTGAGGCCTCGTCATTGTCAAGACCTGCGACAACAGTCGTCTTAACAGCGGCAATTTTCTCCTGACGTGCTTGCTTGACCTGCTCACTGTAAGCCGTAGAGAGTTTGTCAAGAATACCTGCATCCAACAGTTTCTGGCGCACAACCGCAACCTGAGGATCAGGGTCATCAAGAGTGCGGGGATCCTTCGCGGCCTGCTCCGCCAGATCAATAATTGCGTCGATGACCGCCGCAGACTGTTGATGCCCGAAATTGACCGCACCAAGCATGACCTCTTCGGAGAGTTCGCGCGCTTCTGACTCAACCATCAGGACACCTTCGCTGGTGCCAGCGACAACCAAATCGAGATCAAGATCACTATAGTCACTCATACGCGGATTGAGGATATAGGCACCGTCCTGATAACCCACACGGCATCCCGCGATGGGGCCGAGGAATGGCAGGCCGGAAAGTGTCAGGGCGGCAGAAGCCCCGATCATCGCCACCACATCGGGGTCATTTTCCAAATCATGGCTGACAACCGTACAGATGACTTGTGTTTCACAGAGATAACCATCGGCAAAGAGAGGACGAATAGGGCGGTCAATCAGGCGGGAAACCAGTGTTTCCTTTTCAGAAGGACGGCCTTCGCGTTTGAAAAATCCGCCGGGAATCTTGCCTGCGGCATAGGCTTTTTCCTGGTAGTTGACTGTGAGGGGGAAAAAGTCCTGTCCCGGTTTGGCGGATTTTGCACCGACAACGGTACAGAGCACAGAGGTCTCCCCATAAGATGCCAAAACCGCACCATCGGCCTGGCGGGCGATGCGGCCTGTTTCCAGTTTGAGGGGACGTCCTCCCCATTCGATTTCAGTGGTCGCAAGATCAAACATTTTTTGC
Source organism: Kiloniellaceae bacterium (assembly GCA_965199245.1). GTDB lineage: Bacteria > Pseudomonadota > Alphaproteobacteria > Kiloniellales > Kiloniellaceae > Carbonatibacter. The sequence continues at coordinate 259,366 of CBDAQP010000002.1, forward strand.
CTTTCATAAGAGGGGCTGGGTGTTTGCGTCGGACCTACGCGAAGTGCCGTAAAAACAACACCTCGCGCAGGGCCGACTGTGACAGGGCGGCCTCCAGCCCGTGAAGAGAAGCGGCCCTCTGCTGTGATGGTCGAACCACCACAACCTGTTATCTCATAAAGTGGCCTCCGGCTAAAGGAGAAACAACAGGTGAGCGACCCCTCAAAAGTAAAAATAAACGCCCGGCCTTTTCATGACCGGGCGTCACACAAAAAAAGACGCGCAGATTTAAAAAAATCCTAGCGGCGCAGACCAAGCCTTTCGATCAGGGTTTGATAGCGTACCCGGTCTTTTTTCTTGAGATAGTCAAGCAGACTGCGGCGTTGTCCGACCATAATCAGCAGGCCACGCCGTGAATGGAAGTCTTTTTTGTGGGTTTTCAGGTGTTCTGTCAGATTAGAAATCCGCTCACTCAAAACAGCGACCTGGACTTCTGGAGAGCCTGTGTCACCTTCACACGTTGCGAACTCGTCAATGAGTTCGGCTTTACGCTCAGCCGTAATCGACATCGCATTTTCCCTTCACAATTAAAGATACCAGCAGGTATCAGAGGTTCAAAACACGCACGGGGCACAAAAGAGGGCCATCGAATCGACAAAGCGCAATCGCCTGTGCATTTTGCGTTGCCAAAATAATTTGCCCATTGCCCGCGTCTGTGCAGATGGCTTCCATCCGTGACGACCCGGGCAGAACCTTGCGCCCAAGGCGCAGATCCCTTGCCTCCGTTTCAGACAAAGCCAGCACCGGGATGTCGTCCAGTGCGGCTGTGACCGGGTGCAGAAACTGATGAAACCACACCCCGTCAGCGGAGTTATGACCTATTTTCTCCAAAGACTCCAGAGAAATCGCCTGTGACAGGTCAAAAGGGCCAACGCGCCGTCGGCGCAGGGCCACAATATGGGCCAAAGTCCCAAGCCGATAGCCCAAATCCCGCGCCAAAGACCGCACATAGGTTCCCTTGCCACAGTCCACCGTGAAATGGGCAATATCAGGGCCGTCCAACCCGACAAATTCGAGTCTGTCAATGACAACATGGCGGGTGGCGAGTTCAAAGTCCTGATTGTTACGGGCCAGATCACAGGCCCGCCGCCCTTCGATCTTGAGAGCAGAAAAACGCGGCGGCATTTGTTCAATCGTACCCAGAAAATCGGGAAGAACCGCGCGAATCGATTCGTCGTCCGGGCGGTGATCTGTCGTGCGAACGACCTGCGCTTCACTGTCACAGGACTCGGTTTCCTGTCCCCAGCGCACAGAAAAAGAGTAGCTTTTGCGCCCATCCATCGCGTAGGAAACTGTCTTGGTCGCCTCCCCAAACGCAAGCGGCAATATCCCTGTCGCGAGGGGGTCAAGCGTCCCGCCGTGTCCCACTTTACGCGCATTCAGAAGCCACCTGACCTTTGCGACAACCTGCGCAGAGGTCAGCCCCGCCGGCTTGTCAATTACCATCCAGCCGTGAACCGGGTTGCCTTTTTGACGACGCGCCATAATAAAAATGCAATCACAAGCCTATGACTGGCCCGGACTCGTCATCCGATAAGTCCCGTGCGACCTGATCGGAATGCAGTATCCGGTTGATCTTTTCTGCTTCGTCAAAGGAAAAATCCTGCATAAAGTTCAGTCGCGGGACAGTCCGTAAAACCAGACGTGTAGAGAGTTCGCGACGAAAATAGGCCCGAGCCTTGTTGAGAACCTTTACGATCAGGGGAATATCATGCCCCCCCCCCAGGGGAACAACAAATGCCGTTGCATTTTTTAAATCCGGGCTGATACGCACCTCTGTCACCGTCACAGACAGGTCGTAAAGCACCGGATCATTGAGCCGATGGTGGGGTAGAATTTCACTGAGTGCATGTCGCACTGCTTCCCCCACACGCAATTGACGCTGGGTGGGGGGCTGACCGTTTCTCTGACCTGATTTCCGTGACATGTCGCGTTCTAGAGTGTGCGCGCGATTTCTTCGACCAGATAGCATTCGATCTGGTCACCGGATTGAATATCGGAATAATTTTCAAAGGCCATCCCGCATTCATACCCTTCGCGCACTTCCTTGACCTCGTCCTTAAAGCGACGCAGTGTCTTGAGTGTTCCGTCGTGAATGACGACATTATCACGCAACAGGCGCACCTTTGCCCCGCGTTGAACAATACCATCTGTGACCATACAGCCCGCGACCTTGCCGACCCTGGAATTTTTGAAGATTTCGCGAATTTCGGCGTAGCCGAGGAATTTTTCCTTCTGTTCCGGTTCCAACAGGCCGGACATTGCGGCCTTGACATCATCAACAACGTTGTAGATGACGGAGTAGTAGCGAATATCGACCTTTTCCTGACGGGCCAGGTTCCGCGCCTGCGGATTCGCCCGTACATTAAAGGCTAAAACCAAAGCACCTGTCGAATTGGCAAGGGTAATATCCGATTCATTCAAGGCTCCCACGCCGGAATGGAGAACAGTGACCTTGACCTCGTCCGTAGCCAGTTTTTCAAGGCTGGTGGCGATGGCTTCCATCGAGCCGTGGACGTCGGCCTTGATGACAACGGGCAGTTCCTCAACAGAGCCATCCTTTAACCGGGCCAGCATCTGTTCCAGTGTTCCCCGGCTGGATTTTGCAATCTCCAGCTCTTTGGCCCGTTGCTGGCGGAAATCGGAAATGGTGCGGGCCTTTGACTCGCCCTCATCAACAACGATGAAGTCCTCGCCAGCCTTGGGCACACCATTGAGGCCCAGAACCTCGACAGGCTGGGACGGTCCCGCCGTGCTCACTTTCTGTCCGCGTTCATTGACCATTGCGCGCACACGGCCCCATTCGGTTCCCGTGACAAAAACATCACCAACGCGCAGGGTTCCCTTTTGAACCAGAACAGATGCCAGAGCCCCCCGTCCTTTGTCCAGTTTCGATTCAACCACAGTCCCGACCGCAGAACGCTCAGGATTGGCTTTGAGTTCCAAAAACTCTGATTGCAGAAGAATCGCTTCTTCGAGTTTGTCAAGTCCCTGGCGCGTTTTGGCAGAAACCTCAATCGCCAGAACATCACCGCCCATTTCTTCGACAATCAATTCATGTTGCAAGAGCTCTTGCTTGACCCGTCCCGGGTCAGCGTCGGGTTTATCACATTTGTTAATGGCGACAATGATCGGCACAGAGGCGGCCTTTGCGTGGCTTATGGCTTCGACTGTTTGTTCCATAATCCCGTCATCAGCGGCAACGACCAGGATAACAATGTCTGTGACGTTGGCCCCGCGCAAGCGCATTTCCGTAAAAGCCGCGTGACCGGGTGTATCCAAAAAGGCAATGGGTTCCCCGGAACCGAGCCGCACCTGATAGGCCCCGATATGCTGGGTAATACCGCCTGCTTCGCCCGAAGCAACATCCGCAGAGCGGATCGCATCCAACAGCGATGTCTTGCCATGATCGACATGCCCCATGACTGTCACAACAGGTGCGCGCGGGCGCAGTTGATCGGTTGTATCATCATCGGAAACCAGCACGTCCTCGATGTCGGCATCGGTGACACGTTTGACGGTGTGACCAAATTCACCAATGACCAACTCCGCCGTATCCGCATCAATAATTTGATTGATCGTTGTCATCACGCCCATTTTCATCAGGCATTTAATGACCTCTGTGCCCCGTTCCGCCATCCGGTTGGCGAGTTCCTGAACCGTGATGGTTTCCGGCAGGGTGACGTCGCGCACGACGCGACCGCCGTCGCGACCACCCCCGACGCTTCCACCGCGCTCCTGTGCCTTTTGTTTTTCGCGCTGACGTTTGACAGAGGCCAGCGACCGTTGCCGTGCGCCCCTGTCTTCGTCAAGAGCGTCTGCAATCGACAGTTTGCCCCGTCGTCGCGCAGGCTCCGCAGAGGGTTTCGTCGTTTGTTTGACCTGAAAGTTATTTTTCTTTTGCTTGACGCGCCCGCCAAGGCTGTTCGCCAACATTTCCTCAACAGAAGTGGGTTCGCTCTTTCCGCGCGTATCGCGCGCAACAGCGACAGGGTCTTCACCCCGTTCACGCCGCCGCCGCGCATCAGCCGTCGCCCGGGCCAGATCAACGGCTTCGCGTTCGTCTTTCTGGCGGGTGGAGCGGGCCACAGAAACGCGGTGTTCTTCTTCCTCCATTTCGCGCTGTTCGCGCTCTTCGCGTTCGCGTTCACGCACGGTCTGCGCGTCGCAACGAACGCGTTCCTCTGCCGCGCGTGCGGCGCGGGCTTGTTCTTCAACCTGTTGCTGTTCTTCGAGGATTTTTCTTTCCTCGTCTTCCTTTCGGGCGGCTTCAAGAACCTGCAAACGCTTTTCGCGCTCGGCATCAGTCAAAATATCCTGACCGGATGGCTTTTGCCCGGATCGCCGCTCGGGATTTTTTACCTTGGCAGGGGTTGGTTTTTTCTGCTCTGTCGCCGCAGGTGTCACGGAGGAGACGGCCTTCATCCGGCCAGCCTCATTGCGTTCAAAGGTGCGACTGCGCCTGACTTCGACAGTGACAGCCTTTTTTCGACCGTGACTGAAGCTCTGATGAACCTGGCCTGTTTCCACTGTCTTTTTCAATTCCAGTGTATTGGGGCTTTTCAGTTTCAGCGGCTTCTTGCCGCCTGTTTTTTCGTTATCTGATGTCATGTTCTCAGGCACTCACTTTTTCTGTTCCCGCATCCCGCAACTCTGCGCGCAAGGCCGACAATCGCGCAACATCGACAGCAAAGGCATCGGCAAGCCGCCCCGACCGTAAGGCAACATGAACCCATGCCTCCCGCCCCATAGCGCGACCCAGTTGCCGCGCTGTGAAAAGTTCAACAGTTACCGGACAGGTTCCCGTTGCCCGCCCAAGCCCCTGTAATTTGCCCTTGCCATCCGCCGCCGCATCACAGGCCTGAAGCAACAGGCCCGCCTCACCCGACGAGAGCCAGCTTTTGACCTTTTCAAAGCCGGCCGTCAACTGCCCCGCCCGCCGCGCCAGTCCCAGAAGATCAAGACAGCGACGTTCCAAAAGACGTTCAACCTGCGTGATGAGATCATCGGGAATACGCACAGGCTGTCGGGCCGCACGGGCAAAGAAATTTTTGCGACAGGCTTTCTCTAACACATTTCGGCTTGGAAACAACCAAATTCCGCGCCCGTGGAGTTTTCCGGCCACATCAGGCAAAACCACCTGATCCGGGCCGACCACAAAGCGTAATAGTTTCGCCCGGGGCAAAATCTGACCCGTGACAATACAGCGACGCAGAGGCCCGTTTGCCTCGCGATCTTTCGATGCAAAGACCTGATCCGCGTTCATGTGATTGCCTTTACCCATTGCACCACTTGTTGCCTTTAATCGGCCTCGTTCCCTACTGTGCTGTCTTCATCGACGTCTCCTGCGGTCGCGTCGTCGTCTTCAAACCAGTGTGCGCGCGCCGCCATAATAATCGTATTGGCATCTTCGGTATCCGGGGCCAAATCAGGGCCGAGAAGTTCGATCAGCTCATCTGCCGCTAAATCTGCCAGATCATCGCGTGTTTTGATCCCCTGTTCGCCTAACTTAACGCCCCGTTCGTCCGTGATGCCCTCAATTGCCAGCATCGCATCGTCGAGGCCCAGTTCCTGACGTGCTTCCTCCAACTCGGCTGCCTTGCTGTCCAAGTGGTCGCGGGCACGGTTGCGAAGCTCACCGGCAACCTCGTCATCAAAACCCTCGATCGAGGCCAATTCATCAACAGGCACAAATCCCACCTGTTCAATCGAGACAAACCCTTCGGCAACCAAAAGATGCGCAATGACATCATCGACATCCAGAACATCCATAAACAACTGCGAACGTTGGCGCATTTCATCCTGACGTCGCCGGCTTTCTTCTTCCTCGGTGAGAATATCAATGTCCCAGGCGGTCAAGATCGAGGCCAAACGAACATTTTGACCCCGTCGCCCAATGGCAAGAGAGAGCTGTTCATCAGGGATGACAACCTCGATGCGTCCGGCGTCTTCGTCCAAAACAACCTTGCTGACTTCCGCAGGGGCCAAAGAATTGACAACATAGGTTGCAACGTCTTCCGACCAGGGAATGATATCAACCTTTTCCCCCTGTAGCTCCGTGACGATGGCCTGAACACGGCTCCCCCGCAAACCGACGCAGGCCCCGACGGGGTCAATCGACGACTCATTGGACAACACCGCGATTTTCGCCCGTGATCCGGGGTCGCGGGCCACGGACTTAATTTCAATCACGCCGTCATAAATTTCGGGGACTTCCTGTGCGAAGAGCTTTGCCATAAACTGCGGATGGGATCGTGACAGAAAAATCTGTGGCCCGCGTTGTTCCTCGCGCACGTCATAGATATAGGCGCGGATACGATCCCCGTTGCGGTAGTTTTCACGCGGCAGGGTTTCATCACGCCGCATAATGGCTTCTGCCCCCCCCAGATCAACAGTGACATTGCCAAATTCGCTCCGTTTGACAACGCCGTTGATAATGTCACCCACACGGTCTTTGAATTCTTCGAACTGGTGTCCGCGTTCGGCTTCGCGGACTTTTTGCACAATGACCTGTTTTGCCGATTGCGCCGCAATACGCCCCAGATCAATGGGCGGGAGTTCTTCTTTTTTAAAGTCACCGGGTTGGAGGTTGTCTTCGAACCAACGCACCCGCGCGTCCTTGAACAACATCTGGGTAAATTCATTTTCAACCTGTTCCACGACCTCTGTATAGCGATGGAGTTTGACCTCGCCTGTCTTGCGGTCAATGGTGGCGCGAATGTCATGTTCATGACCATATTTCGCCCGCCCCGCGCGGGAAATCGCCTGTTCCATTGCTTCCAACACTTCGCCGTGGCTGATTGCTTTTTCACGCGCAACAGCCTCTGCAACTTGCAACAGTTCCGTCCGATAAAGAGCAGTGGTGTCCATTTTTACAGATTCCTTATCACATTTAAGCGTCTCTAGACTGTTAGCCTCAACCGTATCAACCCGTACTCGCCCACCCGGGGGCACCCCATAACCTTAAACCGGGCGCGTTGCCGCCATCAGATCATCCGTCAAAACCAGTTTTGCCTTGACCACATCATGAAAGGATAGACGTGCGTCTGTGTCCTCGTCCAGTTCGAGACAGATGGACTCATCAACCACCCCCAGAATACGTCCGCGAAAACGCCGCCGCCCCTCAACAGGAACCGCCAGCTCAACCCGGGCGTGAAACCCGGCAAAGCGATGGTAGTCCCGCAATCGGGTCAAGGGTCGATCCACACCCGCAGAGCTGACCTCCAGTGCATAATGCCCTGCAATGGGGTCTTCGACATCAAGGATCACCTCTGCCGCACGGCTGACATCTGCACAGTCATCAACAGACATCAAGCCATCTGACAAACGCTCTGCCATAATCTGGAGCACCTGGCGATCTCCCTGACCGGACAGGCTCACACGCACAATCCGATAGCCCATTGCCGCAAGCGTTGGCGCAATCAGCTGTTCAACCTCTCCCGCCTGTCCTTCGCTGGTTTTGGACAGATCAGGAATTGCCTCAATCGTGGTTTCCATTCTTCCAAGGCTCCGAAAAAAAACACCACACCCCGAGATGACAAAAACAAAAAATGGGCCAGACGGCCCATCCTATCAGACATCGAACGACCGCTCGATTCCAGAAAAAAAATCAAACTCATTGCCTTCGTAATAGCAAAAATCAAAGAAGGCAAGATTTTTCCGCTTTTTTCCTGAGGCCCACAAGCGGGCCTTTTTCAGAGACGTAAAAATTGTAAATAAGCAGGCACACGCCCATTTTCGAGGCCCTTTTGCTCGTAGCGTGTCGGGGGCCAATCCGCTGGCCGCTGTCGCCACTGTGCAGGCCCGTCCACTTGCCAGTCAAAGGCCGGATGCCTCATCATGCGTTCAAGAATCCAGCGAAGATAGCCCACATCATCGGTGGCCAGACGCAACTGTCCCCCCGATTTCAACAGGCGCGCAAAATGATTCAGCGTCTCTCGTTGTAACAGGCGTCTTTTATTATGGCGTGACTTGTGCCAGGGGTCGGGGAACAGTACGAAAATTCGCGTGAAGGCCCCATCTGGCATCACGGGTAAAAAGGGACGCACATCGGCTTGGTGAATGCGGACATTCCGCGCCCCGTTTGCGGCAAGCTGTTTGAGCAAGGAGGCCACACCATTCACAAAGGGTTCAACACCTATAATATTCACATCCGGGTTCTGTTCGGCCTGAAAGGCCAGGTGTTCCCCCCCGCCAAACCCGATTTCCAGCCAGAGCGTATGATCGTTGTCAAAGGCTCGCGTAACATCCTGTCCATCTGTCAGTCTGAGTTCGGGCAAAAGGCTATCCATCAAACGCAGGGCTTCTTTGCGAAGCGGGCGGCCCTGACGACGCCCATAAAATCGTTCCGTCATTTTTTTGACCTCTATCGAATAGCGCGCGCAATAAAAAAGGGGCCGTCGCCCCTTTTTCAGGAATTTTGAGCAGATTACAGATTAAATGCGGATCTAAGCTGTTCAACAAGGTCGAGACGTTCCCACGAAAAGGCTCCGTTGTCGCGCGGTTGGCGACCAAAGTGACCATAGGCCGCCGAATCCGTATAAATAGGACGGCTCAGGCCAAGGTGTTCGCGAATGCCGCGTGGTGACATATCCATTAACTCCCGCAGGCGGGCGGGAATGGCCTGTTCATCGACCGCGTGCGTTCCGTGGGTATTGACGTAGAGCGAGAGTGGCTTTGACACGCCAATCGCATAGGACAGCTGAATCGTACAGCGTTCTGCCAGGTCGGCTCCGACAATATTTTTTGCCAGATAACGCGCCGCGTAGGCCGCCGAACGGTCAACCTTGGTCGGGTCTTTACCCGAAAAGGCACCGCCCCCATGGGGCGCGGCTCCGCCATAGGTATCAACAATAATCTTGCGTCCGGTCACACCTGCATCTCCATCAGGGCCGCCAATGACAAAACGCCCCGTTGGATTGACATAAAAGTCATCTTCGGGGCACATCCAGCCTTCGGGAAGGCTTTTTTCAACATGATGGCGGACGAGATCGCGCACAGCGGCGTTGCTCATAGAGTCGGTATGTTGTGTGGAGACAACAATCGATGCCGCGCCTTGCGGACGCCCATCGTGATAATCCAGTGTAATCTGGCTTTTTGAATCCGGCCCCAGACCGACGGCCTCGCCCGCATGACGTGCTGTGGCGAGGGAGCGTAGAATTTTATGGGCATAGTAAAGCGGGGCGGGCATAAAGGCCTCTGTTTCCCGACAGGCGTAACCGAACATAATCCCTTGGTCGCCCGCGCCTTCGTCCTTGTTCGCCGCGCGGTCAACACCCTGTGCAATATCGACAGATTGCTCGTGAACATAGTTTTGAACCGCCATCTTTTGCCAATGAAAGCCGTCTTGCTCATATCCAATGTCACGGACGGCCTGACGCACAGCGTCCTCGATTATTTCGGGGGTTACAGATTTCGGGCCACGCACTTCACCCGCCAAGACAACGCGATTGGTGCTGGCCATTGTCTCCACAGCAACACGGGATTCAGGGTCTCGGGACAGGTATAGATCAACAATGGTATCAGAAATACGGTCACAGACCTTGTCCGGATGTCCTTCTGAAACAGCCTCACTGGTAAACTGATAGCGGCCGGATTTCATATCATTCACTTTCTTTTTAAAGTAAGGGGGCGCAAAAAAAATGCGCCCGACCTCGTGTCCGCCTGTGCTGTTTTCTTGCACGGACGGGCGTTGATTCTTTGCACAGACGCCCTGGGCAAAATCAAGGGACGGCTGTAACACGGAGGTACGCTCCTTGCGCGGCGGCGACCGCGCAATACGCGCTTACCCTGTTCCTGATCTATACCCCGGCCCGTGCACTCTGGCTCGTGTGCCGGATAAAAACATGCAGATTTCTTTATATGTGACAGGAACACTGTCGCAAGTCGCATAAAATGAGTCAGAATGCAAATGTTTTTTGCAGAGTTTCCCGGATGGTATCAGATGACATCAGATGACACGGGCATAGGCCGACATTCCCGTTTTCTGGTGTTCGATAATGTGGCAGTGCAATAACCAATCCCCCGGATTATCGGCAACAAGCCCGACCTGAATTGTTTCATCCGGCAAAACCATTGCCGTATCGGTCCACAATGGGGAGAGCCTGCGCTTGTTGGATTGTAAAAGCTGAAAGGCCAGACCGTGCAGATGCACAGGGTGGCTGTGCGGTGTTCTGTTGCGAATATTCAGCAGATAGCTTTTCCCCAGCTTGAATTCCATTAAAGGATCGGCAGGATTGGGTGACACGCCCCGCCACGATCGTTTATTGATCGCCCAAAAAGAAAAGCCCAGCGTTCCGCAAAAGCCACTTTTGGGAACCTGATCTGCGGTGGCGGTAAAATCAAGCTCAATCGTTTCTGCCGACCCGGGATCAGGCGTTTTGACCGGATTGGCAGGCAAGGGGCGAATGTCTCTGACGTCGCGTCCAAGATTAGGGCCAGAGGACGTGAATTTGGCCACAACCCACGGTTTTGAACCGGAGGAATTGATCAACCTGACCTGTTGTCCCTCTGCCGATGGTATGGCAATCATCAGATCAACCCGCTGTCCAGGGCCAAAGTTGTCAAAGGCCAAATCAGACAACGTCGTTAGGGGGTGGCTGTCAATCGCAATAATTTTGACAGGTGCTCCCTGTGCCGAGAGACGGAAAATACGGGTAATATCCGAAATGACGACACGGACGCGCACGAGACCGCCCGCTGGAACAGAATAGTTCGGTGATCTGCGCCAGTTTGTGGTTTTGATTGTGCCAAAAGTCCCCGCACGGGCACTTTTTCGCAGGTTGTAGAGGTCGATAAACTGTCCCCTGTCATCCAGGCGCCAATCGCGTAGATTGAGCGGGATGTCTGCATCAAAGCCGGGGTCATGCTTTTCCTTGACTATCAAAACACCGTTAAGGCCCTTGCTCATCTGGGTCAGGGTATTGCAGTGCGGATGATACCAGAAGGTTCCGGCATCCGGCGGGGTAAAGCGATAATCAAAAGTTTCCCCCCCGTAAACATAGGGCTGGGTCAAAAAGGGAACCCCATCCATTGCATTGGGCAGGCGCACACCATGCCAATGCACCGTTGTCGGTTCGGGGAGGCGATTATCCAGCCGTGTAAAAAACGGTTCGCCCTGGCGTGCAACAAGCACAGGGGGGGGGCTGGAGTCGCCATAACTCATCACGCCTTGCGTGACTGCGGTGTCGAGAATATTGAAATGTGACAGTTGCGGACTCAGGGTAAAATCGGGTGGAGTTGGCAAACGACCCGACGTGCAGGCACTTAGGACTCCGCCTGCGGAAAAGGCCCCCGCTGTGGCAAGAGAAAATTTAAGGAGTTGGCGGCGAGACAGGACTGACATAAAATTCTCCTGTTGGAATAAAAATCATTCTCATTATGTTCCGGGCAACGTTTCCTGTCATCACCTATTTTGCCTGTCACTCGAATATTTCCTGTCATTCAAGCCGGACATTTGTCCTATTCGTGACAGTTCATGGATTATGATTGTTGCAGACTGTCCTTTCAGGTAGCCTGTAAAAAACGGCCATTTGATGACATCTATTTGCGAAACGCGTGAATGTTCAAAAAAAGACGAAGGGTGAAAAAATGACAGACTCTGTCGATTCCGCTGTTCTGGAGGAACTGAAAATACAGTGGAAATCCGTGACAGGGTCTTTGCGTGTGGAAATTGGCGAGTCGGCGTGGCGGAGCTGGCTCGAACCGCTCGTCGTTGTGGGTGAAAGTGATGAGGGTTTGTGTCTGGCCGTCAAGACGCGTTTTATGCGTGACTGGGTTGAAAATCATTACCTTGAACGCATGAAGTCACTGTGGACAGCCCTGGTCGGTTTTCCGGTTGAAATTAAAATTATCGTTCGACCCGACACTGTTTCACAGTCGCAAACAGTGCGGCAACAAAGCGCAGCGGCGACAGAACCGGAGCAGCCGCACCCAAACGCGAATAACGGTGGAACACCCGGGGTGAGGGGAGGAGAGCTGTCAGCATTTCAGGCCACGCTTGATCCGCGTTTTACCTTTGATCGCTTTGTCGTGGGGGCACCGAATGAATTTGCCTATGCGGCGGCGCGCCGTGTGGCAGAGGCCGACTCTGTTCCCTTTAATCCGCTCTTTCTCTATGGGGGGGTCGGACTGGGAAAAACCCATTTGATGCACGCGATTGCCTGGCACATTCAGCTGACCTGTCCCGGGAAAAAAGTTCTCTATCTTTCGGCGGAAAAATTTATGTATCAGTTTGTCCGTGCACTCAGCACCAAGGACACGGTATCATTCAAGGAACAGTTTCGCTCCGTTGATGTTTTGATGATTGATGATGTTCAATTTATCGGGATCGGGCGCAAAGAGGCCACGCAGGAAGAGTTTTTTCACACCTTTAACGCGCTCGTTGACCAAAATCGTCAGGTTGTCATTTCCGCAGATAAAAGCCCCGGTGATCTCGAAGGTGTGGAAGCGCGGATGAAATCGCGTATGGGGTGGGGGGTCGTTGCCGATATTCACCCGACAACCTATGAGCTACGTTTGGGCATTTTGGATTCCAAGGCAGAGCAGATGGATGTCGAGATTCCACAACAGGTTATTGCCTTTCTCGCGCATAAGATTACCGCCAATATTCGCGAACTCGAAGGCGCGTTAAACAGAATCGTTGCCCATGCGACGCTTGTTGGATGCCCGGTCAACCTTGAAACAACGCAAACGGTTTTGCAGGATTTGCTGAGAACAAGTGATCGCCGTGTCACGATTGAGGAAATTCAAAAACAGGTTGCCAACCACTACAATATCAAGGTTTCGGATATGCACTCCCCGCGCCGGGCGCGCATGGTGGCGCGTCCGCGTCAGATTGCAATGTTTTTGTCTAAACAGCTCACCTCGCGTTCTCTGCCTGATATTGGGCGCAAGTTTGGTGGTCGGGATCACACAACCGTCATGCACGCTGTGCGAAAGGTCGAGGAACTCATCACCCAGGATCCTGAATTTTCCGAAGACCTCGAACTTTTACGCAAAATGCTGGAAAACAAACCTTAACCCCGCGTTGCGTTTTGCGGGGGAAACAGAAGCAGGCCTTGCATTTTTGGTCTGTCCGCTGTGCAGGGGTCAATCCTTTTGAAGCAGATGAACGAGGCTCGAAGTATCCCAACGTCCGCCGCCGCGTGCTTGAACCTGTGCATAGAATTGGTCGATCAGGGCCGTCATGGGCAGACGCGCACCATTGCGTCCGGATTCGTCCAGGCATATGCCGAGGTCTTTACGCATCCAGTCCACGGCAAAGCCAAACTCGAATTCACCCCGGCACATTGTGGTGCCACGGTTATCCATTTGCCAGGATCCGGCGGCTCCTTTGGAGATGACGTCGAGAACCCTGTCGGTATTCAATCCGGCGCGTTGGGCGAAATTCATGGCTTCGCTCAGCCCCTGAACCAGTCCGGCGATAGCAATCTGGTTGACCATTTTGGTCAGCTGTCCCGCCCCGATTGGCCCCATGAGTGTCACCGCACGGGCAAAGGACTCAATGGCGGTGTGAATTTTGTTAAAGGCCTCTGTTTCCCCACCGCACATGACGGTTAGTGTGCCTTGTTCCGCGCCGGACTGGCCACCGGAAACAGGGGCATCGACAAAGGACAGATCCTTTTGACGGGCAAGGCTATCGAGTTCGCGGGCCACATCTGCGGAGGCCGTGGTGTGATCGACAAGCACGCTTCCCGCTGCCATTCCGGCAAAGGCCCCGTCTTGACCCAAAACGACAGCGCGCAGGTCGTCATCATTGCCGACACAGACAAAAACAAGATCACAGTCCTGTGCCGCTGCGCGAGGCGTGGCGGCGTGGTGACCCCCATGTTCCTTGACCCATTTTTCCGCCCGCGCACCCGTGCGATTGTAAACGCGCACATCGTATCCCCTGGCCTTGAGGTGTCCGGCCATGGGATAGCCCATCACACCCAGACCTAAAAAAGCGACTTTCTTCATTGTGTTGTCTCCTTTACAATTCAAAAACCAGATTAAGAACCCTTGACGAAAAATGCAAATTTTCCCGTTGTTCCGAACAAAAAAACTCGAAATCAGGCAAACTGTGACCCGGTGAAACAAAGCAATGGTGAAACAAAGCAATAAAGATCATCCCGGTGCGGAGCTGTCGGCGGATGATTTGGCCCTCTGGCAAGAGGTCAGTCAAGGCATGACCCCGCTTGAAAACAGGGATCGCTTTGCCTTTGGTCGCCCCTTGCCCGCCCCTGTTTCCGGGCCAGGCCGCTTGCAAAAACAGCCTCCTGTACAGCCCCGAACGCACCTTCGGGCACCAGGCTTGAAATCCGTGCAAAGGTTACAGTCTGAGTCCTGTAAGACGAATTTGAAAACAATGCATCACCGCAAGGCAGAGCGTTTTCGTAAAGGTCTCTTACCCCTGGAATCTGTTTTAGACCTGCACGGGCTGACCCAGCCACAAGCCCACGCCGCACTGGATCTCTATATCGCAGACTGTTTTGCAAGGGGCTTGCGCGCTGTGCTCGTAATTACGGGAAAGGGAAATGCAGGCGAAGGTGTACTCAAGGCCCGTGTGCCGGATTGGCTTCATATGTCCCCAAACAGTGATCGGGTGCTGGCCTTGACCCCTGCGCGGCCCCGCCATGGGGGAACAGGGGCACTTTATGTTTTGCTCCGGCGTGATCGTGAACAGAATCGGGACAACAGTGCCCATCAGAAACCGTGTGCACGGCGTCAACTGCACAGTCGCAAGCGGCGCGGAGGACAGCCATGACGCCCTTCGGTGCGCGTTTGCGCGAGATTCGCGCAGAGCGTAAACTGACACTCAAAAATATGGCGGCAGGGCTGGGCGTGACTCCGGCTTATCTGTCAGCCTTGGAACATGGCAAAAAATCCATGCCGAGCAAGCGGTTCGTCCACCGCGTTTGCCAGTATCTCAATATCATCTGGGACGAGGCCGAAGACCTCGCGGCCCTGGCCCGGCAGTCTAATCCGCGCGTGGTTGTTCACACAGCGGGTCTATCCCCTGCCGCGATGGCTTTGGCAAATCTCTTCGCAGACCGCATTGCCACTCTATCCCCGGATCAGATTGAGACCGTGATGAGCCAGATCACACGACCGGATGAAGAAAAAACCGACCACTTGAAGGAAAAGGAAAAATAAAATGGCTATAGAACGTCTTGAGTCCACTGAACGGATGAGCAGGATCGTCAAACACAACGGAACGCTTTACCTCTGTGGTCAAACAGCGGGTGAAGCGGGGTGGGACATTGCCGGGCAAACGCGACGGTGTTTGGACAAGGTCGAGAATCTCCTGGTCAAGGCAGGAAGTCACCGCGACAATCTGTTGTCCGTGACCATCTACATTCGTGACATGAAAGATTTCGCGGCTATGAATGCCATTTGGGATGCGTGGATTGCCGACTATGAAAAACCCGCCCGCGCCTGTGTCGAGGCGCGTATGGCGCGGCCTGAAATTTTGGTCGAGTTATCTGTGATCGCGGCCTTATAGCCGGACACTTGCGCGGATATTGTAGCCCTGACCCTGACCGTGTGCGCCCGCCCCGCTTGGCCGGAACCTGGCCAGAGGCGGGCGCGGTCTTATTCTGAGGCCTCTTGTATCAGGTTACGCAGGACATAGTGAAGAATTCCACCGTTGCGGTAGTATTCAACCTCGTCTGCGGTATCAATACGACAGAGCAGGTCGATATTTTCGACCGAACCATCCGGGCGGGCAATGCGGCACTTGACGCTCATGCGGGGGGTAAGGCCGTCGGCAATACCTGTCAGGTCGATGGTTTCATCACCTGTAATGCCCAATGATTTGCGTGTGACACCCTCGGGCATTTGCAGGGGCAAAACGCCCATGCCGACGAGGTTAGAGCGGTGAATCCGTTCAAAACTTTCAACGATGACGGCCTTGACACCCAACAGTCGCGTCCCCTTTGCGGCCCAGTCGCGGCTCGATCCCATGCCGTATTCTTTCCCGCCAAAGATCACAAGCGCGGTGTTGTTGTCCATGTGCTTCATCGCGGCGGTGTAAACTGGCATTGTTTCGCCCTGGTAGCGGGTAAAGCCGCCTTCAACCCCGTCAAGCATTTCATTGCGGATGCGGATATTGGCGAAGGTTCCGCGCATCATAACGTCGTGATTGCCCCGGCGTGATCCGTAGGAATTATAGTCTTTCTGTGCCACTTGACGTTCGGACAGATACTGCCCCCCCGGGCTGTCGGCCTTGATTGCCCCGGCGGGGGAGATATGATCGGTTGTGATATTATCCCCCAGAACCAATAAGGGACGTGCACCGATAATGTCGCTGACCTCGCCGGGTTCCCTGCTCATTCCTGCGAAGAAGGGGGGATACTGTACATAGGTTGAACTGTCTGACCAGTTGTAGGTCAGGCCATCTGCTGTGGCGATAGATTGCCATTCTTCCGGCCCTTCAAAGACATTGGCATAGCGGGCCTGGAACATGTCGCGGGTGACGCACTGTTCAATCAGGGCGTTGATTTCTGTTGAACTGGGCCAGATGTCTTTCAAAAAGACATCCTCTCCGGCGTGATCTTGACCAAGGGGGGCATTGAGCAGATCAAGTGTGACTGTTCCCGCCAGGGCATAGGCAACCACAAGCGGCGGCGATGCCAGATAATTCAGCCGTGTTTGCGGGCTGACGCGGCCTTCAAAGTTACGGTTGCCGGACAGCACGGCGGCAACCTGCATGGTGTTGTCGTCGATGGCTTCGACCAGTTCTTCGGCCAATGGCCCGGAATTGCCAATGCAGGTGGTACAGCCATAGCCGACCAGATCAAAGCCCAGATCGTCGAGGTCGGCCTGAACCCCGGCTTTTTCCAGATAGTCGGTGACAACCTGTGATCCGGGGGCGAGTGAGGTTTTAACCCACGGTTTCACGCGCAGGCCCTTTTCCCGGGCTTTGCGTGCCACCAGCCCTGCCGCTAACAGCACAGAGGGGTTGGAAGTATTGGTACAGGAGGTAATTGCGGCAATCATCACCGCCCCGTTTGGCAGGTGGTAATCCTGACCACGGACGGGGTATGTGGCCTCTGTTGCTTCGCCGACTGACTCGCGGATTGTGGCGATGGACTTTTCCGCTAACTGTGAGAGAGCAATACGATCCTGGGGGCGTTTCGGCCCGGCAAGGCTTGGCTCCACCGAGTCAAGATCAAGGCAGAGCGTGTCGGTGAAGATCGGGTCGGGGGTTTGTGAGTCCCGCCACATGCCCTGCGCCTTTGCGTAGGCTTCGACCAGTGCGATGCGTTCCTCGTCACGGCCTGTAAAGCGGAGATAGCGGATGGTTTCGGCGCAGATGGGGAAGAATCCGCAGGTCGCGCCGTATTCAGGGGCCATATTGGCAATGGTTGTCATGTCGGCGAGGGTGAGATTATCGATGCCCGGGCCGTAAAATTCGACAAACTTTCCGACAACACCGTGGGCGCGGAGCATTTCGGTAATGGTCAGGACAAGATCGGTTGCGGTTGTGCCTTCTTTCAATGCCCCGGACAGTTTGACGCCAACGACCTCGGGGATCAGCATGGAAACGGGTTGGCCCAACATGGCGGCTTCGGCCTCGATACCCCCAACGCCCCATCCGAGAACCGCCAAACCATTGACCATGGTGGTGTGGGAGTCTGTCCCGACAAGGGTATCGGGATAGGCAAGGGTCATGCCGTTGTCATCTTTTGTCCAGACGACTTGTGCGAGGTTTTCAACATTGACCTGATGGCAAATCCCTGTTCCGGGGGGGACGACGCGGAAATTATCAAAGGCTTTTTGCCCCCACCGCAAAAAGGCATAGCGTTCGGCATTGCGTTCAAATTCCAGACCGACATTTTTTTGAAAAGCGTGCGCATCCCCAAAGGAATCAACCATGACAGAGTGGTCAATCACCAGATCAACCGGGGCGAGTGGATTGATTTTCTTCGGATTTGCGCCCAGTTCGGTCATGGCTTCGCGCATGGCGGCGAGATCGACAACCGCAGGGACACCCGTGAAATCCTGCATCAGGACGCGGGCGGGGCGATAGGCAATTTCGCGCGTCGAACGGCGGGTTCTGAGCCATTCGGGCAGAGCCTTGATGTCATCGAGGCGGACAGTCTGTCCGTCTTCAAAACGCAGGAGATTTTCGAGCAAAACTTTGAGTGAAAAGGGCAAACGTGAGAGATCACCAAGCGTTTTTTCTGCTTCGCCAAGGCTGTAGTAGTGATAAACTCTCTCACCAACTGTGAGGGTTCTGAGGGTTTTGAGCGTGTCTTGGTTCCGTGCCACGAAAGTTTCTCCTGAATATTTTTGTGCGGTAGTGATCCTGGGTTTTTTTGGCCCGGTTTGTCACCCTGTTTGGAACCTTGTCCCGAACAGAGACAACCAGGGGCGATCATTATCGTAGGACATAGCTGCTTTGTGCCAAAAATCAAGTATTGTGGGTTTTTTTGGCTGTTCCCTTGCGCTGTCGTGAGTCCCTGTTGCCGCCTGGTGTGCTATTGTTTTTGCGGTGGGGCTTTTTGAATCCGCTCCCTTTGCGTGGTTTGCCGCGCAGGGGCTTGAAGTTCGGCTGTGCGCCGACAAAATTGATATGGAGTGATTTTTCCCCTGTCCCCCGCATTTTGACCATGTCGTGAAACAGGTCTGCGGCATCTGCGGCGATTTCGAAAAAACTTTCGCTCTCCTGGATCCGGATTGTGCCAATATCTTCGCGGTTGACGTCGCCCGCTTTGCAGATAATGGGCAAAAGCCATTTCGGGTCGGCACGGTGTTTGCGTCCGGTGTTGAGTTTGAACCATACCCCATCGGCAAAGTCGGGTTTTTTGCGCGGTTCCCGTTTTGAGGTGTGAGTCTGGGTGTGATCGCGAACGGGGGTGAGCTCTTCGGGGGCGGGGAGTCGGGCCATTCGCTGAACGATCAGGGCACTCGCCAGAATTTCCGGGCTGTAGCGGGCAACCAGTGCGTGCGCCAGCTCGGGCGTGTCGTCCTGTGCGACGGTTGTAAAGAGAGGATCCTCAAGCAGGCGTTGACGATCGCGGGCGGTGATGTCTTCGATGCCGGGCGGACTCTGCCAGTCCGCTGTGATTTTTGCCACGCGCAACAGCCGCTCGGTCGAACGTCGTTTGTTGACCGGAACAATCAGGGCGCAGATGCCTTTGCGTCCGGCTCGCCCTGTGCGCCCTGAACGATGCAACAGCGTTTCGGCGTTGTTGGGAATGTCGGCCTGAACCACCAGATCAAGATTGGGAAGATCAATGCCCCGTGCCGCGACATCGGTGGCAATACAGATGCGCGCTCGTCCCGTTCGCATGGCCTGGAGGGCCTGGTTCCGTTCGTTCTGGCTTAATTCACCGGACAGGGCGACGACAGAAAAACCGCGATTGGACAGGCGGCTGGCAAAACGGCGCACCGCTTCACGGGTCGCGCAAAAAACGATTGTCGCGGGCGATTCATGGTAGCGAATCAGGTTAATAACAGCATTTTCGCGATCATTGGGGGCGACGTTGAGGGCGTGATAGGCAATATCGCCGTGCTGTTCGCGCGCTTTCAGGGTACTGAGGCGCAGGGCGTTGTTCTGGAATCTCCGGGTGAGCGAGAGAATCTGCTTGGGCAGTGTCGCGGAAAAGAGCAAGGTACGCCGTGACGGCGGTGTTGCGCCCAGAATAAATTCCAGATCATCGCGGAATCCCATATCAAGCATTTCGTCTGCTTCGTCCAGGACGACAACCCGCAGTGCAGAGGTATCAAGTGCCTTGCGTTCAATGTGATCGCGTAGGCGACCGGGGGTTCCGACAACAATATGCGCCCCCTGTTCAAGGGCGTGGCGTTCGCGGCGCGGATCCATTCCCCCGACACAGGTTGCCGTTGTGCCGCCTGCTTTTGCATAGAGCCATTTGAGTTCTTCATTGACCTGGAGCGCAAGCTCGCGGGTCGGAGCAATGATCAGAGCTAGGGGCTGCCAAACAGGTTTCAGGTGCTGTGCCGGGCCGAGCAGGTCTTGCGCCATTGCCAGGCCAAAGGCCACTGTTTTTCCCGAACCTGTCTGGGCCGAAACCAGCAGGTCGCGCCCCGAAGAGTCATGATCGGGGTGAGTGAGCGCAATGACTTCTTCCTGGATGGGAGTGAGGCTGTCATAGCCTTTGTCTTTGAGGGCATCCGCCATAACAGGGGGAAGGCGGCCCTTAGAGGAATCCGTAGAGGCATCCGGCATGATGAGTGTGCTTTCTTTTGCTGGTCTGCCCAATCGTCCGGCCCTGTCGCGTGAACAGGGGGATGCTTGCCAGAGGGTCTCAAATCTGGAATCTGTGCGCGGAAAACCCTGTTCAGGTTCCCCTGCGGGAGACAGGCAGGTGTCCCGGGAACAGCTTGTATCGATTTGCATGATCGGGGTCAAGGGAGCACTCGATAGTGTTGCTTGTCACTCTGGCGCAGACATGTCAGTTTGACAGGGCAGTCGCGGTGTCGGGGCTTGTGCTGATGGGGGAAGGGAGTAATTGATGGGACGTCGCGCACCAAAGGCATCCGGTCGCAAAGCACCGGCGCGCGCCGGGGGAACCGGGCGCGGTTCAAAAAAAAAGACAGCAAAACGCCCTGCGACGGCCAGGCAGAGAACCGTGCGAACCCGTAAAAAACCGCAGGGCCGTCACGGAACCCTTCTGCGTCGTGTGTTGGGGTGGGTCTCTGTGTTGGGGATTTGGGGAACTGTTGCGGTTGCTGTGATGGTGGGCTACTACGCGCTTGGGTTGCCGACGGTTGGAACCCTGGAACAAGCCGCCCGGCGACCGTCATTGACCTTTGAGGCCTCTGACGGGACGCGCCTTGCCAGCTATGGCGATTATTATGGTGATGTTCTGGAGGTGAGTGACTTTTCGCCCGTTTTGCCCCGCGCGATTGTTGCAATCGAAGACCATAGATTTTACCGTCATTTCGGTGTGGATCTTTTGGGCGTTGCGCGGGCCATGTGGGTCAATCTGCGCGCGGGGCGTTTGGTACAGGGGGGGTCAACCCTGACCCAGCAGGTGGCGAAGACTCTTTTTCTTACGCCCGAACGGAACCTGCGGCGTAAAATCCGCGAATTTCTCCTGTCGCTTTGGCTGGAACAGACCTTTACCAAGGATGAAATTCTATCGATCTATATGAACCGCGTTTACCTTGGGGCCGGGGCCTATGGCTTTGATGCGGCGGCGCAGACCTATTTCGGGACATCGGCCAGAAATCTGACCTTGTCGCAAGCAGCGGTGTTGGCTGGCCTTCTCAAGGCTCCGGGACGCTATAGTCCGTCGCGTTCTCCGGCGCGGGCCCTGGCGCGGGCTGATCTGGTGTTGTCCGCCATGGCCCGCGAAGGGTTGATTACGGCCGCCCAGCTTCGGACAGCGCGGGACAATCCGGCGGTTTTCAAAAAACGTAAATCTGACCAGAGCCTCTATTTTACCGATTGGGTGCGCGGGCGCGTTGAACGTATGGTGGGGGCCTCTGCGGGTGATTTGGTGATTCGCACAACCTTTGACCCCCGGGCGCAGGAAATCGCCGCACGGCACCTGCGCGCAGAGCTGACGGACAGAGGCGCGAAAAACAGGGTTGAACAGGGGGCTGTTGTGGTTCTGGCCCCTGATGGTGCGGTTCAGGCTCTCATCGGGGGGCGGGATTATCGTACGAGCCAATATAACAGGGCATCGCAGGCCCTGCGTCAACCGGGGTCGGCTTTTAAGACATTTGTTTTTCTGGCGGGTTTTGAGCATGGCTTGCGCCCTGAAACGGTCATGAACGATGCGCCTGTTTCGATTGATGGTTGGTCGCCGCGTAACTATGACAACAGGTATCGTGGTCAGGTGACGCTCCGCGATGCCTTTGCATATTCGTCAAATTCTGTTGCGGCACAGATCACGCAAAAGGTCACGCCGCAACGTGTGGCTGATGTGGCCTATCGATTGGGAATTGATGCGTTTCTCAATCCGTCACCGGCCCTTGCGCTGGGGGCTTCGGAAACAACCTTGCTTGATTTGACCGGGGCCTATGCGGTTTTGGCAAACGGGGGGCAGTGGGTGCAACCCTATGGAATCACACGCATTACAGATCGTGCGGGCCGCGTTCTCTATGATCATCGCAAAAATCGCGGAGCCACCGTCGTTGCCCGCAATGACCTGGCCATGATAGATAGTATTTTGCGCGATGTGACCGCCCGGGGCACTGGTCAGGCGGTTGATTTGCCCTGGCCTGTTGCGGGGAAAACAGGAACAACACAATCCAATCGTGACGCGCTTTTTGTGGGCTATGGCGCGGCACATGTCGTTGGCATCTGGTATGGCAATGATGATGACTCGCCGATGAAGGGGGTGACAGGGGGAACCCTGCCTGCGCGGTCGTGGGGCCGAATCCTGCGCGATTTGGAAAGTGACTCACCTTAGAAAACGGGGTGTCCTTACGAAAGGAGTGTAATTTTCTTGACAAAAGAATAACAAAGACCTTACATGACCAGTGAAATGACCCGTGAGGTGCCCCCCCCCCCCTGAACAATTCCCCCTCTCAACAATTCACGAGGACTGTTGGCGATGATCTTTTCAAAAACCTTCTTTGCGCTGGTTTTATCGTTTATGTTTTGTTGGAACGGGGCCATGGCGCAGTCCGCATTGAATGACATTTTGAATCAGGGGGTTCTCAAGGTCGGGACAACGGGCGATTTTAACCCCATGACTGTCCGCGACCCCGCAACAGACAGCTATAAAGGCTATGATATTGATGTCATGCGCGAACTGGCGGGCGATTTGGGTGTTGATCTGGAATTTGTCCCCGCAGATTGGAAAACCTTGGTCAATGGGGTGACGGCGGGCAAGTATCATATCACGGGTTCAGCCTCTGTCACGCCGACCCGGGCCAAGGCGACTGGCTTTAGCACCAGTTATTTTTCCCTCGCCACTGTGCCGCTGGTGCTCAAAAAAAATGCGGCGCGGTTCAAAGGCTGGGATGATTTGAACAGGCCCGGTGTTTTGATTGCGGCAACGCTGGGAACGACGCATGAAAAACAGGTCAAACAGTTTTTCCCAAAGGCTGAATACCGCATTATCGAAGCCCCTGCGCGTGACTTTCACGAAGTTTTGTCAGGGCGCGCAGATGCACATATCACCTCGAATATCGAGGCCGCGCAGTTGGTTGCGAAATACGACCGGATGATGATCGTTCCCGTTGATCGGCCCAAAGCCCCTGTTCCGATTGCAATGTTGTTGCCACAGGGCGATCAGGTCTGGATCAATTATGTCAATACCTGGATTGATTTAAAACAGACTCAGGGTTTTTTCCGTGCGCTTGGGGAAAAGTGGAACGTGAATTAAAGAATAAGGTGGTTGAGAGGTGTCAAATTGATGAAAGGGACTCTCTCGGGATAGCCGGATTGAATTTATTGAACGCATTGTTTGGTTTGTTTGAATGATGCTTTTGGTTCGGGGCTGTTGAACCGCCCCGCGCACGCCCTGTAATCCGGAGGGCAGAGCGTTGTGATCTACAAGTCCGGCCTGATGCTCGAAAAGGACAATCCGAAAAAGGGCCGTCGTCTTTATCTCGAAGGTAAGCACCCGAACGCGGAGTTTTCCTGACAAAAACTCTTGAAAGACGTGTAACAGAAACTGTCATTCAGCAAAATCAGGGGGGGACATGATCCCCTATCCGAGCGGGGCAAGAGATGAACAAAGCGAACGCTTGAGAAAAGAACAAAACCGGATTAAACTGGACAGCAGGGACAGAAAACCATGAGTGAGACAATGACTGACATGAGTGAAATGAACAAAAGAGTAAGCCGCATTGAAGGGGCGCAACAGTATCTGCCTCTTTTGCTCAAACGCTTTGAAGGAATTGAGGACAGGCTTGAAGCTGACTTGAATGACCTTTGCAAGGAGAACAGCGAAGGCATCAAGAAGTTGCAAAGCGACAATCGCAATCTGATTATTGCGCTGATCTTAACAGGTCTCGGGGTTGCCGCCTCGATCTCTTTCACCTGATCTGCTGTCACAGACGAAAGGGGCCGCAAGGCCCCTTTTTTGATGCGTTGTAGATTGTATGGAGGCCCTCGAAACTGAAACGGATTGCGAAGCAATAAACCCTGCCCGCTCCGCCCTGGCGCAGTGAGACATGGCCAGGGCATCTTCACTGCTCTTCAAAGGTCTTCACAGATCACCATATCACAGGCCGCGCGGTCGATAAAATCTGTTCAAAGCGTTCTATGGGGAACGCCCCCGAAGCTGCCTCGTCGCACAATTCACGCACAATCCGCTTGTGGGACAGACAGGATCAGACCCCTGCCGTGGATGACCCGTTGCCCCCTGCGCGCATTGAGACGAGACTGGCCTGTTCGCATCAAGGATGCTCAACCTGTGTGTCAGGAATCGGAAGCGTTTTGACAAGTCCTCGACATGCACAAATCGGGGTTTTTTCTGATGGCCCGTGCCTTTGGGCCTGTATTGTGTCAAGGCCGCCCCTCAAAGCGTCCGGAGGTGCCGATGTGCCGTCCGGTGAGCCAATGACCGGCCCGTTTGCACGGGGCTTGGGTTCAATGTGATAGTCTCTCATCGCTCTCGATATGAAAAAAATCAACCCCGCAACGGGATTTTTCTTATTTAATCCTTGACATCTTTTTGCGCCTCTGCTCTTTACCTTGTCAGAATTGTGTGGGTCGACCTTTGATGGGTCGACCTTTGATGGGTCGACCTTTGATGGGTCGACCTTTGATGGGTCGACCTTTGATGGGTCGACCTTTGATGGGTCGACCTTTTTTTGTTGGGTGATACTTTTTACGTCGGGCTGGCCTGTTGTTTTTGGATAAACCTTTAGAACGGGGCAGGTCTTGTGATGTGTCGTTTTTCTTCCAGATCGTCTTTGTTGGCTGGTGTGTTTGCTGTTGTTCTGGCGGCAAGCCTTGGCTCTGGTGCCTTTGCCCAGGCAGTGGATTACACGTATGATTCATCAGGAAATATTGATGCCTGGGCCGATGGTACAGAGAGAACTGGCAACTCCGGCAACGATATTGCGAACGCGAGAGCGGGTGATAACCTCACACTGTCTGCTGGTCGCGTTTTGATGACTCCTTCCTCTCGCTCTGGTGCTTCTATTGGAATTTTGCGCAGTGGAGCGGGCAGTGCAGGGCGGTTTCTTTTGGCCGATGGCCGGAGTTCTGCAGGCACTTTAACGGGCCGTATCGGAAAAATTCAAAAGCAAGGCAGTCAGGCGGTTGATCTATCTGTTCAGAATTTTGGAAGATCTGGAAGCGTAGTGGAAGTTATCGTTGCAGGAGATGCTGTTGTCGATGATCTGTCCATTGACATGGGTAGAGCCGATGTGAGTGGTGGTTCAAAAGGCAAGGCTACTTTTGGCGGTGATTTAACGATTGAAGGCGGTGTCAATCTGAACGACCAGGGTACAGCCGGAAATAGTCGCGCTTATCTTGTTTTTAATGGCTCTGCCGATCAGAGGATTTTGGGCAGTGGCCCGGCGAAGATCACCGCCGCCGCAGATGGCGAGGGGACGATTCAGGTTTTGAACGGTGTGAATAACGCCGCACCGCGTAAGGCGACCTTTGACATAGAGATTGGGGCGAACGACAGACGCCTCAGGCAGTTGACGGTGGGCGACTCGTCGAAGGGCGGTCATGCGATTTTCAACAGGGGCGTTCACGTTGATCATATTCATGTGATTGCGGGGAATCACAGGAATGAGCGGACGATTGTCGAGTTTCGGGGTGACGTGTCCGGTGAGACCATCGCGCTGAAGGATGGATATCATCGCAACTTTTCGGGGTCGCGGGGGGTAGATGCTGATGCCCGGGCCATATTCAACGCATCAGCTGGTGATATGACAGTTGATAATAAAATTGTTGGTAGTGGCTTTATTTCTACTGGTAGGCCCTCCTACGGAGGTGAACTCACCATTATCGGGGGCCGTTCGGGTAGTCGGCAACATAAAGTCATCTTTAATAAGGAAGTTGGCGGCAGTAGGGGTCATAACTGGCTAGAAGAAGTTAATGTCGGGAGGCGTGGATTTGCGGGTTCTGCTGTTTTTAAAGGGGATGTCAGTCCTGTCAGAATATCAGTGTATGACGACAGCTCTGCTATTTTTGAAGGCGATGCCAATTTCGTCTCCGCATATGTGTATGGCGACGGTTCTGCTGTTTTTAAAGGGGATGTCAATGGTAGAATCTCAATAGAGGGTGGCGGGGCAGGCAAGGTAGCACAGGCAACGCTTGAGAAAAACATTACAGGAAACACAGCAGGAGGCTCTGTGTTTTTTGGTGCCAGGTCATCCCTGATCATTGGCGGTGCGGGCCGTCTTGCGACGGTGAATGACACGGGGCAAACGATCTGGGGTGGTTTTGTAGGAGATCTTAGCCGAGTTCATGCTGGAACACTGATTGTTGATAACCGGGGTGATGCGGGCAGAGGCCGTACCAGTAACAACAAAGTCACCTTTAGTCATTCAGTCGGCCTCTATGGGACAGCCCTCGAGCAGATCACGCTGAAAGACGGCCGGACGACCTTTAACGGTGATGTTCGTGCCAGGTCGATCACGATCAACACAGGCGACGCGACAGTTTTCAAGCGCGATGTCACGGCAGGAACAGGAGCGAACGAAGGGATCAAACTGGGCGCGACCAGCGGTTCTGTCACCTTTAACGGCACGGCCGGACAAACGATCACGGGTAATATCACAAGCGCATCGGGTGGCGATTATGGCACCATCATCATTGCCAACACCCATGCGGACGGTGTGACCTTCACGGGGAGCCTGGGGGCGAGTGGTCATAATAATGGCCTCTCCCGCGTGACGCTGAACACCAATGCCAAGGCGGCCTTTGCGGGTAATGTTTACCTCGGGAACGGCCTGACATTCGCCAACGGGTCACAGGCCACGTTCAACGGAACAACCTCCCAAACGGTGGCGGGCGATCTGACGAGCGCAGCGGGGGGTAACTATGGCACAATGACCATTGCCAACGATGTGAGCTTCATGGGGAGCCTGGGCACGAATAGTGCGAAGTTGGCCAACCTGACCCTGAGAGGCAACGCGACTGCGGCGAATGCGTCCAGGGCGGCTTTTGCGGGCAATGTTTATCTCAATGGCAATCTGACCCTGGGCGAGAACACCCGGGTCACGCTGAACGGGTCAGGCGATCAAGAGATTTCAGCGACGATCACCAATGGGGGCACTGCTGGACGCGGTGATATTGTTGTGAACAACAGCGGCGGGACAGTGACCTTTGCCAACGCGGTGGGGGGCAGTGGCGGCGCATTGAAGCAGATCAAACTGGACGATGGTCAGACTGTTTTTGAGGGTGCTGTTTATGCCGGAACGATCACGGTCAATTCTGCGGACGGGACGACCTTTAACGGTGCCGTCTCTGCGACGACCTTCAAATTCGGGGCCAGTGCCACTGCAAACAGCCGTGTGACCTTTGGTGGGTCAACCGCACAGACCATCACCCCTGCGATCACCACCGATTCCGCAAACAGCGGTGCGATCACCATTGCCAACAGAGCCGGTGTGACCTTTGAGGATGATCTGGGCACGGATGCTGCCAAACTGGCCCGTCTGACCCTAGACATCGGCACCAAAGCGACACTTGAACAGTCCGGTTACCTTGCCGGTGATGTCACACTCCGCAACAATGCGACCCTGATTGTCGGTGATGCCAGCGGGGTCACTGGTGGACGCGGGACAACTGCGGCGGACGCGCAAACGATCACGGGCGACATTGTTGCGGGCGATGACGGACAGGGCAATCTGGAGATCAGGAACCGCTCGGGCCATGCCACGGGTCGCAAGGTCTCCTTTACGGGATCGATCGGTGCCGACGGTCGCGCCCTGAACAGGATCACGGTTGCCGAGGGGGAAACGACCTTTGGCGGCGATGTTTATGCCGGCAACCTGACGATCACCGCGCGCGATGCGACAACCTTCAGGGGTCATGTCAAAGCGGACAGAGAGTTCGAGCTTGACGACGGAAGTTCTGTCACCTTTGGCGGGACGGCCGGACAACGGATTACGGGCGATATCACAGGCGCGGCAGATGGCAATGGCGCGATTATTATTGCCAACACCCACGCGGCTGGCGTGACCTTCGGGGGTCAGCTGGGGACGGCTGCTGCCCAACTCGACAGCCTGACTGTGAATGAAGGTGCCAAAGTCACCTTTAACCAGCCTGTTTACCTGTCGGGAACCCTGACGCTCAAGACAGGAACGACGATTGCGCTGGGGGATGGCCTGACGACGCGCAGTGATGCAACGCGGGCCTTTGTGACGGTCGGGGACTATGCCTTTGAGGGAGACTTTACGGATGAGAACAGGGTCAGATTGATTTTGCCGCTGTCCTTTACCAGCGGAACGCAGAAGGTGTTCAGTGCACATGACACCCTGGACAAGGAGAAGTTCAGCTTTGCGGGCAATAACCTTGTCAGATACAACTATGAGTTTAGTGATGACGGCACTGCTGTCACTGTGACGGCGAAGGTCAAGTCGGTGGGCGAGGTGTCGTCAAAGCTGGGCGTGCCGCCCTCCGAGGCCCGTATGCTCCGGACGACGGCCGATTTTGCGAAGGATTTACCCGCGCATGTGAAGAAGATTTTCGAGGAGGCGGTGCAGCCGGGGAACGAGGCGCAGGGCAGGCGTCTTGCGGCCCAGCTCAAGCCGCAGATGACTGCGCTGGGCGGGGCGAGGAGGGCGGTGCTCTCGACGGGGACACAGGTTACGGGTATGATTTCCGAGCATCTTGCCCTGCAGCGCGGGGAGGGTCGCCGGAGCGGATTGGCCCAAAGCGGATTTGCGACCGGAGGCGATGGACTGGACAAGTCACTCTGGTTCAAGCCGTTTGGCCGTCGGGGCAAACAGGCGAAGGACAGGACACAGACGATTGACGGTTATCGGACTTCTGCACGAGGCCTTGCGATGGGTGTGGATGCGCCTGTAGGGGAACGGGGTCGTGTGGGGACGGCTCTGGCCTATAGCACCAGCCGGATTACGGGTGAGGGGGTTGCACAGGATAAAACCGGTGTCAGGGGCTGGCAGGTTTTGGTTTACGGGGATTACAGCACGGCGCACTATTATGTGGAAGGTCAGGTGGGCGTCGGGCGCAATGATGTGAGCACGACCTCGCGTGTGGCGGTCTTGACGCGCAAGTCGGCCTATGACACCACCAGCCTGACGGCCTCTGTGGGGGGTGGTGTGCCAATTAACCTTGATGCGGGTACGACGCTGACCCCGACGGCGGGTCTGTCGTGGACGCGGGTGGGGTCGGCGCGTTACACCACGACGGGGGCCTTGAGCCTGAACCAGAAGATCACAGTGGGGTCGATTGATGCGGTTGTGGGGACACTGGGCACCCGCCTACAAAAAGACATCACCCGGGGGAACGGCACGCTGGTTCCCGTGGCGCGTGTGGGGCTGTCCTATGACTTTGCGGGGGAGCAAACGACGGCACGCGGCCGGTTCACCGGCGGTGGCAACCGCTTTACGGTCAAGGGGGCGAAGGTCAAAAAGCCGTCAGGCACCGCAGGGGTGGGTCTGACCTATAATGCCCCGCGCTGGTCAATCGGGGCGGACTATGACCTGAGTGCCCGCCCCGGCTACACGGGCCACAGTGCCCGCCTGAATGCCAGGGTCAAGTTCTGACCCACCCTGTGAACCTGACCCAGCGGCGGCCCCGAAAGGCAACAGCCTTTCGGGGTTCTGTTTGTCCGGCGGGGTGCTGGCTTGCCGAAAATTGGAAAAAATGCCTCTATTCCGTGACCGCCTGATTATCTCTATTGGTTATGGTGTCCGAAATTCGGATTGTCTTTTTTGCGCGGCCCATTATAGTCAACGACAAAGAATTTTGTCAGGTGATATGTGATGGAAGAATATCCCGGGCCATCCTGTGCAGGTCATGGCGTTTCTTTTGGCCCGTGTTGCCGCTGTGATATTGGCGAGATGACGCTATGCGGTGCCTTGGATCATGATGATTTGCGGCGTCTTTCCCGGCTTTCGTCCGGGTTATCCGCGCACAAGGGCCAGGTCGTTATTGACGAGGGCGCGCGCGCAGACTGGCTTTTCAACGTGACCTCCGGGGCATTGAAAATTTATAAGATGCTCCCGGACGGGCGACGACAGATCACCGGGTTTCTCTTTGCGGGTGATTTTTTCGGGGTGGCTATGAATGATTGTTACCCTTATTCGGCTGAAGTGATCGAATCTGTGACGCTGTGCCGTTTTTCGCGTTCAAAACTGGAAAAGCTGATGCGTGAGACCCCTGATCTGGAATACAGATTATTGACGATGGTCTCCAATGAACTGGTTCTGGCGCAGGAACAGATGCTTGTTCTGGGGTGTAAGACAGCGCGGGAAAAAATGGCATCTTTCCTGCAAAATCTTTATCACCGCACTCTTCGCCGTCAACCGCAGGCCACGACCCTTTCCCTGCCGATGAGCAGAAATGACATTGCGGATTATCTGGGCCTGACCACAGAAACTGTCAGCCGCACCTTGACGACCCTGAGGAAAGAGAGGGTGATCTCTGTCTCCTCTCCGTCCTGTATCGAGATGACCCGTCCCGGGGAAATCGAGCGTTTGGCCAGTGGTTTTTAGTAACCGGTTTGTTTTTAGCAGCTGGTTTTTAGCAACGGCGTTTAGCGGGTACGATTTTTGGTAACAGCACAGTATTGGTACTTCGCCTTGAGGGCTTTACACTGTTGCTGTGCGCGGGCCTTGCTTGAAAAAAAGCCGGCGACGACCCTGTGAAATGTGCTTTTATCGGGGAGTGTGATTTGTGGATAGTCGGGGTTGAGGCCTTTCAACTCGCTCGCAAAGGTTTTTTTGAGGCTGACCCACCCCTTTTCAGCGCGGGCCTTTTTTTTGTAGGAGGCCAGGTGCAAACCATAGCCCGCTTTTTCTGTCGGGGTGGCCTTTTGGGGGGCGGGTGTTTGCGACAATCTGGAGGGGATCTTTTTTTCTTCGGGTAAAAGGGAGAGGGCCGCTGTCCCACGGGCGTCCGGTTTTTCCGGTGTCGCCTTTTTGGTCGTTGTGATAGCTTTGACCCGGGTGGCGGGCCTACTGTGAGGCGCAGGGGGCAGAGGAATGCCCGCTGACTGTCGGCAGCAGGTCAGGCTGAGGATGTCACCCTGATCTGTTGCCTCCATTTTCCCCGTTACCCCCGTTACCTCTGTGGTCGCTTTTGGGGCCTGTGGCAGCGGCGTTTTCTGTGCCTGTGCTTTTGTTGCTGCTGCATCGCTTCTGTTATAGAATCGTTTCCCCCAGCCTTTGGTGGCCTCGTAAAAGGGGGTACAGCCGTTGAGCAAAACCAGCACACACAAGCCAGCGGCAATTTTAAAATCGGGTTTGCGCATCAAAATATCCCTGACAAGAGCAATTTTCCCCTGTTCTAACGCCCTTTTCTGAAGGAGTTCTTAATGACACGGGTGAAAAAGCTGGTCGCGGGGCGGAGGATTTGGAAAAAAAAGCTGTTGCCCATTGACTCGATAGGCCCCGATGATGCGTTGACCCTTTGCGGAGAGGAGCCAGTCGATAAAACGCTGTGCGGATTCTTGCCTGACGTGCGGGTGTCTTTGCGGATTGACTAAAATAACCCCGTAACGATTGATGAGGGCCGGGTCGCCTTCGTTGAGAATAGCATAACCGTCCTTGTTGGCGAATCTGATCCAGCTGGCCCGGTCGGTCAGGGTATAGGCCGCCATTCCAATAGCGGTGTTGAGTGTCGCCCCCATTCCTGATCCTGTTTCCCGATACCAGTCGCCACTGTTGTCCTGCGGGTTTGTTCCGGCCCTGGCCCACAGGAGACGTTCGCGCTGGTGCGTGCCGGAGTCATCACCGCGCGATGCGAACAGAGATTTTCTGGCGGCAATTTTGTTCAGGGCGTCTGTGACCCTGTCGGTGCGGGTAATCTCTGCGGGGTTTTCTATGGGGCCGACGATCACAAAATCATTGTGCATGAGATCAAAGCGTTCAACGCCGTAACCTTCGGCAACGAATGTTTGTTCTGCCCTGCGGGCATGAACCAGAACGAGGTCGCCGTCCCCATTGCGCGCATTATTCAGGGCCTGTCCGGTTCCCACGGCGACGACATGAACCCTGATCCCGGTGTCGTTTTCAAAAGCGGGCAATAAAACATCGTAAAGGCCGGAATTTTGTGTTGAGGTCGTGGATTGAACAATAATGGTTCTGTCCTGTTCCGCAGAGATGACGCCCGCCGGACTGATCAGGGCGAGACACAGAGCGACCAGAAGCTTTTTTCCGGTTTTGGGCATTTTTTTTCTTTCTGTTGACTCCGGTTTTTTAGCAGGGGTTGCGTGCAATACGTTCGCGCAGACGGGCGAAGACATCGACGCCGATTTGATTATACATGTCCAAAAGATCGAACAGAACCCAGTTTTCACGGATGAGGCCCCGTTCACAACGCCAAAAATCGAGATTCCGCAAGGTAATGTCCTGACCCGATGGAGCGATTCCCAGCCAGCCATCGCCGCTTATGGTCATGCGCATATTGGGCCATCCTGTCACGGCAACATAATCTCCATCACCGAACAGGTACAGATCGAGGTCATCTGGCGTGGTGCGGTTCGGCATTGCCCGGAGACAAAGGAATTTGGTGTTTTCGGCGGAAACCCGAAATTTGTCATGTTGTCCCGATGCCCGCCGGCCCATACCAATTCATTTTGGGATGCCAGTAGCGATCCAGTTGCATGGCGTCGTCGCCCCGGGAGGATTTTTTCAATCCCTCTAGCATCTTGAGGACAAGGTCGCTGCTGGCGGTGCTCCGTTTTTCATCATAGGGGCCGGGGACGAGGCCATCCTGGGTCGCGGGGCCAGGGACATTCCACTGTAATCCAAGGCCCGGAACCATGGGCCAGACTCCGGCCTGCATCATGAGTTCGGGAATATCCCAGATGGCCTGAATTTCGACAACTTTGTTGTTGTCAAAGCGATAAAATTCATGAAACCGCAGATAAACCTGTTGATGGGGCGCGGGGATGTCCAGCCAGTCCGCGCTCATCACGCCCGTATAATAGCCGGCACAGCCGACCCAGTTACGCGCCCCCTCCCGGTCGCGTCCCCCCTCCCGGTCATTTCCCCCTTTGCGTCATTCTGTGTTGTTCCCGCCATGACAATGGTATCGCGGCGTTCCAGGTCGGGAATCGCGTGAAAAAGCGGCGTGAAAATTTTTTCCTGGAGGTCGGCGGCCTGACTTTCAAGGGGAAAGCCCCACTGAATCAGGCAGTGTTCCGCGATCAGGTCGCCCAAAACGCGGGACAGGGCCTGTTGGTCGCCGTCGTACAGCGCGGCGCGGAGTGGGACAAGGCGGGCTTTGTGGGTGCTGTGTCGATCCTGTGTCATCTCTCCGGCCCGTTTTATCTGCGTGGAACCTCTGTCATGCGGTTGAGAATATCGACGCCCTGTTGTGCCCAAAAATGGAGCAGGTCGATAAAGACCCAGTTTTCAGCCAGCCTGTTTCCCGCGCGTCGATAGATGTCAATAACCCGAAAATCTCCCGCTGTCTGCGTGGCGGGCATGCCCATGAATCCGCCTGTGGGGCGGGCAGAAAAATTGGGCCAGCCGAAAAAGCCGCCGTAGTGTCCTTCGGCAAGGCGGGCGATATGGCGGGTCGGGGATCGATCTGCAAAGGATTGGCGAAAAGGTTCCGCGTGTTGTTTGATATAGCGCGCAATGGTATAGCTGGCCCCGATTCCCGTTGGCCCCCACCAGATCATTTTTTCATCCCAGGTGCGGCGTAGCTCTGCGTCGAGCGGCAGATCACCCTCCCATTGCCCAATGTCCGCGATCATGGCGTTGATGAGTGCAAGCGTCGTGTCCCCCTGGGCCTTTGGCGCATCTGTGAAAAGCAGGCCGTCGTGTGTGCAGGGGCCGGGTTGAATCAATTCCGTGCCTGTTTGTGGTGGAAAAGGCACCAGTCCGGCCTGCTGCATCAGGTGGGGGAGGTCGAAATAAAAGGCCGTTTCAACAATTTTATCATCCGCAATCCGGTTAAATTCCGCATAACGGAGAAAAGCCATTTTTTCCGTCGGGGGAATCCCCAGCCACGCGCGATCAAATAGCCCCATGATATGGCCCATTGATACAACCCATGTGCTGGAAAAATCGTCGATCTGGTTGCGTCCTGCGAAAAAAATATCGATGCGCCGCTGTTGATGGCGAAGGCTTTTCTTGAAAGGACTCCAGAACTGTTCTGCGAGTGTTTCGGCTGTGTTGATCGCGTCAAAGGGATGAAACCCCCGCCAGCTGTAGTGCGGCGCGACAAAGTCTCTGATTACGGCATAAATCGTTGTGTCGTCGGCGTTGTCTGCGGCATCATAAAAACGGCGGAGAAGATTTTTTTCGCGTTGAAAGTCCATTTGCTTTAACCACCCTCACGGCTCAGTTGTTTCGCCCTCATATTATTTTTCCATTGCTTTGAAAAACAAAATATGGAAGATAACTGAAAATTCTGCTTGTTTTTTGCAAACGCTTGCAGATAGTTTATATCGCATCCCGTTTGTCTAAAGACCGTTTGCGTGTCAGACTGATAAATTGAAAAATAACAGACACGAAAAAACAGACTGTCTTGACCGGGGAGTACAGGGATGAGGACCGGGGATCGTGGCGGATATTGAGCTGAGAAAAATCTGTAAGTGCTGGGGCAGTTTTGTCGGGGTCAGTGATCTTGACCTGACGATTGCGGACAAGGAATTTCTCGTCCTCCTGGGGCCGTCGGGCTGTGGGAAGACGACTACAATGCGGATGATTGCGGGTCTGGAAACGGCGAGCGAGGGCGATATTCTCATCGGTGGGACGCGGGTTAATGATCTGGAACCCAAAGAACGCGATGTTGCCATGGTTTTTCAGAGCTACGCGCTCTATCCCAATATGTCCGTTTATGAGAATATCCGCTTTCCGCTCAAGGTCAGGGGCATTGATCCCGCAACGCACGAGGCCGCAGTTCTGCGGGCCGCCGATATGGTAGAGCTGAGGGATTTCCTGGACCGGAGGCCTGCGGCATTGTCGGGGGGACAGCGGCAGAGGGTGGCCCTGGCCCGGGCGATTGTGCGGCGGCCCAATGTCTTTTTGATGGACGAACCGTTGTCGAACCTTGATGCGAAACTCCGCGTGTCAACCCGCGCACAGATCAAAAATCTCAGTCATGAACTGGCTGTGACAACAGTATATGTCACCCACGATCAGGTCGAAGCCATGACCCTGGCAGATCGCGTTGTGGTGATGAAAAGGGGCATTGTCCAACAGGTTGGCTCCCCCGTTGATATTTACAACTTTCCAGCCAACCGCTTTGTCGCAGGTTTTATCGGTTCGCCCGCCATGAATTTGACGACGGGGCATGTTGAACGGGGGTGTTTTAACGCAGAGCATACGAAAATTAGTGGTCTTTCTGCTCCGGACGGGCCGATTGTGTTGGGATTCAGGGCCGAAGACGCCCGCGTTGTCGCAGAGAACGGTGATCTCTGTGCACCGGTTTATTCGGTTGAACTGTTGGGGGATTCAACCATGGTATCGGTGCGTATTGATGGTGATCTGGTCAATGTCAAAGCTGATAAAAACTATAAAACAGGCATTGGTGCCCCCGTTTCAATCCGGATTGATCCGGCGCACTGTCATCTTTTTGATGCGCAGACGGGGGTGCGTCTCGTCGTGTGATTTGTTGGGTCGAGGTGAAACATTTTTGCAAGCAAGAGGGGAGAAATGGGTATGATGAACCTGAAAATAGCACCTGTAGCGGGGCTTGTGGCGATGATGATGGGCTCAAGCGTTTCTGTTTCCGGGGCCTGTGAGATTGGTGCCCGTGTGAATATAATCGGGAATGAATTTCCGGCGATTCAGACGGTTGCGGCGGCGGCGCAGGATTGCACAGGGGCAAAGGTTGGCAAGAACCTCACCGCAGAACACAAAAGTATTCAGGTCGCGGGCCTGAGCGGTCAACCTGCGGAATATACGGCGGCGATTATTTCAAACGGCACCATCGTTGAGCTTTTGAACGAGGATTTGATCCGTCCGCTGGATGATCTGGTGGCAAAACATGGTCAGTCAATCAAAAAAAACCAGCTGATTACCATTGATGGCAAGATCATGTCGGTGGCCTTTATGGCCAATGCACAACACCTCGTCTATCGTAAGGATTTACTGGACAAGGCGGGCCTGTCTGTTCCCAAAAGCTATGAAGAGGTGCTGTCTGCGGCGAAGGTTCTCCGTGAAAAGGGCATTGTGCAAAACCCGGTCGGCGGTGCGTACAAGGCCGGCTGGAATCTCGGTCAGGAATTTAACAATATGCTGATCGGTTTTGGCGGAACACACTTCAAGCCGGGGTCTGCGGAACCCAACATCAACTCGGAGGCCGGCCTGAACGCCCTGAAGATGATGAAGGCTCTGTCAGTCTATATGAATCCGGATTTTTTGACGCATGATTCCAATGCCACCAATGCCGAATTTCGCGCGGGCAACGTGGCCCTGATGAATATGTGGGGGTCGCGTGCGGCGACCCTGACAAGCGCAGAGGGCGTGCCGCAGGCGGTGATTGACGGCTTTGCCATAGATGGCCCCCTGACTGTGGGGGGGGGGACTGTTCCGGCTTCGACTCTCTGGTGGGATGGGTGGACCATTTCAAAAAATATCCCCGATGCCGAAGCCGAAGCGTCATTTATCGCCTTGGTCAAGGGGACAAGCCCGGATATTTTTAGCGAGTCCGAGGTTCAAAAACAGGCGGTCTGGTTGATGGATGGCTATAAACCCAGCGCGGTTGCTACCGGTGTTGTCCGTGCGGTTGAAATGCGGACAACACCGTTTCCGACTGTGCCTTACATGGGGTTGATGCACACCATCCTCGGGAACGAACTGTCTGATTTTATGCGTGGTCAGGAAACGGCGGAACAGGCCCTGATTGATGCAGAGGCCGCCTATCGTGCGGCGGCAAAGGAAAAGGGATTCCTGTGAGTCCTCTTGCGGGGAAGAGGCGGTCTCTTTGTCGCATCTTTTTTCTTGATTCCTGGGTGTGACGAGCGATGAAGCACAGTACTTTTTTCTGGTTTTTCCTCCCCACCGGGGCGGCGATGGTGTTGTTTATTGCCGTTCCCATTGTGTCGATTGTGATGCAATCGCTTTATGCCCCGCATGAATCCGTGATGGTGACGGTCGAAAATTGTGGCCCCTTTGGCTGCACAACAGAAACCAAGGTTGATCACGCGGCGACGCAGGAACTCAAATTACAACAGCCGCTGGGGCGGTTTGTCGGACTGGACATCTATTTTGACCGGGGGCATTTGGCGGTCAGCGAGGTTGCACAGGCCTGGGCAGAGGCCCCGGATTTCGGATCCTTTTTTAACCGGCTGGTCAATCTTCCCTTTTACAAGGCCCTGTCCTTTACCCTGACCTATACCTTTGTTGTGACGCCCTTGTTGATTGTCCTGGGGTTATTCATCGCCCTGGCGGTTAATGCCTTGCCGCGTTTGCTCAAGGGATTGGTGATTTTTTATTCGCTGTTGCCGATGATTGTCACGCCGCTGGTCGGGTCGTTGATTTTGTACTGGATGATTGATAGCCGGGGCATCCTGGGGTCTGCGCTTCAGGCCCTGGCAGGTGATCCGGACCTGTCGCTCAAGGCGGATACAACCCTGACGTGGGTTTCGCTGATTGTTTACGGGATTTGGAGTTCCGCGCCCTTTGCCTTTGTCGTTTTTTATGCAGGTCTCCAAACATTGCCCCAGGATCAAATCGAGGCCGCGCAAATTGATGGCGCGACGGCGTGGCAACGGTTGCGCTATGTTATTGTTCCGCACCTGATGCCGCTGGTGACTTTTGTGGCTTTGATTCAGCTGATGGATAATTTCCGTGTTTTTGAACCTGTTGTCGGGTTCAGTGCCGAAGCCCACGCCACATCGCTGAGCTATATTATCTATAACGATATGACAGGCTTGACGCGTCAACTCTCGTCGGCCTCTGCGACCTCGGTTTTGACGATTTTGGGCGTTGTTGTCTTGCTGTCCCCGGTGTTGGTGCGCACCTGGCGCGATTTCAGGGATAAAAAATAATGTCATCTTCATCTCTCCTGCGGATTTTGGGCTGGGTTTTTGTGGCCTTTTGGCTTGTGGTGGCTGCTTTTCCCTTTCTCTGGACGCTGTGGGGGTCGTTTAAGGTTGAACTGGATTTCTTTTCCATTGCGGACTGGACGGATGCCTTGACCGGGCGGCGGACGATGATGGCGCATGGTTCGACCGTGACCGGGGCCGGTTATTACGGGGCCTGGGTGGTCGAGGAATTCTGGCGTGCGGCGATCAATTCGGCGATTGTGTGTTTTTTCGTTGTTTGTACCTCCCTGACCCTGGGGACATTGGGGGGCTATGCGCTGTCTCGGTCGGGTTATCGCTATACCTTTTGGCTTTTGATGCTGGCCCTGGTTTTTCGGGCGATGCCACCGATTACGCTCGTATCCGGGTATCTTCTGCCCTTTTTTGAATGGAATGTCTGGGGGATTTTGCCGACGACGGTTATTGTTCTGGTGGCGATTAACCAGCCCTTTACGCTGTGGATGTTGCATTCTTTTTTCCAGAGCATCCCGAAGGAACTGGATGAAAGTGCCAAGGTTGATGGCTGTAGCCAGTTTCAGGCCTTCCGCCGGGTGATTATCCCGGTCATGTGGCCCGGGGTCATCACAACGGGGCTGTTTTCCTTTCTGTTGGCCTATAATGATTTTGCCGTCACTGCTCTGTTGCTGTCCGAAGAAAACAGAACAATGGTTCCCGCCATCGCGGCCTTTTTGGGGACGACCTACACCGAGGGAAACATTATGTTTGCGGTTTCTGCTGTTGTGTCGGCAACGGTTCCGCTTTTTATATTTGTTCTTTTTTTCCAACGCCAGATTGTTTCGGGCCTGACGGCAGGGGCGGTAAAGGGGTAATGACATGGCCAGGGGCACACGTCCGGTTCAGGCGGAACTGAGCCGGACGACCGATCTTTCTGCGACGGAGGCCACACGCGCCGTCATCGAGGCTATGGTCGATGGGCTGAACGATCATCGCATTGATGATATTGGCGATTTTTTCGCAACACAGTTTCGCTGGATGGGCAATTTCGGTTGTGGGACGAAAAACGGCCTCAAAGATTTTCAGGACAACTGGCAACGCCCCTTTCAGGCGGCCTTTTCCGACAAGGTCTGCATCGACGAAGCCCGCCTGTTTATGGGGGAATGGGCGGCGGCCTTTGGACGGCAGGAAGCCACCCATAGCGGCGATTTTATGGGAATTGCGCCAACGGGAAAGCGGGTTGAAATTCGCTATATGGATTTTTGGAAGGTTGTGGAGGAAAAAATTGTTGATAACTGGGTCATGGTTGATTTTCCGGCCGTTTTGGCACAACTGGGGCATGATGTTTTTGATGGCAAGGGCTGGGAAAGTTTTGACCGGGGCGATGCGGTGCCGCCGCGCCCGGTGCCGCTGGTCAGGGAGGGCCTGTGATGAAAGGTTTTGATCCCCGGTGGTCGGATTTTCCGGATTATATTCTGGGCATCACGCGCGAGATTTGGGAAGACAGGGGCCTTGCGACACTGCATGATTACTATGGTTCCGATATTGTGGTACGGACACCCGGATCGCTCACCGTTGGCAATCAGGGCGTGATTGCGGCGACAATGGCAACCTTGTCCGAATTTCCCGACCGTCGCCTGCTGGGCGAAGACGTGATCTGGTCGGGTTCCCCTGAAAAAGGTCTGCTGTCATCGCATCGTATTTTATCGACGGCGACCCATACGGGCGACGGTGTTTATGGCAAGGCCACGGGAAAACAGCTGGTTTACCGCATTATTGCCGATTGCTATGCGATCAATAACACCATTACCGATGAATGGCTGATTCGCGATCAGGGGGCAATTGTTCGCCAGCTTGGTCAGGAGCCAATGGACTATGCCCGTGATCTCATCGCCCGCGAAGGTGGCCCCGATCACTGTGTGCGCCCCTTTACACCGGATCGCGATAGAGTTGGCCCCTATCGGGGGCGGGGGAACGATCACCCCCGGGGGCAGGAATACGCCGATATTCTCCGGCGGATAATGGATGCTGACCTGCGGGTCATTCCACAGACCTATGACCGCGCTGTGACGGGGGTCTATCCGGGCGGGGTGACGGCGATTAGTCATGATGGGGTTGACCAATTCTGGATGCCCTTGCGCGCGGCCTTGCCGGATGCTGTTTTTCGCATCGATCATGTCATCGGGCGGGAGGGCGGCTTGATGCCCCCGCGTGCGGCGGTGCGCTGGAGTCTGACGGGACAACACGCGGGCTGGGGGGCGTTTGGCCCACCGTCGGGGGCTGATCTCCATGTGATGGGAATCAGCCATGCCGAATTTGGCCCCTGGGGATTGCGGCGGGAATTTACGCTTTATGATGAAACGGCAATCTGGAAACAGATTGTTCTCCATACGGGCTAAAGTTTTTTTCGTCGGAAAGGGATGAAATACATGACACCACAGGATATGGAACAACGCATCGTGCGCTACGGGGATTTACGCCCCTGCCGCACGGCCTTTATCGATGCGCATACACCGGGGAGCGATCAGAAAGAAAACTTTACGATCATTGGTGGCGGGGTGAGCGAGTCAGAGGATCAGCACGTTCATATCCGCGAGACCCCCGGCTTTAATATCGGTGCAGCGGGACAGCCGCCCAGCTGTAAAAACTCTCTGCACTCTCACACCACGGCAGAGGTCTTTTTTGTCCTGCGCGGGCGGTGGCGTTTTTATTGGGGCCTGCATGGTGATGCGGGTGAGGTCATTCTGGACGAAGGCGATCTGTTCAACATTCCCACGGGTGTTTTTCGCGGGTTTGAAAATGTTGGAACCGATTATGGAATGATTATGGCGATCCTCGGTGGTGATGATGCCGGGGGGGGAGTCGATTGGGCCCCGCATGTGATTGAATCTGCAAAAATGCACGGTTTGATTTTGGCGGAAACAGGCCGTCTCTATGACACGAAAAAGGGCGAACGCTTGCCCGATGGGGTGCAACCCATGCCTTTGTTGACGGCAGAACAGCTGTCCCGCTATCCCGAAACGCCGGTAGATGCCGTTGTCCCTGATCGTGTGGCCAGATATTGGGATATGATGGCCTTGAGTTGCCACAAACCCTGTGACGTGATTAGCCCGACAGGATTGATTAAAGACCGTCCCGGTTTTGCAGTTGATTTCGTGTCCCGCTCTTCATTGGGTGATGCCCCTTGTCACAGTGACCGGCATACGATTGTGATGGTGATGCGCGGGCATTGGTCGCTGACCTGGGCAGGGGGGCGGGTTGTCCTGAATCCGGGTGATGTCTGTGCCGTGCCGCCGCAGTTGGCGCATGAATTACGGCCTGCCATGTCGGGAGAGGCCGGTTTGTTCCGCGTCCACAGCACAGACGACCCCGCAGGGGCGACAGGTTTTTAAAAGACGGAGTTGAGTATGGCGAATATTTTGACCACCCACGTTGGATCCCTTCCCCGGACGCAGGAGGTTGTTGATCTGATCTTTGCCCGCGAACGCGGGGACGATTATGATCGGGCTGATTTTGACCGTGTGATGACCACGGCCTGTCGTGAAACTGTCCGGCGGCAGGTGGATTGTGGCATTGATATTGTCAGCGATGGGGAGACCTCTAAAATTTCCTATGCGACCTATGTCAAGGATCGCTACACGGGCTTTAGCGGTGATAGCCCCCGCAATGCTCCCGCAGACCTCAAGTGTTTTCCCGGTTTTCTCAAACGCCTGGCAGATGATGGAGGAACGCCGCAATATAGCCGCCCGCTCTGTACAGGCCCGGTGACGTCCAGAGGGCAGGATGCACTGTGCACAGACATTGAAAATCTCCTCATTGCCATGGCGGAGTGCGGGGCGCGGCGGGGCTTTGTCAATGCGGCTTCCCCGGGGGTCATCGCCCTTTTCCTGCAAAATGACTATTACCCCACGCGCGATGATTACCTGGCGGCCCTGGCAGAGGCGATGCGCCAGGAATATGAAACCATCGTTGCGGCGGGGCTGGATTTACAGCTGGACTGCCCTGACCTTGCCCTGTCGCGTCATATGCTCTTTGCTGATCTGGGCGATGATGATTTTGTCAGGATCGCAAATAGCCATGTCGAGGCCCTCAACTACGCGCTTCAATCCATTCCGCCAGAGCGGGTGCGGATTCATATCTGTTGGGGCAACTACGAAGGCCCGCATATTTGCGATATTGATATGGACAAGATGTTCACAACCCTCATGTCTGCCAGGGCACGCTACGTCCTTTTTGAAAGTTCCAATCCCCGCCATGCGCACGAGTGGACGGTCTTTCGTGATCGGGCGGATGAGATTCCGGATGACAAAATTCTGGTTCCCGGTGTTATTGACAGTACGACAAACTTTGTTGAACACCCGGAACTGGTGGCAGAACGCCTGATGAGGTTTGCGGCGATTGTTGGCCCTGATCGTGTCATTGCTGGCTCTGATTGTGGCTTTGGAACCTTTGCCGGTTTTGGCGCGGTTGATCCGGATATTGCCTATGCCAAACTTGACACACTGTCGAAGGGGGCCGCCCTTGCCAGTGCGCGCCTGTGATGCGTCCTCCGGGACTTTCGCCGGAGTTCCCCTTGTGCTTTTGCCGGGGATGATGTGCGATGTCCGGCTTTATAGTCCGCAACTTGTGGCTTTTTCCCCGTGGCGGTCTGTTGTCTTTTCGCCCTTGAGCGGGGCGGAGTCTATGACGGCATTCGCCCGCCAGATTCTGGCAACGGCCCCGCCACGCTTTGCCCTTGCGGGGCTGTCGATGGGGGGTATTGTCGCGATGGAACTTGTCCGCCAGGCTCCGGAGCGTGTCGCTGGCCTGGCCTTGCTGGATACAAATCCCCTTGCTGAAGCCCCGGACGTTGCGGCCCGGCGGACAGGACAGCTTGCGCGTGTGGCGGCGGGTGAGTTAAAAGCCGTGATGCGCGAGGATATGAAACCGCACTATCTGACCTCTGGCCCGCGCCGGAACCAGATTCTTGATCTCTGCCTCGACATGGCCCTGGCTCTGGGGCCAGAGGTCTTTGCCCGTCAATCCCATGCCCTGCGCACCCGCCCTGATCAGACGGAAACCCTGCGTGCCTTTCGCGCACCTGCGGTGATTCTCTGTGGTGAGGATGACGCGCTCTGTCCGCGTTCGCGGCATGAATTGATGGCAGAATTGATGCCACAGGCCGATTTTCATATGATCCCCGGGGCAGGTCATTTGCCGACCCTGGAACAGCCGGATCTGACCACGCGCTATCTTGAACGATGGCTGACACAGATTGATCTTGAGGAAGGGATAAATGACCACAGCACTTGTTGTTGATCGCACGGCGGACGGCAAAGTTTTCTCCGAAATCAGAACACTGGCCGAAGATCAGCTTCCGACCGGGGGCGAGGTCGGGGGGGGCGAGGTCGTCGTTGCTGTTGACTATTCCTGCCTTAATTACAAGGATGGCCTGTGCCTCACGGGGCGGGGCGGACTGGTCAAAAGCTATCCCCATGTGCCCGGGATTGATTTTGCGGGCGTTGTCGTTTCCTCGGGTGATGCACGCTATCGCATCGGTGATCGCGTTGTTCTCACGGGGTGGCGCGTGGGGGAACTCTATTGGGGCGGCTATGCGACCCACGCCCGCGTCAAGGCCGACTGGCTTGTGCCGTTACCAGCGGGATTATCAACGCGTCAGGCGATGGTGGCGGGGACAGCAGGTCTGACCGCCATGCTTGCGCTCATGGCTTTGGAGCGGCAGGGACTGACACCGCAACAAGGGGAGGTTCTGGTCACAGGGGCCGGGGGGGGCGTGGGGTCGATTGCCACGGCTCTGTTGGCGAACCTGGGCTTTCGGGTTGCCGCTGTGACCGGACGTCCGGCGATTGCCGATAGCCTGCGGGCCTTGGGCGCGGAGCGTATTATCCTGCGGACAGAATTGAATGAATCCTCTATGCGCCCGCTGGAACGTGAAACCTGGGCGGGCTGTCTTGACTCTGTCGGGGGGGTGATGCTGGCGCGCATTTTGGGTCAGATGCGTTATGGGGCCTCTGTTGCCGCGATTGGTCTTGCCGGTGGGGCGGATCTGCCCGCAAGCGTGATTCCATTCCTCTTGCGCGGTGTGAATTTGTTGGGCATTGACTCGGTTATGCAACCTTTTGACCGGCGTCAACAGGCCTGGGCGCGTCTTGTCACCGATACGCCCTTTGATCGCCTGGAACCAGTCGTGCAGGAGGCCGGCTTGTCTGATCTTCCCGGTTTGGGGCAGGCCATTCTCGAGGGGGCAGTGCGCGGGCGGGTGATTGTCAACCTGCGGGCCTGATCGCTATGTGTGCATTATTTCTGTCCCAGAGCAAGAACGAGACCGCAAAAAATCAGCCCCCCGCCCAGAATGTGAAAAAGGTTGGGGATTTCTCCCAAAAAGAAAAAAGCCATGACGAGTCCAAAGAGGGGCATCAGATGCACAAACTGCCCCCCTGTGGCGGCTCCGACTTTACGGATCCCCTGATTCCAGCAAAAAAAGGCAACGAGTGAAGAAAAAATTCCCGTGTAGAGAATAATGACGCTGTTTGACAGAGACAGAACCAGAGGCGGCTCATCAAAGGGATTGATGAGGTAGAGCACAAAAAGCGGACAGGTGCCGACCCACGTCAGGAAGGTCAGGAATGCAAACGGCGAAAGGGCCGAAGGTTTCCATTTCAGACCAATCGAATAGAGGCTCCAGATAATGGCGGCGGTGATGATAAAGAGATCACCCCGGGCAAAGGTCAACTGCCACAGGCTGGATAGATCACCGCGCAGAACTAGTAAAACAACCCCGACTGTGGACAGGACAACGCC
Source organism: Kiloniellaceae bacterium (assembly GCA_965199245.1). GTDB lineage: Bacteria > Pseudomonadota > Alphaproteobacteria > Kiloniellales > Kiloniellaceae > Carbonatibacter. Next base: position 304,218 of record CBDAQP010000002.1, read on the forward strand.
CAGAACCTGTTGCCAGATCAGGGGCTGTCTGCTCAAAAAGGCAGAAAGTAAAACGATCAGAATCGGTGTGGTCGAATTGATCAAAAGACCATTGGTCGCCGAAGTGGTCTGCAATCCGGCATAGACCAGCACGTTGAAGAGACTCACTGACATCACGGCCAGAACAGACAGGCGAAACCAGACCGGGCGAATCAGGGGCCATTCCCGAATCACACTGTGTCCCCCACCGATCAGCAGGAGAAGACCACAGGCCAAAATCCACCGCCAGAATCCCAGCGTAATCGGGGGCAGGTTGTCTGCGGCGACCCGCCCGAGGATAAAATTTCCCGACCACAGCAACGCTGCGGTTACGAGCAGGAAAAACGCGCCTTGCCGGTCTGTGACAAGGCCGGAGAGACGGTGGGCAATCCGGGATAAAAAGGTCATTTCAGAGCGTGATGATGTGACAGGGGCCAGAGAGGATGATGGTCATCAATAATGATGGGATGAGCATGGCGCAGGGGGGCGTGGTGGTGCGGGTGGGCATGGGGTTCCGGGCCTTCCCAGCCGTCGTGGGGGTGTTGGTGGTGTTCATCATGGACATGCAAATGACCGTGATGCCGGGCGGTGTGTTCGTGGACGAGGAACTGTTCTGTTTCACGGGGCCAAAACCACAGCGCAACCGCTCCCCCCGCACCGACCAGCCCCGCCATGATCATCAGGGTTGACGATAGCCCCAGCACGGCCCCGGCCCACCCGGCAAGCGGGTAGGTGATGAGCCACCCGGCATGAGACAGCGCGAAATGGGCCGCATAAACCGCCGGACGGTCTTCGGGATGGGCGGAACGGGCCAACAGTCGCCCCGACGGGGTTAAAATCACAGATCCCCCGATGCCAAGCAAAAACCACAGTGGCAAACCCGTCAACACAGAATCAAGTCCGGTGGCGAGGATTAGGCCGACAATCAACAAGGGCAGGCCACACAGCATGAGCGTCCGTTCAGCAAAGCGGTTGAGCAACCCTGGAAGGCTCAGGGCCACGACCATTGACCCGACCCCATAGGAGGCCAGAAAAAGACTCACTGTTGTCTGATCCGCGCCCAGATGCCCTTGAACCAGAACAACAGTATTGACCAAAACCATTGCCCCGGCGGCAGAAACCGCAAAACTGAGTCCCAGCAGTCCTTTGAGGCGCGGCGTATGCAGATAGATTGCAAAGCCACGTTTCAAACGGCGGCGGAGGCTTTCGGCTTTGTTCAGGGCTTTCGCCGCCGCCGGGAGGGTTGTCGTCATAATCAGCACCGCAGAGATCAGGAATCCTCCCACTGTTCCGGCAAAAAGCCAATGAAAAGAAACCAGGCTGACGATCAGTCCTGCCAGCACGGGACTCAACACGGCTTCGAGATCATAGGCCAGCCGTGACAGGCCGAGAGCCTGCGTATAGTCGTCCTCATCGGGTAAAACATCAGGCAGGGTTGCCTGAAAAGCAGGGGTAAAAGCCGCAGAAAAACTTTGGAACAAAAAAACCAGCAGATAAACGTGCCAGATGGCACTGACAAAGGGCAGGAGGCCGACCAGAACAGCGCGACAGAGATCAAGGCTGACCAGAAAACCCCGTCGGGGCAACCGCGCGGCAAAGGCCCCGACAAGGGGCGAAAGCCCGACATAGGCGACCATTTTTAGCGCAAAGGCCGTTCCCAATACAACCCCGGCATCCGCCCCGGCGAGGTCATAGGCCAGCAAGGCCAGGGCTACCGTCGCCAACCCCGTCCCGGCGAGGGAAAAGGCCTGCGCCGCAAAAAGATGGCGAAAGACGGTTTTTTTCAGAAGACAGAGCATTCCGGTTTTTCTCTCTATTGAGTACCTCTAAAAACCCCGGGCCGAAGCTGGTTGGCAGGAAAACTACTTTTGAGAACCCCAGAACACTTGACGTATTCGAGGATCGCAGGTCGTGTTGCACGCGCATAAAAAAGTCGTGTTGCACGCGCAAATCTAAAACAGTTTGTTGCACGCGCAAACCTGAAGCGGTTTGACGCCCCGGACGGGATCGGGGTTTTTAGAGGTACTCCATTGAGCACCCACTCTCGAGGTGCTAGGCTACAGTGTCAATGAAAGTCTTTGCCTTTTTTAATTTAGGGTTTTGTGATGAATGTTCTTGCCTTTGCGGCCTCCTCCCATCGTCAGTCGATTAATCAAAAACTTGTCTTCGCGGCGGCTGATCTGCTGGCCTCGAGTGCCTCCGGTGTTGTGATTGACCGTCTTGACCTCAATGATTATGAACTTCCGCTTTTTAGTGAAGATTGCGAAAAAACCCTGGGTCAGCCGGAACAGGCTGTGGATTTTTGCGGAAAAATTGCGCGGGCCGATGCGCTTCTGATTGCCTTTGCCGAACACAATGGCACCTACACAGCGGCCTTTAAGAATATTTTTGACTGGGCCTCGCGGGTGAAAAAACAGGTCTTTCAGGGCAACCCTGCCGTCTATTTTGCCACCGCCCCCGGTGCAGGGGGCGCGGGGAGTGTCCTCGCCCAAGCGGTAAAATCCGCCCCCTTTTTCGGTGCGGAGATCAAGGCCAGCCTCTCCGTTCCCCTATTCCACAGCGTTTTCGACAGTGAGACGGGAAAATTTCGCGATGAGGGCGTGAGGTCGCAGGTTGCGGAGGCTGTCAACAGCCTCCGCCCGTAACAGATTTATTTCTTTTTCCGGGCCAGTTCCAGATTGATAATCAGCCTGACGTGATCGGAATTGAGCGGCGTATATTTGCCCAGATCAAAATCACTGCGGAGTAAGTCGCCCGTGATGTGAAACCCGAAATAGTGCGCGGGCTTAAAGGGGTGCTTGTCATCAAAGGTTTTCGTCGCAACCAGAGTGATGGGGCGGGTGTTGCCCTTGATCGTCAGGTCGCCCGTGATGTGATAGCGATTTGCGCCGGTCTGCTTGACCGCAGTGCTTTTAAAGGTCGCTTCGGGATACTGTGCTGTATCAAAAAAATCATCACTTTTCAGATGCTCGTCAAAGGCAGCAATGTTGGAACGAACAGAGTTGATGTCAATGCGAATATCAACAGAACTTTTTGACGGCATGTCCTTATCAAGCAAGATGTCACCGTCAAAGCGTTCAAATTTGATGGTTTGTGTCGAAATGCCCGCATGATTAAACTGTGCGGTGATCTCGCTATGCCCGGCATCAAAACCATATTGATCGGCGGCAAAGGCCGACCCCGAAACCAGCACCAGTGCAAAAAGAGAAGATTTGAGCAGAGAAAACATCGTCAGGAGTCCTTATGTCTGTGTGGTGTAACTCTTCACAATATGGAGAATGGGTAGGAAATATTCAAGGGTGTCTCCTGTTCATGTCAGTCCCTGTTCCTGTCGTGAGCGTCTGATGGTGTTCGCAACTTCAGAATTATTTTTCATATGACTATGCTGATCCGCGTGGCAGAGCTTACACAACACCACAAGATTCGTGTCGGTGTTGTCAGATTTGACACCGTTCTTGTGGTGCGTATCAAGACAATACCGGTGTTCCGAAAGGTTGACCCTACATTTCGCGCATGTCCAGTTTGATTGCGCCCTTTTTGTGCGTGAACGATCATCCCAGTCGCGTGTGTACCCGCTTGGCGGCGCGGTTTCGTCTGTATGTCTGGGCTTTCTCTTGAAATTTGAATGGTATTTTTCAAAAAAATCGCCGATAGAAAATTTGTCAAATATTTCTTTCTTTTCTTTTTTATTTTCTTTGTCATAATTACTATAATTTATTTTCTCCAGGCAATTTTTGCAAACCTTGAGTCTGGCTTCTGTTTCTCCGCGTTCGTCTGTCTCTTCTTCATGATAGTCAACCTTGAAACGACCGGATCTTTCTATTGTGGCAATGTATCGCTCAAAAGTCCCGTTTTTTCTTTTTTTCTCAAGGGTTTTGCAGTCTGAGAAATGGAATTTTCTTGATTTTTCAGGAAAATTCTCGTTTATATCCTTACTGCAACCTGTGTCTTTGATATACAGGAGGACACCTTTTCCTTTGTAGGTTAGAAGCCCGTCTTCGTTGACGTCCACATCATCCAGGTTGGTTTCAAGACCTTCGAGGAGCAATCTGCCAATGTTCAAATCGTCCAGGCGATTGGCCTCAATCTGCCAAGTGGCGGGAGGAGCACCCATCTCCCTGACCAGTTTTTCCAATTCCTTAAATGGGATATTCAATTTCATGGTTTTGGAGGCTGCAAAATATCGACAATACGGCGTTCGGCATTTGTGCGTACCCTAAATTCAACACGGCGGGATTGTGTCTTGTCTTCTCGTCCATTTGCCATCAGAACGGGTTTGCTTGAGGATAAGCCGTTTGCAGTGATAATTGTTTGAACCCAGTCGCGATTTTGTGTGGTGGCGAGAGTATCCAGAGCATACCGCAAGACGGAGCGTGTGCGATCTTGTGAGAGTTCCATATTCTTGAAATAGGCATCAAGAACACTGGTCGCACCACTCCATATTGATGATGTGTGGCCTTCAATCCGAATTTCGGCAATATCGGAACGATACTGCCCAACGATTTTAATATAGCGCGGAAAAAAATCTGTGAGGATTTCCTGGAATTGGGGCTTTAAATTCGATTTTGCACTGTCGAATAAAACGCTGGGTTCCTTGAACCGGATGGCAAGTGTATCCTCATTTAATTCCGCACCCCACTTGGGCAGGTCGTCTTTAAACTCTGATTTCAGGTCCAGCAAAAGCGCGGTCTGTGTTTCATTCCAGGTGACCGCGATCTGTTTGATTCTTTCCTTTTCAAGGACAATATCCTTAATGTAACTAATCGCGATGAAAAGAAAAACTACCATCAGGCCAGCCATGAGATCGGAGACTGAGATCCAATGTTCTTCTTCGCTCTCTGTTGAAGGAGTCTCAAAAATCAAAGACAATTTTATATTCCTTTATCAGCGTCGCGACGGACGCGTTCCTCTGCCGTGCTTGCGGCGCGGGCTTGTTCTTCAACCTGTTGCTGTTCTTCGAGGATTTTTCTTTCCTCGTCTGCCTTTCGGGCGGCCCCAAGAAAAGCCTCACCAAAGTTTTCCAATGTCCTCCGCTTTTCGCGCTCGGCATCAGTCAAAATATCCTGACCGGATGGCTTTTGCCCGGATCGCCGCTCGGGACTTTTTGCCTTGGCAGGGGCTGGTTTTTTCTGCTCTGTCGCCGCAGGTGTCACGGAGGAGACGGCCTTAATCCGACCAGCCTCATTGTGTTCAAAGGTACGACTGGGCCTGACTTCGACAGTGACAGCCTTTTTTCGACCGTGTTGGTTTCCGCTTACTGATGCCAAAAGATCTTTTAATCTTTCTGTCAGCGGTGTGTAATCTTTGACAAATTTATCGGAAAGAGACGCTAAATGACATCCCATTGTTTCAATGGAACGCTTCATTTCACTTTGCATTTGTTTGTCAAATTCAGTGAATGATTTTTCAATGATCTCATTTGTTTCTGTGAGGGCACTCCGCAATGAATCGGCGAGATTCTTTGATTCTTTTTTAAGGAGTTCTGCTGCTTCTTTATGTTCCCTTGTTGCATCGTCCATAGTCTGTTTATTTTTATCTACAACACCTTCAATCATGTCTTTTTGTTTGCTCATCACCTCCTGTATCATTGTTAATTGTTCAGTAATCTTTTGGGAAAATTCCGTTGTGAGTTTGTATATATTATCTTCAATAACGGGGAAGGCTGCTAAAGCCTTGTCGCGTAGTCCCGCGATCGCAGCAAGATGCTCGTTTAAAGAAATGGTTTGTTGGTCAATGATTAGAACCACCTGCTTTAGGTCCCCCATTGTTTGGGGGATTGCGTTGCATTGTTTACTAATCTCCACAACGGCATCTTTGGTTTGGGTAATGCCGTTCCGCACTTCATCAAAATCAGCCGTTAGGCCCTCGACATGTGTTTTATACTTTTCCTGCCAGGTGAGGAGTCCGCCGACGGCTTTGTTAAGCTCTTTGAAATTTTCGCCAAATTGTTCGTTGATTTTCGTATTGAAATCCCTGATGACCTTTTCAAGGGCTTCAATCAATGCTTTTGAATTATCCTCGGCAACCTTTTCTGAGAAGGATTTTAAATCCTTTGACAGACCATCAAGGTCGTCATGATTGGATGTTCTGAACCTTTGAATCTGTGTGATCAGACTGCTGTCATCATCCCCTGTAATGGCTTTTTTCAGGCTTTGAAATAGTTGTTCCTGTTGCGCCCGATTGGTTTTTGCCTCGCTATGAATGTTGTTGAGAATGTCGAGAAGGTCTTTTGCTGTGACAGCCTCGTCCGTGTGATTTTGAAACTTTGGTCGTAACACGCTTTGTATGAACCTGAGCAGGATTGATGTAACCATGCCAAAAATGCTTGTTACAAAAGAGGTCCTGAGGCCTGCAAGGAGCATCGGGATGCTCCCGTCAACATCACGAATATCAAACCCGTCAAGGCCGACATAGATACCCAAAAAGGTTCCGATGACCCCGAGTGTGACAAGGCTGTTCGGGATGAAGCGTTCCAGAGTGGACAGGTGCACTTCTTTCCTGCGAATGCGCCCGAAGAATGCGAACAAAAAAACAACAACGATGACGACAACAAAAGATGAAGTGACGGGGTCAGGCAGAGGCGAGAGATATGTCATAGTGGCTTTTTCCAACACAAAAGCGAGGAGGGATAATAAAGTCAGGTTCTTGATATGGAAACATTTTCCCATCAAAGTCAATGCTGTTCCGATTTGTCCCAAATCTCTTGAAGCATTGCGGTGTGGAACTGTTCTGCGGTGGAGCCTGTGGGGTGAGGGGGGCTGTGCGTCCCGATTTTTTGGAGTTGGAGGAAAAAGCCCGGGCGGGGGATGGCGGGGGGGCTTTGGCTGACGACCAGTCCAACCACTGTGGGCCAGTGTCCTTGTGCAAAGTCTTCGTCCGTGATGTCTTCGAGCAGGTCTGTCAAGCGGCGTAAGGGGGCGGGGATGGCGGCTCTGTGGGCGAGTTCCCGATAGCTGATGGTTTGTCGGTTGTGGGCGCAGTCCTGGAGGATTGTCCGGATTTTTGCCTTGAAACGTGTGGACATGGCCGGAGGGCTTTCTGAAAACTTGAATCGGGGCGCATTTCACGATACCACCGGAGGGCAGAAAAGGGGTCTGTTTTTTTGAAAGGGAAAAGTGCTGTGCGGACGATCGATGATCTGGAGTTGTCGGGCAAGCGGGTTTTGGTGCGGGTTGATTTTAATGTGCCAATGGTGGACGGGCGGGTTCGGGACAATAGCCGGATTGTCCGCACTGTCCCGACCATTCGCGATCTGCAAGCACGCGGGGCGACGGTTGTGTTGCTGGCCCATTTCGGGCGACCCGGGGGGGCGGTGGTTGCGGATTTGAGTTTGGCCCCGATTGCATCGGCTTTATCAGAGGCCCTGGCAGGGGAGCAGGTTTATTTTTCACCGCACACCACAGGTGCGCCTGCCGCCGCCGTGATTGAACAGGCACAAAGAGACGGCGCGGGGGTTGTGTTGCTGGAAAACCTGCGTTTTCACCCCGGAGAAGAATCCAATGATCCTGCCTTTGCGCGCGAATTGGCAGCGTTGGGTGATTGCTATGTCAATGATGCCTTTTCCGCTGCGCACCGCGCCCATGCCTCGACCGAGGCACTGGCCCGGCTGCGTCCTGCGGCGGCGGGACGACTGATGCAAGAAGAACTGACCCATTTGGAACAGGCCCTTGGACAGCCCCGCCGTCCTGTGGCGGCCCTTGTGGGCGGGGCGAAGGTTTCGACCAAACTTGATCTGTTGGAAAACCTGGTCACGCGGGTTGATTTGCTCATCATCGGGGGGGGGATGGCAAATAGCTTCCTCAACGCCCGGGGACTCGCGGTGGGGCGTTCGCTCTGTGAAGAGTCCCTTGCACAGACGGCGCGGACGATCCTGGCGCGGGCAGGGGAATCAGGTTGTGAGGTGCTCTTGCCGTCTGATGTGGTGGTGGCCCGGCGTTTGGCGACGGGGGTGACGGCGACAACGCTGGGGGTTGAAGCGGTTCCCGACGATCACATGATTCTGGACGCGGGGCCGCAGGCGGTGGCGGCCATCACAGCGCGTTTGTCATCTTGTCAGACCCTGGTGTGGAATGGGCCGCTGGGTTGTTTTGAAACGCCTCCCTTTGATGTCGCAACAACGGCTGTGGCGCGTTTTGCCGCCCGTCGCACCGCAGAGGGAGCCTTGTTGACTGTCGCCGGGGGCGGGGATACCGTTTCTGCTCTGTCCCATGCGGGGGTGTTGGGCGATTTTTCCTATGTTTCAACCGCAGGCGGGGCTTTTTTAGAGTGGATGGAGGGAAAAACCCTGCCCGGTGTGCAGGCTTTGCTTGCCCCGGCTCAATCCTGATCCAATCCCATCAAGGAGCGCGCAAAGTCATCGGGGTTGAAACTCCGCAGGTCGTCCGCGCCTTCACCGACGCCGATGGCGTGGACAGGGAGATTATACTGTTCAGCGAGAGCCACCAAAACGCCTCCTTTTGCCGAACCGTCCAGTTTCGTCAGAATTAGTCCGGTGAGGTTGACCAAATCGCCAAAGGTGCCGACCTGGGACAGGGCATTCTGTCCCGTTGTGGCATCGAGGGTCAGCAGGATGTCGTGTGGGGCCTCGGGGTCGAGTTTGCGAATGACGCGGATCATTTTTTCCAGTTCTGCCATCAGGTCGCTTTTGTTGTGAAGCCGCCCTGCGGTGTCAATGAGCAGCAGGTCAACCGCATCGCGTTTTGCCTGTGCCAGCGCGTCATAGGCCAGGCCTGCCGCATCTGCGCCGGGGGCCTTTGCAATGACGGGACACCCCGTGCGTTCACCCCAGATTTGAAGCTGTTCAATCGCGGCAGCGCGAAAAGTATCTCCCGCCGCCAACATTACTTTGTGACCATCTGCCTGAAAACGGGTGGCGAGCTTGCCAATGGTGGTGGTTTTGCCTGTTCCATTGACTCCAACCATCAAGACGACCTGCGGGCTTTTGTCCTGTCGTCGCGCAAGTGGCTGTGCAATCGGGGCGAGAATGTCTGCAATATCTTGTGCCAGGGCCTGGCGCAGGGTGTCCGGGTCAATATCCGATTCAAAGCGTCGCTTGCCGATCTGCGCCCGTAAACGCGCGGCGGCGGCAACCCCAAGGTCAGCCGAAATGAGCAGATCCTCAAGATCCTGGAGGCTGTTTTCATCCAGTTTGCGCTTGGTCAGGAGGTCATTCAATCCGTCCCCGATTTTGTGGGAGGAGCGCGACAGCCCGCTTTTCAGGCGTGACAACCACCCCTTTTTTTCTTGCTGGCTCATAATTTTTCCGTTCCTTGGCGTGTTGTTTCTGTAAAAAAAAGATGATGTCTTAAAGGGTCTTTGCGGTAAGTTTGCCGTCTTCCAGGCCCGTGACCATGGCGGGGACGATAGTTCCGCGCGGGGCCGTCCCGTCAAGGCAGATGGGAGCATAGTGCCGACAGCGTCCGAAGTTGTCTTTTTCCATCAAGAGATCAACTCTGCGTCCGATCAGCCTGCGATAGAACCGTGCCTCTGCCGCCTGTCCGGCCTGGCGCAGGCGGGCCGCGCGGGTCTTACGCTCCGGCCCCGGAACCTGTGGCATTTTTGCCGCAGGTGTCCCCGGGCGGGGGGAATAGGGAAAGACATGAAGATAGGTGAGCTCAAGATCATCAACAAGGTCGAGCGAGTTTTGAAACATGGTCGTGTCTTCGGTGGGAAATCCGGCGATAATATCCGCACCAAACACCACATCGGGGCGCAGTTTGCGGGCGCGGGCCACCATTTTTTCGACATCGCGGCGCAGGTGGCGGCGTTTCATCCGTTTGAGGATCAAATCATCCCCGGCCTGAAGCGAAATGTGCAGGTGGGGCATCAGGCGCGGTTCTGTGGCGAGCAGATGATAAAAATCATCGTCCAGTTCAACCGGATCGAGCGACGACAGCCGCAGGCGGGGGAGGTCGGGGACGAGAGCCAGAACCCGCCGGACCAGCTGGCCCAGGGTCGGCTTACCCGGTAAGTCCAGCCCGTAATCGGTAATATCCACCCCGGTCAGGACAACCTCCCGAACCCCGGTGCCGACCAGTGTGCGAATTTGGGTTGTGATGGCCCCTATGGGCACAGAGCGGTTATTCCCGCGTCCATAGGGAATAATGCAAAAGGTACAGCGATGATTACAGCCCTGTTGAATTTGCACAAAGGCCCGGGTGTGTTCGGCGAAACTCTGAACCAGATGGGCGGCAGTTTCGCGGACCTCCATAATATCATTGACCGCCACAGGGGCGGGGGCCAGGAAGCTTTTCGCGCGGAGTTTTTCGTCGTTGCCCAAGACATGATCGACGCCTTCCATCGCCGCAAAGCTATCGGGGTTGATTTGGGCCGCACATCCGGTGACGATGATTGTCGCGCCCGGATTGTCGCGCCGGGCCTTGCGAATGGCCTGGCGGGCCTGGCGTTCGGCCTCTGCCGTTACGGCGCAGGTGTTGAAAATAATGGTATTCTTGAGTCCGGCCTTTTGGGCATGGTCACGCATGACCTCTGACTCATAGCTGTTGAGGCGACAGCCAAAGGTGACAATCTGTGTCTGGGCTTTGTCCTCTGGCATGGTCAAATCAGTTCACCCGTGAAGACCTCGGCAACAGGGCCGCTCATCAGCACATGGTTATCCACGCACCATTCGATATGGAGCGGCCCCCCGTCCAGATCAACCCGCACCCTGCGCCCGCAGATACCCCGGCGTATGGCGGCAACTGCAGTGGCACAGGCCCCTGTTCCACAGGCCAGGGTTATCCCGGCCCCGCGCTCAAAGACCCGCAGGCGTAGTGTGTCGGGTGCGGTGATGCTGACCACATTGATATTGGCCCGCTCTGGAAAAAGCGGGTGTTGTTCCAGTTCCGCGCCTAATCTGTTGAGATCAATATCCTGAACGTCGGGGACGAAAAAAATCGCGTGCGGGTTGCCCATGCTGACCGCAACAGGATTTCCGAGGGGGGGGCAACTGATCGGCAGGGCCAGCGTGTCACAGTTTCGTGACAGCGGAATATCGCGCCAATCCAACCCCGGCGGCCCCATATCGACGCAGACAAGTCCGTTTTCCGTACGTGTGATGCGGAGCAGTCCAGCGTTGGTTTCAATCCGGGCAGTTGTGTTGCCCTGCTCGCGGAGCACAAGATCACCGACACAGCGTGTTGCATTGCCGCAGGCATCGACCTGTGACCCGTCACTGTTATATATCCGCATAAAGACATCTGCGCCGGGTATGTTTTTAGGCTGTTCGATGAGAATAAGCTGATCGCACCCCACGCCGCGCCGCCGATCTGCAAGTGCGCGCACCCGTTCCGCGCCCAGGGTCTCCGCGAACGCAGGCTGATCCCGCAGGTCAATCACGACAAAATCGTTGCCGAGTCCGTGCATTTTGCGAAACGAAAGGCGGTGCATTTTTTCTTCTCCCTACGCCGACCCCATGCCATAGGCCGAAAATCCCGATCTGTCGAGTCATCTGCTTGAAAAAGGCAGTTCAGGTCTGTAAGAAAAGGACACGCGGGCCATAAAAGGCCCCCCGGTCGCGGCCTACCCGGATAAAACAAGGATCATGAGAATGGAAAAACCTGCCAAGCCTCAAACACTCGTCGTCTGTTCGGGTGGACTTGATTCGGTCACTTTGGCCTATCGTGTGGCCCGTGCAGGTCATCTGGCCCGCCTGCTCTCTTTTGATTATGGGCAACGCCATAAAAAGGAACTCGAGTGCGCCGCGCGTTGTGCGGATGATTTGGGTGTCAGGTATTCTGTTCTGGATATTTCCGCAGTGGGGGCTTTTTTGTCCGGGTCGGCCCTGACCGATGATATCGCTGTGCCCGATGGACACTATGCCCGGGACACGATGAAAGCCACCGTTGTTCCCAACCGCAACGCGATTATGTTGACGATTGCCTTTGGCGTTGCGGCGGCAGATGGCCTGGATGCTGTGGCAACGGCGGTGCATGGTGGGGATCATTTCATCTATCCCGACTGTCGCCCCGGGTTTGTTCATGCCTTTGCCGCGATGCAGGATCAGGCACTGGATGACAAGATTACACTCCTGACCCCCTACCTCGACCAACCCAAAAGCGCGATTGTGGCCGAGGGCCTGAAACTGGCTGTCCCCTATGCCCAAACCTGGTCGTGTTACAAGGGCGGGGCGCGTCACTGCGGACGCTGTGGAACTTGTGTCGAGCGGCGCGAAGCCTTTGCACAGGTGCAGGCGCAAGATCCTGCACCCTGCGATGATCCCGATTTCTGGATTGATGCGGTGAGGGCGCGATAATGTATCGTATTACCAAGGAATTTTCCTTTTCTGCCTCTCATCAGCTCTGCTTTGTTCCCGCAGACCATCCTTGTTCCCGTCTCCACGGACATAATTACCGCGTGGAAATTGAATTGGCGGCGCAAACCCTCACGCCCGCTGGCTTTGTTCGCGATTATCTGGAACTGTCGGCGTTGCGTGATTATATCGATGAGACACTCGACCACCGCCACCTGAACGAGGTGTTGGGGGATGAGAGTGTGACGGCGGAACAGCTGGCCCGCCATCTTTACGACTGGGCGGTGGCCCGCTGGCCTGAAACCTGCGCCCTGCGGGTCAGTGAAACGCCCAAAACCTGGGCGGAATATCGCCCGGAGTCACCCCCACAATCACCCCCAGAGTCACCCTGTGTCTAGGCAACCGCGCTCTATTCGGGTGAATGAGATCTTTGGCCCCACCATTCAGGGCGAAGGTGTATTGATCGGTCAGCCGACAATTTTTGTCCGCACGGGGGGGTGTGATTATCGTTGTGACTGGTGTGATACGCTCCATGCTGTTGATCCGCGATTTCGCGCTGACTGGCGGCCCCTGTCGGTTGAAACCATTTTGGCAGAGATTGAACGCCTGTCGGGCGCAGAACCTGTGCTGGTGACGCTTTCCGGCGGTAATCCGGCTCTGCAACCGCTTGAACCTTTAATCCGCGCCGGACAGGCAAAGGGCTATCGCTTTGCCCTCGAAACGCAAGGTTCCGTTGCACAGGACTGGTTTGCCTTGCTCGACCATTTGACACTTAGCCCCAAACCCCCCTCATCGGGGATGGACACCGACTTTCAGCGGCTGGATGCCTGTTTTGTCGCCTCCGGGGGGATGCAGGGGGGGCGGTGTAGTCTGAAGGTTGTGATCTTCGACGATGCCGATTATCTCTATGCCCGTGCTTTGGCTCTGCGCTATCCCGCTGTGCCCTTCGTTTTGCAACCGGGCAATCACACCCCCCCTCCCTTGACAGATGCTGACCCTGCGTCGATAGACTTGGACGGGATCATGAACCGCCTGCGCTGGTTGATTGACCGTGCGCAGGCCGATCACTGGTACACTGCGCGAATCTTGCCGCAACTGCATGTCCTGATCTGGGGCAATGAACGCGGTGTATAGCGGTCGCGCTGTGCGCGGAGCGAATGAAGAAGGAAGACCTCAAAGATGACAAACGATAATATCTATGCCGAACTCACCCAACTGGGCGGATCAACAAAATTGCCTGACCATCCAGATCACGCCGTGCTGGAACGGGTCAAAAATCCACAAAGCGACCGCCCCTATCTGGTGCGCTTTACCGCGCCGGAATTTACGTCCCTCTGCCCGCTCACAGGCCAGCCGGATTTTGCCCATCTGGTGATTGATTATGTTCCCGACAACTGGTTAATTGAAAGCAAATCGTTAAAGCTGTTCCTTGGTTCTTTCCGCAATCACGGGGCCTTTCACGAAGACTGTACTGTTTCCATTGCCCGACGGCTCGAAGATGTCCTCTCTCCCCACTGGATCAGGATCGGAGGCTATTGGTACCCGCGCGGCGGCATTCCGATTGATGTGTTCTACCAAAGTGGCCCCGCCCCCGACGGCATCTGGATCCCCGACCAGGACATCCCCGGCTATCGCGGGCGAGGGTAAAGAGGCCGAATAGCCCGCCTCACCATTATTGTCCCTGCTCGCATCGCTCAGAGTCGCTATTGTTTTCTTTGGGATGATAAGTTTATTGCTCTTTCTGCCAACTCAAGCTACTCTGCCAGACTGAAAAAACCTCTCTGCGTCTCACTCCCTCAAAAAACACGAAGAATATAAGGTCATAAAATAACGCCAGGCTAATGCGGGTGTCCAGATGATGGCGACTCGCAAAGTGAACATATTGAGAGTCAGGGCGCGACATAACGAGAGTCACGCTACACTATTTTTGATAGACAGCACGCTTTTTTCATTCTGCCTTGGCAGAATATGAGTGGTCGGCCTCACAAGGCCAGTTTTTTTTCCATCCCGCAACGGGATTTTTCTCATTTAATCCTTGACATCTTTTGTTGTCTTTGCTCTTTGTTCTGTCAGAATTTGATGGGTCGGCCTTGTCTGGGTCGGCCTTTTTTTGTGGGGTGATGTATTCTGCGTCGGGCTGACCTGTGGTTTTTGGATAAACCTTTGAACAGGGTAGGTCTTGCAATGTGTCGTTTTTCTTCCAAATCGTCTTTGTTGGCTGGTGTGTCTGCTGTTGTTCTGGCGGCAAGCGTTGGCTCTGGTGCCTTTGCCCAAGCGGTGGATTACACGCATTCAACAGGTTTTAATATCTGGGCCGATGGTACAGCGAGAGACGCAAGCAACACCTCCAGAAGGGATATGGCGGAAGCGAGAGCGGGTGATAATCTGACATTGATCGGTGGGGCTGTTTTTCTGAGGGATGGTTCCAACAGAACCGGCATTGGAACTTTGAAGAGTGGAACAAGTGGGGCAGGGGCTTTACGTGTGCGCCAGCCGACGATTACTCGTAGCGAGTTCACGGGCCGTATCGGAAAAATCGAAAAGCAAGGCAGTCAGGCGGTTAATCTATTTATCGATAGCTTTACAAACGGTGGAGTCGTAAGTGCTATCGTTACAGGAAACGCTGTTGTCAATAACCTGTCAATTGGCATGGGTGGATCCGGTAGTACGACGAAAGGCAAAGCCACTTTCGGCGGGAATTTAACGATTGAGGGTGGTGTCACTCTGGAAGACTTCAATGCAAGTAGTAGTAACGCTTATCTTGTTTTTAATGGCTCTGCCGATCAGAGGATTTTGGGCACTGGCGCGGCAAAGATCATCGCCGATGCAGACGGCGAGGGCACGATTCAGGTTTTGAATGGCCGTGCTGGCCTTGCACCGCGTAAGGCGACTTTTGACATAGAGATTGGTCACGATGACGCGACGGATGCGAACGACAGACGCCTCAGGCAGTTGACGGTGGGCGACTCGTCGCAGGGCGGTCATGCGATTTTCAACAGGGGCGTTCATGTTGATCATATCAATGTGATTGCGGGCAATCACGACAATGAGGACACGGTTGTCGAGTTTCGGGGTAATGTGTCCGGTGATACGATCAAGCTGACATCTACCCGTTCTGGCCAGTTTACGTACGGCCCAATGGCTATTTTCAATGCCTCAACCGATGATACCACAGTTGACAATGAAATTGTTGGTGTTGGTAGTCGTTCTTCTGCGGCTGGAATTAGAATTATCGGGGGCCGTTCCGGTAATCGGCGACATAAAGTGACCTTTAATGGTAAACTCGGCCCCGGCAATAACTCTTTGTCGTGGGTCTCTGTGGGTTGGAACGGTGCGGGTGTTGCGGAGCGTGACGAATCTGCGGGTGAGGCGATTTTTAAGGAGGATGTCGGTTCTTATTTTTTCGACGTCAGGGGCGGTAACTCGGCGAACGAACATTCATATGCGACGGTTGAAAAAAATCTGAACATCTACGGATTCGGCGGTGCACGGCTTTCAGATTATTCCGGATCTGCCACTCTGACGATTGGTGGTGCGGGTCGTCTTGCGACAGTGAATGACGCGGGTCAAACGATCAGGGGTTTTATTTCTGCAGGCGGTGATGGACAGGGAACACTGATTGTTGATAACCGGGGGAATGGCACCACCAATGCCAATAACAACACAGTCACCTTTAACAAGTTAGTCGGTCGCGATGGGATGGCCCTCAGGCAGATCACGCTGAGAGACGGCCGGACGACCTTTAACAGTGGTGTTTATGCGAGGTCGATCACGATCGACACAGGCGATGCGACAGTTTTCAAGGGCCATGTCAAGGCAGGAACAGGAGCGAACGAGGGGATCACACTGGGCGCGCGCAGTGGTTCTGTCACCTTTGGCGGCACGACCGCACAAATGGTTGCGGGTAATATCACGACGGCGACCCCGAATCGGGGCAAGATCACTGTGGATAACAAGCTCGGTGTGACCTTTGAGGATGACCTGGGCACCGCCGCCGCCCGACTGGGCCTCCTGACCCTGACGGGCCACGCGACTGCGGCGAATGCATCCAGAGCGACCTTTAAGGGCAATGTCTATCTGAAAACCGGTGCGAACGGTGGTCTGGTTCTGGGTCAAAACACCAGGGTCAGATTCAACGGAACAGACTCCCAAACGGTGGCTGGCAATATCACGAGCGCATCGGGGGGCAACTATGGCACGATCATCATCGACAACGATGACGGTGTGACCTTCAAGGGCGCATTGGGCGCAAGTGGTACGAACAACGGGTTGAACCGCCTGACCCTGGACGGTGACTCCGAGGCGACCTTTGAGGGTCATGTTTATCTGGCGAATGGCCTGAACCTGAGCAGTGGCACCATTACCTTTGGCGGGTCTGGCAACCAGACCATTCAGGCGGACATCAGCAACAGACTGGGCAATCGGGGGTCTGTTGTTGTGAATAACAGCGGCACGACGAATAATAATATTGTGACCTTTGAGGGTGCTGTGGGCGTGTCGGGCAACGATCTTGCCGGACTCTCGGTGAGAAATGGTGTGGCGCGGTTTAAGGGTGATGTTTTTGCAGGGGCTCTTTTGGTCGAATCAACCGATGGCGCAGAGTTCAGGGGCAATGTGACCACAGGCGCACTCGGGATATCCTTTGCCGGGAACGATGCGGCCAAAATCACCCTGAACGGCACGGCGAACCAGACTGTGACGGGCGACATCACCACGGAGTCTGACGGGCGTGGTCTCCTGGTTGTGAACAACGCCCACGCGACGACCAACAAAGTCACCTTTGGCGGGTCAGTCGGTGCCGATGGGACAGCCCTCAAGCAGATCACGCTGGGCGATGGCCGGACGACCTTTCACGGTGGTGTTTATGCCGATACGATCAATATCACCACAACCGACGCGACAGTTTTCAAGGGCGATGTCAAGGCAGAGACAAGGTTCCGGCTTGGCAACGGAAGTTCTGTGACCTTTAGCGGCACGACCGGACAAACGATGACGGGCGATATCACGCGCGCGGCGGGTGGCGATTATGGCACAATCATCGTTGCCAACACCCACGCGGACGGCGTGACCTTTGCGGGCCAGCTGGGCGCAAGTGGTCAAAAGTTGAACCGCGTGACCCTGAACGATGACTCCAACGCGACTTTTGAAGGCAGTGTTTATCTGGCGAATGGCCTGAAACTGGGCGATGATGCCACAATCACCTTTGGCGGGTCTGGCAACCAGACCATCAAGGCGGGCATCCGCAACAGCACGGGCAAGCGGGGATCTGTCGTTGTGAATAACAGCGGCACGACGAACAGGACGGTGACCTTTGAGGATGCCGTTGGCGCGCCGGGGAACGGTAACGATCTTGCACGACTCACACTGGACAACGGCCAGACGGTTTTTGCCGGTGCTGTTTATGCCGGAACGATGGGACGACCTTCAAGAGTTCTGTGACCACGCGCGCGGGCCTGACGCTGGCGGGTGCGGCGACCTTCAAGGGGTCTGTCACCACCGGGGCCAACGGTCTGGTCTTTGATGGGGCGGGGGGGTCTGCAACCTTTGCCGGGACAGCGGCACAGGGTTTTGCCAATGCGATCACGACGACGCAGGATAATCAGGGTGAGATCACCATTGCCAACAGAGCCGGTGTGACCTTTGAGGGTAATTTGGGCACGACCAATGCCAGACTGGCCGGTCTGACCCTGCACACCGGCACCAAAGCGACGCTTGAACAGTCCGGTTACCTTGCCGGTGATGTCACAATCGGCAACAGGGCGACCCTGATTGTCGGTGATGCCAGCGATGTCACCGGCACGAATGGACGCGGGACAGGGGCGACGGCCGCCCAGACGATCACGGGCAACATTGTTGCGGGCGATGACGGACAGGGCAATCTGGAGATCAGGAACCGCTCAAGCCATGCCACGGGTCAAAAGGTGTCCTTTACGGGATCGATCGGTACCGCAGAGGCCGCCCTGAACAGGATCACGGTTGCCGATGGGGAAACGACCTTTGACGGTGATGTTTATGCGGGCAACCTGACGATCACCGCGCGCGAGAGGACGACCTTCAGGGGCCATGTCAAAGCGGACAGAGAGTTCGAGCTTGGCGACGGAAGTTCTGTCACCTTTGGCGGGACGGCCGGACAGACGATCACGGGCGATATCACAGGCGCGGCAGATGGCAATGGCGCGATTATTATTGCCAACACCCACGCGGATGGCGTGATCTTCGGGGGGCAGCTGGGGACGGCTGTTGCCAAACTCGACAGCCTGACTGTGAATGAAGGTGCCAAAGTCACCTTTAACCAGCCTGTTTATCTGTCGGGAACCCTGACGCTCAAGACAGGGACGACGATTGCGCTGGGGGATGGCCTGACAAGGCGTGATGATGCAACACAGGCCTTTGTGACGGTCGGGGACTATGCCTTTGAGGGAACCTTTACGGATGGGAACAGGGTCAGATTGATTTTGCCGCTGTCCTTTACCAGCGGAACGCAGAAGGTGTTCAGTGCGCATGACACCCTGGACAAGGAGAAGTTCACGCTCAAGGGCAATAACCTTGTCAACTACAACTATGACTTTAATGATGACGGCACCGATGTAACTGTGACAGCGAAGGGCTTCAGGTCGGCCGGCGAGGTGTCGTCGAAGCTGGGCGTGTCGCCCTCTGAAGCCACTGTGCTTTTGGCGGCCTCGTCCCTTGCGAGGGATTTACCTGCGCACGACCCCGTGAAGAAGATTCTGCAGGAGGCGGCGCAGGCGGGGAATGAGGCCAAGGGCAAGCGGCTTGCGGCCCAGCTCACGCCGCAGATGACCGCGCTGGGCGGGGCGACGGCGGCGGTGGTCTCGACGGGGACACAGGTGGCGGGTGTGTTGAGCGAACGCCTGTCTGTCCAGCGCGGAGGGGACAGCCAGAGCGGATTTGTCCAGAGTGGATTTGCGACCGGGGGTGAGGGGCTGGACAGGGCCTTCTGGCTCAAGCCGTTTGGCAGTCGGGGCAAACAGGCGAAGGACAGGAAACAGAATATTGACGGTTATGACACCTCTGCACATGGCCTTGCGGCGGGTGTGGATGCCCCTGTGGGGGAACGGGGTCGTGTGGGGACGGCTCTGGCCTATAGCACCAGCCGGATGACGGGCAAGGGTGTTGGCGAGGACAAGACGGATGTCAGGAGCTGGCAGGTTTCTGTTTACGGGGATTACAGCACGGAGCGTTATTATGTGGACGGTCAGGTGGGCGTTGGGCGCAATGATGTGAGCACGACCTCGCGTGTGGCGGGTTTGAGGCGCAAGTCGGCTTATAACACGACCAGCCTGACGGCCTCTGTGGGGGGTGGTGTGCCGCTGAGGCTTGATGCGAGCACGACGCTGACCCCGACGGCGGGTCTGTCGTGGACGCGGGTGGGATCGGCGAAATATACCACGACGGGGGCCTTGAGCCTGAACCAGAAGATCACGGTGGGGTCGATTGATGCGGTTGTGGGGACGCTGGGCACCCACCTGCACAAAGAGATCACCCGGGGGAACGGCACCCTTGTTCCCGTGGCGCGTGTGGGGCTGTCCTATGACTTTGCGGGGGAGCAAACGACGGCACGCGGCCGGTTCACCGGCGGAGGCAGCCGCTTTACGGTCAAGGGGGCGAAGGTCAAAAAGCTCTCGGGCACCGCAGGGGTGGGCCTGAGCTATAGCACCCCGCGCTGGTCAATCGGGGCGGACTATGACGTGAGTGCCCGCACTGGCTACACGGGCCACAGTGCCCGCCTGAATGCCAGGGTCAAGTTCTGACCTACCCTGTGAACTTGACCCAGCGGCAGCCCCGAAAGGCAACAGCCTTTCGGGGTTCTGTTTGTCCGGCCAAGTGCTGTCTGACCGAAATTCCCGAGCGGGTGTTCAAGGCCGAATAGTTTGCGGTTGCCGCAACTTTTAACACTCCGATCACCGTCGTTTGGGGTGGTGGCGACGGGCGGCTCCGCTCTTGAAAACGGCTGTCCTGCCAGCCCATAGAGGCTAGATATTTTTGAAATATATTCAATTCCCTAGGTTTATTTTTTATATCAATTTATCAAGAGAGTTCCAGATAGGATGGAGGGCCGAACGGCCCAAAGCCCGACAGGGTGCAGGCGACCAGCCCTGACGGGAGAACTATCCCGAAGCGCGAATCACGCTCGCATGCGCTTAATGCAGAGGACAAGCAGCACCGCAACGTCAATCTGGAGCGAACAGAGGCAGTGAGCGGCGCGCATATGACGTGCACAAACCGGAACGAATGGCATCTGATGCAGGGGGAGGAGGCAACACGACAGAAAGTTAAAAACATGATGGTCGCTAAACAGGACAGGCACAAAGAACCGGAGCACGGTATTTCACAGCCCTTGCCCTGAAAATTAAAACTATGCAGAGTGAACGCAAGCGATTAGGCTGATATCTGTTTGCAACGCACAGGATTTATCAGAATGTCCACATTTCCATTTGAGAAAGGTTTACTCAAAGACCCCTGTACGGCCCCACAGGATATGCTGGCCAGGGGTGTATCAATCTACTATGCCGATGATCGCTACCCTGACCCGGATACCCTCATCAGGGAAGACCCCGACGGGACAAAGACTGTTGTTCAATTCATCGACAACGATTTTCAGCACATCAGGACACTATGACACGGCGTGATCTCTGGATCGTGGCAGGCCCGAACGGAGCAGAAAAAAGCACACTGGTACAGCGATACAATATCAGGAAAATTCCTCTCTCAAATCCCGATATTATTGCCGCTGAATTCAATCCGGAAAGGCCGGAGGATGCCACTTTGCAAGCAGGCCGCCTTGCCCTGAAACAACGCGGAGAATTTCTCGACAAAGGGCAAAGCTTTATCCTTGAGACGACCTACAGCGGCGAGAATGCCACCCGACAAATCCGGGACGCAAAAAAGCGTGGCTACAGGGTCTTTCTTATTTTTGTCTCCCTCAAATCCCCTGTGCAATCGGCCGCCCGTGTCGCCAGCCGCAAAGCGGATGGAGGGCATCACGTTGACCTGTCTGACATCATGAGACGGTTTGCACGCTCTTATGACAACCTGAACAAAAGCCTGCAACTGGCAGATCGGGTTTACATCTACGACAACAGCACAGACCGCACCCATGTTTTCCCAGCGTGATCTGGTGGCAAGCCTTGAAAAAGGACGACTGGTCAAAAAGACCCGAACCGTCCTGCTCTGGCTCAGGAAAAGAGGACCGAGTTTCAACAAAAGCCCGGAACAACAGCTTTCGTTGTGAAAGAAAAAGATTTTACCAATAAATAATCATCCTTTAAGCATCCGGTTAACAAAACTGCTTTTCTATATCCTGAGGGGAAAACATACGGAATTCATGCACGTATTTAGGCAACTTACCTGAAATACTATCCGAATTATCACGTGCGAAAGCTATTTCAACCCTCCAACCCTTTTCTATACATTGCTCAAGGGGAGGAACGTAATCCGCATCTCCCGCAACTAAAACAATAGTCGATGGACTTTCTTTCTCATACAAAGTTTTCATAATAAAGGTGATCAGGTATGCGTCATCTTGCTTGGAACGACCTGATTTATTGAGATACCCACGATGCACTTCAAACCCTTTTGATTTCGCTACATCCCAAAAGCTATCATCATCTGGTACAATGCCTGCAATATAGGCTGATCCAACTTCCCTTGCAGTTTCTGTTTCAGATGAAGTTGCCGCAACACGTAATAGCTCTCCGAAATCAATCCTGTATCCACGATCTCTACTGTTATTAACTATGCCATAAAATAAATTCTGATCATCGACAAAAATATGAACTTTTTCATCAGCAAGATTTTGATGTTCAGGTGCTTTTGCCTCTAAATCCTTTATATTCTTATTCGAAGTCGCTTTGGGTATGTTTGTAGCTGTGTTCTTAGTCCTCTTCTTTTTTCTTCTAACCATAATTAAATATCTCCCATTTTAAGTGACATACGATTCGCAATTCTTTTTTGCCAAGAACTCGGGCAGCGGGTTGAAAAACATGAAATAGGCTTCCTTGTTAATCGACTGCACACTGCGTAGCTTGATCGCACGGATAAAGCGTTCACAGTCTTCACGATCGCCATTTTAGCAGATGGACACCCGTATTAACCCGCTAACCTGAGGTGAGATTGACTGGTGTGGACATGGCGTTTCGGCAATCTTTCACGCCGTTTCGCGGTCTGAAGCCTAACTGAACAGGCGGTTTGGGATGATTTTCACTGAATGACTCCTCCTGTAACCCTCATGGCCGTTAGAACACAGAATGCCTTTTCTTTCCAGGGTTAATACGGGTGTCCAGATTTAATGGTATCCCAAAAGAGCATTTTGGGCTATTGCTGTTCTCCCCAAAGTTGTTCCACTGAGTAGTTAGCTTTTCCCATATGACAGGTTCATGCGATCTTGTCCACTCTGTTCCGGGTTAACCCGGAACAGAGTGATGCGAATTCATTGGGTGTTGCCCAATTCAGGGCGGAGTGTGGTCTGT
Source organism: Kiloniellaceae bacterium (assembly GCA_965199245.1). Classification (GTDB taxonomy): domain Bacteria; phylum Pseudomonadota; class Alphaproteobacteria; order Kiloniellales; family Kiloniellaceae; genus Carbonatibacter. The sequence goes on from CBDAQP010000002.1 coordinate 326,976, forward strand.
GATTGTTGTAGCTGATCCTCCATCTTTCGGTTACATCCTGCGCCTCTCTCAGGCTTGAAAACAGGTTTTCATTCAGGCATTCATCCCTGACCCGGGCGTTGAAGGCTTCGATGAAACCGTTTTGGCTGGGTTTCCCCGGCTGTATGAACTGGAGATCAACGCCACTGTCCCGAGCCCATTTGAACATCGCCATCGAGGTGTATTCGGTGCCATTGTCACAGACGATGACCCCCGGTTTGCCATACAAGTCGAGGAGCCGGGTCAGTTCCCTGGCCACCCGAAGACCGTTAATCGAAAAGTCCACGGTCATGGCGTGGCATTGTCTGGTGAAATCATCGATAACATTGAACAGCCGGATACACCGGCCGCTGGATAGCTCATAAAATCCATGCTCCATTTCTGTCCGGGGGATGTCGGCAGCACCAGGGGCCGGCGGATGATCGCCGCCGTTTCTTGCGCTTGCGTACCTGCAAACCTTCTTCCACGTATATCCGATGGGTCTTTTTGTGGTTGGCCCCGAAGCCCTCACGCCTGAGCAGAACATGCAATCGCGGATGGCCAAAGCGACGATGCCGATCAGCCAGCTCCCGCATCTTCCGCCGCAGCTCTGTCTCCGGTGACTGAACCGATTTGTAGCGGTGCGTGGAACGCGGCTGACCCGCCAGACGACAGGACCGGCGTCAGGCCAGTCTCCTGAAGCAGCACAACAGCGCGGCGACGGCCTTCGGGGCTCAGATCTTTTTTAGAACATCCTCCAACGCCATCTTGTCCAGCGATAAATCCGCAACCAGCTGGACACCCGTATTAACTCCGGATTTATGCCCTGTTGTAGCCAATTGTGATTTTTCGAGACGTTGACGGCGTTTTTTTCGCCGCAGATTGCGGTGGCGGGACATTTTTTACGACGAAATCCGCATTCCGGACGGAGTCATCCTGCGGTTGCCCGGCGTTCATGAAAGATCAGGCGATCCATGTTGTAGGCGAGATTGGCCAGCGTCAGTTTGGCTTCTGCCCGCTTGAGGGTGCGGATGAACAGACCGAAGCGGTTTTTCTGATGGGCGAAAACATGCTCGACCCGTGCGCGGATGGCTGATTTTCGCGCGTTGGCCCGTGCACTGGCTTTCGGCATGGGTTTACCCTTGGGTTTCTTGCGATGGATACGGCTGACCAGCATCTTCTTCGCCAGCCATTTCTCATTGCTTTCAGAGCGGGTGTCACCCCAGACTTCGGCTGACGTGTTGTCCGTATCAAACACACGCTTGAGTTGATGCCCGTCCGCAGCTGTAGCCGATGTCACGGCCTGGCCCCGGATGAAACCGTAGCGCCGGTCAATACTGATGTGGGACTTGTACCCGAAGGTCGGCGTGGCGATTTGTGGCAGAGGTGTGCCATCAGGCCGGTAGCGAACCTTGCCGCCCACCTTCAGCGTCCAGCGCGCATCCACATCCTTTTGTGCTGCTTTGGCGGGGTCATCCGGCCAGATTTCAGTTGCGCTTTTACCCTCCTTGACGGCTTTTTTCTCAGGCTCGGTGTTGCGTTGCTTCGGTGCCGGAACAAGGGACGCATCGACGATCTGCCCCGACATCGGGATATAACCTTTCTTGTGCAGTTGCCAGTCAAAAGCCTTCATCACCCGCCGCAAGGTCCCGGTTTCCGTCAGTTTGTTGCGAAACAGGCGGATCGTGTTCTCGTCCGGCGTCGGGCCGCCAAGGTCGAAATTCAGAAAGCGCATCCAGGACACCGGATCATGAATTCCATCTTCTTCAGGTTATGTTGCGCCTGCAGGATCATCGCCTTGAACATGGACACCGGATCAAAGGGCGGGCGACCACCTTTCGCGCCGTCGCCATACCCCAACCCCTCGACCAGCCACCCCCGGAAATAGTCAAACGTGGCCTCGAGAACCTCCAGAGGATCACCGTCCTTACTGATCTGATCAAGATGATCTGACAGACTGAAAAAACCTCTCCGTTCCATGACCCACTCCCTCAAAAAAGCATAAAAAAACATAGAATCACAAAATCGCTTATCACGCCAGGTTAATACGGGTGTCCAGCTTCTTCAGGCGCCGGTTCTCCTCTTCCAGGTCCCGGAGACGGCGAACCTCATTGACCTCCATGCCAGAGAACCTCGCCTTCCACTTATAGAATGTGGCATCCCGTACTTGCGGCAAAGCTCCCTGGCCGGAATACCTGCCTCGTGTTCCTTCAAAATCCCGATAATCTGTGCGTCCGTAAATCTGCGCTTCATTGAGGGCCTCCGTGAAAATGACAAAAAACTAACTTATCAATGGATCAAGATTCAGGGAGAGGAGCACTATATTTGAAAGAATGTGAGTAGCGGTTTAACAACCCCAAACCAAAAATAAAATTAAATCAAATTAAACAATGGGTTAAAAAATATAACATAGTTATCTAGGACAGCCCCATTCTTTATTTTCAGTTGGGGGGAGGAGCACATGGAAAATACCCTTGCGACATTTTTAAATATTGCCAGCTTTGCAGGGTTGTCGCCCATCGTCCCGGATGTCTTTGTTTCCAATACGCCTTTTTTTTTGAAAGACATCAAAAGGCACCCCATTTTTTTGGTGAAGGAAAATATTGGTCGATGGTTGCGGATGTTTTTCGTAACCGCCCACTCCGGGCGTTTTGGGGATATGGGCAGTCATTTCGTTGAACCGCACGAGCGGAAGGAGTTCGCTTCAGACCGTCGAAAAAAGTTACTGGTCGCTGTGACAGAGGCGGGGGTTACAAATCTGATTGGTGACTGGGGCCGTTTTGGTTTTGAAAACAGGATTTGGGTTTGGTATCGGACTGAACAAAGCACAATCTATGGGCTGATGTCGCTTTCGTCATCGTCGCGGTTTTTATGATTTTACGATAGAGTGTCTATAAAAATTGAGGGTCGCGGTTGGTTGGCAGGACAGCTGTGGCCTCCTTTTTTGTTCAGGCGGTTCCGCCTACTGTGATGCCATCGATGCGGAGTGTCGGTTGCCCCACGCCGACAGCGACCCACTGTCCGTTTTTGCCGCACGTGCCCACGCCGTCATCCAGGGCCATATCATTACCGATCATCGTAATTTTTCCCATCACGTCAGGGCCGTTTCCAATCAAGGTCGCGCCCTTGATGGCGGGGCCGATTTTTCCCTTTTCGACTTTGTAGGCTTCGGTGCAGGAAAAAACGAATTTGCCAGAGGTAATATCCACCTGTCCGCCGCCGAAATTAACGGCGTAAATACCATCGTCGAGTGAGGCGAGGATATCGTCCGGGTTTTTGTCGCCGTTGGTCATGAGGGTATTGGTCATGCGCGGCATCGGGATATGGGCGTAGCTTTGGCGGCGTCCGTTTCCGGTTGGAGCCATATTCATTAGCCGCGCATTCTGGCGATCCTGCATATAGCCGACAAGGACTCCATCCTCAATGAGGGTGGTACGTTGTGTGGCGGTGCCTTCATCATCGATGCAGAGCGAGCCGCGCCGATCGTGCAGTGTGCCGTCATCGACAACGTTCACACCCCGGGCGGCGACCTGTTGACCAATACAGTCCGCAAAGCGGGAGGTTTTTTTCCGATTGGCGTCTCCTTCCAGTCCGTGCCCCACGGCTTCGTGAAGCAGGACGCCGGGCCAACCCGGCCCCAGCACAATGTTTGCCTCCCCCGCCGGGGCCGCGATGGCGTGGAGGTTGACCTCTGCGCGGCGCATGGCCTCGCGCACAGCATTTTTCCAGTAACTGTCCACAAGCAGGGCATCAAAACCATAGCGTCCGCCGCCACCAACGGAACCGCTTTCCATTTTTTGCCCGTCTTGCAGAGTGAGAGAAATATTGATCCGTACCAGCGGGCGGACATCGCTGGTTCGGGTGCCATCGGCATGGAGAATTTGAATGGCCTGCCAGCTTCCGGCGAGGGAGGTACTGACCTGCACAACGCGTGGGTCGAGGGCGCGGGCAAAGGCATCAATATCTGAGAGTACCCCGACCTTGCGTGAAAAATCTGGCGCACAGAGCGGATTATCTGTCCCGTAAAGGCCATGGTCTGTTCCATCTGGGGCCTGTGCCATCAGGCCCGTTTGTCCGGTGCGAACAGCCTGGATTGTCTGCGCCGCACGTCGGATAGCCTGTTCGCTCAAGTCACTGGCATGGGCATAGCCTGCGCTTTCGCCCACAACGTACCGCAGACCAAAGCCTTGACGGTTATTAAAACTGGCTGATTTTAGGCACCCGTCATCAAAGGAAAATCCTTCTGATTGCTGATATTCAAGGTAAAGTTCGCCATCATCGGCCCCCTTCAGGCTGTCAGAAACCAGTGATTGCACACGGTGGAGATCAAGTTCTGTCTGGTTAAAGAACAGATCATCTGTGGTGGCGAAACTATTCATGATTGATCCCTTTGGGCTGATGTTGTTGGCCTGTCTTTTGGGCAGATGGGCCTGTGAGACAGATTTGTCAAATCTTTTCACGTCACTACCTGTTGTGCGAAATTATGGAGTGTGGCCCCGTGCCGTTTCAGCCATTGTTCTGCGGCGGTTCTATGCGGGGTGAGTGTGCCCAGATAAGACCAAAAGGCCGCACTGTGATCGAGGTGTTTGAGATGGGCGACTTCGTGGGCCACAACATAGTCGCGCACAAAATCCGGGGCGAGGATGAGACGCCAGGAAAAATTCAGGTTTCCCTTTGCCGAACAGCTTCCCCAGCGGCTCTGTGTGTCCTTGATGCGGACGTTCTGCAGAGTCAGGTTTTCTTGTTTGCTCAGTAGTCTTGCCCTGGTCACCAGTTCTGCGCGGGCTTCCTGTTTGAGGAAGTCGAGCAACCGACGGCGGCTGTGTTCGGGATGGCAATAGAGCAAAATACTGTCGCCCGTTACGCAGAGTGCACGAGAATTTTTGGGGCGCAGGTGAGGTGATTTCCTCCGGAGCAGGTAATTTTTTCCGCGCAGGGGAACGGTTGTCAGGTCTGTTTTTTCTGGTGGTTGCAAGCGGGCCTCGATCCATACCCTGTTTTTCCTCAAAAACTGTGCAATATCGGCTTCTGTCGCACAGGGGGGCGCGACGACTTTGAGACGTGAGCGGCAGGGCAGAAGACGCAAGGAAAGACGGCGGCTACGCGGGTGGTGCTGTATCGTCACGGGGTAGGGCCAGTTGGTCAGAGAGGTCATCGCTGGCGACTTTGCCACTGTGGGTTGATCCACACCGGGACATCAAGGGGGGTCAAAGGAACCTTGCCAAGGATCATATCTGCTGCCTTTTCAGCGACCATCATGGTCGGTGCGTTGAGATTGCCGTTGGGAATCGTGGGAAAGATCGACGAATCGACAACGCGCAGATTCGACAGTCCACGCACGCGGCATTGACTGTCCAGAACTGCCATGGAGTCGTCCTCTGCGCCCATTTTACAGCTACACGAGGGATGATAGGCACTTTCGGCATTGTCTTGAATCCAGTTATCGAGTTCCGAATCTGTGCGGATATTCTCCCCGGGTTGTATTTCGCCATCAACATAATCAGCCAGGGCCGGCTGTGCCATGATTTCGCGTGTCAGGCGCAGGCACTGGCGAAAGGTTGCACGGTCGTCGTCGGTTGCGTTGTAGTTAAACAAAATCGCCGGCTTGTCATACGGGTCGGCGGAACGAATGGTGATCCGTCCGCGACTGGTTGGCTTGTTCGGGCCGACATGAACTTGCAGGCCATGCCCCTGAAAGGCGGCCCTGCCATCATAGCGGATAGCGGCGGGTAGAAAGTGGTATTGAATATCGGGCGATTTGCGCCCGCCACGGGAGCGGATAAAGGCGCAGGATTCGAAGTGGTTCGTTGCGCCCAGGCCTGTTTTGAATAAAAGCCATTGCGCCCCGATCATGAATTTGCTGAACAGGCCCAGTCTGTTGTTGAGGGTGATAGGTTGTTGGCAGCGGAATTGAAAATAGACTTCGAGGTGGTCTTGCAGGTTTTCTCCGACGCCGGGCAGGTCGTGAATGACCGGAACACCTGCCCTTTGCAGGACAGAGGCCGGGCCAATTCCAGAGAGCTGGAGCAACTGCGGCGACCCGATGGCCCCGGCGCAGAGAATGACTTCTTTGTCAGCGTAAACCCTTCTGGGCGTTTTTCCTCTGTCGCGGTATTCCAGCCCCTGGGCGCGTTTGTTTTTCATCAAAATCCGTGTTGCCAAAGCCCCCGTCACCAGCGTGAGAGTCTTGCGCTGGCGTGCGGGGACGAGGTAGGCCCGCGCCGTGGAACAGCGGATGCCGTTCCTGACGCTCATGTGCATGGGGCCAAAACCTTCCTGGCGGTAGCCATTATAGTCCGGCGTTTCGCCGTAGCCTGCGTCGATGCCCGCACGAATGAAGGCATTGTAGAGCGGATTTTGGCGATTATTGCCGTTGTTGGTGTGGATGGGGCCACTGCCGCCGCGATAGAGGTCTTCGCCCCCCATCCAGCATTCATTGCGCTTGAAATAGGGCAAACAGTCACGATAGGCCCAGCCCTGCGCTCCGGCGGCGGCCCACTCATCAAAATCGCACGGATGTCCCCGTACAAAAACCATTCCATTGATCGAAGACGACCCACCGAGAACTTTCCCGCGCGGGGTGTGAAAGCGGCGGTTTTTCATGAAAGGTTCAGGTTCTGAGTCAAAGCCCCAGGTATATTTATCTTTACTCATCGGAATAGAAAGGGCGGTTGGCATCTGGATAAAGAGACTGCGGTCACTGCCCCCGTATTCGAGCACAAGAACCTTGTGGTCACGGCTGAGATGTTCGGCGATGATCGCTCCGGCGGATCCCGTTCCAACAATAATGTAATCAAATCTGTCTGCACACACGCCGGGAATGTCCTTATTTTTTTCCTGTGGTTTGTTGTTCTGCACTGATCTGCTGTGCGATTTTGCCGAGGAATGCACTTGTCCATTCCGGTGCTGTGAGCATGGGGCAATGGTTTTCGTCGTGCCGTGTGACCTGCCAGTCAGCCTGTGACTTGAGACGGTCACAGGTTTGATCGAAGTACGGGGCTTTGTATCTTGTCATACGTGCGAAGTATTTTTGTCGAATCCTTGTCAAGCCTCCTGCTAGGCTGATCGACTCTGTCCAGGTGGCGAGGGAGTGAGGCCGTAGAGACAGGGCATTGTTGTTTGTTCCAAGGCCCAGCACCGCCATATCAGGCACGGCAAGAGCTGTTTTGTCCGGTGTCAATGCAGGCAGAGGAGCAGGTGGTGTGGCACTCGCCCGGATTGAGAGAACACTTTCGCCATTGTTTGGGGCAAAAGCATCCAGCAAAACCAGTGCGCTAATCTTTTGCATCCGCGCATCCGCTGCGCCGCACACGGGCATTCCACCGTAGGAGTGGCCAACTAAAATAATCTCCCCGTCGCCAATGCGATCAAGCGCAGCGACCACATCCTGTATATGGCAAGATAGGTCAGGGGCACTGTCCGTGTGCTGTGTAAGTGTGGGGGTGCAAACTCTGTAGTTTTCGCGCCGCAGCTGTCCAGCGACTGCGTCCCAGCTCTCTCCTCCGAAAAAAGAACCATGTATCAATAGAAATGTGACCATTCCCCATACCCCGTTCCCCGGCCCTTGTCGTGAAGGGCACCGGGGCGACTCTTATCACTCTCATACCTTTGCAAGCAAGACGGGCCATATTTTTCCTGATAATCAGCGTGGAGAGAAAAAATGAAGCGCAAAGCGTTATGGACATCGACGGCGACCCCTGCCGGAGTCTTGGCATTCACAGGTGCAATATCTACTGGAGCATCCTCTGTCAAGGCGGTCGGCTGGTGATAATGTGGTGCGGGTGCATTCTGCGTCCCGGCACGACGAAGGGGTGCGTTATTCTCTATATATGGCAATATAGCACGTTTTTTTACGGGGCGTGATCTTGCCGTGATGCGCTATGCTGAAAAATTGACCTTCTTGAGGCCCGCAGAGATGGAAAAATCAGATGTGGAGCTATCGGGAGACGTTGGAATGGATGATGGAAGCCAATCAAATCATTGGCTATTTCGATGGTGTCAATCGTCATTTGAACGGGTTGGAAGTGCCAGCCGATGGCGACGTTGTGGCGACTATGCCGATTAAAACCGGGAGCCTTTATCTCGTCGCACTTCGCCTGTGCCAAGGTTGTCGAGCGGCAAGCTGATCCTGATTTATGCTGATATTCGTTTGTCGTTGGCAAAAGCCTTTCGGGGGTCTCTGCGTTTAAAAGCTGTTGCTTTCTCGCGCCGATCAGGTCTAATGGTGCGCCATTGATCTGGATTTAAGAGGACATGCCAGAATGCGCGACCAGCATGATATTTTTATGAATACTCTCGTTCCTATGGTTGTTGAACAGACAAGCCGTGGTGAGCGTTCCTACGATATTTATTCGCGCTTGTTAAAGGAACGTATTATTTTCCTCACGGGGCCTGTTTATGACCAGGTTGCAAGTTTGGTTTGTGCACAGCTTTTGTTCCTTGAATCTGAAAATCCGGGGAAAGATATTTCTTTTTATATTAACTCGCCGGGGGGAGCTGTGACTGCCGGTTTGGCGATGTATGATACAATGCAGTACATCAAACCGGATGTTTCAACGGTTTGTATCGGTCAGGCCGCATCTGCGGGGTCTTTGTTGTTGATGGCAGGTGCGCAGGGTAAGCGTTTTGCCTTGCCAAATTCCAAGGTGATGATTCACCAGCCATCCGGCGGCTTTCAGGGGCAGGCGAGCGATATTGAAATTCACGCCCGCGAAATGATCAAAACCCGCACACGCCTGAATGAACTTTACGTCCATCACACGGGTCAAACAATGGCCGCTGTCGAAGCGGGAATGGAGCGCGATAATTTCATGACTCCGGAAGAAGCCAAATCTTTTGGCCTGATTGACGAGGTCGTCGCGCGGCGGCCTGCCCAACCAGAAAAAGCATGACCGCCGTGGCGTTCTGGTGCAAAGCTGATTTTGGTGGTTTATTTTTTCGTTGTGCAGTCCTGTTGGGTCTGCCATCGTCTGATTTTCTTGTTACTATTCAAGGTGAGGCCCAATGACGAAATCGAGCAATGGTGACTCGAAAGACACGCTCTACTGTTCATTTTGTGGCAAGAGCCAGCACGAAGTCAGGAAACTGATTGCGGGGCCGACTGTTTTTATCTGTGATGAATGCGTGGGACTCTGCACAGATATTATTCAGGACGAAAAACAGTCCGCGTTGACCAGTCCGGACGGTGCTGTTCCCTCGCCAAAACAGATTTGCGCTGTTCTTGATGACTATGTGATCGGGCAACAAAAAGCGAAAAAGGTTCTCTCTGTTGCTGTTCATAATCACTATAAGCGTCTGTCTCATGGAGCAAAGTCGAGCGATGTTGAATTGGCGAAATCCAACATTATGCTGGTCGGCCCCACAGGGTGCGGTAAAACACTACTGGCACAGACACTTGCGCGGATTTTGGATGTTCCCTTTACAATGGCTGATGCCACCACACTAACAGAGGCCGGTTATGTTGGTGAAGATGTTGAAAATATAATTTTAAAGCTTCTTCAAGCGTCCGAGTATGATGTTGAGCGCGCCCAACGCGGTATCGTTTACATCGACGAAGTTGACAAGATCGGGCGAAAGTCTGACAACCCCTCGATCACGCGCGATGTCTCCGGCGAAGGTGTGCAACAGGCGTTGTTGAAAATTATGGAAGGCACAGTGGCCTCTGTCCCTCCGCAAGGCGGGCGCAAGCATCCCCAACAGGAATTTTTGCAGGTTGATACCACCAATATTCTGTTTATTTGCAGTGGAGCCTTTGTGGGCCTTGATCGCGTTATTGCAGAGCGTGGCAAGGGGGCGGCGATTGGCTTTGGGGCAGATGTTAAAACGGAACCAGAACGCGCACAGGGTGATTCACTCAAGGGTCTGGAGCCGGAAGATTTACTTCAATTTGGCTTGATTCCCGAATTTATCGGTCGTCTTCCTGTCATTGCGACTCTCGAAGAACTTGATCGCGATGCACTGGTTAAAATTCTCTGTGAACCTAAAAACGCGTTGGTGAAACAGTATCAACGTCTTTTTGAAATGGAAAACAGCAATCTGGTTTTTACAGATGATGCGTTGAAAACCATTGCTTCAAAAGCAATAGAGCGCAAAACGGGTGCGCGTGGCTTGCGTTCTATTTTAGAGGCAATCTTGCTTGAAACTATGTTCGATCTTCCCGATTTGGACGGTGTTGCAGAGGTGGTGGTTAATAGCGAGGTTGCTGAGGGACGCCGTTGCCCGCTCTATGGTTACGCCGAAAGAAAAGACGCCACGGGCACAGAGTCTTGAAAAATGTTGTGATGAGTAGTGGCTTTTCCCTGCTTTTCTCTCTTGCCTTTGTGTTGATGTCTTTCCATATAACAGCGGGAAGGGCCTGTTTTCTTCCTCCTGTGCATCTGTTGTTGTGAGGTATCATGACCGACTTATCCCGTAGTGATCTTTATCCTGTTTTACCGTTGCGTGATATTGTGGTGTTTCCACACTTGATTGTCCCGTTGTTCGTCGGGCGGGAAAAATCCGTTCGTGCGCTCGAAGAGGTTGTCAAAAATGACAGGCAGATCCTGTTGGTGACCCAGCGCGATGCGACACAGGATGATCCAGAGGGCACTGACCTTTATGATGTCGGGACAGTGGGTTCGATTATACAGCTGTTGAAGCTTCCTGACGGAACGGTCAAGGTTTTGGTCGAGGGACTCCATCGTGCCCGCATCACAGGATATGAAGAGAAGAGTGCGTTTTTCGAGGCCTGGGCGGAAGCTTCAGACCTTAAGGACGACGGCGAAGACCTCGATGCCTTGACCCGTTCTGTTGTCGTTCAATTTGAACAATACATCAAACTCAACAGAAAAATTCCGCCCGAGGTTCTGACCTCCATCAACCAGATTGATGAACCGGATAAGCTTGCAGATACTGTTGCCTCGCACCTGTCGTTGAAAATTCCTGAAAAGCAGGAGTTGCTGGAGTGTGCGACGACGACGCAACGGCTAGAGCGACTTTACGGCTTTATGGAGGGCGAAATTGGTGTTCTCCAGGTTGAAAAACGTGTGCGTAGTCGTGTCAAACGCCAGATGGAAAAAACGCAACGCGACTATTATCTGAATGAACAGATGAAGGCCATTCAAAAAGAACTCGGAGAGGGTGAAGACGGCAAGGATGAACTGTCTGAAATAGAAGACAAAATCAAAAGCCTTAAAATGACGAAGGAGTCCCGTGACAAGGCTCTTGCAGAGTTGAAAAAACTGCGTTCGATGAGTCCAATGTCTGCAGAGGCAACGGTCGTGCGGAATTATCTTGACTGGCTGACCTCCATTCCGTGGAAAAAGCGGAGTAAAATCCGCAAAAATATTCCCAACGCCTCCGCCGTACTCGACCGGGAACACTATGGACTTGAAAAGGTCAAGGATCGCATTCTGGAATACCTGGCTGTTCAGCAACGTATGCGAAAGGTCAAAGGGCCCATTCTCTGTCTTGTCGGGCCGCCGGGGGTGGGCAAGACATCGCTTGGTCAATCTATTGCCCGGGCGACAGGGCGTCATTTTGTGCGGATGAGTTTAGGCGGAATCCGCGACGAGTCGGAGGTGCGCGGGCATCGCAGAACCTATATTGGTTCTATGCCGGGTAAAATTGTCCAGGGCATGAAAAAGGCCGGAACCTCCAATCCGCTTTTCCTGTTGGATGAAATTGACAAACTGGGTCATGACTATCGCGGTGATCCTTCTTCTGCATTGTTAGAAGTCCTCGACCCTGCACAGAATGTGGCCTTTAACGACCATTATCTTGAGGTTGATTATGATCTGTCGGATGTGATGTTTGTGACAACGGCAAACTCGCTCAATATGCCGCAACCTTTGCTGGATCGTATGGAAATTATTCGTATTTCTGGCTACACCGAAGACGAAAAGATGCAGATCGCGCTGCGTCATCTTATTCCCAACCTCTTAAAAGATCATGGCGTTCGCGACGGTGAGTGGGAAATTACAGACTCCGCCCTGCGTAAACTCATTCAGCTTTACACGCGTGAGGCAGGGGTGCGCTCTTTGGAGCGCGCACTTGCGAAATTGCTTCGCAAGGCTGTCAAGCAGATTGAAATGGGAGAAACAACCTCTGTGACGGTGTCTCCAGACAATCTGGGGCAGTATGCAGGTGTTGCGCGTTACCGTTATGGTGAGGCCGAAGAAAAAGATCTGGTTGGTGTTTCGACCGGGTTGGCGTGGACAGAGGCAGGGGGAGAACTGCTTTCGATCGAAGCCGTCACAGTACCTGGAAAAGGGCGTGTGAGTTCGACCGGAAAACTTGGCGATGTGATGAAAGAGTCCATTCAGGCGGCGGAATATTTTGTCAAGAGCCGCGCCCTCGAATTTGGGATTAAGCCTGATCTCTTTGACAAGAAGGATATTCACGTTCACGTCCCCGAAGGTGCAACTCCTAAAGACGGCCCGTCTGCCGGGATTGCGATGGTCAGTGCAATCGTTTCCACCCTGACAGGCCATGCGATTCGAAGTGATGTGGCAATGACGGGGGAGGTCACTTTGCGTGGTCGCGTTCTGGCAATTGGTGGATTAAAAGAAAAACTCCTCGCAGCTTTGCGCGGCAATATCAAGACTGTCGTCATTCCACAGGAAAACGAAAAAGATTTGGTCGAAATTCCGGAGCATGTTTTGGAAGGATTAAAAATTGTTCCTTGCGCCAGTGTTGACGAGGTGTTGTCTGTGACTTTGTGTGAGCCACTTGTTTCGATCAAAGATTGGGGTGGATCTGATACAAATGATGTTGTAACTCATTGAAAGAGGCTGTCTTGTTAATTTTCCCTGTTTGGTGTTGACGGAGGTGATTACGTTATGTAGAATGGATGGGTTGGTGTGTTGCTGAGTTTTGTGGGTTTTTGATTTTAGTTCCGATTTATGGAGGTGTCGCGTGAATAAAAATGATTTGGTCGTAGCCGTTGCAGAAAAAGCTAATCTGTCTAGGGCGGATGCCGGGAAGGCCGTTGATGGCGTGTTTGAAGCTATCGAGGGGGCTTTGAAGTCTGGTGATGAAGTGCGCTTGATTGGTTTTGGAACCTTTAGCGTTGCCGAGCGGGCAGCTTCTCAAGGACGGAATCCACGTACTGGCGAACCCATTCAAATCAAGGCGTCAAAGCAACCTAAATTTAAAGCAGGAAAAGGCCTGAAGGATGCCGTCAACTAGACGCGCACTTGTTTTTTTAGAAAAAAACTGACCTTCTTGGTCAGTTTTTTCATTTTTTGCTTGCAAGTTTTGGATTAAGTTTCTACGAGGCACTCCACGTTTTATGGAGTTCCTTGCACGGGGGCGGTTAGCTCAGTTGGTAGAGCATCTCGTTTACACCGAGAGGGTCGGCAGTTCGAGCCTGTCACCGCCCACCATTGTCTAAGTTTTTTTTCGAATATCGTTTGCAGATGTCGCTTTCTCTGTGATCTGAGATCGGAGGTGAGATGTTTAGGCGGGACTTACCTCTCTTCCAAGCGGAAGAACGTCTATTATTGTCGCCTTCCTGGGAAAAAATTAAATTTTAAAGATACAAAAATTGGCAAACAGCTTTCCCTTGCTTGACAGGGTCTGTGCTGTCCATTAAACACAGCCGCATTCGTGGTGCGGCACGAATGAGATCAGAAAACGTGGGGGTGTAGCTCAGTTGGTTAGAGCGCTGGCCTGTCACGCCAGAGGTCGCGAGTTCAAGTCTCGTCATCCTCGCCACTGTTTTCTGTCTCCGAGACTGACCTGTTCGACATGGGTCATATTGAAATGGGGGTGTAGCTCAGTTGGTTAGAGCGCTGGCCTGTCACGCCAGAGGTCGCGAGTTCAAGTCTCGTCATCCTCGCCATTTCGTTGAGATGTTTCTTTTTTTGTTGTTTCACCCGGTCTTCTACAGGCTTTTCCCTGTTGTTTTTGGTTGTCTGCGAACTTCTGTTGATGGGTTTGGTGTGGTGGTCAGTCTTATAACTCTAGCGGATTTTTTTAAGAACTATTCGCAAAAACATGCACTTAATTTTTTTTGAAAAAAGGCATTCTTTATTTGCGAAGAGATGCCGAGAGAGATATGAGAAGAAGTCTTTAATAGAGACCCTTACTAAGACTATGTCCTCGTCGTTTTGAAAGGTGATTGAACCGTGTGCTGTGCGGTCGATTATGTCGGGTGATGGCGTTAGAAAACTTGTTGGCAGAATATTTTCCTATTCTGGTTTTTCTTGGAATTGCAGTTGGTTTGGCATCTGCGATGGTGATCACGTCGTGGTTCGCGGGGGCGCAACGCCCTGATCCTGAAAAAAATAGTGCTTATGAATGCGGTTTCGAGGCATTTGACGATGCGCGGAGCCAGTTTGACGTTCGTTTTTATCTGGTGGCCATCCTTTTTATCATCTTTGACCTCGAGGTTGCTTTTCTTTTTCCGTGGGCCGTGTCGCTCAGTGAAATCGGGGCGTTTGGATTTTGGTCCATGATTGTTTTTCTAGCTGTCCTCACAGTTGGTTTTGCTTACGAATGGAAAAAAGGGGCTTTGGAATGGGAGTGACAGCTGTTGGCGGTGAAACGCCAATTCAACCCGGCCCCGCGCAGGATCAGCTCATTCAGCAGGTTAATCAGGATCTGTCTGAGCGTGGCTTTGTCCTGGCACAGATGGACAAGCTGGCTTCCTGGGCGCAGTCCGGTTCGCTTTGGCCCATGACCTTTGGGTTAGCCTGCTGTGCGGTTGAGATGATGCACGCGGCTTGTAGCCGTTATGATATGGATCGCTTTGGGCTTCTTTTTCGGCCTTCTCCGCGTCAATCTGATGTGATGATTGTTGCCGGAACCTTAACCAATAAGATGGCTCCCGCCCTGCGTAAGGTTTATGACCAGATGCCGGAACCGCGTTGGGTCATTTCGATGGGGTCTTGCGCCAATGGTGGGGGGTATTATCACTATTCATACTCTGTTGTGCGCGGGTGCGATCGAATCGTTCCTGTTGACATTTATGTCCCGGGTTGCCCGCCGACAGCAGAAGCCTTGATTTACGGCATTCTTCAGCTTCAGAAAAAAATCAAACGAACGTCACAGTTTCGGCGTTAGGGGTTCGGGCTTGAGGGGACACTCAGTCAGAAAAATGAAGAGTGGAAGAGAGAATGAAGCAAAATCTTTCTGAATTGAAAACCTATTTGCACAGCAACACGGCGGGTGCTGTCACAGTTGCGGAGGTCGTGCAGGGTGAGTTGAGGCTCTGGACAACGCCGGAAAAAATCCTCTTTCTTTTGAAATTTTTGCGCGATGATCAGAACTGCCAGTTTCGCCAGCTTGTTGATGTGACCGCTGTTGATTTTCCAGAACGTGAGTTGCGTTTTGAATTGGTTTATTTCCTCCTGTCGCTGCACAATAATCAGCGGATTGCCGTGAAACTCTCAGCAGAGTCTGTTCCTTCTGTCAGTGGTCTGTTCAGCTCCGCGATTTGGTATGAGCGTGAAGTCTGGGATATGTTTGGCGTTTTTTTTCATGACCATCCCGATTTGCGCCGAATGCTGAGTGACTATGGTTTTGAAGGTCATCCTTTGCGTAAAGACTTCCCCCTGACAGGCCATACCGAGGTGCGCTACGATCAGACACAGCACCGCGTTGTTTATGAGCCAGTGACCCTGGCGCAGGAGTTTCGCAATTTTGATTTTCCAAGCCCTTGGGAGGGGATGATCACCTTGCCAGGTGATGAAAAGGCAAAAGAAGCGGACTAATAATCATGGCAGAGACAGCAATTAAACCCCTGACATTGAATTTTGGCCCGCAACACCCTGCGGCACACGGTGTTTTGAGGTTGGTTTTGGAAATGGATGGCGAGGTTATCGAACGCGCTGATCCCCATATTGGCTTGTTGCATCGCGGCACGGAAAAGCTGATTGAATATAAAACCTATACGCAGGCGTTACCCTATTTTGACCGCCTTGATTATGTCGCTCCGATGAATCAGGAACACGCGTGGGCTTTGGCTGTTGAAAAACTATTGGGGCTTGATGTTCCTAAACGCGGGCAGTTTATCCGCGTTTTGTATTGTGAAATTGGTCGTATTTTGAACCATTTGTTGAATATCACAACCTTTGCGATTGATGTCGGGGCGATGACTCCGATCTTGTGGGGGTTTGAACAGCGCGAATCCCTGATGGAGTTTTACGAACGCGCCTCTGGCGCACGTCTTCATGCGGCTTACTTCCGCCCGGGGGGGGTTCATCAGGATTTGCCCGCAGGGTTGGTGGATGACATCGGAACCTGGGCAGAACAGTTTCCTGCTTTCCTTGATGACATCGAGGGACTTTTGACCCGAAACCGTATTTTTCTTCAGCGGACGGTTGATATTGGTGTTGCAAGCTTTGACGAAGCAATGGACTGGGGGTTTTCTGGCCCTATGTTGCGGGGGTCGGGTGTTGCGTGGGATCTGCGCAAGGCACAGCCTTATGATTGTTACGAAGAGTTGGATTTTGATATTCCTGTTGGCAAGAACGGTGATTGCTATGATCGCTACCTTGTTCGGATCGAAGAAATGCGCCAGTCGATTTATTTGATTGCACAGTGTCTTGACAAGATGCCAAGTGGCCCGGTCATGAGTGAAGATAATAAGGTCGCTCCCCCTCGTAGAGGTGATATGAAGCATTCTATGGAAGCCCTCATTCATCATTTTAAGCTCTATTCAGAGGGGGTTCGTGTTCCCAAAGGCGAAACCTATACAACGGTCGAGGCTCCGAAGGGTGAGTTTGGCGTTTACCTTGTGTCCGATGGAACGAATCGCCCCTATCGGTGTAAAATCAAGGCCCCGGGCTTTGCACATTTGGCAGCGATGGATCACATGTGCCGTGGTCATATGCTGGCCGATAGTGTCGCTATTCTTGGCTCGATGGATATTGTGTTCGGGGAGGTTGATCGATGAAAACGAGTTCTTTCCCGAAATACGAAACAGATGGATTTGAATTTACATTTGAAAACAAGGCCGAAGCAGATCGTTTAATTGCGAAATATCCCAAGGGACGCCAAGCTTCGGCGATTATTTCCCTGTTTTATCTGGCTCAAAAACAAAACGGGGGTTGGTTGCCTGCGGGGGCGATTGAGTATGTGGCGGAATACCTCGCCATTCCTGCAATTCGCGCTCACGAGGTCGCGACCTTTTATACCATGTTTAATTTAAAGCCCGTCGGGCGATACTTTATTCAGGTGTGTCGCACGACTCCGTGCTGGTTGCGCGGTTCTGAAGGGATTCTGAATGCTGCGCTCGACAAAATTGGTGTGCGCTCTGTTGGTGATGTCAGCGAAGACGGCCTTTTTTCTGTTGTCGAAGTCGAATGTATGGGGGCCTGTTGCAACGCGCCGATGGTTCAGATCAATGATGATTACTACGAGGACTTAAGCGTGGAGAGAATTGTTGAAATTATTGATGAGTTGCGTGCAGGCCATGCCGTGCCGCCGGGGTCGCAGTCAGGGCGCATGAGTTCTGCCCCACAGGGTGAGTGGACGAGCCTGAGGGATGTCCCCCCTCTTGACCAGCACGAGGGAGAGCCGCGTGATGCTTGAAGACAAGGATCGCATTTTTAAAAACCTCTATGGTCAAGATGACTGGGGGTTAGCGGGTGCACGTCGTCGGAGGATTTGGTCGAATACAGCAGAATTGATTGCCAAGGGGCGTGAAGGAATCATTAGCGAGATAAAAAACTCTGCCTTGCGTGGGCGGGGCGGGGCGGGTTTTCCTGCGGGTTTGAAGTGGTCGTTTATGCCCAAGGAAAACGATGGGCGTCCACACTACCTGGTTGTTAATGCAGATGAATCCGAGCCGGGATCTTGTAAGGATCGTGAGATCCTGCGTAATGACCCACATCTTTTGCTCGAAGGTTGTTTGATCGCCGGATTCGCAATGGGAGCGCAAACGGCCTACATCTATGTGCGGGGTGAATATTATCTCGAATTACAACGTTTGGAACAGGCCATCGTACAGGCCCGTGGCGCGGGTCTATTGGGTGAGAATGCCGCTGGTTCCGGGTGGGCGTTTGATGTGCATGTACACCGTGGGGCGGGGGCCTATATTTGTGGTGAAGAGACGGCCTTGATCGAATCGTTGGAGGGTAAAAAAGGCCAGCCGCGTCTTAAACCGCCATTCCCTGCCGCTGTTGGACTTTTTGGCTGTCCATCAACAGTGACTAATGTTGAAACGGTCGCTGTGTCGCCGACTATTTTGCGCCGGGGGGCGGCGTGGTTTAAATCCTTTGGGCGTGAGAATAACACGGGAACGAAGATTTTTTCTATCTCCGGGCATGTGAATAACCCTTGTAACGTCGAAGAATCCATGGGTATCAGCCTGAAAGAGCTGATTGAAAAACACGCGGGCGGTGTGCGCGGGGGATGGGATAATCTGCTCGCGGTTATTCCCGGTGGTTCATCTGTGCCGCTATTACCGAAAAGTGTCTGTGATACCATCACAATGGACTTTGATTCCTTGCGTGCAGTCGGATCGGGTTTGGGAACGGCAGCAGTCATCGTGATGGACAAATCGACGGATATTATCGAGGCCATTCACAGGCTATCGCATTTCTACAAACACGAAAGCTGTGGGCAGTGCACCCCCTGTCGTGAAGGAACAGGTTGGATCTATCGCGTGATGGGGCGCATGGTGCGCGGGGATGCAGAATGTGATGAGATTGACACACTGTGGGAGATCACAAAACAGGTCGAAGGCCATACGATCTGCGCCCTTGGTGATGCCGCAGCTTGGCCTGTTCAGGGGTTGATTCGCCATTTCCGTCCAGAAATTGAACGACGGATTGCGGACAATAAAGCGGATCACATCGGGGGGATTGAGCCATGCCAACAGTGACGATTGACGGAAAGGAAATCGCGGTCGCCGATGGTTTAACGGTGTTGCAGGCCTGTGAATTGGCAGGGGTTGAAATTCCCCGATTCTGCTATCATGAACGTCTGTCCATTGCCGGAAACTGTCGCATGTGTCTGGTTGAAATGGAACGTGCACCGAAACCCGTGGCGTCCTGCGCGATGCCTGTAGGAGAGGGGATGGTCATTCGCACAGATAGCGACTTGGTGCGAAAGGCTCGCAAGGGCGTTATGGAGTTTTTACTCATCAATCACCCGCTCGACTGCCCCATTTGTGACCAAGGCGGGGAGTGTGATCTCCAGGATCAGGCCATGGCCTTTGGTTTGGACAAGGGGCGATACCGCGAAAACAAACGCGCGGTCAGCGAAAAACACATGGGGCCGTTGATTAACACCATCATGACTCGCTGTATCCAGTGTACACGCTGTGTCCGTTTTGCGACTGAAATTGCAGGCGTTGAAGAAATTGGTCTAGTCAACCGGGGCGAGTCTGTTGAAATTACAACGCTTGAACGCGCGATCAATTCAGAACTATCCGGCAACCTTGTTGATGTCTGTCCTGTTGGGGCATTGACCAGCAAACCCTATGCCTTTCACGCGCGTCCATGGGAATTGAAAAAAACGCTGTCTGTTGATGTGATGGATGCGGTGGGGTCAAACATTCGTATTGATAGCCGGGGGCGTGAAATACTCCGCATTCTGCCGCGCGTCCACGAGGATGTGAACGAGGAATGGCTGGCGGATAAGTCCCGTTATAGTGTTGATGGTCTCAAACGCCAGCGTATTGATAAGCCTTATGTGCGGTGCAAGGGGCGTTTGGTTCCCGCCACTTGGGCAGAGGCCTTTGCGGCGATCAAGGCCGGATTTAAGGGGTTAGAGGGGAACCAGATCGGAGCGATTTGTGGGGATCATTGCGATGCGGAATCCATGCTTGTGCTCAAAGAGATGATGATCTCTCTGGGGTCTAGCCATCTTGATTGTCGTCAGGATGGGGCCGCGTTGGAGAGCTCTGTTCGGGCGTCCTATCTGTTTAATTCAGGCATTGCGGGAATTGAGGACGCGGATGCGCTCTTGATCCTGGCCTCAAACCCACGTCACGAGGCCCCCCTTGTTAATGCCCGTATTCGCAAGCGATTTTTGCACGGTGGCTTGAAGGTTGGCTTGATTGGTTCGCCTGTTGATTTGTCTTATGGCTATGACGCTCTGGGTGCCGAACCGCATATATTAGAAGAAATTGTTTCTGGTCAGCACGCCTTTTCGGATGTGTTGAAATCTGCTTTTCGCCCCATGATTATTGTGGGAATGGGGGCTTTGACCCGTCCAGATGGTGGGGCTGTTTTATCGTTGGCGCGAAGGCTGTCGGAAAAATTCGGTCTCGTCAAGGCGGGGTGGAATGGGTTTAATGTTCTGCACAGTGCTGGCGCGCGCGTTGGTGGTCTTGATCTTGGCTTTGTTCCGGGGCCGGGGGGGCTTGATGTGGCGGGGATGCTGTCTGCGGCTGAGTCGGGTGCTGTGAAGGCTCTCTATCTGTTGGGTGCGGATGAAATTGATATGACAAAGCTAGACAAGGCCTTTGTCGTTTATCAGGGCACACACGGTGACAGAGGTGCGGTCGCGGCAGATGTTGTTTTACCGGGCGCAACCTATACAGAAAAAAATGGAACCTACGTCAATACCGAAGGTCGCGTACAGCTGGGGCGGTTAGCTGTTTTCGCTCCCGGTGACGCCCGTGAGGATTGGACGATTTTGCGCGCGCTTTCTGAACAAATTGGCGCACCTTTGCCCTATGATAACCTTGGTCAGTTGCGTCAGCGTTTGATTGCGGTCAACCCACTTTTTGCGTCTCTTGACACCCTGCAAGCCTCAGAATGGGGCGCGTTTGGGGGTGATGGTGTCTTGTGCAATGAAGGTTTTTCATCGTCTCTGTCAAATTACTATATGACCGATCCGATTTCGCGGGCGTCAGCGACCATGGCAGCCTGTACCGAGGCCTTTGTTTTGAACGCGGCGCAGGGAGGCTCTAATGGCTGATTTTATTGATCTTTACCTTGTGCCGGGGGCGATTATTGTCGGGCAAATTTTGGCGATTGTTGGCCCTCTTTTGATCGCGGTGGCCTATCTGACCTTGGCAGAACGCAAGGTCATTGGTGCGATGCAATTGCGTAAAGGACCGAATGTTGTCGGGCCTTTTGGTTTATTACAGCCTTTCGCAGATGCCGCTAAATTAATTTTTAAGGAAACAATTGCACCTGTTGGGGCGAACAAGGTAATTTTTTTTCTAGCACCGATGCTGACATTCATTCTGGCTCTTGTGGCGTGGGCGGTGATTCCCTTTGCCGATGGCTGGGTTGTGTCTGATATTAACGTTGGTGTTCTCTTTTTGTTTGCGATTTCCTCTATGGGGGTCTACGGCGTTTTGATGGCGGGGTGGGCGTCTAATTCAAAATATCCCTTTATTGGGGCACTTCGTTCTGCCGCACAAATGGTTTCCTATGAAGTCTCTATGGGGTTGGTCATTGTCACTGTATTGTTGTGCGTCGGGTCGCTCAACCTGTCCGATATTGTTCGCGCACAGGAAAAGATCTGGTTTGCGTTACCTCTGTTGCCAATGTTTGTCGTTTTTTTTATTTCTGTTTTGGCAGAAACGAATCGCGCCCCCTTTGACCTTCCCGAAGGTGAGTCTGAACTCGTTGCCGGATTTTTTGTTGAGTATTCTTCTATTTCTTTCGCGCTGTTTTTTTTGGGCGAATACGCAAACATGATTTTGATGAGTGCGATTACGGCTATTCTCTTTCTAGGGGGGTGGCTACCCCCGATGGATATTGCGCCTTTTAACTGGATTCCTGGCCCTATTTGGTTTGCAGTTAAAATCGCGGCTCTTTTGTTCGTCTTTTTGTGGGTGCGCGCGACTTTTCCGCGCTTTCGCTATGACCAGTTGATGCGCTTGGGGTGGAAAGTTTTCCTGCCCTTTAGTTTGCTATGGGTCGTCTTAACGGCGTGTGTTTTGGTCGGTTTTGACCTTCTGCCGCGATGAGTGTTCTTGGGTTTTATCTGTGCCGCGTGGGTGCATGATCTTGAGTCGGAGAGAAAACAAATGTCATTTTTAGATCGCACAGCGCGGAGTTTTCTGTTGACGGAGCTTTTCTCTGGTCTGTGGTTGACATTGAAATATTTTTTCAAGCCAAAAGTCACGTTGAATTACCCTTATGAAAAAGGCCCAATTAGCCCGCGCTTTCGCGGTGAACATGCTTTGCGTCGCTACCCCAATGGCGAAGAACGTTGTATTGCTTGTAAACTGTGTGAAGTCATCTGTCCGGCGCAGGCCATTTCGATCGAGGCCGAACCACGCACGGATGGGAGCCGTCGGACAACGCGCTATGATATTGATATGACAAAATGTATCTACTGTGGATTTTGTCAAGAAGCCTGCCCCGTTGATGCGATTGTTGAGGGGCCGAATTTTGAATTTGCAACGGAAACACGTGCAGAACTGTTCTATAACAAGGACAGACTACTGGCGAACGGTGATCGTTGGGAGGCCGAAATTGCACAAAACATTGCGTTAGACGCGCCGTATCGCTAGGGGGGAGATTATGATTGAAGCTCTTGTTTTTTATATTTTTTCTGCGGTGACTATTGCTTGTGGAGTGATGGTAATTTCTTCAAAAAATCCAGTACACTCTGTTCTTTTTCTCATTCTGGCTTTTTTCAATGCGGCAGGGCTTTTTGTCCTGTTGGGGGCCGAATTCCTCGCCATGATTTTGGTGATTGTCTATGTTGGTGCAGTTGCAGTTCTTTTCCTCTTTGTTGTGATGATGCTTAATATTCACGTTGAGGATCTGCGACAGGGAATCATAAAGCACCTGCCGTTTTCTCTTTTGATTGGGCTTGTTTTCTTGATTGAATTGATCTTTGTCTTGAGTTCTGGCGGGTGGAAAAAAGCACCCAATGCTGTTCTTTCGCCTGATGCACCACATAATACGCAGGCTCTCGGCAATGTTCTTTACACCGATTATGTTCTGTTGTTTCAAGGGGCGGGGCTGATTCTTTTTGTGGCAATGATCGGGTCTATTGTTTTGACGCTCCGTCAACGTGACGGTGTGAAGCGTCAGAATGTTTTGCATCAGGTCAGCAGAACGAGGGCGGACTCTATTGAAATCAAAAAAGTCAAAAGCAGGAATGGTATCTGATGCTTGAAATTAGCCTTGCACACTATTTAATCGTTGCTGCAATTCTTTTTTCTTTGGGAATCTTTGGCATTTTTTTAAACCGAAAAAATGTCATTGTGATCCTGATGTCAATTGAATTGATGCTGTTGGCTGTGAATATCAATTTCGTTGCCTTCTCGTCGTGGTTGGGTGATCTGACCGGGCAGGTTTTTACTGTTTTTATTCTGACGGTTGCTGCCGCAGAGGCCGCGATTGGTTTGGCGATTTTAGTTATTTTTTTCCGCAATCGCGGCTCGATTGCGGTTGAAGACATCAGCGTGATGAAAGGTTAGAAAACCGATGGAAAAACTGATCGTTTTCTTGCCTCTTCTGGGGTCTTTTGTTGCAGGAGTTTTTGGGCGCACTCTTGGTGATCGTGTGGCGCAGATCGTGACAACTGGATTATTGTTTGTGTCGGCTGTTTTGTCTTTTGCGGTGTTCAAGACTGTTGCTATTGATGGCAAGCCATATGTTTCATCTCTTTTTACCTGGATTGCATCGGGTGATTTTGTTTTGTCGTGGGCACTGAAAATTGACACATTGACGGCAGTGATGCTGATTGTGGTGACGGTGGTGTCGTCTATGGTGCATCTCTATTCTTTTGGTTATATGTCCGAAGACAAATCGCGGGCGCGTTTTTTCAGTTATCTCAGCCTGTTTACCTTTATGATGTTGATGCTTGTGACCTCTGATAACCTTGTCCAGATGTTTTTTGGTTGGGAAGGTGTCGGTTTGGCATCATATCTTTTGATTGGTTTCTGGTATCACAAGGATAGTGCCTGTGCAGCGGCGATGAAGGCTTTTTTGGTCAATCGCGTTGCCGATATTGGTTTTGCCTTTGGCATAATGGGCCTTTTCGTGCTGTTTGGAACAGTGAATTTTTCTGAAATTTTTGCGGCAGTGCCGACCCATGCCCAGACAGAGTTTTCATTTCTCTGGTTTGAAGGCCATGCCCTGACGATCATTTGTCTATTGCTTTTTATCGGGGCAATGGGGAAGTCGGCGCAACTGGGTCTGCATACCTGGTTGCCGGATGCAATGGAGGGGCCGACGCCTGTTTCTGCCTTGATTCACGCGGCAACGATGGTGACAGCAGGCGTTTTTATGCTCGCAAGGATGTCGCCTGTTTTGGAATTTGCGCCGACAGCGTTGGAGGTCATCACCTATGTTGGGGCCGCAACGGCGTTTTTTGCCGCGACGGTTGGGCTGACGCAGTTTGATATTAAACGGGTGATTGCCTACTCAACCTGTTCCCAGCTGGGCTATATGTTTTTTGCCATTGGGGTCTCGGCCTATGGCGGTGCTGTTTTTCACCTGATGACTCATGCCTTTTTCAAAGCTCTTTTGTTCCTTGGCGCAGGGTCTGTGATCCATGCCATGCACCACGAACAGGACATGCGTAAGATGGGAGGCCTCTACAAGCTGATTCCAGCGACCTATATTTTGATGTGGATCGGGTCGTGGGCCTTGGCAGGGCTTCCGCCCTTTGCGGGCTATTTTTCCAAGGATATTATCCTTGAGGCCGCATGGGCCAGCCAAACGACACAGGGCAATCTGGCCTATTGGCTGGGGACAGTTGCCGCCTTTATGACAGCGTTTTATTCGTGGCGTTTGTTGATTATGACCTTTCATGGTGCGCCGCGTGCAGACAATCATACCATGGATCATGTTCATGAATCCCCGTTGGTGATGATGATCCCCTTGTTGGTTCTCTCCGTCGGGGCTGTTTTTGCTGGATGGTTGGGCTATGGGTCGTTCGTCGGTTATGTGGCTGAACGTGTGGCATTTTGGGGGGATGCTCTGTTTGTGCGTCCTGAGCAGGACAGTATTTCTGCGGCCCATGCTGTCCCGTCGTGGGTGAAGGTGACGCCTTTGGCTGTTTCTCTCCTGGGGCTTGTCACGTCCTATCTTTTTTACCTCTGGGTTCCCAGCCTCCCCGCGCGTGTGAGCCGCGCCTTAGGCCCGATTTATCTATTTGTTTTAAACAAATGGTATTTTGACGAGTTTTACAATGTTGTTTTTGTGCGCCCATCCCGGCGTCTAGGGCGTTTCTTCTGGAAAAGAGGGGACGAGGCCATTATTGATGCGTGGGGGCCGAATGGTGCGGCTTTTCTTGCTCGTGTCTTTTCGGAACAGGTCAGCAAACTTCAAAGCGGTTATGTCTATCACTACGCCTTTGCCATGCTTGTCGGTGTGGTGGGATTGGTTACCTGGTACATTATCGCGGATGTGGGGGCGTAAAAAATAATGCTGATTGACTATCTTCTGTCCGTAGTGACTTTTACTCCGTTGCTTGGGGCTGCTGTGATTTTGTTTGTGCGCGGTGATGAGGCTGTAGTCGCACGCAATGCACGTGCCGTTGCGCTGTTTGTCTCTGTGGCTGTTTTTTTACTCTCGCTTGTTTTGTGGTTTAATTTTGACAAGAACTCTGCTGATTTCCAATTTATGGAAAAATCCTTTTGGGTTCCTTCTCTTGGTCTGACTTACAGCCTTGGCGTAGACGGAATTTCTGTTTTATTTGTTCTGTTGGCGACTTTTTTGACACCGATTTGTATTCTGTCGAGTTTTGGTGCTGTTGAAAAGCGAGTCAAGGAATACATGATTGCGTTTCTGGTTCTGGAAACCATGATGGTCGGGATGTTTGCCGCGCTTGATATCGTGATGTTTTATATCTTTTTCGAGGCTGTCCTGATTCCGATGTTTATTATTATCGGCGTCTGGGGGGGGGGACGACGGGTTTATGCGGCCTTTAAAATGTTCCTTTATACCTTCGCTGGTTCTGTTTTGATGTTATTAGCAATTTTGACCATGATTTTTGAAGCCGGAACGACGGAAATTCCGAACCTGCTTACCTATGCCTTTGGGGGGGATATGCAATTTTGGCTTTGGCTGGCCTTTTTTGCGTCCTTTGCCGTTAAGCTCCCGATGTGGCCTGTCCATACCTGGTTGCCTGATGCCCATGTTGAGGCCCCGACGGCTGGGTCTGTCATTCTGGCCGGTGTGCTGTTGAAAATGGGGGCTTATGGTTTCTTACGATTTTCGGTTCCCATGCTACCCGAAGCAACAGCCTACTTTACGCCATTAGTTTTTGCGTTGTCCGTGGTTGCTATTGTTTATACCTCGTTAGTGGCCTTGGTTCAGGACGATATGAAAAAGCTGATTGCCTATTCGTCTGTTGCCCATATGGGTTATGTCAGTATTGGTATCTTTACCCTAACTCCGCAGGGGATCGAAGGTGCTATTTATCAGATGCTTGCACATGGAATTATTTCTGGTGCCCTTTTTCTGTGTGTTGGCGTTGTCTATGATCGGATGCACACACGCGAAATGTCGCGCTATGGCGGTGTTGCGGATCGGATGCCGCATTACGCCCTAGCCTTTATGGTTTTTATGATGGCCTCTGTCGGACTACCGGGCACAGCGGGATTTGTTGGCGAGTTTTTGGTTCTGGTGGGCATTTTTCAGGTCAATACGATTGTTGCGTTATTGGCGGCTAGTGCGATGGTGCTGGGGGCTGCCTATATGCTCTGGCTTTATCGTAAAGTGATTTTTAGCGCACTGTCCTCTGCAGAGGTCAAAAAGTTGGATGATTTGTCTTGGCGTGAAAAGATTATTTTTGCACCGTTATTGTTTTTGACCGTCTGGATGGGGGTTTATCCGATTAGCTTTTTGTCGTTTATGAGTCCCTCTGTTGAAAAAATGATTGCGAACTATCAGGCCGCGCTCGCTAAATCACCCGTTGTGCCAATTTTTGCACAACTCTTCGGCTAGTAAAGGAGAGAAAACGCTATGACCTTTGCTGAACTCTCTGTTGTCTTTCCGGAAATATTTTTGGCCTGTTCTGCGATGTTTTTGTTGATGTTAGGGGCCTATCGGCCGGGCAGGACAACTGGGTTTGTGTCCGGTTCTGCTGTTGTTGCGCTGGTTGGTGTTTTCTTGCTTGTTCTGTTTGACGTAGCCCCGTCGGGACGCGGTTTTGGCGGGCTGTTCATTGTCGATGGGTTCAGCACTTTTCTCAAGTTGATTATCCTGATCGCAGCGGCTGTTGGTTTGGTCATGACGACGCGTTTTATCCAACGCGAGGGGATGGATCGTTTTGAAATTCCGATTCTGATGCTGTTGGCAACACTTGGCATGATGATAATGGTTTCTGCCAATGATTTGATGACGCTTTATATTGGTCTCGAATTGCAGTCCCTGGCTCTCTATGTCATTGCCGCTGTGCGTCGTGAAACGCTCAAATCAACCGAGGCCGGATTGAAATATTTTTTGCTCGGTGCCTTGTCGTCTGGCCTTTTGCTCTATGGCAGCTCTCTTGTCTATGGCTTTAGCGGCGCGACCGATTTTGATGCGATTGCCAATATGGTTTCTGGCGAGGAAAGACTACCACCGGGGCTTATACTTGGTCTTGTTTTTGTGGTTGCTGCGGTTTCTTTTAAAATTTCTGCTGTTCCCTTTCATATGTGGACGCCCGATGTTTACGAAGGGGCACCAACACCGATCACAGCTTTTTTTGCTTCCGCACCCAAGGTTGCAGCTATGGGTCTTCTGGTGCGTGTGCTTGTTGAACCTTTCGGGGCCGTGGTGGAGCAGTGGCAACAGATTATCGTTTTTGTTTCGATTGCCTCGATGGCACTGGGGGCACTGGGTGCGATGATGCAGAAAAATATCAAACGTATGATGGCCTATTCTTCCATTGGTCATGTGGGTTATTTGCTGGTTGGTGTTTCTGCGGGTTCTGTTGCGGGGGTTGAGGCTGTTGTCGTTTATCTGACGATTTATATTTTTATGAATATGGGGGTCTTTTCCTGCATTTTATCGATGCGCCAACAGGACGAAATGCTGGACTCTATTCATGATTTGAAGGGAATATCCAAAACAAACCCGGCGATGGCGTTGGCCCTTGTCCTTTTTATGTTTTCAATGGCAGGCGTTCCACCACTTGCTGGGTTTTTTGGCAAGTTCATGGTCTTTGCGGCGGCGATTGATGCGGATCTCTATGGTCTTGCAGTCATTGGTGTTTTGACCTCTGTGATCGCGGCCTTTTATTATCTGCGTCTGATTAAGATCATGTATTTTGATGAACCTGTTGCGGCGATGGATAAAAATGGTGGTGAAATTAGTTCTGTGATTTTGGTATCTTCTTTGTTCGTTGTGTTTTATGTTTTTTTTGCGACGCCTCTTATCAACAGTGCGTCTCAAGCGGCTACGGCATTGTTCGTCGCAGGATAGGATCGTGCAGAGCATGTCAGTCCATTCATGACCACCTCCTTTCTTGATCTTCCGGGAGTCCCCCAAGACTTTCGCGTTTTGTTTTTTGAAGAACTGGACAGTACGAACGACGTAGCACGGCAACAGGCACAGGACGGGGCGGCGCACGGCACTGTGGTTTTGGCCAGACGTCAAACGGCGGGCCGGGGACGCCACGGACGGCAATGGCGCAGCGAGGAGGGGAACCTATTTTGTTCGCTTGTGCTTTATCCAGATTGCCACTGTACAGAAGCGGCGAACCTCGGGTTTGTTGCCGCCCTTGCTGTGCGTGATAGCCTTTCACTTCTCAGCGGTCAGTCTGTGCATCCTCGTCTGAAATGGCCTAATGATGTATTGATTTCAGGAAAAAAGGTTTGCGGTCTTCTGCTTGAGAGTTTTTTACAGGGGGCGGGGAAAACAGGGGCGGTTATTTTGGGTGTCGGGGTCAACCTGTGCCATGCGCCATCTGAAACAAACTACCCCGCAACGTCGCTAGCGGCGGCGGGGGGCGGGCAAGTTTTTCCGGAACAGGCACTGGTCGCTTTTTTGACAACATTTGACCAATGGTATCGGTGCTGGAAAAAGGATGGTTTTGGGTCTATTCGCGCTCACTGGCTGACACAGGCGCAGGGGCGGGGGCAAAAAATCAGGGTGCGTCTCCCCCATGATGATGTGGTCGGAATTTTTGAAGACCTTGATGAGTCAGGGGCGTTGGTTTTGAGTAGTGAATCAGGTACACGGTTGATTCATGCAGGGGATGTTTTTCCTGTGAGCGAGGCAAAAATATAATGCTTTTGGCTATTGACTGCGGAAATACCAACACGGTTTTCGCTCTTTATCAGGGTGAACAGCAACGCGCGTGTTGGCGCACAGTCACTGACAGCCGCCAGACCATTGATGATCTGGTGTCCTGGATTTTGCCCTTGATGCAGTATGAGGGCATCACGCCCGCTGATGTCAGCGGAGCGATACTTGCTTCTGTCGTTCCTGCGTCGCAACGCGTTTTATCGGGGCTTTGTCGAAAGCTCTTTAGCCTTTCTTTGCTGGTTGTTGGTGAAGATTTGCAAACCGGACTTTCCATTCGGGTTGATCGACCAGATCAGGTTGGGGCAGATCGTTTGGTCAATGCGGTTGCGGCGTTTGTGCGTTTTGGGGGGGCCGTGATTGTGATTGATTTTGGCACG
The DNA here is from genome assembly GCA_965199245.1 of Kiloniellaceae bacterium. Taxonomy (GTDB): domain Bacteria; phylum Pseudomonadota; class Alphaproteobacteria; order Kiloniellales; family Kiloniellaceae; genus Carbonatibacter. The sequence goes on from CBDAQP010000002.1 coordinate 356,440, forward strand.
GCGACAACATTTGATGTTGTCGCCGTAGACGGGGCCTATGAAGGGGGAGTGATTGCACCTGGTGTTCATCTGTCTGTGGAGGCCCTGCACAGGGCATCAGCTCTTTTGCCGCGTGTCTCTGCCAGAAAGCCAGAGCGGGTTATTGGCAAGGCAACGATTCCAGCTGTGGAGTCAGGCATTTTTTGGGGCTATGTCAGCATGATCGAGGGCTTGATCCAGCGTATTCAAAATGAATATGGCGCAGTGATGACAGTGGTCGCAACTGGGGGGCTCGCCCCGCTCTTTAAACCAGCAATCGCGGCGATTGATGTTCTGGATGGTGATTTGACCTTACGGGGATTACGTTTGATTTACGACCGCAGATGCCGCGAAAACACTGCACAGGTCACCTTGTGCGATAAGAAAAATAAGGAAAAAATTGATGTCTTCCCGTCCTGGTGATGATGAAATTCTGTACCTTCCGCTTGGCGGGACGGGTGAAATTGGAATGAACCTCAACCTCTATGGTCACAAGGGCCGTTGGTTGATGGTTGATTTAGGGATTACCTTTGCCGGTCATCGTTTGCCGGGGGTGGATTTGTTGATGCCTGATCCTGATTTCATTGAACAACAGCGTGAAAACTTGGTCGGCCTTGTTCTCACCCATGCCCACGAAGATCATATCGGGGCCGTTGCCCACCTCTGGCCCTTTTTGCGTTGCCCAATCTATGCCACAGCTTTTACTCAGAGCATAGTTTCTCACAAGCTGGCGGAACAGGGACTTGCGGGTGAGGTTGCCGTTCAGGTCATTCCGGTTGGGGGGCGTTTTGAGGTCGAGCCATTTGATGTTGAAATGTTATCCATGACCCACTCTGTCCCAGAACCTGTATCCTTGGCGATTCGAACATCTGCGGGAACTGTTTTTCATTCTGGTGATTGGAAATTTGACCCCGCGCCTGTCACTGGCCCCGGCCCCGATAAGGCAGGCCTCAAGGCGTTGGGGGACGAAGGCGTTCTTGCTATGGTCAGCGACTCAACTAATGTCATGTCAGAACGCGAAGCCGGTTCTGAATCCTCTGTCCGCGATGCTCTTTGTGATGTGATCGCAGGTTGTCAGGGGCGTGTCGCAGTGACATGTTTTGCCAGCAATGTCGCGCGTGTGGATTCAGTCATGCGGGCAGCTGATACCTGTGGTCGCCGTGTTCTGCTGATGGGGCGGTCGATGCAACGCATTTATCAGGCCGCGCGGGATAACGGTTATTTAGACAATATCCCGCCTTTGTTGTGTGAGGAAGAATTTGAATATATGTCCCCGGATCAGGTAGTGATTCTCTGCACAGGGTCACAGGGGGAACCTCGTGCCGCCACGGCGCGTTTATCCCGAGGAGAATTTCGTTCTGTCTGGTTGACGGATGGCGATACTATCATTTTTTCTTCCCGTGTGATTCCGGGAAATGAAACAGCTGTTTTTGACCTCCACAACAATTTTGCGGCAAGGGGCGTTGATGTAGTGACGGATCGCGACGCCCCCGTTCATGTGTCGGGTCACCCCGGGCGCGATGATGTCCGCGCCCTTTATGATTTGATTCGACCGCAGATTGCGGTTCCCACCCATGGGGAAGTGCGCCATTTGCGTGAACACGCCTGGGTTGCCGCACTCTCTGGGGTTCCCCGGCAGATCACGGCCCGCAACGGGGATATCATTCGCTTTGCGCGAGGCGTCACGGCAGAACGGGTCGAACAAGTTTCTACGGGAACGCTTGCTCTTGAAGGTGGTCGTTTGGTTGACACAAAGAGCACGATTTTCAAGGATCGCCAAAAAATGAGCCATCAGGGTGCGGCAATGGTTACGCTTGTCCTTGATGAGGCAGGCCAATTTTGGGGGCAACCTGAACTTTCCTTGCATGGGTTGATTGAAACATCAGAAGAATCCGACCTTTTTAAGGACGCACAAATAGCGATAGAGAAAGCCTTAACCCGTTTATCGCGGGGTGAACGCAAAAGGGATAACGTCGTCAAGGAAACCGCCCGCACGGCGATTCGGAGCTATTTCAACAAGCTGTTCAGGAAAAAACCTGCCACTTCTGTTCATGTAGTGCGTGTGTGATAACGAGTTATGTTTTTTTGTTGTGATTCTACAGGGGCGGACAGATATTCTGAACCCTGCGCCGAAAAATCAAAGTGGTTGCGTGATGTTTTTACAAAATGCAGAGATTGAGGCGGCTAAGGCTAAGCTGATCCCAGTTTCCTGGACAATCCGGCAGCATAATTAAGGTGTATTCCGGTTGATCATGCTGCTGCCTTATTTACATCCATCAGCGGGGCATGCCCCGGTGGGCGGTTCCAATAAGCCTCTTGGGGTGTCTGTCCGTCAAGTGCTGAATGGGGGCGGTGACGATTATAGAAATCGAACCAATCCTTGATGACACTGCGGGCTGTGAAGCCGTTATCCAATTCATGCAGGTCGACCGCTTCATATTTCAGGCTACGCCAGAGCCTTTCGATGAAGATGTTATCCATCCAGCACCCTCGGCCATGAGATGCGGATGTCATGATCCTTCAGCAGACCAGTGAAGTCCTGGCTGGTGAATTGGCTGCCCTGATCGCTATTGAATATCTCGGTGCTGTTCTCCCTGAATCTTGATTCATTGATAAGTTAGTTTTTTGTCATTTTCACGGAGGACCTCAATGAAGCGCAGATTTACGGACGCACAGATTATCGGGATTTTGAAGGAACACGAGGCAGGTGTTCCGGCCAGGGAGCTTTGCCGCAAGTATGGGATGCCACATTTTATATAGCCTATCCCATATAAAATGATTTAATTTGGAAGAGTTGTTCATCGGACAGATAAAACCTTACTGCGGAAATCTGATGAAGACGTCATCCATAAAGTATAATCAAATTACAATGGATTGGCTATAAGTGGACGGCGAGGTTCTCCGGCATGGAGGTCAATGAGGTTCGCCGCCTCCGGGATCTGGAAGAGGAGAACTGGTGCTTGAAGAAGCTGGACACCCGTATTAACCTGGCGTGATGAGTGATTTTGTGATTCCATGTTTTTTTATGCTTTTTTGAGGGAGTGGGACATGGAACGGAGAGGTTTTTTCAGTCTGTCAGATCATCTTGACCGGATCAGCAAGGACGGTGATCCTCTGGAGGTTCTCGAGGCCACGTTTGACTATTTCCGGGGGTCGAGGGGTTGGGGTATGGCGACGGCGCGAAAGGTGGTCGCCCGCCTTTTGATCCGGTGTCCCTGTTCAAGGCGATGATCCTGCAGGCACAGCATAACCTGAAGAAGATGGAATTCATGATCTGGTGTCCTGGATGCGCTTTCTGGATTTCGACCTTGGCGGTCCCACGAGAACACGATCCGCCTGTTTCGCAACAAACTGACGGAAACCGGGATCTTGCGGCAGGTAATGAAGGCTTTTGACTGGCAACTGCACAAGAAAGGTTATATCCCGATGTCGGGGCAGATCGTCGATGCTTCCCTTGTTCCGGCACCGAAGCAACGCAACACCGGGCCTGAGAAAAAAGCCGTCAAGGAGGGCAAAAGCGCAACTGAAATCTGGCCGGATGACCCCGCCAAAGCGGCACAAAAGGATGTGGATGCGCGCTGGACGCTAAAGGTGGGCGGCAAGGTTCGCTACCGGCCTGATGGCACACCTCTGCCACAAATCGCCACTCGGCGACAAGTCCCACATCAGTATTGACCGGCACTACGGTTTCATCCGGGGCCAGGCCGTGACATCGGCTGCTGCTGCGGACGGGCATCAACTCAGGCGTGTGTTTGATACGGACAACACGTCGGCCGAAGTTTGGGGTGACACAGCCTATCGTTCCGAAAGCAATGAGAAATGGCTGGCGAAGAAGATGTTGGTCAGCCGCACGCAAGAAACCAAAGGGTCAACCCATGCCGAAAGCCAGCGCACGGGCCAACGCGCGAAAATCAGCCATCCGCGCACGGGTCGAGCATGTTTTCGCCCATCAGAAAAACCGCTTCGGTCTGTTCATCCGCACCCTCAAACGGGCAGAAGCCAAACTGACGCTGGCCAATCTCGCCTACAACATGGATCGCCTGATCTTCCATGAACGCCGGGCAACCGCAGTCCGTCCAGAATGCGGATTCCGTCGTAAAAAACGTCCCGCCACCGCAATCTGCAGCGAAAAAAACGCCGTCTCGAAAAATCACAATTGGCCACAGCAGGGCATAAATCGGGAGTTAATACGGATGTCCAGCTCAGTTCTGAGAGCAGATGGCGTTTTTCTTTACTGTCATGAAGATCAAAAAGAAATCGGTTTAGACGCCAAGGACGACGGGGAAAATGAACGCGCAGAATTTGTAAAACGGCTTTTTCATCCTCTGGTGCGGGTGGTTGCTCTGTCCATAAGGGGCCACGATGAATATGGGTAACATGGTAAATGCCGAAAATTTTTTTCCTGATGACCTGACAAAAGGCAATAATTTTTTGTCCTTTGTGAAATGTGCCAAAACAGACGCGCTGACGCTTTGTCACCAAAAGCGTTTACGCATAGGGCCAAGTTTGTAACAGGTTTGATTGACCAGACCGGGCCACCAGTTCACGCCATTCGCGGATGCTGATAGCATCCCATTTGAGTTCAATTTTTGTGGACATTTTCAAAAGCCGGATTACGAAAAACAGGATTGCTCTAGCCTGTTACCCGCACAAAGTCAAAAAGCTCTGCCCACACAGGGAGTAAAATAAAATGACTCTTGACTGTCTGAGAAACTGTCGATAGAAGACGGTAGAACGTGCTACATTATGACTTGGAATGCGTGACCTGCGGCTTGACGTCTGACTGATCTGCTTTTCTGACAATGTGACCGTTTCTGTTGTCTGTTGCATGGTGCACAGATTGACTTTCACTCTCTGTTAGAGGTTTTGGAAAATGCCGGTTGGTACAGTAAAATTCTTCAACGAAACCAAAGGCTATGGCTTTATCGAGCCAGAGTCAGGTGGAAAAGACGCTTTCGTTCACATTTCTGCTGTGGAACGTGGTGGTCTGCGGACTTTGCGCGAAGGGCAAAAGGTTTCTTACGAACTCGAAGTCGGGCGCAATGGTAAGGAAGCGGCCGAGCAAATTGCTTTGGTTGAATAAGCGGTTTCTTGCTGATCTAAAAACCCGCTGAGGAAATCTCAGCGGGTTTTTCTTTTGTTTATTTTTTGGCCTGCTCAATTGCGGTTTGGATCATTTTTTTGGCTTTTTGCGCCCCGTCCCAACCGACTATCTTGACCCATTTTCCTTTTTCAAGGTCTTTGTAGTGTTCAAAAAAATGCCCGATCTGATCAATCAAGCTTTTGGGTAGGTCGGTGTATTCCTCAACCCTATCATAGGTTGGGTCAAGTTTGGTCACGGGAACAGCCAGAATTTTTTCATCCTGTCCGGCTTCGTCTTCCATGACGAGCACACCAACCGGGCGGCAACGAATGACTGCACCGGGCAAAACGGGCTGGTGTCCAGCAACCAAAACATCGGCGGGATCACCATCATCTGACAACGTGCCAGGCACAAATCCATAGTTGCAGGGATAATGCATCGGCGTATGAAGGATGCGGTCAACCTCAATCGCGCCTGAGTCCTTGTCTAGTTCGTATTTGATGCTGGAATTTAGGGGAACTTCCACGACAACATTGATGTCATGGGGGGCATCCTTGCCAACAGAAACTTTACTGATGTCCATATGGATTTTTCCTTTTGTGATCTGTACTCAACGCGCCCAAAAGACATGAAAGTAATGTGAAAACAAGTTTTTTCGTACGCTGATTCAGCTTTTTAAGGCGTTGGCATGGTGGCGCAGGTGGTCTTCGATAAAGGTTGCGATAAAATAATAACCATGGTCATAACCATCCTGTTGGCGCAAAATCAGCTTTTGCCCCGCTGCCTGACAAGCAGACTTCAGTATGTCTGGTTTAAGCTGTTCGTCTAAAAACTGATCTGCCGTGCCTTGGTCAACGAGAATTTCCGCAGAGGTCGGCTGTGCCTTGACCAATTCTGTCGCATCCCACGCCGCCCACTGTTTGGCATCCTTGCCCAAATAGCCTGTAAAAGCCTTTTGACCCCACGGGCATTGTATCGGTGCACAGATTGGAGCAAAGGCAGAACAGGAGCGATAAAGGTCAGCCCGTTTAAAATGGAGGATCAAGGCCCCGTGTCCGCCCATTGAATGGCCCGTGATCCCTTGCCGCGTTTTATCGGCCTCTGGAAAGTGATCTGTGAGGATGGATTGAATTTCACAGGTTATATAGCTGTACATTTTATAGGCTGTTGACCAAGGGGATTGTGTCGCATCGACATAAAATCCAGCCCCAGATCCAAAATCATAACTGTCGTTTTCTCCGGCAATATTTTGTCCGCGTGGGGAGGTATCAGGGGTGACAAGGATGATTCCCAATTCTGCCGCGACACGTTGTGCGCCTGCTTTGGTGATGACGTTTTCTTCGGTACAGCTCAGGCCCGATAGATAGGTCACAACTGGACAAGGTTGGCCAGCAAGAGCCGCAGGCGGGAGATAGACCCCAAAACGCATAGATCCATTGCACAGGTTTGAATGGTGGCTGTACACGCGCTGTGTGCCATTGAAACAACGATTCTGGTTGATAAGTTCAAGCGGTGTGGACATAGAGAAAATTCCTTAAGACAAGGGTCAATAGACGACCACAGAGCGAATGGATTCGCCACTGTGCATCAGGTCAAAGGAATTGTTAATCTCATCCAGCGGCAGGGTGTGGGTAATGAGGTCGTCGATATTGATCTTGCCATCCATGTACCAGTCAACAATTTTGGGCACATCCGTACGCCCGCGCGCCCCGCCAAAGGCTGTTCCTTTCCACACCCGTCCCGTAACAAGTTGGAAAGGACGGGTGGCAATTTCCTGTCCTGCACCCGCGACACCGACCACGACTGACACACCCCATCCCTTGTGACAGCATTCCAGAGCCTGACGCATTGTGTTCACGTTGCCAATGCATTCAAAGGAGTAATCAGCCCCGCCCTTTGTCAGGTCAACGATGGCTTGGACAAGATCGTCCGCCACGTCTTTTGGATTGATAAAATCAGTCATTCCGAATTTTTCAGCGATGGCTTTGCGGTCTGTGTTTAAATCGATTCCGATAATTTGATCTGCACCGACCATGCGCGCCCCTTGAATGACGTTGAGACCAATACCGCCCAGCCCAAAAACAACCACTTTTGACCCTGGTTCAACCTTGGCCGTATTGACAACCGCGCCAACGCCTGTGGTAACACCGCACCCGATATAGCACACCTTGTCAAAGGGAGCATCGCGACGGATTTTTGCCAAGGAAATTTCAGGCAGGACGGTATAGTTGGCAAAGGTTGAACAGCCCATGTAGTGGCGCAATGGGGTTCCATTCATAGAAAAGCGGCTTGTGCCATCTGGCATGACACCTTGTCCCTGTGTCGTGCGAATTTTTTGACAGAGGTTTGTTTTCGGATTGAGGCAATATTCGCATTCGCGGCATTCGGACGTGTAGAGGGGAATCACATGATCGCCCTTTTTCAATGACGTGATGTCCGGGCCTGTTTCCACAACAACACCAGCCCCTTCATGACCGAGGATCGCGGGAAAAAGACCCTCTGGATCTGCGCCGGAAAGAGTGAAGGCGTCGGTATGACAGATTCCCGTTGCCTTGATTTCAACCAAAACCTCGCCCGCTTTTGGGCCGTCGAGTTGAACAGTTTCAATGCTGAGAGGTTTTCCTGCTTCCCAAGCTACGGCGGCGCGAACGTCCATTGTCTTTTCCCTTTCTGGCCTCGTTTGTTTTTGGCCTCGTCTGCTTTAGTCGTTATCTTTTTTGAAAACTCGTGTCGAAAATGACCCGATTTTTTATCTTTGTCCAGTGCCCTGCGCTCTTTTTTATTCTATAACATCATCAAGGTGCGCGAAAAAATCGTCGGCGAGTTTTTTGGCTGTTTTATACACAAGCGCGGTAGCGAGCTGGGCCAGTGGGCCGTCTAAAGTTCCTTGCGCGTCAAAGGCCAGTGTTGTTGTGGATGGTGTCGTTTCTGTCAGTGTGACCCGCGCCTGTCCGGCGAGTTTTTTGGCAATTTGCCCACGCCCGCAGGCCTGCATTGTATAGCAGTGTGGGGCTAACACGTCGCACAACGTAATATCGCACCCGATGTGCAGGGGTATCATGCCCAGCCTTACACGAAAAACAGCATAGAAATTCAACGCGTCATGCCTGATGACTTTTTCGCATCGGGGCAGAGCTTGCTTGAGCACAGCGGGATCAGTGATTGCAGACCAAACCTGATCCTTGGGGTGGGACAGATGATAGTGACCAGTGTAATTCATGGTGAGGGTGGTGCATGAGTGGACAAGGCAAGGGTCTTTCCTTATAGAGGACATCATCATATTATCCAACCATCAGGACGTGACTTATGCGCCTTTCCCGTTATTTTATGCCAACCTTAAAAGAAAACCCTAAAGACGCTCAGATTGTGTCACACCGCTTCATGTTGCGTGCGGGCATGATTCGACAGGCAAGTGCGGGAATTTATTCTTGGTTGCCGTTGGGTTTGCGGGTGCTGCAAAAGATTGAAAATATCATCCATTCTGAACAGGAACGTGCTGGGGCACAACGAATTTTGATGCCAACGATTCAGTCGGCTGACCTCTGGCGCGAGTCGGGTCGCTATGACGGTTATGGGCGCGAAATGTTGCGGATGACAGACCGCCACGACCGCGATATGCTCTATGGCCCAACAAACGAAGAATTGGTCACAGATATTTTTCGCAACTCAATCAAAAGCTTCAAAGAACTTCCTAAAAATATTTATCAAATTCAATGGAAATTCCGTGACGAGGTGCGCCCGCGCTTTGGCGTTATGCGCGGGCGGGAATTTTTGATGAAGGACGGCTATTCTTTTGATAGTGATTATGAGTCATCACGTTTGACTTATAATCGTGTCTTTGTGTCCTATTTGCGCACCTTTGAACGAATTGGATTGCGGGTCATTCCGATGGCGGCGGATACTGGGCCGATTGGCGGGAATTTGTCGCATGAATTTATTATTCTAGCCGATACGGGGGAAAGTGAAGTTTTTTGCCACGAAAGCTATTTGACCAAGGCTGTTCCGGGATCGGATATTGATTATGAGGGTGATTTGCAACCGATTGTGGATGACTGGACGCGCGACTATGCCACCACGGATGAAATGTTTGACGAAGACGGCTGGGCCGCTGTTCCCGAAGATAAAAAAATCAAACGCCGTGGAATCGAAGCAGGTCACATTTTCCATTTTGGTACAGAATATTCCGAACCGATGAACGCCGTTGTCTCGAATGCCGAGGGGACGCAGGTTCCTGTTTATATGGGGTCTTATGGGATTGGCGTGTCTCGCCTGATGGGGGCGATTATTGAGGCATCACACGATGACAAGGGGATAGTCTGGCCGGAGTCAGTCGCGCCCTATCGTTTAGGGTTAATCAATCTGGGCACCCGGGATGCGGACTGTGTGCGAACTTGCGATGATTTTTATCACAAGCTGACCGCCGCTCAGATTGAGGTGCTCTACGATGATCGTGACGGCGGGGCCGGGGCGCGGTTTGCCGACCTGGATTTAATTGGC
>CBDAQP010000003.1:0-1151403 GCA_965199245.1 Kiloniellaceae bacterium
CTTGTAAGGGGGGTGCGACCGTCTGACCTGTCAGCACGCGCGGTGATTGCGGACAAAATCAGCCAGGGAAGTCTTGAGTCTTTCCGAGGGGATGATGTCGCGGTGATCGGTTATCGTTTGGCCCGGTCTCTGCGCGTTCAGGTTGGGGAGTCCCTGCGCCTAATTTCGCCACAAAGTACGATGACAGCTCTGGGGTCTGTACCGCGCATTAAAACTGTGACTGTTGTGGCCCTGTTTGATGTGGGAATGCACGAATATGATAGCAGTTTTATCTATATTCCCCTGTCCACGGCACAACGTTTTTTCCGTCTGCCCGAACAGGTCAACGCAATTGAGGTTTTTTTACGTGACGCTGATTTGACCTTTCCAATCCGTCGTGCAGTTTCAAAGGCTCTCGGCCCCGGTATTCTTACGCTGGATTGGCAACAGAGTAACTCTAGCTTTTTCAATGCAATTCAGGTTGAGCGCAATGTAATGTTTTTGATTTTGTCACTGATTATTCTGGTGGCGGTGTTCAATATTGTTTCTGGTCAAATTATGTTGGTCAAGGACAAAGGGCGCGATATTGCCATCTTGCGGACAATGGGGGCGACGCGGGGGATGATTTTGCGGATATTCTTTCTCTCTGGCGCCTCGATTGGGGTGATTGGAACTATTATCGGATTTGGCTTAGGGCTTGCCTTTGTACAAAATATCGAGGAAATTCGACAGTCTTTACAGAGCCTGACTGGAACTGAATTGTTCAATGCGGAGATTTATTTTCTGTCTCGACTGCCGGCAGAGGTTGACCCGGCGGAGGTCATCCAGGTTGTCGGCATGGCGTTGTTTTTTTCCTTTCTTGCCCCGATTTTTCCGGCAATGCGTGCGGCGCGTCTCGACCCTGTGGAGGCCTTGCGTTATGAGTAGTCAGGGCACACCCGGCCTGGATCTTCAGGGCGTGGTCAAAAGTTACATCCAAGGCAAAAACAAATTAACGGTACTAGACTCTATCACCTTGTCGATTAAGCGCGGGGAAGCTGTTGCCCTGGTTGGGCCGTCTGGGGCGGGGAAGTCAACGTTGTTGCAGATCGCGGGTTTATTAGAACGCCCTGATCGTGGTGAAGTCAAAATCGGGGGGCAGGCGGCGCAGACAGATGCGGCTCGCACGGCCTTGCGCCGCAATAAAATTGGGTTCGTTTACCAGTATCATCACCTGTTGCCGGAATTTTCTGCACAGGAAAACGTCATCTTGCCCCAGATGATGAACGGGCAAAGCCGCAAATCCGCCGGAGTTCGGGCGGATCATTTGCTTGACTCTGTCGGGCTTTCTACACGGGCAAGGCATCGCCCGGGTACACTGTCGGGGGGGGAGCAACAGCGCGTTGCCCTTGCGCGGGCCTTGGCGAATGGGCCTTCGGTTCTCTTGGCGGATGAACCGACGGGAAACCTTGATCCGGAAACATCACAACATGTTTTTACGCTTTTGATAGAACTGGTACGAACGCAAGGGGTTTCGGCCTTTATTGCCACCCATGACCATCACTTTGCACAGCGTTTAGACCGGGTTTTGTCCTTTGACGGTGGGCAAGTCATCGAAAAAGCGTGACCAAAACGGGGAAATTTTATGTTGTATTCCAATTTTGTTCACCTGCGCGTGCATACGGCCTATTCCCTCTCCGAAGGCGCGATTAAGATTGCCGACCTCGTTCAATCCTGCGTCGATCAAAAGATGCCAGCGGTTGCTGTAACCGACAGTAATAATATGTTTGGAGCGATGGAGTTTGCTTCGGCGGCGGCCCGTGCAGGTGTTCAACCTGTAATGGGGGCGCAGGTGATGGTTAGGGTCAAACCCCAACCAGATCAAGGGGCAGAACAGCTTGTTTTGTTGGCACAGAACGAGACAGGATATCGCAATTTAGTCGCGTTGCTTTCGCGGGCATTTCTTGACTCTGCACCGAATGAAACGCCCTGTGTAGCACTGGATCATCTGGCACGGCAGGCAGAGGGATTGATTGCCTTAACTGGTGGCCCGGCGGGGGGGGTCGGGGCGCGGCTGTTGGACAATCGGGATGATGAGGCTGAGTCGCTCCTATTACGTCTGCGTGATATTTTCAGTGATCGGCTTTATGTCGAGCTGATGCGTCACAACTTACCAGAAGAACAGGCGATTGAACAACGCTTGCTGGATTTTGCAGATCGCTATGGGATCGCGCTGGTCGCGACAAACGAAGCCTTTTTTATGGACGAAGCAATGCACGGGCCTCACGATGCTCTTCTCTGTATTGCCGAGGGAACCTACCTGTCAGTCAGTGAACGTCGCCGCTTGACACCCGAACACAGGTTAAAATCCGCCGAGGAGATGACCCGCCTTTTTGCAGATATTCCCGAAGCCATTGACAATAGCCTAGTCATTGCCAAACGCTGTAGCTGGTTTGTTGAATCTGTTGATCCCATCCTGCCACCCTTTGACTGCAAAGGTGGGCGGAGCGAAGTTGATGAACTCCGCGCACAGGCGCAAGAGGGGCTGACACGCCGCTTGAATGACCATGTTTTTACAGCGGAGATGAACGACCAAACCCGTGAACAGGCCCGCAAAAAATATCATGAGCGTCTGGATTATGAATTGGATGTCATTATCCAGATGGGATTTAGTGGATATTTTTTGATCGTTGCTGATTTTATCAAATGGGCCAAAGATCGCAACATTGCGGTCGGGCCGGGGCGGGGGTCAGGGGCGGGGTCTGTTGTGGCTTGGGCTTTGACCATTACAGACCTTGATCCCTTGCGCTGGGATCTTTTGTTTGAGCGGTTCCTTAACCCCGAACGGGTGTCGATGCCCGATTTTGATATTGATTTCTGTCAGGATAAACGCGAACAGGTCATCAGCTATGTTCAGGACAGATACGGGCATGATCGGGTTGCACAGATTATCACTTTTGGAAAACTCCAGGCCCGCGCGGCTTTACGCGATGTGGGGCGTGTGCTCCAAATGCCTTATCCGCAGGTTGACCGTCTGTGTAAACTTGTCCCGAATAATCCGGCGAAACCAACACCGCTGAGTCAAGCCATTGATGATGAACCGGGGTTGAGAGATGCCGCGCGTGGTGATGAAACAGTTGCCAATCTCCTTGATATTGCTCAGAAAATCGAAGGCCTCTACCGCCATGCTTCAACCCATGCTGCAGGGGTTGTGATTGGGGACAGGCCGCTTAATCAGATCGTGCCGCTTTATCGCGATCCGCGTTCTGATATGCCTGTGACGCAATACAATATGAAATTCGTTGAACAGGCGGGATTGGTGAAATTCGATTTTCTTGGTCTAAAAACGCTTAGCGTTTTGGAACGGGCTTGTGAACTCATTCGTGCGCGTGGAATGGATATTGATTTGACCCGCGTGGCCCTAGATGATCCTGCAACCTATGCGTTGATGGGGGGGGGTGAAACATTGGGTGTTTTTCAGCTGGAATCAACGGGAATGCGCGATGTACTCCGCCGGATGAAACCAGATCGCTTCGAAGATATTATCGCTGCTGTTTCGCTCTATCGCCCCGGGCCAATGGAAAATATTCCCAGCTATATCCGGCGCAAGAAAGGTGAGGAAAATCCCGATTACATGCACCCTTTGCTTACTGACATTCTGAAAGAAACCTACGGGATTATCATCTATCAGGAACAGGTCATGCAAATTGCCCAAAAATTGGCGGGCTATACCCTTGGGGGGGCTGACTTGTTGCGGCGGGCCATGGGTAAAAAAATTCAGGCAGAAATGGATAAGCAACGGGCAATTTTTGAACAGGGTGCGATTGATAACGGTGTTGCGGCAAAAACGGCCAATGAAATTTTTGACCAAGTCAACAAGTTTGCGGGCTATGGCTTTAACAAATCCCATGCGGCGGCTTATGCCCTGATTTCCTATCGCACCGCTTATCTCAAAACGCACTACCCTGCGGAATTCATGGCGGCAACCATGAGTTATGACCTCACCAACACGGACAAACTTAACCTCTTTCGTCAGGAATTGCACCGTTTGGCGATTCCTCTTCTTCCCCCAGATATTAACAAATCTTTTGCCACCTTTACTGTCGAAAAAACCGACGGAGGACAACGCGCCGTCCGCTATGCCCTTGCCGCCCTGAAAAATGCGGGGGAACAAGCTATTACGGTTATGACAGATGAACGTAACGCTCATGGCCCCTTTGCAGACCTGTCTGATTTTGTGACCCGGATTGATCCGCGTGCGGTCAACAAGCGGTTAGTTGAAAACTTTGCACGCGCGGGTGCTTTTGACAGCTTGAATAGCAATCGACAACAGGTGTTCAGCGGTGCTGAAAATATCATCCGTCATGTTGCAACCGCTACACAGGATCGGCAATCGAGTCAGGTGTCTCTTTTTGGTGAGAGCGGGGTTAAGCTAACCTTGCCCGCTGTCAAAGATTGGTCAGAGCTTGAACGCTTGCGCGAAGAGTGCGACGCGGCAGGTTTTTATCTCTCTGCTCATCCAATTGACAGCTATCGCCAGGCTGTGCGCCGTTTACAGGCTGTCTCTATTGATGCGCTTTTATGCACAGCCCGTCAAAAGCGTAGTTGTTCTGAAAAAATTGCGGCGGTTGTCTTAGGGCGGCGCGAAATGCTGTCTAAACGTGGTAGGAAGTTTGCTTTTGTTCAGCTATCCGATTCAACAGCGAGCTTTGAAGCCATGGTTTTTTCTGAGGTTCTCTCCCGCTCGCGCGATCTGCTTGACAGTGGGGATCCAGTCTTGGTGACGGTGACAGGTGAAATCAAGGGCGATGCCGATGAGCCACGCTTTCAAATTCAGGACATCGTCGCTCTCGAGGACGCGGCGACCCAGACTGATCTTGGCCTGAACATCCGCCTGACCCAGACAAAAGCGGTGGAGGTGAGTAAAACTCTACAGGCTCTGCGTGATATTCTTGTGCAACAGGCCCACGCGGGCAAGGGGCGGGTGACGCTTACTCTGGTCACAGAACAACAAGAAACCGTCGAAATAGAACTACCCGAACGCTATTATGTGTCTGTACATTTGCGCCAAGAAATTGAATGTTTAGGTGCTCTTGATCTCGAAGAAATCTAATCAATATGATTTTGCTTGAATATGGTCATAAAATAATTCACGCGTTTTACGCGTTTGTGAAAAAAGATTGAAAAAGGCTAGTCTCCATGTTTGAATCTGGACACCCGTATTAACCCTGGAAAGAAAAGGCATTCTGTGTTCTAACGGCCATGAGGGTTACAGTAGGAGTCATTCAGTGAAAATCATCCCAAACCAGCTGTTCAGGTAGGCTTCAGACCGCGAAACGGCGTGAAAAATTGCCGAAACGCCATGTCCACACCAGTCAATCTCACCTCAGGTTAGCGGGTTAATACGGGTGTCCATCTTCTCCTCTTTCGAAAAAATTATCGATTAAAGTGCGTATTTTTTTAGGATTTGGTTTGGTTATCGCCTTGGTCGTTATCGCAGGAGCGGGGGGGCATTTTTGCAATGAGTTCGATTGTTAACGATGTTAAAGTCAGTGGAGATATGGTGCGGTTCTTGTCTGAGCTTCAGAAATTTTCGGAAAATCTGATCTATTTTGCTGAATATCCTGACGAACAAAACCATGCACAAATTTCCCGCAAACTTGAAGAAATTTTGAAATCGATTGACTCAGTAATGGAGGGGGAAGAGCAGACAAAAGCAAAGGCATTGGTCGCGAAAATCGATGGAAATATGAATGCCTATTTTGATCTGCATGAGGAACGCCACGCGGGTGAATTGGCGGCGGTCATGGCAGTCAATGATTTTTCTGCCTCAATGGAAGCGGTTTCTGCAAAAACTCAGAGCAGGATCGTTGGTGCGACGCGAAACACCGATGAAGGCATTAAAACGCAGGCGACCGCGAATGAAGAGCCAGTGCGCAAAAAGCGAAGGATTTATCTAAAGAGCTTTCTTTACAGATTTCTGTACTACTTGAAGGACAAAAGCGATCCATCAAACAGGCGCAGGAGGCAATGGAAAGTGCGAGGTCAGACCGTCTCCTTGCCCTGGATGCCTTGAAAAAGGAAGCCCTGATGCGTGAAGGGGTCAATGTGGTGGCGATAATTTTTTTTCCTGGCTCGTCAATACCTCGGATCAGACATTGTATGGCACACTGACTGAATCTATTGAAGAATTTAAGCTACAGATAGAGTCTGCCCCCGCCGAGGCTACGGAAATCATTCAAAATAGCCTGTCAGATTTTCTAAAAAACAAGCAGTCACTCGCAGGTTTAATTGAATCTGAGCAGGTGGCCCATGACGGAATGATTTCTTCTGCCTCAATTTTGTCCGATCTTGTGAACTATAGTCTATCCCATATAAAATGATTAAATTTGGAAGAGTTGTTCATCGGACAGATAAAACCTTACGGCGGAAATCTGATGAATATCTCATCCATAAAATATAACCAGATTATAATGAATTGGCTATAGCTGGACACCCGTATTAACCTGGCGTGATGAGCGATTTTGTGATTCTATGTTTTTTTATGCTTTTTTGAGGGAGCGGGACATGGAACGGAGAGGTTTTTTCAGTCTGTCAGAGCATCTTGATCAGATCAGCAAGGACGCGCTGGAGGTTCTCGAGGCCACGTTTGACTATTTCCGGGGGTCGAGGGGTTGGGGTATGGCGACGGCGCGAAAGGTGGTCGCCCGCCCTTTGATCCGGTGTCCATGTTCAAGGCGATGATCCTGCAGGCGCAGCATAATCTGAGCGACAGGAAGATGGAATTCATGATCCGGTGTCCTGGATGCGCTTTCTGGATTTCGACCTTGGCGGCCCCACGAGAACACGATCCGCCTGTTTCGCAACAAACTGACGGAAACCGGGACCTTGCGGCGGGTGATGAAGGCTTTTGACTGGCAACTGCACAAGAAAGGCTATATCCCGATGTCGGGGCAGATCGTTGATGCGTCCCTTGTCCCGGCGCCGAAGCAACGCAACACCGAGCCTGAGAAAAAAGCCGTCAAGGAGGGCAAAAGCGCAACTGAAATCTGGCCGGATGACCCCGCCAAAGCAGCACAAAAGGATGTGGATGCGCGCTGGACGCTGAAGGTGGGCGGCAAGGTTCGCTACCGGCCTGATGGCACACCTCTGCCACAAATCGCCACTCGGCTACAAGTCCCACATCAGTATTGACCGGCACTACGGTTTCATCCGGGGCCAGGCCGTGACATCGGCTGCTGCTGCGGACGGGCATCAACTCAGGCGTGTGTTTGATACGGACAACACGTCAGCCGAAGTTTGGGGTGACACCCGCTCTGAAAGCAATGAGAAATGGCTGGCGAAGAAAATGTTGGTCAGCCGCACGCAAGAAACCGAAGGGTAAACCCATGCCGAAAGCCAGTGCACGGGCCAACGCGCGAAAATCAGCCATCCGCGCACGGGTCGAGCATGTTTTCGCCCATCAGAAAAACCGCTTCGGTCTGTTCATCCGCACCCTCAAACGGGCAGAAGCCAAACTGACGCTGGCCAATCTCGCGTACAACATGGATCGCCTGATCTTCCATGAACGCCGGGCAACCGCAGTCCGTCCAGAATGCGGATTCCGTCGTAAAAAACGTCCCACCACCGCAATCTGCAGCGAAAAAAACGCCGTCTCGAAAAATCACAATTGGCCACAGCAGGGCATAAATCGGGGGTTAATACGGGTGTCCAGATGGGGCGTCAGTAATTGTCTTCCGCACATGAGGCAGGCGAAGAAACTTTTGTCGCGATACTCACCGGGATTGCGGTGGTCATTACTGTCTGCCTCTTGGTTTTTTTGTATGCTGGTAATCTGTTGCGGACACTCACGGCGGGGATCAGCCGGATGGCCCGGGGAGAGATGGACGCCGAAGGCCAGTCAGCGAACCTGGCTCGCCGCGATGAACTGGGCGAATTAGCACGGGCTATTCGCTTCTTTGCCGACAAGGAATCAGAACGCGAACGTCTAGCCCAACAAAGCGCAGCAGAGCAGGCGGCCCGCACCGCACGGGCGGAACAGGTTGAGTCTCTGATTTCCGCATTTCGCGACAGGGCGCAGGATTTGCTGACACAAGTCGCCCGGGAAACCGGACAGATGGAAAAAACAGCGGCGGATATGTCATCGCTCGCCGTGACGACACGGGATCAAACGAGGCAGTCAGGGAGGCCAGTACGACAGCGACCGAGTCAGTTACGGCAGTGGCCTCTGCGACGGAACAGCTTTCAGCGTCAATTCTGGATATTCGACGTCAGGTTGAACAGGCCACTGGTATTGTTAATCAGACCTCTACAACGACAGAGGCAACGAGTACAAGGATTGATCAACTTGCCGGCACCGCGCAAAAAATCGGGGATGTCGTAGGCCTAATTCGTGATATTTCCGAACAAACCAGCCTATTGGCCTTGAACGCAACGATTGAGGCGGCCCGCGCAGGGGATGCGGTTAAGGGCTTTGCGGTGGTCGCCAGCGGGGTCAAATCCCTTGCGGCCAAAACGGGTAAAGCAACGGAAGACATTGCCGCACAGATTACCGCTTTCAGGCCGAAACGAGCGAGGCCGTCACCGCGATTCAGTCAATTGTTGGCGCGATGGCAGAGGTCAACACCGCCACAGCGGCGATTGCGTCCTCTGTCGAACAGCAAGCCGGGGCAACGACAGAAATTTCAAGTCATGTCCACAAAGCCTCTGACAGTAAGGGGTTGGCCTCTGAAAGCATGGGCGCGGTCTCTGATTCTGTGGAGCAAACGGCACGGGTCTCTGAACGTGTGCAAAATTCGGCGGCACAGGTCACAAAACGTACGGAAGATTTGCGCGATAATATCCGAACCTTCCTCAACAATGTTCAAGAAAGCTAGGGTTTTTTGTAAAAAAGACTTGCAGTTTTATTCTGGGGGCGTTAGGTCGGGGCACTCATGTCACACACGCGCACACGCGATCCCGTTATAGGGGCGGAATTTCGGTGTTGCTGTTTGTTCTCTATGGTCTTTATCCTATGAGAAAAGCTGCAATTTTGTCTTGCGCGGAGGTTTAACCGGAAAGGGTAAAAAAACAATGGCACTTCCTACCTTTACAATGCGTCAGTTGCTTGAGTCAGGTGTTCACTTTGGACACACGACCCGGCGTTGGAATCCGCGTATGGCTCCTTATATTTTTGGGGAGCGCAACGACGTTCATATTCTCGATCTACAACAGACGGTTCCTCTTTTGCACAAAGGTCTGACCTTTGTGCGCGAAGTTGTCGCTGGTGGGGGGCGCGTTCTGTTTGTTGGAACCAAGCGTCAGGCCTCTGAACCCTTGGCAGAGGCAGCAAAACGCTGTGGTCAATACTATGTCAATCATCGCTGGTTGGGGGGGATGCTGACCAACTGGAAAACAGTGTCGAATTCGATCCGCCGGTTGCATGATCTTGAATCGATGCTTGAAGCAGATCAATCTGGCCTAACCAAGAAGGAACTGCTGAACCTGACCCGTTCGCGGGATAAGCTGGAAATGGCACTGGGTGGCATTAAGGAAATGGGTGGTCTGCCTGACGCACTCGTTGTGATTGATACCAACAAAGAACACCTTGCAATTGCAGAGGCGACAAAACTTGGTATTCCTGTTGTCGGCATCCTGGATTCAAATTCTGACCCCCGGGGGGTGACCTTCCCTGTTCCGGGAAATGATGATGCGACCCGTGCGATTGTAACCTATTGCGATCTTTTTTCCAATGCCGTTCTCGACGGTTTGCAGGCTGAATTGAAGGACTCGGGGGCTGATTTGGGTGAAGCGGAAGAAATCAGCGAACCGCTTCCTATGTCAGAGGACAGTGTGCCAAAGGACAGTGTGCCAAAGGACAGTGTGAAAGAACAAAATGACGCAGAAACGGTGACAGAAAAAACCGTGACTGCCGAAGACACCCCCGAAGACCCTGAGGCTTAAGTGTCGTCGCAAACGGTCTGATCTGTTCGTCGGGGCAGGGGGAATTTCTAGAACGGCGACCCTGTGACACAGGTCGCCGTTGTTCCTTGGTCACATCTTATCAGGAAAGAGTGAAAAACATGGCTCAGATTACGGCTTCTCTCGTTAAGCAATTGCGCGAAAAATCTGGCGCAGGGATGATGGATTGTAAAAAGGCATTGGCAGAAGTTGACGGCGATCTTGAACAAGCTGTTGACTGGTTGCGTAAAAAAGGCTTGGCAACAGCCGCGAAAAAGGCGGGGCGTGTTGCAGCAGATGGTTTGGTTGCTGTTGCTTCCGCAGGCACGGCAGGGGCTGTTGTTGAAGTCAATGCTGAAACTGATTTCGTTTCGCGCAATGAACAGTTTCAAAATTTTGTTTCGCGTACATCATCTCTTGCACTTGCGTCAGGGGGTGACCTTGACCGCCTGAAAGCAGCTGATTACGAGGCCGGAGCCTCTGTTGAACAGACTTTGATAAATCTGGTGGCAACGATTGGTGAAAATATGAGCATTCGCCGTGCGGCTGTTTTGAATGTTTCCCAAGGAGTCGTGGCATCTTATGTCCACAATGTAGCCGCACCGGGACTGGGTAAGATTGGGGTTTTGGTTGCTGTTGAATCCGCAGGTGACAAAACAAAATTGGAAGACTTCGGCAAACAGATTGCCATGCACGTTGCGGCTGTGAATCCGTTGGCTCTTGATCGTGACTCTATACGGGCGGAGGACTTGGAGCGCGAACGCCAAGTTCTGATTGACCAAGCTGTTGCATCTGGCAAACCCGAAGAGATTGCGAAAAAGATGGTGGAAGGTCGCATTCGTAAGTATTACGAAGAAAATTGCCTTTTGGAGCAAACTTTTGTCGTTGATGGTGAAAACTCTGTCAATCAGGCGGCGAAAAATTTAGGCAAGGTATTAGGATACGAAGTAAAAATCACAGGTTATCTTCGCTTTTTGCTTGGAGATGGAATCGAGAAAAAAGAAGAAGACTTTGCCGCTGAGGTTGCCGCGACTCTTGGCCAGTGAAAGACTTTTCATAGACCGCACCTTCAGAAAAGATTATGCTGCCGCAGGCGAAGGTGCGGTTTTTTATGTCTTCTGTAAGGATTCGGTGACATGTCACAGCCTCAAAAACACAAACGTGTTTTGCTCAAGCTCTCTGGCGAAGCCTTGATAGGAACGGGGCAGTTCGGAGTTTCGCCCGAAATGGTCAATCAAATTGCCGAAGACATTCGCGAAGTCGTCGAAAGCGGTGTACAGGTTTGCGTTGTGATTGGGGGGGGGAATATCTTTCGCGGTCTATCGGGGGCGGCCTCTGGTATGGAACGCACAACAGCAGACTATATGGGTATGTTGGCAACAGTGATGAATTCGCTGGCACTCCAAAATGCGCTAGAACAGCTGAGCGTCACCACACGGGTTCAATCTGCTATTCCAATGGATACAGTGGCGGAACCCTACATCCGCCGCCGCGCGGAACGCCATATGGATAAAGGGCGTGTCGTGATCTTTGCGGCAGGGTCAGGAAATCCATATTTTACCACCGATACGGCAGCGGCTTTGCGTGCGTCTGAAATGAACTGTTCGCTTTTGCTCAAGGGAACAAAGGTCGATGGGGTCTATACGGATGATCCAGTCAAAAATCCTGATGCCCAGCACTATGACTGTTTGGATTATCGTCAAGTTTTGATCGATGATTTGCGTGTGATGGACGCATCTGCTATTGCCTTGACACGGGAAAACAATATTCCGATCACAGTTTTCTCGATTTATGAAAAGGGATCCTTTGCCCGCGTGTTGCGGGGTGAGGGACGTTTTACAACCGTACAGAATGAGGACTAGCCCCCGTGTCTTTTAAGGATCAGATGACAGACATCAACCGCCGTATGGATGGTGCTGTAGAGGCTGTAAAAAAGGACTTTGCCGGTTTGCGTACAGGGCGAGCGTCCACGGCACTTTTGGAACCCGTGATGGTTGATGCCTATGGTTCGTCCATGCCGATGACGTCGGTTGGAACCATCGGTGCTCCTGAACCCCGAATGTTGACCGTTCAGGTTTGGGACAAAGCAATGGTGTCTGCGGTTGAAAAAGCCATTCGCAATTCAGGTCTGGGCCTGAATCCGTCACCGGACGGACAGCTGATCCGTTGCCCAATTCCCCCCCTGTCCGAAGAACGTCGTCAGGAAATGACGAAAATTGCGGGTAAATATGCGGAACAGGGCCGGATTGCCGTGCGTAATGTGCGCCGTGATGGCATGGATGAGTTGAAACGGTTGGAAAAAGACGGCGATATTTCCAAGGACGAACACCATGCATTCGGCGAAGACGTGCAAAAAACAACCGATTCACATATCAAACTGATTGATGATCTGCTCACCAAAAAAGAAGACGAGATCATGCAGGTATAGCCTGTTTTTGTCGTTTTGAAGATGTCTGAGCATCCTATTCCTTCTCATATTGCCTTTATCATGGACGGTAATGGTCGTTGGGCGGCGGGGCGTGGTTTACCGCGCCTGATGGGCCATCGAAAGGGGGCGGAAGCTTTACAGTCCGTTATCCGTGCAGGACGTGATTTCGGTGTGCGTATTATGACCTTCTACTGCTTTTCGACGGAAAATTGGGACAGATCACAAACAGAGGTTGACGCGTTGATGTCTCTACTCCGGCGTTATCTTGAAAATGATCTGGACGAACTTCATGAGGCCAGTGTCCGTCTAAAGGTTATTGGAGACCGGAAGCGGCTACCGGACGATATTGTCACGCTGATTGATCGCGCGGAACGCGAGACCGCAGACAATCGCGCGATGATGGCCTGTATGGCCATTAGCTATGGTAGTCGTCAGGAAATCACCCACGCCGCCCAAAGGCTGGCAGAAAAGGTTGCAAAGGGAATTTTAAATCCAGCAGATTTAACGCCAAATCATTTGACTCGGGAACTTGACACCGCAGGGATCCCCGACCCCGATTTATTAGTACGCACCAGCGGGGAAATGCGAATCAGTAATTTTTTGCTCTGGCAAATGGCGTATAGTGAAATAATTTTTCTGGACAAATATTGGCCTGATTTTACAGCGCAAGATCTTCGGTCGGTGATTGCGGAATACCAAAAACGGGATAGGCGTTATGGGGTTCTCCCAAATTCGGCGTAGTTATTTTTCAGCACGTGTTGTCTCTGCGGTTGTACTCATTGGCCTCTTGAGCGCGGCTTTGTTAGGAGGGACGACGTCCTTTAGTTTTATTTTGTTCCTCGCGGGGGTTCTTGTAGCGTGGGAATGGGCAGTGCTCGCCCAGAGGCGGGTTGTTTTTTTGCGCTCCACCGTTACGATGACGGCTATCGTGGCCGTGATACTTTGGGTTGCTCTTGTGGGCTATGTGGTGACAGCGGGTCTAATTTTTATTCTGGGGCTGGTGATTCAATGGGTGCTCAACAGAGGACGATTTGGTTCGGCGTGGATTTTATTCGGGATTTTTTATATTTGTGCCAGTTGCTTGGCTCTCGATTGGTTGCGTGAGCGTTCTGAAACGGGGCTTGGGTTGGTGGTTTGGCTCTTTTTTGTTGTTTGTGCCACGGATACGGGTGCCTATTTTGTCGGGCGGTTCATCGGAGGGGCGAAAATTCTTCCGCGTCTCAGTCCAAACAAAACTTGGGCGGGACTTTTCGGTGGGATGTTTTTTGCGGCTCTGTTCAGTAGCATCGTGGGTGATTATTTTGACCTTTCAGCAAAAATCGGGTTTGTGGTCATCGGGGCCTTGCTTGCCGTTGTGGCACAGGCAGGTGATTTTTTAGAATCTCATCTGAAAAGACGGGCAGGTAAAAAGGACTCAGGGACTCTTATTCCCGGTCATGGTGGCCTTTTAGATCGGATTGATGGCGTGATGTCGACTTCTCTGGTCGTTACCGCATTACAAGTGACAGGGGTGCTGTCATGACATCACCACGTTCTCTTACGGTTTTAGGAGCAACAGGTTCCATTGGGGCCAGTACGCTTGACCTTGTTGCCCGACACCCCGACCTTTTCAGCGTGGAGGCCCTGAGTGCACAGCGTAATGTGACAAAGTTGGTTGAACTGGCCGTGCGTTTTCGTGCGTCCTTTGTTGCCATTGCCGATCACAATTCTTACTCTACGCTCAAGGATGCCCTCGGTGCAAAAATGGGGGCGCGCACGGTTGAATGTGCCGCAGGTTCGGATGCCGTTGTTGAGGCCGCACAGCGTTCAAGCGATCTAGTCATGTCTGCAATCACAGGGATTGCGGGATTGCGTCCGACCATGGCGGCCATCAAACGCGGTGCCTCTGTCTTGCTAGCGAATAAGGAATCCCTTGTCTGTGCCGGGGTATTGATGACAGAAGCTCGCCGCCAGAGCGGGGCGATTTTACTGCCCGTTGACTCAGAGCACAACGCGATTTTTCAGGTTTTTGAGCAAAAGGGCAGGGACAAAGTTCATTCTTTGGTTCTTACGGCATCTGGCGGACCATTTCGCGGTTGCAGTTCGGCACAAATGCAAGGCGTCACAGTGGCACAGGCGTTAGCGCACCCAAACTGGACAATGGGAAAAAAAATTACGATTGATTCAGCGACAATGATGAACAAGGGACTCGAATTGATCGAAGCAGCCTATTTTTTCGACATGCCCGCCGATAAAATTGACGTTGTTGTTCACCCGCAATCTATTGTTCATTCGATGGTGAACTATGTTGATGGGTCTGTTTTGGCTCAACTTGGTCAACCAGATATGCGTATTCCGATTTCCTATGCCCTCGGGTGGCCGGATCGTCTTCACACCCCTGTTGATCCGATTTGTCTGGCGCGTTTGGGCCAGCTGACCTTTGAAAAACCGGACAAAGAATCCTTTCCTGCGCTTGCTCTGGCGCAACAAGCGTTGCAGGCCGGGGGGTCTGCACCCACTGTGCTCAATGCCGCAAACGAAGTCGCGGTCGCAGCCTTTCTGGACGGGAAAATTCCTTTTTTATCGATTGCAGCCTCTGTTGCAAGTGCGCTTGCCGCTATGGGGGGAGATGATGCCTGTGCGAATATTGATGATGTGATCGCGCTGGACTCTGCGGTACGGAAAAGGGTTCAAGGGCTTATTAAGACATAGAAGGTTTCTTTGACACAATGGTTTCAATTCTTGCTTTTTTGGTTTTGATCACGGTTCTCGTTTTTATTCATGAACTGGGTCATTTTTGGGTCGCACGACTCTGTAGTGTGCGGGTTTTGACCTTTTCCGTTGGTTTTGGGCCGGAACTCTTCGGGCGAACAGATCGGCAGGGGACGCGCTGGTCTTTTGCTCTGATCCCACTTGGGGGTTATGTCAAAATGTATGGGGATACTCCAGAGTCTGGGGACAAAGACAGCCCCGATGCCTTTCGCGTAAAAAGTGTTTGGCAACGCTTTGCGATTGTGGTCGCTGGCCCTTTGGCGAATTTTTTGCTGGCCTTTGTATTGATGACGGGGCTTTTTTCTGTAATCGGGCAACTTTACACACCCGCGCGTGTGGGGGGGGTTGTCGCAGGTTCCCCTGCGGCAGAGGCAGGGTTTTTAACTGGTGATCTGGTCACGGCCTTAAATGGGTCTGCGATTGACAGCTTTACTGCCCTGCGGCAGGCGATTCAGCTGGGTGATGGCACGGCGCAGAGCTTTACAATTTTGCGTGATAGACAGAGTCTGACCCTAATCGTTCAACCTGTTATTATCCGTGGAACAGACCCGCAGGGGCGCGAAACATTGCGCTATCAAGTGGGGTTGACTTCTGTTGAACCAAAATACAAGCGACCCGACTTTGTCGGGGCGATGGGGGCATCGTTCAATGAAATATGGTCAATTTCAACTGGGTCGCTCAAGGCGATAAAACAGATTGTCGATGGCTTTCGCCCGGTATCTGATTTGGGTGGCCCGATCAGGATTGCACAGATTTCAGGGGACGCCGCGCGCAGTGGCTTGCCGGGTTATCTGTGGACAATGGCGATTCTCTCGGTCAGTCTTGGCCTTTTGAACCTTTTGCCGATTCCGGTTCTTGATGGGGGGCATCTTTTTTTCTACCTTGTCGAAATAGTCAGGGGGCGACCTCTTTCGCCAAAAATTCAGGATTATTGTTTTCGCACAGGGTTGATTCTGCTATTGGGTTTTATGGTCGTTGTAACGTGGAATGACGCGTTTTATGCGTTTTTTTCAAATTGACGCTTTGGGGTTTGCTCTGTTTCTGTGGAGATAACAAAAAATGTCTGTCCGATGTCGTTCTCTATTCTGGATATTTTTTTTATTGGCCCCGTTTTTCCTTACGTTCTTTCCTGCTTTTGCGCAGGACAACCGCTCCGTGTCCGATATCGTCATTGAGGGGACGCAACGCATTGAGCCGGAAACGGTCAGGTCTTACTTGACGATCGAACCCGGCGATGTCTTTGACCCCGTGGAATTGAACCAGTCGCTCAAGGCGATCTTTGCGACGGGTTTTTTCGCGGATGTGTCTTTTCGTCAGGATGGAAGTAGCCTGATTGTCTCTGTGGTTGAAAATCCTGTGATTAACAGAATCATTTTTGAAGGCAACAAGGCAATTAAGACCGATGTCCTAGAATCAGAAACAAACCTCAAGTCTCGCGCAGTCTATACGCGGACAAAAACTCAGGCCAACGCCGAGCGTTTGCTACAGCTCTATCGGCGTTCCGGACGTTTTTCGGCGTCTGTTGTGCCAAAAATCATTCAGTTGCCACAAAATCGGGTTGATCTGGTTTTTGAAATTTTTGAAGGCAAAAAAACACCTGTGAATGCAATCAATTTTATTGGAAATAGAGCCTTTTCCGATCACGATTTGAAGGATGTGATTTCAACCTCTGAAACGGCCTTTTATAAATTTTTGAGTTCAGATGATTTTTATGATCCGGATCGTTTGACCTTTGACCGCGAACTTTTGCGTCGATTCTATCTAAAAAAGGGCTATGCCGATTTTGATGTTTTGTCCGTTGTTGCGGAACTAACCACGAATCGCAAGGCATTCATCGTGACCTTTACGATTGAGGAAGGCAAACGTTACCGCTTTGGCTCTGTGACGGTTGAAAGCAGTTTGAAAAATTTTGATGTTGCCTCTGTCCAGAATGATCTTTTGACATTTGGGGGTGACATTTATAACGCTGATCTTGTTGATCGCACTGTCTCTGCCTTGACAGATCGGGTAGGTGAATTGGGTTATGCCTTTGTTGATATTGACCCACAACCTGTTGTGCGCCGTAATGACCGGTTGGTTGATTTGGCTTATTCTATCGACGAAGGCCCCCGCGTTTTTGTCGAACGCATTGACATTGAGAATAATGTCCGTACGCTTGATCGTGTAATTCGTCGCGAAATTGAAATAGCTGAAGGCGACGCCTTTAACGCGACCCGCATTCGTCGTTCCCGCGAAAAGATTCAGGGCCTCGGATTTTTCAAAAGTGTTGATGTTGAAAACATTGCCGGATCGGCCCCTGATAAGGCCGTTCTCAAGGTCAAAGTCGAAGAACAATCAACTGGTGATCTCAGTTTTGGCGCAGGCTTTTCATCCAATGATGGCCCCCTCGCATCGATTGGGCTAAAGGAAAGAAACTTCCTTGGACGGGGGCAAGATGTTCGGGCAAAGTTTTCCGTGACCGGGGCCGGTTCTCAGGTTGACATTGGTTTCACGGAACCCTACTTCATGGGGACGGATGTTTCTGCTGGTTTTGACCTCTTTCGGTTCACACAGAAGAAGAAAAACAAGGTTTCTTTCGACCAAGATAGAACGGGCGGAGCCTTACGAGGTGGTTTTGATCTCTCTGATGATTTAAGGCAATTTGTAAACTACAGCTTGCAAACCACTGAAATAAAAAACATTAAAAAGGATGCCTCCGCTGCTGTTAAGGCGCAAAAGGGCAATACGACCAAATCATCCGTTGGAGTGTCCTTCGTCTATGACAAGCGCGATTCTGCTTTTCAAACCAAAGAAGGCTATGTTGCCTCTTTGGATAGCGAGCTTGCAGGGGTGGGGGGCGATGTCAAGCACCTGCGGACGACGCTTAGTTCAACGTGGTATAATTCCTTTTTTGATGACGAATATACCTTTTCCCTGCGGGGGGAAGTCGGAACTATTGTTGGATTGGGCGAAGATACCCGTATTTCGGAACGCTACTTTATGGGTGGGAAGAAAATGCGTGGCTTTGATGGTTCCGGTATTGGCCCGCGCAACAAAAAAAATTCTGGCCCCATTGGGGGTAAACACCTCTATAACGCATCGGCGGAACTGGCCTTTCCACTCGGACTGCCTGAAGAATTCCCTATCAAGGGACGGCTTTTCGCCGATTTCGGGGCAAGTTTTGGCATTGATGGTAAAAAAACAGGCATTAATGACTCGGCAAGCCCGCGCCTTTCGGTCGGGCCGGGAGTGAGCTATGATTCGCCATTCGGGCCGTTGCGCGCAGATATTGGCTATGCGCTTTTGAAACAAAAATTTGATGAAACCGAGGTGTTCAGTTTCAGCTTTGGCACCAATTTTTGATTGTGACACAAGTTGGCATCCAAATGATCGCCCAAAAAAAATGGTGGCTTTTTGCGCTGGTTATCCTGTTGAGCGGACTGTCTGGGACTCCTGCGGTGAGTCAGGCAAGTAACGACCTGAAAGTCGCCATTATCGACACACAGGAAATTTTATCGGCCTCTACAGCAATGCGACAGATCAATCGCTTTATCGAACAAGAACGTGGCGAACTCCAAAGCAAGTTCCGGGAAAAAGAGCAGCAGCTTATCAAGGCCAGCCGGATTTTGAGTCAAGAAAGATCAGTCCTTGATCCATCAATCTTTGCACAGCGTAAAGGGGATATTGACCGAACATCCGCCCAAGTTCGCAAAGATGCCAAAGAAATGAAAGCCAAGCTGGCAACAGTCTACGCTAACGCAGTTGAGCGTGTGCGCCAAGAAATGAACAAGATTATTCTGGCGCGGATGAAAGACCAGATGTTTGATCTGGTGATTGAAAAGGGGGCGATGGTTTTTTTCAGAAAAGACCTTGAAATCACAGGACAGATCATTAGTGAATTGAATAGTACCCTACCGATACTTTCGGATATCCTGCCCCAAAAGAGCAAATAAGCCAGAAAGCGGAGTAAGACCAATGTTTTTCAAACGCGAAGGCCCCTTTACTTTGCAACAGCTCGCCGATCTATGCGGGGCAGAACTTTGTCTGCGTGGGCAAGAGACCCCGCCTGTTATTGAGAATGTCGCCTCCTTAGATGCCGCTACCGCCGCTCAGGTGACTTTTCTGGACAACAGGCGTTACCTTAACAGCCTGAAAATAACGCAGGCCACAGCCTGCATTCTGGCCCCTGAATATAAGGACTTTGCCCCTGCGGGGGTTCATCTGTTGGTGAGCAATAATCCTTATCGCGCCTATGCCTTGGTTGCACAGGCCTTTTATCCACGTGCGGGGCGTATTCCGGCCGCTGTTGGCATCAATCCGCAGGCGATAATTGATCCCTCTGCCTCAATCGGGGACTCCTGCGAGATTGCGGCAGGTGTCGTGATTGAGGCAGATGTGACCCTGGGGGCGCATTGCGTGGTCGGCGCGAATAGTGTCATCACGCGCGCTGTCGAGGTCGGTGCAGGAACAGTTATCGGCCCGAATGTGTCCTTAGAATATTGCCGGATTGGGAAAAACTGCCAAATTCACGCTGGGGCGCGGATTGGAGCGCGAGGGTTTGGCTTTACGATGGATCCAGAGGAATTCCTTGATATTCCACAGGTTGGGTTGGTTCTTGTCGGCGATGGCGTTGAGGTCGGGGCCAATACCACTATTGATCGTGGGGCGGGGCCTGATACGGTGATCGGGGCCGGAACCCGTATTGATAATCAGGTTCAGATCGGTCACAATGCCAGGATAGGACGTAACTGCGTTTTAGTGACACAGGTTGCCGTCGCGGGCAGTGCTGAACTGGGTGATTTTGTTGTAATGGCCGCAAAATCGGGCGTGACAGGTCATGTCAAGGTCGGTACAGGAACACAGATTGCCTCAAAGGCCGGGGTTATGAAATCCATTTCGCCGGGCCAGAAAGTCGGGGGACATCCGGCGGTTCCCTTGGGAGACTGGCTCAGGCGGCAGGCATTTTTGGATCGGATGATGAAAAACAGGGGAAAACCTGATGAGTAAACAAGATCATTGCGACACAGCGTCGCGTTCAACAGAGCTACGTTCGGCAGATATTCTTCGAATTAAGGAAATTTTGCCACACCGCTATCCTTTTTTGCTCATTGATCGGGTGGCTGACATTGAATGCCATCAAGGAGCCGTCGGCATTAAAAATGTTACCGCGAATGAACCCTTTTTCGAAGGCCACTTTCCTGCGCAACCGATTATGCCCGGTGTGCTGATTGTCGAAGCCATGGCACAGACAGCGGCGGTTGTGGTCTTTGAAACATTGGGGGCAGAGGCCGCAGGGAAGCTAGTTTATTTTATGACAATTGATCAGGCGCGTTTTCGCCGTCCCGTTGGCCCCGGCGACCAGATGCGACTTCATGTGGCAAAGGTGCGTAACCGCAAAAGCGTTTGGAAATTTAGCGGCCTTGCAAAGGTTGACGGGAACGTGGTGGCAGAAGCAACCTTTTCAGCAATGATTGTGGATGGTGACGCGTGAACATTCATCCAACAGCCCTGATCGAATCAGGCGCAATCATTGACGATGCGGCAGAGGTCGGCCCCTATTGCGTTATTGGGGCAAAGGTACGGCTCCAAGCCGGGGTAAAACTACACAGTCATGTTGTTGTCAGTGGGCGCACAACCATCGGCGCAGGAACAGAAATCTATCCCTTTGCCTCGATTGGGAGCAGTCCCCAGGATTTGAAATTTTCCGGTGAAGATTCAGAGCTTATCATCGGTCAAAACAACCGCATTCGCGAACATGTCACCATTAACCCCGGAACCAGGGGCGGCGGAATGGTCACGCGGGTTGGTGATGGTTGTCTGATTATGGTCGGGGTGCACATTGCCCATGATTGCCAGATTGGGAGTAGTGTTATTCTGGTCAACAACGCGACGCTTGCCGGACATGTCGAGGTCGGTGATTTTGCCATTATTGGAGGGCTGTCTGCTGTTCATCAGTTTGTCCGAATCGGTCAACATGTGATGATCGGTGGGATGACAGGTGTTGGGAATGACGTCATTCCCTATGGCCTCGTGACCGGCAATCGCGGTCATCTGAGCGGTTTGAACCTTATTGGTCTGAAACGTCGCGGTTTTGCCCGTGAAGAGATTACGGCACTTCAGGCAACGTTCCGGCGACTTTTTTCTGGTGATGGTACAATGGCGGCGCGCCTTGAAAAAGAACAGGCCGACAATCCGACGGATCTTGCCCGGCATGTTGTTGATTTTATTGCCGCTGACTCGTCACGGGCTCTGTGTCAGCCCAAAGAATAAAAATCATGGCCCGGCCTGATTTCAGCTCGCTCGACTCCAAACTACCCTTGGGTATTTTGGCAGGGAGTGGCCCCTTGCCCCGTAAGCTGGTCGATTTTTGCAAAGGAAACAAGCGATCTGTTTTCGTGATGGCCTTTGAAGGGCAAACGGATCTGGACACGGTTCAAGGTGTCGCCCATGCGTGGTTTCGCCTGGGGGCGGGGGGGGCTGTGATTGATACGCTCAAGGCACAGGCCGTGCGCGATCTTGTCATGATTGGGCCGATCCGACGACCGTCGATGACCGAATTGCGCCCGGATTGGCGCACCCTGCAATTTTTTGCAAAAGTGGGAATGAAGAGCCTCGGCGATGACAGTTTACTCCGGGGGATTATGGCAGCTCTTGAAGACGAAGGCTTTTGCTTTCTGGCTGTCGATGATGTTTTGCGCGATTGGGTGATGCCTGTGGGTTATTTGGTTGGGGGAGATGACTCCTCTGATGGTTTTGACCTCCGCCAAGGAGACATTCGCCGGGGCATTGAGGTCGCGCGGGCCTTGGGGGCTGTTGATGTCGGGCAGTCCGTCGTTGTGCA
The DNA here is from genome assembly GCA_965199245.1 of Kiloniellaceae bacterium. Lineage (GTDB taxonomy): Bacteria > Pseudomonadota > Alphaproteobacteria > Kiloniellales > Kiloniellaceae > Carbonatibacter. The sequence goes on from CBDAQP010000003.1 coordinate 21,897, forward strand.
AGATAGTCTGGTGCTGGCTGTCGAGGGAATCGAAGGAACTGATGCCTTAATCCAGCGCACCCACACCTTAAAACGCGCAGGCGTAGGCCCTGTTTTGGTCAAACTGAAAAAACCCGGGCAGGATCGCCGCGCCGATTTGCCAACAGTTGGCGTGCAAACAGTCAACAACGCGATTGAGGCCGGATTTCGCGGAATTGCCTTGGAAGCCGGAGGAAGTCTTCTCATTGACCGCGATGAGGTCATTCAACGCGCCGGGGAGGCCGGGCTTTTTGTCCTTGGGCTTGATTTGGGTGCGCCTGGTTGGGATGGGGCAGATGCGGGTGCGCCGTTATGAACATTCGTGTATATATTGTCGCGGGGGAACTCTCTGGCGATTTGCTCGCGGGGCGTTTGATGGCGGCTCTCACACGGCGGGGCGCGGTTGAATTTTACGGCATTGGCGGGCCGGCTATGGAGGCGCAAGGACTGAACAGCCTCTTTCCCATGCAAGAACTGTCCGTGATGGGCCTTGCTGAAATTTTGCCCCATATTCCCCACTTTTTACGCCGTATTCAACAAACTGTTTCTGATGCGAAACAAAAAAAACCTGATCTTTTTTTGTCTGTTGATTCCCCGGGCTTTTCATTACGTGTCAGCCGCCAGCTCAAGGGAGCCGGATTTCCACTTGTTCACTATGTCGCGCCGTCGGTTTGGGCGTGGAAGCCGGGGCGGGCGCGCAAAATAGCGGCCTGGCTCGATCACTTGCTGACCTTGCTTCCTTTTGAACCGCCTTATTTTACCCGTTATGGCCTTCAAACAAGCTTTGTCGGTCACTCCTGCCTTGAATCACAACCTGCGGGTTTGGACAGCATGGACTGCCGTACAGAACTCGGACTCGACCCGACATGTTCTACCCTTGCTGTCTTACCGGGGAGCCGGATGGGGGAACTGTCACGGATTGGGCCTATTTTTACGCAAGTGACCCACCGTCTTCACGGTTTACACGGCAACAAGATTCAAATTGTTGTCCCCCGCGTCGATCATCTGTCGGCAAAGCTGCGCGAATTGGTCGAGTCCTGGCCTGTGAGAACTGTTGTTTGTCCACAGGCCGATAAATACAAAGCCTTCGCAGCGGCTGATGTGGCCCTGGCGGCATCGGGAACAGCGACACTTGAACTGGCAGTAGCATCCGTTCCGACAGTGGTGGGCTACCGCGTCCATCGGCTCTCTGCCTGGATTGTACGAAGGCTGATTCGAACTCGTTATTACAGCCTGCCCAATATTTTGTTGCAACGCGAACTACAACCGGAACGCATTCAGGACGATTGCCGCCCCAGTCTTCTGACCGCAGAACTCAGGCGTTTCCTTGATGATCCACAGGTACGCCAGAAATCTGATGACGACTGTGCCAGGGTTCGAGCCATGCTCTCACCCGTCGGCGAGAGACCAAGCGAGGCGGCGGCAACTGTGCTGTTTGACCTGATCGAACAGCACCAAAAGACGACAAAAACGACGGCCTAGCGTTGGTCAATCGCCACAAAATCGCGTTTGTCCTGACCAAGGAACAGCTGGCGGGGGCGGCTAATTCTGTGCATGGGGTCTTCGATCATTTCGTTCCACTGTGCGACCCAGCCCACTGTCCGGGCCAAGGCAAAAAGAACTGTGAACATAGAGGTCGGAAATCCTATGGCTTTCAAAACAATACCAGAATAGAAATCAACGTTGGGGAATAGTTTCTTTTCTTTGAAATAGGGATCAGACAGGGCCACACGTTCCAGCTCCATCGCCAGTTCAAGCAAGGGATCATCCGTGCCCAATTCGGTCAGAACCTCGTGACAAGACTCGCGCATTACGGCGGCGCGAGGATCGTAATTTTTATAAACGCGATGCCCAAAACCCATCAGACGGAAAGGATCATTTTTGTCCTTTGCCCGCGCGATAAATTCGGGGATGCGGTCTTTGTGACCAATTTCGCACAACATATCCAACACAGCCTCATTCGCACCGCCATGTGCAGGCCCCCAGAGCGAGGCAATGCCCGCCGCAATACAGGCAAAAGGATTCGCACCGGACGACCCCGCAATGCGAACTGTAGATGTTGAAGCATTTTGTTCATGATCTGCATGAAGAATAAAAATGCGATCCATCGCCCGCGCCAAAACAGGGCTGATTTTGTAGTCTTCGGTTGGAACGGAAAAGGTCATGTGTAGAAAATCCGCCGCATAGCTCAAATCATTGCGCGGATAGACAAAGGGCTGTCCGACAGAATACTTATAGGCCATTGCCGCCAGGGTCGGCATTTTCGCAATCAAGCGATAGGATGCCCTGCGTCGCTGTGCCGGGTCGCGAATATCGGTTGAGTCATGATAAAAAGCAGACAAGGCTCCCACGACGCCGACCATAATCGCCATAGGGTGTGAATCGCGGCGAAAACCGCGATAGAAATTCATGACCTGCTCGTGCAACATGGTATGATAGGTGATTTCTTTGGCGAAGCCGTCTTTTTGCTCTGTTGTGGGTAATTCGCCATTGAGCAAAAGATAGCAAACTTCTGTGAAGTCGCTTTTCGCCGCGAGTTCTTCGATGGCATAGCCCCTGTGAAGCAAAATACCCTGATCGCCATCAATATAGGTAATGGCGGAATCACAGCTGGCGGTCGAGGTAAAGCCGGGGTCATAGGTAAAGCACCCTGTTTCCGCATAAAGACGACGGATGTCGAGAACAGACGGGCCGACCTTGCCAGCCAGAACGGGCAGTTCAAAACTTTTTCCCGTGCGGTTATCCGTGAGTGTAAAGGAATTTTTCTGCGTCATGACTTTTCCCTTCTGTTCCCGCGACCTTGTTTGTGTTGGATAATTTCTCGCACAATTCTCTATCACGACAGAGCCTGAATATCAATCTGAACACAGATTTTTTGTGCCGGCTTGATCGGCAATGCGCCCAAGTGATTCGGCTTTGCCCAAAGCCACCATGACCGCAAAGACACTCGGTGAAACAGTTTGCCCGGACAGGGCCGCGCGCACAGGTTGGGCAACCTTACCCAGCGTCACATCGCGTTTTTCGGCAAAGTATTTGATTTCTTGTTCGAGTCTATCAGTTGTCCAATCGGCCTCTGCGATGGCGTCTAACTGTGCATGAAGTGCGAAGAGCCGTTCACGTGCACTATCATCCAGAATTTTCCGTGCCTTCTCATCCATTTCGAGCGGGCGGGGCAGGAGATAAAAAAGCGCGGAGTCAGACAGGTCAATCACACTTTTTGCCCGCTCTTTTAATCCCGGCATGGCCTTGACCAGTGTTGCTTTTTGCCCATCTGACAGGGTGTTGTCCAGCCGTGCCGCAACCAGATCAGCCAATGTCCCATCATCCAGATTGCGGAGGTAATAACCATTGAGATGATCCAGCTTTGCAAAATCAAAACGCGATGGAGCCTTGCCGACGGCGGTGAGGTCAAACCATTCAATCGCCTGTTCCGTTGCGATAATTTCTTCATCTCCCTTTCCCCAGCCAAGACGCAAGAGGTAATTACGCAACGCTTCGGGCAAGTAACCCAGTTCATCACGATAGGATTCAATCCCCAACGCGCCATGACGTTTGGACAGCTTGGCCCCATCGGGGCCGTGAATCAACGGAATATGTGCAAATTCAGGGCGTGTCCAATCCATCGCACGGAAAAGCTGACTCTGGCGAAAGGCATTGGTCAAATGGTCGTCACCCCGAATGACATGCGTGACCCCCATATCATGGTCATCGACAACAACCGATAGCATATAGGTCGGCGTTCCATCTGCGCGGAGCAAGATCATATCATCAAGCTGGCTATTGGGAACCGTGACCGGGCCTTGAACAAGGTCGTTGATTGTTGTCTCCCCCGTGCGGGGCATTTTCAGGCGCACCACCGGATCAACACCAACCGGGGCCTCCGCAGGATCGCGGTCGCGCCATTTCCCGTCATAGGCAACACGGCGTCCTGCGGTACGGGCGTCTTCGCGCATCTGGCGTAGTTCGTCGGGGGAGCAATAACACAAATAAGCCCGACCATGGTCGAGCAGATGACGCGCAACTGCGGTGTGTCGTTCACGCCGGGCAAATTGGTAAACAACCTCATCATCATGATCCAGACCGAGCCAGAACAGGCCATCGAGAATGGCGGCAATGGCCTCCGGTGTCGAGCGGGCGCGGTCAGTGTCTTCGATCCGCAATCGATAGTGCCCGCCGTGGTGACGGGCAAAGAGCCAATTAAAAAGTGCGGTTCTGGCCCCCCCAATATGGAGAAATCCGGTCGGAGAGGGTGCAAAGCGCGTGACAACAGCGGGGACAGACATTATGCGATTCCATGGTTATTGTTTTGCTGTCTGCCCCTCTATCATAGCTTTGTCAGGTCATCAAATCCCCGCTATTGTGATCAAAACGCTTCTGGGATTTCCTGTGTACATGACAATTAAAAAATCTCTGCACCGGTTGCACAGTTGGGTCGCACATAATACCGTGGAGGGCTTCGCGCAGTTGCGCCCTTTTTATCTGGCTGTTTTAGCGTTCGGCACAGGCATTACGCTTTATTTTGCACCCGCATCCGAGCCACCGCAATGGGCGGGGCAGGGGGCGGCTGTTTTTGTCCTCCTTGCCGTACCTTGCGCGGTATTTTTACTGCTACGACAGCCTGTTCTGGGCACATTTTTTTTATTGCTTGCCGCTTTGTTCGGTGGTTTTGCGCTCATGACATATCGGGCAAACACGCAGGACACCCTTTTGTTGCATCGCCCACTCTACGGCGTTCCCTTTCAAGGCTGTATTGTCACGATTGAACCCCATCGACGCGGAGTGCGTTTGACCCTTGCGGCGGTTGAATTGGCATGGGGAGACAGCCCCCCGGAACGTATTCGCCTCACCACGCGACAGGATTTTCAAACCGGGGACTGTATCGCGGGGCGGGCCGGATTATTGCCGCCCTCCGGGGCGTTGCACCCGGGGGGGTATGATTTTGCCCGTCACAATTTTTTTCAAGGACTCGGGGCCTCTGGCTTTATCATGGGAACAGCCCAAATCCTTGACAGGCCCGCAGAACAATCCCTTGCCCAACGTTGGAATAACCTGTGGTCTGACCTTAGGCTCTCACTTGTCCAATCCATTCGTACCACGTTGCCCCCTGAAAAACAGGCGTTGGTGACTGTGTTCCTCACAGGGCAAAAAGGCAAATTAACGCAGGCACAGCTGGACGCTATGCGAAAATCCGGCTTGGCCCATCTTCTGGCCATTTCCGGTTTACATATGGGGCTGTTGGCTGGGTTGTTGTTCGGTGGGATTCGCTTTGCCTTGGCTCTTTGGCCTATGATGGCGGTACAGTGGCCGATCAAAAAACTCTCTGCGGCCTGTGCCATTGTAGGCTGTTTTGCCTTTTTACAGCTGATTGGTGTTCCTGTTCCGGCAGAACGCGCCTTTATTATGACGGCATTGACACTCACCGCGATTATTTTAGACCGCAACCCCTTTTCATTTCGTCTTGTCTTTATTGCTGCTCTGGTCATCCTCCTGCACAGTCCGGCGATTGTGGTCACGGCATCCTTTCAGCTGTCTTTTGCGGCTGTTCTGGCCTTGATTGGTTTTTCTTTTTCGACCTCATCGCGACAATCGCACCTGACAAACAGGCGCGGGGTGCTGTGGTGGCTCTGTAACCTGTTTTTCTGTTCCCTGGTGGCCTCCCTCGCGACTCTGCCCTTTGTTGCGTTTCATTTTAAAACCATCTCCTTACTGGGTATTCCGGCGAATATGTTGGCGGTTCCCTGGACGGGTTTTATCATCATGCCGCTGGTTTTGTTGTGTTTTTTGACCATTCCCCTGGGGGCGGGGGAACTGTTCCTGTTTCTTTTGGCGCAGGCGTTGAATGGCCTGATGATGCTGGCGGAATTTTTCGGGGATTTTCCCTTGAGTACCGTTGCCGTTCCGGCTTTTGACTCGCTCGTTTTGGGTGGAGTGATCCTCGTTTTGCTCTGGCTCGTGCTGGTTCAGGGGGCCTTGCGCTGGTTTGGGTTCTTGCCTCTTCCCCTTTTGATCATTGGAGCCATGATCCAGCCGCGCCCGGTGGTTTTGATTGATGCAACGGCAAAACTGATGGCGGTGCAGAGTAGAGAGGACGCCTTTTTCTCAACTCTGCGCGGGGAGTCCTTCACGCGTAAAAACTGGCTACGCTATTGGGGCGTTGAAAAAATGCTACAGTTTGGCGCACACACAGGGGATCAAAACAACCCCCTGATCTGCGACCCATCAGGGTGCATTTTTTCAACCGGAACCCGCAACCTTGCCCTGTCCTTTCGCCCTGACTCTCTGGAACAGGATTGCAAAAATGTTGACCTTGTCATCGCCCGTTATCCGGTGAACGGTCTGCCTTGTTCCGCACAGATATTTGACCGCCGGGACATTATGCGGGCAGGCGGTCTGGCCCTCTGGCCTGAACACACAGCCTGGCGCGTGACCGCATTGGACGGACGGTCACTTGAACAGCAGGAAACACAGCGACAACGACCCTGGCAGAGGCGGCAGCGTTAGGGAAAGGATCAGGAATAATGACGCACCAACCCGACAAGGCGGCCTTGAATCGTGACCTCATCCGCCGGATAGTGCCGGGCACTGTAGGTGGCGTTTGCAGGTTCCAGAATAATTTCTTTGCCTTTGTGGTAAATACGTTTGAGGGTGGCATCTTCCCCCCTGACCAGGGCAACGGCAATGCCACCGTTTTCAACACGATCTGCCCGGCGTAACACAACAGTATCCCCATCCATGATTCCGGCCTCGATCATCGAATCCCCGTCAATGGTCAGGGCGTAGTGTTCACCCGCCCCGACCAAATGCGCGGGAACCGCAACAAAACTTGACGGGTCACTGATGGCTTCAATCGGGGTTCCCGCCGCAATCTTTCCATAGAGCGGCAAAGAGACCGCCCGTTCCAACACCGAAAGGTCATTGCGTTCGGGGGAGGAATTGTTTTTTCTGTTCTGCGGCAGGATGTCTTCGGGCAGGCGCACAATCTCAACGGCCCGCGCCCTGTGTCGCAACCGGCGAATAAATCCCCGCTCTTCGAGGGCCTGCACCAAACGATGAACCCCCGACTTTGATTTCAAATTCAGCGCGGTTCGCATTTCATCAAAAGACGGCGGCAAGCCCTTCTGATCCAAATAGCCCTGAATGTACATCAACAGATCATACTGTTTACGCGTTAGCATGGCGGCCCTCATGGGAACAAAATAAAAACACAATGCTTTCTAGCCCCAACGAAGCCACACTGTCAAGAGGGTGGCTCCGGGAGGTCATAAATGCGCCCGTGATGTTATCTTGCCTGAACGCTCAAGGTAAATCCATCCCCGTCTTTTTTAAGGGTTGCGGCAGTGTTCAGGGGCAAGGGCCGATTGACAAACCCGTGTCCGAATTGCGCCCAGCGGAAGACCGGAATATCCAGCTTGTCCGCAAAACGCTGGAGGACAAGGTTGGTGAGCTTGGTATCATGGGGACTATCCCCTGCCTCGTGCTTCAAAAACTCACCGAGGATCACGGCCTGGATTTTTTCCATGTTCTCGCTATAGGCAATTTGATCCATCATGCGTTCGAGTTGGTGTTGATTATTGCCGATGCCTTCGACAATCAAGCTAAAGGGGCGGTTTGCGGGCTGTAGGGTGGTGCCAAAGGCTGTGGAGAGCAGGGTGAGATTCCCCCCCATCAAAGTCGTTTCAAGCACAGTAAGCTTGTGAGCCGCCGCATTCATTGGCACTAAACTGTTATAATCTAATGCACGAACACGCCCCATCAATAAATCCGTGACAGATGTAATTGATGTTTCGTCGTTGATCCGCACACCGTCTTTTTTATCGACCTCCGTACTAAATTCGGCAAGTACACCATGAATGGTTGGCCAGTTCCATTTACTATTCAAAAAGAGATGTGCGCCCGTTGCATCACTAAAACCAATCATCGGTTTTTTGATTTTCGGGGGCTGTAAGCCGATCATGCTGGTTAGAAAATTGGTTGTTCCCGACCCACCGCGAATGCCCCATACAGCCTTGGAATCAGGGGCACTTAACGCCTCATAAAATTGTTTCAAGCGTTCTGAATCGCTGTTGGAATACCAGAGCGGATCACCGCCTTTTTCCTGTTGGGCATAGCGCGTTCTGACCTTGAGGCCAATATCATTCAAAACCTGCGTGATATACGTGATATGTGCGGCATTATAGGCCGATGATGTCGCAACCAGATCCACAAGGTCGCCTTTTTCTAAGGTCGCCCAGGTTTCACCTGTGAGATCAGCATAATTATAATAGCGATTCACAAACGCAATCAGGTTGAGGTCATCGGTCAAATCGTCAATTTTCGTTTCGACATTGATGTAATCCAGACCGTGACGCATGGCATAAACAGAATAAGACCCATCGTCTTCGACGTCCCGGGCCTGGAGCACAGTATTAAAACCGCTATCCTTTGCCGCCATATAGAGGCCGATGTTGGTGGTATAGACAAAATTCCCCGGGTCTTGTTCAGGGTTGATATACAATGCCTTCACGCCCTGGGCCGGCTGGCCCCCGGCATCGCGATAGGACAGGACATTATAGGTCGTATCCCGGTTGTTATGTATGGCAAAAACCCGCCCCGACGATAATAGACCGGAAAGCCATTGGGAAAATTGTACGGTTGCATCCCGTGCCGCATCGGAATAGGGGCCGTATTTTCTGAGTGTCGCCGCGACACCCTCCACACTAAAAATGCGATTGGGATCAAAACTATAGCTTTTGCCCTGCAAGGAAAAACTCACAATCCGTTTGCCCTGATTTTCCAAAACAACGGCTTTGCCACCGTGTGTGGTAATGATTTTTCGCACCGCCTGGATAGAGACCTGTTCTGAATCATGGGGATGAAAGTAAACCATCCCCCCCGAACGCGTCCCACGATATTCCGTGACTTGTAAGCGGGTGTCGCCGAGTTGATAGCTGTGCGTAAGTGTTTGCATTTTTTCGGGTATGCTTGCGTTCGTTGGCGTGACGTAGAATAAAGCAGAACAAAGAACAAAAATAAACTGCATAAACTTAGTCATGGCTCTTTTCCCCTATCGTAGATATTCGCACCCTCTCGCGGAGTTTCATACGGTATAGCCTATCATTCAAAGTGACCCAAACTTTTTTTGCAGGGCCTGGAGTACCTCTCAAAACCTCCAGCCAAAGCTGGCTGGCAGGAAAACTGCTTTCGAGAACCGGAGAGTACCTGACGTATTTGAGGATATCAGGTCGTGCTGCACGCGCACGTCTCCAAGGCAGTTTGACGCTCCGGGCAACGAGGGTCGCTGTTTTTAGAACGGCGTTGCGCGAATGCGATTTTGTTGCTGGATGATGGTAAATCATGTGTGCGGATTCACCATATCCGGGAAGGTACGCTTTGCGATTCGTCGAAGGAGATACCGGCACTTGTGCGAGAAGAGTTCGATCTGTATTACTCCCACTCCTGTCGCATTAAGCTGTTGGGTTGATCCTTGTCTTACAGGGCCAGATTGTCAAAAGACAATTTCAAGAAAATGGCACATATTCTGAAATCAAGTTACTGACAACTCTCCGTATCATCTCAGACGAAAACCTTCGGATTTTTGAGTGAAATTAAAACAAAAAGAGTGTTTTTATTGCTCATTTGTCGTTTCCTTCGTCATATGAAGAAAGTTTCATCCATCTATTTTCAGGAAATGATACAGGTGATTCTTTCGCTAAAGTCCCTCAAAAAAATCATCTTTTAAAATTGTTCGGTTGATTTTTTTCAAAAATTTTTTCTGTCTAATATATTGTTTTTATTTTAAAAATCAAAAAAATAACGAAAATAGTTATCAAATATAACAGTTATTGACCATATCAATTATATTTGATAACGAAATTAGGAACAGCGATATATGCTGTATGGAATTAACAGGGTATTGCGGGGAGAAAACAATGAAGACCTCACGTAGAAATCTATTGGGCATGTTTGTTGCTGTAACAATGTCCGTTGGCGCGTTTGCCGAAGCTTCTATTGCAGAAGTAACCTTGCGTTTCCACCACTTCTTGCCGTCGCAAGCCAGTGTGCCAAAGCACATCTTTTCCAAGTGGAGGGCAAAAATTGAAAAAGATTCTGGCGGTCGTCTTAAAATTCAGGAATTTCCGGCAATGCAACTTGGCGGCAAGCCGCCTGAGTTGATGGATCAGGTAGTCGACGGTGTTGCAGACATCGTATGGACTTTGCCGGGCTATACGCCTGGTCGTTTCCCGAAGACTGAAGTTTTTGAACTTCCGTTTACAATGACAAATGCTGAAGCCGTATCACGTGCTTATTGGCAGCTTGGTCAAGAAGCCATGCAGGATGATTTTAAAGACATTCACCCTCTCGCTCTTTGGGTTCATGGCCCGGGTGTGATCCACTCCAAAAAGCCGGTTGAGAAGATTGAAGATCTAAAGGGTCTGAAGCTTCGCGCACCAACACGTATCACGAATGAAATGTTCAAATCCCTGGGTGCCACACCGATCGGTATGCCAATCCCTGCCGTTCCTGAGGCCCTGTCAAAAGGTGTTGTTGATGGCACGGTAATTCCCTGGGAAGTAACAGCTGCGTTTAAAATCCCGGAACTGGTTAGCCATCATACGTCATTTGATAACGAGACGCTTTACACAGCGACTTTCATCATGGCGATGAACAAAGATTCATATGCGAACCTGCCTGATGATTTGAAGAAGGTTCTTGATGCAAACTCTGGCTTGGAAACAAGCGGGCTATTCGGTCAGATGACCCAGTCGCTTGACGCGCCGATCCTGGATAAGACAATAGCACGCGGCAACAATATTATAAATATTTCCGGAGATGAGCTCGCAAAATGGAAAACTCAGGTGCAACCGACTGTTGAAAAGTGGGTTAAGGATATGGATACCAAAGGTAAAGACGGAACCGGTTTGCTGAAACGTGCCAGTGAGTTGATTGCCGAAAATACAAAATAGCTTGGTGAATGCCCATGTCTGTAAAAGGAAGGGGCACTTTTCAAACTTCCAAAAACTTGGAACTCAAACCTTGGTTTTACTAATTGATCGAATAGCAAAATGGACAGCCATTTTTGGCGGGCTGGTGTTGATGGGGCTGATTTTCCTGGCTGTCATCAGCATCACAGGCCGCGCCATTAATACAGTCTCTTTATTGCCTGATGTCGTGGAGGTTGTTCCATTTCTCGGTCAAATGAGTGAACAGATCGGAATTGGCAGTGTGTTCGGTGATTTTGAGATAATCGAGGCTGGTATCGCCCTTGCTATTTTTTCCTTTCTACCCTACTGCCAGCTTCATGGTGGTCATGCGACGGTGGACATTTTTACATCCTTTCTGCCGCGCAAAATCAACAGATACCTGGTTGCTTTCTGGGATATCGTTTTGGTGAGCGTGATCTTGTTGGTTTGTTGGCGTCTATATTTGGGAATGATGGGGAAAATGAACGCCAATGAAACAACCATGTTGCTTCAATTCCCTGTCTGGTGGGCATACGCATTAAGTTTTGTCGCCTCCCTGATCTCCGTATCCGTCAGTTTTTTTGTTGTCATTGCACGTGTTCTTGAGATCGCAACAGGTCGTTCGTACATGCCGAATTCAGAGAGAGCAGTCCATTGAGTATGCTGGAAATGGGATATCTGTCTTTCCCGATCCTACTGGTGTTGATTTTCTTACGTGCACCGATTGGACTGGCCATGATTCTCTGTGGCATTGCCGGGCTGTATTTCTCCATGGGTGGCAATTCGGCAATGTTTATGTCGAAGCTGAAAACGGAAACCTATTCGACGTTTTCCAGTTATTCCCTGTCGATTATCCCGATGTTTTTGTTGATGGGACAGTTTGCGACGCTCTCAGGTATGTCCGCAAACCTGTTTAAAGCGGCTGAAAGTTGGCTGGGTCACCGCCGTGGTGGTGTTGCCATGGCAGCAGTGGGGGCTTGTGCCGGTTTTGGTTCGATCTGCGGGTCTTCACTGGCAACTGCTGCGACCATGAGCCGTGTGGCTCTGCCTGAGTTGCGTAAATATGGATATTCCGGCGGGTTCTCTACAGCAACATTGGCTGCTGGTGGTACGCTTGGAATTCTTATTCCGCCGTCTGTCATTCTGGTGATCTATGCGATTTTGACCGAACAAAATATTGCCAAACTGTTTTTGGCCGCATTTGTACCGGGTATTTTGGCGGCGATTGGTTACATCATTACGATTTCGATTTATGTACGCCGTAATCCGAATTCAGCCGGAACGCGTGAGCCGATCCCTTATGCAGAACGTTTTCAGGCTTTGTTTAATGTCTGGCCTGTAATCGTGGTATTCGGTTCGGTTGTAGGTGGTATCTATTTTGGTTGGTTTACACCGACAGAAGGTGCTGCAGTTGGTGCGGCAGGCACAGGTTTTGCTGCCCTGATTTCAGGGAACCTGTCATGGAAAATCTTTAAGGAAAGCATCATTACCACAGCAATGGGCACAGCGATGATTTTCTTCATCATACTGGGTGCCAGTTTTTACAACAGCTTCCTTGCTCTGACACAAGCCCCACAGGAATTGTCGCAACTGGTTCTCTCTCAAGAGTTCAACCCCTGGACAGTCCTTTGCATCATTTTGGTGTTCTATCTGGTGTTCGGCTGTTTGATGGACAGTCTGTCCATGATCCTGCTGACTGTTCCGGTCTTTTTCCCGATAATTGCCGATATGGATTTCGGTATGCCAACGGAGCATGTCGCTATCTGGTTTGGTATTTTGGTGTTGATCGTTGTTGAAGTCGGTTTGATCACACCGCCAGTAGGTATGAACCTCTTTATTATTAACGCAATAGAATGCACAACGCCGATTAGCGAGACCTATAAGGCTGTGATGTACTTCGTCGCCTCCGACATTGTTCGCGTCATTATTTTGGGGCTATTCCCTTCCATCACTCTGCTTTTACTTCCGGGCTGAGGAGAAGAATTAACAATGGATATTAAAAATCAAACTGCACTTGTGACCGGTGCTGGTTCCGGGCTTGGGGCGGCAACTTCCAAAATGCTGGCTGCCCAGGGCGCGAATGTTGCAGTACTTGATTACAATCCAGAAGCTGCGCAGGTTATTGCAAAAGAAATCGATGGTGTCGCTGTAGGTGCTGATGTTTCTGATGCCGCCGCCGTACAGGGTGCATTTGAAGAAGTAACCCAGGCCCTTGGTTCTGTGCCGCGTATCGTGGTGAACTGTGCCGGGATCGGTACGGCGGCCCGCATTGTGGGCTGTGAAGGCAAGTTGTCGCTAGATGTATTTGATAAGACGATCAAAGTGAACCTTTATGGCACGTATAACGTGATGAGCTATGCCGCACAGTTCATGTTCGATCTCGAACCGGTTAATGACAGCGGCGAAAATGGTGTGATTATCAATACTGCGTCTGTTGCAATCGAGGACGGGCAATTGGGCCAAGCGGCATACGCTGCTTCAAAAGGTGCGATCTCTTCAATGGTTTTACCGGCGGCGCGTGAATTTGCCCGTGCAGGTATCCGGGTGATAGCCATTGCACCGGGCCTGTTTGAAACAGCAATGACTGAAGGTCTGACTGACGACGTTCGCAAAAAAATTACAGAAAGCATCCCATTTCCAGGTCGATTGGGAATGCCTGAAGAATACGCGCAACTTGTTTGTGACATTGTCAAAAATAGCTATATGAATGGAACTACCATCCGACTGGATGCTGCTGTTCGTTTGCCTCAACGCTAAGGAATAAAAAATATGTCTGAAAAATATCTCGATTTCGAAATCGAAGGCGACATTGCGATCCTTTCCATGAACCGCCCGGGCAAGCGTAACGCCATGTGCAGCCAGTTGTTGGAAGAAATCGATGCTTTCTTTTCCAAACCTCCTGCTGATGTGAAAGCTGCTATTTTGACAGGTACAGGGGGCCATTATTGTTCCGGTCTGGATTTGTCTGAACATGTGGCCCGCGATGCTGAAGGCACCATGCGTCACTCTCGTGGTTGGCATGAAGTAATGAACAAGATCAAATTTGGCGGTCTGCCTGTGGTTTCTGCCATGATGGGTGCTGTAATCGGTGGTGGTCTGGAATTAGCCGCTTCCACACATATCCGTATTGCTGAACCTTCTACGATCTTCCAGTTACCAGAAGGTATGCGTGGTATTTTTGTTGGTGGCGGTGCCTCTGTAAATGTGGGCCGTATTCTTGGTGCTGATCGCATGACAGAAATGATGCTGACTGGTCGCAAGTATAATGCTGAAGAAGGCTTGGCCTTGGGGCTGACACATTACACAGTTGATGCTGGTAGTGCCATGGATATGGCACGCGAGCTTGCACGAAAAGTTGCGGACAATGCACCGCTATCGAATTATATCATGATCCAGGCACTGGCCCGTGTGGAAGACATGTCAAAGGCAGATGGTCTCTTTACTGAAAGTTTGTGCGTTGCCCTGACTCAAACCAGTCCGCATGCCGTTGAAGGTCTCGCTGCCTTCCTGGAAAAACGTGACCCTAAATTCAAGTGAACCTTGTGAAGCAAGCCAAGAAAATAAAAAAGCAAGACCCCCGGCAACAGGTCAAGGTTTCAGACAGAATGCTCCGTGAATTCATGGGATACAATATGAAGCGTGCCTTCAATGTATTTCATGCTGATCTGGCAAGGGTACTGGAGCCGTTTGACCTGAGCATGGTGACTTATTCGGCACTCGTACTGATCGTCGATAATCCCGGTATGCGCCAATCCCAACTGGCAGATGCGTTGGCGATTGAACGTTCGAACCTGGTTTTGATCGTGGATGAATTGGAACTTCGCGAACTGATCTTTCGCGAACCTTCCAAAACAGATCGTCGTGCTTATTCCCTGATGACAACCCTAAAAGGTAAACGTATTTGTGAAAAAGCATCTCAAGCAAACAAGGAAAGCGAAGAGCGTCTGTTGAGGTGTCTTGATCCCGAGATGAAGAAAACCATGCTTGAGGCACTGGAACTGATCAGAAGACCTTCTGCCGGAATGGAAGATGAGACGGACTGAGAACTTTAAGGCACATGATGTCGCCCTTGAAAAACGTGAAGACGGGACTCTTATGCTTCGTGCACGGGAAGAGCTTGATAAAGTCGCTTCCAAAACCGGTGAATGGCTCAACCACTGGGCTAATGAGACACCCGATCAGATTTTTATTGCGGAACGCAGTGGCCTGGGCTGGCGTGAGGAAACATATCAAGCGACACTGCAAAAGGTGAAGGCTTTAGCGTCTTCGCTTCTGGCACGGGGCATGAGTAAAGATACGCCACTCCTGATTATGTCCGGTAATGGGGTAGACCATGGTCTTCTTTCTTTGGCTGCACAATATATCGGTGTGCCAACTGTACCTGTGGCTGAGCAGTATTCCCTGATCCAGGGTGCCCATGGTCGCCTTCAACATGCTATTGAACTGGTAGAACCGAAGATGGCTTATGCTATTGATTCAGGTCAATATGGCGAGGCACTCAATCTTGAATCTTTCAATGGCATTGATGTTATAGCGAGCCGTCCAGGGGGCAGAGCTGGTGTTATTTCATTTGAGGATTTGTTGAAAGGGGACAGTTCTGTTGATCTCGACGCTGCTTATAGTCACGTTGGTTCAGATACTGTTGCCAAAATTCTGATGACGTCAGGCTCTTCTTCAAGCCCGAAAGGCGTGCTGACCACTCAGCGTATGATGTGTACAAACCAAACACAAATTCGACAGGCACTTCCTCTCCTGGCACAACATGCGCCACGTATAGTTGACTGGTTGCCATGGAATCATGTTTTTGGTGGTAGCCATAACTTCAATATGATGCTGGCAAATGGTGGAAGTTTCTATGTAGATGATGGCAAGCCGGTTAAAGGTTTGTTTGATCGCACACTGGAAAACCTGAAACTCAAAACAGGGACATTGCTGTTCAATGTGCCTATTGGGTTTGACATGCTTGTTGGCGCATTGAAGAAAGATGGTGCTTTACGCAAAAGCTTCTTTGCTGAACTGAACCTGGTTTTTTATGCCGGTGCGTCTTTGCCACAGAAAATTTGGTCTGCCCTGGAAGAAATGTCTCTTGAAGCAAAAGGTGAAATTCCGCTGATTACATCTTCCTGGGGGCTGACAGAAACAGCGCCAGCTTGTCTGATGCAACAGGAACCGATTGATAGTTCGGGTGTTGTTGGTGTCCCTCTCGCAGGGGTGACAGCCAAGCTGATCCCGGATCATGAGATGCGCTGTGAAATCCGTGTTAAAGGCGACAATATTATGCCGGGTTATTTCGGGGATGAAGAAAAAACGGCTGAAAGCTTTGATGAGGAAGGTTACTTCATCACTGGTGATGCGATGAAGTTTGTTGATCCGTCAGAACCAAACAAGGGCATGAAATTTGATGGTCGTATTTCCGATGACTTTAAGCTTCTGACCGGCACATGGGTGCGTGCAACCTCTTTACGTGCAGAGTTGCTTTCCTGCATGGCACCGCTGGCACAGGATATTGTTGTCACCGGTCATGACCTGAATGAAATCGGCATTATGATTGTGCCAAACCGGGAAGAAATTGAAACAGAAGGCTACAAGCTGACAGAAGAAAACGGCCTGATTGTTTGTGATCTTCTCAAAGGTGAGATTGAGCACCGTCTCAGAGAACGTGCAGCAAAGGTGAGCGGATCTTCCGTGACCGTAAAACGCGCCCTTGTTCTGTCAGAACCACCGTCGTTGGCTGATGGTGAAATTACCGCCAAAGGTAACCTGAATTTCCGTAAAATCCTGACCCGTCGTGATGGGTTGCTTAAGCGATTGTACGACAATCAGGATCGCAACATCGCATTGGTATGAGGACAGACAAATAATAGATTTTAGTAAAATACGCGCAATCGATTTTCATACCCATGCTGAAGAAGCCTGTGGTTGCCACGACGATGATGGGTATGATGAGCTTCAGTCCAAAATGGCGAAATATTTTGGTGCCCCATGGACGCATCCGCCAACTATTCCTGAAACGGCGGCGCATTACCGTAAGCACAATATTGCTGCTGTTATCTTTAATGTGGATAGTGAGCACGAAACAGGTTATCGCCGATATGATAACGAGAAAATCGCAGAGCTATGCGCAGAAAATGATGATGTGTTGATCCCGTTTGCCTCCATTGATCCGCACAAAGGTAAAATGGGTGCACGTGAGGCACGTCGCCTGATCCGCGATTTTGGTATTAAGGGCTTCAAGTTCCACCCGACAATGCAAGGCTTCTACCCAAATGACCATATGGCCTATGAACTGTACGAAGCCATCGCGGAAGAAGGCTGTATTTCCTTGTTCCATACCGGTCAAACCGGTGTTGGTTCTGGCATGCGTGGCGGTAATGGCATGCGCCTGAAATATTCGAACCCCATGTATATGGATGATGTCGCGGTGGATTTTCCGGATATGAAAATCATTCTGGCGCACCCGTCATTCCCATGGCAGGAAGAAGCCCTGTCTGTGGCAACCCATAAGCCGAATGTCTGGATTGACCTGTCTGGCTGGTCGCCGAAATACTTCCCGCCGATTTTGGTGCGCTATTGTAATACGCTCCTCAAAGAGCGGGTGTTGTTCGGATCTGATTGGCCGATGATTGCACCGGAAAAATGGCTTGCGGCTTTTGATGGAATAGACATCAAGGATCACTTACGCGAAGACATTCTTAAAAATAATGCTGTGCGTCTGCTGGAGAGTGTGGGATGAAACCGTTTACCGCACCTTTAGATGATATCCTGTTTTCGCTAAAGCATATTGCAAAGGCGGAAACCGTTGAAGATTGGGATGAAGATTTCACCCGTGAAATCTCTCGGCATTTCGCTTCATTTGCAGAAGGGGAAATTGCCTCCATTGATGAATCGGGCAATCAGGACGGCTGCAAGCTGATTGATGGCCGTGTCCAAATGCCGAAAGGCTTCAAGGAGGTTTATACTGAGATGGCAGAGCAAGGCTGGCAGGGGCTGACCGCACCTGAACAGTTTGGCGGCCAGGATATGGGTGCCATCGTGCATGGCATCACCAGTGAGATTTTCTCGGGGGCCAATCACAGCTTGCAGATGGTGACAGGGCTCGTGCCCGGTGCTATTCGTACCTTGATGAAGTTCGGGACAGACGATCAACGCAAACGCTTGATACCGCCGATGGTGGATGGGTGCTGGTTGGCGACCATGTGCCTGACTGAGCCGGGTGCCGGATCCGATCTTTCGCAAATTTGCTGTAAAGCGATTGAGACGGAAACAGGTTGGCAGATCAACGGCGAAAAAATCTTCGTATCCGGTGGTGATCAGGATATGAGCCAAGGCATTCTTCATCTCGTGCTCGCACGTACCGGTGATGAATCTGTCAAAGGCTTAAGCCTGTTTTTGTGCACATCTGATAAAGCAGATGGCACCCGCAATGATATTTCTGTCACCCGCATTGAAGAGAAAATGGGCCTTCATGCCTCTCCAACCTGCCAGCTTTCTTTTGAGATGGCCGAGGCAGAACTGATCGGCAGATCCGGTGATGGCCTGAAAGCCATGTTTACTATGATGAACCATGCTCGCCTTGATGTCGCCTTACAAGGTGTTGCCCATGCAGCCCGTTCATACGATGTCGCTTCATCTTACGCTACCGGGCGAACACAGGGGCGAAATGCAAAGGGTGAAAAAATAACGCTTGATCAACATGCTGACGTTCGTCGTATGTTGGATGAATGTGACATGCTTGCGTTGGGCAGTCGTGGCATTACACATCTGGCGTTGGTCGCGATGGAAGCAAATTACCGTGACCCGCTGGTGGATTTTCTGACGCCTGTAGCCAAAGTCTGTGGCACAGAAGCAGGCATCCGTGCGTCTGAACTCGGCGTTCAGGCTCTTGGTGGTTATGGTTATTTATCCGGGTACCGCCTGGAGCAAACCTATCGTGACTGTCGGATTACAGCAATTTACGAAGGAACCAATGGTATCCATGCCCTGACCCTGGCAACACGTTTGCTGACAGGTTCGCAAAAATCATCGGCAAAATCCTTTGAAAATCTCATTCTTGATGAATGTGATGCGGGTAGTTCTACAGAGTTGAAAGAGGCTCTTATTCTTTGGCAGTCGGTGAAAGATAAGGTCGCTTCAATGGCTGATCCATCACCGTTTGCTACTGATTTTATGGCGTTAACCATTCAGCTTAGCCTGTTACTGGTCTGGAACCGTTATCAGATTTCGATGGAGGCCCATCCCGATCAGGATCGTATTTCTCGTGTGATGAAACTGGCGAAAATTGATGCCTTGCTTAAAACAAAATTCCATGCGGGAAAGATCGCACACCTTCAAGATTAAAATCACATATCTGCTGTTCCCCCTGAATTTTGATCCATTGATAAGTTAGTTTTTTTGTCATTTTCACGGAGGCCCTCAATGAAGCGCAGATTTACGGACGCACAGATTATAGGGATTTTGAAGGAACACGAGGCAGGTGTTCCGGCCAGGGAGCTTTGCCGCAAGCATGGGATGCCACATTTTATAAGTGGACGGCGAGGTTCTCCGGCATGGAGGTCAATGAGGTTCGCCGCCTCCGGGACCTGGAAGAGGAGAACCGGCACTTGAAGAGGCTGGTTGCGGATTTATCACTGGACAAGATGGCGTTGGAGGAGGTTCTAAAAAAGATCCGGCCCCGAAGGCCGTTGCCGCGCTGTTGTGCTGTTGCAGGAGCCTGGCCTGACGCCGGTTCTGTCGTCTGGCGGGTCAGCCGCATTCCACGCACCGCTACCCGGGCGTGAGGGCTTCGGGGCCAACCACAAAAGACCCATCGGATATAGGTGGAAGAAGGTTTGCAGGTACGCAAGCGCAAGAAGCGGCGACGATCGTCCGCAGGTTCCTGGTTGGGCAACCCCAATGAATGCGCGTCATTCTGTTCCGGGTCAACCCGGAACAGAATGGACAAGGTCGCATGAACCTGTCATGGAGGAAAAGCTGATTGCTCAATGGCACAGCTTTGGGGAGAACAGCCAGTGCCCAGTTTGGGGCAGTTTTGGTTCAAACTGGATTCAAAAACTGGAATTTTGACCAGAAATCAGCTGAAAGCGTTGGTGTAAAAGGGTTTTATCGGTCGCTCCAGTTTTGAATGATTTCCAGTTTCGGCGCAGTTTGGGGAGATCAGGTATGATTTATATCTTGCATTTTGATCGAAATTAGTACAATACACCAGGTATGTTAAAGCGATGGATCACACAAAAACTAGAAAAAAGTATCAATCGCAACCCGGCTGTCGCATTGCTTGGTGCGCGTCAGGTGGGGAAAACCACTCTGTCTAAAGCTATCGCACAGGATGTGGAATCGATATACCTTGACCTTGAAAGGCCACAGGACAGGGCAAAACTAAGAGACCCCGAAGCCTTTCTGGAAGAAAACAGCGATAAGCTGATTATTTTGGATGAAATTCAACGAGTACCAGATTTATTCATGGTTTTGCGTGGTGTCATTGATAATAATCGCCAACAAGGGCGTAATGTTGCTCAATTTCTTCTTTTGGGGTCTGCCTCAATGGATTTGCTGCGTCAATCCTCGGAAAGCCTGGCAGGTCGGATCAGTTATATTGAAATGAGTGGTGTCAATATACTTGAAATAGATGCCGAAAGACAAAGCATCAAAAATCTGTGGCTGCGTGGAGGATTCCCGGGAAGTTATTTATCTCAAGACAACGGGATAGCAATGGAATGGCTGGAAGATCTGATACAAACCTATATGGAACGAGACGTTCCGCAGATGGGCTTTGATGTTTCAGCCCAAACATTGCACCGCCTCTGGATAATGCTCGCACATCTTCAGGGTGAGACAATCAATGCAAGCAAACTTGCGACAAACCTTGAGGTCAGACGCACAGATATCAATGATTATATTGATATTCTTAC
This sequence comes from Kiloniellaceae bacterium, assembly GCA_965199245.1. GTDB lineage: Bacteria > Pseudomonadota > Alphaproteobacteria > Kiloniellales > Kiloniellaceae > Carbonatibacter. The sequence continues at coordinate 42,763 of CBDAQP010000003.1, forward strand.
AGGCTTATTATTGGTTAGACGTGTTGAGCCATGGTATGAAAATGTCAAAAAACGTCTGATAAAATCTCCTCGCTATTATGTTCGTGATAGTGGCATATTGCATCGTTTACTGGGCATCGGAGACTACGACACGCTGATCTCAAATCCAATTTTGGGAAAGAGCTGGGAAGGCTTTGTTATAGAGAATATTCATTCCGTTTTACCCCGGTTGGCAAAGACTTATTTTTATCGAACTGCTGCAGGCGCGGAGATTGATCTCGTCATCAAAATGCCGAACAGAGAGATCTGGGCGGTGGAAATCAAACATGGGCATTCACCTAAAATTGGCAAGCATTACAGCCAAACCTGTGATGATGTTGGTGCAACCCGTAAATTTGTTGTCTATGGCGGCGATGACGAATTTCCCATCGGTAATAATGTAAGAATGATTTCCTTGCCCAGGATCATGGAAAAGCTGGCCGCTACCCAATCATGATTTCTGTCCTGCATTCAAACGCGCAGCAATTTTAGCCAGCGTGATAGGGTCAAATCCCGGAATGAACCGCCCTGTCTTCAGCAGTCTGATGCCCCGGACAACGAGGTTCCCTGTTTTAGACGTGTTCCCTGGACTCTTGTTCTTTTGTCAGCAGGGGTGCTATTTGTGACACAGATCTTCCGCAGAGGAAACAAAGACAACAAAGGACAAAACAAATGACCGGCCCTGAACAACGCAAGAATCTACACGGCCAAATCTGGCAGATCGCTAACAAGGTTCGGGGTGCGGTTGATGGTTGGGACTTCAAACAATATGTTTTGGGGACGCTGTTCTATCGCTTTATCAGTGAAAACTTTGCCAACTACATGGCCGGCGGTGACGACAGCGTTGATTATGCCAAACTCGGCGATGATGCCATTCCCGAGGCATTAAAAAAGGACTCGATTAAAACAAAGGGCTATTTCATTGCGCCTGGTCAGCTTTTTGTGAATGTTACGAAAGGCGCGCATCAAAACGAATCCCTCAATACAGACCTCCGCGACATTTTCAACGCGATTGAAAACTCCGCGACGGGCCACCCGTCCGAAGACAGCATCAAGGGCCTGTTTGCCGACTTTGACACCACCAGCAACCGATTGGGGAGTACGGTACAGGATAAAAACAAACGCCTTGCGGCGGTGTTGAGGGGTGTTGCCGACCTTGACCTTGGCGATTTTCAAAACAATGAAATTGACCTCTTTGGTGATGCCTATGAATTTCTCATTGCCAACTATGCCGCCAACGCGGGCAAATCCGGTGGTGAATTTTTTACACCGCAGGGTGTGTCTCAACTGATTGCACGGCTTGCCCTCCACGGGCAGGACAAAATTAACAAGGTCTATGATCCCGCCTGTGGGTCGGGGTCCTTGTTACTCCAGGCCAAAAAACAATTTGATACGCCTGATGACCAGAGCATCGATGACGGCTTTTTCGGACAGGAAATCAACCACACCACCTATAACCTCGCGCGGATGAACATGTTCTTGCACAACATCAACTATAACAAGTTCAACATCCGGCTGGGCGATACCCTGACTCGCCCCTATTTTGATACAGACAAACCCTTTGATGCCATTGTGTCCAACCCGCCCTATTCGGTGAAATGGATTGGGTCGGACGACCCCACCCTGATCAACGATGACCGCTTTGCCCCTGCGGGGGTGCTGGCCCCAAAGTCAAAGGCTGATTTTGCCTTTGTCCTCCACGTGCTCAGTTACCTGTCCGGAAAGGGCCGCGCGGCGATTGTCTGCTTTCCCGGGATTTTTTACCGGGGCGGGGCAGAACAGAAAATCCGTCAATACCTGGTCGATCAGGCCTATGTTGAAACGGTTATCGCGCTGGCTCCCAACCTTTTTTTCGGTACGACGATTGCGACAACGATTTTGATCCTGTCCAAAAAACAAAAACCTGATGATTGCGTGGTGCAGTTCATTGATGCCAGCGGCGAGGCGTTTTTCAAAAAGGAAACCAATAATAATACGCTGACAAGTGAGCATATCGAAAAAATTATCGACATTTTCGACAAAAAGGAAGACATCCCCCACGTTGCCCAATCTGTTCGCTGCGACAAAATCGCCGCCAATGACTACAACCTGTCCGTCAGCAGTTACGTCGAAGCCAGAGACACCCGCGAAAAGATCAATATAACCGAACTGAACGCCGGGATCAAAACAACAGTGAGCAACATAGACCGGTTGCGCACAGACATTGATGCCATCATCGCGGAGATTGAGGCATGAGCAAGCCCGATTTTTTAGAAAGGTTGCTGAATGGGGCGGATGTGGCGTGGGTGCCGTTGGGGGAGACACTGATTCGCACCAAAGGAACAAAAATCACAGCTGGACAGATGAAGAAATTACACAAGGACGACGCACCGCTGAAAATTTTTGCAGGCGGGAAAACCTTCGCTAACATTGATTTTGATGACATTCCTGCCAAGGATGTAAATCGGGAATCTTCTATCATTGTCAAATCTAGGGGTTTTATTGAGTTTGAATACTATAATAAGCCATTCTCTCATAAAAATGAAATGTGGTCATACTACTCGAACAATGAGAATATAGAAGTCAAATACATTTATCATTTTTTAAAACTAAGTGAGCCTTATTTTCAGGGCCTTGGTCGTAAAATGCAGATGCCGCAAATCTCTACGCCAGACACGGATAAATTCAAAATCCCCATCCCACACCCCGAAAACCCGAAAAAGTCGCTGGCAATTCAGACGGAAATCGTCCGCATTCTGGACAAATTCACCGAGCTTACCGCCGAGCTTACCGCCGAGCTTACCGCACGCAAAAAACAATACAACTATTATCGTGACAGGCTTCTTACTTTTTCAGATGATGTGGCGTGGAAACCTTTGAGCGAGATAGCCCAATATTCAAAAACACGTATCAGCCATGACCAGCTTGATAATACGAATTATGTTGGAGTTGATAACCTACTACAAAATCGCGCTGGCAAAACAAAGTCTAACCATGTCCCGACGTCAGGTAGTCTGACAGAATATCGTGAAGGCGATACTTTAATTGGCAATATTCGCCCTTATCTAAAAAAGATATGGCACGCAGACCGCGTTGGCGGAACCAATGGTGATGTTTTAGTTGTTCACCCAACTGATGAGAACATCAATCCTCGCTACCTCTATCAAGTTTTAGCAGATGACAAGTTTTTTGAATGCAATATGCAGCATGCTAAAGGCGCAAAGATGCCGCGTGGTAACAAGCCAAAGATCATGGAATATAAAGTACCTATCCCTTATCCAAGCGATCTTGAAAAGTCACTGGCGGAGCAAGCCCATATCGTCGCAATCCTCGATAAATTCGACAGCCTGACGCATTCGATCAGCGAAGGCTTGCCGCGTGAAATTGAGTTACGGCAGAAACAATATGCCTACTACCGCGACCTTTTGCTGAATTTCCCCAGGCCGGAGGAGGACGGATCATGAGCACCTGCAAAAAACAGGACATGACATTCATTCTCAGTGTATGATGTCTCTTGGAAGTAGGGCATATTGACCTTATATGTCCTGACATGAAACGTGACGATGCCATGAAAATCATTCAGGAAGAGGCCAAAAAGCGCGGCCTTGATGTCACCGTACAATAACAAAGCAGGCAAGGATTTTCACGTTAAAGTCACTGTCGGGATTTAACGGGGCATGACAGATGAACAGGCTTGAATACCCGTGCGATCTGACACTCCCTGCCGAGAGTGGTACGGCGACCTTTCCGGGTTATGAAACCGGGGTAAACTCCTCCCCACAGAGGACGGCACAACAGGTGCCTATAAGGCAAGAATTGTGAATATCTCCAGCCACTCCAGACACGCTGGCGAAGAAATTGCCCCTCTCGGCGACGATGACAAGCGGATCTTGAGCTATTTGTTTCAACATATGGTAGAAAAATACAACTATCAGCTTTGAGCGCAAGAGAGCGACCATGACCACAGACACCACAACTATCGCACAATCGAACAATTTTATTATTCTTGACCGTTACACCAGACAGCCCGACACCCAGAGGGGGTTTCAAAGTGAAAATGGCCTTGAAGATGAGTTTGTGCAGGATTTGGTACACCAGGGTTATGAGTTTTCAAGGGGCGTCACGACCCCGGATGATCTGTTGGACAACCTGCGCAAGCGATTACAGGACTTAAATGATGTCCGTTTTACAGATGACGAGTGGGGGCGATTTGTCGAAGGCTATCTGGACAAAGCGGGGGAGGGACAGCTTGAAAAAACACGCAAGGTTCATGATGACTATATCCATGATTTTGTTTTTGACAGCGGGCGCATTCGAAATATCGCGCTGTTTGACAAAAAACATATGGCGCGCAACAGGCTCCAGGTCATCAGGCAGTTCAAACAAACGGGATGCTTTACAAACCGCTATGACGTGACGATTTTGGTCAATGGCCTGCCGCTGGTGCAGGTGGAATTGAAAAGGCGCGGTGTTGCTATTCGGGAGGCTTTTCACCAAATCGACCGCTATCGCCATGAAAGTTTGAACAGCAGAAACTCGCTTTATAAATATCTGCAAATCTTTGTCATTTCCAATGGCACGGACAGCCGCTATTTCGCCAATACCACCCCGCGTGACCGCGACAGTTTTGATTTTACCATGAATTGGGCACTGGCAGATAACCGCCCGATGCGTGACCTGAAAGATTTCACCGCGACCTTTTTTCAAAAAAACACCCTTTTAAATCTGTTGCTCCGCTATGCGGTGTTTGATGCCAGTAATAGCCTGTTGATTATGCGCCCCTATCAGATTGCGGCAACGGAGCGCATGTTGTGGAAAATTGACGCCAATAAAAAAAATGACCCCAGGGGGGGTTATATCTGGCACGCGACCGGGTCGGGGAAAACGCTGACCAGTTTCAAGGCGGCGCGTCTGGCGACCGAGCGCGACTTTATTGATAAAGTGATCTTTGTCGTGGACAGAAAAGACCTCGATTACAAAACGATGAAGGACTATCAAAAATTTTCAAAGGATAGCGTCAATGGGTCGGACAGTACCGCCGGACTCAAACGCAACCTGAACCGCGACGATAACAGGATTATCGTCACGACCACTCAAAAGCTCCACAAGCTGATGAAAAGCGAGAGTGATCTGGAGGTTTATGACAAGCGCGTGATTTTTATCTTTGACGAATGCCACCGGAGCCAGTTTGGCGAGATGCAGGAAAAATTGCAAAAAACATTCAACAATTTTTGCCAGTTTGGTTTTACGGGAACCCCGATCTTTGACGAAAATGCCCAGAAAAATGCCCAGACAGAAAAAACAACCGGGGATGTTTTCGGTGAGCCCTTACATAAATATTTGCTTCCCGATGCTATTCGCGATGGCAAGGTGCTTAAACTCAAGGTCGATTATAACAATACGCGCCCCAAATCCAAAGACACTGAATGCGAACAGGATTTGGAAAGGCTCCGCGCGGCAGAAACAAAAGGGCTTTTGCACCATCCTGAACGCATTGGGGGGATTTCCAGCTATATCCTGAAAAACTTTCGCCGCAAAACCCACCGCCGAGAGGGGCAGGGCTTTAATGCGTTATTTGCTGTCAGTTCGATACCGGCGGCAAAACTGTATTATGAAGAACTGCACAAACAGCAGGAAAATCAAAAAGAACCGCTTAAAATCGCAACAATTTTTTCCTTTGCCGCCAATGAGGAAACCCCTCATGAACGACCAAAGATCGGAGGAAACCTCGAAGACGAATCCTGTGATCCCTCTGCCCTCCCCAAGACATCGAAACAGTTTTTATCCGGGGCGATTGATGATTACAATCGTCTGTTCGGGACGAGTTTCGGTATCGAAAGCCAGAAATTTCAAAACTATTATCGCGACCTTGCCAGACGGATGGAAGCGGGTGAAATCGATCTGTTGATTGTGGTGGGCATGTTCTTGACGGGTTTTGATGCCCCCAAACTCAATACCCTGTTTGTTGATAAAAATTTGCGCCATCATGGCCTGATACAGGCCTATTCACGCACCAACCGCATTTACAATGGAACCAAAGCCTTTGGTAATATTGTGACCTTTCGCAACCTGGAATCTGCAACGGACGATGCCATTCGGCTGTTCTGTGATGATGAGGCCGACGAAACCAAATGCATTATCCTGGAAAAATCCTTCGAAGACTATATCGATGAGTTCAGTGATCTGGTGCGTAAATTGGGACAAAATTTTCCCCAACCGGGTGAAATTGTGACCACAGCGGATAAAAAATCCTTTGTTCAGTTGTTTGGTGACTATTTGCGTTTCGACAACAGATTGCAGAATTATGATGAGTTCGCGTGTCTGAAAGCACTGCAAGACCTTGATCCGGATGATACCAGATCCCTTGAGGCCTTGCGGGAAGAGCAGGGCATGAGTGATGATACGTTCGCAATCCTGCAAAATGTTCCGCCCCTGCCGTCCGTGCGTCAGGTTCAGGACTATTGTTCTGTCTATAACGATATTCGCGACTGGTTGCGACGGGAAAAAGAATCAGGCGAAGAAGACGCGCTGACTGATTGGGACGGGATTGTTTTTGAGGTTGATTTGCTCAAATCCCGGGACATCGACCTTGACTATATTTTGAAACAGATTTTTGAAAAAAGACAAACACCGGACAACAAAGCCACGCTGGTCGAAGACGCGCAGCGTCTCATTCGTGCCAGTATGGGCGAGCGCGCCAAGGAAGACCTGCTGGTCAAATTCATCGAGCAGGAACTGGACGAAGACGCCCCCCGGATGGAAGACGCCCCCCGGATGATCGAAAATTTTTTACAGCTTTGCACAGGATGAGCAGCGGCGCGCAGCCGATGCGTTGATTGCGGACGAAAACCTGAACAGGGATGCCGCGAAACGCTACCTGGCCAAAGAAGTCAAGCGCGGTTTCGTCCGCGACGAAGGAACGGATTTGAATGAAATCCTGCCAAAAATGAGTCCGCTCAATCCGCAATACCTGCCCAAAAAGCAGACCGTTTTCCGCAAGGTGACAGACTTTGTGGAAAAATTCAAAGGAATCGGCGAAAAAGCCCAGGAGCCGCCAAATTGAGTGCTTCCGGAAACCTCCAGCCTCTGTTGCAGGAGACGACCTGAGATGCCCCAAGCAACGGGGGTTTGCAGAATGGCCCAAATGGCGGAGAGGGTGGGATTCGAACCCACGGTGGGCTTGCACCCACGACGGTTTTCAAGACCGTTGCATTCAACCGCTCTGCCACCTCTCCACTGCGCGCCCCCACAGGGTTTACGACGGGTCATCATCTACATAATGTGGCGGGGGTGTGTCAATAATTTTCAACAATCTACGCTACCCCGCGCGTTTGACCAGACTACTGATTTCGATGCAGAGTTTTTCGTTGCGGATAATCACGTCACCTTCGGCAATGATCCGGTCGTTGAGGCTGATTTCAACCTTGTCATCTATTTCTTTTTCCAATTCGACCACGGCCCCACGGCCCATTTTCAACAGCTGGCTCACCGGCATCTGTGCTGTGCCCAGAATTGCCGAGACTTCAAGCTCCACGCCGTGAATGGCGGGCCTGGTGTCGTCGGCGTCTGCGGGGGTGTCTGCGGATCCGTCGCCGGTGGACGTGTCATCTGCGTCGTTGTCCGGTTGGCCCGTGTCTTCCATGGCGCGCGCCATGGCATCATCATCCATATCCTCATCACTCATTGCCGACCTCTTCTGCGTTCAAGGTTGCGTTTTTGACCTCTCCGGACACTATAGACGTCTGGAAATTAAAAATCACTGAATTTTGTGGTGGTCAGTGACTCTTTCCCTGTTGCCCCGGTTGATAACCTTGAACATAATCAGGGGCAGATTTTCAGTGGGTGAGAGTGTGAAGAAAAAAACGCACAACAGGCTTTTACACGGCCTTTTTTTCCTGTCCCTGGCTGTATTTTTTCAGATCAGCCCCGGTCGGGGGGGGGCCGCGCAACAGGATTTTGACTCCTGGCTCGTGTCATTACGCGACGACGCCCGCGCGGCGGGGGTGTCAGAGCGCACTCTTGATCTGGCCTTTCGCGATTTTCAACCGATTGAGCAGGTTTTTGACCTTAATCGCAAGCAACCGGAATATGTCCGTACTTTTTTGGATTATCTGGGTCGGGTGGTCAATGACCGCCGCATTGCCCTGGCGCGGGAGATGATGCGAAAACATAAAGCCTTGCTGGATCGGGTGAGCCGTCAATATGGCGTGCAGAGCAGATTTTTGGTTGCCTTTTGGGGGCTGGAAACTGATTTCGGTGGATTTATGGGCGGGTTTTCGGCGATCAGAGCCCTGGCAACACTGGCCCAGGATCCGCGCCGGGGTGATTTTTTTCGTGCCGAATTGATTGCCGCGCTTCACATTCTGGATCAAGGGCATATTGAACTGTCCGACATGGAAAGTTCCTGGGCCGGGGCCATGGGCCATGTCCAGTTTATGCCACGAACCTTTCGCACCTATGCCGTTGATGACAACGGGAACGGACGCAAAGATATATGGGCCGAATTGCCCGATGCTTTGGCCTCTGCGGCAAACTACCTCTCTGCGATGGGCTGGAAGAGCGACGAAACATGGGGGCGGGAGGTCATCGTTCCCCCCGCATTTGACTGGTCACTTGCCCGCCTGTCCTTGCGTAAGCCTTTGCGCGAATGGCAGGATCTCGGCATTCGCAAAACAGACGGCGGTGACTTGCCCGCCGCCACGATAGACGCATCGCTTTTTTTGCCCATGGGACACAAAGGCCCTGCGTTTCTGGTCTATGGCAACTATGACAAGATCCTGAAATGGAATAGTTCAAATTTTTATGCCCTGGCTGTCGGGCATTTCGCAGACCGGATCGCAGGACAGCCCGCCCTGCGGGCATTGGCTTTGCCCAGAGCACAGCCGCTTGCCCGAACGGATGTGGTTGAAATTCAAAACCACCTCAATCGTCTGGGCTATTCCGTTGGCGATGCGGATGGAATCCCGGGGCGCGGCACACGCGAAGGGATTCGGCGTTTTCAGGACGACACAGGCTTGCCCGCAGACGGCTATGCAGATTATAGTCTGCTGGAAGTCCTGCGCAGGCGTTGAGCCAGACAAGGGAACAGGTTTTTTGGAACAGGTTTTTTTCGGGGTTTCTTATCGGGTGAGGGGGGCCATCGTGTTTGCGCGGTGCTGTTGTTTTTTCCTGCGCTGTTTACGCGCAGAGATTGCCTGTTCTGTGCTGTTGATAACGGCCCTCGCGGGCTGTGCAGAAATCGAACTGATCGGCAATACGGCGAAAAAAATCACGCACTCTGCACCATCGCGCGGGGATTACAAGGTTGGCAAACCCTATCAGATCAAGGGCAAATGGTACTATCCGGCCGAAGACTATGGCTATGTTGAAACGGGTGTTGCGTCGTGGTACGGCCCGGGTTTTCATGGCAAAAAAACCGCCAATGGCGAAATTTTCGATGAAAATGCACTCACGGCGGCGCATCGCACCCTGCCCATGCCGTCTTTTGTCAAGGTGACAAATCTAGACAATGGCAGGGTTTTGATCCTGCGCGTGAATGATCGCGGCCCCTTTGCCTATAATCGTATTCTTGACGTGTCACAGCGCGGGGCGGAATTGTTGGGCTTTCGTCGTCAGGGGACGGCAAAGGTGCGGGTTGAAATCCTGCCCGCAGAAAGCAGACAGGCCGCAGCCCTGGCCCGACAGGGCAAAAGTACAGAACCGCTCGCCCGCCAGATTGGGAATAATCGACAATCGCGCGTCATTGTCGATGAACAGCTTTCCGCCCCGGTGAGCCTTGTTGAAAAACTGGATCGGGGGGCCGGTTTTGAACCCGACGCGCAAAATCAACCCCCGCAAAACTTCCCCCAACAGCCCCCGCAACAGCCCGTCAATGACGGCGTGGTTCGACAGGTGGCGGTGACAGCGTCCGATTTTTTTGTCCAGGCCGGGGCCTTTACCGCATACCACAACGCCAATCGGCTGCGTGCGCGTCTATCCTCACTCGGTCAGGTGTCAGTGACAGAGATCACAACGGGGGGACGCCTTTTTTATCGCGTTCGGGTCGGGCCGCTGAAAACGGTTGGAGATGCGGATGCCATGCTTGAACGTTTGAGACTCAATGGTTATGAGGACTCGCGAATCATGATTGATAAGGAGTGATTTTGTTGCAGAACCCTGTTTATCGTAACGCGTTAGCGAAAAAATTTTTCATGCGTGCCCTTTCCCGTGTGCAAAGAGTGATCCTTGTTCCGGTTTTGTGTTTACTTCCTGCGGTTTCACAGGCTTTGGAGACCACGGCACGCGAAGCCTATCTCATGGATTATGAGACAAAGACCGTTTTGTTGAGCAAGAATGCATCGCGCCCCATGCCCCCGGCGTCGATGAGTAAAATGATGACGGTTTTCATGGTGTTTGAGCGCCTGCAAGCGGGGGTATTGGCTCTCGAAGATACTTTTCCGATAAGTGAAAAGGCCTGGCGCAAAGGCGGGTCAAAAATGTTTGTTGAACTGGGGGATGAAATCAGCATCAGCAACCTTTTGCGCGGGATCATCGTTCAATCCGGCAATGATGCCTGTATTGCAATCGCCGAAGGACTGGCGGGGTCAGAGGACGCCTTTGCCCGCCAGATGAGCATCCGTGCCAGGGAACTGGGACTGGAACAGAGCTATTTTGCCAATGCGACGGGCTGGCCTGATCCCGGTCAACGCATGTCGGCAAAAGACCTTGCACGTTTGGCGGATATTCTCATTACCCGCTTTCCCGAATACTACCATATTTTTTCTGAAAAATCGTTTCTCTGGTCAGGTATTCAACAGGGAAACCGCAATCCGCTTCTCTATCGCAATCTGGGCGTGGATGGTCTCAAAACCGGACACACCGAAGACGCAGGCTATGGTCTGACAGCCTCTGCCGTTCAGGGGGGGCGGCGGGTGATCGTTGTGGTCAATGGCTTGAAATCGAAAAAAGAACGGGCCGAAGAATCCGCGCGGCTGGTCTCGTGGGCCTTTCGTGATTTTTACAATGTGACACTCTTTCGCGCAGGCGAAGCCGTGGAGGATGCTCCGGCCTGGTTGGGCACCACCCAGACAGTCACCCTGGGGACAGAGCGTGATCTTGTCCTGACCTTGCCCGTGTCTGCAAAAAACACCATGACCGTCACCGCCATCTATGACAGCCCCGTTCAGACTCCTGTCGTGCAGGGGCAGCGTCTGGGTCAGATCACAATCGAGGCCGAAGGTTTAGAGCCTGTGGCGGTTCCCCTGGTTGCGCTCAATTCCGTGGATCGTCAGGGCGGGTTTCGCCGTCTTGTCTCTGCCTTTAACTTTTTGCTGTTCGGGCAACCCTGATGATGTCGGGGCGCGGGCTTTTTATTTCCTTTGAAGGGGGCGAAGGAAGCGGAAAGACAACACAGATCAAACGTCTGGCGGAAAGTCTCCGCACAGAGGATTTTCCTGTTTTACACACGCGCGAACCCGGTGGCACAGACGGCGGGGAAGACATTCGCGCCCTGTTGCTCCGGGGGCGTGATGACCGCTGGACAGCCCGCGCAGAGGCCCTGTTGGTTTCTGCCGCGCGTTATGAACATGTTCAGCGGGTGATCCGGCCTGCGCTTGAACGGGGAATGATTGTGCTGTGTGATCGTTTTTGCGATTCGACACTGGCCTATCAGGGGTTCGGACAGGGGCTTGATCTGGGCAAACTCGCCCAACTTCATGACTGGGTTTTGGGGTCTTTTAAACCTGACCTGACCTTTTTTCTGGATGTGCCTGCGGAGGTTGGACTGACCAGAACCAAACAACGTGACGGGGACGAGACTCGATTCGAATCGATGGAACATGACTTTCACCGCCGTTTGCACGAAGGATTCCTGACCCTTGCCGCCGCAGAACCCGAACGTTTCAGGGTCGTTGACGGGCAGAGGCCGGTTGATGTCATTGCCCACGACATTCGCGGCCTGTTGGGGCCGGTTCTGGACTCGACCAGGATTGCACCTGCTCCCCGCACGGCTTCCCCCCGTGAGAGTGCGTAATGGTCGAGGGCGCGTAATGGTCAAGGACTCCCCGCGTGATGACGACCACCCCCGCCTGAGCGCAGAGCTGTTCGCACAAGAGGCGGCGGAGGCTGTTCTCTATCGGGCGTGGGCCTCCGGTCGTTTGCCCCATGCGTGGATGCTCACCGGGCCAAAGGGCGTGGGCAAGGCCACCCTGGCCTATCGCTTTGCGCGTTTTTTGCTCCATAGCGGGGAGTCACAGGGGCAAAATCCCGATCAAACACTGGACATTCCGCACAACAGCCGCACGTGGCGATGGGTGGCGAGCGGGGGACACCCTGATTTGATGGTTTTGGAACGCCTCCGTGATGAACACAACAAAAAAGCATCCTTTATCCTGGCAGAAGACGCCCGCAAGTTGATTGATTTTACCCACATGACCGCCGCAAGCGGTGGGTGGCGGGTGGTCATTGTTGATGCGCTCGAAGACATGAACAAAACGGCGGCGAATGCCTTGTTAAAAATCCTCGAGGAACCACCCGCGCGGATGGTTTTCCTTTTGGTCTGCCAACATCCCGGGGCCGTTTTGCCAACGCTTTATTCACGTTGTTGTCATCTGTCCTTGCGGGCCATGGAACGTGAGCGGCTTTGCGACATTCTGGTTGATCTGTTGCGCGGGTGTCATCCGCCGCCTGATTCCGTTGATATGACTCTCCTGGCGAGCCTGTCCGACGGTGCACCGGGCAAGGCTCTTGCCCTGTGGGACTCGGGGGGGCTGGTCTTTATCGGGACATGACAGCGATGATCACGGGGCTTTTATCGGGTGACGGGGTTGCACTTCATCGCTTTGCGGATGATATTGTATCACCCCGGAACCCGGATGCGTTCGAGACAGTGATGGAACTTTACCTCTGGTGGGTGGGGCGGGTGATTGCCTTGCGGGCCTGTGGGGAACCAGACGACGCAGGGGACAACCTCGGGACAAAAACCATGTGTTCTGTCGGACAACGCGGGACGGTTGCCGATTGGTTGGCCTTGCGAGATCGGGTGTCGAGCTGTACAGCGCAGGCCCTGAGTCTGCATCTGGACAGAAAGCAGGTTGTTTTGAGTCTTTTTGCGGACTTGAAAAATATGGGTTTAAAAAATATGAGTCGGTCGTAATTTTGCACGACCTGCGGAACAAAGGGTTTCGATGACATCCGATCAAAAGAATTATTTCATCACAACGCCAATCTACTACGTCAATGACAGGCCGCACATTGGTCACGCCTATACGACCCTCGCCTGTGATGTTTTGGCGCGGTTTAAACGCCTGGACGGCTATGACACGCGTTTTTTGACCGGAACAGATGAGCACGGACAAAAGGTTGAAAAGTCTGCGGCAAAGGCCGGGCTTGACCCGCAAGGATTCACCGATCGGGTGTCGCAGAATTTTCGCGACCTTGCGGATCATTTCAGCTTTTCACAGGATGATTTTATTCGCACGACCGAACCGCGCCATAAACGCGCCTGCCAGGCCCTGTGGCGTTTGCTGGAGGACAACGGCTTTATCTATGCCGACAGCTACGCGGGCTGGTACGCCGTGCGCGATGAAGCATTCTACACAGAATCCGAACTGGTCACAAAAGCAAATGGACAGCGTCACGCGCCCGGTGGAGCCGAAGTCGAATGGGTCGAAGAACCATCATTTTTTTTCAGGCTCTCTGCCTTTGCGGACAGGCTTTTGGCGCACTATGACGCCCACCCTGATTTTATCGCCCCGGCGAGCCGCCGGAATGAAGTTATTTCTTTCGTCAAGGGGGGGCTGCGCGATCTTTCGATCAGTCGCACAACCTTTAAATGGGGTGTTCGCGTCCCGGGGCAAGAGGCCCATATCATGTATGTCTGGCTGGATGCGCTGACCAATTATCTGACCGCCGTCGGCTATCCGGATACACAGGGCGACAATTACCGCAGGTTCTGGCCAGCGGATCTGCATGTGGTGGGCAAGGATATTTTGCGTTTTCACGCTGTTTATTGGCCCGCCTTTTTGATGGCGGCCGATCTTCCGATTCCGCGTCGTATTTTTGCTCATGGCTGGTGGACAAACGAAGGGCAAAAAATATCCAAATCATTGGGCAATACGATTGATCCCCTTGCGCTCAAGGATGAATTCGGGTTGGATCAGGTGCGCTATTTTCTATTGCGCGAGGTTCCTTTTGGACAGGATGGCGACTATTGCCGCGAACAGATGATCCAGCGAATCAACAGCGATCTGGCAAATGATCTGGGGAATTTGTCCCAGCGTGTTCTTTCGATGATTTTTAAAAACTGCGCCGCGCAAATTCCGGCCCCCGGTTGTTTTGACAATGCTGATACGGCCCTGTTGCAACAGGCGCGGGGATTGTTGGCACAACTGCGCGATAATTTCGACAATCAGGCTTTTCACAAGGGGCTGGAACAGGTTTGGGCCGTGATTTCAGCCGCAAACCGCTATATTGACGAACAGGCCCCCTGGCGGCTGAAAAAAAATGACCCTGCGCGGATGGAAACGGTGTTGTATGTTCTGGCTGATGTCATTCGTCAGGTGATGATTTTGTTGCAACCAGTCATGCCTGACTCAAGCGACAGGCTGTTATCCTTGCTAGGGGTTGCCCCTGAACAGCGTGATTTTTCCATGCTTGAGGTCAGCCTGCCCCCCGGTCTTATCCTTGACAAACCTGTGGGGCTTTTCCCGCGCCTTGTCACTGAACGGGCCACAGAGGAATGACTGGTCATCAAAAAACGGTGAGGCCAGGGACAGACATGCTGGTCGATTCCCATTGTCATCTGGATTATTTTTTGCGCGATGGCGACCTGGACGATGCTCTGGGTCGCGCCCGTGCTGCAGGTGTGGGCTGTCTGGTGACAATCGGGACGCGGTTATCCGATTTTGAAACGGTTTTATCCATTGCCCAAAATAATGCCGATGTTTTTTGCACAGTCGGGGTTCACCCCCACGAAGTGGAGACAGAGGGCCTGTCTTCGCCCGATCTTCTGATTGAAAAATCACAACATCCCCGGGTTGTGGGCCTGGGGGAAAGTGGACTGGATTATCATTATGACCATATCTCCCCCGATAAACAGGCGGCGAGTTTTCGCGCCCATATTGCCGCCGCGCGTGAAACGGGGTTGCCGTTGGTGGTGCATACGCGCGATGCGGATGACGATACAGTGGCGATTTTGCGCGATGAATATCAAAAAGGGCCTTATCCCGCACTGATTCACTGCTTTACGGCGGGGCGTGATCTGGCCATCGCGGCTGTGGAGATGGGATTTTATATTTCACTGTCCGGCGTTTTGACCTTTAAAAGCGGGCAGGCCGTTCGCGATATTGTGCGTGATTTACCGCGAGAACGTCTCCTGGTCGAAACCGATAGTCCTTATCTGGCTCCTGTGCCCTTGCGGGGGAAGCGCAATGAGCCGTCATTTGTCCAGTACACTGCGCGTGTGCTGGCCGAGGTCACATCGTGTCGCGAAGACGAGATCAGAAAACAGACAACAGAAAATTTCTTTCGCCTGTTCCAAAAGGCCGACAAGCTATGGAGTGCGGAGTCATGAAGGTCACGGTTTTAGGGTGCGGGGGGTCGGGTGGCGTTCCCATTTGTTCCGGGACACCGGGCGGAAACTGGGGAAACTGTAACCCCGACAACCCCAAAAATCGACGCCGACGCGTGTCAATTCTGGTTGAGGCCCGGGATCATACAATTCTGGTCGATACGGGGCCAGACCTGCGCGAACAGCTGATTGAGACCAATGTCAGGGCGATTGATGCGGTTCTCTATACCCACGATCACGCCGATCACACCCACGGACTGGATGAACTGCGTTACCTGTCCTACAAGGCAGGCGGGGCCATTGATGCCTATATGGATGAAGCCGTCCGCCACAGCCTGACAACACGCTTTCCCTATGCCTTTTGTTCTTCTGCCGATCCACAGAGCCAATACCCGGCCTTGCTGAATGACCGTTTGATTGATGGTTCCTTTATGGTTGGCCCTGTCGAGGTCATCCCCTTTGTTCAAAACCATGGTGAAATTGACTCGATGGGCTATCGTTTTGGCGAAATCGCCTATTCGACCGATGTGGCCGAACTTGATGAACGGGCCTTTGAAACCCTAGCAGGGGTAAAGTACTGGATTGTCAGCTGTCTGCGTTATGATCCGCACCCCAGTCATGCCCATTTTGACCGCACACTGGAATGGATTGAGCGGGTCAAACCGGACAGAGCCATTCTGACCCATATGAATCAACAAATCGATTATGATGACCTGCTCTCGCGGTGTCCCCCCGGGGTGGAGCCGGGATATGACGGTTTGGAAATACACTGTTGTTGTTCCGAAGACGGTTGAAAAAAATCCTGACCCGTCCCATTCGCGCCTGCGGAGATGTCGGGGCTGTGTTTTGACCGCCTGATCAAAACGCGGATGACTCGATGGTGTTGCGAGGGTGGGGTTGCGGTGTTAGTGTCGGCCCGTTCTGAATTTCTGGAAAAAGGAACCGACACCCGATGTCTGCGGATCAGCCAAGAGTGGATAAGGAAACAGTTGAAAAAATTGCCAGACTGGCGCGCATTCATGTCGCCGGGGAGCGGCAGGATGACCTGTCCGGGGAACTGGATAAAATCCTGAGCTGGGTGGCCCAGCTGTCAGAGGTGGACACCGGGGGGGTAGAGCCGCTGACCTCTGTTGTCGCGCGGGTTCAGCCCCAGCGCATGGATCTGGTCGATGACGGCGGTGATTCAGGCCGTGTGACCGCGAATGCACCCGCCGCCACACATGATTTTTACAGCGTTCCCAAGGTGGTTGAATAGATGACCCGACTGACAGATCTCAATGTGACCCAGGCCCTTGAAGGGCTGGAAAAGGGCGAGTTTACAGCGGTTGAATTGACCGATGCCCATGTGGTGGCGATGGAGCAACAGCGCGCCCTGAATGCCTTTATCACCCCGACTCCTGACAAGGCCCGCGAGATGGCGGTGGCGTCTGATACCCGTCGGCAAAAGCAAACAGCGGGGATTATGGATGGCATTCCCATTGCGATGAAGGATCTGTTCTGTACCCGGGGTGTTCTGACGACGGCGGCCTCCCATATCCTTGATGGCTTTGTGCCGGACTATGAATCAGCGGTGTCCGAAAATTTGTGGACAGCCGGGGCGGTGATGCTGGGTAAGGCCAACCTTGATGAATTTGCGATGGGGTCGGCGAATGTGACCTCGTACTACGGCCCTGTCAAAAACCCCTGGCAACGCCGGGGGGATGACACGCCACTTGTGCCCGGGGGGTCATCCGGGGGGTCTGCGGCGGCTGTGGCGGCCCGGATCGCCATGGCGGCCACAGGAACCGATACGGGTGGTTCCATTCGTCAACCGGCTTCTTTTACCGGACTTGTCGGGTTGAAACCGACCTATGGACGCTGTTCGCGGTGGGGGATTGTGGCCTTTGCGTCCTCCCTTGACCAGGCGGGGCCGATGACCAGAACGGTACGGGATGCGGCTGTGATGCTCGAAGCCATGGCGGGCTATGACAAACGCGATTCAACATCGATTGACCGGGCTGTTCCGCGCTATCGCGATGCCTTGTCCGGTGATATTCGCGGTCTAAAAATCGGTATTCCCCGGGAATATCGCACCGATGGCATTCCGGCTGAAATCCTGAGCCTGTGGGATCAGGGCGTGGCATGGCTCAAAGACGCCGGGGCGCAGATTGTGGATATTTCCCTGCCGCATACGTCCTATGCCTTGCCCGTCTATTACATTATTGCACCTGCCGAATGTTCGTCCAACCTCGCGCGCTATGACGGGGTGCGCTATGGCCTGCGCGTCGATGGGGACTCGCTTGATGACATGTACGAAAAAACCCGGGGCGCAGGCTTTGGTGATGAGGTTCAACGGCGAATCCTGATGGGAACCTATGTGCTGTCTGCGGGGTATTACGATGCCTATTATAACAAGGCCCGGCGTGTGCGTACCCTGATTGCACAGGATTTTCATCGTGCCTATGCCGATGGTGTCCATGCGATCCTTGCCCCGACGGCACCCTCTGCGGCCTTTGGCATCGGGGAAAACAGCGATGATCCCTTGACCATGTATTTGAATGATGTCTTCACCGTTCCGGCGTCTCTGGCAGGGTTGCCGGGGCTGTCGCTCCCTGCGGGTCTCTGCGGACGGGGGACACCCTTGGGGCTACAGCTGATCGGTCGCCCCTTTGACGAAGAAACAGTGCTCTGCATTGCCGAGGTCATGGAACGCGCGGCTGATTTTACGGCGACACCTCACGGAGTCTCTGAAAACGGGGGAACGGAAAGATGAGTCATCGGATTAAGGGACAAACAGGCGAATGGGATGTTGTTATTGGCCTGGAAGTCCATGCCCAGGTCACCTCGCGGTCCAAACTTTTTTCAGGGGCCTCCACACGCTTTGGGGCCGAACCGAATGAAAATGTGTCTCTGGTCGATGCGGCCATGCCGGGGATGTTGCCCGTTTTAAACGCAGAGGCCGTGCGTCAGGCGGTGCGGACGGGTTTGGGGCTCAAGGCGAAAATTAACCTGACCTCTGTTTTCGAGCGCAAAAATTATTTTTATGCCGACCTCCCGCAGGGCTACCAGATTTCCCAGTATCTGCAACCGATTGTGGGGGAGGGCACCCTGATCCTTGATCTGGATGGGGGCAAGACCCGCGCCGTGGGGATTGAACGCCTGCATTTGGAACAGGATGCGGGAAAGTCCATTCATGACCAGCACCCCACGCAGTCCTATATTGATCTGAACCGTTCTGGCGTGGCCCTGATGGAAATTGTGTCGCGGCCTGACCTGCGTTCCGCCGAAGAAGCCGGGGCTTACCTGCGAAAACTGCGTTCTCTCCTGCGCTATCTGGGAACCTGTGACGGCAATATGGACGAAGGTTCCATGCGTGCGGATGTCAATGTATCGGTTTGCAAACCGGGCGATGATTTTGGCACGCGCACGGAAACCAAAAATGTCAATTCTATCCGTTTTGTCCAGCAGGTTGTCGCACACGAAGCCAAACGCCAGATCAGGCTGATCGAAGACGGCGGCACAGTGGTTCAGGAAACGCGGCTGTTTGACCCCTCAACGGGAACAACCCGTTCGATGCGGAGCAAGGAAGAAGCCCACGACTATCGCTATTTTCCTGATCCCGACTTGCTCCCGCTCGTTCTGGAACAATCGCTGGTTGATGATCTGCAGGCGGACTTGCCGGAATTGCCGGACGATAAAAAAAATCGCTTTATCGCTGATTTTGGTCTTCCGGCCTATGATGCCTCTGTCCTGGTGGCAGATCGCGAGCGGGCGGAATTTTTTGAAACCGTCGCCACAAACCGCGATGCCCGCCTTGCCGCCAACTGGATGACCGGGGAGTTTTTCGGGGCTTTGAACAAAAATGGTCTTGAACTGGTTGATTCCCCCGTTTCGGCGGCACAGCTGGGCGGTTTGGTTGATTTGATTTCCGATGACACCATTTCGGGGCGCATAGCCAAGGATGTTTTTGAAATGATGTGGGACACGGGTCAGGATGCGGCGGTGATCGTCGCGGAAAAGGGCCTGAAACAAATCACAGACACCGGGGCGATTGACTCGGCGATTGATGACATTATTGCCAATAACCCGAAACAGGTTGAACAGTTTCGGGGCGGGAATGAAAAATTGATGGGCTGGTTTGTCGGACAAACGATGAAGGCCACGGGGGGCAAAGCCAATCCGGGCGTGGTCAACAAATTGTTGAAAGAAAAGCTGTCCTCCTGACACAAGTGGAGCGTGATTCTGATTAGGTCGTGTCCTGACTCCGGGTATGCCCATTCTGCGAGTCGTTATCATTTTGTGAGGGTGTAGCCTGTTCGATAACAAAAGCAACACACCGGGGAGGGACAGGAAACGATCAGAGATTACTGGTGCTCAAAGACGACTCATCGTGCGATATATTTACGCACACCACACTTTGCGACCAACTATCAATAATAGAGAGCACGACGGCTCGAACAAAAAGGACAGAGAAGCCCAGCCGCCGACCGACGGGGCTTTTGCATCACTCTTTAGGTTTTGGTTTCACGGCCTTAATACGTTTTTGCAGTTCCAATTCAAGATGTTCGTGATTTTTCCAGAAAATGCAGTTTGTATCGGCTTCGAAATTGCTAAAAAAACTCCGAAGTTACTAAAAACAAAAAAGAAAATAACAAAATAAAAACTGTAACCCATATGCGCAGTGCATAAATAACCATTTTATCAGTTATAATTTTTTTATGCACAGCTGGACACCCGTATTAACCCGCTCACCTGAGGTGAGATTGACTGGTGTGGACATGGCGTTTCGGCAATTTTTCACGCCGTTTCGCGGTCTGAAGCCTAACTGAACAGGCGGTTTGGGATGATTTTCACTGAATGATTCCTCCTGTAACCCTCATGGCCGTTAGAACACAGAATGCCTTTTCTTTCCAGGGTTAATACGGGTGTCCAGCTTAGAGTGTGTTCCTGTCGTAGTAGATGTCTGTGATGTGGTTTCACGGATAATCCGTTCAAGTGCCATTTGGCAGTACGCGTGGTTCACATCAATACCGATGTAATGTTTTCCCTGCTTTTTACTCACGACGGCTGTCGTGCCAGAGCCGATAAAGGGATCAAGGACAATTCCTCCTTCCGGGCAACCGGCCAAAATGCAGGGTTCTACAAGTTTCTCTGGAAAAACGGCAAAGTGCGCCCCTCTGAACTTTGATAGAGGGACAGTCCAGACAGTTCTTTTATTTCTTCCTTTGGGATGAAACGCCTTGTCCCACCTTGCATCATGCAGATTGGTCTTTCCACTATTCTTTCCCTTCTCCGGTGTGCCACCTTTTTTAAAGAAATGGTTGCGACCACCTTTCATTTTACTCTTTTCACTGAAAGTGACATGCGGTTCTCTGATTGCATCCGCATCATAATGGTATTTTGCAGATTTCGAGAACATGAAAATATATTCGTGATCTGTCGTCGGCCTTGTTTTGACTGATGACGGCATAGCGTTCGGTTTATGCCAGATAATATCCTGCCTGAGAATCCATCCGTCTTCCATCAAAGCAATAGCGCACTTCCAGGGCAGACCGCAAAGCTGTTCTTTGACGTATTTATCTCCCAGGTTCAGCCACAAAGTGCCGTTATCTTTCAGGACTCGCCCGGCTTCGCGGAAGACAGCAACAATATTTTCGATATAGGCGTCCTGGCTATGCTCGGACCCAATTTGATCCGGGTGTCCGTAATCCCGCTGCCTAAAGTAGGGAGGGCTTGTGACTATTGTATCAACGAGGCCATCAGGTAGTGTCGCAAGAACATCCAGGCTGTTGCCGCATAGAACGACATCCGAGAGGCCGCGAGCGGCTGGCGCATCAATCTTCTTTGGTAGTATCATTCTTCTCGCTCTGCTCATTCAAAAGGTTAGATGGTCTCTGTTTCAGGAACCATCATTTCAGGGACATGACCCCGGCCTTCAAAGCAGAGTAAATCTGCCACCTTGTTTCGGTTTCAACCTCTATGACTATTCTATGACGTTTGCCTACAGCTGTACACCCGTATTAACCCTGGAAAGAAAAGGCATTCTGTGTTTTAACGGCCATGAGGGTTACAGGAGGAGTCATTCAGTGAAAATCATCCCAAACCGCCTGTTCAGTTAGGCTTCAGACCGCGAAACGGCGTGAAAAATTGCCGAAACGCCATGTCCACACCAGTCAATCTCACCTCAGGTTAGCGGGTTAATACGGGTGTCCAGCTACACCGAAAAAAACAAGAGAAAATATCCCAGCAAGGAGCGTTAAAAATTGTAAGACATCCACTGCGTCCTTAAGTTCCATAATCACTTTGCTCCCCGATTTTTCCTGATTCTGTCAGAGATTCTATTGGTCAGGTCTGGATTCCTGCGAGACCTCTGACCTTTTTTATTAACTCGAAATCCTTAAATTTGTCAAGTCATCCGAACATCCAAATCTTAAGTTTGGGTTTCATTCATTATCCCCCGACCCCTTTGAGAGGGCCGGGGGTTTTGTGTGTTTCATTCGAGGTCAGGATTTCACCGATTGTTTTTGCGCGGGGGGCTGCCGCGTGTGGTCGCTGGTTGTCACAGCCTCTATCTCAAAGCCCTTGAAAGTCGCGCGCAGTTCGGGGGGTATTGAGCGAAAGGATAAACGGGCCCTTGAGGTGTCGTGTGTGCGTACAGATGTCGCGCGACACGTCTGTTTTTGGGCGAGAAAAAAAATATTGTTTTTTGACGATAAAAGCCTTGACACCTTTTTTTCATATCTGCTAGCGCCCCCTCTTTGCATCTTTGCATCTTTGCATCTTTGCATCTTTGCATCTTTGCATCTTTGCATCTTTGCATCTTCATTTGGGCGGCCTCTTTTGTGGGGTAGTGCGTTCTGTATCCGGTTTGCCTGTTGTTTTCCGATAAACCTTTGAACGGTGGATCTTGTGATGTGTCATTTTTCTTCCAAATCGTCTTTGTTGGCTGGTGTGTCTGCTGTTGTTCTGGCGGCAGGCGTTGGTTCTGGTGCCTTTGCCCAGACGGTGGATTACACGCATTCAACAGGTAATGGTTACTGGGGTATAACGAGAGACGCAAGCAACACCTCCAGCACGGATATGGCGGAAGCCAGAGATGGTGATCATCTGACATTGCGTGGCGGGATTGTTTATCTGAGACATCATTCCGGAAGCAAGGAAATCGGGGTTTTGCGCAGTGGAACAGGGGGGGCAGGGAAGTTGGAGGTGCGCCTTGTGGCCAGTCCAGCCGATCTGACGAGCCGTATCGGAGAAATCCAAAAGCAAGGTGCCCGGGCGGTTGATCTGTCTGTTCAGAACAGGGGAGGACGATTGGCGGAAGTTATTATTGCGGGGAATGCTGTTGTCCATAATCTGGAGATTGGCCTGCTTCCTACCGATCCGTCCGTTTCTCGAAAAAGCAGGGCCATTTTCGGCGGTGACTTAACGATTGAGAACGATGTCACTCTGAACGACGCGGGTGCAAACCATCGTGCTTATCTTGTTTTTAATGGGTCTGGCGATCGGAATGGGTCTAACAGTTGGAGGATTCTGGGCACTGGCGCGGCGAAGATCACCGCCGCCGCAGACGGCGAGGGCACGATTCAGGTTTTGAATGGTGTTGATAACGCCTCACCGGGGAGAACGACCTTTGACATAGGGATTGGTGCGACTGACAAACGCCTCAGGCAGTTGACGGTGGGCGATTCGGATAAGGGCGGTGGTGCGGTTTTCAACAGGGGCGTTCATGTTAATCATATTGATGTGATTGCGGGGAGTACTTTTGATACTTTAAAAGAGCAGGGGACTGTCCGGTTTCGGGGTGATGTGTCCGGTGATGCCATCAGGCTGGACGATGAAGATAACGGGTACGGCATTGCTGCGGTTATTTTCGATGCGTTGAGCGGTGATAAAACGGTTGGCTTGACCATTGACGGTGCGTCTGCGAGTGAAGGTTATCTGTGGGTCTATGACAGTGACAAGGGTGGTTCGGATACGATCACCTTTACAGGTAAGATTGGAAACACGGGCAAGTTGGCGGGGGTCAACATTGGTAGTGTGTATGGCGGCGGTTCGGCTGTTTTTAAAGAGGATGTCAATTCTACACTCTTTAGGGTGAGTGGCACCATCGGTGGAGGCTGGACGTCACAGGCAACGGTTGAGAAAGACCTGACAGCCACCCTGGTGACTATTGACGACGGCAGCGGGTCAGCCACCCTGACCATCGGCGGTGCGGGCCGTTCTGCGACGGTGAATGACGCGGGTCAAACGATCAGAGGTGATATCCGAGCAGGTCGTTACGGACGTGGGGTACTGATTGTTGATAACCGGGGGAATGGCACCAACAATAACAACAAAGTGACCTTTACGGGTTCGGTTGGTGAAGCCGGGACGGGGATCCTCCGGCAGATCACGCTGAGCGATGGCCGGACGACCTTTAGAAGTGGTGTTTATGCGAGGTCGATCACGATCAACACAGGCGATGCGACAGTTTTCAAGGGCCATGTCAAGGCAGGAACAGGAGCGAACGAAGGGATCAAGCTGGGCGCGACCAGTGGTTCTGTCACCTTTGACGGGCACGCCGGACAAACGATCACGGGCGATATCACAAGTGCATCGGGTGCGACTGGCACGATCATCATTGGCAACACCCACGCGGACGGTGTGACCTTCAAGGGCGCATTGGGTACGACTGGTGCGAAGTTGAACCGCCTGACCCTGAGCGATGACTCCGAGGCGACATTTGAAGGCAATGTTTATCTGGCGAATGGCCTGAAGCTGGGCGATAGCACCATCACCTTTGGCGGGTCTGGCGACCAGACCATTCAGGCGGATATTACCAACAGCACGGGCAAGCGGGGGTTTGTCTTTGTGAATAACAGCGGCGGGACTGTGACCTTTGAGGGTGCTGTGGGCGCGGCGGGCAACGATCTGGCGATTGTGGTGGTGAGCGATGGTGTGGCGCGGTTTAAGGGTGATGTTTTTGCAGAGAGTGTCGGGGTCAGTTCGACCGATGGCGCAGAGTTCAGGGGCAATGTGACCACAGGCGAACTCGGGATCCTGTTTGCCGCAAACGATGATGCCAAAATCACCCTGAACGGCACGGCGAACCAGACTGTGACGGGCGACATCACCGCAGATTCTGGCGGGCGTGGTCGTCTGGTTGTGGACAACGCAGGTGACACCAATAACAACAAAGTGACCTTTCGCGGGTCAGTCGGTCGCGATGGGACGGCTCTCAAGCAGATCACGCTGCGCGATGGCCAGACGACCTTTGACGGTGATGTTTATGCCGGCAACCTGACGATCACCGCGCGCGATGCGACAACCTTCAAGGGCCATGTCAAAGCGGACAGGGAGTTCGAACTTGGCGACGGAAGTTCTGTGACCTTTGGCGGGACGGCCGGACAGACGGTGACGGGCGATATCACAGGCGCGGCGAATGGCAATGGCACGATTATCATTGACAACGTCCATGCGGATGGCGTGACCTTTGGGGGTCAGCTGGGGATGTCCGATACCAGACTCAACAGCCTGACTGTGAACGAGGGGGCCAAAGTGACCTTTACCCGGCCTGTTTATCTATCGGGCACCCTGAGGCTCAAGACAGGGACGACGCTTGTGCTGGGGGATTACCTGACGGAGCGTGATGATGCAACGCGGCCCTTTGTGACGGTCGGGGACTATGCCTTTGAGGGAGACTTTACGGATGAGAACAGGGTCAGATTGATTTTGCCGCTGTCCTTTACCAGCGGAACGCAGAAGGTGTTCAGTGCACATGATACCCTGGACAAGGAGAAGTTCAGCTTTGCGGGCAATAACCTTGTCAGATACAACTATGAGTTTAGTGATGACGGCACTGCTGTCACTGTGACGGCGAAGGTCAAGTCGGTGGGCGAGGTGTCGTCAAAGCTGGGCGTGCCGCCCTCCGAGGCCCGTATGCTCCGGACGACGGCCGATTTTGCGAAGGATTTACCCGCGCATGTGAAGAAGATTTTCGAGGAGGCGGTGCAGCCGGGGAATGAGGAGCAGGGCAGGCGTCTTGCGGCCCAGCTCAAGCCGCAGATGACTGCGCTGGGCGGGGTGACGACGGCGGTGGTCTCGACGGGGAAACAGGTGGCGGCTCTATTGTCCGACCGTCTTGCCCTGCAGCGCGGGGGGTACATCCGCAGCGGATTTGTTCAAAGCGGATTTGCGACCGGAGGTGGACTGAACAGGGTCCTCTGGCTCAAGCCGTTTGGCAGTCGGGGCAAACAGGCGAAGGACAAAAAACAGACGATTGACGGTTATCGCACCTCTGCACAGGGCCTTGCGATGGGTGTGGATGCGCCTGTGGGGGAACAGAGTCGTGTGGGGGCGGCTCTGGCCTATAGCACCAGCCGGATTACGGGCAAGGGGGCTGGACAGGATAAAACGGATGTCAGGAGCTGGCAGGTTTCTGTTTACGGGGATTACAGCACGGAGCGTTATTATGTCGAAGGTCGGGCGGGTGCCGGGCGCAATGATGTGAGCACGACCTCGCGTGTGGCGGTCTTGACGCGCAAGTCGGCCTATGACACCACCAGCCTGACGGCCTCTGTGGGGGGTGGTGTGCCAATTAACCTTGATGTGAGCACGACGCTGACCCCGACGGCGGGTCTGTCGTGGACGCGGGTGGGGTCGGCGAACTACACCACGACGGGGGCGTTGAGCCTGAACCAGAAGATCAGAGTGGAGTCGATTGATGCGGTTGTGGGCACGCTGGGCACCCGTATTCAAAAAGACATCACCCACGGAAACGGCACACTGCTTCCCGTGGCGCGTGTGGGGCTGTCCTATGACTTTGCGGGGGATCAAACGACGGCACACGGCCGGTTCACCGGCGGCGGCAGCCGCTTTACGGTCAAGGGGGCGAAGGTCAAAAAGCTGTCAGGCACCGCAGGGGTGGGCCTGACCTATGCCGCCCCGCGCTGGTCAATCGGGGCGGACTATGACCTGAGTGCCCGCCCCGGCTACACGGGCCACAGCGTCCGACTGGATGCCATGTTCAAGTTCTAGGCCTGCTCCTGCGAACCTAACCGGCGGCGGCCCCGAAAGGCAAGAGCCTTTCGGGGTTCTGTTTGTCCGGCGGAGTGCTGTCTTATTGTCCGACCGGATGCTGTCTGGCCGAAATTCCCGAGCGGGTGTTCAAGGCTGAATAGTTGCCGCAACTTTCAACACCCCGATCCCCGTCGGGTGGCTCCGCATGCGGCCACTTTCTGCGATCTTCAAAATACCATTGCCGTTCTTGAAAACGGCTGTCCTGTCAGCCAATCCATGGATTTTTGAAATATATTCAATTTCCCGGGTTTATTTTTTATCTCAATTTATCAAGAGAATTCCAGATGGGATGGAGGGCCGAACGGCCCAAGGCCCGACAGCGTGCAGGCGACCAGCCCTGACGGGAGTCGGGGGCGTTGGCGTTGTCTTTGAACGGCATTTCCAGTGTCACCGCCAAACAGTGATGGGTTTCAGCGGTGTTGTTGCTGCAAAAACGCAGGTTTCCCTGTCCCGGGCGGTTGACGGGATAACCGTGAACCGATTGAAAATCGGGGTTGGCGCGTTCGTAGTCGGCCTTGAAATTATCCAGTAACGTCTGCAACCGCGCGTCAAAGGATGGTATTCCTTCCGTTCCTGCAATGAAGTTATAGGGCAGGGCTTCGTCACCATGAATATCAAAACAAAAATCGACTCCGACCTCCATCATTTTCCGACGCGCGTACCAGACTTCGGGGCTACGCTGGCGCGAAGGGTCTTGCCATTCCCGATTGAGGTTTGCACCGACGGCATTGACCCGCAGGTTTCCGCGTCGGCATCCATCAGGGTTCATGTTGGGGATGACAAAAAAATCAGCGCGTTTCAGAATATCCCGCGCCAGAGGATCCTTATGATCCAATAGCCGATCCAACAGGCCCTCAATCCAGAATTCCGCCATGCTTTCGCCGGGGTGCTGACGGGCAAGAATCCACAGCTTGAGCCGATTTGCCGGGCTGTTATCAGAGTCGCGAATATGGAGCAGGTCAAGATCTTGCCCGTCCACACTGCGTCCGATCACCTCTGTGCGCACACGCGCTGACTGTTGTGATCCGGCGATTAAATCGGCATGACGTTCCATGCTATAGGGCGCGAAATAGGCCAGATAAATGCTATCCTGTTCAGGGCGCAGTGATAAAATCAATTCCCCCTGTTCGTAACGGGTCGGAATGCGAAACCAGTCCTGACGATCATAAGAGGCAACAGCGCGATAGTCTTCCCACCCCGCAGGATAGGCAGCACCGCCCGCATTGACCAGGCGGATACGGCAGTCCTGATCGCGTCCACCGCAGAGACGACAATAAAACCACTGGTAAAAATCGGACTGGCTATCGCGTTCAATCTCACAAACCAGATCACCCGGGCTTGTGTCGTCGAGACAACGAATATTGCCACCGTCAAAGGCCGATGAAATGTGAACCATTGCGCGTTCTTCCTCTCACACAAAAAAAGGGTGACGTGGCTTTTATCGTTCTGCCACAGGGTATTTTTTGAACAGTTGCACGGGCGAACCGATAAACCCAACCGTTTTTCGCACGACGAGACGCAGGAAGATCAACGAGAGGATCAGCCCACAGCTTGCGGACAGGAAAACAGACATCCAGACGCCCTCTGCCCCCCAATCAAGGACACGCACGAAAAGAACCGTCCAAAAAATGGCGATAAACACATGACGGAAAAGACCCGTGAGAATACTCAGCCCCGGTTGTCCAACCGCCTGCATCAAGGTTTGAATCGCCAAAATCCCCATATAGACTGGCTGGGTGAGAGCCGCGTAAACCAAATAGCGTTGCCCCACCGCCAAAACAGCCGCATCGGTTGTAAAAAACGAAAAAATGAAACCACCCCCCACCCAGAGGACGAGGCCCACCCCCCCCATATAGGCCAGCCCGACACAAAGTCCCCACCAAAACCCATAGCGCAAGCGGTCAAATCGCTCCGCCCCGAAATTTTGCGACAGGATAGGCATCATGGCAAGGGTCAGACCGATTCCAGGCAAAAGAGCAAGCTGTTCCACGCGCAAGGCAATGCCATAGGCCGCGACGGTCTGCGCCCCCAAAGGTTGTAGCCACGATTGCCAGATAAAAAAGGCCGCCGCTGTGGTCATAAAATTGAGCGCAGGGGGCAAACCCTGGGGGCAAACAGATCGCACAATGTCCCAACGGGGCAAGAAATCGCGCAGCTTGACCCCGCTCAGCACCGATGATTGCACAACCCGATAAAGCAGGAAACAGGCCGTCGCGCATTGCGTCACAACAGTAGAAACCGCAATCCCGGTGAACCCCAGCGCAGGCAAGCCGGCAAAACCATAAATCAAGGCAGGATTCAGCAAACAGTTTGCAAAAAATGCCGCGATTCCGGCCTGTTTGCCCGAAACCTGATCTCCCTGTGCCGAGAGCAAGCCCGTCGCGCCAAAGGCGAGGAGAAAAGCGGGCGCGAACAGGAAAATCAGGGTTGCATAATCAACAGCGGGCGCGAGCCAATCGCCCTGACCACCAATGATTTTGAGCAAGTCCGGGGTGAAAAAGACCCCAAGGCCACTGACCGCAAAGGAAACAATAAAAACGGTTCCCAACCCCTGGGCAGCAATCCTGCGGGCCGCCACCTGATCCCCGCGTCCCCTGGCGCGGCCAACCAACCCGCCGAGGGCCTGACTACTCCCAATCGAAAAGGCCAAAACAAGCAGGAAAAGCGGAAAAGACAACGACAGCCCCGCCTGCGCCGTGGTGGAAATCATTCCGGCGAAATAGCTGTCCACAATGTTATAAAGGGTATTGAACAGCATCCCGATAGAGGCCGGAAGGGCGAGAGCCCTGTAATGAGACATCATTGACCTCCGGGTCAGGTCGCGTTCGCGTGTTGTGTCTTTTTTTCTCACCTCTTAACCCCCGGATCACAAAAAGCACCGCAAGCAAAAACGGCCCCGCAAGATTTGCGGGGCCGGCTTGTTCGCATATGAACCTAGACGCTGTAGTAAAGATCAAATTCAACCGGATGCGGGGCCATTTCAAAACGCTGAACTTCTTCGGATTTCAGTTCAATATAGGCATCAATCTGGTCTTTGGAGAACACATCACCTGCCAGCAGGAAATCGTGGTCAGATTTCAGCGCATCCAGAGCCTCACGCAGGGAACCGGACACCGTTGGAATGTTTTCCAGTTCTTCGGCAGGGAGGTCATAGAGATCCCTGTCCATGGACTCACCGGGATTGATTTTGTTGCGAATGCCATCCAGACCCGCCATCATCAAGGCCGCAAAGGCCAGATAAGGGTTCGCGGCAGGATCAGGGAAACGCACCTCAACACGCTTTGCCCTGGGGTTGGAACCGTGCGGAATACGGCAGGACGCAGAGCGGTTGCGCGCAGAATAGGCCAGCAAAACCGGGGCTTCAAAACCGGGGACAAGACGCTTGTAGCTGTTTGTCGATGGATTTGTAAAGGCGTTGAGGGCCTTGGCATGTTTGATGATGCCGCCGATGAAATGCAAACAGTTCTGTGACAACCCGGCGTAGCCTTCGCCCGCAAATGTAGGCTGACCGTCTTTCCAGATTGACAGGTGCGTGTGCATCCCCGATCCGTTATCGCCCGCGACAGGTTTCGGCATGAAGGTTGCCGTCTTGCCATAGGAATGGGCCACATTATGCACGACGTATTTGTAAAGCTGGATTTTATCCGCACAAAGCGTCAGCGGCTCGAACTTCACGCCCAGTTCGTGCTGGGACGGTGCGACCTCGTGGTGATGTTTTTCAACAGTTACACCCATGTTTTTCAGTGTTGTCACCATTTCCGCGCGCATATCAGCAGAGGAATCAACGGGGGGAACAGGAACATAGCCGCCCTTGATCCGGGGGCGGTGGCCTGTATTCCCGCCGTCAAGTTCCTTGCCGGAATTGCAGGGGGCTTCTTCGTCGTCCAGCTTGAAAAAAGTGTTGTGGCTATCACTGGAATAGGTCACTTCGTCAAAAACAAAGAACTCGGCCTCTGGCCCCACGAAAACCTGATCGCCCAATCCTGTCGATTTCAGGTAGTTTTCCGCGCGTTCTGCGGTTCCGCGCGGGTCGCGTCCGTAGCGTTCGCCCGTGTCGGGTTCGTACACCGTACAGAACAGGATAACCTGCGCCTGTGCGGAAAAAGGATCCATGACCGCAGACGACAGATCAGGCTTGATAATCATGTCTGACTCGTTAATCGCTTTCCAACCGGCAATAGAGGAGCCATCAAACAGAATACCGTCTTCGAGTTCGTCTTCCCCGACAGCAGAAGCACACATGGTCATGTGATGCCACTTTCCACGCGGGTCGGTAAAGCGATAGTCCACAAATTCGGCATCGTTCTCCCGAATCATATCGAGGACTGTTTGAACGTCTGACATTTTAATCTTTCCTTTTTTCAGCACCTAGAAATGGTAATAAGACAACACCTAGATCACATCTTCGCCGCGTTCACCGGTTCGAATGCGGATAACATCGTCAATGGTGGACACAAAGATTTTACCATCGCCGATCCGTCCGGTTCGAGCCGCCTGAATAATCGCTTCACAGGCCCGCTCGCACAATTCGTCTTCCAGGACAATTTCAATTTTAACCTTGGGCAGGAAGTCAACAACATATTCCGCCCCCCGATACAGTTCGGTATGGCCTTTCTGGCGACCAAATCCCTTTGCCTCGGTCACGGTTATTCCCTTGGCCCCGATGTCGTGAAGGGCTTCCTTGACTTCGTCCAGCTTGAACGGTTTGATAATCGCATCGATCTTTTTCATGTCAACTCTCTATAGCAGAATAAGGAAAACAAGAACCGGTGAGCCGTTATAGCAAGGCCCGCCACAAAAGAACAACCCCCTTTAATCAGGAAATGTTTTGAACAATCCTGTTACTTTTTCCCGCGTTCCTGCCTTGACGCTGTGCCGTGCTGTCGTTAAAAGCAACCCCGTCAACCTGTGGTGGCTGTAGCTCAGTTGGTTAGAGCACTGGTTTGTGGTACCAGGGGTCGAGGGTTCAAATCCCTTCAGCCACCCCATCGCGCTTTCCCCCCCCAAAAAAATACAACAATACCTTGAACAAAAAACGGCTTTAGAGGGCTGAAACAATCACTTTGCGGGTGGCCTGAAAAATCGTCTTGACCTTACCCTCGGGGGAAGCTCCAGAATTATCAAATTAAAGGATAATCTGGAGCCTGAACGATGCACGACGGCGAACACGGCGGCGAACACGGCGGCGAACACGACAGCGCAAATGACGGCAAAAATGACTCAATCCTCGTCCTGAATCTTTCCGGGATGTCCTGTGCGGGCTGTGTGCGCTCTGTTGAAAAAACCGTGCAGAGCGATCCGGCGGTGCGTGAGGTTTGTGTTGATCTGCTGGGTGGGTCAATACAGGTCAGACTTGAAGAGACAGCCCCCTTGTCACAGGTCACAGAACGGTTGATGTTCACCCTTGGGCAAAAGGGTTATAACGCCTCTGTTCCCGAGCCACAGGCGACAACGCGGGAAGACGAGCAGGGGATCATACAGCGGCTTCCTGTTGTGGCGATTCTTTTGACCCTGCCTCTGGTGATGCAGATGGCTTTGCCGTTGTCCGGTTTTACTGTTGGTGTGCCGCCGTTGATTCAGATGATGATGGTGATCCCTGTCCAGTTTTGGTGGGGGGCGGGGTTTTATCGCGGGCTTTGGGCGTTCCTGAAAACCGGAACAGCGACGATGGATACGCTCGTGGCCATCGGGACGACGGCGGCCTTTGGCCTTTCGCTTTATTTGATGATTGAAAAAATGCTGTCGTCGGGGCTGTCTGCCCTGTGGTCATCGCGACAGGCACATGATCTTTATTTTGAAACATCGGCGGTCATTATTACGCTTGTTCTCGTCAGTAAGGTCATGGAGGCCCGCGCCCGGCGTGAAACAGATCAGGCCGTACAGGCTCTTGTGGCCCTGCGCCCCCCACGGGCGCGGGTGCGGCGCGATGGTCAGGTACTGGAACTCGACTCCGCCGCGCTCCGCCCCGGGGATCAGGTCATTGTGGCGGCGGGGGAGGCCATCCCCTGTGATGGTGAGGTCATCCGGGGGGAAAGCGAAGTGGACGACAGTCCCGTCACCGGTGAATTTGTTCCTGTGCCGAGGGCCGTTGGTGATCAGGTTATCGGGGGGACGTTGAACTGTCAGGCCGTTCTCGAAATCAAGGCAACGGCTTTGGGTGCGGACTCTTTCCTGTCGGGGATCATTGCACAGGTGCGCGATGCCCAACAGAGTAAAGCCCCGATTCAAAAGATGGTTGATCGGGTGTCGTCTGTTTTTGTTCCGGCTGTTCTGGTGGTGTCTGTGCTGAGCTTTCTGGGATGGTGGTTTGTCGAGGGTCAGGCTTTGGATGGCCTCTTGCCCGCCATTTCAGTTCTGGTCATTGCCTGCCCCTGCGCCCTTGGCCTTGCGACGCCGACAGCCCTGCGGGTCGGTGTTGGCATGGCGGCGCGTTATGGTGTTTTGTTCAGGGATGCCGCTGTTATCGAAGCCTTACCACGGGTTTCACGCGTTGCCTTTGACAAAACCGGAACCCTGACCGAAGGCCGTCCCGTTGTTGTGCGCCATTGGAAAGAAGAAAAAGCGGAAAGTCGCCCGTTTTGGCCCGCTTTTATCAATGCCCTTGCCGATAGCAAGCATCCGCTCTCTGCCGCGATTCGTGACTTTGAAGATCGCATTGACGCGCTTGCTCCCCCCGTTCAGGTCATCGAAAAGGCCGGATCAGGCCTGGAGATTAAAATCGAAGGCACCGGCCTTCTGCGTGCCGGGTCTGCGGCGATGATTGCGGACACCGGGCTTGTGATCGCGGCTGAACAGGATTGGGCGAGGGAGATGACCGCTGTTGTGGTGCTGTTTTTGCCGGAAGGTGAGGAGAAATTCAGGCTGGTCGCGCTCTACGGTTTTGAAGATTTCGTGCGCACAGAGGCCCGCGAGAGCCTGTCAAAACTACATGATCTGGGTTTAAAAAGCCTTTTACTCAGTGGTGACTGTGAAAACGCGGTCAAGGGGTTAGCAACAGGTTTGGGGGTGTCAGATTTTTACGCAGGGCAAAAGCCCGCGCAAAAGCTGTCTGTCATCCGCGCTCTTCAGGCAGAGGGCAAAAAGGTTGCAATGGTCGGCGATGGCATCAACGATGCCCCTGCACTCGCCGCCGCCGATATTGGCATTGCCGTCGGGGGCGGGACAGAAACGGCAATCAGGTCTGCGCCGGTGACCTTGTTATCTGATCGAATCAGCCAGGTTGTGCCTGTTTTCAAGGCCGGACGGATTATCTGTGCCAAGATTCGCCATAACCTGTTTGGCGCGTTTCTTTATAATTGTTTAGGGATTCCGCTTGCGGCCTTTGGTGCGCTTAGCCCGACTCTCGCCGGGGCGGCAATGGCCTTTTCCTCGGTGACAGTTGTGGTCTCTTCGCTCTTCCTCTATCCTGCGCTCAGAAAATGTTTTGATCAAGATTTAGCCTGAAAAACGGGGCCTGTGCGGATGAAAATCGGGGAAGCGTCGCATCGTTCTGGTGTCTCTCGCAAGGCGATTCGCTACTATGAATCCGTGCATCTGATTGACCCCGCCGGGCGGACGCAGGCGGGCTATCGGGATTATAGTGCCAGCGATGTTGAAAATCTGAAATTTATCGCCCGGGCGCGGGGGTTGGGTTTTAGCGTTGCCGAGGTCGCCGTTCTTGTCGGGTTGTGGAAAAACCAGCACAGAACATCCGCAGAGGTCAAAAAACTCGCCACCGCGCACCTGCAAAAAATCGAAGACAAAATAACCGAACTTCGCTCAATCCGCGACAGGTTATTGCCTCTGGTTGACCGTTGCCCCGGCGACCAAACGCCAGATTGTGCGATTCTCAAAGGTCTTTCAGAACGCGATGGCTAGACAGCAGATGAGCCTTGGGCGACAGCTTGCTATCCTGTTTTCGGGCCTGCCCGGACTCGCGCTGGGGTTGTGGGTTCTGGTTTATCTGTTGGTTGATGAGCCTGCCCCGGCTCTGCTTTCTGTGCAACAACAGGCCGTGCAGGCACCCGAACAGGACAATGCCCCTGTTTCTGCCCCTAATGACAAAACGCATTCGGTGCGTCGCGTTTCAGGTCGCCTTGATTCCCGTGATCTGGTCATCGAAGATACCATGATCGAGGACGGTTCTGCACCTGTGCCGTCACCTGTCCCCTCCCGCGAAGCGGACAAGCCATCACAAAAACCGCTGATTGTGATTGTTCTTGATGACGTTGGTGTCAATCGGGCGGGCGCAGGGGCGGCAATCGGGCTGTCTAAAGCCGTTACCTTGTCCTTTATGACTTACGCAGACGGGGTTGCGGACATGGCCCGACAGGCGCGTGATAACGGTCATGATGTGATGCTCCACTTGCCGATGGAGCCAAAAGGCGACCAAGACCCCGGCCCACAGGCTCTTTTGACCAGTTTGAGCGTCGCGGAACTCAAAACCCGCCTGAACTGGGGACTGTCCCGATTTACAGGCTATATCGGGGTCAACAACCACATGGGAAGCCGCTTTACGGAATGGACAAGGGGAATGCGCGTGGTCATGGAAGAAATCCGACAGCGCCGTGTCTTTTTCATGGATTCCAAAACAAGCCCGCAGTCGGTTGTCGCACGGGAAGCAAGGCGCGCAGGCGTTCCCTTGCTGATACGTGATATTTTTCTGGACAATGACTATAAAAATCCCGAAACGATCCTGGCTCAGCTGGAAAGGGCTGAAAAAATTGCGAAAAGGCGCGGATATGTTATTGCAATCGGTCATCCGCACCGCCAGACCATCGCGGTTTTGGAACAGTGGTTTCCCCTTGCAAAAGCCAGGGGGTTCAAAGTCGCGACGGTTTCAGAATTGACACGTTTCCTACGCGAAACAAATTGAGGATTTCAGATATCGCGAACTGACAGGACAGAACCTACAAAGACAACAGCACCCGGGTTTCGCGGTGCTGTTGTTTGTGGTGGATTTTATCGCCGTGTACAGAGATTGACCCGTCAGAAATTTTTTCAAGGCATTGAGGATAAAGCCTGTGTTCTGCAATCAGAACGCGGTGGGCGAGGGATCCCGCATCATCATCGGTGTGAACCGGAACAGCAGCCTGTGCGATTATGGGGCCGCTGTCGAGGTCGTGGCGGACAAAATGCACCGTACAGCCATGGATCCGACACCCCGCATCAAGGGCGCGCTGGTGGGTCTCGAGACCGGGAAACAGGGGCAGGAGAGAGGGATGGATATTGATAAGGCGGTTGTGCCACTGCCGAACAAAATCACGCGAGAGAAGACGCATAAACCCGGCCAGACAAATAAATTCCACGCCTGATTGCTCAAGAGCCGCTGTCATCGCGCGGTCAAAAGCGACACGGTCTGTCTTGCCGTCCGGTGTGCGATAGGCCCTATGGTCAAGAACCAGAGTCGGAACCCCCTGTTCGCGGGCATAATCCAGTCCCCCCGCATCGGCATTGTTCGAGATAACGAGAACAGTTTCTGCGGGAAAAGAATCAACCTGACAGGCCGAAAGCAGGGCCTGAAGGTTTGAACCCCTGCCAGAAATCAGAACGGCGACCTTCATGGCTGTCACACTTTCATCGCGGTCACAGTGACCAGTGTTCACTCAGACCGTTGATCTGAACGATTTCCTGATCTGTGTTGCGTTCCTCGACTCGTCCCAGATGGAAAACACGCTCGCCTTCTGATTCAAAGCTATTTGCAATAGCCTGTGCCTTGTCCGGGCCGACCACGGCGACCATGCCAATCCCACAGTTAAAGGTTCGCATCATCTCTGTCGGGGCAATATTGCCTGCATGGGCGAGGAACTTAAAGACAGGCGGAACCTGCCAGCTTGTCGCATCAAGTCTCACCCCGACTCCCTTGGGGAGAATGCGCGGCAGGTTTTCGATGAATCCGCCGCCTGTGATGTGGGCCAATGCCTTGATACCCTGATCTTTCGGGCCAAAGGCGCGCAGGGTTGCCAAACAGCTTTTGACATAGAGTCGCGTCGGGATCAACAAGGCTTCACCCAGGTTTTTAAACATGCTGTTGTCGCTATCGCCAAAGGGTGCGGGGTCGCTGTAGCGCAGGCCGGATTGCTCAATAACCTTGCGAACCAGCGCATAGCCGTTTGAGTGCAAGCCGCTTGAGGCCAGACCGAGAACCAAATCACCAGCCCGCACACCATCACCTGTGAGCACAGCGTCACGTTCGACAGCCCCCACACAAAATCCCGCCAAATCATAGTCCTGATCGGCGTAGAGTCCGGGCATTTCGGCTGTCTCCCCCCCAATCAAGGCACAGCCACAGTCTCGACACGCCCGCGCGATTCCCGCAATTATATCACGTCCCGTTGCGGGGTTGAGTCGTCCGGTGGCATAGTAATCAAGGAAAAAGAGCGGTTCCGCCCCCTGTACGACCAGATCATTGACACACATCGCCACCAGATCAATGCCGACCGTCTCATGTGTGTTGGCCTCAATGGCGATTTTGAGCTTCGTTCCCACGCCATCATTGCAGGAGACAAGCAAGGGATCATGAAACCCCGCTGCCTTGAGATCAAAACAGGCCCCAAAACCACCAAGACCCGCCATAACACCGGGACGCCCGGTCGATTGTGCCAGAGGTTTGATTGCCTCGACAAGTGCGTTGCCTGCGTCAATGTCAACGCCGGCTGACCTGTAATCGAGAAAAGGCGATGAATCTGAATGGGAAGCTATGGCATCCTCCTATGACTTGGGGTAGTATCTGTGCGGTCTTCGCCCTGAAGGCAACACCGATGATGAGGATACTTGATCCAGGATGGTTTGCAATGCGGTTTCACCGCTTTTTCGCGCTTTTTGTTCTGCTGTTTCTTTTTTGTCTGGGGGGGCTATCCGGGGTCGTCCGGGCCAGAAGTGACGCGCTCTATACCGTGCGTTCCATCCCCATTGATATAACTGCAGAAAGCGCATCACAGGCGAAAAAACAGGCCCTTACTTTCGGTAAAGGGCAAGCATTTAGTCGATTGATTGAACGACTCGTTGCGCGCGATCAACGTACGCGCCTGCCCGCGTTGGAGCCAGAACAGATCTTGTCGTTGATTCAGGATTTTTCCCTGCATGATGAAAAGCAGTCCCTCGTGCGCTATCGGGCTGATCTCACCGTGCGCTTTGTTCCCGATCAGGTGTTGTCATTCCTGCGACAGTCCGGCGTTTCCGTGACAGAAACAACACGTCAGCCTGTTTTGCTTTTACCCGTTTGGCTGGACAATGGAACGGCGTTGCTGTGGGAAGACACGAACAGTTGGCGTGATGCCTGGTTTGATCTTGATCTGGGGGCTACTCTGGTTCCCTTGATTGTGCCGCCTGGTGATTTGGAAGACCTTGCGACCCTGAGCGCACAGGAAGCGTCTGAAGGGGGGGAAGGGGTCTGGCTTTTGGCGGACAAGTACGGCGCAC
The DNA here is from genome assembly GCA_965199245.1 of Kiloniellaceae bacterium. Taxonomy (GTDB): domain Bacteria; phylum Pseudomonadota; class Alphaproteobacteria; order Kiloniellales; family Kiloniellaceae; genus Carbonatibacter. Next base: position 80,744 of record CBDAQP010000003.1, read on the forward strand.
GTGATGTTATGATTGCGACGCTTTTGACAAACCAGGCCGGCACTATTGTTCAAAGCTCACTCTTGTTACTCGAGCGGGCAACCTCACAACCTCAACAGATTTTTATCGACAATCGACCGGAGACCTTTCACAGTTTTATGTCTGATTCGAATCCTGCCCAATCAAGTTTGAATGAACCGGATTTGAGGCTCCTTGCCCAGGATATGAACCACAAAATCCAGGAAAACTGGATTTTGGACAATCGAACCAGCGGAACCACAGAACAATGGCTGGCGGTGTCTGTCCCATTGAACGACCTGGCAGATTGGGTGACAGTCAAAGGCAAAATTGACCAGACAGCCCAACACAGTTCCCTGCGCCGACTGAGCAGACAGCGCGCAGAACTTGATCTATTTTTTTCAGGAACTGTCGACCAGTTTTCCCGCGCCCTTGCACAGAAAGGGCTTGTTTTGGGACTTACGCCCTCAAATGACTGGATACTCCGTCTCGAAGTCAAAAACCAGCCTGCGCGAACATCGGAACAATTTAATCCCATCGAACAACCTGGACAATACAGCGATACGCCTTTGTCACCAACAGTCATTATCGAGTAGGGCGCATGTCAGCCATTTCCCATCATAATCATTTATGGCGTTTCTGGTTTGCCAGTTTTCTTTGTGCGCTGATTTCTATTTATCTGCTCCGCGACATTCTGCTCCCTTTTGTTGCGGGAATTGTCGTGGCCTATTTTCTTGATCCGCTTTGTGATCGTCTGGAAAATGTGGGGCTGTCACGAACCTTCGCAACAGTCATTGTCACTGTTTTTTTTCTGTCTGTTTTTTTGCTGGGTCTGGCGTTTATTCTCCCTGTTTTTTTTCAACAAATACTAAAATTTATCAATATTTTACCAAACTTCATTGATTTAATTTATCAAAAAATTGACAGGTTGCGCGAAAATTTTTCAGGCGGATTTGATCCCGACTCCCTCATTGGTCTGAAATCCTCGTTAAACACAGGTCTGTCATCGGCAGGGCGTTGGGTCACAGGGGTGATGGGCAATGTGGTCAAAGGGGGTCTTGCGCTCCTCAATCTGCTGTCGTTAATTTTCATTACTCCTGTTGTGACCTTTTATTTGCTCCGCGATTGGGATCGTATCGTTGCGCGGGTTGATGGGTGGCTTCCTCAAGCGCATCGGGTAACAATCCGGGGTCTTGCGCGCGAGGTGGACGACACATTGGCGGGATTTATTCGTGGGCAAGGGACGGTTTGTTTGGTCCTGGGCGGTTTTTACGCGCTTGGTTTGACCCTGGCAGGTTTGAATTTTGGTCTTGTTATTGGTTTTGTCGCCGGGATTCTCTCCTTTATTCCCTATGTCGGGGCCGTGATCGGCCTGTTACTGTCTGTCGGGTTAGCCTTGTTTCAGTTTGACCATTTTGGCTCTGTTGCCATTGTGGCGGTTGTGTTCTTTGCCGGACAGTTTTTAGAAGGAAATATTCTCACACCCAAACTGGTTGGCGAACGCATTGGCTTGCACCCTGTTTGGGTTATCTTCAGTTTGCTGGCGGGGGCGAGCCTTTTTGGTTTTGTCGGGGTCTTGCTTGCTGTCCCGGCGGCGGCTGTTATTGGTGTCGGGGTCAGGTTTGCCCTCAATCGCTATATGACCAGTGCCTATTATACCGGCTCCTCAAGCGAAAAATAAAACTGTGCCGCGTCAATTCACATTGGATCTGGGGACTGATCAGAGCCTACACAGAGAAGACTTTCTGGTTTCTTCCTGTAATGAAGATGCCCTGCGCTGGGTTGAGAATTTGCCCCCACATTCCGCGTTCGCGCTCTATGGCCCCGAGGGGTGCGGCAAAACGCATCTGGCCCATATTTGGCAACAGCGGTGCTCTGCGCGTTTTATTACCCCCGAGCTGTTCTGTCGGCCTGATCTTGATTTGAGGCCCCCTGACGGGCCTCTTATTCTCGATGGGTTTGATGACCTCATCCCCGGCGACAAGGCTTTGGAAAAAAAGCTGTTTCACCTGTATAACTTGTCAAACGCACAGGGAAAGCCATTACTCGTGACAGGACGCGATGCGCCCGCGCGCTGGCCTGTGACCTTACCCGATTTAAAGTCGCGACTTTCCAGCCTTTTTGCGGTTCAAATGATGCCGCCAGATGGTGTTTTGTTTGAAAATCTGTTGATTAAACTCTGTCATGATCGACAACTGCGCCTGTCACCAGAAATTTTAAACTTTCTGTCGCGCCGATGTGATCGCTCCTTTGCGACGGCCCACCAGACAATCAAAAAAATCGACGACTACGCCCTTGCTCTGCAAAGACCCATCACAATCCCGTTGGTTAAAAAAATACTCGAAGACATCAACCAACTTATCCCGCAATAAAAAAGCCGCCCTGAAAAAAACGGCTGTTTTATTGCATTTTCGTTCAAAGGATGCCTTATTTCATTTTGGCTTCCTTGAACAAAACATGCTTACGCGCAACAGGATCGTATTTACGCAATGCCAGTTTTTCCGTCAGGGTGCGTGGATTTTTCTTCGCAACGTAGAAATAGCCCGTCCCGGCTGTGCTGACCATACGAATGAGCTGTGTGGCGGGTTTTGCCATTTTAAAATCCTTAAAATTCAGGGAACCATTCAAATTCGCGGGGCATCATACGCGATTTTCTCTTTAGGTCAAGAGGCGAAAGCCTGTCTTTCAAACGTCTCCCTGTCACTGGCGCAGGCGATCAAAAAGAACACGATCCTGAACAATGATTCGCGCAACGTCTTCATCGTAAACTGAATTTTCTGTTGCCTGGGGGCAGTCTTTTTGTTTGTTTAATTTGCCCTGTTTGATGCGCGTTGGATCAAATCCACGCCGGGCTGTGCAAATGCCTGGCACAACGCCCTGTTCATGGATTGGCTGGCCTGATGGTGTATAAAACAGCGACCACGTCAGAGACACCTCGCCACCATTGGGAAGGCTAAAGGGCTTTTGGACGGAACCTTTCCCAAAAGACCGGCCTCCCCACAACGATAGCGCGGTGATTGTATTTGAGGGCCGCTGTGAGAATTTCTGCGGATGAGGCCGAATTGCCATTGATGAGCACAACAAGAGGCAATCCCTTTAAAATGTCGCCATTTCCTGCCGTGTAATGCTCGCTACTGCGTTTGTGGCGGCCTTCTGTCACCAGAATAGTTTTGTTTCGTTCCAAAAACAGATCTGCAATCCGGGTGGCCATAGAAACCAGCCCCCCGCCATTGTCCCGCAAATCAAGGATAAGCCCCTGAAGTCCGTCCTCGATAAGATCGTCTAAAGCGTCTTCAAAGTCATCAGACACATTTCGATTTGCAAAGCTGTCAATCCGAATCACGCCAACAGAGCCGCGCTTTTTGGCATAAACCGTTTGAATTTCAACAAATCGACGAATAACAGAAGTGGTCAAAATTTCGCCTGTTCGTTTTTCCACGGTGAGTTTAACCCGTGTGCCTGTCGGTCCTGTGATCTTTTCAATCAGCTCAAAATCACCTAGTCCTGCAACAGATTCCGCATTGATCTGTATAATTTTATCACCCGCTTTGAGTCCGCTTTCTTCAGCAGGCCCCCCGGCAAAAACAGACAGGATGCGCGCACCGTCTTTATCCGCAATCAACGTAATTCCGATTCCTTCATATCCATCGCGTTTGCTGCGTGCCTTTTCAACTTCTTCGGGGTTGGCATAGCGTGAGAAGCGGTCAAGTTCGCCCATCATACCATCCAGCACAGCCTGATAGATGACCCCGTTTCTCAGGCGTTCGAGGTGCTGTGTTGCCTGTTGAATAACGGTGACGACAGAACTGGTCAGACGCGCCCAAGCCCCATGGTCATTGCCTGTGGGCAAGGAGAGTAAAAAAAGATCCTGACCGCTATGGGACAACAGAACCGAGTCACTGCGCAAAACAATTCCGATATCGGGATCAAGAGTTGTTAAATTCTCAATCCCGGCCAGGGCAAGATTACGTGTTGGGGGTGGTGCGATATGATAACGCGCAATGAGATCAAAGTTCTTTTCAAATAATCTGTTGCCTGAGTCTTTGTCGAAGAATCCATTTTCTTCGTATTGACCACCCGCACAGCCAAAAAGAAACAAGCCCCAAGAGACGAGAACAACCAATCGCCGCAGAGAAAAATCCGTGATCTGAAGATAGCTCATGGTCAACGGGTTCGATTTTTATCGCGTTTTTTCTTTTTGACGGAACCTCTGCCCCCTCCCTTGCGGTGTCTTGATTCCTTTAGCATCTGTCGTTTTGGCGTTGCATTGTCATCGCTCCACCCCAAAAGAATCGCACCCGATACCGCACTGGCGTCCAGGATACGCACAGCCAGCCGATCACCCAGCGAAAATACCCGCCCGGAGTTTTTGCCTGTCAGCTGGTGAGCCTGTGGGGTGTAGTGATAGTAATCCCGGGGCAGGGCGCGCATGGGCAAGAGTCCATCGGCCCCATTTTCATCGAGTGTGATAAAAAGCCCTGCCCTTGTCACACCATTCACCTTGCCGGGAAAAACATTGTCCGTTTGCTGTGCGAGAAAAGCAGCTGTCATCCGGTTGCGCGTGTCCCGTTCGGCAACGGCCGAGCGTCGCTCGGTTCCCGAAATCCACTGTGCAGTTTCACGCAAGTACTCGAGATATGCGGATTCGTGCGGAATTCCAAGGTCTGGCGTGTTCTTTTTTTCTATAATCGCCCGATGCACCAATAGGTCGGAATAACGCCGGATCGGGGATGTGAAATGCGTATAGCGTTGCAGAGCCAGTCCAAAGTGTCCTGTGTTGTCACAGGAATAAAGAGCCTGGGCCTGTGCGCGCAAAACCAGTTCACTCACCATAGGATACTGCGGGAGATGCGAGGCACGCTCCAACAGGCGCGACAAAATTCCGGGTGTCATGACCTGCCCCCGTGCCAACGGCAAACCAAGGGATTCGAGGGCCGTTGTCAGGGCCTCGATCTTGACCGGGTCGGGTGGTTCGTGTGTCCGGTAGATGCAGGCTTTTTGTTCAAGCTCTCTCGCGGCGGCAACATTTGCGGCAATCATAAGTTCCTCGATTAAACGGTGACTGTCGAGCCGCGTTCTTTTCTCGACCTTAATGACCTGTCCGGCGTCATTGAGAACGGGATGTAAATTCAGGAATATCCAGTTCCAGTGTCCCCCGCACCTTTCTGGCTTTTTCAAGAGATTTAAAACGCTCCCCTCAGCGGACGCAGGACAGACTCCAGGAGTGGTGCTGTCGTTGAATCTGTCTGTCCGTCCAAAGCATATTGAACCTGTTCATAGGTCAGACGCGCGGCGGAGCGCATCAACCCGCGCACAAAGCGATGGCGGCACACATCACCCTGTGCAGAAATCCAGAGATGAACGCCAAGGCAGGGACGATCTTCATGCGGGACGAGGGAACACCAGCCATTCGATAGTTCCTCTGGCAACATCGGGATAACATGGTCGGGAAAATAGGTTGAATTGCCCCGTTCGCGCGCGTCTTTGTCCAACGCAGACCCCGCAGGCACGTAGTGTGCAACATCGGCAATGGCAACCAGGACATGCCATCCATTCGGGTTTTGAGGGTCACTGTCCGGTTCTGCCCAAACGGCATCGTCAAAATCGCGCGCGTCCTCACCATCAATGGTGACAAGCATAATTATCGCGCAAATCATCACGTGTCCCCAGATCGACCGGGCCTGCGCACTGCGCCTGACCCAGGGCGTCATCTGAAAATTTTTCAGGAATGTCCTGTTCATAGCATGCAATCAGGCTGAGCGTGCGCGGACTGTCAATCCTGCCCAGACGTTCGATAACCTTGACCTCTCGTCGGTTGTGTGGCCCCAAAGATTCCACCAGAACCAGTTCGCCGGGTTCGGCCCCCTGGCTCTGATTTTGGCGAAGGGCGTAATCGTTTCGCGCCCGCTTGTCCACCGGACGAACGCGCCCGCCAGAGGAGGTTTGCTCATACAGCCCCGCAAAGCGGGTCGGGGTTTTATCAATGCGGCGGATGGGGTGCGCGTCATAGCGGGCGCGTCCAACAGGCGTGAGCCGGACAAGAGCCTGCTCACCCGGGCTTAAAGTTATTCGCCTGCGCGTGTCCTCGACCAGATAGATGGCAGGGGGATTGTCCCGGCCTTCGGGCCAGTCGCGGGGCAGGGCGGTCATCTCGCCATCATCATTGATACCCCGGGCAACCACGATCAAAACAGGGGGCAAGCTGTCTGCGCGCAAGTTACGCGGTTTTTCGGGGTCTTTGACAAGGTGGCCCTGGTTTTTCAGGTGACGTAAAACGGCTTTTAAGTGGATACGATCCTGCCCCTTGATCTGAAAAGCGCGGGCGATGTCGCGCTTGCCAACCCGGGTGGGGCTTTTGCGAATAAAGTCGAGAATCTCTGCTTCTGTTGGCGGTGTCTTATGACGTGAATCTGCCATGAAATTTTTTCCCCGTGTGGTTGCAGACACCGCAGGTTATGTTTTCTTTTGGGTCGAGGTTTTCTTTTTTGTCGTCTTTCGAGCGGTTGTTTTCTTTTTTACACCCTTTTTCTCAGCCTGCCGTGCCAGCAGCATAACGACCTCTTCCTGTGTGATGCTGTCAACCTCTGCTCCCTTTGGCAGGGAGGCATTAAGCTTATTCCATTTTGCATATGGGCCATAACGCCCGCTATAGATATTGATGTCCTGACCATCATCGGGATGTGGCCCCAATGACCTCAGAGCCGTTGCCGCACCACGTTTAGGGGCCTGCGCGAGCAAGGCAACTGCCCGATTCAAGCCAACGAACAGAATATCATCATCCTTTTCAAGCGATTTATAACTGCTCCCATGCTTCACAAAGGGGCCATAGCGACCAATTCCAGCTGTAATCATAATGCCATCATCGGGATGGGGGCCAATGTCACGCGGCAAGTTCATCAATCCCCGGGCAATTTCAGGAGAAAGATCATCCGGTGATAGCGTTTTAGGGACAGAAATACGCTTGGGCTTTTGACCATCGACGCCCTCGCCCAGTTGCAAGTAAAGCCCATAAGGGCCTTTGCGGAGGAAAATCATCAGGCCCGTTTCCTGATCTTTGCATAAACCTTTGGGCTGGTTGAGATCAGAATCTTCCCCCGCGTCACCGACGATGCCCAACGGACGGGTATAGCGACAGTCAGGATAACCTGAACAGCCAATGAAACCGCCTGAGCGCCCCAGCCTAATCCCAAGACGACCCGTGCTACAGGCCGGACACTGGCGCGGATTCGGAGCATCGGGACTGTCACTTTCCGTTGGGAAGAAATGCAATCCGAGTTCTTCGTCCAGAGTTTCAATGACCTCTGTAATGGTCAGATCCTTTGTTCCAGAAACCTTTTCATCAAAGGCGATCCAAAAATCACGCAAAACGCTTTTCCAGTTTACCGTGCCCGCAGAAATGTCATCCAAAGAATTTTCAAGATCCGCCGTGAAGCTATATTCCACATAGCGTTTGAAAAAATTTTCCAAAAAGGTCGTTACAATACGTCCCCGGTCTTCGGGGAAAAAGCGTTTCGACTCCAAGCGGACATAACTGCGATCCTGAAGAACCTGAATGATAGAGGCATAGGTCGATGGTCGCCCAATGCCCAATTCTTCGAGATTTTTGACCAGGGAGGCTTCGCTAAAACGTGCGGGTGGTTGTGTAAAATGCTGTTCGGCCTCAACACTCTCACGCTGTAATACATCACCTTCGCTCATGCGCGGCAGACGTTTATCTTGCTCCGCGCCATCATCGCGGTTGTCCTTGTAGAGTGCGGTGAATCCGTCAAACGCCACGATAGAGCCATTGGCACGCAGGGTTGCGTCGCCCTGATTGACGTTGACATCGACCACCACCTGATCGAACACAACGGCTTCCATCTGGCTGGCCATTGTTCTGTTCCAAATCAATTCATAAAGACGATAGCTTTGCGGGTCGAGCAGGGCTTTTAAATCGCGGGGCAGGCGATTCATATCGGTCGGGCGGATTGCTTCGTGGGCTTCTTGTGCGTTTTTGGCCTTGCTTTTGTAAAGGCGCGGGTGAGTCGGGACATATTCCGGGCCATAAATCTTCGCAACCAGATCACGAGAGGCCACAATCGCCTCACCAGACAGGCTCACGCCATCTGTGCGCATGTAAGTAATCAAGCCAACGCTTTCCCCCCCGATATCCACGCCCTCGTAAAGACTTTGAGCCAATCGCATTGTATTGGCCGCTCCCAGACCGAGTTTGCGCGAAGATTCCTGTTGCAGTGTCGAGGTCGTAAAGGGCGCGTAGGGGTTGCGCTTGCTTTTTTTGCGTTCAACAGAGGCAACGGTAAAGCTACTGGCATTTTTTAAAAGGTCAGCCGCCTTTTCAGCCGTCTGCACATCGGGCAGATCAAACTTATCCAGCTTTTGCCCGGATAGAGCAACTAAACGCGAGGAAAAGGACAAGGACTCCCGCGTTTGAAGCTGTGCCGCAACAGACCAGTATTCCTGTGGTTCAAATTTTTCAATTTCTGCTTCACGCGCACAGATCATTCGCAACGCAACAGACTGTACACGTCCGGCAGATTTGCTCCCGGGGAGTTTGCGCCACAGCACAGGGGACAGCGTAAAGCCAAAAAGATAATCAAGGGCGCGGCGGGCGAGGTAGGCTTCGACCAATTCCGTATTGAGTGCACGCGGTTTGTCAAATGCCGCAACAATGGCCTTTTTCGTGACTTCGTTAAAAACAACACGCTGAATGTTTTTACCCTTGAGTGCCTTGCGCCGCGTGAGCTCTTCGTAGATATGCCAGGAAATCGCTTCACCCTCGCGATCCGGGTCAGTCGCCAGAATAAGCGTATCGGCTTGTTTGAGTGCAGACACAATATTCTTGACCCTCTTTTCAGAGGCCCCATCAACAGCCCATGCCATTGAAAAATCATCGTCGGGTGAAACAGAACCATCCCTGGAAGGCAGATCGCGAATATGTCCATAGCTGGCGAGGACATGATAGCCGGAGCCAAGGTATTTGTTGATTGTTTTGGCCTTGGCAGGGGATTCAACAATGACAAGATTCATGAGCCTGGTTAAACCTGTAACAGAGTAAACGACGACATCATGCGGTTTACACGGCAGAAAAGCTCCTGTCCAAGAATTTTCTATTCCTGAAGAGCCGGAGAAATTCTAGACACCTTATTTCCCGGGGTGCGTTCGATCTCTCCGGCAAGCTCCATCGCCAGAATTTCGGCAGTGACCCGTGAAAGCGGTTGCCCTGATAATCGGGCGAGGTCATCGATTGAAACAGGTTCCGCGCTCAAAAGCTGTAAAAGGGGGGGCGCAGTGGATGTGTCAAGCGAAGGCACCTGATGATCCAAAGTGAACGACCTTTGCTTCGATTTGTTCGCCACGGCTGGCCCTGGTTGCTCAAATGGCCTGCGGAGCTGTTCGATCACATCGTCGGGGGTTTCAATCAATGCGGCCCCGGATTTAATCAAATCGTGGCACCCTCTACTGCGCGGATCTGCAGGATTACCGGGGATGGCCATTGTTTCGCGACCCTGTTCCTGCGCCAATCTTGCCGTAATCATCGACCCGGATTTCAGGGCAGCTTCAATCACCAGAACGCCGCGACTCATTCCAGAGACAAGTCGATTCCGCCGTGGAAAATGTCGCGCCTGTGGTTGGCAGAACAGCGGCATTTCAGATATGATCACCCCCAACTCCTTGATACGGTCATACAAGCCCCGATTGCTCTGTGGATAGATCACATCAACACCCCCGCCAAGAATGGCGACTGTTCCACTGTGCAGTGCGCCTTCGTGTGCGGCCCTGTCGATTCCCCGGGCGAGTCCAGACACAACTAAAAATCCATGTTGACCAAACGCAGAAGCAAAATTGCTGGCATGAATTAAACCCTGTGCAGAGGCATGACGCGCCCCGACAACAGCGATGGATTTTTTGCTCAGAAGCTGTGTTTGCCCAAGAGCCATCAACACCGGGGGTGCATCATCGAGCTGTTTGAGGAGTGGTGGATAATCCGGGTGCCCGTAATCAACCACCTGGCCCTTCATCGCCTGCAAACGATCGAGTTCCCTGTCCACCGAGTCCAGACTGGCTAGACGAATATCGCGCTTTGTCCTGTGGGACAGCGTGGGCAGAGCCTCAAGGGCGGCCTCGGCAGTTCCAAAACGCGCCATGATGGCCCAAAACCCGATGGGGCCAAGGTTGACAGAGCGGATCAGGCGCAACCAGTTCAACCGATCATGTTCATTTTCGGGAACAGGGCGCGCAAACATGGTCAGCCCTTACCCTGGCCAATCTTTGATTCCTGTCCTTTCAACAACAAAGTAATGTTGCTCCGATGCCTGATCCAGATCAGCACGGACATTGCAACTGCGGCTTCCATCAAGGCTCTGTCCTGAAACCAAATGAAAACAGGAAACGCCGTCATTGCAATGAGGGCAGAAAGAGACGAAATGCGAAAAATCACCGCACTCAGCAACCAAACCGCGCCCAGAGCAAGCCCCACCTCCCAGTGAAGGGCGAGAATACTGCCAAAGGCCGTCGCAACGCCTTTGCCCCCTCTCAATCCAAGCCAAACGGGAAAAAGATGCCCAAGCACGGCCCCCAACGCCCCTGCTGCAGGGTTGTCCCCAAAACTCCCCGCCAGCAGAACAGCGAATGCCCCTTTACCACCATCACAGACCAGGGTTAAAAACGCCAGATCCTTACGCCCCGTGCGCAGAACATTCGTCGCACCAATATTGCCTGAACCAATCCGGCGCAGATCACCTTGACCAAAAAAGCGCGTGAAAATCAAACCAAAAGGCACCGATCCCAACACATATCCGAAAAACAGGATTACAGCAGGTGAGGCGAGGGTGATATTAAGATCAATCATATTTATTTTTCCGTGAGATCACGACGTTTTTTAATGTTTTACCGCAAGAAAAAATCACGCGCATCAACAACCGTACGGACAACCTGCCCCTGAACTGGATAGTTGGTAAAAGGCGAGTTTTTCGACTTACTGCGAAAGGCCGCAGGCACAATACGGCACGCACGTTCGGGGTTAAAAAGAACAAAATCAGCGGGGGAATGAATATCCAGTGTTCCTGCCTCCAGCCCCATAATTCGCGCAGGGGCGACGGTGACAAGTTCAAGACACTTGCGCAAGCTCAGATGGCCTTTGTGATAAAATTGCAGACACAGCGGCAAAAGCGTTTCAAGACCGACAAGGCCAAAGGCTGCCTGCGAAAAAGGAAGGTTCTTTGAATCGCGATCCTGTGGACAGTGATCGCTTGTCACCGCATCAATCGTCCCCTCAACAACCGCATCATAAACTGCCTGGCGGTCGTCCTCACCGCGCAGAGGCGGGAAGACCTTCGCATAGCTTTTGTAATCAAGAATAGCCTGTTCGTTGAGTGTAAAATAGTGCGGGGCAGTATCACAACTCACCCTGAGACCTCTGGCCTTGGCCTCCCGAATCACAGCGACAGATTGCGCCGTTGACACATTGGCAATGTGATAGCGTGCGCCCGTCATTTCGACGAGACGCAAATCGCGTTCAATCATCATGACTTCTGCAAGAGGCGCAATCCCCGCCAATCCCATGCGTGTGGCGATTTCTCCGGCGTTGGCGACACCGCCAGAGAGCGTGGGTTCCGAAGGGTGCTGGATTACAGGCTTGCCAAAGGCGGTCGCATAGGACAGTGCGCGGGCAAAAACCTGCGCATTCCCAACGGCCCGCAGACCGTTCGTAAAGGCCACAGCCCCACAGCCTGATAACAGGCCGATTTCAGTGATGTCCTGTCCCTTCAGACCGCGCGTCAAGGCTCCATAGCAGTGAATTTTTGCGCGGCCCGTTTCGCGTATGCGCTGCATCATATAAGCCAGACTTGACGCATCATCCAAAAGGGGCAGAGTATCCGGCATGGCAATCAGGGTGCTGATTCCTCCTGCAGCGGCAGATTCGCCAAGCGTTTTAATCGTTTCTTTGTGTTCGTATCCCGGTTCACCTGTAAAAACGCGCAAATCAACAAGCCCGGGGGCGAGGTATAAGCCAGTGCAATCAATAATTTCCGCATCGTTAGAAACTGCATCCGCTGTAATGTGCGCCCCCCTGTCAAGGATTCGCCCGCGCGCACAGACCACCCCGCCCAAAAGGTCAAGACCAGACGCAGGATCAAGAATCCGGGCATTCACAAACACACGTTTTCGCGGATTTTCTGTCATCATCTAGATCTGTTCCAGTGCTCCTTCTGTGCGCAGGGCATCCCATTCCGCGCAGAGCAGGTGCAAACAGGCCATGCGGACAGCAACACCCATTTCGACCTGTTCCCGAATGAGAGAACGCTCAATATCATCGGCAAGCGCACTGTCAATTTCAACACCTCTGTTCATTGGCCCCGGGTGCATGACCAGGGCATCCGGTTTTGCCAGGGCCAGCTTGGTAAAATCGAGGCCATAAAAATGGAAATACTCCCGAACAGAGGGAACAAAGCTACCCTGCATTCGCTCCAACTGGAGACGGAGCATCATCACAATGTCACAATCCTTGAGACCGTCTTCCATCCGTGTAAAGACCTGAACACCCATGCGGTCAATTTGGGATGGCAACAGGGTAGGGGGGGGCAATCAAATGAACGATTGCGCCCATCGTCCCCAACAGATGAATATTCGAACGTGCAACGCGACTGTGTGAAATATCGCCACAAATGGCCACACGCAGATTTTGCAAGTGACCGCGTCGCCTGCGAATGGTCAGGGCATCCAACAAGGCTTGAGTGGGGTGTTCGTGGCTTCCATCGCCTGCGTTGAGGACAGGACAGTTCATTTTTTCAGATAACAGTTTGACCGCCCCGGATTCGGCGTGACGAATCACCAATGCGTCGGGGTGTATGGCGTTCAGGGTCATGGCGGTATCAATCAGGGTTTCACCTTTTTTAATTGAACTCGACTCGACAGCCATGTTGATGACCTCTGCCCCCAACCTTTTCGCGGCAACTTCAAAAGACGTGCGCGTGCGAGTCGAATTTTCAAAAAAGAGGTTAATCACCACTTTTCCGCTCAAAACTCCGGACTCTCGTGCGGGCGCACGAGTCCACTCAACATAGCGATCAGCAAGATCAAGCACCTGCGTAATACGACGCGCAGGAAGCCCCGCAAGGCCGAGCAAATGGCGTACACCAAAGCGATCCGCCATAAAAGGAGGGGCATGAGTGACAGGCTGGGGAAGGGGGGAGCAATCAGTCATTAAACCCAGACTATGCCACCCCCGTGCAAAAACGCAACGCTTTAACGCGCACCCGTTTCTTCATCACCGTGACAGAGCATCTAGCGTTCCCTGCAAAATATAGGCCGCTGCTGCCTTGTCCACTGTTTGGGCGCGGCGTTTACGGGTCAGATCCGCCTCGCCAATCAAAAATCTTTCAACCGCAGAGGTTGAAAGCCGTTCGTCTTGAAAAAAAACGGGCAGGCGGAACCAGTCGAGTTCGCGCAAATTTTCCACCAGCTGACGGACGGACTGGCATCGCGCGCCCTCTGTACCATCCATATTGACGGGGAGTCCCATGACAAGACCGCCGACCTGACGCGCCTGACAAACTGTACAGAGTTCCTGAGCATCGACCTTAAATTTTGTACGCCGTATCGTCCCAATGGGGGATGCAACCGTCCAATTTCGATCAGAAATCGCCAGCCCCAATGTTTTGGTTCCCGGGTCGATTCCCAAAATCCGCCTTCCCCGCTCCACAGCCTCTGCAAAGACATCCAGACTGTCACAAATATCACCGCTCACCCTGTTTTTCCTTTTGGCCTGTTTTTCCTTTTGGATTGAAATCGTGCTAAAGAAGCTCTTTCACATCATCGTCACCATAACAAACACACGCCTCATGCCGCCAAAGAAAAAAATCAGCCAATCGCCCCTGAAAAAGGCGTTCCTCATCGGGGTGGGGGGCATTGCTGTCGGCCTTGGTGCGATTGGCCTTGTCCTGCCGGGGATTCCGACGACACCTTTTTTACTGCTCGCGCTGTGGGCCTTTTCGTCGAGTTCGCGGCGATTTCGCATCTGGCTTTTGCGCCATCGATGGTTCGCGCCCTTGATCCGCAACTGGCAACGCGAAAGGGTCATTCCAATACAGGCAAAAATCATTGCCACTGTTTCCATGGCGACAAGCTGGTTGTTGCTCTGGTGGACACAAAGTCTGGCGATTTGGCTCCTCGCCCTGATTGCCTTATTTTTCAGCGCAATTCTTTTATTTCTTTTTTCCAAACCATCCAAATTGGGGGCCAAAGGGGCAAGGCGGCAGTAAGAATTTGCCCCATCTTCCATTTAGAATAAATTCGCATAATATATATTATGGAAAATTATGAATAAGGTTTCTTAATACCAATGTGGAATGTTGCCCCGACGCCGTATTGGTGTTACATTTTTAAAAGCAACGACTTGGAGGTTTTTTTGAAAAATAGACTCAAAGAATTGCGCCTGAACGCAGGCTTGACGCAGAAAGACCTTGCTCTGCACTCGGGAACATCACAAGCCCAGATTGACAGACTGGAAAAAGGAACGCGACGCATGACTCCCGAATGGCTTGAACGGCTTGCGCCGACCCTGGGTTGTGATCCGCTCGCTCTTTTGGGACAACAGACCACACTTTCCGACCAGGAAAATCGAATGTTACGGCTTTTCCGCCCGCTCAGTGATGAGCAAAAACAAGCCCTCATCGCAACACTCAAAGCCTTTCAACCCGTACAGAAACAAGGACCGGGAGTTTTCTAAATGCAACCACACCAGATTCGCGAGTTGCGGCGCACAATGGGCTGGACGCGCGTTGAGTTGGCCAGACGTGCAGGTCTGACCTCCGAACGAATCAAGACCCTCGAAGAAAACAGTCAGGCTCCAACAGAGCCGGAAATTGAGTCCTTACAACGGGCGTTCGGCTTTCAGGCAACGCCGGAAAAACAGCACGACGCCTCCGGGCAAAGCCCATTCAAAAAAAGTGACCTGGCATTGTTGCTCGAACACCTGTCCGAAGGACAGCGCCTTAAAATCTTCCGCGAGCGCAAAGACTTCACCCGAAAGGAACTGGCGCGGGAAATGGGCGTTCCCTGGACACAGATTAGTAAATGGGAAAACAGTACAAAGCCCCTGCCCCCGGTCGTGCTGAATACCCTGGCTCAGGCGTTGGGCTGTGAGGTTACCGAGCTCAGCTCACACCCGAAAAAACAAAAACAGGACAACAGCCATAAAAATCCTCTGTCGCATCCTCTACAGGCGGCCCTGTCACCACAGCCCGCTGTCAATGATATGCCCACGCACGACGCGAAAAACACCAGCCTTGAAGATGCGGTCACGAGTTTGTCCGCCAGCGAACAAAGCGCACTTTTGACCCTTCTCGGGGCGGGTGACAGGGAACGCGATCCCCAAAAGGCCGAATTAAACGCGCTGTTTGACCGGATGAGCATCACACAAAGACAAAGCTTGCTTGACCACCTCAAGGCAATGTTGGGCTAAACCATGAAATTTATCCACCTCACAGATCCTCACGTCATCGCCCCGAAAACTACGGCCTGTGATCCCACCCCGGCAGAGCGGTTAGCCCTGGTCGTGGAAAGCATCAACACGGAACACGCCGACGCCGAGCAGGTCATTATCACTGGTGATCTGACCCATTGGGGAAATCGGCGATCCTATGATCTCTTTCTTGCTGAAATGGGCCGGCTGACGATGCCCTTTGCCCTCATCACCGGCAATCACGATAAAAACGCGGTCTTAAAATCTGCCTGTCCCGCCCTTCCTTGCGATGAAAAAGGCTTTGTGCAACAGGTTCTGCACACAACCGCCGGCCCCTTTATCCTGATGGATACCGTGAGCGAAGAGGGCGATTACGGTGTTTTCTGCCCGGATCGGCTGTCATGGCTTGACCACCAGCTTGCCGGTTTGCAAAAACCTGCACTGTTGTTCATGCACCACCCGCCTTTTAAGGCAGGTATTGCGGTTATGGATGATATTCGATTACGTGATGCAGACGCTCTTTTTCGCGTTTTGGACAAACACCGCGACAAGGTACGCCATCTCTTTTGCGGACACCTCCACCGCGCACTTTCAGGGAACTGGCGCGGCTTTTCAATCTCTGTGATGCGAAGCCTTCACCATCAATCAACGCTGGGGCATGACTGTTCACCCTTGACCTTCTCTACCCTGGCCTATGGTGTCGTGCTGGTTGATGACGAGACCATTATTCAACATCAACACTGCTTTGCTGAACAGGAACCGGGATTAAAAATATCTTCATCCGACTGAGTTTTAAGGTTTTTAGAGATATTCGACTGAAGAGCCTGAATTGTCTTAAAAACTTCATATATCTGAAACTGTTTTGACGCTCACCATATGGAATAAGACTGCTTCCGTTATCAATTTTGCGTTAAACTTGGTTACTATGACAGACATCAGACTTGAAAATATTTCCAAAAGCTATGGCATAAATCAAATTTTAAATGGTATCTCTCTGGACATCAAGGATCAGGAATTTCTAACACTTGTTGGCCCTTCCGGCTGTGGAAAATCAACATTGCTCCGTGTGATTGCTGG
Organism: Kiloniellaceae bacterium; assembly: GCA_965199245.1. Lineage (GTDB taxonomy): Bacteria > Pseudomonadota > Alphaproteobacteria > Kiloniellales > Kiloniellaceae > Carbonatibacter. The sequence goes on from CBDAQP010000003.1 coordinate 97,281, forward strand.
CCTTGAAACACCGGATGGGGGCACTGTTCAAATCAATGGTTCCAATGTCACGACGCTTCGCCCCTCGGCCCGTAACCTCGCCATGGTTTTCCAGTCCTATGCGCTCTACCCCCACCTGAATGTGCGGGACAATATGAGGGTTCCCCTGAAACTGCGCGATTTGTCTGTTTGGCAACGCTTGCCATTGATCGGGCGGATGATCGCGGCGGAAAAATATCGCGACATTGACGCACAGGTCGAAAACGCCGCCCGAACATTGCGGCTTGATGCCTTGCTTGAACGCAAGCCCGCTCAACTGTCTGGTGGTCAAAAACAGCGCGTTGCCTTGGGCCGGGCCATGGTGCGAACGCCGTCTGCATTTTTGATGGACGAACCGCTTTCTAACCTTGATGCCGCGTTGCGTGTGCATATGCGTACAGAATTGAGCGAACTCCACCGCGACCTTGCTTCAACCTTTGTTTATGTGACCCACGACCAATCCGAGGCCTTGACCATGTCAGATCGCGTTGCTGTGATGATGGGTGGTCGCCTCGCCCAGGTGGGCACACCCGAAGAAATCTATACCCACCCCGCAACCCTGTCTGTTGCAGAGTTTCTGGGATCACCAAAAATCAATCGTCTCACACCGGAAATGCTTGCCGAGATTAACCTTTTTCCCGACGAAAGCCTGACAATTCCAGACGGCGCACGACACATTGCATTCCGGCCCGAGCACCTTGACATCAGGTCATCGCAGGCCAGCAATGTCGTTGTTCGGCATATTGAAAATCTTGGCTCCGAGTTTTTTATCCATGCGCAGTTTGGTGCGTCCAGAACACGGCTAATCTTTAAAACCGATGCCCCCACAGGACACCGGATCAGGATTGGAGACGACATGGCCTTGTGTGTCAGCCCGTCCTCTGTACTGTTTTTTGATGCGAACGGGGATAGAGTGTCGAGCCTGCACGATCAAAAGAGGGTTGCATGACCAGCCAATCCAAATCTGCTTTCTGGTTTGTCAGTCCTGCTGTTGTGCTGATTGCCCTGATTTTCTTCGTTCCTGTTCTCATGGCACTGGGCCTGGCCTTTACGGATTATTCGCTGGGCAATAGCAGTTTTAACTTCGTTGGCTTTGAAAATTTTCAAAAGATTTTCACCCGGCGGAGCTATGAAAAAATGTGGGGGGCGACCTTTACCTACGTTGTTGTTGTCGTCCCGGCGAGCATCCTTCTGGGCTTGGGAGCCGCGCTTGCGATTAACTCTGTCGCCCGTTTTGGACAGCTGTATAAAACAATCTATTTCCTTCCCGTTATGGCGACCCTTATGGCCATGGCGGTCGTGTGGCAGATCATGCTTCACCCAACCGCAGGTGTCATCAATCGCACGCTCCAGTCCGGCTGCGATCTTCCTGCTGTTTACGGGCTTGTCACGGGGGCGTGGTTCGGTCTTGATCCCTTGGCAAGTTGGTATGGTCGGGCCTGTGCCAGTGTCATGCCGAATTGGCTAGGGGATAAATCCACCGCAATCTGGGTGATCTGTTTTATTGGTGTATGGCAAAACTTCGGTTTTAATATGGTGCTCTATCTGGCAGGCCTGACCAGCGTATCGCGCGAACTCTACGGGGCCGCAGAAATGGATGGAGCCTCGTCATCGTGGGAAAGATTTTGGCTCGTGACCTGGCCTGCGCTCGGCCCCACAACCGTTTTTGTGGTGACCATCAGCACAATACGCGGATTTCAGGTTTTTGATATTGTCGAAGCCTTCTACGGTTTCGGGTCTGCAGGGCCGGGAAAATCCGCCTACGTGATGATGTTCGCGATTTTTGAAAAAGGCATCAAGCAAAACCTGATCGGCATTGGGTCAGCCATCACAATTGTTTTCCTCGTTTTCGTGATGTTCATCACGCTCATTCAACGTTATTTCGTTGAACGAAAGGTTCCGGGCGCATGACTTTCAGTATCGGCTCCACAGTTCGACATACGGTTTTGATTATCGGTGCGCTGATCGTGATTTTGCCGTTTTATTTTATGTTGAGCTATTCCCTGCAATCACAGCGTGAGATTGAAACGGGAACCAGCCCCGGCGGGGAACGTGCAACCTTTTTCGGGTCACAGACCCCCGTGGTCAGTCGCGAATGCCTGCAGGCAAACACGCCCGAACGCGCAGAGGTTGAGGCCGCCCGCCCGCGCTGGCCTGATAAAACAGATCGTGAAATATATAACAGCCTGATGCAGGATGTTGAGGCCGGCTGTCTCCAGGCCCCGGCCCTCATGAACTACAGCCAGGCCTTTACCAAGGCCCCTTTGCTACTTTATTTGTTCAATGGCGTTGTGGTTACGCTGTCTATTTTCCTTATCCAGGTGCTGGTCGCCCTCCCCGCCGCCTATGCGCTCGCAAAACTCCGCTTTATGGGGCGGGAGTTTATTTTTTCCATTGTCATTCTGTGCCTGCTCATTCCTGTCCATGCGATTGCTCTGCCGCTTTATATCTTACTCGCCAAACTGGGTCTGACCAACAGCTACGCGGCCTTGATTGTCCCCTGGACAGTTTCTGCCTTTGGCATTTTCTTTATGCGCCAATTTTTCATGACGGTTCCCGATGATCTCATCGATGCCGCGCGTATGGACGGGATGAGTGAATTTTCAATTATCTGGTGCGTGATGCTGCCCACTGCGATTCCGGCCCTGCTTGCCTTTGGAATTTTTTCCATTGTCGCGCACTGGAACGACTATTTTTGGCCACGTGTTGTCATCACGGGTGATCCCCAACTCTTTACCCCCCCCCTCGGAATGCGTGTCTTTAAACAAGATACAGAGGGGGATCTCTACGGCCCCATCATGGCGGTTGCTGTCGTGATTGTGGCCCCCCTCGTCATTGCCTTCCTGATGGCGCAAAAACGCTTTATCGAAGGCATCACATTGACCGGTTTCAAGTAAAACAAGGACATGCACCGATGAAAAAAACTCTTCTAGGGACTCTCTTTGCGACAGTTGCCTTTGCCGCGCCTGTTCAGGCCAAAACCGTCGTTGAGTTCTCCTATCCCTATTCCGGGCTTTTTGATGTCACCTATGAAAAGATATTGCCCAAATTCTACGAACAGCATCCTGATATTGAAATCAAAATACGTGCGCCCTATGAAAACTACGAAGACGGCACAAATGCCATCCTGCGTGATGCTGTTGCCGGGACGCTTCCCGATGTGACCATGCAGGGCCTGAATCGACAATCTATTCTGGTTGAAAAAGGCATCGCAAAATCTCTCGAACCCTTTATCGCGGCGGAATCTGATTTTTCAAGGCAGGGCTACCACGGCTCGATGCTGTCTCTGTCAACATTTGACGGCAAGGTTCACGGCTTGCCTTTCTCCGTTTCGCTCCCCGTTGGCTATTACAATATGGACGTCATGGCCAAAGCAGGCGTTCAATCTGTTGAACAGCTTCCCAAATCCTGGGATGAGGTCATTGCGTCCTGTGAAAAACTGATCGCCGCCGGGGTCAAGCAACCGCTCTTTTGGGGCTGGAATATCACCGGAAACTGGTTTCTTCAGGCGTTGATGTGGAGCCAGGGCCAGCCGCTGATGGAAGACGGTGCCTTTATGATTGATACACCGGAGGGATTGAAAGCACTTGAAACCATTCAGGCTATTTTTGAACGCTGTAACATGCCAAACCTCAACCCAGGTGATGCCAGCGCGTTCTTTAATTCCGGTCAATCGGCGATGATGTTTTGGTCAACCTCTTCGGTCAGTGCGGTTGAACGCAACAAGGCTGATTTCAATTTCCGCACCAACGAATATCCCGGCTTTGAGACTTCGGGGCCAAAGGCCCTGCCCGCAGGCGGAAATGCCGCCCTGCTGGTCAGCACATCCGAAGACCCTGCCGTTCTGGATGCGGCATGGAAGTGGTTAAAATTCATTACGTCTGGCGAAGGTGCGGCGGACGTTGCACGGACAACAGGCTATATGCCTCCCAACCAGGCGGCAAATGAAATTATCCTCAAGGATTTCTACACCGAAAACCCGAACAAGGCAACCGCAGTGCGTCAGCTGCCCCTGCTCAGCGACTGGCAAGCTTATCCCGGTCAAAATGGTCTGGCTATTACACAGGTGATCTATGATGCCATCGAAGGAATTCTGGTCGATGACCACAACGACATGACAGAACTTCAGGAAATCCTCAAAGAAGACGTCGATGACCTGCTGCCCTGAAGGTCACAAACTGTTTTCTTGCCATAACTAAAGGAGAGGAAATTCCATGAAGTTTATTCACCTGACGGATACGCACGTTGTCGGGGGTGGTGCGACACTCTACGGCGCAAATCCGGCAAAACGACTGGGTTTGGCTGTTGACAGCATCAATGCAGACCACGCCGACGCAGAACAGGTCATTGTCACAGGCGACCTGACGAATTGGGGGGATGAGGCCGCGTATGCGGCCTTTTTCGCCGAAATTGAACGCTTGCGTGTTCCCTATGCCTTGATGATGGGTAATCATGATGACAGTCAGGCACTTCACACGGCCTATCCCAACCTTCCACGCGATAGCAACGGCTTTGTTCAGCAAGTTCTCACGACCTCTGCCGGCCCCTTCATCCTGACCGATACCAAGACACCGGACGGTCACCACGGTCGCTATTGCGCTCAAAGGCTGACTTGGCTCGACCAACAGCTGACAGTCCTCGACACACCCGCCCTTCTCTTCATGCACCACCCGCCCTTTGCGGTCGGCATTCGCAGAATGGATGACATCAACATGCGCGATGGAGAGGCTCTCTTTGCTGTGTTGGATAAACATCGGGCAAAGGTACGCCATATGTTTTTCGGACACCTCCACCGCGTCGTATCCGGGAGCTGGCGCGGGTTTCCCCTGACCATTATGCGCGGCCTCAATCATCAGGTTCGGCTTGATTTAGATGGTCAACCCGGCTTTCCGCGTGGCAACCTCGACCAGCCCGCCTATGGCGTTGTCATGGTTGACGCGGACACCGTTGCCGCACACCTGCACTGCTTTCTGGAAAAGACACCAGAATTTGAAATCAAAAACCCCGATGGTTCAGATGAGCGTAGCTATGCAACCTCTATCATTCATACGAACTGGCAAGATTTTTGACCAACAGGCTGAAATCTCATGAAATTCATCCAACTGACAGATTTGCACCTTGTCGGCGGCGGCGGGATGCTTCACGGTATAAATCCCGCCCGACGTCTGCGCCGTGCTGTTGACAGTATCAACGCAGACCACGCCGACGCAGAACAGGTTATCGTCACAGGCGATCTGACGAATTGGGGGGATGAGGCCGCATATGTGACCTTTTTCGCCGAAATTGAACGCTTGCGTGTCCCCTACGCCATCATGATTGGCAATCATGATGACCGGGCCACATTCTACGCGACCCGCCCCGGGCTTCCACGCGATGATAATGGCTTTGCCCAACAGGTTCTCGCGACCTCTGCCGGCCCCTTTATCCTGACCGATACCAAGACATCGGACGGCCACCACGGTCGCTATTGCGCCCAAAGACTGGCTTGGCTCGATCAACAGCTGACAGCCCTCGACACACCCGCCCTTCTCTTCATGCACCACCCGCCCTTTGCGGTCGGCGTCCGTCGGGTGGATGACATTAACCTGCGCGATGGAGAGGCTCTTTTTGCCGTTCTCGATAAACATCGGGCAAAGCTACGCCACCTTTTTTTCGGGCATCTCCACCGCGCCGTATCGGGAAGTTGGCGGGGATTTTCCATTACGATCATGCGCGGCCTCGTCCCGCCTGTGCGCTCTGACGTGACGGGGGAACCTGATTCCCCGCAAAGCAACCTTGATGTCCCGACCTATGGCGTTGTGATGGTGAACAAAGACACCATTGCCGCGCACCTCTATTGTTTCCTGGAACAGTCAACAGGACCCGAATAAAGCCCCCGGTTCAACAGATACGCACGATAGCGCAACCCGGACGGAGTGATTTTAAGGGGATTTTTTTCCAAAGGAAGACAGATCAAGGAAAAGTGGTGAGCCCGACAGGATTCGAACCTGTGACCCACTGATTAAAAGTCAGTTGCTCTACCAACTGAGCTACGGGCCCGTGCCATTTTTCTTGTTCAAGGTGCCCTGACCCCGGCCAGTACCACCCCTGCCGATCACGGCTAACGACGCGGAACATAGAGACTCGCCCGCGCAAGGTCAACAGGCTTTTTGGTCATTTTTTCAAGACCAAACGTCGTGAAGACATTTTAAGGTTTGCGAGGTGACAAAGGCACTGACATCCCCCCCCAAAGACGCGACTTCCTTGACAAAGCGGGACGAAATAAATTGATGTTTTTCTGATGCCATCAGAAATAGCGTCTCAATCTCCCCATCCAGGCGACTGTTCATGCCCGTCATCTGAAATTCAAATTCAAAATCCGACACGGCCCGCAGGCCACGAATAATCACAGAGGCTCCCTTTTGCCGCGCAAAGTGAATCAACAGTGAATCGAACGCGCAGACCTCGATATCATATCCCTTTTCCCGCAAAAGAGTCGTATCCTGATCCGCAATCCTTACACGTTCCTCTTTGGAAAACAGCGGATTTTTGCGGGCATTGCCTGCGACGGCAACAATCAGACGATCAACCACCCGAAAAGAACGCGCGATAATATCAAGATGCCCGCGCGTCATGGGGTCAAAGGTTCCCGGGTAAATCCCGACGCGGGACATTTTCAAGACACCTCTGTACTTGTGTTGTCGTCTTGTCCTCCAGTGTCCTCTGGCAAGTCATCGTCCAGGTCAGAAACACGGGAAACGGAAACAATTTTTTCATTTTCAGCAACATCGAACAAACGCACACCACGGGTTGACCGCCCGGCAATCCGAATATCATGAACGGGGCAACGGATCACCTTTCCGGCATCTGTCACCAGCATAATCTGATCGTTGTCCTGTACAGGTGCGACCCAGGCAACCGACGGAGTGCGTGCCCCGGCACGGCTGAGGTCAAGGTTACTAATCCCAAGTCCACCCCGATTGGCTACCCGATATTCATAGGCGGAACTTCGCTTGCCCAAACCATCATCCGCAATGGAGAGAATAAACTGTTCATCCGCAATCAACCCGTCGAGGGCTGAACCGACAGCATCCGCGAGGTCGTCGATGTTTTCAGCCTCCTCCGCATTATCAATACGGCGTTTCGCCGCCGCATAACGCAGGTAGCTGTCGCGTTGTTCAATGTCAAAATCCTTGTGGTCAAGGATAGCCATGGAAATAACCGTATCATCATCGGCAAGTCTGATCGCGCGCACACCCGTCGAAGTACGACCGGAAAAAACGCGAACATTTTCAACATCAAAGCGGATACACTTTCCACGCCGCGTTGACAGCAGGATATGCTGATCCTCATGACAGGTTTCAACTGCGATCAGAACGCTTCCTTCGTCCAGCTTCATCGCAATTTTTCCATTCGCATTGACGCGGACAAAATCAGACAGCCTGTTGCGCCGAATCCCCCCGGTCGAGGTTGCAAAGACAACATACATATCGCCCCAGATCCTTTCGTCCTCTGGCATCGGCATCAGGGCTGTAATTTGTTCATCCGCGCCCAGTGGCAACATATTGACCAATGCCTTGCCCCGCGATTGTGGCGTGCCAACCGGAAGACGGTAAACCTTGGTCCGATAAACCATTCCCCTGGACGAAAAGAACAAAACGGGTGTGTGTGTGTTACACACAAAAATACGTGACACAAAATCCTCGTCGCGGGTGGACATTCCTGAACGCCCCTTTCCCCCCCGCCGTTGTGCGCGATAGGTATTCAGCGGAACGCGCTTGACATAACCGCCGTGGCTGATGGTCACAACCATTTCCTCGCGTTGAATCAGGTCTTCGTCATCGTAGCCAAAGGCCCCGTCCAGAATTTCAGAACGGCGTGGCGTGGCATAGCGTTCACGCATCTCAACCAATTCCGCGCGGAGGATGCCCAGTAACTTCTCACGCGAGTCCAGAATGTCGAGATAAAATTTTATTTTTCCTGCAATTTCTTCCAATTCTGCCGCAATTTTATCCCGTTCGAGTCCGGTCAAACGCTGTAGACGCAATTCAAGAATCGCGCGGGCCTGGGCTTCGGAGAGATAATAATGACCGTCGTCGGTCACACTGCGCCCCGGTTCATCAATCAACCGGATGAGAAAGGCAACATCGTCTGCGCTCCATGCGCGCGACATCAATTCTTCGCGGGCCTGAACGGGATCAGGGGCCGCACGGATCAGGGCAATAACCGGATCAATATTTGCTACGGCAATCGCCAAACCAACCAAAACATGCGCCCGATCACGCGCCTTGCCCAGTTCAAAAATCGTGCGGCGCGTAATGACTTCTTCGCGAAAGAGGACGAAAGACTCAATAATACGGCGCAGATCCAGCATTTCCGGCCGACCGCCATTCAGGGCCAGCATATTCGCACCAAATGACGTTTGGAGCGGGCTATAGCGGTAAAGCTGGTTCAAAATCACATCCGGTTCAACATCGCGGCGCAATTCAATCACCACCCGCACGCCTTTACGGTCGCTTTCATCGCGCAGATCGGTGATGCCTTCGATGGTTTTATCGCGTACAATATCCGCAATTTTTTCCATCATCCGGGCCTTGTTGACCTGATAGGGAATTTCGGTCACCACAATAGCCATTTTGTCTTTGCGGATTTCCTGAATTTCGGCCCTGCCCCGCATGACAATCGACCCGCGCCCGGTGTGATAGGCATCGCGCACCCCGGCGCGCCCCAGGATCACCCCCCCTGTGGGAAAGTCGGGGCCGGGAATAATCCGGTTCAATTCATCAATGGAAATATGCGGATTATCGACATAGGCACAGCACCCCTCCAACACCTCGCCGAGGTTGTGCGGGGGAATATTGGTCGCCATCCCCACGGCAATTCCACCTGCTCCATTGACCAGCAAATTGGGAAAACGCGCTGGAAGAACCGTCGGTTCTTTGGTCGATTCGTCGTAGTTATCCTGAAAATCAACCGTATCGCGGTCAATGTCTTCGAGCAGGGCCTCACTCGTCACACGCTGGAGGCGCGATTCCGTATAACGCATCGCGGCGGGTGGATCGCCATCCATTGACCCGAAATTCCCTTGCCCATCGACCAAAGGCAAGCGCATAGAAAAATTCTGTGCCATGCGAACCATGGCATCATAGATCGCCTGGTCGCCGTGCGGGTGGTACTGCCCCATTACATCCCCGACAATACGCGCCGATTTGCGATAGGGGCGATTCCAGTCGTAACCGGATTCTTTCATCGCGTAGAGAATGCGGCGATGAACCGGCTTTAAACCGTCGCGCACATCCGGCAAGGCCCGCGCCACAATCACACTCATCGCGTAATCGAGGTAAGAGCGGCGCATCTCGTCTTCGATTGTGACCGGAGAAATATCGCTATCAATGGGGGGAGTATCTGATGTCACGGGTGAGCCTTGCTAAAAAAACGCGCCCTCATGCGGCAACGCCAAAATGAACGGAAATAAAACTGTAGCAAAACAGACCCGCACAAACAACAGCAATAGAGGTAATCCTGGGCCGCTGTCGGTCACTGTTTCGGATCAGAGATCAGAAAGGAATTTCATCGTCCAGATCACTGCCCAGCCCGGCAGGACTGTTCCCGCCATCGTATCCCCCGCCAAAGGAGTCACCACCGCCAGCAGGCGCGCCCCCCCCCAAAGAATCACCGCCATATCCCCCGCCCTGCGGCGCACCCGCGCCCATTCCATCATTGCGCCCATCGAGCATCGTCAGCTCACCGCGAAAGTTTTGCAGGACAATTTCGGTTGTATAGCGTTCCGCGCCTGCCTGATCCGTCCATTTACGGGTCTGGAGCTGTCCTTCGAGATAGAGTTTCGACCCCTTGCGCAGGTATTTTTCCGCCACATCGGCAAGACGGTCATTAAAAATAACCACGCGATGCCATTCCGTGCGCTCCCGACGCTCGCCACTCGCGCGGTCGCGCCAGCTTTCAGATGTGGCGACGCTCAAATTAACAACGCGTTGTCCGTTGTTCATCGGGCGAATTTCAGGATCACGCCCCAAATTGCCGACAAGGATAACTTTATTGACAGACCCGGCCATAGTGTTCTGTGCCTTTCGCTGTTTCCTGGGAATTCCGTGGCACGCACTACCGCCACGCGAAATAGTGTTCTATACCTAACGGAGCACAAAGGCAACGGCAACAGAGGAATGACAAAATTACAGGGGGTGGCAAAATTACAGGGGGTGGCAAAAAACACCGTGCAAAACACGGGACGAGACTTGCATTTTGACTTCAATCTGTCCATCTGTTGGATGGCTTATTTCTCCAGACAGGTGCTTTGATGACCAGCGTTCATGAAAATCGTTTTATTTCTGTGCGCGGGGCACGGGAACACAATTTGAAATCTGTCGCGGTTGATCTGCCCCGCAATGAATTGGTGGTCATTACGGGTTTAAGCGGTTCGGGGAAATCCTCCTTGGCCTTCGACACCATCTATGCCGAAGGCCAGCGCCGCTATGTTGAGTCGCTGTCGGCCTATGCCCGCCAGTTTTTGGAAATGATGCAAAAACCGGATGTTGATTCAATCGAAGGTCTCTCCCCCGCCATTTCGATTGAACAGAAAACAACCTCAAAAAATCCACGCTCAACCGTGGGGACAGTAACGGAAATCTATGACTATATGCGCCTGCTTTTTGCGCGCATTGGTGTCCCCTATTCCCCGGCAACAGGCCTGCCGATTGAAAGCCAGTCAGTCAGCCAGATGGTTGATCGCGTTTTAGAGATGACAGAGGGAACGCGGCTTTATCTCCTCGCCCCCCTCGTGCGGGGGCGCAAGGGCGAATATCGCAAGGAACTGCTCGCTCTGCAAAAACAGGGCTTCCAGCGCGTCAAAATCGACGGAACACTCTATGAAATCAGCGAAACGCCCAAACTCGATAAAAAGAAAAAACACGATATTGACGTTGTTGTTGATCGCGTGGTGGTGCGCCCTGATCTTGCGACACGCTTGGCCGATTCCTTTGAAACCGCGCTCAACCTGTCCGATGGTTTGGCCTCTGTCGAGGACGCGAAAACAGGCGACAGCACGATTTTTTCCGCACGCTATGCCTGTCCGGTTTCCGGTTTTACCATCGATGAAATTGAACCGCGTCTTTTCTCATTCAATAATCCCTTTGGGGCCTGCCCGGATTGTGACGGCCTGGGCGCAACATTCTATTTTGATCCTGATCTGGTCGTCCCCGACACCGGCCTTTCGCTCAAACAGGGGGCCATTGCCCCGTGGGACGGGGCGTCATCCCCCTATTACATGCAAGCCCTGAACTCCCTAGCCCTGCACTATGGCTTTTCGGTTGAGGCCGCATGGGACGAACTGGGCGCGGAGATTCACAATGTCTTGCTCCACGGATCAGGGCGGGAGGTCATTACCATGACCTATAGCGACAAAAAACGCAGCTACCAGACACAGCAGCCTTTTGAAGGCATCATTGCCAATATGAAACGACGCGCCCGCGAAACAGACAGCGAGCGCGTCCGCGAAGAACTGGGACGCTATCAATCGCGCCAGGCCTGCGCGTCCTGTCAGGGGCATCGCCTGAAAAACGAAGCCCTCTGCGTCAAGATCAACGACCGTCATATCTCCGATGTCGCGGCCCTGTCGATTGGTCAGGCGGCGGAATGGTTTGAATCTCTGCCACAGTTTCTCACCCCCAAAAGCCGCGACATTGCCGCCCGAATCCTCAAAGAAATAAACGACCGTCTGTATTTTTTGGTCAATGTCGGCCTTGACTACCTCACGCTGTCGCGGGCCTCTGCCACGCTGTCGGGGGGGAAAGCCAGCGGATCCGTCTGGCCTCCCAAATCGGGTCGGGTTTGACCGGTGTGCTTTATGTTCTGGATGAACCCTCCATCGGATTACACCAGCGCGATAATGAACGGCTGCTACAAACGCTCAAACGCCTCAAAAATCTGGGTAACACCGTCATCGTCGTCGAACATGACGAGGACGCGATCCGCGCGGCGGACTATCTGGTTGACATGGGGCCACGCGCGGGCGTTCACGGCGGGCAAGTCATCGCCGCAGGCCCGCCGTCCGAGGTCATGGCAAACAAAGACAGCCTGACAGCACGTTATTTAACCGGTGATCTTTCCATTCCCCTTCCGGCCCGGCGCAGGACAGGCAAAAAAGACCAAACGCTTGCAATCATCGGGGCACGCGCAAACAACCTGCGTGACCTGTCTGTTGAACTTCCCCTCGGGGTGCTGTGCTGTATCACCGGCGTATCGGGAAGCGGAAAATCAACCCTGATTCTTGAAACACTGTTCAAGGCGGCGGCGCGGAACCTGAACAAAGCCCGCACCCACCCGGGCCAACACACAGAAATTCGCGGCCTCGACCATCTGGACAAAGTCATTGATATTGACCAATCGCCCATCGGGCGAACACCGCGTTCAAACCCTGCGACCTATACCGGTGCCTTTACCCCCATTCGGGACTGGTTTGCAGGTCTGCCTGAATCAAAGGCCCGGGGATACAAACCCGGGCGGTTTTCCTTTAACGTCAAGGGCGGACGCTGTGAGTCTTGCCAGGGCGACGGCGTGATCAGAATTGAAATGCACTTCCTGCCCGATGTCTATGTTGAATGCGACCTCTGTAAGGGCAAACGCTACAACCGCGAAACGCTTGAAATTCGCCATCGGGGAAAATCCATTGCCGATGTTTTGACCATGACCATTGACGAGGCCGCAGATTTTTTCTCTGCCGTTCCTGCCATTGCCGGAAAGATGGCAACGCTCCAGCGCGTCGGGCTGGGTTATCTTCAGGTCGGACAGGCGGCAACCACCCTGTCGGGGGGGGAGGCCCAGCGCGTTAAACTGTCCCGTGAACTGTCCCGCCGCGCAACCGGAAAAACACTATATATTCTGGACGAACCCACAACCGGATTACATTTTGATGATGTGCGTAAACTGCTTGAGGTTCTTCAGGCACTGGTTGACCAGGGCAACACGATTCTTTGCATTGAACACAATCTGGAGGTCATCAAGATCGCTGACTGGATTCTCGACATGGGGCCAGAGGGCGGACGTGGGGGCGGTGCAGTTGTCGCCACCGGAACCCCGGAAGACGTCGCCAAAAACCCCGACAGTCACACCGGACGTTTCCTCGCCGCCTGCCTCGAAACAGCCAAAAAACAGACAAAAAAGGATAAAAAGCGTGCGTGACGACATCACACCCGTTCAGGTCATCGGTGGCGGTCTGGCTGGCAGTGAGGCAAGCTGGCAACTGGCTCAAGCGGGCGTTCCGGTTATCCTGTGCGAAATGCGCCCCGTTCGGGTGACAGAGGTACACCAAACGGACGCGCTGGCAGAATTGGTCTGTTCCAATTCTTTTCGTTCGGACGACGCGCAAAACAATGCGGTGGGTCTGCTCCACGAAGAAATGCGCCGTCTCGATTCGCTGATTATGGCCTGTGCCGATCGGCATAAAGTCCCTGCTGGCGGGGCCCTGGCAGTTGACCGCGAAGGATTCGCCCAGGCCGTCACGCAGAAAATCAGCACCCATCCTCTCATTACTCTGGTTCGTGAAGAAATCACAACCCCACCCGCCCGTGACTCTGTCATCATCGCCACCGGCCCCCTGACATCAGAGGCCATGAGTGACATCATCGCTGGTCTGACAGGCGCGGATTATCTGTCTTTTTTTGATGCCATTGCCCCTATTGTCCACAAAGACTCGATTGATTTGAACAAAGCATGGTTTCAATCCCGCTATGACAAGGGCGACGGGGCAGATTATATTAACTGCGCCCTCGACAAAAACCAGTATAATCGCTTTATTGCGGAACTTCTCGCCGGGGAAAAGGCCGACCTCCACGACCGGGAAGGCACACCCTGGTTTGAGGGCTGTCTGCCCATTGAGGTCATGGCAGAACGCGGGGCAGAGACCCTGCGCTTTGGCCCGATGAAACCTGTTGGCTTGCAAAATCCGGCCTCGGAAACGCCGCACTATGCCGTTGTTCAGTTGCGCCAGGATAACAAACTCGGCACACTCTACAATATTGTCGGTTTCCAAACCAGGCTCAGGCACGGTGAACAGGCGCGGATTTTTCGCACGATCCCCGGCCTTGAACAGGCCGAATTTGCCCGCCTGGGCGGGATTCATCGCAACACCTTTATCAATTCACCACAGCTTTTGGATCATAGCCTGCGCCTGAAAAAGGCCCCGCGCTTTCGCTTTGCAGGGCAGATTACAGGGGTTGAAGGTTACGTTGAATCAGCAGCCAGCGGACTCCTGGCAGGGCGGTTTGCAGCGGCGGAACGCCTGGGGCGCGGAACCTTGCCCCCGCCCCCGCTCCACACCGCGCACGGGGCCTTGCTCAATCACGTCACAACGGGCCATATCACAGGCGGGGCCAAAAGTTTCCAGCCGATGAATATCAATTTCGGCCTCTTCCCGCCGCTCGTCCATCAAAAGGGACAAAAAAAACTGAAAAAGAAAGACCGCAAAACTGTCAAGGCCGCGCAGGCACTCGATGCGCTGGCAGAATGGCAGACAGCCTTTCTCTAAAAAGCCACGCGGTTTTGCAACAAAATGTCGTCTTTATACAAATTTTGTTCGCACAAGGACTTTTTCAATCCGCGAAAATCACTATAAAGGAAGACTCCTCTTACACCTAGAAATCCACAACCTGAAAACGAGGGCAGAATGTCGGCACTTTCAAAATACGAATCCCCCCTGCGTGTGATTGTGCTGGGTCTTGTGGCACTTTACTTGTTGCTCTCGACCGTTTTAATGACGCCGCAGTTGATGTGGCTCAAGGACGCCTTTCGCACAACGGGTGACGATTGTATCTATTCCGCCGACATAATGAAAGAAGACCTGGTGGACAAGGGCCTCAGCGCAGAAGATGCCATAACCTCCGTGTCTTACTGGTGTCCCCGCTGGGCCATTCCTGTCCAGTAAACCTCTTGAATTCCAACCAAAAACTAAGGAAAAATCCATGCCCTCTATCGATGATCTCAAGGCTCTGCGTGCGTCCTCCCTCGACATCACCCGTGGGGGTGCTCCCCGGCGGACAAGTAACCAGTTTTTCGGTGTCGGGCCAATTACCGATATGTCCGAGGACGAAGTTTACGGACGACGGATGCGCTTTGAATTTGATCGCTGGCTCGAAGAAAACTACGCAAAACTTGATGAGAAGGGACAGCGGATCGGCAGTCTGACCACGCCGGAAATCGGTCGGTCTATGCACCGGGGTTATCCGGCGGACAAGGTTTTGCTGGATATGGCGCAGGCTATTCATAGCTATTTCGAGTTTCCGGACAAAAATAAAATGGCGATTGGTCTGGGCGGTGGTCACAGCGGCTTTACCGTTTCGGTCATGCATCTGCTCAACGCCAACAAAGACGACTTGCACATTTATATTGACACCCCTGCCCCGGAAACTGAATCCAGCCGCTCTGGCGGATTTTTCCGCCAGTCGTGGGGTGCGCAGATTATGGAACTGTATAAAAACGCCCGAAATAGCGACCTGAATCGCCTCCACTACGCCACATCCGAAGGCATCATTCCCACCGCAGATGAACTCGAATCCATGGGGGTCAAGGTTTTCATCGGTGTTGGTCACGAAACAACGGGGGCGACCTGTTACACGGAATCAGAGGTACGGGGCCTGCTGGAATGGATTGACCGCAACCCCGCCGAACACCACGCGGTGATTGATAGTACCTCTATGCTTGGTGCCATGCCGTGGGATCAAAGCATTGTTACGGCATTTTTGGACAAGTGCTGTATGTTTATGCCTTTCCAAAAAGCCATCGGTGGCGCATCGGCCTATTTTATTGCCTCCTACACGCCCCAGGCCCTGGCCTTGATGGATGACAACATCAAAAATCCCAGCTGGGCCATTCCGCGCCAGTTGAAAATCTGCGCCCCTGCGGATCCCAAGGCCCCCTTTTCCAGCGACAAAAGCTGGCAATACGGCCCTGTTTATGACCCACGCGAAAACAAAATGCTGGGCGGGATTATCAACACTTTCTCAACGCTCAATTTTGCAGAAACGACCTTTGGTGTCCTGCGGGCGAAAAAAAACGTCGGTTCTGTGCGCGATATGAACGCGCGTTCGGTTGAAAACCGCGATATTGTCAACGACTGGATTACACAAAACGACACCCTGGAACTGGGCGTCGAAAGTGCCCCCAATCGCGGCGCGGCGGTCACTTTGCTCAAGGTCAGGTCAAATCAAATGATGGATGACCCAGCCCTCCACGCCAGGGTCATTGCCAAATCAAAACAGTTGCTGGGCTACGAAGGCCTGACCCATCCCAATGGCGAACGCGAAGCCCCCCTGGACACCGCACGTTATATCAATGCCTTTCCCGGCACACCGGGCGACTATCGCGCATGGATTGGTGGCATTCGCCCCAATGCCGATGTCACAGCCCTTATGGAAAACCTGCGTTACGCCTATCACCGCGCCCGCATTATCGTTGCCGAAGAAGAACTCGCGAAACAGGGCGTGACCTTTGACCCTGCCCCCGCAACAACGGGCGATCAACGCAAAGATGACCCATCGCGGGCCTATACTGTTTTGGTGGCTGATCTGGTCGGTCTGGCCTTTGATGCCGATGGCAAACCGGATCCCTCTGCGGTCAAGGCCCACATTGAATCAAAGGGCGGTGTGTTCCATGACGGCCCTCTTGATGCGCGCGAAAACCTCGAAACCGGAAAGATCCATTTTTCTTACCAACCTGACCTGAGCACAGAAGCCGAACTTCTCCCCCAAACGGATCAGGGGCAATTCGACGCCACGATTGTCGCGGCAACCTTCCTGCCCCGGGGGGCCGTCTTTGCCGAAGGCGGCGTTCGCATTGGGGCCGGAACCGGAAACATGGGGTCTGACTCCTGGGGCGGGGGCAACGGCACGGGCGGCACAGCCCCGTTGATGAATACCCCGGGTTTCAACAGCCGCGCCACAGCCCAAATGGTCATGAAGGCCCTGCTCAAGGTCTGTCCTGATCTGCCTGTTGACGACATGCACCGCCGCGTGAGTGCGGGGGATTTCGACACGGGCAAAGACCTGTGTAAATTCCCGACCCGCAAACTCGAGGGAAAGCGCATGGCGATCATGGGCTATGGCAACATTGGGCGCGAAGTCGCCAAGCTGGCCCAGTCTTTTGGCATGGAGGTTGTCATTCACGCCCGCCCCCATCACCGGAGCTGGATTGAATCCGAAGGCTTCGGTTATGCCGCTACTCCGGCAGAGGCCGCGCAAGGGGCCGATGTGCTCAGCCCCCATACCGGTTTGGGTGTTCTCAATGCTGAAACGGGCAAATTCACCAACGATAGTTTTGTCAATGCAGAGGTTCTGGAGGCCCTCAATGACGGCGCGGTGCTGGTCAACTATGACCGGGGGGAGGTCGTGGCGATTGATGCACTGGACGCGGCCCTGTCATCGGGCAAATTATCGTGGGCGGCAATTGATGCCGACCTGTTCAAATCACAGGACGGCACACTTTCCGGCCCCATGGTGCCTTATCTGTCCTTGCTGGATAAACACGCCGACAAGCTCGAACTCCTCCCCCATGCGGCGGCGGATACCGAACACCTGTCACGGGTCGAAGGCGCGAAACAGGCTGTCGATCAAATTTTCGACGCCATCCGGTTCAAACGCATCACAAACCTCAAGGGCGACCTGCCCGCAGGCTACCACGATGCCGGAGCCAAAAAACCCGACGGTGTGGGCAAGGTGACAGCCGCCGCACTCAACGCGGTTGCGGCCTGTGCAGATGCCGATGAACTGCGCCGACTCAGCGAAGACCTCGCCGCACTCTGGGGGGCCTTTGCGGTCACACAGGACGCCAACCGCCGCGCCGACCTCATCGCCCGCTATGGGGCGGATGCGACCCTCAACGCCAACCGCCTTGTCCAGCTGTTACAAAAACGCGGCCTCACCGGGCCATACGCCGGATAAACCGGAAAAAGCCCCCTTGCGGGGCTTTTTTATTGACAACGCCGTACCACCATTGTGACCGCGTGCCCTCGTAACAAGGTATAGCGAGGGGACGCGCCAGCTGTAGCGTGACTCTCATTATTTCGCGCGATGAGTCGTCTTTGAGTACCAGTCATTTGATCGTTTCTTGTCCCCCTTGAGTGCGTCTCTTTTGTTATAAGATAGGCGACACCCTCACAAATTGATAACGATTCCCAAAATGGACATGCTCAGAGTCAGGGCGCGACATCATGAGAGTCACGCTACTACCAACGCCTTGGTGGTCACCTGCCCAGCACCTGACCGGGTGTTCAATAGACCCCCGGTTTTTTATGTCATCACGGTCGCCTGTGCGGAAAAACCGGGCCATCAAAAGGCGGGGGAGCGGGTGGCTCCGCGACAGGTTCAATTTTTAACTCTGGCCGGTCGCGCAATAGAGCGCGGGACAGCGCGTGGCCTTCGGCGGCGGCGGTCATCAGGGCGCGGCGAGCAGGAAGATCACCGTAAACCCGCGCGAGGGTATAGCGGGCATCATTGATCCCGCCCTGCGCGGCCTTGTCCAACCAGATTCGGGCGGCAGTTGTCGACTCGGGGATGGGCGAATTGGGGGTTGCCGACTGGGGAGTGGGCGCACCAGACACCGCAGGGACTGTGCGCCGTAACAGGCTAAGACCATAGTTATACTGCGCGACCGGATGCCCCGCCTGTGCCGCAGATTGCCAGTGGAGCAAGGCTTTATCGGGATCGTAGAGTGGCGATGCAACATCGTTATAGAGCACCCCCAAATTATTATCCGCCGCCGCAATTCCCGCCCGCGCGGCGGTCAGATAATGGTATTCGACCGCTTTCAGGTCCGGGGC
This sequence comes from Kiloniellaceae bacterium, assembly GCA_965199245.1. Taxonomy (GTDB): domain Bacteria; phylum Pseudomonadota; class Alphaproteobacteria; order Kiloniellales; family Kiloniellaceae; genus Carbonatibacter. The sequence goes on from CBDAQP010000003.1 coordinate 116,101, forward strand.
CGCATCACGTTCCAATGCCACCGCCAGCGAATAGTGCGCCCGCACGTCCCCCAGGTCCGCTCTGGCGCGCCAGATGCTTAAGGCCTGCGCCCTGTCACCTGCCTCAAACGCCGCAACACCGATATTGTAATCCGGGGTCTTGTCATCTTGCGCCCCCACGGGGACAGCCGCCAAAGAAACCAGACAAACAATAGACAACGACCGCAAAAGCTGGCAATTTCGCACCACAGATTTTTTCCTCGTCTTAAACACCAGCGTTCCTTTTAACGGAAAAAGCACCATTGCCTCAAAGGATTTTCTGCCTATGCGCCTCCGGGATTTGCTCGACCACTACCGCGCAAACGCCGCGCGAACAGGGGACGGCCTTTGAAAAGCTGGTGCAGTTTTTTTTTGACCGCTGACCCGCGTTGGGACTGGCAGTTTAGCGCAGTGGACTTCTATGCCGATTGGGCCGGACGCGCGGGAATTTCCGGGGGGGTCGCGGGGTTGATTTGGTGGCGACCAACCGCGACGATGGCAAAGCCTGTGCTATTCAATGCAAATTTTACCACGAAGACCACCGCATTCAAAAATGCGACCTTGACAAGTTTATTTCCGCGTCCTCCAGCCCCGCCTTTACGCGGCGTCTTTTTATCGATACCACGCGCGGGGACTGGGGGAAAAATGCAGAACAAACCCTGACAGAACAGGCCATTCCCACCCAACGCCTTGACCTCGCCCATCTCGAAAAAAGTCCGCTGGATTGGGGATCCTACCATCACAACGGCACGTCCCGACGCACAAGCCACAAACGCCCCCTGCCCCATCAGGAAAAAGCCATTTCCGATGTCTGCGCGGGCTTTGCCGCCGGGGCCACACGGGGCCAGATGATTATGGCGTGCGGGACAGGGAAAACCTATACCAGCCTGAAAATCGCCGAACAGATTGCCGGAAAGGGGGGACGGGTTTTGTACCTTGTGCCGTCTCTGGCGGTGTTGTCCCAGACGGTGGAGGCCTGGGCCTGTGATGCGGCCCTGCCTCTGCGGGCTTTTGCCGTTTGCTCGGATTCCCATGTGGGGAAGAAAAAATCCGATGACAGCCCTGGCCTTGATCTGTGTGATCTGGTTCTACCCGCCACCACCGATGCGGGACGGCTGGCGACGCGGATGACCACCCCTGCCCCCGATGATCTCACGCCCGATGATCTCACGGTGGTCTTTGCAACCTATCATTCCCTGAATTGTGTGATGACGGCCCAAAAAGATCACGGGCTGGATGATTTTGATCTGGTGATCTGTGACGAGGCCCACCGTACCACAGGAGTCACATTGGCGGGGGCAGATGAGTCCGGCTTTGTTGTGGTGCATGACCGGACAAAACTCCGCACCGCGCGGCGGCTCTATATGACCGCGACCCCGCGTATCTTTGCCGATCAGGTCAAAGCCAAAGCCAGCGAGGCCAGTGCAGAACTGGCGTCAATGGATAATGTCGCCCTCTATGGCGAGACCCTGCACACCTTGTCTTTTTCAGAAGCAGTCGAACGGGATCTGCTGAGTGATTACAAGGTCATTGTGTTGGGAATCGACGAAGCACTCATCAGTGCGGGGGTGCAGGACGCCCTGGCTGACGAGAACAACGCGCTTAAACTCGACGACGCGACCAAATTGATCGGCTGTTTCCGCGCCCTTAATAAACAGGGTCTTGAGGGCGACACAGGCCCCATGCGGCGGGCCGTGGCCTTTTGCCGCGATATTCGACATTCAAAACTGGTCTGCGACCAATTCGGCCCCGTGGTAGAGCAATACCTCGCCCGCAACCCGGATGAAGACACAACCGGGATCCTGATGCCAGCGGCCCGGCACGTTGACGGTACGGACAAGGCAAAAAAACGTCAGGAGCTGCTCGCATGGCTGGCAGCGGAAAAGCAGGACAGCTGCGCCATTCTGTCCAACGCCCGCTGTTTGTCAGAGGGCGTTGATGTGCCCGCCCTGGATGCCGTGTTGTTCCTGCACCCGCGAAAGTCGGTGGTGGATGTGGTGCAATCGGTGGGGCGGGTGATGCGCAAAGCCCCGGGGAAAAAGCTGGGCTATATCATTTTGCCCGTTGGCATTCCCGCCGGACAACGGCCCGAGGATGCCCTGAATGACAATAAACGCTACAAGGTCATCTGGGACGTTCTCAACGCCCTGCGCGCCCACGATGACCGTTTTGACAGCATGGTGAACAGGGCAGGTCTGGGCGTGAATATATCCGCAAAAATTGAAATTACGGCACTGGTCGAAAACCTCCCCACCCCGCCGGAAAAACCGCTGGGCATCGGGCATGACCTTGCACAGGAAGACCCCGGGAAACAGCCCGGTTTCTCCGAACCACAACAGGAGAGTTTCTTCGTCGATGAATTTTCCCGCGCGGTGCTGGCAAAGATCGTGAAAAAATGCGGCACCCGCGACTATTGGGAAGACTGGGCCAAAGACATCGCCGACATCGCCCAGCGCCATATCAACCGCATTACCGGACTGGTGGAACAACCAGACAGCCGCGAAGCGCAAACCTTTGATCGCTTCCTGCGCGAAATCCGCGATGATTTGAATGACAGCATCACCAAAGCCGATGCGATTGAGATGCTGGCCCAGCATGTCATCACCCGCCCTGTTTTTGACGCGCTGTTTGATGATGATAATTTCACCGGAAAAAACCCTGTTTCCAAATCCTTACAAAACATTATGGATATTCTGGATGAACACAATCTGGATAAGGAATCCGACTCTTTACAAAAATTTTATGGCTCCGTCCGCCGTCGGGTCGCAGGACTAACACCCCGGGACGCCCACGCCCGCCAGCAGATTGTGGTGGAACTCTATGACAAGTTTTTCCGCACCGCCTTTCCCCGCACCACGGAAAAACTGGGCATCGTTTATACGCCGGTCGAGGTGGTGGATTTTATCCTCCATTCAGTTCGCGACCTGTTACAATCGGAATTCGGGCAAGATCTGGGATCAGAGGGGGTCAGCATCATTGACCCCTTTACCGGAACCGGAACCTTTATCACCCGCCTGTTGCCTCTCATCCCCCCCGATGCCCTGCCCCGCAAATACGGGCGGGAGATCTGGGCCAATGAAATGGTTCTGCTGGCCTATTAAATTGCCGCAATCAACATTGAACAAAGCTATCACGCCCTGACCCGCGCCGACAGCTACAGCCCCTTTGGCGGTATCTGCCTGACCGATAGCTTTCAGCTTTATGAAGAGGACGGTGTCCTGCTGTCTGGAATGTTACCGGAAAACAGCGACCGCCGCAGTCGCCAGAAACGCGAAAAAATCCGTGTCATCATCGGCAATCCTCCCTATTCAGCGGGGCAAAAGAGCGAAAACGATGGCAACCAAAATGTCAAATATCCGCAACTCGATCAGGCTATAAGCAAAAGTTACGCGGCACAGAGTCAGGCAAAACTACAAAAACACCTCTATGACAGCTATATCCGCGCCCTGCGCTGGGGCAGTGACCGCCTGAGCGAAAGCGGCGCGGGGATCCTGGCCTTTGTTTCGGGCAACGGCTTTATTGACAAGCCCGCAATGGATGGCCTGCGAAAATGTCTGGCAGAGGATTTTCACAGCCTCTATATCCTGAACCTGCGCGGCGATATTCGTAAAAACATGCTGTCGAAAGGTGCCGCGAAAGAAGGCGGAAATATCTTTGACTCCGGCTCTATGACCGGTATTGCCATCAGCTTTCTGGTCAAAAATCCCGACCCGGATCACGCCGGGAAAATCTTCTACCACGACATCGGCGATGACCTGTCATCACAGGACAAAAAAACACGCCTCCACAGCCTCAAATCCCTCAAGGGCATCACCGCCGAAAACGGCTGGCGACCCATCACACCGGATAAACACCACGACTGGATCAACCAGCGCGATGACAAATTCGGCAATTTTATCGCCCTGGGGGACAAAAAGGGCAAAAATGTTGCGACAGTCTTTGAAAATTTCTCTCTGGGTGTTGTCACCAACCGCGATGCCTGGTGCTACAACCCCAGTGCAGAGGCCCTGAGGCATAACATGTCGTGCATGATTGCGACCTATAACCGCGAACGCAACCGGCAGGACGGCGACATTGACAGCGACCCGACGAAAATAAGCTGGTCGCGGGCTTTAAAAAAGGATGCGGAGCGAAATAAACCCCTCGCCCTGTCGGACGGGGTACTGGCGCAAAGCTGTTATCGCCCCTTTACCAAACGCTGGCTATTCTATAGCCGTCGCCTCAACGAAATGGTTTACCAAATTCCGCAAATCTTCCCGACAGGGCAGGAAGATAATCGGGTGATTGCGGTGTCGGGGATTGGGGCGAGAAGCGGCTTTTCCGTTTTGATGCTAAATGCCGTTCCTGACCTGAACATGTTAGAGGCCGGGGCGCAATGCTTCCCGCGCTATCTCTATGACAGGACGACCCCGGCGGACAGCGAACTATTTCACGGACAGGGCCGCCGCGATGCCCTCACCGATGACGGCCTCGCGCATTTTCAACGGGCCTATCCCGGGCTGGCGATCAGCAAGGATGATCTGTTTTATTACATCTATGGCCTGCTGCATTCGCCCGATTACCGCGCGCGCTATGCCAACACCCTGTCAAGGCAGCTGCCCCGCATTCCGGCGGTGCGCCGGGCGGCGGATTTTAGTGCCTTTGTCACGGCGGGGCGGGCATTGGCGGAACAACACGTCAATTATGAACAGGCCACACCCTACCCCGTCACCTTTGCCGACGGCGGCCTGTTGCACAGCAGTTTTACGGCGGCGGATTGGCGCGTCGAAAAAATGACCTTTGCCCGCCGGGGCAAGGACAGGGACAAAAGCACGGTGATCTATAACAGCAAAATCACCCTGACCGGAATCCCCGTCGCGGCCTATGACTATATCGTCAACGGTAAACCCGCCCTGGAATGGGTGATGGACCGCCAATGCGTCACCACCGACAAAGCCAGCGGCCTGCACAGCGACGCCAACCGTTACGCCACCGAAACGGCAAACGACCCCGCCTATCCTCTCAAACTGTTTCAACGCATCATCACCGTTGCCCTCGAAACCCGAAAAATCATCCAGAACCTCCCCCGCCTGGATATTGCCATACCGGATAAAGAGACCTCCGGATCATGACAGACCGGATCAGGCGACCCGGCACTGCCCTGAAAAGCGGGTCATCATTTTTTTCAGACACACAACGCAACACGGGAAAGGTTGCCTGCGCCAGAATCACCCTGATGATCTGCGCTTTGATCACAACCAGACCAGACCCGACTGATGAACAGGGGGGTTTTTATCGGATCTCACTGTCGGGCGGTTATTCAACCACCAGGATATATGCCAAAATAAACATCACAGCCGCGTTGATCCTATTGAGCACCCTGACGTTTCTGCCCGCCGGGGTGAGCTGTCCAAGCAGACTGCCGCCACATGCATAGGTCAGCATACACATAAATTCCACCGACATCACGATTGCGACAATCCATGCGATCTGCAACCCGGGGGACATATCATCCCGCAAAAACGCCGGCAGGAACGCCGCAAAAAACAGCCAGCATTTCGGGTTTAACGTCGCCGTCAGAAATCCTTTGGCGGTTAGTTTCAAGGATCCGTCTGCGGCACAGGATCTGTCACGTCCGGCCGTAATTTTTCCGCTGTCCCTGAGGAAAACAAACCCGATGTAACAGAGGAATGCTGCGCCAGCATACTTGAGAATGTCAAAAATCACAGGCACTTGAAACATAACCATCGAAACCCCTGTGATTGATACAATGGCAACCACAGCAACACCAGAGACCGCGCCGATGATGAACGGCAGTGCGCGACCCATTCCATAGGCCGCGCCAATGTTCATCGACGCCAGCATGTTGAGACCCGGAGTGATGGACACAAAAAAGTACGCCGGGGTGAAAGCAAACAAGAGTGGACTATAGCTCGGCATGTTTCTTTTCCCGATTTTGTGCAACTACGTCATTCCGCATGGGTCTGATATGGCCCGGATACCGGAGGCGAGTATGCCCGGAACCGGAGCGGTTAGGCAAGCAACGATGACAGGTGAACGCAAGACGACACCCCCCGACAGCAGAGGTGGCGCGATATTGTGAGGACAATCCTGACCTGTTGCAATCAGGTTGTCAGCGGGACTTCACGGTGTCTGCGACAAAAGATGGTCAGAAAGGGTGCGACACCCGAAATTGTCCCGATTGCAGGGTGACAGGGAAAGACCGCCTGTTCGATTGAACAGACGACCATCTGAAAACAGTTTTATTCAGAGGAAAAAGAGATTCTCATGACAGGGCAGGATTGCTATAAGCGACTGTCGAGGTGCTCACTGGATAACGAGACAAAGGCCCGCCATGCTCTTGCTGATTGATAACTATGACAGCTTTACCTACAACCTCTATCACTATCTGGGGGAATTGGGGGCGGAAACAGTTGTGCATCGCAACGACCGGATCACGGTCGCGCAGGTGTTGGCGTTAAAACCTGACCATATTGTCATTTCACCCGGCCCTTGCAATCCGGATTCTGCGGGAATTTGTCTTGAATTGATTGAAACACTGGCGGGGCGTATTCCGCTGTTGGGGGTGTGTCTGGGGCATCAGTCGATCGGCCAGGTCTATGGGGCAAAGATTGTGCGCGTCACCCCTATGCACGGCAAGCAAAGCGACATCCGGCATCGGGGCGAGTCTGTTTTTGCAGGATTGCCCGACCCGCTCACCGTCACGCGCTACCACTCCCTGACCATTGATCCCGCAACGGTTCCCGATTGTCTAAACGTGACAGCAAAAACCGGTGACGGCGTGATCATGGGGATCAGCCATAAAAATCTGCCCGTTCACGGGGTGCAGTTTCACCCCGAATCCATTGCCACCGATAAAGGCCATGACTTGCTCGCAAACTTTTTAAAGATTTGAAAATGTCAGAAAATTTTGATTTAAAAGCCTTCACAGCGCATGTTGTGAGCGGCAAAGACCACAGCCGGGCCGACACGCAGGCCGCCTTTGACTATTTGATGGATGGACAGGCCAGCCCCGCCCTCCTCGCCGCTCTGTTGACGGCCCTGCGGATGAAGGGCGAAACGGTCGCAGAGATCACCGGGGCGGCCCAATCGATGCGCGCGCGGATGGTGCGCCTGCCCGCACCCAAAGGGGCAATGGATGTGTGCGGCACAGGGGGCGATGCCAGGGGGACGTTCAATATTTCATCAACGGTAGCCTTTGTCGTTGCGGCCGCCGGGATTCCCGTCGCCAAACACGGCAATCGGGCCGCATCGTCAAAAAGCGGGGCCGCCGATGTGCTGGAGGCCCTTGGGATCAACTGTAACGCAGATTTTGATCTGGTGGCCCGGGCCTTGCGCGACAGTGGAACCTGTTTTCTATTTGCCCAACGTCATCATCCGGCTATGCGACATGTCGCCCCCCATCGCGCGGAATTGGGCTTTCGGACAGTTTTTAATCTGTTGGGGCCACTGTCAAACCCTGCCCAGGTCAAAAAGCAGTTGATGGGTATTTTTGACCGGTGCTGGATTCGCCCCATCGCGCAGGTGTTGCGGGAATTGGGGCATGACTCAGCGTGGGTCGTGCATGGTGATGAAGGACTGGACGAGGTGTCAATCTGTGGCGAAACGCACGTTTGCGCGCTCAAGGACGGACAGATCACAGAATTCACCATCACACCGGAAGACGCCGGTTTGAAACGCGCCCCCCTGACGGCGATCACGGGGGGTGATGCGGGGTATAATGCACAGGCCCTGCGTGCTGTTCTGTCGGGTGATGAGCGGGGGGCCTACCGTGATTCAGTTTTGTTAAACAGCGCGGCGGCACTGATTGTTGCCGGACAGGCCAATGACTTGAAAGACGGCGTTGAACGCGCCGCAGAGGCCCTTGACAGCGGCGCGGCACTCAAGGGCCTGGAGGGCCTGATTGCGATAACACAGGACAGGAAAGCAACGAACCTTGAATGATGTTCTGAACAAAATTTGCGCGGATAAACGCGACCATGTGGCGGCCTGTAAAGGTCGCTGTGATCCGGCAAGGCTTGAGGCCCTGGCGCACGAACAGTCACCGCCACGCGGGTTTTATCGGGCCTTAACGGCCCAAAAAAACGCAGGTCACTATGGCTTGATCGCAGAAATCAAAAAGGCCTCCCCGTCAAAGGGGCTGGTGCGCGCGGATTTTGATCCGCCCCGGCTGGCGCGTGCCTATGAACGCGGGGGGGCGGCCTGTTTGTCTGTGCTGACAGATCAACCGTGGTTCCAGGGATGCGACGACGACCTCGGGGCCGCCCGCGCCGCTGTATCCCTGCCCGTTCTGCGTAAGGATTTTATCCTTGACCCCTATCAGGTGACAGAGGCCCGCGCCATCGGCGCGGATTGTATTTTGCTGATTATGGCGGCCTTGGGTGATACACAGGCGCGCGAGCTTGAACAACAGGCTCACGACCGGGGCATGGATGTTTTGGTCGAGGTTCACGATGCCCACGAATGCGAACGCGCCGTGACCCATATGACCTCGCCATTGATCGGGGTCAACAATAGAAACCTCAAAACACTCGCGGTTGACCTGAATACGACAGAACAGCTGTCGGGGATGATTCCACCAGATCGGCTCCTGGTGGCAGAAAGCGGTCTCTCCACCCCCGCTGACCTCCGGCGCATGGCACAGAGCCGGGCCACGACCTTTCTGATTGGCGAATCACTGATGCGTCAGCACGATGTGGAACGCGCGACGATAGATCTTTTACACACCACGGCCTGACGCGTGAAAAATGGAAAGAAAATGACAGAACAAAAACTGACCCATTTCGACCAACAGGGCCACGCCATCATGGTCGATGTGTCGGACAAGGCCGCAACCAAACGCTCGGCAACCGCCACAGGCCGCGTTTTGATGTCAGAGTCCACCTGTGACCTGATTCGCGCCGGAGGCTTTAAAAAAGGCGACGTGCTGTCTATTGCGCGGTTGGCAGGCATTATGGGGGCAAAGCGCACCCCCGATCTTATCCCGCTCTGTCATCCCTTGATGTTGACCTCGGTGCGCGTTGATCTTACGCTCCGGACGCGGGCTGTTGACATTACGGCGCAGTGCCGGCTCACGGGGCAGACAGGGGTTGAGATGGAGGCTCTGACCGCCGTATCCGTTGCCGCACTGACCGTTTATGATATGTGCAAGGCCGTTGATAAAGGCATGGTCATTTCAGATATTCGCCTGTTGGAAAAAAAGGGCGGGCGCAGTGGCCACTATCTGGCGGAACCAGGTAAGTGAGTGCCTCTCAAAAACCCGATCCGTCCGGAGCATCAAACTGCTTTTTTGTGCGCGTGCAACATAACAAATCTATGTGCGTGCAACACAATAAATTTGTGCGCGTGCAACACGACAAATTTGTGCGCGTGCAACACGACCTGCGATCCTCGAATGCGTCACGCGGGTTCTCGAAAACAGCTTTCCCGCCAGCCAGCGTTGGCGAGAGGTTTTTAAAGGTACCCGGATGAATATGATTTCCCAGGAAACGGCCTTTGACATTATTTGCCGCGAACTGTCTGCGGTGGGGACGGAAACCCTGCCCCTCGATGCGGCCCCCGGTCGCGTTTTGGCCCGCGATGTCATCGCCCGCCTGACCCATCCCGCACGCGCCGTTTCTGCCATGGATGGCTATGCGGTCAATAGCCGGTCTCTGGACACAATACCGGTTGACCTCGCCCTTGTTGATCTGGCACAGGCAGGCGGCCCCCTGCCCGCGCCCCTCCCCCCTGGAACAGCCTGTCGCATCTTTACAGGCGCACCCCTGCCTGATGGGGCCGACACCATTGTTATTCAGGAAAATACAGAACAGCTCTCCGCGCAGAAGGTGCGCGTAAACCAGGGTGAAAAACCGGGACGTTTTGTCCGCCCCGCCGGATTGGATTTTTCGGCAGGCGACGTGGGCCTGTGCGCCGGACGGCGTTTGAATGAGCGCGACATCGCCCTTGCGGCATCCATGGGGCAGAATTGGCTCTGTGTCTATCAACAACCGCGCATCGGTGTTCTGGCCACAGGGGATGAAATTGTTTTACCCGGCGATCCCCTGGGCGAAAACCAGATTATCAGCAGTAATAGCGTGGCCCTCAGTGCCTTTATCAAACGCCAAAATGCGACACCGGTTTTTTTAGGTCTTGCCCGCGATGACGACGCTGATCTCAGGGACAAAATGCGCCATCATCACCTTGATCTGATGGTGACAACCGGCGGGGCCTCGGTAGGTGATTTTGATCTGGTGCGCCGTCTGCTGTCCCGGGACACAGAGGTTTTTTTCAATAAACTCGCCGTGCGCCCGGGAAAGCCCGTGATCTTTGCCCGTCATGGTGGCCTGCCCGTCCTCGCCCTGCCCGGCAATCCGGTTTCTGCGATTGTGGGGGCCTATACCCTGCTTGATCTGGCGATGCAGTGCCTGTGTGGTGTGGCGCAACCCGCGTTGCCTTTTGAGCAGGCGCGTCTGGCTTGTGATCTGCCGGAAAATGATACGCGGATGGAGTATATGCGTGCCACCCTGTCAGAACGCGACGGCAGTTTGTGGATTACACCCTTTGCCAAACAAGACAGCGGAATGCTGTCCACACTGCAAAAAGCAACGGCGTTGCTGATCCGCCCGGCCCACGCAGACAAAATGTGCGAAGGCTCTTTGGTTCAGATGCTACGCCTCGGTCGCTAAAGCCATTCAAAAAAACAGCGAGGTCACAATGTCCACAGATAACAAACAACTTATCCAGTCCTACTATGATTCATTCCACAGCCAAAACATCGAAGCATTCCTGTCCCTGTTGAGTGATGATGTCATTCACGACATCAATCAGGGCGACCGCCAAATCGGCAAGGGGGCCTTTCGCGCATTTTTGGAACAGATGAACCGCTGTTACCGCGAACGCCTGACTCATTTGGTTATTATGACCTCCGGCCCCCGCGCCGCCGCAGAATTTATGGTCGAGGGAACCTACCTGACCACAGACCCCGGACTGCCAGAGGCAAAGGGACAAAGCTACCGCCTGCCAGCCGGAGCCTTTTTTGAAATAGAAGCAGGGAAGATCACCCGAATCAGCAACTATTATAACCTTGCCGACTGGATCGCGCAGGTCTCCGAATCATAATGACGACACAGGAACCACAACACACCGCACCCATAAGCGGACTGGACTTCACCAGCCTCACAGGGAATGACCTGCGGGATTGCCTGCCGGATCTGGCGCGGCTTCGCATGAAAATTTTTCGTGACTTTCCTTATCTTTACGAAGGAAATTTAACCTACGAAGAAAACTATCTTCGCCGCTATGCAGAGGCCCCGGATGCAGTGATTATCTTTGCCTGTAAGGGGTCGCGTGTTGTGGGGGCGTCAACGGCTATTCCCCTTGAATATGAAGACGCGGCATTTCAACAGCCCCTTGAGGCACAGGGGTTTGATCCGCGCGATGTTTTTTATTTTGGTGAATCTGTTCTCGAACCCGCCTGGCGCGGGCGCGGGGCAGGTGTGGCCTTTTTCCGGTATCGCGAATCTCATGCCAGAGCATTGAAACGATTTAAACTGGCGGCCTTTTGCGCTGTCATTCGCCCGGATGACCACCCGATGCAGCCCCCGCATTACCGTCCCTTGAATCATTTTTGGGCCAACCGTGGCTTTCGAGAATGCGACGGGGCCATTGCGCGTTATTCCTGGCAGGATCGGGGGGAAACAGTGGAAAGTGAAAAGCGGCTTCAATTTTGGGTGAAACGCCTATGACGGTTAGGCTGGCAGTGGCGCAGTACCCCGTCCTTGAACACGTAACCCTGACAGCGTGGGGAAAATTTGTCACAGATCAGGTCGGCGAGGCTGCAGAAAACGGTGCAGAGTTTCTGCTGTTCCCCGAATATGGGGCGATGGATATGGTGGCCTTGCTTGAAACAGATATCCGGCGCAGTTTATCGCGCCAAATTGTCGCTCTTCAGGATTTACTCCCCGATTTTTTGCGTCTTTTTACCCGCTTGTCTGCGCAGAGGGGACTATGGATTGTCGCGCCGTCTTTCCCCGTTCGCGTTGGTGCAGGCTATCGCAACCGTGCCTATGTTTTTGGGCCAGAGGGACAACAGGACTACCAGGAAAAGCTCATCATGACCCGCTTTGAGCGCGAAGTCTGGATGATAGAGGCTGGAACAGAGCCAAAGGTCTTTCACAGCAATTTCGGCATCTTTGGCATCAATATCTGTTACGATGTTGAATTCCCACTGATTTCCAGATCACAGGCCCGATCCGGGGCCAAGCTGATCCTCGCGCCCAGTTGCACAGATACCGTTGCGGGCTATTATCGTGTGCGCGTGGGGGCGCAGGCGCGCGCCCTTGAAAATCAATGTTTTGTCGCCCAGTCCCCGACCGTTGGTCTGGCCCCCTGGACACCGGCGGTGGATGAAAACCACGGAGCGGCGGCTGTCTTTTGCCCCCCTGATCGCGGTTTTCCCGATAATGGTGTGCTGTCCATCGGTGATATGAACAGCCCCGGTTGGGTCTATGCCACGCTTGACCTCGACAAAATCACCCGCACCCGCGCACAGGGGCAGGTACTCAATCACCGCGATTGGCCAGAACAACAGGCCCTCGCCCCCGCGCGGGCGGTGAAACTGACACCCCTATAGATCAGCAAGTCGTGCGAGGGCTTCTGTGAGGCGGGCCTGTGTTGTTTCAAGGTCCGCCTTGCGCGTTTTTTGTTCCTGTACAACCTGCGCGGGCGCGCGGGCGACAAAATTTTGATTTTCAAGTTTTTTATCTATTTTTTCAATTTCCTGACGATTTTTTTCAATGTCCTTGCCCAACCGCGCCCTTTCTTGTTCCACATCAATCAAATCACCAAGCGGCAGAACAAAAACACTGTCCTCAATCACAATTTGAAGGGTGCCCTTGGGCAGGTCGCCTGATCGTTCCTCGAGTTGAGATAATCGCGCCAAACGACAGATCAGATCACTGTTGTCATGTAAACGACGGCGGCTTTCATCATTACCGCGACCGAGGTAGAGCGGAGCCTTCACAGCCGGCGGGGCCTTCATTTCTGCACGCACAGCGCGCACCTCGGAAATCAGGCGAATGACCCAGTCCATATCCGCATCAGCACGCGGGTCAATATGTTCCGTCGTCATCCGGGGCCAGGCAGAGGACACCAATAATCCGGCGTCCTCTCCACCAAAATTTGCCCAGAGTTCTTCGGTGATATAGGGCATAAAAGGGTGGAGCAGGTGGAGAATTTGAACCAGAACCCATGCCATGACCTGGCGTGTCTCTGCGACGGCCTGTGCGTCTTCGCTGCCCAGGATCGGTTTGGTAAATTCCACATACCAATCACAAAAATCATTCCAGACAAAACGATAAAGGCCGTTGGCGGCATCGTTAAACCGATAACTTTCCAGTGATTTTTCCAACTCCTGCGTGGTTTTTGCCACCTTGCCCACAATCCACTTATTAACCTGTAAACGACAAGACAGGGGATCAAACGCCGGATCAAAGGTCGCGTTGCCCATTTCGCAATAACGCGCGGCGTTCCACAGCTTCGTTCCGAAATTCCGGTATCCTTCGACACGCGATGTCGCCAATCGAATATCGCGACCCTGGGCCGCCATAGCCGCCAGGGTAAAGCGCAAGGCATCACAACCGTATTTTTCGATCAAATTCAGCGGGTCAATCACATTGCCTTTGGACTTTGACATTTTTTGCCCCTGCTCATCGCGCACAAGGGCATGGATATAAACCGTGCGAAAGGGAACCTCTTTCATAAAATAGAGGCCCATCATCATCATCCGGGCGACCCAGAAAAAGATAATGTCAAACCCTGTCACCAGTACATCACCGGGATAATAGCGGCCCAGCTCGGGAATAGAATCACCCGGCCCACGCCAGCCAAGGGTTGAAAAAGGCCAAAGCGCAGAAGAAAACCAGGTATCCAAAACATCCGGATCACGGGTTAGGGTGACATTATCCCGCCCGTAATGAGACCCCGCAGCTGCCTGTGCGGCCTGTTCGCTGTCTTCGACAAAAACGGTTCCATCAGGGCCGTACCACGCCGGAATGCGATGCCCCCACCAGAGCTGTCGCGACACGCACCAGGGCTGAATATTACGCATCCAGTCATAATAGGTATTTTCCCACTGTTTCGGGACGAAAGCCGTCTGTTCGTTTTCAACGGCTTCAAGTGCGGGTTTCGCCAATGTCGCGGCATCTACATACCACTGGTCTGTCAACCACGGCTCGACCGGGACACCGGAACGATCCCCATGCGGGACAACATGGGGGTGGTCGTCAATTTTGTCCACTAATCCCAGCTTGTCGAGTTCGGCGATGATTTTTTCCCGGGCCGCGAAACGATCCAGCCCCTGATAGTCAGGCGGGCCATTTTCATTGATTCGCGCAAATTGGTCAAAGACATTGATGACCTCTAACCCCGTGCGCCGCCCGACCTCAAAGTCATTAAAGTCATGCGCGGGAGTCAGCTTGACCGCACCTGAACCTGTTTCGGGGTCGGCGTGGCTATCCGCAACGATGGGAATCAAACGATTGACCAGGGGCAAGCGTACCTTTTGCCCGACAAGTGCGCGATAGCGGTCATCATCGGGATGAACAGCAACCCCCGTATCACCCAACATCGTTTCCGGACGTGTGGTCGCCACGACGATAAAATGCCCCTCCTGCCCCTCCACAGGGTAGCGCAGATGCCATAGCTTGCCGTTGACTTCGCGTTGTTGCACCTCAAGATCCGAAATGGCCGTGAGCAACTCTGGATCCCAATTCACCAGCCGTTTGTCCCGATAGATCAAGCCATCTTTGTAAAGGCGCACGAAGACCGAACGCACCGCATCCGACAAGCCTTCGTCCATTGTAAAGCGTTCACGCGACCAATCGGCCGAGGCCCCTAAACAACGTAACTGTTCAACAATCTGACCGCCAGAGTCAGCTTTCCATGCCCAGACAGCATCCAGAAATTTGTCGCGCCCAAGGTCGCGGCGCGTCAGACCCTTTTCCGCCAGCTGTCGTTCCACAACCATCTGTGTCGCAATGCCCGCGTGGTCTGTCCCCGGTTGCCAGAGCGTATCAAACCCCTTCATCCGTTTGAACCGGATAAGAATATCCTGAAGCGTAAAGGTCAGCGCATGACCCATGTGCAAACGCCCCGTCACGTTGGGTGGGGGCATCATGATACTATAGGGCGGCGCAGAAGATTCAGGGTGCGCCGCAAGGGCACCCGAATTTTCCCACTGTGCATAGTGACGGGATTCGATGTCAGAAGGGGTCAGATTTTTGTCCAGCATGGTTCATTCCGGCGTGATAAAAGGGGCAAGCCTCAAGAGGCTCTCCCCCGGATGTGGTGATGATTAAAGGTCTTCGGCGCGGCGCACCATTTTACGAATTTCTTCGCGCACGATTCGCTCAACCATCGGCCCCAGGCGGGCATCAAGCCACATTTTCAATTCGGGAACCAGTGCTTCGCGTACGAGGTCTTCGATTGTTTTTCCATTCCCCAACGCAAGGGCGCGTTGCGCCACAGCAGCGCGGGCAATTTCCGACAGCGCAGACGCCGTTTTCTGCTGTGTCACATCCGCCAGCAAGCTGGGTTGTTCTGTGCCCGCCAGAATAAAATCATCATCACCGCGTTCAAGATCAAAATCGTCATCAGGTGCTGTGTCCCGGGGTTCAAGGTCTTCGGGGGTTAAATTCCGGGGAATGGCATCTTCATCCTGTTCTGCTGTTTCCGCCGCCATCGCATCGCTTAGCGCGTCAAAGGGATCCATTTCGTCGGTCGAATCACCGTCTGCCCCGCTTAATTCGTCTTCCTCCGGGCTATTGTCTTCGTCGGTCTGCGTTTCCTCTGCGGATGGTGCATCGCCGAGTGAGTCAAATATGTCATCTTCTGCACTCGCATCTGTGACAGTCTCCACAACGACGGCATCCTCTGATGGCGACTCCACACTTTCATCCAGTGACTGATCAACCTGCTCTGTCAGTTCCAAAACGTCATCATCAGCAGAGGTTTCCGGCACAACCTGCTCGGTCAATTCGAGAATATCTTCTTCGCCAACAGCTTGCGTGTTTGCCATAGTGTCCTCCCCGGGGAGTCCATCCACCCCGTCTTCAGCTCCCTGGTGCTGTTTAAGAACCATACGGCGGATGGAAGCCATAATCTGGTTCATTTCGACCTTGCGCAGGACTGTTTCTTTCTCACTCATACCCAAAGAACCCTAAAGCAAATGACGACGTTCTATCCTACACCAACAAATAATTTTAAGCAAAAACGCCCCCGATACCCCCTCTACAGGCATCTATTCCCCTCGGCCAAACCACCGACCGCGCACGGCGCGATAGCGTTCAACCGGATCATAGCGCACAACGTCCAAACCAATAAAACCTGCGTCCAACCGTCCACTCGCGGTGAGAATATCATAGGTCGCAACGACTTCATCACGCTGAACCCGAACGAGATTCACATTGGCATCCAGTAATTCCTGTTCCGCATTCAAGACGTCAAGAACAGTGCGCTGTCCGACCTCTTCTTCCTGGCGGACGCCTTCGAGCGCAATCTTTGCCGATGCCACCACCGCATCCAGCGCCCGCAAACGGGCGCGGGTACTGACAAGCTGTTCCCAGGACGAAATGGCGGACTGCTGAACGGCGCGTTCCTTTTCAGTTCGCTCACGCAACCGCTGGCGGGCCTGATGACCCGCCGCACGCACACGGCTTGAGACCTGACCCTGCTGGTACAGGGGAACTGTGAGTTCTGCCATGACCAGCCCCGATGTCGCACGTGTCGTTCGCGTCGATTGCTCATCGTCGTAGGACAACGACCCCTTGAGCGCGACTGTGGGGTAAAACTCCCCCTTGATAGCCCGCACCCGGTCACGTGCAGCGTCTTCTGCGCGACGTGCGGCAACAAGGTCAGGATTATTGCGCCGGGCCTCTGCCATCAAATCATCCAGATTTTGCGGCAACCGGGGAAAAGGCAAAGGCTGTTCAACGCCACCATAGATCAAGCCGCTTAAACGCTCATAGCGCGCAACAGACGATTTCAAGTTGCCTTCTGCTTTAATTCGAGCCGCCACAGCCTGGGCCAGGCGCGATTCGGCAAGAGCAAGATCAGTGCGCGTCAACTCCCCCACCTGAAAACGGTCACGCACAGCATCAAGCTGGCGCATCAAAACATGCTCGTTTCCCCGATTCAGGCGCAAAACAGCCTCATCACGCCAAACATCGCTATAGGCTGTGACGGTCTGTTGAAAAATGACCTGTTCCGTGGCCCGCAACCTCGCTCGCTGGGCCTCGACCTGACGTTCCGCACTGGCGAGAAGAGCCGACGTCCTCCCCCCCCGATAAAGCGGTTGATTGATATTCAAACGCGCGACTAGAGGGCGCGTTTTCTGTACTGTCTTTTTCTTGATTTCTTGTGCGCTTGTTGTGCGTTGTTCGCGCCGTTGCAATCCCTTGGATGCTGTTGCCGTGATGACCGGACGAAATCCCGACAGAGCCTGTGGAACATCCTCGTTCTTGACCTCAAGCGCATCGCGCGCGGCGAGCAGGGCCGGATTGGTTCGATAAGCACTGGACAGGGCATCTTCTAAACTTTGAGCAGAGAGAGGCACGGCAGGGACACAGGACAGGATCACTGTCCCCAAAGCATACGCCTTTATCCTCGAACCGTTAAAACGCAAAGGTTTTCTCCCGCTCAAATCCCGGCAACAGGGGGGTATTTGCATCAAAAAGAACACGGGCAGTCAACTGCCCCCCCGCGTTCTTTTCAAATAGACAGGCCTGACCAAGCTGTTGACGGTCGTCCAGCGCGGGATCCCTGACAACAGCGGCTATACGCCCGCCCTCTGCCAGCTGGTCGCCATAACAAACCGGAATATGATCGACGGCCCCATCAAACAGGATCACATCATAAAGCCCCTGTTTGGGATAACCGGATTTCAGATCACCCTGAACCGCAACCGAGTTGCCCAGTGCCTGTTGGTCAAAACGGGCTGTGATTGCCGCGACCAATTCTGCATCGTTATCCAGTACGACAACAGTACTCACCAAACGCGCAAGCAATGCCGCACTATAGCCAGGAGTCCCCCCAACAATCAGTGCCGTATGCGAAGGCTGGGGATCAAGAACCTGCAAAAGCCGCGCAAGCACCATGGGATCCATCAAAAAACGCCCTGAGCCAAGAGACAGATCCTCGTCAACATAGGCCACCCCCGCGCGATCATCAGGAACAAAGGATTCACGCGCAACGACGCTAAAAGCATCGACGAGTGCAGGATGAACAAGTTTGTTGGTACGCAAGTAACCATTGACCATGTTCAAACGTGCCTGGGTGTAATCTTTCACGATGGGGGATTCCCGACCAAGTTTCAATTCGACCATCTATCGTAAACGAACGTTCACCTGTTTTCCAATTTTATTTAGAAATAGAACATTAAAAAATAGTGAAGAGACCCGCACCAGAGACGAAAATCACGCTTGACCGATGACTCCACGCCCTTTATACCCTGCGCGCATGGCCCGATGGCAGAGTGGTGATGCAGAGGATTGCAAATCCTTGTACGTCGGTTCGATTCCGGCTCGGGCCTCCACATTTTTATTTTTTCGCTCTTGCAGGCAAAAGGACGGGTTGTTATAAGCCCCGCACTGGCGCAAGGTGCTATTTCTTAATGATCCGCGATAGCTCAGTTGGTAGAGCAAATGACTGTTAATCATTGGGTCGCAGGTTCGAGCCCTGCTCGCGGAGCCAACACACCCCCCGGACTGAAAGGTCTGGGGGTTTTTTGTGCGAATTTTTATGAACGTTCAGGACAGAAAAGACCGCTCCCGTGTTGCGGTAAAACGCAATTTTGGGAAATCTTCTTGAATGCGGTTCATATCCCATAGGTTTCTTGCCATATAAACAGGGCAAGCATCGCGGTCTTCGGCGAGACATGCCTTATTCCGATCTGTAAAACGCCTGAGTTCAGAAGGGTCGTCTGCACTGACCCAGCGTGCGGTGACAAAGGGTGATTCTTCAAAACCGACCTGAATGCCGTATTCCTGTTCAATCCGGGTCAAAAGCACGTCTAGCTGCAAACGACCGACCACCCCCACAATCCAGCCTGCACCAATCTGTGGGCGAAAAACCTGCGTGACGCCTTCTTCTGCAAGGCTTTCAAGGGCCTTTTGCAGGTGCTTTGCCTTGAGCGGGTCATCCAAACGGACACGTTGCAGAATTTCGGGGGCAAAATCAGGAATGCCTGTAAAATGAATTTTTTCGCCTTCGCTCAAGGTTTCACCGACACGCAAGGTGCCGTGGTTGGGGATTCCGATAATGTCCCCTGGCCAGGCTTCTTCGGCAAGGTCGCGGGACTGGGCAAAAAACATAATCGGGTTGTGAATAGACAGCGATTTGCCCGAACTCATCAAGGTCAAACGCATCGAGCGCCTAAAACGACCAGAACACAGGCGCATGAAGGCGATTCTGTCACGGTGTTTGGGATCCATGTTTGCCTGAACCTTAAACACAAAGCCTGTAACCTTGTCCTCGTCGGGGTGAATCGGGCGCGGGTGTGCAGGTTGCGGACGGGGCGCAGGGGCGAAATCCAAAACGGCGTCGAGGAGTTGGCAAATACCGAATGATTTCAGTGCAGAGCCAAAAAAAACAGGAGTCATATGCCCACCGCGATAACTTTGCAGATCAAAGTCGGGACAAGCTCCCTGTGCCAATTCAACGTGGTCAACAAGCTCCGCGTGCGCGCTCTCTCCCAAAAGTCGGATCAGTTCGCTGTCGTCAAGGCCGGGTAACGCAGAAGCATTTTCCGGGGCATCCTCTGGAGCATCAAAGGCAACAAAGCCACCATCCCGAACGCTATAGCATCCTTTGAATGTTCCCCCGCCCCCTGCGGGCCACATCATCGGGACGGTATCCAGTGCGAGCGTTTCGGCGACCTCGTCCAGGATTTCAAAGGGATCACGACCTTCACGATCCATTTTATTCACAAAGGTGATAATCGGAACATTACGCAGGCGGCACACCTCGAACAGTTTGCGCGTTTGTGCTTCGATTCCCTTGGCAGCATCAACCACCATGATTGCGGAATCAACCGCCGTCAGCGTTCGGTAGGTGTCTTCGGAAAAATCTTCATGCCCAGGGGTATCGAGCAAATTAAACGTCGTCCCCCCGTACTCAAAGGTCATCACAGATGTTGTGACGGAAATGCCGCGCGCCTGTTCAATTTTCATCCAATCCGAACGCGCCCGCCGATTGTCCCCCCGTGCTTTCACCTGTCCCGCCATATGGATGGCCCCGCCGAGCAACAGGAGTTTTTCCGTCAGGGTCGTCTTCCCCGCATCGGGGTGGGAAATAATCGCAAATGTTCGGCGGTTTTGTGCGTGTTGGGCAATGTCAGACAACAGGAGGCTCCGTTCAATCCTAAAAACTCTGCGTGGCAGGGAACAGGAGAGCCTCCCTTCCGTCAAGTTCTATTGCGAAAAACGCGGGGATAAAAACGCAGGCAAGAAATTTATATAAGAATAATTATCATTGACAACAAGTACCCTGCGGAGAGATAAAACGGCGTTACCTCATCAATGACATCATAACATAAGGACGTTCTCTAGATGAAAAACAGGACTCTTCTGGCTGGTTCTGCCTTGCTCGCACTGGCTCTTTCCGGCCCTGCTCATGCAGATGGACACAAAAAATCTGCAGTTCTGGACACTTACAAGAAAATTGCCCACGCAGGCTATGAGGACTCTGTCATCACGGCAAAGGCCCTGCAAAAGGCCGTTGAAGCTTTGGTGGCGAAGCCTTCGGAAAAAACGCTGACAGCCGCGCGTGAAGCGTGGGTTGCATCTCGCGTTCCTTACCAGCAAACGGAAGTTTACCGTTTCGGCAATGCCATTGTTGACGACTGGGAAGGAAAGGTCAACGCCTGGCCACTGGACGAAGGTTTGATTGACTATGTTGACACCGGTTCCTATGGCGAGGAATCTGACGAAAACGCCCTGTTCCGCGCCAACGTGATCGCCAATTCCGTTTTTCAGTTGAACGGTCAAACGGTCAATGCCTCCGTCATCACCAAAGAACTCCTGTCAGACACTCTGCACGAAGTTGATGACGTTGAAGCCAATGTCGCCACAGGCTACCACGCGATTGAATTTCTGCTGTGGGGCCAGGACACCAACGGCACAGGGCCGGGCGCAGGCAATCGCCCCTATACCGATTTCGATGTCAACAACTGCACAGGCGGGTCTTGTGATCGCCGCAATCAATATCTCTTGGTCGCAACAGACCTGCTGATTGATGATCTGGAGTGGATGACCGCGCAGTGGACAGCAAAGGGATCTGCCGCCATGGATCTGGATAAAAAGGGTAAAAATGGGGGACTTGTGGCCATGCTAACTGGCATGGGAAGCTTGTCCTATGGTGAATTGGCTGGCGAGCGGATGAAGCTCGGCCTCATGCTCAATGACCCGGAGGAAGAACACGACTGTTTTTCCGACAATACGCACTATTCCCATTTCTATGATGCAAAAGGCATTCAGAACGTCTTTGCGGGGTCTTACACCCGTGTTGATGGCTCTGTTGTCTCCGGCCCCGGGCTGAAAGACCTCTTGCCAAGTGCCGAGTCCTCTGAATTGGATCGTGCCCTGGACGATACCATGTCTAAAATGCAGGTTCTGGTCGATTTTGCCGAGAAAAAAGGTCAATCCTACGACCAGATGATCGGCGAAGGAAACACAAACGGCAACGCTGCTGTTCAGGCTGCTGTTGACGCTCTGCTGGTTCAGACCAGGGGCATTGAGCGCGCAACAGCGGCAATCAACCTCAACGCCATCGAGTTTGAGGGATCTGACAGTCTGGACAATCCCTCTGCCGTTCAGTAACAGAGGTGTCTAAAAAAAGCAGAGGGCAGGTCTGATGACCTGCCCTCTTGCGTCTGCTCACAAAGAGGAAAACCTCTATGCGCTGTCTGTTCCTTGTCCTCTTTTTCCTGGTCAGCATGGGGGAGTCTGCCCGATCAGGCCCACTCAATGAGGCCGGCCGCTATGACGCGGGCGAAGAAAAACCGGGGGGCGCAACGACCCACCGGAAAAAATCCGGACGCACAGCCTTTTTACACCCCGCTGCAAACCTGCCGACAGACAAGGGACTGGATTTCAGGGTCGGTCAGGGCTTTTTCAAAAAAATATGGGTCTCCTCGCCCGCCTCAACCCGGGCCTCAGACGGTCTGGGGCCACTATTCAACGCGCGTTCTTGCCAACAGTGTCACCTCAAAAACGGCAGGGGACACCCGCCCAGGGCAAACTTCCCCGATGACACGGCTGTTTCCCTCCTCCTGCGCCTGAGTATCCCCCCACAAAATGACCACCAAAGGGCAAAGCTCGATAGCGGTGATTTGGCCGTCATCCCTGAACCTGTTTACGGCACCCAGCTTCAGGATTTTTCTGTTCAAGGTCTGCCCGCCGAAGGACGCCTGCACATTGAATACCGTGAAAAGCCTGTTGTGCTTTCCGGCGGTCAAACTGTCCGCCTGCGTCAGCCCAGCTATAGCATCACAAATCTACAATACGGCCCCCTGCACCCCGCTGTTATGCTGTCACCCCGTGTGGCCCCGCCCATGGTTGGGCTTGGCTTGCTCGAACTCATCCCGGAACGCGATATTCTCGCGCAGGCAGACCCGGAAGACCGCGACAGAGACGGCATTTCCGGCAAAGCACAGTTTGTCAAAAGCCAGGCGCAAAACACACAGACACTCGGTCGTTTTGGCTGGAAAGCGGGCAACCCCACGGTCGATCAACAAAATCATAGTGCCTTCGTCGGCGATCTGGGACTCTCCACACCGCTTTTTCCACAACACGCCGGGGACTGCACCACCGCACAAGCCAGGTGTTTGAACGCACCGAACGGCGCAGATGCACAGTATAATGGCCTCGAAGCACCACAAAAGGTCACAGACCTCGTTTTATTTTACACCCGAAACATTGCCCTTCCCTTTCGCCAAAATGCACGCGACCCAGCTGTGCTGGCGGGTAAGGGGCTTTTTATGGCGGCAGGTTGCGCAGATTGTCACCGTCCGCGCTATCAAACAGGTCCGTCACCGCAATCACCGCACCTCGCCAATCAGGACATCTGGCCCTATAGTGATCTTTTGTTGCATGATATGGGTGCGGGCCTCGCCGATAATCGCCCCGAATCCCGCGCCACGGGGCGCGAATGGCGCACACCTCCGCTGTGGGGGATAGGCAAAACAACCACCGTGAGCGGACACAGCTTTTTCCTCCATGACGGCCGCGCCCGCAACCTCACCGAAGCAATCCTCTGGCACGGCGGCGAAGCACAAAAGGCCCGTGATAATTTTGCGGCTCTTTCCGCCCCCAATCGGGAAAAATTGTTGCGCTTTCTCAAATCTCTCTGAAGGAAAATCACTGTGACACAAATTAAAAAAACCTTTCTCACAGCAAGCATGTTCTTCCTTTATTTCGCCCCCGTGCAGGCGCAGGACAACACCGCCCTGATGAAACTGACGCAAAGCGTCACAGAACAGGTCATTATTCCCGCCTATGCACGGTTCGCCCAACAAAGCACCCAACTCTCACAGACCACCGCCGCAGTCTGCACGGATCAGCAACTCAGCACATCAGAAAAAACAGAAATTTTTTCACACTTTCATGGTGCTATGCAGGCATGGCAAGCTGTGCAACATTTTCGTTTCGGGCCAATCACGACGAACGACCGTCACCACCGTATGCAGTTCTGGCCAGATAAAAAAAACCTCACCGCACGCCATTTAAAAAAATTGCTCAACAGCACAGAATCCATCACCCCCCAAGAGCTGGCAAAAAAAAGTATCGCCGTCCAGGGTCTCTCCGCCTACGAACGGATGCTGAACGATCAGCGCGATCAATTCTGCCGTCTGGCCCCGGCCATTGCCAGCAACATCGTCCGGATGTCAACCGCCACCTATCAGGAATGGCAGGGGTTCACAAAAACATTCCTCACCCCCGGCCAACAGAATCCTGATTACCGCTCTGCCACAGAAACTGCCCGCGAGCTTCAGTCCTCTCTGGCAGCTCTTGTCCAATTTACCCTTGAGCGCAAAATTCGGGCCGTGATGGGCCGCACACCGGAAAAATCCCGCTTCAAACGCGCCGAAAGCTGGCGCAGTGAGCAATCCCTGGACAACATCAAAAGCAACCTCGACGCGGCCCTTTTGCTCTACCACTCGGGAACGCCATCAATGCAATCCTTTTTGAAAAACTATGAAGAAGCGGCATCGATTGACCGTATTATTGTGCGTTCTCTGACAAATGCGCGTTCACTTCTGAACAACCTTGGCCCGTCTTACCGCATCGCCTTGCAAAACGATGACGGCTATCAAACCTTACAGCTGATCCGCGACAATCTCACCAATGCGCAGACAGCTTTGGACAGTGATTTGCGCGATGTCATGGGCTTGGGGATGGGATTTAATGCCCTGGACGGTGACTAGTCATGCGCCCCCTCCTGAACCGCCGTCAACTTTTAGCGGCTTTTGGGTTTTTACCCTTCACAGCCCATGCAATGCAGGAACAAACTGCCCGCTTTTTGTCTTCTGCCCTGCGGCGCGATGGTTTGAATGTTGCCATCCTGTACGACACCCGGCGCGGTGCCCTGTTTGAAACACCACTCCCGGGGCGTGGGCATGGCCCCTGCTTATCATCTGACAAAAAAATCGCGGTGATGCCCGCACGTCGTCCCGGACGGTGGGCCATGGTCATTGACATGACGACAGGTAAAACTATCACCCGCCTCTCCAGCCCCAAAGGCCGCCATTTTTATGGACACGCTGTGTTCAGTCCGGATGATCGCCTCCTCCTGACAACGGAAAATGATTATGACCACGCCGACGGGATGATTGGGGTTTGGGATACCAAAAGCTGGCAAAGGCTCGACGAGTGGCCCAGCGGCGGTATCGGTCCACACGAATTGGCTTTATGCGACCCAGTGGTTGTCGTCGCCAATGGGGGTCTCCTGACTCACCCGGAAACCGGGCGGGACAAACGCAACCTCGCGACGATGCGCCCGAATCTGTGCTATATATCACTGAAGAGTGGCAAAATTTTGCAACAGGTCGAACCGCCTGCGAAATGGTTTCAATGTTCCCTGCGCCATCTTGATGTCACCCGGGATGAAACCGGACAGATATTCACCCTCGTCGGGGCGCAATACCAGGGGCCAAAACATGAAACCGCCCCGCTGGTTGCCCTTCATTCCTTTGGCGCGCCACTTGATTTTGTTGCCCTTCCGCCCGAACTCCTCAGACGCCTGCACCACTACTGCGGCTCTGTCCGCTTTATCCGAAATGGGCGGGCCTTTGCCATAACCAGCCCACGCGGCAACAGCGTTCTTTTTGGCTCTGGCACAGAAGGCACAGAATGGGACAGTATGACGGCACAGGATGCCTGCGGTCTCGGTGGGTCAGGCAACAGCGTTGTCCTGACCACAGGCACAGGCGATATTTTATCTGGCAACACAGAAAACGGTCTTGAACCCTGGTCGCTCAGGAAAAACCGCACCCGCTTTCAATGGGACAATCACCTCATCCAGGTTTAACCCTGTCACACCCCATCCCCGCCCTTTACTTGAGCAGCTATTTTAGTGAAAACTTCGATAAACTCCTTTCCCCCTGCGGACATATACTGTCCCCGGTCGGCAATCGCGAGGTAAAAGGGCAGGACGGGCTGAAACGGACGCGTGGTCAGCCCCCTCATTTCAGCATCCAAGATGGTAAAACCGTCTAACAGGCTTACCCCAACTTTATGGCGCACAAGATCACGCAATAACGCACTCTGGCTGGCTTCGACCACAATATCAGGGGGAGGATCAAGGACACTCAGCATTTGCCAGAGCCGATCAGAATAATCAATTGTGTTATGGTAAATCACCATTCTTTCACAACACAGGTCTTGTAGCGTGATGAGGTGTTTTTTGCACAGATGGTGATCGGGCGGCATGACGCACAGCGTGGGTGCAGAGGCAATAATCCGGAAACCGACTGGTGCACTTGTCGTCGTCGAATAAAGTAGCCCGATATCAACGCGTCCTGCGTCCAGTTCCGAGAGGATCAACTCACGACGCCAGCTTTCGACTTCCAATGTAATCTCTGGCCAAAGTTCGCGAAAGGCAACAATCGCACGCGGCAGGAGACCCGCCACGATTGCCGGGATGCAGGCAAGGCGAATGCCTTGCGAACGCCCGCGCCTGATTTCCACGGCCCGTTGTTGTGCTTCCTCCAGCTCGCGTTCAACGCGTAATGCAGGCTCGAGGAGCGACTGTCCCTTTGATGTCGGAATCAAGCCCCGTCCCTGCGGTTCAAAGAGGCGAAAACCGACAAATTCTTCCAACCGCTTGAGAGCCTTACTGATACTAGGCTGTGATGTGTTCAACTGTTCCGCCGCACGCGTGACAGACCCGCACCGCATAACAGCAACAAAAACGCGCAAAAGACGGGGGTCAAGATTCATTCCAGCCTCCTGTGAGAACTCATTCATTCTAAATGTGAATGAGTTTTTAGATTTATGCAAGAATTAGAATTAGTCCTGAAACGATAATTGGCTTACACACTGAGAATGTCCTCGACAACATAGCAAACAGGACAAATAACGCCCCTGACTCTTTACGCTGTTGTCTGGTTTGTCGTCAGAAGAACCATAAGGGGCATATCAGGGAAGGATGAAAAGAATGCGTGTCACATTTTTCGTGCGTCGCATGGTTGCGGGGACTCTCGCGCTTTGGGTGACTATGTCAGGGGCAAGTTTGGCTGAAACAGCCACGATTGGTCTGTCCACTGCGCCATCGACGCTAGATCCACAGTTGAGTTTGTTGACATCGGATGTCGGGATCTATCGCCATATCTATGGTTCACTGGTTCGAGTGGACAATGACAACCAGATTGTTCTGGATCTGGCGAGTGCCTATCGCCCAATTGATAACACCACATGGGAGTTCAAGCTCCGCAAAGAAGTCAAGTTCCACGATGGAAGCAACTTTGACGCCGATGACGTCGTCTTCACACTGGCCCGTCTGGGGACAGTTCCCGGGCATGACGGATTAGCCGCAGAGTATGTTCGTCCTATCACGCACACGAAGATTGTCGATACGCACACCCTTCGTTTCAAGACCGCGCAGGCCACACCTGATCTGCCCCGAAGGCTGGCACAGATTTCAATCATTTCAAATGAACTGCCCGATGATGTGACCTCGGCACAGTTTAATGCAGGTCTAGCGGCAATTGGAACCGGGCCGTTCAAGTACGTCGATTGGCAGCGTGGAAATCAGCTTGTTCTGGATCGCTATGACGGTTATTGGGGTGCGCCTGCTGATTTTGAGCGTGTTGTCCTGCGCACAATGACTAATCCGGCGGCACGCGTTGCTGCCTTGCAAGCGGGGGATGTCGATATGATTGACAGGGTTCCACCGCTGGATGCTCGCCGTTTGATGGCCCGTGATGATGTGCGTCTCGCTATGACTGGATCGGGCCGGACGCATTTTCTCCAGTTTGATACGACCTCTGACGTGCCGCCGCTGACTACTGATGCAGAGGGCAATCCCTTGAATACAAATCCTTACGCCAATATTCGTGTGCGAACGGCTTTGAGCCTCGCGATCAACCGCGATTTGATCGTCGCGCGGATCATGGATGGCTTTGCCGAAGTCATCAGCCAGGGCGTTCCAAAGGGGTTTGAAGGCTATGCGCCACAGATCACCCTGCCCCTTTACGATGTCACCCGCGCCAAAGCCCTATTGGCAGAGGCCGGATTCCCCGACGGCTTTAGCCTAACGCTGGGGTGCCCGAATGACCGCTATGTGAACGATGCGGCCCTATGTCAGGCTGTCGGTCAGATGTGGAGCAGGATTGGCATCAATGTAACGGTCGAAACCTTTCCCAAGTCTGTCTATTTTAAGAAAATGCTGGCGGGTGAATTTCCTGCACACCTCTTGGGGTGGGGCAATACAACAGGATCTTCCACTTCTTTTCTCAAGTCTGTCATCGGGACTCCTGACAAAATAGCAGGACGTGGCAGTTATAATCGCTCCTATTCCAATCCAGAACTCGACGCGCAAATTGACAAAGCGGCCTCGACCGTCGATCAGGTCGCCCGCGTCAAGCTCCTCCAGGGAATAATGGCAACGACCGTGGCGCAACAGGCCTTTTTGCCGCTCCACGTCAACAAGGTCATTGTCGCCACACGCAAGGGACTAACCTACAAACCACAGGTCGATGAAAACACAAATGCGATGAACCTGCGCAGAGAATAATGGTTTTTTTCGGGGCCCGGTTGCGCCCCAATGACAAACTGCAAACCGGGCATCCTGCGTTGCTGATAATACAAACTGGAGTGGTTTTGATTCATGGCTATCTTTTTATTGCGCCGTTTTTTTCAGGCTGTGCTTGTGGTTCTCGTGGCATCTGTGCTGATTTTTATCGGCGTTTATGCCATAGGCGATCCCATAGCCCTCTTGGTTCCCCCTGATGCCACAACCCAAACGAGAGAAGCCGTGGCGCAGGCAATGGGGCTGGATCAACCGATTCATGTGCAGTACCTGACTTTTTTAACGAATGCCATTCAGGGTGATCTCGGCGTCTCCTTTGTCTTTCGTGAAAGTACGCTAACGGTTATTCTGGAACGTCTGCCCGCGACACTGGAACTGGCCTCTGTTGCGATGTTGCTGGCCTGCCTGATTGGTATTCCACTCGGTGCGATTGCGGGCATGACACCCGGTGGGCGGGCAGATCGTACGCTTTTGATCGGTTCGGTTCTGGGCTTGAGCCTGCCGACTTTTTGGATTGGTATTCTTTTAATCCTGTTTTTTTCTGTCGAATTGGGCTTTTTGCCTGCTTCGGGGCGGGGGGAGACTGTCACGGTCTTTGGCGTTGCCCTGTCCTTTCTAACGCTAGATGGCTTGCGTCATCTAGTTTTGCCTGCCGTGAGCCTATCACTCTTACCAATGGCTATTTTGGGTCGATTGACCCGCGCTGGTGTGATTGAGGCCCTCAACCTCGATTTCGCCCGCTTTGCCCGCGCACAGGGCAATTCGCGTAACCAAATCGTTTCGCGTTATGTCCTGCGCTACATCTCAATCCCGCTGGTTACGGTTTTTGGTATCTATTTCGGGACACTGATTGCCTTTACAGTAGTGACCGAATCGGTCTTCTCATGGCCCGGGATGGGCAAATTGATTATCGAGTCAATCGGTCAACTGGATCGCCCGATTGTCATTGCTTACATGATGCTATCGATTGTTTTGTTTATGGGTCTCAATCTTATAGTTGACATTCTTTATGTCTTGCTCGATCCGCGCGTGAGATTAAAATGATGTCGAAAAATTCTTTCTCGTCTTGTCGTCAGATGACGGGGTTTTATCGCGTCCTATTCGCGGCACCTACGATGGTTCTTCTGGCCTTATTTTTGTTCCTCCTGACCACAATTTTTGCACTGATTGGGCCAGAACTGGTTCAACAAAACCCCTACGACCTTGCGGCGATCAACCTTTTAGATAGCCGTTTGCCCCCGGGTGCGGAAGGCAGTGAAGGTGCGTTTTATTGGCTGGGTACTGACGGGCAAGGCCGCGATATGACCAGTGCTATTCTCTATGGTTTACGCACCAGCCTTATGATTGGCTTGATCGCCAGCTTGAGTGCACTATTTTTGGGTACAGCCCTCGGACTCCTTGCGGGGTACAGGGGAGGTTGGGTTGATGCACTGATCATGCGTCTTGTCGATTTACAGCTTTCAGTGCCTGCAATTTTGATTGCCATTGTCTTGCTGGCCGTGCTGGGGCGCGGGGTTGGCAATATTATTCTGGCACTGGTCACAGTTCAATGGGTTTATTTCGCCCGCACGGTTCGCAGTTCCTGTCTGATCGAACGGGACAAGGAATATGTACACGCGGGGCATTTAATGGGGTTTTCGCACCTGCGTATTCTTTTGCGCCACATCCTCCCCAACTGTCTGGCCCCCCTCACTGTCATTATGACAGTTGAATTTGCCCATGCCATCGCGCTTGAGGCCACGCTGTCCTTTCTGGGGGCAGGACTGCCAATCACAGAACCATCACTGGGCTATTTGATCTCAGCCGGGTTTAGCCATTTGCTGAACGGTGAATACTGGATTTCAATCTTTCCGGGGTTGGCTCTGCTTATCACGGTACTCAGCCTAAATGTAATCGCCGATTATATGCGCGATACCAATGATCCGAGGTTACGGCGATGAACAGGGAAAAATTTAAGGAAATGTCCATAGACTCTCCTGTTGTTTCGATTGAAAATCTAACGGTCGAGTACAAACTATCTCATGGCACTTTTACAGCAGTTGACGGTGTCTCTCTGGCGGTCAAACCTGGTGAAATTCTAGGACTTGTTGGGGAATCAGGCGCGGGTAAATCAACAGTCGGAAGTGCTGTGGCCCGGTTAATTGACTTTCCAGGAGAAATTACACAGGGGCGCGTTCTCTTACGCGAAATCGGAGACCTCAGCACACTGGATGAACAACAGCTCTGTGCAATTCGCGGACGTCATATCGGCATGATTTTTCAGGATTCGCTCAGTGCCCTCTTTCCGATCAAAACCATCGGGGCGCAACTGTTACGGGCCATCCGACTCAGTACCGGAATGACTGGCCACGCCGCGCAGATGCGCGCTCGGGATCTACTCGAAGAAGTCGGTATCCCCGATCCAGACTCGCGGTTATGTCAGTATCCTCATCAATTTTCCGGCGGGATGCGCCAACGTATCGTTATTGCCATTGCCCTCGCAGGCAATCCACAGCTTTTGATTGCGGATGAACCAACGACCGCGCTGGACGTATCTATCCAATCAGAAATTCTCGCTTTGCTGAAACGGCTTGCTGTTGACCATGATGCAGGCATAATTTTAGTCACGCACGACATGGCTGTGATTGAAGAAGTTACCGACTCTGTTGCGGTCATGCGTCATGGTCGCCTGATCGAAAAAGGGGCTACGCGTGATGTTCTCACCACTCCTGCCAAGGATTATACCAAAGCCCTGATTCGTGCTGTGCCTCGTATTGATCGGCGGGTCGTACGCTTTGTGACAGTAGAGGACACCCCGTCTGAGGTGCTAGAGTGTAAAAAGCGGCCCTTGATGGCTATACAGGGTGAGCCAGCTATTGATGTCCGCAAGGTTTCAATCCGCTTTACAACAAAAAAGGCCCTTTTGCCGCGTAACCGTCGTCAAATTTGCGCAGCAGACGAGGTTTCACTCACCGTTCCAGCAGGCTGTTCCCTTGGCATTGTCGGTGAAAGTGGTAGTGGAAAATCGACTCTGGCCCGGGCGATTTGCGGCCTGCAACCCATTGATTCTGGACATATTCGCTTGATGGGGCATGATGTGCGCCTTCTGATCCGTGAACCGATGCTCAAACGTGAGCGGATCAAGGTACAAATGATCTTTCAAGATCCCTTCGCGTCCCTAAACCCACGCCAACGCATTGGTTGGGCTTTGATTGAACCACTGGTTGTCAACCGCATCGCCACCCGCGAAGATGCCCGGGCGATTGCTCTCACCACTCTGTTGCGCGTTGGTCTGAAGGAAGAGGACGCCGACAAGTTGCCGCATCAATTTTCCGGCGGTCAGCGTCAAAGGCTTTGCATTGCGCGCGCTCTAGTTCTCAGCCCAACCATTTTGATCTGTGACGAGCCGACCTCGGCATTGGATGTGTCTGTGCAGGCAACCGTCTTGAACCTGCTCAAAGAACTACAGGAAGAACGCAATCTGACGCTGTTGTTCATCAGTCACGATCTGGCAGTGATCCGCCAGGTCAGCGACAGGGTGGTTGTCATGCAAAAGGGGCGTGTTTGTGAAGAAGCCGCGACAGAAACCCTGTTCAATGATCCACAACATGATTACAGCCGCCACCTGTTGCAGATGATGCCAAAATTCACCTCTGGTGCGCGGTTACAAACCACTTAAAAGAAAGAGAAAAAATGCCCAAACCTAACTGCCGCCTGCCCCGTTGGAATGCGATGATTGTTGCCCCACAGCCCGAGGCCGCACATGCCGGAGCAGCTGTGCTGGCGCGTGGGGGAAATGCCGTTGATGCGGCCCTGACCTGCGCGTTCGTGCAGGGGGTTGTTGATCCCTTGATGTGTGGCATCGGCGGATTTGGATTGATGAATGTTTATGACAGCGGGACGGGTCGTCAAACGATCTGGAGCGGTTTAGGGGGCTGTCCTAAAGCTACGACCGACACTATGTGGGAAAACCTCTATATTGGCGAAACCTCGGACGGGTTTGGATATATCACCCGTGATTTCGTCAACGAAACGGGGGCAACGGCTGTCACCGCACCGCCAATTCTTGATCTCTTTCGCCAAGTTCACGAAACATATGGTCGCACCGATTGGGCTGATCTGATTGCCCCTGCCGTTCGCATTGCCCGTGAGGGCTGGCTGGTGCGTCCACACAATACAATGGTTTTCAACCAGGACGAACGCCAATACGGTCGGATGAACTATGGTGAAAAACTCTTGTTCAGTGCCGACGGTCGCCGAATTTACGGGGATGGAAATGGGGGATGTCAAAAAACGGGGGCGACAATCAAAAACACTGATCTGGCCCAGACACTGGATCTGATTGGGCGTGAAGGGGCCGAGGTGTTTTTTAAGGGATCACTCGCCACAAATCTCATCGATTCACTCACCAGCGCAGGTGGAATTTTGAGTAAGGAAGACCTGTTTGATTGTCGGGCGAATTTGATGGAACCACTCGACATCACCTATCGCGGGCGACGTGTATCAACCGTACCTGCCCCCGGGGGGGGTGTTTACCTTGCACAGGCTCTAAAATTACTGGAACAGTTTGATTTATCCGGACTGGAACACAATAGCCCTGACTACATCCGTTTACTTGCCGAGGTGATGAAAACAGCCGTACGTGACCGCGACGAGTCAGTTGGAGACCCGCGCTTTGTTCATGTTCCAACTGAAAAATTATTATCGGAACCTTACCTGCGCGACTGCGCGGCCTTCATTCGTTGCGGTCAAACGGTCGATGCAGGGCGATCTGGTCATCTGGACTCCAAACATACAACCCATGTCTCCTGCGTGGATGCAGGAGGTATGGTTGTTTCCTTGACCCATACATTAGGCAACCCATCAGGTTTTATAGCACCAGGGACAGGGTTCATCATGAATGGTGCGATGAGTAACTTTGATCCACGTCCAGGGCGGGTGCAATCCATCGCGCCGGGAAAACAACGCACATCATCTATGTGTCCGTCTATTATCTTTGAAGGCAACAGGCCCGTCATGACGCTGGGCGCACCCGGGGCATCCTGGATCGGCCCCGCTGTCTTCCAGGTGATTGCCAATACACTGGATTGGGGGATGAGTATTCAGGAAGCAATTCTCGCTCCACGTATGGTCGCGACTTCTAATATTATTGACATTTCTAACCGAATTGCGCCCCAGACCGAGGCCGCGCTGGTCGAAATGGGTTATCGTGTCCGCAGATCAGCGTTGTCCTTTGCCTTTGCTGGTGTTCACGGATTGACGATATGGCCTGACGGGGTCGAGGGGGGAACCGACCCGCAACGTGATGGTGTGGCCGTTGGTGTGATCCAGGTTTGACCCCACAGCCTTTTTCTGGCACGATGGGTCATGAAATTCATCGCCCGCATGATCTATGGTTCGCATCTTTACGGAACTGCCACCGCAGATTCCGACCTTGATATTCGGACCATCTGTTTGCCCTGTGCGCGTGATATTCTCTTACAACAGGTCACGCCTGTCCTTTCCGGTAAAACCTGCACGAACGCACAGGTTCAGGATTTCGAAAGCTATAGCCTACACAAATATCTTGAGTTGCTTGCACAGGGACAACTGGTTGCGCTTGATATGCTCTTTGCCCCCGATTGGGCAATGTTAATGCCACCTGATCGCATTTGGACAGAAATCAAAGCCCTGTGCCCCAAAATTATGACCAGAAACACCAATTCCTTCATCCGTTATTGCCACCAACAGACCCAAAAATACCGCATCAAAGGCAACCGCCTTGCCGCCGCACGCGCGGCCTGTCACCTTTTTGAACGCGCAAAACGAAACGACCCGGAGCAAAAACTCGCCAGTCTCGTTGATGAACTGGCGGCACTAACGGCACAGCACGACGCCCTGCGCTTCAGCAGGGACGAACAACCCGATGGCCGGTTCGTGGCCTATTTTGAAATTTGCGATAAAAAGGTGCAGTTGTCTGCCGCTGTAAAAACAGGATACGCCCTGTCGCAAAAGCTGGTTGTACGTTACGGGGAACGCGCGCAGTCCGCCGAATCAACAAATGGAATCGATTGGAAAGCCCTGTCTCACGCTGTGCGGATTGGACACGAAGCGATTGAGTTTCTCACAAAATCCCAGATCACCTTTCCCCGTCCAGAGGCCCAACATTTGCTGGACATTCGGAAGGGTAAAGTCTCCTGGCAGAGCGTCACAGAGGAAATCGAACAGCTCCTGAATGCAACGGAACAGGCCGCTGAACGCTCGACACTTCCCCATCAGACAAACAGGGCAATTCTGGACGATTTTGTTGCTGAACACTATGAAAGACAGGTCAAGGCAAAATGAAAGAAGACATCCGACGGCAAATCTGCACCAAACTGGATGACCTCGCCAAAGGTCACGGCGTGCAGATTATTCATGCCGCAGAATCCGGCAGTCGCGCGTGGGGTTTCCCCTCCCGCGATAGTGATTATGACGTGCGCTTTATCTATGTTCGCAATCAGGATGATTATCTGTCACTTGAACGCCCCCGCGATGTGATTGAAACAGATATGACATGGGATCCTGTTTTAAAGGCAGATTTTGACCTGAACGGCTGGGACATCAGTAAGGCCCTGTTCCTGGGCTTGCGGAGCAATGGCGTTATTCATGAATGGCTCTACTCGCCTCTTTGCTACCAGCAAGCGACGCAGACAAGCCGCGACCTGCTCGCTTTCATCAACGACGTTTGCGACCTCAGAGCATATTTTTATTTTTATCGCAACTACACGCGCGAGAGTTGGGCAATTTATCAAAACGGCACGACAGAACAAATCAAGCTCAAGCACTATTGCTATGCCCTGCGCTGTGCGCTCTGTCTCACATGGCTAGAACAACACAAAACACCCCCGCCGATGGATATTCCCACCCTACGCGCAGGGCTTGACCTCTCCCCTGCATTGCACCACGATATTGACCGGCTTGTTGATCTGAAGGCGCAAGCGACAGAATCCGACCACACCGCAGGCGTTCGAATTTTAGATGATTTTATCAATCACGCCTTTGCCCCAGAAAGGCCGCGCCCCCTGCGGGAGCCACAAAACAAGCACCACAGCGATAGAGCCAACGCCCTGTTCAGGCAAATCATCACGGCGCATCAACAGTGAGCAGATGCGCCTAGATCCAGTCGGGAACAGAATCCAGGGCGATGAGTTCTTCGACGCTTTGACGCCTGCGAATGACATGATAGCGATCCCCATCGACCAGCACCTCGGGAACAAGCGGGCGGGAATTGTAGGTTCCCGCCTGCACAGCACCATATGCCCCGGCAGAATAGACCGCTAATAGATCACCCTCGCCAAGGTGCGGCAATGTCCGCTCTAACCCCAGATAATCCCCCGTCTCACAAACAGGCCCGACCACATCCGCGACAAGATTTTTCGCCCCCGCGCCGGGTTGTTTGACCGGGCCAATCTCATGCCAGGCCTCATAGAGTGTGGGGCGGATGAGGTCATTCATCGCGGCATCAACAATCACAAAGTTTTTTCCTTCCCCCCGCTTGAGATAAAGCACAGAGGTCAACAACACACCGGCATTGCCCGCAATCAACCGCCCCGGTTCAAAGAACACTGTACAATTCAGCTTTTGAACGTGCTTTTTCACAACCTCCGCATAGTCTTTCGGCAAGGGAGGCGTGGTCTCTGTTCCGCTATAAGGAATCCCAAGCCCTCCGCCAAGATCAAGATGGGTGATGGGATGTCCCTGCGTACGCAGACTTTCAACCAATTCACCCAACCGCGCAAAGGCTACATCAAAAGGGGCGAGGTCTGTGATCTGGCTCCCAATGTGCATATCGATTCCTGTGGCCCGAATTCCGGGGAGCGTTCGGGCGAGATCATAGACCGCCCGCGCTTGTTTCCACGGAATACCGAATTTATTGGCAAAGGTTCCGGTTGAAATCTTGGTGTGCGTTCTGGCATCAACATCCGGATTAATACGTAGGGAAAATGGCGCGGTGACCCCCCGTGCCGTTGCGACTTCAGACAGGCAGTGCAATTCAGGCTCTGACTCAACATTAAAACAGTAAATCCCGGCATCCAGTGCAAAGGCCAGTTCATCACGGGTCTTGCCCACACCGGAAAAAAGGATGCGACCCGCCGGAATGCCCGCCGCCAACGCCCGCTTCAGTTCCCCGGCGGAGACCACATCAGCACCGCACCCCTGACGCGCCAACAACGTCAAGACCGCCTGATTTGAATTGGCTTTCATCGCATAGCACACCTGTGCATCAATATCAGAAAAGGCATCAGCAAAAACGCGGTAGTGTCGGCGGAGCGTTGCAGCAGAATAGACATAAACAGGGGAGCTGACCTCATGTGCAATACGCGCAAGGGGAACATCCTCAGCCCAAAGCTGTCCTTGACGATAGGTAAAATGGTGCATGGTTCTCCCCTCTAAAAAAATCTTCCACTTTTTGAGTATCTCTAAAAACCTCTAGTCAAAACTGGTTGGCAGGAAAATTGCTTTCGATAACCGTAGAATACTAAAAGTATTTGAGGATCGCAGAAAGAAGTTTGACGCACCAGACGACGAGGATGGAGGTTTTCAGAGGTGCTCTTTTGCCCCGAGCGTCAAAAGCAAGGCAAGCTAAAAAGGGGCGGGATCAATAAAGAGCAACTGTTCCCCGGTCACAGGATGCGCAAAGGACAGCTGCGACGCATGTAAACACAGACGATCTGCAAGTGAGCGGACCCTGCCCTCCGCATAAAGGGAATCACCCAAAATGGGATAGCCGAGGGCCATCATATGAACGCGCAACTGGTGTGAACGCCCTGTCACAGGCATCAAGGTCACTCTGGACAGGTCCATTCCCTGCCTGTGTTCTGCCCCCACCACACGCCAGCGCGTTAAAGAGGGCTTGCCCTGCGCCCAATCGACAATCTGTCGGGGGCGGTTGGGCCAATCACAGCACAACGGCAAAGAAATTTCTCCCTCTGCCGCCTTCATTCGTCCATAGACCAAACAGCTATAGACCTTATCAACCAACCTCTTTTGAAAAGCGATGGACAAGGCCCGCTGTACTGGCTTGTTCATTGCGCAAACCATCAGGCCAGAGGTTTCCATATCCAGCCGATGCACAGTCAAAACCCCCGGCCAAGACACCGCCAGACGCGCAAGCACACAGTCACGCTCTGTGCGCCCGGGGACGGACAACAGGCCCGCAGGCTTGCAAACCACCACCAGATCATCATCACAAAAACGAATATCCAACGGGTTTATCCTTTTTCTTTTTAACAACAATGCACTGAGATTGCGTCACCTTGCCCTTTGACAGAGCGAACCAGGAAATCTAGATAGAGTCTTTGATAAAAAACACGTCAGCGGAGCCTTTCACATGATCAACCCTCTTCCCCGCCCTCTTCACCGTCCACGCCGCAACAGAATTGACCCCTGGACGCGCCGTATGGTTGCTGAAAACCATCTCGGTCGCGATGATCTCATCTGGCCCCTTTTTATTCAGGCTGCAAATGGCACGACAGATGTGACCGCCATGCCCGGGGTCAAACGTTATGGCCCGGACACCCTGATTGATGCTGTCGGCGAAGCAGTAGAACTCGGCATTCCTGCCCTTGCCCTTTTTCCCTGTAACACAGACGCCGTCAAGACCCCCGACTGTGCAGAAGCGTTCAATCCAGAAAACCTGATCTGCACAGCGACCCGCGCGATTCGCGAACATTACCGCGACCTTGGCTTGATCGGTGATATCGCACTCGACCCCTATAACAGTGCTGGACATGACGGGCTTGTGCGCGATGGTGTCATTTTGAACGACGAAACAGTTAATATTCTGTGCAAACAATCCCTTGTCCAAGCCGAAGCAGGATGCGACTTCCTCGGTCCCTCTGACATGATGGATGGACGAATCAGGGCCATCCGTACCACATTGGACAGTGCAGGATACCACTATAGCAAAATAATGGCCTATTCGGCCAAATATGCCAGTGCCTTTTACGGCCCCTTTCGCAACGCTGTTGGCGCGTCTGGCTTGCTCAAAGGTGACAAGAAAAGCTACCAGATGGATCCCGCAAATAGTGACGAGGCTCTGGGTCTGGTGGCCTCTGACCTCGAACAGGGCGCAGATTTGGTTATGATCAAGCCAGGCCTGCCTTATCTGGATATTATCCGACGGGTCAAGGATCGTTTCCACGTCCCCACGCTGGCCTATCAGGTCAGCGGCGAATACGCAATGATTACAGCCGCCAGCCAGAACGGCTGGCTTGACCAACACAGCGCAATGTTGGAAAGCCTCATGGCCTTCAAACGCGCTGGCGCGGATGCTGTTCTCACCTACTTTGCAAAAGACATTGCCCGCCATCTTATCAAAGGGTAAAAGGGGCAAGGCGTGCGATAAAGGGGCAAAGCCCCGTGGTTAGCTTGAAGGCAAGTCGGAAAAGGGCTGGGCGACGGTTTTCACGGGGAAAGGAACAAACAAATGCGACAATGATCGCATAAGCTCCCGGTGCGCACTCACTGCCCGAAGATAGTTCAGTGTCCTGATTAGACCGACCTTATCAACCCCAACCTGTGAAAATTTTTGTGAATAGCTAGTTGAGACAGCAAAAAAACAGGCACAGAGTAGTGTGACAACTCCTCTATCTGTTAATATGCCAGCTATCGCGGCGAATTGAACTGGACGCAACACTATAAATTGAGTTCAGCCTTACCACAATCAAAGGTGATTCGGTCATATTTCGCCTGACCGAGTTCTTCAAATTTTTGGCCTTAGTTCATTTGAATCGACTGCCATTTTTAAAATTCAGAGTATCGCGCAAGGTCTGACGAGGAGCCTTGGCTTGATCGCAAGCGCACAAAAATCTGTCGAAAATATCACCGAATATTATAACGTTTTCATGCTGTTGAATAGCTTGCGTCAAATCCTCAAAAAATATCCTGTACAGAAATTGTCCGGCAAAAAACGAGCAAAGGGAAACCCCCGAGCCATTGGGTCGGGGGTCACATCGGGCTATAAACCTGAAGACTTAGCCAACAATTTCCGCATCAGAGAAAAAGAATTTGATTTCCTCGGCAGCAGTTTCAGGCGCATCAGAACCGTGAACAGAGTTTTCACCAATGGACAGGGCGAAATCCTTGCGAATGGTGCCCTCTGCGGCCTCGGCAGGGTTGGTTGCACCCATAACTTCGCGGTTTCTGGCAATCGCGTTTTCACCTTCTAAAACCTGCACCACAACGGGTTCAGACATCATAAAGTCAACCAATTCACCGAAAAAGGGGCGATCTTTGTGAACAGCGTAAAACCCTTCGGCCTGTTCACGGGATAGACGCACACGTTTAGAGGCCACGACCCGCAGGCCCGCGTCTTCAAACTTGGCAATAATTTTGCCCGTCAGATTCCGTTTGGTTGCGTCAGGTTTAATGATTGAAAATGTACGTTCAAGAGCCATCGTTCAAAACCTTTCAGAAAAAAGTTGCCGCCCCTGTTACCGCTCAATAGAGAGCGGGTCAATGCGTATTTTACCTAAAGAAGCTGACGGCCTCGTCAATAGGTGCTAGACACTCAGGAACCATGCTCAAAATTGACCGCCTCACTTACCACATCAACAGCCGATGCCTTCTGGACGGCAGTTCCGCCACCCTGCACAGGGGGGATCGGGTCGGTCTGGTCGGGCGCAATGGGAGTGGAAAATCAACACTGCTACGGTTGATTTCCGGTGACATTCCCTGCGCGGAGGTTATCGTTTCAGACCGTGTGCGCGTGGGTAAGGTTCACCAAGACGCCCCCTCTGGCCCGCAGTCATTGATCGAAACAGTTCTGGCGACGGATCAGGAACGGACAAAATTGATTGACGACTCCCGGACGGAAATAGACCCCGGGCAACTCAGTGCCATTCACGATCGCCTCAACGCCATTGATGCCGCCCGCGCGCCCGCACGGGCCGCACGGATTTTAGCCGGACTTGGCTTTGACGAAGATGCCCAACAACAACCCTGCGCGGCCCTGTCGGGAGGTTGGAAAATGCGCGTCGCCCTTGCCGCCTTGCTCTTCGCCGAACCCGACCTTTTATTGCTGGACGAGCCAACAAATCACCTCGACCTCGAAGCGACACTCTGGCTGGATAGCTATCTGAGGAATTATTCCGGGACGCTGTTGCTGGTGTCGCATGATCGCGCGCTACTCAACAACGTCTGTACCCGCATTCTACACCTTGAAAAGAGCACACTGAAAAGCTACAGCGGAAATTACAACCAATTTGAACAAACACGGCGCGAACAGCATCACCTCCAGGCGGCCCAACGTGCCAAACAACAGGCGCATATCGCACATATGCAGTCTTTTGTTGACCGTTTCCGCGCCAGTGCCAGCAAGGCCCGACAGGCACAGTCCCGTCTCAAGGCTTTGGAGAAAATGAAACCCATTGTTCCGCTCTGCACAGAACAGAACCGTTCTTTTGATTTTCCCATCCCTGATGACCTACCCCCACCCCTACTCAGCCTTGATCGCATCTGCGCGGGATATGACGCACAGCGGCCCGTTTTAAACCGGGTCTCACTGCGCCTGGATCAAGACGACAGAATTGCGTTGCTGGGCACCAATGGGCAGGGGAAATCAACCCTGATGAAAATCCTTGCGGGACGACTCGCACCCTTCTCCGGGGATGTCGTGCGGTCGCCAAAACTGAAAATCGGTTATTTTTCACAGGATCAAGCCGATGAACTCGACCTCAGTGCAACCCCCTTTGACCTCATGGCCCGCGCCCTGCCCAAAAATAGTACAACCGAAAAAATACGTGCCCAGCTAGGACGTTTTGGATTCGGGGAAGATCACATTGAAAACAAGGTCAAAACCCTGTCCGGTGGGGAAAAATCCCGCTTACTTTTTGCCCTCATGACTCGCACGGCTCCACACCTATTGTTGATGGACGAACCGACCAACCACCTGGACATTGATTCCAGACAGGCTTTGATTGATTCGATGAATAGCTTTAACGGTGCGATTGTTATTGTCTCTCACGACCCGCACCTGCTCCGCCTGTCCACCAACCGATTGTTTCTGGTCAAGGGCGGAACAGTGGCTCCCTTTACAGGCGACCTCGACGACTATCGCAAAGAAAAAACGGCAGAAGGCCCCAAAGACCCTAAAAACAAAAACACCACATCAAAAAAGGACAAACGCAAAGCAGACGCCCAACGCAGGGTCGCGACCTCTGACCTCCGCAAGGCCATTCGCGCGACCGAACAAAAAATTGAAAAACTCGAGGCCCGACAGGCCGAACTTGAATCCCGTCTCGCCGACCCTGCAACATGGAACAGCGCACCGGAGGTCATGAAACAATTAACCCAGGACAGACACCAAACGGACAAAGAACTCACCGCCAGCCTCGCGGCGTGGGAACGCGCCCAAGAAGACCTCGACCGCGCCCTGAACATAGATGAGCACCTCTAAAAACCTCAAGCCGACGTTGGCTGGTAGAAAAATTGTTTTCGAGAACCTCGGAATACTTGACGTCTTTGAGAATCGCAGGTCGTATTGCATGTGCAAATGTATCAAGCGCACACCTAAAGTAGTTCGACGCACCAGACGACGAAGATCGAAGCCTTTAGATGTGCTCAAGTGACTAACGAGAGCGCGCTATTCAGTTCGCAAAATCAAATGCAGACCAAAGGTCGTTTCAACAGGCGCACTGACCTGCCCCACGGATAGTGCAAAGGCCGCTTCCTCGAATTCCCGCACCATCATCCCCCGCCCAAAATGGCCCAAATCGCCCCCATCCTGACCCGAGGGACAATCAGAAAACTCCCGCGCAAGACTTGAAAAATCTTCCTCCTTGGCCAGGCGTTCGGCAATCTCTGTAATCGCGGCACGTGCATCTTGGCGTGTGCGGGTTGCTGTCGAACGCGGCACGTCTGCATCCATTAACAAAATATGCGATGCACGTACTTGAGACATCTTATCCTCCATAGGAACAAAGACGATCAGCACTCGGGATCAGGCAGATCAAGCTTCAGAGATAGTTCGCGCAAGCGGAGGCTATCGATGGGGGCCGGGGCCTGCATCATCAAATCTTCGGCCTTTCCATTCATGGGGAAGGCGACGACTTCGCGAATGTTTGGCTCATCAGCCAACAACATCACAATACGGTCAATACCCGGGGCGGAACCGCCGTGCGGCGGCGCACCGTATTTGAAGGCATTGAGCATTCCGCCAAAGCTCCGTTCTACATCTTGGGCGGTATAGCCCGCAATTTCAAAGGCCCGATACATAATATCGGGACAGTGGTTTCGGATCGCCCCGGATGACAGTTCAATGCCGTTACAAACAATGTCATACTGAAAGGCCTTGATGCTCAGGGGATCCTGGTCATCCAAGGCAGCTTTTCCGCCCTGTGGCATTGAAAAGGGATTGTGGCTAAAGTCAATCCGTCCACTGTCTTCGTCGCGTTCAAACATGGGGAAGTCAACAATCCAGCAGAATTTGAAAATATCCTTTTCCAACAGGTCAAGGTCTTCACCCAGTTTTGTCCGCACCTGCCCCGCAAAACGCGCTGCCGCAGCAACGACATCACAGGCAAAGAAAACAGCATCGCCGTCCTTTAATCCCGCTGTGTCCTTGATTTGTGCAAGACGGTCAGCATCAAGATTTTTCGCAATTGGCCCCTTTGCCGTGCCATCATCGCCGTAGATGATATAGCCCAGTCCGGCTGCTCCCTCTGCACGCGCCCAGTCATTGAGTTTGTCAAAGAAACTGCGCGGTTGCGTCGCTGCCCCCGGCGCGGGAATAGCCCGCACAACAGAACCCGACGCCACAGAACGGGCAAAAATGCCAAAGCCGGACTCACGGAAAGCCTCGGTCACATCCGCAATGATAATCGGATTACGCAGATCAGGCTTGTCAGAGCCATATTTCGCCATGGCCTCTGCGAAGGGAATGCGGACGAACGGCGCGGGTGTGACAGTCTTTCCCCCCGCAAATTCGCAGAAAACTCCGTGGAGCACAGGCTCAATCGCCGCAAAAACGTCATCCTGTGTGACGTAACTCATTTCAAAATCAAGCTGGTAAAATTCACCCGGCGAACGGTCTGCGCGGCTGGCCTCGTCCCGAAAACAGGGGGCCACCTGAAAGTAACGATCAACTCCGCCCACCATCAACAGCTGTTTGAACATCTGGGGGGCCTGTGGCAGGGCATAGAATTTACCCGGGTGAATGCGGCTGGGTACCAGATAATCACGTGCGCCCTCGGGGGATGATGCCGTTAAGAGCGGCGTTTGAATTTCCTGAAAACCCTGTTCAATCATCCGCGCCCGCAAAGCCGCAATCACATCAGAACGTAGTTTGAGCTTTGCCGCCATTTTTTCACGGCGCAGGTCAAGATAACGATAGCGCAGGCGGGCTTCCTCCCCCGCGTCCTCGTCCGCATTGACCTGAAGTGGGAGAACATCGGCACGCGACTGTACGGCGAGTTCTTCGATCCGCACCTCAATAGACCCAGTCGGCAAGCTATCGTTGATTGTTTCCGCCACACGCATCACCACTTTCCCCGTAACAGTGATAACCGACTCAACGCGCAAGGATTCGAGATTTTGAAACAAAGGGCTGGAACTATCGACCACACATTGACTAATGCCTGAGTGATCGCGC
This sequence comes from Kiloniellaceae bacterium, assembly GCA_965199245.1. GTDB lineage: Bacteria > Pseudomonadota > Alphaproteobacteria > Kiloniellales > Kiloniellaceae > Carbonatibacter. Next base: position 159,995 of record CBDAQP010000003.1, read on the forward strand.
AAATCGACAAAGAGCAGTTGCCCATGATCGCGCTTGCGATGAATCCAGCCGGACAGCCGAACAACCTCACCCGCATGGGTTGGGCGCAAGGCACCACAGGTATGTGTACGATAAAGATGCATGATTTCCCCCGGAAAAACCTGAATTCACCCGCGACAAAGACCTTTTGACTGCCCTTTGTCAAGGGCGAAGCTAAAGATAAAGCCAGAAAAAAAGACTGCTTTTCACGCGCTTTCCTGGGAAATTTTTTCTTTGCACTCCGCTTGATTCGATGGCACACATCGGATGTGATGTGACGACTGTGATCCGACGTGACGACTGTGATCCAAGGAAAATATCCTCTTCCCCGAATAAGTTAGAGACAAAATGTTATCAATCATCAAAAAAATAATCGCACGCAAAAATCCACTCCTGTTTATAACAGGGCTCAATAGAGTGAGGACAATAAAGAGGTTTGTAGAGTGGAAAAAAAGAAATTTTCTAGCCCCCCCCCCCCAAATCGTCAAACAATCAGTCCTTGAAAAATATGCAGTTGTTGGGGGTGTTTGGGTCGAAACAGGAACTTTTTACGGATTGACGACGGAGTTTCTTGCAAGACGATTCCCGCACGTTCATACAATAGAACCCAGCACAGATTTATACAACACAACACGGGAACGTTTAAGGGATCATAACATAACTTTTTATAATGGATGTAGCGAAGATTTACTCCCTCGCCTGCTCCCCGATATATCCGGCGATATCAATTTCTGGCTTGATGGGCATTACTCCGCCGGGATAACTTTTAGAGGAAACAAAGACTGCCCCGTTGAGGATGAACTTGAAGCCATAGAGAAAAACTTGGATAATTTCAACAAAATTTCCATTTTGATTGATGATGTCAGGTGCTTTCTGCCCTCTAGTTCTGCGGAATATAATGATTATCCGTCAATCGATTACCTCGTTGATTGGGCGCGTCGGTTTAATATGCACTGGCGGATAGAACAGGATATTTTTATTATCCGTAATCATATATGACCCGGACGCTTCCTAAGGGAAAAACCAGCAACAAGGACGGGCGCATGTAAATTGAGGCTTCATTTTTATCGGCACAGTGTCTATAGTCCGCCGCCATGACCTTGATTACAGATACAGACTCACTGGCAAAATTTTGCACAGAGCTTGCCAACGAACCCTTTATCACTGTCGATACGGAGTTTTTGAGGGAAAAGACCTATTGGCCCAAACTTTGCCTTGTCCAGCTGGCGGGAATCGAGTCCTCTGCCGCTGTTGATGTCTTGGCAGAGGGACTGGATTTAGCCCCGCTTCTTGATTTGATGCATAACCCGTCTGTGTTGAAGGTTTTTCATTCGGCCCGCCAAGACCTCGAAATTTTTTGTTTATTGATGGATGGTGCATTGCCCGCGCCTGTTTTTGACACGCAGGTTGCAGCGATGGTTTGCGGTTTTGGGGACTCCATCGGCTATGACAACCTCGCGCGCAAGTTGCTTGCAGTTGACATTGATAAATCTGCGCGGTTTACGGATTGGTCACGGCGTCCACTGACAAACAAACAAATTCGCTACGCGCTTCCGATGTGACTTTTTTGCGCGATATTTATCGCAAACTACACAAACAGATTGCGGTGTCGAACCGCGAAAGCTGGCTAACAGAGGAAATGGCGGTTCTCGATTCACCAGCAACCTATCGCATCATGCCAGAGGACGCCTATAAGAGGCTCAAAGTACGCTCTGGGGACAGGCGACACCTCGCCCTGTTGCGCGAACTTGCCGCTTGGCGTGAAAGAGACGCCCAACGAAGGAATCTGCCGCGTGCGCGTATTCTCAAAGATGATCAAATCCTTGATATTGCCGCCCAATGCCCACGTACAGCAAAAGACCTCGCCAGAACGCGCGGTATTTCCGATGATATGGCCCGGGGCAAAATTGGAAAATCCGTCCTCGCGGCCATTGAAACGGCCCTCGCCCTGCCCCAGGATCGCTACCCAACCCCAAAGGAGCGGCGCGAAAAACCTGTTGCACAAAGTGCTGTGTCTGATCTGCTCAAGGTCTTGCTGAAACACTGTTGTGACGAGGCCAGGGTCGCACAACGGCTGGTGTGCAACGCACAGGATTTAGACAAAATCGCCACCGATCAAGACGATGACCACCCTGTCATGACGGGATGGCGTTATGAGGTGTTTGGCAAGGCCGCACAAAAGCTGAAAAGAGGCGAGCTATCGATTCACCTCGACAAAGGACAACTCGTCATCGCGTCACGCCCTGTCACAGTAGTCCAAGCTGTTCAAGTTCAATCCTGAGCGCAGGGGGCATCACAGCGACATCCCCACCAGATAGCCCTGTATCCTCCGGGGCTTCTGTTCCTTCAAAGTAACGCCACCCTTGAAAAGCGCGAAACCTACGCGGGCGAGTCCGGATAAGCTGAGCATCAAGCCAGAGAACGGTCATCGGTTTTTCGCCTGTAGTCTCTTCGCGCACTATGTCGAGAATTTTTTGACGGCAACGGATTTGACCCCTGATAACCCAGTAGATTGAGCCACCGGACTCGAGGATTTCGTCCCGACGTTTCGGGAACATGCGGGTTCTGTGAAGAGGGCCACCAAACCGGGCAGATTGTTTTTGTTGAAAGAGTTCTAAGCCGTCGGGAGACTCTGATCCGACAGAAAGTTTAATGAGGTGGAGCATTTTACCAAGGAATTTGCGTTCCATCGTAATTGATAAACTGGCCCGTTTGTTCTATACCCGCGCCGTCAATAACCCGCCTCAACCCCGACACAGATTTTGCAGTTGAGATTAGCGCGTTTGGCCCGCCCATTTCCGTCTGAACCCATCCGGGATGGAGTGCGAAAACGCTCACGCCCTGATCTGCAAGATCAAGGGAGAGGCTTTTGGTCACCATATTTAAAGCACACTTTGAAGACCGGTAAAGATAACTACCCCCCGACGTATTATCGGCAACCGATCCCATTTTAGAAGACAAATTGACAATGAGTCGCCGTCCACTGGCGGCAATATGCGCGGCAAAGGATTCTGCCATTCGCACCGGCCCCATCGTGTTGACGGCAAAATGCATCATCCAATCATCATAATCTGTCTGCCCAAGGGGATGACTTGGCCCATAGTAGCCCGCGTTGTTTATCAAACAGTCAATCGGCTCCTCAGCAAGTTCACGCGCTAATGAGGCAATTCTTAATTCATCCGTCACATCAAGCCTATGGATTGTGACATTTCCTTCGACACTGCGTAATTCCTTGGCCCGTTCGGGATGACGGCAACAAGCATGAATTTTCCAGCCATCAACGGCAAAAGAACCAGCCATGGCAAGACCAATGCCACGATTGGCCCCCGTAATCAGAAGTGTTGGCACAACTCACCTCCATAGCGTTAAGAGTGAAACACAAACAATCACGCACACTACCTATTCAAACAAGACAGTCAAGAAAGGCGAGCCACCTTCTACAGGAGAAAGAAAGCCGCCAACCCCAGAAATGACAGAAAGCCGATCAAATCTGTGACCGTTGTCAAAAAAACACTCGATGCAATAGCCGGGTCAACCTTCAAGCGATCAAGTGTCAGGGGAATCAAGGTTCCCGACAATCCTGCCACAATCATATTGATAACCATAGCAACAGCAATAATGATGGCCAGTTGTGCTGAATCAAACCAAAACCAGGCCACAGCCGCCACCAAAAACGCAAAAAACACCCCGTTCATGGCCCCGATCAATAGTTCCTTGCCCACAAAGCGCACAGCATTGACAGAGCTGAGGTCTTTCATCGCCAATGAGCGCACCGCGACAGTCAGGGTCTGTGTTCCCGCATTCCCCCCCATCGAAGCCACAATCGGCATCAAAACAGCCAAGGCGACAAGCTGTTCGATTGTACCCTCGAACAACCCGATAACAAAAGATGCCGCCAATGCAGTCACAAGGTTCACCGCCAACCACATAAAGCGGGCGCGGGTGGTATCAACAATATCTTCGTAAAAATCCTGTTCGCTCACACCCCCCATTTTCATAATGTCGTCTGCGGCTTCTGCATCAATCACATCGACAACATCATCGACTGTAATCACCCCGACCAACCGCTCCTGCTGATCGACAACGGGCGCGGAGACCAAACTGTATTGACGGAAAAGATGAGCAACCTCTTCCTGGTCTGTAGTCAGGGGAATCCTGTGGAGCTGTCCCTCTGTAATCTCATCCAAACGCACATGGCGACGGGCGCGGAGCAATCGGGACAAGGACACCGACCCCACCGCGCGGTGCTTGGGCGTGACGATATAAATATCGTAAAAATCATCCGGCAGATCATCACTGACACGCATATAGTCAATGGTTTCGCCAACCGTCCAGACAGAGGGCACCGCCACAAGCTCACGCTGCATCAAACGCCCGGCAGAGTCTTCAGGATAACGCAGGCTCTTTTCAATGACACGACGATAGGTCGCGGGTAAAGCAGACAGGATATGGATCCTCAAATCTTCGTCAAGATCGTCAAAGAGATCAACCTGATCGTCCGAATCAAGAGCGGGAACCAGATTGGCGATTCTTTCTGGCCCGAGCAGTTTGACAATTTCTTCCTTCACCGATGTTTCAAGATAGGGGAGAATCTCGGGGTCAAAACCAGCCCCCAAAACACGCATCAGGGCCTTGCGTTCCTTGCGCCCCAGTTGTGCCAACAGATCCGCTGCATCCGATTCATGCAGGTTCCCGACCAAATCACCCACACCCTGCAGGGCGGTCGTATTGGACTCATGCGTTTCGAGGGCCTCTTCGACTGCGGTGACAACATCAGTTTGTAAGCCAAATGTTTTTTCAATATTTTTTTCACAATCAGACGACATTCACCCTCCCCCTTTTTCCGGCCTTTTTTCAGGCTCAAGGTGAAACTCCACCACGGAAAAAGGATAACACGACTGCACAGAACATTGACTATAAAAAGAACAGCCATCTTTCTTTCAAGTTTTCTCCTGTTTGATTATCTCAAAAGGAACGCGTAAAAAACCATAATCTGAATTTATCCTAGGCAGAGGCTCTCTTGTCCCTTTCATCTCATACGCTCTTTTGCGCTCAGCACGAACTCGCCACCGCCTGCGGCCCGGTAGAATGGTGTATTTCAGACAATCTGGTTGACTACACGACCGCTGTTGCCTTTATGGAAAATCGTGTGCGCGCCATCTCTGAACAGCACGCCAAAGAATGCCTCTGGCTCCTCGAACACCCGTCGCTTTACACCGCAGGAACCTCGGCACGAGCCGATGATCTGCTCAGCCCGGATCGCTTTCCTGTGCACACAACAGGGCGCGGGGGGCAATATACCTATCACGGACCGGGACAACGGGTTGGCTATGTCATGCTCAACCTCGACCGCAGGGGGCGGGATATTCGCAAATATATCACCCAGCTCGAAGACTGGATGATTGAAACGCTCAAATATTTTCACATCACGGGTGAACGTCGCCCCGGGCGCATCGGAATTTGGGTTGATCGTGGCGCAGGCCACGAAGACAAGATTGCCGCCGTGGGAGTGCGTATACGCAAATGGGTCACATTCCACGGGGTCGCACTGAACCTTGATCCAGATCTCAGCCATTTTGATGGCATTGTGCCCTGCGGCATTCAAGGTCACGGTGTCACATCCCTCCACGACCTCGGCATTCTGGCCTCGCGGAACGACCTTGACGTTGCCATGCAACAAGCATTTTTCACTGTTTTTGGTGATTTAAGGGCGGATTCGCCATAACCGCCACAGGAGCGTCCAAAGCGGTGCTCCCCCTAACAGACTCTCTGGCGTCAGAGCAAAGGGATCAAAATCAGCCCGCCGAAAAAGCCGCAGATAATGTTCAAGATGAACCAGAACCATAAAAGGCAAAAGCGCGGTTCTGTTTCCCTGGCATCTACGGAGGTTATGACGGGCGGTCGCCATCTGTTGCGCCGTCAGTTCACACGATGCCTTCACCAGCTTTTTTAACGGTTCTGTTGTGCGCAAAGCATAATAATCATCCAAACAAAGTCCACAGGCTTTGGCCGCGTCTGCTGGAAACATAATCTGCCGCCGTCGGGCAAAATAGGCAGAAGACCGCAACAAACCCATGACACCCCAAGCCCGCCCCGTTACCACAATAGCCCCCTCCTGCGGCACAGGGGTGCAAACTGCATGCATCAAGCGAAAAAGCGGCACAGAGCTTTCATCAAGATAGCTCAAAAGGTCTGATTGATCTGCGGGGGGCAGATGATCGAGGTCTCTCTCCCGCGCGAGGATTAGTCGCTTAAGCTCTGTGCAGGGCAAATCAAAATCATCAACAGCACGGGCGAGAGCCTGCACAATGGCCTGTTGACGTACAGGCGGTGAAAAAATGCTCTCAACGGCTTCCCGCCACCACTGGAGCCGCATCATCCCGAGCATCGGTTCACTGACCGAATGCGCCGTGGCAGAAACATCGAGATGAAAAGCCAAAAGCGCAAAAAGTGCTTCACGCCTGCGCAAATCGGCGATCAAACAAATTTTATAGCAATCGAGGTTCCGGCGCTTGACCTCTTGCCCGCACCAAGACAGCTGTTGCCCTGCTTGCCCGCTCATCCTCGTCGCCTGCTCTATTCAACCGGAATCAAAAAGGCAGAAACAGGGCGTTTTTCGCTGAGCAGAACATTATAGGTACGACAGGCCGCCCCCGTATTCATGGGCTCAATCACAAAGCCCCTTTCCCGTGCCTGCATCCGCACATCAGACGGAATAACGCAGGTTTTCGGGCCACATCCGAACAACAAAACGCCCGCGTCACAACTGTCCAAAAGAGGCATCAAAACCTCTACGGACAGATATTCCACAGCCCTCACGTTACAGGAGGCAGTCTGTTCCGGAGTGACCAGAATAGTCCCTGAATAGTACACCCCCGCAACCTGAAAACGCCCTGCTCCGTAGGAATCAATAAACTGGACACCATCAGGTTTGTCTAGGCGAATGTCCATATTTCCCCTCCTGACCCGTTACAGATCGCGTCCTGGAAGGGTTTTGTCCTCTTCGGTCTCTTCACTCAGGGTGCGGAGATCCGTTAGAGACAACAGCGGAACGGCAAGCCCTACAGACGAATAGGTTCCAATCACAACGCCAAAAATCAATCCAAGGCTTAAACCTCTGAGCACTTCCCCACCGAATAAAAACAATGCCAAGAGAGCAAGCAAGGTTGTCAAAGAGGTCAAGAAAGTCCGGCTCAGGGTTTTGTTCAACGCGCGATCCAACAGATCATCCTGTTCAACCTTCCTGAAACGGCGGAGTTTGTCACGCACACGATCAAAAATCACAACGGTATCGTTAATCGAATAACCAGCAATGGTCAGAACAGCGGCAAGCGTTGCAAGGTTAAATTCATATTGTGTCAGAGCATAAAAGCCAACGGTCGCCACCACATCATGGGACAGAGCCACCAGAGCAGCAACTGAAAACTGCCATTCAAAACGCACCCAGATATAAAGCGCAATCCCCAAAAGCGACAACACCGTTGCCAAAAGACCGCTGATTTTCAACTCTGCGCCAACCTTTGGGCCAACAAATTCAATCCGGCGATATTCTTCGACTCTGTCGCCGAGGGTTTCCTTGACCTTGGCAATCGCCGCCTGCTGTGCCGCGTCCTCTTGTTTTTGCAGGTTAATAAGCAAATCACGCGGTTGCCCAAATTCCTGAATAGAGACCGGGCCAAGGGCAAGCGCATTGAGTTCGCGGCGCAAATCGCCCAGATTTTCGACCTTGAGCATGCGAATTTCAACCAGAGTTCCACCGCGAAAATCAACCCCAAAGTTAAGACCACGCACAGCCACCAAAGCAAGAGAGGACAAAATAACCAGAGCAGAAACCACAAAGAAGACCTTGCGGTATTTCAGAAAGGACAAACCGGGATCAACAGGGAATTTTTTAATCAATGCCATTTTTTTAAATTCTTTCCCTAAATCGGAAACGACCCGGAGCGACCCCGCCGCAACCACAACGTCACCAGCAACCGCGTCAACATGATCGCCGTAAACATAGAAGTCAAAATCCCGATTGTGAGTGTCACAGCAAAGCCCTTGATCGGGCCTGTTCCAAACTGGAACAACAAAAACGCGGCAATCAGTGTCGTCACATTTGAATCAAGAATAGTGGTCACGGCGCGTCTGTAACCATTGTCAACCGCCACCGTCACGGATTGCCCCTGACGGACTTCCTCGCGAATGCGTTCAAAAATCAGGACATTGGCATCAACAGCCATGCCAATCGTCAGAATAATTCCCGCAATCCCCGGCAGGGTCAAGGTCGCCTGGAGCACCGAAAGCGCGGCAAAGATCAAAACAAGATTACTGACGAGGGCCAGATTGGCCATCATGCCAAAAATACCATAGGCACCTGCCATAAAGACGACGAGCAACACCAGCCCCAGAGCCGCCGCAATCTGTCCGGCGAGGATAGAGTCAGCCCCCAGCCCCGGGCCGACAGAGCGTTCTTCAAGAACACTCAAAGGCGCAGGCAAAGCCCCCGCCCGAAGCAAGATCGCCAGATCAGTCGCCTCCTCAACAGTGAAGCCACCGGAAATAATCGCTGAACCACCCAAAATGGCACTGCGAATCACAGGAGCCGAAATGACCTTGCCATCCAAAACAATCGCAAAAGGCCGCCCGACATTGGCAAGGGTCGCATCGGCAAAACGTTTGCCTCCTGTGGCATCAAAGGTAATGGAGACAACAGGCAGGCCGTCTTGATAGGTCGCCTGCGCGTCGGACAGGTTTTCACCACTGACCAGAACACGCTTTTTAATGACATAGCGTTGCTGACTGTCCACGCCCTGTCCGGTGAGAATTTCCGACCCCGCAGGCGGGCGGAGGACATCGGGAGTCACCGATTGATCGACCATGCGGAAATTGAGCTTTGCCGTCCGTCCGATGATTTTCTTGATCCTTTCGGGGTTTCGCTCACCGGGAACCTGTATCAGAATGCGGTCTTCGCCTTGGCGTTGTATAGCGGGTTCGCGCGTTCCTGTTTCGTCAAGGCGTGCACGCGTGATCTCAATGGACTGTTCCACCAAACGCGCCCGCCATTGAAGCGTCGAATTTTCAGAAAAAGACGCGAGAACGCGCAGGGAATCAACTGAAACCAGCAAATCGGGCGAAATCTGGGCCAAAAGCGTCCGGGCTCGGTTCGAGTCTTCGGGTTTTCTGAGATCAAAAACAACCTGTCCGTCCACAGTGCCTAAATTCTGATAGCCGATCCGCGCAGAACGCAGGCGCTCACGCACCGATTCGAGCACAGACCCGATACGCTCCTCTGCCGCGAAGGCGAGATCAACCTCCATCAGAAGCGACGCCCCTCCCTGCAAATCAAGGCCCAGATTAACCCGACGCTCTGGCATCCAATCCGGCAATTTGTCCGCAACAGACTGCGGCACAACATTCGGCAGGACAAAGGTCACACTGGTCAAGAGAACAGCACAAACCACAAAAATTTTCCAACGCGGAAAGACAACCATAGTAAGCAAACTCGCCTTTTACAAAATCAAAAAAACCTCGCCCCAATGCGACCAAAAAGCCCCCCTGATTGAGAGGAGGGCCTGATCCGGGACACACCAAAGGCACGGAAAATCTAGTTGTCTTTCTTACCTTCTTCCTTTTCAGATTCAGATTTTTTAGGCTCGGATTTTTCATCTGCCTTGTTCAAAACATCAGAAATCATGTGACGCATGACACGCACACGGACATTCTCTGCAATCTCAAGCTGAAGTTCGCTGTCGTCCTTGACCTTGGTCACAAGTCCAATAAGTCCACCGGATGTGACAATCCTGTCCCCACGCCGCACAGAATCGAGCATGGCGCGATGGGCCTTTGCCTTTTTGCTCTGAGGGCGAATAATCAGAAAATAGAACACAACAAAAATCAGAATCAACGGCAAAAACGACGTCAAAGCATCAGCCGACGCACCAGCCGCCTGAGCATACGCAGGTGAAATAAGCATAAATTCCTCCAAACCAGCCCCCACGGGGCGTGAGTAACAACCGCACCGGACTATAACGCCTCATCACAAAAAAGCAATTCTCGCTTGACAAAAACTTGCGGGGGGAGTTGATTGATTTTCAATAAAATTACTCAACTTGATTTTCGGTTGGATTCTCAGGGAGTGTGTGATGATAAAAAATTTTACCACCTCGTCTGCTCTGCACGGTGTTCTGTTCGCATTATTTTTAAAATTTTTGTTCATGACCCCGGCAGTTTACGCGGCTGAATTGAGGCTCTCGCACCAGTGGTCAACGAGTGATCTTCGCCATCAGGTGGCTCAAATCGTTGCGGACGAAGTCGCGGCGGCTGATGTTGGTCTGAAAATTACGATTTTTCCGTCGAAATCTCTGTTCAAGCCGCGCGAACAATATACCCCGCTATCGCGTGGGCAACTGGACATGACAATATTTCCACTGGCCTATGCCGCTGGTCAACGGCCTGCTTATAATTTGACCTTAATGCCGGGGCTTGTGAAAAACCATGACCACGCGGCACGCTTAAGCCGCTCCCCCTTTATGGCAAAACTCGAATCAATCATGGCCGAAGATGATGTTCGGGTGCTCGTCCATGGTTATTTAGCGGGGGGCTTTGCCGGACGTGACAGTTGCATTACTGCCCCGGATGACGTCTCGGGATTGCAAACACGTGCGGCAGGAAAATCTTTTGAGCAGATGCTGGCAGGTGCTGGGGCATCTATTGCTTCCATGGCGTCTTCAGAAATTTACACTGCAATGCAAACTGGCGTGTTGCAGGCTGTGAATACCTCGTCATCCTCATTCGTGTCTTATCGTATCTTTGAACAGGTGAAGTGCTATACGCCCGCAGGCGATGTTGCCTTGTGGTTCATGTATCAGCCACTCTTGATGAACAAATCAACCTATGATGGCTTATCGGATGCACAGCGAGCGGCTCTTGATGCCGGTGCAGCGAAAGCGCAGGCATTCTACCTGACAGAGGCCAGGAAAAAAGATACTGAATCTGTTGCTGTTTTTAAAAAGGCAGGTGTCAAAGTGACCTCCATGTCACCGGAAAACTTTGAATCCTGGCGCCAGCTTGCAAAAGAGACCTCCTATAAAACTTTCGCCAAGCGCACGCCCGGTGGTCAAGAACTTCTCGATCTCGCACTATCGGTTGAATAGCTGTCAATCCCCAAATCAACGCATGGGTCAAGGTGCTGTCGAGACGGTTATAATGACACCGGCCCCGGATTTTCAGGAAAGCGAACGATAATGTCAGGCTCTCGACCTCTGGTGTCATCCTCTGTGGGTATTCCCCCTATCTTCACAAAAACGACCCGCGCCCTCTCAACCCTTTGTGGAATTTTTGCCGCGCTTGCCATTGTTGCAGCCGTTGTTATCACCTGCCAGATGATTTTCGTCAGATTCGTTTTAAACGGGTCTGCGATCTGGCAAACAGAGGCAGTAATCTACCTGGTAATTTCTGCGACTATCGTTGGATTACCTTACGTGCAACGCCATAGAGGACACGTGAATGTCGATTTTTTGCCTTTGATTTTACCGCCGCGCATCAGAAAAATTTTGGCCATCATCGTCCTGCTCCTGTCTGCCGTCACGATTGGGATCATGTTGTTTTACAGCGTCGAACATTGGCGTATTGCCCTAGAACGCGGGTGGCGGTCAGATACCGTCTGGGGCGTTCGCCTCTGGGTTCCCTACCTCTCACTCCCCGTGGGCTTTGGTTGTTTCCTGCTCCAACTGATTGAGGATATGGTGGCTCTTGTGTGGAATGATAGGTAGCCTTTTGGCTTGAAAGAAATAAAATAATGGATCCTCTCTCTCTTGGAATACTGGTTGCGATTGTGACTACTTTTGTTCTGTTTTCTGGTATTTCGGTTGCAACCGGACTGTTAGTGGTATCCGCAGGTTTTCTTTTGGTTTTTGACGGGTTTCGTTCCCTGGAATTGATGCCTGAACTGTTTTTTGGAAAGCTCAACAGTTTCGCGCTCTTGTCCATTCCAATGTTTATCATCATGGGGGCATCGGTGGCCTCAACCCGTGCGAGTGCTGACCTCTACGAAGCCCTGGAACGGTGGTTGACCCGTATTCCGGGGGGATTAGTGGTGTCTAACCTCGGGGCCTGTGCGCTTTTTGCCGCTATGTCTGGGTCATCACCTGCTACCTGTGCCGCGATTGGAAAAATGGGCATTCCTGAAATGCGAAAACGCGGATACCCCGAAGGCGTTGCGACAGGATCGATTGCGGCGGGCGGGACGCTCGGCATTTTGATTCCACCCTCTGTGACGATGATCGTTTATGGTATTTCTACGGAAACGTCGATTGGACGGCTTTTTCTCGCAGGCGTTGTGCCGGGTCTTTTGCTTGTTCTTTTGTTTATGGCGTGGGCAATCTTTGATACTCGGCGCAATGGTTCGGAGGAAGCCCTTGCACAAAGAGTCTACTCTTGGCGCGAAAAAATTGAAATTCTTCCCCGCGTCCTACCTTTCCTCTTTATCATCATTGGTGTCCTTTATGCCATGTATGGTGGGCTTGCAACGCCGTCAGAAACAGCAGCTGTTGGTGCAATCCTTTGTCTCGTCATTACCATCATCATTTATAAAATGTGGTCACCCCGGGCCATCTGGACAGTGTTACAGGATAGCACACGCGAAAGTGTGATGATCCTCTTCATTATCGGTGCGGCAGGTGTTTTTTCCTATATGCTGTCGAGTTTGATGATTACGCAATCCATCGCCACATCCATCGGTGCCTTAAATGTCAACCCTTGGGTTTTAATGTTCGCGATCAATCTGTTTTTGGTTGTGGCAGGCTTTTTTCTTCCGCCCGTTGCGGTGATTCTGATGGCCGCCCCCATTTTGCTCCCTATTGTGACGGGCGCAGGATTTGATCCTTACTGGTTTGCCGTGATTTTGACCATCAATATGGAAATTGGCCTTATTACGCCGCCTGTCGGTCTCAATCTCTATGTCATCAACGGCATTGCACCAGACATCAAACTGAAAACCATTTTGTGGGGGTCTATGCCATTTGTTGGGTGTATGATTCTTGCCATTATCATTTTAAGCCTTTTCCCGGGATTAGTGACTGCCCTGCCCAACTGGGTAATGGGGCCAACTTTATAACAGGGCGCACAGGATGAAAAACCACCTTTTTGACGGACTCTTGAGCAACGCCAATCGACAAAAAATCTTGGCTTATTCAGAAGATGGCTCTGAGCATACTTACGGTTCGCTGATTTCATTGTCAGGGTGTTTGGCAAATGTGCTTGTTGACATCGGTGTGACTGCCAATGACCGCGTCGCTGCCCAAGTGCCAAAGTCTCTGGACGCCATTGCGCTTTATCTCGCCTGTCTGCGTGTAGGTGCGGTTTTCTTACCGTTGAACACAGCCTACACAGCCAATGAACTGGAATATTTTATCTCTGATGCAGGGGCTGCTGTCTTTATCTGTTCCCCCGCACAGGAAACCGCCCTGGATTCAATAGCGACAAAAAATGGCACAACACTGGAAACACTTGGCGATTCAGGTGATGGATCGCTAATCAAAAAATGCAAAACGGCATCTGACTATTTTGACACTGCCCACCGCGCACCGGATGATCTTGCCGCTATTCTCTACACATCAGGAACGACAGGGCGATCAAAAGGCGCGATGCTGACACATGACAATTTACTGTCAAACGCGATGTCATTGATCAATTTATGGCAGTTTACCGATCGTGATATTTTGTTTCATGCGTTGCCTCTTTTCCATCTCCACGGCTTGTTTGTAGCCACTCATGTCACCCTGTGCGCCGGGGGGGCAATGGTTTTCATGCCCAGCTTTTCAGTTGAACGTGCCCTCACACATTTACCCAACTGTACAGCCATGATGGGGGTTCCGACCTTTTATACCCGTCTTCTGAATGAACCTCGTTTTACAAAAGGCCTCGTGTCGCACATGCGCCTGTTCATTTCAGGTTCTGCACCACTTCACAAAGACACGCATATCCAATTCGAACAACGCACGGGTCAACGTATCCTGGAACGCTATGGAATGACGGAAACCAACATGACAACATCGAACCCCTATGACGCACACCGCAAGGCAGGCACTGTTGGCTTCCCCCTCCCCGGTGTGCAGATCAGAGTTTGCGATCCAGAAAGCGGAAAAGAATTACCCCAAGGCGAAATCGGTGGGCTGGAAGTGAGAGGGCCAAATCTATTCAAAGGTTACTGGAATATGCCGGAAAAAACAGCCGAAGAGCACCGCGATGATGGATATTTCATCACAGGTGATTTGGCATCTATTGATTCTGATGGTTATTTGCAGATTGTTGGACGTAGTAAAGACCTGATTATTTCTGGCGGATACAATATCTATCCAAAAGAAATCGAGCTTTTGCTGGACGAGCAGTCTGGCGTTTTAGAATCAGCGGTAATCGGCGTCCCGCACCCTGATTTTGGCGAAGGCGTGGTCGGCGTACTCGTTGCGTCTGACAAGAGCCTCTGCACTGATCGGGTCGCAGAGGACATCCGATGCAAAATCGCGCGCTTCAAACAACCGAAAGAATTGGTCATCGTTCCAGAACTCCCACGGAACACGATGGGAAAAGTGCAAAAAAATGCTTTGCGTCAGCAGTTTAAGGATTTGTTTCAAAAGGCCGTTTGATTATGTCAGGTAAAGCAACAAATGAACCCGCAGATCAATGGAGAACCCTCGCCTCTCACGAATTAAAGGGGCAATCACCAGAAAGCCTTGACCACACGACTCCAGAAGGCATTGTCATCAAAGCACTCTATACAGCTGAAGACCTTCCCGTAGGGGTGAAATCGCAAAGACCGGGCATTGCGCCCTTTACGCGCGGTGTTAAAGCGACAATGTACAGCAGTCGTCCCTGGACGATACGTCAGTACGCGGGCTTTTCAACTGCGGCTGAAAGCAATGCCTTTTATCGCAAAAACCTCGCGGCAGGACAAAAAGGCTTATCTGTTGCCTTTGACCTCGCAACCCACCGGGGATACGACAGCGACCACCCCCGCGTTGTCGGGGACATTGGTCAGGCAGGCGTTGCCATCGATAGTGTCGAGGATATGAAAATCCTTTTCGATCAGATACCACTTGATCAAATATCAGTTTCCATGACCATGAACGGAGCTGTTTTGCCCGTTCTGGCAATGTTTATCGTTACCGGAGAAGAACAAGGCATTGATCAATCCGCCCTGTCTGGAACAGTACAGAACGATATTCTCAAAGAGTTCATGGTTCGTAATACTTATATCTATCCGCCAGAACCTTCCATGCGGATCGTAGCTGATATTATCCAGTTCACAGCACAAAAGATGCCGAAATTCAATTCGATCTCCATTTCCGGCTATCATATGCAAGAAGCCGGGGCGACCTTGGCGCAAGAGCTGGCCTATACCCTTGCCGATGGTATGGAGTATGTACGGGCAGCCCGCACCAAAGGACTAGACATTGATGACTTTGCAGGGCGGCTTTCATTCTTTTTTTGCATTGGCATGAACTTTTTTATGGAGGTTGCAAAGCTACGGGCAGCCCGCACGATGTGGGCAAAAATCATGACGGATTTCGGTGCAAAATCTGAACGATCTAAGATGCTGAGGACACACTGCCAAACCTCAGGAGTCTCGCTGACCGAGCAATCACCGATGAATAACATTGTCAGAACGACGATTGAAGCCCTCGCCGCCACCTTGGGAGGCACTCAATCCCTTCATACCAATTCCTTTGATGAAGCGATTGCATTGCCAACAGAGCATTCCGCGCGCATTGCGCGAAATACGCAACTTATTTTACAACACGAAACCGGACTGACAGATGTCATTGACCCCTTAGGGGGGTCATATTATATCGAAGCTCTGACCCAAAAGATCGCAGATGAGGCATGGCGACTGATCGACGAGGTTGAACGCTTGGGTGGGATGACGAAGGCTGTGGAACAAGGACTGCCCAAAATGCGAATTGAAGAAGCCGCTACAAAAAAACAGGCCGCAATTGATCTGGGTCAAAAGGTCATCGTTGGGGTCAATCGCTTCAAGAGTGACGAAGAAAGCGTTGATATTTTAGAAATCGATAATGCGGCTGTGCGAAACATGCAGATTGAACGACTCAATCGGATCAAACAAACCAGGAACACACAAAGGGTCAAAGACTCCCTTGCCGCACTCAAGCACGTCGCAAAGAACGGTGATGGCAATTTGCTTTCGGTCACGATTGAGGCTGCCAGAGCGCGAGCAACATTGGGGGAAATTTCTGCGACGTTGGAATCTGTTTTCGGTCGGCACCGTCCATCACATAAAGTCATCAGCGGCGTTTACGACCAATCCTGTCGCGATGATCCAGAATATCTTGCCACTCAACAAAAAATTTCCGGATTCAAAACAGATTATGGTCGTGCTCCACATATTCTCATCGCGAAAATAGGGCAGGATGGGCATGACAGGGGTGCAAAAGTTATTGCAACAGCTTTTGCAGATTTGGGGTTTTCTGTTTGCCTTTCAGAACTATTTGAAACACCGCAAGAGATTGCCTCAAAAGCCATCGCGCAAGAGGTCGATGTCATCGGAGTATCTTCGCTCGCTGCGGGTCACAAGACACTTGTCCCAGAATTGATTGAAAAACTGAAAATAGCAGGCCATGATGACATCCTCGTAACCTGTGGGGGCGTGATTCCGCCCCAAGACTACATTTTTTTGCAAAAAGCGGGCGTTTGCGATATTTTTGGCCCGGGTTGTAGCGTTCTAGACGCCGCAAATATCATTCTAGCGCGCATTTCTGGATTACCCAAAAACCATTAACACGGGATTCTCGGTTTCTTGAGAAATGGCATCACTCGTTATTCTTGCTGTCCTGCTGGTCGCATCTGGTGCAATCGCGGGGGTTCTTTCTGGTTTACTGGGTGTTGGGGGAGGAATAGTCCTCGTCCCTGTTTTTTATTATGTTTTTTCATCATTAGGCTATCAGTCAGATCACCTCATGCAAATCTGTGTTGCAACCTCAACAGGAACAATTATTTTGACCTCTTTGCGGGCAGTGCTTGCCCATCATAGACGAGGGGTGGTGAGTCTTTCCCTCATGAGAACTTGGGGGCCTTTTATTTTGATGAGCGCAGTTTTAGGTGTCTTTGCCGCCACGTCATTACGCTCTCAACAGCTCCAACTGGTTTTTAGCATCCTCGCGATGATGGCAGGGCTTTATATGCTGATAGGGAAAAGCGATTGGCATCTCTCAACCCAGCTACCCAGGGGCCTTTATCGCGGCCTTTATGCATCTTTTATTGGCTTTTTTTCTGCACTCATGGGGATCGGTGGCGGCATACTTTCTGTCCCCTTGCTGACAGCACACTCTTTACCGCCGCACAAGGCCGTTGCGACATCATCAGGATTTGGTTTGATGATTTCATTACCCGCTTTTGTTACATTTTTATTATCAGGAGGGCAGGTGGCAGAAAAGCCGCCACTGAGCGTCGGATATGTGAATTTTCCTGCGCTAACAATCGTGATCGCAACAACAATGCTGACCGTTCCCGTCGGAGTCAAAATCGCACACGCCCTTTCACCCCAAAAAATTCGGCTTATTTTTGCCTGTACTCTCCTATTGCTCACAAGCAGTATGCTGGGAAAAGCCCTGATTCAGTGAAGAAATTGGATAAATAAACGGAATTTTATCATGACAGACCACAGGTTGCCGTCCCTCCTTCCCGCTCTAGAGCGCGTGGCCTCTGCGCTTGAGCGCATGGCCCCGGCTGATCCCACCCCGCCAGATTTTTCATCGGGGGCAACGGCCTTTGTCTGGCAAACTGCCCCGGATCAACTCCAGCCGGTTTCATCTGTTAATGCTGTCACGTGGGAGCTGTTGAAGGGGATCGAATCACAACAACAGACCCTCCTACAAAATACGCAGTGTTTTTCCGAAGGATTTCCCGCCAATAATGCCTTGCTCTGGGGCGCACGAGGAACAGGGAAAAGTTCACTGGTCAAGGCCGTTCATGAGAAAATCAACACGACGCGCAAAAATGGGTCTCCTCTATTATTGATCGAAATTCATCGCGAAGACCTGCCTACCCTCCCCCGTCTTTTAGAGCGGCTGGCCCACAGTGCGCAACGCTGTCTTCTTTTTTGTGATGACCTGAGCTTTGAGTCACAGGATGACAGCTATAAATCGCTCAAGGCCGTTTTGGATGGCGGCCTCAGAGGCCGACCGGATCATGTCCTGTTTTACGCTACCTCAAACCGCCGCCACCTGATGCCGCGCGACATGGCAGACAATGAAGCAGCGATTCACGCCAGCGAATCCGTTGAGGAAACAGTGTCTCTTTCTGATCGCTTTGGACTCTGGATCGGATTTCACAACTGCACACAAGATAGCTACCTTGCCATGATTACAGGCTATCTGAACTATTTTGACTTCCCCGCCTTCACCGATGAACAGAGGCAACAGATTATCGCCGATGCCAAGGAATGGTCTGTCACACGCGGTGCACGTTCCGGGCGTGTGGCCTGGCAATTCATTCAAAACCTCGCCGGACAGTACCGTGTCCGACTCTCACACAACAGTCATTGACCTCTATCATTTACCAAGGAGGGGATCATTGATCGAGAAGGGGAAGAGGATTCAACGATTTTTCCCCCTTACGCACTTCGAAATGAAGCTGGGGACGGTCAACATTTCCGCTTTGTCCTGCCCGCGCAACTGGCTGTCCCCTTAGGACAATGTCGCCTTGGGCAACCAGTATTTCGCTATTGTGGGCATAGGCCGTCAACCAGCCGTCGGCGTGTTTAATCAAAAGCATCTGCCCAAAACCCTTGAGACGACTGCCCGCATAAACCACAACACCATTTTCCGCCGCACGCACAGGTGTACCTGATCTGACAGCAATATTAATCCCATCATTAAAAATCCCCCCCGCCTTTGGCCCGAAGCCGGAAATCATTTTTCCTTGGACGGGACGTAAAAACCGACTGGATGCACGCGCTGGAGCCTGTGGAACAGACAGCTCTGTTGACCGCGATAAAGGACGTTTGCGTGGACGAATCTTGACGTGCGGCTCAGAATTTTGGGGAACAATACTCTGGGCCTGCGTTTGCGGTGTTTGTGCAAAGCTCAACGGTGAACGGGAGAGAGGATCTACTGCGGGAGCACGTCGCTCAACCAAGTCGGGGACGATCAGACGCTGCCCGACAAAAAGAGTATAGGGAACCTGCAACCCGTTACGCGCCGCGAGCTCGGCAATCGACAAATCATAGAACAATGAAAGGCTGTAAACTGTATCACCCTTGACCACGCGGTGTTCGCGGCCTTGCGGGATTATAATCTTTTGACCGATGCCAAGCCCATAAGGGGGCTTGAGATTGTTTTGGGCAATCACTGCACGCAATGAGACCCCATAGGCCCGCGACAGCGACGAAAGCGTTTCCCCAGCCCGCACAGTATGGCGTTGCCCGCCGCGATGATGTGACACGATAGGGGCCGGAAACCCGGGAAGATCGAGAGATTGAGAGGGGGCAGGAGGCTGAAGGACCTCAACGGACTCAACAGGCCGGGGAGCTACCACAAATAACGGGCGCGGCTTTGGCAGGGGGGGGAAGTTTCGCGTAGAAAAACTCAAGCGATCCTGTTCTTGGCTTTGCGGCATAAAAAAGGAGCAGGAGGACAGAGCCAAAGCCATTAAAAAAATCTTGCACCTCATACCTGCCCCTCAAGCATGGGAACAAACCTGACCTCACCAAGAACACGTTCCTCAAAGCGTCTTTGTGTTCTTCTGATCTGGTAGAGTTTCTGAGCAAAATTCTGCGCCCCTACAGGCAAAACCATTACCCCCCCAACAACCAGCTGATCCAACAAATCTTGCGGTGGCTGAGGGGGGGCCGCTGTCACAATAATGCGGTCAAAGGGTGCCTGTTTTTGCCATCCTTTGTAACCATCACAGTAACGCGTGGTGACATTATGACACCCAAGAGACACGAAGCGTTTTTCTGCCGCGCGGAGCAAATCGCGGTGCCGCTCAACCGTATAAACCCGACGACACAATAGCGACAAAACAGCGGCCTGATACCCCGACCCTGTTCCAACCTCCAACACCCGCACCCGCTTGTGAAGATCAAGGGCCTGAGTCATCAAGGCGACAACAAGGGGTTGGCTCAAGGTCTGTCCCTGTTCAATAGGCAGGGCCGTATTATCATAAGCCCGCCCTTGAAAGAGTGGCGGGACAAACTGCTCACGCGGAACAGCCGACAATGACGCAAGCACCGCTTCGTCTGTGATTCCTTTTTGTCTCAGCTCTGCAATCAATCCCGATTTTTGCACATCAAACATCTATACGCATTATATCCTGATTCGGGAAAATTTCTTCTAATCGTGCGAGTGCACGCACATGAGTCAGATCATAGTGCAACGGGGAAACAGTGACAAAGCGATCAGCAATCGCATTAAGGTCAGACCCTGCAATAGCGCAGTCATGCGAAACATGCCATCCGATCCAGTGCAAGGGACGGCCGCGCGGATCCTGCGCGGCAACCAAAGAGGTACCTGCGACGCGGTGCCCCTGGCGACAGGCGCGAATGCCTGCAATCTCGCTGGGGGCAACAGCAGGAAAATTAACATTATACAACAGACTCTCTGGCGTCCCCTGAAACAGGGACCAGAGCTTTTGGACAATTTCAACAAGACACGACCGGGGCGTTTCCCATAAAAAGGCATCATCATCTGCGCGACTCTGGAGGCTAAAGGCAATAGAGGGAATGCCCAAAATCGCACCCTCCATCGCCGCCGCAACTGTCCCCGAATAGATCACATCTTCGCCAAGGTTCATACCATGATTGATTCCGGACAGAATCAGGTCAGGCTTGCAATCCTGCAGCAGATGCCGAACCCCCATGAAAACGCAATCTGTTGGTGTCCCATCAACAGAATATCGCTGCGATCCCCAGGATTTCAGACGCAGAGGTCGCCGTAAGGTCAGGGCATGACTCGCCGCACTCTGTTCAGACTCCGGGGCCACGACCCAAAGATCATCTGTGATCTGGCTGGCCAAGTTTTCCAAAACAGACAGGCCTTGGGCGTGAATCCCATCGTCATTGGATATAAGAATCCGCAATTTAGGGTGCATATGTCACCTTTTACGCGGGCGGGCAGATAGCCTCCCGCCCCTTCATATACGGCTGTAGAACCTTTGGAATAGCAATAGAACCATCCGCACGTTGATAGTTTTCAAGCACAGCAATCAAGCACCGCCCCACTGCGACCCCCGACCCGTTCAGGGTGTGGAGAAAACGTGTCTTTCCACTCTGTCCACAACGAAAGCGGGCTTTCATCCGACGCGCCTGAAAATCGCCACAGGTCGAACAGCTGGAAATTTCGCGGTAGCTATTCTGACCGGGCAGCCAGACCTCAATATCATAGGTTTTTCGTGCACTGAACCCCATGTCCCCCGTACAAAGAACCACCACGCGATAGGCCAACCCCAGACGCTTGAGGACGTCTTCAGCGCAACCTGTCATGCGTTCAAGTTCAGCATCGGAGTCATCGGGATGAACGACCGAGACCATTTCAACCTTTTCAAACTGATGTTGGCGCAACATCCCGCGTGTATCACGTCCAGCAGACCCGGCCTCTGAACGGAAACAGTTACTGTGAGCGGTCATTCGCAACGGCAACGACTCCGCAGAAAGAATTTGATCCCGCACCATATTTGTCAAGGTCACTTCAGAGGTCGGAATCAACCAGTGCCCGTCATCCGTGCGATAAGAATCCTCAGCAAATTTTGGGAGCTGACCCGTGCCGTACATGGTGCTGTCACGCACCAAAAGCGGCGTGATGACCTCTTGATAGCCGTGTTCTTCAACGTGGAGGTCAAGCATGAATTGGGCAAGGGCGCGGTGCAACCGCGCGACCTGCCCTTTTAAAAAAACAAAGCGTGCACCGGACAACTGCGCCGCCCGTTCAAAATCCATTCCATCACCGACACCCTGAATGTCAAAGTGCTCTTTGGGAGTGAAATCAAAAACGGGCCGCTCACCAACTGTGCGGAGACAATGATTGTCCTGCTCGTCAGTTCCCACTGGCACATCATCTGCGGGGCAGTTCGGGATCCCGGCAAGAAAACTTTGCAGTTCCCCTGCCAGAGCCGTTTCACGCTGTTCCAGATTGGACATGTCTGACTTGATGTCGGATACCGTCTGAATGAGGTCATCTGCCGCCTCACCCGCCCGACGAGCCAAACCAACCTGACGGGAGACCTCGTTCCGTTGCGCCTGTAGTGCCTGCAATTCGACCTGAACAGACCTGTGTTCCTTGTCCAATGACAGCAAAGATCGCGACAGGGAGTGTCCGCCGCGCCGCTTCAGGCCGTCGTCAAAGTCATCCGGGTTATCACGTACCCACTTGAGATCATACATAAAGCCTACACTTTCTTAAAAAACTACGATTGCTCTGCCTGCTTTTTTTCGACAAGTTTCGCCATCAGAATAGAAAATTCATAGAGCAAAACAATCGGAATCGCCAACGCCAGCTGACTCAAGGGGTCTGGCGGAGTAAAGATCGCCGCCACGATAAAGACGCCCACAATGGCATATCTGCGTTTTTCTGCCATACCTTTCGATGTTGCCAAGCCAACACGCGCCAGCAACGTCATCAGCACGGGTAACTGAAAACACAGTCCGAAGGCAAAGATCAGCTTCATGATGAGACCAAGATATTCATTGACCTTGGCCTCTAGTTCAATCGCCAGGTTGTTCGCGCTCCCCTGCACCTGAAAGCCAAGGAAAAATTCAGCCGCCAGCGGAAAAATAACAAAATAGACAAGGGACGCCCCGATAAAAAACAGAATGGGGGACGCCAACAAAAAAGGCGCGAATGCGGTTTTTTCATCCTTGTAGAGGCCGGGAGCAATAAATAACCATATCTGCGTCAGGAAAACCGGACAGCTGACAAAGGCTGCAAAGAAAAATGCAACCTTGACATAGGTAAAAAAGACCTCAGTCAAATCCGTAAAGATCAAACGCTGTTGACGTTCGCTAATCGCATTGTCCAATAGCGCATCACGCAAAGGAATGGACAGAAATTCAAAAAGCTGTTCTGCAACGACAAAGCACACAACAAAGACAACAAACAGCGTCAAAACAGACCACATGAGCCGCCTTCTCAGCTCAATCAAATGATCCATCAGGGGCATCCGGCCCTCTGCCTCTTGGTCATTGGGATTCTGGTCTTGATGATCTTTGGGCATAATCAATCCGTACGCCCAGCGGGGGATTGCGTCTGAGGCGGCTTCTCGGATGATGTCTCAGACGGCAAAGGGCGCGTGGCATCCTGAATCGATTCAGTCAATTCCACTGCCGACTTTTTCAGGCTTTGTTCCGGATCAACCACAGATTCAATCGACTGTCGGAGCGAATGAGGCGTGACATTGTTGGCGGCATCACGCGCACCTTCCAGGTCAGCTTCGCGCACCAAATCATTGACTCCGGAACGGAATTCCCCTGCAAGTTCCTTCCCCTTGCGGATAAAGGCCGTGATGGTGCGCAAGGTCTGCGGCAATTCTTTCGGCCCCATGATGATGAGCACCAAAACAGCGACCACCATCATTTCAGACCAGCCGATGTCAAACATGAAAACCTCGCAAAAAATCCAAAACGACACAAAAAATCAAGCCGAAACCTTCAGGCCACAATATGAAAGGCCAAACAGTCTCAAACCTTGTCTTTTTTGTCTTCGGTGATGATTTTTTCTGCCAACGCGCCTTCGCGTTCGCCCTGTGCAAGTGCGCTCGGGTCGTCTGCTTTAGAGCCTTTCAATCCCTTTTTAAAGGCATTGATGCCAGAACCCGCATCACCCATCAGCTTGCTTAATTTACCGCCGCCGCCAAACAAAACCAAAACGACGACCAGAACGATCACCCAGTGCCAGATACTAAACGTCCCCATTTGCGCCAAACTCCCTAAATAGTCGTGTGAAAACCCGTTATCGCAAAAACAAACTTCGGTCGCAATGATTCATCGCAAAAGCAACGAAAGAACGAGTCATCACACCAAAAAACATCAAGCAGAGGAGCAAACCGGAAAAATAAAGGACTGTTTGGGATCACAGGTCATACGAACAGAACTGCCTTCGCAGGGTAAAGACTCACTGGGGAGACAGGCACGAATTGTCTTCCCACATTGGAACCTCAGATCAACAAGGCCAGATTGTCCAACCATGCGCGACCTAATAACCGTTGCACAACCACCCTGCCCCTCGGGCGCAAAACCAACGGCATCCTGACGAATACAAAATTCAACTTCACCTGTAAAGTTTTCCACCGCACAATCCAGACAGTCCGCCAAGGCTGTCCGGGCGCAAAAAGAGCCGAAAGGTGTCTGAGCAACCCCCCCAATGCACGGGACGCGAATCTGACAAAGCTCGCCAAAAAAACGCGCCACAAAGGGGTCGGCAGGTGCCTGGTAGAGTTCAGTCGGCGTTCCCGATTGAATCATAACCCCCGACCGCATCACCACAATACGATCTGACAAAAGTAGTGCCTCCTGCGGGTCGTGAGTGACCATCAAGGTTGTCAGGCCAAGGTCTTTGAGAATGCGCCGGGTTTCCTCACGCACCTGATGGCGCAATCCGCCGTCCAGTCCCGAAAAAGGTTCATCGAGCAAAACAATATCAGGGCGCGGCGCAATCGCACGGGCCAGGGCAATGCGCTGTTGTTGCCCCCCAGAAAGGGTGTGGGGATAGGCAGTCGCATAATCGGACAACCCCACCTGCGCCAAGGTTTCCGCAACACGGTCTTTGCGTTCGTGCATAGACAGCCTGAACAAGCCAAAGGCAACATTTTCAAAAACATTGAGATGGGGAAAGAGCGCGAAATCCTGAAAAACGAAACCGACAGAGCGGTCTTCAGGAGGGCAAAAAACATTGGAGCCTGCGACCTCTTTCCCCCAGATAAAAACGGACCCGGACTGTGCACGTTCAAGCCCCGCGATCACCCGCAAAGTTGTTGTTTTTCCACAACCCGACGGCCCCAAAAGACTGACAAATTCGCCCGCGTAAACATCAAGCGATAAATTGTCTAAAACCACGCGACGCTCAAAATTTTGGGTCACACCACGAAAGGAAAAAGCGGTTTTCTTTTGTTCATTTGGGCAAGACAGCAACGCAACAGACCTCGACTTAGCTAAACAAATCTGCCTGAAACTAGTCTTATTGCAAATGGAAATCAACCTCGCAGGAAAAATGACCCGCGTGACAATTCAGCCAAAAAATCAAAAAAAGGTAGGACAAATTCAAGAGGTTCAATCACCAGCCAGAAAAAAAGAGACAGATTTATCCCCAAAAAATCGCTAAATTGCGGTAAAATTAAAACCAACAGTACAACAATAAAAAAACCAAAAGGTTCCGTCCGCGCATGGGGCAAGGCCAGCGCAGGCGGCAAAATTGCAGTCACAACCCGCCCCCCGTCCAGGGGCAAGATTGGGATCAGATTAAAAAAGGCCAGAATCAAATTAAAAATAATCGCATTGTACGCATTTTCAGCCAACCAAATCGCAAAGGGCGAGGAAAAACGTTCCACACCCCCAAAAAACAAAGCCGCTCCCATCGCCAATACAATATTCACCCCGGGCCCCGCAAGCGCAACAAGAGCCATATCCCGGCGGGGCCTGCGTAGCTGTGAAAAATTGACAGGAACCGGCTTGGCCCAGCCAAAGAGAGCAGGCGAACCCAAAAGAACCAAAACAACAGGCAAAATAACCGTACCCACGGGATCAACATGTTTAAAAGGATTCAAGGTCACACGCCCAAGGGCCTTTGCCGTGCGATCCCCCAGAATCCAAGCTGCATAGCCATGCGCCGCCTCGTGCAAGGTAATGGCCAGCACAACGGGCAAGGCCCAAACGGAAAGCTCCTGTAAAACCGCGCTGATGTCCATTTCTTTTCTTTAACCGAAAGACAGTAAACGAAGAATAACCGCACATCAAAGCAAAGACAAAATATGATCGAGTTCCGTCGAAAGTTTTGTTGTGTCTTCCTGAACTCGTCGTGGCGCATGACGGGCCTCTTCAAGGCGGGCAAGGGTCATTGCATCCATAGGGGTCAAGCCCTTTGCTACAGCCTCCATTTCAGACGGGACGCCATTGCAATGCAATGCCAGATCACAACCTGCAGCAAGCGCACGTGCTGTTTTGTCCGTAAAGCTCCCCTCAATCGCTTTCATCGAAAGGTCATCACTAATCAGAACACCGCTAAAACCAATCTTTTGACGAATAACAGAATCAATTATTTTTTGTGATGTCGTGGCAATGTGATCTGGGTCAAGGGCCGTATAAAGCACATGTGCCGTCATGGCCCAAGGTGCAGAGTCTTTCAAAAGACGAAAGGCTTCAAAATCAGTCTGAGTCAATTCTATCTCTGCCGCTACAACAGACGGTAGTTCCAAATGGCTATCTGCCAAGGCGCGACCATGACCGGGAATATGTTTCAGAACAGGCTGGATTCCGCCCGACAACAACCCTTCACAGGCCGCCCCCGCCAGCTCTGCAACCACTTGCGCCGTGCGCCCGAAGGCCCTGTCGCCAACAATATCGTGCGCTCCCTCAATACGAATGTCAGCAACCGGGGCGCAATCGACAGAGAGGCCAAGACGGTAAAGGTCTTCGGAAATCAGGCGACCGGCAAGCCATGCGGCGCGACGCGCAGAATCCCGCTCCCCCCGCTCATAGAGGCTACAAAGAACCCCGGCTGCCGGGAAAGAACGCCAGTGCGGGGGACGCAACCGAGCAACCCGTCCGCCTTCCTGGTCAATCAAAATGGACAGGTCATCGCGCCCGTCGAGTTCTTTGAGGGATTGCGTTAGAGCACGCACCTGATCCGGTGTATCAATATTGCGGGCAAAGAGAATATAACCTTCGGGGGTGACCTCACGAAAAAAACCTTTCTCCCAATCATTGAGCAATGTTCCCTCAAACCCAAAAACAACAGGCGCAGGCATGTTCATCCCCCTTTTGACTCACTTGACCTTTTTCACCAGACAATCACGTCCAGATACTTTCAATTTTTGACAGAGGCGATCTGCTGCCGCCTTTGTCGGAAACGGCCCTGTTTGCAGACGATAACGGACACCCGCCCCGGAAACCTCTGCCTTTTCCATCAACATCGTTACTGATCCGAGCAGTTTTGGTAATTTTTTTTGAAGCTTGCCCCATTCCGACTGCACAGCGGACTCACGACGCAAAGAGGCCAGCTGGACGACGTACTGTCCAGAAGACGGTTGCACCACCGGATCAATTTTTGCAGGTTTGAAGGGTATAGGAGGCTCCTCAACTGGTGCAACCGTCTGCTTTTTCAACAGATTTTTTTCTTTATCGGATTTTTTTTGAACCGATTCTTTGTGAGACAGGTCTTTTTCGGGCTGCCTTTCCTCTGCGGTTGTCACGGGCGTTTGAGATGTCACGGGTGTTTGAGACGTCGCAGGCCCATCAATAGTCACGGGTGCAGGTGCAGAAGGTGTTGCCACAACGGGTGGTTGCAAAACAGATTCCAACGTGCCCACCGCCTGGCTCTTACCGTCTTGCCCCTCTGGATTGACAGCATCCTGAGTATTTTTGTGAACAGGGGGCATCTGTATCGCCTGTTCACCAGCCGGGACAAAAGATTGGTTATCTGACAGAGAATCTAGGCGCTCGTCTAACAAAGCGGCGGTATCGCGCATTTGAAGGGGCAAAGGCGTTTCAGGCGGAGGCAATAGCCGCTCGACAGATTCGTCAATCACCTGACCTGCAGGAACTTCATTGAGAATCAGCTTATCCTGATGGGCAACACGCAAGCCGCCGGGATCATCGGGTTTGATTTTTTCCGGCCCCTGTGGTGCCAAAACCAAAGGAGGAGTTTGCGTTGGCACACGCCTTTCGTTCAGAAAAACCACCCCCACCCCCCCGACAAGAGCCGCCAGCACAAGGCCAAGACCGACAGGTATCATTTTTTTAAACAAACCGTCGTCTTCCTCAAACGCAGGCGTCAATCGATCCTGCGGGTCAACCTCAAAGGGATCACGGTCATCCGAATGTGCCACCGCTGTCCTCCGCTTCGCAAGAAAGAAACATCGCAAACATCTCAACGCATCTCCCGCGCGGGTGTAATTCCACAAACCGACAAGCCGGAAGAAATCACCAACGCCGTCGCCTGCACCAAAGCCATACGAGCATGGGTCAAATGAGGTTGGTTTGGCAGGATAAAGCGAAGTTGCGTGTTGTCTTTTCCTTTCGTCCATAACGTGTGCAAGGCAGAGGCTAGATCATAAAGATAAAAGGCAATCCGGTGCGGCTCCTGCGCCACAGCGGCCCCTTCGACCACGCGCGGCCATTCTGCCAGTTGGCGAATCAGGGCCTGTTCTTCCTCTGCCGTCAAAAGTGCCACATCAGCCCGTGCCAAGCCCTCATTGGAAAAATCCAGTTGACGACAGGCAACAGAAGCGTGTTCAAGCACAGAACAAACACGCGCATGGGCGTACTGAACATAAAAGACAGGATTGTCGCGACTTTTTTCCAAAACATTTTCAAGGTCAAAATCCAGCGGCATATCATTTCGGCGCGTCAACATGATAAAACGAATCGCATCACACCCCACATCGTCAATCACCTGTTGCAATGTCACAAAATGGCCTGCGCGTTTTGACATGCGCACCATCTTTCCACCGCGCATCAGATTAACCAAAGCACAGAGCCGCACAGAAAGAACGCCTTTTTGATCTGTCAGGGCCTTCACAGCAGCCTGCATCCGCTTGACATAGCCCCCATGATCAACGCCGAAAATATCGATCATATCACTGAACCCGCGCCGATATTTATCAAAATGATAGGCCATATCACCCGCAAAGTAAGTCCAGCTTCCATCCGATTTTTTCAAAGGTCGATCAACATCATCCCCGAAATTTGTGGCCTTGAACAGAGTCTGTGGGCGCGCTTCCCAATCATCGGGGATATTGCCCTTGGGTGGTTCCAACACACCAACATAGAGCAACCCGCGCGCATCAAGTAAGCGAAAGACTTCATCAACACCCCCCGCCGCGTGCAGGGTACGTTCAGACGAAAACATATCCATCTCAACGCCAAGATCTGCCAGATCAGATTTGATACGGGCCATCATTGCTTCAATGGCGAACGTGCGCACTACGGGAAGCCACTCCCCTTCGTCGGCCGCCATCCATCGATCACCATCACGGTCGGACAGTGATTCGCCAACAGCAACCAAATAATCCCCGGGGTAGAGACCTGCGGGAATTTCACCAATGTCTTCCCCCCTTGCCTGACGATACCTCAGATAAGCAGAACGGGCGAGGACATCAACCTGCGCCCCTGCATCATTGATGTAATATTCCCGCGTGACAGCAAACCCAGCCTTTGCAAGCAGGGCCGCCAGAACATCACCAACAACCGCCCCCCGCGCATGACCAATGGTCAAAGGCCCTGTCGGGTTCGCCGATACATATTCCAAATTGATACGCTGGCCCGCGCCCAGATCAGAGTCGCCATAACGCTCTTTACGCTCGAGAATCAAGGACAACTGCCGCCCCCAAACCGCAATATCTAGCCGCAGGTTGATAAAACCCGGCCCGGCAATCTCAACCGCCTGAACCTCGGGACGTTGTCGCAGTTTTTCAGCCAGAAAAGTCGCCAAATCGCGCGGTTTCTGCCCCGCCGCTTTTGCCAAAACCATCGCCGCATTGGTTGCAATATCCCCGTGGGAGGGATCACGCGGTGGACCGGCACTCACGGCCCCAAAATCCAACCCCTGCGCCAGCTTTCCCTCTGCGACAAGGTTTTCCAAATCTTCACGAACATCCGACTCGATTTTTTTGAATACATTCATTTTATTTCAAGATCTTCATTAAAAATCTTCCGATATTGTGCAAAGGCATAACGGTCTGTCATGCCCGCGATATAGTCCGCAACCCGCCGCGCGTGCTGACGCTCCAACCCATTGCCACCTGACTCATCAAACACGCAGGAGGGATCACGCACTTCACACCACCCCCGCGGCAGGGACGATCTATGTTCTGCATAATGGCTAAAGAGCCTTTTCACAACAGTCTTAACACGTGTCATCATCTGGTTGACCGCTGGATGACGATAAAGTTCACGGAACAAAAACCGGCGCAGAGCCTTTTCTGCATCCTGAAAAACATCGGAAAAGGCCACAACAGGAGCCTGTGCACAGCGAATATCTGTGGGAGTCTTTTTATCACACAAGCGTTTTGTTGACTCTGCGATTACATCGGCAACCATGCCCGTAATCACGCGCCTGGCCAGTTCATGCGTGAGTGATGACACGCCAATCCCCGGGTGGGTGTGTTCAATCTCTGCGATAAAGTCACCGATCACGGGCAAATCCCGCAGATCATCAAGCCCAATCAGACCGGATCTAATCCCATCATCTAAATCATGGCTGTGATAGGCAATATCATCCGCAATCGCGGCAATCTGGGCTTCGAGCGACGAAAACTGTTCCAGCTCAAGGTTCTGACACTGGTGCGACCAGTATGCAATCGAATCAG
Source organism: Kiloniellaceae bacterium (assembly GCA_965199245.1). Classification (GTDB taxonomy): domain Bacteria; phylum Pseudomonadota; class Alphaproteobacteria; order Kiloniellales; family Kiloniellaceae; genus Carbonatibacter. Next base: position 190,523 of record CBDAQP010000003.1, read on the forward strand.
GCACGGGGAGCTTTTGACGGGACAGCGACCCACACAGAGGGCCGTTGTGCTTGACGATGCCTTCGAGTGTCTCCCATGACAGGTTTAGGCCATCAAAATCAGCATAGCGGCTTTCCAAAAAGGTCAAAACGCGAAAGGTCTGTTCATTATGATCGAATCCTCCCCACGGAGCCATCATACTCTGCAATGCGGCTTCTCCAGCATGACCAAAGGGTGAATGCCCCAGATCATGAGCCAAGGCAATAGCCTCTGCGAGGTCTTCATCCCCTCCTAGTGCCCGTGCAAGGGCGCGGGCAATCTGGGACACTTCCAACGAATGAGTCAAACGCGTCCGAAAGTGGTCACCTTCGTGGTACACAAAAACCTGTGTCTTGTACTGTAGTCGCCGAAAGGCCGCAGAATGAATAATACGGTCACGGTCGCGCTGGAAATCACCGCGCATGGGGCAACCACGTTCAGCATAGAACCGCCCTCGCCCCGACCGCGTACCGTAGGACGCGATCCGTGTTTCGTGTGTCCTGTTTTGTTCCATCATGTCTTACTGAACAGGGCCGCCTTGGTTGACAAACGTCTTATCCTGCCTGAATATCGGGGCATAGATACCCCCCTGTCCAGACTAAAGTGGTGGAAAAAACAAAATGAAATCGGAACAGCCCCCCTCCGTCACCCTATCAACTTCTGCTGCGCGGCGGGTGGCACAGCTGGCTGAACAGCAGGGCAACCCTGACCTGATGCTCCGTGTGCGTGTTTCTGGCGGAGGCTGTTCGGGATTTCAGTATGAATTTTCGCTCGAACAGGAAGCGGACGCGGACGACAGCCTGTTCACCCACGATGGTACACAGCTTGCCGTTGACTCGGTCTCGCTTGATTTTCTCAAAGGTGCGACGATTGATTTTGTCGAAGACCTGATGGGGGCGGCGTTTCGCATCAATAACCCCAATGCCAATTCAGCCTGTGGTTGCGGAAATTCTTTTTCAATCTAACACCGTGCTGAGGATCCCGCGCCTATGGTGACTTTTGCCACTTGGAACGTCAATTCGATCAACAAACGCCTGCCCAACCTTTTGGCATGGCTCGACAGCTTTGCGCCTGATGTCTTGGTGCTCCAAGAGCTCAAAACCGTCGAAGACAAGTTTCCCTTTACGGACATTGAAGAACGCGGCTATCACATCGCAGTTCACGGTCAGAAAAGCTATAACGGCGTTGCCTTGCTTTCAAAGTCTCCGCTCGACAATATCATTCGGGGGCTTCCCGGTTACGACAGCGACCCACAGGCCCGCTATATCGAGGCCACGACCTTTGGTGTGCGTATTGGAGGCCTTTACCTGCCCAATGGCAACCCGCGCGACAGTGAAAAATTTCCTTATAAGTTGGACTGGATGGATCACCTCACCACCCACGCCCGCGCCCTGCTCACCACAGAACAGCCCGTTATACTGGGTGGAGATTACAATATTATCCCAACGGATGATGATCTCTATGACCCCCAACACTTTACAGACGACGCCCTGACACACCCCCAGTCACGCGCCCGCTTTCGCACCCTGCTTCATATAGGATACCGCGATGCGTGGCGAAGCCTGCACACAGAACGCCATGTCTACAGCTATTGGGACTACAAAAAACGGGCCTTTGCCCATAACAACGGCATCCGCATTGACCACATGCTCCTGTCCCCACAGGCCGCCGACCGCCTGACCCGTTGCGAAATCGACAAAACCCCACGCGGCGAAGACAGCCCGTCCGACCACACGCCAGTGTGGTGTGAACTAAACCTTGAACATTCTTCATACGCACACAGTAATAAAATTTAAAAGAGACAAACAAAGGAGAGACCCCTGTGCCTGACTATCGTTCTAAAACATCGACACACGGACGCAATATGGCGGGTGCGCGCGGGCTTTGGCGGGCGACGGGGATGACGGATGATGATTTTGGCAAGCCAATTATCGCCATTGCCAATTCCTTTACCCAGTTTGTCCCAGGTCATGTTCACCTGCGCGATTTGGGCAAGCTGGTTGCAGAGGAAATCGCGCAAGCAGGCGGCGTGTCAAAGGAATTTAATACCATTGCCGTTGATGATGGAATCGCCATGGGGCATGACGGGATGCTTTACAGCCTGCCCTCACGCGAAGTCATTGCCGATGCCATCGAATATATGTGCAATGCCCACTGTGCCGATGCCCTTGTTTGCATTTCAAACTGTGACAAGATCACACCAGGGATGCAAATGGCGGCGATGCGTCTGAATATTCCGGCGATTTTTGTCTCTGGTGGCCCGATGGAAGCGGGAAAGATCGTTTTAAAGGACGGCGAAGAGCGCAAACTTGATCTGGTCGATGCTATGGTTGATGCCGCCAACCCTGACCTGTCCGACGACGAGGTTGCGGCTGTCGAACGCTCCGCCTGCCCCACCTGCGGGTCTTGTTCGGGTATGTTTACGGCAAATTCCATGAATTGCCTTGGCGAAGCCTTGGGACTCGCCCTGCCTGGCAATGGATCTTTGCTCGCCACCCATGCGCGGCGCGAGGAACTTTTCCGCCAAGCAGGTCACAAGATTGTCGAACTGACACATCGCTACTACAAAGACGACGACAACAGTGTTCTGCCCCGAAAGATTGGATCCTTTGAGGCCTTTGAAAATGCCATGACTTTGGATATTGCCATGGGGGGGTCAACCAATACCATCCTTCACCTGCTCGCTATTGCAGCCGAAGGCGGGATTGACTTTACAATGGATGATATTGACCGCTTATCACGCAAGGTTCCGCAACTATGCAAGGTCGCTCCCTCAACCAATAAATACCACATGGAAGACGTTCACCGCGCTGGAGGCGTGATGGGTATTCTGGGCGAGCTGGATCGCGCCGGGTTGATTCACAGAGATTGCTTCACCGTCCATGAGCGCACAATGGGGGAGGCTCTGGACAAATGGGATATTATGCGAACGACAGATCAGGAGGTTACCGATTTTTACCGCGCCGCCCCCGGTGGAGTTCGCACGACAGAAGCCTTTTCACAAAATCGGCTCTATAGTGCACTGGATAATGACCGTGCTGGCGGTTGCATCCGTAGCCATAACCACTGTTTCAGCACTGAAGGAGGTTTGGCGGTTCTCTATGGCAATATCGCACAAAAAGGCTGTATCGTGAAAACAGCTGGGGTTGATGACAGCCTTTTTACCTTTCGCGGCACCGCACGCATTTTTGAAAGCCAAGACGCCGCTGTTGCTGGAATTTTAAGCGGTGAGGTCTGCGCGGGTGATGTGGTGGTCATCCGCTACGAAGGTCCACGCGGTGGCCCGGGAATGCAGGAAATGCTCTATCCCACCAGCTATCTGAAATCAATGGGACTGGGCAAAGCCTGCGCTCTGCTGACAGACGGGCGTTTTTCTGGCGGAACATCCGGCCTTTCGATTGGTCATGCCTCCCCCGAGGCCGCAGAAGGCGGCGCAATCGCGCTGGTCGAAGCGGGGGATGCAATCGAAATCAATATTCCCGAACGGCGCATCAATGTTCTGGTGTCTGATACCGAACTTGCTCTGCGGCGCACAGCAATGGAAACCAAAGACAAGACTGCTTGGCAACCCGCCAAAAAACGCCCGCGCAGGGTCAGCTCGGCCCTCAAAGCCTATGCTCACTTTACGACGTCCGCAGACCGTGGCGCGTTCCGCGATGTCGATCAGTACGACAAAGAATAAAGCCAATAACGGCGAACAACAAAACAAAAAAAGCCCGCGCGGGAAATGCGGGCTTTTTTGTATAGCCTATCCCATATAAAATGGTTCACTTTGGAAGAGTTGTTCAATGGAGCAAAAGAGTTGTTTTATGACGGCTTTGAGATGGATCCATTTTTGTTCGATGGGGTTGAGGTCAGGGGACTAATACCGTTTCCGGAAAGTCAGCACCCATGGGTTCATTTTCTGTATCCAATGGACATGATTTTCCATGGTCTTTCGGTGAGGTTGTTCCATGCGTCACAGCAGAGGGAAACCATCTGAGATTGGACTATTCTGTTTGACAGCCAATTCTGTCGCAGATATTGCCAGACATTTTCGACCGGATCGGGTTCCAGGCTGCGTGGCGGCAGCGGCAAGAGGGTCATATTCTCCGGACTATCCAGATTGCTGGTGGTGTGCCCTCCGGCCTGATCCGGAATGATGAGGGCATGGGCACCGGGTTCGACCTGTGATGATATGTCCTCCGGATGCCATTGCATCCCGCGTGTATCACAGCGCGGCAGGACAAGAGCGGCCACCCCCGGGCCGGGCAGATTGCACCAAATATCCAGCTGGATATGTCGCTTTGCCTTGCCAGGGCCCCGGTGTGGACCTGCCCGCAGGCCATAACTTCGTTGTGCCAAAGATCCTCCCGATCCGGCAACGCACCTTGTGAATGGGGCCTCGCTTTCAGCCTTGCTGCAGCGTCGTTGCGGATCCAAACGCCGGTCACAACACCCCGGGTGGTGCCTCCCTTCTCCTCGACCGCATTGCGAAAGCCAACGCCCTGATACGCACTGTCGGCAGAGACCTGTTCAGGATCACTACATCACAGCCGGCTTTCCCGTCATTCACGTTGGCCGGCGTGACGACAATTTTCTCCAAAGGCCGTCCGCGTCGGTTCGCTACGGGAGAAACCGCAAAAGCGGCGGAACGAAGCCCGGTCATCCAGCGCATCGGCCAGCTTCACATCATCAGACCACCGCCCCAAAAGCAGGGCCTTCAGCAAACACAGTGGCGGCCAACCCGCTTCGCCTTTGGAGGCGGAGGAAATATCCGCCAGATGATGATCAGGCATCGTCCAATCGACCAGGAGGACAAGGTCATCAGGATCGCTTCTTTTCCCATCAAAGGAAAAATGCTCCTGACCAATCTCACGACGCGCCATCAATCCTCCCAAACTCTTCTATCAATTAAGAGAATCACAAAATAGCAGACCCGTCCAGTGCTATCCGCGCACAGGTCTCATAAGGAGGATTTCGAGAGCGACCCGAGCAAGAACAAGGCGCGTCGCCTCGTTGCCCACGGCATCAGGATGATGCGCGGCGGCTACTGGCTCCTGTTGCACTATCCGATCAAGGTTTAACTAAGTTGAGTTTTCCTGCTGCCGTGGTTTTGTCAGTTGCGCTTCTCTACCGCGCTATCGGCAATCCTAGAATATGACGCGTTTCGTGAAGAGCACGACTGTACTGCATACTAACGGAGTCAAACTCGGCCGCGATATCCGCGTTCAGAGTTCTCGTGTTACTAGACACGAACTCTTTAGTGTTTGACGACGCAAAGACGATATCAGCGGTATGCCCTAAATTTCGCAGATTTTCTGCCACCTCCAGGTAGCTCTCGACCACGATGCAGTCCTTCAATGAGTCTTTACCTGGCTTCGCCGGGGTTCGTTTTTGCGTCATGCGGGCAAAGGCCCGGTACGTCAAATCGGGAGTAATAAAAGTTATTAGTGCGGTGCCTAGTATATCGGCCATGACAGCTTCAGCGACGGGAACACGCGTAAGAAAGTGACTGATCTGGGTTTGGCTGGGCTGCCCAAGAGCTTCTGACCATTTGTCGATCCGCACAATCTCGTCCCGCAGTTTCCGTAGAGCCGTGTTTGTGTCCTCGCGGACTACCGGGAGATTGTCGTTGAGCTCGTTGCGTACTTGCTCTGCAACCACGCATCCAATTGCTTCGTATTGAACAACGCCATCTCGGATAGCTTTGCCCGCGAGCATCGCGTTTGCATCCACGTTCTCGCGACGCGGCGAGCGCAATAGATCCAGAAGAATGCAGGTATCTGGAAGCAGGACAGGTACATTTGCCTGTGCAATCGCTTTTAGAGAGGCGTAGGCCAACGTGCTTACCCTCTCAATATCGTATCATATGCTCCAAGAAGAGAAATTCCCTGCTCGAATTGTATGGCAAGCTTGATGGCCGAAGTCTCGCCCCAACCATCGACTTCGATCAACCATTGCGTAAGGACATCAGAGGGCAGGTTATCGCCGTTGCGATGCGCTTCGATCACAAACCTCTCCCAACGTTCCCTGTCATTGGGGTGACAGGTCACTGTGCTCTTGTTGGCCAAGGCGGAGAACCGGCGCAGGGAATCGGCAGCTTCGGCACTCGTCCAGGTATCCAGACTGCGAACATCGTCGGTTAGCGAAAGCGTGAGCTGATCTCGAACGGTGGCCTTGTCGACAACCTCGGCCACAAAACAGATAAGAAGATCATTATAGAGCTTGACGCCCAATTCTCCGACATCGGCGGGCACGATATTCGTAACCGCGTATGTTTCCCCGCTCTGCCAGAGCGTCAATGTCGACTTTGGAAGGGTGTCGCCAGTATATTCAAATACGAGGATATCTTCCTGACGCATGCCGACAGCGTGGTCTTTGAGGTTGGCTCCCTGCTCTTCATTGTGACCCCACTCTCGGGTCTCGACGCCGAGCAGAGATGCACGGATGTCACCGAGTGGGACATGATCCGAACCAATAGTCAGGTCCCGAAAGACCTCGATACCTGCCTGTGCCATACGTTTCTTCTCCCCCGCTTAATCGCCTACGCCGTTAGGTATGTCTCACACATGACATGCAAACCACGCAAGATTTGGTCACGTCCGTAGCGGCCACAATTCGCTTTTTCACGCCTTGTTGGCGGCGGCCTGTTCCAGTATTCGCTTGTATCCCTCACGCGAAAGCCATTGCGCGCGTTCGAGATGGCTTTGCCAGCATCGGCGTGTCCTGAACTCGTCGCCGACCGGATCGTGGTGCAAAACTGCTGTTCTCCCCAAACCTGTGCCATTGGGCAGTTAGCTTTTCATGTATGACATGTTCATGCGACCTTGTCCACTCTGTTCCGGGTTAACCCGGAACAGAGTGATGCGAATTCATTGGGTGTTGCCCAATTCAGGGCGGAGTGTGGTCTGTGATTGTTGTCGTTGATCCTCCATCTTTCGGTCACGCCTCTCTCAGGCTTGAAAACAGGTTTTCATTCAGGCATTCATCCCTTACCCGAGCGTTGAAGGATTCGATGAAACCGTTTTGGCCGGGCTTCCCCAGCTGTATGAACCGGAGATCAACGCCACTGTCTCGAGCCCATTTGAACATCGCCATCGAGGTGTATCCGGTGCCATTGTCACAGACGATGACCTCCGGTTTGCCATGCAAGTCGAGGAGCCGGGTCAGCTCCCTGGCCACCCGAAGACCGTTAATCGAAAAGTCCACGGTCATGGCGTGGCATTGTCTAGTGAAGTCATCGATAACAGTGAACAACCGGATACGCCGGCCGCTGGATAGCTCATAAAGTCCATGCTCCATTTCTGTCCGGGGGATGTCGGCAGCACCAGGGGCCGGCGGACGATCGCCGCCGTTTCTTGCGCTTGCGCACCTGCAAACCTTCTTCGACGTATAGACAATCCATTATAATCTGGTTATAGTTTATTGATGATGTCTTCATCAGATTTCCGCAGTAAGGTTTGATCTGTCCGCGAGAAGGAAGGCCTTACAATAGCGCAGGTTGCGGAGCGTTTTTGTGTGGGGCGTCACCCGTTGGCTCAAGCCCCCCGGGCCGAAGACAACCCGGACTAAACCGGCGACAAGGATTGATATGGTCGCCCTGGCGCGTGATGTTGTGGCTCATCCCGATGCCTGTCACTATGAGCGCGCCCGTCGTTCTGGTGTGAGTGCTCAGGGGATCCATTACGCCCTGCGCCGCTTGGGTGTGACCTGTAAAAAAAACCCTAACGCCTCCAAAGACGTGCGCGGGCGTGCCTTCCAAACGATGATAAAGATGTATGAGCATCGGGGCCGTCCCCTTGTTTATATCGATGAAAGCGGCTTTGCCCGTGACATGCCCCGCACGCATGGCTCTGCACCAACAGGTCAACGGTGTGATGGCGTGTGCGATTGGCAGGCCAGGGGTCGAACCAATGCGATTGGTGCCCTGATCGGGAAAGCCTTGCTGACAGTCGGCCTGTTTCAGGCAAACGTCAATGCAGGTATTTTCACCGCATGGGTCAAACAGGATTTGCTGCCCCGGCTTCCTGAAAACTCTGTCATCGTCATGGATAACGCAACAGTTCACAAGCTATGCAAAATATCATCCGAAAAGCAGGGCATACCCTGCTCTTGCGGACGGGCATCAACCCGGCGTGTGCTCGATACGGAAAATACGTCAGCCGAAGTTTGGGGTGACACCCGCTCCGAAAGCAATGAGAAATGGCTGGCAAAGAAAATGTTGGTCAGCCGCACGCAAGAAACCCAGGGGTAAGCCCATGCCGAAAGCCGGCGCACGGGCCAACGCGCGAAAATCAGCCATCCGCGCACGGGTCGAGCATGTCTTCGCCCATCAGAAAAACCGCTTCGGTCTGTTCATCCGCACCATCGGTCTCAAAAGGGCAGAAGCCAGACTGACGCTGGCCAATCTCGCGTACAACATGGATCGCCTGATCTTCCATGAACGCCGGGCAACCGCAGGATGACTCCGTCCAGAATGCGGATTCCGTCGTAAAAAACGTCCCGCCAACGCAATTTGTAGCGAAAAAGTGCCGTCCAACGTCTCGAAAAATCACAATTGGCCACAGCAGTGCATAAATCGGGAGTTAATACGGCTGTCCATTTTATGATTCTTGTGATAAGATGTGTTTTCGAATCGGGTAAAATATGCTTTGGGAGACTTGATTAAGATGAAAGAAAAAAGAGAAAAAGAGACAGTTGACGAAAATACAAAAGACCGCAGAGATTTTTTAAAAAGCACGAGCTTAGCGACGCTTGCTGCGGTGGTCGGGGCCTCGGTGCCGTTTTATCGCCACCTGCCCAGTGGGTTCATCCCTGCGGCGGTCGCGGCGGAAAATATTCTGGCTGGTAAGGACGGTTTGACCCTGCTGAATGACCGGCCTGTGAATGCAGAAACACCGCCAGAGCTTCTGGATGATGCAATTACCCCAACAAGCCGGCACTTCATTCGCAACAACGGCATTCCCCCCGAAGACGTTGACGCTAAAAATTGGATCCTCACCGTTGATGGATTCGTCGATAATCCGCTGGAACTGTCCATTGCTGATCTGCGTAAAAACTTTGATGTTGTTACAATGGCCCTGACGCTGGAGTGTGGCGGTAATGGACGCGGATACTTCAATCCTCCGGCCAAAGGAAATCAGTGGACTTATGGTGCAGTGGCCTGTTCAAGCTGGACTGGAGTCCGGCTAAAAGATGTTTTGAAAAAAGCAGGCGTGCAGTCAAATGTTGTCTATACCGCACACTACGGAGCCGATGCTCACCTGTCTGGTGATCCAGAAAAATTGCCTATTTCTCGTGGTTTACCCATTGAAAAAGCACTGAGTGACAATATCCTGATTGCTTTTGAAATGAATGGCGAAGCATTGCACCCGATGAATGGTGCGCCTCTGCGGCTTGTTGTGCCAGGTTGGCCCGCCTCGACCGCGCAAAAATGGCTGAAACGTATCCAGTTACGCGATCAAGTCCACGATGGGCCAAAAATGACGGGTAAGGCTTACCGTGTGCCTGCTTACAAGGTGTCCCCCGGACAAAAGGTTCCAACCGAAGATTTCGTTATCATTGAGCGGATGCCTGTCAAGTCACTCGTGACGTTCCCCGCCAACAACACAAATATTGGCCTGCAAACCGAAGTACGCGGTCATGCTTGGTCTGGAGATCGCAAAATTAAAAAAGTCGATATTTCAACCGATTTTGGCGCAACTTGGACGGAAACTGAACTTGATGAGCCTGTCAACTTTGGTGCGTGGCAAAACTGGCGCACGAAAGTCAGCTTCTCCCAGGCAGGCTACTATGAAATTTGGGCACGCGCAACAGACAGCGAAGGTGTGATGCAACCCTTTGCGATTGATTGGAACCCCAAAGGCTACTTGAACAACACGATGCACCGCGTCGGCGTTCGCGCAAGCTAGTCTTACATAACCTTGCATGGCGGGGACAGTTCAGCTGTCCCCGTTGCATACCATTATTTAATGAAAAAACAGGATGAAAAATATAGTCATGATACCTTTATTTTTGCGGATATTTCTTTTTTTCACATCAATTTCTATAATGACTGTTCCCGCCCTCTCAAACGAGGAAAGTGACGAGTTTGGAATTCTGTTAGACGCCCCAGGTGTTGAGACCACTTATTATGCCTGTAGTGCCTGCCATTCCGAGCGAATTGTCGCCCAGCAAGGTTTAAGTCGAAAAGGATGGGAGGAAATGCTCGTTTGGATGGTCGAGGAACAGGGCATGTTTGAACTTGAGGATGCGGAGCGTAATGAAGTGCTCGATTATCTCACGGCACATTACAACGTGGATCGGCCCAATTTCCCGAAACGTGAGACAAACTGATCGTGAGAAAAGCATAAAACAAAAAAAACAAAAAAAAGCCCCGCAGGAAAAATCCTGCGGAGCATTTGCCTAGGACGCCTATTCAGCCGCTGCTTTGAGGTAGGACACAAATTTGTCCGTATCCTGTTGCAATGTCGTTGCATTAACAGACAGCTGGACACCCGTATTAACCCTGGAAAGAAAAGGCATTCTGTGTTCTAACGGCCATGAGGGTTACAGGAGGAGTCATTCAGTGAAAATCATCCCAAACCAGCTGTTCAGGTAGGCTTCAGACCGCGAAACGGCGTGAAAAATTGCCGAAACGCCATGTCCACACCAGTCAATCTCACCTCAGGTTAGCGGGTTAATACGGGTGTCCAGCTCGTTAGACGACTGCTGAAGTTCTTCTGTTGCCGTGCTTGTCGAATTAGCGTCTGCGGCAACGACGTTGATGTCTTCGACTACAGACATGATTTTATCACGCGCGGCTTGGGCGGAACGGGACAGATTACCCACCGTGGCGGACTGCTCCTCAACCGCAGAGGCAATGCTGGTCACGGTCTCGTTGGTTTTATTCACCGCCGATTTCATAACCTGCATGGAATCAGTCGAGGCTTCGATTTCGAACAACATATCCGTAACCTGCTTGCTGATGTCCTCTGTGGCCCTCTGTGTTTGATTCGCCGAGGACTTGACCTCACTGGCCACAACGGCAAATCCCTCGCCAGCATCCCCGGCTTGGGCAGCCTCAATCGTCGCATTAAGAGCCAGAAAATTGATTTGTTCCGCAATCTCGGCAATAATTTCAACAATCTGCTTGATCTTTTCACTGGCTTCGTTCAAGGCCGAAATCCTTTCTACGGCATTGGAGGTAGATTGTGCGGCACCGCCCGTCAGCTCATACCATTTCTGGAAATTCAGCACCCATGGATCCATTTTCTGTATCCAGAGGTTTTCGACCGGGGCCGGGCTGCGTGGCGGCAGAGGCAAGAGGGTGATATTGTCGGGACTATCCAGATTGGTTGTGGTGTGCCCTCCGGCCTGATCCGGAATGATGAGGGCATGGGCACCGGGTTCGACCTGTGATGATCTGTCCTCCGGATGCCCTTGCATCCCGCGTGTATCACAGCGCGGTAGGACAAGAGCGGCCCCCCCGGGCCGGGCAGATCGCCCCGAATATCCAGACAGATTTGATCCCTTGATCCTTTGGAGCGACCGGGCGGGTTGCCCAGTGCCGCGTGATCTGTGTTTTTTGACCAACCCGCGCGTCGTCCTGGAACCGGATTTCAAGGGGGACAGTTCGCCCTGTTTTTTCCCGGATACGGTCTCTTTCAACGGGGACGTTTTTTTAAATGCGCTCAGGGCATCCTCGTTTTGTCCATGATGCACGGGCCGTCAATGTCCTGTCTCCGTGTTTGCGCAAGGTGGCACTCAGGCAACTTTCGCTGAGGCGATAGTCCTCCCATAACCACTGCGCCAGATCCGGAAGTCGCCAGCACACCATCGATGGCAGACAATGGCCCTGTTTCAACGCGGGCAATCAAGGCAGCAAGCCGGGCCTCACTGGCCGGTCGCCCGCTTCCCGAACGCTGCAAAAGCCCTTCTGGATCTTCTGCATTGAAAGGCAACACCCAATCACGAACAATTTGACGACCAACGCCGCGCGGCTTCACTGCGACTGCCGCCATCAGAGATGACCGCAAGGGCAGGCAAGTGGCGCGTCCGGTTCGAATCTGTTGAGAAGGCGGCGAAGACTGGATGCGTCATCATCCTGACGCAGGGGCTGACCCAGGACAAATCTCCAAAACTCTGTCCGTCCTTAGTTCGCGCTGAAAAACTCTGAAGTCCGCAGATAATAGGGATTCCCAGAGGGAATCAAATATTGTAAAATGCCAGCAAGACCGCTTTCACCCCCTGTTTTCTGGTAGATTTTCATGACGCCCAGGCAACCGCACCCACCGACCTCTTTCGCGAACGCCTTGATTCGATCATTGACAAGGAACATAAGCTGATATGCCTGAGCACCTTGATGCCCTGGTTCGCATTCGACGAAGCCTTTGGCAAGCACGACAGGCCGCCGTCCTGCGAAACCAACGCGTCTGCGGGCTGCACTATCTGAAACACATGTACGACCTGATGAGGTTGTGGAGCGGTGGGTTGAGAACCCCTACTGGCAGTATTTCTGCGGTTTTGATTTTTTTCAGCACCGCCTGCCGATTGACTCCAGCACGATGACGCGCTGGCGCAGGCGTGTCGGTCCCGAAGGCATGCGGTTTTGTCGGCGACGGTCGGTGTTGCGGTTGACGCGGGAGCAGTCAAGGACAGCAGTTTCGAGCGGATTACGGTGGCCCAAGGCCATAGCTTACCCCACCGACAGCCGTCTGTATCTGAAAGCGTTGCAAGCCCTCAGGCCAAACGGCACGGCATTGTCCTGCGCCGCAGCTACACCCGTGTGGCCAGACGCGCCGGCCTTATGGCCGGGCGTTACGCCCATGCCAGACAGTTCCGGCGCATGCGCCGCGAGATCAGGACACTGAAGACCTATCTGGGCCGGGTTTTCCGCGATATTGTCCGTAAGATTGCCGGGAACCTCGAGGCCCGTTTTGCGAAACTGTTGGGCCTGGCGTCTTCTGGTGCAACAGCCCGGGGACAAGAACAAGCTCTATGCCCTGCACGCTCCGGAAGTTGCCTGCATCGCCAAGGGTAAGGCGCGTAATCCTGACGAGTTTGGTGCCAAGGTTGGGATTGCCACCACCAACCGTGAGGGTCTGGGCGAAAAGTTTCCGGGGGCCATACTCTGGCCGATACAGTGGCCCAGGCCGCCCGGATGACTGGACCGGAACGGGTCTACGTCGACAGGGGCTATCGCGGCCACAATGACGAGGGCGAGGCCTCGGTCATGATGTCAGGGCGCACGCGCGGATTGAGCCCGCAGATGAGGCGCGAACTCAAACGAAGGTCGGCCATCGAGGCCACCACATGAAAACCGATGGCCGCCTTGATCGGAACGTCCTGAAAGGCCAGACTGGAGACACCATGAACGCCTTGCTGGCGGCCATAACATGCGTCTGAACGCCATCGCGTTTTGGCTTGTCCGGGTCATCAATGCGCTGATCAGGACGACGAAAACGGCAAAATCGAATACTTCACCACACTTCCAACGCTGCGAAATAGCAATGACTTAGGATTTGTTCAGCGCGGACTCCTTATAATCACAGAACCTGCTCACGCCCCAGATCCAGCGAGTCTTTATTTTATGCAGTTGGTATAATTTCTGCAGGTCAGGTTTTTGTTACACTTTCATTCTTTCACATCTTTTTGATTAAGATCAAGCGCAAAATCAAAACGGTTGCGCAAACTTCATCAAAATATGACAGTAGATTTTGTCATAATTCTCAACAAAACAGCAAAATATTTCTATAAAATAGACGTTCTAGGACAGTGCGAGGAACAGCAATCAAGTGTTGTGAAATTTATTGCTTTTGGGAAATCCCGGTGGAGGCAACTTCCCAACAGCGGCGCGTTGTCCCTGCCAAGCAATGACATCTTGGCGTGTCCAGAGTCGTCCTGCGTTGTCTGTCCACGTCAAGCCTTCGCCCTTTTCCGTACCCTGTCGAAAGGTTTTGATGTCAGATAGACGACCGTCCTTGTATTTTTGTAAAATTACACCACGCCCGCGTGCCATTTGCGGGAGTTGATCCAATCCAAAAACCAGCAAACGACGATTTTCTCCAACCACCGCAACCATATTATCTATACTATCCACCGGATAAAAAACCTGCGCCCGCGCGCCCGCGCCCACGTTCAAAAGCTGTTTGCCACTGCGCGTCTGGGCTACGAGGTCGTCTTCGGCGACCAAAAATCCGCGCCCATCACTAGCCGCCACCAAAAGCCGCGCACCGGGACGATAGATATGCAGGGCAACGATATCAACATCCCCCGGCATATCAACCATCAGACGCAAGGGTTCACCAAATCCACGCCCCCCCGGAAGCCGGTCAACGGACAAGCTATAGCATCGCCCATGACTGGCAAAAACAATCAGCCGGTCAGTTGTCTGTGCCAGCAGAGAAAAACGTCCCTGATCGCCATCTTTGAAGCGGATATCCGTCGTGTTATCTTGATGACCCTTGAGCGTTCTGACCCATCCTTTTTCAGAACAGATAATGGTCACAGATGCGCGGGCAACGACGGCTTCGGTCGGGAGTTCAAATTCTTCGGGTTCTTGTCCAATTTCCGTTCTGCGACGACCAAAATCTGTTTTGGGGCCAAAGTTTTTTTTCAAGTCTTTGATCTGCGAGGCAATCATAGCCCAACGGCGATCTTCACGGGCCAAAATATCCTCAATATCGGCCTGCTCCGCCGTCAAGCGTGCGTGTTCATCGCGCAAAGCGACTTCTTCGAGTCGGCGCAGGGAACGCAAGCGCATGTTGAGAATGGCCTCTGCCTGACGTAGGGTGAGACCAAAAGCCTTCACCAGTTCCGCCGCTGGATGGTCTTCCTCGCGGATGATGCGAATAACCGCATCCAAGTTCAAAAAGGCAATCAAATAACCGGCGAGAACCTCTAACCGATCAGCAATTTTGCCCAAACGGTTGTTGTGCGCCCTGACCAAAATATCGTGTCGATGATCCAGCCAAGCGCGCAACACGTCCTTCAAGGACATGACACGCGGTGTCTGATCCCGATCAAGGACGTTCATATTGAGCGAAAAGCGCACCTCGAAATACGTTTGCTTGAACAGTGATTCCATCAAAAGAACGGGGTCGGTATTGCGGTTTTTTGGCTCTAGGACAATGCGGACATCCTCCGCAGATTCATCGCGAATATCGCCCAACATGAACAGCTTGCGCGACAAAATCAAATCCGCCGTCTTTTCAATCAAGCGCGATTTTTGAACCTGAAAGGGAATTTCCGTGACAACAATATGGTATTGACCGCCCCTGAGGTCTTCCTTGTGCCACTTTGCCCGCACACGAAAGGATCCGCGCCCGGTATCGTAGGCTCGCACAACCGCCGCCCGACTTTCGACCAAAACGCCACCTGTAGGAAAGTCAGGGCCGGGGATCAGATTAACCAGTTTTTCCGTCCCCACAGCCGGAGATTTAAGCACAGAAAGCAAAGCCGCGCAGATTTCCCCGATATTATGGGGGGGGATAGAGGTCGCCATGCCAACAGCAATGCCCTGCGCTCCATTGGCCAAAAGGTTCGGAAAGGCAGCGGGTAAAACAGCAGGTTCTTCGGCCTCCCCGTCATAGGTGGGGCGCAGGTCAACGGTGTCTTCGTCCAACCCATCAAGCAAAAGAGCCGCAAGGTCAGTCAAGCGGGCTTCGGTATAGCGCATCGCCGCCGCATTATCGCCATCAACATTGCCAAAATTTCCCTGGCCATCAATCAAGGGATAGCGCAGGGAAAAATCCTGTGCGAGGCGCACAAGCGCATCATAAATCGATTGGTCGCCGTGCGGGTGATACTTGCCGATGACATCCCCGACAACACGCGCTGATTTTTTGAACCCACTTGCTGGATCCAAGCGTAACTGCCGCATGGCAAAGAGTAACCGCCGATGAACGGGCTTTAACCCATCGCGTACATCCGGCAGAGAACGGGACATAATGGTTGACAGCGCGTAACTGAGATAGCGATCAGATAGCGCATCAATCAATCGAACATCACGAACCCCACCATCCGTTTCGGGACAATCAGTTGTCATTTATATCAATCCTATTGAACGCCCCAGAAAAGAGACAAAAAAGACACTCTACCCACACCCCGCGCAAAAACAAGCATGAACCCCTTAGTAGTTATCATTCTGCTATGCAGGATGCAGTGTTTGAAAATTTTCTGCTAAACGCTCTCGCACCGTTGGCAGGTCACGATTTTGAGGGTGGAACAAATGTTTTCTCAAAAACCATGCACCCAAAGTCAGACCTTGATCAATCGCGCATTCATCAGGGACAGAGTCACAATGCTCGCCACGTCCAACCAAAAAGCCCGGTAACTTCAAAAGTCTATCTTTCCAAGCCGCCCCCGCGTCTTCGGAAACAGCGCAGCCTGATTTGGGACTGACATAGGCCAACCGCCCCGCATCCCCCCCCCCTGCACAGCGATTCAGATCAAGAGCAAAGCCAAGAGCCGCCAAAAATGAGAGTTCCCACTTGACATAGACAGCGGCCCAAAAATCATCCTGCAGGGCATCAAATAACGCCACAAGCCCTTGAAAGAAAACGGGCAAAGCCGCACGCTCTGACAAAGAAAAATCACATAGAGCCAAGGCAGACAATAGCGCGGATAAACGGGCTGGATCATCCATCACTCGTACGGGATAGGAGCGGAAAATTTCGCCCTCAAAAAAGCCAAGCTGTTCATCCAGACGCCCAGACCAGCGCAAATCAAGACAGTTTCCGGGTTCAAAAATTGCACGGCGTTTCGGACTCTGCCCCCCCCGGATCAAGCCCGAGCGTTTGCCCTGTGTTTGCGTCAGAGTCGACGCAATCAAGCCCCCCTCGCCAAAGGGACGCACTGACAACACAATTGCCCTGTCTTCCCAGACAATCATAGTGTGTCTTCCTCGACAATCACGCCCCAAACTCCAAACCCATTTCGCGATAACGAGCCGGATCATCTGTCCATTTTTCACGCACCTTCACAAAAAGGAACAGGTGAACCTTGCGCTGCTCCATTCTTTGCAGTTCATCCTGCGCCCGGGCGCGTACCAGCTTGATCGTTCGCCCCCTCTTGCCAAGGCACATGGCCTTATGGCTTTCGCGTTGAACATAAATTGTCTGGGATATTTTGACAGAGCCATCCTGAAACTCTTCCCAGCTCTCTGTTTCGACACTCAGGTGATAGGGTAGTTCATCATGCAAGTTCAAAAACAGCTTTTCGCGAGTAATTTCTGCACTCAACAGGCGTTGCGACAAATCAGAAAGCTGGTCTTCGGGGTAGAGCCAAACCGACTCTGGAACATGACGGGCAAGATGGATAAGCAGATCATCAACCCCGTCGCCTTCGGTCGCAGAGACCATAAAAATATCACCAAATACGCCCGTGGCTTGGAATTCCGCCGCCAACCCTAGCAGACGTTCACGTGCAATAGCATCAATCTTGTTCAAGACCAGAATCGCCGTGATTTTTTGTTGGCGCAATCCCTCGATAATCGCGCGGGTGTTACCGTCGATTTTTTTGCGCATGGCATCATAGAGTACAACAACAATATCGGCCTCCCCCACGCCTTGCCAAGCAGCAGAGACCATCGCCCGTTCCAAACGGCTGGAGGGCGAAAAAATTCCTGGCGTATCAACAAAAATCAGCTGTGAGTCCGCACAGAGTGCAATACCGCGAATACGCGCCCGCGTCGTCTGTGCCTTGTGCGTAACAATCGATATTTTATGACCGACCATCCGGTTCATCACGGTTGATTTGCCCGCATTTGGCGCACCGATCAAGGCTACAAAACCGCACCGTGTTGTCATCATACACCTCTCATTTTGGATACGCGCTACCCCTATACGCATTGCACCTATCTGAACGGTCGTGATACAGGATCATGCGCCTTTTTGCCTGAGGCTGTCGAGCAATAGAGCCGCCGCACACTGTTCTGCCTTGCGCTTAGAAGGGCCATCTGCACATACGGGTGCAAAGCCGGATACGCAAACCTCAATCACAAACTTCGGTGCATGTGCGGCCCCCATGCGTTCAACCACGCGATAGCATGGCAAGGGCAAAGCGCGAGCCTGTGCCCATTCCTGCAACGCGGACTTTGCATCCTGCGGCGGTGCGGGATCGCGGGTCAACAACTGCGCCCAATTTTTACGGACAAAGGACTCCGCGCAGTCAAAGCCGCCATCTAGGTAGAGTGCAGCAATCACTGCCTCACAAACATCCGCATGAAGAGACGGGTTATCCCGCCCTCCGCTCCCTTCATCCCCCCGGGACAATAAAATGTCTCGGTCAAGTCGTAAGGAAAGCGCGACCTCTGCCAAGGTTTCCATCCGTACGAGGGACGTAAAACGCCGTGCGAGGTCGCCCTCGCTTTCTGCGGGAAAGCGTTCAAATAACATGGCCGCGATGACCACCCCCAAAACGCGATCCCCCAAAAATTCCAAACGCTCATAGCTAGCGCGTCCGCGATTCTTAACACAAAGGCTCGGGTGAGTCAGAGCCTGAGTCAGGAGTTCTTTACGCCCGAAACAATGCCCTAGACGGCCTTCGAGTGCGCTTTGCCCACGGTCAGTCAATAGCTTGTCCAATCCGATCAAAGCGGATGTCCACGCCATCCCCAATGGAAAAGAAAAGACGTTCTGCCCGACCAATCAGATTTTCATAAGGAACCGGGCCGACACGACGCAAAACCCGGCTGTCCTGTGAATTATCCCTGTTGTCGCCCATGAAAAAATAATGCCCATCAGGGACGATAAAAATAGGCGTGTTATCCAACGGGCCGCTGTCGGTCGTTTCCCAGATCGAATGCTGCGACCCACCGGGAAGCGTTTCGCGGTATTCCGTCACACGCAGGGGAAATCCCCGGCTGTCCGTGACAAAGCGATCTGCGATTTTTTCACGGCTGACAGGCTTGCCATTGATATGGAGGATGCCTGCACGTACCTGCACGGCCTCCCCCGGGAGGGCCACCAGACGTTTGATATAATCAACCTCAGGATCAGCGGGCAGACGGAAGACAATCACATCACCGCGCACGGGAACATCACCAAAAATCCGTCCCTCAAAATCCAAAAAACCCGTCAACAGAGGAAAAGAATATTTGCCCAAACCATAGGACATTTTTGACACAAAGAGATAATCCCCCACCAACAGAGTCGGCTTCATCGAACCAGAAGGAATATTAAAAGGTTCAAAAATCACAGCCCGGATCACAAAGGCAAAGGCAAGTGCCCAGGATAATGTTTTGAGATGCCCCACCAGGTTCGCCCCCCATCCCCGCAACAAAGCAGATATCCGGTTTTCGCTCATCATGTCACCATTCAATTTAAACCTGGACGCCCCGAGTATAGCTCTCAAAGCCTTCGCAGGACATCACAACACGGGGGTCTTATCGCACCATCACCCTACCTGATTCAAGTGATATGACAACAAAGGCCACAGCCAAGGGGGCCTCATCAGACAACGATAAATGAACAACTGGCCTAAAATCCCGCTCTACTCCCTGTGGTATTTTTGCGCGGAGTTTATCCAGGGCCCGCCCTCTTACAGACAAAAGCGGCTGTCCGCTATCATCTTGACGCACAGAAAAATCAGTAAAGGCCACACCATCGCGCCACAGACCACAACCAATCGCCTTGGCACCAGCTTCCTTTGCCGCAAAACGCTTGGCATAAAAGGCCGCAAGGTCAGGGCGACCCGATGCCGCCTGCTGTTCCTCCTCTGTAAAAAGGCGCGTGATAAAGACATCCGCCCGCCGATCAAGAATGGCTGAAATACGCCGAATATCAACGACGTCCGTTCCAATACCCACAATCATCAGTTACGCGCCCGTTCAACGGACACAACCACGGACATTGCTCGCAAAGCGGCCTGAATGTTGGCCAGATGGCGAACATCCTGCACCTCAATGTCTACAAGTATTTCAAAAAAATCGATAGCCCGGTGAATAATTTTCATATTGATGACATTGCCCCCCCCACGCCCAACCACAGTGAAGAGATCGCCAAAGGCCCCGCGCTCGTTGGCAACGAGGAGCTTCAAACGTCCGGTCTGAACAGGCTGTTCGCCCGTGTCATCCCACGACACATCAATCCAACGTTCAGGAACCTGTTCAAAAGACGACAAGGTATCGCAGTCAATCGTGTGAATGATGACGCCCTTTCCCGTGACGACGATGCCGACAATCCGATCACCGGGCAAGGGGTGACAGCATTTGGCATAATGGACAGCCATTCCTGAAATCAAGCCCTTGATCGGCAAACCGCGTTCTGCGGGTTTTCGGAGTCTTGCAGGAATTTTTTCGGAACCTTGCGTACGCGTTTCAGGATAAACAGCCTGCAAGACCTCACGCGCGGTCACATGCCCCTGTCCAACCAAAATCATCAGGTCACGAGTCGCCTCGACCTGAAAAACGCTCAAAATACTCTCTAGGGCCTTGTCACCAAATTCGCGCTTTTCCTGCCGAAAGAGCCGTTCAAGCATCTGTTGCCCAAGACGCTGATACTGTTCGCGTTTACGGATACGAATAAAGCGTCTAATACAGGCCTTTGCCTTTCCAGACACAACCAGCTTTTCCCAATCCGGTGACGGCTCTTGGGTTTTAGAGGTTAAAATCTGTACCTGATCGCCATTGTGCAAGGTGGTACGAAACTGAACCATGCGCCCATTGACCTTTGCCCCGACACAGCGATTGCCAATTTCCGTGTGAACGGCATAGGCAAAATCAATCGGGGTTGCCCCCTGTGGCAAGGCCACCAAATCACCCCGTGGGGTAAAACAAAACACCTGATCCTGAAACATTTCCATTTTGGTATGTTCCAGAAATTCTGCTGGCGAATGAGCATGTTCTAAAATATCAATTAGCTGTTGCAACCACCGCCAAGTTTTGCCTTCTGGCTGGTGGGTGCCCTGTTTATAGGCCCAGTGGGCGGCGACCCCATGTTCATTAACCGTATGCATCTGCGTCGTACGAATTTGAACCTCGACCTTATGATTTTGGGGGCCGATGACCACAGTGTGAATGGACTGATAGCCATTGGGCTTGGGTGTCGAGATGTAATCCTTGAACCGTCCGGGAACAACGGAATATTCGCTGTGAATCATCCCCAAAACCTGATAACAGTTTTTCAAATCATCAGTAATAATGCGAAACGCCATAATATCAGACAGCTGTTCAAAAGTAATATCCCGGGTCTGCATTTTGCGAAAAATGGAATAGGGCGTTTTCAGCCGACCAGAAACCGTTGCCTGAACGCCATAGTTGCGACAGTCCTGTTGCAGGTGAGAAATAATCAAATCCGCCAAATTTTCATCATCGGATTTTTGCAGATAGGTCAAACGTGTTAAAATCGATTCACGTGCTTCGAAATGAAGCTGGGCAAAGGATAGGTCTTCGAGTTCATCCTTGAAATTTTGCATTCCAATTCGTTCAGACAGCGGGGCATAAATTTCCATTGTCTCCCGCGCGATGCGTTGGCGTTTTTCCGGGGTCTTGATGAAATGGAGTGTCCGCATATTGTGCAATCGGTCAGCGAGTTTCACCAGAAGCACACGCACGTCTTCGGACATGGCTAGTAAGAGCTTGCGGAAATTTTCAGCGTGTTTGTTTTGTTCTGACTGTAATTCAAGACGAGTCAATTTTGTCACACCATCAACCAAACGTGCGACTTTCGCCCCAAAAAAATGCTCAATATCAGAAAGTGTCGCATCGGTGTCTTCGACCGTATCGTGCAACAAAGCGGCGATAATCGCCGTGTGATCCAGCTTGAGGTCAGCAAGAATACCGGCCACCTCGACAGGGTGGGAAAAATAAGGATCTCCAGAGGCCCGTTTTTGCGACCCGTGATAGCGTGTCGCGAAGACATAAGCCCGATTGACCGCATCCTCATCGGCAAGGGCATCATAGGACTTGACCAGCTCGACCAGCTCAAACTGGCGAATCATTCAGCCCCCCTCATTTTTCACAACGCCACTAATTAAAGGTCTTCATCAGCGGGCAATGGTGTTGCAGAATCCTGAATTTCTATCCCCGCCGCTTCTGCTTCGTCAACAGTAGAAACAGGGACGGATTGACCGTCCGGGCCAATCGCGTCAAAGGTGGGTAAGTCCTCATCAACTTCGAAAAAGGCTTGCTGTTTTTGCAGTCCTTGGACGAGAGACGACTTCACGGATTCCAGATCAATCGCCTCACCCGCGATTTCACGCAAGGCGACAACCGGATTTTTATCGTTATCCCGTGCAATTGCTTCGGGTGAACCAGACATCATATCCCGCGCCCGCTGGGATGCAAACATGACCAATTCAAAACGGTTCTCAACCTTGTCCACACAATCTTCAACCGTAACCCGCGCCATTGCGCCCCTCCTCACATTTTTCACTGAGACCTTTAACGGGATACCCCTACAAAATCTCACCCCAAAAATCAAGCCTGCGGTGAAAAATCTTCGGACGATTCAAAAACAACAAGCTCTTGACTCTCGACAGGGATAGCGTCTAGGAGGCGTTGGGCCGTTTGTCCGAGAACAGGGTGTCGCCAATCCGGAGCCAAATCGACAAGAGGTTGCAAAACAAAGCGGCGCAAGTGCAAGCGCGGATGCGGGAGCTGGAGTAGTGAATGTGGTGGTGTCACCTGATGGTAATAATCCAACAGATCAAGGTCAAGCACACGTGCGCCCCAGCGTTCCCCCCTCACGCGCCCAAATCTGTCCTCGACACCATGTAAAACCCCAAGGAGATCGCGGGCTGATAAATCCGTTTCGACCTCTGCCACCGCATTACTGTACCAAGGTTGATCTGACAGCGGAACGGGGGCTGTTTTCATCCAGCGCGACACCCGAACTACTCTCACCCCCCGGGATTGGAGCTCGCGCAGAGCAGCCACGCAACTTTGACGAGGCGAACCAAAATCTGGACTATCAAGATTCGCGCCCAATCCAATGAAAATCATAACTTTTTCTCCTGTGCGACACAAAGACTTCGGCGACCGATCCGCTTTATGCTTGAAATTTTAAAGAAAATATGTTGCAGTTGCCATTGGTAGAAAAATTTCTCTCACTAAAAATCGGATGATTTCTTTCTTTATCTGATTTTTCTTTCCTTCCTCCCTTCATTTTTTTTCAAGGAATGCTGTCTTGAATTTTTATCCGAATGAACGTGTTGCTCTCTTCATCGACGGGGCGAACCTCTATGCGGCAGCGCGGGCACTTGATTTCGACATTGACTACAGAAAGCTCTTGACCTGCTTTTCTGGTCACTGTCAGATGATTCGCGCCTTTTATTATACAGCCCTGCTCGAAGACCAAGAATATTCGCCCATCCGCCCGTTGGTCGATTGGCTAGATTACAACGGTTATACCATGGTAACAAAACCAACCAAGGAATTTACCGATTCCTTTGGTCGTCGCAAAATCAAAGGTAATATGGACATTGAATTGACCATTGATGTCATGGAAATGGCGGAACGGCTTGAACATATTGTTCTTTTTTCCGGCGACGGCGATTTCAGACGCATGGTCGAGGCCGTCCAACGCAAAGGCGTGCGCGTCACCGTCGTCTCAACCGTTCAATCTCAACCACCGATGATTGCCGACGAACTGCGCCGCCAAGCAGACATTTTCATAGACCTCAACACCATCCGCAAAGACATTGGACGCGCTACACCTGCGTCTCACTATCACGACGATCACGATTCAGACCCGGAATTGTAATTTAATCACCCTCTATCGCGGAGGATGCGGGACTGCTGACGTTTCCAGTCCCTCTCTTTCTCGCTCTGACGTTTATCGATTGTTTTTTTTCCCCGCGCGATCCCAAGTTTGACCTTGGCAATTCCACGCCCATTAAAATAGAGCGACAGAGGAATCATTGTGTAACCTGAACGCCGGACAAGCTGACCCAGCTTGCCAATTTCACGCCGCCGTAGCAGAATTTTACGCAGGCGTTTTGGCTCATGGTTGAACCGATTAGCGGGGCCATATTCCGGAATCGTGGCATTGACCAAAAAAAAATCACCGCTTGATTCAAGCGCAGCATAGGACTCCGCAATCGATGCTCGCCCGGTGCGAAGCGATTTGACCTCTGTCCCCAAAAGCACTAGTCCGGCCTCGACAGTGTCCTCAATATCGTAGTCGTAACGTGCCCGACGGTTAAGAGCCACCGTACCGCTTTCAAGGGATTCTTTCGCCTTTTTGACCATTATTATGCCTCGATCAAACCTGCCTGCACCATTGCCATGCGCACAGCGTCGCGCGTTTTTTCAGTAATCGGCAACAAAGGAAGACGCAGATACTCTTCACACAGGCCCAAAAGACTAAGCGCGTACTTAACCGGAGAAGGACTAGACTCAAGGAAAAGAGCCATGTGTAGAGGAAAAAGCCTGTCATTGATGGTTGTCACACGATCAAAATCACGTCGCCACCAAGCCTCGTGCAGTTGGGCACAGAGTGCAGGGGCCACATTTGCCGTCACCGAAATACAACCATGCCCCCCCATTGCAAGAAAGGGAACAACTGTTGCGTCTTCACCGCTCAACAACACAAAGCGATCATCTGTTGCAAGGCGCAAGTGCGCAGGCAGGGTCAGATCAGCCGTTGCATCTTTGATCCCAACAATACGGGGAAGTTCGGCTAGACGTGCGACTGTCTCAACCGAAAATGAAACGACAGAACGCCCCGGGACATCGTACAAAATAATCGGAAGATCAGAACAATCATGAATGGCCTTAAAGTGCTGATAAAGTCCCTCCTGCGACGGCTTGTTATAGTAGGGCGTGACAACGAGCGCGGCATCAGCACCAGCTTTTTGTGCATGACAGGTAAAGTCAATCGCCTCGCGCGTGGCATTGGATCCTGTCCCCGCAATCACGGGCACACGCCCGCCTACAGTATGCACACAAAGTTCTGTCATCACCTTGTGTTCATCGTGGTCAAGCGTCGGCGACTCCCCCGTCGTCCCCACCGGACAAACCGCGTGGCTACCTTGTGCAATTTGCCACTCGACAAAACGTTCAAAGGCACCGCGATCAAGTCCGCCGTCCTGTGTCATTGGCGTGACCAAAGCAGGGAAAGACCCCTTAAAAAGAGTTTCAGCCATTATTTGTCTGCTCCCTAAAGCTTAAATTCTCCCCCCCCCCCCATCTGCGATTTGAGGCAACCGAGTACCTCTAAAAACCTAGATGTCGTCTGGGGCGTCAAGCCACTTTCTGCATACCGCAATATTCTGAGGTTCTCGAAAACGGCTTTCCTGTCAGCCAATCTCGGCTGGAGGTTTTTAGAGGTACTTAACTGATCAAGCATAACGCTAGAAAGCACGAATGCAAAGGAATACGCGCAAGCACCTCCATTGAGCAATAGCATGCCCCTTCGCCAGAAAAAACAAGAAAAAAGGCTACAAAAAGGGGAATAGGCAAAAACAACATGTTTCAAAACAGATCTCATAAACGGTTCAGGTGCCACCTATCAAGCACCTCTAAAAACCTCCAGCCGAGATTGGCTGACAGGAAAGCCGTTTTCGAGAACCTCAGAATACTCAAGCATTTGAGGATTGCAGAAAGCAGTTTGACGCACCAGACGACAATAATCGAGGCTTTTAGAAGTGCTACTACGGGAAAAGACCGCAGACCTTACAGGGTATAGATCGTCTTGCCCGCGCCTTGCGCGAACAAGGCCAACCGCAAAAGGCAAAAGATCCCCCCCCCAATATTTAGAGTTGGTTTGCAGTAGGATATTCTATCTTAAAGAGGAGATTTTACGAATGAAACAAAAGTGATTTACTGAATCACATGATTATGCAGGTTCGGAACTAAACCTGCGTATCAAACTGCGTAACCGCTTGAGACACGAGAAACCAGATAAGTTGGCTGTGCCAGAATACCCCAATAATACATAGTCGATGGACTTCATGGCCGATCAACTGAGCACCGGCAGGACATTTGGATGACTTTAATCGCCAAGGGCTTGGTATTGAAGTCGATCTGTCTTTGCCTTCCAAGCGGGTAAAACGCTCACTGGATCAGAACTCCCGATCAGCTTCAAATTGACGCCACAGATGTCAAAGCACAGCGCACGGCAGCCTCGCTTCTTAAAAAGGGAATGTTCAGGCGCACAAAAGGCGGCCTGAACTCCAAACTTCACGCCATGTGCGATGGCCTAGGCAGAATAAACAGTGCCACAAAGTCGAGAACATGTTTGCCAAACTCAAAGACTGTTTCAACGCGTTACAACCGATGTGCGCATACTTTCAAGGCCCATCGCCGCAATCGTCATATGGTGGCTTTAATAAGTCCTGATGCTGTTCTCCCCAAAGCTGTGCCATTAAGCAGTTAGCTTTTCCCGTATGACAGGTTCATGCGACCTTGTCCCTCTGTTCCGGGTTAACCCGGAACAGAGTGATGCGAATTCATTGGGTGTTGCCCAATTCAGGGCGGAGTGTGGCCTGTGATTGTTGTAGCTGATCCTCCATCTTTCGGTCACATCCTGCGCCTCTCTCAGGCTTGAAAACAGGTTTTCATTCAGGCATTCATCCCTGACCCGGGCGTTGAAGGCTTCGATGAAACCGTTTTGGCTGGGCTTGCCCGGCTGTATGAACTGGAGATCAACGCCACTGTCCCGAGTCCATTTGAACATCGCCATCGAGGTGTATTCGGTGCCATTGTCACAGACGATGACCTCCGGTTTGCCATACAAGTCGAGGAGCCGGGTCAGTTCCCTGGCCACCCGAAGACCGTTAATCGAAAAGTCCACGGTCATGGCGTGGCATTGTTTGGTGAAATCATCGATAACATTGAACAGCCGGATACGCCGGCCGCCGGATAGCTCATAAAGTCCATGCTCCATTTCTGTCCGGGGGATGTCGGCAGCACCAGGGGCCTGCGAACGATCGCCGCCGTTTCTTGCGCTTGCGCACCTGCAAACCTTCTTCGACGTATATCCGATGGGTCTTTTTGTGGTTGGCCCCGAAGCCCTCACGCCTGAGCAGAACATGCCATCGCGGATGGCCAAAGCGACGATGCCGATCGGCCAGCTCCCGCATCTTCCGCCGCAGCTCTGTCTCCGGTGACTGAACCGATTTGTAGCGGTGCGTGGAACGCGGCTGACCCGCCAGACGACAGGATCGGCGTCAGGCCAGTCTCCTGAAGCAGCACGACAGCGCGGCGACGGCCTTCGGGACTCAGATCTTTTTTAGAACCTCCTCCAACGCCATCTTGTCCAGCGATAAATCCGCAACCAGCTTCTTCAGGCACCGGTTCTCCTCTTCCAGATCCCGGAGGCGGCGAACCTCATTGACCTCCATGCCAGAGAACCTCGCCGTCCACTTATAGAATGTGGCATCAGACATCCCGTACTTGCGGCAAAGCTCCCTGGCCGGAACACCGGCCTCGTGTTCCTTCAAAATCCCGATAATCTGTGCGTCCGTAAATCTGCGCTTCATTGAGGGCCTCCGTGAAAATGACAAAAAACTAACTTATCAATGGATCAAGATTCGGGGAGAACAGCACTGAGCCTAAATTTTCCACTTACTCAAACTATGGAACAGGTGAATAAAAACCTTTTAATTTTAGTCCCGATGACCTATCTTCGCCTCGCCTCTTTATTCGCCTTACGCGAATTTGCCATTTTCTCGGCATCTGAAACACTAAAAAACCCTCAAGGAGTCAATATTCGTATGTCAATTTCAATTCCTGAATCAGATCGCTCTGTGCGCGTTCTGAAAAAATCGGCTCTTGCGACTATTCTTGCCGTTGTTCCCCTGCCTGCCTTGGCCGCGCAGGAGATTTCTGTTGAAACAGCCTATATCATGAATAGCCTATCTTTCCTGATGCACGGCTTTTTGGTCATGTTCATGGCCGCTGGATTTGCCATGCTCGAAGCAGGTTTGGTTCGCGCCAAAAACACGGCAACACAGTGCCTAAAAAACATCTGCCTCTACGCCATTGCAGGCCTGATGTTTTATATCGTTGGCTACAACCTGATGTATCTGGATGTTTCTGGCATGATGGGATCATTTGGCATCTGGTCAGCAGGCGAGGCCACGTCGGTACAGAACGCAGAAGCCAGCGGATACAGTGCAGGTTCAGATTGGTTTTTCCAAATGGTCTTTGTCGCGGCAACGGCGTCTATTGTCTCTGGTGCGGTCGCAGAGCGGACGCGGCTCTGGCCCTTTTTAGCCTTTGTCGCCCTGCTGACCGGGATTATCTATCCCATTCAAGGGGCATGGACATGGGGCGGCGGCTGGCTGGCTGAAATGGGATTCAGCGACTTTGCTGGCTCAACCATTGTTCACTCTGTTGGTGGCTGGGCCGCACTCGCTGGTGTCATTGTCATTGGCGCACGGGCGGGACGCTATGGGGCTGATGGTGCACCAAAACTCATGCCCGGTGCAAATCTTCCTCTCGCGACGCTGGGTACATTCATTTTGTGGCTAGGTTGGTTCGGATTCAATGGTGGATCACAACTTGCCATGGGAACAATCGGGGATGTCACCGCCATTGGGACAATTTATATTAACACCAATGCCGCCGCACTTGCCGGTGTTCTCGCCGCGACAATCGGTTCACAGCTGATCTATGGCAAGCCTGACCTGACCATGACCCTCAATGGTGCGCTGGCGGGGCTGGTGTCCATTACCGCAGAACCTCTGACTCCCTCTCCACTTTTGGCGATGGGAATCGGGGCCATCGGTGGCGTTCTTGTTGTCGTGACCATCCCCTTGATGGATCGTTTCAAGCTGGACGATGTGGTCGGTGCCATTCCCGTTCACTTAGGCTGTGGAATTTGGGGAACGCTTGCTGTGCCACTGTCCAACACAGATGCTCAGTTCTCAACCCAGATCATCGGCATCATGACGATTGGAGCCTTTGCCTTCTCAGCAAGCTGGATCGTCTGGTTTGTCCTGAAAAAAGTCATCGGCGTTTGCGCCAGCGACGAAGACCAACTGCGTGGCCTAGACAAAACTGAAATGCATTTGGATGCCTACCCCGAGTTTGCAGGTCGCCAATAAGTATCTGTTAGAGAGTCAAAAAAAGCCTGACCGTATAAGGCGGTCAGGCTTTTCTATTGCTTTAGATATGACCTTAAACCAACAACAGAATTACAAATTTCCTTACTTGTCGTGTCCAATCCAGCCGGATGAGTGAACGATCTCTCCGCCCTCAATCTGAACTGGTTCCTCTGACTCAGAAGTTTGGATGCGAATAATTCGCCCGTCAACATGCGCACCCGATTCAATAGAAAGCACACGGTGGGAAATATCCCCATCCACATGCGCTGTTTCCGCAATATAGACCATATCTGCGGAAATATTACCAGAGACCGCTCCATAAATACGAATAGATTTTGCCTGTACGGAGCCATCAGCACGCCCATCCTGACCGATTACAATCCGCTCGCCGGAAATATCCCCGACTACAGTGCCATCCATCTGGAGGTCGCCACT
This sequence comes from Kiloniellaceae bacterium, assembly GCA_965199245.1. GTDB lineage: Bacteria > Pseudomonadota > Alphaproteobacteria > Kiloniellales > Kiloniellaceae > Carbonatibacter. The sequence goes on from CBDAQP010000003.1 coordinate 219,932, forward strand.
GATCCGCACGTTGCCCTCAACTACAAGGCCACGACTAAAAATAGATGTCATCGATCCTGTTTTGTCAGTTTTTGAAAACATGTTTTCCTGCCTTTACAAATTTGCGTGGATCAACATAACGCCCGTTGAGGAGCACCTCATAGTGAACATGTGGCCCCGTACTGCGACCAGAATTACCCAGCAAACCGATCTTGTCGCGATGTTTAACCATCTGCCCACGTTGAACCAAAATCTTGTTAAGGTGTGCATAGCGTGTACGAATACCATTGCCATGGTCAATCTCGATAAAACGACCATAGCTTCCCCGCCATCCTGCATAGATAACCTTTCCCGGGGCCGGGGCATAAACAGATGAACGGATTGGAGCAACTAAATCGATACCGTTATGGCGGGCGATACCTCCAGTAAAAGGATCGCGCCGCTTGCCAAAGGAACTGGTCAAACGATAGTGATCCATCGGCGCGGACAGCGGAAGACGCGCCACTACATCATAGAGCAGGTCAAGCCGATCAAGTGTTGTCCGCAATTCAAAAATAGAGGCGTGCCACTGTTTTTCGTTCTCATTACCTTCTTCGGAAACGAAAGGCCCACCCTGTGGGACTCCTTCCTCAATGCCCAGAAGACTATTCACATCAAGACCACTCATTTTCACAGTCGATTCAACCATACGAATTGATTTCTGCGACCGTTGTAAAAACCGCGCCAAAACATCACGTTGGGTCGTCGCGGCTTCGCGCATCGACGCCTTGAGACGCTCAAGTTCTTGATTTAAATCAACCGTCTGATCAATGTAGCGGGTGAGCGTTACGGCAAGATCATCTTTTTCAAAAGATTCTTGCGCTAACTGCGACTGTGCAGAGGTCTTTTCTTCCTGAACACGGGCGAGGCGTTGACGGACAGAAAGAAGTTTTTCCTGCTCTGCATCTAGCGCAACCGAAAGCTGTTCAATTTGCTGTTTCAGTTTCTGTTGATCACTCAGTTCTCGATTCAGGATAATCAACTGGCGTTCCTGACGGGCGACAAGCTGCCCCAATGACAGTTGAACACCCTCGAGCAGTTCGTCACGCCCGAGGCCCTCTTTCAAAACTGTACGCAATCCGGCAACACGCTGTAATAATTCACGCCCACCGGGGTTCGGCAAGGTCTTAAGTTGGGATTCAAAAGACTCCAAGCGTTTTTCAATTTCCTGCTTTGCCACAATGAGCCGGTGTTTTTCGGATTCTGATTTTCGCAAGGTATTTAGAGCATCCTCTGGAGAAAAATTGTCCTCACCATGATCGTGGAGCGAAAGAAGATCGTGCTGATTACGTTGGAGATTTTCTGTCAGTCGCGAGAATTGCGTATGATATTCACCAACAAGTTGTAAAAGTTCAAAATATTCAAGATGTCCGTCTTGGATCAAACGTTGCTTGCTCGCAATCGAGTCATTCATCTTGTCATAGACATAAAGCGAATAGCCAAAAATCATCAAACCACAAAAAAGAGAAAAACAGATCACCTGCTGAATACCGGGACTCAGCCGCACAGAACGCACTCCGCTTTCACTGGAGAGATGGATCTCTCGCATAGTGAACAACCGCACCCAAACACGGCGCAAAGCGACCGTATAGGTTTTATTCTCAAAACTCATGCTTTCCCTCCACAAGCCACGCGATATTCACGCTGACCGATCTTAGCCCCTATCAGAAATGCCTCCAATCAGCAAAGGTTATCCAAAATTTGCATAAAAAAGGGAGGCAAATGCCTCCCTTTCTCATCGAATTCCGGGATAAAGCGGGGCTTAGAAACCACCCATACCACCCATACCACCCATACCACCCATATCAGGCATTGCAGGGGCCGCAGGCTTGTCTTCAGGTGCATCGGCAACCATTGCTTCAGTTGTAATCATCAAACCAGAGACAGACCCCGCATCCTGCAATGCTGTGCGGACGACTTTGACCGGGTCGATAATTCCTGCCTCGAAAAGGTCAAGATAGTCACCTGTTTGAGCATTGAAGCCGAAACCAGCCGCACCATTCTCACGAACCTTGCCCACGACAATCGAGCCTTCATAGCCCGCATTCTCGGAAATCTGACGGATCGGGGACTCAAGCGCACGCCGAACAACCGCAACGCCGACACTTTGATCTGCGTTCGCTCCTTCGAGGTTTTCCAAAGCCTTAACAGCATTGAGAAGAGCCGTTCCACCACCAGACACAATGCCTTCTTCGACCGCCGCGCGAGTTGCGTTCATCGCATCTTCGACGCGATCTTTGCGCTCCTTGACTTCAACCTCGGTTGCACCACCGACGCGCAAGACAGCAACGCCGCCAGCCAGCTTCGCCAGACGCTCCTGGAGTTTTTCACGGTCATAGTCAGAAGAGGTTTCTTCTGCCTGTGCGCGGATTTGGTTACAGCGTGCTTCGATGGTACCGACATCACCCGCACCGTCAACAATGGTGGTTTCTTCTTTGGTGATGGCGACACGTTTGGCCGTACCCAGCATATCCAGCGTCACATTTTCCAGCTTGATACCCAAATCTTCGGACACGACTGTCCCACCCGTCAGAATGGCAATGTCTTCTAGCATGGCTTTGCGGCGATCACCGAAACCAGGAGCCTTGACAGCGGCAATTTTCAATCCACCGCGTAACTTGTTGACAACCAAGGTCGCCAAGGCTTCGCCTTCGACATCTTCAGCAACGATCAACAGAGGCCGACCGGACTGAACTGCGGCTTCGAGGAGCGGCAACATGGGCTGAAGAGACGTCAGTTTTTTCTCGTGCAGGAGAATATAAGGGCTTTCGAGGTCAGTGACCATTTTTTCTGTGTTGGTCACAAAATAGGGTGACAAATAACCCCGATCAAACTGCATACCCTCAACAACGTCGAGCTCAGTTGCCAGAGATTTCGCTTCTTCAACAGTGATGACGCCTTCTTTGCCAACCTTTTCCATTGCCTCTGCGATCATGTCGCCAATTTCAGCCTCACCATTCGCGGAAATTGTACCAACCTGTGCCACTTCGGCAGTCGTCGAGATTTTCTTCGCGGAGTCTCTAAGGTGAGTCACAGCCGCATCAACAGCCATGTCGATCCCACGCTTGACATCCATTGGATTCATGCCTGCAGCAACGGCCTTTACGCCTTCGCGGATCAGTGCCTGCGTCAACACAGTCGCCGTCGTGGTTCCGTCACCTGCAATATCGTTTGTTTTAGAGGCAACTTCACGCACCATCTGCGCGCCCATGTTTTCAAATTTGTCTGCCAGTTCGACTTCCTTGGCAACAGACACACCATCCTTTGTGATTCGGGGTGCACCGAAAGATTTGTCGAGAACAACATTACGCCCCTTAGGCCCCAGAGTGACCTTGACAGCATTTGCGAGCAGATCAACACCACGCAACATCTTTTCACGCGCGTCTGTGCCGAATTTCACGTCTTTAGCAGCCATCTTTTCGTTTCCTTATACCAGAGTGATCTTAGTTCAAAATACCCATAATGTCAGACTCGCGCATAATCAGCAGAGTCTTGCCATCAATCTTGACTTCAGTGCCAGACCACTTGCCATAGATCACTGTGTCACCAGCCTTAACATCCAGCGCGTTGAGCTGACCATTGTCAGCGCGCGTTCCGGAACCTACGGCAATAACCTTGCCTTGCATCGGCTTTTCCTTAGCCGTATCCGGGATAATGATTCCACCAGCGGTCTTTTCTTCCTGATCCAGTGGTTCAATCACAACACGATCGTGAAGCGGTTTGAAGTTCATAGAAGTCACTCCGTTTTTAAAGCGTTTACCGGGCCTGTGTCAGCACCCAGCTATCAATAGTCAGGTGATAAGTGTTCTCTTCCGACGAACACTGCCTGACGATATAGAAAGTGCCCTCATTACTGTCAAGGTGAGAGCGAAAAAAAATCAGACCGGGGTCAAATGAAAATGGGCTGCGCACCTGTCCTGTGCAGCGGGCGACAGACGCAAGGACACCAAAACACCATTGTCTTTGTGTTCTTGATTCAAGACCGTGCCGTTTTCGTGAAGCCAAGACAAAACAGTCCCCTGTGCATAAGGGACAAAGTAATCAAGACGCGGGTTTTTTTCATCCAACGCCGTCTCAATCGCGGTTAAAAGCTCTGCTGTGCCTTCGCCTGTAACGGCGGAACAGGGCACGACCCACTCTTCTCGCGCCGTAAGGCCATCTAACGCCGTGCGCTCTTCATCATCAATCAGATCAATCTTATTCCACAGTTCCAGAATATTTCTTTGATCCAGACTGTCCCCCATCAGGTCGCGCAAAACATCCATCACGTCCTGTTTCTGGGCCGCACTATCGGCGTGGGAGAAGTCGCGTACATGCACTAAAATATCAGATTCCAGGACTTCTTCGAGTGTCGCGCGAAAGGCCGCGACCAAATCCGTCGGCAGATCAGAAATAAACCCAACTGTATCAGACAGGATCACCTCTCGCCCAGCGGGTAGAGTCAAACGCCGTAAAGTCGGGTCAAGTGTGGCAAAAAGCAAATCCTGCGCCAGAACACGGGCCTGTGTCAGCCGATTAAAGAGGGTCGATTTCCCCGCGTTGGTATAACCGACAAGAGCCACAATCGGAAAGGGAACTTTCCGGCGCGATTGGCGATGTAGATCCCGCGTTCGACGTACCTGGTCAAGATCTGCTTTTAAGTGGACAATCCGCTCGTCAATCATCCGACGGTCAAGTTCAATCTGACGTTCGCCTGGCCCTCCCATAAAGCCAGCCCCCCCGCGCTGACGTTCAAGGTGCGTCCAAGAGCGCACGAGGCGCGAACGTTGATAACTCAGCAACGCCAAATCAACCTGAAGTTTTCCTTCGCGTGTCCGCGCACGCTGTCCAAAAATTTCCAGAATCAATCCTGTCCGATCAATGACCTTGCACGTCCACACGCGTTCGAGGTTGCGCTGTTGCACAGGCGTCAAGGACGTATCAACAACAGCCAGATCAATGCCTTGTGCCAAAGCCCCTAACCGTTCCACTACCCCCGGCCCAAACAGGGTCGCAGGTCGGGGACGCGACACAGGAATGATTTCACGATGAACAGGCTCAAGGCCAATGGCACAAGATAACCCCGAAATTTCCTCTAAACGTGCAGTGGGAAGGCGTTTTTGCTTTTTCTGTCCGAAATCAGGATGCAAGACCATGGCCCGAACCACAGGCGCACGGCGATCAACACCCGATGATTTTCCCTTAGGCAGAGACATTCAGTCTCTCAACCACAAAGACAGCAGATCGTTCCGAAAAGAACAGAACTGGACAACAATCATTCAGCCCCCGTTTCAGGGTCAAATAGCTGTATCGGAGCGGTCGGCATCACGGTAGAAATCGCGTGTTTATAGACTAGTTGTGCATGAGAATCACGCCGAAGCAGAACAGAAAAATTGTCAAACCAGGATACGATTCCTTGAAGTTTGACACCGTTCACCAGAAAAATCGTTACGGGAACTTTATTTTTACGAATGTTATTTAAAAAGACATCCTGAACATTCTGTGATTTATCCGTAGCCATTACGTTGACGTCCTCATTTTCTGGCTTTCCAGCCCACTTTTAACTCAGGGGGTTTGCCCCCGCACCATCGCCAATTTTTGTCGCACTTTGCGCCGCAAAGGTAAAGACAAAACCGCACAAAAACCATTCAAAAACCCAGACAGCGGATAAAGTGGTGACAATCAGGGAACCAAACGTCTGGCCAACAGTCCTGAAATTCACCGCTCTGCGGCTTGTCCGTTCGGATCAAAATAGACCGACAACCATGCAAAGTTGCACAACGTAAATCAATATCAGTATCACCCACAAACCAAACCTCTGGCCCCGGTTGCAGAGCTGTTCCCGCCAAAACCAGATCAAGCACTGCACGGGCTGGCTTGTCCGCAGAGGCATCATTAGCCCCAACAACAGCATGGAAAAAAATCTCCCATCCCATTGCGCTGACTTCTCTGCGGAGCAAATCTCCTCTTTTATTACTGACCACCCCGAGTAAACACCCCTTGCCCTGCAATTTTGTCAAAAGGTCTTCCGCCCCAGACAGTGGGGCAACAGCATCACGGTGCAGACGCTCATAGGCTGCATAGAAAAATGCCTGGGCCTGGGCTGCGCGTCCTTGGAACAAGAGGGGGAAAGACTCCCGCGCAGATGTGCGCACCCGCGCCCGTGTTTGGTCAAGCGTCCACGGTTTTTGCCCCATTGCGATAAAGGTCTCTTCTAACGCTTTGTGCAGGGACAGCCAACTGTCAACAAGTGTATTGTCCCAATCAAACAAAACTGCGTGGGGTTTTTTGGCCAAAAAAGGTGAGCACATCAAAAGAAATCAACCCGAACGGCAAAAAGTTTTTCGACCTTTTTGACGGCCTCCGTCAAACAAAAAACCACTATCCGATCATGGGGAAGAATCACCGTATTCCCACAGGGCAGAATAACATCTTCCCCGCGCAAGACTGCGGCAACGATTGCACCCTGTGGCAGTTTTGTTTCCCGGAGAGAAACCCCAACAAGTCCTGATTTTTCAAGAGCCTCTGATTCGATAATTTCACCAAGTCCATCGGCAATAGTATGGACAGAGCGGATCGGCCCACGACGAACATGTTGCAAAATGCGTGACACTGTAATCGCCCGGGGATTAACGGCATTTTCAATGCCTAGGTTGCTGATAATAGAACTATATGACGTGGTGTTAATCAAGGCCGTTGCTCGCTGACAGCCGTGGCGTTTCGCCAAGAGGCTGGAGAGAATATTGACTTCATCATCGTTGGATACCGCAACAATCATCTCGGTACTTTCAATGTTACATTCTTCGAGAATATCCGTTTCCAAAGCATCACCATGAATCACCACAGTCCGGGTCAGCGCACGCGCTACCCTTGCCGCACGGGATTTATCGACTTCAATAATTTTGAGCTGAACACGCGGGTGATTGTCCTCAATCCGCTGGGCAAGGTTCGCCCCGATATTTCCGCCTCCCACGATAACAACCTTGCGGGCTTCCTGCTCTCCGTGTCCCAAAACTTCCATTGTGCGTTGCAGGTGTGCCTGATCAACGACAGCATAAATATCATCACCAACGCGCAGTTCATCATCGGCCTTTGGCACGAATCCACGCCCCTCACGACTGAGAGCAACGACACGCGCACGTAAGCTGGGGAACAGCTCTGTCAGCTGACGCAACGGCGTATTGATAATGGGTGTTTCCTGCGTACAATGAACACCAATCAGGACAATCCTGTCTTCGACCAAAGGTACAACATCAAAAGCCCCGGGGATATTCAAACGCCGTTCGATTGCTTCTGCCACTTCGAGTTCTGGTGAAATAATGACATCAATCGGCATGTTTTGGCGGCTGAACAAATCAGACCAAATCGGATTGAGATAGCTTTGATCTCTAATCCGGGCAATTTTGGTCGGAATATCAAAAATGGAATGGGCAATCTGACAAGCGACCATGTTGACTTCATCAGCATGAGTCACCGCAATCAACATATCCGCATCAGCTGCCCCTGCTTTTTCAAGCATATCAGGGTGAGAGGCAAAACCTGTGATCCCTTTCACATCGAGAGAATCAGAAATTTTTCCCACCAATTCAGGGTCGCGATCAATCACCGTAATATCGACGTCTTCTGCTGCAAGGTAGCGGGCGATACTGTACCCGACCTGTCCAGCACCACAGATCACAACTTTCATGACTCCCCCTTGTCCGCTGTCAGCCCCAGTGTCTTGAGCTTTCTATGTAGAGCAGAACGCTCCATGCCCACAAAATCAGACATTTTTGAAATATTTCCGGTAAAACGCGACATCTGCACGCTCAGATATTGGCGTTCAAAGCTCTCACGCGCTGCTCGCAGAGGGAGGGAAAACAAATCACCGTCCACCGCACGACTACCACCACCAGAATCAAGATCAGGGGGAAGCATAGCGGCTGTAATCGCTGATCCCTGTTCTCCGGGGGCCATGATAAGCAACCACTCAACCACATTGCGGAGCTGGCGAACATTCCCCGGCCAGTCACAAGCCTGAAGCGCACGCAGAGCATCTGCTGATATTGTGCGCTGTAGCAGGCCATTGCTCTGGGCCGAAAACGCCATAAAGGTTGCAACAAGATCTGGTAGGTCTTCGCGCCGATCCTTGAGCGGTGGGACGCTCAAGGGAACGACGCTCAGCCGATAAAACAAATCCTCGCGAAAGCCCCCTTGACGCACGAGCGAGAGCAAATCCTTATTAGTCGAAGCCAATACCCGTACGTCAACATTGACCAATTCACGCCCACCCACACGCTGAAAGGACTGGTCTTGTAGAACGCGGACAACCTTGCCTTGCGTTTCAATAGGCATGTCGGCCACTTCGTCCAAAAACAATGTTCCTCCGTGCGACTGTTCAAGAACACCAGCCTTGATCTCAACACCATCTTCAATTTCTTCGCCAAACAGTGCGACTTCGATTCGCTCGGGGTGCAGTGTCGCACAGTTGAGAACAGTAAAGACATGCTCACACCGCGTCGAATACTGATGCAACTGACGTGCGACAACTTCCTTACCTGCACCCGCAGGCCCGGTGATCAAAACTCGGCTTCCCGTTGGTGCAACCTTTTCAATCGCGCTCTTGAGTGCCGCCATCGCAGGCGATGTCCCGATCAATTCGGTTTGCACGGGCAATTTTTCCCGCAGTGAACGGTTTTCCCGACGCAACCGCGAATCTTCGATGGCGCGCTTGATAATCAATAGAAGACGGTCAGCCTTAAATGGCTTTTCAATGAAGTCAAAGGCCCCATCATGGATCGCCCCCACCGCCGTTTCAATCGTCCCATGACCCGACATCATCACAACAGGCAAATCGGGGTGTGTTTTCTTGATTATTTTCAACAAGGCCACACCATCGCGGTCGGAACCCTCCAACCAAATGTCCAAAATCACCAGATGGGGCAAGCGCAAGCGCAAAGCCTCCAAGGCCACTTGCGCCGTATCGGCTTCGCGGATGCCATAGCCTTCGTCCTCGAGAATACCACTGACCGCGAAACGAATATCAGCCTCATCATCAACAATCAGAATTTCACACCCCATAAGAATTCTCTTTGCCTCCCTGCACTTGGCGTGATTGTGTTTGATTAGGATGTTCAAAAATCAGGCGCACCTCTGCCCCCGCCTTGCGCCCCAGCGCGTCGTAGATATCATCCAAGGCCACGTAGCCCCCGTGGTCTTCCATAATTTTTCGCACAATCGCAAGCCCAAGCCCTGTCCCTTTTGCTCGCGTGGTCACGTAAGGCTCTGTAAGGTGGTGGCGATCAGACTCCGGCAGACCCTGACCAGTATCACGCACCGCAATCATAAGAGAATCCGACTGTCGTTCCAGCGCGACGGAAATACGGGCCGCGCTCTCATCAAAGCCTGGAAGCGGATTGTCAGCCCGCTTACTCTCGATAGATTGAACAGCATTGAGAAGCAAGTTGGTCAAGGCCCTGTTCACCTGTTGTCCATCACAGGACAAAATAATGTCGTCTGCGGGTATTGCGGTTTCAAAAACAATTTGATCCGATACCGTTTTCTGAAAAATCACCGCATCCCTGACCAAACGCGAAAGGCTGTTATCCGTCATCTGAGGAGCTGGCATCCGGGCAAAGGACGAAAACTCGTTAACCATCCGCCCAATGTCACTGACATGGCGAATAATGGTTTCCGTACAGAGTACAAAGGTTTCGGGGTCGCTTTTGATTTCCTTAATATACTTGCGTTTCAGGCGTTCCGCAGACAGCTGAATCGGGGTCAAGGGGTTTTTAATCTCGTGGGCAATGCGGCGGGCAATATCGGACCACGCCGCCTTGCGCTGTGCAGAAACAAGTTCCGTAATATCATCAAAGGTCACGACATACCCGACAATTTGGCCATTGTCATCGCTGGCAACAACAGCACGCAACAACAGCGTAAAACGCCCCCGCCCAGAAAGAGAGTCAGGAGAAAGAGACTCTGGGATATAAGGGAGTTGTTGTTCAACGATCTTTCCCTGACGTCTTTTGGCTTGATCTAACAGGCTGGATATATCTGGAAAAAGAGTGATCAGCTTTTTCCCCCGCAACTGCTCACCCGGTTTGCCCATAAAAGCAACCGTTGCCCGGTTGACCAAAGTAATCCTTCCCCAAGCATCCGCACCGATGACTCCGGCACTCACCCCCCCCAAAACAGCTTCGATAAAGCCTCTGCGTTCATCAAGCTGTCTGTTGGCAGCGATCAGATCTTTTTTTTGGGTGACCAGTTCTCCTGTCATCCGATTGAACGCGCGGGCCAGTGATTGGATTTCATCATCACGATCCAATTCTGGGGCCGTCGCAGACCAATCCCCGGAGCGCACTCGCTCTGCTGTCTGAATCAATTTCACCAGAGGATCAGAAAGACTATTGGCATAGATCAACCCAACCCATACAGCCCCAGATAAAAGCATCAGCGCAACCATCGCAAAAATCAAGGCAAAGGTAATCAAAAGCCCCGACCGCCGCCCCTCCAGATCAGAGTAAAGCTCAACAGCTTCGCGGGCCTCGTCAATATGGCGAAGAATACTCGGATCAAGAACGCGACTGACCAACAAAAAAGAATTGTCAAATCCACCTAAGAAGACAAGAGTGCGCACACGATCATCCGTATCCGCAGACAGAATAACGACTTCGCCATTCATCGCAGACTCAACAGCAAAATCAGGTATTTCCTGGCTAAAATTAAGCAAAAAACTAAAATCAGACTTTCCTTGGACTTGGCCTGTCTGATCGAAAACGACAACCTCTGTCAGGTTGCGTTCATTGGCAATGGCTGTCAACGCGCGATCAAAGCTTTCTGGGTTCAAGATTAGACTATTCAATTCTCGCCCAATCGCAAAAGAGGTCGCCAAGGCATCTGTCATCACACTCTGACGATGTTCAAAAAGATAGGCTTCCGCAACGCTTAGGGACCTATCAACAGAGGTTTTCACTTTGTCATGAAACCAGGTCTGCAAGCCAAATTCAAAAAAAATCACCGAGAAAACAGCCACAACAATCGTCGGCGTCAATGCCACGACGGTAAACAACGCGACAAGGCGTGCGTGTAACCGCGCCCCCGTTGTGCCACGCCTGCGTTCAATCCAAAGCAACACCAGGCGGCGCATAATCAAGGCCATAATGCCAAGCAACAAGATAAAATCCATCAGCAAAAGCAATTGGATTTCACCTGGTTCAACGGCGAAACGCAAATCTCCTGTCAAGGCCATGAAGGTCGCCACACCTGTAGCCATCGCCAGAACAATCAATGTAACAGCAAGTTTTTTTTCAACGGCATAACGATGGAGCCAGACCAAAAACCTTTCTGTAAAGGGTTTGCTGTTTTCACCTTTACTCACTGATGACAATCGGATTTCTCCTCTCAAATTTTCTCCTGAGGCAAAGCAACATACCCCCCAAGATTAAAAAGAGATTTTTATTTGACAATACAGATGCCAAGTTCTCGAATTTTCTTACGCAGGGTATTGCGATTAAGGCCCAGCAAAGCCGCTGCCTTAATTTGATTGCCCCCTGTCACCCGTAAACAGCACTCAATCAGTGGCTTTTCCACTTCACACAAAATACGACTATAAAGCCCCTCAGCTGGCAACAAAGGTTCATGCGCCTTAAAATAGCTGGTCAGGTGTTGCTCAATACAATCAGAAAGATGGGGAGGCTCAACAGGAGTCAATGTCATATCCACCAATTCAAAACGATAAAGACAAAAATACCGTGCAGGCAAGACATCATGCGGCCTGCGCACCGTCAAAAAAACACATCAGTTTTTCCCTGACCTGATGAGGATCGCGCAGGCTGTTGACCTGCCGCCGCAATTCAGCTGCTCCGGAAAATCCCGCGCAGTACCAAGACAGATGTTTACGCGCAACAACTGTTCCCTTGTCCGTACCGTAATAGGACAACAGACTATCATAATGTTCCAACACCAACCGCCCAAGAGCCAGGGTGTCAGGACAGGCGCGAAAGAAATCGCCCTTTAACTCCGCAATAATCTGCGCGGGCAACCACGGTTTGCCATAGCAGGCCCGCCCCAGCATGACTCCATCTGCCCCCGACTCTGCCATGGCCTGACGTGCATCCGCCGCAGAAGTAATATCACCGTTGACGATTAAAGGAATATCCAAAACATCGCGCACCGTGCGCACGGCTGTCCAGTCGGCAGTACCTGTATAGAATTGATCGCGGGTGCGTCCATGCACCGTCACCATCCTGGCCCCTTCGGCCTGCACACGTTTCGCCAAACTCGGCGCAGAAAGCGAATGTGCATCCCATCCCAGTCGCATTTTAACGCTTACAGGAACCGAAACCGCGCGCACCGTTTGTGCAACAATCCGCGCGGCAAGATTTTCATCCTTCATCAGGGCAGAGCCTGCAAAGCGATTGACGACCTTTTTGACTGGACAACCGAAGTTAATATCAATCAGGGCCGCCCCCCGATCCACATTCATCCGCGCGGCCTCAGCCATCACATCCGGGTCGCAACCCGCCAGTTGAACTGCCATCGGAAATTCGTCATCACAGCCCTTGCTCATCGCCAATGACCGCCCCGTTTGCTGAATCATCGCACGGCTAGCAATCATTTCAGAAAAAACAAGCCCGGCCCCAAAACGCTTGACCAAACGGCGAAAAGGACGATCAGACACCCCGGACATGGGGGCCAGGAAAACAGGATCAGCAATCGTAATATCGCCCAGTTGAATCGCCATCACGTCCCCAATAGCAAAAATTTTCCACACTTAAAACTGCCCAAATAAAAACCACGAAACCACTTTCACGCCAAGGACTGACAGGGAAATCATAACAAAAATCAATATCCCACCCTGCACCGCACGGCGACCATAAATCCCAACCCGCGAATGAACCGCAAGCATCAAAACAACCACAAAAAACGATAACAAAGAAAAAACTGTCTTATGCGTTATGATCAAAATATTACCCGTCTGTTGCCAGCTGTCATAGCCCCCGGTCACGATACCAACCAATAAAACCACGGCAGTAGCCTTGAGCATCAGGATAAGAATTTGCTCTGCCTCAAACAGCGAAGGCAACTGGGCGATCAAGGGATGTGCCCCCTGTTCCGAGACCTGTTTCAAAGCCCGCACGCGCAAGACCACAGCAGTAGCCGCAACCGCCGCCAGAAAAGCCAGAGCATAGGCCGCCACAGAGACAGCAATATGCACCTGTGTCATCCCATCAAGGTTCGCAAACGGTTGACCTGCCCCGACAGACCACGTCATCCAATCCGACAAGACAGCGAGCAAAGAAAAAAGAACCGCAAATCCCAATATCAAAGTCTCAAGCGCAGGAAAAACACGCAAAATCTGATGGCTATTCATGAGTCCGGCGGCGATAAAAATCACAAAGGCACAGGCCAGAACAACCCACAAACTTGTTCCAGGACTCCGATCCCAGCCCCCGACCAGCCGCACCGCGACAATCACCAAAGACACAAGGGTCAAAAAAACCACAGTCGTCCGCCCGCCTGAGTGGGCAGGTCGATTGATCCGAACCCCAAAGGTCACAAAAAACAGCACAGCCCCCAACAAGGGCAGAAGGACAAAAGAGAAAAGCGCAGGAATCATTTTTATTCTTTTGGTTTTTTGACCGAAGAGATGAGAGAGACAGTCTGCCACATAAAGACCCCGCGCATCAATCCCAGACCGTCAACATCGTTCAGCCTGCGTCCGCCCATGAAGGCTTGACAGCATGGCGACACTGTTGCTCATTACTGCCTTTCGCCCCTACCTGCCAGGATGCCCTCAATGATCTCAAAAAGCAGCGCAAAATCCATGACGGAGAAAACAAAGGCACTCGCTCTCGTTGTGGCCGCAGGGCGTGGATCACGAATGGGTGGCACAGTGCCGAAACAGTACCAAAAACTACAAGGTGAGTCCGTGCTGACTCACAGCCTCCGCCGCCTGATCGACAGCGACCTTTTTTCATCCGTCATGACTGTGATTCATTCCGACGACCAACCGCTCTATCGGCAATCAATCGCACCTCTGGACAATCGTGGGGTATCCTTGCTGTTCTGCCCTGGAGGACAGAGCAGACAGGACTCCGTACGGCGGGGCCTGCGAGCGGTGGCACAGGACTTATCCCCCTCCGACACAACAGCCATTCTCATCCATGATGCCGCCCGCCCTCTTGTCCCAAGATCTACTCTTGTCCAACTGGTCGAATCCGCCCGTGCAGGCCGGGCCGCCATCGCCGCGCATCCTGTTGTCGATAGCCTCAAGCATGTGGACGACCAGGGTCAAATTTGCGAATCAATCCCACGAGCGGGACTGTGGCGGGCGCAAACACCTCAAGCCTTTTCCTTTGCAGAGATCATGCACGCACACGAACGCGCCGCTGACCGCCATGATCTCACAGACGATGCCGCCGTCGCACAGGCCGCAGGCCTGGCGGTCGGCGTCATCCTGTCATCAGATTACAACATCAAGGTCACAACCCCCGATGATCTGAGCCTCGTACAGGCTCTCCTCCCCCACACAGGTCACAACCAAAATACAGGCCACAATCAGAAAAGCCGTACGATGGAAACCAGAACAGGACAAGGTTACGACGTTCATGCCTTTGAGGACGGCAACGCCGTTGTCCTCTGCGGCGTTAAGATTCCTCACACACAGCGGCTCAAAGGGCATTCCGATGCCGATGTCGGGCTTCATGCCTTGACCGATGCTATTTTCGCCGCCCTGGCAGAAGGTGACATTGGTCATCACTTCCCCCCCTCTGATTCCCAGTGGGCGGGGGAAGACTCGGCGAAATTCCTCGCCCATGCCTGCACCCGCGCACGGATGCGCGGCGCACGCCTTGTCAATGTGGATGTCACGCTGATCTGCGAAGCTCCACACATTGGCCCTTACCGCGATGCAATGCGCACACGAATCGGACAGATCACCGGGCTGTCCATCAACCGCATTAGTGTCAAAGCCACAACTTCGGAACGGCTCGGCTTTACCGGACGTCGCGAAGGCATCGCCGCCCTCGCCCTTGCAAACCTTGAATGCCCTAATCCAGATGCCTCCAACATAACAGAAACGGCCTAAAGCTATGCCACCCTTTCATCCCATTCGCCTCCTCGCCACTTGGTTCGGGGCAGGTCATTTACCCACAGCCCCCGGGACTTGGGGATCACTCGCGGCCCTTCCCTTTGCTTGGATCATTCTTCATCAGGGAGGTGGTACAGGACTTCTTGCTGCCACTGGACTCCTTACTCTGATTGGACTGAAAGTCAGTGCCGACTACGCCCGCGCCCTCGGTCACGGTGACCCCGGCCCGGTTGTCATTGACGAAGTCGCCGGACAGTGGCTAACCTTGACTCCCCTCGGTTTTGTCACAGTGCCGTTTTTCGGGGATGAGCTTTGGGGCTTTGCCGTCGCTTTTATCCTGTTTCGCTTTCTTGATATTCTCAAGCCTTGGCCTGCAAACTGGATAGACCGCCAGCTTGTAGGTGGTCTTGGCATCATGGGCGATGACCTCATCGCTGGCTTCTATGGGGCCTTGTGCCTGAGCGTCTTGCTCTTCCTCTTCCCGGGAGCATAAGATGACAGGAGAAAAAAGCAGAAACCAACGCACCCGTACCCTGATCCAACTCTGTCAGGATAAGGGGCTAAGGATTGCTACGGCTGAATCTTGTACAGGAGGATTGATTGCAGCTTGCTTGACAGAGGTCGCCGGAGCCTCTGTTGCGTTTGATCGGGCCTTTGTCACCTATTCCAACGCCGCGAAGACTGACATGCTGTCTGTACCTCCGTCCCTGATCACGACACGGGGCGCAGTCAGTGTAGAGGTCGCCCAAGCCATGGCCCTTGGCGCACTCCAAAAATCCAACGCACAGCTTGCTGTCGCCGTGACGGGAATTGCCGGGCCAACGGGGGGAACAACAGATAAACCAGTAGGGCTGGTTTATCTGGCGACAGCACAAATCACTGACGAAGATTCTATAGACCGGCGCAACGAGTGCACGATTTTTTCAGGTGATCGCACCAAAATCAGATGGGCCACCACAGACCGGGCTATTGCCCTCTTGTGGCACTGCGCCAATGAATATGTAGCGCGACTCTAATTATGTCGTGCCCTGACTCTAAATATGTCCACTTTGCGAATCGCTATCAATTTTTGAGGGCGTAGCCTATCCTATAACAAAAGCGACGCCCCCAAGAAGACAAGAAACGATCAAATAACTGGTGATCAAAGACGACTCATCGCGCGACATATTTACGCGTGCGCTAAATGGCGAATGTTGAGACCTACGATCTTTACAACATCACCCGCACAAAGCTGGAAAACCTCATTCACAGCATTTTTGAGCCTGCCCGCCTTGAGATCGAGATCAAGGACAGGTTTGGGCGGCCAGTGATTCCGCGTGAATGGTTCCTTGTTCCTTGTCCCGCTTTTTGTTATCAAGGAAGCCGTCGGGTAGCTCAAGGATGACACAATTTCAGGCGACGTCTATGATCCAGGCGGAGTCCGTCTGAAGAAAAATGAGGTGGCTGGATGATCGAGCACATTCAACTGATCAGAAATGTTGGGCAATTCGATAGCGTCCCCCCCCCAGGGCAGCAAACGAGCTTTTCCGGCATGACGCTGATATATGCCGAGAATGGACGAGGGAAGACAACCCTTGCCAATTTGCTGCGCTCTTTGAGCACCAATAATCCAACATTGATCGAAGAACGGAAACGCTTGCGATCCGGCACCGCCCCTCATGCAAATGCCAATCCACATATCGTTGTGCAGGCAAATGGCCAGCAATCGTTCATTTTTCAAAATGGCGCATGGAAGACCCATCTCCCGGAAATCTTTCGACGATCACTTTGTGGTCGAGAATGTTTATTCGGGAGTTGCGGTTGATTCTGGCCATAAACAGAAGCTGCATGAGCTTATTCTAGGGGCGCAGGGGATTGCGCTGAATGAAGCCCTGAAAGGGCATATCAGCAAAATCGAAGAGCATATTAGCACCCTGAAAACCAAGAAGGCGGCTATTCCCGACAAGGCGCGCGGCGCAATGAATGTTGAGGACTTCTGCGCGTTGCAGCAGAACCCCAATATAGATGATGAGATTCAGCAGGCTGAACGAAATCTGGCCGCTGCGAAAGACGCTGATCCAATCAATAAGCAAGGCGAGTTCGAGCCCCTATCACTGCCTGCATTCGATACCGCTGCGATTGAAGCAATCCTTCAACGTGACTTGCCTGGATTGCAGGTCGAAGCAACAACCAGAGTGAAGCAGCATCTTGAAAAATTGGGTAAAGGTGCCGAGTCCTGGATTGGTGAAGGGATGCAGAAGATTGCCGACTCTTCTGATGATGAACAGCGATGCCCGTTCTGTGACCAGGAGCTGAAAGATTCAGATATTATCGCTCACTATGAGACCTATTTCAGCGAGGCTTATACTTCCCTGAAGCAGGCTATCACTGACATTGGAAAGTCGATTGCTGATGCTCATAAGGGAGAAATCCAATCTGCCTTTGAACGCGCTGTCAGTGAAGCAATTCAGAACGGTGAATTCTGGCGGAAATTCACGGATATTCCTGCCATTCAGGTCGATACAGCAGAGATTGCCCGCGCCTGGAAAGCAGCGCGTGAACCTATCCTTGAAATCTTGGGATCAAAGCTGGCCTCACCTCTTGAGAAGATGACTTTTTCTGAGGATATTCTTGAGGCTGTGAAATCCTATGACGGGCATCGTGAAGCCATTACAGGACTCTCTTCAAGACTGATCGAATGCAATGATCCGATCAAGGCTGTGAAAGAAAAAGCGGCCACAGCCAATGTAGCAAAGCTGACGGCTGATTTGAACACATTGAAAACGATCAAGGCGCGATTTGGACCAGATGTGAAAACGCATTGCGATGCCTATCTGGCAGAGAAAGACGAGAAGAAAAAAACAGAGCGGAAGCGCGATAAGGCAAAGACTGATCTTGAAGAATACCGCGCCAGTATCTTCGCCACGTATCAGCAGGCAATCAACGATTACCTGGGTAAGTTCAATGCAGGTTTTCGGTTGGATAGCGTGTCTGCTCAAAATAACAGAGGCGGATCATCGTGCACATACAATGTATTGATCAACAATGTTTCTGTGCCGCTTGCCAGCAATAACGGCCCTTCATTCAGCAACACGATGAGTGCCGGAGATAGAAACACCCTGGCTCTTGTCTTCTTTTTTGCGTCTCTTGATCAGGATGCAGGACTGGCACAAAAGATTGTTGTCATTGATGATCCGATAACCAGTCTGGATGAGCATAGATCACTCGCAACCATTCAAGAGGTTCGGGGGCTGGCACAACGTGTTCAGCAAGTTATCCTTCTTTCACACTCAAAACCGTTTCTTTGTCAGTTTTGGGAAGGCACTGATAAGACAGCCCGCGCTGCGCTGCACATCATCCGAAGTGGTCAATCATCAACCATTGATACTTGGGACGTAACGCAGGATTGCATCACTGAACATGACAAGCGACATAAACTGATTGAGCAGTATATTGAGCGGTCTGATTCAAGCAAAAACCGAGAGGTTGCTACTGCCCTGCGCTATGTTCTGGAAGCCTTTCTGCGTGTTGCCTACCCTACCCATTTTCCGCCGGGTACAATGTTGGGACAATTCCACAGTGAATGTGTGCAGGCATTGACAGCGGGAACGCCGATTTTGAATCAGGCGGATGCTGACGAGCTGGACACCCGTATTAACTCCGGATTTATGCCCTGCTGTGGCCAATTGTGATTTTTCGAGACGTTGACGGCGTTTTTTTCGCCGCAGATTGCGGTGGCGGGACATTTTTTACGACGAAATCCGCATTCCGGACGGAGTCATCCTGCGGTTGCCCGGCGTTCATGAAAGATCAGGCGATCCATGTTGTAGGCGAGATTGGCTGCTCCTCTCCCTGAATCTTGATCCATTGATAAGTTAGTTTTTTGTCATTTTCACGGAGGCCCTCAATGAAGCGCAGATTTACGGACGCACAGATTATCGGGATTTTGAAGGAACACGAGGCAGGTATTCCGGCCAGGGAGCTTTGCCGCAAGTACGGGATGCCACATTCTATAAGTGGAAGGCGAGGTTCTCTGGCATGGAGGTCAATGAGGTTCGCCGTCTCCGGGACCTGGAAGAGGAGAACCGGCACCTGAAGAAGCTGGTTGCGGATTTATCGCTGGACAAGATGGCGTTGGAGGATGTTCTAAAAAAGATCTGAGCCCCGAAGGCCGTCGCCGCGCTGTTGTGCTGCTTCAGGAGACTGGCCTGACGCCGGTCCTGTCGTCTGGCGGGTCAGCCGCGTTCCACGCACCGCTACAAACCGGTTCAGTCACCGGAGACAGAGCTGCGGCAGAAGATGCTGGAGCTGGCCGATCGGCATCGTCGCTTTGGCCATCCGCGATTGCATGTTCTGCTCAGGCGTGAGGGCTTCGGGGCCAACCACAAAAAGACCCATCGGATATACGTCGAAGAAGGTTTGCAGGTACGCAAGCGCAAGAAACGGAGACGATCGTCCGCAGGCCCCTGGTGCTGCCGACATCCCCCGGACAGAAATGGAGCATGGACTTTATGAGTGATCAGTTATCCAGCGGCCGGCGTATCCGGCTGTTCAATGTTATCGATGATTTCAGCAAACAATGCCACGCCATGACCGTGGACTTTTCGATTAACGGTCTTCGGGTGGCCAGGGAACTGACCCGGCTCCTCGACTTGCATGGCAAACCTGAGGTCATCGTCTGTGACAATGGTACCGAATACACCTCGATGGCGATGTTCAAATGGGCGCAGGACAGTGGCGTTGATCTCCGGTTCATACAGCCGGGGAAGCCCAGCCAAAACGGTTTCATCGAAGCCTTCAACGCCCGGGTCAGGGATGAATGCCTGAATGAAAACCTGTTTTCAAGCCTGAGAGAGGCGTGACCGAAAGATGGAGGATCAGCTACAACAATCACAGGCCACACTCCGCCCTGAATTGGGCAACACCCAATGAATTCGCATCACTCTGTTCCGGGTTAACCCGGAACAGAGTGGACAAGATCGCATGAACCTGTCATATGGGAAAAGCTAACTACTCAGTGGCACAGGTTTGGGGAGAACAGCATGGCCAGCGTCAGTTTGGCTTCTGCCCGCTTGAGGGTGCGGATGAACAGACCGAAGCGGTTTTTCTGATGGGCGAAAACATGCTCGACCCGTGCGCGGATGGCTGATTTTCGCGCGTTGGCCCGTGCACTGGCTTTCGGCATGGGTTTACCCTTGGGTTTCTTGCGATGGATACGGCTGACCAACATTTTCTTCGCCAGCCATTTCTCATTGCTTTCAGAGCGGGTGTCACCCCAGACTTCGGCTGACGTGTTGTCCGTATCAAACACACGCTTGAGTTGATGCCCGTCCGCAGCTGTAGCCGATGTCACGGCCTGGCCCCGGATGAAACCGTAGCGCCGGTCAATACTGATGTGGGACTTGTACCCGAGTGGCGATTTGTGGCAGAGGTGTGCCATCAGGCCGGTAGCGAACCTTGCCGCCCACCTTCAGCGTCCAGCGCGCATCCACATCCTTTTGTGCCGCTTTGGCGGGGTCATCCGGCCAGATTTCAGTTGCGCTTTTACCCTCCTTGACGGCTTTTTTCTCAGGCTCGGTGTTGCGCTGCTTCGGTGCCGGGACAAGGGACGCATCAACGATCTGCCCCGACATCGGGATATAACCTTTCTTGTGCAGTTGCCAGTCAAAAGCCTTCATCACCCGCCGCAAGGTCCCGGTTTCCGTCAGTTTGTTGCGAAACAGGCGGATCGTGTTCTCGTCCGGCGTCGGGCCGCCAAGGTCGAAATTCAGAAAGCGCATCCAGGACACCGGATCATGAATTCCATCTTCTTCAGGTTATGTTGCGCCTGCAGGATCATCGCCTTGAACATGGACACCGGATCAAAGGGCGGGCGACCACCTTTCGCGCCATCCCCATACCCCAACCCCTCGACCAGCCACCCCCGGAAATAGTCAAAATCCACCGTGGCCTCGAGAACCTCCAGAGGATCACCGTCCTTGCTGATCTGATCAAGATGATCTGACAGACTGAAAAAACCTCTCCGTTCCATGACCCACTCCCTCAAAAAAGCATAAAAAAACATAGAATCACAAAATCGCTCATCACGCCAGGTTAATACGGGTGTCCAGCTCCGTAAACTGCTCGACTATGCCAACAAGTTTCATCACGAAACAAACCTCGCTCATACAGGGTTCATCAACGATCAGGAACTCTACAATCATTGCACCAGAACTATCGCCTTCACAAGGAAGGGATAGAGGAGTTGCCTGCACCCTTTTGAAGAGCACTGGTTTAAGGCGTATAAAAATCAAACGTGGGTTTGATTTCTATACAAAAGCCCGCCAGGCTATCCCGCGTGACTGATTTTGTCGGCTATTTTCGGGTATCGACTGACAGGCAAGTGTCACGTGTGCGTAAATATGTCACGCGATGAGTCGTCTTTGAGCACCAGTCATTTGATCGTGTCCTGTACCCCCTGGGTATGTTGCTTTTGTTACAGGATAGGCTACACCCTCAAAAATTGATAGAGATTCGCAAAATGGACATAACTAGAGTCAGGGCGCGACATAATGAGAGTCACGCTACAGAATACCTCTAAAAACCCCGATCCTCGTCGTTTGGTGCGTTCAAGTAGTCTCCTACCAGCCAAGTCTTTTAAAAGCACTCAATAGGGTTCAGGAACACTGGTGATAGAGAACATGTGCACGCTGTTCAAAGGCCCCAACCATACGCCGCACTGCTTCGTGGAAGAACGGCTCCATCAACGTTTGGAGCAAACGGGAGCGGAAGGCAAAATCAACGTGAAAATCAATCAAACAGCCTGCCGTGTGCGGCACAAAAACCCAGTGATTGTGGAGATAGTGAAAAGGGCCATCGACGTAAGCCACATCGATCCTGAGGGCCTCGGGGTCAAGATCAACCTGACTGGTAAAACGCTCACGCACAAACTTAAAGCCAATCACAAGATCAGCAATCAGCCGCCTGTCTTGGCGGGTGCGGATACGTGCGGCCTCACACCAGGGTAAAAATTCAGGGTAACATCCCACATCCGCAACCATGTCATAGAGGTCTTGCGGTGAAAAGTTCAGGACTTTTCGTTCAGAGTGCGTGGGCATTCAGCATCCCTGCGCCAGCTTTTTCTGCCGTGCTTCACGGAGCTTTCCAAAATCGTCATCCGCATGATAGGACGAGCGCGTCAAGGGCGATGACGACACCAGCAAAAATCCCTTGCTATAAGCAATCCGCGCATAGTCCGCAAACTCGTCCGGTTCAACAAAACGGTCAACGGAATGGTGTTTGGGTGTTGGTTGTAAATATTGACCAATAGTCAAAAAATCAATCTGTGCCGAACGCATGTCATCCATAACCTGAAGCACTTCTTCCCGACTTTCACCCAGCCCAACCATCAGGCCAGACTTGGTGAACATATTGGGATCTTTTTCCTTGACCTGATCAAGCAAACGCAGGGAATGATAATAACGCGCCCCGGGGCGCACAGATTGATAAAGGCGCGGAACAGTTTCAAGGTTATGGTTGAAAACATCCGGCCTCGCCTGAACCACTACATCAACCGCCCCGTCTTTGTGCCGAAAATCAGGGGTCAACACTTCAATAGTCGTCTGCGGTGCGTCCTTACGGATTGCGATAATCACCTGCGCAATATGATTTGCCCCCCCATCGTCCAGATCATCCCGATCAACAGAGGTAATCACAACATGATTGAGGCCCAACTTCGCCACCGCCGTTGCAACAGAGTAGGGTTCAAAGGGATTTAATACCCCCGGTTTGCCCGTTGCAACATTGCAAAAAGTACAGGCACGGGTGCAAATATCACCCATAATCATCATCGTGGCGTGTTTTTTCGACCAACATTCACCAATATTTGGACAGGAGGCTTCTTCACAAACAGTCGAAAGGTTATGCTCACGCATCAAACGGCGCGTTTCATGATAACCCTCAGAAGTCGGAGCCTTGACTCGAATCCAAGACGGTTTGCGTTTGACCGGATTGTCAGGACGGTGCGCTTTTTCCGGGTGACGCAATCCAGCACGGTTTGCCTTACCATCCCGTACCCGACGCGCACGGGTCACTCCGTCACCAGTCATGCTATCACTAGCTATCCCATCATTGGCGACACCACCACCAGATGCCGCATCGGCAGAGGAATCAACGCAACAAACCTGATCTTCTGTTCCGTCTGTCATGCGTCTATCCTCCTTTCCGCAACTCCAGCATTTTTGACAAAACTATGCCTGACTCTCATATAAGTCCAGAACAAGCAGGATTAAATATGAATGGCTCTACCCCATGCGTCCAGCACAGATTCGTGCATCATTTCCGAAAGCGTCGGGTGGGGGAAAACACTGTGCATCAGCTCTTCTTCTGTGGTTTCCAGCCCCATGGCAACGACAAAGCCCTGAATCAGCTCTGTCACCTCCGCCCCAATCATATGCGCCCCAAGCAATTCGCCAGTGTCGGCATCAAAAACCGTCTTGACCAATCCATCCGCTTCGCCAAGCGCAACGGCCTTGCCATTACCCACGAAAGGGAAACGGCCCACCCGAATGGTGCGCCCGCTGTCTTTTGCCGCCGCCTCGCTCAACCCCACAGAGGCAACCTGAGGGTGACAATAGGTACAGCCCGCAATCCGTGCCTTATTCAGGGGGTGAACACCCGCTAAACCTGCGATTTTTTCAACACAAATGACGCCTTCGTGTTCAGCCTTGTGAGCGAGCATTGGCGGCCCAGCAACATCACCAATCGCATAAACGCCAGGTTCGTCCGTTCTGGAAAATTCATCTGTGACAATCGACCCGCGATCAGTTTTAACAGCCGTGTTTTTAAGGCCAATTCCTTCGATATTACCGACAACACCAACGGCAGAAATCAAACGGTCAACCGTCAACTCTTCGGTTTTGCCGCCTTTCTCAAGCGTGACCGTTACACTGTTGTCATGGCGCACCAGACCCGCAACCTTTGTACCCGTCCTCACACGCAAACCCTGTTTGATGAGGGCCTTTTCAGCCAGTTTTGAAATTTCAGCATCCTCAACAGGAAGAATACGCTCCATGACCTCAACAACCGTGACCTCGGTGCCAAAGGTCGCGTAAAAGCTGGCAAACTCAACACCGATTGCACCAGAGCCAACGACCAGCAATCTTTGCGGCAAGGCATCAGGACGCAGGGCTTCGCGATAGCTCCAAACCAGTTTCCCATCGGGTTCAATCCCCGGCAAGGTGCGCGCCCGCGCACCCGTCGCCACAATGATATGACGCGCCAAAAGCGTCTGTTTCTGTCCTGATCTTTCCGTTAGAGATAAAGTTCCACCACCTGCAAGCTGACCCTCGCCGTCAAAAACAGTAACCCCGTTTTTTTTCAGTAACACCCCGATTCCACCAACAAGCTGACGCGAAACACCTTTGGCCCGTTCAACAATCTTATCCAGATCAAATCCAACCTTGCCCGCGCTCACACCATAGGACTCAGCATGAGACAGGGCGCGGTAAACCTCTGCGGAACGCAACAGAGCCTTGGTCGGAATGCAGCCCCAATTCAAACAGATGCCGCCAAGGTGTTCGCGTTCGACAATCGCTGTTTTCAACCCCAGCTGTGCGGCCCGAATAGCCGTGACATAGCCCCCCGGGCCTGCCCCCAGAACAATTACATCGAAAGACATGCTTTTCCCTCCCCGCTCAGAGCATCAGGCTTAAAGGATTTTCAATCACGGATTTAAACGCCGAGATATACTGCGCCCCGATAGCCCCATCAACAACGCGGTGATCGACAGACAGGGTACAGGTCATCACCGTGGCCACAGCAAGTTCCCCGTCCTTGACCACCGCGCGTTGCTCCCCCGCACCAACAGCAAGGATACAGGCCTGCGGCGGGTTGATAATGGCAGAAAATTCACGAATGCCATACATGCCCAGATTAGACACAGGAAAAGGTTCCGCCCTGATATTCTTCGGGCTGGAGCTTCCCATCACGCGCACGCGCCGCCATGTCCTTGATTTCGGAAGAAATAACCGCCAGTCCCTTGGATTCAGCGCACTTCACAATCGGCGTAATCAGCCCTGTTGGGGTGGCAACAGCAACAGAAACGTCCGCATGATCGTAATAAACAAGCCCTTGCGGACTATAGGCCGCATTGGCATCTGGAACTTTAGTCAGCGCGTGAGCAACCGCCTTGACGACAAAATCATTCACAGAGATTTTAGACTCTGAGAGACTTGCATTGAGCTCTTTTCGCACCCGCAACAAAGCATCAATTTCACAATCAACACTCAGATAAAAATGTGGTACCGTTTGCTTTGATTGACACAAACGCGACGCAATGATTTTACGCATGGCACTGAGTGGCTCAAGCCGATAGGATAGCCCCATCTTATCAGCCATCTCACGCGCACAGATCCCAACAGGTACAGCAACACCGGAACCACGCGTTTCTTGCCGCTTTGCCGGGACTTCATGCACGGCTCCCCCCTCTGCCAAGGCCGCCTCAATATCGCGTTGAACAATGCGGCCCTTCGGCCCTGACCCGCTCAAATCCGCCAGATCGAGGCCCTCACTCGCCGCCAGACGACGGGCCAGCGGACTGGCAAACAAACGCGCGCTCCCTCTGGCCTTTTCCGTTACAACAGCTACCCCGGACGACGCGGAAAGTTCAGAAGAAACAGACAATTCAGAACCCGGGTCAGAGTTTGCGGGAGCCACAAAATCAGAAGCCAACAGAGATTGAACAGCGGTCTCGTCATCGCCGTCCTCTTGTAAAACGGCAATCAAGCTATTGACCGCAACAGCCTCCGTCCCTGCCGCGACAACGATTTTAGCCAAAACACCTTCGTCAACAGCTTCGACCTCCATCGTGGCTTTGTCCGTTTCAATTTCCGCCAAAACATCACCTGCAACAACACTGTCACCTTCGGCTTTGAGCCAACGTGCCAACGTGCCTTCCGTCATGGTCGGTGACAAGGCGGGCATCAGTATTTTTTCAGCCATTCTAATTCCCCAGCGTAGCTATCGATAGCACACATCACGGGCCGCCGCGACCAGCGTCTCCGCCTGCGGCAAAGCCATTTTTTCGAGATTATCAGCGTAGGGCAAGGGAACATCCTTGCCCGCCACGCGCCGTACAGGCGCGTCCAGCCAGTCAAAAGCATATTCCATCACCAGGGCCGCAATCTCGGCCCCAATCCCGGAATAGGCCCAGCCTTCCTCTGCAGTGACAAGGCGGTTTGTCTTGCGAACAGAAGCAAGTATCGTTTCAATATCCAGCGGGCGAATGGTCCGCAAGTCAATGACCTCTGCGGAAATACCGTGTTCTGCCAACGTCTTTGCAGCCTCCAACGCACGACCAACCATCATGGCAAAGGCAACAATGGTCACATCAGACCCGGCACGGACAATTTTCGCCTTGCCGAGCGGAACAGTCCAATCATCGGACTCCGGAACATCAAAAACCGTTCCATAAAGCAATTCATTTTCCAAAAAAATCACCGGGTTTGGATCGCGAATCGCAGATTTCAACAGTCCCTTCGCATCTGCCGCAGACCAGGGTGCAACAACTTTTAACCCCGGAACATGGGCGTACCAGCTCGCATAGCATTGGGAATGTTGCGCCCCAACGCGCGACGCCGGGCCATTTGGCCCACGAAAAACCATTGGAGCCTTGATTTGCCCACCCGACATATAAAGAGTCTTCGCCGCAGAATTGATAATCTGATCCATCGCTTGCATGGCAAAATTAAAGGTCATAAATTCAACAACAGGATTGAGTCCATACATCGCCGCCCCAATCGCCAAACCGGTAAATCCGTGCTCGGTAATCGGTGTATCAATCACACGTTTTTCACCAAATTCCGCAAGCAAACCCTGCGTGACCTTATAGGCCCCCTGGTACTGGGCCACTTCCTCACCCATCACCAAAACCCGTTCATTTCGCCGCATCTCCTCAGCCATCGCATCGCGCAACGCTTCGCGCACGGTCTGTTGCTTGACAGCTCCTGTCCACGCCTCCTCTGCGGCCAATCCTTGGGACAGGGACAGGCAGGAAATATCACTAATCACCAACTCACCCCCCTCCGTTTGATCGTCAACAAGTGGTGCAGTCAGGGAAACAGCAGGGGTTGCGCCCTGATCCGGGGTGTGATAGTCAGGCAATGCTGAGTGAGGCGCAACGGTTTGCGACGACGGTCGGTGCTGTTCCACCGCCGAAGAGGATTCTCCATCCTCAAGCAACAGAGCAATCAGGGTGTTGACCGCAACGGCCTCCGTCCCCTCCGCCACAAGAATTTTTCCCAGAACACCTTCATCAGCGGCCTCAACCTCCATCGTAGCTTTGTCCGTTTCAATTTCCGCCAAAATATCACCAGCAACCACGCTGTCGCCTTCGGCTTTCAACCAGCGCGCCAAGTTGCCTTCCGTCATGGTCGGCGACAGAGCGGGCATCAATATTTCAATCGGCATGGTCTCAATTCCCCAAAAAATTAGACAGGGCTGTAAACATCTTTGTAAAGTTCCGCAGGATCAGGCTCTGGACTGGATCGCGCAAAGTCAGTCGCCCGTGACACAACGGCCTTGACCTCCTTATCAATGGCTTTCAGGCTGTCTTCGTCCATCAATCCCTGCGCCAAAATCAGGCCGCGCAGCCGCTCAACCGGGTCACGCTCCTCCCGCACCTTTTGAACCTCTTCTTTTGAACGGTACTTCGCCGGATCAGACATAGAATGACCGCGATAGCGATAGGTCAGCATTTCCAAGACAAATGGCCCCTTCCCACTTCGCGCATGAGCAATGGCCTGTGCCGCTGCATCCTTGACCGCAAAAACATCCATGCCATCAACCTGCATCCCCGGAATGTCATAGGCCTGCCCCCGGTGATAGAGTTCTGTGCTTTTGGCCGACGAACGCTCAATCGACGTTCCCATGCCATAGCGATTATTTTCGATCACAAAAACAACCGGAAGTTTCCACAAAGACGCCATATTAAAGGACTCATAGACTTGGCCCTGATTGAGCGCACCATCGCCCATATAAGCCAAATTAACCAAATCCTCACCTAGATAGCTGTGGGCAAAGGCAATTCCCGCCCCAATAGGAACTTGCGCCCCAACAATCCCATGACCACCATAAAAACCCTTTTCAACGGAAAACATGTGCATAGACCCGCCCTTGCCCGAAGAATACCCCCCTGAACGCCCGGTCAATTCCGCCATCACACCATCAGGATTCATACCACAGGCCAACATATGACCGTGATCGCGGTAAGAGGTAATCAGCGTATCCCCCGACTTCATTTCCGACTGCACCCCGACAACTACAGCTTCCTGACCGATGTAAAGGTGACAAAAACCACCAATCAACCCCATACCATAAAGCTGTCCAGCCTTTTCTTCGAATCGACGGATCAAGAGCATCTCGCGGTAGAGTTTTTGTGACAAATCGTTGGGGATGGCATCCGAAGTGCCTTTGCTCCCTGTTTTTCCCGCCCTTGTTGAACCAGATCTTCCAGTCCCTTTTACCCCGATCGTAGCGACTTTGCGCCCTCTGCGCGGTGTGGGATTTTTCGATGCTGTCACCATTTACGCCCCCTTGCACAGGCCCTCTGACAGGGGCCGTTCAACAGATAATGGAAGGCAGTTTAAACGACATGACGACAAAGAACAAGAGGGCAAAAATCAAATCAAGGCTTTGATTTATATCACTTTATTTAAATTAACCTCAAATAGGTTAATTTTTACCCAAATCAAAAGTAATCTCTTGCGAGTCCCATAAAAAAATACGATCACCCGAACGCCCATAGTTCAACACAACACGGGCGCGTTCTTCCAACATATCAGGATCAAGGCTTTCTGGACGTAAAAGTGCAATTTTCTTTTCAAGCGTCACCCGTTTTAGAGCCACAAGGTCGCGCCGGGCCTCGGTCACAGCCAACTCTTGCTTCAAATGGACAAGTGAATAAAAACCCCGATCCCCCTGTACTGTATGATAGACGAAATAACCAACAAAGGCCGCCGCCAAAAGTTGCGGCACCACAACACGCGACCGCTTTTGAATCTCACGAAACAGAGACATAACCCGCTCAAACTAAAATCAGGAAAGGCCCATCATAAGACAAGAAAAGCAATGGAGGCAAGCACTCTCCCTGCATCACCATATCTAGACTCGCAACACAGCACGCCCAGCATAGCACCCGGCAAAGCCGAGCTCTTCTTCGATACGGATCAGCTGATTATACTTTGCCGTGCGGTCAGACCGCGACAAAGACCCTGTTTTGATCTGCCCACAATTCGTCGCCACGGCAAGGTCAGCAATGGTGGTGTCTTCTGTTTCACCGGAACGGTGCGACATGACCGCCGTATAGCCCGCGCGGTGGGCCATTTCAACAGCTTCCAGCGTTTCGCTCAACGTTCCGATTTGGTTCAACTTAACAAGGATTGAATTGGCAACACCCTGCGCGATCCCCCGGGCCAGACGCTGTGGGTTAGTGACAAAGAGATCATCGCCGACCAACTGAACCCTGTCACCTAAACGCGCCGTCAACGCCGCCCAGCCATCCCAGTCGTCTTCAGCCATGCCGTCTTCAATCGACACAATGGGATATCGACCACACAAATCGGCCAGATAATCCACCATCTGACCCGCATCAAGGTCGCGGCCTTCGCCCACCATGACATAGCGTCCCGCCTTGTAATATTCAGTGGAGGCACAATCAAGAGCCAAAAAAATATCATCCCCCGGCTTATAGCCTGCGGATTCGATTGCACGCGCGACAAAGCCAAGCGCATCCTCGGTCGAACTCAAGGCAGGGGCAAAACCACCTTCGTCCCCAACGTTAGTGTTGTGTCCAGCATCGCTCAAGGCCTTTTTTAAGCTATGAAAGACCTCTGCCCCCATCCGCAGGGCGGTTGATCCATTTTCAGCCCCCACGGGCAAAATCATAAATTCCTGAAAATCAATCGGATTATCGGCATGCTCACCCCCATTGATAATATTCATCATCGGTACCGGAAGAGTCTGCGCCCGTACACCCCCGACATAGCGCGCAAAGGACAACCCAAAATCCGCCGCCGCCGCCCGGGCCACTGCCAAGCTGACCCCCAACAACGCATTGGCTCCCAAACGCGACTTGTTGTCTGTCCCATCCAATTCAACAAGTATTCTGTCCACCATAATCTGGTCATCCGCACGAAAACCCCTTAGAGCGTCGGCAATTTCCGCATTCACAGACTCAACGGCCTTCAAAACCCCCTTACCCAAAAAACGAGCCTTGTCACCGTCTCGCCGTTCAACGGCCTCGTGCGCACCCGTTGATGCCCCGGATGGAACCGCCGCGCGGCCCCTCGCCCCACTATCAAGCACCACATCAACTTCAACTGTTGGGTTACCCCGCGAATCGAGGACTTCACGCCCGCGAAGATCTGTAATCATAGTCATTTTGTACCTCCCATAGGTTTTTTGCTTATCACTCTCGTACCTTTTCAATCTGTCTATTTTGATTTTTTGCCGTCCTCGCCAGCCTCTTTCTCACTGGCCTCTATGGAAAAGGGCCGCGCCTTGGTCAAGTGATCAAGTTCAACCAGAATAGACAATAATTCTTTCATTTTTTTGACAGGAACCATATTCGGTCCATCAGACGGGGCATGGTCGGGGTTTTCATGCGTTTCCATAAACAAACCAGCCACCCCAACCGCCACAGCCGCCCGGGCAAGAACCGGAACGAATTCGCGCTGTCCACCCGAAGAACCACCTTGTCCTCCTGGTTGTTGGACAGAATGCGTCGCATCAAAAACAATAGGACAGCCTGTCTGTGCCGCCATAGCCGGTAGGCCCCGCAGATCAGAAACCAATGTGTTATAGCCAAAAGACGTCCCCCGCTCACACAATAAAACCCGATCATTGCCACTGCCAAGGGCCTTATCCGCAACATTTTTCATGTCCCAGGGGGCCAGAAACTGCCCCTTTTTAATATTCAGGGCTACCCCCGTTCGCGCGGCGGCAACCACTAAATCAGTCTGACGACACAAAAAGGCGGGAATTTGCAAAAGATCAACAACCTCCGCCACGGCAACGCACTGTTCAGGGGCATGTACATCTGTGACCACAGGACAGCCAAAGCGGGCCTTAATTTCTGCAAAAACACCCAAAGCCTTTTCAAGCCCCAAGCCCCGCGCCGCGCCAAGGCTGGTACGATTCGCTTTGTCAAAAGAACTTTTATAAATCAGTCCAAGGCCAAGCTCGGCACAAATCTCATGCAACAGTCCCGCCATCTCAATGGCATGGTCGCGACTTTCCATCTGACAGGGGCCAGCGATCAAAGCAAAGGGCAAGTCCTGTCCCAAGGTCACAGAGCCAATACGAACACGACGCGGAGCCACAGCCATTGTCATGACAGCTTCCCTTTCCTCTTAAATGAACCCAAACCCAACAACAAACAAGACCGATCACATCAGGCGTGATTGTGCAATCGCCGCCTTGATAAAAGATGCAAAAAGCGGATGCGGGTCAAAGGGGCGGGATTTTAGTTCAGGATGAAACTGAACCCCGATGAACCACGGGTGATTGGGATTTTCAATAATTTCCGGCAAGGCCCCGTCCGGGGACAAACCAGAAAAAAATAAACCCGCCTGCTCAAGCTGTTCGCGATAGTTGATATTGACTTCATAGCGATGACGATGGCGCTCCTCGATCCTCTGCGTCCCGTAAATGTCGCGCACACGCGACCCATCAACCAGATCACAAGGATAGGCCCCCAAGCGCATTGTTCCGCCAAGATTTCCCCCGCCTTGACGCGTTTCCATCGCGTTTCCACGCGCCCATTCTGTCATCAAACCAACAACTGGTTCTGTCGTTGGTCCAAATTCGGTCGAAGAGGCCGCCGTGATACCCACGAGATGACGCGCCGCATCCAGAACCGCCATCTGCATCCCAAAACAAATCCCGAAATAAGGCACACACTGCGTTCTGGCGAATCCTGCGGCGGCGATTTTTCCTTCGGCCCCGCGTTCGCCAAATCCACCGGGGACAAGAATTCCATGCAAATCACGTAGAGTAACGGCAACATCCTCCCCCGTGAACGCACTGGCATCAAGCCACTTAACCCGCACCCTGACATTGTTGGCAATCCCGCCGTGTACCAAGGCTTCGCTCAGGGATTTATAGGCATCAAGCAACGAAGTATACTTACCGACGACCCCAATCGTCACTTCGCCATCAGGTTGACGAATCACATGCGCAACCTCATCCCAATGCCCCAAGTCAGGCGCAGATTGATTTAAACCGAAATGGCGGCAAACTTCTTCGTCCATGCCCTGTTCGTGATAGGCCCGGGGAACAGCATAAATTGTATCAACGTCCAAGGCAGGAATGACAGCCGACTCGCGCACATTACAAAAACGTGCAATCTTCTGACAGGCTTCTGCGGGAATGTCATGCTCACAACGACAGAGCAAAATATCAGGCTGAATCCCCATTCCTTGCAATTCCTTAACAGAATGCTGAGTTGGTTTTGTTTTCATTTCACCCGCCGATTTCAAATAGGGAATCAGCGTAAGGTGAATAAACATACTCCGTTCGCGTCCCAGCTCGTTGCCCAGCTGGCGAATAGCTTCGAGAAACGGCAGGCCCTCAATATCTCCGACCGTTCCCCCAATTTCGCAGAGAACAAAATCTTCTTGGTCGAGGTTTGAAAACACAAAATCCTTAATCGCGTCGGTAATATGAGGAATGACCTGAATCGTTGCCCCTAAATAGTCACCGCGCCGCTCGCGCCCCAAAACATCGGAATAAATTTTGCCCGTTGTCACGTTGTCAGATCGTCGCGCGGGAACAGCTGTATAGCGTTCATAGTGACCGAGATCGAGATCAGTTTCCGCCCCATCATCGGTGACGAAAACCTCCCCATGTTGATAGGGACTCATCGTTCCAGGATCGACATTGAGATAAGGGTCGAGCTTACGCAGACGCACCCGATAGCCCCGCGCCTGCAACAGGGCCGCAATCGCCGCCGCCGCCAACCCCTTCCCTAAAGAAGAGGTCACGCCCCCCGTGATAAAAATAAAACGTGTCGTCATGACAGAACCGAAAAAGCACCCGAACTAAAGAGAAACGGAAACGCGAAACTACTCGGAAACGGGGGGGGACAGAGGCGCATCAGAGGGCTGTTCTACCGCAGGAATGACCAGATCATCTGTAATCGATATTCCACGCGACCCATTGTCTGCAACAATGGTGTGCAACAGGCTCAAACCAATAAAGCAAGCCGCCAAAACAGCCGTCGTGCGGGTCAGGAGGTTCGCCGTACTACGTCCAGTCATCAGCCCCCCCATACCGCCAGCACCTCCACCGCCGCCGATTCCAAGTGCCCCTCCTTCGCTTTTTTGCACGAGAATCACCCCAATCAACGCCAAGGCAACCAACAGATGAATGACCAAAAGAACATCGCTCATCTCAAAACCTCTTTCCCAAATCTGACGAAAAACTCTAGCCCCCCGCTTCTAACCTGTCCGCACGACGATGACCAGAACTGTTTTGAGCACAGACAAAACACCGCATCCGGCTGTCAAAAAAGCATCACCAGCCTCAGTTGTGCTGAAAACAAGAGCCAGTCAAACGGCCTTCCTCTGTGCCTTTCAACTCCGGTTCCATTCTCTCTTTCAGCGTTTCAATTTTTGCCACAACACTTGGCTCCTATAACTCCGAAAGTTTCCCGCACGCCTCCACTGTCCCTATCCATAAAGGAATAAGAGCAAACACAGAGCAAATCACACGCCCACAATCATTTTAATTATTCTGTATTGCACTGACCTCTGCGGAAAATTTCCGGATCAGTTCGCGCAAGGCAATAAGACGAGTAGATAGTTTTTCGGCGACCGCTCTCACAGTGTGCGCGTCGCTATCCGTGCGGGCCGATGACTGATTCAAAGCCTGAATGTTCTCCGCCACATCCTTATCTCCTATCAGAAATATATTGAACAGATTGTGAGACTTTTCCGGTTGACTGGCCCTGTTGTTCAACAGACAGGGCCACAGAAGAAGACAGATACTCATCTTTTCAACCATTTTACCAAAACCCTCAATCGCCGCGACAGCACCCTGTGTCACTGATTGGATGTCACAGACCTGTGCAGAAATTTCCTCTGTTGCCTTCCCCGTCTGACTCGCAAGGGATTTCACCTCACTCGCCACAACAGCAAAGCCTTTTCCCGATTCCCCGGCCCGCGCGGCCTCAATCGTCGCATTCAAGGCCAAGAGATTCGTTTGCTCAGCAATATCAGAAATCAAATCCACAACCTCTCCAATGCGCCCTGATGACTCCGCAAGTTGGCGAATCGTTCCAATGTTCGCACGTACTTCACCCACCGCCGTCTGCGCCCGAAGTCATCATAAGCCGACTCGCGTTCCCCGCGCATCATCTGCACTCGATAACAGTTGATCAGAGGTCGTAGACATTTCATTCAAAGAAAGTGAAACATTTTCTAAAACACTAACGCTTCCTCCCTCAAACGACCTCAACGCAACCTCAATCGCTTCTGTGCGTTCTTGTCGGTTACGCACAGCCTCAAGTTCTTTATTCAGCATGGCCCGCCTCGCGAACAATCGATGCCTTAAATACCGCAAGACCGCGCGCAATATCACCCACCTCGTCCAAACGATCCTCACCGGAAACCTCAATTCCACGATCGCCTTTTGCCAGTTTTCTCATCTCAGCAACTGAACGTGACAGCGGCAGAGTGAACGAGAGAGAAAACGAAATACCAGCAATCACCGCAATCAACAAAACGCCCGCGCCCAAGACCAAAACAACGACTCTCAGCCGATAAGCAGTCGACAAAACCTCATCCTCTGCCATATCAACGGTCAAGGCTAAAGGTTCCCCGAAAAAATCAAGCGGGACGTAGGCCACGAAAAAAGCTTTCCCGCTCGCGCGGCGTTCATAGATCATCCCTGTCTGCCCAGATTGGCCCAAGGTCGCGGCCTCACTCGCCACCGCGATTATCCCGCCTCTGGCAAAACGGCTATCAGCGTGGAGTTTACCATCTTCACAAATCAGACGCGCCTCACCCGTTTCGCCCAACCCCTTAACATTCGTCATAATCGCGTTCAAACTCTACCGTGGCAAGGCGAGAACAAAAAAGCCCAACAGTTTTTCATTGATATAAGCTCACCAACAAAGGCCTGACGCCCATCTACAGCAACCGGATAGGGGGCGTAATCGACATAAAGCAACTGCTGTGAGACAGGGTCAGCCATCAAGTTTCGATAAAGCTCCGCAAGCGGGGTTTTCGCCCACTTTCCCTCTGTCAAATTCACCGCAAAATCATCATTTTTATAGACCGAATAGATCACATTTCCAGCCGGATCAATCAGCAACAAGTCATCGTAACCACCAGAAGATGCCATAAAACGCAGAGAGGGATGATGTGTTTTGTGAAAACGGTCATAGCACTCGGAACTTTTGGCAACAGCGTCCATCAGGTGACGCTCCCCAGCGGCATAAGGATTGTTGGTGATGTAAGTTTCCTTCATCCGGGTTTCCGCATCCACTTCCCCCAAACGGATAATATCATTAAACCCCCGTGATAACGTATTGAATGCCATCCGCACAGTATTGCGTTCAACCGCTACAAGAACATCGCTCCTGATATCTGAAACTTGGCGTTCCAACACAGAAAGTTGCAATTCCTTCAACGCAAAAATTCACTCCTGCGCAGATTCACGCGAACTTGACTCGATCAAAAAGAACGCGGCGAAGCCAGGTACAATCACAACCAAAGTCGCCAACGCAACAGCAAAAACAGGCAACTTGACCAAAATCCGAAAACGAGACAGCGAAAACAACACCAAACACTCCACACCTTTTAAAGTAAAACTTCCTTAACTGAGAAGGCCAAATCAAAACATCAGTAACGAGCGAACTTATTAAAAAAAATCGCTCAAAATCAATCAAATCTTTTCAACGATAATGGATCTTGCCTTCACATTTTAGAGCAGAGCCTGAGCGATGGCTTGAAAGTCTTCGGCAACCAAACTGGCACCTCCGACCAATGCGCCATCGACATTTGAAACAGACAAAATATCTGCGGCATTGTCCGCCGTGACAGAGCCACCGTAAAGCAGGGGCGTTTGGATTGCTACCTCCCCCACTTCATCCGTCAAAATTTGGCGCAACGCACAGTGCACATGTGCAATATCAGACAAATTCGCCGCTTTTCCCGCCCCAATGGCCCAGACGGGTTCATAGGCCACGATTAGTCGATCAAGAGCAGTGCGTTCACACGCAACCGACAAACTGGCGCGTACCTGGGCCTCCACGACGGTGAGCGTTCGTCCGTCTTTGCGTTCTTGGGCCGTTTCACCCACACAGAAAATGGCGATCAATCCCGCCGTCAAAGCCGCCGCAACCTTGGCCCCGATCTGAGCCGGTGTTTCGCCATGATCCCGACGACGTTCCGAATGCCCGACAATGACATGCGTTGCCCCTAATTCTGCCAACAGTTGCGCAGACAGATCACCCGTATGTGCGCCCTGCACGTTCCAGTGGCAATCCTGCCCACCCACCTGCAACGGTGTCCCCGCACTCAACGTGCATAATTGCGAAACCAGCAAGGCAGGAGGACAGATGACGAGATCAGCCTGTAACTCACCCCACGCAACCTGTGACAATAAAGCCCTGGCAAACGCGTCAACGCGTGCCGGATCACCATTCATTTTCCAGTTGCCTGCAATGATCTTACGCGCCATCACTTACCCCCGCTCCTTTTGATTGTGTTTTCTTTTCATTTTTCCCCTACCCTATCACAGACAGAGACACAAAACCAGATTTGCATCACTTTTTACACCTTGAACTCTCACAATATTTTTGCTGTTTCATAAAAAGAGTAGGAATAGAAAAGTGAAGGGCTTGCCCCCCTTCGCCTACGCCCATAGTATGCGGCAAACAATCTCAGCAAACTCTGTGCGGAAAAGAAAATGGCAAATAAAGACTCTGGTGTTGCAAAAAAAATAATGGCTTATGTGCTGTGTGGCTTACTAATTCTCAGCTTCGCCGCCTTTGGCATCGGTGATGTTTTCACGAATTTTGGCAACAATCCGCCAGTGGCCCACGTCGGAGAGCGCGAAGTTTCACGCCAAGACTTTGCCCGCGACCTGTCACAACGCACAAGACAACTTTCAGAACAGTTTGGACAGGCTCTGTCCCCGCAACAAATTCAGGCGTTGGGTGTTGGGGATCAAGTCCTCGGCGCACTGATAGCGCAAGCCCTCAACGACCTGCGAGGGGAAGAAATGGGACTGGTCGTCCCGCGCACCGTACTTCAGAAAGAATTACTCAAAATTGACGCCTTTCACAACGACTCCGGTGTCTTTGATCCCACCCAATTCCAAAATTTGCTCTATCAAAACAAACTCAGCGAAGACCAGTTTGTGTCTTCGCTGTCCAGCAATTTGATCCGCACACAGCTTTTCGCCCCGATGGGTGCCTCTGTTCAGGCCCCAACTGCATTGGCCCGGGTTTTGGCACGTTCTCAATCCGAAACGCGCCGTGTTGACTATGTGCGCATTGCACACGCAGACCTGCCCACCCCGACGGAGCCTGATCGGGACAGCCTGAATAGTTTTTATCAGGGACTGGGAAATCAAGAGCGCACACGATTTATGGCCCCCGAATATAAGGCTGTGCGCTATATTCACCTCGATCCCGCCGCAACAGAGATCACCCCAACAACAGCAGAGATTGAAAAAGAATTTCAAGCCCAAAAAGACAGCCTGAACCAAGCAGAAAGTCGCCGTCTCTCCCAAGGTATCTTCGCGACGCAGCACGCTGCAGCCACCGCAGCCACACGCATTCAGGCGGGGGAAGACTTTGCGACTGTCATCACGGAACTCTCTGGTCAGGCTCCGATTGACTTGGGCGACATCACCCCTGGTCAATTCATTCCGGAATTAACTGGCCCGGCCTTTGCCATCCCGGTAGGGCAAGTGACAGCACCTCTGTCCAGTCCGCTCGGCTGGCACCTTGTGCGGGTAGAGGGTATCACACCCGCGCAAAGCGTCACACTGGACGATGTACGCCCGGACATCGTTCGTGATGCGACCCTGCGGCTTGCAACAGAAAAGCTTGTCAGCGTTGCCAATCAGCTTGATGATGCTCTGGGCGGCGGCGCAACATTGGACGAAGCGGCAAAAAACCTTGGTCTCGATTTGATCGTGGTTCCCGCACTTGACTCCAACGGTTTAGATCAGGATGGAAAGACTGTTTCCGCCCTCACCAGCAGGCCCGATTTTCTCGCAACACTGGCGACGACAGAGGTCGGCTCTGACAGCCTGTTGCAGGAATTAGATGGCGGCGGCTGGTTTGTTTTACGCGTTGACAGCCGCACCCCGACAACCCTGCGCAGATTGGATGAGGTCAAGCCAGAACTCCTTGCCCTGTGGCAAGCCGAACAACGCCTTACCGCCGCAAACCTCAAGGGCGAAGAAATCCGCACCCAAATCGAAAACGGCCCCCTCCCCACAGATGGTCTTTTGATCAGGAAGAATGTCGTGTTGTCACGCACAACGCAAACGCTGACAAACCAACCCGCAGGCCAGACAGTCGCCGCTGTCTTTTCCGCAAAGGTCGGAGAAGCCATCATTAGTAACGAAGAGAACGCAACCTTTGTCGTGCGAATTACGGCACGCGACTTTGCTCCGGATGATGCGGAGGCCATCGCCACCTTGCGCGATTCTTTGCAGGCTGGTTATCAACGCGAGCTGGACAACAGCCTGATGAGCGCACAGGAGCGGGCCGTTGGGGTGACAGTCAACCACGCCGTTTTGGACTCTGTCTATTCTGGCGGGGCAGGAGCACAGTAGCATGTCCCGCGTTGCAGCAACAGATTTTGAAAACTTTGCCAAAACCTTCGCGGCGGGCCGCCCTCAGATTGTTTGCCTGACAGAACTTGCCGATCTGGATACACCAGTTTCTGCCTTTCTCAAACTCGCTGACGCACGGCCCAATTCTTTTTTGTTTGAATCGGTCGAAGGCGGAAAAACAATCGGGCGTTATTCCTTTTTGGGTTTTGATCCTGATTTGGTCTGGCGGTGCAACGGGCAACAGGCCGAAATAAACCGCAATTACCAACGCAACCCGACCGCCTTTGTCGCCGATGGTAAGCCTGCACTCGACAGCCTGCGGGCCTTGGTACGCGCCTGTCAATTTGATCTCCCCGCCCACCTGCCGCCCATGGCGGCGGGACTGGTCGGGTACATGGGCTATGAAACCGTGCGTCTGATGGAAAATATTTCAACGCAAAAGCCCCCCCCCTTGGGCGACAAGGTTCCAGATGGCCTTTTTATCCGTCCAACCGTCACAGCGATTTTTGACCGCATTGAAGATCATATTACCCTCTCGACAACGGTCTGGCCGACAGAAAATCAAAACGCATGGGAGGCCTATAACACTGCACGCACACGTCTGGAACAGGCCCGGGCGGATCTCCGTAGCCCCCTGCCGACAACAACAATACCCGCGACAGATCACGCAGAAAACGCTCTACCGCTCAAGGTCGAGTCAAACCTGAGCACAAAAGATTTTCACGCTATGGTCGAAAGGGCCAAAGACTACATTCTCGCCGGGGATGTTTTTCAGGTCGTTCTCTCGCAACGCTTTCGCTTGCCCTTTGATCTTCCCCCCTTCGCACTCTATCGCGCTTTACGCCGTATCAATCCATCACCTTTTTTGTTTTTCATGAACTTCGGACACTATAGCATTGTTGGCTCTAGCCCTGAAATCCTTGTTCGGGTGCGCGATGGCAAGGTTACAATTCGTCCGATTGCCGGAACCCGTAAACGCGGAGCTAATGCCACAGAGGACAAAGAGCTGGCCCGTGATCTGCTGAACGACCCAAAAGAATGCGCTGAACATTTGATGTTGCTTGACCTTGGCCGAAATGATGTCGGGCGCGTTGCTCAGGTCGGTTCTGTGGCCGTCACGGAACGGATGGCGATTGAACTCTATAGTCACGTTATGCACATTGTTTCAAACGTCGATGGAGTGATGGATGGCACACGGGCCGACTTGATTGATGCCCTCATCGCGGGCTTTCCCGCCGGAACGGTCTCTGGTGCGCCCAAGATACGAGCGTTAGAAATTATCGAAGAGCTCGAACCTACACGCCGGGGAATTTACGCTGGAGCTGTCGGCTATTTTGGCGCAGGCGGGGGCATGGACACCTGCATTGCCTTGCGAACCGCTGTGGTCAACGAGGGAACAATAACAATTCAAGCCGGGGCCGGAATCGTCGCAGACTCCATCCCCGAAAACGAAGACCGCGAATGCCATAACAAGGCACAGGCTCTCATTCACGCCGCCGAAGCCGCCCTACGCTCTGCCGCCACAGGACAATGAGGCAGGGGATAATCTGCAACCTGCGTAACCTCCTCTCCAGCGTGAGCGCAAATGCCTCTTGTGCAAAAAACAAGATTTTGTTTTTTTGCTTGCAAAAATTTCACTTGATCACTATATCTTTACTAGAAATCATATCGTTACGAATAAGTAATTTTCCTACAACCATCTTAAGCGGCTTTGTTTCTGTGGTGTGATAATAAACATGACGTAACGTTAATAATTAACGTTCCGCAACGTTAACAAATTTATTTCGATTTCGAAAATAATTCGTTGCGAAAAAGAAACATTTAAACACAACACACCGATAACAACATAAAATAAAACAAAAAAACCACACTCCTCCTCTCGCACAAATTTTTCCTGCCTTCATTTCCCTCTGTGTGTAAACAGGGAACTATCGCGGGACATAAGCGCGTGAGCGCAGGATAAAGGCAATCCCTGATAGAATAACAGCTGTCCCGATAATCATGCGCGGGGTCAGTGGATCATCAAACAGAATCGCCCCCATCACCAAGGGCACGACTGGGATAATCAGCGTAAAAGGCAACACCAGCGACACGGGCTGATGTTGAACCAACCAGGCATAGGCCCCATGCCCAAGGATCGAACCACACAGAGCCATAAAAACGATTCCCCCCCACGCAGAAAGCGATGCAGTCTGTGCAACCAAAACTAAGGATGGTTCAAAAATCAAGCTCAAAACCAGTGAAATCGTCCCCCCAATTACCGCTGTCCAACAGATCAGAGTCAGGGGGGAAAGTGCGACTCCTCTGACAATAATGGTATAAACGGCGAAAGAAAGCGCAGACAACAGAGTCATAACAATGGCATCTGTGGCCCCAAAAAATAGAGGGTCATAGAAGATAACCACAACCCCGACAAAAGAAACCGCTAAACCAGTGATCCGCCGTATACCGGGAATTTCCCTGAAAAAAAGGAAATCCAAGATAATCGCAAAGGCAGGGGCCATCTGCATAATCACCGCTACCATGCCCGTTGAGGGTGAGAGTCGGACGGCCTCGAACATCGCGGCAAAATTCCCCTGAAGCAACACGAGAGAAAGAACAAGTAAGATTTTAAATTGCCCCTTGGGAAAGGGACAAAAGGGCAAAAGCAAGACCGCGACAATCGCCAAGCGAAAAACCAACGACGACCAGATTGGAAAATCCAAAACCCCTAGCTTCACAGCAATAAAATTCGTCCCCCACAGCAAGATGACCATCGCCAGAACCAAAAAATCGCGTACAGGCATCATCATGATATAACCAGCTCTCTCTGCCAGAATTGACCACAACGTAAAAAACGAAAAACAGCCACAAATTCATGCTCAATCGCGGCAATCCGCGCCTGAGCCTCCGCATCCGCGCCCCAACGATCAATCTGATAACGATCATGGAGTAAAACAGCATCCAACGCCTGCTGTTCCGTAATCTGGCCCGCCACAGCCAACAGCCCAACGACAAGTGAACCGCCCTCACGTACCAAACTGAGCAAAGCCGACAACTGGAAATCAGAACAACGCACCACCGCACGCGCAAGGGTCTGCATCGACTGTGACGGTTGAACCATCGCCCGCAGACCAGCAGTCGTCGTCAAGGGAGCTTGGAGTGCTGTTTCACACCGTTCCAGCAACGGCCCCCAAATTTCTTTTTGCACGTTCAAAAGCTGTTGCGTAGCGTGATCCCAGTAGCAAATCAAATCATGCGCCCCATAATCAACCAGCGTTTCACAAGCCTTCGTCCGGTTGTCTACCACCCAATCCAACGCAGTACATGTCAGGGTCATCAAGGGCATGGTCCGGGCATCAATCGTCTCCGCTTGTTGCGCCCATTCTTCGCAAAGGGCACGGGCCAGTGATTCAGACGGAAAAACAAGTGCGCGTTGGGCTGGTGTCTTTAAAACTCGCTGATCCAGTAAAACCTCCCATCCGCCCGCCGCTGAGCGAACAGAGACTTGCTGGTAAAATCGTTTCAGGGCGGTTTTTTGTGACAGTTCAGCCATCGCGCCCTAATTTCTCCGCCAAACTGTTCAGGGTCGCCGGAATATCGGTAAAGTTATCAATTAACTGATTCGCGCCCGATTCGATTAAGGCCGCGTCCTCGTGATAGCCCCAACGCACACCAAGGCAGGCCGTTCCCGCCGCGCGGCCCATCGCCATATCAAAACTGGTATCCCCGATCATAACTGCAGCTCGTGCTGAGACAGCATTTTCATCTAACGCCTGTTCCAAAATCGCTGGATGCGGTTTGCTGGGGCCATCATCTGCGGTTTTCAGGG
Source organism: Kiloniellaceae bacterium (assembly GCA_965199245.1). Taxonomy (GTDB): domain Bacteria; phylum Pseudomonadota; class Alphaproteobacteria; order Kiloniellales; family Kiloniellaceae; genus Carbonatibacter. The sequence continues at coordinate 262,627 of CBDAQP010000003.1, forward strand.
TTCCGAAAAAATCCACCAGCCCATGATGTCGGAGAGAATTATCTAGACCTCGCCTATTCTTCCCAGTCGCAATCGCCAGACGATAGTCCTGCGCCCGTAGCACGGTCAGCGTTTCACGCACACCAGGATAGAGCGGTTCTTGAAAACTATCCGGGTCACGGCGATAACGGCTGAATGCGCGGCGATAGCCGTCGGCGAGGGCGGAAATGGTGTCCTGACGACCTCTATTATAGCCGTCTGGGAGCAACTGCTCGACAGCCTGTTCCAGCGACAGCCCGACAATCGACCGCACAGCGGCAAGGGACGGCGCAACCAAACCGCAACTACGAAAGGCATCGCCCATGCCCTGATAGATCATCGCCTGACTATCAACAATAGTGCCATCAAAATCAAAGACAACCAGATCAAAGGCCCGAGTCTTTTTTGATGTCATTTTTGAGTATCCTCATCACTAAAAAACAAATCAAGCGCACGCGGGGAAGAGTGACGCAGATCTGTTGCATACTGTTCCAGCACAGTAACGGCATCCTCCCCTCTATGCAGGGGAAAGCCACGGCGGTCGAACTCTTGGGCCATCGGCGCGGGCGCGGGGGCTTGCACCCGTAGCGTGGTTCCGTCCTGTGGATGCGGCAAAGAGAGTTCGCGGGCGTGAAGCATCATCGCCCCTCCATTATCGCCCGGGCCATACTTTCGATCACCCAGCACTGCTGCCCCCGATTCGGCGCAGTGAACGCGCAACTGATGCGTCCGCCCACTGAGGGGCATTAAGGCCACCCAACAGACCCCCGCCCGCGTCGCGGCAATACGGTAGTATAGCGACAGTGACGGACGCCCTGCTGTCGCATCAACGACCATTTTTTCACCCAGCGACCCATATTTCTTAAGTAGTGGTAAAAAAATCCAACCCTTTTCTTGCGGCGGAGTCTGGCGCACAAGTGCCCAGTAAACTTTGTGAACTCTGCGCCCCTCAAAGGTTCGCGCCAAAGCCCGCGCCGCCTGTCCCGTACGCGCCAGCACCAGCAAACCCGTCGTGTCCCTGTCCAAACGATGCACCAAACGTGGACGAACACCCGAGTCATCACAGAGGCAATCCAACAAACCATCAAGATGGCGGCCCTGACCCGTCCCCCCCTGAACAGCCAAGCCCGCTGGCTTGTTCAAAATAATGACGGCGTCATCTTGATAGAGGACAAGGGCACGCAGGGCCTCACAATCACGGGGATCAGGGTTTTGTTTTTCCCCTACCGGTTTAGACATTGGTACAGGCGGAACCCGGATAGCTTGACCAGCCTCAACCCGAACAGCCGCTTTCGCGCGTTTGCCATCGACGCGAATTTGTCCCTTACGCAACGCCTTTTCAACCTGAGCATGGGCCAGCGTCGGGACATATTTTTTAAACCACCGATCCAACCGCATTCCGGCATCATCGAGGGTAACCTGTTCAACACGCACAGGTATTTTGTTTATGGGACTTTTATTCATATCAAGCCCCCTTTACCAATGCCCAACCCACTAGAAAAGCCCCTACGCCGCCAAAAACAGACAGCAGAGCATAGCCTAAAGACAACAGATATCGCCCCTGTTGAATCATCACGCCCAAATCCATGGAAAAGGTCGAAAAAGTCGTCAAACTCCCCAAAAAACCAACCGCGATCAACCCTCGCACCACTGGTTCTGTACCCCCACCCCAAGAACACAAAGCCCCCATTGCAAAAGAACCCAGACTATTCATCGCCAAAATCGACAACGGCCCCCCAAGAAACTTGCCGAGTACAGCAACGGATAGAAAACGGGTCACAGCCCCCACTGCCCCACCTAATGCAACAAGGATGACAATCTTCACTGACATGGCTCACCTCTTAGACACACGGCTCAGCCCAGCCAAGACAGCACCTGTGTACTATCCATCAAACAAACCCCCATCCGGCCCAGTTCTGCCAAACTGGCCTCAGAGGCATTGCACAGCGCATCAGGCACAACAACAATACGAAAGTCACGCGCAGAGGCTTCGTAAATCGTCGCCCGCGTTGCCGTTGTGAAGCTAAAACCACAAAGAATCACGGTCGTCACCCCTGCCATACGCAATTCTTGTTCAAGGGTCGTCCCATAAAAAGCCCCCCAACGTGGGCGGTAGAAAATCTGTTCAAGATCACCAATTTCTTGAAAATGACCACTCATCAAATACTCTGCTGCAATACGCTGTTCATTGCCTTCGGGAAGAGCCTCAGGTACGAGCTCTGCACCCAACGAGCCTGGCATAAAAATCCGCAGACCGTTTTCCACATCGAAACGACGACAGGCATCAACATTCGACCCATCTGGGCGATAGAGTCGAACAGAGTGATAAATTGGCAGTGATTTTTGCCGACACAAACGAACAATACCAGACAATGCCGACAAAGCCCGCCTCAGACCAGAGGCCCTAATCGGCGATTGCGGAAGAGTATAATCACGCTGGGCCGATAATGTAATCAGCGCGGCCGAGTCCTTAATCGGCGTGGTATAGTCGGACATTTATTCTCCCTACTGACCCACACAACACAAAAAAATACTATGTATTAAGCCAGCCAATGTAACAGATCAAAACTGCTGGCAAAAGTTTTTATCCGCCGCGTTGACGTTTCTCACGCAGGCTCTGCCAATAGAGCTGTCGTTTTTGCAGATCGCGTTCAAAGCCGCGGGAGACAGGTTGATAAAAACACTGACGCGGCAGGTCATCTGGAAAATAATTCTGACCAGAAAAACCATCGGGCGCATTATGGTCATAGGCATAACCCGCGCCGTAGCCCAACTCCTTCATCAAAGACGTCGGCACATTAAGAATATGCTTTGGCGGAGCAAGGGAACCTTTGTCCCGCGCGGTTGTCATCGCCTGTTTATAGGCTTTATAGGCAGCATTGGATTTCGGGGCCGTTCCCAAATAGATCACCGCTTGGGCCAACGCCAGCTCACCTTCTGGCGAGCCAAGACGTTCAAAAGTCTGCCAAGCGTGAAGAGCCTGACTCATAGCCTGCGGATCTGCCAAACCAACATCCTCAACTGCAAAACGCAACAGCCTACGGGCAATATAATGCGGATCCTCCCCTGCCGATAACATGCGCCCAAACCAATAGAGAGCCGCATCACAGTCTGACCCGCGCAGGGATTTGTGCAAGGCAGACATCAGGTTATAGTGTCCCTCCTGCGCCTTGTCATAAACAGGCGCACGCCTTTGGAGGACTTGTTCTAAATCTGCGGCCCCCAACTCTCGCCCCGGCGGCAGAGCAAAGAGTTCTTCGGCCATGTTTAGCAAATAACGCCCATCCCCATCCGCCATGGTAATAACGGCGGCACGGGCCTGTATATCCAAGGGCAGGGGATAATTCATCTCTGCCTCCGCACGCAGAAGCAACTCTTCCAAATCTCCATTCCCCAGACGTTTCAAGGTTAAAACCTGACAACGCGACAACAAGGCCGCATTGAGTTCAAAAGATGGGTTTTCTGTCGTTGCCCCGACCAGAATAATTGTTCCGTTCTCCATATGAGGCAGAAAACTATCCTGTTGTGCACGGTTAAAACGGTGGATTTCATCCACAAACAGCAACGTCCCCTGCCCCATCGCCCGCGCCTCCTTGGCGCGGTCAAAAACCTTGCGAAGGTCGGCAACACCTGAAAAAATCGCAGAAAGCTGTTCAAAATGAAGGGACGTGCCCCCTGCCAATAATCGGGCCAAGGTCGTCTTGCCACAACCCGGTGTCCCCCACAGGATCATCGAACTCAACCGTTGCGCCCGCACCATGCGCCCTAAAGGTGCGCTGTCCTCTGTCAGATGCCCCTGCCCCACGACCTGATCGAGTGTCACAGGGCGCAAACGATCCGCAAGGGGCCTCAAAGCCTGATTTTTAAAAAGCGTCATCCCTCTTAAAACCTCAAGCAGATGTTAAAAAGCTACAGGCCCCCTGCACAGATCAGGACAAAGTCACCCTCGGCGACGATTGAGAGTCTTCACCACCCCATCGCGGCGAATCACAATCTTCCAACGTGTCCCCGGTTGCGACAAACCTTGCACAACGTCCTCGACACGGCGACTGTCTACACCGTTAACAGACAACACAATATCACCAGGTAAAAAGCCTAACTGATCCGCTGGTGAGCGCGTTGCAATTCGCACCACCACCACACCAGCCCATTGCCCATCAAGGTCAAGCTTATCCGCCAAAGCAGGGGAGAGATTGGCAACCTCCGCCCCAGATAACGGCGTACGCCCCTCAACAAATTGTCGATTCGCAGGCGGCGTTTCAGGAGCCATACTCGATAAATAAGGTAAGATTTTTTCCTGCCTATCGCGCCAAATTCGCAAATCAATCTGCTGGCCTACGGGAATGGTCGCAATGCGAAAACGCAGGGATTCAAAATCCGTGACCTCTTGGCCCTTGACCGCCAAAATGACATCCCCTTGACGCAGACCTGCCAAATCCGCAGGGCCACCGGGATAGACCTTGCCGACCAAAACACCTCCGGGTCGGCTGAGGCCAAAAGCTTCGGCAAGGTCAGAGGTCACGCTCTGCCCGGTCAATCCGGGCCAGCCGCGAATGACTTCGCGCCCATCAACTGCCGAACTGACAACCGTCTGCACCATATTCGCCGGAATGGCAAAACCAATCCCAACTGACCCGCCAGAGCGAGAAAAAATCGCCGTGTTAATACCCAGCAACTTCCCATCCATTGTCACCAACGCCCCCCCAGAGTTTCCGGGGTTTATCGCCGCATCAGTCTGAATAAAAAACTGATAATCGGCGACTCCAACACGTGTACGGGCAAGTGCAGAGACGATTCCGCTGGTCACTGTTTGTCCAACACCAAAAGGATTGCCAATCGCCAAAACCAAATCACCAACCTCAATCGTATCACTGTCCTGAAAATCTAAAACAGGCAAAGGCTCCACCCCGGGATCAATACGCAGGATTGCTAAATCTGTGGCCTTGTCACTGATGACAATTTGGGCGTCAAACTCCCGACGGTCAGACAGCACAACCTTAATGGCACTCGCTCCCTTGACCACATGGTGATTAGTCACAATCAACCCCTGCGCCGTTGCAATCACACCAGATCCTAAGGAATTATTTCGCTGGCGAGGAAGTGCCCCCCCAAAAAAACGCCGAAAAAAGGGATCATTAAACAACCCAGGCAACTGCACCTCTTGTTGTCGGGTATAGATATTCACAACGGCAGGGGCTGTTTTTTTGACAACCTCTGAAAAAGACAACACAATTTGTTCACGCGACAGCGGTACACTTCGCGTTTGCGCGGTCAGTATCGATGGAATCACCAACACAGCAACCAAAGCCCCCCACCCTGTCACAGAATGTAAAAGGGGATGTAGCCATAAAAACAGGTGCGAGAATCGACAAAAACGCAAAAGGCAACCTTGCGGTTGCCTTTCATGGTCGGACCGCGCCGACAACAAAACGAGATAAGATTTATGCTTCATCTTCATCCTGCTCTTGCGGGTCAGCAACCGGGCCGGAGTCTTTGCCTCTCGCATCCACATTGCGGTCAACCAACTCAATAAAAGCCATCGGGGCCATATCGCCACGCCGAAATCCAGCCTTCAACACACGGGTGTAACCACCGGGGCGTTCTGCATAACGCTCTGCAATTTCACCAAAAAGCTTTCCCACCAGCACATTATCACGCAATACAGACACCGCTTGACGACGGGCATGAAGGTCACCACGCTTGCCCAAGGTAATGAGTTTTTCAACAACACGGCGCAAATCTTTTGCCTTAGGCAGGGTTGTCTTGATTTGTTCGTGCTTGATCAAGGCATGAGCCATATTGGCAAACATTGCCTTGCGGTGGGAACTGGTTCGATTAAGTTTACGACCTGAAACGCCGTGACGCATTTTTCTTACACTCCTGTTTTTTGTGCCTCACGCATGAGACAGATCAACATCTAACAACAGGCCGCAATCCGAAACGCGGAGCCATGCACCTGTCGTCCCCCGCAGGGGTCACACTCCAAAAACGGATCAATAGGGTTCTTCGAGCCGCTTGGCCAAATCCTCAATATTTTCTGGGGGCCATTCCAAAATTTCCATCCCCAGATGCAAACCCATACCGGAAAGAACTTCCTTGATCTCATTCAAAGACTTGCGCCCGAAATTCGGCGTCCGCAACATTTCTGCTTCAGTCTTTTGAACCAAGTCACCAATATAGACGATATTGTCATTTTTCAAACAGTTCGCAGAACGTACAGAAAGCTCCAACTCGTCAACCTTACGCAACAGATTACGATTGAACGGCGGTTCGCTGGGGTGTTCTTGGGACTGTTCAGGCTTTGGTTCGTCAAAGTTGATGAAAAGCTGTAATTGATCCTGAAGGATACGCGATGCAAAGGCCAACGCGTCTTCGGGTGTGACTGACCCGTCTGTTTCAACGTCCAGCATCAACTTGTCATAATCCGTCACCTGACCAACACGGGTATTGTCAACCTTATAAGAAACCTTACGCACGGGGGAAAAAATGGAATCAACGGGAATCAAGCCAATCGGTGAATCTTCGATACGATTCTGCACTGCAGCAACGTAACCCTTCCCCGTGTTTACAGTCAATTCCATATCCAGCTTCGCGCCTTTGTCCAAGGTGCAGATCACCAGACTAGGGCTAAGAATTTCAACATCCGCCCCTGACTCAATCTGGTCGGCGGTCACAGGGCCGGGGCCTTCTGCACGCAGGCGCAGACGCTTTGGGCCTTCTGCATTCATCCGCAAGGCAAGGGTCTTAATGTTCAAAATAATATCAGTGACATCTTCGCGCACACCGGGAACAGAGGAAAATTCATGCAAGACACCATCGATCTGAATCGAAGTCACAGCGGCCCCTTGGAGAGACGAGAGCAGAATACGCCGCAAAGCATTGCCTAACGTCAACCCAAAGCCACGCTCAAGAGGCTCTGCAACAACTCGAACCAGACGCGCGGCGTCTTTTTTCCTATCAACAACCAGTTTTTCTGGTTTGATCAATGCACTCCAGTTGGTTTGAATCACAACAAACACCTCTTGAAAACAAAACCGGGGTCGGCTTTCGTTTGTCCGCCCGTGGACAACAATGACTCCCACCCCAAAAAAACACCGGACTTTTTAGAAAAATTTCACAAAAACCCGATAGGCAAAAACGGGCCTGCGCGACCCGAAAGACTAAACGCGACGACGCTTTGGCGGGCGACACCCATTGTGAGGCACAGGTGTCACATCACGAATTGTCGTAATCGTAAAACCAACCGACTGAAGCGCACGCAAAGCAGACTCACGCCCTGATCCCGGGCCTTTGACATTGACCTCCAAGGTCTTCATGCCGTGTTCTTGAGCCTTTTTTCCCGCATCTTCTGCCGCAAGCTGGGCCGCATAGGGCGTGGATTTACGCGACCCCTTGAATCCCAGACCACCCGCAGATGACCAAGAAATTGCATTGCCCTGAACATCTGTAATAGTGACAACAGTGTTGTTAAATGTCGAATTGACGTGCGCAATACCAGAAGAAATATTCTTCCGCTCACGACGGCGAACACGCACCTGTGCTTTTGCCATTAGCTTAAACCCTCTACTGTAGGAATTATTTCTTCTTACCCGCAATTGCAACAGCGGGTCCTTTTCGGGTGCGTGCATTGGTTCGAGTGCGTTGACCGCGCACAGGCAGGCGTTTACGATGACGCAAACCGCGCAAACAACCCAAATCCATCAAACGCTTGATATTCATAGCAACTTCACGGCGCAAGTCGCCTTCGACAGTGTGGTGGCTGTCAATGTTTTCGCGAATACGCAACACCTCGTCATCGGTCAGCTGATTCACCCGACGCTCAGCCGGAACACCAACAGCGGCACAGATTTCCTGCGCCTTCGCGGAACCAATTCCATGAATGTAGGTCAGTGCAATCACTACACGTTTTTGCGTCGGAATGTTGACGCCAGCAATACGAGCCACGAAAGTCTCCTCGCTCAAAGGGGGGCCTATTAAAAAATAGCCCCAGTTTAAACCCCAACTCAAAGTCGCCGACAATCATCCAGAGGTGATACGAAGACGCCGATACTTTAACTTCTTTAGCGTTTCAGCATCCATGCGTAGATACACCGCACTTAAATAAACCGAAACATGCGCACCCCACTCTCAAAAAAGAGAGGGCTAAAGAACACGATTCCCTCCGCCTCACAGCAAAGGACACTGAAACTTCATACTTTTGTCAGGGGGGGACTTATAAACAGGCTATCCCTCCTGTCAATCATTTTCTTTGCCCGCTCAAGCAAGCGCGAATATGAGAGGCCACCCGTTCAATCGCCTGCATCCCATCAACAGGACGCAGAATGCCACGCTCCCGATAAAAAGGCAAAACAGGAGCCGTTTGTTCATGATAAACCCGCAACCGTTTACGAAGCGTATCTGCATTGTCATCCGCACGGCGTTGTGCGGGCGGCATTTCGGACACCCGTTTTTCAATACGATCAAAAAGGATAGATTCATCAACCCGAATTTCAATCACAGCATCTAGTTTCTGTTCCTTGTCACGCAACATGCGATCAAGGGCCTCTGCTTGAGCAACAGTGCGCGGAAAACCATCGAGGATAAAGCCCTGTGCACAATCTGGCTGGTCAATCCGTTCGGCAATAATACCGACCATAATGTCATCTGCGACCAACTGGCCCGCATCAACAACTGCTTTCGCACGTTTCCCTAAGTCTGTGCCTTCGGCAATGGCGATGCGCAACATATCCCCGGTTGACAACTGAACAATCCCGAATTCCTTGACCAAGAAACCCGCCTGCGTTCCCTTACCCGCACCGGGAGGGCCGAAAAGAATAATATTCATCTGCGCCGTCCCTTCAATTTTGATTTTTTAATCAGCCCTTCGTATTGATGAGCAACAAGATGTGAATGGATCTGTCCAACAGTATCCATCGTGACAGAGACAACAATCAGCAAGCTTGTCCCCCCAAAATAGAATGGCACATTAAATTCCGAAATCAACAGCTCTGGCAAAAGGCAAACAGCAACTAGATAAGTCGCTCCAATCACAGTCAAGCGGTTAATCAAACGTTGCAAAAACGTGGCTGTATTTACTCCGGGGCGAATACCGGGAACAAATCCTCCTTGTTTTTTTAGATTGTCGGCTGTCTCCTCGGTATTAAAAACAATGCCTGTATAGAAAAAAGCAAAAAAGGCAATTAGGGCCGAATAGAGTCCGAGGTACAAAATAGATCCGCGCCCCAAGTTTGCCGTCACCCACGTCAGCCATTCCGGCCCTCCAGCCCCCGAGAGGTTCGCCGCAGAAAGCGGCATCAACAGCAAAGAAGAGGCAAAAATCGCCGGAATGACACCAGAAACATTGAGCTTTACAGGAAGATGTGACGACTCACCGCCAAAAACCTTGTTCCCGACTTGGCGTTTTGGATATTGGACAACAACGCGACGGTGTGCCCGTTCACAGGCCACAATACCTGCGATTACAAAGGGAACAGACAAAACAATTACAACGACAATGCCATTGCTTTGCCCGAGCGAAAAGGCCTCAACCAACGCAAGTGGCAAGTTCGCCACGATACCAGAGAAAATAATCAAAGAAATTCCATTTCCAATCCCGCGCTGTGTAATCTGTTCCCCCAACCACATCAGAAAAACGGTTCCCCCGGTTAGAGTAATCACCGTTGAAAGTCGGAAAAACAGTCCAGGATCAATCACCACGCGCCCGAATCCCGCAACACCTGCGGCCTCTAGCCCAACCGCGATTCCATAGGCCTGTACTGCCGCCAGCAAAACTGTTCCATAACGGGTGTACTGGTTGATTTTCTTGCGTCCGGCCTCGCCTTCTTTTTTCATCGCCTCAATCGATGGCACAATCGCCGTGAGTAGCTGCATGATGATCGATGCGGAAATATAGGGAAAGATATTCAACGCGAAAATGGTCATCCGCTCCAGCGCACCACCAGAAAAGGCATTGAACATATCCAAAACACCGCCAGACTGACTATTGTAAATTTGGCGAAATGTTTCGGGATCAATCCCTGGAAGCGGGATATAAGTTCCCAGACGATAGATAATCAGCGCACCAAGCGTAAACCAGAGACGTTTTTTAAGGTCTGTTGCCTTAGACAAGGCACCGAAATTCATGTTCTGCGCGAGCTGTTCAGCGGCTGAGGCCATGAGACCTGATCTCCAATTCAAATGTTAAAAAAAGAGAAAATTTCTCTAGCAAATTCGCCGAGCTTTCGCAAATACGAAAGAGCGGCGGTTCCTCAAAACCCTGAGATAACCACCGCTTTTCAAAAATGAACCTACTACGACTCTTTTGCTATCACAGTCACCTGTCCGCCCGCTTTTTCAACCGCCGCAATGGCGGTTTTCGACGCGCCGATAACAGTGATGTCAACCTTTGCCGTCAACTCGCCATGACCCAGCAAGCGGATTCCATCACGCGTCCGCGTCACAAGTCCAGAGGCCAATAACACGGCCGCATCAATCGGCGCAGTTGCATCAAGCTTTCCATTATCAATCGCTGCTTGCAGACGACCAATATTGAAAGGAACATAGTCCTTGCGAAAAATATTATTAAACCCACGCTTCGGCAGGCGGCGATGCAACGGCATCTGACCCCCTTCAAAGCCTTTGACGGCGACACCAGAACGGGACTTTTGTCCCTTGTGTCCCCCCCCGGCATTCTTGCCAAAACCGGAACCAGTACCACGCCCCACACGTTTGCGGTTTTTCGTTGCACCGGGATTATCTGAAAGCTGATTGAGCTTCATCGTTTAGAACCCCCGCCGTTTATTGGTCGGCCTCAACCACCTGAACCAGATGGCTTACCTTGTTAATCATACCGCGAACAGAGGGCGTATCCTCTAAGGTTCGCTGGCGGTTTATCTTGTTCAAACCCAAACCAACCAAAGTCGCACGTTGACCTTTTGTGCGCCCGATTGGACTACCTGTTTGAACAATAGTGATGGTTTTCTTACCAGACACCTTTTCCTCCTCAGGATTTTGTTGTCCCAGACTCTGTTACTGGCGCAGGACGCGGCCCAAGAATATCAGAAACCTTCTTACCACGTCGCTGCGCAACCATACGTGGGCTTCGACTGCGCCCGAGTCCTTCAAAGGCCGCCTTAATCATATTGTGTGGATTCGAGGTTCCGTTCGATTTCGCCACAACATCTTGAACACCGACGGCTTCAAAAACAGCCCTCAAAGGGCCACCCGCAATGATCCCAGTTCCAACAGGCGCGGAACGCAGAACGACTTTACCCGCCCCAAAATGCCCCTTAATATCATGGTGCAAAGTTCGCCCTTCGCGCAAGGGAACACGGATCATCTTACGCTTCGCGTCTTCAGTTGCTTTGCGAATGGCCTCTGGCACCTCTCGGGCCTTGCCCGTTCCATAGCCGACGCGCCCGCGTCCATCGCCGACAACAACCATTGCGGCAAACCCGAAACGACGTCCACCCTTGACCACCTTGGCCACACGATTAATCCCGACCAATTTTTCAATCAGTTCAGACTCCTGATCGCGGTTGCGATCTTCTTTTCTTGAACGCGCCATAACTGACCCCTTTTAAAACTTCAGGCCGGCCTCACGGGCGGCCTCAGCAACAGCCTTGATACGACCGTGATAAAGATAACTGCCCCGGTCAAAAACAACCTCGCCCACCCCTGCAGCAATCGCACGCTCACCAATCAGCTTGCCAACAGAAGCCGCCGCAGTCACATCTGCACCTGTTTTCAACTGTTTTTTGAGATCGCTTTCGAGGCTCGACGCCGCTGCAAGGGTCACACCCTTACTGTCGTCGATAACCTGAGCATAGATATTTTTGCTCGATCGAAAAACGGACAATCGCAAGCGACCGACTGCTTTGCGTCGAATTTGTGTACGAACGCGGCGTTTACGGCGTTCATCAAGAGAAAGCTTTTTCATGGTCATTTCTTCTTGCCTTCCTTACGCAGGATGACTTCATCCGCATATCTAACCCCCTTACCTTTATAGGGCTCCGGCGGACGATATGCCCGAATATTTGCGGCAACCTGACCTACAAGCTGTTTATCACGCCCGAAGACACGAACAGAGGTCGGTTTCTCGCACTTAATTTCGATTCCCTCTGGAATGGGGAACAAAACATCATGAGAAAAACCAAGTGACAAATTCAAGATTTCCCCCTGAACCTGCGCACGATAACCGACACCATTGATATCCAAATCACGGATAAAGCCGCTGGAGACACCTTCGACCAGATTGTTAATCCGGGCGCGAGCAGTTCCCCACATCGAGCGGGCCTTTTTACTATCATTGGCGGGCGTCACAACAATCGCTTTGTCTTCGACCGCGATCTGAACATCGCCCGTCGCCGTAAAAGACAGCTCACCAAGTTTGCCCTTCGCCGTGACGGTCACGCCCTCGACAGTAACGCTCACACCTTCTGGAATCGCAACGGGATTCTTGCCAACACGTGACACATCTTTCCCCTTTCCTAGAAAACTTGACAGAGGACTTCGCCGCCAACATTGGCTACGCGCGCCTCGTTGTCTGACATCACACCACACGGGGTGGACAGAATTGTGACACCAAACCCATTATAAAAGCGGGATAGTTCCTTGATTTTGGAATAAACCCGACGTCCAGGGCGGGAAACACGACTAATCTCAGAAATAACCGCCTCGCCATCCGCATATTTGAGCTCGACCACAAGCTCGCTAACACCCTTGCGAATGTCTTCCTTCGAATAGCCCCGAATATAACCTTCACGCAACAACACCTCGAGGACATTGACCCGCAACTTTGAAGCGGGTGTCCGAACAGAGGCTTTACCAACCCGTTGTCCATTGCGGATGCGGGTCAGCATATCCCCCAGGGGATCGCTCATCGCCATCTCGCTGTTCCTTTCCTTACCAACTGGATTTCACGACACCCGGAACCTGACCAACAGAGGCCAGATCACGCAGGGCAATACGGGACATTCTGAACTTGCGATAAAATGCACGCGGACGTCCCGTTACCTCACAACGATTGCGCAAACGCACACGAGAACCGTCACGTTTGAGTTGCGCCAGCTTGAGAGTCGCCATAAAACGCTCTTCTGGTGATGCGTCGCGATTGGTCGCAAGTGCCTTAAGCGTGGCACGCTTCGTAGCCTGCTGAGCCACCAGCTTCTCCCGACGCTTGTTTTTTTCCACGGCAGATTTTTTTGCCATTGTTGATGTTCCTTTCAGCCCTTGACTTGAAAAGGCATATCGAACGCCTTTAGAAGCGCGTGGGCTTCTTCGTCAGATTTCGCAGTAGTACAGATTGTAATGTTCATCCCCCGGATCTCATCAATTTGGTCATATTCGATCTCTGGAAAAACAATCTGCTCTTTCAAACCCATGTTATAGTTGCCTTGACCATCAAATGCACGGGGTGACACACCACGAAAATCCCGCACACGCGGCAAAGCAATGGTAATCAGACGATCAAGAAATTCGTACATTCGGGTTCCACGAAGCGTAACCTTGCAACCAAGGGGCATCCCGTCACGCACCTTGAAACCAGCAATTGATTTCTTCGCACGAGTCACCACAGGCTTCTGACCTGCGATTCGAGACAGCTCCTCAGCCGCAGCTTTCACTTTCTTGGAATCCTGCACGGCCTTACCCACACCCACATTGAGCACGATTTTTTCAAGTCGCGGCATCATCATCGGGTTGGAATAGTTAAACTGCTCGGATAGAGCAGGTTTAACTTTTTCTTCAAAATGTTTTTTCAAACGCGGTTGCATTTCAGATCACTCCTGATCACGCATCAATGGCTTCGCCAGATTTTTTGGCGAAACGAATTTTTTTGCCCTTGTCATCAAAGCGAAAGCCGACACGGGTCGCCGCCCCAGATTTCGGATCAACATGGGCAATGTTTGAAACGTGGACAGGTGCTTCCTTTTCGACAATCCCCCCCGCAGAGGTTTGGGACGGGCGCGTGTGACGTTTGACGATATTCACACCTTGGACAACAACGCGACCTTCGCGCGTGAGGACAGACAATACCTCACCTTTTTTCCCCCGATCACGTCCCGTCGTCACAACAACCTGATCGCCTTTCTTGATTCTTTGCGCCATGGTTACAGCACCTCCGGGGCAAGAGAAACAATTTTCATGAAGTTACGCGCACGCAACTCACGGGTCACAGGGCCAAAAATACGCGTTCCGATTGGCTCATCCTGCTTATTAAGCAAAACAGCAGAATTGCTGTCAAAGCGGATCGAGGTTCCATCCGGGCGACAAATTTCCTTCGCTGTCCGCACAATGACCGCACGATGAACGTCGCCTTTTTTGACGCGTCCACGCGGAATGGCTTCCTTGACGGAAACCTTGATCACATCACCAACACCTGCGGTTTTTCGTTTAGAACCGCCAAGTACCTTGATGCACTGGACTCGACGCGCACCGGAATTATCGGCGACATCAAGTTGCGTTTGCATCTGGATCATCTGGTTTTATCCTTCACTCTACGTCAGAATTTTCACCCACCACTTTCCAAGATTTTGTTTTGGAGATGGGTGGACACTCAATAATGCGAACTTTATCGCCTTCTCGACAGTTATTTGATTCATCATGGGCATGATATTTTTTAGACCGCTTGATGAATTTTTTATAAACGGGGTGCATAACGCGACGTTCAACAAGAACAGTAATTGTCTTGTCTGTTTTATCGCTCACAACAACACCCTGTAGAACACGCCGTGGCATGGTCAAACTCCTCAGGAAGTAGCCCGCAAAGACTGCAGGACAGTTTTTACACGGGCAATGTCACGCCGAACAAGGCGCACACGGGCTGTATTTTCCAACTGACCGGATGCGGCCTGAAAACGAAGGTTGAACTGTTCTTTACGCAGTTCAATCAAATCCGCTTTTAACTCATCAGCGGATTTGGTGCGAAGATCAGATGCCTTCATGATTTTTCTCCCTCACCCGGACGCGCAACAAATTTAGTCTGGACAGGAAGTTTCGCAGAGGCAAGACAAAAAGCCTCGCGGGCGAGATCCATTGAAACGCCATCAAGCTCAAACATGACCCGTCCGGGTTTAACCTTTGCGGCCCACCATTCTGGATTACCCTTACCCTTACCCTGACGAACCTCAGCAGGCTTAGAAGACACAGGCGTATCTGGGAAAATACGAATCCACAATTTTCCAACCCGTTTCATATGACGGGTTACAGAACGACGCGCGGCTTCGATCTGACGCGCAGAAATTCGACCTGGCGTAACGGCTTTCAGGCCGTAAGCCCCGAAGTTTAATTCGGTGCCGCCCTTTGCCGTACCATGAATACGCCCTTTGTGAGCTTTGCGGAATTTTGTCCGCTTTGGTTGTAACATTTTATCTTTCCCCTGATCTATCGGGCTATCTGTGAATCCCGGGTGCGTTTGTCGAAGGCCATTGGATCATAAGCAAGAACCTCGCCCTTAAAAATCCAAACCTTCACACCCAGAATACCATAGGTCGTCAGAGCGCGGGCCTCTGCATAATCAATATCCGCGCGCAGGGTATGAAGCGGAACGCGTCCTTCGCGATACCATTCAGTCCGGGCAATTTCTGCCCCACCCAAGCGACCTGCACAGTTGATTCGCACCCCCTGCGCACCAAGACGCATGGCAGATTGAACCGCGCGCTTCATGGCACGACGAAAAGCCACACGGCGCTCCAGTTGGGAACAAATATTTTCCGCAACCAGATTGGCATCAAGTTCAGGTTTGCGGATTTCAACAATATTCAAATGAACCTCTGAAGAGGTCATTTTTTGCAAAACCCCGCGCAGTTTTTCAATTTCCGCGCCTTTTTTGCCGATAACAACGCCGGGCCGAGCTGTGTAGATAGTCACACGCGCTTTTTTAGCAGGACGCTCAACAACAATCCGGGAGACCCCGGCCTGTTTCAAGTTTTGACGCAGATAGTCGCGGATGCGTATATCCTCATGCAATAAATCGGCGTAATCTCCATCGGAAAACCAGCAGGAATCCCAAGTACGGTTGATCCCCACGCGAAGACCAATTGGATTAATTTTCTGACCCATTACGCAGCCTCCTCGCGTTCGCGAACAACAACAGTCAAACGTGACCACGGCTTGAGCAAACGACCGACGCGCCCACGCGCACGGGCGCGAAAGCGTTTCATGACAAAACCCTTACCAACATAGGCCTCTGCGATATAGAGGCGATCCACATCGAGTTGGTGATTATTTTCAGCATTCGCAATCGCGGCTTGGACAGCTTTACGCACCTCCTCCGCAATACGACGCTTGTTAAAGGTCAGCTCTGCCAACGCACGCTCTGCGGGCTTACCTCGAATTGAGGCTGCCACCAGATTGAGTTTCTGCGCAGAGGTACGAAGATTGACAACAACAGCGCGAGCTTCATTGTCTGCCAGCGAACGGGCGCGTGTAGACTTGCTCATTTTTTGCCTTTCTTCGCCTTCTTGTCCACACCATGACCGTAATAGGTCCGGGACGGAGCGAATTCACCAAATTTGTGACCAACCATGTTCTCGGAAACGAGAACAGGAATGTGTCTCTGGCCATTATAGACACCAAACGTCAAGCCGACAAACTGCGGCATAATCGTCGAGCGACGAGACCAAGTTTTAACAATTTCGTTGCGACCAGAAGCTCGAACGGCTTCTGCCTTCTTGAGAAGGTAGGCATCAACGAAAGGGCCTTTCCAGACGGAGCGCGCCATAATACGAACCTTCCCCGATTAACGTTTGTGACGACGACGAATGATCAAACCATCCGTCTTTTTATTACGACGCGTTTTCGCGCCCTTGGTAGGTTTACCCCAAGGAGTCACGGGGTGACGCCCTCCAGAGGTTCGCCCCTCACCACCGCCATGCGGATGGTCAATCGGGTTCATCGCGACACCGCGAACAGACCCCCGACGCCCGAGCCAACGCGACCGCCCCGCCTTACCAAGGTTTTGGTTCGCATTATCCGGGTTAGAAACAGCCCCGATGGTCGCCCGACACTCTCCCCGCACCAAGCGAAGCTCACCAGAACTGAGGCGAATTTGAGCGTAAGGGCCGTCGCGCCCAACCAGTTGAACATAAGCCCCCGCAGAGCGCGCGAGTTGCCCCCCCTTGCCAGCCTTAAGCTCAACATTATGCACAATTGAACCAACAGGCACGGCACTCAGCGGCATCGCATTTCCAGGCTTGACATCTGCTTTTGCCGCAGAAACAACCTGATCACCAACACCCAGACGTTGCGGAGCCAGAATATAGGATAGTTCCCCGTCCGCATATTCAATCAAGGCAATAAAGGCCGTACGATTCGGGTCATATTCAATACGTTGAACCGTCGCAGAAATATCCAGCTTGTTCCGCCTAAAGTCAACCAGACGATAACTACGCTTATGCCCCCCCCCACGGTAACGCATAGTAATACGCCCTGTATTATTACGCCCACCGGATTTAGACAGCCCATGAGTCAATTTTTTGACTGGCTTGCCCTTATACAGGCCAGAACGATCAATCAGAACAAGGTTACGTTGGCTTGGCGTAACCGGATTAAAGGTCTTCAAAGCCATCGGTTATATTCCTGTCGTCACATCAATGTTGTGGCCATCCGCCAAGGTCACAATTGCCTTTTTGTAGTCAGAGCGACGACCAAGGCGACCGCGGAATCGTTTACTCTTTCCTGCTTGGCGAAGAGTGTTGACCGCCTTGACCTTCACATCAAAGAGTGCCTCAATCGCCGCCCCGATCTCCGGTTTGGTCGCGTCAAGAGAAACTTGGAATGTCACCTGATTATGGTCTGCACCCAGAGTGGATTTTTCTGTGACCACAGGACGGCGGATAATTTCATACCGCCGCTCCGCAGAAACAATGACTGCCGGAGCAGCCTTACGTGCACGCGCTCTACTCATGACAGCCGGGCCTCCAGTACTTGCACGGCGTCTTTGGTCAAAACCAATAGATCACGCCGCAAAATGTCATATACATTTGCGCCCTGCGACGGCAGGACATCAACACAAGGAATATTGCGTGTCGCGCGAACAAAGTTCGCATTCACTGACCCGCCCCCAACGATTAACGCAGAAGACCAACCAAGAACAGACAACTTTTTCGCCAGCACAGAGGTCTTCACCTCTTCTGTGTCCAAACTGTCCACAACAACCAACTGCCCTTCGGCAAGCTTGACAGAAAGTGCCGTCTTCAAGGCCAAACGCCGCACTTTTTTGGGCAGATCAATCGCATGATCACGCACGCGCGGCCCATGAACAACCCCGCCACCGCGAAAGACATTCGCACGAATAGAACCATGGCGGGCACCCCCGCCTTTTTGACGTTTAATCTTGCGCGTGGAGCCTGAAACCTCGCCGCGCTCTTTTACTTTATGAGTTCCGGCACGACGTTTCGCCAACTGATAACTGACCATACGCGCTAGCAAATCACCCCGGACAGCCACACCGAAAACAGAGTCATTCAGCTCAATGTCGCCGGATTTTTTGTTTTCGAGGGAAGTAACCGCGATTTTCATAGGCTACGCCTCCTTTTCTTTAGACGACCCCGACTCGGAAACCGCATCAGAGCCAGAAACAACATCAGCAATCTCTAACCCAGCAGGAAAAGGTATGCCATCGGGAAGCTTGCGTTTAACCGCATCGCGTACAAAAACCCAACCACCTTTTGAACCAGGCACAGCACCCTTAATTATCAACAAACCCTGCGCAGCATCAGCCGCAATAACTTCGAGGTTTTGAGTCGTCACACGGCGATTACCCATATGACCAGCCATCTTCTTACCCTTGAACACCTTGCCCGGATCTTGGCTATTTCCTGTCGAACCATGCGCCCGGTGAGAAATTGACACACCGTGCGACGCCCGCAGGCCACCAAAATTATGGCGCTTCATCGCCCCGGCAAACCCCTTTCCGATTGATGTTCCCGTCACATCAACATACTGGCCCGCAACAAAATGATCCGCAGAAAGTTCTGCACCAATATCAAGCACGGCGTCTTCGGACACACGAAATTCAGCAAGCATTTTTTTAGGTACAACCTTTGCGTTTGCAAAATGTCCACGCTCCGCCTTCGTGACCCGTTTCACCTTTACCTCACCACACCCAAGCTGAACAGCAGTATAGCCGTCACGCTCGCGAGTACGAACATCAACAACTTGGCAACCATCAAGTTTCAAAACAGTCACAGGGACATGAACCCCGCCTTCCGTAAAGACACGAGACATACCAAGTTTCTGCGCAATAATTCCCGTACGCATCTCACCTAGCCTTTCAATTTGATCTCGACATCAACACCAGCAGCAAGATCAAGCTTCATCAGCGCATCAACGGTCTGCGGTGTTGGTTCGACAATATCAAGAAGACGTTTGTGCGTCCGCATTTCGAACTGCTCGCGGCTTTTTTTGTCGATATGCGGGCCGCGCAAAACTGTGAATTTCTCAATACGCGTCGGCAGTGGAATTGGGCCACGCACCTGTGCGCCTGTTCGTTTTGCCGTACCCACGATCTCCGAAGTCGATTGGTCAAGCACGCGGTGATCATACGCCTTCAGTCGAATACGAATATTCTGGCTGTCCATTTTTCAGCCACCCTCTCAATTAACCCGCTCTTGCTCCAGCAAACGCCAAGAACAGAGGAACGCTGTCAATCCCTTTCCCGTTCAATAAAAACAAATATAAAGGAAACTTGCCTTTTCCCAAGGGGAAAAACAATGACAAGAGCACCCAGATAACACCCCCATCCCCTTGAATCAAGGATGGATGCGCGACCGTGAAACGGCCCGATGTCGTCGCAACGAGCCGCCACACATTACTACTTGCTGATCTCACCAACAACACCAGCACCAACAGTACGACCGCCTTCGCGAATCGCAAAACGAAGACCCTTATCCATCGCAATCGGTGCAATCAGCTCAACATCAATCTTCACATTATCACCAGGCATCACCATCTCCGTGCCAGACTGCAACGTCACAACACCCGTCACATCCGTCGTCCGAAAATAAAACTGCGGACGATAATTCCCAAAAAATGGCGTATGACGACCACCCTCTTCCTTCGTCAAAATATAACATTCCGCCGAAAAATGAGTGTGTGGCGTAATCGAACCAGGCTTCGCCAAAACCTGACCACGCTCAACATCCTCACGACCAACACCGCGCAACAACGCACCAATGTTATCACCAGCCTGACCCTGATCCAACAGCTTGCGAAACATCTCAACACCTGTGCAAATCGTCTTCTGCGTGTCGCGAATACCAACAATCTCAATCTCTTCACCAACCTTCACAACACCCGTCTCAACACGACCCGTCACAACCGTACCACGACCCGAAATCGAAAAAACATCCTCAATCGGCATCAGAAAATCCTGATCTACAGGACGATCAGGCGTCGGAATATAGTCATCAACAGCCGACATCAATTCCAAAATCTTCTCAGAACCAATCAACGCATCACGACCCTCCATCGCAGCCAACGCTGAACCCGCAACAATCGGAATGTCATCACCAGGAAACTCATAATCCGACAACAACTCACGAATCTCCATCTCAACCAGCTCAAGCAACTCAGGATCATCAACCTGATCAACCTTGTTCAAAAATACCACCAACGCAGGCACACCAACCTGACGCGCCAGCAAAATATGCTCCCGAGTCTGGGGCATCGGACCATCCGCAGCATTCACAACCAAAATCGCACCATCCATCTGCGCCGCACCAGTAATCATATTCTTCACATAATCAGCGTGACCAGGACAGTCTACGTGCGCATAATGGCGAACCTCCGTCTCATACTCAACGTGAGCCGTCGAAATCGTAATACCACGCGCACGCTCCTCAGGAGCCTTGTCAATATCCTCAAACTTCGTCCCCTCCTTACCCTGAGACTCCGCCAATACCTTCGTAATCGCCGCAGTCAACGTCGTCTTACCGTGATCAACATGACCAATCGTACCAACATTACAGTGAGGCTTCGTACGCTCAAACTTTTCCTTCGCCATCAGCCGAAACTCCTTTTTTTGCGTTACTTTTTTTCTTTTGGGCGGAGAAACACGCCCCTCTCAATTAGGACAACTTTGAAACCACTTCGTCAGCCACCGCCTTGGGAACCTGTTCATAGTGATCAAAAACCATTGAATACTGTGCGCGCCCTTGGGACATAGAGCGTAAGGTGTTCACATAACCAAACATATTGGCCAAGGGAACCATCGCATTGATAACCTGAGCAATCCCACGCGCATCCATGCCCTGAACCTGACCACGCCGGGAATTAAGGTCACCGATAATATCCCCCATGTATTCTTCGGGGGTGACAACCTCAACTTTCATGACCGGTTCGAGCAAAACAGGCGATCCCTTTGCAATTCCTTCGCGAAAGGCTCCCTTTGCCGCAATCTCAAAGGCCAGAACAGAAGAATCCACATCGTGACTGGCCCCGTCCACCAAAACGGCCTTGTAATCAATCATCGGAAATCCAGCAATCACACCATTATCATTGGATTGGGTTAAACCCTTTTCAACGCCAGGAATATATTCACGCGGCACAGATCCTCCGACAATCTTGCTTTCAAATTGGAAGCCTTCACCGGGTTCCAGTGGCTCAAACTGAACCTTAATCCGCGCAAACTGACCGGAACCACCAGACTGTTTTTTGTGCGTGTAATCAATTTCAGTCGGGCGGGTAATGGTTTCGCGATAGGCCACTTGGGGCGCACCAACATTCGCATCAACCTTAAATTCACGCCGCATTCGATCAACGATAATATCGAGATGAAGCTCACCCATCCCCTTGATGACTGTCTGACCACTTTCCCCATCGGACGACACCCGAAAAGAAGGATCCTCCGCCGCCAAACGATTGAGTGCAACACCCATTTTTTCCTGATCAGCCTTGGTTTTTGGCTCAACAGCAACCTCAATGACAGGCTCGGGGAACTCCATGCGCTCAAGGATAATCGGCTTGAAATTATCGCAAAGAGTGTCGCCCGTTGTCGTGTCCTTGAGACCCGCAATCGCAACAATGTCACCAGCACGCGCTTCCTTGATGTCTTCACGGCTATTGGAGTGCATCTGCAACATGCGCCCGATGCGCTCTTTCTTGCCCTTGACAGAGTTGGTAATCGAAGACCCCGTCTGCAAAACTCCAGAATAAACCCTAACAAAGGTCAGCGACCCAACAAAAGGGTCGGTCATAATCTTAAAGGCTAAAGCAGACGCTGGAGCGTCATCAGAGGTCGCACGACTGTCTTCTTCGTCAGAGTCAGGTTTGACTCCCTGCACGTCTTCGATATCAAGGGGTGACGGCATAAAGTCAACAACAGCGTCCAACAACAGCTGAACACCCTTGTTTTTAAAGGCCGTCCCGTTAAGAACAGGGACAAAAGACAGATTGATTGTCCCCTTGCGGATCAGAGCCTTGAGCGCGTCCAAATCTGGTTCGCTTCCTTCGAGGTAGGCTTCCATCGAAGCCTCGTCTTGCTCAACCGCCATCTCAACGAGTTTTTCGCGGTATTCTTGGGCTTGATCAACCAAATGAGAGGGAATGTCTTCTTCGTCGTAGTTGGCCCCCATGCTTTCGTCATTCCATACGATCGCTTTCATTTTCAAGAGGTCAACAACACCCCTGTAATCACCTTCGGCCCCAATTGGAAGCTGAAGAACAAGAGGTTTCGCATCCAAACGTTTGACGAACATCTCAACACAGCGAAAAAAATCGGCCCCCATGCGATCCATCTTGTTGACGAAACACATGCGCGGAACACCATATTTGTCTGCCTGACGCCAAACAGTTTCCGACTGCGGCTCCACACCAGAAACCGAGTCAAAAACAGCCACAGCTCCATCAAGAACCCTTAGGGAACGCTCGACCTCAATCGTAAAGTCAACGTGACCAGGCGTATCAATAATATTGATCCGGTTCTCACCCCAAAAACAGGTTGTCGCCGCAGAGGTAATGGTGATGCCCCGCTCTTGCTCCTGCTCCATCCAGTCCATGGTGGCAGCCCCATCATGAACCTCACCAATTTTATGAGAGACTCCAGTATAAAAAAGAATACGCTCGGTCGTCGTGGTCTTTCCGGCATCAATATGAGCCATAATACCAATGTTGCGATAACGATCTAGCGGCGTCTTGCGAGACATAGCGCGCACCTTTCAGGGAAATTACCAACGATAGTGAGAGAAAGCCTTGTTGGCCTCAGCCATACGGTGGGTATCTTCGCGCTTCTTCACCGCAGAACCACGATTATTCGACGCATCGCTTAATTCATTGGCGAGACGATCAATCATTGTGGTTTCCGAACGCTTGCGCGCAGCACCAATCAACCAACGAATCGCGAGAGCTTGCGCACGATCCGCCCGCACCTCGACAGGAACCTGATAAGTGGCCCCCCCAACACGACGAGAACGCACTTCCAAATCAGGCTTCACATTATCCAGCGCAGAATGGAACAACTCAACCGGGCGCACCTCTGCATTACGGGACTGGATGCGATCCAATGCCCCATAGACAATGCGCTCAGCAACAGCTTTTTTGCCGTCATACATGAGAACATTCATAAACTTGCTCAAGACAATATCCCCAAACTTTGGGTCTGGTAGGACATCGCGTTTTTCGGCTCTATGGCGACGAGACATAATTGATATCCCTTATTTGGGGCGTTTCGCACCATAGTGCGAACGACGTTGACGACGATCCTTAACACCTTGAGTATCGAGTGTTCCACGAATGGTGTGATAGCGCACACCGGGCAAATCCTTCACACGACCGCCGCGAATCATCACGACAGAGTGTTCTTGGAGGTTGTGACCTTCCCCGCCAATATAAGACGTAACCTCATAACCATTTGTCAGACGAACACGCGCAACCTTCCTCAAAGCAGAGTTCGGTTTTTTCGGTGTCGTGGTATAGACGCGCGTACAAACACCACGTTTTTGAGGGCAACCCTTGAGCGCAGGAACATTGTTCCGTGCAACCGCCGCCCGGCGGGGCTTGCGAATCAGCTGATTGATTGTGGGCATAAGGACATCCTGATAGCCATTGTGTTGAGACCCGCCAAGACCAAAGCCAAAAGCGAATCTTCGGAAAAAGGTTCTTAGAAAGTGGAAATCACGGGGGCTACCACAAAGAGGCAACACAACAGCCCGCAAAATTCAAGACGAACCCCAGAAATTCGGGCGCATACTATGGGCGCATTCAACAAAGGTCAAGCCCGCAAAACAAATTTATTGAAGAGTTGGTCGAAAAAAGACAGCCTGAAAATAAAAGACGCGAACGACAAAAAAGGGGGCAGAAGATGCCCCCCCCTAAACAATCAGATCGCATCCTCGCTGACAGGTTGGTCATCCCCGCCCGTGTCGGCATCTTCAATCGCGGCTAAGGCCGCCGCGTCTGCGGCGGCAGACAGGGCCTCGTCACGCGATTGTGCCAGATTTTTCATCCGGCGCATAACTGCACCTGTTCCCGCCGGAATCAGACGACCAACAATCACGTTTTCTTTTAAACCGATCAAATGGTCGCCCTTTCCTTGGGTTGCGGCCTCGGTAAGGACGCGCGTGGTGTCTTGGAAAGACGCCGCAGAGATAAAGGATCTGGTCTGGAGAGATGCCTTGGTAATACCGTGCAAAACAGGATGACCTTGGGCCACACGCCCACCATGATGCAGAGCCTTTTTATTTTCTTCGTAAAACTCCTCGCGATCAGTACTCTCGCCAGACAGGAAGGTTGTATCACCAGGGTCTGTAATTTCAATTTTCTGTAACATCTGGCGGATCATGACCTCAATGTGCTTATCATTGATCTTCACACCCTGAAGACGATAAACACCCTGAATTTCGTTAATCAAGTAATCAGCGAGGGCTTCAACCCCCAAAACATCTAAAATGTCATGCGGAACAAGGGAGCCTTCGATCAACAAGTCACCTCGTTCAATATAGTCGCCCTCTTGAACAGAAATGTGTTTCCCCTTTGGAACGAGATATTCAACTGGTTCGGCTCCCTCGTCATCCGGGCGGATCACAATCCGACGTTTTGTCTTATAATCCTTTCCAAATTCGATTCGACCAGAACATTCTGCAATAACGGCGTAATCCTTTGGCTTACGGGCTTCAAATAGTTCCGCAACCCGAGGCAGACCACCCGTAATATCACGCGTTTTCGATCCTTCTCGCGGAATACGAGCCAAGACATCACCAGCGCACACCTGCGTCCCGTTTTGAACCGAGAGAATGGCCCCCACAGACAGGAAATAGCGGGCCTCAATACCATTATCCAGAGCGATGACCTCCCCAGCATCATCACGCAAAGTAATTCGAGGTTTCAGGTCGCTCCCCCTGGGCTGTTGTTTCCAATCAATCACCTGACGGCTGGAAATGCCAGTCGTTTCATCGGTGACCTCACGCATAGAAACATCATCAACCAGATCAACAAAGTTCACCACCCCTTTGCGTTCCGTGATGATCGGAACAGTATAGGGATCCCACTCTGCCAACTTTTGATTTTTCTGACAGGCCACGCCTTCATCAACCAACAATCTGGCTCCATAAGGAACACGGTGACGCGCCCGCTCCCGATTTTTTTCATCGCGAACAACGATTTCAAGGTTCCGACTCATCGCAATCGGAATACCGTCGGAGTTGACGACAACATTGCGATTCTTGATCGAAACCGTACCATCCAACGGGGCCTCAACAGTCGATTGTTCCGCCCCCCCCTGCGCCGCGCCCCCAATGTGGAACGTCCGCATAGTCAACTGCGTTCCGGGCTCACCAATCGACTGAGCCGCAATGACCCCGACCGCTTCGCCCATATTCACCGCCGTTCCCCGGGCAAGATCGCGTCCATAACACCGCGAACATATTCCTGTCTTAGCCTCACAAGTCAGCGGCGAACGCACCAAAACGCTATCCAACCCCGCACGTTCAAGTGCATCAAGGTCGCGCTCAACAATAATTTCTCCAGCCTTGACCACACACTCACCACTGGATTGATCCACAATATCAGCCTGTGGAACACGACCCAAAAGGCGTTCTGACAGAGAGGAAATCACCTCACCCCCATCAATAACCGCCGCAATAGTGAGGCCCTTTTCTGTCCCGCAATCGCCTTCGGTGATGATGCAATCCTGTGCAACATCGACAAGACGACGAGTCAGATAACCAGAGTTCGCGGTTTTCAACGCCGTATCCGCGAGTCCCTTACGTGCGCCGTGAGTTGAGTTGAAATATTCCAGAACGGTCAAGCCTTCCTTAAAGTTGGAAATAATCGGCGTTTCGATAATCTCACCCGACGGCTTTGCCATCAGGCCCCGCATCCCTGCCAACTGGCGAATCTGCGCCGTCGAACCACGTGCGCCAGAGTGAGCCATCATATAAACCGCGTTGATGTCGCGGCCCTGTCCGGCCCCAATGACAGTCATCATTTCCTCTGTCACGCGATCATTACACTGCGCCCAGACATCAACAACCTTGTTATATTTTTCTCCTCTGGTAATCAAACCATCGAGATATTGCTGTTCAAACTCTTTGACCTGGCCTTGTGCCTGCTCAATCAAACCTGCTTTTGCATCGGGAATTTGCATATCGTCCTTGCCAAAGGAAATTCCCGCCCGACAGGCATGCTTGAAGCCCAACTTCATCATGCGGTCACAGAAGATGACCGTTTCTTTCTGACCACAATGACGATAAACAACGTCAATCAATTCAGAGACTTCGCGTTTAGTGAGAACACGATTGAGCACATCAAGGGAAATTTTCGGATGTTTGGGCAAAAGCTGCGCCAACAGCATCCGCCCCGGCGTCGACTCAACACGGCGCACAACCGGATTATTGCCTTCGTCAACCGTATGGTAACGCGCTTTGATCCGAGCATGGAGAGAAACCACACCCGCATTCATAGCGTGTTCCATTTCGTCCATATCGACAAAAGCCATGCCTTCGCCCTTTGCACCTTCTTCAATCATAGACAGGTAGTATATCCCCAACACAATATCCTGCGATGGCACAATAATCGGCTTCCCATTTGCAGGAGACAGAATATTGTTCGTGGACATCATCAAGACGCGTGCTTCAAGCTGAGCCTCCAATGATAGCGGGACGTGAACTGCCATCTGATCCCCATCAAAATCGGCATTAAAGGCCGCGCAGACCAAGGGATGAAGCTGAATAGCTTTCCCCTCAATCAACTTTGGTTCAAAGGCCTGAATTCCCAAACGGTGAAGAGTGGGTGCCCGGTTCAAAAGAACAGGGTGTTCGCGAATGACTTCTTCGAGAATGTCCCAAACTTCGGCACGCTCTTTTTCCACCATCCGCTTAGCGGCCTTAATAGTGGAGGCCATGCCATAAAGCTCAAGTTTAGAGTAGATAAAAGGCTTAAACAGTTCCAACGCCATCTTTTTTGGCAAACCGCATTGATGCAACTGCAATTCAGGCCCGACAACAATCACGGAGCGACCAGAATAGTCAACGCGCTTACCCAACAAGTTCTGACGGAAGCGTCCCTGTTTTCCCTTGAGCATATCGGACAACGATTTCAGAGGACGCTTGTTCGCCCCCGTAATAACGCGCCCACGCCGCCCATTGTCAAACAAGGCATCAACAGATTCCTGAAGCATCCGTTTTTCGTTGCGAACGATAATATCAGGCGCACGTAATTCAATCAGACGTTTCAAACGATTGTTGCGGTTAATCACCCGACGATAAAGGTCGTTGAGATCAGAAGTCGCAAAACGACCACCATCCAAAGGAACCAAAGGCCGCAATTCCGGCGGAATTACCGGAACAACATCCATAATCATCCATTCAGGACGCGCCCCTGACTCAATAAAGGCTTCAATTAGTTTTAGTCGCTTGACATACTTTTTGCGCTTAGCCTCGGAATTAGTGTCCTTCAAGTCGCTACGGATTGTATCGCGCTCGTCTTCCAAATCAATAGAGGACAAAATATCCTTGAGAGCTTCCGCACCGATTTTTGCTGTAAAGGCATCATCACCATACTCATCCTGAGCATCAATGTATTCTTCTTCGCTCAGAAGCTGGTGCTGTTTCATCGAGGTCAAACCGGACTCGACCACGACAAAGTTTTCAAAATACAGAACTTTTTCAAGATCTTTCAAGGTCATATCTGCCAAAAGGCCAATACGACTGGGCAGAGATTTCAAAAACCAGATATGAGCCACCGGACTCGCCAACTCGATATGCCCCATCCGTTCACGACGCACGTTGGACAGTGTGACTTCGACACCACATTTTTCACAAACGACCCCACGGTATTTCATACGCTTGTACTTGCCGCACAAACATTCATAATCCTTAACTGGGCCAAAAATACGCGCACAAAAAAGACCATCACGCTCGGGCTTAAAGGTGCGATAGTTAATCGTTTCCGGCTTTTTAATTTCGCCGAACGACCAAGAACGGATGCGTTCCGGGCTGGCGATCGCAATGCGAATTTGCTCAAAACTCTGTGGGCCGACATGCTGGCCTGAAAGGGTTGTCAATGCGTTAGACATCGGTATTCTCCCGATCTGTAGACTGCTTTTGAAAATTTTTCGGTCAGAAGTCCGCTATTATTTTTCGGATTCCAGCTCAACGTTCAAACCGAGAGAGCGCAATTCCTTGACAAGGACGTTAAAAGATTCCGGTATGCCCGCCTCAAAGTTCTCATCCCCCTTGACAATAGCCTCGTAAACCTTAGTTCGCCCAGACACATCATCGGATTTGACCGTGAGCATTTCCTGAAGCGTATAGGCCGCGCCATAGGCTTCAAGAGCCCAGACCTCCATTTCACCGAAACGCTGCCCTCCAAACTGGGCCTTTCCGCCCAAAGGTTGCTGCGTGACAAGCGAATAAGGCCCGATTGAGCGCGCGTGAATCTTGTCATCAATCAAATGATGCAGTTTCAGCATGTAAATATAGCCAACTGTTACATCACGATCAAAAAATTCACCCGTGCGCCCATCAACCAAACGCACCTGACCAGAGCGATCCAACCCCGCTTTTTCGAGCATATCGCAGATGTCCTGCTCACTCGCACCATCAAAAACAGGCGTAGCAATAGGAACACCGTTGCGAAGATTATACCCAAGTTCATCGACCTCAGATTCTGTCATCTCTGAAATGTCGTCGTTGTAAATGTCTTCGCCATAAACATCACACAACCGCGCACGCAGGGACTCATAGTTTCCGTCACGACGTGCATCGGCGACCAGATCGCCGATCTGGTTCCCCAGCCCGCGACAAGCCCACCCCAAATGCGTTTCAAGAATTTGGCCGACATTCATCCGCGAGGGAACCCCCAGCGGGTTGAGAACAATATCAACTGGCGTGCCGTCTTCGGTATAAGGCATATCTTCAAGCGGCATAATGCGAGAAATCACACCTTTGTTCCCGTGACGCCCCGCCATCTTATCACCAGGTTGTAGCTTGCGCTTGACAGCAACAAAGACCTTGACCATCTTCATCACACCGGGGAGCAACTCATCCCCGCGCTGCAACTTGTCAACCTTGTCCTCAAAGCGTTTTGTCAACTCATCAAGCGAGCCGTCAAACTGTTTGTTCAGAGCCTCTATTTCGGTTTGGATCGCCTCATCCTCAACAACAATCTGACGCAACTGCCCCCTCGATAGATTGCTGACATCGCCAACCGCTCCGGTGACGGGGCCAGAGACTGCAACCTGCCCAGAGACGAGAAACGTCAAACGATCATAGAAAGAGCGTTCCAAAATGGTGCGTTCATCATCGCGGTCTTTGGAAAGGTGTTCAATTTCCAAACGCTCAATCGCCAATTCGCGTTCGTCCTTTTCAACACCACGGCGGGAGAATACCCGCACATCAACAACCGTTCCGGCGACACCAGGTGGCAAACGCAACGAGGTATCACGCACATCAGATGCTTTTTCACCAAAAATGGCCCGCAAGAGTTTTTCTTCAGGGGTCATCGGACTTTCACCCTTTGGCGTGACCTTGCCCACCAGAATATCACCGGGGTGAACTTCGGCCCCAATATAAACCATGCCCGCTTCATCAAGGTTGCCAAGCGCATCCTCCCCAACATTGGGAATATCGCGGGTAATTTCTTCCTGCCCGAGTTTGGTATCGCGGGCCATGACCTCAAATTCCTCGATATGAATCGAGGTAAACACATCATCGCGCACAATGCGTTCAGAAATCAGGATAGAATCCTCAAAGTTGTAGCCATTCCATGGCATGAAAGCCACCAAAACATTACGCCCAAGGGCAAGATCACCCAAATCAGTTGACGGCCCATCTGCAATAATGTCACCACGCGCAACCCTGTCACCAACCTTGACCAGCGGACGTTGATTGATACAGGTGTTTTGGTTCGACCGTTGAAATTTCAACAGATTGTAAATATCAACAGCACCTTCGCCCGTTTTAATATCATCAGAAACCCGAATGACGATCCGCGTCGCATCAACCTGGTCGACAACACCCCCCCGGCGCACAGAGATCGCCACGCCGGAATCTCGGGCCACACGGTGCTCCATCCCCGTCCCAACATAAGGCGCATCAGACTTGAGCAAGGGAACGGCCTGACGTTGCATGTTCGATCCCATCAAGGCGCGGTTCGCATCATCATTTTCAAGGAAAGGAATCAAAGCCGCAGCGACCGAAACCAGCTGTTTCGGCGACACATCAATCAAATGGATGTCTTCGCGCCGCACAACGGCATAATCGCCATTTTGGCGACAAGGCACTAGTTCTTCTTGAAAGCGGCCTTTATTATCGAGAGCCGCATTGGCTTCCGCAACGGTAAAGCGGCCTTCTTCAATCGCGTTAAGATAAACAACTTCTTGACTGACAACCCCGTCAACAACCTTGCGATAAGGGCTTTCGATAAAGCCATAAGGATTGACGCGCGCATAAGTCGCCAGCGAGTTAATCAAACCAATATTCGGCCCCTCGGGGGTTTCAATCGGACAAATTCGACCGTAGTGCGTCGGGTGAACGTCGCGCACCTCAAAACCCGCCCGCTCGCGCGTCAAACCACCGGGGCCAAGGGCTGAAAGACGACGTTTATGCGTAATTTCTGACAGAGGATTAGTCTGATCCATAAACTGAGAAAGCTGAGACGATCCGAAAAACTCACGCACCGCCGCAGCAACAGGCTTCGCGTTAATAAGATCATGCGGCATGACCGTATCAATTTCAACAGACCCCATCCGCTCCTTGATGGCGCGCTCCATCCGCAACAACCCAACGCGGAATTGATTTTCCATCAGCTCACCAACCGAGCGCACACGACGGTTGCCCAGATGGTCAATATCGTCAATATCGCCGCGCCCGTCCTTCATATCACAGAGCAGACGCACGATTTCAAGAATATCTTCACGACGCAAAACCCGCAACTGGTCGTCGGTTTCCGTGTTCAGACGAGCATTCATCTTCACACGACCAACCGCCGAAAGATCATAGCGTTCTGAATCAAAGAACAACCCTTGGAACATGGCCTCTGCTGCCTCCAAGGTTGGCGGCTCCCCAGGGCGCATCACACGATAAATATCAGTCAGGGCCTCCGCGCGGTTGGCATTTTTATCAAGACGCAAAGTGTTCCGCAGATAAGGGCCAACATTAGTGTGATCTATATTAAGAACAGTAATCTCTTTTTGACCTGACCCGATAATACGAACCAAGAGATCATCGCTCACCTCTTCCCCAGCGGCACAAAGTATTTCACCTGTGTCCTTTTCAACCAATTCATTGGCAATGTAGGCACCAACCAAATCCTCGGCCGCAACGAAAATGTCTTTAAGGCCTGCCTCAACAAGCTGGCGAATCTTGCGCGGTGTCAGCTTGGTTCCAGCCTCTGCCACGACATCACCCGTCTTGGCATCAACCAGATCTCGAATGAGCTTTTGGTTTTTCATCTGCTCGCCGTCAAAAGCCTTTTTCCAGCCCTTGCCCGACTTTTTATAGCATATGGTTCCATAAAAATAGTGCAACAAGGCTTCGGGCGACAAGCCTGTACCTGCCTGCGGATCAAGCCGTTGACCATCTTGTGCAAGTTTCGCCCGCTTTTCTGCTGTCGCCGCATCATCAAGAGCTAGCAAAAGGGTCGTCGCAGGCAGTTTCCGGCGACGATCAATACGGACGTAGAGCAAATCCTTGGCATCAAATTCAAAATCAAGCCAAGACCCGCGATAGGGAATAACCCGCGCTGAAAAAAGAAATTTCCCTGACGAGTGTGTTTTTCCTCGATCATGATCAAAGAAAACACCGGGACTACGGTGCATTTGCGAAACAATGACACGTTCTGTCCCATTAATAACAAAGGTTCCGTTCTTTGTCATTAGGGGCAAATCGCCCATGTAAACGTCCTGTTCCTTAATGTCGCGAATCGCACGCGCACCTGTGTCCTCATCCACGTCCCACACCACCAGACGCAAAGTTACTTTGAGAGGGGCAGCATAGGTCACACCGCGCTGTTGACACTCCTCGACATCAAATTTTGGTGCTTCGAGTTCGTAGCACAGAAATTGAAGCTCGGAACGATCAGCAAAATCTTTGATTGGAAAAACTGAGTCAAAGGCCTCTTTCAACCCTGTGGCGGCCCCTTCTTCGCTCTCAGCATCAAGGAACTGGCTATAGGAAGCCTTTTGAACCTCAATCAAGTTGGGCATCGTGGCAACTTCTGCAATGCGACCGAAATCCTTGCGAATGCGCTTGCGGCCCGTAAACGATCTCGCCATGTTCGTCATGTCCTCAATTTTTCGGGGTCTGGCACAGAGGGCACCAGACAGGTGACACACAGACCCAAAAGCAACCAAATAGGGTTACTTGACGGGTTATTAAACTCAAATAAACCCTGAAAAAGCCTCACGCAACAACATCGCACGTCCCTCTTTCAAAGCCACCATAAAAAGGCCCAAAGCCCCGGCGCGGGAAACGCACAAACGTCCCCGGCCGGGTTTACAAAGACCCGCCCGCAAGCGGGCGAAAATCATTTCAGCTCGACAGTCGCGCCAGTTTCTTCGAGTTTCTTTTTCAATTCCTCGGCTTCGTCTTTTGACAGGCCTTCTTTGACGGGCTTCGGGGCACCCTCAACAAGTTCCTTGGCTTCTTTCAGCCCCAAACCTGTGATCGCGCGAACTTCTTTGATGACATTTATTTTCTTATCACCAACAGCAGCCAAAATCACATCAAATTCATCCTTTTCAGCGGCACCGCCAGCATCAGCACCACCACCAGCAACAGCAGCAACGGCAACAGGTGCTACCGCAGAAACGCCCCAGTGGTCTTCAAGCTTTGACGCTAGTTCAGACGCTTCGAGAACAGTCAAAGCAGAAAGTTCTTCGACCAGTTTATCAAGATCAGCCATCGTTTATCTCCTCGGCTTGAACAGTTATTCATATCGTTTGGAAAAGCAATCAACCCTTGCCATAGGCCGCAAAAACGCGCACCAATTGACCAGCAGGAGCTTGCGCAACGCCTGCGATTTTCGTCGCAGGGGCTTGAAGAACACCAACGATCTTAACACGTAGCTGATCGAGTGACGGCAGGGAAGCCAGTGCCTTGATGCCATCCGCATCAAGAAATTTATCCCCCATCACACCACCAACAACGGACAGTTTTTCGTTATCTTTGGCGAACTCGACACAGATCTTTGCCGCCGCAATAGGATCTTCGGACGACGCAACCGCAGTTGGTCCCGAGAAATACGGGGTCAGAGCCTCAAACTTCGTGCCTTCAAGCGCAATCCTCGCCAAACGGTTTTTCGCCACTTTAAAGCTGGCCCCGGACTCCTTGGCACTGCGACGCAATGCAGAAACTTCAGAAACACTCAAACCGGACTGTTGGGTCACAACAACCAGACCAGAGCCTTCGAAAATTTCCCTGAGTTGGGCAACCAGCTGCTCTTTTTGTGTACGATCCACGGAAAACTCCGCTCAGCTGGATCCGGGACATCACCCGGATCAGGTTAACACAAGGACACCCAAACATTAGGTATCCAGTTCGCCTGTCCTGAACGAGGAAAGTTCAAGCCTGAACCTCATAAAAGATTCAAAAAACTCAAAATCTTCCCGTCTATGCCGGCCCCTGCAATAGATTTAAGCTTTGACCCAAAAAAAATCAAATCAACGCACCAACAGTCTTGGACAGGTTCGCATTCCGATAAGAAACAGCAACCGGAACACAACGCACGACAGTGAACGACTCCACTGCCCCACGATTTTGCCTAACTACAACAAAACAGAACGCAGGTACAGTTCTATTCTGTGTGGCAGGACGAAACGTCAAGACGCACACCCGGTCCCATGGTCGAGGACAGGGCAATTCGCCGCAAGTAGGTTCCCTTGGCCCCCGATGGGCGCGCCTTGTTAATCGCCGCGATAAAGGCTTTGACATTGTCCAAAAGCTGCCCTTCGTCAAAGGACAGCTTGCCAATTCCGGCGTGAACAATTCCGGTTTTTTCGGCGCGAAACTCAACCTGCCCCGCCTTCACCGCCTCAATCGCACCCTTGACATCCATTGTCACGGTTCCGAGTTTCGGGTTGGGCATCAAACCACGCGGCCCCAAAATTTTTCCCAGACGCCCGACGACAGCCATCATATCAGGGGTCGCAATCACACGATCAAAATCAAGGTTGCCGCCCTGAATAGACTGCATCAAACTCTCAGACCCCACAACGTCGGCCCCTGCCGCCCGAGCCTCGTCAGCCTTGGCATCACGGGCAAAAACGGCCACGCGCAGGATTTTCCCTGTCCCGTGTGGCAAAGCCACAACACCACGCACGATCTGATCAGCGTGACGCGGATCAACACCCAAATTCATCGCAATTTCGAATGTCTCATCAAATTTTGCCTTCGCCCGTGCTTTGACCATTTTCACGGCCTCATCAACAGGATAGAGCGCATCGCGATCAAGACCCAGGCAACAGCCTGTCATCCGTTTGGATTTTTTCGCCATCACGCTTAACCTTTCACTTCTAAGCCCATGGAACGGGCTGTTCCTGCGACCATCTGCGCCGCCGCATCAACATCATAGGCATTGAGATCGGCCATTTTAGCCGCCCCAATCTCGCGCACCTGCTCCATTGTCACAGACCCGACAAAACCCTTCCCCGGGGCTTGACTTCCCTTTGACAAACCAGCAGCTTTTTTCAGAAAAAATGACGCGGGCGGCGTCTTGGTCACAAATGTAAAGGAGCGATCAGAATAGGCCGTAATCACCACAGGAACAGGTGTATTTTTTTCCACCTCCTGAGTGGCCGCATTAAATGCCTTACAAAACTCCATGATATTCAAACCACGCTGTCCCAGCGCAGGCCCAACAGGTGGTGACGGATTCGCCGCACCCGCAGGGATTTCGAGCTTGATGTAGCCCTCGATTTTCTTTGCCATTGGCTCAACCCTCTATTTCACATGGGCTGCGGTGCGGTCATGGCGAACCTTCCGCAGAAAAAACAACCCGGCCCAAAGACCGGACGGGCGCACAATACCCGGAACAAACAAAAACGCAAGACTATTGCTTTTCAACCTGTGAATATTCTAACTCAACAGGAGTCGCACGCCCAAAAATAGAAACTGCAACCTTGAGACGACCTTGCGATTCCTCGACTTCCTCGACAACACCGTTAAAAGACGCAAAAGGCCCATCTGTCACCCGGACAGTTTCCCCCACCTCGAAAATCACAGCAACGCGGGGCCGCTCGACGCCTTCTTGCACCTGCTGCAGTATCCGTTCGGCTTCTTTCTGAGAAATGGGCAAAGGCCGTCCCTGCCTGCCCAAAAAATCGGTCACCTTTGGCGTATCCTTGACCAAATGCCACGTATCATCTGACATCTGCATCCGCACAAGAACATAGCCGGGGAAAAATTTGCGCTCTCTGTTGATCTTCTTGCCACTGCGCACCTCAACAACATCCTCGGTCGGCACAAGAATATCCTCAAAGGACTCGTCCATGCCTTTGCACGCAACCTGTTCACGAATAGAATCCGCGACCTTTTTTTCAAAACCGGAGTGGACGTTAATCACGTACCAACGCATTTTGGACATTTTCTTTAGCCCCCTAGGCCGAGAATAAATTCAACCCCAACAGACAAAAGCTGATCAACAAAGAAAAAGAATGTTGCTACAAACATCACCATGACAAAAACCATTGCCGTTGTGACAAGTGTTTCTTTGCGCGTGGGCCATGTGACCTTTACCAGCTCTTGGCGCACTTCGCGCACAAACTGGCCTAGATTTGTTTTCGCCATTCCTAACGTTTCAACCTTTCCCCAGAAAGAGAAAAACACCCCAATTTAGTAATTTGCCTTAATAATTATTATGTCTACACGCCAGCTTTCAGGATAGGAAGGCCCAGCAAACCTGCTGGGCCGCAAATGGCAGGAGAAGAGGGACTCGAACCCACAACCCCCGGTTTTGGAGACCGGTGCTCTACCAATTGAGCTATTCTCCTCCAAAGACCTAGAAAGCACTCAAGACCACTCCCCCAAGCGACTGGAGGCTATTAACACCCCCATCCCCTTGAATCAAGGATGGATGCGCGACCGTGAAACGGCCCGATGTCGTCGCAACGAGCCGCCACACATTACTACTTGCTGATCTCACCAACAACACCAGCACCAACAGTACGACCGCCTTCGCGAATCGCAAAACGAAGACCCTTATCCATCGCAATCGGTGCAATCAGCTCAACATCAATCTTCACATTATCACCAGGCATCACCATCTCCGTGCCAGACTGCAACGTCACAACACCCGTCACATCCGTCGTCCGAAAATAAAACTGCGGACGATAATTCCCAAAAAATGGCGTATGACGACCACCCTCTTCCTTCGTCAAAATATAACATTCCGCCGAAAAATGAGTGTGTGGCGTAATCGAACCAGGCTTCGCCAAAACCTGACCACGCTCAACATCCTCACGACCAACACCGCGCAACAACGCACCAATGTTATCACCAGCCTGACCCTGA
This sequence comes from Kiloniellaceae bacterium, assembly GCA_965199245.1. Classification (GTDB taxonomy): domain Bacteria; phylum Pseudomonadota; class Alphaproteobacteria; order Kiloniellales; family Kiloniellaceae; genus Carbonatibacter. Next base: position 299,568 of record CBDAQP010000003.1, read on the forward strand.
TCCAACAGCTTGCGAAACATCTCAACACCTGTGCAAATCGTCTTCTGCGTGTCGCGAATACCAACAATCTCAATCTCTTCACCAACCTTCACAACACCCGTCTCAACACGACCCGTCACAACCGTACCACGACCCGAAATCGAAAAAACATCCTCAATCGGCATCAGAAAATCCTGATCTACAGGACGATCAGGCGTCGGAATATAGTCATCAACAGCCGACATCAATTCCAAAATCTTCTCAGAACCAATCAACGCATCACGACCCTCCATCGCAGCCAACGCTGAACCCGCAACAATCGGAATGTCATCACCAGGAAACTCATAATCCGACAACAACTCACGAATCTCCATCTCAACCAGCTCAAGCAACTCAGGATCATCAACCTGATCAACCTTGTTCAAAAATACCACCAACGCAGGCACACCAACCTGACGCGCCAGCAAAATATGCTCCCGAGTCTGGGGCATCGGACCATCCGCAGCATTCACAACCAAAATCGCACCATCCATCTGCGCCGCACCAGTAATCATATTCTTCACATAATCAGCGTGACCAGGACAGTCTACGTGCGCATAATGGCGAACCTCCGTCTCATACTCAACGTGAGCCGTCGAAATCGTAATACCACGCGCACGCTCCTCAGGAGCCTTGTCAATATCCTCAAACTTCGTCCCCTCCTTACCCTGAGACTCCGCCAATACCTTCGTAATCGCCGCAGTCAACGTCGTCTTACCGTGATCAACATGACCAATCGTACCAACATTACAGTGAGGCTTCGTACGCTCAAACTTTTCCTTCGCCATAACCGTTTCCTGTCCCAATTTTCGCAGATAATCAAAATCTGACCTGATCAACCAAGATGATAAAGAAAGCCCGCAACACCACAAATTGCGAGCCTCTCAAACCATGGAGCGGGTGGCGGGAATCGAACCCGCATAACTAGCTTGGAAGGCTAGGGCTTTACCACTAAGCTACACCCGCACGTCTAAAGACATCACACAATAAACCCAATTTTTAACGCTCCATGACGGTCTGCGCTCCGTGGTGGAGGGAGTTGGATTCGAACCAACGTAGGCATAGCCAGCGGATTTACAGTCCGCCCCCTTTAGCCACTCGGGCATCCCTCCGGCCCTGATCCGCAGAATAAAGCGTCACACACAGCCAAACAGACAAAACAGTCGTAAGGAGAAATTTTCGCCAAGTCTCCAAACGTCGCTCTGGCAATGTTGTTGGCAACTATCGCCATTTTTTCCCCGCTGTCAATCAGTAAATTTTCAGGAGACAGTCGCGAAAAAAAACGGCATAAACACCGTCCCATACATCCAAAGCTACGATTAAAGTTCACAGAACATGTCCACCAGAAAATCTCCTCATAAAAAACGCCGCAACGCCGACGGAAACCACCCTCACACACAACAAGATCATTGGCTTTTCGGCATACACGCCGTTTTGGCAACCCTTGCAAATCCAACGCGGATCATTCGGCGCGTTGTCTTGACACCAGAGGCGGCAAAACAGCATGAAAAAACCATCAGCCGACTCTATGCAACAGCTAAAACAGACCTCCCTGCCCCTGCGCATATGAGCCGCAGTGATCTCTGCGCTCTTCTACCTGAGGGGACCGTCCACCAAGGACTCGCCGCACTTGTCGCGCCCCTTGCAGAGACACACTTAGAGGATGTCATGCGCAATATTGAAGAGGAAGATATCAACAGCGAGTCAAAAGGACGGACGGTTGTTGTGATCCTCGATCAAGTCACAGACCCGCATAACGTTGGAGCCGTCTTGCGGTCTGCCGCCGCCTTTGGCGCATGCGCGGTGATTTCTCCAGAGCGCAAATCCGCTCCACCAACGGGAACACTAGCCAAAACGGCCTCCGGTGCGTTGGAAATAACGCCCTATATTGGTGTCACCAACCTTGTCCGCGCCCTTGAACAACTCAAACACTATGGATTTTGGATATATGGATTGAGCGGTGACGGAGAAAAACGCCTTGCTGATGTGCTACCCACACATGGTCGTATTGCCCTTATCATGGGTGCAGAAGGCGCAGGTTTGCGCCGTCTAACGCGCGAACACTGCGACCTTTTAGTTAGCTTGCCCACAACACCGCAATTCCCCGTCCTCAACGTCTCCGCCGCTGCTACCGTTGCGCTCTATGAAACAGCACGATGAAGGTAAGACAAAAAAATAGATAACGATCTAGTTGTTCAGTCCCGGCGTTTGGTGGATCGGATTTAGATTGAACCTTTCGGGTTTGCTTGTCCATGATTTGCATATGAACTCATAAATACCATTTCCTGAAAGTCAGACCCCATGTGCCCATTTTCTGTATCTAATGAACCTGATTTTCCAGGGTCTTTCGGTGAGGTTGTTCCATGCGTCACGACAGAGGGAAACGATCTGGTCCTGAAAGACGCGGTTTGACAGCCGGTTTTGTCGCAAATATTGCCAGACATTTTCGACCGGGGCAGGGCTGCGTGGCGGCAGAGGCAACAGGGTGATATTGTCCGGGATATCCAGTTTGCCGGTGGTGTGCCAGCCCGCCTTGTCAAGGATAATGACAGCATGGGCACCGGCTGTGACGATATCTCTTCCAGGTGCCCTTGCATCCCGCAGGTATTGCACTGCGGCAGGACAAGCGCGGCCACCCCGGGCGGGGCAGATCGCCCCGAATATCCAGGCGGATTTTGTGCGCTGGTCTTTTGCTGCCACAGGCCGTGTGCCCTGTTTGGCCCACCATGCTGTTCTTCTGGCCAACACGCGCCTCATCCTGCCACCAGATTTCCAGCGGGACAGCCGGACCAATTCTGGCGTGCAGAGAGGCTATTTCGGCGGGGAAGTTTTTTTTAAATGCGGTCAGGGCATCCCCGTTCTGGCCATGATGACGCGGGCGCGCCGTCAGTTTTCTGTAGCCGTGTTTGCGCAAGGTGGCACTCAGGCAACTTTCGCTGATGCTGAGGCGATAGTCCTCCCATAACCACTGCGCCAGATCCAGAAGTCGCCAGCGCACCATCGATAGCAGGCAATGGCCCTGTTTCAACGCGGGCAATCAGGGCAGCAAGCCGGGCCTCACTGGCCGGTCGACCGCTTCTCGAACGTTGCAAAAGCCCGTCCGAACCTTCTGCATTGAAACGCAACACCCAATCACGAACAATTTGACGACCAACGCCGCGCGGCTTCACTGCGACTGCCGCCATCAGAGATGACCGCAAGGGCAAGCAAGCGGCGCGTCCGGTTCGAATCTGCTGAGTGCCGGGCAAGGCGGCGAAGACGGGATGCGTCATAATCCTGACGCAGCGGAAGGGGCTGACCCATGACAAATCTCCAAAACTGTGTCCTTCCTTGAATCACAGAATCTGCTCACGCGCCAGGACCAGAGAGTCTTTATTTTATGCAGTTGGTATCAGGCGTGAGACCTGTGCGCGGATATCACTGGACGGGTCTGCTGTTTTGTGATTGTCTTAATTGCTAGAAGAGTTTGGGAGGATTGATGGCGCGTCGTGAGATTGGTCAGGAGCATTTTTCCCTTGATAGGAAAAAAAGCGATCTTGATGACCTTGTCGGCCTGTTGGACGATGCCTGATCATCATCTGTCGGATATGTCCTCCGCATCCAAGGGCGAAGCAGGTTGGCCGCCACTGTGTTTGCTGAAGGCCCTGCTTTTGGGGCGGTGGTCTGATGATGTGAAGCTGGCCGATGCGCGGGATGACCGGGCTTCGGTCCGCCGCTTTTGCGGTTTCTCCCGCAGCGAGCCGACGCGGACGGCCTTTGTGCGGTTTCGCCGTGACCTAGGCGAGCTCGCGGCTCTTCGACGGCATGACCACGCAGTTGCGCGAGCGACATCTATCGGTCAAACAGGGCACGCTGGTTGATGCCCATCGCTTCGGCCAGCAGGGAAGACAACGACGCGCGCTGGATCAGGCACAGGAAGGCGGTGCATGGTGACAAGGCTCATGTGGCCTCCGATGAACCGACTGATCCGGTGGAGAGGATTGTCGTCACGCCGGCCAACGTGAATGACGGGACAGCCGGCTGTGATGTGGTGATCCTGAACAGGTCTCTGCCGACAGTGCGTATCAGGGAGTTGGCTTTCGCAATGCGGTTGAGGAGAAGGGAGGCACCACACGGGGTGTTGTGACCGGCGTCTGGGCCCGCAACGACGCCGCAGCAAGGCTGAAAGCGAGGCCCCATTCACAAGGTGCGTTGCCGGGAAGATCTTTGGCACAACGAGGTTATGGCCTGCGGACAGGTCCACACCGGGTCCCTGGCAAGGCGACATATCCAGCTCACCGCAATGGCGTACAATTTGAAGCGGGCTCTCAAGGCGACCGCTGCTGGCACGAACCCTGTTCAATAGAGTTGCCAATGCCACCTGAAACGCCGTTGGACAGGAAAATCTACTGGATACCCGGCCGTCGGGGTGCGGTGCGCGATGAAACCCTTAATGAAATGCACCGGTTGCGTACAAACACAACAAAATCAACAAACCATCCATCCCGCGCACAGGTCTCATAACACTGAAAACTCAAAAAACTGACATTGCTTGATCTAGATCAAAGACAGCGCAGAAAAAAAAGCCCACGCTCCCCACACTATTGATGAGAAAGGGAGTCAGCAAGGTGTCACAACGGGACTCAAACCTGCCAGAGCGTAAAGCAGACGAAAGAATTGCCGTCGCGTTCCTGACGCTGGCTTTTTTTCCATTGCTCGCGGTTGTTGGCATTGGCGGCTATGGCTTTTTGATTTGGGTCAGCCAAATCATTTTTGGCCCGCCGTCCCTTTGATCTCATCAAACACCGGAACGCAGTGCTATGGTCAAAACCCTATCCAGACGCAGTCTTTTTGGCAGGGGAGGACGAAAATTTCCCGATTTTTTCCCTCCTTGGACGACAGGCCACCGCATTGCGCAGGACTGTCGTGGATGTGGTGACTGTGTGGCCGCCTGTCCACAAGATATTTTATCCCTCATCGGGGGTAAGGCGGGCCTCGTCCCCGGACAAGATGAATGCATATTTTGCGGGGCCTGTGCAGACTCCTGCCCAGAAGAGAGTTTGTTCCAAACAGATCAGGTTCCTTGGGTGCTGACGGCCCATGTCCAAGACAGTTGCCTATTGAAGGCAGGAATAGATTGTCGGCTCTGTACCGACAGTTGCCTGGAACGGGCCTTGGTCTTTGACCTGCGGGTGCGTCCCGTCGGGGCTGTGACAGTTGATAACGATCTTTGCACGGGTTGCGGAGCCTGTCTTGGCGTTTGCCCCAACCAGTCACTTTATTTGCATGAAAAACCCCAAAGTCAAAGCACAGGGATTCAAAACATACCAGATCCAAGCCATCTGACCCGCTGCACACCAGAACAGGAGGAGCACCCCTATGCCAAGCGTTGAAAAGACATCACACCAGAGTGGTGATGGTTGGCACATTGCCAGTCTGGTTGTGACGACCATTCCCGAACACCGCACCTGCATTGAACACAATCTCCGCCGTCTTGAAAGGGTAGATGTCCACAGCAACCCCGACGAACAGGTGAACAAGATTATCGTCATCGCCGAAGCCAAGAGCGAAGCAGAGCTATCGCGCTTACTAAGCAGAATCGAATCCCTCGACGGTGTTCTCACCGCTAATCTCATTTTTCACCAAAGCGAAAAAAATTCACTGGATGACATTTTAACCGTCCAGCCCCACTACACAGCGAACGATCAAATGTCACTGACCGAAGGAACTACACTATGCTCAAAATGACCAGACGGGATGTCATCAAAGCCCAAGCCGCTGCCGTTGCGGCAAGCGTTGCAGGGCTTACCAATCCGGTTGGAGCCTCAAACCTTATCACCGAAGCCGACAAAACCAGCCTCAAGTGGTCAAAAGCCCCCTGCCGTTTTTGTGGCACGGGCTGTTCCATCATGGTCGCCACGAAAAATGACCGCGTTGTCGCCACCCACGGAGATGCAAAGGCGGAGGTCAACCGGGGCCTGAACTGTGCCAAGGGGTATTTTCTATCAAAGATCATGTATGGTGAAGATCGCCTGACCCGCCCACTTTTGCGGAAAAAAGACGGCGTTTACCACAAAGACGGAGACTTCACACCCGTGTCTTGGGATGAAGCCTTTGACGTAATGGCGGAAAAATTCAAAAAGGCCATGCGGGAAAAAGGGCCGTCTGCTGTGGGCATGTTTGGGTCTGGTCAGTGGACGGTTTGGGAAGGTTATGCTGCATCTAAACTCTACAAAGCTGGCTTCCGCTCCAACAATATTGACCCCAACGCGCGCCACTGCATGGCCTCTGCCGTTGGGGCCTTTATCCGAACCTTTGGCATTGACGAGCCAATGGGCTGTTATGATGATTTTGAGCAGGCCGATGCCTTTTTTCTCTGGGGTTCCAATATGGCGGAAATGCACCCCGTGCTGTGGACGCGCTTGGCAGATCGACGACTGTCCGCCCCCCATGTCAAGGTTGGTGTCCTATCCACCTACGAGCATCGGAGCTTTGATCTCGCAGACATTCCGATGATCTTTGTGCCGCAAACCGACCTGATTATTGCCAATGCTCTGGCAAATTTCATCATTCAAACAAACCGCGTCAACCGCGATTTCGTGAATAAGCACACAACATTTCGTCTGGGCAATCAGGATATTGGCTATGGCCTGCGCCCCGAACACCCCCTGCAAAAGGTCGCAAGAAATGCGGGCAAAGCCGGAGGACACACAGAAATTTCTTTTAGTGATTACGCGGCCTTTGTTGCGGATTATAGCCTTGAACGCGCGGCAGAGGTTTCCGGCGTTCCACTCAACCTCCTGCAAGAAATGGCAGAAATTTACGCAGACCCCGACAAAAAGGTCATGTCCCTGTGGACGATGGGAGCCAACCAGCACACGCGCGGGGTCTGGCTCAACCAGATGATCTATAACCTGCACCTGCTCACAGGTAAGATTTCGCAACCAGGCAACAGTCCTTTTTCGTTGACGGGACAACCGTCGGCCTGTGGCACAGCGCGCGAGGTCGGCACCTTTGCCCACCGCCTGCCTGCGGATATGGTAGTTAAAAACCCTGCACACCGTGCCGTTGCAGAAAAAATCTGGAATATTCCCGATGGCACCATTCCCAGTAAACCCGGATTTCACGCGGTTCTACAAAATCGCAAGCTCAAAGACGGGGATTTGAATGCCTATTGGATTCAGGTCAACAACAACCTCCAAGCCGCCCCGAATATGATGGAAGAAACCCTGCCCGGCTATCGCAATCCGGACAATTTCATTGTTGTGTCCGATGTCTATCCCACCGTTACGGCCCAAGCCGCCGACCTGATCCTGCCCACGGCAATGTGGGTCGAAAAAGAAGGAGCCTACGGCAACGCCGAACGCCGAACACAGTTTTGGTATCAGCTTGTAGCAGCCCCCGGTGAGTCCCGTTCTGATCTGTGGCAGACGGTCGAATTTTCCAAACGCTTCACAGTCGAAGACGTCTGGTCAGAAGAACTCATCGCCAAAAAGCCGGAACACCGGGGTAAAACGCTCTACGAGGTTCTTTTTGCCAATGCAGAGATCACAAAATACCCACTGTCAGAAGTCAATGCCAACTATGGCAACGACGAGGCCCGCCACTTTGGATTTTATATCCAAAAGGGCCTATTTGAAGAATACGCCAAATTCGGACGCGGTAAAGCCCACGACCTCGCCGATTTTGAAACCTACCACAAAGAACGCGGTCTGCGCTGGCCCGTCGTCGCTGGTCAGGAAACCCGTTGGCGTTTCCGCGAAGGCGAAGACCCCTACGTCAGCACAGGTGCAGGCTTTGAATTTTATGGGCAAAAGGACGGCAAGGCACGGATATTTGCTCTGCCCTTTGAACCCGCCCCTGAAACGCCAAACGACGAATATGATTTTTGGCTGACCACCGGGCGCGTTTTGGAACACTGGCATTCCGGTTCTATGACCCAGCGCGTGCCTGAACTCTACAAGGCCGTTCCAAATGCCCTGTGCTACATGCACCCCGATGACGCCCGTGACAAAGGACTGCGGCGCGGTTCCGAGGTTCGAGTGTCCTCGCGGCGGGGGTCAATCCTCACCCGTGTTGAAACACGCGGACGCAACAAACCGCCACGCGGTCTGGTCTTTATTCCCTGGTTTGATGCCAGCCAGCTAATTAACAAGGTCACGCTGGATGCTACAGACCCGATTTCAAAACAGACGGACTTTAAAAAATGCGCCGTCAAAATTGAACCCGTATGAGGTGTCCCATGATGATTTGCTCACACATCAAATCACTGATAACAGTCTTTGGGCTATTGATTGCGTCCTTAGTGGTGCTTCCCTCTTTGGCGCAAGACGGCGTCAGTGACCCAGATCACATCGCCAGCCTGCGAGGTGGGCCATTGGTCGAGACTCCCTCTGCCCCCATCATCAACAAGGTTCTCAACAGTGACAAACGCCAAGTGCGGAACTATCCCGATCAACCCCCCGTCATTCCGCATAAGATTGACGGCTACCAAGTTGATATCAAAACCAATAAATGTATGACCTGCCACAGCCGCACCGCCATCGGTGACTCACAGGCTCCGATGGTCTCTATCACCCACTTTGCGGATCGGGACGGTCAATTCCTCGCGACCCTGTCTCCTCGACGGTATTTTTGTACCCAGTGCCACTTGGCCCAAGACGAAACTGCACCACTGGTCAAAAATACTTTTCAGGATATTGACAACCTCCTGAACGGCAAGGCGGATTGACAATGACCAAGACACTCAAAAAATTCTGGGATGTGATTCGCACACCCTCCGTCCACTACAGTCTTGGCTTTTTGACCGTCTGTGGGTTTCTGGCGGGGGTTATGTTCTGGGGCGGGTTCAATACCGCGCTCGAAGTCACCAATACAGAGAAATTTTGTATTTCTTGCCACGAAATGCGCGATACGGTTTACGAAGAATTGAAAACAACCATTCACTATTCAAATCGTTCTGGTGTGCGTGCCGTCTGTTCAGATTGCCACGTGCCCTACAACTGGACAGACAAGGTCGCGCGCAAGGTACAGGCAACCAAGGAAGTCTACGGCAAAATTTTCGGAACCATCGACACACCCGAAAAATTCGAGGCTAAACGCCTTGAGCTCGCCCAGCACGAATGGGCGCGGTTCAAGGCCAATGACTCGCTAGAGTGTCGCAACTGCCACCAACCCGATTCAATGGACATTACCCGCCAAAGTCAACGCGCGGCCAATGCCCACGAAGAGTTTCTTTTTAGCGGTGAAAAAACCTGTATCGATTGCCACAAGGGCATAGCCCATAGCATGCCCGACACCGGACAGATCAGCGCATTGGACAGAATTCCCGTTGCTTTTGATGCCTTTAACTTCGGGGACGGCGATGATGACCCACCTGACTAACCTCCACTGACACGCACCAGCCCTCCTGTGACAAAAAGCAGGGGGGCTTTGTTTTAAGGAATAACAGTTAAAAACCGATGCGTCCTTTTCTTCGGCTTGGAAAATCATAGTCAAGAGGCTAATGAAATAACTCAACAGCTGGAATCAACAAATATGTAGCAAAGGCTCCCTCTATGACCAAGACATTTTCTGATGCAACCCGCGTTGCCCATGCGGGCCGTGCGCCCGCGCGAAACAGCGGTTTGGTTAATCCGCCTGTTGAACATGCCTCGACCATTCTTTTTTCGTCACTGACGGAATTAGACGAACGCTCCAAAAACAAGCTCAAACCGGGCAATGTCAACTATGGGCGACAGGGAACGCCAGCACGCTTTGCCTTTGAAGACGCGATTGCAGAACTCGAAGGCGGGGGTGATGCCTGTGTGACCTCGTCGGGTCTCGCTGCCATCACGACGGCCTTACTGGCCTTTGTCGCAGCAGGGGATCATATTCTTGTCCCAGATAGCGTTTATACCCCTACCCGTCTGTTTTGCGATCACTTTTTGAAAAAAATGGGAGTTGAGACAACCTACTACGACCCCAACGGCAACATTACCCCCCTGATGACAGAACGCACGACTGTTGTTTTTGCCGAATCTCCCGGATCCTTAACCTTTGATATGCAGGATATTCCCGCACTGGCCCAACGCGCCCATGACGGAGGGGCTGTTGTGATTCTCGACAACACCTGGGGGACACCTCTTTACTGTAAGTCTTTTGACCTTGGGGTTGATGTTTCTGTTCACGCTGCAACCAAGTATATTGTTGGTCATTCCGATGCTATGCTGGGCCTGATTGTCACAAAGTCTGCACATTCCACCGCCATCAGACGCAGTGCCGACCACTTGGGCCAATGTGCTGGCCCAGACGACATTTATCTGGCCCAACGCGGCCTGCGAACCCTGGCCGTGCGTTTGAAACAACACCATACCAACGGCCTCGCACTCGCCCAGTGGCTGGAACAGCACCCCAAGGTCTCACGAGTCTTGCACCCTGCCCTGCCTCACCATCCCGGACACGCCATCTGGCAACGCGATTTTAAGGGAGCCTGCGGGCTTTTTTCCATCGTCCTTGATCAACATTACAACCGGGCCGCACTTGGAGCCATGATTGACCATATGGAGCTTTTTGGCTTGGGCTATAGCTGGGGCGGGTATGAAAGCCTGATCTTACCAGAATCCCCAATCCGCACCGCAACAGACTGGGTACCAAAGGGAACACTTGTGCGCCTGCATATCGGGCTAGAAGATCCCGACGACCTCAAGAACGACCTCGATGCCGGATTTAATCGTTTGTGTGAAGGGTAGTAAAACATGACTCAGACTCAAAACAACAAAAGCCATTCAGACCTTTTGAACAGCCTGCGCTTTAATGCCGACGGGTTGATTCCCGCCATTGCACAGGACGCCCAAGGAGGCGAGGTTTTGATGATGGCGTGGATGAATGCAGAAGCCATCATTGAAACGCTGTCAACGGGGCGGGTCTGCTACTGGACACGCACACGCCAGAAGCTCTGGCGCAAAGGCGAAAAATCAGGACAGGTTCAAAAGCTGGTTGATTTTCTGATCGACTGTGATGGCGATACGGTTTTGCTCAAGGTTCACCAAACAGGGGTCGCCTGCCACACAGGACGGCGCAGTTGCTTTTATCGTGCGGTTAAATACGACAACAACGCAGTCGTCCTCCGCACCCTCACCGTCCCTGAAATCACACCGGAAGACCTCTACGGCCCGAAAGAAACAGAAAACTCGAAAGAAAAAAAGCGGGAACAAAGGTTCCCGCTTTCCAGGTGGTCGGAGTAGCAGGATTCGAACCTGCGACCCCTTGGCCCCCAGCCAAGTGCGCTACCAGACTGCGCTATACTCCGATAAACTACAATAGAGTAAATCTAAAAACTTCAAGCCAACGTTGACTGGCAGGAAAACTGCTTTCAAGAACCGCAGAATACCCGAGGCATTTGAGGATCACAAAAATCAACCTGTGCGGTCGCGCTGTGCGCGGAGCCAGCCATAATAACGCACCAGACGACGAGGCTCGGAGTTTCCAGAAGTACCCGATGGGCGCGTATAACGTCCTTTGCCCATGAAATCAATCTTTTTCCTCACCCTCTAAACCTGCCCTAATCTTTTCAAGACGCCACAGCATATCTTGAAGCGCAGAAAACAGAACGCTATCGCCCTGCACAGACTCTGGCACGGGTTGCGGGGCCACCCGGGCAGTGACCAACAGATCAGCAAGCGCGGCAACCGCACCAGATTTATTATCACTGATAGCTTGGGGCAATGCCTGGTCGCACACAGACGGAGGAGAACTTGGGGACGGGGGGAGGCTTAGGGGGGGCAAGCGTCCGCGATGGTCTTTGAAAAGTTTTTGCACCCCCTTAATCGTCAGACCGTCGCGATAGAGCAGATCACGAATGCGCGACAAGAGTTCCAGATCGCTGGGACGATAATAACGCCGCCGCCCCGCGCGTTTCATCGGCTTGACATCATCAAAGCGCGTTTCCCAAAAACGCAAGACGTGCTGGGGAACGCCAAGTTCTTCAGAGGCTTCGCTGATCGTCCGCAAAGCATCAGGGGACTTCCGCACAGAAATTTCAGAAGACACGCTCTACTCCACCGGATTCAGGCCAAAGCCAAACGCCCGTCAGGATGACGCGTTGATCTTGCTCTTGAGCACTTGCGACGCGCGAAAGATCAAAACACGCCGAGGAGAAATAGGGACTTCTTCGCCTGTTTTGGGATTGCGCCCGATACGTTCTGCCTTATGTCGGACAGTGAAGGAGCCAAACGAAGACACCTTAACCGATTCTCCGCTAACCAAGGTATCAGAAATCTCACCCAGAATATCTTCGACGAGCTGGGCAGATTCACTGCGCGAAAGACCGATTTGCTCGTAAATAGCCTCTCCCAAATCAGCGCGTGTCACAGTATTAACCATAGGACTTGCCTCTTTTTCAATTTCCCTCGTGGGGAAAGAACAACAACGAAAACGAAGAGCACAAAGTAGTCATTCTATACAAAAACGACGCGCCACGTCAAATAAAGTGTCAAATCACCCGGAAATCATGCTTCAAAACATGGTGATTGAGTGTTTTGAAGAAATGGGGTTTACAGACTAACCTTGACAGGCCATGCACCAAAATGTTGATCGTCCGGCCTGCTGAATGCGCTGAATCACAGCATCCGGTCCACAGGCTGGGCAAGGCTCCCCCGCCCGCCCATAAACGCGCCATTGATGCTGAAAATAGCCCAGTTCGCCAGAGGCCTGAACATAATCACGTAGAGACGACCCCCCTGCGCGAATGGCCTGTTCTAAAACCTGACGAATGGCCTGCACCAAATTTTCACAGTCTGCAACCGTGAGACTTCCCGCTCGACACAGCGGAGAAAGACGGGATAGATTTAAGGCTTCGCAGACATAGATGTTACCTAATCCCGCAACGCAACCTTGATCCAGCAAGGCCGCCTTGAGCGTGGTTTTTTTGCCCTGAAACTTTTCATAAAGAACCGCACCGCTGAAAGAGTTGCCCAAGGGTTCCGGCCCGAGTCGAGAAAAACTATCGGGAAGACAACTGCGATTATCCACAATATCCACCATGCCAAAACGCCGGGGATCACAAAAACGGATTTGCGTTTTAGAACCCCGCTCCCCCGCCATATCAAAAAGGATATGGTCATGACGACCGAGCGGCAGAAAGCTGTCATCACTCGACCTGCCCGGACCTGCTGACCTATGAATCGTCATCCGCCCGGACATCCCCAGATGGAGGAAAAGAACCTGCTCATCATCCAGCGTCATCAAGATATACTTCGCCCGTCGCGCCAACGCCACCACAGACCGCCCCTCCAGACGCCCCGCCAAGTCAGGATTCAGCGGCCCACGCAGACGGAGGCAACGCACCGTTACTGTGGCGAAACGCTGGCCTTCCATCACGGGGCACAGACCGCGCATGACGGTTTCAACCTCTGGCAATTCAGGCATTTTTATCATCCCCCTATTGAATTTGCGCGAACAAGGCAGGCTGTCTTTTTCTTTGCGTTGAGACCCCAAGCACCCTATACCATTGAGATGATTTTTTGTCCTTCCATTTCGCGCCCCTTTACGCAAGGATTAACCTCATGATCGGCCCAGAATCGACAAGCTTAGAATCGACAGGCCCCCAAAATACAGGGCAAGACGGGATCACGCATTTTGGCTATCAAAAGGTGGGGCTAGAGGAAAAGCACCGCCGTGTGCGCGGGGTTTTTGAATCTGTTGCGCGTCAATACGACCTGATGAACGACGTCATGTCTGGCGGGGTTCATCGTCTGTGGAAATCGGCATTGATCGACTGGCTCCACCCACGTCCGGGGGAACGTCATCTCGACGTTGCGGGGGGAACGGGTGATATTGCTCTACGGATTGTCCAGCGTGTCGGCCGCCACCGTGTCGGCCCCGTGAGCGTTTGTGATCTGACCCTCGACATGATGCAGGTCGGGCGGACGCGCATGATTGACAAGGGACTCCTGCGCCAAATTACCTGGGCCTGCGGCAATGCCGAACGGCTTCCCTTTCCTGATCGGAGCATGGACTCCTGTACTATTGCCTTTGGTCTAAGAAACGTCACCCATATTGACCGGGCCTTGTGCGAAATGCACCGTGTTCTGCGTCCCGGGGGGCGTTTTTTCTGTCTGGAATTTTCGCGTGTTGTCGTTCCTGTCCTCGCAGAGGTCTATGACCGTTACTCCTTTGGCCTCTTGCCAAAAATGGGGGAGATCATCGCCCGCGATCGCGACTCTTATCAATATCTGGCAGAATCCATCCGCCGCTTTCCACCGCAGGAGGAACTCCTCGCAAAAATGGGACAGGCCAAGTTTCAACACTGTTCTTTCCGCAACCACAGCGGCGGCATTGCTGCCATTCATTGCGGCTGGCGAATTTGAACACTCCATGACCCGCACCCTCAAAAGCTTCTTCCGCCTCTGGCACATTGCCTTTGTCCTCGCCCGCCATGATGCCCTGTCTGTGTTAGAAGGCTTGGCCTCCAATCGGTCTATTGCCGTTATCCTTGGCTGTGCGCGTCTCCTGCGGCGCAGGAATTTTGGGTGTAGTTCCCCCCTGCGTCCCGGTGAAAAGATGGCATTGGCTCTGATCGACCTCGGGCCTGTTTTTGTCAAATTTGGTCAATTTCTCTCGACCCGCGCCGACTTACTGGGCGATGATCTGGCGGGTGACCTTGCCCAGCTCCAAGATCAGCTCCCGCCTTTTGATGGAGCCAAGGCCCGCGCACTGATCGCCGCAGACCTCGGCGCACCGCTTGAGCAGTTTTTCCAACAATTTGAACCGACTCCTATCTCTGCGGCCTCTATCGCGCAGGTTCATTTTGCCGTGAGTACAGACGGGGAAGAGGTCGCAGTCAAGATTTTACGCCCCAATGCCACACAGCACTTTCAACGCGACCTCGCGCTTTTCCACCATCTGGCGCGTGTTGTCACACGAGCGAAACCAGCCTTGGCCCGTTTGCGGCTTTGTGATGTTGTTCAGACCTTTGACGATATGGTCAAACTGGAAATGGATCTACGAATGGAAGCGGCAGCCGCCTGCGAATTGGCCCAAAATTTTGCAGGCGACACCAGCTATCAAACACCCCGAATTGACTGGATCCGGACAAGCCGTAACGTCATGACAATGAGCCGTGTGCGCGGTATTCCCCTCGACGACCGGGCGGCCTTGGTTGCGGCTGGGCATCATCTGCCCGACATTCTCAGTACAGCGGCGCGTATTTTTTTCCATCAGGTTTTCCGCGACGGTTTTTTTCACGGCGACCAGCACCCCGGCAATATGTTGGTCGGCCCTGCGGGACAAATTGTTGCAGTTGATTTTGGCATCATGGGGAGAATCGATTATCAGACACGCACCTTTCTTGCCGACATGCTTCTGGCCTTACTAGAAGAAGACTATAACAAGCTGGCAGAGGCTCACCGCACGGGGGGCCTGATTAGCGACAGCGTTTCGCTCAGCGTTTTCTCACAAGCCCTGCGCTCCGTCTGTCAGCCGATTATGGGCCAATCGCTCAACAGCTTTTCCTTTGCCCGCCTGCTGGGGCAAATGTTCCACCTCAGCAAAAATTTCAACATGACCATTCAACCCCAACTGTTGCTATTACAAAAAAACATGGTCATGGCCGAAGGAATCAGCCGACAACTGGATGAAAACCTGAACATCTGGATCTTCAGTCGCCCCCTGATTGAACAGTGGATACGCGAAAATAGAGGGCCACAGGCCCGCCTGCGCCAACAGTTCGACAGCCTGTGCAATGGTTTAGAACATATCCCCACTCTGGTTCAAAACCTCGACCGATTAAGCCAAAAGATCAACGGCCTGAAACTTGACCCCGACTCCCTCAATGCCTTACGCCCAAGACACAAGACAACAGGACATCTGGCCCTGTTGCTCGCGCTCATTGCCCTTGGTTTCAGCGCGAGTTCCTTGCTGTGAAAATTTTACCGCCATCTGAAAAATTTTCAACGGGAAGACACTGGCGGAGTTAGCTAAAATCTTCAACGTCGAGCTCTGAGACCATTGCAAAGGCGGCAAGTCCTTTTGTAAAGGGTTGCCGCATACTGCGTTCAATTTGGCTGACCGACCCGGTGGACACCTCAGCGGTAGCGGCGGCGAGGGTATAAACACCTTCACGGACGGTTCACCCTCGACAAGACGCTTGACCACATGTCCTCAGCACGGGCGACATCAAAGAATTCCTCATCCGCCAAAGCGACATCTGCTCAACGAACCTATTGTGCGTAGAGGACAACGACAAAGGTCGGACGCTTTCCATCGCAAATAATCTGTGTTTTGGTCATGGAACTGATTTCCTTGATCTATATGCCTTTCTGCCTGAACTTGCACAGCAAGAACACAGGTGATAAAGTCATTTTACTTTTTTGTCGGGTAAAATGACTCTTGCACTGTGAAATAGAGGGTTTTCTCATGTCTTCACCTTCCGTTTTGCTCATCATTTCAGGGGGCATCGCGGCCTATAAGTCGCTTGATGTGATCCGCAGGTTGCGCGAGGAGTCGATCTCTGTCACCTCTGTCCTGACACGGGCCGCTGAGCAATTCATCACCCCCCTTTCCGTCAGCGTCCTGTCCACTCAACGCGTTCACAGAGACCTCTTCGCAGATGATGCCAAAATGGATCATATCCAGCTGGCCCGTCAGGCTGACCTCGTGGTAGTTGCACCGGCAACAGCCGACCTCATCGCCCGACACGCCCACGGCCGAGCAGATGATCTGGCGACGACGACATTGCTGGCCACAACAGCCCCCGTCCTGATGGTTCCAGCAATGAATCCCAAGATGTGGACACACCAAGCGACAGAACACAACGTCGCCCTGTTGCAGGGGCGAGGTGTCGCGTTCCTAGGGCCAGAAGAGGGCGTGATGGCCTGTGGCGATTGTGGCCCGGGCCGCATGGCAGACCCTGACCAGATTTGTCGCGCAATCCGCGAAAAATTGTCTCCCAAACAAAAAAAAGAACCGGGTTCTGGCTTACGGGCAATTGTCACTGCAGGGCCGACGCATGAACCCCTTGACCCAGTGCGCTACCTCGCCAATCGTTCCAGCGGCAAACAAGGCATCGCCATTGCTACCGCTCTGCACAGGCTAGGCGCGGACACAACCCTTATCTGCGGCCCGACGCAACACCCCATCCCCCCTGGGATAACTACCCTGCGTGTTCAAACAGCCGCGCAGATGCGCGATGCCTGTCACAAGACCCTAGCCACAGACGCGCGACCACTTGACATTGCGATCTGTGCCGCCGCTGTGTCTGACTGGTGCGCCAAAATTCCACAGGTACAAAAGGATAAAAAAACGGCGCATGATACCCATCGCCTTGAATTGGTTAAGACCCCGGATATTCTGGCTGAAATATCCACCCACCCTACCGCCCGCCCCACCTTGGTCATCGGCTTTGCCGCAGAAACAGAACACCATTTGGAGCAGGCCCGACAAAAAAAAGCCCGCAAGGGTTGTGACTGGATTGTGGTCAACGATGTCAGCACGGGAACCCAAACCTTTGGCGGAGACAACAACCAAGTTCACGTTCTCAGCGACCAAGACAACCTGTTCTGGCCCTCTGCCTCAAAGGAAGAGATTGCCCACAAACTCGCCGAAGAAATTGCACAGTTTTTTGACAATAGGCAGAAAAAATAATGATACGCGCACCCGTTAAGATCATGACTCTTCCCCACGGGCGGGATGTCCCACTTCCAACCTATGGCTCCGCGCAGGCGGCTGGGCTGGATGTCCGCGCCGCACTGGATCAGCCCCTTGTCTTGGGTCGCGGGATGCGTGCCCTGATCCCAACCGGATTCGCACTGGCCTTGCCCCCCGGCTTTGAAGCCCAAGCCCGCCCGCGCTCAGGACTAGCCCTCAGACAGGGCCTGACCCTGCTGAACAGCCCAGGAACCATTGACGCTGATTATCGGGGGGAGGTTAAAATTATCCTCATCAACCACGGAGAAGACAGTACCACCATTCATCCTGGTGATCGCATTGCCCAGCTGGTCATTGCCCCGGTTGTCCAGGTCGAACTTGTTCCCGTTACGCAGTTGAACCAAACGCAACGCGGGTCTGGTGGTTTTGGATCGACTGATTCTCCGCACACAATACAGCCCTAAGCGAAAGAAAAAACATGTTGCGCCTGTCTAAAAAGTTGCTTTTTGCCATCGAAGCCGTTGTCGATATTGCCTATCACGGCGGGACAGAGCCAGCGCGGTCGTCTGATATTTGCCGCCGCCAAGGCATCCCGCGCCGCTATCTGGAACAAGTTCTCCAACAGCTTGTCCATCATGGTATTCTGTCGGGGCAACGGGGACCAAAGGGGGGTTACCGCCTTGCCCGCGAACGCCGCCGCATCTTTGTCGGCGACATTATTCGCATTGTGAGCGACCTTGAAAAAACACCAGAGGCTCCAGAAACACTCTCCTCAAAAAAAGGCGGCTCTGAACTCGCGCTCAAAGTCGTCCGGCCCCTGTGGCAACAGGTTCAAAATGAGATTATGGATCGTTTTGACAACACCACCATTGAACAGCTCTGTGATCTCGCCCGCCATCAGAACATTACCAGCGAAGCCCGCCCCGTCATGCCTGATTTTAGTATCTAGGACACACAGACAGTACAACGGGTGATAAGGACAGCACCAATGCACAGCGATTCTCCGCTCAACCCCCCGCGCGGACGCATTTACGACTCGATTCTCGATACCATTGGGGCGACGCCTCTGGTTCGGATTGAAAAAATGACCCAAAAGGCAAAGGTCAAAGCCCAAATCCTCGGCAAATGCGAATTTTTCAATCCCCTTGCTTCTGTCAAGGATCGAATTGGCTACGCCATGATTGCGGACATGGAACGAAAAGGACTCATTCACTCCGGCTCGACCCTGATCGAACCCACTAGCGGCAATACCGGAATCGCACTAGCCTTTGTCTGCGCAGCCAAGGGCTATCGCCTCATCCTCACCATGCCCGAAACAATGTCCGAAGAACGCCGCAAGATGTTACGTTATCTCGGAGCTGAACTGGTGCTGACCGACGGGCACTTGGGCATTGGTGGCGCGGTCAAACGGGCCGAAAAACTCCGCGCAGAAATTCCAAACTCTGCCATGCCCATGCAGTTTGAAAACACCGCCAATGTCCGCATTCACGAACTGACCACCGCCGAAGAAATCTGGCACGACACAAAGGGGCGGGTTGATCTTGTCATCAGCGGTGTCGGCACAGGCGGAACACTGACCGGAGTCGGTGCAGTTCTCAAAGCGCGCAAACCAACCCTAAAAATGATCGCCGTTGAACCTGAAAACAGCCCAATCCTGTCCGGTGGACAACCCGGCCCCCATAAAATTCAGGGCATCGGCGCAGGGTTTGTCCCGCCGATCCTCAACAAAGACCTGATTGACGAGGTGCTCTGTATCAGCAACGAGACCGCTTTTCACACCGCACGTACTGCCGCATCCAGCGAAGGACTTCCCGTCGGCATTTCCTCTGGTGCAGCCCTTGCCGCCGCGCTGGAAATAGGAGCGCGCCCCGCACTCATCAACAAAATGATTGTGGTCATTCTTCCCTCCTTTGCCGAACGCTATCTCAGCACAGAGCTTTTTGACTCATAAAGATACCCCCCGCGATGACCCGATACCATGACCTCAATGACGAACAAACCGAACGCTATGCCCGTCACCTTGTCCTGCCAGAGGTTGGCGAAGGCGGACAAATAAAGCTTTTACAATCGTCTGTCCTTGTCGTCGGGGTCGGCGGATTGGGGTCACCGCTTTTGCTCTATCTCGCCGCTGCAGGCATTGGCACACTTGGCCTCGTCGATGATGACCGGGTTGAGCGCTCAAACCTGCAGCGCCAGATTATTCACAGCGAAGACACCCTTGCCCAAAAAAAAACAGACTCCGCGCGTACGCGGATTCAGGCCCTGAATCCCGACATCAAAATCATCAGCCATAACCAGAGACTCACCTCCAGCAATGCAGAACAAATCATTGCTGGCTATGACTGCGTTGCGGATGGGTGCGATAGCATCGCCACGCGCTACCTACTCAACGATACCTGCTTTGCCTTAAAAAAAACCCTCGTCTCTGCTGCCATTTTGCGCTTTGACGGACAGATCACAACGATCAAAGCCCATGTGCACGGCAATAACCCCTGCTATCGCTGTCTTTTTGGCAATAACCAACCGGATGAACGCGACTCATGCGCTGATGTGGGAGTTTTTGGTGCACTCGCCGGAACTATGGGCAGCCTGCAAACAGTCGAAGTCATCAAGGAAATATTGGGCCTTGGCACGAGCCTTTCGGGCAAACTGTTGCTCTATTCCGCACTTGATGCCCGCTTTCACAGCTTGAACACCCGCCGCGACCCGGCCTGTCCCACCTGCGGATCAGGTGAGTTTCTCTGAGAACCTGTCGTCGTGCCTCCAACATGGCGATATAGTACGTTTAATCATCAAGGACATCTCTTTTATCCACAAAGCCGTTGAGACCGCGCCCGAAAACATCAACCTGATCGCCCAGGGCATCCTTGAGCTTTGCCACAAAGTCGCGCCGCGCCCGGTGACCGGGAAGGTCTGTCCGTTTCGACGCGACAACAGAAACCGGTTTTGTTTTCTGCGGGGTGTGCGTTTTAAAATCATCGAACGAGAACGGCGTGTACAAAGAGGTATCACAATCCGGCCCCATTCTGCTCACCACTCCCGCAAACCAAAAAATACCCGTCTGCCCAAGGATAAGATTGGGGTGCAGTGTTTCGCGGGTATGGGACAAGACATAATCAAACTGTGACGAAAAAGAGGCAAAGAAACAGCGAGTTTTTAATCTATCTGGAGATTCTTCAATAATATGGATTTTGAGAATCTGTCGATTGAGTTAAATCCAACTGTATGGTTCGATCATATCGTAAACGAAAATAATGTCTGCGTCCTCAGGCGGGACAAAAAATTCAACACCGTCAAAACAATTTTGACCGTTTGGAAGTTGACGCGACCAAAGATAGTGAGTCCAGTTGGTGACAAAAGCAGCCTTAATCAGGGTGTTCATCCCCCCTGAACCACACAGGTTATACCAATTCCTGAAAGTTAGAACCCATGGGCCCATTTTCTGTACCCAATGGATCTGATTTTCCATGGCCTGTCGGTGAGATTATTCCATGCGTCACAACAGAGGGAAACGATCTGGTCCTGAAAGACGCGGTTTGACAGCCAGTTTTGTCGCAAATATTGCCAGACATTTTCGACCGGATTGAGTTCAGGACTGCGTGGCGGCAACAGGGTGATATTGTCGGGACTATCCAGTTTGCCGGTGGTGTGCCAGCCCGCCTTGTCAAGGATAATGACAGCATGGGCACCGGCTGTGACGATATCTCTTCCAGGTGCCCTTGCATCCCGCAGGTATTGCACTGCGGCAGGACAAGCGCGGCCACCCCGGGCGGGGCAGATCGCCCCGAATATCCAGGCGGATTTTGTGCGCTGGTCTTTTCCTGCCACAGGCCGTGTGCCCTGTTTGGCCCACCATGCTGTTCTTCTGGCCAACACGCGCCTCATCCTGCCACCAGATTTCCAGCGGGACAGCCGGACCAATTCTGGCGTGCAGAGAGGCTATTTCGGCGGGGAAGTTTTTTTAAATGCGTCAATCTCATCCCCGTTCTGGCCATGATGACGCGGGCGCGCTGTCAGTTTTCTGTAGCCTTGTTTGCGCAAGGTGGCACTCAGGCAACTTTCGCTGATGCTGAGGCGATAGTCCTCCCATAACCACTGCGCCAGATCCAGAAGTCGCCAGCGCACCATCGATAGCAGGCAATGGCCCTGTTTCAACGCGGGCAATCAGGGCAGCAAGCCGGGCCTCACTGGCCGGTCGACCGCTTCTCGAACGTTGCAAAAGCCCGTCCGGACCTTCTGCATTGAAACGCAACACCCAGTCACGAACAATTTGACGACCAACGCCGCGCGGCTTCACTGCGACTGCCGCCATCAGAGATGACCGCAAGGGCAAGCAAGCGGCGCGTCTGGTTCGAATCTGTCGAGTGCCGGGCAAGACGGCGAAGACGGGATGCGTCATCATCCTGACGCAGGGGAAGGGGCTGACCCATGACAAATCTCCAAAACTGTGTCCTTCCTTGAATCACAGAATCTGCTCACGCGCCAGGCCCAGAGAGTCTTTATTTTATGGAATTGGTATTAGAGGTCGCCCCCGAACTCTACATACGCTTGAAATAGAAAAAAGGCCGACCGCTCATCTTCTGCCAAGGCAGAGGGCAAAAGGCGAGGAAACTGTCCAAAGGTTTAATCAAAAATTGCGCACGAAGCACGACCTACGCCCCCCTCACACGTCAAATATTCTGAGGTTCTCGAAGTCAATTTGCCTACTAACCAACTTCGGCTTGAAGTTTTAGGGTCTGCGCTATAGTCTGCGGCCTAACGCCGTTCAGGTTTGTCTGAGACGGCCTGTACAAGGATAGAAAAGGGGCGAAGAGTGCGCGCGATTAAAAAGGTCGTTTTGGCCTATTCCGGTGGTTTGGATACCTCTGTCATTCTCAAGTGGTTGGAAGAAACCTACAACTGCGAGGTCATCACCTTTACGGCTGATCTGGGACAGGGCGAAGAACTCGCCCCCGCACGTGAAAAGGCCCAATTGCTGGGGGTAAAAGACATCCGTATCGCCGACCTGCGCGAAGAATTCATCAGCGACTTTGTCTTTCCCATGTTTCGCGCCAATGCCCTTTACGAAGGCGTTTATCTGTTAGGAACATCCATTGCCCGTCCCCTTATTTCCAAACATCTGATTGACATTGCCCGTGAAACGGGGGCCGATGCGGTGGCCCACGGGGCCACTGGAAAGGGCAACGATCAGGTGCGATTTGAACTGAGCTGTTACGCCCTTAATCCTGACATTCAGGTCATCGCGCCGTGGCGTGAATGGGATTTGACCTCGCGCACGCGCTTAATTGACTTTGCCGAAAATCATCAAATTCCCATTGCACGGGACAAACGCGGGGAGGCTCCTTTTTCCATTGATGCCAACCTTTTGCATACCTCTGCGGAGGGAAAGGAAATGGAAGATCCTTGGATTGCACCGGGCGATCATGTTTATTCGCGCTCTGTTTCCCCCATGGAGGCCCCGGACACACCCACAGAAATTACCGTGACCTTTCGCCGTGGCGATGCCACCGCAATCAATGGCGTTCAGTTGAGTCCGGCGGAACTGCTCACCCGACTCAATGAGTTGGGTGGGGCCAACGGGATTGGTCGCCTTGATCTGGTTGAAAATCGCTTTGTCGGCATGAAATCGCGCGGGCTTTACGAAACACCGGGGGGAACCATTCTCTTGACAGCCCACCGGGCGATTGAGTCCCTCACCCTAGATCGCGGAGCCATGCACCTCAAAGACGAGCTGATGCCCCGCTATGCAGAACTGATCTACAATGGATTCTGGTTCAGCCCAGAACGCGAAATGCTCCAGTCTTTAATTGACAAATCACAGGAAAATGTTGACGGAACCGTGCGCCTGAAGCTCTATAAAGGCAACGTCATTGTCACCGGACGCGAATCGGACAAATCACTCTATTCGCTCGAACACGTCACCTTTGAAGAAGACAGTGTCTATGACCAGCGAGACGCCGAAGGCTTCATTCGCCTCAATGCCCTGCGTCTACGTCTATTGAACCGACAAAAATGACCAACAAAAGTACAGAAAAACAGGATAAAGACGACCCTGTCGCGCTCTTTATCATCGATTACCTCGCTGGGTGTAGGGAAGCCCCTGCCCCGGACGACATTGCACGTGCACTCTATCGCCACAAAGGTGCAAAACCACAGGAAAAATGGCACAAATACCTGCCTGCAGTGCGGCAACAGGCCCTCTTCCTCGCACGGAAGGGCCGGATTACGATTCTACGACGCGGCATGGTCACCGACCCCAACAAACCGGTCAAGGGCCTGATCCGGCTCGCTCTATCTGAAGAGAGCGCAGAGATTTAAGTGCGTTACCTGCTCAGCAAGTCAGGCTGTGGCAGGCCAAGCGTACGCGTCGCGACGGTTAGGGTATTGACCAATAAACAGGCGATAGTCATAGGGCCAACGCCACCCGGAACGGGGGTAATCGCCCCGGCGCGCGTCATCGCGGCTGCGGTTTCGACATCGCCAACAAGGACATTTTTGCCCGCGCGTTCAATGCGATTGATGCCAACATCAATCACAGTCGCTCCGTCCTTAATCCAAGCCCCCTTGACCATTTCAGGTCGTCCAACTGCGGCAACAACAATATCGGCCTGCCCGATGACCTCTGGCAAATTCTTTGTCCGACTGTGCGCTGTTGTCACAGTACAGCTTTCGGCGAGTAAGAGCTGGGACATCGGTTTTCCGACGATATTTGATCGCCCAACGACAACGGCATTCAAACCAGACAGATCACCCAAATGATCCTTTAACAGCATCAAACTGCCCAGGGGCGTACAGGGTACCAAGGGCGCATTTGCCCCCCTCGCCCCCGTGGCGAGACGTCCAGAATTGATGACGTGAAAACCATCAACGTCCTTTTGCGGTGAAATGGCATTGATAATGGCCTCATCGTCAATGTGAGCGGGGACGGGCAACTGAACTAAAATGCCGTGTACGCAGTCATCATTGTTCAGTTCTTCGACCTTTTCCAATAGCGCGTCCTGTGTCGTTGTCGCGGGCATTTTGTATTCATAGGAATTCATTCCTACTTCGACTGTCGTCTTGCCCTTGGATGCGACATAAACGCGCGAAGCGGGGTCTTCGCCGACCAATACCACCGCCAGCCCAGGCGTAACTCCGTGGTTGTCTTTAAGGGTTGAGACCTCTTCTGCAATGCGTCCGCGCAGGCGCGCAGCAAAGGCTTTGCCATCAATGAGCTGTGCTGTCACGGTATTCTCCCCAGATTTCTTGTTCCTTCGGGCAGAGAACTAAAGACAATGCGCCGCGAAGGCAACAAACTTTCCGCCCAGAGGGGCATCAATCGCAATACAAATATCAGAAAAGGTCATCCTGCTTTTCAATCAAAATGGCCTCAGAGTAATCTGATTTGAAGCTGGGTGAGCAAACGCTGGAGGAAAAAAATTGCCAAAAACAACACCACTGGCGACAGATCAATCCCCCCGACAGTCGGCACCCCCCGGCGAATATACTGCAAAACAGGCTCCGTCAGGCCAAAGACAAAACGCCCGACCAAGGCGATAAACTGGTTAGAACTGTTCACCACATTGAACGCCTGCAACCAGCTGAGGATAATGGCAATCACCACCACCCAGCTATAGAGTTGAAGCGCAATCTGAAAAACGGCAAAAAGCGGCGCGAGTAAAATATCCATAGCAACAAAACACCCCAAAAGACCAAATCGATTACAAACTGGGATACTAACCGAAAACCAGAGACGATAAAAGCCCCCAAAGGGCAGAGAAGGGTTTGTTCACTTCTGTTTCTACGAAGGCTTCCGCCTTGACTCACGCTCCGACACATATAATTTATAATCTGATAAAACAGGGTAGATACTCCAAATCACCGAAAGTGCGATAACATCATGCCACTGAAAAACTCCGCCACGGCGTGGGGTTCTGTTGCCCGGGCGTTCCACTGGTCGGGTGCAATCCTTATTATCTCTTTGATTTATATATGTTTTTTGATGGGGGAACCGGTCAGCATCCAGGACAAAATCTACTCTATCAACCTGCATAAATCATTGGGCCTGATCGCGCTGGTGCTGGCGATTTTGCGTC
The DNA here is from genome assembly GCA_965199245.1 of Kiloniellaceae bacterium. Lineage (GTDB taxonomy): Bacteria > Pseudomonadota > Alphaproteobacteria > Kiloniellales > Kiloniellaceae > Carbonatibacter. The sequence continues at coordinate 325,265 of CBDAQP010000003.1, forward strand.
TGCTCTGGCGTTTTGTGTCACCGCCGCCCGCTCCCCTTGCCGCACCTTTGCCTGCACAGATCGCCGCCCAGACTGTGCATGTTGCCCTTTATGTCCTCATTATCGTTCAGCCCCTTGTCGGCATTGTGCATTCTTGGGCCACTGGATACCCCATCGTTTTTTTTAACAGATTCCCACTCCCTGCGCTAATGGTGCCGAACAGAGCACTTGCAGAAATTCTCGGCACAACACATGTTTTTATCGGCTGGGGGTTGGTTGCCCTCATCGCCCTTCATGGTGCCGCTGCGCTCAAGCACCATTTTATTGACCGCGACGGAACCTTGATCAGAATGCTCTCAGGGAGAGGAGAAAAAACATGACGATTGTACAAAACATTGGCCAAAGAATTGGACTATCCCTGCTGGCCCTCACCTTTGCCAAAATTGCCATTGCTGCGCCGCTGTGGGTACTCGACCCCGATAGTCAGGTTGGTTTTAGCGTTGAACAGAGTGGGGCGAAGGTCGCAGGACAGTTTGAAGATTTTTCCAGCACAATCCAATTTCACCCCGACCAGCTCGACAGTAGCACCATTCGCGTTGTCATCGAAACGGCATCCGTCAACAGCGAAGACAAAACCCGCGATGACACTATTCGTTCCAGTGCGTTCCTTGACAGTGCCACCCATCCGCAGGCTATTTTCACGGCAGATCAGTTTGAGCAAACTGGCCCGGGGCAATTTCGCGCACGGGGAACCTTGACCCTGCGCGGAACCAGTCGCCCGCTGGATTTAGAATTCATGGCCTCCGTCCAGGACGGCCTGCTCACCGCGCAGGGGTCTGCGAATCTTGAACGACTCAATTACGGTGTGGGGCTGGGCGAATGGGCTTCCACAGCCGTCGTATCCAACCGCGTTGACATCAACTTTGACATTACAGGACGCGAATAAAAGCCAAAAATTTAAAACATGACCACTTCACATATGACGTTAATACGCCAGATTGCGCGTTGTCACCATTGGCATCCGCAAAACTATCGTCCTTGGTTCATTGGCGCACAGCGTCACGGATGGGTCACGCATGATTTTGCCCGAACTCTGTTGCAATACCCCGATATTTTTTATCAGGGGGCGCAGGGTCTTGAACTGGCCCCGTCACTGGATAGCTTCGCCCGCAGAACGGCAGCCGTGAATGAACTGGTACAAACCCTGTCAGATCAAGGCCACCTGCCCCCTCTGCGCGGGGAAGCCTTCGCACTCAAACGCCAGTGGCATCACTCTGCCGTGATGACGTTGGATCGCGCAGTTGCCGGGGCCTTTGGCATTCGTGGCTATGGCGTTCATCTCAATGGTTATGTCCGCCGAGGGCGGGATATGTTGATCTGGGTGGGCAAACGCAGTGCGGACAAGGTCTCGTCACCCAGCAAACTTGACCACCTTGTCGCAGGGGGACAACCCTTTGGCCTCGGGCTGAGAGAAAACCTCATCAAGGAGGCAGAAGAAGAAGCCGCCATTCCGCCAGAAATGATGGAAAGGGCCATATCATGTGGTCTCCTAGCCTATCGCTGTGAACGCGAAGACGGGTTGCGCGATGACCATATTTTTTGTTTTGATCTGGAACTCCCAGAAAATTTTATCCCCCAAAACCAAGACGGCGAGGTCACGGGATTTGAACTCTGGCCTGTCGCGGCGGTTATGGAGCGATTACGCACGACAGATGATTTCAAGTACAATGTAGCCTTGGTGCTGTTGCATTTTATCATCAGACATGGTCTGTTGTCCTCCGAAGACCCGGAATATACTGCGCTTGTGCAGGGTTTGGCACAAAACCTCGAAGACTTGCAAGGTTTGGCCCAGCACCCCGAAAACCAATCAGCACCAGACATCAAGGACTTAAAAACATGACATGGATATTCGACATTGTCATTTTTGCCGCCATGGGCGTCGTGGTTTTGTCGCTTTTGGGCGGCTTAGTCGCCATGGCCCGGGGCAACAGTGGACGATCAAACCGGATGATGCGCGCCCGCGTCGCGGCGCAGGCTGTTGCTTTGATCGTGGTTGCACTCAGCCTCTGGCTCAAGCAAGAACTCGGAACACTTTAAACGACCAGGGAAAAAAGGCCGATGGTGCGACTAACAAAAATCTATACCCGTGGCGGAGATAAAGGCAAGACCTCCCTCGGCAACGGAGAGCGCGTGGATAAACACGCCCTACGTGTGGAGGCTTACGGTGCCGTTGATGAAGCCAATGCCAGTTTGGGGCTGGTACGTCTCTGCACCACCGGGGCAGGCGATCCCACCCTGTCACACATGGACGACTGCCTGTCGCGTATTCAAAATGACCTGTTTGATTTAGGAGCAGACCTCTGCACGCCAGAGGCAGAAAATCCCGCCTATCCTCCACTACGAATCGTCGCCGGACAGGTCGAAACACTGGAAAAAACCATTGACGATTACAACAGCCAGCTTGAACCCTTAAATTCCTTTGTTCTGCCGGGGGGAAGCCCCGCAGCAGCGGCCCTTCACCAAGCGCGTACGATCACACGTCGCGCAGAGCGTCTGGTTTCTGCGCTCTGTACGAAAGAACCCCTTAACCCACAGACCCTGTGCTACCTCAACAGGTTGTCTGATTTACTTTTTGTCCTCTCGCGTGTGGCCAATCAGAAAGGCGCGGGCGATGTACTGTGGGTTCCGGGGAAAAACCGCTAAACCCCCGAGGCACAGAAACCAAACTTGCGCAAAAGCGCACAGCGCGATAAAACTCCCCCGAATAACGACCCCACGCGAGAGCGAATAGGGCGCAGGAGCAAATAAAAAAGGCCCAAAAGCAAAAAAGGACTCCCTCTGATGAAAATTCTCGTCCCCATTAAGCGCGTGGTCGATGCCAATGTTCACGTCCGCGTCAACACAGATCACAGCGGCGTTGATTTGACCAATGTCAAAATGGCGATGAATCCCTTTTGCGAAATTGCATTGGAACAGGCCGTGCGTCTGCGCGAATCCGGGACAGCATCCGAAGTGGTCGTGGTCTCTGTCGGCACTGCACAGGACACCCTGCGCACCGGATTGGCCATGGGTGCAGATCGCGCCGTGCATGTACGAAGCAACGACGACCTCGAACCTCTCGCCATTGCAAAAATTCTCAAATCCATCACGGAAAAGGAAAAATCAGATCTGGTTTTTCTGGGCAAACAGAGCATTGACGGAGATAACAACCAAACGGGCCAGATGCTCGCGGGATTACTGGGGTGGGCGCAGGGAACCTTTATTTCCGACCTGGCGGTCACAGACAACAGCCTGGAGGTCACACGCGAAATTGACGGGGGCCTGCAAAAGCTCACTCTCACCCGGCCTGCTGTCCTGACCGCCGACCTGCGGCTCAATGAACCGCGCTTTGCCTCCCTCCCCAACATTATGAAGGCTCGCAAAAAACCCATTGAACAATACACGACCGAGGATCTCGGCGTGGACACAACCGCCCGCCTCGAAATCCTCAAGGTCGAAGAACCCCCGGCCCGCACCGCAGGGATAAAGGTGAACACGGTCAACGAATTGCTTGACCGCCTCAAAAAAGACGCAGGAGTCATTTAATCCATGGCTATTCTTGTCCTTGCTGAACACGACAACAGCACCCTCAAAAACGCAACCCTGAAAACAATCGCCGCCGCACAGTCCATCGGCGATGAAGTTGACCTCCTGATTGCCGGACAGGATTGCGCCCCCGTCACCGCACAGGCCGCACGGGTGATGGGGCTAAGGCATGTTCTCCATGCAGAGTCCGCCGCCTATGCCGATCAGCTTGCCGAAAATATCGCCCCCTTGCTTGTCCGCCACGCCCCCCGCTATAGCCACGTTCTCGCAGCGGCAACGACGAATGGAAAAAACACGCTCCCCCGGGCCGCCGCCCTGCTCGACGTGCAACAGATTTCCGATGTCTGTGCCATTGTGTCCGCTGATACCTTTGTCCGCCCCATCTATACGGGCAATGCCCTTGCAACAGTGCGCTCTACCGATCAAATCAAGCTGTTGACTATCCGGACCACAGCCTTCAAGGCCGTTGTGAACACAGACGGGGCAGCCTCCATTGAAAAAATCGATGCCGCATCCGATGACTCTGGTCTGTCGCAATTTATCAGTCATGATTTTACCGACTCTGAACGCCCCGAATTGACCACAGCGCGGGTTGTGATTTCCGGCGGTCGCGCCCTCCAAAGCAAAGAAAACTTTGTCCTGCTGGAACGGGTCGCGGACAAGCTGGGGGCCGCTGTGGGGGCCTCGCGGTCTGCTGTTGATGCAGGCTATGCCCCCAATGACTATCAGGTGGGCCAAACGGGAAAGGTCGTCGCCCCCGAGCTCTATATTGCCGTGGGAATCTCCGGGGCTATCCAGCACCTCGCAGGGATGAAGGACTCACAGTGCATCGTCGCCATCAACAAAGACGAAGAGGCCCCCATTTTCCAATATGCCGACTATGGCATTGTTGCTGATCTCTTTGATGTCTTGCCCGAATTGGAAAAAGCACTGAACTAAACAGCCTTCAAACAGATGCCCGAATCGAACAGGCCCCCCTGCGAATATGATTGTTCGCAGGGGGGCCTGTTGCGTTTCAACGAAAAGATCATAAAAAATACAAACAAGACTCATTCTTAATAAACTTGAATTCTATTTTTGAAAATGATAACCTTTCCTATGTTAAGGCGATGTAGCCCTTTGAAGTTTGAAAATGAGTTGGAGTTTAAAAATGAGAAACAGAAAATTTGCGGGATACCTGCTGATAATGGTTGCGGCTCTGTCCCTAACCACCGCGCAGGCACAGAATGCCGACAGCACAGTAAATAAACCGCAAAATAATAATTCAAACATTCATTTTACAAATCTTGATCCCGTCACCGTTTATGCCACCCGTTCTCCCCAATCGACATTTGACCTACCCGGAATGGTGTCAATCATCGACAACGATGCCCCGGGGGCCGCATTGGCGTCTGATTTGAATAATATATTCCAATTCACCCCCGGCGTTCAGGTAGGACGCGGCCCGCGTCGCAACGGGCAGTCGATCAAAATTCGGGGCTTTGATGACGATTCCATGATTACCCTGATTGATGGGCGGCGTCAGAATTTTGACTCCAGCAGTGACGGGCAGTTTTTTATCGAACCTGCCTTGGTCAAAAGAACAGAAGTCATCAAGGGGCCAAGCTCTGCCGTCTATGGCAGTGGAGCATTGGGCGGTGTTGTCAGCTTTGAAACCAAGGATGCCGCCGATTTTCTCGCCCCCGGGGAAACTGCCGGAGCCTTTAGTTCACTGAGCTGGCGCAGTGCCAATAGTGAATTTTCACCCACACTTACCGGATACGGGCGCACAGGGAATATCGATTACATCGGTAGTTTTGTCCTGCGCGATTCTGGCAATATCAAGCAAGGGGACAGCCGCAGTCGGGAGGAAAGAACCCGGAAACTGATGAGTGATGACAAAATCCTGTCTGGCTTGGTCAAGGTTGGCGCAACCCTGAACGATTTTCACACACTCAAATTTTCCGCCCAGCGACTGAATAACAAGGCCAAGGAAACGCTCCTGCCCGGCTCGGCAGACAGTTCAAGCAACCGAGTCGCCAAAAAAGACATTACCGATGAACAGTTCAGTGTGAAATATGCATTTGAAAGCCCTGATAACGACTGGGTCAATCCCGACCTGCACCTTTATCGCAACAAAACAGAAATCAAAAAAAGATACCAGGAATCAACCTCCATGGGCCGACGGGTCGGTGATATTAACACACGTAGCATGACAACCGTGGGTTTTGCCGCTGGCAATCAAACCAGACTCAATATCGCAGATGACCAAAATCATGTCTTGTCCTACGGAATTGATTACTACCGCGACAAACAGATCGGAACGCTAAGCGGATACACAAACTATAGAAAAGTTCCCGATGCGACGGCAAAATATCAAGGATTCTATCTTCAGGATGAAATGACGTTCAAGACCTCCGTGGGCGATTTTCTCGCCATTCCGGCGGTGCGCGTTGACAGCTATAAAAGCGGCGACAAATTCGGCAATAGTTCCAAAGGCAAAAAGGCGGCCCCGAAATTTTCTCTCAGTTGGAAGCCGACCAAAAATTTCATGCTGTTCGGAAGCTGGGCGCAGGCCTTCCGCGCCCCGCGTATTGCTGAACTCTATATCTCGGACAGGGGATCTTTTTATGATCTCAGCCCCAATGTCAAATTGAAACCCGAAACCGTCACCACGCGCGAAGTCGGCGCGGGTGTGGACTTCGGCTCTGTCCTCACTACTGGCGACCGAGTTAAAGTCAAGGGGTCTTACTTCAACAGCAAGGGCAGAGACTTTATTACCACCCAACAAAACGGCCCCGGGCGCCAGGGCACGTTTAGGGGACGCCCATTCACAATCAATAACTATCAATACACCAATGTTGCACGGGCCAAAATCATTGGTGCAGAGGCTGAACTTCAATACCAACTCCACGCCCTCACGACTTCTGCGGGAATTTCCTGGGTCGAGGCCGAAGACAAAAAAACAGGGGCCTATCTGAACAACTCTGTTCCCGTGACCTTGACCACAGACATCAACTATCAAATCGCATCCCTCGAGTCTCTCGTCGGCTGGCGGGCCAGCTTCACCGACGATCATGACAAAGTACCCGGAAGCGAAAACCGCCAAGGCGTCAAAACGGCCCAACGCGACGGCTACGCCCTGCACGACATCTATTATCGCTGGGCACCACAGGATAAAGACCTGAAATCTCTAGTCGTCGATCTGGGCGTCGAAAACCTGTTGGATAAGGGCTACACGAAAGACTTTACCAGCCTGACACAAGAAGGCCGTAGCTTCGTCGCCAAGGCATCCTATAAAGTCACCTTCTAGCTCGTGATCTTGCGGTGGTGGGGCATCCCCCCACCCCATAAACAGGTGGTTACGGGGCTTTTACAGTCCGAAAAAAACCATGCGCAGTTAAGATTGACTCTCAATATAGTTGCGTCGCCCACTTAAAAATGATAGCTACTCTCATCATAATTTAAAAAGGGGTCTCGTGATGGCTATGCGCTCGACAGTCTCCCCTCATCTCCCTCGGGGCGAGCGATAGGGTTATCTTCTGACCATGGTTTTACGCAAAGGGCGGTGGCTTGTCTTTCTGGTTTTATCTGCGGTGGCAAATGTGTTGATTGCCTCTGCCGTTACGCTCATCAGACAGCCCCCGCCACAGATTCCCGTCCTCACGGTTAATCTTGTAGCCAGTGCCGCGCCTGCGGCGGTGCCGCAAGCGGTACCAGAACCCCAAACAGAACCGGCAAGAGAACCCATCGCGCAGGAGCCTGTGATCCTCCCCCGGCCCGCTCCACAGCCCAAACAGCCCGTTTCGCACGTCGTGCCTGAAAAGCCCGCCACCCCGCCTGTTCAAAAAGTCGTCACCGCACCACAGGCCATTCAAAAGGTTGTTCAAAAGGAAAAAACACCACAAAAAATCTCTCCCCGAAAGGCCCTACCGCAAATGGTCAAACCCCGCCCGGAAACGGCCAAGACACCCCTACGCCCCAAAGAGTTGGCGAAAAAGGAAGACCTCAGAAAAGACCCGCCCAGGAAAGAGCGTGTACCCCCCCCCAAAAAAACACTACAGCCCAAAGCCCGCACCCCAAAGGCACCACAGCAGACTGTGGGCACGTCCCGCGACCAAGGGCAGGAAGCCGCGACCGTTCTACACGAAGCTCACTACCGCCAACAGACCGCGCCGCTTTATCCCCGCCGTGCCCTTGATCTGGGACAGCAGGGCACGGCGATCCTGCACGTCGAAGTCACCCACAACGGTTTCACACGCACGCTCAAGGTCGCGCAGTCCTCGGGTCATCGCCTGCTTGATCGCGCCGCCCTCGCCGCCGTGCGAAAATGGGAATTTGAACCGACACAGATGAACGGGAAACGCATCACAAGCTGGGTGCGCGTCCCGGTGAGTTTTATCATTCAATCCAGTCAATGAGGACAAGACACGATGACCATCAAAATCCGCTATGAGTCACTCAAACAGGAACAGCCAAACTTGCGCGCCCGCGATGCTGCCAAAGAATTAAACATTTCCGAAGGCGAACTCCTCGCCGCCCATGTGGGCGAAACAGCAACCCGACTTGTCGATAATCCACAGGCCATTTTAGGGGATATGGAGTCCTTGGGAACTGTGATGGCCCTGACTCGTAACGAGTCTTGCGTTCACGAGCGCAAGGGAGTCTATAAGAGGGGGCAATTTTTCAAACATGGCAAGATGGAAATAGGCCTTTTTGCCAATCCGGATATTGACCTGCGGCTGTTCCTGCACCATTGGGCCTCTGCCTTTGCATTGGAAGAACAGGGGAGTAAAAGCCTGCAATTTTTTGATCGGGCAGGTGAGGCCGTTCATAAAATCTACCTTACTGACGACTCAGATGTTGTTGCCTATGACCAACTGGTGATCCGCCATCGCCACCCTCGACAGACATCATCCCTCGCGGTTGAACCCATCCCCCCCGCAGAGAACAACAGGGCCGATTGTGATGTCGATTGGGTCGCCTTTCGCCGTGCGTGGGAAGCCTTAAAAGACACACACGATTTTCACCCCATGCTACGACGGTTCAAGGTCGGGCGACAACAAGCCTTTGCCAAAATCGGAGAGGATTTTGCCTATGGCGTTGACCCCTCTGCCGGACGTAAGGTACTGGAACTGGCGCGGGATCGCAGCTGTGAGATTATGGTCTTTGTCGGTAATCGGGGGGCCATTCAAATCCACACCGGGAGAGTTGAAAACCTGACTGTTTACGGCACTTGTTACAATGTGCTTGATCCGCTCTTTGATCTTCACCTGCGCGAAGAAAACATTGCCGGGGCATGGGTCAATAAAAAACCAACCAAAGACGGACTTGTCACGGCTCTCGATCTCTTTGACGCAGAGAGACAGGTCATCGCGTCCTTTTTTGGCAAGCGCAAACCGGGCCAGACAGAATTGACACTCTGGCGCGATATTGTCGCTGACCTTCCAACAGGGGGGCAAGGCAATGTCGTCTAACCTCTTGCAACTGCCTGCATGGTTTGACCAACTGGGTCTGATGGCCTGGCCCTTGGCACTCTGTTCTCTCGTGGCGTTGGCCCTGTGTTTTGAACGATTTTTTTTCTGTCTGGGCCTGCTCTTTGATGGTGACAGCCGCTATCAGTTCCTCGTGGCGTCGCTGAACCGTCATAAAGACAACCCGAAAAAAGTCCGTGATGACAGGGTGAATATCATGCTGGCTGAACTCAAGCCGCGCTATTACGGGAGTCTCAAAGCCCTCCGGCTCATCGGAACGCTTAGCCCGATGCTCGGTCTGCTCGGCACCATGCTCGGAATTATTGCTGCGTTTCAGGTCATCGCCGCCCACAGTGGCCCCATTTCGCCCGCCTTGATCGCCAATGGGCTGTGGGAAGCCATGCTAACCACTGTTGTCGGGTTGATGATTGCTCTTTTTTCTTTGTTGATGGCGCATCTCTTCCGCCATATCGCCGACGGGCAGCTTCAACGGTTTTGTTTAGAACTCAACAAATTGTCGCTGTCTTTTGAGGAAAACCGCAATGATTGAATTACAACAGAACGACCCCGATGCGGGGAGCCTACGGGATTTAATGCCCGACTTAACCCCGATGCTGGATATTCTTTTTATCCTGTTGGTCTTTTTCATGCTCACGGCGGGGGCCGTTTTTCAATCGCTGGAGGTCAGCCTGCCTGCCAGTGTGACGGATGACCTGCACCTGACTCAGGAACCAAAACAGATCACACTGGAAATAAAGCCCGACAGCTTTGCACTGGATGGACAGCAGATCACAAATTTTGACCGACTCAGGGAAGCTCTCCCGAAAGAAGTCAAGGCACGCGATCAGCTCATTATTGCCTGTGACAAGACCGTACCCGTCCAAAGATTGCTCAAGGTTCTGACCTATTTGCAATCCCAAGGACTCGAAACCGCAAATATTCTGATGCAAAAGGAGGCAACGCCATGAAGGTAAATCTGAAAATTTCCCTGATTTTTATCCTGTTCCTCATCACTCCCGCACAGGCCGAAGACCCGAAACGGGTTGTCTCCATCGGTGGGGGAGTCACTGAAATTGTCTATGCCCTGGGCGCGGAGGGCCTGCTGGTCGGCAGTGATACCACCAGCTACTACCCCCCCGCCGCAGAACAACTACCCAAGGTTGGATATCACCGCGCCCTCTCTGCCGAGGGAATATTATCCCTGCGCCCCGATTTGGTTTTGATGACCGACGAAGCCGGGCCGCCTGCTGTGCTCGAGCAACTCCGCGCTTCAGGTCTGAGCTTCCTGACACAACCCGCCGCGCGGTCTGTCGCCGGGGTCATTGACAATATTCGTGCTGTTGGGCAGGCTCTCAACCGCACGGGACAGGCCGACGATCTCATTGCACAGATCACAGCAGAACAGGACAGGCTGTCAAAAAAAACAGCGGGGCCGCGTAAAAAAATCATGTTTGTCCTCCAGCACGGAGCGGGTGCCCCCCGGGTCGCGGGAACAAAAACCGCCGCAGACAGTATGATTCACCTCTCTGGCGCGGACAATGTTGTTCAAGACTACAGTGGCTATAAACCCCTCACACCCGAAGCCGCCGTCGCCTTAAAGCCTGATGTCATCCTGGTCACGACTCAGAGCCTCGAGCAAGCCGGGGGACGTGAGGCCATGCTCGAAACCCCGGGACTCTCTCTGACACCTGCCGCGCAACAGGGAAAACTTGTCGCCATTGATGCCTTGCTAATGATCGGTTTTGGCCCGCGCACAGTTCAAGCCGCCCTCCAGCTCAACGGCGAATGGAACAAACCATGAGTAGGCGAAAACCCGCCAATGTCTTGTGGGTACTGGTCAGTTTACTATTAGGGGTCGTTCTTCTTGCCGCCTGCACGGGTGCTGTTTCCATCCCCCTGACACAGATTTTATCAGGTGATTTAACCAGTGCACAGCAGGCCGTGCTTTATAATATCCGCTTGCCCCGTATTGCGCTGGCTGTCATCGTTGGGGTCTCGCTAGCTGTGTCCGGGGCCGCGATGCAGGGACTTTTTCGCAACCCGCTGGCCGACCCTGGATTGATTGGAATTTCCAGCGGCGCGGCCCTTGCCGTGGCAGTCGTCATCGTTCTGAGCGGGGGAGCACTCTCGGGCCTCCTGGGTCTCTATATCCTCGGAACTGCCGCCTTTGTCGGGGGATTGCTGACCTGTTTAGCCATTTTCCGTTTTGCCCGTCTCAACGGACAGTTTTCTGTCACCTACATGTTGCTCGCTGGCATTGCCATCACGGCTCTGACCGGATCAGGAATCGGCTTTTTGACCTACATCAGCACCGATCAACAGCTCCGTGCGCTGAGCTTTTGGACTATGGGGAGCGTCGGCGGTGCACTCTGGCCTGCGGTAGGCGTTGCCGCAACAGTCATTTTTCCAGTCAATATGATTCTGATACATAATGCCCAAAAACTCAATATCCTCCTTCTGGGGGAGGAAGAAGCCAAACACTTGGGCATAGAAACGGAAAAGCTGAAACGTCTGATTATCGTCTGCACCGCGCTGTCCGTCGGGGTAGCCGTCGCGGTCAGCGGCCTGATCGGCTTTGTCGGTTTAGTTGTCCCTCATTTGATTCGCCTGACGATCGGCCCGGATCATCGCCTGCTCTTGCCTGCCTCGGCCCTATTGGGGGCGGTTCTGTTGTTAATCGCAGATAGCGTTGCACGAACCATCGTCACCCCGGCTGAAATGCCAGTGGGTATTCTTACCAGCCTCATCGGTGGGCCGTTTTTCCTGTGGCTGTTGGTAAAACAATACAGCGGAAGGTTCGGCCTATGAGTACACCCACCATCACAGCAGAAAATCTGTGTGTACGCATCGGCGCAACGGACATTTTAAAAAACGTCAACATTGCGATTGAACCGGGCAAGGTCACAGCTATTCTCGGCCCCAACGGGGCAGGAAAATCAACCCTGCTCCGCTGTCTGACTCGCGCACAAAAAGCAACCAGCGGCACAATCACCTTCGACGGAAATCCACTGGACAGCTACCAACTGGATGACCTCGCCAGAAAACGTGCCGTTTTATCACAATCAACCCCTGTCAGTTTCCCCTTTAGCGTAGCGGAAATTGTCATGATGGGGCGCGATCCCCACCGCACAAGCCACAAAAATGAAGACATTATCAACCAAACACTGAACGCCGTCGATGCCCTCTCGCTCAAGGACAGGTGTTTTCCCACGCTTTCAGGTGGAGAACAGCAACGCGCCCAAATCGCCCGCGTCCTCGCGCAACTGTGGGATCAAGACGGTGCGTGCCTCATTTTGGATGAACCCACATCCGCACTCGACCTCAAGCACCAACATAAAATTCTGACCCTGGTCGCAGAACTGGCCAAAACCAAAAATTTCAGCATCTGTACCAGCCTGCACGACCTCGGCCTCGCCCGTCGTTATAGCGATCAGGTGATCCTGCTGAAAAACGGACAGCTTTTTGCCGCCGGGGACACCGCGACCACCCTCAACAGCACCACTATCGCCGCCATTTTCGATATTCCAGCAGACCTCGCCCTATCCTACGCACAATAGGAAGTAAAAAACAAAACCCGGCAGACCACGGAGTGCCAACAGGCGGGCCGAACCCTGGTTCTATTTTCCGGGAAAATCGGAATGGTGCCCCCACCAGGACTTGAACCCGGAACCCCCTGATTACAAATCAGGTGCTCTACCAGTTGAGCTATAGAGGCGACTTTCCGACGTACTGCAAAGACCTTAACCCTTGTGCGGGAGCCTGCATTCGGGGCTGATAGTTAGTCGATCTGTGCAAAGAAGGCAAGATGAAAACGTCAAGAATCGAACTTTTTTATCGCACCGCAAGCTTTGACATCTTAAACAAAGCGCGATAGCTTTGGCCTTGACCTTCGAGGGCATGTTTTCACGGGGCGCGGGGACGAGCGCACCTGCCGCAGGAACAGGACAAATTCCCATGACTGATGCCCACCGCCCTGCTCTGCTTATCTTTGCCTGTCTTTTACTCAGCGGGTGTGACAGTAGCTATAGCTGGGGGTGGTATGTGGTCGATCCCACCACGTCAACGGGTGCAAATAATCTGCGCTTTCTGCTCAGCGGTATGGGTGAAACGCTCAAGGTTTCACTCCTTGCCATCACTCTGTCCATGACAATCGGCTTACTGGTCGCCCTGCCCGCTCTTACTCAAAACCGGGTCTTACGCCTGTGCAACCGGGTTTATGTCGAGGTCTTTCGCTCTATCCCCGTTCTGGTCATGATTTTGTGGGTCTATTACGGTCTGCCTTTATTGTTGGGCATTGAACTCAATGTCTTTCAGGCCGCTATTCTGGCCTTGGGGTTGTGTGACTCGGCCTTTCAGGCAGAAATTTTTCGCGCGGGCATCCAATCGGTTCCCAAGGGCCAACACGAAGCCGCACAGGTTCTGGGCCTGCGCCTGGCGCAGAAAATGCGAACGGTCATCCTGCCCCAAGCCCTGCGGGTGATTCTGCCACCGCTGGGCAACCAGTTCGTCTATATGCTCAAAATGTCTTCGCTGGCGTCGATCATTGGTTTGAGCGAACTGACCCGCCGGGCCAATGAATTAAATGTTGTTGAATATCGTGCGCTTGAAATCTATTCTATCCTGGTTCTGGAATATATGGCCTTAATCCTCGTCGCGTCGTGGTGTGTGCGCCGACTGGAACGCCGACTGAAGCCGCTGTAGCAACGAAATACCATGCCTCTTCCCCCACCGGTCACACCGCGCGAGCCGCTCCACCACCGTCGTTATGATTTTCAAGGCTACGCCCGCGATGATGGATTGTGGGACATCGAAGGCCGGATTATAGATCAAAAAAGTTACGACATCCCCAATGCGTGGCGCGGCACAATCCGCGCAGGCGACCATCTGCACGATATATCCGCCCGCCTAACCGTGACAGACGAACTCGAGGTTCGCGCGGCACAGGCCAATATTGACAACAGCCCATTTGAAATCTGCCCCGCGATCACCCCCCATATCGAACGGATTATCGGTTTGAAAATCGGCAAAGGATGGCGGGCAGGGTTACGGCAAACCCTCGGCAAAACAAGCGGCTGTACTCATTTGGTTGAAATGCTCGGCGCAATGGGAACAGTGGCCTTTCAAACCCTCGCCGCCCAACGCGCCCTGCGTGATCAAAAATCATCCGACGAGCCACCAGCTCTGTTGGGCAGTTGCCATGCCTTCGCCCCCGATAGCCCCGTTGTCAAAAACCGTTGGCCCGCGTTCTGGACAGAAAACGACAAAGGACACCACCCCACACGAAAAAAATAGCACTGGGGAGCAAAGGTCATGAAAGAGGTCAAGATTCTGAAAAGCTTTCCTCAGCAAGGAAAGTTGCTATGAGCAAGAAGATCACGCCACAGGACACCTGTGTGAATAATCCGGAAAACGGCATCTATCAAAGTGCGGTTATCTCTGACAATTCCACCCCATGCGACCTAATGCCCAGACAAGTGAGGCTCAAGCAACTGCCATGCATGATCCATAATATCATGGAGGCGATGTGCTGGCCTCCCCAATAACAACTCCCTGTTCGAGGAATCGTAACATGACTAGCATCTCGTGACTACTCTATCTGGAGTTTTATCAAACCTGTTAGAAAAATTTACTAGCCTCAGCTATATACCACAGCAGAATACAGAAAAAAAATCTTTTTTCGCCAGACAGATCAAAAACGCCCCATGCGAGAGCGCATTGACAGAATCGGTCTTTTTCGATTGTTTCAGGACAATTCCACCGCACAGGATAAACCCGAAAAAAAACAGATGAGCATTTGATGAGAAAAGAGGCCCTGATTGTTTTCACGCCTTCGGGTCGCCGGGGGCATTTTCCGGTGGGGACACCCGTGTTGACGGCGGCGCGGCATTTGGGGGTCGATATTGATTCGGTCTGTGGCGGGCGCGGGATTTGCGGGCGGTGTCAGGTGCGCCCGGGGGACGGAGATTTTCCCAAACACGGTCTGGTATCATCCCCCGCGCACCTTGGCGATGCCACCGCGCCCGAGGCCCATTATCGCGAAAAAAAAGGCCTTGGTGAAGGCTTGCGGCTATCCTGTCAGGCAACGATTGACGGCGATCTGTTGGTTGATGTCCCTCCTGACAGTCAGGTTCATAAACAGATTGTGCGCAAACGGGCCGATGTCCGCGCGATTGATATTGATCCGCCCGTGCGCCGCTATCTGGTCACGGTCTGCGCACCCGATCTGCACAATCCCAAGGGCGATTGGGAACGGGTCTGCGATGCGCTCGCCGCACAATGGGATCTGCACGATGTGACCTGTGGTCTACACAGCCTTCACCAATTGCAAAAGGCCTTGCGCACGGGAAAGTGGCAAATCACCCTTGCCCTCTGTGAACAAAGCCGCCAGGTCATTGCGGTTTGGCCCGGACTCAAGGAACAGATCTACGGCGTGGCTGTTGATTTGGGATCCACCACAATCGCCGCGCATCTGTGTGATTTGGGCACAGGGGATGTTGTGGTGTCATCGGGACTGATGAATCCGCAAATCCGCTTTGGCGAAGACCTGATGAGCCGGGTATCTTGGGTCATGATGAATCCGGGGGGGGATCGGGACATGACCGATGTTGTGCAAGCGGCGATTGATGATCTGATCGGGTCGCTTGCCAAACAGGCGGGCCTTGCGCGGTCGGATCTGGTGAGCATGACCCTTGTCGGAAATCCGGTCATGCACCATCTTTTTTTGGGGCTTGACCCGACAGAGCTGGGCGGTGCGCCCTTTGCCCTCGCATTCAATTCCGGGCTTGATCTGCCTGCGCGTGAGGTCAATCTGGACATCGGGGCGGATGGGCGCGTTTATATTCTGCCCTGTATCGCCGGACATGTCGGCGCGGATACGGCGGGCATGATCCTGTCCGAAGGTCCACACCTTCGCGATCAGATAACCTTGCTCTGCGACGTGGGGACGAATGCAGAAATTGTGCTGGGCAATCGGGGGCGGTTGTTGGCCTGTTCCTCCCCAACCGGGCCAGCTTTTGAAGGGGCGCAAATTTCATCCGGTCAACGAGCCGCCCCCGGGGCCATTGAACGCATCCGTATTGATCTCCGAACGCTCGAACCGCGCTTTCGCGTTATTGGCTCCGAGTGCTGGTCGGATGAGGCCGCCTTTTCTGAGGAAACGCGCACTATTGGCATCACCGGAATTTGTGGTTCCGGCATTATCGAAGCCATTGCGGAAATGTTCCTGGCGGGGATTATCCTGCCCGATGGTACCATCAACGGCGCATTACAGGCCCGATCTGACCGGATCTTGTCCGATGGCAAGACCTTTTCCTATGTCATTCACACCGGACACACCGACGGAGCCGCCATCACCATCACCCAAAACGATGTCCGCGCCATTCAACTGGCAAAGGCTGCGCTCTATGCCGGAATTAAATTGCTGATGGAGAAAATAGGCATTGAGCAAGTTGACCGGATTCAGCTTGCCGGAGCCTTTGGCGCACATATTGATGTCAAATATGCCATGATCTTGGGTCTCATCCCCGATTGTGATCTGGCTCGGGTGGCCTCCGCCGGAAACGCCGCCGGAACGGGTGCGCGCATCGCCCTGCTCAACAAGGGCGCGCGCACAGAAATTGAACAAATCACCCAGCAGATCGAAAAAATCGAAACCGCGATTGAACCCAAATTTCAGGAACACTTTATCAACGCCATGGCCCTGCCCAATCGCCTTGACCCCTTCCCTCGACTCCGACAGGTCGTCCCCCTGCCCACCACCCCCGTAGCCCCCACAGAACGCGGACAACGCCGGCGACGGCGGCGTGCTCAACCATAAAGTTTGAAAAACATGAGCACCTGAAAATCCTCCGGAAAGACTGCTTTCGAGAACCGCAGAATACCAGAAGCCTTTGAAGGCCGCAGGCCGTGCCGTATGCGTGAACATACCGTGTCGCATGCACAGATATAGTCTATCCAATATAAAATGGTTCACTTTGGAAGAGTTTTTCAATGGAGCACAAGAGTTGTTTTCTGACGGCTTTGAGCTGGACACCCGTATTAACCCCCGATTTATGCCCTACTGTAGACAATTGTGATTTTTCGAGACGTTGACGGCGTTTTTTTTCGCCGCAGATTGCGTTGGCGGGACGTTTTTTAGTTCGCGCTGAAAAACTCTGAAGTTCTTGGATAATAGGGGTTTTCAGAGTGAATCAAATATTGGAAAATGCCAGCAAGACCGCTTTCACCCCTCGTTTTCTGGTAGATTTTCATGAAACCCAGGAAGCAGCAACGCCGAGACGCCGACCTTTTTCGCGAACGCCTTGATGCGATCATCGACAAGGAACATAATCTGATACGCTTGAGCGGCTTGATGCCCTGGTTCGCATTTGATGAGGCCTTTGGCAAGCACTACAGGCCGCTGGGCCGTCCTGCGAAACCAACGCGTCTGCGGGCTGCACTATCTGAAACACATGTACGACCTGATGAGGTTGTGGAGCAGTGGGTCGAGAACCCCTACTGGCAGTATTTCTGCGGTTTTGATTTTTTTCAGCACCGCCTGCCGATTGACTCCGGCACGATGACGCGCTGGCGCAAGCGTGTCGGTCCCGCAGGCATGGAGACGGTTTTGTCGGCGACGGTCGGTGTTGCGGTTGACGCCGGAGCGGTCAAGGACAGCAGCTGGACACCCGTATTAACCTGGCGTGATGAGCGATTTTGTGATTCTATGTTTTTTTATGCTTTTTTGAGGGAGCGGGACATGGAACGGAGAGGTTTTTTCAGTCTGTCAGAGCATCTTGACCGGATCAGCAAGGACGGTGATCCTCTGGAGGTTCTCGAGGCCACGTTTGACTATTTCCGCGGGTGGCTGGTCGAGGGGTTGGGGTATGGCGATGGCGCGAAAGGTGGTCGCCCGCCCTTTGATCCGGTGTCCATGTTCAAGGCGATGATCCTGCAGGCGCAGCATAATCTGAGCGACAAAAAATGGAATTCATGATCCTGGATCGACTGTCCTGGATGCGCTTTCTGGGTTTCGACCTTGGCGACCCGACGCCGGACGAGAACACGATCCTCCTGTTTCGCAACAAACTGACGGAAACCGGGACCTTGCGGCGGGTGATGAAGGCTTTTGACTGGCAACTGCACAAGAAAGGTTATATCCCGATGTCTGCTCCTCTCCCTGAATCTTGATCCATTGATAAGTTAGTTTTTTGTCATTTTCACGGAGGCCCTCAATGAAGCGCAGATTTACGGACGCACAGATTATCGGGATTTTGAAGGAATACGAGGCAGGTGTTCCGGCCAGGGAGCTTTGCCGCAAGTACGGGATGTCTGATGCCACATTCTATAAGTAGAAGGCGAGGTTCTCTGGCATGGAGGTCAATGAGGTTCGCCGCCTCCGGGATCTGGAAGAGGAGAACCGGCACTTGAAGAAGCTGGTTGCGGATTTATCGCTGGACAAGATGGCGTTGGAGGAGGTTCTAAAAAAGATCTGGGCGTCGCCGTGCTGTTGTGCTGCTTCAGGAGCCTGGCCTGACGCCGATCCTGTCGTCTGGCGGGTCAGCCGCGTTCCACGCACCGCTACAAATCGGTTCAGTCACCGGAGACAGAGTTGCGGCGGAAGATGCGGGAGCTGGCCGATCGGCATCGTCGCTTTGGCCATCCGCGATTGCATGTTCTGCTCAGGCGTGAGGGCTTCGGGGCCAACCACAAAAAGACCCATCGGATATAGGTGGAAGAAGGTTTGCAGGTACGCAAGCGCAAGAAAAGGCGGCGATCGTCCGCCGGCCCCTGGTGCTGCCGACATCCCCCGGACAGAAATGGAGCATGGACTTTATGAGCTATCCAGCGGCCGGCGTATCCGGTTGTTCACTGTTATCGATGACTTCACCAAACAATGCCACGCCATGACCGTGGACTTTTCGATTAACGGTCTTCGGGTGGCCAGGGAACTGACCCGGCTCCTCGACTTGCATGGCAAACCGGGGGTCATCGTCTGTGACAATGGCACCGAATACACCTCGATGGCGATGTTCAAATGGGCTCGGGACAGTGACGTTGATCTCCAGTTCATACAGCCGGGCAAGCCCGGCCAAAACGGTTTCATCGAAGCCTTCAACGCTCGGGTCAGGGATGAATGCCTGAATGAAAACCTGTTTTCAAACCTGAGAGAGGCGTGACCGAAAGATGGAGGATCAGCTACAACAATCACAGGCCACACTCCGCCCTGAATTGGGCAACCCCCAATGAATTCGCATCACTCTGTTCCGGGTTAACCCGGAACAGAGTGGACAAGGTCGCATGAACCTGTCATACGGGAAAAGCTAACTACTCAATGGCACAGCTTTGGGGAGAACAGCACAGGGCATAAATCGGGGGTTGATACGGGTGTCCAGCTGCTGTCCTTGACCGCTCCGGCGTCAACCGCAACACCGACCGTCGCCGACAAAACCGTCTCCATGCCTTCGGGACCAACACGCTTGCGCCAGCTCGTCATCGTGCCGGAGTCAATCGGCAGGCGGTGCTGAAAAAAATCAAAACCCCAGAAATACTGCCAGTAGGGGTTCTCAACCCACCGTTCCACAACCTCATCATCGGACAGGTCGTGCATGTGTTTCAGATAGTGAAGCCCGACCATCAAACGCGTTGGTTTCGCAGGACGGCCCAGTGGCCTGTAGTGCTTGCCAAAGGCCTCATCAAATGAGGACCAGGCCATCAGGCTGCTCAGGCGTATCAGATTATGTTCCTTGTCGATGATCGCATCAAGGCGTTCGCGAAAGAGGTCGGCGTCTCGGCGTTGCGGCTTCTTGGGCTTCATGAAAATCTACCAGAAAACGAGGGGTGAAAGCGATCCTGCTGGCATTTTACAATATTTGATTCCCTCTGGGAATCGCTATTATCTGCGGACTTCAGAGTTTTTCAGCGCGAACAACTTAGGATTTGTTCAGCGCGAACTATTGTAAGGCTTTCCTTCTCACGGACAGATCAAACCTTACGGCGGAAATCTGATGAATACGCCATCCATGAACTATAAGCAGATTATAATGAATCGGCTATAATTTAATCATTTTATATGGGATAGGATATATCTCCTCAACCGTGTGAAGATCATAGCAAATATATTCGCTCTTGGTTGAAACCGCTAAAAGATGACAAGACAATGATTATTCGAGCCATGCAAAAGGCGAGTGCTGCCGTATCGTGGATGGACAAACAACAATACTCCTGAGCCATTTCAAGGGAATCCCTTTAAGGCCACGCGAGCACATGAATAAAACTCTCAAAGAGAAACTTTGAACTCATAGCTAATAGCTTAAAACCTGCCCACCTTAATCATACCATCCGGATAGCTGACAGTAACATTCTTTTGGACGATCTGGTGAAGGAGACCACCACCGACTTAGCGAAACCCGGAGTATTGTGCCCTTTCTAATAGATTCGACCTCATCCATAGCACCGACAAATGGAAACAAATAGACTTGATCTACTCCAGAATAAAGATAGTACTTTTTGTCGTACCTTATTGTTAATTTTAAATCTCTATCAGATACCCAAAAGCCAACACTTTGAGATAAGTCAGAATGTTTTTTCTTCAAAAAACCACTTTTCGCACGCTTAGACATGTTGCATGGAAAATATATTTTTCCGTAAAATAAGCAAGAGGGATCCCCCCTCCAAATTGGAACGTTATTTAATAGAAAATCGCTCACATTCTCAACGTTCTTTAAAAACGAGCTGTTCTGAACTAAAACGTCTTCTACATGAGGTTTTGTTATTAGATTTCTTGAAATATAATTAACGTCCCAAATTTGCCCGATTTCAAATTCGGTATCCAATGGTTGGTTAGCCTCGGAACTTGTCAAAAGCCTAACATTTTTTTTATTTTTAATATCATAAGCCCCAACACAAAAGGCGTTCTTCATATGCGTTTTGGAGACGATCAATAACCCCACCAGATGTTTCCTCCGTTTTTTGTGTTGTTTGACCTTTCTGCAAACAACACGAGTTTACAAAAATTTGGTTACCAAATATTCAAAGATCCCTAATTTTATAACCCAGCTTAGATAGTTTGTTGCTTACGATTGATCGGTGGCACGCTTCGGATCTCTCTTCGACGCAGAAGAGAGCGACGTTAGCAGCATGTATTGTTTCTAAAGAATCCACGAAAGAGGGAAAATCATATTTTTGAATAATCTCTTGTTTGTACTGCTTTACAAATGCCTCACCTAACACTTCCCTAGTTCGTTTTTTTTCTGATAAATTCTCATCAACTTTTTTTTGCACATCCCTGATTTCTTGTGTGGGCGCGAGATCTTTCACGTGGATATACCTCACATCCATGTGCTTTAATTTTTCTTGCAGTCTGATGCTATTAACGAACTTATACTTTGATCCACGCACACCTCTGCGTTGACGTATATCAATGAAAACATCTATATAATTTTCCGAAATTTTATTAAAAAACTCTTCTTCAGAAGAGTTATAGACGCCAATCGTATGAAAGATCATCAGTAAGAATTCCGCGAAAAAAGTTCAACTTCTTCAAACAAATCAACATTGCCTCTGCCTTTATTAAGCCTATTTATAATTGCTTCTTGTTTTTCTACAGCCCCACCCGGAAGAATATGCCTGATTGAAATTTTGTTTTTTAACAATTCCTCTCCAATGAGCTTACTTCTATGACATTCTTCAGGTTTTGACTCGCTACACATAATGGCGATAACAGCTTTTTTTTGATTTGCTGTGATCAACCTATTCAGGCCTTCTTTGAAAAAGTCTTTATCTTTCATGATGCTATAAATGATTTTACCGTCTGCATTGTAACAACTTCTATCACTGGGCAACCCACCTAAGGTGTCTCCCATAAACAAATATTTTATACCGACGTTATTCAGGCTGCTCTTAAGCTCTGCCTGATTAAACTGAGGACTCCACTTTGAGAAAGGTTTTGACCTTATATCTAGGAGATATTGAATGTGAAATTTTTTGAGCTCTGTGATGAACTCTTCTATTTTTTTTCGACCGTGTCCAATTGAGTATGTAGTTGTATCATTCATAATGATGTGATTCTGTTTCAGATCGCAGGTAAAGTCAATCCCCTTTTTTGCCCGCGTGGTGATTGTGGGGCTGTGCCCTGTTTGAAAATCCCGCCGTTAAAGGGGTAAGCATTGGCGTTTTTTTTCAAACAGAACATTCAGGCGTTGCATGGGTTTGATCCGCCCGGTCACAGCCCCGATTTGGCAAACGATCATGCCAATGAACGACTGGGGGTGCAAATGCACAGTGATGTCGGTGTCGGAGGATGATCTGGAGGCCAGAGGCTGGACGGTGGATGCCAAAAGCCCATGGATTGGCTATATGTCATGTCACACCAGATGGTCGTGGCTTTTCCAGGGGCGAGGGCGGATAAAGACGTAGGTGTTGTCGTCTGATTCCCCGGGCTGGAAGCGGTAGCCTGCTTCGTTGAAGTCTTTCATGGCGGCGGGTTGTGTTATACGGTTGCGGATGAGGTAGCGGGCCATCATGCCACGGGCGCGTTTTGCCGCAAAGCTGATGATACGGGCCACGCCGTCTTTTTCTTCCTTAAAAACCGGGGTCACGACCCGCTGTTTCAAGGCCCCCCGTGCCTGCGCGCCAGTGACGGCCTTGAAATATTCAAAGGAGGCACAGTTGACGACAACCGGAACCTCGTGACCGTCCAGATCGCGTTCAAGCTGTTCAGCCAAAAGCGGCCCCCAAAAGTCATAGAGGGTTTCCCCCTTTGGATTCGGCAAACGTGCGGCCATTTCAAGGCGATAGGGCTGGATAAGGTCAAGCGGACGCAAGAGACCGTAAAAGCCCGAGAGGATCCGCACGTAATCCTGAGCATAGACCAGGTCATCATCGCCAAGATTATCGGCATCAAGGCCCGCATAGGTATCCCCGCGAAACAAAAAAACCGCCGCTGCCGCGTTCTCGACGGTCAGCGGCAGGGCAAAATCGCGAAAGCGCGACATGTTCAAACGAGCCAAGGCTTCGCTTATGCCCATCAGTCGCCGCATCTGGATGACGTGCAGGGGGCGAAGTAGATCAAGCAAGGCCGTCATCTGTGGTACAAATTGCGGCTGCGTCACGGGCAGGCCACGCGTTTGTAATGTTTTGTCCAGCTTTTTCGCAGGGGAGAGAACGACCAACATGATGAGAGTTCCTGTTCAGTATTGTTTTCTCTACATAGGAAAAGATCACCCGCATTGCAACAGGGCGACAAAGCGCGTAGTGAAGGGGGGATTTAAGTCCACTGGCAATATCAGGAACACTGGTCACACATGAACAAAGCAACAATGACAAAAGCATTCTACGGGATCATTCTAGCAGGGGGTATTCTGGCAGGCATCGCATGGGGGGGGAACGCAGTTATCAGACCCCTCTATGCCCAGGGGACACCGAACAAGCTCTTGCTCAAAACAGCCACTGCCTATGGAACCAGCCTGCCCGGCCTAGGGACGGCGTTGCCGCGTCTGGCGCAGGAACTCGCGCGTATGTCCGGCGGTGCCATCAACATGAAGGTCTATGAACCGGGCAAGCTGGTTCCGCCCTTTGAAATTCTGAATGCGGTCTCGACGGGGAAAATTAGTGCGGGGTTCGCGGCGGCGGGCTATTGGGCCGGGAAAATTCCCGCCGCGCCGCTGTTTTCCACAGTGCCGTTTGGCCCGGAAACCGGGGAATATATCGCTTGGCTCTATTATGGTAACGGCCTGAGACTCTATCAAGAAATGTACGATCAGGCAGGCTACAACGTCAAAGTCCTGCCCTGTGCCGTCACCGCACCGGAAACATCAGGCTGGTTTGCACGCGAAATCACATCGCCCGATGATCTAAAGGGTTTGAAAATGCGGTTTTTTGGCCTCGGGGCCAAGGTGATGGAAAAACTTGGTGTATCAAGCGCGCTCTTACCCGGGGGGGAAATCTTCCCCGCGCTGGAACGCGGCGTGATTGAGGCAACTGAATTTTCCACCCCTGCGATTGATGAACGGCTCGGATTTTATAAGCTGGTCAAATATAACTACTTCCCCGGTTGGCACCAACAGTCCACAATCTATGAATTGCTCATCAACAAAGACATCTGGGACGCGGCATCAGTGCAACATCAGGCGATTTTAGAAAATGGCTGTCAGGCCGCCATGATAGACAGCTTTGCCCATGGTGAGGCCATCCAGTTCGATGCCATGCACAAAAACGTCACCACTCGCGGAGTCCTGAACAAACGCTGGAGTACGCAAATGCTGGACAGCTACCGCACCGCGTGGGCAGAAGTCGCCGCAGAAGAATCCGCCAAAGATGCCTTTTTCGCCAAGGTCTGGGCGGATCTCGGTGCCTTTCGCGACAAATACACCGTCTGGAAAGAAAATGCCTTCCTGCCACGCTAAAGGGGATTACCGAACAACAAATCTTTGCTAGACTATCCCTTCTGTTTTATGGAATCGGAACAGAAACAAATCCAAAATGGAGGATCACATGAAAAAATCACTACTCGGTCTCGTCGCTGTCGGGGCAATGATGACCGCCCCCGCCGTGACCAGCTCTATCGCGCAGGCCGCAGATAAATTATTGTTGAAAACACCCATTGTTTATTCCAGTAGCCTGCCCGGGCTTGGAACACCGATGCCACGTCTGGCCAAGGAGCTCGACCGCATGTCTGGTGGCAGTCTGAAAATGAAGGTCTATGAACCGGGCAAGCTGGTTCCGCCTGCCGAGATTCTGGATGCGGTGTCATCGGGAAAGGTTAATTCCGGCTATTCCGCCGGGGGATGGTGGGCCGGAAAAATTCCTGCCTCGCCGCTGTTTTCGACCGTGCCTTTTGGCCCGGAAACGGGCGAGTATATCGCCTGGCTTTATTACGGCAACGGCCTGAAGCTCTATCAGGAAATGTACGATCAGGCGGGCTATAACGTCAAGGTTCTGCCCTGCGCCGTCACACCACCGGAAACATCCGGCTGGTTCGCCAATGAAATCAAATCACCCGCTGATCTGAAGGGCCTGAAAATGCGGTTCTTTGGCCTCGGTGGAAAGGTGATGGAAAAGCTGGGTGTCGCGACATCGCTGTTGCCCGGGGGGGAAATCTTCCCCGCATTGGAAAAGGGCGCGATTGATGCCACCGAATTTTCCACCCCTGCCATCGATCAACGGCTCGGGTTTTATAAGTTGGTCAAATATAACTATTTCCCCGGCTGGCACCAACAGTCCACAGTTTACGAATTGTTGATTAACAAGGCCGTTTGGGACAAGGCATCGGAACAACACAAAGCCATTTTGGAAAATGCCTGTAAAGCCCAGATGACAGACAGCTTTGCCCATGGTGAGGCCATCCAGTTCGACGCCATGCAGAAAAACACCACCAAACACGGTGTTCAAAACAAATATTGGAGTGAGGAGATGCTGAGCACATACCGCACGGCATGGGAAGAGGTCGTCGCAGAAGAAACCGCCAAAGATGTCTTTTTCGCCAAGGTTTGGACAGATCTGAGTTCATTCCGCGACAAATATAAAGTCTGGAAAGAAAACGCCTTCCTGCCCCGCTAAAGGGGACTGTTGCGGGGCCGCGATGGCCCCGCATTTTTTTTGAGTGATACGCCCATGCCTCACCACAGCGATGCCCCGAATCAAGATCCCGTTGCCACCTATGACCGCCTGTCCGAACGCGGCGACGGCAACCATAATCGCCTTGCCAATGCGCTCGACAGGGCGATTACAGCGGTCGGGCGGACAATCATGTGGGCTAATCTTTTACTCATGCTGGCCATCGGCATTCAGGTCACCTTGCGCTATCTTTTTGATGTCAATTTTCCCAAGCTCGACGAGGTACAGTGGCATTTTTACGGTCTGACCACAATGGTCGGGCTGTCTTATGCGTTGGTGACCAACAGTCATGTTCGGGTCGATTTGATTCACAATCAACTGAGCCGCCGCAACAGACGCATTATTGAAATTATTGGCATTTTAACGCTGGTAACGCCCTTTATCTATTTGATGATTGACCAGGGCTTTGATTATTTTCATGAATCCTGGCGGGTTAATGAACGCTCTGACAGTCCCTCCGGCCTGCCGATGCGTTGGGCGTTCAAGGCCGTTATTCCGCTGTCCTTTATCCTGCTCGCGCTCGCCGCGCTGGCGCGGTTGCTCCACGACATACACGCCCTGTTTCACACCAATGACACGGAACAGCAGGGCCAAAGCATTCGAGTTTTGATCCTCAGCCTGTTGGGATTTTTGGTTGTGGGCTATGCCCTGACCCACTTGGTCGAAACGACAGAGGAAAAACTTGTCATTGCCATGTTTTTGTCCTTCGTCGCGATTCTCTTTACCGGATTTCCTGTTGCTTGGACGCTATCCGGTATGGGCATGGTCTATTGCGGGATTGCTTGGGCCTTTGACAATGATTTGATGCTCTGGACAGGGCTGGACAGCACCCTGACCGGACTGGATTATTTGACGCTGGGGGCGACGGTCAACCGCGTCTATGCCACCATGTCCAATGCAGTTCTGGTCGCCCTGCCTATGTTTATTTTCATGGGATTGATGCTCGACGAAAGTGGCGTGGCCCAACGGTTGATGCAGGCGATGCAAAAACTGTTCGGACGCACGCGCGGTGGTCTGGCGATTACGGTGACGTTGATCGGCATTGTTCTGGCGGCCTCCACCGGTATTATCGGGGCATCTGTTGTGTTGTTGGGGGTCTTGTCACTGCCGACCATGATGGAACAAAAATACTCCCCGGCCCTTGCCGCCGGGGTGGTGTCGGCCTCGGGAACCCTGGGTATTTTGATTCCGCCCTCGATTATGTTGGTCATTATGGCGGATCAGATGGCCCTGTCCGTGGGTGATCTCTTTATGGCGGCCCTGTTCCCGGGCTTGATTATCGGTGCGCTTTATTTATTGTATATTCTGGTTCTGTCGTGGGCAAAGGCCGATGTCGCCCCCGTTCCCGCCGAAGCGATGCGTCCGGACTGGGCCGCCCTGCGCGATGTTCTGGTTGCTGTGCTCCCGACTCTTGCGCTGATTTTGTCGGTTCTTGGTTCGATTTTTGCCGGCCTGAGCACACCGACAGAGGCTTCTGGCATTGGGGCGTTGGGGGCAACGCTTTTGGCTTTGGGTTATCGCAGGCTCAGCTGGGACAGATTAAAATCTGTTTTATTGGCGACCCTGAATACCACGGCTTATATCTTTGCCATTTTTTTGGGGGCGACTGTTTTTTCCTATGTTCTGCGTGAACTGGGGGGGGATGAACTGATTGAACAGATGGTCGCTTCGACGGGATTAGGGCCGGAAATGACCGTTGCCTTTATTCTTTTGATTGTATTTGCCCTTGGCTTTGTACTGGATTGGGTGGAAATCACCCTGATTATCCTGCCGCTGATGCGCCCTGTTATTGCCGGACTGGGCCTGGACATCGAAGGATATGGCGTTTTGGATGAACCCGCCCTCGTCTGGTTTGTTATTTTGGTCGCCGTTGCCCTGCAAACGTCCTTTCTCACGCCGCCAGTAGGTTTTGCGCTTTTTTACCTCAAGGGCGTCTGTCCGCCCTCTATCGGGTTGAGCGACATTTATCGCGGCATTATCCCCTTTGTTCTGATTCAGCTGGCGGGATTGGGGCTAGTCTTTACCGTGCCACAGCTGGCAACCTGGTTGCCCTCCGTTGCCTATTAAGCGAGAAAAAAGTTGAGACTGAGCGACTGTCACAATTTTCATGATTTCCGCCGTCTGGCTCAAAGACGACTCCCGGGGCCGATTTTTAACTATATTGATGGGGCCGCAGACGATGAAACGACCCATCGGCGCAATAGCCAATCCTTTGCAGATTGTGATCTCGTTCCCTCGATCCTGCGCGGGTGTGGGGATGTTGACCTGAGCGTAACCGTCATGGGGCAAAAGCTGGCCTTGCCTGTTTACTGCTCCCCCACTGCATTGCAACGCCTTTTCCACCACCGGGGCGAACATGCCGTTGCCGCCGCCGCCGCGAAATACGGGACGCTTTTTGGCGTGTCGTCGCTGGGCACTGTGTCGCTCGAAGACATTCGCAAACGTTACGACACACCCCAAATCTATCAGTTTTATTTTCACAAGGATCGTGGCCTCAATCGGGCCATGATGGAACGGGCCAAAGACGCCGGGGTCAATGTGATGATGCTCACCGTGGACAGCATCACAGGCGGCAACCGCGAACGGGACAAGCGCACGGGTTTTTCTATTCCCTTTCGCCTCACCCTTGGCGGTATGGTTCAATTTGCCATCAAACCGGCTTGGGGGTTGAATTACCTGTTCCACGAACCCTTCAGCCTGCCCCAACTGGATGCGCATATTGATATGGGCGGCGATGCCCTGTCGATTAGCCGCTATTTTACCGAAATGCTTGATCCGACCATGACATGGCATGACGTCGCAGAAATGGTTCAGCTATGGGATGGTCAATTCTGTCTCAAGGGTCTGATGTCCGCACAGGATGCCCGCCGCGCCGTTGATATTGGCTGTACGGGCATTATCCTGTCCAATCATGGTGGTCGTCAACTCGACGGTTCACGCGCGGCCTTTGACCAGCTCAAAGAAGTCATGGACTGCGTCGGCGGACAGATTGATGTCATGATTGATGGCGGCATCCAGCGCGGAAGCCATGTGCTCAAGGCCCTGTCACTTGGTGCCAAGGCCGTTGGGGTTGGACGCTATTACCTCTATCCCCTCGCTGCCGCAGGTCAGGCAGGGGTCGAGCGGGCACTGGACTTGATGAAGCTGGAAATTGAACGGGATCTACGCCTGATGGGCTGTGCCTCGGTCGCAGACCTGTCCCCCGATAATCTGCGCTTTAGAACCGCATAAGCCCGCCGCTTTCCCATCATTCCATTAGGATTCATGAGGAGACTCATGGGGAGCCTATTCATCGGGTTGCCAATCGCGCAGATTCTTTGCCCGTCTGTTATCGACTTCAAGATTTTCGCCCAATTTTACCCATAGATTTTTCCGACCCGTCACAGCAAATAGAACCTTTAGCAACAGGGGAGGACAGGGAAAAATGCGCGCCGCCAAATTATGATCTCTTGCAATTTTGCGCACAATTTCGGCTGTTGAATAGCGTCTGTCATTACTAACCAGAAAAGTTTCATTGTCTGTTGCCTCAAGGCATTTTTCGATAAAACGAACCAGAGAAGATAACGAGACAAGAGACCGCGCATTCCTGAGCGAGCCAAAGGGCAAGGGAAAACAGATCATTTTCCGCAACGTTTCGAGGTTTCCTTTGAGGTTTGGCCCATAGACAAGCGGCGGGCGGATAATAACGTAACGCTTCCCCGAACCAGAAAAACTGTCCTTGACGACCTGCTCTGCAGCAAGTTTCGTCACGCCATAGGCATCCTGTGGCTCTGTCGGCGACAATTCGGAAAAAGGAACACCGGGGGCTGTTGTTTCCCCATGAACCTTGGCCGAACTGAGATAAACCAGTTTCTGTACCGAGGATTTCTGAATAGCCTCGCACAAGGCCGTGGTTATGTCCACATTGACGCAGTGATAAAGATGACAGTCATTTCCCCGATCATGCGTATGAGCAATCAGATGAACAACAGCATCGACACCCGCCAAGGCATCTGCCCACGCATCCGCCTGACAAAAATCAGAAATCACAACGCCACTCGCCAAAGCACCCCCGAGGGGGGGACGCACGGCCCGCACCACCTCAACGCCCTTTTGCTCCAACCAAGGGACAAGTGCCTGCCCGACAAAACCCGAAGCACCCGTGACCAGAACCCGCATTCTTACCCACCAAAATCGTCTAGCATAATATCATCGCGGTCAACCCCGAGGTCAAGCAACATAGAAATGACAGAACTATTCATAATGGGGGGACCGCACATATAAAATTCACAATCCTCGGGGGCAGGGTGATCCTTGAGATATTGGTCATAAAGAACATTGTGAATGAACCCTGTGTGCCCCGTCCAGTTATCATCAGGCAGGGCATCGGACAGGGCCACATGCCAAGTAAAATTGGGAAACTGTTCTGCAAGCCGGTCAAAGTCTTCGACGAAAAACATTTCACGTTTTGACCGCGCCCCATACCAAAAGGTAATCTTGCGCTCCCTATTTTCCAGACGCTTGAGCTGGTCAAAAATATGACTCCGCATCGGGGCCATTCCCGCACCGCCGCCGATGAAAACCATTTCCTTGTCCGTGTCACGGGCGAAAAATTCACCAAAGGGGCCGGAAATTGTCACCTGATCGCCCGGTTTGAGGTTGAAAATCCACGATGACATTTTTCCAGTAGGGATGCCCTCTGTGCGTGGAGGCGGGGAGGCCACGCGCACATTGAGCATAATAATGCCTTTTTCATCCGGGTAGTTCGCCATGGAATAGGCCCGTTCAATCGGTTCCTCGACTACCGACTCATATTGCCAGAGGTTAAACTTGTCCCAGTCTTCGCGGTATTCATCCTGAACGTCAAAATCACTATATGTCAGCCGATGGGCCGGGGCCTCGATTTGAATATAGCCCCCCGCGCGAAAATTGACATCTTCGCCGTCGGGCAGTTCTAAAACAAGGGCCTTGATAAAGGTCGCAACATTGTCATTCGAACGCACGGTGCAGACCCATTTTTGAACGCCGAAGACGTCTTCGGGGACTTCGATCGACATATCTTGCTTGACCGCAACCTGACAGGACAAGCGATCCCCACAGGCGGCTTCGCGACGGGTAATGTGGCTTTCCTCGGTGGGTAGAATTGCCCCCCCGCCAGATAGAACACGCACCCGACACTGGGCACAGGTTCCCCCGCCCCCACAGGCCGAGGGGACAAAAAGTTTTTGTGCCGCCAGTGTCTGTAACAGCTTCCCCCCCGCAGGGACGGACACCGTTTTTTCCCCGTTGATGGTAATGGCGACATCACCTGATGACACCAGCCGCGCACGCGCCAGCAAAATCACAGTGACCAGTGACAAAACAATCAGGGTAAAGAGCAAAACACCCAGTCCAAAGGTCGCCACAGGATATACTCCCTTACAATTTGACGCCGCTGAAAGACATAAAGGCCATCGCCATCAGTCCAGCGGTGATAAAGGTAATCCCCAAGCCCTGCAAGCCATCGGGAATATCAGAGTATTTCAATTTTTCACGCACCCCCGCCATGGCTGTAATGGCCAATGCCCAGCCAAAGCCCGACGACACACCATAGGTCAGGGATTCGGCAAAGTTGTAATCGCGTTCAACCATAAAAAGTGACCCGCCCAAAATGGCACAGTTCACCGTAATCAGGGGCAGAAAAACCCCCAACGCATTGTAGAGCGGGGGGAAATATTTATCGAGCACCATTTCCAGGATCTGCACCAGTGCCGCAATGACCCCAATATAGGAAATCAGCCCCAAAAAGGTCAGATCAACATCCCCAAACCCCGCCCAATCGAGTGCACCAGGAGCGAGCAAATAGGTCAGGATCAGATTATTCGCCGGAACAGTAATGGCCTGAACAATCATCACAGACAGCCCAAGACCCATCGCCGTAACTATTTTTTTAGACACCGCGATAAAGGTACACATGCCCAGAAAAAAAGACAGGGCCAGATTTTCAACAAAAATCGCCTTGACGGCAAGCGAGAGCAAGGCGTCCATCAATGATCCCCGACCACCTGAATTGTGTATTCGCGTTGTTCGACCTGTTGCGGCTTCCACGACCGAAAGGCCCAGATAATCAAACCAATGACAAAAAAGGCCGACGGCGGCAGCAACAGCAAACCATTGGGGACATACCACCCCCCGTTATTCACCGTTTCAAAGACCGTCACGCCAAAAAGCGACCCTGCCCCGAAAAGTTCGCGAATCACTCCGACCAACATCAAAATCAACCCATAGCCCAAGCCATTCCCCAACCCGTCGACAAAGGAGTCGAGCGGCGGGTTTTTCATGGCAAAGGCTTCGGCACGCCCCATGACAATACAGTTGGTGATAATCAACCCGACAAAAACAGACAGCGTTTTTGAAATTTCAAAGGCCCACGCCTTGAGAATTTGATCCACCATAATTACCAGCGAGGCAATAATTACCATTTGAACAATAATGCGAATAGCTGCGGGAATTTGGCTACGAATCATAGAAATAAACAACGACGAAAAAGCCGTCACCAAGGTCACCGCCAAGGCCATGACAAAGGCAACTTGCAACGAAGAGGTCACCGCCAAGGCAGAACAGATTCCCAAAACCTGCAACGTAATGGGATTGTTATCCACCATCGGGTCAAGAATGAGTTTTCGGGATGCCATCAGAGTTCTCCAGCCTGCAAACGGGCAAGAAAGGGAGCGTAGCCTGACTCCCCCATCCAAAAACGCACGAGGTTATCCACCCCGCGAGAGGTCAAGGTCGCCCCGGCCAGTGCGTCAACATGGAAATCCCCCCCCGCAGGCGGGGCCGATCTGGCAACCGTAATGTGAAGAATAGATTGTTCATCGCGCAACTTCTTCCTCCGCCACAGGGCCTTCCAGCGCGGATTATCTACCTCTGCACCAAGCCCCGGGGTTTCGGCATGGCTGTAAAACTGGAGTCCGTAAATATCGTTTCCGTTTTCTTCTAGGGCGATAAAACCATAGAGCGTAGACCAGAGTCCATAGCCATGAATGGGCAAGATAACCTTATCAAGGCGTCCGTCCGCGTGTCGCAACAAATAGGCCGTGACAAAACGCGCCTGCCGCCCGATCGAGGCTGGGTCATCGCGCAAAACAACAGACAGTTCAGGGTCATCCGCCGCCGCACGGTCATCAAAATTCGACGGGTCAAAACGTTCGGTAAAACGTCCGGTTGCGACTTCCAGCACCCGGGGTTCAAAAACAGAAAAAGCCTCCGCAACATCCACATCCGGGCTGTAGAGTCCAGCGACCTGGAGGATATTGATCTGTTTGTCCTTGCGCTTATTGAGATCCTGTTGCGCGCGCAGGGACACCGCAACGGCGGACACAACCATTGCCGCCACCAAACAGACCACAGTTGCCACAAAAATTGTTTTCGGCACAGAATCCGTCGGCAGGTCGAAAAAGCGGCGCACTCGTGACTTGTGTTCAGGCACTGCGCCTTGCCCTCCGTTTGATATTGGCTTGCACCACAAAATAATCAATCAAGGGTGCAAAAACATTGCCAAAAAGAATAGCAAGCATCATGCCTTCTGGAAAGGCTGGGTTCAGCACCCGAATCATGACAACCATAAACCCGATCAAGGCCCCATAGATCAAACGCCCTGCGTTGGTGTGACTGGCGGATACAGGTTCCGTCACCATAAAGGCAAGTCCAAAGGCAAAACCACCTGTGACAAGGTGCCAGTACCAGGGCATTGCAAACATGGGATTGGTTTCAGACCCGATCAGATTGAGCAGGGATGAAAACCCGATCATCCCCCCCAAACAGCCCACAACCAGCCGCCAGTTGGCAATTCTGGTCATCAATAGAAAGGCCAAACCAACCAAACAGGCCAGGGTCGAAGTTTCGCCAATCGACCCCTGCACTATTCCCAAAAAGGCATTTGCCCATTCGATCCCCCGTTCGGGCAAGGAGCCAAACCCATCAGAGGCACTCATAGACAGGGCAGTGGCCCCCGAAAAACCATCAACAGGCGTCCAAATCGTATCGCCCGAGAGGCTGGCGGGATAGGCAAAATAAAGAAAGGCCCGCCCGGCCAAGGCAGGATTGAGAAAATTCTTTCCCGTTCCGCCAAAAACTTCCTTGCCAATCACAACCCCGAACGAAATCCCCAACGCCACCTGCCACAACGGAACCCCCGGCGGCATGACCAGCGCATAAAGCATAGAGGTCACAAGGAACCCTTCGTTGACTTCATGCCCGCGCACGACGGAAAAAATAACTTCCCACATCCCGCCAACGACCAGAGTCGTCAGATAGATTGGCAAAAAATACAGCACCCCGTGAAAAAAATTGGCAAAGGGATTTTGCGGATCAAACCCGATGCCCAGAGCCTCCACCAGTCCGGCACGCCAGCCAGAGGCCCCGAAAACCTGAGTCGCAGTATTGACCTGAAACCCGACGTTATAAAGACCGACACAAAGCGCGGGCAAGGTCGCAAGCACCACATAGGTCATGATGCGCTTCATATCGATAAAGGAACGCGCATGGGGGGCAACAGTTGTCACTGTCCGGGGGGTATAGAGGAAACTTTCCACCATCTCATAGACAGGATAAAACCTTTCGTAAGCCCCCCCCTTTTGAAACTTTGGTTCGAGACGGTCGAAGACATGACGCAGACCCACCTTGCCTATCCCTCCTTTTCAATTTTGTCGAGACATTCGCGCAAGGCCGGGCCATACTCGTACTTTGAAGGACAGGCAAAGCCCACCAGCCCGAGGTCTTCTTCGTCGAGTTCCAACGCACCCAGAGCCTGGGCCTGTTCGGTATCCGTCACCAGCAACGCCCGCAACAACTGCGTCGGCAAATAGTCTTGTGGCATCAGCTGTTCAAAGGTTCCGGTCGGCACCATCGCCCGCCGCCCGCCATTGAGATTGGACGTCAAATCATGACGCCGCCTAGACAAAAAAGACCCCAAAACAGGCTGAACGGCATATTTGGATAGCATCGGTCTAATCCAGCCAAGGGGAATTTGCGCCTTGTCTTCCTCGATGATGGTCACCTGACGCGCATAACGGCCTAGATACCCCGACGGCCCCGCCCCCAGGCGTCCACTGAGAATCGAACCGGAAATCAACCGCACCGCCACACCATCAGGCAGGTCGTCCCGAACCATATCCGCCAGATTAGCACCGGCAGGGGTCTGCACCAAACGCGGACGCGCACAGCACGGCCCGCAGAGGGCAACCGTACGCCGCGCATCATAACACCCGCCCAGCAACAAGCGACCAATGGCAATGACATCCTGATAACCGATTGTCCAAACAGTTTTGTCCGGCCCCAACGGGTCAAGAAAATGAATGTGTGTACCGACCAGTCCGGCAGGGTGCGGCCCCGAAAAACCCACAACCTCGACGGATTCAAAATCCGGTACAGTTTCAAAGTCCGGCCCGTCAGGATCGCCACACGATAGATCAGCCCCTCCCGCCTGACAAAGCCAAACCTTTGGCGCACCCAGCAGGGCCATCGCCGCCAGTCCGCGCCGGAATGCCCCGTGTTCTGTAGCAATGAGTCCAACAGGATCCGGGGCAAGGGGTTCTGTGTCTATCGCCGTGACAAAAATCGCCGCAGGGGTGCTATCGGGGTCAGGCACACGGGAATAGGGGCGCGTGCGAAACGACGTCCATAGACCGGATTGACACAACCGAGCCCTGAGTCCGTCGGGCGTGGTCGGATCTCCAACGGATGAAAAATCAATCGGCTCTGCCGCAGTATCATCGACATCAATCACGACGCTCACCAGCGCACGACGCGCCCCGCGATGAATGGCTTGCACACGCCCACAAACAGGCGCGGTCATCATCACGGTGGGATTGTCGCGGTCAATCATGACGGGGGTGCCTGCGGCAACAACATCACCTTCGCTCACGAGCAGGCGCGGCTTGAGACCAATGTAATCCGCCCCCAACAAAGCGACCGCGCGCACGGGAACCTGTTCCACCGCTCCCTGCACAGAAACACCATTCACAGGCAGATCAAGACCTTTTCGCAAAACAAAATGACGCACAACATTGCTCGTTCTGGTAAAAATTTTTGCTGTTATGCGCTATTTGCCCCCCACCCGAAAGCCTTTTTTAAAGGGGAGTGCCACTTTTTGCCAAAACCATCTTGGCAATAGGTGGACAAGGCATTAATGAAAGGAACAGTCATCCTGCGTTTAAAGCGTCAGGACGTAATATTGGAAAATTACGCTGGAGTTTGCACGTGCCCACCCCCCTTTCAAGACGAC
The DNA here is from genome assembly GCA_965199245.1 of Kiloniellaceae bacterium. Taxonomy (GTDB): domain Bacteria; phylum Pseudomonadota; class Alphaproteobacteria; order Kiloniellales; family Kiloniellaceae; genus Carbonatibacter. The sequence continues at coordinate 361,121 of CBDAQP010000003.1, forward strand.
ACTTTCTGATCCTGTCCGCCGCCGCAACGACCCTAGGGGCCTGTGCACAAAGCCCGCTGAGCATCGCCGGATTGACCATGGGAACCAGCTACCGCGTTGTCGTGGCGAACCCGGGTACTCTGGGCGAAAAAAACCTCCGCCAGGTGGTGGAGACAACACTGGCCGGGATCAACAAAAAACTGTCGAACTGGGATTCCGATTCCGAACTGTCAGGCTTCAATGCCGCAACGACCACAGACCCGATGACTGTTTCCCCGGATCTTGCGACTGTTATGGCGGCGGCTGACCAGGTTCACACCGCCAGCGCGGGCGGTTTTGATGTGACCCTCGCCCCTCTGATTGATCTGTGGGGATTCGGCCCCGCAAGACAGAGACACAAAGCCCCCGCGCAGGACGCCATCGACAGCGTTCTGGCCCAATGCGGTCAGTCGCGCTACCTACAAAGAGCGGACGGTCGGTTGCAAAAACGTCTCCCACAGGTGCAGATTTCACTTTCTGCCATTGGCAAAGGGTACGGCGTTGATGCTGTGGCCCGTACACTCGACGGCCTGGGCCTGCGCAATTATATGGTTGAAATTGGCGGCGACCTTTACACCGCTGGCCTCAATCCAGATGGACGCCCGTGGCAAATCGGCATTGAAACTCCGCTGGCCCACACGCGCACTACGCATCAGGTTGTTGATCTTTCCGCTCGTGGCCTTGCGACATCGGGTGACTATCGTAACAGCTTTACCGAAGGGCGCACGTCCTACTCGCACATTCTCGATTCTAGCACAGGCCGCCCTGTTACGCATGACACGGCCTCTGTCAGTGTCGTCGCAGACAACACCATGCTGGCGGATGCTTGGGCGACGGCCCTTTTGGTTTTGGGGCAACAGCGCGGTTTAGAGGTCGCAGAACGCCACAACATCGCCGCACTTTTTATCACGCGCGACGCCAGGCATTTCACCACCACGCCCAGCCCTGCCTTTCGCGCCCAATACACCTAAGGGGAAAAACCGTGACCACCTTTTTCCTTGCCTTTTGCCTCTTCCTGCTCGTCATTGCGGGAATGGCTTTGGGGGTCATTTTCCAAGGTAAACAACTCAAAGGAAGCTGCGGCGGATTAAACGCTGTTGCCGGGGCCGATCATTGTCTAGTGTGTCATAAACCCATCAACCCCGACGACCCTTTGCGGGATCGCCTCGCCTGCCCCCGCGCCAAAAGTCATGTGCACCCAAAAATCACGGGCGCAGGGATCGAGGATAAGGTCTAAAGGCCTGTTACACCGATAACGGGACAAGGGCCAGAATGAGAAAGGCCGCGCCGCTCACAAATCCCGCGCCCCACAGCCACCAGACCGCACCATCTCGCCCCCACGCACGGCGATAAAGGTAGCCTGCTAGACAGGCCACAATAAACAGGAGTGTCGCGCTCTGTGGCGTTAAAAAATCCAGAATACCCCCCAAAAAAAGCCTGAAAGCACTCTCTATCATGCTCTGTGCGCAAACCTGATACGCCTGCGTCGAAACGGCGTCAAGGTCACAGAACCTTTTCAGTTTGCGTACGACGCACTCCCCTGGTTCATGCGCAGAGCGCGACACTACTATAATCGAAAATGGCATTGATTTTGCTAAACCCTATACAGGATCAAAAAATGGAGCCTGTCCCGTGTTTAGTCGTCTGTCGTCTGCCTTTGTCGTATTCTCGCTGATTGTTTTTCCCCTGATGCCTGCGGGTGCGGCCTCTGTCGGAGCCATTCAGACCGTTACCCCCACAACAGAGGATCGGCTGACCGGCTCCGCGCACAGCGCGACCGCAGGACTCTGTACCGCCGCGATTGGGAGGGTGGAGCGGGACAACCGCATTCCGCTTTATCTGCTCCGCGCCATTGCACTCAAGGAAACGGGGCGGTGGGATGCCGCGAACAAGGTCAGTCAGGCCTGGCCCTGGACAGTCACTGCCGAGGGACAGGGGCAATATTTTCCGCGCAAGGTAGATGCCATTGCCGCCGTCAAGGCCCTGATGGCCCGGGGGGTGCGTTCGATTGATGTTGGCTGTTTACAGATTAACCTGCGCTATCACGCTGATGCCTTTGCTGATTTGAACGCGGCCTTTGACCCCCTGACCAATGCCCGCTACGCAGGAAAATTCTTGCAAGGCTTGCGGCGCGAGCTCCATTCTTGGACGCTAGCGGTCGGGGGCTATCACTCGCGCACCCCGGCACGCGCTGGTCCCTATCGGCACAAGGTCATTCGCCTGTGGCGGCAACTGCAACAGGACGCCAACAAAGCCCGCCGCATCGCATCGTAAAAACCATGCCGTGCTCCGTGTGCAAAATAAAAAAGTGCTCCGCGCGCGAACTCAAATAGAAGGAACGCCACGGATGCCCTCTGCCGCACAACTGGTGCCGCACAAAAAAATTCTTTCGCTCGGCTGGCCGTTGTTGCTCAGCACCCTGACGACGCCATTGCTGGGACTGGTCGATACCGCCGTGATGGGGCGGATGCCCGATTCACATTGGTTGGGGGCGGTGGCCCTCGGCACTGTGGTTTTTAATGTCCTGTTCTGGAGCTTTGGTTCTTTGCGCCTGAGCACCGTTGGCTTTGCCGCGCAAGCCCTAGGGGCGGGGGATGCGGTGGAACAGCAGGCCAGTCTGCTCCGGCCCTTTTTTGCGGGTTTGGCGATTGGGGGAATATTGATTGCTGTACAGATCCCCGTCATCGATGCGGCCCTGTGGATTATGGGGGCGACGGGTTTTCTATCCGATTTGGCCCGCGACTATACCACAATACGGATTTTCGCCGCGCCCCTGACACTGGCGAACTATGCCCTCGTGGGCTGGTTTTTGGGACGGGGGGAGACACGGATCACGCTGGTGGTGCAACTGGTCATCAATCTGGTCAATATCGTGCTCAGTTTGCTGTGTGTTTTGGTGTGGGAGATGGGCATCACCGGCGTTGCCCTCGCCACCGTGGGGGCAGAGGCCACGGGGTGCGCCATCGCCATTTTTGCCGCGCATCGCAGTTTGCGCCGACTGGCAGTGGCGCGTGACTGGGCCGTGATTTTTTGTCGTTATCGCCTGTTAGCCCTGACCCGGGTCAATGGCAATCTGTTTATCCGCACGGCCTGCCTGACACTGGCCTTTGGTCTTTTTACCACGCTGTCCACGTCCGCCGGAGCGGATCTTTTGGCGGCAAATACCGTGCTGTTGCAATTCGTCACGCTGGCCTCCCATATCCTTGATACTGCCGCCCATGTTGCCGAAATCCTCACCGGACAGGCCAAGGGGGCCAGAAACCGCGCCCTCTTCGCCGCCGCCGTGCGCCAATCCAGCCTCTGGGCCGGGGGGACAGCTGTTTTCCTGACCCTGTTATTTTGGCTCGGTGGCGGGCTGGCTCTACAGCTTCTGACCCACCTGCCACAGGTGCAAGCCTTGGCAGAACAGGCCCTGCCTTGGGCGATTTTGTCGCCTCTGTTCGGGGTCGCCAGTTATCAACTCGATGGAATCTTTACAGGAACAACGCAAACCACCGCACTGCGGAATGCCATGATGCAATCTGTGGCTCTTTACCTGCCCGCCGCCGTGATTTTACAACAGCTTTACGGCAATCACGGCCTCTGGCTGGCCTTTAGCGGCTTTTCACTCCTGCGGGCTGTGACCTTAATCCGCTATGACCCCCGCCTGCTCACCGCCACCCACCGCGCACGCGTTTTTGGCACGGGAAAAGGTCAGACAGCGGCAGGTCAGACAGGCGATTGAGCAACAAAACCTGCAGGCCATTTTTTTCAAGTTCGGCGCATTGCGTGACCGCCAGGCGCTGGGCTTGTCCGTGTCCGCTCAGGACGTGGGCGGCAGTAGGAAGTCCGGCCCGCGCGGCGGCCTGGAGGTCGCTGAGGCTATCACCGACCAGAACAGAGCGCGAGAGGTCGAGGCGCAAAATCCGCGCCGCATGGTACAACATACCCGGATTGGGCTTGCGCCAAGGGTGATTGGGATGGCGATAACGCTGGCCCTGCGGATGAAAAGGACAGGCCAGCACCAGATCACACCACGCCGGGGCCAAAAAATCATAAAGCCGCGCCTGAATAGCGGCAAAATCAGCCCAGTCAAAATAACCCCGGGCCAAGCCGGATTGATTGGTTACCAACACAACCGGAACCCCCCGGGCATTGAGGGCCGCAATCGTTGCCGCAACCCCCGGTTCCAGTTCCAAATCCTGCGGACGGGACAAATAGTTGACTTCCCTGACCACCACCCCGTCACGATCAAGAAAACAGGCCGCAATCCGGGAACCCCTGCGCGCAACCGGGAACGCGCCTTCACACCAGAACTGACCTGCCTTGAGGGGATATCCCTGGCATCTCACTAGCCTTTGTTGCTTTTTTCTATACAAAAATTCACCAACCAGGAACCCAAACACTCACTTTTGGAATACAAGTGTCGCAAATCGTCTAACTTAATGCGACCCTTGGTACCGTGATTTCTTAGAGTCCAACCGAAAATTAAGTTGAGTGATTTCATTGGTTTGTGGTTCCATGAATTATTTGCTATTCCTAGAGAGCCACAATGCCTTGGATCGAAATCACTCGCCCTGATTATAATAGACGTTTTCTTCGCTATGCAAGCAATTGTACGAATGATGAATAGAGTTTGATTGCACCGTTCTTGATTCCGACATCAAAAGATTGGTTGTCCGCACAGCCATTCGATGCGGGTTATCTGGGACGCCATTTCCTATATCGCAGCAACAGATTGCCAATGGACTATGTTGCCGAAAGACTTTCCACCTTTTACAACCGTTCAATCTCACCAAAAGACCGTGGAAAATCATGTCCATTGGATACAGACAATGGGCACATGGGTTCTAACTTTCAGGAATTGGTATAAACCATGTGTGCAGATTGGCGAATTCCCTTACCTTGACGATGACACGATCCGCCGCTGGTACAAGAAGTACCAAAAAAGCGAGAATGAAAAAAAGGGAGCCTACAATCAGGCCCCCCCTTATCCCAAATTGTTCTGCGCAACGAAAAACTAGAACAGGCCTTCAATTTGGCCCTCTTTATTGAGGAAGATTTTGTTCGCCGCCGGAACGCGTGGCAAGCCGGGCATGGTCATGATCGCCCCCGTGACAACAACGAGGAACCCTGCCCCGGCGGACAGGCGCACCTCGCGCACCGGAACGGTATGACCAGACGGTGCCCCCGTTGCGGTTGGATCGGTCGAGAAGGAATACTGAGTCTTTGCCATACAGATTGGCAAGTGACCATAGTCCTGTTGTAATTCTGCCAACTGCTTTTTAACCGCCGCATCCATTGAAATTCCTGCGGCTCCATAGATCTCGCGCGCGATGGTTTCAATTTTTTCAACCAGAGGCAGAGTATCAGGATAGAGCGGCTTGAAATCAGCGACCCCGGATTCAACCAATTCGACAACATGGCGGGCCAACTCTTCGGTTCCAGCACCACCGTTTGCCCAGTGACTGGCCAAGATAGCCTTCGCGCCCAAGGTATCACAGGCCGCGCACACGGCATCAATTTCGGCATCGGTATCGGTGATAAACTGGTTAATCGCCACAACCGCAGGCACACCGAATTTTTTAACATTAGAAATGTGGCGGGCCAGATTTTCACAGCCCCGGCGCACCGCATCAACATTTTCTGTACCAAGGTCAGATTTGGCAACGCCCCCGTGCATCTTCAGGGCACGAACCGTTGCCACAATCACAACCGCAGACGGCTTCAGACCTGCCTTGCGACACTTGATGTCAAAAAATTTCTCCGCGCCCAAATCGGCACCAAAGCCTGCTTCGGTGACAACGTAATCCGCCAGCTTCAACGCGGTTTTTGTCGCGATGACAGAGTTACAGCCATGGGCAATATTGGCAAAAGGCCCGCCGTGGATAAAGGCAGGGTTATTTTCCAGTGTTTGGACAAGGTTGGGAGAAATAGCGTCTTTCAACAGTACCGCCATTGCACCAGGGCCTTCGAGGTCACGCGCATAGACCGGCTTTTTGTCACGGGTATAGGCCACAACCATTTTACCCAAACGTTCTGTCAGATCATTTAAATCGGTCGCCAGACAGAAAATCGCCATGATTTCAGAAGCCACAACAATATCAAACCCGTCTTGGCGCGGGAAACCATTGCTGACCCCGCCCAGTGAATTGGTAATCGTCCGCAGGGCACGGTCATTCATATCCACAACACGGCGGAATTGAATACGACGGGAGTCAATGCCCAGTTCGTTCCCCCAATAGATATGGTTATCAATCAGGGCCGCCAACAGATTGTGGGCTACGCCAATGGCATGAAAATCACCGGTAAAATGTAGGTTGATGTCTTCCATCGGCACGACCTGAGCATAGCCGCCCCCTGCAGCACCGCCCTTCACACCGAAACAGGGGCCAAGCGACGGCTCGCGCAGAGCCATAATGGCTTTTTTCCCAATGCGGTTGAGACCATCGCCCAGACCAACTGTGGTTGTGGTCTTGCCTTCACCCGCTGGTGTGGGGTTAATTGCAGTCACCAAAACCAGCTTGCCGTCTCTGCGCTCTTGCAAAGACCTAATAAAATCAAAAGAAAGCTTGGCCTTACTCGGGCCATATTGCAATAAGGCATCGGCGGGGATTCCGACCTTTGCCGCGACCTCTGTAATCGGTTGCATCTTTGCTTCGCGGGCAATTTCAATATCACTCATGGTCATTTTTTGCTCCTTGGGGCATCGTCTTTTCCCTGAACTGTCACACAAATTAAGGCTTAAAATGGGGTCGACCCATTCAGACCCCGCCGTTGCCCGCCTACCCTATTTAGAGGGTAAAGTCACCCAAGAACCGTGACAGAACGCAGGCTTTTATGTTTTGAATATCAAATAAAATCATCTAAAAAAAAAACAATCCTTAGTTTCAAGATTTTGAAGGCGGCTCATCTTTTGACGACAGGGCGCAGGGCCAAACAACAATGTGATCTTCTAAATCAGCATCAGCAACCTCTGTTTCACTGACAACGCGGCCCTGACACGACAGCCCCAATCTGTGAATCAGATCGGAATCACCACTGACCAGCGGATGCCACCAAGGCAGGTCATGACCGCTCTGCAACAGGCGATAGGCACAACTGGACGGCAAAAAATCCAGTGTGGGCAAGTTTTCCAGGGTCAGCTTGTACAATCAGGAATAACGGGATGACGCTGGGCATAGTTGCGACAGCGACAACGATCGTAGTCGAGTAGTTAACATGCTACATCCGTTTCAACCACCTGATCGCTGTCGAGTTCGTGGAGCTTGACAAGGCAACATTTTCCACAGCCATTACACAGGCCTTCCCATTCTGCCTCTGTCATCTGAGCCAGTGTCTTTTTTGTCCAGAATGCCGCCTTATCTGTCATCCAAGTGCCTCTCTCGACGCGAGCAAACCCCTTTTGCGTTCAAAATTCAAGACAGATCACAAGGAAGACGATAACTAAAATATAAACATTTTAAAAATGTTATTTTAAATAATTGAAAAAAAATTAAAAATATATAAAATTTTATTTTCACATAAAATAATGAATAATTTTCTTGCCTCTCAAAAAAAATAATGCCAGTGTGATTCCCCATTACAGAAATATCTAGGGTACGGAGAAATGGCGACACAGGCGACGGCAATGGTGGTGGAAACACAGGCAACTGAATCGGTTCCTCTGCCCAAATCGGTCACGGGCGAAAAGGTTTTATCCGTCACGCACTACAACGACAGTCTTTTTTCCTTCCACGCCACACGTCCGGCGGGCTTTCGATTCCGGACGGGAGAATTTGTGATGATTGGCTTGATGGTCGATGGAAAACCCTTGCTCCGGGCCTATTCCATTGCCAGCCCGTCGTGGGATGAAACACTTGAATTTTATTCGATCAAGGTTCCCGATGGCCCCTTGACCTCACGGTTGAAATATCTCGCGCCGGGGGATCAGGTTTTACTCGGTAAAAAGCCCACGGGGACTCTTGTTCTCGATGCGTTAATTCCGGGTACACGTCTTTACCTGATGTCCACAGGAACAGGAATCGCGCCCTTTGCCTCTGTCATTAGAGACCCGGAAACTTACGACAAATTCGAAGAAGTCATTCTAATTCATACCTGCCGCACCCGTAGTGAACTGACCTATGGGGAGAACATTGTTGAACAAACCCTCGTCGATGAGCTGTTGGGCGAAGTCGTCCAAGGCAAATTGCGCTATTACAATTCCTTGACACGCGACGAAAATTTTGAACGCAAAGGGCGGATTACAACGCTGTTCCGTTCGGGAAAAATCTGTGATGATCTCGGAACACCCGCGCTCAACCCAGACACAGACCGCGTCATGATTTGCGGCTCTCTCTCGATGCTGGATAGTTGCGCCGAACTCTGTGAAGAAGCAGGGTTAAACGAAGGCGCGAACAGCAAACCGGGTGAATACGTTGTCGAAAAAGCCTTTGTGAGTTAGAAAAGTTTGTTTTTGAACGATTGTAACGCTATGGCTGACCTGACACAGTGACTTTTCGACACAGCGGAGACTGCACCATGTCAGACGACGAAGACGACGACCTCGACCTCAACAGTTTGGACGATAACGAACTTGTCCAGCAGATGCACGACGACCTTTATGACGGTCTCAAGGAAGAAATCGAAGACGGCGTTCACATTCTACTTGATCGCGGCTGGGAACCCTACAGGGTTCTGACCGAAGCCCTCGTCGAAGGAATGCGAATTGTCGGGGTCGATTTCCGCGACGGAATTTTATTTGTTCCCGAAGTCCTGCTCGCCGCTGGCGCGATGAAGGGTGGAATGGCAATTCTGCGCCCCCTACTGGCGGCAACCGGTGCGCCCAAACTGGGCAAAATGGTTATCGGCACAGTCAAGGGTGATATTCACGACATTGGCAAAAACCTTGTGTCTATGATGATGGAAGGTGCCGGATTTGATGTTATTGACCTAGGCATTAACACCACGGTCGAGGAATATCTCGACGCCCTGAAAGAACACAACGCCGATATTCTCGGCATGTCAGCCCTGCTGACAACGACAATGCCCTATATGAAGGTCGTTATTGACACACTCAAAGAACAGGGCCTGCGTGATGACTATATCGTCTTGGTCGGCGGTGCGCCGCTCAACGAAGCCTTCGGCGATGCCATTGGCGCAGACGCCTATTGCCGCGATGCCGCCGTTGCGGTGGAAACGGCAAAAAACATGATCCAGCGCAAACATAACACGCTTTAGAATGGGCGAACCCGCAAAAGACAGCCCACTATCACCCGAAGAAACAACATATCTTTCTCCTGCGGATAAAAAGGCCGGATGTACGTTATTGATCGGATGTGGGGCCTTAGCACGTGAGGTCATGGCATTGAAAAAACTCCATTGCTGGGATCATCTTGACCTGTCTTGCCTGCCTGCAATCTGGCACAACAGACCGGAAAAAATCGCCCCAGCAGTGCAGGCCCGCATTACCGCCGCGCGGGCGCAGGGTTACGAAAGTATCAAGGTGTTGTACGGCGACTGTGGAACGGGCGGCGCACTGGATCAGGTCCTGACCTCAGAAGGCATTGACCGCCTGCCCGGTCATCATTGCTATGACTTCTTCGCTGGCATTGAAGGCTTCTCCACTCTCCACGCCGAAGAACAGGGCAGTTTTTTCCTCACCGATTATCTGGTTCGCCATTTTGACACACTCATCATCACCGGGCTTGGACTTGACAAACACCCGCAGTTACGCCCGCTCTACTTCGGGCATTACAAACGTCTGGTTTACTTGGCCCAGAGCGAAAGCGAACAGCTTCAGGCCATGGCGCGACAAGCGGCAAAAAAATTGAACCTCATCTACATCTATCGCTTCACTGGCTATGGTGAATTGGCAAAATTTATTCCCTCAGTGTCCTGCCCGGATTAACGGGTTACATTGATCCACGCCATTTTAAAGTTTTCATATTTATCAAAGACATGTAACGATCGATTAACACCATTACCCGATTGAGGCACCCCACCGACTGGTTTGTATTTTCTGGCGATGTGAAAGGTGTCTTGGGGGGTATCGCTTTTGTTGTAACTCGTGCTACGATCCCATTAAATGATAGCGATTATCAAAATCGAAATATTTAGAACCAACGAAAGAAATATTTACACGCACACGACACGGATGAAGAGTTCTGACCCGTCCCCCGGTGACTTCGCGGGGCCTGCCTTTCAGGAGGCGATTGACTATTTCCGGGACAAGGCCCGTGTGCCGACGGCGCAGTGGACGGATATGATGGGGGCGGCGCATTCGCGGGCCTTTGTGGTGGCCGGGGCGATGCGTGACAGCCTGATCGAGGATTTTCAGGGGGCCATCCTGGGAGCCCTTGAGGACGGGACGACGCTGGAGGACTTTCGCAAGGAGTTTGACAAAATCGTCAAGCGTCATGGCTGGAGTTATAACGGCAGCCGGGGCTGGCGGTCTGCGGTGATTTACGACACCAACCTGCGCCAGGCCCATATGGCGGGGCGCTGGAAACAGATTTGGGACAACCGGGACAACAGGCCCTATCTGCGCTATGTGGCGCTCAGGAGTGGTGACCGCCGACCGGAGCATCAGGCCTTGCATGGTCTGATCCGCCCGGTCACCGACCCGATCTGGCAGACGATCATGCCGATGAACGGCTGGGGCTGCAAATGCACGGTGATGTCGGTGTCGGAGGATGATCTGGCGGCCAGAGGCTGGACGGTGGATGACGACAGCCCGCAGCTGGAGTATGTGGACAAAACCGTCAATGCCCGCACAGGCCCCTTTACGGTGAAAGTGCCCAAAGGCTTTGATCCGGGCTTTGATTACAATCCCGGTCACGCCGCCTGGGGAGAGAAGGTCAGCAAACAGGCGATTGACGCGCAAACGGCGCGGGGCCTGAGGAGGTGGCAACCGCTGGGACGTGAGGACTGGCAAAGTCTGGGTCGTCCGCAGACGGTGCCTGTGGACAGGGCGCAGGCCGCCCTGGGCCGCCCGACGGCGAGTGTGCAGGAGGTCAGGACGGTTCTGGAGGGTCTGTTCGGGGGTGAGGAGAAGATCTACCGTTTGCCGGATGGGGGGTCTGTGGTGATGACTGCAAAATCGCTGGCCGGGCATCTCGACGGGCCAAAGTTGACTCGCGGGATTTTTTTGCCGCTGTTGCCGGAGATTCTGGCCGATCCCTTCGAGATATGGGTCAGTGCGGAACGTGAGGTTCTCAGTGGCAAGGTGGCGATCAGGAAACGGGTGATCAAGGTGATTGACACAGGCGAGCAGAGCAAAAGCGCAAAGGGCGGGCGGCGGTTTATGGTGGTTCTGAATGTCAACAAGGGCTTTTTTACAGGCTGGACGTTTTTTCCCATAAAGAATGACAGTAGTGTCAATAAAAAGAGATCGGGTTTTTTGGTCTACGCCCGTCCGGAGGACGAAAAACAAGACCCCTTATGAATGTTTATCCAAAGACCCCTTTGAATGTTTATCCAAAGGGGTCTTTTCGATAGAGTATGAACCAAGTGTCTGGACTGCCCGCCCGCGAGGTGTTGACGCGGACACTCGCGACACCTCGCTTCGAGGTTTTACTTTTGCGCGGCCTGTTTTCAAAGTCAAGCCCCCCTCGCCCTTTTTTTCGGGTTTTTTTGCCCTTTTTTGCCCGCAGGGTGAGTGTGGGGGTGCACCCTGTTTGAAAATCCCGCCGTTAAAGGGGTCTTAAAGGGGTAAGGATTGGCGTTTTTTCAAAACAGCCCCCATGGGCCATGGGGCAGGCTTGCGCGTCTGTGCGGGCGAATTTCGGGGTTTGTTTTTTCCGGGTGAGTCCGCGCGTCCTGAAGACCACGGAGAATTATTTTTTTGTGGCCCTGTGCCAATGTTGTTGTTGAGGACAACATTGCACGGAAAATGACCATGCACAAGAGAATAAAAATTGCCCGCACGGGCCGCTTTACGGATATGCGCGGGACGGAAGTCACCTTTGATCGGGACTTTCTGCAATCGCTGGCCGACAGTTACGATCCGAAGACCCGGCACTGCCCCCTGGTCAAGGGTCACCCCCGCGTGGAAGACCCCGCCTATGGCTGGGTGGATAGCCTCGAATGCGCCGATGACGGGCTTTACGCCCTTGTCAGCCAGGTTGATCCGGCCTTCGAGCAGGAGGTGCGCGACGGACGCTATAAATACCTCTCCCCTGAAATCTACACCGCCGCCGCCCCGGGCAATCCCGATGCACAAAAGCGGCCCTACCTGAAACACGTCGGCTTTCTGGGGGCGGTGCAGCCTGCGATTGACGGTCTGGGGGCGGTGTCGCTGGCCGATCGGGCGACAGACCCGGACTCCGAAGGAATGCTGGTCGGGGAACTGGTGTCCCTGGCCGATGCGGGTGCGCTGGAGGGCTGGATGATTTCGGGTCTGGGGCGCGCCCTGGTGCGTGTGGCGGGGCTGATGCGCTCTGTTGTGCCGACGGACAGGGATACGGCGGCACTGACTGAGCTGGAGCAGGTTGGTCTGGGTCTGGTGCAGGATGGCGCGGTGCAGGACGAGCGCGCCTGGCAGGAGTCACAAACCGCGCAGGAGTCAGAGGCTCTGTCCCTTGCGGGGGCGCGGGAGAGCACAGGGAATTTGGAGAGTACAGGAAATTCACAGACCCCGACAGAAAAGGAGACCGGGACGATGGAGAAGGACGACATTCAGGAGGCGCGGGCGGCTCTGGAGGCCGAACGGGCCAGCTTTGCACAGGAGCAGGCGACGTTTCGCAAGGCCCGGCAGGCGGTGCGGATCGAGGCGCTGGAACGCGCGGGCAAGATTGTTCCGGGCCAGCGTGACCTGGTGGTGTCGCTGGCAGCGGCTTTCGCAAAACCATCCGTATCCGTCGTCAGGGCCGCCCCGACGCTCACAGCGGCAGACAGCTTGACCTCCGGTGCCCCGCCGTGGGCAATCTCGATCCGCTCATCCTTTTTTGCCGCCAGCTCCATCGATACGCCGATCAGCGCATCGCTGGTCGCAGAGGCCGCCTCGACCTTGCGCCGCGCGGTGATCTTGACGATCTGGTGCGCGGAAATTGCACCGCCCGCCGTGTGGGTCAGAATATTTTTCGGGTTCATTGGCCCTGCTCCTTCTGCTCTGTGAGATCAAAAACCGCTTGCTCATAAGACAACGTCTGCCCCTGATCGGCTGCCGCCTTGACCCGGGCCTGCGCCGCAGACACCACGCCCTCGGGGCTGTCCAGATCAAGGGATGACCCGGGTCCCGCCGGGGCCGCCTCTGCAAAAGAGACCTGCGCGGGCAAAGACTCCAGCAAGGCAAAGAACGCATCCTCTGCCGATTGGCTGCGCGTCACACCGCCCTCGGCGAGGGAGACAACCTCTTCACCCGCAGGCAAGGCCGCTGCCAGCGACACCACCAGGTCACGCTGGCCCGGAACAATCTTGCCCGCGCGTTCCAGCGCCTCGATCCGCACCGCCTGCCGCGCCTTGCGGAATGTGGCCTGCTCCTGTGCAAAGCTGGCCCGTTCGGCCTCCAGAGCCGCCCGCGCCTCTTGAATGTCATCCTTCTCCATCGTCCCGGTCTCCTTTTCTGTCGGGGTGTGATTCCTTGTGCTCTCCCCCGCAAGGGAAAGAGCCTCTGACTCCTGCGCGGCCCGTGACTCCTGCCAGTCGCGTTCCCCCTGCGCCGCGCCGTCCTCAACCAGACCCAGACCAATTTGTTCCAGTTCAGTCAGCGGCGCCGTATCCCTGTCCGTCGGCACAACAGAGCGCATCAAGCCCGCCACACGCACCAGGGCGCGCCCCAGACCCGAAATCATCCAGCCGTCCAGCGCACCCGCATCGGCCAGAGACACCAGTTCCCCGACCAGCATTCCTTCGGAGGCCCGATCGGCCAGAGACACCGCCCCCAGCCCGTCAATCGCAGGCTGCACCGCCCCCAGAAAGCCGATATGTTTGAGGTAGGGCCGCTTTTGTTCGTCGGGGTTGCCCGGTGCGGCGGCGGTGTAGATTTCGGGGGAAAGATATTTGTATCGCCCGTCGCGCACCTCCTGTGCAAAGGCCGGGTCGACCTGGCTGACAAAGGCATAAAGGCCGTCATCGTCGCATTCCAGACGCTCCACCCAGCCATAGGCGGGGTCTTCCACGCGCGGATGACCCTTGACCAACGGGCAATGCCGGGTCTTCGGATCGTAGCTCGCCGCCAGCGATTTCAGAAAGTCCCGGTCAAAGGTGACGGTCTGTCCGCGCATATCCGTAAAGCGACCCGTGCGGGCAATTTTTATTCTCTTGTGCATGGTCATTTTCCGTGCAATGTTGTCCTCAACAACAACATTGGCACAGGCCCACAAAAAAATAATTCTCCGTGGTCTTCAGGACGTGCGGACTCACCCGGAAAACACAAACCCCGAAATTCGCCCGCACAGACGCGCAAGCCTGCCCCATGGCCCATGGGGGCTGTTTTGAAAAAACGCCAATCCTTACCCCTTTAAGACCCCTTTAACGGCGGGATTTTCAAACAGGGTGCACCCCCACACTCACCCTGCGACCAAAAAAGAGCAAAAAAACCCGAAAAAAGGGGCATCATTTTGTTGACGGCACCACAGGCGACCCGAAACAGAAGACTTGACATCACACCCGATCCGCGCAAAAGTAAAACCTCGAAGCGAGGTGTCGCGAGTGTCCGCGTCAACACCTCGCGGGCCGCTGGCTGGACACTCGGCTATAGCGTGGAAACGAAAATCCCCCTGATCCAGGGGGATTTTCTATTGCGTCCCCTCCGGGCGCGACCAGGTCAACAGCCCCCGTCTTTCATTATTCAGTGTCTTCTCTCTCTTGACCGGAAAGAACGTCCAGCCTGTAAAAAAGCCCTTGTTGACATTCAGAACCACCATAAACCGCCGCCCGCCTTTTGCGCTTTTGCTCTGCGCGCCTGTGTCAATCACCTTGATCACCCGTTTCCTGATCGCCACCTTGCCACTGAGAACCTCACGTTCCGCACTGACCCATATCTCGTAAGGGTCGTCCAGAATCTCCGGCAACAGCGGCAAAAAAATCCCCCGGTTCAGTTTTGGCCCGTCAAGATGCCCGGCCAGCGACTTCGCAGTCATCACCACAGACCCACCGTCGACATCACTTATATCGCCGTACAGCGTGGCTTTCTGTATCTGGTGGCGATCCTGGGCCAGTCGGCATGTTCTCTCATGGCGGCTGTCCAACAGCATGGAGGCATCCTTCTGCCTTGAGGCATGGGAAGAGGCTTTGCAGAAGTATGACAAGCCCGAGATATTCAATAGCGATCAGGGCAGCCAATTCACCAGCCAGGACTTCACTGGTCTGCTGAAGGATCATGACATCCGCATCTCATGGCCGAGGGTGCTGGATGGATAACATCTTCATCGAAAGGCTCTGGCGTAGCCTGAAATATGAAGCGGTCGACCTGCATGAATTGGATAACGGCTTCACAGCCCGCAGTGTCATCAAGGATTGGTTCGATTTCTATAATCGTCACCGCCCCCATTCAGCACTTGACGGACAGACACCCCGGGAGGCTTATTGGAACCGCCCACCGGGGCATGCCCCGCTGATGGATGTAATACCAACTAAATAAAATAAAGACTCTCTGGGCCTGGCGCATGAGCAGATTCTGTGATTCAAGGAAGGACACTTTATTGGAGGTTTGTCATGGGTCAGCCCCTTCCCCTGCGTCAGGATTATGACGCATCCAGTCCTCGCCGCCTTCTCAACAGATTCGAACCGGATGCGCCGCTTGCTTGCCCTTGCGGTCATCTCTGATGGCGGCAGTCGCAGTGAAGCCGCGCAAGTCGGCGGCGTTGGTCGTCAAATTGTTCGTGACCGGGTGTTGCGTTTCAATGCAGAAGGTCCAGACGGTCTTTTGCAGCGGTCGAGAAGCGGGCGATCGGCCAGGTTTAATGAGGCCCGGCTTGCTGCCTTGATTGCCCGCGTTGAAACAGGGCCATGGCCTGCTATCGATGGTGCGCTGGCGACTTCTGGATCTGGCGCAGTGGTTATGGGAGGACGATCGCCTCAGCATCAGCGAAAGTTGCCTGAGTGCCACCTTGCGCAAACACGGATACGGAAAACTGACGGCGCGCCCGCGTCATCATGGCCGGAACGGGCATGCGATTGACGCATTTAAAAAAACTTCCCCGCCGAAATAGCACGCCTGCACACCAGAATTGATCCGACTGTCCCGCTGGACATCCGGTGGCAGGATGAGGCGCGTGTTGGCCAGAAGAACAATATGTTGGGCCAAACAGGGCACACGGCCTGTGGCACCAAAAAACCAGCGCACAAAATCCGCCTGGATATTCGGGGCGATCTGCCCCGCCCGGGGTGGCCGCGCTTGTCCTGCCGCGCTGTGATACACGCGGGATGCAATGGCACCTGGAAGAAATATCGTCACAGGTCGAACCCGGTTCACATGCTGTCATTATCCTTGACAAGGCGGGCTGGCACACCACCGGCAAACTGGATATCCCCGACAATATCACCCTGTTGCCGTTGCCGCCACGCAGCCCGGCCCCGGTCGAAAATGTTTGGCAATATTTGCGACAAAACCGGCTGTCAAACCGCGTCTTTGACAATCAGAACCAGATCGTTTCCCTCTGTTGTGACGCATGGAAAAACCTCACCGAAAGACCATGGAAAATCATGTCCATTGGATACAGAAAATGGGCACATGGGTTCTGACTTTCAGGAAATGGTATAAATAAGGCAGCAGCATGATCAACCGGAATACACCTTAATTATGCTGCCGAATTGTCCAGGAAACTGGGATCAGCTTAGAACTTGCTCACGCGCCAGATCCAGCAAGTCTTTATTTTATGCAGTTGGTATTATCTGATCGCGCTGAACGTGACGACTGAGCTCCGGCACTATCCGTGCATTTTTCAATATTATGGAGCAGTGGAAAATCCACGATGACGCGGCCAGGCAATTGCTCTGTGGGGTGTCCAATGGGGCATTCTACGCTTTGAAAAAGGGTGGAGATCGGGTGCTGGACGAAGACAAGCTGCGTCGAATCTCCTATCTGGTCGGTATCTTCAAAGCCTTGAACATCATCTATAGCCAGGAGCTTGCCGATAAATGGATGCAGCTTCCCAACACAAACCGGATCTTTGGCGGGATGAGCTCGACCGACTATTTAATCCATGGCGGGCTTCCGGCTTTCGCAACGCTCAGGAAACTTCTTGATGCCCGGCGGGGGGGCCAGGGAGATAACAAATGGCGCGTCACAGACGGAAGCGAGCAATTTAGTGCAGTGATTGAAGATACCGCCTTCCTCAACAAGATTGCGAATGATGAGATTGCTTTTTCAAAGGGCGATTATTTGCGCTGCACAGTGCGGGAACGGCAATTCAGATCATCCAAAGGATTGAAGATGGAGCGATCTATCATTGAAGTGCTGGAACACAAATTCGCACCCCAACAATTACGCCTGATATAGCCTAGAATATCAGTTGATAGCGCGTTCCCCGCCCTGCCCCCAGCCGTTGAATAATGCCCGCATCCACCAAAGAGCGCAGGGCGTTTTGCACCGTGCGGCGCACAAGCCCTGTATCTGCCATCAATTCCGCAGGGGTGAGGCGGCGTTCCGGCGCGGAGCGGAAGCAGGCTAGAACCTTTGTTGCGCTTTCCGAGAGGCGTTGCAGGGCGTTGTAGCGTTCCCGCAAAACAGATATATCGCCCAAGGCCTGATCCATAATTTTGAGAAAGAACCAGCTTAACGGCTCAAGCTGATAGTCTGCCGGATTGCTTTTGTAATGACCGCCGGAGCCTTGCTGCAATGTGCTGTAATAAAGAGGCCTGTGCCGTTCAATCTGCCGGTCAACAGAAATGTAGCGTATAATTCCCTGCAAGGCAGGATCATCCCCGTGCATAAGGGCCAGCAGGAACAAGGCGCGGCCCAAACGGCCATTCCCATCCTGAAACGGGTGAATTGCCAAAAAGCGAAAGACAAATTCACTGGCAACCAAGAGCGGCCACGGATGCGCTTTGATGGTCTTGTTATACCACGCCACCAATTCCTGCATGGCCGTATCCGTTTGCGGCCCCGCCGGTGTTGGATCGAGCACAACGCGCTGTTCGCCTGTATCGTGATTAACGGAAACAACCTTATTGGGACTGATCTTGTATCGCCCTGCATAGCGTTCCGCCGCCGGATAATGGCGCAGCAATTCTTTATGCAATCCGCAGATGATTGTTTCCGTCAGGGGGAACATCTCATCGGCCTGCACATAGACCAATGACAGCAATTCCCGACAGCCAACCACCTCTTCAATGCTGCGTTCCCGATCCTTGGACAGCTTATCAATGATAGTCGTTTTCTTGGCCTCAAACGCCGAAGGGTGGCCACCTTCTGAAAGCGTTGTATCCACCCATTCAATTTCTGCATCGGTCAGCACGGCATTTTCAATCCGCGTGGATGCGCCAATGGTGCTAATCATGGCCCATCGGTGTAACCAGTCCCGTTCATCTTCAGGACAGGCCGCAACCTCTTGCACCAGCTTTTCCAATTCTGATTGGGTTTTCTTCAATGCCATTTCCAGCTTTGTGCTAGGCTGGAACGAGAGAGACTGTTTTACTTCATCGTACATCTCACCATATTATCAATAAATGCACCATTCATCAAGTGTGCAATAAGGTGCATTTAGGTACTTTTTCATCTGTATATAGTTAAACCCACGTTTGATTTTTATACAGGCCCGCCCTAGGCTGGGTCAGCTAATGGCCAGACGGGACAGGCTTGCGCGTCGTGTTGCTTTTATGTCCAATCTGGCGGCACTGATTTTGTGATCCCCGCTTTGCCAAGGCCATAGCAACCTTGATTGAGCGGCGACCTATCAGATCTGTTGCAAAAGCGCGGGGGGATTTCACGAAGATATTCCCTATTCTCGCCGACAGGTTCCGCGACACCCGATTAAAGAGAACTGGACAAGGCGACGACCCTCAAAACCCGCCCCCTCTGAACATCAAAGATGACTATATTTTGGCGCGATTTTTGCACTTTTTTCATTTCCACAAATGAAAGGACTTTGCCCCCATGCCGATCAAGACCTCCACACACGACTGGGCGGTTGCACAGCTTTATCTGCGCAGCGATCACAACAAAGACAAGACCATTACGCTGGACGAATTAACGGCCCGGCTGGCAAAAGACGGCATTTCACAGGCCCGCGCCACAGAAGCCTTCAAGGCCGCAGACCGTGACAACAATGGCAAGGTCACGGTTGAGGAAGTCCGCCAACGCGCCCTCGAGGTGCAGCGCACAGAGCTTGCATCTGCGCACGGGGCGGGACTTGAATCTGCGCGCGGAGCACGACTCAAAAATTCCGGCCTGTCCCCCGCCGATCTCGACAAGGACGGCGTCGTGACCAAAGGCGAACTAGCCGCCCTGCCGACATCACTGGCCAGCCGCCAAACGGCCTTTTTCCTTGATCTTCTAGACGGGGGCGGGGACGGATTTTTCACCCAACAGACCACCGGCACCCGCGCCTATGACCGCCCGGTTCAACCCGCACAACCCGGCAAAAAGATCCGGATTTAGGGGCCACACGCAAAAGTAAAGTTATGTTGCACGCGCACAACCAAAGTCACGTCGCCCCCGGGGTGGGGGGGTCAGGCGTGGTCTCCCCTGAGACGGGCGACGGCGCGGCTCCGCCCGATGAGGGGGAGCAGGTCGGCGAGTTCGGGGCCGTGGGCCTGTCCGGTGAGTGCCTGACGCAGGGGCAGGAACAGTGCCTTTCCCTTTCGCCCTGTGTCGGATTTGAGCGCGGCGACCAGATCAGCCCAGACCGCAGGCCCCCAGGGTTCGGGGGGCAGGAGTTCTGCGGCGCGGGTGACAAAGGCGCGGTCATCATCGGCAATCACCGGATCAAGCGGGCCGGAGGCAATGCGAAACCATTCTGCGGCGTCGCCCACTCTGTCCAGATTCGGGCGCACCACCTGCCACAGTTCGGGGCTAAAGCCGGCGGGCAGATGCGGGGCGGCAACCTCGAAAGGCATCCCGTGCACCACCCGCGCAGACAGTGTCTTCAGCTCCACGGGGTCAAAGCGCGGTGTGGCCCGCCCGAAACGGCTCAGATCAAAAAGATCAACCAGATCACCGACGGTCTGGCGCACCACAATCGGATCAGGCGTCCCCAAGCGCGCCAGATAGCTGGTCAGGGCGGCGGGTTCCACCCCCTCGTCACGCAGGGATCGGAGGCTCAAACTGCCCAGACGTTTGGACAAGCTCCCGCCATCGGCCCCGACCATCAACGACATGTGGGCAAAGGCCGGCACCGGCCCGCCCAGGGCCGTCAACAGCTGAACCTGAACGGCGGTGTTGGACACATGGTCTTCGCCACGCAGCACATGCGTTATCCCCAGATCCAGATCATCGACCACAGAGGTCAGGGTATAAAGCGGGCGGCCGTCTTCGCGGATCAGGACAGGATCGGTGAGGTTCTGTCCCTCAAAGGCCACGGGGCCGCGAACCAGATCATCCCAGACAATCGCCGTTGGCTCCAGCCTGAACCGCCAGTGGGGGCGTCGCCCCCCGTCCTCTAGGGCCGCCCGCTCTGCCGCGCCGAGACGCAAGGCCGCCCGGTCATAGATGGGCGGACGTCCGGCCTGAAGGGCGACCCGCCGCTTGAGACCCAGTTCTTCTGCCGTTTCATAGCAGGGATAAAGCCGCCCTGCGGACTTGAGGGCCTCCACCGCGTGCGCATAGTGATCCAGACGCTGTGACTGCACGGCGATGTCATCCCACTGCAGACCCAACCAGCGCAGGTCGTCTTCAATCGCCGCCGCAAAATCCGCTGTTGAACGCCCTGTGTCGGTGTCATCCATCCGCAACAAAAACCGCCCCCCCGCCTGACGGGCCAGAAGCCAGTTCAACACGGCAATCCGGGCATTTCCGGCATGCAGACGACCGGTGGGACTGGGGGCAAAGCGGACGTTCATCACGGGACATTCTCCTCAACTCGAATGGATTCACGAAAACAGGGTACAGCCCCCCCCCCCCGCCTGCAAGGAAACAGTCCGCGCACACCTGAACAAACGCACAGGTGAACAAAAAAGACCTGCGATCATACCCGCAAAGTTGCCGGATGGGGCAGGAGTGACAGGGATAATGAGCCGTTCACAAATAAAAACGCGGGAAAGAAGATCCCTCCCCCGCACCATTCACGCGGCCCGCAGAGCCGGAGCGTCCACCAATGACACCGGGGCACCTTGCAGGCCCGTGCACTCGTCTCCTGCAAACCGGATTCCGCCTCCGGCAGGCAAAAGCGGTAAAGCCCATTGCGCCAGTCTGGCTGATGCAGCAGGCGGATAAAGACAGGTCGCCCGCCGATCTGGCAGAGCTGGCAAACCATATTGCGGGGTATCCCGCCATGAATTGACAGCACAGGCACCTGACGGACAGAGGATTGCGTTTTCAGGCGCGATCAGCCCCCACAGGTCAAAGTTTCCATCTGCCATGAACCCCCTATCCTTCATAGACAGCCGCATCCGCACCATGAGTGTCGTTTGTGACCCGGCCAACACCCCTCTGCACAAGGCCGGGTGCGAAATCGGATCAAACAGATCCATCATGGCAATTTCTCCGATCAATCAGGGAGACTCTGCGCAGAAACATACAGGCATAATATGGCAGATACGGGCATCTATACGCGCAATGTTCTCATATGTTCTTTTTTGATTGCACTCCGCATCAAAGTGATGCACCGTGCATCAAAAGCTGGGGATGTGATTCCATGACTGCAAAAACCCGCATAACCGTCAGCCTGGACGACAAAGAATATCAGGAGCTTGTAAAGCTATCCAAAGAGCTTGATAGATCGTTGTCGTGGATTGTTCGGCAAGCGACCGTCTCACTTGTCGAGGGTGTCCGTGATCAAGGTTCGCGGCAAGAAGATAATAAGGACGTACCTACCGATGCAAAGACAGACATTTGACCACAGCAAACACGTTTACTACAACGAGCAATTCGTTGAGCTGGTCAAGGATGCCGTGCGATTTTTCAACGGCACCCCGGTTCATCCTCTTCCCCTTCAGGAAAAGTTTCCCGGCACCGGAGTTTATGCCCTCTATTACACTGGGGAAAATGAAACCTATGGCCGTTATGCAGAGTTGAACAGGCTGGAATACAAGTCCCCTATCTATGTGGGTAAGGCTGTTCCAAAAGGCTGGCGACAATCCCGAATTTCGCACGATACGACCTCCAGACCATCCTTTGAATTGCACGCACGCATCAGGGAACACAGCCGCAATATTGAACAGGTAGAGGGAATAGAGCTGGACGAATTCTCCTGCCGTTTCGTGATCTTCGAAGCGGACAGCGCGGACATGATCGGCACCATCGAGGCCGCGCTTATCAAGCTGAATCGGACCTTGTGGAACTCTGCCCTTGACGGGTTTGGCAACCACACGCCCGGTGCAGGCCGTTTCAATCAGGCAAAATCGGATTGGGATGTGATTCACACCGGACGGGCCTGGGCTGATAAGTGCACAGGTGTTCCCCGAAAACGTGGCGAGATACTGGCACGGATTGCCTCTCACCTCTCCAGCCCGGGAGAGGGGTCATGGAGTCGCTGGATCTTTTTTCCGGTGCGGGCGGTTTGGCAAAGGGGCTGGACATGGCAGGCGTTGACCATCTTGCCTTTGTCGAATTCAACCGCGATGCCTGCCAGACCTTGCGAACCAATTTTGACCCCTCAAAGGTGTTTGAGGGTGACGTTCGGGATTACGATTTTTCCGCGCTTGGCCCTGTCGATATGGTGGCCGGAGGCCCGCCCTGTCAGCCCTTCTCATTGGGGGGAAAACACAAGGCTTCTGATGACTTGCGGGATATGTTTCCCTCTGCACTCGAAGCCATCAATGTTTTGCGACCCAAAGCCTTCATTTTCGAGAATGTGAAAGGCTTGTTGCGATCCAGCTTTGCAGCGTATTTTGAATATATCATCTTGAGACTGGAATACCCGGATGACACAGATCAACAATGCGATGACTGGCGCGCGCATCTGGCGAAGCTGCGAACTATGGCCGCCTGTCCCGCCACGCTGCCTGAATACCATGTGCAATACCAACTGATAAACGCTGCGGATTACGGAATCCCCCAAACCCGTGAGCGGGTTATTGTGGTCGGCATCCGGGCTGATTTGGAGACAAGCTGGACATTCCCGGAAGGACAACACAGCCTTGAGCGGTTACTATGGGAGCAGTACGTTTCCGGCGACTATTGGAAACGGCACGGTATCGAGAAGCCTGTGCAATACGCCCACATCCCGCATTTCATGCAGAGGATTGAACGGATAGAGCAGCGATACGGGCTAATACCGCCGCCCGGTAAGCCGTGGGTCACAATGCGCGATGTGCTGGGGCATTTGCCCGACCCGATGAGCCATCACGGCATTACAGATCATGAATTCAGGGACGGGCCAGAAGCTATCCAGGCCACACTGGCAGCATGTATGACCTGCCATCAAAGACCATCAAGGCCGGGGCGCATGGGGTGCCGGGCGGTGAAAACATGATCCGTTTCAGCGATGACAGTATCCGCTATCTAACGGTGCATGAAGCCAAGCTAATCCAAGGGTTTCCCGAAGATTTTTCCATTCATGGCGCATGGGGGGAAGCAATGCGCCAGATTGGGAATGCAGTGCCAGCCATGCTGGCTGAAATCATTGGCTCTAGCCTTGTCAGTAGGTGCCAAGAAGAACCAACGAAAAAAGTTGCTGCATAAGGGGAAAACGATTGGACATTCAAAAGATCAGAGAAGAACTTGAAAGGGTAGAAGAGGATTGCAAGTACTCTTCCAAGAGTCACTTCAATGCATCAGACACGGCAGCAAGCCAGAATTATTGGCTGGGTATTCCTAGCATAATTCTAAGCGGTTTTGCAGCTGGACACCCGTATTAACCTGGCGCGATGAGCGATTTTGTGATGTTGTGTTTTTTTATGCTTTTTTGAGGGAGTGGGACATGGAACGGAGAGGTTTTTTCAGTCTGTCGGAGCATCTTGATCAGATCAGCAAGGACGGTGATCCTCTGGAGGTTCTCGAGGCCACGTTTGACTATTTCCGGGGGTGGCTGGTCGAGGGTTTGGGGTATGGCGATGGCGCGAAAGGTGGTCGCCCGCCTTTTGATCCGGTGTCCATGTTCAAGGCGATGATCCTGCAGGCGCAGCATAACCTGAAAAAAATGCAATTTATGATCCGGTGTCCTGGATGCGCTTTCTAAATTTCGACCTTGGCGGCCCAACACCGGACGAGAACACGATCCGCCTGTTTCGCAACAAACTGACGGAAACCGGGACCTTGCGGCGGGTGATGAAGGCTTTTGACTGGCAACTGCACAAGAAAGGCTATATCCCGATGTCGGGGCAGATCGTCGATGTGTCCCTTGTCCCGGCCCCGAAGCAACGCAACACCGAGCCTGAGAAAAAAGCCGTCAAGGAGGGTAAAAGCGCAACTGAAATCTGGCCGGATGACCCCGCCAAAGCAGCACAAAAGGATGTGGATGCGCGCTGGACGCTGAAGGTGGGCGGCAAGGTTCGCTACCGGCCTGATGGCACACCTCTGCCACAAATCGCCACTTGGCTACAAGTCCCACATCAGTATTGACCGGTGCTCCGGTTTCATCCGGGGCCAGGCCGTGACATCGGCTACAGCTGCGGACGGGCATCAACTCAGGCGTGTGTTTGATACGGACAACACGTCAGCCGAAGTCTGGGGTGACACAGCCTATCGTTCCGAAAGCAATGAGAAATGGCTGGCGAAGAAAATGTTGGTCAGCCGTATCCATCGCAAGAAACCCAAAGGTAAACCCATGCCGAAAGCCAGTGCACGGGCCAACGCGCGAAAATCAGCCATCCGTGCACGGGTCGAGCATGTTTTCGCCCATCAGAAAAACCGCTTCGGTCTGTTCATCCGCACCCTCAAGCGGGCAGAAGCCAAACTGACGCTGGCCAATCTCGCCTACAACATGGATCGCCTGATCTTCCATGACCGCCGGGCAACCGCAGTCCGTCCGGAATGCGGATTCCGTCGTAAAAAACGTCCCGCCAACGCAATCTGCAGCGAAAAAAGCACCGTCTCGAAAAATCACAATTGGCCACAGCAGGGCATAAATCGGGGGTTAATACGGGTGTCCAGCTCAGATATTTATACACCCCTGCCCCGGACTGGCCCGCATGACTGATGTTGCGAGCTATGTCCGCGTATCGACTGACAGACAAGGCCACCCGGGCCGGAAGCGGCGCGCAAAGCCGTCCCCCGCGCCATTGCAGGGCGCGAGACCGGTCGGGTTGAGGGGGAGCGGTCGGCCACAATGACTGCCCTACCCTTGCCGAAGCCCCCTTACCGAACCTTGCCCCGTTTCGGGGAGAATCGGGGCGGATACAGGTATTGCGTTGATCCTCGAATACTCTATAGTATTCTGAGTCTCTCGAAAATAATTGTCCCGCAAGTCAATAGACGTCCCGCGTTTTTGAGAGGTTCCCGCTTGCCTGACGTGTGGGAGCGGGCGAATCCGGACACCGCTTACAACGCAGGGGAAAGAAGATTGCTATAGCCGTCCATACGTAGTATGCTAGTATCTTGTGGGGCTTGTGACAGCAAGCCTGAACCAATCAGATGAGCAGCTTAAATCAAACCATCTTGACCCGGTTGCAAGATGGTTGAAAATTCAGAGCCACCTCTCTATTGGGTTTTGTTTAAATTGAGTCTGGTCAAGGCTTACAGCTTATGAGGTTTAGAATGATGACGTCTAGAAACATGAGGAGATATGCCTTCTTCTCCGCAACTGTTCTTGGCCTGGTTTTCTTGTCTGGTTGTGCCCAGAAAGCATCGTGGCACGCGGATGACGTGGCGCGCTCTGAAAAACAAAGTCTGACAGTCGGTGAGGTTCAAAGGAATATCAAAAAAGGGATGTCCGGTGGCCAGGTGGCCGAAATTTTGGGATCGCCCAATGTTGTTTCCACGGATGAGAATGGTAACGAAGTCTGGGTTTATGACAGGTTCTATACCGAACAGGTTGCGTCTGGCAGTAATGGTCTGACATTTACTCTTAGCGATGTGAGCGCGGGTGCAGCTAGATCATCCCAA
Organism: Kiloniellaceae bacterium; assembly: GCA_965199245.1. Taxonomy (GTDB): domain Bacteria; phylum Pseudomonadota; class Alphaproteobacteria; order Kiloniellales; family Kiloniellaceae; genus Carbonatibacter. Next base: position 387,183 of record CBDAQP010000003.1, read on the forward strand.
TCAAGCATTACCGTTATCATTAAATACGATGCGAATAACAGGGTACGTGATTTTGCCTACCATAAATCCAGCTTCTAGAAAGATTGATATGATAAACAAACCTTTTTTTTCTGTCTTTTTTTGTGTGTTTGCTGTGGTCGCTCTGGCGGGGTGCGGTCAAACCATTCCTGAAAGCGCATTGCAGTTATCTTCGGAGTCCTTTGAATTGCGGCAGTTGCAAACCCGTTCTTTTGGCACAAACAATGAAAAGAAACTTCTGACGGCGGGCGCAGGGGTTTTGCAGGATTTAGGGTTTAATATTGATGAATCGGAAACCAGCCTAGGCGTTATTGTCGGCTCAAAAGATCGTGATGCAACGGAGGCGGGACAAGTCGTGATGTCTGTCCTTGTTGCGGCTTTTTTTGGTGCTACAACACCAGTTGATGATCATCAAAAAATACGCGCTTCGCTTATTACAAGGCCTGTCGGCGAAGGAAAAACAAATTTAAGAATTACGTTGCAGCGCGTTGTATGGGATACGCAGGGGCAAATTTCAAAGACACAAAGTATTGAGGAACCTGAAATATATCAGGAGTTTTTTGGAAAATTGTCCAAGGCTGTATTCCTTGAAGCGAATGAGATTTAATAAAAGGATGCAACAATGAAAAAGATCACATGTACCCTGGCCGTTTTCTCGCGTTGTCCCTGACAGCCTGCCAGGGAAATTCGATGAATCAGGTCATGGAGACCTCTGAATCACAAGTACAAATACGGCAGATTCAAACGAGGGCTTTTGACACAACCGACAGGAAAAAGACACTTCGTACAGTCATTGCAACACTGCAGGATCTTGGCTTTGTGATTGATAAAGCAGATCATGAATTAGGCACCGTTAGCGGCACAAAATTGGACGGTTACTCTTTGAGAATGACCGTAACCATTCGCTCAAGGGGCAAAAGTCAGACATTGGTTCGGGCAAACGCTACCTATAATGTAACCCCCATTGAAGACCCGCAGCCGTATCAGCAGTTTTTTATCGCGCTGGAAAAGGCAATGTTTTTGACCGCTCACGAGGTTGATTGACACCTGTCATCCTGCCGATTAGACCTTCAAAAGACGGCGGCAGGCGCGGATGATAGCCTCCGGCTGAACTGTACGACAGATGACGGCAGGCAGGCTCTGCGTCTGTTCCCTGTACACTGGCGGCGTACACTGGTGGGCGTCCAATGGGGGCCAGGATGATCGCAAGGGTGATCTTTGCGGATTTCGGGATCACCGACGCGGTTACAGACAAGCACAGAGAATACCCTGCCCGCTCTCTCATTCCGATCAAGGCGAAATAGCCTTCAATGCCCCCGTTTAACGCGCCCCCGTTCAATGTCTCCGTTCGTTGTGAGGGGGTGAGGCGTGGATAATCTTTTTCTTTTTGTTGCGGCCTTTGGGGCGGGGGTTTTAAATGCTGTGGCGGGTGGGGGGTCTTTTTTGACCTTTCCCGCGCTTGTCCTGACGGGCGTTCCTGTTTTGGCGGCCAATGCGACCTCGGCTGTTGCCGTCTTTCCGGGCTATCTGGCCTCTGCGGTCGGCTTTCGGCGGGAGCTGGCCCGCTATCCCCGGGCGGTTCTGGTGCGGATTTTGGGCCTGTCTGTGCTGGGGGGGGCCTCGGGGGCGGTTCTGTTGCTCAAGACGCCCCCTGATCTATTCCGGGCGATTGTGCCGTGGTTGCTGGTTTTGGCGACGGTGCTTTTTGCCTGTCAGGGGTCTCTGAAACGCTGGGCAGTGGGACGGCCTCGCGGGCGGGGGGTGGAGACCTGCGCGACCTGGGTTGTGACAAGCTATGCCGGCTTTTTCAATGGGGGAGCAGGGATCATTATTGTCACGCTTTTTTCTTTTTTGGGTCACCGTGATCTCAAGGCGATGATTGGTCTGAAAAATGCCATGTCCTTTGTGTTGACCGCGACCTCTGTTGCGATCTATGCGTCGGCGGGCCTGGTCTATGGCACCTTTGCACTGGTGATGATGGGGGGAACGATCATCGGGGGGTATTGCGGATCATTGATCGCGCGTTTTCTGCCCGAATGGCTCCTGCGAGGGGTGATTATCCTTATCGGGGTGGTGTTGAGTGTGACTTTTTTCCGCCAGGGCTAGAGGGGCTTTAGAGAACTCCGGTCATGAGTGACAGCACCAGAACCCCGGACAGCACGAGGCGATAGAGGACAAAAACAGTAAAGCCCGTTTGTTGTAACCAGCGCATCATGACGAGGATCGCACCCCACGCACTGACAAAGGACAGGCCTGCGACGAGCAGGGCATCGCTCCAGAGCGTGGTAGTGCCTTCGGCGAAGAGGTCGATAGACAACAGCACACCTGCGGCGGTTGTGGTTGGTATGGCGAGCAAGAGCGAAAAGCGCGCGGCGTCTGTACGGCAGGCTCCGCAAAAAAGGGCGGCGGTGATTGTAATGCCTGCCCGACTGACCCCCGGGATCAAGGCAATGGCCTGACACAGGCCAATCACCATGACAATGCGCCAGCCAAGGTCGTCGAGCCTCAAACCGCCCGGTGTGCGGTCGGCCCACCAGAGGACAGCGGCAAAAAGTGCGGAACTGCCCGCGATCACCACCGGACTTCTAAATTCTGTTGCGATGATGTCTTTGAACAACAATCCGACAATCACAACGGGGACAGTCGCGGCGGCGATTTTGAGCACAAGCTCTGTATCGGCGTGGTCTGTGCGCCCGCGTAAAAGTCGCAGTCCGCCCGAAAAAAGCCGCCCTGTTTCGGTGCGAAAGGCCACCAGAACAGCAAACAGGGTGCCCGCATGGGTCGCCACATCAATCGCCAGTCCCTGATCCGGCAGGCCCGTCACCGCCGGAAATAAAATCAGGTGCGCAGAAGATGAAACAGGCAAAAACTCTGTCACACCCTGAATGAGCGACAGCGCGAAAAGAGACCAGAGAGGAAGGTTGTCCACCTGTGTTGTCCTGTTAAAAAGGCGTGATTGAAGCAACGTTATCCTGTATAGAGACGGGCTGTTTTTATGGCAAGTTTTGTGGAAAGAGAAGTGATGTTTGTATGATGACGACACCCCCCCGAAAGCCGGTTGTGATGGAGGCCGCACGGATTGACTGGCGGGCGGGGCGCACACCGGTTTCCACACGCTTTGACGATATTTATTTTTCCTGTGACGACGGCCTTGCCGAAAGCCGTTTTGTGTTTCTGGACGGTGTGGGTGGTTCAGAAAATCTGTTCGGGGCGCGGGTGTCCATTTTGGAAACAGGGTTTGGCGCGGGGTTGAATTTCCTGATGACCCGGGCGGCGTGGACAGAGTGGGCAAAAGACAACAGCACCGCACGCCTGACCTTTGTCTCGGTCGAAGCCTACCCCCTGTCACGGGATGATCTGGCGACGGCTCTTGCCCCGTGGGCAGAGCTTGCCGAAGACGCACAGGCTCTTGTTGCGGCCTATCCGCCACTGCGGCGGGGAACGCATGTGCTGGACTTTGGTCAGGTGCGGTTGATTTTGCTATTTGGCGAGATCACAGAGGTTCTGCCCCGGTGTCGCGGCCCGTTTGATGCCATCTATATGGACGGCTTTGCCCCGGCAAAAAATCCGCAGATGTGGTGCGAGGCCGTTTATCGGCAACTGGCCCGCCTCAGTCGGCAGGGGACGCGCCTTGCGACCTTTACCGCCGCAGGTCAGGTGCGCAGGGGCCTGACACAGGCCGGCTTTACACTGCACAAGGCCCCGGGATTTGGACGGAAGAGAGAACGTCTCATCGGCAGATTCGGCGATGCTCTGCCGCCCGGTTATGCTCTGGCGCAGACCCGCGTGCATCCCGGGGGACGGATCGCGGTGATTGGTGCGGGGATTGCCGGAAACAGCATGGCTTTTCATCTCCATCGCGCGGGGTTTCGGGTTGATCTCTATGACCGGGCCGATGGAATCGCCACTGGTGCGTCGGGTAATCCGGTGGCGATTTTTGAACCGACACTCCTGAATGAAAAAAGCCCGCTGGGGGATTTTTTACGGGTGGCCTTTCTATATGCCGAGACCTTTTATCATGACCTTGCCCGGACGCACCCGGGACTGTGGGCGGCGCGTTGCGGGTCTTTGCATCTGCCCAAAAACGACGCGGATTGCCAGCGGACAGCAATAGCGGCAGCGCATCCCTCTCTGCCCCGTGACCGCTATCGCCTCGTGACAAAGGATGAGGCCTCTGCTCTCTGTGGCAAGACTGTTGCCAAGGGTGGGTTGTGGTATGACAGGGCCGGTTGCCTTGATCCCCCGGCTCTTGCGCGGGCCTTGACAGAGGCGGTGTCCTTTCGTGGGAGCTGTCCGGTTCACCGTCTGGAGAAACAGCAGGGGCGGTGGGTTCTCTATGACAAAGGCGCGGCGGTGTCGGGGGTTGCAGATGCCGTTGTGATCTGCACGGGTTATGATGCCGTTCATTTCGCGCAAACGAATCACTTTCCCCTCAATCGGAACAAGGGTCAGGTGACGATGATCCCTGTCGTGCCAGCGGCCCGGCACCAAAAGGCGATCATCAGTGGACACTGTTATCTCTCCCCGCCTCTTTATCTTGGCGGACAATTTTGCCAGGTTTTGGGGGCAAGCTATCGGCGGTGGGGGGATGACAACCCCGAAAGCTGGCGGCGCACAACAGGCGAGTGTCAGCAGGATAATTTAAACCGGCTGGGGCAACAGTGTCCTGATTGGCAACAGGCCCTTGCGGCACAGCCTGCACCGTGCTTTTCTAATCGGGCGTCATTGCGTGCAACCGTTGCAGACCGTTTTGCGATTGCGGGGCCGGTGCCGCGTTCGGGAAACGGGGACTCCCGGATCAGGGGCCTTTCGCCTGCCCGGCAGAGCCTGTCCTGTCATGATCGACTGTTCTGTTCTGTCGGGCACGGGTCACGGGGATTTGTCACGGCCCCGATTGTGGCGGCAATGGTGACGGCTCTGCTGTGCGGGCATCCCCTGCCGCTGTCTGCCGATCTGGTCGCCCGGCTTCATCCGGGGCGTTTTGCCCTGCGTCAACGAGCAAAGAGCGATGATTTTTAGGTGGAGAGGATGGACAAAAAAAACGCCGGGCGGAGGGCCTTTGTGGAGACACACCATTGGGGGCAGGCCCGTCTGGAGGCCCTGCCTGCGGATGCGTCTGCGCGGCGATACTATCGTTTAAGAGAGACAAAAAAATCGGTCTTGCTCATGGAGGCACCGCCGGCCTGTGAACCTGTGGCCCCTTTTGTCAAGGTGGCCCGTCATCTGTGCGCCCTGGGTTTGTCTGCGCCACAGATTTTGGCCTGTGATGAGGACCGGGGTTTTTTGCTGTTGGAAGATTTCGGTGTGGAGACCTATACGCGCTGTCTCGAACGGGGGGACAACGCACAGGTGCTTTATGAAACGGCGGTGCGCTGTCTGGCGGAATTACATGGCAGGCCGGAGGCGGCGGATATTGACCTGCCGTCTTATGATCTGGTGTCTTTCCTGCGCGAGGCCCTGTTATTCGTGGATTGGCATTTTCCGGCGGTGAGTGGTCAGATCATGGCGGATTCTGTACGACAGGCCTATGTGGCGGCGTGGTGCTCTGTTTTTGATCATCTCACGCCGCAGACCCCGACCCTCGTCCTGCGCGATTTTCATGTTGATAACCTCATGCTGTTGTCAGGGCGAACGGGGATCAGACGCTGTGGATTGCTGGATTTTCAGGATGCCGTCATCGGCCCGCCGGCCTATGATCTTGTTTCGCTCCTCGAAGATGCGCGCCGCGATGTTGCCCCCTCCCTTGCAGAGGCTCTGTTGGAAAGCTATTTCAGGGCAGCCCCGACACAGATGCGGGCGGTCTTTATGCCCTGGTATCGGGCCTGTGGGGTTCAGCGTCATTGCAAGGTTGCAGGCATTTTTATTCGCCTGGCCGTCCGTGATGGGCGAACACACTACCCGACCCATATTCCACGGGTCATGCGTTTGCTCCGCGCCGGGCTGACTGCGCCTGTTTTGGCTCCTGTACGGCGTTGGTTTGAACGGCACTGCCCCAACGATTGCACCCCGGTTCTGGATAGAAAAAGCCTGTGTGACCTCGCCCTGGAATCGCAGAACCGGGGGATCATGATAAAATAACAATCAAAGAATGTATAAAAAGATCTTTTTTTGGTACGGGATGAAAAACCGATTGCTCAAGATTGTTTGAATTGATTCTATATTATTGATTTTAAATTATTTTTCATTTTTAACAATCAAAAAATGTATAAATAATAATTTTTTGCGTTTTCTCTTGTTGTTTTTTGGAAACTCTGTCATTCTGATCATCACAAGGAGTTTGAGAGCGGCGGTCATGGAACATTTTCCACTCTTTTTTGATCTCAGGAAACGTCCTGTTTTGCTGGTCGGCGGGGGCGATAATGCCGTGCGTAAAGTGCGCCTGTTGCGTAAGGCTGCGCCGCAGATCACGGTGGTTGCCCCGTCTCTGTGCGATGAATTGCAACAGTTGGCCGCAGGCGGTCATCTGCGCCATGTGGCGCGGCCTTTTTGCGACGGGGATGTGGTGGGTCAGGCCCTTGTCTTTGCAGCAACGGATTTGGATGATGTTGATCGTGCTGTTGCAGCGGCAGCGCGGGCGCAGGGCGTTCCGGTCAATGCGGTGGACAAGCCTGCACTGTCTGATTTCATTACCCCGGCGATTGTTGATCGTGCGCCCCTGGTCGTGGCGATTTGTAGTTCCGGGGCCGCCCCGATTGTGGTGCGGAACCTGCGTGAAAAAATTGAATCCCTTTTACATCCGTCGCTGGGGCGTTTGGTGCGCTTTGCCGATAGCTTTCGCGCGGCGGTGCGGGCAACACGGCAAAACCCGATTGGACGCCGCCGTTTCTGGGAAGATTTTTTCGCAGGTTCTGTCGCCCAGAATTATCTGTCCGGGCGCACACAGCTGGCGCATGAACAGATGCTCAAACTGGTCAACAGTCCAGAACCGGACGTCAAGGGACATGTTGCGATTGTCGGGGCCGGGCCGGGTGATCCCGATCTGTTGACCTTTCGCGCGATGCGGTTCATGCAACAGGCGGATGTGGTGGTGTATGACCGTCTGGTTGATCCGGCGATTCTGGACTACGTTCGCCGCGATGCAGATCGCATCTACGCGGGCAAGGCCCCGGGCCGTCATGTCATGACACAGACACAGATCAATCGGGTTTTGATTGACGAGGCCCGGGCGGGTCGTCGTGTTGTCCGTTTGAAAAGCGGGGATCCCTTTATCTTCGGGCGCGGGGGGGAAGAAATTGATGTGTTACGTCAAGAGGGGGTTGATTTTGATCTTGTCCCCGGGGTGACGGCGGCAACGGGCTGTGCGGCCTCTGCAGCGGTTCCCCTGACGCACCGCGATCATGCGTCGATGGTGACTTTTGTCACGGGCCATGCCGGCGATGGCATTGAAGAGGCCGACTGGGCCAGGCTTGTCCATGCGCGTCAGACGCTCGTGTTTTATATGGGGGTGGGCAAGTCAGCCGATATTTCCGCGCGTTTGATGGCACAGGGGATGGACGGGCAAACGCCAATTGCCTTTATTGAAAAGGGAACCCGCCCCGCCCAGCGCGTGATTCCGGGCAAACTTGTTGATCTGGGGGCACTGGCCCACCGCTATGGCATTACTGCCCCGGCCTTGATTGTCGTGGGACAGGTCGCCAACTATGCACAGTTACAACTGGTCGCAGAGCCGGAACTCTTTGACCGGCCCGTCGCTGACCTGTGCGCAACCGGGGGGACGCGATAACCATTATGAAACAACAGATGATGACGGCTAACCGCTTGCTGGATGGTGAGGTGGTTTATCTTTGCGACGATGGCACCTGGTCCGAAGACCACAACCGCGCCCGTGTTGTTGCTGAGCCGGGAGAGGTTACAGAGGTGCAAACAATCGCGCAACAGGCGCAACAGGCGCAGACTGTTGTCGGGGCTTACCTCGCTAGGGTGGGCCGCGCGGATGATGGCACATTGACTTTACTCTCGATGAAGGAAACGATCCGTGCCACTGGCCCCACAACACGCCGCGACCTGGGCAAGCAAGCGCGCGTGTGAGGAAAGATCATGTATAGATACGATGAATTTGACCATAGTTTTGTCACCCAGCGCGTGGCCCAGTTTCGCGATCAGATTGCCCGTCGCCTGTCTGGTGAACTGTCAGAGGATGAATTCAAGCCGTTGCGTTTGATGAACGGTTTGTATCTTCAGCTTCATGCCTACATGTTGCGGGTGGCGATTCCCTACGGGTGTTTCAATGCGCGGCAAATGCGGATGCTGGCCCACATTGCCCGCACCTACGACAAGGGCTATGGTCACTTTACAACGCGTCAGAATATTCAGTATAACTGGCCTGTGCTCCGCGACGTTCCGGCGATTCTGGACGATCTGGCCTCTGTCGAGATGCACGCGCTTCAAACCTCGGGTAACTGCATTCGCAACACGACCTCGGATCAATATGCCGGGGTTGCCGCCGATGAAATCGAAGACCCGCGCGTTTACTGCGAGATTATCCGCCAGTGGTCCTCGATTCATCCCGAATTTACTTTTCTGCCCCGCAAATTCAAGGTCGCAGTGACGGGGGCGACGACAGACCGGGCCGCCATTCGGGTTCATGACATCGGGCTGGCCCTCAAACGTAACGGGTCGGGTGATATCGGGTTTGAAGTCTATGTCGGGGGGGGGCAAGGACGAACGCCAATGATTGCCCGGATGATCTGTGACTTTTTGCCGCGTGAACACCTGATTAGCTACCTCGAAGCCATCCTGCGCGTCTATAATCAGTATGGACGGCGGGATAATAAATACAAAGCCCGCATTAAAATTCTGGTTCACGAAACGGGAATTGATGAAATTCGCACCCGTGTTGACGAAGAGTGGGCGCGGATCAGGGACTCTGCGCTGAACTTGCCTGCGGATGACATTGAACGGATCAACCGCTATTTCTCGCCGCCCGATTATGAAAATCTGGCCGATCAGCCCCCTGTGCTTGCGGCGATGCGCTTTGAACACAGGGACTTTGATCACTGGGTCAGGGCCAATGTCGTCGCCCATAAACAGCCCGGCTATGCTATTGCCAATATTTCACTCAAGCCCATTGGCGAAGCCCCCGGCGACATCACGGCGGAACAGATGGACAGGGTGGCCGATCTGGCGGATCACTATAGTCTGGGTGAAATTCGCGCGACACACGAACAAAATCTGACCCTTGCCCATGTCCGCCAGGACGCGCTTTTTGATCTGTGGCGCGGATTGGATGAGGTCGGCCTTGCAACGGCGAATCTGGGCATGATTTCTGATATGATTGCCTGCCCGGGGCTGGATTATTGTTCGCTGGCCAATGCCCGTGCAATTCCGGTGGCCCAACGGATCAGCACGCGCTTTGCCGATCTTGAGCGTCAACATAGCATCGGCGAACTCAAGCTCAAGATTTCGGGCTGTATCAATGCCTGCGGTCATCATCATGTGGGACACATCGGCATTCTGGGTGTGGATCGTAAAGGCGTGGAAAACTACCAGATTACCCTGGGCGGGTCGGCGGATAATGCGGCGGCGATTGGTCAGGTGATTGGCCCGGGCTTTGATTATGACGAAATAGTTGATGCGGTTGAAAAAATCGTCAATACCTATGTCGATATGCGAAAATCCTGTGATGAGACCTTTCTTCAGACCTTTCAACGTGTTGGCATGGATCCTTTTCGGGAGCGTCTCTATGCCGCGTGAGCGGGGACAGCAACCACCGGAGCCAGCGCGCAATGCCCGGGATCACAAATCAAAATCACGGCGTTCTGGTCTGAACAGGCAGATTATTTTGATCGCGTTGCCCGACCTGCGTGTTGCCGAAGATGCCATGAGCTGTTTGCCCTCCACAACCCGGGTTGAGAGGCGGCGGCTGTAGGCCCCGCGCAAAACAGCGCAAAACAGAATGCCGACTCTCCTTTGACTCTGACAGGATGAAAAAAGCAATGGCGTTAATTGTAAATGGTCGTGTGGTTACGGATGATTGGGTGCGACTCGCCGATGACGCTCCCTTGCCCGGCGGGGGTGGTCATGTCATCGTCGGTTTTGCGCGTTGGCAGGCGGAAAAATCTATCCTCCGCGCGTCTGATCTGGTCTGTGGTGTCTGGCTTGACGCGCACCAATCCTCCGAAGTGCTGTGTGATGATTTGGACAGCCTTGACCTTGTCGCGCTGAATTTTCCGGCCTTTGCCGATGGGCGTGGCTTTACCTCTGGTCGGGTCTTGCGCGAACGCTATGGCTTTCGGGGGCAAATTCGGGCCACAGGGGCCTTTATCCTCGATCAAATCGACCTGTTGCGGCGTTGTGGTTTTGATGCCTTTGAAACCGAAAAACCCGAAGTTATCCGGGGCATCATGCGCAATACACTGGCGCAGGTGCGCGTTTACTATCAACCTGGTCAGGACACACAGGATGAAACCGTTTCCGTTTTGCGCCGTCGCTTGTGACACGGGGGGTTATCTGTAACACGGGGGGTCATCGCGCAGGTTCACGTGGTTTTTTGTGCGCTTGTGAGCCGGAGACCTGTGAAAACCCCGCGCCGCGCTCAATTGCCCTCTTGCAGTCCCGCAGAGATCAGCTATGTCAGGGGCCATAATAACAAGGAGTCATTCCATGACGTATGTTGTGATTGATAACTGTATCAAATGCAAATACACCGACTGTGTCGAGGTCTGCCCCGTTGATTGTTTTTACGAAGGTGAAAACACGCTGGTCATTCACCCCGACGAGTGCATTGACTGCGGGGTTTGTGAACCGGAATGCCCGGCAGAGGCGATTATCGCCGATACCGACCCGGCGGCGGATGACTGGCTCGAACTCAATGCCAGATTTTCCGATCTTTGGCCCAATATCACACAGAAAAAAGACCCATTGCCGGATGCAGATGCCATGAATGGCGTTCAGAATAAAAAGGAACAATTCTGGAGCGACAAGCCCGGCGATGGCGATTGAATCGCGGTGGACGTCATCCGGACCCATCGACTGCGTACGCAACGACAGAACCTAGGCAGGGGCCACCCCGACGCACCCGCATGACGCCGGGGTTGGCGGGCAGGACGACTGCTTTGCAAAACCGCACAAGGCCCCCGCAGGGGCCTTGTCTCCCATGGCTGTTGTGGTTATCCCTGTCGTGTCGGGCCGTTATCTGTGCAGGTCAAAGCGGTCGAGTTCCATGACCTTGACCCATGTGGCGATGAAGTCTGCAACAAACTGATCCCGGGCATCGTCACAGGCGTAAACTTCGCAGATGGCCCGCAATTCGGAATTTGAGCCAAAAACCAGATCAACCGCAGTTCCCATCCATTTTTTCTGTCCCGATTTGCGGCAAAGCCCCGTGTAGCAATGGGAGCAATGCTCGGATCTGATCCATTCAATATCCATGTCCAGCAGGTTACGGAAAAAATCATTGCTGAGTGTTTCCGGTTGATCTGTGAACACGCCCAGCGGTGACTGACCGGTGTTGGCGTTGAGCACGCGCAGGCCCCCGACCAGAACCGTCATTTCCGGTGCGCTGAGGCTCAGGAGCTGCGCCCGATCAACCAACAGTTCGGGGGCAGAGCGGCGGTGGTTGTCGTTGTAAAAATTGCGGAATCCGTCGGCGGTTGGCTCCAGTACCGCAAAGGATTCTGAATCGGTTTGATCCTCTGTCGCATCTGTGCGCCCCGGTGTGAAGGGAACGCTCACGCTTCGCCCGCCTTTCCTGGCGGCGTCTTCAATACCGACAGACCCACCCAAAACGATCAAATCCGCCAGCGAAAGATACCGGTTGTGCGTTGTGTTGAAGGTGGCTCGAATTTTTTCGAGCCTTTCCAACACAACCACCAGCCGCTCGGGATCGTTCACAACCCAGTCTTTTTGTGGAGAGAGGCGGATACGCCCCCCATTCGCACCGCCACGCTTGTCACTCCTGCGAAAGGTCACGGCAGCGGCCCAGGCGGTGAACACCAGTTGCGACACAGACAGATCACTCTCGCGCAGAGACTGCTTTAATTCTGTGATGTCATCCACTGTGATGACGTCGCCCTCTTGCGCGGGAACAGGGTCTTGCCAGATCAGTGTTTCTGCGGGAACTTTTTTGCCCAGGTGGCGGGCCTTTGGCCCCAGGTCGCGGTGGGTCAGTTTGTACCAGGCCCGCGCAAAGGCATCGGCAAAGGCCGCAGGGTTTCCCAAAAAGCGTCTGGAGATGGGGCCATAGACGGGATCCATCCGCAGGGCAAGATCGGACGTAAACATAATCGGGGCATGCTTTTTTGTCGGGTCATGGGCATCGGGGACGAGTCCGGCGGCGTCGGGGTCTGTGGGCACCCATTGCCACGCGCCCGCCGGGCTTTTGACCAGATTCCAGTCATAGGCGAAAAGCGTTTCAAAATAGCTGTTATCCCATTGGGTCGGGGTTGCTGTCCACGCGCCTTCGAGTCCGGACGTGATAGTGTCGCTCCCCTTTCCCGTGCCATAGTTGCTTGTCCAGCCAAACCCCTGTTCTTCGAGTGATGCGCCCTCGGGATCCGCACCCAGATGAGCGGCATCGCCTGCACCGTGTGCCTTGCCAAAGGTATGCCCCCCGGCGATGAGAGCGACGGTTTCTTCGTCATTCATGGACATCCGGCCAAAGGTTTCGCGAATATCACGCGCAGAGGCCAACGCGTCCGGAACGCCGTTCGGGCCTTCGGGGTTGACGTAGATCAGACCCATCTGAACAGCGGCAAGGGGCTGGTCAAGGTCGCGTTCACCGCTATAACGCTCCTCCGCCAACCACTCGACCTCTGGCCCCCAGTAAATATCGTCTTCGGATTCGAAGATGTCTTCACGTCCCCCCGAAAAGCCAAAGGTCTTGAACCCCATGCTTTCGAGGGCGCGATTGCCTGCAAAGATCATCAAATCGGCCCAGGACACGGCGCGTCCGTATTTTTTCTTGACGGGCCACAGCAACCGCCGGGCCTTGTCCAGATTGACATTATCCGGCCAGCTATTGAGCGGGGCGAATCGCTGGTTTCCACTTGATGCCCCGCCGCGCCCGTCAAAATTGCGATAGGTTCCCGCCGAGTGCCAGGCCATGCGAATGAAAAAGGGGCCATAGTGTCCGTAATCTGCGGGCCACCAGTCCTGCGAATCGGTCATGAGCGCATCAACATCACGGGCCAATTCGTCCAGATCGACACTGTTAAATGCCGCCGCATAGTCAAAACTTTCGCCCATCGGATTGGTCCGGGGCGTGTTGAGGTTCAGGATACGCAAATTCAGACGGTTCGGCCACCATTTCTGATTCGCAGAACCCGCCGTCGCGTTCTGATTACGCTTGCGCCCCATGACAGGACATTGAGTGATATCATCTTTGCTGTGCATTGCCGCTCTCCTTTAAATATGTGACCCGGATTGTTTTGCTTGCAGGTCTGTGGTGGTGATCCTGTCGCGGCTTATAGACCCGGATTTTAAATTTTAAAAATTGATTTATTTTATTTTTATAATCTGTTTTTTAGATTTATTGAGTCAGAGCGAGCGGGCCTGACTTATGAATAACTCCGGGGTGAAAGCGACTTAAAAAAGCTCGGGTCTGAGCACTTCGACATCAGACAGGGTCACAATACCCATCTGGCGTTTGAGGACAGCGTTGGTCGCGTCCAGGATTTCCTCGACGCGGCTTTCGTCCAGAACGATCAGCACCTGGACCATTGTTCCGGCATCGGAAGACTGCGTATCCTGTGTCCAGGTTCCGTTTTTTCCCTTGCCTGCAAGGGCGGGCACAACGGTATACCCCGCAACGCCGCGCTCGTCCAAAAGTGCACCTAGGCGTTTGAGGAAGGGGGTTTCAATAATAATGGACAGGCGTTTTTTGGGGTAGGTCTGAATCGTCATCACAGCACATCCTTATGACAGAGCCTTTGCGAGGGCAATATAGGCCGGAATGCCAAGTGTGAGGTTAAAGGGAAAGGTAATGGCCAGCGAGAGGGTCAGATAAAGCGACGGCTTTGATTCTGGCAAGGCCACGCGCATGGCGGCGGGAACGGCAATATAGGAGGCAGAGGCCGCCAGAACGGACAGCAACGCGATGCCCCCCGTATCCAGCCCGATCATGGCCCCGCAGACTCCGCCAATCACGGCCCCGATGGGGGGCATATACAGCCCGAACCCCAGCAGGGCAGGCGTGAGACTTTGGCGCACCTGGCGTAGTTCGCGCCCGGCAACCAGGCCCATATCGAGTAAAAACAAACAGAGCACACCCTTAAAAGGCGCGGTAATAAAGGGGGAAATATCCTTGTACCCCTGTTCTCCTGTTGCCATCCCGATGAGAAAGGCCCCAATCAGCAAAACGACCGAGGCATTGAGCGCAACCTCCCGCCAGAGAAGTCCTCCCGTGTTGTCCCCTGCCCCCGTATTGCCCCGATAGGCCAGAAACAGGGCCGTGGCAATGGCGGGGGCTTCCATCGCAGCAGCGGCGGCAATCATGATTCCGGGGGCGGCAATGCCGGAAAATTCTAACGCAGAGGTTGCGGCAATAAAGGTGACAATGGAAATCGATCCATAGTGCGCAGCAATCGCGGCCCGGTTAATGCGATCCAGTTTTGTCGTCGCTGTCAGGAAAAAAAACGCCAGCACAGGAAGGGAAAAACTCAAAAAAGTCGCGGCAAGAATGACCAGGAGCAAATCAAGGCCAACACCGTTCCCGATAGCGGCAACACCGCCCTTAAAGCCAATCGCCAGCATCAGATAAAGTGACATGCCCCTGGCAATCGGTTGTGGAATCGCCAATTCGGAACGCACCAGAGCGGCAAAGACTCCAAGGGCAAAAAACAGAACAGGCGGAGAAATAATATTTTGAACAGCAAGTGAAAAATCCATGTGTTCGAGTCCTCTGCGGTTGCGCTGTGCGCGAAACCGAATAACGCGTTTCGCTCACTTCAGGCGCGGGGGCTATCCTTAAATCCGGGGGAGTCAGGGGGTAATCAGGATAGCGCGAAAATCATTGACATTCGTACGGGTCGGGCCAGTGACGACCAAATCCTCCAGCCCTGCAAAAAAGCCATAGGCATCATTATTGGCGAGGCAGGCCCGCGCATCCAGCCCCCTGTCCGCCGCGCGGGCCAGACTGTCCGGAAACAGAACGGCCCCCGCGTTGTCTTCGATGCCATCAATGCCGTCGGTGTCGCAGGACAGCGCGGAAATTCCCTCTGCCCCATCCAGTTCCAGCGCAAGGGCCAGCAGAAATTCGGCATTGCGCCCCCCGCGCCCTGTCCCACGGACAGTAACGGTTGTTTCCCCCCCCGACAGCAGGACACAGGGCGCAGGGGCGGGTTGGTTGTACTGACTGACCTGCCGGGCAATGGCCCCCATGACCTTGGCGACGTCGCGGGCTTCACCCTCAATCGAATCGCCCAGGATAACGGGGGTGATCCCGTTTTGACGGGCCAGATGGGCGGCAGCCTCCAGACTGGCCTGGGGCGTGGCGATCATATGAATGTCATTGTTGTCCAGACGTGGATCACCGGGTTTGGGCGTTTCGGGGGTGGCTCTGTCAAAATGGGCCTTGACGCCGGAGGGCAGAGGGATGGCGTATTTTGCGATAATGGCCCGGGCATCGTCGAATGTGGTGGGATCCGCCACCGTGGGGCCAGAGGCAATTACCGCCGGATCATCCCCCGGCACGTCAGAGACAAGCAAACTCACCACCCGCGCCGGGGCGGCGGCAGCGGCAAGCTGTCCGCCCTTAATCGCCGAAAGGTGCTTGCGAACCGTGTTCATTTCGCCAATATTCGCCCCTGATCTGAGGAGCATTTTGTTGACCGCCTGCTTGTCGTCCAGCGAAACCCCCGCAACCGGAAGCGAGAGCAATGCAGACCCCCCTCCGGAAATCAGACAGAGCACCACATCATCCGGCCCGGCACCACGCACCGTGTCTAGAATGCGCTCCGCCGCGTCGCGGCCTGTGGCATCAGGGACAGGGTGTGCGGCCTCAATCACCTCAATCGAGGAACAGCGATCACCGGCGGGCAGGTCGTGGCCATAGCGCGTGATGACCAGGCCCTGCGGTTTGTCGAGGCCGCGTTGTGCAAAGCTGTCCTCGACGGCCTTTGCCATGGCGGCGGCGGCTTTGCCCGCCCCAACGACCAGCAACCGTCCTGCAGGTGGCTCAAGCGGGGGCAGAACCGCAGCAAGCCTCTTGCACGGGTCGGCGGCATCGAGTCCCGCCTGAAAAAGATCCCGTAAAAAGCGATCCGGCTTCGGGTGCAGGGGGGGGGTGGAGTGGGGGGGGGTGGGGTGCATGTGATCCTGCCTCTGCTGTCGTGCTGTTGTGATCCCTGTTTATCGGAAAAATATCCTACGCTCGTCAAGGCCGGGATAAAGATTTAGACGGATGCACATTGAGTTGCCCGTCACAACACACTATAGACAGGGGTGAACAGATTGAGGGACGCGCTGTTGACCACCTGCCGAACGGAAAAAACGATGCCTCGCGCACTGTTGGATGATGAACTGTTGGGTGATGATGAGCCTGCGGCCTTTCGCCTGGTCAATCCGCATGCGTCGCGTGCGCTCGTTTTTTGTTGCGATCATGCGTCAAACTTTATTCCCCGTTCCCTGAACGGATTGGGACTCTGTACGCATGACCTGCACACACATCGGGCCTATGACATCGGAATCAAGGCCGTGGCGGACATTCTATCCGCGCGTTTTGGCTGTCGGACAATCCTCAGCCATTTTTCCCGTCTGGTGATTGATCCCAACCGCAAACTGAATCACGAAACACTGATTGCCACACAGAGTGACGGTCTCGTCATTCCGGCGAATCTGGATCTGTCGCCCGCACAGAGACAGGCGCGGCTAGAAACGTTTTATCACCCTTATCACGGCGCGCTGGCCTCATTGCTCGACGACCTGAAACTCTCTGGACAGGTTCCTGTGCTGGTCTCTCTGCACTCGATGACTGATGAACTGGGGGGCGAAAAACGTCCCTGGCCTGTCTGTGCCATCTGGAATCGCGATCCGCGCCTGGCGGCCCCTTTTATGGCGGCGTGGGACAAACGCGATATTCCCTGCGGCGATAATCTGCCTTATGATGGGCGCGATGGTCACGGCTACACAACCGAAATTCATGGTGATGCCAATGGTTATGCGTCGCTGGTTGTCGAACTGCGCCAGGATTTGATTGCGGAGAGGTCGGGGAGTCGCCACTGGGCAGGCCTGTTGGGTGATGCTTTGGATGATATTCTCGACAACCCTGATCTGTGCAGGATTCAACACTATTGAAATCCGGAGGATGGTAAAAAATGGATTTAGATCAACAAACACGAACAGAAATCGAAGCCGCCGCGTTCCGCCGCCTGCTGGCGCATCTGGATTCGCGTAAGGACGTGCAGAATATTGATTTGATGACTCTGGCGGGTTTTTGTCGGAATTGTCTGTCAAAATGGTTCCGGGCCGCCGCACAGGATCGGGGTGTAGAGCTGGACGATGCCACCGCCCGCGCCGAAATCTACGGGATGCCCTACGCCGAATGGAAAGAAAAATATCAGCACGAGGCAACCGCAGAACAGCGTGCCGCCTTTGAACAATCACGACCCTGATCGGAGCCTTATGATGGACAACGCTGACGACACGATGACCCAAATTTCCGGGGGCCAAATTTCCGGGAACCAGCCTTCTGGTGAGGTCGGGGGAATCGCAGGCGACCGCCTGCGGAGTTTCATTGACCGCATTGAACGACTCGAAGACGAAAAAAAAGCCCTCGCCGAAGACATCAAGGAAGTTTACGCCGAAGCAAAGGCACTGGGCTTTGATACAAAGATTATTCGCAAAATCATCAGCTTACGCAAAATGGAAGACCACGAACGCAACGAACAGGAAGAACTGATCGAGGTCTATAAGCAAGCCATTGGAATGCGCTGATCGTGACAGGTATCAGGCGTTGACCCGCACGGCCCGCTCCAGTTGCCAGGCCTGAACCAGTGCGGGGAGACAGCCGAGGGCGAGCAGGCCAAAGAGATCAGGCGTTTGAAAGCCGATGCCTTGTAAAACCAGGGCGATGATAGAGGCCACAACCATAAAGGCCGCATTCATGACGTTGGTGCAGGCAATGGCCTGCGCCCGTTTATCCGGTGGGCTTTCCTGTTGCAGGATGGCATAGAGCGGCACAGCATAAAAGCCGCCGAAAACTGACAACAGGGTCAGATCACCCAAAATGCGAAGATGCACCGGACTGTCCAGGATGCCCGCGCTGGTGATAGGTGTTGCGATGACCGGACTGGCCCAAAAGAGATCAAGGAGCGCACCCCCCATGCCCGCCACACCGATCAGAACGGGTTTCAGACTCAAAGTCCTCCCCATGATGCGCCCGCAGAGCAAAGAACCTGTGGCAATGCCAATGGAAAAACTGCACAGCAACAGGGTCAGAACCGTTTCATCCCCCCCCAAAATATTTTTGCCATAGGTTGGAAGCTGGGTCAGCATGGTCGCTCCGATAGCCCAAAACCATGAAATCGCCAGAATATAGCGGAAGGCCCTCCCCTCGTGACGGAGGGTGATGATCAGGTCGGCTGTTCCTGTGACCAACGCCCACGGCAGGCGGCCCATAGGGGGGTGTGGTGGGGAACCGGGGTCGCGCACGGGAGGGGGGGCAGGGGGAATAGCCCGCGCCGTTCCCGCGCCCAGGAGCGCAAGCCCGATGACGATTACAGCCAACAGAGTCGTTGACCCGCCGCGCTCTGCACTCATGAGGTTGGCAAAAACTGTCCCCCCTAAAATGGCCAGAAAGGTTGCGGCCTCGATCCAGGCATTTCCGGCGGGCAGTTCCGCACGGCCCAGCTGTTGCGGCAGGATGGCGTATTTCAAGGGGCCAAAGAATGCCGATTGACTGCCCATCAAAAACAGAATCACCATCAGGTAATCGGCAGACGCGAACAAAAAGCCCGGCAGGGCCAGCACCATAATCGCGACCTCTGCCCACTTGGTCGCGCGAATGATCCGGGCCTTGTCATAACGATCCCCCAACTGCCCTGCGTAGGCAGAAAAAAGAAAAAAAGGCAGGATAAAAAGCCCCCCTGCCGCAGTCACCATCAAGGCCGGGGGCAGAGACCCCGCAAAGGCCAGATCATAGGTGATGAGCACAATCAGCGCGGTTTTATAGAGATTATCATTAAAGGCCCCCAACGCTTGCGTCAGGAATAATGGCCCAAAGCGCGGTGAAAACAGCAAGGAGATCATGATTTTTCTGCGTGCTCCGGTGCGCTGTGCAGGGCCGAAATCTCGTCGCTATAGCGATCCAGAACCTTGTGACGTTTGATTTTAAGTGTGGGAGTCAATAAACCATTGTCCACATTAAAGGTTTCAGGGGCAATCATAAAGCGGCGAATCCGTTCATGGGGCGCGCGTTGTCTGTTAAAGTCATCAATCACCTTTGCGATGGCGAGACGCAGGGCGGGATCATCATGAACCTCGGCCAGGAGCGCGGGCTTGCGCCGTTTGTCACCCCAGCGATCAAGAAAATCTTCGGACGGAACCACCACCGCGACCAGATATTTTTCGCCGAAAACGACCGCCTGGTTAAGGGTTCCGCTTTGGGTCAACAACCCCTCCAGCCGCGCGGGGGCGACATTTTCGCCATTGGAGAGCACGATAATATCTTTTTTGCGGTCGGTGATTTGAATGTGCCCGCGCGGGGTCAGGCACCCGATGTCCCCGGTGTGAACCCACCCGTCGCGCAGGGTCGCGGCGGTGGCGGCGGCGTTGTTCCAATAGCCGTTCATCACCAGATCACCACTGACAAGGATTTCACCATCCGGTGCAATTTTCACAGACACACCCTCCAACGGCGGCCCCACCGCATCGGGGACGGCAGAACCGGGGCAGTTGACCGAGACAACCGGCCCGGTTTCCGTCTGTCCATAGCCTTGTAAAATGGGCAGACCCAGGGCCATCAGGGTTTCTCCGATGTCCGGATCAAGAGCCGCCCCACCGGACACCAGAGCCTTGAGCCGCCCGCCAAAGCGCGCCCGGATTTTGCCCCGGACCACACGATCAAGCAGACAATTTTGTAAACGCTCAAACACCCTCAGGTCGTCTGGCTGGCGCAAGGCGCGACGGCCCAGCGCGATGGTGCGCCGCATCAGGGCCTGCTCGATTGTCCCCGCTGTGTCGATTTTTTGCATTAACCGCTTATAGATGGTGTCATAGAAACGCGGCACGGCGGTCATCAGGGTCGGGCGAACCTCTGCCATTGTGGGGATGAGCGTCTCGAGCGACGGCGCGTAGTAAATCTCCGCCCCGCAAAAAATGGGATAATAAAGCCCGGCGGTGTGTTCGTAGGAATGGGACAGGGGCAAAAAGGACAAAAAAACCTCTTGCCCGAGTCCGAGTAACGAGATCACGGCCTGTGCGCCAATCACATTATGCAAAATGGCGCGGTGACTCAGCATCACCCCTTTTGGTGCGCCGCCTGTTCCCGATGTATAGATCAAACAGGCCGTCCCATCGCGGTTTAATTGCGCCATCCGCGCCTCTTCCCCCGGGGCCAGCTGTGCGTTGAGGATAGTCTCCCAATCAAAAAGCGACAGAGAATCACTCTTGTCTGATTCCCCCCCCTCTGCATGACCCCGTGCCATCAAAACCGCCCAACGGCATGACTCGCTGTCCTGCGCCGCCGGGGCCGCGCGGCGAAACAGAACATCCGTGGAACAGATCACCCCGACCGCCCCTGAATCCTGAAATAAATGGCGATGGTCGTCGGTGGTGTGAGTGGTATAGGCCGGAACGCTCAAGGCCCCTGCCATCATGATTCCCAAATCGGCAATGGCCCACTCCGCACGATTTTCAGAAACCAGAATAACCCGATCCCCCGGTTCGACGCCCCGGGCAATCAGCCAGCGCGCCAGCGCACGCGCACGCTGTTCGGCGTCAGCCCAGGAGGTACTCCGCCATTGCCCCGCGTCCTTTTGCCAGAACAATGGCTTGTCACCAAACCGTGCAGCCTGTGTCACAAAAAGTTCCGGCAGGGAACAACACTGCCCCGCCCTCAAAACGGCGGCCTGATCCGCCAGGCCGGGCACCTTATCCCGAGCGCATCCGCAGAGTTTTTCGAGCAAGATCATGTCCTATTCTATCTATTGAATGACGATATTATTTCATAATATCCTTAATTTTCAATAAAAAAAGAGACCTTGCACACAACACCTTTCTCTCTTGTGGGGTCTTTGTCTCTTGTGGACTCGTTTTCCCTGAACATTAGCCCCCGTCGTGTTGCGCGCAGGTGTCGCGTGGCTCTCCTGATGTCGCGCCCTGACTCTCAATATGTCCACTTTGCGAATGACTCTCATTTTGTGAGGTCCTGGCCTATCTTATCACAAAAGCGACACACCCAGCGGGGACAAGAAACGATCAAATGACTGGCATTCAAAGACGACTCATCGCGCGACATATTTACGCGCAGACCACACATGCCGTCATTGCCTGCAGCGGAGAAATCACCAAGGCGGCGAAGAACTGGCTCGGCACCCGGCTGGACGCGACCAAGTGCTCCCGGGTCATGTTCATGGATCGGGATGATATCCTCAACCTCTCTGTCGTCACGACCACGCCGCCGCCGGAGTCAGACGACCAAATTCCGTTCTGATCATCGCCAGACGAGCACTTGCCAGGGCGCAATTTTCTTGCTAAAGTTAATGGGCTTGCGGGCAGACTTCCTGCTGCGCCCCATATACATCGCAGCAAATGATATAATGGTAGGCAGGCTGCTTACCTCGAATTTTCCTTGTGCGGTATTTGCCAGTTTGCGGGCGTATCGCGCTACATTAACATTTTTTACCATTCCGTCTCCGACGGTCGAGGCAATTCTGCCAATCATTGTTCTCGCGTGAGATTGAGTGCCCGCAAGCACCTAACCCAGAGTACAGGCATTTGAGCTCACGAGAAAAACTACAAAAGGCAAAGAGCCTCTCAGACCTTGCCAAGTTGCTTGGCTTCACCCCGAAGGGCATCAGCTACGTCCTCTACGGGATGGACGCGGCCAGGAAGTACCGCTCCTTCGATATCCCCAAGAAATCGGGCGACGACGTGCGCACGATTCACGCACCTGAGCCGCAGCTTGCCTTGCTTCAGACCCGCCTTGCCAAATTGCTCTATGCGTGCATCGATGAAAAGAAGAAAGCTGACCGGCGGTTTTGGTTTGCCTCACATGGCTTTCATCGGGGCCGTACCATCGTCTCCAACGCCGAAGTGCACAGGCGGCGGCGTTTCGTTTTCAATCTCGATTTGGAGAATTTCTTCGGCACGATCAATTTCGGACGCGTTCGCGGCGTCTTCATCCACGATTCCATGTTCTCGCTGGAACCCAAGGTTGCGACGATCATCGCCCAGATCGCATGCCACGATAATGCTCTGCCGCAGGGCAGTCCCTGTTCGCCGGTCATATCGAATTTGATCGGCAATATCCTGGACTCGCGACTCCTCGCGCGCGATGCACACTGCACATATACGCGCTACGCCGATGATCTAACCTTCTCGACCAACGAAAAACTCTTCCCGACCGAAATTGCTGTGAACCTGCACGGCACTGATTGGAAGGTGGGAAAGAAGCTCGGGAAGGAAATCCAAAAATCCGGGTTCTCCATCAATCCGGACAAGACGCGGATGTCTTTGCGCCGCTCGCGCCAGACCGTCACAGGGCTTGTGGTGAACGACAAGGTCAATATCAATCAGGAATACTACCGCGCTGCGCGGGCGATGTGTCACTCGCTCTTCCGGGAGGGTTCTTATTTCAAGCCGGGCAATAACCCTGCCGATACCACCGATAATTTGAACCCTTTGGATGGGATGTTATCACACATTTACTTCGTCAAGGCCCGGCGCGACCGGAAGAAAGGGGTGAACAAGCGGGCCAACGACGCAGGGGAGTTTAACCCGCCGCATGCGCCCAAAGAGCTCTATCGCAAGTTTCTTTTCTACAAGTACTTCGCCGCGCCCAAAGCACCGCTCATCGTGACCGAAGGCAAAACGGATATCACCTATCTGCAATGCGCTATTCGAGCTCTTGTGAAGAAATTCCCGCTTCTTGGAAAAGAAGAGGGAAACGGCAAGGTAACTCGGCTGGTGCATTTCCTAAAGCCCACCGGCACGACGCCGGATATCTTGGACCTCAACCCGGGCACTAGCGGGCAAGCCAATCTCATAAACAACTACAAAAAGAACCTGAAGAAATACACTCATAAGCCGATGAGTAATCCCGTCATTGTCCTCTGTGACAATGATGACGGATCCAAGACGGTCTTCAAGAACGCAGAGCAAAAGGGCGGCACCAAGATCACAAAGACAACGATCAACCACTTCTACTATCTCGGCGAGAACCTGTATCTCGTGAAGGTGCCGGAAGGCACAACGCACCCTGAGGGAAAGATTGAGGACTTGTTCAAGCAAGCCCTGCTGAAGACCAAGCTGAACGGGAAATCCTTTAGTCGGCAGAAGAATTATGATAAAGACACGCATTACGGCAAAACCGCCTTTGCAGAATACGTGCGGGCGAATGCCGGTACCGTCGGTTTTTCCGGCTTCAAAGATCTATTGGAGCGCATTGAAGCTGTTCTGAAGCACTATGCAACCATCTTGGCTGCTCGGAGCGCACCGCCAGTGCCCGCAACGGCTGCGGCACCCGCCGCCTGTAGCGTGACTCGCGTGCGTGACACGCTTATTGAATGACACGGCAAACCTGATGTCATCGTCTGTGATCACGCGAAAGCGCGCACTTAACAAACAGGATACTGTTTTACTGTTGCGCCTGCTCTGCGGGTGTGCGGGCTGATATTTCAAGCGCGTGGACACGTTCGGTCATTTCTTCATGCAACAGGTCATAGATTAGGCGTTGGCGCGCCACGCGACTCTGCCCCGCAAAGGCATCAGAGACAATCAACAAACGAAAATGCGTCTCCCCCCCCGTGCGATAACCCCCGTGCCCCCGGTGCTGTTCCGAGTCATCAATGAGATCAAGCCTGACAGGGGAAAAGGCCGCTGTCAGCTTGTCACGGATGCGCGTTGCGATTGTTGGCGTTTTCCCGGTGGTCATGGGGCGGACTCCTGTCGTTCAATCCCCGCTGTCAGTTTTTGTCGCATAATGAAACGACAACATTCTTCGGTCATATCCTTAAAGCGTAACCTTTCCCTGATGTAAAGATAGACATCACGCCTGTCAGGAAGATCGCAAAAGGGGCGAAAGGCTGTGGTCTCGGGAATGAATTGGGCCACCAGCTGCGGCAGGACAGTCACCCAGCATCCGGTTCTGACCATCGCGATGAGAGAATGCGCGTTGTGGATTGTGACCTGTGCATTTTTAATCATGTGCAAAAAATCGGGAGTTCTGATCAGATTACACAGCTCGTTGCGCAGGAATTGTTCCGGATCAATGTCTAAAATCGATGGCAAGTCCTGTCTGGTCATCAGGGGATGATGAGACGCACAGATCAACCCGAAGCGATCCTGAAAAAGGGCGACCGTTCTGACACCGTTGAGGGGGTGATAACCGGATGCAATACCGATATCTGCCTTGCCTTCGAAAATGGCATCAAGCACCTGTTGTGTATTGGTATCGTGAAGTTCGATTTTCAGGCAGGGATAGTTTGACGTCATATGTTCCAGCACAGAGGGAAAGATCAATTCGGCAACCGAGGGTACAGAAAAAATCCTGATGCTACCATGCCGTAATTCCGCAGCAGATTCAATATTTTGAACCGTCTGATCGAATTTGCGAATCTGATTGAGAGCCAGTTCAAACACCTGTTCACCCAAAAGAGACAGCTGATTTTTGCGTTCGTTTTCAAACAGATTATGTCCCAGATGACTTTCCAGCTGTTTCAGTTTCATAGACACAGCCGACGGCGTTCTGCCCAGACGCTCTGCGGCCTCGGCAAGATTACCCGTCTGGGCGACCGTGCAAAAATAGCGAAGCATTTCAATCTTGATGGTCATGATTTCAATTTTTCTGAAATTTAATCAACTTATTTGAGTTTGACTGATATTCAATAGAAAGTCCATGGTCGTCCGGACAATAAACCGGATGTGGAGCGGCCCTGTGACCAAACTGAACCTGATCGCTGGTGAATGGCTGGCTGGTGAGAGCGAAATTGAAAACCGCAACCCCTCTGATCTCAGCGACCTGATTGGCCTTTTCGCCCAGGCATCAAGAGACCAGCTGGAGGCGACGCTGGATCAGGCGCGCATCGCACAGGCTGAATGGGCAAACTATGGCCTGGAGCGCAAGCAGGCCGTGTTGATGAATATCGGCAATGAGCTGATCGCCCGCGCCGCAGAACTCGGAACACTTCTCTCGCGCGAAGAAGGCAAGCCTCTTGCCGAAGGTAAAGGGGAGGTTTACCGCGCAGGGCAGTTCTTTACCTACTCTGCGGCAGAATGCCTGCGCCAGATTGGCGAAAATGCTGATTCTGTGCGCGATGGCGTTGACATTGATGTCCGCCGCGAAGCAGTCGGGACGGTGGCAATCATTAGTCCCTGGAATTTCCCGATGGCAACGGCATCCTGGAAAATTGCCCCTGCGCTTTGCTATGGCAATGCCGTTATCTGGAAACCGGCAAATATCACGCCAGCCTCTGCGGTTGCGCTGAGTGAGGTCATCGCACGTCAGGATATTCCAAAGGGTCTGTTTTCTCTTGTGATGGGAGCGGGGCAGACAATCGGTCAGGCTCTGGTCGAAAGCCCAAAGATTGATGCCGTCTCCTTTACAGGCTCCGTTCCGGTTGGCAAGTCAATCGCGGCCTCTGCCATCCAGAACCTGACAAGGATACAGATGGAAATGGGGTCAAAAAATGCACTGGCTGTGATGGATGATGCCGACCTCGACCTTGCTGTTGCGCTGGCACTGGGCGGGGCTTTTGGCGGGACAGGTCAAAAATGCACCGCATCATCCCGCCTTGTGGTCTGCAAGAGCGTACATGACAGCTTTGTCGAAAAGCTCGTCGCGGGGGCCAGGGCAATGGTCGTCGGTCACGCGCTGGAGGCCGGAACACAGATTGGCCCGGTTGTCAGCAAACAGCAACTGGACGACAATCTGGATTATGTGGCGCAAGGCAAATCGGACGGTGCGGAACTGGCCTGTGGTGGCGTACGCCTGGAGAAACCGCACGATGGTTTTTACATGTCGCCGGGGGTGTTTTTGAACACAACCAACGACATGTCGATCAACCGCGTGGAAATGTTTGCCCCCCTCGCCTCCGTTATCAAGGTTGGCGATTATGACGAGGCCCTGGCTGTTGTCAATGACACACACTTTGGTCTGACCTCTGGCATCGTCACGCAAAGTCTGGCGCGGGCCAGTCACTTTCGCCGCCATGCACGGACGGGGGTGGTGACGATTAACCTGCCCACGGCAGGCACAGATTATCATGTGCCCTTTGGCGGACGCGGCGACAGTTCCTATGGCCCGCGCGAACAAGGCAAAGCGGCGGCTGAATTCTATACAACGGTCAAGACCGCGTATATCAGTGCCGGATCACCGAAATAATGCGGATTGATGGCCTGCAATACGCGAATTGGTCGGAAAAGATTTTCCGGCAATTCAGGGACGGGGCTGTGGATGCGGTTCATGTCACGATTTCTTATCATGAGAACTTTCGCGAAACCGTCCTGAATTTTGAAAAATGGAACCGTTGGTTTGAGCACTATCCCGACCTGATTATGAAAGGACAGTGGGCCAGCGACATTGATACGGCACGCGCAACAGGCCGCACGGCGATTTTTTTCGGTTTTCAAAATCCTGCCCCGATTGAAGACGACATCGGATTGGTCGAAATCGTCTATACCCTTGGTGCACGCTTTATGCAGCTGACCTATAATAACCAGTCCCTGCTGGCAACGGGGTGTTACGAGTCAGAGGATTCCGGCATTACCCGGATGGGGCGGCAAGTCATCAAGGAAATGAACCGCGTCGGACTTGTGGTTGATATGAGCCATTCTGCGGATCGTTCGACGATTGAGGCGGCAGAACTTTCTGAACGGGGGATCGCCATCACCCACGCCAACCCGCATGATTGGGCACCTGCCCTGCGAAACAAGAAAGATACTGTGATCGAAGCCGTGACAAAAAATGGCGGCATGCTGGGGTTTTCGCTCTATCCCCACCACCTGAAAGACAAAACGGGTTGTACCCGACAAAGTTTTTGCGAAATGATCGCCAGAACAGCAGAAAAATACAGTATTTCACAGTTGGGTATCGGGTCTGACCTCTGTCAGGATCATCCAGACTCTGTTGTTGAATGGATGCGTGTTGGGCGTTGGAGCAAGGACATTGATTATGGGGAAGGTTCTGCCGACAATCCCGGCTTCCCCCCCATGCCGGCATGGTTTCGCGACAATCGTGACTTTGGCAATATCGAGCAGGGTCTCTACGCTGTCGGCATGAACCGGGATGAAGTCACCGGAATTATGGGCCGGAACTGGTATCGCTTTTTTGCACAGAGCTTCGGCCCGCAAAGAGGGACGGCTGTGCCATGACAAGTCGTATTGCACTCCGGGAACCTGCAACTGTGATGAGACTTGCCCGATTGGGGTCTCTCCATCAATGTCGCCTGAGTTTTATGCGCCAGCTGACCCGCCGCATGGCGCGGGAAAAATGGATCTTTTCCCGTCGAACCTTTAACATTGATGATAAGTGCGTCGGCCATGCCGTCTATAGCGCACAGGGGCCTGAACGGATTTATTCCCTTGTGGCCTTTGCACATGACTTGCCGCCGGAACAACGATCTGACCGCGTCATTGCAGAGGCCTGGGATGCAACCTTTACCCTTTTTGACGGCGTGCCAACGGATCAGGATATTGAACGCCTGTCGCGCAATGTCCCCGCCCAGGAAGCTGGCCGGATCAGCGAAACAGAGCTGTCCCTGTCACGGGCCAATCGCTCCTGTCGCCTCTGGCGGCATGTGATCGACCGGCTTGCACAGGGGAAACAGCCTGATCCTGACCGGATCGCCTCTGTTGGCTATCTGATGCGCACCACTGCGGTTTATGGATCGGGCAAGTTCGGGGCGGCAGATCGGGCCTTGATTGCAGAGCGCAGCGAAGCCCAGGCCCCCTTTCAGATCGAAATGCTATCGGTTTACCTCACACGTGCCTTTGTCCGTGATCTCGCCGAACAGATGGCCAAAATTCAAGGCGGCGCACAGGCCGTCAAGCTGGCCCCGGCAATAGCCAGAAAGCTGGGGATTGGGAATTCGACCGGGCTGGGCATGGCTCCCTTTATTCTCAATCATCCTGTCCTGCTCAATAACTGGATCACAGCACGTGAAAAGGCAATCGCCACAGTTCGTGCGGTTGAAACCGCCACAGACGCACAGATTGCCCTGTTTCGGGATCTATTACACCGCAGCCAACGGGCTGTCGCCTCCCGGGAGTCCGCACATCCTATCCAGATTAAAAAAATCGAGAGTCTTATAATAGACCTTGAGTGCCTGTGTGCATACCTGAACCAAAACACCCTTAAAACATCCTGTCCCTGGAATCAGTTAATCGACTGGTCGGCGCAAACCCTGTCAGAAGAAGGTCAGGAGTTCATCGCATCGCTTGTGCTTGAGCCTTATGGTGATCTGGTTGATGACTTCTCACGCCTGATGTCAGATGACGACTCAATGGATTTTACCATTGATGGGGCCATGCCGGTTGCACGGGTGAGGGACCTGATCGAGGCCAGTTTTGGCTGGGCACTTGATCTGGACTGGCAAGCCCGGGAAAACTGCGCAAGGGTCTGGTATGTCTCCGAAGAAAAGCGTGAGCCACGACTGGGCGAGCGGTTTGAAGAAGACCTTGGCGACTATGAGCAACCACTTGCCCCGGCCCGTGATGCGGCGGCGGCCTATCTGGCCTTGCGTGATCGCAATGGCCCGGTGGCGGAATTTCTGCTCGAAAATCCTGAGCACAGGCATACGATCCGCCGTGCGCAGATGAGCCAATCCGCGCCCTATAGCGAAATTCTGGACAATACCATCAGTGCGCGTGTTCTGCCCGTTGATCTGCTTCGTGCCAAGTTGTCATTTTTTGGCGCAACACACTTTGACCCCCGTTCGGATCGCTGGGTGCGTATCTGTATGTATGCAGGCGCACCCTACCCCGATGAACTCACAGAAGACAACGCAGACCTGTGGGTTTATCCAGAGGGATCACAATGAGTTATTCGCTCAACGAAGTTCAGGCCATGGCGAAGGGCGCAGTACGCGGGGCGGGGTATAGCTGGGGCCTTGCAGAAAGCACAGGGCGGGCGATCCGCTGGCTCTGTCGCTATGGAGTGGACGGCGTTGGCGCATTGGCGATCCTTCTGGAACAAAATCTGTCCGGCTGTTCCTTGCCCTTTGCGCCACAGGATTTCAAGGGCGACCAAAAAAGCCCCGCGCAAATTTGTCCCTTGCAGACCGGAACTGTCTTTTCTGACTTTTCTGAACAAAAAGGCCCTGAATTGACGATGAAGAATGTCTGCGTTCCGGTCTTGATGTTGCCTTTTATCGCCCGTGTTGCCCATCGACAGGGGCTGTGTCTGGTCGCAAGTTGCGATGGCATCCGCGCATCAACAAATGGGGCCATTCTTTGGCGCACACAGGACTTACCTGAAAAGGCTCAAACGTTTTCTGTCTGCATCGGCGATCCCGTTGGTCAGCCCTCTGCGACCTGCCACCGATCATTCGCCCTGGCTGGGGACTGGGAACGTCTCAACGATTTTGCACTGCGCACCTGTGCACCGGCCAGCGAAGAGTCCCGTTTGCGCGGGGCGGGGGCGGGTGTTTTGGATGACGACTAAAGGAATGATAACATGATAAAAACCAGAACCCTGACCCTCGCCGCAATCGAAGATCTTTCTTTTCGTGCGCTTGTTGCCGCAGGCACGTCAGACGACAATGCCCGCCCCCTGGCACAAGCCACCGCCGCAACGGAGGCCGACGGCGTGGCCAGTCATGGGCTGGCCTATATTCCGATCTATTGCGAACACGTGCGCTGTGGTAAGGTTGACGGTCAGGCGGTGCCTGTCGTCTCCCGCCCCACACCCGCTGTGGTGAATGTTGATGCCAAAACAGGCTTTGCCCACCCTGCGATTGATTTGGGGTTTCAAGAGCTGCTGCCAACAGCACGGACGCAGGGTGTCGCGGTGCTGGCGATTAAAAACAGCTATAACTGCGGTATTCTGGGCTATCACACCGCGCGTCTGGCGCAGGCGGGCCTGGTCGGCATCGGTTTCACCAATGCCCCCGCTTCCATCGCACCGTCCGGTGGTGCAAAGCCCGTTGTCGGCACCAATCCTTTTTCCATTGCGGTTCCCGGGGCTGACAGAGACCCCGCTGTGTTGATTGACCAGAGTGCAAGCACAATCGCAAAAAGCGAGGTCATGAAATACGCCCGCGAAGACAAAACCATGCCCACAGGCTGGGCACTTGATCCGCATGGAAACCCGACCACAGACCCGAATATCGGGCTAAAGGGATCAATGGCTCCGTCAGGGGGTTACAAAGGCGTTGGCGTTGCCTTGTTGACCGAAATCATGGCAGCGGCCTTAACGGGTGCGACGCTGGGGATTCACGCCTCGCCTTTTTCCGGGACGGCGGGCGGTCCGCCAAAGACAGGCCAGTTTTTCATTGCCATTTCCCCCTCTGCAACAGCGGGGGCGGGCTTCGCCGGGAGCATTGCCACACTCGCCAGGGCTATCCATTCACAGGACGGTGCACATCTGCCCGGTGACGGGCGCGCGTCCAGGCGACTTTTGGCACGAAAAGACGGGGTAGCTGTCAATGTAACCACACTCGAAAAAATTGAGCACATCCTCAAATAAAAAAACCGGATGCAAAGCATCACAAACCTCACGTCAAACCAATAACCCAACACAGCTGAAGAGGAGGACTTTAATGTTTACGGATAACAAAGACTCAGAGGACACCCTTGGCGGGTTCTCGCATGTGAACAAGCCGCTCTTCATCATTACAGGCGGTTTTATTGCGCTGTTTTGTCTTTACGCACTTATTGATCTTGACGGTCTGTCTGGTCTGATTGATGCAGGCTTTGCCTGGTCAGCACAATGGTTCGGCTTGTGGTGGCAGATCCTGTTGCTGGCAACATTCCTGATTGGTTTGGCGATTACCGTGATGCCAGGGGCGAAAGCGAAACTTGGCAAGATGGAACATACGGAATTTAACCGGTTTCAATGGGGAGCCATGATTATGTGTACCCTGTTGGCTGGTGGTGGTGTCTTCTGGGCCGCTGGTGAGCCAATCGCGCACTTTCTGTCGCCTCCCCCCCTGTTTGACGTCGAGGCCAAATCTGCGGAGGCTGTGGGTGTGGCACTGGCGCAATCCTACCTGCACTGGGGTTTTCTGGCGTGGGCGATTTTGGGTGCATTGACGGCAATCATGCTGATGCACTATCACTATGAAAAGGGACTGCCTTTGGCTCCGCGTACCTTGCTTTATCCGCTGTTTGGCGATCGCGCCCTCAATGGCTGGATTGGTCTGGTTGCAGATGCCAGCTGTATTATTGCCGTTGTTGCCGGCACTGTTGGCCCAATCGGATTCCTGGGCCTACAGGTTTCCTATGGTTTAGAGGCCCTGTTCGGCATTAAAAACAGCTTTGCAACGCAAACGATTGTCATCCTTGGTCTGGTTGCGATCTATACGCTTTCTGCTGTGACTGGTCTGACAAAGGGCATTCAGTTCCTCAGCCGCGTGAATGTTATTTTGGCCGCTGGCCTCTTGCTCTTTGTGTTGATTGCCGGTCCAACGACCTTTATTTTTTCCGGCTTCTTTGACGGCATGGGCGTTTACCTTGGCAACTTTTTTCAACTGTCTATGTATCGCGGTGATGCAGGTCTGTTTGGTTCGCCGGGCTGGCTTGGCTGGTGGACGGTGTTTTTCTGGGGCTGGTTCATGGGTTATGGCCCGCTCATGGCCATGTTCATTGCGCGTATTAGCCGGGGTCGTTCCATCCGTTCTATCATTATTCTACTGGCTATTGTTGCACCGATTGTCACGAATTTCTGGTTCACGATTGTCGGCGGGACGGGTATTGCTTTTGAACTTGAAACACCAAATTCTGTGGCCAGGGCCTTTGAAGGCTTCAACCTGCCTGCGGCACTTTTAGCCATCACACAGAACCTGCCGATGGGTTTCCTTGTCTCGATCCTGTTCCTGATCCTGACAACCATCTTTGTCGCCACAACAGGTGACTCCATGACCTATGCGATCTCTGTTGCCATGTCGGGCGAAGACCGTTCCTCGACACCGGTTCGTGTCTTTTGGGGCGTTGCGATGGGTGCAATGGCCATCATCCTTATTTCCACGGGTTCAGGAGGGATCAGTAAACTCCAAAGCTTCATCGTGATCACGGCGGTTCCCGTTTCTTTGGTTCTTGTTCCGTCCCTGTGGGATGCTGTACGAATCACCCTGGAAAAAGGAAAAGAAGAAAAACAAAATGACTGGTTGAACGCTCGATCCTCCGAAACAGAGCCGGGCGAAAAATGATGTGAACAATCTCTGGAGCCACGCAACGACCAAAGGAGCACTCAAATGTTTTTAGGGCAGAATGTTATTATTTCGATCAAAAAAATCCTGGGAGGCCTGTCGATCTTTTTCCTTTTGATGCTCAATAGCACGGTCAACAGCGCAGAAATAACGGTTCGCATTCAGGGCGATTTCGGAAACCTTGATCCGGCCTTCTGGCAAGATCCAACCGACCTTTTATTTATCAACGCCATTTTCCCAAAGTTGATTGAATTTAAATCAGGCACCGAATGGGAATGGGAACTGTCAGCGGCACAATCTATCGAACAGGTCAATGATCTGACGATCAAATTCGTTTTGAAGCCAGGCTTGATGTGGACAAATGGCTACGGGGAAGTCACGGCTGAGGATGTGAAATATTCTTACGAACGGATGATTGACCCAAAACTGGATTCCCCCATGAAAGGGGACTGGGCTGCGTTGGACAAGGTCGAAGTCACCGGAAAATATAGCGGCACCATTCACCTCAAGGAACCCTTTGCCCCCATGTGGACAAGCACCTTGCCATTTTCTGGTGGGACAATTGTTTCAAAAGCGGCAACACAAAAGGCAGGCGGGAAATTCACAACCGATCCCGGTGCAACCGCCGGCCCTTATAAAATCGCCTCGTGGTCACCAAAAGAAAAAACGGTCCTGGTTCCCCATGACGGATGGAACGGTCAAAAAGCTGGTTTTGACAAAATCACACTGCGTCCAATCGCAGAACCCAAAGCAGCTGAATTGGCTTTTGAAGCCAATGAAATCGACTTCACCAAGGTTGAAAATTCTTCTGTCGGAAATTTTAAATCTGCCATGCCTGCGGGCGGTCAATTTGAAACCCTACCTTCTGCGGATTATTTGTGGCTTGGTATGAATATCGCGAACCCTGCCCTTTCCGACATCAGGGTCAGACAGGCCATTTCCAAAGCAATCGATGTCAACGCCATTCTACAGGGGGCTTATTTTGGTGTCCCCGCACAATCAAATGGACTGGTTGCACCGGGCCTGTTGGGGTATCGCGAAACCACCCCGCCTGCCCGTGATCTTGAGGGTGCCCGGACCCTGATGGCAGAGGCTGGCGTGACAGGCCTTGATCTTGAACTCGAACTTCAAAACCGGGCGGAGCTGGTTACTGCGGCACAGATCATCCAGGCCAACCTGTCCGAAATTGGTGTGAACGTACAGATCAACCAACTGGACTCGGGGAGCTTTTGGAATGTCGCCTCCGAGAAAAAAGACAGGCTCCAACTGACGTTGAAAGCATATGCCAGCCCTCCTGATCCGTCATGGTCAACGCAGTGGTTTGTGAGCGGGCAAAAATACATCTGGAACTGGGAATCGCTTGAAAATGAGGAATTTGACCAGCTTCATATCGATGCACTCAAGGAGTCAAATTCACAAAAACGGGCCACAATGTATCGCCGTATGCAAAAGATCATGGATGACTCAGCGGCGTTTGTGTGGATTCTCCACCCGACGACAGTATTGCTGTATCGCGATACACTTTCCCCCGGTCTTTATCCCAACGGGCGGATGAAACTGGCTGATTTCAAGCCCGCAAGATAGCTCCGTGGCTTTGTTCCCTCCGGGGAAGCAGACCTGTCTGCTTCCCCGAGTGGACACGGATCTGTCTTTGTCGTGTCTCCCTCGTGTTGAAAGATCATCATTCAATGAACACCTCTCAAAACCCCGACCAAACACTCATCGACGAAGAATTCTATATCCCCACGTCTGATGGCACCAGATTGGCGGCCCGCATATGGCGGCCCGCCACATCGCATCAAAAACCTGTCCCGGCTGTTTTGGAATACATTCCCTATCGCAAACGCGACGGCACACGCCAGCGTGATGAAACACTCCACCCCGCCATTGCGCACAATGGTTACGCCTGCATTCGCGTTGATATGCGTGGAAGCGGCGATTCACAGGGTGTACAGCTTGACGAATACCTGCCCATTGAACAGCAGGACGGCATTGATGTTGTCGAATGGCTCGCCGCTCAGGACTGGTGTACGGGGGCGGTTGGTATGTTTGGGCTGTCCTGGGGCGGCATTACCTCATTACAGGTGGCGGCTTTGGCTCCACCGGGGTTAAAGGCAATCATTCCTGTCGGGGCCAGCGTTGATCGTTATTATGACGATGGGGGCTATTTTCTCGGATGTCTTGCCGGTGAAACAGTTGGTTGGGGCGCGGTGATGTTCGGGTTGAACAGCCGCCCCCCTGATCCGGAAATTTATGGGGCAAACTGGAAAAAAGACTGGCTCAAGCGTCTTGACTCGACACCCTTGTTCCTGGAGCTGTGGCTCAACCATCAAAGACGCGATGACTACTGGCTACAAGGAACAGTCTGTACGGATTATAGCCGCATCAAGGTTCCGGTTTATGCGATGAGCGGCTGGAATGATTGCTGGCCCAACACAGTTCTGAGATTGGCTCAAAATCTGAAAGCCCCCTATAAGGGATTGAGCGGGGCCTGGGGTCATATGTACCCCAACGAAGCCATACCAGGGCCGGGCGCAAACTTTGTCGGCGAGGCCACACGCTGGTTCGACCGCTGGTTGAAAGGCATTGAAAACGGTATCGACGATGAACCGCAACTGACCTGTTTTATCCAGAACCGCGCCGGCACGAATGCCCTGGACGATCAAAGAGACGGATACTGGGTGGATTTGACCGCATGGAACCCCGAAGAGGTTGATTATTCAAAATTCTATCTGAGCCAATATTCTATGGAAACGCACCCCGTTACGACGGGGGAAACGGTTCAGGTCACATCCCCGCTGTCGGTCGGTCAGACCTTGGGGGACTATATGCCACAGGCAAGTTCCATGAACCGCGCGGGGCTACCAGGCGACCAGCGTAGGGACGACGCCTTTTCACGCTGTTTCGACACCGCACCTTTAGAACAGCCATTGGACATTATAGGGACGCCAAAAATTTCATTGAACCTGTCCTCTTCGGCAAACTGCGCGATGGTGGCGGTACGACTCTGTGATGTCAGCCCTGATGGAGACTCTGCCTTGATAACATATGGTGTTCTCAACCTTGCTCAACGCGCAGGGCGAGAAACACCACTCGAGGTCGTCGCAGGTCAAAACTATCAGGTTGATGTGCGTCTAAACGATGTCGGGTATCGTGTGGCGCGGGGGCATCGTCTGCGTGTTGCCATTTCAAATAGTCTCTGGCCCATGGCCTGGCCGCTTCCCAAACGCCACTTTCTTTCACTGAACCTGTCCGGGTGCAGGTTGGATATTCCGCAGCCAGAATATTATCAAAGCGACTTACAACGCGATCTGTTTAAACCATCCACTGAAACCCCACCCGGCGCAATAGACACAAAAAGGGGCGCAGGGTGTGTGCGCGAATGCCAATATGATCTCACAACCGATGAACATCATTATCGCATCTATAATGACTTTGGGGATGTCCTGACTCATTCGACGGGCATTTGTTCGGGTGGAGAGGTCGAAGAGATTTTCACGATCAAAGACCATGATCCCCTGTCTGCAAAGGCCAGCTATCGTTTTGATTTTCACACCCGAAAATCTGATTGTGATCTACGGACAACAGGTCACCTGGACATGACCTGCGACGAAGACAGCTTCTTTATCCACGCGGTGTTACAGGCCTTTGACGGTGATGAATGCATTTTTGAACGGCGATGGGAGTCGTCGATCGACCGGGATGGATTTTAAGGATGTTGATCTATACGGGACAAAGAATTCTTTTGGCATTTATGATTATCATGCTGGCTGTTGCCACCATGTTCATGATGATTCATGCCGTTCCGGGCGATCCCACCAATGTTATGCTTGGGCCGCGGGCAACACCTGAAATGAAGGAAGCCCTGCGGGCGAGATTACATCTTGATGATCCGATCATAAACCAGCTCTACTATTTCTTTCGCGGGATCATGCAGGGTGATTTTGGCTATGATCTGGTGTCCAGTCGCCCTGTGCGCGACATTGTTCTGGAACAGTTCCCCCACACACTTATTTTGGTGCTCAGTGCCCTGACGGTGTCTCTGATCGGGATTCCAGTCGGCAGTTCTGCCGCCCTTCATCCCGGTGGGGTGTTTGACCGCATTGTCGGTGTGCTCTCTATTTCAATCATCGCAATGCCACCTATTGTGGTTGGTTTGTATCTGCTGGTGTTTTTTTCGGTTTCGCTCGGATGGTTTCCCGTTATTGGCGCGGGCGACGAGGGCTGGCTGGACTATGCCTGGCATCTCGTCTTGCCTGTTCTCACCATTGGGTTGAGCTGGATTGGTTATATTTCCCGGGTTGTGCGCGCCTCGATGATTGAGGTGCTAAGCGATCATCATGTGTCGATGGCCCGAGCCTTTGGACTGACAGAACGGGTCATAACACGCCGTTACGCGCTTAAAATCGCCGTTTTACCCGCCATTACGGTCATGGGGGTCAGCGTCGCCTTTATTTTATCCAGTGCCGTCATCACCGAAATCATTTTTTCAAGACCTGGAATTGG
This sequence comes from Kiloniellaceae bacterium, assembly GCA_965199245.1. Classification (GTDB taxonomy): domain Bacteria; phylum Pseudomonadota; class Alphaproteobacteria; order Kiloniellales; family Kiloniellaceae; genus Carbonatibacter. The sequence continues at coordinate 424,169 of CBDAQP010000003.1, forward strand.
AAAGTTGATTTACGACTCCGTGGTCAGTCGAAATTATCCGCTTGTGATGGGGGCAGTTTTATTCAGCACAATTTTTATTGTCGTCGGGGCGACCATTGCTGATCTGGTCAATGCCGTGCTCGACCCCCGGGCGCGTAAGGACAAATAATGACAGACCACACCATCAGCCCTCCGACACAAGACACCCGATTTCCTGTGCTATCTGCCTTGTTGCGCAATCCAATGGGTTGCATTGGGTTTATTTTAGTCTCTTTTTTCTTTTTGGTGGCTGTTTTTGCAGATTTTTTAGCCCCCTATGACCCCAATGCCATCAATATTCCCGGTAAACTCCAGGGTCCCGGCTCCGACCACCTGCTGGGGACAGATCAACTTGGTCGCGATACATTATCGCGGCTGATTTTCGGAACAAGAATTGCCTTGTATGTCGCTGCTCTGTCTATTGGTTGTGCGGTTGTCATCGGTGTTATCTCTGGCGCAATCGCAGGATATGGCGCGAAATGGCTGGACTCGATCATCATGACGCTTTTTGACATGATGCGGTCTTATCCCGTGATTATGTTCGCCCTTGCCGTCGTTGCTGTATTTGGCCCCAGTCAGGCAACAATTATTGCGATTATCATCGTCACCGCCACGCCAACCTACGGGCGTCTCATGCGGACGCAAACGCTGACACTGCGACAGGCAGAATATGTTTTGTCCGCGCGCGCCCTTGGTTTGTCCACGACGACCATTTTACGCCGCCATATTGTCCCCAACACCATTGGGCCGATTTTGATCGTTGCCAGTATGGATGTGCCCTTTGTGATCGCCGTGGAGGCAAGTTTAAGTTTTTTAGGGCTTGGAATCAGACCCCCGACCCCCAGTTGGGGCGGGATGCTCAACGATGGTTATATCTTTATTAAAAACAGCCCCTGGCTGGTGGTGAGTGCTGGCATCCCACTTATTCTGGTGACCATCGGTTTTACCTATTTGGGCGAACAGCTCCGCGACATTCTGGATCCTAAACTGGGTCAATCAAAATGAGTCAACACGCCGCCAAAAATATATTAGAGCTTCGCGATGTCAGCATCAGATATGGTCGTGTCAAAGCTGTTCAGCACGCTGACCTGATCGTACCAGAGGCAAAAATTGTCGCTCTGGTCGGGGAAAGCGGCAGTGGAAAATCGACCCTTATTTCTTCGGTGATTGGATTACTTCCGGCCTTTGCCACAATCGATACCGGCGACATAAAATTTATGGGCAAAGAGATCACGCATCTTGACGAGCATAGCTTTCGCGCCCTGCGCGGGGCGGACATCTCCATGGTGTCCCAGTCACCTCTCAGTTCTCTCAATCCTGTTTTAACCATTGAACAACACTTTATAGATATTCAATACAGGCTCAACATCAGCGCAGAGGAAAAACGCGCCCGCGCACTGGAGGCGTTAAAATCCGTGCATATGCCACAGGCCGAGGCACGGTTGTCCATGTATCCCTATCAGCTTTCCGGGGGTCAAAAACAGCGGGTGTGCATTGCCATGGCTGTTTTGATGAAACCCAAGCTCCTGATCGCAGATGAACCAACCACGGCACTGGATGCAACACTCGAAACAGAAATCATCGCGCTGTTAAAGGAACTGCAATCAACGATCAACTGTGCAATGATCTTTGTGACCCATCACCTGGGCGTCGTGTCTTCGCTTTGTGACGATGTGGTGGTGATGCGTCACGGCGTTGTCGAGGAAGCCGGTTCTGTCAAACAGGTTTTCAACGCTCCCAAGAGCAAATATGCCAAGGATCTTTTGCGCTGTGACCCCGCACATATCAAGGAAAAATGCCGTCGCCTGCCCACCATGAGCACGCCGGATTTAATCCTTGTTGAAGACAAAGCCGCCGCAGAAAAACGAATCGCCCGCGACGAACCGCCTGTTCTTGAGGCAAAAAATGTGCGGGTGATCTTTAAAAATCCTTCTCTCTTCGGCAAAATTTTCAATCGCGATCAACTATCGGAAATCAAGGCTGTCAATGACGTATCCATACAATTGTCACGGGGGGAAACACTCGCCGTCGTGGGGGAAAGCGGTTCAGGCAAAACAACGCTCATTCATACCATGCTCGGACTGGTGAAGGCACAGTCCGGCACAATTACCTGTGCGGGTACTGATATTTTGAATGCAAACCGGGCGGAACTGGGTGATATCCGGAAAAAAATTGCACTGGTTTTTCAGAACCCGATTGGCTCTTTAAGTCCACGAATGAGTATTGAAAAAATCCTGGGCGAGGCCATTTCATGCCGCAAAATTCCTCCAGAAGATATCAGGGAAGAAGCCCTGGATTTATTAAAAACAGTTGGTCTGCCGACGGATTTTGCCACACGTTTTCCCCATCAGCTCTCGGGCGGTCAGGCTCGACGTGTGTGCATCGCCCGCGCCCTGGCACAAAGACCGTCCATGATTATCGCTGATGAACCAACGGCGGGTCTTGATGTTTCTGTACAGGGAGAAATTCTGAATTTGCTGTGCGAATTGCAGGAACAGCATCGTTTTCCCTTTCTCATCGTCACACACAACCTGAATGTCGTCCGCCATATCGCAGATCGGGTTATTATCATGTATATGGGCAAAATCGTTGAGCACGGCTGGACAGAAGACATTTTTCACCAGCCGCAGCACGCTTATACGCGCAAGCTGATCGTTGCGAATAAACACGCTCTGCCCCCATGATCTGGCCTTAATCCAGACGATCACAGGCTCCTTTTATCCGATCATTTAAGCCGGTTTTTATTGGGGAAAGACAGATGAAATTTTCCTGGCGCGCAATCCTGAAACAGGGCCTATCCGGCAACAAAGGCTGGCCCCGGCACTGGCGCAAACCCGAACCCGCCAAATCCTATGAGACGATTATTATCGGCGGCGGTGGTCACGGGTTGGCCACAGCCTTTTACCTTGCCCGCAGCTATGGGGTTCGCTCAATCGCCGTTTTGGAAAAGGGATGGATTGGTGGTGGTAATGTCGGCAGGAATACAACAATTATCCGGTCTAATTATTTGCTCCCGCACAACGTGCCGTTTTATGAGTTCTCGCTCAAACTTTGGGAAGATCTGGAACAGGAACTCAACTACAACGCCATGGTGAGCCAGCGGGGTGTCCTGAACCTGTTTCATTCCGATGCCCAGCGTGATGCCTTTCGACGTCGGGGGAATGCCATGCTGATGAATGGGGCGGATGCCGAATTGCTTGAACAAAACGCGGTGCGCCAAATGGCCCCTTTTTTGAATTTCGAGAACGCCCGTTTTCCGATCAAGGGCGGTTTGCTCCAAAAACGCGGGGGTACTGTGCGTCATGATGCGGTCGCCTGGGGTTATGCGCGCGGCGCGGATCAGTACGGCGTTGACATCATTGAAAATTGCGAGGTCACCGGTTTTGACATCAAAGACGGCAAAGTCCAGGGCGTTGAAACATCGCGCGGGGCGATCTCATGTCAAAAAATTGGTGTGAGTGTCGCCGGACACAGCAGCTGCATCATGGCAAAAGCCAATATGCGCCTGCCCCTTGAAAGTCACGTCCTGCAAGCCTTTGTCAGCGAAGGTTTAAAACCTGCAATCCCGGGGGTTATTACATTTGGGGCGGGGCATTTCTATGTCAGTCAGTCGGACAAGGGGGGGCTGGTTTTTGGTGGCGACCTCGACGGCTATAACAGCTATGCCCAACGCGGCAACCTGCCCGTAATCGAAGACGTCTGCGAAGGGGGCATGGCGATCATGCCGATGATTGGGCGGGCACGTTTATTACGGAGTTGGGGCGGTGTCATGGATATGTCCATGGACGGTTCACCGATCATTGACCGGACAGCTATCGACGGACTCTATTTCAATGGGGGATGGTGCTATGGCGGCTTCAAGGCCACCCCTGCGGCGGGCTATTGCCTTGCCCATCTCATCGCCACCGGAACACCACACGAGGTCGCGACCGGATACCGGTTTGACCGTTTTCACAGCGGTCATATGATTGACGAAAAAGGAATGGGTGCACAGCCCAACCTGCATTAGGAAAGCCGGACCAGAATGCTTATTCCTCACCCCTTGCTTGGCCTGCGCGACGCGCAAGAATTTACATATCAGGGCGACGCCGCCCTGATTCATCGCCCGGACGGCTTGCATGAACAGGCCACCGGGACCTTTCACGACTATCAGTACTTGCGCGATAATCCGGCGGGCAAGCACAAGGAACTGTGGTTCCATGAACAGGGCGACCGTTCCTGGTTGGTTGTGACCCGTAACACCCTCACCCACGACATCACCCATGCCGAACTCGCCACCGATTATGTCAAAGCCTTGGGACGCGCAAAGTGACACAAAAAAATCGCCTGAATACGGGCCTCATCGACCGCAACAAAGTCCTTTCTTTCACCTTTGACGGTACGCGCTATCAGGGTTTTTCCGGTGATACGCTGGCCTCTGCCCTTTTGGCAAACGGGGTGCGCCTGATGGGACGGAGTTTTAAATATCACCGCCCGCGCGGGCCATTGAGCGCGGGGTCTGAAGAACCCAATGCACTGGTGCATCTGCGGACAGGGGCCGCGCAGGAACCCAATACACGCGCCACCACGGTTGAGCTTTTCGATGGGCTGGACGCCACAAGCCAAAACGCATGGCCCGGCCTGAAAGCCGATTTTCTCGCCATCAATGATTGCTTGTCCGATTTTCTCGGAGCCGGCTTTTATTACAAAACATTCATGTGGCCGAAAGGCTTTTGGGAAAAAATCTACGAACCGGCCATCCGCAAGGCTGCAGGTCTCGGTCGTCTGTCCATGGCCCCGGACCCGGATCTCTACGACAAGGGATTTCTCCATTGCGACCTCCTGGTCATCGGGGCCGGACCTGCCGGACTCATGGCGGCACAGCTGGCGGCAAAATCCGGCGCACGGGTGATTATCTGTGACGAAGATTTCATGGCGGGCGGGCGTCTGAATGCCGAAACCTTTGACATTGACAACCTGTCCGGGGCGGACTGGGCCGCGCAAAGTGTCGCAGAACTTGCCAGCCATAAAAATGTGCGCGTGATGACGCGCACCGCCGTCATCGGTGCCTTTGACCATGGCGTTTACGGGGCAGTTGAACGCAACTGCGACCACTTGCCCACTCCCCCCCCGGGGAAACCGCGCCAAACCTTGTGGCGGATCTATGCACGCACAGCCATTCTGGCCACAGGGGCGCGTGAACGACCGCTGTCTTTCACCAACAATGACCGCCCCGGAATTATGATGGCCAGTGCCCTGCGCGCCTATGCCACACGCTGGGGGGCCGCCGTCGGTCAAAAGGCCGTGATCTTTGCCAACAATGATAACGCCCATCGCACTGCACAGGATTTGACCCGCGCAGGTGTCGAGGTTTGCGCAGTTGTTGATCGACGACCCGATTCCAGTGCACAGGGGGATTACCGCCTGATTGCGGGGGGTAAAATTGTTGAGACCCGGGGACGTCTGGGTTTAACATCCGTCACCGTTGCCCATCCAGATGGACGCAGGGAAGACATTGCCTGTACGGCCCTCGGCCTTTCGGGCGGCTGGAATCCGGCGTTGTCCATTTTTTGCCACCAACGCGGATGCCCGGTCTGGAATGACACAATCGCCGCATTCATTCCCCCTCAATCGGGCCAGACCGGCCTGTACGCGGCGGGGGCCGCGCAGGGTATTTTCTCAACCCACGGTGCCCTGACCAGCGGTACACAGACAGCCCGGGATGCCCTGGACAGGCTGGGCATTACACCCGCAACAATGGATATTCCCACAGCCGAAGACAGTCCTTACAGGATCAAACCCTACTGGTTTGTCGGCTCTGCCACCCGAAAGGCATGGGTCGATTTCCAAAACGATGTCACGATCAGGGATATCCGTCTGGCCCATGCCGAAGGATTCACTTCGGTCGAGCATCTCAAACGCTATACCACCCTGGGCATGGCCACCGATCAGGGGAAAACCTCAAACATGGGCGGACTGGCGATCATGGCGGAACTGGCAGGCCAAAGCATTCCGCAGGTCGGAACCACAATGTTCCGTCCCCCCGATATGCCGGTCGCCATTGGGGCCTTTGCCGGGCGGGCGCGTGATAAACATTTCCGCCCGACCCGCCTGACCCCAAGTCACAAATGGGCCGGGGAAAACAACGCCACCTTTGTCGAGGCCGGGGCATGGCTCCGTGCGCAATACTATACGCGCCCGGGCGAAACCCACTGGCGCGAGAGCGTTGACCGCGAGGCACGGGCTGTGCGACAGTCCGTCGGAGTCTGTGATGTCACAACGCTTGGCAAAATTGACGTCCAAGGCACCGATGCCGCCTCCTTTTTGAATAGGGTCTATGCGAACGGCGTTGCCCAACTGCCCGTTGGCAAGGTGCGATATGGCCTGATGCTCCGCGAAGATGGCATCGTTATGGACGACGGCACCGCCGCCCGCTTTGCCAAAGACCATTTCGTCGTGACCACAACAACGGCGAATGCGACGGGCGTCTATCGCCATATGGAATTTGTGCGTCAATGCCTCTCTCCCGATTTGGACGTGCAACTCATTTCGACCACCGAAGCCTGGGCGCAATTTGCCGTCGCAGGGCCAAAGGCCCGCAAGGTTCTGGAAAAAATTGTCGATCCAGAATTTGATCTGTCCAATGATGCCTTTGCCTTTATGGCCTGTGCAGAGGTCACCATCTGCGGCGGATTACGCGCCCGGTTATTCAGAATTTCCTTTTCCGGTGAGCTGGCCTATGAAATTGCCGTCCCAACGCGCTATGGCGATGGCTTGATTCGCGCAATCATGGCGACGGGCGCGGCTTATGACATAACTCCCTATGGAACAGAAGCCCTCGGTGTCTTGCGGATTGAAAAAGGTCACGCGGCGGGTAATGAGCTTAACGGTCAAACCTCCGCAAATCATCTGGGGATGGGACACATGGTCTCATGCAAAAAAGACTCTATCGGTGCCCCGCTGTCCCGACGCGAGGGACTCCTGGATTCCGGGGGCGTGCGCCTGGTCGGATTGAAGCCACTCGACCCCCAAACCCGCATTCTCGCCGGGTCGCACCTCACGGAAAAGGGGGCGGACATTATCGCGGCAAACGATCTCGGGTGGGTCAGTTCTGCGGCCTATTCCCCCAATCTCGACAGCTTTATTGCCCTCGGCTACCTTGTCAAAGGCAACCAGCGTCTGGGTGATAAAATTTCGGTCGTCAATCCGCTTGCCACACAAAAGCCGATTGAGGTCGAAGTGGTGTCTCCGCATTTCATTGACCCGAGGGGAGACCGCCTCCATGCCTGAGAAATTCTCTCTCCACGCGCAAACCGCCCTTTTTGCCCCCACCCCGCGCAAAAGCCTCATCGGTCAGGTCGCAATGGCAGAAAATCCCGATATTGCGCTGGCCTCATTGGCCCGGCGGCGTGATCCCGATACGCTCAAAACCTTCGCAGACAAGGCACGGGATTTTTTCGGCTGTGACCTGCCCGGCCCCGGGCAAATGTCAATGACCGAAACCTTTAAAATCTTCTGGATTGGCCCGGAGCAGTGGATGATTTGCGCGGCTTTTGACCGTCACGAGTTGCTGGACAAACAGCTGAACGAACAATTCGGGTCAACCGCCTCTGTCACAGAGCAAACAGACGCCTGGTGCGCCGTTTCCCTGTCCGGTTCGGGGTGTCAGGAACTGTTTATGCGACTGTGTCCGATTGACATCGCCTCGTTTGACGACCGGTCGGCAACCCGCACAACCATCGAGCATATGGGCTGTTTTGTGATCCGCACGAGACAGGACTATCTCGTCCTTATCCCCAGAAGCTTTTCCGTTTCGGCGTGGGGAGTCATCGAATCTGCGGCACGGTCAATCAGCTGACAAAACATGAGGCCCCGGTGTTTTACCGGTGTTTTACCAGTGTTTTGCCAGTGTTTTGATGACTGTTCGCTTGGTCATTGCCAAGCCCTTGCTCCTGCACTAATCTAGGTTTCGAGACAACTTTTTTTGAAAAGACCCTCTCCATGTCACACCAAACTCTGTCGGCGTCCTCATCGGACGATCTTGCCTTGCGTTCACCGGATACCGGATTTTGCGTCCGTGACCTGTTCGGTCTTGACAGTGATGACAAGGTTCCCGCCTTCAGCACCGCAGGCGAATATGTCCCGGCTGTCGATTCCACCTATCACTTTGATCCCGAGACCACCCGCGCCCTGCTGGCGGGCTTTGCCCACAACTGCCGCGTGATGGTTCAGGGCTATCACGGCACAGGGAAATCAACCCACATTGAACAGATTGCCGCCCGCCTGAATTGGCCGTGTCTGCGGATCAACCTCGACAGCCACATCAGCCGCATTGACCTTGTGGGCAAGGATGCCATTGTGCTCAGGGACGGAAAACAGATCACGGAATTCCGCGAAGGTCTCCTGCCCTGGGCACTGCAACGGCCCGTTGCCCTGGTTTTTGATGAATATGACGCTGGACGCCCTGATGTCATGTTTGTCATCCAGCGCGTCCTCGAGGTTGCAGGTCGCCTGACCCTTCTGGATCAAAATCGCGTTATTACCCCCCATCCCGGCTTTCGACTTTTCGCCACGGCAAACACTGTTGGTCTGGGCGATACCTCCGGTCTCTATCACGGCACACAGCAACTCAATCAGGGACAGATGGATCGCTGGACGATTGTGACCACACTGAACTATCTGCCCCACGACACAGAGGTCAGCATTGTCCTGGCCAAACACCCCGCATACAACAGCCCGGACGGCAAAAAAACCGTCTCTGCCATGGTCGCACTGGCTGATCTGACCCGTCAGGGTTTCATCAACGGCGATATTTCCACGCTGATGTCACCGCGCACTGTGTTGTCCTGGGCGGGCAATACACAGATTTTCAATGATCTTGATTTTGCATTCCGTCTCACCTTTCTCAACAAGTGTGATGACACCGAACGCCCGATTATTACAGAATATTTCCAGCGGTGTTTTGGTCGTGAACCCGGTGCGCCCCACAGCGCAGAAAAACGGGCCTGATGGACAAGGCTGAACAGGCCCTTTTCAAGCGGGCGACGGCATCAACGGTGCAGGCCATTGCACAGCGCAGCGATCTTGACGTACAGTTCACGGCAACGGGGCGCGGTCTGCGCGGTGATGAGGTTCGCCTGCCCACCCCATCCGGGGAGCTTTCGACAGGGGACAAGGCCATTATCCGGGGGCGCGCCGACTGGTGCGCTGTGCGTCTGCGCTTTCATGACAGCACCACCCACCAGGTCACCCGCCCGATAGAGGCCGAAGCCGCCAGCATCCACGATGCCCTGGAACAGGTGCGCTGTGAATGCCTGGGGCGACGCCGAATGGCGGGATTGTTCAAAAACCTGGGGGCCAGCCGCCAGGCCGCCCACGAAGAGTCAGGATGGGCAACGGCACGCCACCGGGCGGATGTCCCCCGGGCCGACGCCGTCGCCGCCCTCGCCCGCCAATGTCTCAGCGGAGAGGCCGGCACGGACAGCGATCAAAATATCCTCGACCTTTGGCGGCCCCATCTCCCTGTGATGGCAAAGTTTGAGGGCCTGAACAACGTTCTGGACGACCAGGCCGCCTTTGCTGAACTGACCCGCGCCCTGTTGACCCAGATGAACCTTGATCCCGCCCGGGACGGCGAACAGGACAACACGACACAAGAAGCAGAGACCCGGGACAGCACGGCCACCGATGACGACAGCCATGCAGAGGACAAACAACAAACCTCTGAACCCGCCGCGCCCCTTGAATCGGAACAAAACCGGGAGGAGGGCGAGGGCAAAGGCGAGGACGCAGGCGATCAGGACAGCGAAGGCCAAAGCGACGCGACCCCGGGGCAAGACCACCCGGCCTCCGGATCCCCGGGGCACCCCCCCGACCATAAACCGGGACAAAATTTTTCAACGCAGGAGCACTACGCGGTCTTTACAACAAGATTCGATGAAGTGATCACCGCCGAAGACCTCTGCGATGACGAGGAACTCGCGCGGTTACGCGATTATCTGGATCAACAGCTCGTCGCCCTGCACAGCATCATTGCGCGGCTTGCCAACCGCCTGCAACGCCGTTTGATGGCGCAACAGACCCGGTCATGGGAATTTAACTGCGAAGAAGGTCTGTTAGACACCGCGCGATTGAGTGCAGTTGTCACCAACCCCCTGCACGCGCTCTCGTTCAAACGCGAAAGCGACAGTTCTTTTCGCGATACTGTTGTGAGCCTGCTGATTGACAATTCCGGCTCGATGCGCGGTCGCCCGATTATGACCGCCGCCATTTCTGCGGATATTCTGGCCCGCACCCTTGAACGCTGTGGCGTCAAGGTCGAAATTCTGGGCTTTACAACCAGGCTGTGGAAAGGCGGACAATCGCGCGAGATCTGGACAGAGGCTGGCAAGCCACCTCACCCCGGGCGACTCAATGACCTGCGCCATATTATCTACAAACACGCCGACGCCCCCATGCGGCGGTCGCGTAAAAATCTGGCCCTGATGCTCCGCGAAGGCCTGCTCAAGGAAAATATTGACGGCGAGGCCCTGCTCTGGGCGCACACGCGCCTGATGGCGCGCAAGGAACACCGTCGGATTTTAATGGTCATTTCCGATGGGGCACCCGTCGATGACTCAACACTGTCTGTGAATACAGGGGCGTTCCTCGAAAACCACCTGCGCACTGTCATTGACAAAATCGAAAACCAGTCTCCGGTTGAATTGGTCGCCATTGGCATCGGACATGATGTCACCCGTTACTATACACACGCCATCACCCTGAGCGAGGTTGAGCAACTGGGGGGAACCATGATGGAAAAAATCGCCGAACTTTTCGACACAGACCGCAATACCCAAAAGCCTCTTTATGACCGACCTTGACACAAAAGCCTTCCGCGCGGCCCTGTCCAGCTTTGCAACGGGTGTGACTGTTGTCACCACACAGGACAGGGCCGGACAAGCGGTCGGCATGACCGCCAGCAGCTTCAACAGCCTTTCCCTCGACCCGCCATTGATCTTGTGGTCGGTGACGAAAATAGCGGGCAGTGCCCGGGCCTTTGTTGACTGCACCCACTTTTGTATCAATGTTCTGGGCGCGGATCAGGCCGCACTCTCCGACCATTTCGCCCGCTCTGGCACAGATAAATTTGCAACTGTTGCCACAGAAAGCGGCCTCGGCGACTGTCGAAAGATCAGCGCGGCCATCGCACATTTTGAATGCCGCAGGTGGGCCATTTACGAGGGCGGTGACCATTGGATTGTGGTGGGGCAGGTCGAACGCTTCACCACCACAGACCGCGACGGGCTGGTCTTCGCCCGGGGACGATACGCCGTCGCCCGCCCTCTGTCGTGAAAATCAGCCTCCACTCATTCTTGGCAGAATAAAAATTTGACGGCACTATCTGAGTCGTTAGAATAAGGGACAGGAAAATCATCCGAAAGGCCGACGGTTTGCATACAATCGGCGCAAAAGTTTTTAAAAATAACGGTCGGTTGCACGCAGTCGGGGGTGAGTATGCCTGATGTTGGTGGCGATGCCCAAAATGCGGAGTTGATTGAGCTCCTTGTCGATAGGGTCGAAAACCTTCGTCCAAAGTTACTCGACTTATCGCGCAGAAATCCTCTGATATCAACTCGACTTGACTCTAGAAGCGGCTCAATTATTCGCGCGATTGATGAGCTTCCGGATATTCTTGCCCGCAATTTGTTGAGCGGCAAAAAAATGCGTTTTGTTCCTTTGCCGCCTTTGGGTAAAGACCCTCAAGATGAGCAAAGTCGAAAATTTCAATCCGCACTCAGCGAAGCCCGGCGTACAGACGAGGTATATCTGGAAGCCCGAAAAACAGACCCAGATGACGAGAACGCTGAGGAACAATCAAAGAAAATTGAGCGGGCCTTGAAAGACCGTGTTCGGCAGGCACTTGGCATGCCTCCACACAGTTCAGCTCAAGATATAACCACGACCCAACACGCCAAAAACAACGGCCTGTCGCCAGATTATGACCTTCCTTTCCCCACGGAGGAACATAAAGATGGAAGGCATACAGATACGGATATTCGGACCCTCCTATTCCAGGATGCGATGGAAAGAAGTCTAAACGGCATACTGAGGAAGTGTCGAACCTGGATCCAAGAGACCGGAATAAACGTGATGCACGCTGCGTTCGGTTTTCTTGAATGGAGTGAGCCAAATAGTCAGACCACATGCTTTGCCCCCTTGATCCTGGTGCCAGTCCGGATGGACAAGGAACGTTCCGGGGAAGGACTGGAGTTCCGGGTCAATGGACTCGACGGCGAGGCTGAGACCAATATGGTTTTGGCTGAGAAGCTGCTGTCAGAATTTGGTTTTAAACTTCCGGAATTTAAGGGCGGGTCAATCGAAAAATACCTCGCTGAAGTGAGTAAAAATTCGCCAGACCGTCTGGGATTTAAGGTGCGGCGCCAGGTCGTTTTTGGCGTATTTCCATCTGCCCGCATGGCAATGTACCATGACCTAGACACAGGTAATCCAGCCTTTGAACAGAGCGAGGTCATCAGGAAGCTCATAATCGGCTCGAACAATTCGGGAGCTTCTCCGTTTGCGGATGAGTATGAAGTTGATGAGCCAGACATAGAGAGGAAAGTCCCTCACCTGGTTTTGGATGCCGACTCCTCTCAATTTAGCGCGCTGGTTGATATTGCAGATGGGAAAAATCTGGCACTTGAGGGCCCGCCGGGAACAGGCAAATCACAAACCATTGTAAATGCCATCGCAGCTGCGTTAGCAGAGCGAAAAAAGGTACTCTTTGTCGCTGAAAAAATGGCAGCTCTTGAAGTTGTCCGTTCCAGATTAGAGGCAGTTGGATTAGGCGAGTTTGTTTTACCTCTGCAAGCAAAGTGCTCAACACGAGAACAGGTCATTCATTCTATTCGTCAGAGGGTCAAGATGGATGCCCATAGGACGGCTGACGAATATGAAGCGCGGCTCAATCAATTTAGAAACTTGAGGTCTGAACTGGCTGAATATACTCAGGCATTATCTCAAAATTTTGGAAACTCAGGACGGACAGTCCACGACATTTTGGGAAAAGACATCGCGACCCGGGAAATCCTGAATGGCCTGCCTCGAGATATTCAGAACGTAAAAATTGACGGGGTCGAGCAGTTCTCCCGGGAGCAAATGTTATCGATCAGAGAGGCTTCTGATCGGCTGCAACAAGCGATTGAGACGGCTTCTGGTGTACAATCACACTGGAGAGGTTTTGGCCTTCGGACTCTTGACATATTTTTAGTCGCCGAGATCACGGATCTCGCAGAAGCCGCATCTGCTTCCTATGCCAGGTTGGCTGAGTTATTTGAACAGCTGAACAGGTTTAGCAGTGAGTTTGAGAATACTCAACGGACAGTCCGAGAGCTAAAGGAGGCACTACAAGGGATTGAAGAAGCTGACCTGGAAGAAAATGCGGCACTGATAGAGAGCATTCAGACCAATGACAACGCCGAACGTGTCGATCAGTTTTGTGACCTGGTGCAGTCTTTTCGAGATGCAATGAATAGTGCGTCCAAAGCTGTATCATCACCGAATGATGAGGCGTGGGGAGAGCGTCTTACTAGAATCATTAGCTTCTGTGATGATTTTGGCCTCACCTCAGCGACCCCTGAGGCTTTTGACGAGTTCCTTCACGAAAGAGGGGAAAGACAACAGTCTCTCACGAACTTGGTTAATCAGCTAAAGATTTTCATGAGTGCTGTGCCTGTATGCACCCGTTTTCCCATGGCGGAGCTAAAAAGTATCCGCGATTTTGTACAATCTGTGCCTGGAGAGACTCTAGCGATGCGTAACGATCAGCTCTCTCTTCCCGATAAAGCACGGTTGATCCGGAGGGCAAAGGAACAAGCCCAAACGCTGTCAGAGGAGGCCGCCCTGCTCGCTAGAAGTATTTCAGTCTCTCGATCCAGAGCGAGCAGTGAATTGCGTACATTCGCAGTAACAATCGAGAGGAGCGGCGCACTGAGTTGGTTGTCCTCAAACTTCCGCCAGGCGAAAAAAGAATACCTAAGCCTCTCTTCCTCGGGGTATTTCAACAAAGATGGAGCCTCTGCTACACTTAGGGCATTAGCCGATTGGCAAGATCGGACTGATCAATACATGGCAACACCAAGCTATACGTCGATTTTTGGTGCCCACTACCAGGGACTTGAAACCGATTTTGATCTCTTTGAGAGGGTGGTTCGGTTCTATGAAGAGATACAGACTCGATATCCCGGTATCGAGAATTCGGAAATCCGCAATTTCTTGAAAAATGAGCCGTTGGAGACGTTGCAGTCTATTCCCGATTTCGATGCACAGGTTTGGCAGGGTAATTTTGAAGCACTCGAAGATGAGATCAGACAATTAGCTGGGCAACAACGTACATTGAATAGCGATGTCGAAAAAGTTGGGGCACTGGCTGGCAAGATACATCAAGATTTTGTTGATGATATTCAGAAGTTGCGCGCCCTTCAAAAGGATTGTGAAACTGCCTCTTCAGCAAAGAAAGCAGCGAACGAAAGCCACGAAGTGCAGTCAATCGTGGGTCCGGAATTTGCGGGTGTTGATAGTGATGTCAACAAACTAAGAGCCGCTGCGTGCGGAGTAAGAAAAATGACTCAGCTGCCATTGAATTGGCAGATAATCATTCTTGGTCTGGCTCAAGGTCAACAGTTGAATGATTTCCGAGATCTGGTTTACGGACTATCAAGTCAAATCGTTGAAGCAAATGAGAATGTCCAATCACTTTCCGATAAGTGTGACGTTTCAAAAGAGCATTTCATTTCAGGCCGCAATCCTCACGAAATAGCTGAATTTATTAAACAGGCATCCGCCGACGAGGATGGTATGTATGCACATGCCGCTTTGAAAAGTGCACTTATGGATTTTCAAAACTTCGGCTTACCAGACCTATTTGAATTGTTTGATCGCTACGGGGTTAAAAATGCAAAGGTTGCCGACGTTACCGACGCTTTGATCGCTCGCTCCCTTTCCAGAAAAGTTTATGAGACATACGGACAGTCTCTCTCAAAATTCAATGGCGAACATATCGACAGCTTACGTTCGCAACTGGCCTCTGTTGACAAAGAGCTTAATCAGCTCTCCAGGCAGAGATTGCGAGAGCAAATCAGGCGTTTGGCGAACCCTCCACAGGGCAATGGGAGTGGGAGGAGGTCGAGCTGGACTGAATTATCCCTGATCAATAATGAAATTGAAAAAAAGAGGCGTTTCATATCGATCCGCGACCTCACGAAGCGCGCTGGTCAGGCCCTTCAAGAACTCAAGCCATGTTGGATGATGTCACCTCTCGCAGTTGCGCAATATCTCCAGATAGGTGTTCGGTTCGATCTTTGCGTCATTGACGAAGCCTCGCAGATGCCACCGGAAGATGCCCTCGGCGCGCTTGTTCGCTGTGACAGAGCACTCGTTGTTGGAGATACCAACCAATTACCTCCGACCAGCTTTTTCAAAAGGATGATCGCGGATGAAGAGGTCGATGAGGATGAACAAGTACTCGATGAGTCCATACTTGAAATGGCGAATGCGGCTTTCAGACCGAAAAGAAGATTGAGGTGGCACTATCGGTCTCGCCATTCGGACCTGATCAAATTCTCCAATCGATTGATCTATGATGATAACCTGATCGTCTTTCCATCTCCCCACGAAGATAATGAGGACATGGGGGTGTCATATGTCAAAGTCGATGGAAGCTACAGATCTGGCGTGAATAGCCTGGAGGCTTCCAAAATTATCGACGCTATTCTGGACTTTATGTCCCACAATCCGAAACGTTCCCTGGGCGTTGTCACGCTAAACCAGAAACAACAGGATCTCATAATCGAGCAGTTAGACTACGCCCTGCGAAATGATCCCCGGGCATCTCAATACATCGATGACTGGAAGGAGCGTAATGATGGCCTGGAGAGCTTCTTTGTGAAGAACCTCGAAAACGTCCAGGGTGATGAACGCGACGTAATTTTCATCGGCACAGTTTATGGCCCATCGGAACCAGGCGGCCCGGTCATGCAGCGCTTTGGTCCAATCAATGGAGTGGCGGGTCAGCGTCGATTAAACGTCCTTTTCTCACGTGCAAAGAAAAAAATTGTTACTTTTTCTTCAATGACAGCTGCAGACATTCAAGCGGACGAAGACAGAAACCCGGGCACCTACATGCTCAAACGATGGCTGGAGTATTCGGCGACCGGGGTACTTGAAGGCGGACAACTGACAGGGCGGGAACCCGACTCGATCCTTGAGGAGTTCGTGATAGAGCAAATCCGCTCTATGGGATGTGAGGCGGTGCCTCAAGTTGGGGTTGCTGGCTATTTCATTGATATTGGGGTTAAGCACCCTGATTGGCCGCATGGCTTTCTGTTGGGTGTGGAGTGCGACGGGGCGTCATACCATTCAGCAAAGTCCGCGAGAGACAGAGATCGGTTACGGCAAGAGGTGCTCGAGGGTCTTGGCTGGCATTTCCATCGCATTTGGTCAACAGACTGGTTTAAGAACCCAGCACAACAAGGGGTGCGTTTACGTGAGAAAATTATGAGTAGATTGAAAACGCTAAAAGCTTCTCCTATTCCTCAAACAGCAAGAGTTGACGAAGAGCCTGAAGAACTTATCGAACGAACAGTCCCGCCAACAGTGATCCCGAAGCCCCAGGAAACAACGTCTCAAAACGCCAAAACCGAGATCACGCAGCCTAACATACAAAGAGAAGAGGCGACTTCTGGTTCGAGACAGACTTCTATTCATTCGACGCAGGGATCAAGCGTTCGGCCTGACCGCTTTTATGACGATGATTACATATCCGTGATCAAGCAACTTGCCACGGAAGACATCGATTCATTAGGGCCAATCACCTTTGAGCATGTTTGTCAGAGAATTGCCAGAAAGCACGGGTTCCAGAGAACCGGGTCGCAAATTCGACAGCGAATCCGGGCCGCGATTGGCAAGGAGCGAAAATCAGAAAAAGATCCGGATGGAGTAGATATCTTTTGGCCAAAGGACATTGAGCCGACGAATTTTATAGAATTTAGAGGATTAGAAATTAGAGGACAATCCCGGACTTGGGAGCAGGTTCCTCACCCTGAAAAATTAGGTCTCGCTGTAAGCGTAATTCGCAACAACCCCAGACCCGGAGGAGCCTATCACGTGGAAGACATGGCGCGAAAAATTGGCCTCGCTAGGTTGAGCAGACGAAGACAAGAAAAACTGGAAGAATTAATAGAATCCGCCAGATCGTTGGGATAAGCTCAGATACTTTTTTATCATAAGAAAACTTGATCTATTTTTAACCGAGATTAGAACCTGCTGATCTGGCGAGTTCTGGTCGAAAATGCCTTCCTTCACCTCAAAGGAGGGCGGGGCATCGCCACGCGCTACGCCAAACATACCGCATCATTCGCCGCTGCAATTCAGATCAAATGCATCGAAATCCGGAGTAAATTAATTTGACGGCACTATCCAGGCTCGGGAGCTATAAACAGGATCTTCTAAAAGAGTCATTTGTGGGTCACTCATGGTGAAAAAGGCTTATCCCGCCTTACTGTCCGCCATCGCGCGAGATTCCCCGGGTTGATGATTTGCGCGTGATCGGCGTCATGAGTCCCGGGCCTGGAAAATTCTGCTTTCGTATCCTGTTATTTTTCGCGAAGACGACCATTCAACCGTTCAGCAACAGCTCCTTTGCCTGATTCAAACGCGCCGCCAGCCACGTCGTCCCCCCCTGATCCGGATGAAGTTTACGCATGAGTTGCCTGTGCGCGGTGCGAATTTGTTCCGGTGACGCGCCGTCTTCCAATCCCAAAATGGCGAGGGCATCTTCGCGGGACATCGTCTGACTGTGAGCCTGCGCTTTTTTTTCTTGTTCACCACCTGCCCCCTGCGGCAACAGGTTTTTGAGAAAACGCAAAAGTGGAAACCATTTTAAGACAGAAACAAAAAGACCCGGCAAAGACAGCAAGAGCAACCAGAAACGCCCGGTGACAATGAGCCAGAGTGTCACAACCAAAAGCCCGACAAAAAGCGATCTTTTGCCCAGACGCCTGATCTGATCCGGGGACGCCGCACGAAACCACCCCACAAAAAAGAGGAGCGCAACCAACAGGGCGAGGGCGAGCAAGACAAGGGCGACCATCTGTTCACTCCTTTTTCAAAAACATTGGCTTTTTGTGTTTATCATCTCTTTTTATCGAGTTTGGCAATCTTTAAAAGGTTACGGACTTCCTGCCGCGCGACAACGTGACTCATCTGCAAGGGCACGGCTGTTTTATTGTTTTCAAGATCGATAACGGTCAGGCCTTTGGGAAAAAGTTCCCTGAAAATCACGCGCTCGCCAAAACCGGAGGCAACGCGAAATTGAAAACGACCCGCCAAAGACCCGAGCAAACGCTCCATCTGCCGCTTATTCCGCGCATCGATATGCGACAAACGATTACGCATCACGACCCAATCAATCGGCGGTTGCTGTGCAAGGGCGCGTTTACGCCGACAGTCCCAAACCATTTCACTGTAAGGGCCGGGAACCGTACGAATCTCATCCCCCTGCATCGAAACTGTCGCCAACATATCCATATCAAGCAACGAATCATTCATCGGTGTAATCAGAATATCTGCCAACCCATGACCAAGGCGTGACAAAACAGAGTCACTGCCCGGCGTATCAATGACGAGATCATCACAGTCCCACAAAGACAACACCGCCTGTTCAAGGTTGGCGTCGTCTTCTGCCCTGCGGTCTTGATCTAACTCCTTCGTGGAGGCATAAAGCCTGCAATGACGAGGGTTTAAAAGCCCCATCCCCTCCTGACAGTTGGATTTTTCGCGGTTTTCAATATAGCGCGAAAGCGTTCCCTGGCGCACATCAAGATCAATGGTTCCAACGCGTGCGCCCTGATGTAACAGGGCGATGACAAGGTGCATCGCCGTTGTCGATTTTCCCGACCCGCCTTTTTCATTGCCAACGACAATGATACGTGGTCTCCTCTCATGCCTTGTATTGCCCGATTGATTCACTCTTCCCCCTCGCCTTTTCCGGTTATCCTCAAATTCTCCCGGCGCACCGACAAATCCCGGTACACCGACAAACCAGTGCACCGACAAAAAATCACCAACCCACTATATGGCCCCGCGAGGCGGGCCATACAACCACCAGCCCCACAACGCCATGCTCAAAAAAGAACGTGTTGCCTATATTGACCGCCGCCTTGCCACACTCTATCCGGTTGTGCCGATCCCATTGGATCACAAAGACCCCTATACACTTTTGATTGCTGTTCTTTTGTCCGCACAGTGTACGGATGAACGCGTCAATAAAATTACACCCGCCCTCTTTGCGCGCGCCGATAACCCCCGCGCAATGTGCACGATTCCGGTGGCAGAGATCAGGGACATTATTCGCCCCTGCGGACTATCACCCCGCAAATCAAAGGCCATTTCAGAACTGTCGCATCTCCTCATCACCCACCATAACGGGTCGGTTCCTGCGGACATGGCGGCTCTGGAAGCCCTGCCCGGAGTCGGTCACAAAACAGCATCGGTTGTTTTGGCCCAGGCCTTTGGCGTGGCAACTTTTCCCGTCGATACCCATATCCACCGCCTCGCCCAGAGATGGGGCCTGACCAATGGGCGTAGCGTTGAGCAAACAGAAAAAGACCTGAAACGGCTCTTTGTCCGCGAACGCTGGAACGACCTTCACCTCCAGATGATTTTCTATGGTCGCGAACACTGCACGGCACGCGGGTGCGACGGCACAGTCTGCGACATTTGTCGCACCACCTATCCACAGCGCAAAACACCCAAAAAGACGCGAAAGTCCTGAAAAGACGCGCCACTCTTTGTTCCGCGCGCTCTGTTCACCACCAAAGGCATAGAAAACAAAGAACAAGCTGTGCGCGATAACTGTTGAAATTCCTAGCTAAAAGCGGCAGGATTAGAAGGATTTTAAACTGTGCGACATCATGAAGCCTCTTCATCAAACGGCTTTCGTGACATATGTAATGAAATGCGGGCAGACAACAGTCGGTTCTTGCCTGAACAGGACGGCGCGATGGATTATGATGCTTTCTTTGACAGAACACTCGATGCGCTCAAGCAGGAGGGACGCTATCGCGTCTTTGCAGACCTGGAGCGCAGAGCGGGCAACTTCCCGCAGGCAACTTGCCACACACAGAATATAACAGGTCATGTCACAGTCTGGTGTTCAAACGACTACCTGGGCATGGGGCAACACCCCGATGTCATGGACGCCATGCACAAAGCGATTGAGCGTTGCGGCGCAGGGGCGGGGGGAACACGCAATATTTCAGGAACAAACCACACGCATGTTCTGTTGGAACAGGAACTCGCCGACTGGCACCATAAGGAATCCGGTTTGCTGTTTACATCCGGTTATGTTTCAAATTGGGCCACGCTCAGTGTCCTGGGGGCCAATCTGCCACATTGTGTGATCCTGTCTGATTCGATGAATCACGCCTCGATGATCGAAGGCATTCGCCATTCACGGGCAAAAAAAATCATTTTTAAACACAATGACGCCCGCGACCTGGAAGAAAAGCTGAAAAGCCTTGCTCCCGACAGAGCAAAAATTATTGCCTTTGAATCGCTCTATTCCATGACCGGTGACATCGCGCCCATCGCGACCTTTTGTGATCTGGCGGAAAAATATGGCGCGATGACCTACCTGGACGAGGTACACGCCGTCGGTCTCTATGGCCCACAGGGGGGCGGACTCGCCGATCAACTCGGCCTCTGCGAGCGGGTGACTCTTATCGAAGGCACACTGGGCAAGGCTGTCGGCGTTTCCGGAGGCTACATTACAGGGTCTGCGTCTTTGGTTGATTTTATTCGCAGTACAGCCTCCGGCTTTATCTTTACAACCGCCCTCCCCCCCGCTGTGGCCGCAGGGGCGTTGGCCTCTATCCGCCATCTCAAGAAAAGCTCCGCTGAACGCGCCCGCCACCAGGATCGCGCAAAACTTGTCCGCCATCGCCTGCAAAAGGCGGGCCTCCCCACTCTCCCGAGTCAGACGCACATTGTCCCCGTCATGGTCGGGAACCCCGATCTTTGTCGCGAAATCACCAACCGGTTGCTCACTGACTATCACATCTATGTTCAGCCTATTAACTATCCAACCGTTCCCAAAGGAACAGAACGGCTCCGCCTGACCCCGTCATCTGTGCATAGTGATGCAGATATTGAAAAACTCGTCACGGCCCTCAGTGAAATCTGGCATGAGTTGAACCTGAAATACGCGGCATAAAAAAATGTGCAAAAAAATAATTTGAGAGCGGTTATCAAATACTGGACAAAACTATTTTTTCTGGTGATAATCGCTCGCACAAAGATCCTTGAACACTCAACTTTGAAAACCGGGCCACTCTTTAAAGAGGTTGCCAATGTATCGCGACAACAGCCTCGTTCCCTCTGAATCCATGCGCCTGCTCGCGCTGGGCTTTTTACAGGAACACCGCCTCGACTACGGGACGCTTGCCGGGAAAACACGGCAGTTTACCCTGCGTATTGTCGGGCCATCGCTTGATCTCATCGGCACACCGCTTGAGGTTTTGAAAATCGAAGGATTTGTCGAAAGCGCACCTCTTGACCACTCAGAACAGAGATCATCAGACTCCCCTGCTCTTGTGTTGACTGCGCGTGGACGTGAAGAATTTGAACGCCTGATGGCATCTAACCTGCGCGCACCGCTCAATGATATGAGCAAGCTGGTTCTGGCGATCAAAATGCGTTTTCTCCATCTGGCCCCGCGACAAACACAACAGGCGCAATATCTTTTGCTGGTTGATATTTATGACCATCAGCTTGAGCGGCTGCAAGACCTGAAGGCACGGGACAAAAAAACAGTCGCCACTGAATTCACAGGCTGGCTTGACCTCGAAATAGCCCAAACATACGACCGCTTGCAACACTACGAAAAAATGGCCGCCCGACTGAACAACACTCAATAGAGGTGTTGCCCCCCCGTCACAAAAATTTCCGTGCCTGTGACATAGCTGAAATCATCCCCGCACAGCTGATAGACCGCAGAGGCGACTTCGTGGGGTTGTCCCATGCGAGTCATGGGGATGCGGGGAATCAGGGCCTCGTACTCTTCGCCAATCATGGCCGTTTCAATTTCACCCGGGGCGACCGCATTAACGCGGACACCAATGCGCGCCATCTCGACAGAAAGTTCACGCGTCAATGCAGACAACGCCGCCTTGGACGTTGAATAGGCCGAACCGGCAAAGGGATGAACACCGTGACCGGCAATAGAGGTAATATTGACAACAGCCCCCTGTCCGCGCCCCAACGCAGGGGCCAATGCGCGCACAATGGTCAAGGGCGCGAAAAAATTGAGCTCAAAAACTTCGCGCCAGGTCTTCACATCACCGTTCAAACACCCCAGACGTTCCTGATAGCCGGTTTTAGGGGATGTTGCCGCATTATTCACCAGCGCATGAAGTGGTTCATCGCCCAGAATATCAACCGCTTCCTCGACAAAAGACCGCGTACTGAGCGGATCAGACAAATCGGCAATAATATGGTCTGTCCAGTTTGTGTCTTGTTGACAGGCTTCCGGAACATCTTCGCGCGAACAGGTAATAATACGCCACCCCCGCGTTGCGAAATATTGAACGGTTGCGTGCCCAATCCCCCGGCTCGCCCCCGTCAAAACAAGGTTGCGCACTGCATCAGCGGGCCTGTCTTGTTCACAATGGGGTTCTTTCATCTGATTAAATCTTTCTTTGACGGCGATACGGGGGCGGACGATAAGCGGCGGCGATAAGGGGCTTTTGCGATTGGACGATAAAAATTCAAGGAAAAAGCCGCTCTGTCCGCCAGGAGGTGACGCCTTTTTCTGTGTCACTGTCCAGCGCATGATAGACAAGACGATCATGCAAACGAAACGCTCCATCCTGCCAAAATTCAATCCGTAGAGGTTTGACCCTGAAACCGGACCAATAGTCAGGCCGGGGGATGGTGCCCACGGCATAGCGTGCGCTATAGACCGCGACCTTTTTTTCCAATTCAAACCGCCCCGCCAGAGGACGCGACTGGGCAGAGGCCCATGCCCCGATCCGGCTCTGACGCGGGCGGGACTGAAAATAATCATCTGCTTCGCGATCCGTCACCTGCGTGACCGTGCCTTCAACCCGCACAGACCGCCGCAGGCTTTTCCAATGAAAGGTCATTGCCGCCTTGGGATGCACCAAAAGCTGTGTCCCTTTACGGCTTTCGCTATTGGTGTAGAAGACAAAACCGCTCTGATCCCAATCCTTTAACAGAACCATCCGCGCAGAGGGCATTCCATCCGCCCCCACAGTTGCCAGGCACACAGCCGTCGGGTCATTGGGTTCGGATTGCGTTGCATCCTCAAGCCAGGTCTGAAAAATTTCCCACGGATTTTCGGGGGTCACATCGCCAATCATCTTACCTTCCCGACACAACAAGCTCAAAAGACGCGCTCAGCATAGCATACTACCTTTAGAAAAGAATAGGCAAGCAGGGACAGTCTTGATATAGAGGTTCTTGGAAAAGTTTTTTGTCGAGATTTTTTGGTTGCAGAGGATGCAAATCATGACACAGAGATCACTCTTCAAATCCTTAATAATTCTCATGGTTGCAGGCTTGACCCTGAGTGCCTGCGACGGAGGAGTCAGAGGACAAAAAGAAAAAATTGGTGGTTTAAGCGGGGCTGTGCTTGGCGGTGTCCTTGGCGCACAGTTGGGCAAAGGGAACGGTCAAATTGTTGGGGCTGTTCTCGGAGCCGCCGCCGGAGGGTTCCTCGGGAGCGAAATAGGGGCCTCACTCGACGAACTCGACCGCCTTAAATCAAAGAAAGCCTACCAAAGCGCACAGACCGCACCCGTGGGGAAAACCATTTCCTGGAACAATCCCGACAGCGGGAACAAGGGAACAATCACTCCCGTACGCGACGGAACGTCATCCGGTGGGCAATACTGCCGCGAGTTTCAGCAAACGGTGACCATTGGCAACAAAACAGAAGAAGCCTACGGCATTGCCTGCCGCCAACCTGATGGATCATGGAAAATTCAAAACTCGTGATCTCTGTGCAGGTGGCCCGATTTTAAAATTTCGACAGCTTGCCTACCCTGACAAGACCTATGCGTAACCCCTACTCTGTTCTTGGTATCAATAAAACGGCGACGGCGGCCGAAATTAAGGCCGCCTATCGCAAGATCGCCAGAAAGTATCACCCCGACCACAATCAGGGTGATGCTTTTTCTGTGCAAAAATTCAGAGATGTCACGCAAGCCTATCACCTGCTCAACAACAAAATAAAACGCACACAATTCGATCAGGGGGAAATTGATTCCGAAGGCCGCAAAGCATCACCAACACCCCGCCACCGCCCGACCCCTTTCTCAAACAGGCCCCCGGAGTCCCCTAAAAAAGAAAAAAGCCGAATCTTTTCCGACCTTTTTAACGGACGAAAGAAAAAAAACCAAAACGGGGCAACACAAAAATCGGATCAAGACCCGCACTATGAATGCCGCCTCAATATTATCGAAGCCGCAAGGGGGGCAAAAAAACGTATCACGACCACAGCGGGAAAAACCCTTGAACTCAACATTCCCGCCGGAGCACAAAACGGGCAGGTTTTGCGTTTGCGTGGACAGGGGCGGAGCGGGTACGGCGATGCCCTGGTTGAACTGCGCGTTGAACCACACGCACTCATCAGATGCGAAGGCATCGACATTCATATGGATCTCCCTCTGTCACTCTATGAAGCAACAGAGGGAACCAGCGCGACTGTTCAAACCGCAACGGGCAAGGTAAAAATCAAAATCCCGCCCAAATCCAACACCGGAACCATCCTTCGTCTCAAGGATAAGGGGCTGAAAGCAGACAAAGACGACCCGGAGAGTGGCCCGCGCGGGGATCACTACATCCGCGTTCTCGTCACCCTCCCCGAAGGCCGAAATATTGAACTCGAAAAATTCTTGCGCAGATGGAAAACGCACCACCCCTATAATCCACGGGCGAAACTGGGTTTTTTTGATGACTAAAACCTTTCAAACGAGGACAAGCAATGAAAAATTTTGACGATGTTCTGCACGAACTCGACCTGCCTGCCAGCCAGCTTTCCGGCTGGATTGACAATAACTGGGTCTTGCCCGACGATCATGGTGCGGGCTTTGTGTTCAGCGAAGAAGACATTGCACGGGTGCGGATGCTCAAAGAACTCATTGTTGACATCGGTGCGAATGAAGCCGCCATCCCGGTGATCTTGCGCGCTATGGATCAAGTGTACGACCTGCGAAAAATGATTGACCGTCTCGGCGATGTCATCGCGAGCCTGCCCCTTGACACCCGTCAGGAATTACAACAGGTGCTACGCGACCGACAGGCCAAAAACCAGGGAGCCTCACTGTCTGAGGCAGGCGGAGAACAATAAGACGAACACCATCAGGACAATCGGGAGCCTCTCAAAACAGGACTGGTCATCTCTGTTCATTCCCGCTAAAAAATCCCCTATATCCAACATATTTCAAAAAATCGGAACAAAGAATAGCCAACGCACAGAACAAAAGGAAAGAAAACCATGTCTCACCCCCTTATGACAGGCAAACGCGGATTGATTATGGGCGTTGCAAATGACCGCTCGATTGCCTGGGGCATTACAAAGGCTCTGGCAGAACAGGGGGCCGAGCTGGCCTTCACCTACCAGGGCGATTCGCTTAAAAAACGTGTTCAGCCCCTGGCTCAATCGGTTGGCGCAGATCTTGTCATGGAATGCGATGTCAGCAGTGATGCGAGCATGGATGCCGTTTTTGCAACTCTCGGGGAAAAATGGGGGGGGCTTGATTTTGTCGTCCATGCCATCGCCTACGCCGATAAGGAAGAATTAAAAGGCCGCTATGCCGATACCAGCCGGGAAAACTTCCTGCAATCACTTGATATTTCATGTTATTCCTTTACCGCCGTTGCCCACCGGGCCGCACCACTCATGAAAGCGGGCGGGAGCCTCGTCACGCTGACCTATTATGGCGCGGAACAGGTCATTCCACACTATAACGTCATGGGCGTGGCAAAGGCTGCACTGGAAGCCTCTGTGCGCTATCTCGCCG
Source organism: Kiloniellaceae bacterium (assembly GCA_965199245.1). Classification (GTDB taxonomy): domain Bacteria; phylum Pseudomonadota; class Alphaproteobacteria; order Kiloniellales; family Kiloniellaceae; genus Carbonatibacter. The sequence continues at coordinate 450,250 of CBDAQP010000003.1, forward strand.
CCGATCTTGGGGCAGATGGTATCCGCGTCAATGCCATTTCTGCCGGCCCGATTAAAACACTCGCTGCCTCGGGAATCGGTGATTTTCGCCATATCCTGAAATGGAACGAATACAATTCACCGTTGCAACGCAATGTGAGTATTGAACAGGTCGGGGGGGCGGGACTCTATTTGCTGTCCGATCTCTCTGGCGGTGTCACGGGGGAGGTTCACCACGTCGATTCCGGCTATCACGTTGTCGGCATGATGAATGTCGGCAAAGCAAAAGAACTCGGGCAAATGCTCCAGGCCTTTAATCCACAGGATTAGGCGCGTTTTCAATGAAACTGTTTCGGGGCTGGAGTTTCGACGATGGCAGGTAACGCATTTGGCAAGTTGTTGCGCGTGACAACCTGGGGCGAAAGCCACGGCCCTTCAATCGGTTGTGTCCTTGATGGTGTTCCCCCGGGCATTCCCCTCACAGAGGCCGATATTCAATTCTATCTTGACCAACGCAAACCGGGACAAAGCCGCTTCACAACACAACGACGCGAAGCCGACCAGGTGAACATTGTCTCTGGCGTTTTTGACGGTCTCACAACCGGAACAGCCCTCGGGCTTGTGATCGACAACACAGACCAGCGTTCGGCAGATTATAGTGAAATCGCACAGGCTTTTCGCCCTGGACATGCCGACTATAGCTATTGGAAAAAGTACGGCCTGCGCGACTATCGCGGGGGGGGGCGGGCCTCTGCACGCGAAACCGCCATGCGCGTTGCTGCCGGGGCCGTGGCCCGCAAAATCCTGAACAGGGATATTTCAGGTGGCCTGCACATTCGCGGTGCGCTGGTTCAGATGGGGCCACATAAAATTGACCAGACGCGCTATGACCCGGATCACATCACACAAAATCCGTTCTGGTGTCCCGATCCGGTTGTCGCCCGGGATTGGGCCGCGTTCCTCGATTCTGTGCGAAAATCAGGCTCCTCGACAGGAGCAGTGGTCGAAGTCATCGCACAGAATGTTCCGGTGGGATTGGGAAGCCCGCTTTATGACAAGCTTGATGCCGATTTGGCAAAGGCCATCATGTCGATCAATGCCGTCAAGGCAGTCGAGATTGGTGATGGCTTTGCCGCCGCCGCACTCAGTGGCGAAGACAATGCCGATGAAATTCGCATTGTTGAGGGAAAGACTCTTTTCACCAGCAACCACGCGGGCGGCATTTTAGGGGGAATATCATCAGGACAGGACATTGTTGTCCGCTTTGCCGTCAAACCGACCAGTTCAATCCTCACTCCACGCAAAACAATCACCACACAGGGGCAGGAAACGGAACTGAGAACCAAAGGCCGCCACGACCCCTGCGTCGGCATCCGCGCCGTTCCCGTTGGAGAAGCGATGGTGGCCCTGACCCTTGCCGATCATCTCCTCCGTCACAAGGCACAGTGTGGCTAGACGCACTCTTTAGAGCCAACCCTGTAATTCGGTTTCAACCATATTATAGATCATCTGAATGGAGTCTGCGCTGTCGTTCAAACAGGGCACAGAGGTAAAGGTTTCCCCTCCGTTTTCAAGAAATGTGTCACGAATGCCGATATTGATTTCTTCGAGTGTCTCGACACAATCAACAGAAAATCCGGGCATGATCATCATCATATTTTTCACACCCTTTCGCGCCAACTCCGCAACTGTCGGCTCGCAATAGGGCTGCAACCATTCTTTCGGGCCGAAACGGGACTGAAAAACCATTTGAAGCTGCTCTTGATCTCGCCCAAGGCGTTCTCTCAAAAGGCGTGTTGTCTTGGCACAGTGGCAGGAATAGGGATCACCTTTTGACAGGTTTTCTTTCGGCAAACCATGGAAAGAGGCCAGAATGACATCTGGTTTTTGTGTCAGTTTTGCTGTTTCCCGCTCGACTGATCGGGCGAGAGCTTCGATATAATCGGGATGATCGTGATAGGCAGGCGCACAGCGCACAGCGGGCTGGCGGCGCATCTTCATTAAAGCGCGAAAACACTGGTCATAGGCCGTGGCCGTTGTCGTTGCAGAATATTGCGGATAAAGAGCCATCAACAAAATGCGGTCACAACCCTGTTCAAACAACCGATCCAAACGACTGGTGGCAGAGGGATTGCCATAACGCCACCCCCAGTCCACGACAACATTCGGGTGCTTTTCCGCCATCAGGGCAGACAGCTTTTCAGACTGGTCGCGCGTAATCGTCCGCAGGGGCGACTCGTCTTTTTCCCTATTCCAGATCTGCGCATAGGCATGACCGCTTTTGGACGGACGCAGGGTCAGGATCACCCCCTGCAAAAGCGGTTGCCACAACCACGACGGGGCCTCGATAACACGCTTGTCACTCAAAAATTCACCCAGATAACGGCGCATCGACCAATAATCTGTGCCATCCGGCGTTCCCAGATTGAGCAAAAGAACACCAATTTTTCGCGCGGGAATAACCGGGTGCCGGTCAGGGAAATGCGAGTGTGACATGAACATAAACCCAATCGTTGTCAAAAAAGATTATACGCCCGATCACCCGGAATGGATGACCCGGCAAGGGTTAATTCTTCGCTGTCTGCACAAAACGCGCGACCAGTTCGACATGACCACTCCAGATAAACTGATCAACCGCCGTCACACGCTCCAGCCGATAGCCCCCGTCTGCGAGGATTCGGGCATCACGGGCAAAGGCGCTGGGGGTGCAGGACACATAGATCACAACAGGCACAGTACTCAAGGCCAGCTGGCGACACTGTTCACGCGCCCCTGATCGCGGCGGGTTGAGAACAACCACATCGCCGCCGTCAAAATCCTCTGCGGCAACCGGATTTGTCACCAGATCACGACAATCGGTCATCACACGCCCGGAAAAACGCCGCGCAGACGATGCCAGGGCAACCACAGCCGCCCTGTTTCCGTCAATGGCATGGACGCGCCCCCTGTGCGCCAGCGCAAAGGTAAAGGTGCCACAGCCACAAAAAAGATCCGCAATCATCATATCTGCGCTTTCCGGCTTTTTTGGCTCCGCGCACGGCGCGACCGAACCTGACTTTGGCTCCGCGCACGGCGCGACCGCAGGAGCGACTGCTGGGGGCAACGCCGCCAGAATGAGCGACACCAACGCCTTTTCGCCTTCTTCTGATGGCTGCAAGAAACTGCCAGCGGGGGGCGTCACCGGAACAGAGCCGAAAAATTGAACCGGATTTTCGCGCATAAAAAGCAATTCGGGATCAGGACCCTGTGCGACGCGGGGGGAACTGTGATCTGCATCAATCCAGGTCATCCGCGCAACGGCATTGCCCCGGGCAAAGGTGCCGATCGCCTCGCGCTCCTTCAAATTCAAACGCAGCCTGCCCACCAGCACAATATCCGCGCCTGCCGCACAGAGCGTCACGGCGACATCCGCTGTCTTCCCCGATGCCGAATGCAACAAAACCGTCAGGAGCGCGCGCAAAGGCGCGACCAAAGTCATCAATTCGGGACGCAACAGCGCACAAGACATCAGGTCAATCACATCATGACTTTCGCGCGCGTGAAAACCGAATGCCACCTTCCCCCTCTGCAAACGCGCCACGAAAGTCGCACGGCGGCGCGTGTGTGGCCCAATTTCGACAAGAGGGTCAAGACACTGATCGGAATCAAAGCCCTGACGCCGCAGGGCCTGGGCAACAAGGTCGCGTTTCCAGTGACGATAAAAATCAGACGTCGCATGTTGAAGCGAACAGCCCCCACACGGCCCGAAATGCGGGCAGAGCGGTTCCTGACGCGCAGGACTTTCTGACAGTAACTCCAACAGATCAGCCTTGAGACCCGCTGTACGTGTCCCCTTAATTCGACCCCGTACACGCTCACCGGGGAGGGTCATCGCAGTAAAGAGCGGTTGCCCGTCATAAGAGGCCACACCATCACCACGCGCACCGAGACTCTCAATCACATATTCAATCTGTTGACCCCCACCGGGGCGGACGTTGCGACGCATAAAAAACACAGTCTGTATTTGAGGAGTGATAAAGAAGATCCAGAAAAATTTCCTTGCTTTTTTTTAAAAAAAGCACATCTATTTGTCAGGAATTTCGCGCTCTGCCAAGAAAAATCATACCGCATTGGACATCTGCACGTCCTCGGCACACACCGGACTTTTTCATGAAAATCATTCAAATGCTCCGTGTTTTTTGTACGCGCCTTCTCGTCCTCGTCGGGGGTCTGACTGTTCTTGGCGTTGGTGTGGCCTGGATTGTTGCGCTCAACATTGAAAAAATTGACCACTGGGAGTCTCGACAACAGCTCTCGGATCGGATGATCCTGGATCTTGATTTTGCCTATGATCTGGGCACAGACAGCCTCGCCTTTTTTGAAATGCCCTCTCAACTGCCCGCGCTGTCCCGGCTGATTGATGCCATCTATGCGGCAAAAGATGATAAGCGCGTCACCGGACTCATCATCCGCGCAGGTGTCGGCTTTCTCACAACAGCAGACGTTCAGGAACTTCGCCCCGCGATCACGGCCTTTCGCGCCAGTGGAAAAAAAACCTTTGCCTTTGCCGAAAGCTATGGCGAAGGCGGTGATGGCACATTGCACTATTACCTGGCCAGCGCGGCAGAGGAACTTTGGATACAGCCCTCCGGATCATTGGACATCACAGGCTATAGCCTCGAAATTCCTTATGCACGCGCGGCCCTCGACAAAGTTGGCATTGCCCCCCAGTTTGCATGGCGTAAGGAATTCAAGGGCGTTTTACAAAGCTATAGCGAAAAAACTCCCCCCGCCTCTGTCACAAAAAACACACAAACCTTACTCGACTCACTCCTGTCACAAACAATCACGGCGATTGCCGCCAGTCGGCAACAGGACACCGCCGGGATTCGCGCGGCGGTTGACACAGGGCCTTTAACTGCCTCTGCGGCACAGGCCGGCGGGCTTGTCGATCATCTGGGTTATTGGGATCAACTGATTGACAAACGCATCATGCCCCTGGAGGCCGATATAATTTCTCTGCCGGACTATGCACAGGCCCTCCCCGCTCCCACCCTGCCCGAAGACGCGCCGCGCCTTGCCTTCATTGCCGCACAGGGCGAAATTCATATGGGCGAGAGTGATTACGGATCCTTTGGTCACAATCCTTCTATCGGCTCTGCCACTCTCTCTACCGCAATTGAAGACGCGGCAATGGCCGATGATATTGACGCCCTTGTCATCCGTATTGACAGCCCCGGCGGGTCGTACGTTGCCTCTGACACAATTCGACGCGCGATTGTTTTCGCGCGTGAGCAAGGGAAAAAAATCACGGTATCAATGGGCGATGTCGCCGCATCCGGCGGGTATTTCATCGCAACAGCCGCAGACAAAATCTACGCTAATCCCGGCACCATCACGGGATCAATCGGCGTTGCAGGGGGCAAATTTGCCCTCGACGACCTGTGGCAAAAACTGGGAATCAACTGGTCGATTGCCACCGCTGGACAGAATGCCGACCTCTACAGTACAAACCGCAAATTCAGCCCGGAAGGCTGGCGTTTGCTCAACAATGACCTTGATCGAATCTATAACGATTTTACAGCCCGTGTTGCCCGGGATCGCAACCTGTCTGCCGAGGCCGTCGAACAAGCCGCCCAGGGTCAGGTCTGGACAGGCACAGAGGCCCGAAACCTCGGACTTGTTGACGAATTGGGCGGCCTGCGTGATGCCCTCAACAGTACGCTCACCGATTTGGGCTCAACAATTACCCAACCTTACGCGCTCGTGATCTTTCCCGAGCCACGGACGGCTCTTGATGCTTTTGTTGAGCAGCTGACCTCGGGATCCGGACTCATCCGCAATAGTCTGGCCAGTCTCAAGTCCCTCCAAACCCTCCTCGCCCCCGTTTTGGCACCCCTGTCCCAAAGCCCGAAAACACCGCACCAACTCTATGCCCCCTTACCAATCAAAGGATAATTTTTTGATTGACTCACACCCGCCTAGATGATTTAGGCTGTGCCCGAGGTTTGTCAGGAGTATTGACATGAGCAAGAAAATCAGTGCTGCTGAATACCCATTGGCGAAAATCAGATCAATCACCCCCCGCGCACAGGGCCGGGTCGAGGTTGTCGCCGTCCTGGAGGATACCCGGGTGCATAGCATCAAGGCCTCTTGAAGCCCTCATTGAACCCCACGTCAAAAGCGGGGGCGGGGGTGTACCACCACCCCGAATCGTGTGCACTCAAGGCCGATGCCGCGAATGAACAAGCGTTCGGTTTTTCTGATGGGCGCGACATAATGAGAGTCACGCTACAGTTTTTGGCATTTCTTTTCAATGTTCCTCAAACAAGCAAGGATCAAAGGTTCTAAAGTATCCATATCGCTATGCAACTGCTCGGGAATAAAATTTGCGGATTTTGGGTGGTGTTTAGTGACGTTGCCTTGCTCGTGAATTCTGCTGATCGCCTCTCTAATTGCGTTCTTTTCCCCTCTTTTTTCTATACCGTAACATTCCAGCTTTCCTTTGAAAAAAACATCAAACGCCGTCTTCTCACCACGACCATCCAATGCCGACATTACCTCAAGGAATGACCAAACACCAACAGTGACAAGGGGTGTGCTAACTTTAGACAGAGGAAGTCTATAGATGCTTTTATACAAGTAAAGTAATTTCGGAGAATTAATACGCTCGAGTGCCTCTGTAATTTCAGGGCTAGACTCCATATTTAGAACCTCTATGGAATCGCCTTTTTTATCAGTAATCTGAAAGTCACTCTGATAAATATGCGCCTCAAGATCGCTAAGGCGCGTCTCAAGCCTTTGTGTATCTATCTTCCGCTCATCGTCCGGAGCCAGGACCTGCTCACTGCTTTGTAAGATACCTTCCTTCCTGGCAAATAGTCGCTCGAGATTTTTCTGCGCGTCTGCGTCCCCCTGTTGAGCGGCTTTTTCGTACCACTCTGCGGCCTTCTCGTCGCTCTGTTCCACACCCTGTCCGGTGTCGTACATGACACCGAGGTTGAACTGTGCCTGTGCGTCCCCCTGTTGAGCGGCTTTTTCGTACCACTCTGCGGCCTTCTTATCGCTCTGTTCCACACTTTGCCCGGTGTGGTACATGACACCGAGGTTGACCTGCGCCCTTGTGGCCCCCTGTTGAGCGGCTTTTTCGAACCACTCTGCGGCCTGCTTGTCGCTCTGTTCCACACCCTGTCCGGTGTCGTACATGAGACCGAGGTTGAACTGTGCCTTTGCGTCCCCCTGTTGAGCGGCTTTTTCGAACCACTCTGCGGCCTGCTTGTCGCTCTGTTCCACGCCTCGTCCGGTGTGGTACATGACACCGAGGTTGAACTGCGCCCTTGTGGCCCCCTGTTGAGCGGCTTTTTCGAACCACTCTGCGGCCTGCTTGTCGCTCTGTTCCACACCCTGTCCGGTGTCGTACATGAGACCGAGGTTGAACTGTGCCTTTGCGTCCCCCTGTTGAGCGGCTTTTTCGAACCACTCTGCGGCCTGCTTGTCGCTCTGTTCCACACTTTGCCCGGTGCGGTACATGACACCGAGATTGAACTGCGCCTTTGCGTCTCCCTGTTGAGCGGCTTTTTCGAACCACTCTGCGGCCTGCTTGTCGCTCTGTTCCACGCCTCGTCCGGTGTGGTACATGACACCGAGGTTGACCTGCGCCTTTGTGTCTCCCTGTTGAGCGGCTTTTTCGAACCACTCTGCGGCCTGCTTGTCGCTCTGTTCCACGCCTCGTCCGGCGCGGTACATGAAACCGAGGTTGACCTGCGCCTTTGCGTCTCCCTGTTGAGCGGCTTTTTCGTACCACTCTGCGGCCTGCTTGTCGCTCTGTTCCACGCCTCGTCCGGCGCGGTACATGAGACCGAGGTTGAATTGCGCCTGTGCGTGCCCCTGTTGAGCGGCCTCTTTGAACCACTCTGCGGCCTGCACATCATCCTGCGGCACACCTTGCCCGTTGAGATACATGAGACCGATATTGAACTGCGCCTGTGCGTCCTTAAGTTCCATAATCACCTTCCTCCCCGATTTTTCATGATTCTGGAATATATTCTATCAGTCACGTCTGGATTCTTGCAAGACCTATTGTAGCGTGACTCTACCTATTGTAGCGTGACTCTAATTGTGTCCACTTTGCGAGTTGTTATCATTTTCCTGATCTCGGGATAATGATCGTCTGGTTCAAAGCCGCTGTTTCTTACAGCTACACGGCGCAGGCGCGACCATATGTGGTGTGTCGCTTTTGTTATAAGATAGGCTACGCCCTCACAAAATGATAGCGATTCGCAAAGCGGCCATATTTTGAGTCAGGGGCGGCCATATTTTGAGTCACGCTACAAATTGTTTTTAGACCTGTACAACGAAGACTTCATGCCTGATCACTTTTATGACGGTGTCCATAACACGGCGACGGGTTCCGTTTTTATTGGAAACCGCATGGCTGATTTTATGATCAGAAACAACCTCACCGCTCTTTTAAAAAGCGAGTGAAGAACGTCACTGTTCTGCAATTCTCCTACAATATGTGTTATTCATCCGGCAACCGGAGACCAGAAAGCCCTTCTGCTCTCACATCAGGCATCATATTTTGGGGTCGTTATTTTTGGTGTTCGCTGTGATCTGTACAACCGTCCCAATCAGACTCGCGGATGTTGCCTGTTTGGTAAAATTGGCGAACCAGCCTGATGTAATCCAGAAAATTCTTGTTTTCCTGTGTCAGTCTGTTCGCAATGTCCCAGTCAACGGCGTTACGTTCCCTGGCGGGAATGATGATCTGGCTTTCCGCAGGATTGTCAGCACTGAGTTTGATCAAGCCCGGACCGTGCAGGCTGGCGAGCATCCGAAGTTCTTTGAGCGTGTCGCCTGTAATCTCGCCCGCCACCAAATAGCCAAAGTTCGCCCAGGTGGAGTTGCTCACAGCCTGAAAAAAGGCTTCGCGCAGGTTGGAACGATTGATCAAAACCTTGACCTCAAACGACCAGAGTTTGGTTTTTTTGTCGCCGTGTTGTTGAACGCAGTCTTTAATTTCGCCGTGCCAATCACGGCTGAGGTCGTCTAGTCCGACCAGATCGGGATAAAGCCATTTATTTCCGCCCGCCCCCTGTTTATTGCGGGAACGCTTTTCATCAATGCGCTTGCTATAGATGCCGAGTTCTGACCACAAAAATGCGGACAAGACGGGATAGAGGTCGTGTTCTTTGACAGAGTGACTGTCGGTTTTTGTGGTGCCTTTGTTTTCTGCGCGGTCAATTTCCGCGCGGTCTGTGGCGGTGGTAAAATAGTATTTGCGCGGACGTCCTTCGATTGTTTTGATTTCCGGATGACGTTTCTGTAATCGTGGACGTTGCGAACCAATTTCACTGGAAATCTGGTTGAGCAGTGCCGCTGTGTTGTCCAGTGGGGTGATGGTTGCCGTGGATCGTTTTTGTTTTTGGTGGCAATCATCCGGGTAGGTCTCGACAATCCAGTCAGAAATTTCCCGGGCCGTAAATTTTTGTTCCGGATGTTCTTTTAAAAATCCAAAAACCTTACTCATTAAATCAAATGGCATGGCTCTATTTCCGGTTTTCAAGGGGTCATGTCGTCATTTTCAGGAAAAAGACACCCGGGGTTCATGAGGTTGTGGGGGTCAAAGGCGCGTTTGATATTGTGCATCATGGCCCATTCGACGGTGGATTTGCGGGTTTTGTTTTCACGGGCCTTGAGGCGACCGATGCCGTGTTCGGCGGCGATGGAACCGCCCATTTTTATGGCCAGATCGTGAAGGGCGGGGGTGAGTTGGGCGTGATCATTCAAAAAGTCCTCTGCGGGCATTTCGGGCGGTTGGCTGAGGTTGTAGTGGAGGTTGCCGTCCCCGACATGTCCAAAGCAATAGATGCGCGCGCCCGGCAGGCGGGCGTGGATAACCTGTTCGGCCTGTGTCAGGAAGGCTGGAATGAGGCCCGGGGGGACGGAAATATCATGATTGAGCGAGACGCCTTCGGCCCGTTGGACGCTCACGACCTCTTCGCGCATGTGCCAGAGGGCGGCGGCCTGTTGTTCTGAATGGGTGAGAAGAGCATCGCTCAGGAGTTCAGCACTCAAGGCCTGTTCAAGGACGTCCTCGATCCGTTGGCGCAACAGGGCCTGCGGATCACCGGCGGCGACTTCGAGCAGGATAAACCAGTCTGCGTGGTCGGTACAAAGAGAAGAGGATGGCACACACCGGGGTCTGTGTTTCGCAAGAAAGTCAAAGGCCCGGCGGGGAATGAGTTCAAAGGCCCCGAGCTGTTCCTGTAGGGCCTGTTGCACGTGGTTGAAAAAGGGCAAAATTTTATCCTGCCCGCGCAACGCGACCAGGGCAGAAATGGCAGCGGTCGGTTTGGGGAAAAGGCGCAAGGTTGCGGCGGTAATGAGGCCCAGGGTTCCTTCGGATCCGATAAAAAGCTGTTTGAGGTCATAGCCGGAATTATCTTTGTGCAAGAGACGTAAGCCATCCCATAACGACCCATCAGGACGCACGACCTCCAGCCCCAAAACCAGGGCGCGGGTATTTCCATAGCGCAAGACATGAATGCCACCGGCATTTGTGGCAATATTCCCCCCGACCTGGCACGACCCCTGCGCTCCAAGCGATAAGGGGAAAAGGCGGTTGTGCCGGTCGGCGGCCTCTTGCAGGGTTTGGAGGATACAGCCGGCCTCGACCGTCATGGCGTTGTTATCAGGGTCAATGGCTCTGATCCGGTTCATGCGACGTAACGAGATCACAAGCGCGGGTTTTGTTGTGCGCGCCTGCGCCCCCTGGACACGTCCTGTATTGCCGCCCTGCGGAATCATGGCGATAGAAAAATCGTGGCACAACCGCACAAGGCGCATGGCCTCTTGCGTCGTTTGGGGCAGAGCAACCATGTCAGCCCGGCCTGTACGCCGGCCCCTGCTTTCTGCGAGAAAGGGGGCAAGAGCGTCTGCATCCGCGATGATGCCGTGGGGGCCGAGCAGGTGGTGCAACTCCTGGCAAAAAGCATCCGGTAAGGTCATGCGGGCTGGCCTGTTGTCATGGCGGCACGGTGCAGGCGGTCGTTAATCGCCAGACCAGGCCCCTTTTTTGGAATGGGCATGACGGCAATGGCGCGAATATTTTTTGTTTTGTCGAGGGTGTGCAGATTGTCGAAAAGACGCTGCGCGGCCTCCTGCAAATCACCAGTGGGGCTGAGGTTGAGGGTTGTCACACCACCCTCGGGCGGCGTGGGGCCAAAGGCCAGCAATGCTTCATCAGGGGCCACGTCACGGGCCTCGAGCCGCAGGGGTGTCCGGGGAGCATAGTGTTTTTTGAGCAAGCCGGGCGACGGCAAACCGGAGGGGGTCTTGTCGGCCCTTTCTTCGAGCAAAGACGGGGCGGTTCGCACGGGACGGCCCAGAACCTCTTCAATCGCACGCCGTGCGATAGCCCCGGCGCGCAGGATGAGCGGGGCGTTACTGAGGTCAAGGACGGTTGACTCGATGCCTTCTGGACAGGCCCCGCCATCAAGAATCAGCGGGATGCGGCCCTCGAGGCTGTCCAGAACATGGGTGGCCCTTGTCGGGCTGAGTGTGCCAGAGCGGTTGGCACTGGGGGCGGCAAGGGGCAGGCCGCAGGCTTTTAACAGAGCCAGGGCCAGAGGATGGGCGGGAATGCGGACGGCTTGCGTCTCCAGCCCCGGGCGACAGATTTTTGACAGACCGCAGTCAGGCTTTATCGGCAGAACCAGCGTTAATGGCCCGGGCCAGAAGGCGGCGGCGAGCTTTTGGGCCAAGGGTGGAAAAAAAACTTCCCGCTCTACCTGTTGGACAGTGGAAAAATGCACAATCAGGGGATTAAAGTCCGGGCGATCCTTTGCCTCATAGAGGGCGCGACAGGCGCCGTCATCGCGGGCATTGGCCCCCAGGCCGTAAACTGTTTCAGTGGCAAAGGCGACGACCTGACCCTGTTGCAAGAGTCGCACGGCCTGGGCAAGGCTCTTGTCGTCCGGGAGGACAATACGGGTGTCAGTCATCGCAATCACCGCCCTCGCCATGCTGGTTGTCCGCGCGACCTTTTGCGATGAAGGATCCATTGCGGAATCCGGCTTTGCCATAAAACAGCGGATCTCCGTCGGAATCACAGAGCAGCCCCCCGGCGGCCCGCAGAACAGCATCGGCGGCGGCGGTATCCCATTCCATTGTTGGCCCGAAACGGGGGTAGAGATCGGCCTGTCCGGCGGCGATCAGGCAAATTTTTAGCGACGATCCCACAGGTATCGTTTCCTTGACCCGGCGGCGGGCAAGGAATTGATCCAGGGCCGCCTTGTCGCCGTGGCGGTGGCTGGTCACAACCGTCGCCCCGTCTGGAGGCAGGGGCCGCACCTGTGCCTGACGGGGGGGCTGGTTATCTGCGAAAAAAATGCACAGATCTGTGCTGACCCGTGTCAGGCCCCCCCATGTCAGCCCTCCCCGTGTCAGCCCCCCCCACGTCAGGTGCCGGGCCGGGGCGTGAACGACCCCGACAACGGGTTTACCCTGTTCAATCAGGCCGATATTGACGGTAAATTCGCCGCTTCCGGCGATGAATTCCCGTGTGCCATCGACCGGATCAACCAACCAGAACAGATCACCGACCACTGGACATTCCCCGGCGGCGGCGGCTTCTTCGGAGACAACGGGAATATCAGGGGTGAGGCTATTGAGCGCCCCGAGGATAAAGGTTTCTGCCGCACGGTCTGCGGCGGTGACGGGGCTGTTGTCATTTTTGAATGCGATCCGGGCCTTGTCGTGGTCTTTGTAATAGCCCATGACAATATCCCCCGCACGTTCGGCAATACAGAGCAAGCTATCCATCAGGGCGCGGGTGCTGTCGTCCAGTGGAATATCCATCGGGGTTCTCAGGGGGGTTATCGCGGGCATCAAAAGGCGTCCCGATGAGTGAAAAATACTCAAAGCATTGTAGCACGGGGCGGATTGTTCTGGCAATATGCCCCCTGCCTTGTATATGATACACCGTGTGATCCAGGGTGTCCGAGGAATTCTAAAAGGCGTTTTTAGAGTGACCCGATTTGGCCCGATTTTGGAGTGTCCCCATGCGTATCCGAGAAGCCCTGACCTTTGACGATGTTTTGCTGGTTCCCGCAAAATCAGATCTGATGCCTGCACAGGCCGAAACATCGACGGTTTTGACCCGAAAAATAACGCTGTCGATTCCCTTGTTGTCATCGGCGATGGACACCGTGACAGAGGGGCGTTTGGCCATTGGCATGGCCCAGGCCGGGGGGTTGGGTGTCGTTCATAAAAATCTGTCCATTGCCGATCAGGCCCGGGAAATTCGCAAGGTCAAACGCTATGAAAGTGGCATGGTGGTCAATCCGGTTGTCATGCACCCCGATCAGACCCTGGGCGATGCGCTTGGTTTGATGGATCACCATAAAATTTCCGGCATTCCTGTTGTGGCCCGGGGGACGGGGCGACTGGTCGGGATTGTGACCAATCGCGATGTTCGCTTTGCCGAAGACCGGGGGCAGGCCGTTTCCGAATTGATGACCAGTGAAATCTGGTCACAGTCCGCGAAGGAGTTTCTCACCGCGAGGCGCGGCGACTTTTACACCAATACCGCATTGAAAAATTACTGGTTGTCGATGCGGACTATTGCTGTGTCGGCTTGTTGACGGTGCGGGATATGGAACGCGCTGTGGCCTATCCCCATGCCAGCAAGGACGATCAGGGGTCGCTGTTGGTCGCGGCGGCGACAGGCGTCGGGGAGGAAGGCCTCTCCCGGGCGCAAGCCCTGATTGCAGCGGGGGTTGATGTCCTGGTGATTGACACCGCGCACGGTCATTCCCGCGCGGTGCTGGAGGCCGTAACGGTTCTCAAAAAAAACCACGCCGGCGTTCAGATTATTGCCGGAAATGTCGCAACGGCGGCAGGGGCCGTGGCCCTTGCCGATGCGGGGGCCGATGCGGTTAAGGTCGGGATTGGGCCGGGGTCGATCTGTACCACGCGGATTGTGGCCGGGGTGGGTGTGCCGCAACTCACTGCGATTGCCGAGAGTGTGGCGGCGTTGGTCGGGCGCGATATTCCGGTCATTGCCGATGGGGGAATTAAATTTTCCGGTGATCTGGCCAAGGCCATTGCCGCTGGAGCGTCTGCGGTTATGGTGGGGTCTTTACTGGCTGGCACGGACGAGGCCCCGGGGGATGTGTTTTTGTATCAGGGGCGGTCTTATAAATACTATCGCGGGATGGGGTCAATCGGGGCCATGGCGCGGGGGTCGGCAGATCGCTATTTTCAGGCCGAGGTCTCTGACCAGCTCAAACTCGTTCCTGAAGGCGTCGAAGGGCGCGTTCCCTACAAGGGGCCAGCCTCCCCCATTATTCACCAGCTTGTCGGGGGATTGCGCGCCTCGATGGGTTATACGGGCAATGCGACGATTGAACAGATGCGCAATAACTGCGAATTTGTCCGCATTTCCAATGCGGGATTGCGGGAAAGTCACGTCCACGATGTCTCTATTGTGCGTGAAGCCCCGAACTATCGCCAAAATTGAGGGTTTCTTCTTGCTCCTCCGGCGTGAAACTGTTGTAGTGCCGTGATCTTTTCAAGAGCAAGGGGGGAATTTTTCAGGTGAGCCATGATGCCCGACAGTTGCGCGGCGCGCGGGTCATGCCCCATGGGGCGCAGTCCCGTTCTCCCGCGCCGCTCTATGCTGCGGTTGATCTGGGTACAAACAACTGTCGTCTCCTCGTGGCGCGTCCGACCCGTGGCGGGGGGTTTCGCGTTGTCGATAGCTTTTCGCGTGTGGTCTGTCTGGGCGAAGGCATGGGACAGACGGGTGCCCTGTCCGGGGTGGCGATGGAGCGCACCCTTGCGGCCCTGACAGTCTGTGCGGACAGAATTTACCGCCGGGGAGCCGTTCATGTCCACTGTGTCGCCACGCAGGCCTGCCGCCAGGCAGGTAATGGAGCCGATTTTGTCGCCCGTGTCGCCCGGGAAACCGGGCTGAAACTTGATATTATCGACAGCGACGAAGAAGCACAGCTTGCCGTTTTGGGCTGTGCGCCCTTACTCGATCCTGCGGTGGAACAATCCCTGATTTTTGACATTGGGGGGGGATCAACCGAAATGAGCTGGATGACAGGGGTCTCTTCGCTCCGGGACTCCTGTTCTGTTCCCGCAGGGGTTGTGACGCTGCACGAGCGATTCGGTGACTCAACCCCCTACGAGGTCATGGTTGATGATGTTTATGAGTCTTTGCGGGCCTTTGAAGACAAGCATCACTTTCGCAATGCCATCGCCCGCAATGAAATTCAAATGCTGGGAACCTCTGGCACAGTCACAACCCTTGTCGCCCTGCATCAAAAATTGCCACGCTATGACCGCAACCGGGTTGATGGTTTTCTGTTGCCGCGTGACGTTGCCCTGGCCCTGTGTCAAAAAATTGCACAGATGTCTGTCTCCGAAAGGGTCGCCCATCCTTGTATCGGTCGCCAGCGGGCCGATCTGGTTGTGCCGGGCTGTGCGATTTTTGAAGCCCTGTCGCGCCTGTGGCCTGTAGCGGATATTCGCGTCGCAGACAGGGGCCTGCGCGAAGGAATGCTGTTGCAGATGATGGCACAGCAACAGTGATGGAGCCTGAATAGATGAGTGCCTTGGGAGACGTCAAGTCTGTGTTGGCGGGCAGGACAATTGCTTTCGAGAACCGCAGAGTACTTGATGTCTTTGAGGATCGAGGTTTTTAAGGATACCCGGATGGTCACGTGGAAAGGGCGTAAGGCCTTTGGCGAACAACAGCGCAAAGCCCGTCAGGCGCGGAGCGGGGGGAAGGCCACGGAAAGCGGCCCGAGCGGACGGGGGCTAAAGGTACGGGTCAAAACGGCGCGGGGGCGGAGCCAATCGTCAGCGCGGTGGCTGGAACGCCAGTTGAATGATCCCTATGTTGCAGAGGCCAGAAAACGGGGCTTGCGGGCGCGGGCGGCTTTTAAGCTGTTACAGATTGATGATCGTTTCGGGGTTCTGCGCGGTGCGCGGCGCGTGGTTGATTTGGGCGCGGCCCCCGGAGGCTGGTCACAGGCGGTGCAACAGCGCACGCGGGCGCAGATTATCGGGCTGGACTTGCTGGAGATCACCCCTCTTGCCGGTGTGACGTTCCTACAAGGCGACTTTATGGATCAGGACATGCCCGCCCGCCTGCGGACGGCCTTGGGCGGGGCGGCTGATCTTGTCCTGTCGGATATGGCGGTGTCTTCTTCGGGGCATCCCCCGACGGATCATTTGCGGATTATGGCATTGGTCGAGGCCGCGCTTGATTTCGCCTGTGTGGTTTTGCGTCCCCGGGGGCATTTCGTCGCGAAGCTGCTCCAAGGGGGCGCAGATCAGGCTCTCCTGGCCGCTTTGCGGCACAACTTTGAGTCCGTGCGCCATTTTAAACCTGATGCCAGCCGTCAGGACTCATCGGAAATTTACGTCGTGGCCTTGGGATACCGGGGTGTTTCGGTTAAAAAATCATGCAGTTAGAAGGTCGCCTCTGTGCCGTGATTGACCTGCTGGATCAGTGTTTAAACAGCCCGGACAAACCTGCAGATCAGCTTCTGCAACGCTATACCCGCACGCGGCGTTATATCGGATCAAAGGATCGCCGCTTTATCGGGGATCGTTTTTTTGAGCTGCTCCGGGGTCGGGCGTGGTGGGCGTGGCAGATCGGGCGTTTTTCTCCCCATTTCACTGCGCGGCTGTGGTGTTTTGCGCGCTTTGTTTGGGGTAATGTCTGTGCCTATGACAAATTGGTCGGACTTTGTTCGGGGCGTGACTATGCACCCGCGCCGTTGTCGTCTCACGAACAGCAGGTTTTACGCGCCCTTGGGCGACAAGAATCCGGTTTTATTCCTCCGGTTCCAGCCTCCTGCGAGGTTCCGGATTGGCTTTGGCCCGAATTTGAACGCTCTTTTCCCCCGGGGCAGGCCAAACGTGAAGCAGACGCGCTGATTGACCCTGCCCCTGTTATCTTGCGTGTGAATCGTCTCAAATGTTCGCGCCGCGTTGCAAGCGGGCTTTTAGAAGGCGAAGGCTTTGACACAACGGAGACGACACGTGCGGTGAATGGTTTGATTTTATCTGAGAACAGGACACGACGCGACGACGAAGAATACGGCATCACCCGCCGGAATGAAATTTACAGGGTTGGTCGCCCTGTGAGTGAATCATCTGTCTTTAGATGGGGTATGGTTGAGATTCAGGACGAAAGTTCGCAACTTTTTGTCGAGATGCTGGACGCAAAACCGGGCATGGCGGTTTTGGATCTGTGCGCAGGCGCGGGGGGAAAGAGCCTCGCTCTCGCGGCAGCGATGGAAAACAGGGGGGAACTGGTGATGACCGATATTTCCCCGAAACGTTTATGGAAATCCAGGCCCCGTTTGGCGCGGGCGGGGGTCTCCATTGCACGGTTGGTGGCATTGAGTACGCTCGACCGCCGGGCACCCGCTTCCTTTGATCGCGTTGTGGTCGATGCCCCCTGCTCGGGAACGGGAACCTGGCGGCGGCATCCTGATCTGCGCTGGCGTCTGACATCGGAAAAACTGGCCCGGTTTCAACAGGATCAGCACGCCTGCCTGAGCCGGGCGGCTGATTTTGTCAAACCGGGGGGCTGGCTGTGCTATGCGACCTGTTCTGTGCTCCGCGCGGAAAACGAAGACCGGATTTGTGCTTTTATGCACGGGCGCGATGATTTTTGCCGCGTGAAGACGCTCACCCTGTCCCCCCATCGGGATAAAACCGATGGTTTTTTTGCTGTCGTCCTCCAGAGACAGCATTAGATTTTGACCTCCTGTGGTCTTTGTGGCATTCAACCGCCTGGAGTTGAGAGCTGGTGAAGGGATGCACGCGTGCAGGTTTTGATTTTGGATTTTGGGTCACAGGTCACAAAATTGATCGCCCGCCGGGTGCGGGAAGCGGGTGTCTATTGTGAGGTCTATCCTTTCAACTGTGGCGAGGATCGCATTCGCGGCTTTAATCCGCAGGGTATTATTCTTTCGGGAGGGCCAGCCTCTGTGACGGGGCAGGACTCACCACGGGCACCCGGGGTGATTTTTGATCTGGGTATTCCTGTTTTGGGCATTTGTTACGGGATGCAAACCCTTTGCGTCCAGCTTGGGGGTCAGGTCGCAGGCGGCGATCATCAGGAATTCGGGCGCGCGGAACTTGAGGTCACAGGCGACTGTCGGCTTTTCGAGGGGCTGTGGCATCGCGGCGACAGGCCGCAGGTTTGGATGAGCCACGGGGATCGGGTGACGGCGTTACCTGCGGGATTCAGCGTTGTGGGACGGTCCGACGGTGCGCCCCATGCGATGATTGCGGATGAAACACGCGGCCTCTATGCCGTCCAGTTCCATCCAGAGGTGCATCATACCCCCGATGGTGAAACGTTGATCCGTAATTTTCTTTATGGTGTTGTGGGTTGTGCCGGGGACTGGACAATGGCCACCTACCGCGAACAGGCGGTGCGGGCCATTCGTCAACAGGTTGGCGACAAACGGGTGATCTGCGGCTTGTCGGGGGGGGTTGATTCCTCTGTTGCGGCGGTTTTGCTTCACGAAGCCATCGGCGACCGGCTGAGCTGTATTTTCGTCGATCATGGTCTCTTGCGGATGAACGAAGCGGATCAGGTCGTGACGCTTTTCCGTGAACATTACAATATCCCCCTCGTGCATCGTGAGGCCAGTGATCTGTTCCTCGGGAAGCTGGGCGGGGTTGAAGACCCCGAACAAAAGCGCAAAATCATCGGCGCAACCTTTATTGATGTTTTTGAACAGGAAGCCACCAAAATCGGCGGGGCCGATTTTCTGGCCCAGGGTACGCTTTACCCCGACGTGATTGAATCGGTGTCCTTTACCGGTGGCCCCTCGGTGACGATCAAATCACACCACAATGTTGGCGGGTTGCCTGAACGGATGAATATGGAATTGGTCGAACCCTTGCGCGAACTCTTCAAAGACGAAGTGCGCGCGTTGGGGCGTGAACTGGGCCTGCCCGATAGCCTAATCGGGCGCCACCCCTTCCCGGGGCCGGGGTTGGCTATTCGCATCCCCGGCGCGGTCACGCGCGAACAGGCCGATATTCTACGGCGGGCCGATGCCGTTTACCTCGATGCCATCCGCCAGGAAGGTCTCTATGATTGTATCTGGCAGGCCTTTGCCGTACTTCTGCCCGTGAAAACCGTGGGTGTGATGGGGGATGGGCGCACCTATGATTACGTCTGCGCCCTGCGCGCGGTGACGTCGGTGGATGGCATGACCGCAGACAGCTACCCCTTTAGCCCTGATTTCCTGTCCCGCGTTGCCACCCGCATTATCAACGAGGTACGCGGCGTTAATCGTGTGGTTTATGACTGCACCTCCAAACCACCGGGAACGATTGAGTGGGAATAAAGAATTATTTTAAGATATTGTTTTTATTATATTGATTTAGATTGAAAAATATAAAAGAAATATTTAGAGTCACAAAAGGACTTGCAAACTAAGTAAAATATTGAAAATAATAATTAAATTGAAATAATGCCTTCGGAGAAAACGCTTGTACGTACGAAGCAGCATTCAAAAACATTGATGATAGACTACGGAAGACGCTAACAGTATCTCCACGCAATCAAGAGGGGAAAAAAACTAATGTCGCGCATTGGAATGAGCATGCCTGGAATTCCCCAAGGGAAGCTTATAATTGAGGAGCTACCCCCAAACTGTGCTAGGGTTTTTTATATCCCACCAGATGAAAAACTCCCTCAGTCAGGGGCTTACGCCGACGAAGCTGACGAAGCTGACGAAGCTGACGAACATCGCACTCAAATTATGTTTATCAATGGTCAAGATAAGTCTATCACAGTGTTTCCAACCAACACACTTGCCGGTCACAACGATTTTTTAAAACAAAAATACAGCCAGATTAAACGCATCACCATCAAAGGAACCAGCCTTTGGAATTCAGACTTTGGATGGACGATACCTTACTTCGCCGAAGAAGTTATGGAACTGTTAGAGAATCTGCCGTCAGGTTTCATCAAGAACTTCGACTACGGTCTTGGCCTAGCAAAAGATTATCGGTTTATAGTTGAGGCTGTTGAAAGTCTTTCCAAGTGCACGGAGATCATGATCTCAAAATCAGAACCCACGTCAATTTCTGAAAATAGAGAAATCTTCACTATTTCAGCAACTGATTTTGAGTGCGCTCGGAAAAAGCTGAACAGCATTACACGTATATGTCAAACTGCGGCTAGATCCGTCAAAGATGTCAGCACCTATAACATTTTAGCTGAAAGCCTGGGCCTTCCAGAAAAGACTGCACAATCGGGCCGACACCCTTTACGGAAATTCTTTACATCTACGGCACAAGGACAAGAACCCCTAGCTGACAATGAACAAGAAGCTGTCCTCAGCACCATAACAAGGCACACCAAGTCGATTGCGGAGACAAAGCCTGAGAGCCTTGCAAAACTTCGAGGGAACATTGAACTTGTCACCTTGGAAAGGTTAAGCGAACGCTACGCTGAAATGCTACGCAAAAAGCTAAAAGAAAGTAGCTGGCAAGAATTTTTCCACGAAAATCCCTTTATTTTAAATATGGCGTTTGGCTATCCCGTCATTAAAGTACAGGATCAAGCTTCTGTTGGCGGGCGGAAAATATCCGGCTCAGGCGAGAAATTTTCAGATTTCCTTGTAAAAAACAGCCTCACCAACAACACCGCTATTTTTGAGATTAAAACTCCGCATGCCGTATTGCTGAATAAAAAACCATTCCGAGAAGGTGTTTATACGCCATCAGCTGAGCTTTCAGGTTCGATCAACCAAGCCCTCGATCAAAAGTATCAATTCCAATCCCAAATTGCTCAAATCAAAAACAATAGTCGTATCTATGACATAGAATCATACTCTGTTCATTGCAACCTTATAATTGGGACAATGCCCTCTGGTGACGATCAGCTGAAGTCCTTTGAAATTTTTCGCCGAAATTCAAAGGACGTAGAAATCGTCACATTCGATGAACTATTGGAAAAATTAAAACAGCTAAAAAATTTTCTGCTTACCGCTGACAGAGATGCTGTTGCTCTTTAGCATTGGGTACGGCAACAGAGAGGTTGCGCGTAAACATCACTAACGCGCCGCTCAACCTTATTTTCTTAGAACGCCATAAAGATGATTGGTTTTTGTGCTTAACAAGAGATGTCCTCTCCATCAACGCTACATCGCTCTACGATGTATTTGACGGCTTTCTTAAAGTCCCAATCCCTTCTCAACTCCCAATAATCCATTCCTGCAACTTTAGCATAGGCTTCCGAAACAAAAGATAACGCCTCACCATCAACCAGGCTCTTAGACATTACTCCCAAAGCGAATGCTGCACTCAACCCAATTAAAGTCATCCTCTTCATCTATACCTCCTATCAGTGTGTTCGACCGCAACCGTAAACGCTACAGATATGCTAATTCCGCTAACTCGTAACGTCAACGATACTGCGGTGCTTCTGCAAAACTGCCACAACGAAAAAAGAGGGATGAAATTTCTTTCATCCCTTTGAAATTGTTGAAGAAATAACTCGTTCAATATTAACGCTTGGAGAACTGGAAGCTCCGGCGGGCTTTGGCCTTGCCGTATTTTTTCCGCTCGACAACACGGGCATCGCGTGTGAGAAATCCCCGGGCCTTAAGCGCGGGGCGCAGGCCGGGTTCGTAGAGCGTCAGGGCGCGGGAAATACCGTGGCGAATCGCCCCGGCCTGACCGGACAGGCCACCGCCCTTGACAGTGGCGACGACATCAAACTGGTTGGTGCGATTAGCCGCTTCAAACGCCTGTGCAATAACCAAACGCAGGACAGGACGACCAAAATAGTCTGTTTGTTCGCGCCCATTGACTGTGACCTTGCCGGAACCGGGCTTAATCCAGACCCGCGCCACAGCATCCTTGCGCCGTCCTGTGGCATAAGAACGCCCCTGCGCGTCAATTTTTGGCACCACCTCAACCACGGGAGCGGCGAGGTCTTCAAGATTATTCAATATCTCAGCCATTGTTTACAGGCTCCTTGTATTTTTTGAATTCCTGGCGGCGAGGTCAAGGGCCTCCGGCTGTTGCGCCGCGTGCGCGTGTTCTGCACCGGCATAGACACGCAGGTTTCTCATCTGCTGGTAGCCAAGCGGCCCCTTTGGAATCATGCGCTCAACCGCCTTGTGGATCACACGCTCGGGGAAGCGGCCTTCGAGGATTTGACCAGCCGTGCGCTGTTTAATCCCGCCGGGATAGCCCGTGTGCCAGTAATAGACCTTGTCCGCATGCTTATTGCCCGTCATGGCAACCTTGGCAGCATTGATAATAATGACGTTATCGCCACAATCCATATGGGGCGTATAGGTCGGTTTGTGTTTGCCACGCAGAATCTTCGCAACCTCGGCAGCAAGGCGACCAAGCACCAGACCTTCTGCATCGATTACGAACCATTTTTTTTCAATATCTGCTGGCTTGGCAGAAAAGGTTTTCATTGTTTTAGAACCACTGCAAGCTGTTTCATTAAAAACGAAGCAAACGCCACTCACCACAAGGATTATCTGCGAAAAGCGCGTTCGTGGCCCTGCTTTACCTGTGTGAAGCGGGCCTGTCAAATTATTTCACAGTGAAATAAAAATTATTTATAAAAAACAGAACTTTCTTTTTGTGGTATTAAGACACCCCAAAACCCCCGAAGATCAAAAAAAATCGACCCCCCAAATGTTAATCATTTCCATGATGCGTTCTTCGATAAAACGCAGGGTGTTGACAACCTTCGTCACACGCTGTCCCGTAATGTCCTGAAAATTGGAGGCTTAGAGGATTGTTGTCTATAGTTCACAATCTTGGCACAGACGACCTGAACATCCGGATCATCGTGCGCGTCGCGCGCCAGAGCCTGCGCCAGTTCCTCGATGCGCTCACTCGCATCCAGAATAATGTTGGTCGCATCCTCGGTGGCCATAAGAATAGAGTCAAGTTCGCTGGTTGCCTTGTTGACGTTGTCCTCGCCAGCAGAGGAGTACCTGATCTGTGAAATTTCACGATTGGTCTTTCCAATCATGCGTACCATCTGGGCGATTTCCAGGCGCACATCCTCGTCATGATTGATCGACGATCCCTCGTGCGGACGCGCGCGCGGGAGGCTGCTGGGGGGCGGGAACCGACAGGGTGGAGAGGTTTTTTTGCAGGCCGGAGACAGAGGTCTTTAACGCAGAGAAATCACTTCGCAGATCATTGACACCTCAAACAACTGGAGGTTTGAAACCTTGCTATCTGCCGTCAGGCCGCGACGCAACCGCTGGATCCGCCCGGCAGAAAATTCGTTCCCAGGAATTGAATTCATCTCAACTAATCGCTCCGACCAAGGGTTGACCGCCGTTTCCGACTTGACTGCCCCGGGCGACAATCAGACCGTAAAACGAAACTTCTATTGTTTTTCGTACCCTGTTCCACGACAGCAGGCAAGCCCCTTTCATCTCGGGCGGGGTCAACCGCGATAACGGTTCGTGAGGGGATAGCGGCGATCCCGGGCCAAATCGCGGGAGGTGACCTTGATCCCGGGGACGGACTGACGGCGTTTGTATTCCGCCCCCCTTAACAAAATCTGTACGCGGCGCACGGTCGCGGTCTCGAAACCGGCGGCAACAATTTGTTCCACCGCTTGTTCACCTTCGATGAGGCGGGCGAGGAGAGCATCCAGGACTGCATAGTCCGGCAGACTGTCCTGATCGGTTTGGTCAGGGCGCAATTCCGCCGAGGGCGGGCGCGTGATGATGGCATCGGGCATCACTGCCCCCTGCGGCCCCCGTAAAAAGCCCGATAAAAAACCCGTCTCACCGGGAAAAAGGGCATTACGCCAGCGGGCCAGATCAAAAACGCGCGTTTTATAGACGTCCTTGAGCACCGAAAAGCCGCCGCACATATCACCGTAAAGCGTGGCATACCCCACCGCCATTTCAGACTTGTTGCCTGTGGACAGCAACAGCGACCCGAATTTATTGGACAGAGCCATCAAAATCAGCCCCCGTGTCCGTGCCTGAATGTTTTCTTCGGTCGTGTCGGGGGTCGTGTCGGGGGTCGTGTCGGCGGGGGCGGCCCCTCCAAATAGCGGTGCCAAAAGATCGGCAAAAGTTTTCATCGCCGGGGCAATCGACAAACTGTCATAGCGCACCCCCAACATCTGCGCCGCACGGGCCGCACAGTCACGCGAATCGACAGAGGTATAGGGCGAGGACATCATCACCAGACGCACGGCCTCCGGCCCGCAGGCATCAACCGCAATCGCCGCCGACAAGGCCGAGTCAATCCCCCCCGACATGCCAATGACCACAGAGGAAAAGCCATTCTTGTCCAAATAGTCACGTAAGCCCAGAACCAGCGCGGAATAGAGCGCGGCCTCCGCCGTGAGTTCGGCGCGAGGTCTCGTCAGAGCCTGGCATGACCAGCGGTCGCTGTTCTTGACCCAATCGGTGCAAAAAACCCCCTGTTCAAAGGCAGGCGCGGCAAAGACACAGGCCCCATCGGGATTGAGCACAAAAGAAGCCCCATCAAAAACCAGATCATCTTGCCCCCCGACCATATTGACATAGGCCAGGGGCCGCGCCCCTTCACGCACCCGTGCCTGTGCAACCTGCGCGCGCTGTTTGCCCTGTTCCCCATGCCAAGGCGAACCATTGAGGCAGAGCAAAATCTCCGCCCCGCCGGCCACTAACCCCGCGCAAACATGCGATTGCCACAGGTCTTCGCAGATCAAAAGTCCCAGCAACACCCCGCGAAAAGACAGCGGCCCCGCCGGGGAAGCGGGGCAAAAGACCCGCGCTTCGTCAAAAACGCCATAGTTACACAGACGCTGTTTGCCCCGCCAGCCCACGCACCGCGCGTCTGTGAGCAACACAGCGGCATTATAGACTGGCGACCCAAGGGGGGAGGCCGCCTGCACAAAAGCGTTTTCGCCATTATCAAAGACGGGATTATCACCACACACAGGTGCACCGATCACAAGGCCGGGGCCGCCGTCAGCCGTATCGCGGGCCAGTTCATCAAGAGCCGCCGCGCAGTCGCGCAGAAAATCAGGTTGGAGAATCAGGTCTTCGGGGGGATAACCGCTCAAGGCCATTTCCGGCGTGATCAGTAAATCTGCCCCCTGCGCCTGCGCCCGGGCGGCCCGAATCATCGCCAGATTGCCCGCCAAATCCCCCACCGTCGGATTGATCTGGGCAAAGGCGAGTCTCAATGATGGCGCAGACACAAACAAGCCCCCCGTCACACCGTACGTTGGGCCAAAGCCCGCATCCGCGCGACCAGGGACGCCAAACCATTGGCCCGATTGGAACTGAGGTGGCGGGCAAGGTCAAGCCGACCCAGTAAACTCTGCACATCAAAATCAATGATCTCCTGTGCATTTTTACCCGAAAAAATCGTCACCATCATCGCCGCCAGCCCCCGCACAATATCGGCATCACTGTCCGCGCGAAAATGTAGAAGCGGCGGGGTGTCCGCACTGAGCGTATAGACCAGCCAGACCTGTGACGTACAGCCCTGAACCCGGTTGGCCTCTGTTTTTTCTCCCGGACTTAAATTCTGTGCCTTGCGACCCAGATCGATGATATAGCGGTAACGCTCTTCCCAGTCATCGAACAGGCTGAAATCTTCGATGAGGTCTTCGGCCCGGTCTTTTGGCGCAGTCATGCCCGCTCTGCCCCTTGCTCTTGCGCCCCGCGCTCTTGACGTTCTTTTTTGAGATACTCGGAAATCAAAAAGGCCAATTCCAGTGACTGGCTGGCATTGAGGCGTGGATCGCAGTGAGTGTGATAGCGATCACCCAGATTTTCATCTGTGATCGCCTGTGATCCCCCGGTGCATTCGGTGACATCCTTACCCGTCATTTCAAAGTGTACGCCCCCGGCATAGGTTCCTTCGGCCTTGTGGACATCAAAAAATCCGCGCACTTCGCCCAGCACGGCATCAAAGGGACGGGTTTTGTAACCCGTTGTCGATTTAATGGTGTTACCGTGCATCGGATCGCACGACCACACCACCCTGGCCCCTCCCGATTTGACCCGACGCACCAAGGGAGGCAAAAAGTCATAAACCTTGTCACAGCCCATGCGCGCAATCAGCACCAAACGCCCGGCCTCATTGTGCGGGTTCAATGTTTCAATCAACCCCATCAGATCATCCGGACAGGTTGTCGGCCCGCATTTCAAACCAACCGGATTGTGAATGCCACGCATATATTCGACATGGGCCTCATCCCGGATCCGCGTCCGGTCACCAATCCACAACAGATGGGCCGAGGTATCATACCACTTACCCGTCAGGCTGTCTTCGCGCGTAAGGGCCTGTTCATAGTTCAGGAGCAACGCCTCGTGCGAGGTATAAAAATCCGTCTCTCGCAATTGGGCCGCGCTGTCCGCACTCACGCCACAGGCCGCCATAAAGGACAGCGATTCGGAAATGCGCTCGCACAAGCCCGCGTAGCGTTCACCCTGTGGACTGTCCTGAACAAAGTTGAGATTCCAGCGATGCAATTTATTCAGATCGGCAAAGCCCCCCTGAGCAAAGGCGCGGAGCAGATTCAAGGTCGCCGCCGATTGGTTATAAGCCTGAACCAGGCGTTCAGGGTCGGGGGTTCGCGCCGCCGGGGTAAACTCAATCCCGTTGATATTGTCACCGCGATAGCTGGGGAGCTCGACCCCGTCAATCGTTTCTGTCGGGGCCGAACGAGGTTTGGCAAACTGGCCCGCCATCCGCCCGACCTTGACAACCGGACAGGCCCCGCCAAAGGTGAGCGCAACCGCCATCTGAAGCATCACGCGAAAGGTATCACGAATAGAATCAGGATGAAATTCGGCAAAAGACTCGGCACAGTCGCCCCCTTGCAACAAAAAGGCCCGGCCCTCGGCCACGTCCCCCAATTGCTGACGCAACCGCCGCGCTTCACCCGCAAAGACCAGCGGCGGCAAGACCGAAAGGGTCTGTTCAACCGCCGCAAGCGCGGCCTTGTCCGGATAATCGGGAACCTGGCGGATTTTGCGGCTCCGCCAGGAAGACGGTGTCCAATGCGCAGTCATGACAAGACCTCGAGAATCACAACAAAAATAAACGACGGGCATCTCCGATGACAGGAAACACTCACGTCAAATAGATGGAGACGGCAATCGCCAAACCCACTCCCGCAACAGATATAATAATTGTTCGGCTGTCGCCCCGGGCTTCTGTGCGAATATTGACAACCTTCGGATCAGCCTTGATTTTCTGCCCTGTTGCTCCTGATTTTTGCCGTGCCGAACGAAGACCGGCAATTCACGCACAACATTCGCGAAACGATCGGGCAAAAGAATCGGATAGCCGTTCAAACCTTTCTGAACAGCTTCCACAGGGTTTACCTTGTCCACAACGTCACTCATCGTCATCTCACCCGCCCAATGCGCCCCACTCAACCAAAATGTGCCTCACTCAACCAACTGCTGGCCCCAGTTTAATTCAAATTCCGGTTTTGCTCAAGCACAGACCCTTGTTCACCGTGCCAGGGCTTCACGCATGGTCACAAACTCTTCTGCCGCTGTCGGGTGCAGGGCAACCGTCGCATCAAAAACGGCTTTTGTCGCCCCGGCCTTGAGCGCGACGGCAAAGCCCTGGACAATTTCCGGAGCATCAACCCCCAACATATGAACGCCGAGCACCTTGTCACTGGCCCTGTCCACCACCAATTTCATCACCACGCGTTCATCGCGCCCGGACAGCGTGTGCTTCATCGGGCGAAAAGACGACTGATAGACATCCACCGCACCAAAGCGAGCCTCGGCCTCCGCCGCTGTCAGACCAACCGTACAAAGGGGCGGATGGCTGAACACAGCAGTCGCGACATTGCTGTGATCCATCGCGCGCGGCTGGCCCTTGAACACTGTATCGACAAAGGCCATGGCTTCTTCAATCGCCACAGGGGTCAGGTTAATCCGGTCAGTCACATCCCCCACAGCATAAATATGTGCAACAGAGGTTGCGGAAAAATCATCAACCACCACCGCGCCCTTGTCATTACAGACGACACCGGCGGACTCCAGACCCAGACCTGCTGTCCGGGGTCTACGCCCCGTTGCCGCCAGAACCGCGTCTGTTTCCACTGTGCGCCCGTCGCTTAAACGAACCTCCAAAGTCCCGTCATCTTTTTTAATAATCTCTGTAATCGTCCTTTCGGCCTCAAGAATAATGCCTTTTTTCCGCATCTCGTCGCCCAACCCCGTCCTCAGGTCGGGATCAAAACCGCGCAAAGGCGCGTCCGCGCGAAAAACCTGTGTCACCTCTGACCCCAGGCCATTAAAAATAGATGCAAATTCAACCGCAATATAGCCGCCGCCATAGACCACAATCCGGCGTGGCTGTGTCCGGAGTTCAAAAACATCGTTAGAAGACAGCACATGTTCCCAGCCCGCCCCCTCGGGAAAGGCAGGCTCCCCCCCCGGGGCCAGGAGGATATGACGCGCCCGCACCCGCCGCGCCCCGACCTGAACACAATGCTCATCCAGCAAGGTCGCCCGGGCGCGGACGTGCTCGACCCCCGCATTGTCCAAAGCCCGTTGAAAAATACCTTCGAGGCGGTCAATTTCCCTGTCTTTGTTGGCAATCAGGGTCGCCCAATCAAAAGACGATGCCCCCACTGTCCAGCCAAATCCGGCAGCATCGGCGAAATCTTCGTGAAAATGTGCCGCATAGGACAGGAGTTTTTTCGGCACACAGCCCCGAATGGCACAGGTTCCGCCATAACGGTATTCCTCTGCCAATCCGACCCGCGCCCCCGTCGTTGCGGCCATCCGTGCGGCCCGCACGCCACCAGACCCCCCACCGATGACAAAAAGATCATAATCAAAAGCTGTCATGGTTGTTATCCTTTCTGATAAAGAGCCGTCCTCATCAAATGGAGTCAACTCCGATAGTCAAAATTTACATATCGCGTTTCGAGGAAAGCCGCCAGCCCCTCTACCCCGCCCTCGCGTCCAAGGCCAGAGTCCTTGACCCCGCCAAAGGGCGCGGCGGCCGAGGACAAAACCCCGTTATTGACCCCGACCAGACCACAGTCCAGCCCGCTCACCATCCGCCACGCCCGCGCCAGATCCCGCGTAAAAACATAAGCCGCCAAACCATAGGACGTGTCATTGGACAGGGCCAGGGCCTCCTGCTCGCAATCAAAGGCCATCATCGCCACCACAGGGCCAAAAATTTCCGTCGAGAAAATCTCCATATCAGGACGCAAACCGCCCAGTAAGGTCGGCAGATAACACAGCGGGATGTGCGCATCACCGCGCCCCCCTACAATCAGTTCCGCCCCCTGCCGAACTGCGCGATGAACCAGCCCCGCTATGCGGTCAAAGGCTCTCTGGTCAATTAACGGGCCGATGTCCGCCCCCTCGTCAAAACCCGACCCGGGACGCAAATCTGCCATAACCCCGCGCAGACGCTGTTGAAAATCATCATAAACCGGACGCTGGACGAAGATACGATTGGCGGATACGCACGTCTGCCCCGCATTGCGGAACCGACTGGCGATGAGTTGATCCACCGCATGATCCAAATCGGCATCGGCAAAGACGACAAAGGGCGCGTTGCCCCCCAATTCCATCACCGTTTTTTTGGTCGTGTGAGCGCAACGGGCCAAAACCGCCTGTCCCACCGCTGTTGAACCGGTAAAGGAGACCATCCGAATGGCGGCATGGTCGCAAAGCACCGCTCCCAAAGCCGCTGCATCCCCCACCACGACGGGAAAAGCCGCCGGAGGAACGCCTGCACAATAGGCCAGATCTGCCAGGGCCAGGGCTGACAAAGGCGTCTGCGGCGATGGCTTGGCAATTACGGCACACCCCGCCGCCAGAGCCGGCGCACATTTACGCGCGATCAGTTGCGCGGGAAAATTCCACGGAATCATCGCCGCAACAACGCCCACGGGCTGTTGCAGGGTCATCATCTGTTGCGTGACACGCGGGGCTGGAATCGTCCGCCCATAGGCCCGGCGGGCTTCCTCGCAGAACCATTCAATATAGCGCAGAGCCGAACGGACTTCGGCCTGTGCCTCGGCAAAGACCTTGCCCTGTTCCAGGGTCACCAGTCGGGCCAGAACCTCGGCATGATCGCCAACCAAATTCTGCCACCGCCGCAGGATTTCCGAACGCTCCGGCGCGGTCAACCCCGCCCAGGCCCACTGGGCCGCCACCGCCGAATCAATCACTGCGGGTAACTCCGCAACAGACTGCGGAGCAACCTCCACCAAACACTGGCCATCGGCCGGATTAACCACAGGCCAACCGGTCTTAACCGCTGCACGCCCCAGCCAGTCCCGCGCCCAGTCATCCCCCTGCACTGCAGACACAAGCAAATCTGAACAGACCATAATGGTAAAACTCCGCCCCCCCGTCGTCTGGTGCAAAAAACTGCGTCCTCACGGCCAACTCCGGTTTGGGATGTTAAGAAAACCCGCGAAGCATCGCCTTCTATCATAGCCCCCGGATCACCGCATTCTTTTTTAACGAAAACCGATAATCAAATGACGCAAGCCAACGGCGGCCCCGGCAAAGATCGCCGCCAGACTCACCGGTGCGCTCCAGGCCAGAAGGGAAAAGGCCGTAAGACCCTGCCCAACACTACAGCCCATCGCTACAACCGCCCCCACACCCATCAAGACCGCGCCGCAGATCTGTCGCTTGAGCGTGCGGTGATCGTCGCAGGCCTCCCAACGAAACTCCCCCTTGAACCACGCCCCGATACCCGCACCAATGACAACGCCGACCACAGAGCCCATGCCGAAAGACAGCGGCCTATCCGTCATGATATAAAACAGAATTTCGCCCAGGGGTACGGCGAAGCTGTGACTTTGCACGGTCTCTGCGCCAAAGCCCACCCGCGCCACCCACACGGTTCCAGCCCAACCGGAAACCACCGCCAAACCAACAGCCCCGCTCCAGACAATCTGGCTCCGCGACAGCCCCCTGATGCTCAGGATCACCACAACAGCCCCGGCCAACGCCCCCGCCACCACAGGGTCAAGGCCGAGCAAAGGCGCGAGTGTTTCATGAAATCCTGATGCCGCCCCCCGTTCAATCGGAAAAAGCCAAAGCCGCACAGAGGCGAGCGGCCCGGACAAAACAGCCCAGGCCGCCACCCCCATCACCATCACCACGACCAAACCGGACAGATCACCGCCCCCCAGCCGCGCCAGGGCTCCATATCCACAGTTTCCCGCCAGCACCATGCCATAACCGAAAAGACCACCGCCACAAAGCGAGGCCACAGGGTTCCACTGCCAGTTCAAAAGCACAATGGCTGCCCGCTCTATCCCCCCTGAAAAAAGGAAAAGCTGCGTCCCCACCACGGCAACACCAACGGCAAGGCCCCACATCCGCACACGACGGGCATCAGATGACCACAACAGGTCTTCGATTGCGCCCAGGGTACAAAACCGCCCCACCCGCGCCGCCAATCCCAAGACTACCCCGCCCAGCAAACCGGCCAGGAAGACCGCACCCGATTCGCCTAAAAACTCGACCAAAGCCACCGCGCCCTTCACTCGCGTTTGTCCGGTTGGGCCTTTTTGTCCACTTGCGCACAAAACAGTTCATAGACCACCTCCATCACCCGACGGGGGCGGTCATCTGCGAGGCTATAGTAAATTGTCTTGCCTTCGCGACAGGGCCGCACCAAACCCTCCAGCCGCAGGCGGGCCAGCTGTTGAGAAACCGCAGACTGTCGGCTGGACAGCAGGTCTTCCAGATCCGTGACCGACTTACGCCCGGAAACCAGATGACACAGAATCATCAATCGCCCCGGATGGCTGATAGCCTTGAGGAAATCCGATGCGGCCTCTGCCGTTTTTGCCATCTGATCAAGATCAGCCGCCGTGGTCTGCGCGGTGACAACGGGCAAAACAGGCCCCGCCTGCCGGTCTGCCTCCGAAGACATTGACTCCATCGTCATATTCCTTAACCCGCCTCATCTGTTTACGCGCCAGCCTGTTTACTCACCAGCCTGTGGAACGACACCCGCCTTTTTAAAAAGATCAGCCAGCATTGCCCAAAAAAAATCGGCCCCCGGATAGCCTTCGATCCGGCCCAATTCGGCCCCGTCACGCACCAGCACAAAGCTCGGGCTATAGCGCAGGGGGCCGGAAAAAACGACCTGCGACGGTGGCTGAAACAGATCAAACCTCACCAGGGGCGCGGCACGGCCCTCTGCACTGTGCGGATAGATCGGCCCGATTTCTTCATGCCACCGCTCACACCAGACACAGCCTGCCTGCTCTGCCATGAACAAACGCAACTCCGCCCACGCCGAAAGCGGCGCGAGAAGAAAAAATAATACAAAGAAAATACAGAAAAAGAAATAAAAAAACGGACGCATAATCAATCCTGTTCGTTGACTCAAATTAAAAATATTTTATAATTCAAATATATTTATTTATCAATATAACAAGAAGAACCGGATGAAGATCGCTCAAAACTTCACGCCTGCGTTACATATCTGTGACACAGACAAAAAACAAAACAGCCGTCCCTGAGGTAGTCCAATGTTCGAAATCGGTTTTTTCGGGGCGACCTTTGCCGGGCTTTTGTCTTTTTTCTCTCCCTGTGTTTTGCCACTTGTGCCTTTTTATCTCGGCTATCTGGCAGGAATCACGGCTCAACAGGTCATACAGGGAGAACTTCCGGCCTCCATCCGCAAAAAAATCCTCATCTCTGCGCTTTGCTTCGCCGCCGGGATCTTGAGTATCTTTGTCCTGCTGGGGGCCAGTGCAACACTGTTCGGTCAGCTTTTTCGTACCCATTTTGACCTGCTCCGTCAAATCGCGGCAGGCGTGATTATTGTGATGGGCCTGCATTTTTTAGGGCCTTTTCGAATCACTTTTTTAACCCGTAGCTTTCAAAACCGGACAAAAGGCCCCGCGTCTTCTCCCCTCGGAGCCTACAGTTTGGGCGCGGCCTTTGCCTTTGGCTGGACGCCCTGTGTTGGCCCTCTTTTAGCAACCATCCTTTTTATTGCCGCTGGCGCAGACAGTGCCGCTGTTGGTGTGGGATTACTCACGGCCTATGGCGTTGGCATGACCCTGCCCTTTGTCATTGCCGCCCTCTTTACAAAACGCTTTATCGCGACCACCGCCCGTTTTCGCCTGCACCTTGGCAAAGTCGAAAAATTCACTGGTGTCATCCTGATCCTTTTCGGCCTCCTGATCGCCACCGATAGCCTCAGCCGCCTCGCACAGTGGCTTTTGAGTGCCATGCCCTGGCTCGCGACCCTCGGTTAGAAAGATGCCGACACAAAAACATTCATTTAATTGAATATATTCATTGCGTCATAATGTCTCACTATGTCATAAGGGCAGGAAGGAAAAAATAAAAAACCCAAAAAAATAAAAAACCCGGAGGAGGAGAGATAACATATGAAAAGACTGGTTCTGGCTTTTGGCCTTGTCGCGGGGTTGAGTGTACGCGCCCTGGCAGGGGAGACCATCAAACCGGCGGACATTGTGTTCGGTGACGACGGTGTGACAACCCCCCTCACCGCCATGGGCACGGCACAGGCGGGACGGGCAGTGTTCACAGATCGCAAATTGGGTAACTGTCTTGCCTGTCACGTCAACCCTGATCTTGCGTCTGAAATGTTCCACGGTTCGACGGGGCCTGATCTGACAGCTGTCGCAGATCGCTACAGCGAATCAGAACTGCGCGCCATCATCGTCAATGCCGGGAAAATATTCGACGAAACGCTGATGCCCGGCTTTTATGTCAATAGCGGTTTCCGGCGTGTACCAGACAAATTCGCCGGAAAAACCATCCTCAGCGCACAACAGGTCGAAGATGTCGTTGCCTATCTGCGTACGCTCACAGACAACTAGGGAGACAAAACCCATGACAATGCACAACGTATCACGGCGGAATTTCCTCGCCACCACCCTGGTCGCCGCCGGGATGTGGGGCCTTGGTTCACGCGCGGCCTTTGCCAACCTCGCCGAAGAAGAAATTAAAACACTGACCGCAGGGGCAGTGACCGTCTCTGACACAATTGTGATTGAGGCCCCTGAAATTGCCGAAAATGGCACAACAGTTCCGGTCGAAGTCACCGCCCCGGGGGCGGTTGCCCTCACACTTTTTGCCGATGGGAACCCAACGCCTGCGGTTGCCAAATTTAAATTCGGTAAACTCAACGCCTCGCGCACCGTTGCCACGCGCATCCGGCTGGCCAAAAGCCAGGACGTCATCGCCATTGCCCGCATGGAAGACGGGTCATTCCAGCGCGCACAGGCCAACGTCAAGGTTACAATCGGCGGCTGTGGCGGCTAACCAGCAAAGGAGACGAACATCATGGCATCCAATGTCAAACCACGGGTCAAGGTTCCCAAAACCGCAACAGTCGGCGAAGAGGTCACGATCAAAGCCCTCATCAGACATAAAATGGAAAGCGGGCAACGCAAAGACAAAAAAGGACAGACCATCCCGCGTTCGATCATTAACCGGTTTGTCGTCGATTTTAACGGTGAAAACGTCATTGATGTGATGCTCGAACCCGCAATTTCGACCAATCCCTATTTTAAATTTGACGTCATCATCCCTGCCGCAGGCGAGTTCCATTTCAAATGGTTTGATGATGACGGCTCTGTCTATGAAACAAAAAAGAACATCGAAATATCTTAAAAAACAAAATAAAAACAGGTTCAGGAGAGAAAAATGATAAGAGGCAAAATCCTGCCCGTCGCCGTCGCACTACTGGTGGCATCGGCATCCGCTGTGGCACAGGACAGCAAAAAGCTGGTGATTGACGGACAAACCTTGACCAGCACGCTCGAGGCCCCCGCTCATGTCGAGGCCCTCGAAACCCTCTATTCAGGGTGGCACTTTCGCTCAAAAGAAACCCAGGCCCTTCAGCTTGATGATTTTGAAAGCCCCGCGATGGTTTTTGTCGATGGGGCCATCGACCGGTTTGGCACCGTCGAAGGGTCAAAGGGTCTCTCCTGCCAATCCTGTCACGAAAATGTCGAAGACTTTTCCGGACTGCGGGCGACCTTGCCCCGTGTCGAAAAGGGTCAGCTTGTCTCTCTGGAAGATTTGGTCAACGAATGCCGCACTGAACGCATGGGAGCGCAGGCCCTCAAATACACCAGCCCCGACCTTATCGCCATGACTGCCCTGATCGGCCTGCAATCACGCGGAATGCCCCTGGCGGTCGGGATCGACGGCGACGCAAAACCTTTTTGGGAACAGGGCAGGGAGATCTACTATACACCATTTGGGCAATTAAATGTCGCCTGTGCCACGTGCCACGAAGACAACTATGGACAGATGCTACGGGCCGAACACCTGTCACAGGGTCAGGTCAACGGTTTTCCCAACTACCGCCTGAAAAATGCGAAACTCAATTCCATTCACGCCCGATTCAAAGGCTGTATGCGCAACATTAGAGCGGTTCCCTTCCCCGTCGGTGGGCCAGAGTTCAAAGCACTTGAGCTTTATGTGTCCTCACGCGGGCAAGGGCTGGCTATTGAAACACCCTCTGTCCGGAACTGACACCACGCCCCCCTGCAAGAGGCGCAGGGGGTATTTTTGACTAAATATATTCAATTATTATAATGTTTAAGGAGAAAAAATGTTATCTCGACGCGATTTTCTTCAGGTTGGCATGGCGGCATCTGCCCTTGCAGGTTTACCGGCCTGCGGACAGTGGGCCAGAGCTGCCGCCCGACAATCGCTCTCGCAGGATCAGCTCCTGGATTTCAAAACCTTTGGCAATCTGTCCCTGATTCATATCACCGACATTCATGCCCAGCTCAAGCCGCTCTATTTTCGTGAACCATCTGTCAATATCGGTGTCGGCGACAACAGGGGGGCGACTCCCCATATCACGGGGGCCGATTTTCGCCGTCTCTACGGCATTGATGACGGTAGCCCTACCCACTACGCGCTGAGTTCCGGCGATTTTACGGCCCTGGCGCAGACGTACGGGCGGGTTGGCGGCCTTGACCGCATGGCAACCATTATCAAGGCCATTCGTGCAGAGCGCCCCGATGCCCTCTTGCTCGACGGTGGTGATACCTGGCATGGCTCTTATACGTGCCACCACACACAGGGGCAGGATATGGTCAATGTCATGAATGCCTTGCGCCCCGATGCCATGACATTCCACTGGGAATTTACACTGGGGGCAGAACGCGTTGAAGAAATCGTCGCGACTCTCCCCTTTGCCGCACTGGGCCAAAATATTTTTGATGCAGAATGGAACGAACCCTCCGAACTCTTCGCCCCCTATAAAATGTTTGAACGCGGCGGGGTCAAAATTGCCGTCATCGGACAGGCCTTCCCCTATCTGCCCATTGCCAATCCGGGCTGGATGTTCCCTGAATATTCTTTCGGGTTGCGTGATAAAAATATGCAAACCATGGTTGATGAGGTGCGCACAAAGGGGGCAGAATGCGTTGTTGTTCTGAGCCACAATGGCTTTGATGTTGATAAAAAAATGGCGGCCCTTATATCGGGCATTGATGTCATTTTATCCGGTCACACCCACGATGCCCTGCCGGAACCGGTACTGGTTCAACGCACCCTCATTGTCCCATCGGGTTCAAATGGAAAGTTTGTCACCCGCCTTGATCTGGACATTCGCGCCGGCGCGATGAAAGGATGGCGGCATCGGCTGATCCCCGTTTTTTCCGATGTCATCACCCCGGATCCGGAGGTTCGCGCACTGATTGACCAACAACGCGCACCCTACGAGGCCGAAATGGGTACCGTCATCGGTCACACGGAAAGCCTGCTCTATCGACGCGGCACCTTTAACGGCACCTGGGATGATGTGATCTGCGACGCCTTGCTGTCGGAGCGTGACGCAGAAATTGCCCTCAGCCCCGGCGTGCGCTGGGGGCCATCCCTGCTCCCCGGACAGGCCATCACGCGCGAAGACATTTTCAACGTCACCGCCATGTCTTATGGTCGGGCCTACCGGACAGAGATGACAGGCGGGTTCCTCAAGGTCGTTCTGGAGGATGTCGCGGATAACATTTTCCACCCCGACCCCTACTATCAACAAGGCGGCGATATGGTGCGTACGGGTGGGTTGGGTTATCACATTGATGTCCGCAAACCCCGGGGCCAACGCATTTCAAACCTCACCCTGCTCGAAAGCGGTGCGCCAATTGACCCCGCCCGCCACTATGTTGTCGCGGGCTGGGCCTCCGTCAACCCGGAAACAGAGGGCCCGCAAATCTGGGACATCGTCGAAAACCATATTCGCAAAAAAGGCACAATCCGCACCGCCCCCGACAACAGCGTTGTGGTCACGGGCCTTGAGACATATTGACGGGAGGAGCCACTATGACCAACACCACCAGATCGCGCCGCGCTTTTCTCAAGGGCAGTGCCGCCACCCTCACAGGAACGCTGGTCGCCGGAACAGCCGCCGGTCGTGCAGGAACCCAAACCCCGGACCCCCTGATTACAGAGGTTCAGGACTGGGCGTCCTTTTCGGGTGCAGGGGTGGATGAACACCCCTACGGTCTGCCGGTTTCCTATGAAAAAGAGGTCGTGCGCCGCACAGTGCCCTGGTTGACCGCAGACACCATTGCCTCTGTCAACTTTACCCCCATTCATGCCCTTGAGGGGACAATAACCCCCCAGGGTTGCGCCTTTGCCCGCAACCACTCCGGGGCGATTGAACTGCGAAAACAGGACTACCGCCTGATGATTAACGGGCTGGTGGATCGCGAAGTGGTCTTGACCTATGACGACCTTGAACGCTTCCCGCGTGAAAACCGCATCTTGTTCTGCGAATGTGCCGCCAATAGCGGGATGGAATGGGCGGGGGCGCAACTCAACGGGGCGCAGTTCACCCATGGCATGATTCACAACATGGAATACACCGGGGTTCCGCTCCGCACCCTGCTCGAAGACGCAGGGCTTAACGCGGCGGGCGAGCTAAAAAACAAATGGGTCTATGTCGAAGGGGCCGATGCCTCGTCAAACGGGCGAAGCCTGCCAATGGACAAGGCTCTTGATGATTGCCTCGTGGCCTTTAAGGCCAATGGCGAGGCCCTGCGCCAGGAACACGGCTATCCGGTTCGACTGGTCGTCCCCGGATGGGAGGGTAATATCTGGGTCAAGTGGCTCCGCCGGATTGAGGTCACGGACACGTTCGCCGGAGGACGTGAAGAAACCTCGAAATATACCGACCTGCTGGACAACGGCAGGGCGCGCAAATGGACATGGGTGATGGATGCCAAATCGGTCATTACCGCTCCCAGTCCACAGGCCCCCATCACCCACGGGCTGGGGCCACTCGTCGTGAGCGGACTGGCGTGGTCGGGGCGGGGGCGTATTACCCGTGTCGATGTCACCCGCGATGGCGGCATCAACTGGGAACCTGCGCGGCTGGCTGGCGAAACAGGATCAAAGGCCGTCACGCGATTTTACCTCGACACCACCTGGGCGGGTGAAGAGATGATCCTGCAATCACGCGCCATTGATGAAACGGGCTACGTCCAACCGACCAAACAACAGCTGCGCGCCGTGCGCGGGGAAAACTCTGTCTATCACAACAACGCCATTCAAACCTGGCACGTCCAGACAAATGGGGAAGCCAACAATGTCGAAATATCCTGAAATTCTTGCCGTCCTTTTTTTTGTCGCGCCCATCACCCTGGGTGCAGGGAACATAACCGCTTTTGCGGGGGGACAATACGGCCTCGGACGTCCGGCCCTCCCCGCAGAGCTGGCGGCGTGGGACGTAAATGTCCTCCCTGACGGGCGTGGTCTTCCTGTGGGACGCGGGACAGTCGGTGCGGGCGAAGAAATCTTTGCCGACCAATGCGCCGCGTGCCATGGTGACTTTGCCGAAGGTGTCGGTAAATGGCCCGTTCTCGCGGGGGGTTTTGAGAGCCTTGCAGATCAGAACCCCGTCAAAACCGTCGGGTCTTACTGGCCCTTTCTGTCCACCGCGTGGGACTATATCAACCGTTCCATGCCCTTTGGCGCAGCACAAACACTCCAGGTGGACGAAGTTTATAGCATCCTCGCCTATATCCTCTATTCAAACGATTTGGTTGATGATGACTTTGAATTAAGCAATGAAAACTTTATGGATGTCAAAATGCCCAACGCGGACGGTTTTTTCCGTGATGACCGCCCCGAAACAGAATATAAACCCTGGACACGCATCCCCTGCATGACAAACTGCAAGGACAGCGTGACCATCACCATGCGGGCCTCTGCCGTCGATGTCACACCAACCGCTCAGGGGGACGCAACAGAAAACTGACCCGTGGCGGGTCATGAGGGCCAAATCATGTGGGACAGACGCCCCGTTCTGGGTCTCCTCGCCGCCGCACTGGTTGCACCTGTCGTGCTGGCAAAACCCCGCCCGCGTATCGTCGTCATAGGCGGCGGAATTGGCGGGGTCTCTCTTGTGCGGGAACTGGCGCAAGACAACGACCTTGATCTCACCCTCATCACCGGACAGGACAAATGGCACAGTCCCATTCTGTCCAACCTCACCCTCGCGGGTCTCTGGCCCATTGACAGTCATAACAACAGTGACAGCTACAGCTATCACCACCACGCGCACACCACTCTCCTCAGGACCCGCGCGGAAACCATTGATCTTGACACCAAAGAGGTCATTCTCGCTGGCGGAAGCGACCGCATCCCATGGGACAGACTGGTGGTGGCCCCGGGGATTGATTTTGTTCCCGATTCTGTTCCCGGCTGGACTTTAAACAATCAAACGGTTATGCCCCATGCGTGGAGGGGCGGCCCACAGGTTGCACTGCTCTGCGCACAGTTGCGCACGATGCCCGCCGGGGGCGTTTTTGTCTTGATCGCGCCCCCTGCGCCCTATCGCTGTCCTCCGGCCCCCTATGAGCGGGCAAGCATGGCGGCGCAACTCTTCAAAACCATGAACCCGACGGCAAAAATCATCATTGCGGATCCCAAGGCCGGTTTTTCCAAAATGGATCTTTTTCAATCCGGTTGGGCGGAACACACCCCCGGCATGATCGACTGGATCGGCGCGGATTTTGGCGGCGGGCGTGTGCGCGTTGACCCACAGGCGATGACCGTGACCATTGACGGGGAAAAAGTAAAGGCCGATGTCTGTAACGTCATTCCCGCGATGAAGGCCGGACGGATCACAGACCGCACAGGATTGAGTGATGGTCGCTGGGTTCGCGTTGGAATCCATGACCTCGCCACCCTTGCCCACCCTGATGTTTTCTGCGTGGGCGATGCCCTGGCTCTTGGCACCTCTGGCACTCTGCCAAAGTCGGCCTTTTGTGCACAGTCCCAGGCAAAGGTCTGTGCCAGGGCCATGCGCCAGAGTCTGCGCGACCGGAGTCCGGGCGACCAGCTGGCCCCGGCGCAGTTTTCAAATAGCTGTTGGTCAGCACTGGCCCCGAATGACGCAATCAAGGTCAGTGCCGATTACAAAGCCACCCCAGAGGGCACCCTGACCCGCTTAAACGGCGTTGTCTCCGACACAGGGGAAAGCGCACAAACCCGACAAGCCACATACCACCAACGCATAGACTGGTATCGCACACTCACAAACCAACTGTTCAAAAAGCCTCCCGATCGACCGGGACGCGACGTTTGACGCAAGCGTCATCCGCGTAGTGTGAGCTTTTAAAGCCTCGGGCCATCCTATATTGGACAACCTGATCCCTTTTTAGCCCGATAATCTGATAAAAAAAATGAAATAAATGAGTTAAAGTCCTCAAATAAAATTTGAATCATGCTGGAGGCATGTTATTTCACTGTTGTAATAATACTGGAAGCATTTTGTTTCACTGTTGTACGGATAACGTATAACCGATACAATGGAATTGTGAATATGATCAAGTCCTTCAAATGTAAGAAAACGGAAAAGATATGGAACGGGCTTAAATCCAGGTCTTTTCCAGGCGACATTCAGGACAAGGCTTTGGGGAAATTGCGTCAGTTGGATGCGTCCGAAGCGCGAGATGACCTGAAAAACCCGCCAGGAAACCGTTTAGAGACTTTGAAGGGCGACCGTATTGGGCAAATGAGCATACGAATAAACAAACGTTGGCGCATCTGCTTTGTATGGAAAGAAGCAGAAGCCCATGACGTAGAAATAGTCGATTATCATTGAACGGCCGTCACAGATTAGTTAAAATGATTTCAAAGGGTGTCCCTGTTGTAAAAATAAGAAGGCTTCACATTCAGATTTTTATGTTAGAAACATTCAGATTTTTATGTTAGAAACATTCAGATTTTTATGTTAGAAACATTCAGATTTTTAAGGTTTAGCCATGGCGGAACATCTGAAAAACCCGCATCCAGGCGAAATTCTACAAGAAGAATTTCTGGAGCCGCTTGGCATGTCACAAAACGTACTGGCGCAGGCCATTGGTGTGCCGTCTGACCGTATCAATGAATTGGTGCGTGGCTGCCGTAGTGTAACGGCAGATACAGATTTGCGTCTGGCGCGTTATTTTGGCCTGTCGGAAGGTTACTGGCTACGCCTGCAAAACACCTTTGACATGATGGACGCACGCCGCGACGCCGGAAAAGCCATCGCAGGTATTAAGCCGCGCCCGATGGAGCATCAGGACGGGGTGATGTGCGTGATTCCCGGCGGCTAAAGTCGGCACGAGCTGGACACCCGTATTAACCTGGCGTGATGAGCGATTTTGTGATTCTATGTTTTTTTATGCTTTTTTGAGGGAGTGGGACATGGAACGGAGAGGTTTTTTCAGTCTGTCAGATCATCTTGATCAGATCAGCAAGGACGGTGATCCTCTGGAGGTTCTG
Source organism: Kiloniellaceae bacterium (assembly GCA_965199245.1). Taxonomy (GTDB): domain Bacteria; phylum Pseudomonadota; class Alphaproteobacteria; order Kiloniellales; family Kiloniellaceae; genus Carbonatibacter. The sequence goes on from CBDAQP010000003.1 coordinate 492,005, forward strand.
GAGGCCACGTTTGACTATTTCCGGGGGTGGCTGGTCGAGGGGTTGGGGTATGGCGATGGCGCGAAAGGTGGTCGCCCGCCCTTTGATCCGGTGTCCATGTTCAAGGCGATGATCCTGCAGGCGCAACATAACCTGAAGAAGATGGAATTCATGATCCGGTGTCCTGGATGCGCTTTCTGAATTTCGACCTTGGCGGCCCGACGCCGGACGAGAACACGATCCGCCTGTTTCGCAACAAACTGACGGAAACCGGGACCTTGCGGCGGGTGATGAAGGCTTTTGACTGGCAACTGCACAAGAAAGGTTATATCCCGATGTCGGGGCAGATCGTTGATGCGTCCCTTGTCCCGGCACCGAAGCAGCGCAACACCGAGCCTGAGAAAAAAGCCGTCAAGGAGGGTAAAAGCGCAACTGAAATCTGGCCGGATGACCCCGCCAAAGCGGCACAAAAGGATGTGGATGCGCGCTGGACGCTGAAGGTGGGCGGCAAGGTTCGCTACCGGCCTGATGGCACACCTCTGCCACAAATCGCCACTCGGGTACAAGTCCCACATCAGTATTGACCGGCGCTACGGTTTCATCCGGGGCCAGGCCGTGACATCGGCTACAGCTGCGGACGGGCATCAACTCAAGCGTGTGTTTGATACGGACAACACGTCAGCCGAAGTCTGGGGTGACACCCGCTCTGAAAGCAATGAGAAATGGCTGGCGAAGAAAATGTTGGTCAGCCGTATCCATCGCAAGAAACCCAAGGGTAAACCCATGCCGAAAGCCAGTGCACGGGCCAACGCGCGAAAATCAGCCATCCGCGCACGGGTCGAGCATGTTTTCGCCCATCAGAAAAACCGCTTCGGTCTGTTCATCCGCACCCTCAAGCGGGCAGAAGCCAAACTGACGCTGGCCAATCTCGCCTACAACATGGATCGCCTGATCTTTCATGAACGCCGGGCAACCGCAGTCCGTCCGGAATGCGAATTTCGTCGTAAAAAATGTCCCGCCACCGCAATCTGCGGCGAAAAAAACGCCGTCTCGAAAAATCACAATTGGCCACAGCAGGGCATAAATCCGGAGTTAATACGGGTGTCCAGCTGTAAGAAATTTGAAAACGGCGCAAACGCAATCATTTTCTATTCATAACTTCGGGGAATGGAGATCGCTGGCAGCCAATGATTTGCAAGGTCATGACGATGATCCTGAAAAAACGATGCTGGAAAACTTTTATAAATTTGTCAGGGATAAGCGTGAATATAATTGGCGACATTGGAACCTGCTTCAGGATTGGGGTGAAGAATGGCTCTGCAAGGGCTATTCAAATTCCATCTGCTCATAGACACGCCCTGCATTGCGCGTGGCCAGTTCCTTGAACGTATCAAGGTGCGCATAAGGCGACTGATCGACAGAGTAGGCGTCTTCCAATCCTGCGCCGGACTCAATCAATTCACCGACCTTTTTGCGGATCCAGACGAGATAATCACGGGTATAACGCCGCACCTGCGCCATGTTAGTCGGATGTCCATGCCCCGGGATCACCCAGGTCGCGCCGAGGGATTCAAACCCGTTGTCCCAGGTTTCAAGCCAATCAGCGGTCAGGCTGTCCTGGAAAATGGGCAAGAGCCGTTCGTGAAAGGCAATATCCCCTGCAATCACCAACCCCCGTTCAGGCAACCAGACCTGAATATCCCCCGGACTATGCGCCGGGCCAAGGGCAAGAACTTCAATCCGCTCTGTCCCCATGGCGATGACCTTTTGACCGGTAAAGGTTTCCGTGGGCGGAGCAACAAAGGTTTTTTCAGCCTTATCACGGTTATATCCGCGCATCCGTTCAAGAATATCATGCCCCCTGTCTGCAAAGGCGCGCGCCGCATCGGCATGGGCCAGAATAGGCACAGACTGCGCCACCCAATAACTATTGCCCAACATGGCGTGACCCTGCCCATTCTCGTTAATGACCAGCTTCACGGGCTGGTCGGTGATCTGTTTAATTTCATCATGCAGAGCCTCGGCAACACGATAGGCCGCGCCACCATTGATAACCACCACCCCCGCACCAGTGACAATAAAGCTCAAATTGTTGTTGTGCCCGCTGTTGTCATAACGCGGCGGAGCCGTGGCCCCGATCGCAGACCAGACATTGGGGATGACCTCGACCGGTTTGGAATAGAGCAACGAGCCGGGATACTGATCGGGAATATCTTCGTCCGCCCAAACAGCAGAGGACAAAAAGAACACCAGAGCAAGCACGGGAATCATGTGTTTTCTCCGACAAAGCGATAGCCGTCCTGCGCCGTTTCCACGCGCCCCATCCCCCCACCGGGCAAGTGAAAGCCGACAACCGGCATTTTTTCATGGACAATACGCTCGAACAGAGCCGTGCGGGTGACAATACCCTGTTCCTGATCCTGATCGCCGCCACTGGGCCAGTGGGGCTTGCGAAAGGCCAGATGTCCATTGCCAATGGCATCCCCCAGAACCATCATAGACTCCGAACCCTGGCGGATTTCAAAACTCATATGCCCCGGCGTGTGCCCCGGTGTCGCAACAGCACCAATGCCGGGCAAAATTTCCTGTCCATCGTCAAACAATTCAATCCGGTCTTCCAGATGGGTCAAGCGGCGTTTGGCTCCAACCGCAAAGGACACACGGTCTTGACCAATACGTTCAACCGTTCGCGGGTTCCACCAATAGTCCCACTCTGCCCGCCCCATGAAAAAGGTCGCCTCGGGAAACAACAGCTCATCAAAATCATCCAACACCCCCCAGAGATGATCGGGGTGGGCATGGGTAAAAACAACATGGGTCACGTCCTCCGGCGTCAACCCCTGCGCCGCCAGGCTGTCCAACAACCGTCCCGAGCTTTCCATAAAATCAGGCCCGCTGCCAACATCAAACAACACCGTCCGCCCCCCATCGCGATAAAGGGTCAGGTTACATTCCGGTGTAATCGTTTCGGCAGAGAGCGCAAATTCTGCAAGAATCGGGGCCAGTTCCTGCCATGGCAATCCACCAAAGGCAAAATCACCGGGCAGTGTGAGATAGCCATCACTCAGCGTCGTCAGGCGTGCCGTCCCCAATACCCGCGCGACCGCAGACCGCACCAGCCCACCCCCGAAAGCCACCCCCAGAGCCGCCCCCAAAAAACGCCGCCGCGAGCGTGAGGGAGGATAAAGACGACGGGGTAAAGGTGACATCTGCCTGCTCTCCTGTTTTTTATATATTCAAATATGACATAATTTAAAAAAAGCGCAAGCAATCGGGAACCTCCAAAAACGCCAAACCTCTATGGGTTGGCCGGACAGCCCTTTCGCGCCGGGGGAACCGGTGTGCCGTTCTCGCGGGCGATGTCCTGAGTGTGAGTAAGACCGCGATATTCCCGGAATATGGGGTGAAGTATCAGAACGCCCCCACAGAAGACGACGAATTTTTTCTAGCCCCTTTAAACTGGATGAGCTGGGCGTCCCCAGATTGGATTAAACAGCACAACAGGGACAGGAAACCATGAATGAGACAATATTGGCATAAATGAGAGAATGGCTCGCGTCGAAGAATCACAGCAAGGGTTGAATAGTTATCTGCCTCTCTTGCTCAAACGCTTTGAAGGAATTGAGGACAGGCTTGAAGCCAACCTCAATGAAGCGCGCCAGGAATTAAGAGAAACAAAGTTGACAACGCTGTAAAGTTTAAGAGAAAAATGTCAAATTTAAGAGAAAAAGAGTTTACACTGCTGTAAAGTTGTGGATATAAGATTCTTGAGACGCAGTTATTTCATTTGGGATAAACGCCCTCGTTCCGAGGCCCGCGCTTTATGCGCGGGCTTTCGTGTTTTTTGTGGAGGTATCTATGACCTATATCGCTTATCTGGATGAGTTCGGGCCTTACGTCAGTCGTGATCACCCCAAACACAACGATAATCCGGTTTTTGGGCTGGCCGGTTTGGTTCTTCCCGCAACAGAAGTCCGCAACTTCGGAACATGGTTTTATAAGGGAAAGTGTAAACTCCTTCACTGTGAAATCAGTCAAAGCGACGAACACCCTGCCAAATGGGAAAAGAAGGGATCGCGACTCTACACCGTTAAAAATATCGAGAAATATCGAGAACTCCGCCAATTCACAAACAGGTTCCTGAACAAGATCAAAGATTGTAACGGGTTTGTGTTTTATGTTGGTGAAAAGAAAGACTGCCCCGATAACCATAAATCCAATCGTCTCTATAATCGCGTTTTGCGTGAGGCGATAAAACGGCTGGATCAATTCTGTACGAAGGATCGCCCCTCAACTGAAAACTTACTGCTGATTATGGATCAGCATCCTCAAAGAGAGGAACTGCTGACGGCGGCGTCAATCTCAATGTATGGTCATGATAATCATGGGCGTTCATTGATTGAGCCTCCGTTTCAGGCCGAGAGTCATCGTTATCAAACTTCAGGCGGCGGACTGGATTGCCGCTCTTGTAGGGCGTATGGGAGCGGCCTGGAAGGGGGATGGGTCTTACTTGGAAAATCAGGTTTTCTGCACATATTTTCAAGAACGCTTTAAGCGTGTGAAACGCAGGAGCAGTATTCGCTCGAAAAACCCGGATGTCTAATTGATAGCCAGACGAGTCCCTCTCAAAACCTCCAGCCTCTGACAGAACGCGAGGGGCGCATTTTTCCTGCGCCAGTGGGAGCCATCCCCATTCAAGACAGAACCCCGAAAGGCTGTTGCCTTTCGGGGCCGCCGCTGGTTAAGTTCACAGGGTAGGTCAGAACTTGACCCTGGCATTCAGGCGGGCACTGTGGCCCGTGTAGCCAGTGCGGGCACTCAGGTCATAGTCCGCCCCGATTGACCAGCGCGGGGCACTATAGCTCAGGCCCACCCCTGCGGTGCCTGACAGCTTCCTGACCTTCGCCCCCTTGACCGTAAAGCGGGAACCGCCGCCGGTGAACCGGCCGCGTGCCGTCGTTTGATCCCCCGCAAAGTCATAGGACAGCCCCACACGCGCCACGGGAACAAGGGTGCCATTCCCCCGGGTGATCTCTTTGTGTAGGCGGGTGCCCAGCGTCCCCACAACCGCATCAATCGACCCCACTGTGATCTTCTGGTTCAGGCTCAACGCCCCCGTCGTGGTATAACGCACCGACCCCACCCGCGTCCACGACAGACCCGCCGTCGGGGTCAGCGTCGTGCTCACATCAAGGCTCAGCGGCACACCACCACCCACAGAGGCCGTCAGGCTGGTCGTGTCATAGGCCGACTTGCGCGTCAAGACCGCCACACGCGAGGTCGTGCTCACATCGTTGCGCCCGACGCCCACCTGACCGTCCACATAATAACGCCCCGTGCTGTAATCCCCGTAAATCGAGACCTGCCAGCTCCTGACATCCGTCTTATCCTCGCCAAAACCCTTGCCCGTAATCCGGCTGGTGCTATAGGCCAGAGCCGTCCCCACACGACCCCGTTCCCCCACAGGCGCATCCACACCCACCGCAAGGCCCCGCGCAGAGGTCCGATAACCGTCAATATTCTGTGTCCTGTCCTTCGCCTGTTCGCCCCGACGGCCAAACGGCTTGAGCCAGAAGGCCCTGTCCAGTCCCTCACCCCCGGTCGCAAATCCGCTCTGCACAAATCCGCTCTGGCTGTCCCCCCCGCGCTGCAGAGCAAGACGGTCGGACAATAGACCCGCCACCTGTCTCCCCGTCGAGAGCACCACCCTCCTCACCCCGACCAGCGCGGTCATCTGCGGCGTGAGCTGGGCCGCAAGACGCCTGACCTGCGCCTCATTCCCCGCCCGGGTCGCCTCCTCGAGAATCTTCTTCACAGGGTCGTTCGCCGGTAAATCCTTCGCAACATCCGCCGCCGCCAAAAGAACAGTGGCTTCAGACAGAGACACGCCCAGCTTCGACGACACCTCCCCCGCAGACTTAAAGCCAACCGCATTCGGCGTCATAAGGGCAATGGGGCGACTAAGGCCCTTATCCGCAACATCAACATCCCTATCCGCATCTTTATCATCGACATCCTTACCAGCGACATCCTTCACATCTGTGTCGTCACTACCAGACCCGTCGCCCCCAGACTTAAGGTTCAGCGGCACATCCCTATCCGCATCCTTATCCTTACCTGCGACCTCCTTCACATCGGGGCCGCCACCACCAGACCCGTCGCCCTTGTCGCCTTCATCTCCGGCATCAGCGTCCTTATCAGCGTCCTTATCCGCAACCTTCACATCGGTGTCACCACCACCAGACCCGTCGCCCTGATTGCCCTCGTCCCCGGCATCAGCATCCTTATCAGCGTCCTTATCCGCAACCTTCACATCGGGGTCGCCACCACCAGACCCGTCACCCTGATTGCCCTCATCCCCGGCATCAGCATCCTTATCCGCAACCTTCACATCGGTGTCACCACCACCAGACCCGTCACCCTGATTGCCCTCATCCCCGGCATCAGCGTCCTTATCAGCGTCCTTATCCGCAACCTTCACATCGGTGTCACCACCACCAGACCCATCGCCCTGATTGCCCTCATCCCCGGCATCAGCATCCTTATCAGCGTCCTTATCCGCAACCTTCACATCGGGGTCGCCACCACCAGACCCATCGCCCTGATTGCCCTCATCCCCGGCATCAGCATCCTTATCAGCGTCCTTATCCGCAACCTTCACATCGGTGTCGTCACCACCAGACCCATCGCCCTGATTGCCCTCATCCCCGGCATCGGCATCCTTATCAGCGTCCTTATCCGCAACCTTCACATCGGTGTCGTCACCACCAGACCCGTCGCCCTGATTGCCCTCATCCCCGGCATCAGCGTCCTTATCAGCAACCTTCACATCGGTGTCACCACCACCAGACCCGTCACCCTGATTGCCCTCATCCCCGGCATCAGCGTCCTTATCAGCGTCCTTATCAGCAACCTTCACATCGGTGTCACCAGACCCGTCGCCCTGATTGCCCTCATCACCGGCATCAGCATCCTTATCAGCGTCCTTATCCGCAACCTTCACATCGGTGTCGTCACCACCAGACCCGTCACCCTGATTGCCCTCATCACCGGCATCAGCGTCCTTATCAGCATCCTTATCAGCAACCTTCACATCGGTGCCGTCGCCACCAGACCCGTCACCCTGATTGCCCTCATCACCGGCATCAGCATCCTTATCAGCGTCCTTATCAGCAACCTTCACATCGGGGTCGTCACCACCAGACCCATCGCCCTGATTGCCCTCATCACCGGCATCAGCATCCTTATCAGCAACCTTCACATCGGTGTCACCAGACCCGTCGCCCTGATTGCCCTCATCACCGGCATCCTTATCAGCGTCCTTATCAGCAACCTTCACATCGGTGTCACCAGACCCGTCACCCTGATTGCCCTCATCACCGGCATCCTTATCAGCGTCCTTATCAGCAACCTTCACATCGGTGTCACCAGACCCGTCACCCTGATTGCCCTCATCACCGGCATCCTTATCAGCGTCCTTATCAGCAACCTTCACATCGGTGTCACCAGACCCGTCACCCTGATTGCCCTCATCACCGGCATCCTTATCAGCGTCCTTATCAGCAACCTTCACATCGGTGTCACCAGACCCGTCGCCCTGATTGCCCTCATCACCGGCATCCTTATCAGCGTCCTTATCAGCAACCTTCACATCGGTGTCACCAGACCCGTCACCCTGATTGCCCTCATCACCGGCATCCTTATCAGCAACCTTCACATCGGTGTCACCAGACCCGTCACCCTGATTGCCCTCATCACCGGCATCCTTATCAGCAACCTTCACATCGGTGTCACCAGACCCGTCGCCCTGATTGCCCTCATCACCGGCATCCTTATCAGCAACCTTCACATCGGTGTCACCAGACCCGTCGCCCTGATTGCCCTCATCACCGGCATCCTTATCAGCGTCCTTATCAGCAACCTTCACATCGGTGTCACCAGACCCGTCACCCTGATTGCCCTCATCACCGGCATCCTTATCAGCAACCTTCACATCGGTGTCACCAGACCCGTCGCCCTGATTGCCCTCATCACCGGCATCCTTATCAGCGTCCTTATCAGCAACCTTCACATCGGTGTCACCAGACCCGTCGCCCTGATTGCCCTCATCACCGGCATCCTTATCAGCGTCCTTATCAGCAACCTTCACATCGGTGTCACCAGACCCGTCACCCTGATTGCCCTCATCCCCGGCATCGGCATCCTTATCAGCGTCCTTATCCGCAACCTTCACATCGGTGTCACCAGACCCGTCGCCCTGATTGCCCTCATCCCTGGCACCAGAACCCTTATCCTTCACAGTGACATCAGTGCCGTCATCATCAAAGTCATAACTGTAGTTGACAAGGTTATTGCCCGCAAAGCTGAACTTCTCCTTGTCCAGGGTGTCATGCGCACTGAACACCTTCTGCGTTCCGCTGGTAAAGGACAGTGGCAAAATCAATCTGACCCTGTTCGCCTCCGTAAAGTCCCCCTCAAAGGCATAGTCCCCGACCGTCACAAAGGGCCGCGTTGCATCATCCCGCCTCGTCAGGTAATCCCCCAGCACAAGCGTCGTCCCTGTCTTGAGCCTCAGGGTGCCCGACAGATAAACAGGACGGGTAAAGGTCACTTTGGCCCCCTCGTTCACAGTCAGGCTGCGCAACCCGTGACCACTTGCGCCCAGCTGACCCCCAAAGGTCACACCATCTGCATGGGTGTTGGCAATGATGATCGCGCCATAATTGCCCCCCGATGCGCTTGTGATATTGCCCGTAATCCGTTGTCCGGCCGTCCCGCCAAAGGTCACAGAACTTCCGTTGCCAAGCTCGAACTCTCTGTCCGCTTTGACATGGCCCCTGAAGGTCGTCCTCTCGCGCGCGGTGATCGTCAGGTTGCCCGCATAAACATCACCGTCAAAGGTCGTTTCCCCATCGGCAACCGTGATCCTGTTCAGGGCGGCCTCTGCGGTACCGATTGACCCCGTAAAGGACACCTTTTGACCCGTGGCATGGCTTGAGCGGTTCCTGATCTCCAGATCGCCCTGTCCGTCATCGCCCGCAACAATGTTGCCCGTGATCGTTTGCGCGTCCGCCGCCCCTGTCCCGCGTCCATTGGTGCCGGTGACCCCGCTGGCATCACCGACAATCAGGGTCGCATTGTTGCGGAGTGTGACATTACCGGCAAAGTAACCGGACTGTTCAAGCGTCGCTTTGGTGCCGGTGTGCAGGGTCAGGCCGGCCAGTCTGGCAGTGGTCGCGCCCAGGTTCCCCTCAAAGGTCACACCGGCTCTGTTGGCAATGGTGATCGCCCCCTGATTATTGGCATCCGTCGTGATCGCAGGGGCGATGGTCTGTGCTGCCGTGCCGGCAAAGGTCGCAGCCCCCCCCGCCCCATCAAAGACCAGACCGTTGGCCCCGGTGGTGACAGACCCCTTGAAGGTCGCCGCCCCCGCCAGCGTCAGGCCCGCGCGCGTGGTCACAGAGCTGTTGAAGATCGTCCCGTCACTGTCGGCATTGACGTCAATCGTTCCGGCATAAACAGCACCAGCAAAAACAGTCTGGCCGTTGTCCAGTGTGAGTCGTGCAAGATCGTTACCGTTCCCCGGCGCGCCAACGGCATCCTCAAAGGTCACCGTCCTGTTCGTCGTGCCGCTGTTATTCACAACGACAGACCCCCGCTCGCCCGCCGTGCTGTTGCTGATGCCCGCCTTGATGGTCTGGTTGCCAGACCCGCCAAAGGTGATTGTGGCATCATTGCCCAGCTTCAGGCCATTCGCCAGATAAACACTGCCTTCAAAGGTCGCGTTGGAGTCATCGTTCAGGGTCACGCGGTTCAACTTTTGACCACTTGCGCCCAGCTGGCCCGCAAAGGTCACGCCGTCCGCGTGGGTGTTGGCAATGATGATTGTCCCATAATTACCCCCCGCCGCGCGCGTGATATCGCCGGTGATCGTTTGTCCGGCCGTGCCGTTAAAGGTGACAGAACTTCCGTTGCCAAGCCGGAACCTTGTCTCTGCCTTGACATCGCCCTTGAAAACTGTCGCGTCGCTTGTGGTGATATTGATCGTATCGGCATAAACACCACTGTCAAAGGTCGTCCGGCCGTCTCTCAGCGTGATCTGCTTGAGGGCTGTCCCATCGGCACCGACTGACCTGCCAAAGGTGACTTTGTTGGTCGTCGCGTGGGCGTTGTTCACAACCAGGAGACCACGCCCGTCAGACTCCGTGGTGATGTCGCCCGTTACAGTCTGGTTCACCGCGCCGTTCAGGGTGATTTTGGCATCATTGTGCCCGGTAAACAGGATCCCGCCTGAGCCTGTGGTGATATTGCCCTTGAACTGTGCGCCATCGGTCGAACTGACCACAAGGCCCTGTGCAAAAACATGACTATCAAACACCGCCACACCATCGCTCACCGTGAGTCGTGCAAGATGGTTGGCATCCCCCGTCGCGCCAACGGCATCCTCAAAGGTCACCGTCCCGCCGCTGTTATTCACAACAACAGACCCCCGCTTGCCCGTGCTGTTGCGGATGTCTGCCTTGATGGTCTGGTTGCCAGACCCGCCAAAGGTAATGGTGCTATTGCCCAGTTTCAGGCCATTCGCCAGATAAACATGACCCTCAAAGGTCGCACTGGAGTCATCGTTCAGGGTCAGGCGGTTCAGCTTCGCGCCAGTCGTACCCAGGTTCCCCTTGAAGGTCACACCGTCATCGTTGGCAATGGTGATCGTACCCTGATTCGCAACCGCCGCCGTAATATTGCCCGCCACCGTTTGGGAGGTTGTTCCGTTGAACGTGACCTGTGACCTGTTGCCGAATGTCAGGCCGTTCCCGAGGTAAACATTGCCCGCAAAGGCCGCCTTGACATTATCTTCCAGCGTCACGCGGGAGAGGCCATTATTATGACCACTCGCCCCCAGGCTCCCCTTGAAGGTCACGCCGTCTGCGTGGGTGTTGGCAATGATGATCGCGCCATAATCGCCACCCGCCGCACTTGTGATATTGCCCGCAACCGTTTGTCCGGTCGTGCCGCTAAAGGTGACAGAACCACTGCGCGCGCCCAGTGTGATCCCTTCGTTCGCTCCTGTTCCTGCCTTGACATGGCCCTTGAAAACTGTCGCGTCGCCTGTGTCGATCGTGATCGACCTCGCATAAACACCACTTCTAAAGGTCGTCCGGCCGTCTCTCAGCGTGATCTGCCTGAGGGCCGTCCCATCGCGACCGACTGAACCGTTAAAGGTCACTTTGTTGTTATTGGCTCGGTTTGCGCCCGCATTAGCATCACCCCGGTTATCAACAATCAGTGTTCCCTGTCCGTCACCACCTGCTATAACCCAAGCATTGATCGTTTGACCCGCGTCATTCACGGTCGCAAGACGGCCCGCACCGCCAATGGTCAGAGTGGCAGATCCGGCGTTGTCCGCAAGCCTCACCATGCTGGCTGTCAGGTCTTTCTCAACCCTTGCCCGTGATGCCTCGCCTGCCGCGTCACCGCCATTCACTCCAAAGACGTCAGAATTGACATCCCCTTTAAAAACAGCAGAACCCGCAGACTGACCATCACCGACAGCAATGTCAGACATCGTACTACCGAAGCCAACTTCATTTTCAAAGGTGACTGTGTGCTGACGCGCCGGATTACCGGAACGCCCGCCAATAATGGTGAGCAAACCTCCGCGTGGGTCTCCCGGTTGACCAAAAGGATCAAAGCCACTACCAACAATTTTGTTACCAACTGTCATATCACCAGCTGATGCGTTGAATATGGCACGGGGATAAACAGTTGTCGAACCTGTACCCACGACGTGACGTCCACCCGTCAGCTTGATTGTATCACCGGATACATTTCCCCGAAACTCGACAGTCGCCCTCTCATCATTGTGATTCCCCGCAATCACATTGATATTATCAACATGAACGCCCCTGTTGAAAATCGCATGACCGCCCTTCGACGCGTCGCCCACCGTCAACTGCCTGAGGCGTCTGTCGTTCGCATCCGTCGCGGCATCGTGACCAATCTCTATGTCAAAGGTCGCCTTACGCGGTGCAAGGCCATCACGGCCATTCAGAACCTGAATCGTGCCCTCGCCGTCTGCGGCGGCGGTGATCCTTGCCGTGCCAGTGCCCGAAATCCTTTGATTGGCCGCGCCACCAAAGGTGACAAAACCGCTGTTCCTGCCAAGCTGGATCCCTGTGCCCACCTTGACATCGCCCTTGAAGGTCGTCGCGTCGCCTGTGTCAATCGTGATCGACCTGGCATAAACAGCCCTGTTAAAAGTCGTCCGGCCATCACTCAGTGTGATCTGCTTGAGGGCCGTCCCATCGGCACCGACTGACCCGCCAAAGGTGACTTTGTTGGTCGTCGCGTGGGCGTTGTTCACGACCAGAAGACCACGCCCGTCGGAATCCGGGGTGATGTCGCCCGTCACAGTCTGGTTCGCCGTGCCGTTCAGGGTGATTTTGGCCTCATTGTTCCCGGCAAACAGGATCCCGCCTGTGGTCACATCGCCCCTGAACTCTGCGCCATCGGTCGAACCGACCTCAAGACCCTGTGCAAAAACAGCACCCTTGAACACCGCCACACCATCGCGCACCGTGAGTCCTGCAAGATCGTTGCCCGTCGCGCCCACAGCATCCTCAAAGGTCACAGTCCTGTTCGTCGTTCCGCTGTTATGCACAACGACAAACCCCTGCTTGCCCGTGCTGTTGCGGATGTCCGCCTGAATGGTCTGGTTGCCAGACCCGCCAAAGGCGATGGTGCTATTGCCCAGGGTCAGGCCACTCGCCAGATAAACATTGCCTGCAAAGGTCGCCCTGGAGTCATCGTTCAGAGTCAGGCGGTAGAGGCCATTATGATCACCGCTCGCGCCCAGGCTCCCCGTGAAGGTCACGCCGCTCGCGTGGGAATTGGCAATGGTCATTGTGCCATAGTTGCCACCCGCCGCGCTCGTCAGATCGCCGGCCACCGTTTGGGAGTCTGTCCCGTTGAACGTGACCTGTGACCCGTTGCCGAATGCCAAGCCGTTCTCGAGGTAAACATTATCTGCAAAGGCCGCCTTGGCATTCGTGTTCAGCGTCACGCGGGAAAGGCCATTCTGATCACCGCTCGCCCCCAGGCTCCCCTTGAAACTCACACCGTCCGCGTGGGTGTTGGCAATGATGATCGTGCCATAATTGCCACCCGCCGCGCTCGTCAGATCGCCGGCCACCGTTTGGGAGTCTGTCCCGTTGAACGTGACCCGTGACCCGTTGGCGAATGTCAAGCCGTTCTCGAGGTAAACATTGCCCGCAAAGGCCGCCTTGGCATTCGTGTTCAGCGTCACGCGGGAGAGGCCATTGTTCGCACCGCTCGCCCCCAGGCTCCCCTTGAAACTCACACCGTCCGCGTGGGTGTTGGCAATGATGATCGCGCCATAATTGCCATTCGCCGCGCTTGTGATATTGCCCGTGATTGTTTGTCCGGCGGCATCAGTTCCGGCGGCATCACCAAAGGTCACAGAACTTCCGTTGCCCAGTTTGACCCCTGTTTCTGCCTTGACATCGCCCTTGAAAACTGTCGCATCGCCTGTGTTGATCGTGATTGTATCGGCATAAACACCCTTGTGAAAGGTCGTCCGGCCGTCTTTCAGCGTGATCCGCTTGAGAGCCGCCCCATCGCGACCGACTGAAGTGCTAAAGGTCACTGTGTTGTTATTGGTACGGCCTGTGCCCGCATCACCCCGGTTATCAACAATCAGTGTTCCCTGTCCGTCACCAACTGCTCTAACCCGACCATTGATCGTTTGACCCGCGTCATTCACGGTCGCAAGACGGCCCGCACCGCCAATGGTCAGAGTGGCAGATCCGGCGTTGTCCGCAAGCCTCACCATGCTGGCTGTCAGGTCTTTCTCAACCGTTGCCTGTGATGCCTCGCCTGCCGCGTCACCGCCATTCACTCCAAAGTCGCCAGAATTGACATCCCCTTTAAAAACAGCAGAACCCGCAGACTGACCATCACCGACAGAAATGCCAGCCATCTTACTATTGAAGCCAACTTCATTTTCAAAGGTGACTGTGTGCTGACGCGCCGGATTACCGGAACGCCCGCCAATAATGGTGAGATAACCTCCGCGCGAACTACCATCAGAACGACCACCAACAATTTTATTACCAACTGTCATATCACCAGCTGATGCGTTGAATATGGCCCGGGCATCAACATATGTTCCCCCCGAAGACGAGGTGCGTTGAAAGCCACCCGTCAGCTTAATGGTATCACCGGACACATTTCCCCGAAACTCGACAATCGCCTGCTCATTCCTGTGATTCCCCGCAATCACATTGATATGATCAACATGAACGCCCCTGTTGAAAATCGCATGACCGCCCTTCGACGAGTCGCCCACCGTCAACTGCCTGAGGCGTCTGTCGTTCGCATCCGTCGCGGCATCGTGACCAATCTCTATGTCAAAAGTCGCCTTATGCGGTGCAAGGCCATCACGGCCATTCAGAACCTGAATCGTTCCCTCGCCATCTTCTGTAGAGGCGGTGATCTTCGCCGTGCCAGTGCCCAAAATCCTCTGATCGGCAGAGCCATTAAAAACAAGATAAGCACGATTGTTTTCACCAGCGTCGTTCAGACGGGCACGATACTCAATCGTTAAATCACCGCCGAAAGTGGCCCTGCCTTTTCGAGGACCATCCCAAGAAAACAAGCTAATAGACAGACCATCGACAACAGCATCTCCTGCAACAATAACTTCTACTACGCTTCCAGATTGCCCAACACTCTGAAGAGATAGATCAACCGCCTGACTGCCTTGCTTTTGAATTTTTCCGATACGGCTCGTTAAAGTGCCTACAGAAGTATAGCGGTTCTGCACAGCGAAAAACCCTGCTGCACTGCCCGTTCCACTCTTCAAAATTCCAATAGAAGCACCAGAGCGAGAGGAAGAAGTAATAGAAACGCGACCGCCAGACAGTGTGAGATTATCACCCGCTCTCGCTTCCGCCATATCCGTGCTGGCAGGGTTGTTGTTTGCGTTTCTCGCTGTACCATCGGCCCAGTAATCAGAACCTGTTGAATGCTCGTAATTCACCGCCTGGGCAAAGGCACCAGAGCCAATGCTTGCCGCCAGAACAACAGCAGACACACCAGCCAACAAAGACGATTTGGAAGAAAAACGACACATCGCAAGACCCCACAGTGTTCAAAGGATTATCCAAAAACAGCAGGCAAGTCAGAACCGAATAATCAAAGAAGCATCCTAGCAGATATGAAAAAAGGCAGATATGAAAAAAAATGTCAAGAATTAAATGAGAAAAATCTTTTGGCGGAATGACAATCCTTTTGCTTCGCAAATTGCGAAATACTCCTCTCAAAAAATATTTAAAGCCTTAAAAATAAATAACAAAAAATCGGCACCATCTTTGCAACAGGACAAACACCACAATAGAGACCACCAGAGAAAACCACAAGGTTTTCAGGACAACAGGGAAAAGATCATGCCGATTCATTCTGTTTGGCAGGTTATCGATAGTCGTTTTTTCGGGGGGATCGAGAGCCATATTCTCTATCTGGCGACCGCCCTGCAAAAAAACGGGTGTGCTCTCCACGTTGTTTTCCTGAAAGATTATGGGCCTCATCCGCTCAAGGACAAATTGCACGCCGCCCAAATCCCCTTTTTCTGTTGTCGAGGAATTGCAGATTTTCGCAGGCTCTGCACAGAAAAAAAACCGGATCTGATCCATAGCCACGGCTATAAAGCCAATATCATCAGCAGGTTGATTGCTTTGCCTTGTCCGGTGGTCACGTCCTTTCACGCCAGCGACAGCGAGACCTGGCGCGTGAAAGGCTACAGTCTCATGGATCGCAAGCTGTCTTTTTTAACCCCCGCGATTGCCATTAACCAGCAGATTGCAAAGGGACTGTCCGGCCCCGCTATTTTGCTTGATCTAAAACTCCCTGATATGAGCGGTTTTGATCTGCTCGAGACCATTCAGGCACAGGGTCGTGAAGCCTCTGTCATTGTCATTACCGGGCAGGGGTCGATGAAAACGGCGATTGAGGCCATGAAGTTGGGGGCCAGTGACTTTATGGTCAAACCCATCAACAAAGAACGGCTCGTGATTACCCTTCGCAACAGCCTGGAAAAACAGGAATTGCGGCAGGTTGTCAAAACCTACCAATCAAAAATTGATCGCCGTGATTACTGCGGTTTTATCGGGTCGTCCTTGCCGATGCAGGAGGTCTATCGGATTATTGACTCTGCGGCCGCCAGTACCGCAACTGTTTTCATCACAGGCGAGAGTGGAACGGGCAAAGAGGTCTGCGCCGAAGCCATTCACCAAAAAAGCACGCGCCAGAGCAAAGCCTTTTGCGCGCTAAATTGTGGGGCTATTCCCCGCGATTTGATGGAATCGGAAATTTTCGGACACGTCAAAGGGGCCTTTACAGGGGCCAACACAGAACGTGAGGGAGCCGCCGCACAGGCCAATGGCGGGACGCTCTTTCTTGATGAAATCGGGGAAATGAATCTCGACTTGCAAACGAAACTGTTGCGTTTTGTTCAAAGCCGCCGTTTTACAAAGGTCGGCAGCAACAAGGAAATTTCTGTCGATGTCCGCATTATCTGTGCCACAAATCGCGCGCCCCTTGCCGAGGTTCAGGCCGGACGTTTCCGCGAAGACCTCTATTACCGCCTGCACGTCTTGCCAATCAACATGCCTGACCTCCGCGAGCGGGGCGAAGATATTTTACGCATTGCCGAACACTTTCTTAAAAACGATGTGCGTGAAGAAAAAAAATCGTTCCAACGCTTTGACCGTGACACAGAAAGCATTTTTATGGGCTACGATTGGCCCGGAAATGTCCGCCAACTGCAAAATATCGTTAAAAACATTGTCGTTCTCAACGATGGGGCGGATGTCACCCGCGCGATGCTCCCCGCGCCCCTCAATAATCTCGAGGGAACGCGCTCGCTCAGACAAAACCACCGCGCCCTGCCCCCACTCTTCACCCGCAAAACCCGACACCCACGGGGGATCAGCTTGCCCTTGGGGACAGACCTGAAACCCTGCTGTCGATGGATGATCTGGAACGACGGGCCATCGAAAACGCCATGGCGGTCTGTGGCGGCAACATCCCGGCGGTGGCGCATTACCTTCGGACTCAGTGCCGCAACGATCTATCGCAAGAAAACACGCTGGGGCCTTTAGAGATTTTCTTTAGTTTTCGGATATCTGACTCTCTTGTGCCTCAAGACACTCCGCAAGCTGGGCACAGCCTCGCGCGGCTTCAGCACTGAGCAGATCCATATCCTGCTCTGTCCAGTCTGTTGGTTCTGAATTTTCGATCTTGCGACAGAGAATCTCGACAGAACGCAGACCATAGGTTGCCCCAGTCCATCCATCCGGGTCATCATCCAGTCAAGAAAAATCAAATCAGGCCACAAAAAGGTGCAAATCACTTAAGGCCAGAATCGGATCACTATAATAGGTCGTTTCAACAGCCCTCAGCTGGTCAAGCCCGCGCGCAACCATCTGCCCGACAACCGGTTCATCATCGACGACCATGACCTTTTTTTATGTTCTGTCATTCCTTAATCCCCTTATCAAAAAGGCAGAGTCTCCACAAGAGATGTTCACCCCACCCCCGCCATCAAGGGGAGAGACGGGGAAAAACAACATTTTTTTATTTGCCTTTTTTACGACCAACCTGCAAATTCCAGCGAGAGAGTAATTCTAAAAATATCAAGCGTCTGTTGGGTGGCAGGAAAATTTTTCGAGAACCGCAGAATACTTAACGCATTTGAGGATCGCAAGTCGTGTTGCACACCCGAATCTGTCATGTTGCACGCGCAAAGTTTTAGCGTTGCACACGCAAAAATTTAAAACGGTGATGCCCCGGAGACGACCCCGGAGACGACAAGGATCAGCGTTTCTAGAGGTGCTCAGGAGCCTTGGCAAACATAGACCCTAAAAAAATGAAAAAACTGCTTGTCAACTACGCACACCCCGGTCAGCACCATTCGCGAATTAACAAGGCCATGGCGCAAGAGGCCCGGTCTATCGACGGTCTGAGTTTTATTGACCTCTATGCCTGGTACCCCAGCCTGATAATTGATATTGACCAGGAACAACAGCGGCTGCTGGATCATGATATCATCGTTTTTCAGTTTCCTCTGTTCTGGTCATCGGCCCCGGCCCTGGTCAAGGAGTGGCTTGATCTCGTGCTTGAACCCGGCTTTGCGTGGGGGGAGGGGGGCGACAAGCTGGCGGGAAAAAAAATGATGTTGGCAATCACAGCAGGTCGTCCGCAAACGGCCTATTCAAAAACGGGCGTTCAGGGTGCAGACTTGGCGGACTTTCTTTTGCCGTTGCACAGAACCTTTGAACTGTGCCAGATGGTTCCTCTGCCCCCCTATGTGCTGTTCGATGCACAAGGGCTTTTTGAACAGGACGGGACACGACAAAGTGCCCATATTGCGGGCTATGGTCGCTTGCTCCGCGCCTTGCAAGCGGGGTCTTATCAGCCAGGGGAACAAACGCTCATTCTCAGTACTGATTTAGCCACCGTGATTGAGTCACCATGACAGATTTTCTTGCGCTTTCTCTCGTCTTGCTCGTATCGGGCCTTTTGGCGGTTCCGCTGGCGGTGCGGTCAGGTTTGGGGTCTATACTCGGTTTTCTGCTCGCCGGAATTACCATCGCCCCGCTGTTGCAGATGCTGGGTGTCGATTTGGTCAGCCTTCAACACTTTGCAGAATTTGGGGTTGTCATGATGCTCTTCCTCATTGGGCTGGAGCTTGACCCTGCGGTGTTGTGGAAAATGAAATTCAAGCTGTTGGGGTTGGGGGGCTGTCAGCTTGTCCTGACCACCCTTGCGGTGATAATCGCCGCGCGGGGGCTAGGGCTGGGCTGGAGCGTTTCGCTTGCTGTGGGGCTGATTCTGGCTCTGTCGTCAACGGCGATTGTTCTTCAAACCCTGGATGAAAAGGGGATGATGAAAAGCGACGGCGGACAGAGTATTTTTTCCGTGTTGTTGTTTCAGGACATCGCCGTTATTCCGCTTTTGGCTCTCCTGCCCCTGTTAAGTGCCCCAGACCTTGTGGCAGAGACCCTGACACAGAACGATGCGACCACCCCCGTCCAGAACTGGATGACAACCCGCTCTGACGCTGTGCGGGCCGCCCTCACAGTCGGGGCCATTGTTGCGGTCATCGGGGCGGGAAACTTTCTCACACGTCCATTTTTCCGCTTTGTAGCACAGGCGGGAATGCGCGAACTGTTCGTCGCCACAGCCCTGATGATGATGATGAGCATTGCCCTGCTGATGAGCCTTGTTGGTTTGTCACCTGCACTGGGGGCCTTTGTCGCCGGGGTTGTCCTGGCGAATAGTGAATATAAACACGAACTCGAAAGCAATCTGACACCGTTCAAGGGATTATTGCTGGGCCTTTTTTTCATCACAGTCGGCGCGAGTATGAATTTTGAACTTTTGCGCAGTGACCCCCTGCTCATGATGGGCTTGAGCGCAGGGCTGATTGCGATAAAGGCCGCTGTGCTTTACCTGATCACACGGCTATTCAAAATAGAGCCACAGGACGCGGGGCTTTTCGCACTGGGTCTCGCACAGGCGGGCGAATTTGGTTTTGTCTTGATTGCCTTGAGCGTCAGGTCTTATGTTCTTCCCGCACAGCTTGCAGATCAACTGCTTCTGGTCATCACACTCTCGATGCTTGTGACACCTTTGCTTTTTCTTCTCAATGACAAAATCGCGCGGCGGTCATTCGGAAAGGCCCGGAAAAGACAGCCCGATAATATCGACCATAGCGGCCCCATCATCATTGCCGGACATGGTCGATTTGGGGAAACCACAAACCGCATTCTCCATCGTGCGGGCTATGAAACCGTGGTTCTGGATCACTCTTCACAACATCTCGAGCTGTTGCGAACGCTGGGATTTAAAGCCTTTTTCGGCGACCCGACACGCCCCGACCTGCTTCAAGCCGCAGGGATTGAAACGGCAAAGGTTTTGATCATTGCCATTGATAACCGTCAACAGG
Source organism: Kiloniellaceae bacterium (assembly GCA_965199245.1). Lineage (GTDB taxonomy): Bacteria > Pseudomonadota > Alphaproteobacteria > Kiloniellales > Kiloniellaceae > Carbonatibacter. Next base: position 512,010 of record CBDAQP010000003.1, read on the forward strand.
CCGTTGATCTGGTTCGTCACGTTCACCACACGCACCCCCATGTGCACATGGTCGCCCGGGCCATCGACCGCACACATTTTTATGAACTCTATGCTGCGGGCTGTCGGGATATTGTCCGCGAAACCCTTGACAGTAGCGTGCGCGCAGGTCGCTATGCTTTGGAAGCCATGGGCTTGCACCCCTACATTGCCCAAAAAACCGCCGAAGACTTCGTCATTGCAGACCGTCACAACACCGCCGAACTTGCCCCGCTTTACGACCCCACTCTTCCGCTTCACCGCAATCAAGCCTACCTCGACAAAAACCGCGCCATTCACCGCGAAGAAGACAAGGGTTTTGTCGAAGGCAAAGCCACCTACCTGAACCGCGTTGATCGCAGTTGGACACACCCCAGCAAAGCAGATTTTCAGGCACAGGAGAAACTCAGGGCGGATAAAGGCACAACCACGTGAAGACTTTTGAAAAAACTTGTAACATTTTTCAGCATTAAGTAAAAGGATTACACATTGTGATGGATAGAGAAAACGTGGAAAAATCGCTCTGTGAAACTTTGGTTCGGGTCAGGGATATGTCCCTACTTCACGCGTGAGGTGACTCAAATCTTTCATGCGAAAATAAAATGCGACACCCAAGATAAAAAGGGTTCATACTTGGATAATTCTGTGACAATCATGTGAAAAACTATGGAACAAACCCCGGAGCGTCTGTAACACAAAATGATAATATCATTTTTTTGAAGGGAAATGAAACTGTGTCTAAAACTTTGACAAAAATCCGAAAACTTGCCTGATAAAAACCCAGACGATTCCCCCCATAATATCTATGGCTTCGAGCGTTGGAGCAAGGGTCTTGTGAGCGTTCTGCCCAACGGGGATGTTGCCCTTTGCAATCCGCTGGCCCCTACAGCACCCAGCGTCAATCTGCCCGATATTATCCGGGATTTGCACCAGCGCGGAATTCACTGTCCTCTGCTGTTGCGCGTGGGCTGTTTCCTCAAACACGAAATTATCCGACTGAATGAAAGTTTTCGCACCGCCATCACATCCACAGGCTATAAAGGATCATATCGCGGTGTTTTTCCGATCAAAGTCAATCAACAGGCGCAGGTCATCGACCGCATTGTTGACTATGGGCGTTCCTTTGCCTTTGGCCTGGAGGCCGGATCAAAACCCGAACTTGTGATTGCGTTGGCCCATCGGCTCGAGTCAGAGGCCCTGATTATCTGTAACGGTGTCAAGGATAGGGAATTTATCCGCCTCGCCATCCTGTCGCGCAAGCTGGGCTTTAATACGATCCTTGTTCTGGAAAGCCCGCGCGAACTCGATACTGTGCTTGATGTTGTTGCCGAATTGGGGCAGGAACCCTTGCTGGGTGTCCGCGTCAAACTCAACAACGAAATTGCGGGTAACTGGTCGAAAAGCTCCGGCGACCGGTCGAGCTTTGGCATGAATACGGATCAGCTGGTCACGGTCATTGACCGCCTGCGGACGGCAGGTCTTCTCCATTGTCTGACGTTGCAACATTCACACCTTGGTTCGCAAGTTCCCGATGTCAATGATGTCCGCCGCTCTGTCGCCGAAGCCTGTCGCTATTTCGCGGAACTGCGCCGCGAAGGCGCACCCCTTGATACCCTTGATCTGGGGGGGGGGTTAGGCATCGATTATACGGGGGAAAAGAAAGCGTCTGAAAATTCGGTCAACTATGCAGTCGAGGAATACTGCACAAATGTTGTTGAAACCGTCGCCTACGCCATGGACGACGCGGGCCTTGACCACCCCACACTGGTCACAGAATCAGGGCGCGCGGTGTCTGCGACCTCTTCGCTTTTGATTTTTGACGTTTTGGATACCACCCTATTTGATGCTGAAACAGCCCCGACCCTGGCAGAGGACGATCACCATTTTCTCTCTGATCTCGCCGCCGTCGGTGACTACCTTGACCACCGGCGCTTGCAGGAATGTATCAACGATTCGACCTATTACCGCAACGAACTGCGCGCCCTATTCCGGCGGGGGGCGATCGACCTGCGCCAGATGGCCCGCGCAGAGCGCCTTTACCTGCACCTGACCGCTCGTTTTAGAACAACGGCATCCCAGGGTGAAAATCCTTCAGAGGTCGAGACCCACCTTGAACGGCTTGCAGATATTTATCACGGCAATTTTTCGCTTTTTCAATCCCTGCCCGATGTCTGGGCCATCGACCAACTGCACCCGGTCGTTCCCCTGCAACGATTGAATGAACCAACAGACCGTCGGGCGATCCTGTCGGATATTACCTGTGATTCAGACGGGCGTATTGACCGCTTTATCCTCGCAGACGGGGTTCATCCCTCGCTTCCGGTTCACAGTCTCAAAGAAAACGAACCTTATTACATGGGGGTTTTTTTCGTCGGAGCCTATCAGGAAACGCTGGGTGATCTTCATAATTTGTTCGGCGATACGAATGTCGCCACCATTGACCTGCTCCCCGATGGGGGGTTTGACCTGCTCCAGGAAGTCGAAGGCGACAGCATTGCAGAGGTCATGAGCTACGTCGAATTTGACCCTCGCGACTGCGTCGATGCCTTTCGCAAGATTGTCGATGGAGCCATTTCAACCGGACAGATCAAACCCACAGATCGCCGTGAATTGATGTCTGCCTACCGCGACAGCATCAATGGCTATACCTATTACGAATAGAATAAAAACCCACGAGCAATAACGACATGAACACAGAGAACAAAACAACAGAGAACAAAACATCTGAAAGCTTCCCCCGGATGATCGCAAAGATCTGGACAAACCACCTACCCCACAGGCGAAAGGTTCAGTTTTTTTTGCTCCTCGCTTTGGCGAATATTGCTGCTCTGTCAGAAGTTTTGAGTCTCGGCTCCCTTATTCCTTTCATCGCGCTGGCCTCTGATCCCGCAAGCATTGAAAACTATGACATCACTGCGTACATCGCCACTTTTTACTACTGGGACGACCCCGCAGAACTGCTCTTGCCCGCAACAATTTTTTTCGTTCTGTCTGTCCTCACCGCCGGAGCCATTCGGATTGCCATGGCGTGGGCCACACAAAAATACGTCCTGCGGGTGAGTCACGACTTGAGCTGCGATGCATTCCGGTTGACACTTGCCCAGCCCTATCTCTATCACACGCGCAAAAATTCAAGCGAATTTCTGGCGATCAACAATAAAATGAGCATGGTATCCTCTCATTTATTACGACCAATAATTGGAATTTTTTCAAATTTTCTTATTTCAATTTTTATAATTTCATTTATTTTATCAATATCAATTGATTTATCTTTTTATTTAATTTTTTGTTTTTCATTATTTTATTTAATAATTTCAAAAAAAACAAATAAAAAAATAGAAGAAATTTCACTCACACTCTCAATAGAACAAAACAAAAGAATAAAATCCCTACAAGAAGGGTATGGTGCTATCAAAGACGTGATCCTCAAAAATACACATGCTCTTTATCAAAGAGATTATGCACGTGCTGATCTCGCACTCAAAGACGCGGAAGCAAGTTATTTTTTTATCGCAACATCACCCGGTTTTGCCCTTCAAACCCTCGCCCTTGTGCTGGCGGCCTCTTTGGTTTTTGCCCTCGCACAGGGGTCAGGGGGATTGGTCGCCTCCCTGCCCCTGCTCGGGACTCTCGCCCTCGGGGGGCAACGTCTCCTCCCGATATTTCAATCCACCTATAGCGATTTAACCACTCTTCGCTCTGCCCGACACATAACCGCTGATGTTCTTGATACGCTCGCTCTTGAGTTGCCACCCGACCATCATCTGCCCAACACCACGATGATTTTTGAACGTGATCTGGTTCTCTCCTCCGTGTGCTTTGACTACGACGAAGGAAACGCACCCATTCTAAAAAATATTGATCTCACAATCCGCAAGGGAAGTTCTGTCGGATTAGTTGGAAAAACAGGAAGCGGGAAAAGCACACTTTTGGATAGTTTCATGGGACTCCTGGAACCAAAAACCGGAGACATCCGCGTTGACGGTATCAAGCTGACGGCGGTCAACCGTCGCGGCTGGCAAAAACGCATTGCCCATGTGCCCCAGTCTATTTACTTGTCAGACACCACGATTGCGGAAAATATCGCTTTTGGGCTTGACCTCGATGACATTGATCTGGGCCGCGTCCGTCAGGCGGCAAAAGATGCCTTGATTGCCGATTATATCGAACGCCTGCCCGATGGCTATCACACCTTTGTCGGAGAACGCGGCATCCGATTATCCGGTGGACAAAAACAGCGCATTGGTCTTGCCCGCGCCTTTTATAGTCGCGCGGATATCCTCATGTTGGACGAAGCGACCTCTGCACTTGACAACGCGACGGAAAAACGCGTGATGGACAGGCTCCGCACCCTCGAAAAAGACATCACCGTCATCATGATCGCCCATCGGCTCTCGACAATCGAACACTGTGACCATATCATACGCCTTGAGGCGGGTGAGATTGTGGCAGAAGGCACGTTTGATGAGGTCTTTCATTCAGAAACTGTTACAACTGCGAATACCCTGCAAGAATTAGGATCCTGAACGCATGACAATTCTTCTCAGCGGTGGCACGGGTTACGTGGGAAGCCATACTGCCGTGACCCTGTTGCAATCGGGTTACGAGGTGGTCTTGTATGATAACCTGTCCAACAGCTGTAACAGCGTGATCGAACAAATCACCCAAATCGCGGGAACGCGCCCTGCCTTCGTGCATGGCGATGTGCGTGATCGGGCTGTACTGGACAAGGTTCTGTCTTCTTATGGGGTTGAGGCCGTCATTCATTTCGCTGGCCTCAAGGCCGTTGGCGAGTCTGTTGACAAACCCGTTTCCTATTACGCCAATAATGTTCAAGGGACGATTAGCCTGCTTGAGTCCATGCAGTCACAGCAGATCAAAAAACTGGTCTTCAGCAGTAGTGCGACTGTTTACGGCCACCCGCAAGTCTTGCCCCTTGATGAAGATCACCCCTTAGCAGCCCTGACTCCCTATGGCCGCAGTAAGCTTTATGTTGAACAGATCCTCACAGACCTTGCCACCGCAGACCCCGAATGGCGGATTGCGTGCCTACGCTATTTCAACCCGGTCGGGGCGCATAACAGTGGCCTGATTGGCGAAAATCCCAACGGTGTTCCCAATAATCTCATGCCCTATATTGCCCAGGTTGCCACCGGACAACGCGCAGAACTGAGGGTTTTTGGCGATGACTACCCCACCGCCGACGGTACGGGCATCAGAGACTATATTCATGTCATGGATCTCGCCGAAGGGCACGAGGCGGCCCTGCGTTTGATCGCAACGCAAAGCAGACAACACACCCTCCACCCGGATCCCTCTCAAAATGCCAAGCCCGAGTTGACCGGCGACAAAACTGCTTTCGAGAACCACAGAATACCAGAGGTATTTGAAGATCACAGAAAACAGTTTGACGCACCAGACGACAGGGGGTTTTTAGAGATACTCAATCTCGGAACCGGACGGGGGTACTCTGTGCTTGAGGTCGTGACAGCCTTTGAAAAGGCAGCGGGACGCACAATCCCCTATCGCATCACCCCCCGCCGTCCCGGTGATGTTGCAGTCTGTTATGCCTGCGCTCAAAAAGCCCGGTCCGTGCTGGGTTTCACAGCGCGGCGCACACTGGATGAGATTTGTACGGATGCGTGGCGGTTTCAGAACAAAAATCATGCCCAGACGAAACCGGAGACCGGATGATGACAATACAAACAGAAATTCAACCTGTAATCCTCTGCGGTGGATCCGGGACACGCCTCTGGCCGCTCTCACGCACAGGCTTTCCCAAACAGTTCCTCTGCCTCACGGGTCAAGAGAGCCTCTACCAACAGGCCGTTCGGCGATTGATTGCCCTCGAAACGGACTCTCTAGACCCGGCGCAACCCCTTGTCGTCACGGGCGAAGAGCATCGCTTTCTGGCTCTTGAACAGCTGCGCGAAATCGATATCAATCCCGGAACACTTTTACTTGAGCCAGAGGGCCGCAACACTGCTCCGGCCTTGACCCTCGCCGCACTGGCGGCCTGCACGGATGGCGATGATCCCGTTTTGGTCGTGACACCTGCTGATCAATCGGTGACAGACCCTGCGGCGTTCACGTCATCTGTTCACACCGCAATACGCCACGCACAAGAGGATGGGATTGTGATGCTTGGCGTTGTGCCTGACCGCCCTGAAACGGGCTATGGCTACATCCAAACGCAGGCCCCTCGCTCTGCGCACAGCACTCAAACAGTGGTATCTTTTGTCGAAAAACCGGATGTGGCAACCGCACAGCACTATCTGGATGCAGGGACTTATTACTGGAATGCAGGTCTCTTCGTGCTCAAGGCATCGGTCTGGTTGCGCGCGATTGAAGCCTTCCGGCCCGATATTTTCCAACCCTTAAAAAAATCCTGGGACGCACGCGCAGGCGACCACAGCGCACCTTTTGTCCGCCCTGAACGGGATAGTTTTACGACGGCTCCGGCTGACTCCATCGATTATGCCGTCATGGAACACTGTCCGGGGGGGGGCTTCCCCGTTCATATGACACCCCTTGATGCGGGTTGGGACGACCTTGGCGCGTGGGATGCCGTTTGGACTGCCCTGCCCAAAGACAGCAATGGAAACGCACATTCCGGCGATGTTCTCATCACCGATAGCCAGAATAGCCTGGTTCACGCCACACATCGGCTGGTGAGTCTGGTGGGGGTGAAAGACCTCGTCGTCATCGAAACCGCCGATGCCGTCCTGGTCACCGACAAGGCACAGGCCCAGAATGTCAAAGAAATTGTCAGTCGCCTCCAACAACGAAACCGCGACGAACAAACCCTACACCGCAAGGTTTATCGTCCCTGGGGCTGGTATGATACCATCGACAGCGGTGACCGATTCAAGGTCAAACGCATTCATGTTAAACCCGGGGCAAGTCTCAGCCTGCAACGCCATCACCACCGTGCAGAACACTGGGTTGTGGTCAAAGGCACGGCAGAAGTCACGACAGGGGACAGCGTGGCTCTCTTGACCGAAAACCAGTCAACCTATATTCCCTTAGGCACGGTTCACCGCCTGAAAAATCCCGGCGTGGTGTCGTTGGAAATTATCGAAATCCAATCCGGACACTACCTGCGCGAAGACGATATTGTCCGCCTTGACGACGATTATGAGAGACACAAATGACAAAGACAGCATTGATCACTGGCATTACAGGCCAGGACGGGGCCTACCTTGCGGAATTTTTACTTGAAAAGGGTTACTGTGTTCACGGGATGAAACGGCGCACATCGTTGTTTAATACCGACCGCATTGACCACCTGATTCGCGATCAAAAGCTATCCGATGGACGGTTTGTCCTCCACCACGGCGATATGACCGATTCATCCAGCCTCATCCATATTATTGCACAGGTCAAACCCGATGAAATCTATAACCTTGCGGCCCAAAGCCATGTTGCAGTGAGCTTTGAAGAACCGGAATACACCGCCAATTCCGATGCGATCGGCCCCTTGCGCATTCTCGAAGCCATCCGCATTCTCGGGCTTGAAAACACAACCCGTTTTTATCAGGCCAGCACCAGCGAGCTTTACGGACTGGTCCAGGAAACACCGCAGAAAGAAACAACACCCTTCTATCCCCGTAGCCCCTACGCCGTTGCAAAACTCTACGCCTATTGGATTACTGTCAACTATCGCGAAGCCTATGGCCTCTATGCCTGTAACGGGATCCTGTTCAATCATGAAAGCCCCCGGCGCGGTGAGACATTCGTTACCCGCAAAATCACCCGCGCTTTGGCACGGATCAGCCTCGGATTTGAGGACAGGCTTGATTTGGGTAACCTCGATGCCCGGCGCGACTGGGGCCATGCACGCGACTATGTTGAAATGCAGTGGTTAATGCTCCAGCAAGATCAGCCGGAAGACTTTGTCATTGCCACAGGACAGCAGTACAGCGTGCGCGATTTTGTCAATGCGGTGGCCAGTGAACTCGGCATGAAAATTCGCTGGGACGGTCACGGCGTTGATGAAAAAGGATACTGGGTCAACCGACCGACAGGAAGCTCAGATCAGCCGATTATTGCCATTTCTCCGCGCTATTTCCGCCCGACAGAGGTCGAAACCCTGTTGGGCGATGCATCGAAAGCCCGCGACAAACTCGGCTGGGCTCCGCGCACAACCTTTGGTGAACTGGTGGTCGAAATGGCCCGCCAGGATCTAAAGGTCGCACAGCAACAAAGAGCATGAAGCCTCTATTTCGGAAGGTATAAGCACAATGATGAAGGGCCGCTTTTGTGACAACATACGACCCCCCCCCATGACGGAGTAGGGCCATTGGGAAAAATCATAAACCCTTATGAAATTGATGTCATTATCCCGGTGTTTAACAGCGAAAAATACCTTGCCGAAACACTCACATCTGTTCAAAAACAAACTCTTCTCCCGGCACGCATTATCGTTGTCAATGATGGCTCAACCGACAAGACAGCAGAGATCATCGCATCATTCAGCCAGTCCGACGGCCGGATTATCCCCCTCGACTTGCCGCAGAACAGAGGGGAATCAGCTGCCCGAAATGCTGGCATAGAAACATCATCCGCCCCCTTTGTCGCGTTTTTGGATGCAGACGATATCTGGCTGCCGGAAAAACTTGAAACCCAGGTCGAGGTCTTTCAACAAGGCGGGCCTGAGACAGGCTTTGTCCATTCTTCCTATTTTTCCATCAATGCGGTCGGGGACATCATCACAGATGCCAACGTGGTGCCACCAACACGGCGTGGTGATATCTTTCGCCCCTTGTTGCTCAGGGGCAATTTTGTGTCAGGCTCTGCATCCAGCGTTCTTGTCCGCCGCACTGTCCTGGATCAGGCTGGCTCTTTTGACGAAGGGTTACTCTATGGCGCAGACTGGGATATGTGGATCAGGCTCGCACGCATCAGCCACGTCGATTTCACCCCCAAAGCCGTCGTGGGCATCAGAGCACACGATCAAAGCGGATCACGTCGTGCATGGCGCGAGCGGTCGATTGAATTCTTTCAACAACAACATCTGCTCATCTATTCGAAGTGGGAAAAAGAAATCATAGACGACCGACAGATCAAACATTCCATCCGTCAGAGGATCGCCTGCGATGCCCTCAAGGTCATATTATATCGCCGTTCCCCTGCGGAGGCCCTGGCTTTCTATCACAGTCTGGCTACGCACGAGAGTCCGCTTATGCACAAGCTCTTTCACAATGTCGTACATTTCTGGCTTGAAATTTTTTTCTACATTTTCCGCACTTTGTGGCGGAATATAACACGTACAAGAGGGATCGAATGATGACGATTTTGATAGAGAAATGACACCCCAAACTCCACAAGGAACTGCGCGTCAATCTCTGAAAAAATCCAGGTGAAAAACTCATGAAAGTTTTTGCCCCTGCGACCTGCACAGACTTACACCTTTGCGTATGGTGCCCTAAACATACAGAAATATATTGAACGCCTAAACTTCGGGCTTTTCAAGGTAGAGAGTTACGAAAAACAAGCCAACATTGCACAGTATCCCAGAATAAAAAAGGTGTTCAAAACCATGTCCAATCATAACAATCGCCTGCTAAAAATCAGAGCATGGGTTGTAGCACGAAAAAGTCTCTGTCTTTTTAGACGCCCTGTCCTCAAAATCTATTACCAATTACTTTGTTGTTTAAAATATGCAACAAACATACAATATCGGTCGCACCGTCGGTGGCTTCTTGAGTCTCCAGACGATCAGCTCCGCTACCGCTATGACCTGCCACCGGATGCTAATATACTTGATCTTGGCGGGTTTAATGGTGATTTTGCCGCCCGCTTTCTTGAACGTGGCTCAGCACAGATCACAATCTTTGAACCTCTCCCTACTTATGCTACGCGTATCAAAAAACGCTTTGCCACTGTGCCATCCGTGATGGTGCAAAACGCAGGCCTGTCAGACAAGGACGAACAGGCTCGCTTTACAATAGACGGCGATGCGACAGGTGCGTTTCATCACTCTGCGACTGGCGCAACTGTCGAGGTCAGCTTGTTAGACAGCGAAAAGTTCTTTAAAAACTGTGGTGTTGATGAGTGGCATCTCGCAAAACTGAATATCGAAGGCGGAGAGTATGCTCTGCTCCGCTGTTGGATCGAAAAAAAACTCATTCAAAATATAAAATACCTACAGGTTCAATTTCATCTCAATGTTCCCAATGCCAAAAAACAATACAACGCCCTGGCCAAAGATTTGCAAAAAACGCACAGGCTCCGATGGCGATATCCCTTTATTTGGGAGTCTTGGGAACGGCGGGATTGAGACATGAAGCACACGCACAAAACTAGGGCTTCATATGGTCGATAATCAAGACACAAAACCAATCAAAGAGACTGTTGTCACCATTGCCCTCAATGGGGGTTTGGGGAATCAGCTGTTCCAGTATGCCGCCGCTCTCGGGCTGGCTGTGCAACAGGGCAGGAACCTGAAAATCGATTTGTCCCTTTTCCCCCACCACAAAGACCGCCCTTATCAGCTGAACCGCCTCAAGGTTCCACAGCACTTTTATAAGGATCCGCCTCTGTCCGCGCCCATGGCCCCCATGTTCATGACACGCCTCCTACGCACCCGCATCATTGGCAAAATAAAACGACACACGAAACAACCTCGCAGTCTCTACTGCGAACCGCATTTCCATTTTGACCCTGCATTTTTTAACCTCTCGGGCGCGGAAGTCCTGATGGCAGGCTGTTTTCAAAGTCCGCGCTATTTCGTCGGGGTTGAAGCTCTGCTCCGTGAGCGGTTTCAGCTCCAGGCTCCCTTCACCCCCACAGCTTCCGCCTGGGCGGCGAAGATTGCACAATCCCCCTGCGCTGTATCCGTGCATCTGCGACGTGGAGACTACTTAAAACCGCAACACTCCACGACACATAACCTGCTGGATCGGGGCTATTATGACCGGGCGATGACCCTGATCAAGGATCTGGTCGGGGACGGGGCCGAGTTTTTTTTCTTTTCTGACGCCCCGGATTTTGTCGCAGACACCTTTGCCAACCTGCCCCGCGTTCATATCGTGCGCTCCGAACCCACCGCCCCATGGGAAGACCTGTTCCTCATGAGACAATGTCGGCACAACATTATCGCCAATAGCAGCTATTCCTGGTGGGGAGCCTGGCTGAACGAGACAGTGGACAAACGCATCATCGCCCCCGCACAATGGTTCACTTCCGACTACCTGGCCACTTGCAACGTCGTTGACCTCTACCCTGAGGATTGGATCTTATTGAAATGAATAAAAACCCTGCACTTTCTGTTATCCCGTCCATCTGTACAGCCCCAAAAACAACCTTCATCTTTTGGAGAATATAAACACCATGATCAAAGCCGCTTTTGTGAGTGCTCACGATGCACATCCCTGGCAGCGTCAGCTCCCCGAAAGACAAAACTGTTTTGATGGTGTTGAATTTTTCATCCCGCCCGGGGAAGCGGATATCATTTTCATTCACGATGATCTCAAGCCAGGAGCCTGCATTGACCTCAACAAACATATCCCCAAAATCTGCATTGTTTCGGAGCCTCCCGATTTCGTAAAGATTTACAATCGCTATAATGTGACCTTTCTGTCACAATTTGACCATGTCCTCGCCTTTAACCGCACGACATCACACCCCAACCTCATACTGGGACAGACAGGCCTTCCCTGGTTTGTGGGGAGCATGTCTATAAGTAAACAAGGAGGCGTAACATTTTTTGACCGCCCTCTCTCGTTCGATGATTTTAAAACGCACAACCCGCAGAAAACAAAACTGGTTTCTGTTGTCTCATCAAACAAAACTGGCCTTCCCGGTCACCGGGCGCGGCTTGACTTTGTGGCAAGGCTCAAGGATGCCCTGGGCGGTCAGGTCGATGTTTTCGGGCGTGGTCTCAACGACTTTGTGGATAAAAGAGACGTCCTTGATGATTACAGATACCACATCGCCATTGAAAATTCTGTGGCCGAACACTACTGGACGGAAAAACTCGCCGACCCTTACCTGACCCTGACCTTTCCGATTTATCACGGTTGTCCCAACATTGCAGACTATTTCCACCACGACGCCATCCGCACCATCAATATCTATGAACCGGACAAGGCCATAGAGACCATCACAGACATCATTGCCTCCGACCTTGCAGAAAAAAACAGGGACGCCTTGCTGGAGGCACGACGACAGGTTCTCTATGATTATAATATCTTCGCCGTCATGGCGAGAACGGCCAAGGACATCCTCGCGCAAAACCGGCCCGTGATCGAAATCAAGGAGCTTCGATCACAACAACACTTTGGGCCACTTCACGTAAAGCTCAGAGTGGGGATTTACACCTTGCTCGAAAAATACCCGAAAACCGGTGCGTTTCGGACAATTCTTCGCTTTATCAGAAACAGAGTGTTCTGAACTCCCCCACCAAAATACCTGGAAAAGCTCCAAAGCAAAAAACATGACTGAAAAGGCCATCTTCCACTGCCCGCACCCTGATTCAGAATTGGGTCGGGGAAAAGTGTTTTTCTTTTTTTCCGCCCTGCTCTGTCAAGATGTGATATAGTTCTCTGCCTTCACAACCTCCTGGAAAAACCCTATACTCGCGTGACTGGATTTTATTGAAATGAATAAAAGCCCCGCACTTTCTGTTATCTTGCCCGTTTATAATACCGAACGCTACCTGCGCGAAGCGGTTGATAGTATCCTGACCCAGACCTTTACAGATTTTGAACTGATCCTCATCGATGACGGCTCCACCGATAGGAGCGGAGACATCTGCCGCGAATATGCCGGACGCGACCCCCGCATTGTTCTGATCGACCGTCCCAATGGCGGGCTGGTTTCGGCACTGAACGAAGGTATCGCCAAGGCCCGCGCCCCACTCATCGCCCGCATGGACGCCGATGATATTGCCATGCCCGAACGTTTCGCCTGCCAATACGCGCATATGATGAAAAACCCACAAATCGCTGTCCTCGGTAGCGCAATCCGATGGATCGATGAAACAGGACAAATAACCGGATTAGGTCTCTATCCCCTCATCCCGGCAGAGAGCAAAGACGCGCTTAAGCGGGGATGCTCCGTCGCTCATCCTGCGGTTATAATGCGAAAATCTGCTGTTTTAAAGGCTGGTGGCTACCGGACAGCCTTTATATATGCAGAAGATTATGACCTCTGGTTGCGCCTTGTTGAACAGGGCCACGACATTTCCAATCTGCCACAACCCTTGCTGAAATATCGCGGACATGGAGCCAACGTATCCAAAGTGCATCAGGAAAAACAGGTTATAGCGACTGTTCTGGCACGTCTTTCCTATGAAGTGCGCCAAGCGGGGCATCCTGACCCACTCGCCGGGGTTGAAACACTTCATGCCGGGCTTGTGCAAGAATTCCCGGATCATCTGCGCTCTCAGGCAGAGGCGATGCTCTTCACCAAACGCCATATCAATCGGTCACACATACAGACAAAGGAAGAAACAGTCCAGGCATGGCAAGACTACCAACAGCTTGCCCCACAGGTTCAACGCGATCCTTTGCTCTGTGATTTTCTCATGGCTCTGTTAAAAAGGGCTGTGCGTCAGGGATCCTGGGGCACGGCCCGCGCCGCACTGTGCGAAGCCTTTCGCCGACACCCGAAAAGGGCAGTTTGGATTATGTGGCAGAGATCACGCGGACAAAAGATCTAAAAACAATCATGGCAACACTGCCCACCCGGACTATTGAGAAGCAACAGAGAAAAAAACATACAATGAACCCCTATGAAATTGATGTCATTATCCCGGTGTTTAACGGCGAAAAATATCTTGCCGAAACACTCGTATCTGTTCAAAAACAAACTCTTCTCCCGGCACGCATTATCGTTGTCAATGATGGCTCAACCGACAAGACAGCAGAGATCATCGCATCATTCAGCCAGTCCGACCGCCGGATTATCCCCCTCCACTTGCCGCAGAACAGAGGGCCATCAGCCGCCCGAAATGCCGGCATAGAAACGTCATCCGCCCCCTTTGTCGCGTTTTTGGATGCAGACGATATCTGGCTGCCGGAAAAACTTGAAACCCAGGTCGAGGTCTTTCAACAAGTCGGGCCTGAGACAGGATTTGTCCATTCTTCCTATTTTGTCATCGACAACACAACGGAAAACCAAATCCCTGGTGTCAACGTGATGCCACCAACACGGCGTGGTGATATCTTTTTGCCCCTGTTGCTCAGAGGCATTTTTTTATCAGGCTCTGCATCCAGCGTTCTTGTCCGCCGCGCTGTCCTGGATCAGGCTGGCCCTTTTGACGAAGGGTTATTCTATGGCCAAGACTGGGATATGTGGATCAGGCTCGCACGCATCAGCCACGTCGATTTCACCCCCAAAGCCGTCGTGGGCATCAGAGCACACGATCAAAGCGGATCACGTCGTGCATGGCGCGAGCGGTCGATTGAATTCTTTCAACAACATCTGCTCATCTATTCGAAGTGGGAAAAAGAAATTGCGAACAACCGGAAACTCGCGCGCTTCTTGCGCCGTTGGGCTGCGGATGCTGCCCTCACCGTCATGCTCTATCGTCGCTCTCCTGCCGAAGGTTTGGCCTTGTATCAAAATATCGCAACACACAAGAGTCCCTTTGTACAGAAACTCTTTCACAATGTCGCACATTTCTGGCTTGAAATCTGCCGCTATGCGTTCTCTATTCTCTGGGGACGCGTAAAGTGCAATGCAGGATTCAAGAGATGAACATAGACTCAATCAAAAAATCACTCCATACTCTGACAAAATCAAATAAAAAATCAATTTGTTTGGTTTTTTCCACGGTTTTATCTGAAGATACCTGCCAACAGCTTCTCGACATCACAGGCATCACAGGCATTCTCATGCCACCAGGTTCCCAAAAAAGACCGCAAAATATTGGCACCCTTAACGAAAATCAACCCTGGACACTTCCCGATCCAAAGCCTGATCTTTTTGTCTGCGTCAACAAACCTTTCGTTTTTCTTTTAGATCGAAATCATACAATAAAAAATATTTTAAAAATAATTTTTTTTAATCATTACACCTTAAATCACATAGGAATCGAAAAAAATAAAATCATTACACAAATAATGTCCCGTACAATGAATTATATTTATAAAAAATTAAATTTTCATTACGTCCATTTAACCACACAGCTGTTCGCGCAAATTGGCAATGTGAATAGGCCCCTGAACACCGCAAAAGGGTCGGTGATCGTGAGTTACAGCCTTGCCCCCGGTGGGGCAGAGCGACAGGTTGTGAATAGCTTAAAGGGCCTCGCGCAGAAAAATATCTTTCCTGAGCTATGGTGTACGCACCTGAACGGGAACTACGGGTTCTATCGCCCCCTTCTCCCCCCCCAAACGCCCGTGGCAACGGTTGACCGCATGGTGCTTGACCTGATGGGTGATGATGATGTTGCGACAGAAATCAACAAACGAAGGAATGTTTTTCACCACCTGAAAACGCAACTGCCCGCCGATGTGTTCAGTGCTGTTTTAAATTTCTCAATTCTTTTCCTGCACAAAAAACCAGCTGTGGTTCATACATGGCAAGACTATACAAATATTACTGCTGGCCTCGCCGCTGCTGTGTCTGGGGTTCCCAAAATCGTCATGGGCACCAGAAACATGACTCCGCGTCATTTTGACTACAACTCCCCCGTGATGAAACCAATCTACCAATTTTTAACTCAGCACCCCCACGTTGTTTTACTCAACAATAGTCACGCCGGCGCAAAAGATTACGAAAATTGGCTCGCATTACCAAGGAACAACATCAAAGTCATCCACAATGGCGTTTACCCTGGCAAACGACTGGACGAGACAGCATGCTTCACCTGGAAAAAATCTCACCACATCCAGGCTAATCAAAAAATTGTTGGAACCATTGCACGATTTTACAATGAAAAAGCACCCGAGCTGTGGCTTAACTGTGCACGGCGGATCGCGAAACGTCACCCCGATTGTATGTTTTTAATGATTGGTGATGGACCCCTCAGGCCCAAAATAGAACGCCGGATTGCACGGCATGGTCTCCAGGCACGCTTTTTGATGCTGGGTAATATAGCGGATATTTCCGCGCCCCTGTCATGCATGGATGTTTTTTTGATGACATCAAAATTCGAAGGACTCCCCAATGTGCTGATTGAGGCCCAAATGATGGGCGTCCCTGTGATTACTACAGAGGCTGGCGGAGCCGAAGAAACGCTTGAGAATGGTGTGACAGGGCATCTTGCACACACACGCAAAGCCAGCGAGCTGGCTGATTATGTCATCACCGAATTAGAACAGGAAACCCTTGCAAAAAATCGCACCAACATTAAAAAAACAGCACAGCAACGTTTCGGTGTCGATCAGATGGTCGAAAAAACACTGAGTCTCTATCGAGACTGAGCAAGAAAGAAAGTAGCTCTCCCATGAATATCTCTAAAAACACTGCTCCTCGTCATCTGGGGCATCAAATCGCCTTAGATCCGCGCGTGCAACACAACCTGCTATTCTAAAATACGTCACGTATTCTGCGGTTATCGAAAACAGTTTTCCTACCAACCAACTTCGGCTTGGCGTTTTTGGAGGTACTCACATGTGTGGATTGGTTGGCTTTATAGATCCAGGCAGGCGATACTGCACCGATGGCCGCTTGGTGACGGACATGGCGCAGGCTATTCGCGCCCGGGGGCCAGACGGTGCAGGAGCTTGGGTTTCTGCGGCAGATGGGCTTGCGCTCGCGCATCGGCGGTTGTCTATTCTGGATTTGTCTGAACAGGGACGACAACCCATTCAATCGCAGAATCAGCGTTGGCAGTTGGTTTACAATGGTGAAATTTATAACTTTCGCGACATTCGTCATGAACTCGAGGGTGCGGGCCTGCGTTTTCGTGGTCACTCCGACACAGAGGTTCTGGTCGAATCCCTAAGTCTATGGGGAATTGAACGCACACTGGGCAAACTCAATGGCATGTTTGCCTTTGCTGCTTTTGATCGGCAAAACAGAAAACTCTTTCTGGGGCGTGATCGTCTCGGCATCAAGCCCCTGTACTATGGTCGTGTCGAAGGTGTTTTCTTTTTCGGGTCAGAACTCAAGGCCTTTGCGCACCATCCGGCCTGGCAACCCACAATTTGCCGCGATGCCGTCGCTGCTTACCTGCGCGGGGGCTATATGCCGTCCTGCCAGAGCATCTGGCAAGGCGTGAAACAGGTCGTTCCTGGAACGTTTGTTGTTGTCGAAACCAGCACCCTCCAGACTAAAACGAAAAGCTATTGGTCTGTCGCAGACTCTTACGAAAAAGGGCGCACAGCCCCCCTGGCCCTGTCTGATGCAGATGCGATTGCACAACTTGACAGCCTGCTCAGGGATGCAGTGGGACAGCAAATGGTTGCCGATGTTCCCTTGGGGGCCTTTCTGTCTGGTGGCATTGACTCATCGCTTGTCGTCGCCTTGATGCAGGCGCAGACACAAAATCCGGTCAAATCTTTCTCAATTGGCTTTGAGTCGGCGGCCCACAACGAAGCAGACTACGCCCGTGATGTCGCCCAACATTTAGGCACAGACCACACCGAGCTTTATGTCACCGCCGAACAGGCCCTTGAAACCATTCCTTATCTCAGCGACTGGTATGATGAACCCTTTGCCGATTCGTCACAAATTCCAACCTATCTTGTCTCCCGCCTTGCCCGCGATCAGGTCACTGTTGCGCTGTCCGGGGACGGGGGCGATGAAATGTTCGGGGGCTATAGTCGCTACCATCTTTTGTCGTCGAGCAGACACAAAATTATTCCGTGGTCTGTCATCGGTCGTGTTTTGAACCACCTGCCTGATCCACTGTTGAACGGCGCAGGCCATCTGGTTCCGCGCCAATACAGGCGCGATAGCTTTGCACAAAAATTACGCAACTTTGTTCGCAATGCGGCCCAAGGCCCCCGGAACAGCTATCTGGGGACGCTCACCCACTGGGATCCCGCCGCAATTATGATTGATGGGCATGAACCAGAACACCCTGCACAGGACAAAGAATTGTTCGAATCTTCCCCTGGCCTGCTGTCGTGGATGCAGCAGGTGGATAGTGTTTCTTACCTGCCAGGGGATATTCTCACAAAGGTTGACAGGGCCAGCATGGCTGTTAGTCTCGAAGCTCGCGTTCCATTGCTGGATCATCGGGTTTTTGAATTTGCCTGTCGCCTGCCGATTTATATGAAAATTCGCCAAGGCCAGACAAAGTGGCTGTTGCGTCAGGTGCTTTATCAATATGTGCCAGCCACACTGATTGACCGCCCCAAAATGGGGTTTGGTGCCCCCCTTGCGACGTGGCTACGCGGCCCCTTGAAAGAGTGGGCCTGGAGCAGGATTGAACCGGGCTGTTTAAAAAAACATGGTCTTCTCGATGTCAAAGAAATACAATATCGCTGGGATACCCACCAAAGTAGAAAGGCAAATTGGGAATACCCCCTCTGGACCGTCATTATTTTACATGATTGGTTAGAAAAGCAAACAGATGGAGCGAACAAGAATAAAGATAACCTGCCTGATTAGTTCGATGGAACGCGGGGGCTGTGAGATGCATCTGACCCATGTTCTACCCCGGTTGGATCCAACAGAATTTGATGTACGGCTTTTCCTTTTATATGGTCGCGGTGCGCTCGCCGATCATGTCATCCAAAGTGGACTCACCGTTCACGCCCCCATCGTGTCTGGCAACTTTATCTCCCTTCCTGTTCTCTCCGTTATTTGGAAAATAATCTTTACGAGCTATCTCCTGGCGCGGTTATTGGCGCATTTCGTCGTCTTTCGTCCCCATATTGTCCATTTTTTCTTGCCCGCAGCTTATCTCATCGGCCTTCCCATCGCAGTCCTAAGCGGCATCAAGGTGCGCGTCATGAGCAGGCGAAGCCTGAACAATTACCAGCGTAAAAGTATGTTGCTTTCCGCCCTTGCAAAACTGGAAAGAACCTTTCACCAATCTGTTGACTATATTCTTGGCAATTCCAGGGCTGTTGTCCAACAGTTGATTGACGACGAAGGTGTCCCTGTGAAAAAGGCCAAATTGATCTACAACGGCATCACGCTCCCCCCCCCCAAGGAGGACAAAATGAGCATTCGGAACCAATGGGGTATCGGCGATCATGATGTCATGATCGTGGTCGTTGCCAACCTTATTGCTTATAAAGGTCATGCTGATTTGATTGAGGCCTTGGCATTTTTAAAGAGTAAGAAACCCTACAAATGCGTGATGATCGGATACGATTCAGGCATTCAATCCACACTGGAAATGTTGGCGCACAAACGCAATGTCCGCGATCATATTATTTTCACCGGATCGCGTAACAATGTGACCGATTTTTATCATGCCGCAGACCTCAGCATTCTGTGCTCACACGAAGAAGGTTTTTCCAACACAATACTCGAAGCCATGTCTGCAGGGCTGCCCTTGGTCGTAACCAATGTCGGGGGCAACAGCGAAGCCGTCACCGATGAAGAAAATGGATTAGTGGTTGCACCTCACAATCCGAAAGAACTGGGTAAAGCAATCGACCGCCTCATTAAGTCAGAGACCCTCCGCCATCGTTTCGGAGCCATATCAAAGGATATTATCAAAAAAAAATTCACCCTGGAGGCATGTGTCTCACAGTATGAAGATTTTTATAAAAAGGTTGCACAAAAATCGCATGGCAAAGCCAACATTCTGCTAAATGAACCGATATCCTGTGGAATGAACCGGAGTCCTAAAATTTCTGTTATCTTGCCGGTTTATAATACCGAACGCTACCTGCGCGAAGCGGTTGACAGTATCCTGACCCAGACCTTTACAGATTTTGAACTGATCCTCATCAATGACGGCTCCACCGATAGGAGCGGAGACATCTGCCGCGAATATGCCGGACGCGACCCCCGCATTGTTCTGATCGACCGTCCCAATGGCGGGCTGGCTTCGGCACTGAACGACGGTATCGCCAAGGCCCGCGCCCCACTCATCGCCCGCATGGACGCCGATGATATTGCCATGCCCGAACGGTTCGCCTGCCAGTACGCGCATATGATGGAACACCCACAAATCGCCGTCCTCGGTAGTGCAATCCAATGGATCAATGAAACAGGGGAAGTAACAACGCTCCGCTCCTTCCCCACTACACCAAGAGAGATCGAAAAAAGCATTGTATTTGCTCACCCCGTCGCTCATCCTGCGGTTATAATGCAAAAGTCTGCTGTTTTAAAGGCTGGTGGCTACCGTGCGGCCTTTATGCATGCCGAAGACTACGAACTCTGGTTACGAGTCATTGCATTAGGTTATGACATCGCCAATCTGCCGCAACCCTTGCTCAATTACCGAATACATAGAGAAATGGTGAGCATCGAGCACCGAAAACAGCAACTGCTGAGCCAATCCTTTGCCGTTCTTTCCGACCGGACTCGTCAAGCAGGGTACCCCGATCCACTCACGGGAGTGGAGGAACTTCATGGCGGGCTTCTTCAAAAATTCCCGGATCATCTGCGCTCTGGAATGGAGGCGTTTCTATTCCTTGGAAACCATACTTCTCTGATATGGTCTGTCTTAACTACCGACGAAAAAATCCCGCTTTTTCAGGTCTGGAAAGATTATCTGCATCTTGAACCGCAGATCAAAAATGAACCCTGTCTCTGTAAATTTCTCCTGTTCCTCGCACAGGCGAGTGTCCATCAGAAATCTTGGGTTATCGCCTTGCAGAGCCTGATCGAAGCACTCTACCGAAACCCCAAAACAACTATTCAACTTCTATTATACTGGCTCAGATATAAGCGCAAAGCATGAAAAATGTCTGTGGCCTCCTAAAAAAACGGCTTGAAGCGTCCCTTTCTATCTTTGATAATAGCACTGGCTATAAAGTCGCGCAGACCAGCCCATGTGCATGACTTCAACCCCAGATATTGGAGATCGACCATGCATTTTAAAAAACGCGTTTCCTTTTTGATTTCGTTATTCTTAGTCATTGCTTTAGCTTGGTTCAATGATCTAGGTGTCCTGTCCCGCAACCTTCTCACCCTTCCTCTACAAACGGCAATGCTGTGCTTCATTGCAGTTTTTGGCTATACTTTTTTCACATCTTTCAAATTCCAACAAGGCGCACAACTAAACGGGTCGAGCTTTGAGCCTAATCTTGCATTCAAAGACCACGCCAGCAACACAATAGCATCACTGACCTCTGGAGGGGCGCACGTCACTTTCTTCGTTGTTCCGGTGACCTTGGCTCTGTTAGGGATACTCTACCTTTCGACATCAATAGAGTTTTCATATATAGAAGCTGGCGGACAATCCATTGAACTTAAAATTTTTTCAAAGAATATTTTAAACTTTGGCATCTTGGTACAAACTATCGAACTTATGGTGGTGTCCCTGCTGGTTTCATTGCTTCTCGCCATTTTTTCCGGGCGAAATGCTTTTGAACGTCGCCTTAAGGACAAGATTTTTCAACGACAGCGGATTGCAGAGATTTTCAAAGCCACCGGAACTGCCTCCGTGTCTCAGGGTCTTCACCTGACCATCTACGTGATTATTGGGCTTTCTTTTTTTGATCAACTTCCCGTTTTGTCACTCATCGCCGTCGCCGCTATTGTGAGCTTTTGCGCCAACCTCCCTCTCAGCATCCACGGATGGGGTGTCAGGGAACTGGCTTCTGTTGCCGTGTTTAACACACTAGGCATCCCGGCAACAGAAAGTCTGGCCTACTCCATCGCCGTTGGCTTAATCTACACATCAAGTATCTTTCTAACAGATAAAATCGTTGCACTCTATGGGAAAAATCGAGCAGAAAAACCAGGAGAAAACGGAGAAAAAATCCGGGGCAAAACACAAGACAATAACCTGCAAACAACCCGGTCTCGCCCACTCATAGAAGGAGCCAGCTTTAATCGCTCCATCGCTCTTTTTTGTGGATTGCTTTGCGCCATCTTTGTATTTTTTCAGTTTTATACCAACATCTCGGGTGGATGGATAACCATCAACCTCGCCGATTCGATTGCTTTGTTGGGCTTGACAGTTGTGAGCATACAGTTTTTGTTTTTCAAACAGCTTCCCTTTTATCTGACAGGTAAAGTATGGATTTGGCTGGGACTTTGTATCTTCGCACTTTTGATCGGTATCATTGTTGGCATAACAGAGTTTGGGATCACACAGTGGGCAATGGTAAATCGCGGTTTTGGTTTTTTTATTATTCTGGGCTATTTTGCCTGTGGTGCGATGATGAGTGGACAATTTGGTCAACATGGTATCCGGCGATTAGTCGAAGTTTTTGTCATCACCCTTTTTGTTGTTTTCACCGCCACAGTATTTTATAAGTGGGCCTATGATCCCCCTTCCCGACACTGGACATTCAGTGCTTTTTCTGCAAACAGGAACATCTTTGCGTTTCAGGTCTTAACGGTTTTCACCTTGTTCATCGTTTTTCTTCTTCCTCCTCTCTGCAAAAATAAAGGTATTTCGAGAAATAAAATTTTTTCAATAATCGTTGGGATTTTTATTATTTACATGACATATAATATAAACTCCCGAACTATGTATTTTTGCGTTATCTCAATTTTTATAATTTGTTTTTTATTTAAAAACAAATATAGAAATATATTATTTTTGATATTTTTAATTTCTTTCTCATTATTTGATCCACGGGTAAAATATTATTTGAATACCATCCCAAATGCAGAAGCGGCACACGTTGATGATTCAGATGAAAATTTAAATTCTCTATTTTCTAAGATTGATAATATTTATAGGCTAAATGCGGGAAAAGATATACTTCGACTTCAAATTATAACTGATGGACTCAATGCCTGGTCAGAAAATCCTATTTTGGGCGCGGGAATAGGATATGCCGTACAGGAAAAAAAGCCAGTTATTCACTCAACTTGGCTCTGGATCCTCGCGGAAATGGGGCTTGTGGGTATTTTCTTGATCGGTGTGATTCCCCTCCATGCCCTCGGGGCATTGTGGTACGCTTTTCGTTCAAAGGCAAAACATGGGATCGGCGGCCTGAGCGCACGACAATCGGGTCTTGTTCTTATTTTATTTGTTTTTATCCTCTTCGGCATGATGCACGATTTGGCTTACCAACGCATTTTTTGGCTTATTTTGGGGGCACTTTTGGCACAGCCCCCCAAAAAATGCAGAATCCAAAGATCCTTCTAGCTATCAGAAATTCTGGGTTGCATGAACAACGCCTTGTGCAAAAAACCGATTGTCACCATTGCCCTCAATGGGGGTTTGGGGAATCAGCTGTTCCAGTATGCCGCCGCTCTCGGGCTGGCTGTGCAACAGGGCAGGAACCTGAAAATCGATTTGTCCCTTTTCCCCCACCACAAAGACCGCCCTTATCAGCTGAACCGCCTCAAGGTTCCACAGCACTTTTATAAAGACCCGCCTCTGTCCGCGCCCATGGCCCCCATGTTCATGACACGCCTCCTACGCACCCGCATCATTGGCAAAATAAAACGACACACGAAACAACCTCGCAGTCTCTACTGCGAACCGCATTTCCATTTTGACCCTGCATTTTTTAACCTCCCGGGCGCGGAAGTCCGGCTGGCAGGATATTTTCAAAGTCCGCGCTATTTCGTCGGGGTTGAAGCTCTGCTCCGTGAGCGGTTTCAGCTCCAGGCTCCCTTCACCCCCACAGCTTCCGCCTGGGCGGCGAAGATTGCACAATCCCCCTGCGCTGTATCCGTGCATCTGCGGCGTGGAGACTACTTAAAACCGCAACACTCCACGACACATAACCTGCTGGATCGGGGCTATTATGACCGGGCGATGACCCTGATCAAGGATCTGGTCGGGGACGGGGCCGAGTTTTTTTTCTTTTCTGACGCCCCGGATTTTGTCGCAGACACCTTTGCCAACCTGCCCCGCGTTCATATCGTGCGCTCCGAACCCACCGCCCCATGGGAAGACCTGTTCCTCATGAGACAATGTCGGCACAACATTATCGCCAATAGCAGCTATTCCTGGTGGGGAGCCTGGCTGAACGAGACAGTGGACAAACGCATCATCGCCCCCGCACAATGGTTCACTTCCGACTACCTGGCCACTTGCAACGTCGTTGACCTCTACCCTGAGGATTGGATCTTATTAAAATGAGTAAAAACCCTGCACTTTCTGTTATCCCGTCCATCTATACAGCCCCAAAAACAACCTTCATCTTTTGGAGAATATAAACACCATGATCAAAGCCGCTTTTGTGAGTGCTCACGATGCACATCCCTGGCAGCGTCAGCTCCCCGAAAGACAAAACTGTTTTGATGGTGTTGAATTTTTCATCCCGCCCGGGGAAGCGGATATCATTTTCATTCACGATGATCTCAAGCCAGGAGCCTGCATTGACCTCAACAAACATATCCCCAAAATCTGCATTGTTTCGGAGCCTCCCGATTTCGTAAAGATTTACAATCGCTATAATGTGACCTTTCTGTCACAATTTGACCATGTCCTCGCCTTTAACCGCACGACATCACACCCCAACCTCATACTGGGACAGACAGGTCTTCCCTGGTTTGTGGGGAGCATGTCTATAAGTAAACAAGGAGGCGTAACATTTTTTGACCGCCCTCTCTCGTTCGATGATTTTAAAACGCACAACCCGCAGAAAACAAAACTGGTTTCTGTTGTCTCATCAAACAAAACTGCGAAAAATACCTTGCCGAAACACTCATATCTGTTCAAAAACAAACCCTTCTCCCGGCACGCATTATCGTTGTCAATGATGGCTCAACCGACAAGACAGCAGAGACCATCGCATCATTCAGCCAGTCCGCCCCCCCCCTCCACTTGCCTCAGAACAGAGGGCCATCAGCCGCCCGAAATGCCGTCATAGAAACGTCATCCGCCCCCTTTGTCGCGTTTTCGGATGCAGACAATATCTGGTTGCCGGAAAAACTTGAAACCCAGGTCAAGGTCTTTCAACAAGGCGGGCCTGAGACGGGCTTTGTCCATTCTTCCTATTTTTCCATCAATGCGGTCAGAAACATCATCACATATGCCAATGCGATACGGCCTGTAAAGTGCAACAACGTCTTTCGTCCCTTGTTCAGGAACAATTGCATCCAGCCTTCTTGTCCACCGCACTGTCCTGGATAGCTATGTTAGATTTTGTTTAGCCCATTGTTTGAGTTGTTTTAATTGTGTTTTTGGTTTGGGGTTGTTAAAATGCCACTCACATTCTCTTAAAAAATAGCCCAAAATGCTCTTTTGGGACACCATTAAATTTTCGCATGTGACGTTTGGCTTGGTTCCAAAAGTTCTCTATCCCGTTGATGTGGTTATACTTGCAGGCAGACAGTTTTGAATGGTTAATCCGATAGTGCTTGAAATCACTGACATCGAGGACATTTTAGCCCCACCAAACGCTCCTGTTTAGACCAGCTTGATATACTCTGCCTCATACCATCCTCTATAACACAAAAACGTGTTATCCAGGACATCCCCTTTTATTTTTCCAGTGCGCTTTTCGCTTGTACGACAACCGCCGTGAAGGACTGGGGTTCACGGGCCGCAAGATCAGCGAGGATTTTACGGTCGAGGTTGATTGCGGCCTTTTTCACGCCATTCATAAATTGGGAATAAGTCAAGCCATGCTGACGTGCGCCTGCATTGATCCGCTGAATCCACAAAGCGCGAAAAGTGCGTTTTTTGACACGGCGGTCGCGGTAGGCGTACTGCCAACCCTTTTCAAGGCGTTGTACCGCAACGCGAAAAACATTTTTACCCCGGCCGCGATAGCCACGGGCCAGCTTGATGATTTTTCTGTGACGTGCATGCGCCGTCACACCACGTTTTACACGAGCCATTTTTCAGTGCTTTCCTTTATAAAAATGTCTAACCATTGACTAGGAAATTGCGCCGGACAATACGCGCATCCGCATCACAGAGAGTCGTTGTTCCACGGGCAGAACGGATCATGTCCTGTGGACGTTTGCGCATACCATGGCGTTTGCCCGCCTGTGCACACCTGACCTTTCCGGATCCGGTCAAACTGAAGCGTTTTTTCGCACCGGATTTTGTTTTCAATTTGGGCATTTTTTTGTTCCTTATCAACATGATATTGCGTTGCGGCGACGGGGCATACCCTCTGGCCCAAGCCACCTTCCACGCCCGTTGGGGCAAGGTCTTATAAACCCGGCCCGTCAGGATTGCAAGACCTGATAGATTTCTTTACAGTTCACGTTTCTTTGACACGAAGAGTTTTGATCCATGTGCGGATTCACAGGTTTTTTTGCAACAAGGGCAACAGACCCCGTCGCCTTGGAACAGGCCCTCTGCACTGCAACGCAGGCCCTGCGCCACCGTGGCCCGGATGGGCAGAGTCGGTGGCTGTCCCCTAGTCGTCACTGTGGTTTAGGCCACTGCCGTTTGGCGATTCAGGATCTCTCCCCTGCGGGTCAGCAACCGATGGCCTCTGCCTGTGGGCGTTATCATATTGCTTTTAATGGCGAGATTTACAACGCCGATGATATCCGCCGCGAATTGAGCCTGTCACCAGACAGTTTGCGCGGGCATTCTGATACGGAAATCATGCTCCATGCCATTGCCCGACTGGGGCTAGAATCGGCCCTATCACGCTTTATCGGGATGTTTGCCTTTGCCCTTTGGGATACTAGGGAGAGTTGTCTTTTTCTGGTGCGGGATCGACTGGGGATCAAGCCGCTCTACTGGCGTCATCACGGCGGACTTGTGACCTTTGGCTCGGAACTCAAGAGCCTGCGCCCCTATCCCGGTTTTACGGCAGACGTGGATAAGACCGCACTGTGTGATTACCTCAAATTCGGCTATATCCCCACCCCCCGTTCTATCTATGCCAGGGTTCAGAAACAACGCCCTGGAACAATAATCTGTTTCAAACAGGACGGATCACAGAACGAACATGTCTTTTGGTCAATGGAACAGGTCGTTCAACGCACAGGCCAGAAAACAACGTCCCTACAAGATGCCGTCGCGCAGATGGAACCCCTGCTCGACGATGCAGTGCACCGGCGAATGATTGCTGATGTCAAGTTCGGGGCCTTCTTGTCCGGCGGACTCGATTCAAGCCTCATCACCGCACTAATGCAAAAAAACAGCACAACGCCTGTGCAGAGCTTTTCTATCGGCTTTCATCACGATGGCTACGACGAAGCCAAGCAGGCCAAAGCTATCGCACAATATTTAGGCACTGATCACACGGAACTTTATGTCACCGAACAGGATTTGCGTGATGTTGTTCCCAAATTGATCGATGTCTACGATGAACCTTTTGCCGATTCGTCCCAAATTCCGACGCTGTTGCTCAGCCGCCTGACCCGACAATCTGTCACGGTGGCCCTGTCGGGTGATGGCGGTGATGAGGTTTTCGCAGGCTATAACCGCTATCTGACTCGCGCTAGGGTTCAAGCAGTTCAGCGCAAAATACCCCGACCCCTCCACTGGCTAGGGGCAGAGACTCTTTGTCATCTTCCCCCCGCTCTCGCCAATGGGTTTACAGGCCTTGTTCTAGGCCGCACAAAAGCAAAGCAACTTGATCTTGGGCGGCGGTTGTTGAAAATGGGGCGTCTGTTTCGAACAAAGACACCGGAGGCCGCCTATGATGCTCTACTTACACAGTGGGACGAGCTGTGTCTCCCGTGTGAAAAATCTGTGACATTGCCTCATTTTTCGCGTGATGAGGCCCTGTTTCAATATCTGGATACAACAGGCTATTTACCCGATGACATCCTGACCAAGGTTGACCGGGCTTCGATGGCGCACGCGCTCGAAGTCCGCGTTCCCTTTTTGGATCATCGGGTGGTTGAACAGGCCTGGACGATTGACACCGCCATTCATCTGTGCGGCGGTGTCGGAAAACGTGTCTCACGTGAAATTTTGTACAAATATCTTCCCCAAAACTTGCTTGATCGCCCCAAACAGGGTTTTGCTATTCCGCTCGGTCGGTGGCTGAAGGGTGATTTGAAAGACTGGGCGCACAGCCTCCTGACAGAAACAGATTGGCAGGGGGATTTTGGCCTCAACACAGCTCCCATTCGCCGCGCTTGGACAGAACACTGTGCAGGCCGCAGTGACCGGAGCGACCACCTTTGGACAGTGCTGATGCTCGCAGAATGGCAGAGAGAAAAAAGCGTCTAATACCAGCTGCATAAAGTAAAGACTTGCTGGACCTGGCGCGTGAGCAGGTTCTGTGATTCAAGGAAGGACAGAGTTTTGGAGATTTGTCCTGGGTCAGCCCCTGCGTCAGGATGATGACGCATCCAGTCTTCGCCGCCTTCTCAACAGATTCAGAACCATACGCGCCACTTGCCTGCCCTTGCGGTCATCTCTGATGGCGGCAGTCGCAGTGAAGCCGCGCGGCGTTGGTCGTCAAATTGTTCGTGACCGGGTGTTGCGTTTCAATGCAGAAGGTTCAGACGGTCTTTTGCAGCGTTCGGGAAGCGGGCGACCGGCCAGTGAGGCCCGGCTTGCTGCCTTGATTGCCCGCGTCGAAACAGGGCCATGGCCTGCCATCGATGGTGCGCTGGCGACTTCTGGATCTGGCGCAGTGGTTATGGGAGGACGATCGCCTCAGCGAAAGTTGCCTGAGTGCCACCTTGCGCAAACACGGAGACAGGACATTGACGGCCCGTGCATCATGGACAAAACGGGGATGCCCTGAGCGCATTTAAAAAAACTTTCCCGTTGAAAGAGACCGTATCCGGGAAAAAACAGGGCGAACTGTCCCCCTTGAAATCCGGTTCCGGGACGACGCGCGGGTTGGCCAAAAAACACAGATCACGCGGTGCCGGGCAACCCGCCCGGTCGCTCCAAAGGATCAAGGAACCAAATCTGTCTGGATATTCGGGGCGATCTGCCCGGCCCGGGGGGGCCGCTCTTGTCCTGCCGCGCTGTGATACACGCGGGATGCAAGGGCATCCGGAGGACAGATCATCACAGGTCGAACCCGGTGCCCATGCCCTCATCATTCCGGATCAGGCCGGAGGGCACACCACAACCAATCTGGATAGTCCGGAGAATATGACCCTCTTGCCGCTGCCGCCACGCAGCCTGGAACCCGATCCGGTCGAAAATGTCTGGCAATATCTGCGACAGAATTGGCTGTCAAACAGAATAGTCCAATCTCAGATGGGTTCCCTCTGCTGTGACGCCTGGAACAACCTCACCGGAAGACCATGGAAAACCATGTCCATTGGATACAGAAAATGGATCCATCGGTGCTGACTTTCAGGAAATGGTATCAGGTACAAAAAATTTTCCGGAATCAATTACAGATTCGTATTCAGATTTTTCTACTGAATCCATTTTTTTTTATACCTCGAAATATTTAAATTTATCCAGTCATCTGAAAATCCAAATCTTAAGTTTGGGTTTTATTTGGTATTCGTATTTGAACCGATTTAGTATTGATCGCGTCCATCTATCATCACCTCGATCACGTGAATTTTTGTCTTTTTTGACAGGTTCGAGATTATCGAATTTGTGTTCACAGGACACATTTGGTATTTCTGTACCCATGGTATCTCCTGGTGAGAAACGAACAAAAGGACGCCTCCCATGGCAAAGCTGATCTTGACCTACTGGCGCGATATTCCGGCACAGGTCACTGTGAAAGCAGGACGCCAAAAGGCGAAACGCATTTTAGACGAACGCTTTGAAAAGGCCATTGACCGCGCCGCTATGCGCGCAGGACTCCGCGATACAGACTCCTATCTCGCCCACTGGCGCAAAGGCGACCCGCAGGACTGTAGCAACGACCTTGAGGCCGCCGCAGAAGATGCCGTCGTCACGATTGAATGCGACTACCCCCCCGAACGATTGGCTCAAATGGTCAAAAACGGCGGCCTCGACACACCCGCATAGATAACGCACAAATCCGAAAGGCCAACGGGGACTGGTTTTTTTGCCTTTGCGAATCTATCGGTCAAAGTGCGCATTTTTTTAGGCTTCGGCCTAATCTTGCTTTTGATCTTGCTGGCAGGCGGCGGCGGTATTTTATCCACGCGCTCGATTGTCGGCGATATTCGCAACAGTGCTGATGTCGTCGCGCTCTTATCAGAATTACAGGATTTCTCTGCGGCAACAGCCCAGCTGGCTGAAAAGCCAACCGCAGAGGGTCTTGAGCGCAACCTCGCCAAGCTGGAAAACCTCAAAAACACGATAATTGCAACCACTGGCGGCACAATCCGCGATCAAGCCCTTGGACTCATCACCATAGCAAAAACCACAGCACAGGACTGGGTCACAGGTGCGGAAGAATACAACGCACAAAGAACGTTGCGACCGAGGCCCTGAGTAGCCTGATTTCTTTCCTCAAAAACCTCGATGAAAAAATCCGCAAAGGCACAACAGAGGCAGGCCGCGCCATGGATCGCACCGTGCGTGAACAAACAAAGGCCAAAGATGCCCTGTTAAATGTCAACAAGGCTATGCGCGCGGCCCATCGTCTGGAGCAGGCCCTCTCGACCATCCGCCCGGATTCCTATAGTTTAGAGGCCCTGCGCGCTGTGGATAACCTGTTCACAAAAACATTCAAACCTTTGAAAAAATTGCGATTGGGCAATGTTACCACCCCTCTTTCTCCCTTGGTCAAAGAATTGAGCGCGGCAACAAAAGCCTTTCTCTCCACCCAAGACCCGGCGCAGGGGCGCAAAGCCAAAGACCTCACCCGTCATTTTCTCGTCCTCAGCGAAAAAATCCACGCCGCACAGGAAAAACAGGTCGCCGCGACCAAGGCCCCGGTGATTGATGCCTTGAAAATGCGGGCAAAGATCAAAAAAATTGCCTCGCGTTCTGGCATGCTACACATCGAAGAACGCAACGATTGAGGCGGCCCGCGCAGGGGGATGCGGTTAAGGGCTTTGCGGTGGTCGCCAGCGAGGTCAAATCCCTTGCGGCCCAAACGGGTAAAGCAACGGAAGACATTGCCGCACAAATTACCGCTTTCAGGCCGAAACGAACGAGGCCGTCACCGCGATTCAGTCAATTGTTGGCGCGATGGCAGAGGTCAACCGCCACAGCGGCGATTGCGTCCTCTGTCGAACAGCAAACCGGGGCAACGACAGAAATTTCAAGTCATGTCCACAAAGCCTCTGACAGTACGGGGCCGGCCCCTGAAAGCATGGGCGCGGTCTCTGAGTCTGTGGAGAAGACCGAGCGGGTCTCTGAACGTGTGCAAAATTCGGCGGCACAGGTCGCAAAACGCACCGACGATCTCCGCGAGACAGTGACAAAATTCCTCGCAAAGGTCACGGAAGACTAATCACGCCACTTTTCCAGTTGTTTTTTTGCGGGAAGTTCTTATAGCTGAGCAAGCGAAAGGTCAAAAGAGCACATCCAAAGGACGACAGGCTAATGAGGGAGAACTCTTCTTCACCCTTGGGGATTTTTGAACGTGGGCTATCGCTGTGGGTGGCTCTTGCCATGGCGGGGGGGGTCGGGGCGGGTGTGATGATGCCTGCTGTTTTTGCCCGGCTTGCAGGGCTTGAATACTTTGGTGTCAATCTGGTTGTCGCGGTTTTGATCTGGGTCATGATCTGGCCGATGATGATTCAAATCGATTTTGCCAGTATCCGCGCAGTCGGGCAAAAGCCCAAGGCTCTGTTTTTGACCCTCGTCATCAACTGGCTGATAAAACCCTTGAGCATGGCGGCACTGGGCCTGTTATTTTTTGAAGGTCTCTTTGCCGACTTTGTGACACCACAGGCCGCATCGGAATACATCGCTGGCATGATTTTATTGGGCATTGCGCCCTGTACAGCAATGGTTTTTGTCTGGTCACAGCTGGTGAATGGTGATGCGAACTATACCCTTGTTCAGGTTTCGGTCAATGATCTGGTGATGATTGTCGCCTTTGCGCCCCTGGCAACACTCCTCTTGGGAGTTACGGATCTGATCGTGCCCTGGGAAATGCTGGTGTTGTCGGTTGTGCTTTATGTTGTGTGTCCTCTGCTCGCCGGACTTGTGACGCGGCAACGGCTTTTGCACTGTACGACCGGACAGGGCGCAGACCCTGCCGCTTTTAGCGCACGGCTCAAACCTTTTTCCATTGCGGGCCTGTTGCTGATGGTGGCTTTACTCTTTGGCTTTCAGGCAGAAAACCTGCGCGACCAACCCGAAGTCATGGCCTTGATTGCCGTCCCTCTCATCATCCAAAGTATCGGGGTCTTTGCACTGGCCTATGGGTGGGGGTATCTTTGGCGGCTTCCCTTTGATACCGCTGCTCCTGCCGCGCTGATCGGCACATCGAATTTTTTTGAACTGGCGGTGGCGGTGGCAATTAGTCTTTTTGGCCTCCATTCTGGGGCGGCCCTGGCGACTGTTGTCGGCGTTTTGGTCGAAGTCCCCGTCATGTTAGCTTTGGTCGCCATTGCCAACCGCACGCGGGGACAGTTCCCGCGCACTGCTTGCACAGCGAAAAGATAACCATTACGATAGAAAAGATGCACAAACTTTCGAGTCATGCGATATGAAAAACCTCCCGTCTTCCTCCACAGACAAAAGCAAGAGTCTGCACCCGGGGCTCAAAGCAAAGATCGGGGGGATTGTCCTCGCCCTGAGCGTTGCCTTTACCCTGCCCGCAACAGCGGCAAAACTTGATTCTATCCATTTTCTCATTCCCGGGGGAGCTGGCGGGGGCTGGGACGGCACGGCACGCGGAACAGGAGAAGCTCTGACCACATCGGGACTGGTCGGCAAGGCATCTTATGAAAACATGTCCGGCAACATCGGCGGAAAGGCCATTGGTTACCTGATTGAAAACGCCCCCTCCAACGCCGGAACGCTGATGGTCAATTCAACCCCGTTCATCATCAGCTCGCTCAAGAGTACCTTTCCCTATTCTTTCCGCGACCTGACCCCCATCGCGGGCATTATTGGTGACTACGGAGCCATTGTCGTCGCGAAAAATTCGCCGCTGAAAAACGTTGCCGACCTGCTGGCGGCCTATAGTACTGATCCGTCTGCGTTGACTATCGGCGGTGGCGATGGCGGCGAAGATCACCTTGTTGCCGCTATGGTGCTGGACGCCGGAGGTTTTGATGCGACAAAGATGACCTACGTTCCCTATGGTGCGGGCGAATCAATGGCGGCCCTGCTGTCTGGCGATATTTCGGCCCTCGCCACCAGTTTTTCCGAAGCCGTCCCCTTGGCAGAGGCCGGGGAGGTCAGAATTATTGGCATGACCGCCCCCCAACGTAACACCGCTTTTGCTGCGGCACCGACCTTGGTTGAACAGGGCATTGATGCCCAATTTGTCAACTGGCGCGGATTTTTCGCGGCTCCCGGTCTGCCTGCGGACAAGGCCGATGCCTACCGGGCCATCATCCGTAAAATGTACGATACACCGGAATGGGAAGCCATCCGCGCCCGCAATGGCTGGACTGACATTCATAACTCTGGCGCGGATTTCGTGACTTTTCTGAACAAACAAGAGCAAAGCCTGCGCACCCTGATGAAAAAACTTGGCTTGCTGTGAGAACCGCTTTATGGTCGCCGCGACAAGACATCTTAGAAAATGCTATAAAGGAGTAAAAAACGTGAAAAATATTTTCAAAATACGCGGTAAGAAATGCAGTTTGTTACGTCGTTCCGGTTTTGCCCTTATCTTGATCACGGGCCTTGCTCCTGCTTTGCCGACGCTGGCGGCGGATATTGACTCTATTCACTTTCTCATCCCCGGCGGCGCAGGCGGGGGCTGGGATGGTACCGCACGCGGAACAGGAGAAGCCCTGACCAAATCGGGATTGGTCGGCAAGGCGTCTTATGAAAACATGTCCGGCGGTGGCGGGGGAAAGGCCATTGGCTATCTGATTGAGAATGCTCAATCAAATAGTGGAACGCTGATGGTCAATTCGACACCCATTATCATCCGT
This sequence comes from Kiloniellaceae bacterium, assembly GCA_965199245.1. Lineage (GTDB taxonomy): Bacteria > Pseudomonadota > Alphaproteobacteria > Kiloniellales > Kiloniellaceae > Carbonatibacter. The sequence continues at coordinate 545,855 of CBDAQP010000003.1, forward strand.
TCACTGGTAGGACGTTTTCCCTACTCTTTCCGTGACCTGACTCCGATCGCCGGAACAATCGGCGACTATGCCGCCTTTGTGGTCGGGAAAGACTCCCCCCTGAATAACTTTACCGACCTGTTGTTGAAATACCGGGCTGATCCGCGTGCAGTCGCCATTGGCGGCGGCTCTGTCCCGGGGTCGATGGATCACCTTGTCGCCGCCATGGCTCTAGAAGCCGGGGGGGCTGATGCAACAAAGCTGAAATACATCCCCTATGATGCAGGGGGAAAGGCCATGGCGGCTCTGCTGTCTGGTGAAATTGCCGCCCTATCTACCGGATTTTCCGAAGCCGTCGCCTTGGCAGAGGCCGGAGAAGTCAAAATCATTGGCATGACAGGGCCAGAACGCAACGATGCCTTTGCAGCAGCCCCGACCTTGGTTGAACAGGGCATTGATGCCCAATTTGTCAACTGGCGCGGATTTTTCGCCGCCCCTGGTCTGCCTGCGGACAAGGCCGATGCCTATCGTGATGTTTTGCGTAAAATGTACAACACCCCGGAATGGGAGTCCGTCCGGGCCCGCAACGGGTGGGTTGAAATTCACAACTCTGGCAAGGATTTTGAAACCTTCCTGAATAAACAGGAACAAACCATTCAGGCCCTGATGAAGAAACTCGGCTTCCTGTAAGCCTGAACTACCAGCCTCTGCACTGCGGGGGCTGGTGCAATTCTTCGCTCTCTTCCTGGCTTTTCATCATGACCTCTGCCCATGACGCTTGAACGTGTTTTATCGCTTTTTTTGTTCCTATTCTGTGGTCTCTATGGTCTTGCCGCCTTTGACTATCCGCTTTTGCCTTTTGAACGCAATATGGCGTTTCTGCCCAACACCTTGCCCAAGGCTCTATCGGTTGTGGGATTGATTTTGTCTTTTCTGATGCTGGTCACGCGCACACAAGAACAGCCTGTGCATGATTTTGCCCTTTCATACCTCAAAGAAGCCGCCTTTATTGTCGGGGCGATGGTGCTTTACGCGCTCCTGCTCCGTCCTATTGGCTTTATCCCGGCAACCCTGATTTTTCTCGTCGGCTGTGGACGGATTTTGGGCGAACACAATTTGATTCGCCTTAGCCTTATTGCCGGACTGGGGGCAGTCAGCATTTGGTTTTTGGTTCAGGAAATCCTTGGCATTTTCCTCCGCCCTCTTCCAATGTTCTAAATCACGAACAACCAATAAATTTAAGGAATTTTGCAGATGATCGAAGGTCTCTTAATCGGTCTCTCCACAGCCTTTTCGCTCCAGAACCTCGTTTTTGTCATTGCGGGCTGTCTGGTTGGGACATTGATCGGGATGTTGCCAGGCTTGGGGCCAATGTCGATTATTGCCATTATGATTCCGGTGGCCATTGGTATCGGTGATCCCTCAGCCGCGCTGATTTTGCTAGCGGGGGTTTATTACGGAGCGATTTTTGGCGGCTCGACTTCTTCGATTCTGATCAATGCCCCGGGGGTTGCGGGAACAGTGGCAACAGCCTTTGACGGCTATCCCCTGGCGAAAAAGGGGCAGGCGGGCAAAGCCCTCACCGTTGCCGCACTGTCGTCCTTTGCCGGCGGAACGATTGGGGCAATCTTACTGATGATCTTTGCCCCGGCTCTCTCGTCCGTTGCCTTGCTTTTTCACTCGGCGGAATATTTTGCCCTGATGGTCGTGGGGCTATCTGCAATTGCCGCCTTTGCCGGACAGGGACAACGGCTCAAGGCCCTGTTGATGACAATCATTGGTCTGATGCTGTCCACCGTAGGGGAATCCGCGCTGTTTAATGCCCCACGCTTTACAATGGGCCTGCCCGACCTACAATCGGGAATCAGCTTTATCACCCTCGCCATGGCTCTGTTTGCCTTACCCGAAGCCCTGAACCTGATCCTCAAGCCGGAGTCTGCGCGGCAGGACAAAAATCAAGACATCACAAACCTCCGCGTCACCCGGGCCGAGGTCGGCACAATTGCCCCCGTCGTCGCGCGTCAGTCTGTACAGGGATTCCTCATCGGGGTTCTGCCCGGCGCGGGGGCAACCCTGGCGTCATTTCTCGGCTATGCCGTTGAACGCAACATTGCCAAGGGAACAGAGCGCGATGCCTTTGGCACAGGATCGCTCAAAGGACTCGCCGCCCCGGAAACCGCAAATAATGCCGCCTGTACCGGGTCTTTTGTCCCACTGCTTACCCTTGGCATTCCCGGATCAGGCACAACGGCAATTTTGCTCGGGGCCTTAATCGCGCTCAATGTTAATCCCGGCCCGCGCCTGATGATTGATGACCCGGCTGTCTTTTGGGCGGTGATTATTTCCATGTATATTGGGAATGTTGTCTTGCTCATTCTCAACCTGCCGCTGATCCCGTGGATTGCCCGCCTCTTGACCATTCCGCGAACCTACCTCATTCCTTTTATTTTGTTTTTTACCATGATCGGAGCCTATATCGGACAAAACAATGCCACAGAGCTTTTGATGCTCGTCGGGTTGGGGTTGGGGGCGACACTGTTGCGTCTTGCGGCCTTTCCCTTGCCCCCCTTGCTCATTGGCTTTATCCTCGGCGGCATGTTAGAAGACAACTTTGCCCGCGCCGTTAATATCAGCGATGGGATTTCTTTTATGGTTGACCGCCCGCTGACCTTGGGCCTCTTGGTTCTCGCCGGGGTGTTGATGGTCGGCCCCATTTGGAAAAAAACACCAAAACACACAAAATGAGGACTCAGAAACCGAATGATCTTTCTGCGTACTTTGGTCATTGGTAGTCTCGGCGGTTTTCTCTTTCACGTTTTAAACCTGCCTTTGCCATGGTTGCTCGGGGCCTTGAGTGCGAATATTCTTGCGGTGTTCTGCGGGGTTGGTGGACAGGTTCCCAAACGGGTGCGCCAGATTATTCCGATTGTCGTTGGAACCCTGGTCGGAACGGCCTTTACCCCGGATGTGGTTGCGGGAATCCCCGACTGGATATCCACGATGATCGCCAGTGTTATATCCCTGTTTGTGCTGACAGCTGTGGCGCAGTTTTTCTGCAGACGCATTATGGGCATTGACCCGGTGACGGCTCTGTTTTCCGGTTTGCCCGGCGGGCTGTCAGAAATGACCCTGATGGGCGAAGAAGCCGGGGCCGACATTCGTAAACTGACCTTGATTCATGCCTGCCGTGTGACGTGGATTTTGTTATTGGTTCCCTTTCTGCTCGCAGCGGCTTTCGCACCAACTGCGACGGAGACGCCTACTCCCCCCACCATTGACGTTTCCATCTATATTGATGGCATCACGTGGTCGGGACTTGATACCTTCTTGCTCATGGTCTGTGCGGTGCTGGGGGTGGCACTGGCCCGCCTTGTTCGACTACCCGCAGATCGCATCATCGGGCCGATGATTCTATCGGCTGTTGTGCATCTGTCAGGTGGTGTTGAAACAGTCGCCCCCCCTGTGGTCGGCCTGGTGATGCAACTGGTGGTCGGTTCTGCGCTAGGGGCGCGTTTTTCCGGAGGAACGCTGGATGAAATTCGTAAAATCCTGGGCCTTGCGACCGTAATGACCTTGATTATGCTCGGGCTTAGCCTCTTGACCGCGTGGCTTGTCGCCCAGTGGAGCACCATTCCCTTTCCAACACTCGTCCTCGCTCTCTCCCCGGGGGGCATGGCAGAAATGGCCCTGGCCTCTTTGTCCATGGGGTTGGACACGGCCTTTGTGACCACTCACCATACCCTGCGGCTCATCGTTATTGTCTTCATTGCACCATTTTTCATCCGTCACCTGACGGAAAAGAGACAGAAAAAAAAGGATGCGAAATAACGAAAGGGCAATCAAGTATCAAGGAACGAGCGCAGTTTACGCGAACGACTGGGGTGCTTGAGCTTCCGCAGGGCCTTGGCCTCGATTTGGCGAATGCGCTCACGGGTGACAGAAAATTGTTGCCCGACTTCCTCAAGCGTATGATCGGTGTTCATTCCAATGCCAAAACGCATCCGCAAAACGCGTTCCTCCCGGGGCGTCAACGAGGACAGAACCCGGGTCGTGGTTTCGCGTAAATTGGACTGAATGGCAGAATCCAATGGAATAACGGCATTTTTATCCTCGATAAAATCGCCTAAATGGCTGTCTTCCTCGTCACCAATCGGCGTTTCCAAGGAAACAGGTTCCTTGGCAATCTTGAGTACCTTACGCACCTTTTCCAAGGGCATCCCCAGACGCTCTGCCAATTCTTCGGGCTGCGGCTCGCGCCCGATTTCGTGGAGCATCTGGCGACTGGTGCGAACAAGTTTGTTTATTGTTTCAATCATATGCACCGGAATACGGATGGTGCGGGCCTGATCGGCAATGGAACGGGTAATGGCCTGACGAATCCACCACGTCGCATAGGTCGAAAATTTATAGCCCCGGCGATATTCAAACTTGTCCACCGCCTTCATCAACCCAATATTTCCTTCCTGGATGAGGTCAAGAAATTGCAACCCCCGGTTGGTGTATTTCTTGGCAATGGAAATGACCAAACGCAGGTTGGCTTCAACCATTTCTGCTTTCGCCCGGGCCGCCGCCTTTTCCGCAGACTGTACCGTTTTGACAATACGGCGAAACTCCGTGATCGGCAGACCAACTTCATCCGCAATCGCCGAAACCCGCGCACGCACCTGCACAACATCATCGCCGTAACGTTCAACAAATTTTTGCCAGCTCTTTGCTTTATAGCCGGTGACATCCGCCATCCAATTCGGGTCAAGTTCACGCCCAAAATAGACATCGAGGAAATCTGCACGATTGACCTTGCACTTTTCCGCCTGGCGCAATATCCGGCCTTCGTGGGTCATCAACTGCCTGTTCAAACCATAGAGATGATCCATCAGCTGTTCAATGCGTGCATTATTCAAATGCACCCCGTTCATGAGGCCGACCATCTCATCACGCAGTTTGGTAAAACGCTTTTCCACAGAACGTGGACTGGCCTGCCCGGCCTGAAGATCACTCAGCCGTCTTTCCTGGACAGAGGTCAATTTTTTCCAAGTCGCCGCAATCGCACCAAAGGTTTCCAGGACTTGAGGCAAAAGCGATTCTTCCATCACTGCCACGGATACGGTGTGTTCTCCGGCACCTTGGTCATCCTCCGTGAGGTCTTCACTATCCGCTGCGTCCTCTCCGGCGGTGTCTTTTTCCTCTTGGCTAGCGATTTCATCAGCCGCCTCAACATTGTTACCCGTCCCCGATTCTTCAAGGGCAATATCATCTTCGTTCGGCCCACCGCCATAGGTGGCATCCAAATCAATAATATCACGCAACAGCAGACGGCCTTCGATGAGTTCCTCTCGCCATTCGAGCAATGCACTAATGGTCAAGGGACTTTCACAAATCCCCCCGATCATACGCGCCCGGGCGATTTCGATGCGCTTGGCAATCGCAATCTCCCCCTCGCGCGAGAGCAATTCAACCGACCCCATTTCACGCAAGTACATCCGCACCGGATCATCGGTGCGCCCGACATCGCTGTCCTTGACATTGCCGCTGGGGACAAGTGCGGTGTCCTCTTCCTCTGCACTTTCACGGCTCTCAGCAGGCTCGGCACTGTCTTCGTTTTCAATGACGTTAATGCCCATTTCGGACAACGTCGCCATGACGTCTTCGATTTGTTCAGACGACATGCCCTCTGACGGCATGGCGCGGTTGAGCGTGTCATAGGTGACGTAACCCGCCGCGCGGGCCTTTTCGATCATTTTCCTCACCGCAACAGAGGACGCATCTGTCGCCGTTTCGACGGAAGTTTCCGCGCTCGCCTCCGTCGAGAGATCAGCCAGGTCTGTGCTGTCATCGCGCGGGGTTTGGTCGGTTGTGTCCGTTTCTTTTGCGCTCATACACTTACGTCTCCCAAAGGGGTTCAGTCTTATTCGTCACCCTGCGCCCCGAATTTCTCATCTCCAGATGAGCCATCAAGGTCAAAAGCGTCCAGATCAATATTCACACCCGTTTCTTCCCGTCGCGTTTGCTTGTGGGCATCGTGGCGGGCAAGGGCCTCTGCCCCCTGTCCCTCATCCAGCAGAGCATCCAGCAGGGCTTGTCTCTGCTGCGGAGCAGTCTGCACGGCCACCCGCTCCCGGAAAAGAGACAGAATGTGGGCAATACCATATCCGGCCTCGTGGCTATCCGTCGCAGGCCGGGCAAAGTGCCCGTGGTGATATACGTCGTCACACAACAGCTTGTCCAGTCCGAAACGCTTGGCGCAGAGGTGGGCCTTTAAAGTGGCACTGTCAAGGTCAGGTTCGCGCATAATCTGCATCAATAACTCTTGAAGCAAAGCCTGCAAAGTCGAATCGGAAAGACGTAAGACCGCCAGCTCCTCGACATGTTGCGCCAAAACCATCGGGTGGTTCATCAGGGCCGCTAATAAAACCTGCTCTGTACGATGGATGAGATTCACCCTGCGGGGCGGCGGAGGCAGACGGCGTACCGATAGCGCGGGCGTAAAAGTGCGCCTGTCGTTTTTTTTCTGCGGTGCAAAGAGCGCGTCGAGGCGGCGGAACATATCGCGCCGATATTCTTCCTGCGTTTCCCGATCAGCAATCACCCCCACCCGCCGCCGCAACGCGGCCCGAAAGGCCGCCCGACGTTCAGGAGTCTCCAAACCCTGCGCGGCCCGCAGTTCCTGCCACAAAACATCAGACAAGGGTCGGGCCTGCGCCAGAACATCGCCAAAGGCCAACGCGCCACCGCGTTGCACCAGACTATCCGGATCCTCCCCCGCAGGCAGGGTCGCAAAGCGCAAAGACCGCCCATCGCCAAGCCCCGGTAAAGCCCGCGCCACCGCCCGCCCTGCCGCCCGCAGGCCTGCGGCATCGCCATCCAAACAGATCACGGGTTCACGCACCATCCGCCAAAGCTCCGACAGCTGATCTGTCGTCACGGCTGTGCCTAGCGGAGCCACCACCGCAGAAAAACCCACCTGGGTCAAAGCAACCACATCCATATAACCTTCGACCACCAAAAGATTTTCTTCGCGTCGGGTAGCCTGACGCGCCGCCGCCATATTATAAAGAACCTTTCCCTTGTGAAATAGTTCGGTATCCGGCGAATTGAGATATTTTGGCTGTGCCTCGCCTAGGATTCGCCCGCCAAAGGCAATCACACGCCCGCGCCGGTCGGTAATGGGAAAGATCACACGCCCGCGAAAAAAATCATAAAGCCCACCGCTGTCACGGGCCTTCACCAGCCCGGCCTCTGCCAGCTTATCCGCCGCGATGCCCTGGGCCGCCAAAGCCCCCTGAAGCCCATCAGGGGGTGCGTAACCCAGGCGGAAACCGCGACAGCTTTGCGCCGTCACACCCCGGTCAGCCAGATAACGCCGCGCCGCCGCACCCTGTGCACCCTGTAGCTGTGCCTCAAACCACACACAGGCGGCTTCTGTCACATCGTAGAGGCTGGCCCGACGGGCTGACTTTTCCCGGGACTGCCGATCTGGACGCGGCATCTCCAGCCCCGCCAATGCAGACAGCTGTTCCACCGCTTCGACAAAACCTAATCCTTCGGTTTCGGTGACAAAGGAAATGACATCCCCATTCGCCCCACAGCCGAAACAATGATAAAAACCCCGCTCGTCATTGATGGTAAAGGACGGCGTTTTTTCACTGTGAAAGGGACAGAGGCCGGAATATTCCCGCCCCTTTTTGACCAGCTTCACCCGACGCCCCGCAACCGTCGAAACCGCCACCCGCGCACGCAGCTCATCAAGATATTCAGGCGAGACAAACGCCACTAATATAGCCCCTTTCCTGAAAAAAGCTACGCAGTCCCTCAACAGCAACAAAAAATGTAGTGAGGGTATTTTCACCCAGAGAGGGGGTGGATTTTGTACTCAAAGCACGCTTGTACCATTTATTCAATTCACCTGCTGTCACAATAGCCTGAATCTTGCCCCCCCAGCCCAGCTGACGCAAAACAGACGCAATGACAGATTCGTCCGCATCCCTGCACACAATGATAATGGGATCTGCATCCACGGAACCTGAAACAGACCGTGCCATTTCTTCGTTCAGCGACAAATGTTTAATCTGAATTGCCAACCCAAAATTTCCCCACATATCCAGCCCACGATCCACCGCATTTGTCACCCCAACACGAAAAAGCTTCGCCGGATACTCACAACGCAGACGATCAGACGTCATGCCAAGAATTTTTTCTGAAAAATCAGCAAATTTTTGGAAAATTTCCGCATTGGGATCAGTAATTTTCACGCTAATCGTCAAACCCATCGCCTTGATCAAAGCAGAAAAAAGCGCGTAAACAACACTTTCATAAACCTTGTCAACAGAACGCCTCAAGCCAGGATCATTTCTGAACAAATTGAGGTCAAAGTTCTTCATCTCTGCCTTTTCGCAATCATCCAAGGCATCACGCATTTGTGAAAATCGTTCTGAAAAACAGTTATAGATAAAATTTTCAACGTATCCGCCTTTATTCATTTCACCCAGGACACGCAACAATCGGGGCGGCATGGCATTTTCATTGAAAAGGTCATGCTGGAATTTTTGAGAAGATGTTGAAACACGACCCACACGCCGTATATAAATCTCGTCACGCCAAAGTTTTGAGCGGTTTCTGTAGCTCTCACGATCAATCAGATCAATATCTCCATGAACACGATCACGGTGGAGAATTTCGGCAATTTGCACCGGTTTGTAAAAGTGGACTCTACTTTTACGGACAATCTTCTCCAGAGCCTCGGTCGTTTCGTTTTTTTCAATCGCGCCAATCACAGGACAAATTCCATCTGTTTTCCAGTCGAGGTCTGCGGCGGGGCTTCGCCACGCAAAGACAGCAACATCTGTTGCGCGATCAGACGAATCACAGGAACAGAGACCGAATTTCCAGCCATTTTTCTGATCTGGGTATAGGGCACATCGGCGCAAAAAGAGTCGGGGAAACCTTGCAAGCGGAGCATTTCCCGCCCGGTGAGGCGGCGTTCACCGTTGACAACCAGATAATTATAACTGCCCCCGGCGCGCAGGGCGCAGGAATAGGGTAAGGGCGAAATATTGCCGCCGATATTTTCGTGCCAGATGGCAGGCACGACTGGCGTTTTTTTCAGGGCCGCCTGTCGCTTGGCCCGCAGTTTGTCCGACAGGTAGTAGCTGGGCGGGACAACCGATTCCAGGATATCTGACAGCGGGGTGAGCTGGTCGGCTGTTTTTTCGGGAAAGGCAAAGGTTACTTTTTCGCGAAACCCGACGATATAAAGGCGTTCTCTTTTTTGCGGCAAGCCAAAGTCGAGGCTGTTGAGCACAGTAGAAAAAACCTGATAGCCCAATGCCGCCAACATTTTTTTCATGATGCCAAAGGTCTGCCCCCCCTGATGGCTGGTGAGACGTTTGACATTTTCTAATAAAAAAGCACGCGGCCTTTTGGCCTGTAAAATTTCATAAATATTGAAAAAAAGCGTCCCGCGCGTATCGGCAAATCCGAGTCCCTTCCCCGCAATGCTAAAAGGCTGGCAGGGAAAACCCGCCAACAAAATATCATGATCGGGTACGGACGCAGGGGATAGATCATTGATGTCGCCAAAAGGTTGTTCACCAAAATTATCGGCATAAACACGCGCGGCGTGGGGGTCAATTTCAGACGAAAAAACCGTGTGACAGCCCCACTGTGCAAAGCCAAGACGGATGCCGCCAATACCCGCAAAAAGATCAGCAAGACTGAACCCATCACCCAATGCTGAATCGGGAGCAGGATCAAAAGCCGCCATCATGAGGCACCAATTGAATCAGAAGGCGTCGCACCACCGCGCGAAAAATCACAAATCGCCGCCACCAAAAAATCAAGCGAATCGTGCACCTGCGCCCCCGGGGGAACAGCGTGAGAAATGAGCGATAGCTCTGTACAGGACACCAGCAAAAGATCACAACCCCGCGCCAACAGATCACGGGCAATGCGCTGTTGAATATCCGGGGCCTGCGGATCCTGTGCATCGCGTTTAAGGCGTTTGATGGCCGTCAACAACAGGTCAGGTTGATCGGTAAAAACAGGCTCCAGCCCCCGCGTTGCAAAGGCACAGTCATAAACGCCCGCCCGCTCCACAGCGGGGGAGGCCAACAAGCCAACCCGACAACCCGCGCCATAGTGAGCCGCGATGCTGTCCGCCGTCAGTTCAATCATATCCAAAAAAGGTACACCCGCGCCACGAATGGCAGGCGCATAGGCATGAGCCGTGTTACACGGCAGGGCAAGGGCATCGGCCCCCGCCGCGACCAAACGCTCCGCCATGCGGGCCAAGACGGGGCGAGGGTCATCCCCCCCGCCCTCAAACAAGGCCCGAATGCGGGAGGGTACCTGCGGATTGTGATCGACCAATAAAGGAACATGATCGCAATCATCGTGCGCCGGAGTCGCGGCAATAATGCGGGACATCAACAACACCGTGGCCTCTGGCCCCATTCCGCCCAGAATGCCCACCGTCCGTAGAGCAGGTTTTAAATGAGGTGTTTGAGTCGTGCGAAATTCTTTTTGCTCTGTCAAAAGTCACCCTCTGCGGATCAGATCACAGCAAGGCTGTCCGCACCAGCACCCCGGCCTTGCCAAAGTCCATCTGCCCGCTGTAGCGTTCCTTAAGCACGGACATGACCACCCCCATATCGCGCAGAGATTTTGCCTCACAGGCCGAGAGGGCTTCACGCACAGCGGATTCAATCGCGTCTTCGTCCATCTGTTCGGGAAGGAAGGACGCAATCACTGCCATTTCATTTTTTTCACGCGCGACCAATTCATCGCGTCCGGCCTTTTCATACAGGGCAATCGACTCGCGTCGCTGGCGCAACATTTTGTGCAACAGTTCGGCAATAGCGTCTTCGTCCAGTTGGTCTTTTTCTTCGGCACGGGCGGCAATATCCCTATCCTTAATGGCCGCCAGGATCAGGCGCAACGTGGACAGGCGCACCTGATCCTTTTCACGCAGGGCAATTTTGAGAGCCTCGCTCAAGGCAGTCCGCAACATAGAAAACTCCGCGAAATGTTCAAACAAGGCCCGCACCATACCCCACGACAAAAAAATGGCAAAGACCTTTGTTTAAGATTTTGTTTACGCTTAATCATTTCTTACCAATATGACAAACGGGCACGACATGAGGCGGCGGAGATGCTTGACCTGACAGATTGTGAAGAGTATAGACGGCGTTCAGTCATCATGGCTTTGGTCTTCGCTCAAGCCTCCCTCATGTCTGAACCCCATTTTTCGGGAATACGCCCATGCCAAATTCGACAGCGTCGCACAGCTCCGGACAAAGGGGGGCTGTTGAGTCCTGCACCCAACCCGCCGACACCCAACCCGATGGCGCGAGTGCTGTTCTTGTCCTCGAAGACGGCACTACGCTCTGGGGACAGGGATTGGGACGCGAAGGCCACGCGGTGGGGGAGGTCTGTTTTAATACAGCCATGACAGGTTATCAGGAAATTATGACCGACCCCTCCTATGCCGGGCAACTCATTACCTTTACCTTTCCCCACATTGGCAATGTCGGAACCAATGATGCCGATGTCGAAGGCTTGGCACCGACTCCGGCCTGTCTGGGTGGCATTTTCCGCATGGATGTCACCGAACCGTCGAACTGGCGGGCGCAGACCCACCTGAACCAGTGGCTTGAACAGCAAAATCTGATTGCCCTGAGCGGTGTTGACACCCGCGCCCTGACCCGCCGCATTCGCGATCGGGGTGCGCCCAAGGGATGCCTCGCCCACAACCGGGCAGGGGATTTCGATCTAGAAGTCCTTCACGCACGCGCGCAAGATTGGACAGGGTTAGAAGGCTGTGACCTCGCCAAAAGCGTCAGCAGAACGCAGGCACAGGGCTGGAACGAAAAACGCTGGCGCGATGGTAGCAATCGCCCCGACAAACCGTTCAGGGTTGTGGTTGTTGATTTTGGGGTCAAGCGCAATATCCTCCGCGCCCTGACCTCCCAAGGTTGCACCCTAACGGTTCTGCCTGCAACCAGCAGTGCCGACGATATTTTGTCTCACAAGCCTGATGGTGTTTTTCTGTCCAACGGCCCCGGCGATCCGGCGGCGACAGGGGCCTATGCCCTGCCCATGATTCGCGCTCTCTTGGCGCAGGACGACCTACCGCTGTTTGGAATTTGTTTGGGTCATCAACTTTTGGCTCTGGCTTTGGGGGCAAAAACCAAAAAAATGGCCCTGGGTCACAGGGGGGCAAATCACCCTGTGCGCGACCACACCACAGGAAAGGTCGAAATTACCAGCCAAAACCACGGCTTTGTCGTCGATCACGACAGCCTGCCCGCCGGGGTTGTCCAGACCCACGTTTCGCTTTTTGATGGCACTAATCAGGGCCTCGCCCTCAACAAACGTCCGGTTTTTTCGGTGCAATACCACCCTGAAGCCTCCCCCGGACCGCAAGACAGCCATTATCTTTTTGACCGATTCCGCCAGGCCATGGACAATCGTCGCCAAACCCCTTGACTCCCCCCCCTTTTGCCAAAAGCGAAGCTCGAACCATGCCGAAAAGAACAGATATTTCTTCTATCATGATTATTGGGGCTGGCCCGATTGTCATCGGTCAAGCCTGCGAGTTTGATTATTCCGGGGCGCAGGCATGCAAGGCCCTACGCGCAGAGGGATACCGTATTATTCTAGTCAATTCCAACCCCGCGACCATCATGACAGACCCGGATCTGGCAGATGCGACCTATGTCGAACCCATCACGCCAGAAATGGTCGAAAAAATCATCGCACGAGAAAAACCAGATGCCTTGCTGCCGACAATGGGAGGACAAACGGCCCTGAATACGGGCTTGGCCCTTGCCCGTTCCGGTGCGCTGGATCGTCACGGCGTCGAATTGATTGGTGCGCGCGCCGATGTGATTGAAAAGGCCGAAGACCGTCAGCTTTTCCGCGATGCCATGGATAAAATTGGCCTCAAATCCCCGCGTTCGCGGGTGGTGCAGAGCCTCGACGATGCCCGCGCAGCCCTTGATTTCGTTGGCCTGCCCGCGATTATCCGCCCCTCCTTTACCCTTGGCGGAACGGGCGGGGGGATTGCCTATAACGCACAGGAATTTGACACCATCGTTCAGGGTGGATTGAAAGCCTCCCCCACCCGCGAAGTCTTGATCGAACAATCCGTTTTAGGTTGGAAAGAATACGAGATGGAAGTTGTCCGCGATAAAGCCGATAACTGCATTATCATCTGTGCCATTGAAAACATTGACCCGATGGGGGTGCATACTGGCGATTCCATGACGGTCGCCCCGGCTCTGACCCTGACAGACAAGGAATATCAACTCTTGCGCGATGCCTCCATTGCAACACTGCGCGAAATAGGTGTCGAAACGGGTGGATCGAACGTCCAGTTCGGCATTAACCCTGACAATGGCGAAATTGTTGTCATTGAAATGAACCCCCGCGTTTCACGCTCCTCGGCCTTGGCATCCAAGGCAACTGGCTTTCCGATTGCCAAGATTGCCGCCAAGCTCGCCGTCGGCTTTACACTGGATGAATTGCAAAACGACATGACCGCCCCCCCTGAGGACGGGAACAGTGACCAACGTGTCATTCCGGCATCTTTTGAACCGACCCTTGATTATGTTGTCACCAAGATTCCGCGCTTTGCCTTTGAAAAGTTCCCGGGCGCAGAAGACTACCTGACGACGTCGATGAAATCGGTCGGCGAAGTCATGTCGATTGGACGGTGCTTTGCCGAATCGGTGCAAAAGGCTCTGCGTTCTTTAGAAACGGGCTTAAGCGGCTTTGACGAACTCACCATTGAGGGCGCGGTCGATTCAAATGGTCAGGCTGATTACGATGCGGTGCGGGCCTTTCTGTCCCGCCCGACAAAGGATCGTCTCCTTGCCATTGCACAGGCCTTCCGCCACGGCCTGAGTGTTGAAGATATTTTTGCGGTGACAAAATTTGACCCGTGGTTCCTGCGACAAATTGAACAGATTGTTCAAACAGAACAGAATATTCAGGGTCAAGGTCTGCCCACAACACGCCAGGGCTTGCACCGCCTCAAACGCATGGGTTTTTCCGATGCGCGTCTGGGAGCCTTAACCGGTTTGGGGGAAGAGGCCGTGCGCACGCGCCGTCAAGCCCTGAATCTGCACCCTGTTTATAAGCGCATTGATAGCTGTGCCGGGGAATTTCCATCACGCACCCCCTACCTCTATTCCTGTTACGAAGGCGACGGCCTGCGCCTTGGCGAATGTGAGGCCGAAGTCTCTGAGCGGACAAAAATCATGATTCTGGGCGGCGGGCCGAACCGGATCGGTCAGGGTATCGAATTTGATTACTGCTGTGTCCATGCCGCCTATGCACTCAGTGCGGCGGGCTACGAAACCATCATGGTCAACTGTAACCCGGAAACAGTTTCAACGGATTATGATACCTCTGACCGGCTCTATTTTGAGCCACTCGTCGCCGAAGACGTGATTGAAATTGCCCGCCGGGAACAGACCCGGGGAACGCTCAAGGGGGTCATCGTCCAGTTTGGTGGGCAAACCCCGCTCAAGCTCTCACACGCGCTCCAATCTGCGGGCATTCCGATTCTAGGTACGACCCCCGATGCCATTGATCTGGCCGAAGACCGCGAGCGATTCCAACGCCTGCTTATGGATTTAAACCTGTGTCAGCCCGCAAACGGGACAGCGACAACTCGCGAACAAGCCCACAGCGTCGCGGAAAAAATCGGCTTTCCGGTTGTAATCCGACCCTCTTATGTCCTGGGCGGGCGCGCGATGGAAATTATCCACGGCCCCGACCAGCTTGATCGCTATATCAGTTCTGCGGTGCAGGTATCAGGCAACAATCCGGTTTTGATTGACAGCTATCTGCAAGACGCGATTGAAATTGATGTTGATGCCCTCTGTGACGGGGAAGACGTCTTTATTGCCGGTATCATGGAACATATCGAAGAAGCGGGTATTCATTCCGGCGATTCAGCCTGTAGCCTGCCGCCACAGAATTTGGATGATGATCTCCTGACCCGCCTACGCACCCAAACGCGCCAAATGGCCCTGGCCCTCAATGTGGTCGGGTTGATGAATGTTCAATTTGCGATCAAGGACGGGGTGGTTTACGTCCTTGAAGTCAACCCCCGCGCCAGCCGCACGGTTCCCTTTGTCGCCAAGGCCACAGGACACGCCATCGCCAAATTCGCCGCCCGGATTATGGCGGGGGAAAAACTGACCGACTTCGGCCCCTTTCCCTCCCCTGGCGATCACGTCGCAGTTAAAGAAGCCGTCTTTCCCTTCCGTCGCTTTCCCGGTGTTGATGTCGTCCTCGGCCCTGAAATGCGCTCCACCGGCGAAGTCATCGGATTGGACAAAGAATTTGACAGGGCCTTCCTCAAAGCCCAGATCGCCGCAGGGGCCGACCTGCCGACCAGCGGCTGTGTCTTTTTATCGGTCAAGGAACGCGACAAACCCGCCATGGTCGCCGTTGTGCGCGACCTGCAAGACCTGGGCTTTAGCCTGCTGGCGACAACAGGCACTGCACAGGCCCTGACAGCGGCGGGATTAAAGGTTGAAACGGTGCTCAAGGTTCGCGAAGGCCGCCCGAATATTGTCGATGCGATCAAATCGCGAGCGGTTCAGGTCATCATCAACACCACCGAAGACCGTAAAGCTATTTCAGACAGCTTTGACATTCGTCGCAGTGCACTGGATGCAGAGATTCCCTATTTTACCACCGCAAACGCCGCCCGCGCCATGACCCGCGCCATCGCCGCAAAACAGCGCGACGACCTCACAGTTCTGCCATTGCAGGATCATTTCAAAACCACCGATGACAAATAAATTGCTCTCCTTAAAAAGAGTGTAAAATGGGCCTTTATTGATGTATAAATGGTTCGTGATAAAAGATGATTGGCCTATTTATGACTCAGACCACAGATGATCGACCAAGACGACCCGAAGTTATCGTCACGCGCCGTTTGCCGGATGCTGTTGAAGGCCGGATGCGCGAACTTTTTTCCTGTCATTTGAATACAACAGACGCTCCTTTTTCAAAAGAAGACCTCATCGACGCGATGCAAAGTGCGGATATTCTCGTCCCCACCATCACGGATCAGATCACCGCAGACATCATTGCAGAGGCCGGGGCGCGATTGAAACTGATCGCATCTTTTGGCAATGGCATTGACCATATTGACCTGAGTGCCTGTCGCCAGAAAAAAATCACCGTCACCAACACCCCCGGCGTGTTGACAGATGATACCGCCGATATGACCATGGCCTTGATTCTATCCGTTTCGCGCCGCATTAACCAGGGAACAGCACTTGTGAAGTCCGGTGCCTGGCAAGGATGGTGCCCGACAGGCCTGTTGGGGAAACGGATCAATGGAAAGCGGATGGGGATTATCGGCATGGGGCGCGTGGGGACAGCCCTCGCCCGGCGCGCGCGCGGTTTTGGTATCTCCATTCACTACCACAATCGCAGACGGGTCGCGGAAAAAGTCGAACAGAACCTGGAGGCCACCTATTGGGAAAACCTCGACCAGATGCTGGAACATGTCGATATTGTTTCGGTCAACTGTCCCCACACCGAAGACACCCGCCATCTGCTCTCGGATGACCGCCTGCGGTGTCTGAAGCCATCGGCAATCCTGGTTAATACCAGCCGGAGCAAAGTTATTGACGAAGACGCCCTCGTTCGTGCCCTTGAAAAAGGGGCGGTTTTTGGGGTGGGCCTCGATGTCTTTGAACAGACCCCCGCCATCAACCCAAAACTCAAGGAACTCGAAAACGTCGTCCTCGCCCCCCACATGGGATGCGCCACAACCGAAAGCCGTCAGGCAATGGGGGAAAAGGTCATTATCAATATCAAGGCATTCTGCGACGGCCATATGCCGCCGGATCGCGTCGTTGAGGAGTTGTTATCCTTCCAGGAGGCGGCCCATTTCACCCGAAACCTCACCTGATTTCTGACGCGCCTTTATTTTGATCGTCTTAACCTTTGTTTCGTGCAACGGCTGTTCGAGGTCGATATGGAGCAAGCCATTGTCCATAGAGGCCCCGACAACCTCGATCCCATCGGCAAGGATAAAGGATTTACGGAATTGACGCCCCCCGATGCCGCGATGCAGGAAAATTCTGTTGTCATCTGCTTGCATCTTTCCCTTCACAACCAGCTGATTCTGTTCCAGCTGAACCGAAAGGTCATCCATCGAAAATCCCGCCACGGCAAGAGTAATCCGCAACTGATGATCGCTGATTTTTTCAACATTATAGGGGGGGTAACTATCGGCACTTTTTGAGGCGCGATCAATGGCCTGTTCAAACTGCTCGAACCCCAACAACAGGGGGCTACTGAAAAGCGATAGACGCGACATGTGAAGCTCCTCTTTTCAACTCTTTGGCCCCTGTTGTTCGAGCAGAAGGCATTTTTAAATGCCCCAACAGCCATTATTTTTTTGCACGGGCCGATAGTTTTCCCTTGTAGCCCGTTGTCTTTTCCGCAATCCGCGCTGATTTACCACGGCGTTCACGCAGATAGTAAAGCTTGGCCCGACGCACAGCCCCCCGCCGCACCAGTTCAATCGACTCAACGCGCGGACTATAGAGCGGAAAAACACGCTCTACGCCTTCGCCGTAGGAGATTTTACGCACAGTAAAGGCAGAATTCAAGCCTGCCTTTTTCATCGCAATACAGACACCTTCATAGGCCTGAATTCGTTCCCGCGTGCCCTCAACGACCTTGACATTCACCCGCAGAGTATCCCCCGGGCCAAAATCGGGAATAGATTTTCCCTCTGTCAGCCTGGCGATCTGATCTGATTCAAATTTTTCAATGACGTTCATTGTCTTCATCCTTTCCACTATGCGGGGCCGTTAGCCCCATCAAAATCAAAGTTTTTCCCCTATCTATCACAATTTATCCGATAGGGAGGGAACATTTTCTTTTTACGTCCCCCTGTGCGCCAGCCACATCTGCCACAGATCAGGCCGCCGCTGTTTGGTCAATTCTTCCGAACGGGCCTGACGCCACGCCCTGATATGTGCGTGGTGCCCGGATTGCAGAACCTTGGGAACCTCACGCCCTGCCCATCGCGCCGGACGTGTATAGAGCGGATACTCTAACAAACCCGTTTCAAAAGATTCTTCACACGCCGAGTCCACATTCCCCATCACACCGGGCAGGAGACGCACCACCGCATCGATCAAAACCGTTGCCGCCAACTCCCCACCCGATAAAATATAGTCACCGATAGAGACCTCCTGCACAGAATGCTGATCCAACACACGTTGATCCACGCCTTCATAACGCCCACAAAGAATCGTCACACCATCACCGCCCGCCAAATCCTTGACAAAGGATTGGTCTAACGGTCGCCCCCGGGGGGACATATAAAGCACTGGCCCCGCCCGCCCGGCCACAGACCGAAGGGCGCGATCCAAAACATCCGGGCGCATAACCATCCCCGCCCCACCACCAAAGGGCGTATCATCGACCGTGCGATGCCTGTCGGTGGCAAAGTCCCTGATTTGGCAGGATTCGAGCGACCAAATGCCTTGAGCCAGGGCCCGCCCGGCCAAAGACTGCCCCAACAGTCCGGGGAAGGCATCGGGCATCAAGGTCAAAACAGTCGCCCGCCAACAACCATTCCTATAGCGCAGATCACACACGCCCAACAGTTCCCTCTTGCACCGCATCAGGGACAGAACCACCGTCAACAGTCGGCTCCAAATCCGACAGGGCAACAACAATCCGCCCGCCAGAAAGGTCAACCTCTGGCACAAAGCTTTGCGTAAAGGGAACCATCTGCGTTTTGCGTCCCTGCCCAAATTCGATCAGATCACCCGCGCCGAAATTGTGAACAGCAACAACCGCCCCCCGCGCCGTCTGCGCCAGGTCTTCGACCGCTAATCCGACCAGATCCTGAGCATAGAACAGGTCATCGTCTTCCAACGCAGGAAAAGCCGAACGCACAACAAAAAACCGGGTTCCGCGCAACCGCGCCGCCTGTTCACGATCACCAACGCCGGGAATTTGCGCCAGAATGGCTCCCTTGACCTGACCTTTGAGCGTAAGAGAAACGCTACGCCCCTCTGCATCCTGAACCGCACCATAAGACAACAGGTCTGCGGGGTCTTCGGTGAAGACTTTCAGCCGCACGAGGCCGCGCACACCGTGCGCCCCCGCCACAACGGCAATGCAGATCATATCCGTTGCTGTCTCCCCGGAACGCATCTGCCCCTATGCCTCACCCTCTGCGGCGGCTTCGGCCGCAAGGCGTTTTTCTTCAAGGCGTTCCTTTGCCTTTGCCTTCATCTGGTTTTTCTTTGTCTGCTCTGGCACACGACGAGCCGCCATCAAACCCAAATCACCCAAGAACCGGGCCACGCGGTCTGTCGGTTGCGCACCCGTCCCGATCCAATATTTCGCCCGCTCCTGATTGAGGATGAGGCGTTCGGGGTGATCCTTGGGCACCATCGGATTGTAGGATCCAATTTTTTCAATAAAGCACCCATCGCGTGGCGCACGAACATCAGCAATAACAATACGGTAGTAGGGGCGTTTTTTTGTTCCCCCCCGCGCAAGGCGAATTTTTACAGCCATATATCATGTCCTCGTATCATCGAAACAACCGGACAATCCGGCTGTTTTCTCAAACAAATCCCCGACCCTTGCAGGTCGATCTCAACCGCGCGGAACCCGCGCCAAACCCCAGACCTGTCAACGCTGACCGATCCGGATAAACCCTTTCGGGATAGTTTTAACTCTTTATTCGGGGACCCCCCCAAACATCCCTTTATTTGGGGAAACCCCCAAACCCCGGGGGCAAAAGGCCCTGCAAGCCCCCACGGGCGAGGCCTTTTTTGCCCATTTTTTGAACCTTTTTCATCATCCGGGCGGCGTCCTGGTGCTGTTTCAGCAACCGATTCACATCCTGAACCGCCAACCCACAGCCTTTGGCAATGCGTTGTTTACGCCGGGCTTTGATAATGTCCGGTTTTGCACGTTCCCCCGGGGTCATCGAAGAAATAATGGCCAACTGACGCCCCACCACACGCTCATCAGGTTTAGCGTCTTTCATTTTCTTCATCATTGCAGAATTCATCCCGGGCAGGAGATCCATCACACCGCCCAACCCGCCCATTTTCTGCATCTGACGCAACTGCATTGCCAGATCATTAAGGTCAAAGACCCCTTTTTGCATCTTCCGCGCGAGTTTTTCGGCCTCTTCTTCCTCAAAATTTTCAGTGGCCTTTTCAACAAGGGAAACAATATCCCCCATCCCCAAAATGCGCGAGGCCACGCGATCAGGATGAAAATCTTCCAGTTCTTCAAGCTTTTCCCCCATGCCCATCAATTTAATCGGACAGCCCGTCACCGCCCGCATCGACAGAGCCGCCCCGCCGCGCGCATCGCCATCCATGCGCGTCATGACCAGACCACTGAGACCAATTTTTTCATGGAATGCCTGTGCAACCGCAACGGCATCCTGCCCCGTCATGGCATCGGCAACCAGTAGCGTTTCGATTGGGGTGGTGGCATCGCGGACAGCGACGGCCTCTGCCATCAAATCCTCGTCAATCGCCAGACGGCCCGCCGTATCCAAAATAACAACATCAAACCCTTCGAGGTTCGCCATCTGCACCGCGCGGCGGGCAATCGCCACAGGTTTTTCCCCCGGAACAATCGGAAGCACCCGCACCCCCGTTTGCGCCCCTAAAACCTGAAGCTGTTGCTGGGCCGCAGGACGGCGCACGTCAAGAGAGGCCATCAGAACCTTTTTACGGTCTCTGTCCGTCAAACGCTTTGCAATTTTTGCCGTCGAGGTCGTCTTTCCCGCGCCCTGTAGCCCCACCATCATCATCACCGCAGGGGGCGTCGCGGCAAAATTCAGGGGCGCAGCCTCCGCCCCAAGCATTTCCACCAGTTTATCGTGAACGACCTTAATCACCATTTGGGCCGGGGTGACAGATTTTAAAACCTTGCGATCAACGGCTTCCTGACCAACCCGGGTCATAAAATCCTTCACCACAGCAAGCGCAACGTCTGCTTCGAGTAAAGCAACACGCACATCACGCAAGGCGGCGGTGACGTCTGCCTCGCTGAGCACAGCACGCCTGCCCAGCCCCTCAAGGGCTGTCCTCAGACGCTCCTGCAACTGCTCAAACATGCTCGCCCCCCATCGGGTCAATTACCCGGATAAAATCACCACGATACTGTCACCACGATACTGTCACCACGATACTGTCACCAAACGCACAAAACGCCAGCGCACGAAACTCGTGGACTGACGGAATGGATCAAGACCGCGATCCATATCGCAAACAAGGGCATTTCATAGAGGGCATGATCCTCTCTGTCAAGCATCTTTGCCCCAATGTCACCAGCAACGATTTTGAGAAATACTCAAAAAATGCTACCCCGCAATCGGACGCTGTTCAACCACCGAAAGACCATAACCATCCAAGCCAACAATGGTTTTTTCTGCATTGGTCAACAAGATCATTTTCTCGATCCCCAACGCGGTCAAAATCTGCGCCCCCGTCCCATAATCCCGCAAGGACGACGCAGGTTGCTCATGACCCCGCGCGCGCAAGGCATCGGAAAGAGCCTGTGGGGCTGTATCGCGAATCAGGACGACAACCCCCCGCCCAGCAGCGTCAATCATCTGGAGCGACTTTTGCAAATCACCGGCCTTGCCACTCGCGGCATCGCCCAGTACATCATCCAGCAAAGACAGGGTGTGCATCCGCACCAAAACAGGGCCACCCCCGGACAGGTCGCCTTTCCACAGGGCCATATGTTCAGCGCGTTCAACACAACTCTGATAAACAGCGGCCCGAAAAACCCCCGCGCAAGTGGTCGCAAGCGTTGTGTCCACAGTCCGTTCTACCAAACGATCATGACGACGGCGATAGGCAATCAAATCCGCAATGGTTGCAATCCGCAAATCATGTTGGCGGGCAAAGGCAACGAGATCATCACGCCGGGCCATTGTGCCGTCGTCTTTCATAATCTCGCAAATCACGCCCGAGGGATTGAGACCCGCCAGCCGGGCGATATCAACGGCGGCCTCGGTGTGACCTGTGCGCACCAACACCCCACCATCGCGGGCGGCAAGGGGGAAAACATGGCCCGGACTGACCAGATCATCTGCTGATTTACGCGGATCAATCGCCACCGAAATCGTCCGCGCCCGATCCGGGGCAGATATGCCCGTGGTCACGCCGTCGCGGGCTTCGATGGACACGGTAAAGGCCGTTTCATGGCGCGTAGCATTCTTGCGGATCATCTGGGGCAAATCCAGTTCCGCCAGGCGGGCGCGTGTCATCGCCAAACAAATCAGACCCCGCCCATACCTTGCCATAAAATTGATGGCTTCCGGTGTGGCCATCTGGGCCGGAATGACTAAATCACCTTCGTTTTCGCGCTCTTCATCATCGACTAGAATAAACATGCGCCCATTGCGGGCTTCGTCGATAATTTGCGCCGGGGTGGATACACTATCGCTAAAGTCAGACACTGTGGTTCTCCTACGGGCGGTTCATCTGCGGTGTACGATCCAATAAGCGCGCCACGTAACGGGCCATCAGGTCAACTTCGAAATTGACACGCCCCCCAATCTGCTGCCGACCAAAGGTCGTCATCTGCGCCGTATGGGGAATAATGGTCACACAGAACCAACACCCCCCGTCTTCGCCCGTTTCATTCACCGTCAAGGACACACCGTCCAGCACAACAGATCCCTTGGGCGCGACAAAGCGGGCAAAGCGATTTGGAACGCCAAAGGTAAAACGCCGCTCCTCACCCTCTACAGACAGGTCGATAATGTCCGCCACAGCATCGACATGACCAGAGACCAGATGCCCCCCCAATTCATCCCCAAGGCACAAGGCCCGTTCAAAGTTCACGTCGTGCCCCACCTGCCAGGATGACAAAGTCGTCACGGACAGTGTTTCATCGGACACATCCACCGCAAACCAGCCCCCATCTGCGTCGTTACCTTTCGCGACAACAGTCAGACAGACTCCGCTACAAGCAATCGAGGCCCCAATCGCCACACTGGCCATATCCCACCCCGTCTTCAAAACAAATCGAGCACCAGAGTTTTTTTTCTGGTGGCTTTTAACTGTCCCCAGATCAGTGATAATTCCAGTAAACATAACAGGATTATATCCTTGCTGTGTCGCAGTGATTGTAAGTCTCTCTCAAAACTTCAAGCCTCTGTTATCAAAGTAAGTACTGTGGCGGGCAGAAAGCGGCGTGACGCCCCAGACGACGAGGATCAAAGTTTTATTCGGCAAAAAGCAGGCTCACCTCCCTGCTGTCAACTCATTTTGCGCGATATAGTGTTCCATTATATCCGGCCCCAGGGTTTGAATAGACTGCCGTTGAAATGTGGGGGACTGGGACAACGACTCCAGCCCCAGATCACAAAGCGCAGGCAGAGCATCCCCCCCTATGACAGAGGCCGCCCGAAACCAAACGAGGTCATCCACCAATCCCTGACGCAAAAAAGCTCCGCTGATCTGTGCACCGCCTTCGACCAGCACACGAGTCATTCCCCTCTCCCCCAAAGCACGCAACACATTGACCAGACAGGGCGAGCCTGACGCATCACGGCGCAGGGGGATCACTCGCACCCCGGCCTGTTCATAAGCCCGCACCGCCTGTTTTTTGGCCTCATAGCGATCATGGGTGGTCATCAACCAGGTCGGATGCTCCCCCGCCCGCACGACCAAATCACAACCCAGTGGCAACCGCAACCGCCCGTCCAGCACAATCCGCACAGGTGAAAAGGACGCCAGACCCGACAGACGAACATCGAGGCGCGGATTGTCCCGCAGAACCGTCTGGCTCCCGATTAAAATCGCATCATGTTCCACCCGTAAAATCTGCACAGCGTGACGTGCCAGCGGCCCTGTAATCCACTGGCTTTCCCCCTGCGCAGTGGCAATGCGTCCGTCCAGACTGCTGGCAAGTTTGAGCGTGACCATGGGAGTTCCCCGGCTCACGCGCAAAAAAAAGCCCTTGTTCAGTTCACGAGCCTCATCCGCCATCAATCCCGTGTCAACCTGCATTCCGGCACAGCGTAAAAAATCAATCCCCCGCCCACACACACGCGGATCGGGATCGCGACAGGCCACAACACAGCGCGTGATCCCTGCGGCGACAAGTTCGGCGGCACAGGGCGGCGTTTGCCCGTGGTGCACACAAGGTTCAAGTGTGACATAGGCCACCGCGCCGCAGGCCTGCGCCCCCGCCTGTGTCAAGGCGCAGGTCTCGGCATGGGGGCGACCGCCGGGCTGGGTAAAGCCTCGCCCAACGACGCGCCCCGCCCGCACCAAAAGACACCCCACCGCCGGATTGGGGGCAACCCGCCCCACCCCCCGGCGCGCCAGCGTCAAGGCCGCGCACATAAAGGCATGATCGTCCGTTGAAAAGTCTGTCATCACGCACACCCTCACTTGCGAATAGAGTCAAGCAGGGCAAGGTCAGATTTTCGGTTCATCCTCCAGCCGACCTGCCAGATCACTAAACTCACTGACATCGCGAAAATCCCGATAGACAGAGGCAAAGCGGATATAACCCACCTTGTCCAAGGTCATCAGGGCTGTCATGACCAAGGTTCCAATTTGATCTGCCGTGACCTCTGAATCCCCGGAAAGTTCAAGCTGACGAACCAAACCATTGACCACCTGGTCAATGCGTTCTGGCGCAACAGCGCGCTTATGAAGGGCCAGGCGCATAGAGCGTGTGATCTTGTCCCGATCAAAAAACTCACGCTGCCCATCGCCTTTGACAACCGTCAATTCGCGCAGTTGCACCCGCTCGAACGTCGTGAAACGCCCGCCGCATCCACTGCACTGGCGACGACGGCGAATCGATGACCCATCCTCCGTCGCCCGCGAGTCCTTGACCTGCGTTTCTTCGCTACTGCAAAAGGGACAGCGCATGGCTTATCCTTCACAGATCAGACCTGTAAATCAGGATAGATGGGAAAATCGGCACAGAGAGCCTGAACGGATTTTTTGACCTCGGCCTCAACAGCAGAATTGTCATCGCGGTTTTGCGCCAGGCCATCGAGAACCTGCGTCATCAATTCACCCACCTTGCGGAATTCAGCCACACCAAAACCACGGCTGGTTCCCGCAGGCGTTCCCAGGCGAATCCCCGATGTCACCATTGGTTTTTCAGGGTCAAAAGGAATGCCGTTTTTGTTACAGGTCATGCCCGCCCGATCGAGGCTTTTTTCCGCAATATCACCCGTCAATCCCTTGGGACGCAGATCAACCAGCATCAAATGGGTATCTGTTCCGCCTGTAGTAATGGCGAATCCATTATCGACCAAAGTCTGCGCGAGGGTGCGGGCATTGTCCACAACCCGCCCGGCGTAGGCTTTGAATTCGGGATCCAATGCCTCGCGAAAGGCGACGGCCTTGGATGCGATGGCGTGCATCAATGGCCCCCCTTGCAAACCGGGGAAGGCGGCAGAATTGATTTTTTTGCCAATATCCAAATCATTCGACAACACAATACCGCCCCGCCCTGCGCGCAGGGTTTTGTGTGTCGTGCTGGTGACGACGTGGGCATGGGGCAGAGGACTGGGATGCAGGCCCGCCGCGACCAATCCGGCAAAATGCGCCATATCCACATGCAAGTAGGCCCCAACCTCATCAGCAATGGCGCGAAACCTGGCAAAGTCGATAATACGCGGATAGGCCGACCCCCCTGCGATAATCATCGCAGGTTTACAATCGAGGGCGATTTGACGGATATCATCGAAATTAAACTGGTGCGTGTCACGATCCACACCATATGACACGGCATTAAACCACTTTCCGGACAGATTGGGCCGCGCCCCATGCGTCAAATGCCCGCCAGAGGCCAAATCAAGCCCCATGATGGTCTGACCGGGTTTCAACAAAGCCAGGGCCACACACTGATTAGCCTGCGCCCCGGAATGGGGTTGCACATTGGCAAAGGCGCAATCAAACAGCTTTTTCGCGCGATCAATCGCCAACTGTTCCACAACATCAACATGTTCACAGCCACCATAATACCGCCGCCCGGGATAACCTTCGGCATATTTGTTGGTCAACACAGTTCCCAGTGACTGCATCGTCGCCAGTGAAACAATATTTTCCGATGCGATCAGCTCGATCTGATTTTGTTGCCGGTGCAGTTCATCCTGAATGGCCTGAGCAATCTCAGGGTCGGTCTGCGCCAATGGCGAGGAGAAAAAAGTTTGCGGATCAAGTGTCATGGTCTGCGCTCCGTTGATAAAGACAGTTACTCTAGGATTCTTTCTTTTTGTCGGGACATGACCCGAACCTTTGCGGCACGATCAAAGCCACTAACCAGGTAACTCTCAAAACACCCGGCCAAGGAAAATCGGAGTTTAAAATCGGGGTTTTTAGAGGTGCCAAGTTTTCTAACACTCCAAAACAAAAAGGAAAACAAAAAAGCTTGCGACAAAACCGCCCTTCACAACCCGGAGCCACAAAAAGCAGGATTATTCATCGTTTCATTTTTCTTTCACGTTTTGCGTATCATTCGGGTCGCTCTCAAAAGCTCGATCCTCGTCGTCCAGGGCGTTGGCTACGGGTGGCTCCGCGCACGGCGCGACCGCAGACCGCTCCAGGTTTGCGCGTGCAACACGATGCATTTGCGCGTGCAACACGATGCATTTGCGCGTGCAACACGGCTTGCTCATGCGCGTGCAACACGGCTTGCTCATGCGCGTGCAACACGACCCGTGATCCTCAAATAGCTCTGCGGTTCTCGAAAGCGGCTCAGCCAACAGAGGCTGGCGGTTTTGAGAGGGACTCATCTGCGTCACGCGCCTTGCAATTTCTTGGCTTGATGAATGAAGCCTCATTATTTTCACCCGCTCAAGAGTTTCGGTCAGACAGCACCCCGCCGGACAAACAGAACCCCGAAAGGCTGTTGCCTTTCGGGGCCGCCGCCGATTAAGTTCGCAGGGGTGGGTTAGAACTTAACCTTGGCATTCAGGCGGGCACTGTGGCCCGTGTAGCCAGTGCGGGCACTCACGTCATAGTCCGCCCCGATTGACCAGCGCGGGGTGCTATAGCTCAGGCCCACCCCTGCGGTGCCTGACAGCTTCCTGACCTTCGCCCCCTTGACCGTAAAGCGGCTGCCGCCGCCGGTGAACCGGCCGCGTGCCGTCATTTGCTCCCCCGCAAAGTCATAGGACAGCCCCACACGCGCCACGGGAACCAGCGTGCGGTTTGAGTGCTTGCGGGTGATGTCTCTTTGAATACGGGTGCCCAGCGTCCCCACAACCGCATCAATCGACCCCACTGTGATCTTCTGGTTCAGGCTCAACGCCCCCGTCGTGGTGTAGCGCGCCGACCCCACCCGCGTCCACGACAGACCCGCCGTCGGGGTCAGCGTCGTGCTTGCATCAAGCCTCAGCGGCACACCACCCCCCACAGAGGCCGTCAGGCTGGTCGTGTCATAAGCCGACTTGCGCCTCAAACCCGCCACACGCGAGGTCGTGCTCACATCATTGCGCCCAACGCCCACCTGACCGTCCACATAATAACGCCCCGTGCTGTAATCCCCGTAAATCGAGACCTGCCAGCTCCTGACATCCGTTTTATCCTCGCCAAAACCCTTGCCCGTAATCCGGCTGGTGCTATAGGCCAGAGCCGTCCCCACACGACCCCGTTCCCCCACAGGCGCATCCACACCCACCGCAAGGCCCCGCGCAGAGGTGCGATAACCGTCAATAGCCCGCTTCCTGTCCTTCGCCTGTTCGCCCCGACTGCCAAACGGCTTGAGCCAGAAGGCCCTGTCCAGTCCCTCACCCCCGGTCGCAAATCCGCTCTGCACAAATCCGCTCTGGCTGTCCCCCCCGCGCTGCAGAGCAAGACGGTCGGACAATAGACCAGCCACCTGTCTCCCCGTCGAGAGCACCGCCCTCCTCACCCCGACCAGCGCGGTCATCTGCGGCGTGAGCTGGGCCGCAAGACGCCTGACCTGCGCCTCATTCCCCGCCCGGGTCGCCTCCTCGAGAATCTTCTTCACAGGGTCGTTCGCCGGTAAATCCTTCGCAACATCCGCCGCCGCCAAAAGAACAGTGGCTTCAGACAGCGACACGCCCAGCTTCGACGACACCTCCCCCGCCGACTTAAAGCCAACCGCATTCGGCGTCATAAGGGCAATGGGGCGACTAAGGCCCTTATCCGCAACATCAACATCCCTATCCGCATCTTTATCATCGACATCCTTCACATCTGTGTCGTCACTACCAGACCCGTCGCCCCCCGACTTAAGGTTCAGCGGCACATCCCTATCCGCATCCTTATCCTTACCTGCGACCTCCTTCACATCGGTGTCACCAGACCCGTCACCCTGATTGCCCTCATCACCGGCATCCTTATCAGCGTCCTTATCAGCAACCTTCACATCGGTGTCACCAGACCCGTCGCCCTGATTGCCCTCATCACCGGCATCCTTATCAGCGTCCTTATCAGCAACCTTCACATCGGTGTCACCAGACCCGTCACCCTGATTGCCCTCATCACCGGCATCCTTATCAGCGTCCTTATCAGCAACCTTCACATCGGTGTCACCAGACCCGTCACCCTGATTGCCCTCATCACCGGCATCCTTATCAGCGTCCTTATCAGCAACCTTCACATCGGTGTCACCAGACCCGTCGCCCTGATTGCCCTCATCACCGGCATCCTTATCAGCGTCCTTATCAGCAACCTTCACATCGGTGTCACCAGACCCGTCACCCTGATTGCCCTCATCACCGGCATCAGCATCCTTATCAGCAACCTTCACATCGGTGTCACCAGACCCGTCGCCCTGATTGCCCTCATCACCGGCATCAGCATCCTTATCAGCAACCTTCACATCGGTGTCACCAGACCCGTCACCCTGATTGCCCTCATCACCGGCATCCTTATCAGCGTCCTTATCAGCAACCTTCACATCGGTGTCACCAGACCCGTCACCCTGATTGCCCTCATCACCGGCATCCTTATCAGCGTCCTTATCAGCAACCTTCACATCGGTGTCACCAGACCCGTCACCCTGATTGCCCTCATCACCGGCATCCTTATCAGCGTCCTTATCAGCAACCTTCACATCGGTGTCACCAGACCCGTCGCCCTGATTGCCCTCATCACCGGCATCCTTATCAGCAACCTTCACATCGGTGTCACCAGACCCGTCGCCCTGATTGCCCTCATCACCGGCATCAGCATCCTTATCAGCAACCTTCACATCGGTGTCACCAGACCCGTCACCCTGATTGCCCTCATCACCGGCATCCTTATCAGCGTCCTTATCAGCAACCTTCACATCGGTGTCACCAGACCCGTCACCCTGATTGCCCTCATCACCGGCATCCTTATCAGCATCCTTATCAGCAACCTTCACATCGGTGTCACCAGACCCGTCGCCCTGATTGCCCTCATCACCGGCATCCTTATCAGCGTCCTTATCAGCAACCTTCACATCGGTGTCACCAGACCCGTCACCCTGATTGCCCTCATCACCGGCATCCTTATCAGCGTCCTTATCAGCAACCTTCACATCGGTGTCACCAGACCCGTCACCCTGATTGCCCTCATCACCGGCATCAGCATCCTTATCAGCAACCTTCACATCGGTGTCACCAGACCCGTCACCCTGATTGCCCTCATCACCGGCATCCTTATCAGCGTCCTTATCAGCAACCTTCACATCGGTGTCACCAGACCCGTCGCCCTGATTGCCCTCATCACCGGCATCCTTATCAGCAACCTTCACATCGGTGTCACCAGACCCGTCGCCCTGATTGCCCTCATCACCGGCATCAGCATCCTTATCAGCAACCTTCACATCGGTGTCACCAGACCCGTCACCCTGATTGCCCTCATCACCGGCATCCTTATCAGCGTCCTTATCAGCAACCTTCACATCGGTGTCACCAGACCCGTCACCCTGATTGCCCTCATCACCGGCATCCTTATCAGCATCCTTATCAGCAACCTTCACATCGGTGTCACCAGACCCGTCGCCCTGATTGCCCTCATCACCGGCATCCTTATCAGCGTCCTTATCAGCAACCTTCACATCGGTGTCACCAGACCCGTCGCCCTGATTGCCCTCATCACCGGCATCCTTATCAGCGTCCTTATCAGCAACCTTCACATCGGTGTCACCAGACCCGTCACCCTGATTGCCCTCATCACCGGCATCCTTATCAGCGTCCTTATCAGCAACCTTCACATCGGTGTCACCAGACCCGTCGCCCTGATTGCCCTCATCACCGGCATCCTTATCAGCGTCCTTATCAGCAACCTTCACATCGGTGTCACCAGACCCGTCACCCTGATTGCCCTCATCACCGGCATCAGCATCCTTATCAGCAACCTTCACATCGGTGTCGTCACCACCAGACCCATCGCCCTGATTGCCCTCATCCCCGACATCAGAGCCTTTCTCCTTCACAGTGACATCAGTGCCGTCATCATCAAAGTCATAACTGTAGTTGACAAGGTTATTGCCCGCAAAGCTGAACTTCTCCTTGTCCAGGGTGTCATGCGCACTGAACACCTTCTGCGTTCCGCTGGTAAAGGACAGTGGCAAAATCAATTTGACCCTGTTCGCCTCCGTAAAGTCTCCGTCAAAGGCATAGTCCCCGACCGTCACAAAGGCCTGCGTTGCATCATCGCGCCTCGTCAGGTAATCCCCCAGCACAAGCGTCGTCCCTGTCTTGAGCCTCAGGGTGCCCGACAGATAAACAGGACGGGTAAAGGTCACTTTGGCCCCCTCGTTCACGGTCAGGCTGCGCAACCCGTGACCACTTGTGCCCAGCTGACCCCCAAAGGTCACACCATCTGCATGGGTGTTAGCAATGATGATCGTGCCATAATTGCCCCCCGATGCGCTTGTGATATTGCCCGTAATCCGTTGTCCGGCCGTCCCGCCAAAGGTCACAGAACTTCCTTTGCCAAGCTCGAACTCTCTGTCCGCTTTGACATTCCCCCTGAAGGTCGTCGCATCGCGCGCGGTGATCGTCAGGTTGCCCGCATAAACATCACCGTTAAAGGTCGTCCGACCTTCGCTCAGCGTGATCTGCTTGAGGGCCGCCCCATCGGTGCCAACCCGACCCGTAAAGGTGACTTTGTTGGTCGTCGCGTAGCACTTTTTAGTGAGGAGGTCGCAAGTTTTCCGACCCTTAAAGGTGACTTTGTTGGTCGTCGCGTGGGTGTTGTTCACAACCAAAAGACCACGCCCATCAGAATCCGGGGTGATGTCGCCCGTCACAGTCTGGTTCACCGCGCCGTTCAGGGTGATTTTGGCATCATCGTTCCCGCCAAAGGATATGCCGCCTGTGGTGACATTGCCCTTGAACTTTGCGCCATCGGTCGAACTGACCACAAGGCCCCGTGCAAAAACAGCACCTTCAAACTGCGCCACACCATTGCTCACCGTGATCTTTTGCAGGGCCTTGCCATTATCTCCACCCGTCCCGATCTGACCCGTAAAGGTGACTGTGTTGTTGTTTGTCGTGCCTGCGTTGTTCACAACCAGAAGACCACGCCCATCAGAATCCGGGGTGATGTCGCCCGTCACAGTCTGGTTCGCCGTGCCATTCAGGGTGATTTTGGCCTCATTGTTCACGGCAAACAATATCCCGAGGGCACCTGTGGTCACATCGCCCCTGAACTCTGCGCCATCGGTCGAGATGACCCCGAGGCCCTGTGCAAAAACATCACCCTTAAACACCGCCACACCATCGCTCACCACCACACTCGCCAGATCATTGCCCGTCGCGCCAACAGCATCCTCAAAGGTCACAGTCCTGTTCGTCGTTCCGCTGTTATTCACAACGACAAACCCACGCTCGCCCGCCGTGCTGTTGCGGATGTCCGCCTGAATGGTCTGGTTGCCAGACCCGCCAAAGGTGATGGTGCTATTGCCCAGTTTCAGGCCATTCGCCAGATAAACATTGCCCGCAAAGATCGCCCTGGAGTCATCGGTCAGGGTCAGGCTGTTCAACTTCGCACTATTCGTGCCCAATGCGCCCTTGAAGGTCACGCCGTCATCATTGTCAATGATGATCGTGCCATAGTTACCCCCCGATGCGCTCATGATATTGCCCGTGATCGTTTGTCCGGCGGCACCGTTAAAGGTGACAGCACTTCCGTCGCCAAGTTTGATCTCTTTCTCTGCCTTGACATTGCCCCTGAACTCTGCGCCATCGGTCGAACTGACCTCAAGGCCCTGTGCAAAAACAGCCCCCTCAAACTGCGCCACACCATCGCTCACCGTGATCTTTTGCAGGGCTTTGCCATTATCTCCACCCGTCCCGATCTGACCCGTAAAGGTGACTGTGTTGTTGTTTGTCATGCCTGAGTTGTTCACAACCAAAAGACCACGCCCATCAGAATCCGGGGTAATGTCGCCCGTCACAGTCTGGTTCGCCGTGCCGTTCAGGGTGATTTTGGCCTCATTGTCCACGGCAAACAATATCCCGCCTGTGGTCACATTGCGCCTGAACTCTGCGCCATCGGTCGAACTGACCTCAAGGCCCTGTGAAGAAACACCCCTGAAAAAGGTCGTCCGACCGTCTTTCAGCGTGATCTGCCTGAGGGCCTTCCTATCGGAACCAATCTGACTCATAAAGGTGACTGTGCTGTTATTGTTGGTGCCATTGCCCCGGTTATCAACAATCAGTGTCCCCTGTCCATCACCGCCTCCGACAATCGAACCACTTAACAATTGCCCCGTGGTGTCATTCACCGTCGCAAGACGGCCCGCACCGCCAATGGTCAGAGTGGCAGATCCGGCGTTGTCCGCAAGCCTCACCATGCTGGCTGTCAGGTCTTTCTCAACCGTTGCCTGTGATGCCTCGCCTGCCGCGTCACCGCCATTCACTCCAAAGTCGCCAGAATTGACATCCCCTTTAAAAACAGCAGAACCCGCAAACCCACCATCACCAACGGAGACAATCCTCAAATTGCCCGTGCGTCCAATCCCACCTGTAAAGGTGATCGTATCCGAACTACCCGCGTCACCGTCATAGATCAACAGATGACCTACACCCGCAGACGCACCGTCAATGGTCAAGCCAACCGTTTTATCACCGCCCAACGCATTGAAAATAATCGTGGCCTCGCCATTCCCTCCCTCGCCCAGCCTCATGGCACTACCGGACACATCACCCCGAAACTCGACAATTGCTTTCTCCCTCCGATCCTTCCCCGCAATCACATCAATATGATCAACATGAACGCCCTTGTTGAAAATCGCATGACCGCCCCCGGACGAGTCGCCCACCGTCAACTGCCCAAGGCGTCTGTTGTTCGGATCCGTCGCGACATCGCGACCGATCTCCATGTCAAAGGTCACCTTAGGCGGTGCATTAAAATTAAGAGGGGGAAACGGAACCTCGCCATCACGGTCATCACGGCCATTCAAAACCTGAATCGTGCCCTCACCATCTGCGGCGACGGTGATGCTCGCCGCGCCAGTGCCAAAAATCCGTTGGTCGGCCCTGCTACGAAAGATGACAGAACCACTGCTCGCGCCAAGATGGAACCCTGTGTCCACCTTGACATTGCCCTTGAAAACTGTCGCGTCGCTTGTGTCGATCGTGATCATATCGGCATAAACACGAGTGCTAAAGGTTGCCCGACCGTCTTTCAGCGTGATCTGCCTGAGGGCCCTACTATCGGAACCAATCTGACTCATAAAGGTGACTGTGTTGTTAGTGGTACGGCCGGGGAACGCATCCCCCCGATTATCAACAATCAATGTTCCCTGTCCGTCACCGCCTCCGACAATCGAACCGCTGATCGTTTGCCCCCCGTCATTCACCGTCGCAAGACGGCCCGCACCGCCAATCGTCAGAGTGGCAGATCCTGAATAATCTGAAAGCTGCACACTCTCATCCGGGTCGATGTCCAGATTTTTTTCAACCGTTGCCTGTGACTGTTCGTCCGCCGCTTGACCGCCATCGACGCGCAAAAAACCAGAATGGACATCCTCTTTAAAAACAGCCTCACCCGCAGACTTGTAACGCTTCGCAACACCCGCACCGTTCCAACCCACAGAGAGATACGACAACGGTTTGTCGTCCGAGCCGATTTTACCATTAAAGGTCACTTTACTCCCCAAAATTCTAACTAAATCAACAGGATAACGACCATCAACAACAATTTTATTGTCAACTGTGATATCACCAGCTAATGCATTGAAAATAGCCATTGCGTCTTGATTCCAATAGGTAGATGTCAGCTTGATCGTATCACCGGACACATCACCCCGAAACTCGACAATTGCTTTCTCCCTCCGATCCTTCCCCGCAATCACATCAATATGATCAACATGAACGCCCTTGTTGAAAATCGCATGACCGCCCTTACCGCCCTTACCGCCATTGGACGAACCGGACGAATCGCCAACCGTCAACTGCCTAAGGCGTCTGTCGTTCGCATCCGTCGCGTCATCATGACCAATTTCTATGTCAAAAGTCGCTCTTTTCGATGCGGAGTGATCCACACCGTTAAAAACCCAAATCGTCCCCTCGCCATCTGCGGCGGCAGTGATCTTCGCCGCGCCGTTATCCCGGCGACCTATCTTCTGATCATTAGAACCGGAAATCTTGATATAAGCACGACCGCCTGCACCCTGGTCATCCAGCGTCACATCACCACCAAAAGTCGCATCGCCCCTGAGTTCAAGGAGCACGTTGACAGGCCGGGAGCTGTTGCCAGCTTTGAGTCGAGTGGTGCCCTCCGCTGTCAAATCATACTTGAAAATAGCCTTGCCTTGGGGGAATGAACCAGTGATGAAACCAAAGTCAAATAACAGATCACCGACAAAAGCATCCCCTTCAACGGTCAAGTCTGAACGACCAGAGAAGTTAGGACGACCGGAAATAGTAATATCAACTGCTTCACGGCTACCGTCCCGTTTTATGATTTCTCCGATAATCAGGTCAGATCCCAAAATCCTGAGTTCCCCGGCCCCGCCTGTTCCATTGAACAATTTCCCAATACGACGCTTCAATATGCCGGCATTAGACACAGAACCAAGAGGATACTCAACATAAACTCTTCCACCAGACAGTGTGAGGTTATCACCCGCTCTCGCGTTCGCCATATCCGTGCTGGAGGTGTTGCTTGCGTTTCTCGCTGCACCATCGGCCCAACTATCATCACCTGATGAATGCGTGTACTCCACCGCCGTCTGGGCAAAAACACCAGAGCCAACGCTTGCGGCCAGAATAACAGCAGACACAACGGCCAACAAAGACGATTTGGAAGAATTGATTTTATCACAACGACACATCACAAGATCCTACTGCTCAAAAGGTTTATCCACAAACAACAGGCAAGCCCAATTCAGAACGCATCGCCCCACAAAAACAGGAGTGGGTTAGAACTTAACCTTGGCATTCAGGCGGGCACTGTGGCCCGTGTAGCCGGGGCGGGCACTCACGTCATAGTCCGCCCCGATTGACCAGCGCGGGGTGCTATAGCTCAGGCCCACCCCTGCGGTGCCTGACAGCTTCCTGACCTTCGCCCCCTTGACCGTAAAGCGGCTGCCGCCGCCGGTGAACCGGCCGCGTGCCGTCATTTGCTCCCCCGCAAAGTCATAGGACAGCCCCACACGCGCCACGGGAACCAGCGTGCGGTTTGAGTGCTTGCGGGTGATGTCTCTTTGAATACGGGTGCCCAGCGTCCCCACAACCGCATCAATCGACCCCACTGTGATCTTCTGGTTCAGGCTCAACGCCCCCGTCGTGGTGTAGCGCGCCGACCCCACCCGCGTCCACGACAGACCCGCCGTCGGGGTCAGCGTCGTGCTTGCATCAAGCCTCAGCGGCACACCACCCCCCACAGAGGCCGTCAGGCTGGTCGTGTCATAAGCCGACTTGCGCCTCAAACCCGCCACACGCGAGGTCGTGCTCACATCATTGCGCCCAACGCCCACCTGACCGTCCACATAATAACGCCCCGTGCTGTAATCCCCGTAAATCGAGACCTGCCAGCTCCTGACATCCGTTTTATCCTCGCCAAAACCCTTGCCCGTAATCCGGCTGGTGCTATAGGCCAGAGCCGTCCCCACACGACCCCGTTCCCCCACAGGCGCATCCACACCCACCGCAAGGCCCCGCGCAGAGGTGCGATAACCGTCAATAGCCCGCTTCCTGTCCTTCGCCTGTTCGCCCCGACTGCCAAACGGCTTGAGCCAGAAGGCCCTGTCCAGTCCCTCACCCCCGGTCGCAAATCCGCTCTGCACAAATCCGCTCTGGCTGTCCCCCCCGCGCTGCAGAGCAAGACGGTCGGACAATAGACCAGCCACCTGTCTCCCCGTCGAGAGCACCGCCCTCCTCACCCCGACCAGCGCGGTCATCTGCGGCGTGAGCTGGGCCGCAAGACGCCT
The DNA here is from genome assembly GCA_965199245.1 of Kiloniellaceae bacterium. Classification (GTDB taxonomy): domain Bacteria; phylum Pseudomonadota; class Alphaproteobacteria; order Kiloniellales; family Kiloniellaceae; genus Carbonatibacter. Next base: position 582,233 of record CBDAQP010000003.1, read on the forward strand.
GACCTGCGCCTCATTCCCCGCCCGGGTCGCCTCCTCGAGAATCTTCTTCACAGGGTCGTTCGCCGGTAAATCCTTCGCAACATCCGCCGCCGCCAAAAGAACAGTGGCTTCAGACAGCGACACGCCCAGCTTCGACGACACCTCCCCCGCCGACTTAAAGCCAACCGCATTCGGCGTCATAAGGGCAATGGGGCGACTAAGGCCCTTATCCGCAACATCAACATCCCTATCCGCATCTTTATCATCGACATCCTTCACATCTGTGTCGTCACTACCAGACCCGTCGCCCCCCGACTTAAGGTTCAGCGGCACATCCCTATCCGCATCCTTATCCTTACCTGCGACCTCCTTCACATCGGTGTCACCAGACCCGTCACCCTGATTGCCCTCATCACCGGCATCCTTATCAGCGTCCTTATCAGCAACCTTCACATCGGTGTCACCAGACCCGTCGCCCTGATTGCCCTCATCACCGGCATCCTTATCAGCGTCCTTATCAGCAACCTTCACATCGGTGTCACCAGACCCGTCACCCTGATTGCCCTCATCACCGGCATCCTTATCAGCGTCCTTATCAGCAACCTTCACATCGGTGTCACCAGACCCGTCACCCTGATTGCCCTCATCACCGGCATCCTTATCAGCGTCCTTATCAGCAACCTTCACATCGGTGTCACCAGACCCGTCGCCCTGATTGCCCTCATCACCGGCATCCTTATCAGCGTCCTTATCAGCAACCTTCACATCGGTGTCACCAGACCCGTCACCCTGATTGCCCTCATCACCGGCATCAGCATCCTTATCAGCAACCTTCACATCGGTGTCACCAGACCCGTCGCCCTGATTGCCCTCATCACCGGCATCAGCATCCTTATCAGCAACCTTCACATCGGTGTCACCAGACCCGTCACCCTGATTGCCCTCATCACCGGCATCCTTATCAGCGTCCTTATCAGCAACCTTCACATCGGTGTCACCAGACCCGTCACCCTGATTGCCCTCATCACCGGCATCCTTATCAGCATCCTTATCAGCAACCTTCACATCGGTGTCACCAGACCCGTCGCCCTGATTGCCCTCATCACCGGCATCCTTATCAGCGTCCTTATCAGCAACCTTCACATCGGTGTCACCAGACCCGTCACCCTGATTGCCCTCATCACCGGCATCAGCATCCTTATCAGCAACCTTCACATCGGTGTCACCAGACCCGTCACCCTGATTGCCCTCATCACCGGCATCCTTATCAGCGTCCTTATCAGCAACCTTCACATCGGTGTCACCAGACCCGTCACCCTGATTGCCCTCATCACCGGCATCCTTATCAGCGTCCTTATCAGCAACCTTCACATCGGTGTCACCAGACCCGTCGCCCTGATTGCCCTCATCACCGGCATCCTTATCAGCAACCTTCACATCGGTGTCACCAGACCCGTCGCCCTGATTGCCCTCATCACCGGCATCAGCATCCTTATCAGCAACCTTCACATCGGTGTCACCAGACCCGTCACCCTGATTGCCCTCATCACCGGCATCCTTATCAGCGTCCTTATCAGCAACCTTCACATCGGTGTCACCAGACCCGTCACCCTGATTGCCCTCATCACCGGCATCCTTATCAGCATCCTTATCAGCAACCTTCACATCGGTGTCACCAGACCCGTCGCCCTGATTGCCCTCATCACCGGCATCCTTATCAGCGTCCTTATCAGCAACCTTCACATCGGTGTCACCAGACCCGTCACCCTGATTGCCCTCATCACCGGCATCCTTATCAGCGTCCTTATCAGCAACCTTCACATCGGTGTCACCAGACCCGTCACCCTGATTGCCCTCATCACCGGCATCAGCATCCTTATCAGCAACCTTCACATCGGTGTCACCAGACCCGTCACCCTGATTGCCCTCATCACCGGCATCCTTATCAGCGTCCTTATCAGCAACCTTCACATCGGTGTCACCAGACCCGTCGCCCTGATTGCCCTCATCACCGGCATCCTTATCAGCAACCTTCACATCGGTGTCACCAGACCCGTCGCCCTGATTGCCCTCATCACCGGCATCAGCATCCTTATCAGCAACCTTCACATCGGTGTCACCAGACCCGTCACCCTGATTGCCCTCATCACCGGCATCCTTATCAGCGTCCTTATCAGCAACCTTCACATCGGTGTCACCAGACCCGTCACCCTGATTGCCCTCATCACCGGCATCCTTATCAGCATCCTTATCAGCAACCTTCACATCGGTGTCACCAGACCCGTCGCCCTGATTGCCCTCATCACCGGCATCCTTATCAGCGTCCTTATCAGCAACCTTCACATCGGTGTCACCAGACCCGTCGCCCTGATTGCCCTCATCACCGGCATCCTTATCAGCGTCCTTATCAGCAACCTTCACATCGGTGTCACCAGACCCGTCACCCTGATTGCCCTCATCACCGGCATCCTTATCAGCGTCCTTATCAGCAACCTTCACATCGGTGTCACCAGACCCGTCGCCCTGATTGCCCTCATCACCGGCATCCTTATCAGCGTCCTTATCAGCAACCTTCACATCGGTGTCACCAGACCCGTCACCCTGATTGCCCTCATCACCGGCATCAGCATCCTTATCAGCAACCTTCACATCGGTGTCGTCACCACCAGACCCATCGCCCTGATTGCCCTCATCCCCGACATCAGAGCCTTTCTCCTTCACAGTGACATCAGTGCCGTCATCATCAAAGTCATAACTGTAGTTGACAAGGTTATTGCCCGCAAAGCTGAACTTCTCCTTGTCCAGGGTGTCATGCGCACTGAACACCTTCTGCGTTCCGCTGGTAAAGGACAGTGGCAAAATCAATTTGACCCTGTTCGCCTCCGTAAAGTCTCCGTCAAAGGCATAGTCCCCGACCGTCACAAAGGCCTGCGTTGCATCATCGCGCCTCGTCAGGTAATCCCCCAGCACAAGCGTCGTCCCTGTCTTGAGCCTCAGGGTGCCCGACAGATAAACAGGACGGGTAAAGGTCACTTTGGCCCCCTCGTTCACGGTCAGGCTGCGCAACCCGTGACCACTTGTGCCCAGCTGACCCCCAAAGGTCACACCATCTGCATGGGTGTTAGCAATGATGATCGTGCCATAATTGCCCCCCGATGCGCTTGTGATATTGCCCGTAATCCGTTGTCCGGCCGTCCCGCCAAAGGTCACAGAACTTCCTTTGCCAAGCTCGAACTCTCTGTCCGCTTTGACATTCCCCCTGAAGGTCGTCGCATCGCGCGCGGTGATCGTCAGGTTGCCCGCATAAACATCACCGTTAAAGGTCGTTTCCCCCTCGGCAACCGTGATCCTGTTCAGGGCGCGATCGTCGGCACCGATCGACCCCGTAAAGGAGACCTTGCGACCCGTGGCATGGCCCGAGCGGTTCCTGATCTCCAGATTGCCCTGTCCGTCATCGCCCGCAACAATGTTGCCCGTGATCGTTTGCGCGTCCGTCGCCCCTGTCCCGCGTCCATTGGTGCCGGTGACATCGCTGGCATCACCGACAATCAGGGTCGCAGTGTTGCGGAGTGTGACATTACCGGCGAAGTAACCGGACTGTTCAAGCGTCGCTTTGGTTCCCCTGTGCAGGGTCAGGCCGGCCAGTCTGGCATTGGTCGTGCCCAAATTACCCTCAAAGGTCACACCGGCTCTGTTGGCAATGGTGATCGCCCCCTGATTATCCTGCGTCGTCGTGATCGCAGGGGTGATGGTCTGTGCCCCGGCAAAGGTCGCAGACCCCCCCGCCCCATCAAAGACCAGACCGTTGGCCCCGGTGGTGACAGACCCCTTAAAGGTCGCCGCACCCGCCAGCGTCAGGCCCGCGCCCGTGGTCACAGAGCTGTTGAAGGTCGTCCCGTCGCTGTCGGCATTGACGTCAATCGTTCCGGCATAAACAGCACCAGCAAAAACCGTCTGGCCGTTGTCCAGTGTGATCTGCTTGAGGGCCGTCACATCGGAACCAATCTGACTCACAAAGGTGACTGTGTTGTTTGTCGTGCCTGCGTTATCCACAACCAGAAGACCACGCCCGTCATAATCTGCGGTGATGTCGCCCGTCACAGTCTGGTTCACAACACCGTTCAGGGTGATTTTGGCATCATCATTCACGGCAAACAGGATGCCGAGTGCGCCTGCGGTGACATTGCTCTTGAACTCTGCGCCATCGGTCGAGACGACCCCGACACCCTGTGCAAAAACATCACCCTTAAACACCGCCACACCATCGCTCACAATCACAATCGCCAGATCGTTGCCCGTCGCGCCAACAGCATCCTCAAAGCTCACAGTCTTATGCGTCGTACCCGTGTTATCCACAAAGACAGACCCCCGCTTGCCCGTGCTGTTGCGGATGTCCGCCTGAATGGTCTGGTTGCCAGACCCGCCAAAGGTGATGGTGCTCTTGCCCAGGGTCAGGCCACTCGCCAGATAAACATTGCCTTCAAAGGTCGCCTCGGAGTCATCGCTCAGGGTCAGGCTGTTCAACTTCGCACTATTCGTGCCCAATGCGCCCTTGAAGGTCACGCCGTCATCGTTGTCAATGATGATCCCGCCATAGTTGCCCCCCGCTGCGCTCGTAATATCGCCCATCACCCTTTGTCCGGTCGTGCCGTCAAAGGTCGCAGAACCACCCGCCCCATCAAAGGCCAGCACCCACCCGATGGCGACAGACCCCTTGAAGGTCGCCGCACCCGCCAGCGTCAGGCCCGCGCTCGTGGCCACAAAACTGTTGAAGATCGTCCCGTCGCTGTCGGCATTGACATCAATCGTTCCGGCATAAACAGCACCATCAAAAACCGTCTGACCGTTGTCCAGCGTGATGTTCAACAGGCCACCACCGCCCCCCACCACGCGGGCAAAGGTCACTGTCCCGCCCGTGTTGTTCACAACAATGTCACCGTATCCGACACGGCTCCCATTGGTGATCTTCGCTGAAATCTGTTGATCGCCTGACCCATTCAGCGTGACCCGGGTGTTTTGGCCCAGGGTCAGGCCAGTCGCCAGATAAACATTGCCCCCAAAGGTCGCCCTGGCATTGGTGTTCAGCGTCACGCGGGAGAGGCCATTGTTCGCACCGCTCGCCCCCAGGCTCCCCGTGAAACTCACACCGTCCGCGTGGGTGTTGGCAATGATGATCGTGCCATAATCGCCCCCCGCTGCGCTCGTCAGATCGCCCGCCACCGTTTGGGAACCTGTCCCGTTGAATGTGACCTGTGACCCGTTGGCGAATGTCAAGCCGTTCTCGAGGTAAACATTGCCCCCAAAGGCCGCCCTGGCATTGGTGTTCAGCGTCACGCGGGAGAGGCCATTGTTATCACCACTCGCCCCCAGGTTCCCCTTGAAGGTCACACCGTCCGCGTGGGTGTTGCCAATGATGATCGTGCCATAATTGCCCCCCGCTGCGCTCGTGACATTGCCCGTGATCGTTTGTCCGGCGGCATCAGTTCCGGCGGCGTCACCAAAGGTCACAGAACTTCCGTCGCCCAGTTTGATCCCTGTTTCTGCCTTGACATCGCCCCTGAAAACTGTCGCATCGGTTGTGTTGATCGTGATCGACCTGGCATAAACACCCCTGAAAAAGGCCGTCCGACCATCGCTCAGCATGATCTGCTGGAGGGCCGTCCCATCGGAACCGACTGAATCGCTAAAGGTGACTCTGTTGTTATTGGTACGGCCTGCGCCCGCATCACCCCGGTTATCAACAATCAGTGTTCCCTGTCCGTCACCGTCTCCGACAATCGAACCACTTAACAATTGCCCCGTGTCATTCACCGTCGCAAGACGGCCCGCACCGCCAATGATCAGGGTGGCCGACCCGGCGTTGTCCGCAAGCGTCACTCCGGCTGTCAGGTTTTTCTCAACCGTTGCCTGTGAGGCCTCACCTGCCGCGTCACCGCCAGTCACTCTAAAGAAGTCAGAATTGACATCCTCTTTGAAAACAGCAAAAGACCCACCATCACCAACGGAGACAATCCTCAAATTGCCCGTGCGTCCAATCCCGCCTGTAAAGGTGATCGTATTCGAACCACCCGCGTCACCGCCATAGATCCGCAGATAACCTTCGCCCGCAGACGCACCGTCAATGGTCAAGCCAACCGTTTTATCACCGCCCAACGCACCGAAAATAACCACGGCCTTGCCGGCCCCGTTATCGTCCAGCCTCATGGCATCACCGGACACATCACCCCGAAACTCGACAAGCACCTTCTCATCCCGGTGATCACCCGCAATCACATCAATACGATCAACATGAACGCCCCTGTTGAAAATCGCATCACCGCCCTTATCCGAATCGCCCACCGTCAACTGCCTGAGGCGTTTGTCGTTCGCACCAATCCCTATGTCAAAGGTCGCTGTCTTCGATTTGCGGTTATTCACACCGTTCAAAACCTGAATCGTGCCCTCGCCATCTGCGGCGGCGGTGATCTGCGCCGTACCCGAAATCCTTTGATTGGCAGACCCATTAAAAACAAGATAAGCACGATTGTTTGCACCGCCATCGTTCAGAATGGCACCGTCCTCAATCGTTAAATCACCGCCGAAAACGACCCTGGCTCTTGATGAACTGATCGAATACGAAGCTTCAGGAGTCGCGTCAATCGACAGATTATTGACAACAGCATCTCGCGCAACAATAAATTCTGCTACTCTTTTCTCGCCTGCGGCGTTCCAAACAAACAGATCAACCGCCTGAGGGCCTTGCTTTTTTATTTCTCCGATACGGCCCGTCAGATCGGGTGAAAAGCGCCCAAGCAGCTGCAAAATCAACCGCCCTGACCCACTTGTTCCACTGCGCAAAACACCAATTCTCTTGCTTCTGGAATTATGTCGCAGAATGACAGTGCCCTTGGTCAATGTCAGATGATCACCTTCTCTCGCTGCCCGAATATCGCTGCTGGGGCCAGTTCTCTCTTCACCATTGGCCCAGGTATCAAAGGCTTCTGAATACGTGTACTCCACCGCCGTCTGGACCGCCGTCTGAGCAAAGGCACCAGAACCAACGCTTGCCGCCAGAACAACAGCAGACACAACAGCCAATAAGGACGATCTGGAAGAAAGACGACACATCACAAGACCCTACTGCTCAAAAGGTTCATGATTCGGAACGAATCGTCCAATAGAAAGCCAACAGAACACGATTCTCTTCACAGCACAGAGGAAAAAAGATGTCAAGGATTAAATGAGAAAAATCTCGTTACGGGAAAGTGTGCTGTCTATCCTCTGTCGGGAGGATGCAAAAACCGGGGATGCAAAAACCGGTGCCTAGTACTCAATTCCGCGTTGGGCCTTGATATTTTGTTCGCGGAAAGGGTGTTTAATCAGGGTCATTTCCGTCACCAGATCGGCGAGGTCAATCAGTTCGTCCCTGGCATTGCGCCCCGTGACAATAATGTGCAAGGCAGGGGGTTTATTGCGAAAAGTTTCAAGAACCTCATCGAGTGAAAGCTGTTCATAGCGCAGGGCGATGTTCAATTCATCCAATACCAACAGGTCAAAGGCGGGATTATCGCCAGAACAGGCCGCAATCATGGTCCTTGTCTGATGCCAGGCGCGCTGTGCGGCGGCAATGTCGCGGGCGCGATCTTGTGTTTCCCACGTAAAGCCTTCGCCGAGTGTGTGAATTTCGCACAGTTCGGGGAATTTTTCCAGAACTGTGCGTTCCCCCGTTTCCCACGCACCCTTGACATATTGCACCACCCCGACCCGCATTCCATTGCCGATGGCGCGCACGGCAACGCCAAAGGCGGCGGTTGATTTTCCCTTGCCCTTGCCCGTGTGTACCATCAAAAGCCCCTTGCCCGTGGTTTTGCCCGCCAGCATTTTGTCCCGTGCGGCCTTGCGCTTTTTTGATTTTTCGTTTGCCCTGGCGAAGTCATCTGTCGTTCGGGTCATTTTCGTTCCCTTTCTTGTCCGTCGTTATTTTGGGAGGTCTGAGGATTTGCCATCTGTTCAAGCTGAGCGCGCGCAGAATTGGATCGCGGCGACCAGAGCTGGCGATCCTGGGCCTCCACCAGGCGCGCGGCGATGTCTTGCGCCGCAGCGGGGTTCGCATCGCAAAGGAATGCCCGCACCTGATCTGACTCGACAAAGGCAGTATAAACGGCATCAAAGTGATGATTTTTTACCACCTGCGCGGTTGCGGAAAAGGCAAAAAGATAATCAACCGTTGCCGCAATTTCAAAAGCCCCCTTGTACCCATGACGCATCACCCCGGCAATCCATTTCGGATTGACCACACGCGCGCGCACCACGCGCCCGATTTCATCCTCTAACGTGCGGATTCGGGGGGTTTCGGGGCGTGAATGGTCGTTGTGATAAAGGGTCGGCTGTGTCCCCGACAGGTGGCGCACCGCCGCGCCCAGCCCGCCTTCGAATTGATAATAGTCATCAGAATCCAGCAGATCATGTTCACGGTTATCCTGATTATGGAGCACAACCTCAACGGCCCTGAGACGTGTTTCAAACAGGCCATGCCGGGCCTCCCCCGCGCTGCCTGCACCATAGGCATAGCCCCCCCATGCGACATAGGCGCGGGCAAGGTCGGCCTCACTGTCCCAGCCCTTTTCATCAATCAGGGCCTGCAAGCCCGCACCATAGGCCCCGGGTTTGGAGCCAAAGACACGAAAGGCCGCGCGTCGATGGGACTCATCGGTCCCGAGGCCGGCTTCGATCAATGCGCGGGCGTCCTGTGCCGTGTGGGCGGCAAGGGGGTTCATGCGCGCGGGTTCATCCAGCGTGGCAACGGCCCGCACCGCCGAATCAAAAAGATCAATCTGCGTCGGAAAGGCATCGCGGAAAAAGCCGGAAATCCGCAAGGTCACATCAACACGCGGCCGCCCAAGCAACGACAGGGGCAGAATTTCGAACCCTGTCACGCGCCGTGATGCCACGTCCCACTGTGGCTTAACCCCCATGAGGGCGAGGGCCTGCGCCAAATCATCGCCCCCGGTTCGCATATTCGCGGTTCCCCACGCCGACAGGGCCATGGATCGGGGCCAGTTGCCATTATCCTGACGATAGCGTTCAATCAAAAGACTTGCCGAAGCCCAGCCCAACGACCAGGCCGTCGGCGTTGGAATCGTTCGATTGTCCACCGAATAGAAATTGCGCCCCGTGGGCAAAACATCCAGCCGTCCGCGCGTCGGCGCACCGGATGGCCCCGGTGCAACAAAACGTCCCGAAAGTCCGGTTAAAATCCCTGCACGCTCTCGCGGGCCACAGGATAAAAGAGCGGGGCGAATTTTTTCCGTGATTTCTGCCAGCACTGCCGCCGTCGCGCCCCACTGCGGATCAGGGCACCTACGCCCTGCCACCAATGCCCCGGCAAGGTTTTCCAGACGTTCGAGCGTATCCCCGCGCGAGCGCCACACCCCCGCCCCGCAAGACTTCAGCACAGAAGGGCGGGGGCCGCTGTGCGGATCACCCAAACGACAGGACAGCGGGTCAAAATCAATCCCCAGATCCTGCGCCAGGGCCCGCAAGAGAGAGTTCTCCCCCCCCTTTCCCTGACCGCGTGGCAAACGAGTCAAGGCAACCAATAAATCGGTCAATAAGTCCCCCGTCGGAGATTGCCCGAAAATATGCAGGCCATTCCTGATCTGCATTTCCTTCAACTCGCAGAGATAGTTATCCAATTTTGACAGCGCGGCATCTGTGTCATCATCGCCGTCCACACCGCAATCCTGATCGATTCCCGTGCGCCCCAGCAGACGGAAAATATCCTGGCGGAGTACCTTTAACCGACGGGGGTCGAGGCTGGCGGCATCGTAGTATTCGTCGCAAAGCTGTTCCAATTCGGCAAGCTCGCCATAGCTGTCCGCCCGCGTCAGGGGGGGCGTCAGGTGATCGATAATCACCGCCTGCGTCCGACGTTTGGCCTGTGTCCCCTCCCCCGGGTCGTTGACGATAAAGGGATAAAGATGCGGCACAGGGCCAAAGACCGCATCGGGGAAACAGTCCCGGGACAGGGCAAGACCCTTACCCGGGAGCCATTCCAGATTACCATGCTTGCCCATATGTACAACAGCATGAACCCTGACCACAGTGCGAAGCCATGCATAAAAGGCCAGATAGCCGTGGGGCGGAACCAGATCGGGGCTGTGATAGCTGTCGTCCGGGTCAATGTTGTAACCGCGCGCCGGTTGTAATCCCACCACCACATGACCAAGGCGAAAGGCCGGAAGGGCAAAGGCACCTTGTGCAGGGATAAAAAACGTGTCTGACCCCGGTGCGCCCCACTGCGCCGTAATCGCATCCTGCACCGCCCGGGGCAGTGTGGCCCAAAAGGCCAGATAGTCCGCAAGGGATAGCGTTTCACGGATCACACGCCCATCAACGCCGCTATTGGTCGGGCCGGCACAAAGACGGGCAATGAGGTCATGACCATCGCGGGGGAGATCTGCGATGCTGTAGCCTTCTGCCGCCATCGCCGTCAGCAGTTCAATCGTCCCCGCCGGCGTGTCAAGGCCGACACCGTTTCCCACCCGTCCATCCCGATTGGGATAGTTCGCTAAAATCAGTGCCACCCGCCGCGCCGCCGCAGGCGTTTTTTTCAGGGCGACCCACCGTTGGGCCAGTTCCGCAACAAAATCAACACGGTCTGCAACGGGAACAGCGGTGGCAATCGCGCACTGCGTCGCGGGGTCATAGCGGGACTCGGCCTTAAAAGACACGGCACGGGTCAAAACCCGCCCGTCAAGTTCCGGCAAGGCGACGTTCATGGCAATATCGCGGGCGGACAAACCGTTGAATCCCTCCTGCCACTGTGCCAAACCACCCCCGGAAAAAACAACCTGCAAAACGGGGCCATCCACGCCGTCAAAAGGTGTCTGCTGAATTGCCGCATTGGGGGTCGAGAGCGCAAAACCCGTTGCATTGAGAACCAGGTCTGCCCCCGCGTCCTCCAAAAGCTGACGCACACAGGAGGCAGAGACTTTATCCTTGAGCGAAGTACAATAGAGCGGCAGGGCGTTCACCCCCTGCGCCCGCAAGGCCGCGATGAGCGCATCAACCGGGGCCAGCGTTCCCGCCTGAAGCAAGGCCCGATAAAACACAAGAGCAACAACAGGATCACCCGCCCGCCATTTCGCCCGTAAGTCGTCCAGGGTGGGCTGGGCCAGAGCGGGCCAGTAAAGCCCCGCACGACGCAGGGGTTCGGGTTCGACCCAGTCACCGTTAAAACCAGCCATATCTGACAAAAAAATCAAAAGATTGCGGATATTCCCGGCCCCGCCGTGGATAAAATATTGCCAAATGCGGTGGTAGTTTTCGACGGTGACGGTGCTGTGGGCGATCAGTTCCGCATCGGGCTGGTCGTCACCGGGTACGAGAGCCAGCAAAATTCCCCGCGCCTGACACGTTGCGGCGATTTGCTCCACGCCATAGGGCCAATAGCCCACCCCCCCCAACAGACGCACCACCACAATTCGGGCATGGGCAATGACATTGTCAACATAGAGATCAACCGACAGATTGTGACCCAACTGCATCACATTGACCAGACGCAGGGCAGGGCTGTCGCCCCAAAGCCCCGCGCGGGCATGGGCAAGGGCGGCAATCTCGCTATCCGCCGCTGTCAGAATAACCAGATCACCGGGGGTCTGGCCCGTATCAACGGCCTCCGTTCCATCGCCAATAACACCGGGGCGGGCCTGTAACAGGTGCATGGCTCAGGCCAGGGCGCGAAGGATGGCGGCCCTATCCAGATCATGCGCCCCAATGATGACCAGGCGCGTCGTGCGCGGGCCATCCATCCAGTCCTGACCGTAGTAAGACTGAAAGCGACCGCCAACGCCCTGAATGACCAAACGCATATCCTTGCCCGCAATAGCGGCAAAGCCTTTGACCCGAAAAACCGGATGCGCCGCAACAACCGCGCGCAGTTTGTCCAGCAACAGATCAGGGGTGGCACTTTCGTCCTGTTCAACCACAAAGGATTGGAAGTTATCATGGTCATGATCGTGGGGCGCATCATGGCGAGAGGGGCGGGAGTCAAGGTCATCCTCTGCCCTCGCCCCGAGTCCCAGCAAAATCACAGGATCAACCGCCCCATGCACCGCGCGGACAAACGCAACCGCCGGGCCGCATTGGGCGCGGAGGTCAATTTCCAGTTTCCGGATTTCATCCGCCTGTAACAGGTCCATTTTATTCAAGACAACCACATCGGCGCAGAGGAGCTGTTCCTGAAAAAGTTCACAAAGGGCGGACTCGTGATCCAGATTTTGATCGGCGCGGCGTTGCCGGTCAACAGCGGCAGGGTCGCGGGCAAAGAGACCATCAACAACCGCGCGTCCATCAACAAGGCTCACTACCCCGTCAACGGTGACGCGCGTGCGAATATTGGGCCAGTTGAATGCCTTGACCAAAGGTTTCGGCAAGGCAAGACCAGAGGTTTCGATCACAATATGATCGGGCCTGTCGGGCCTGTCCAACAGGGCCTCCATCGTCGGAATAAAATCATCGGCAACGGTGCAACAGATACAACCATTCGCCAATTCCACCACATCATCACACCCACAGCCGCGCACCAGATCACCATCAATACCCAAATCACCAAATTCATTGATGACCAACGCAATGCGCTTGCCCGCCGCTGATTTCAGCAGGTGCTGGATCATGCTGGTTTTCCCTGCCCCCAGAAAACCCGTCAGGACAGTCACCGGAATTTTATTCATCTTTTTCCTCCACAACCGGGGATTTGAGTATAAGGGGAAGACCCGCCGCGACAAACACAACCCGTGACACGCCCGCGCCCACGCACTGATTAACAGACCCGACATGATCGCGAAAATCCCGCGAGAGCGGTTCCATCGGCACCAATCCTGACCCGACCTCGCTCGACACAAAAACAACTGGCGCACGGAGCGTGGGCAGAACCGTCACCAGTGCCTGACATTCGCCCGCAACATCCCGGTTATTCGCCATTAAATTTGTAATCCACAGCGTCAGGCAATCAACCAAAACAACCCCGCCGGGGCGGGCAAGTTGACGCAATCGACCCACAATGTCCAGTGGTTCCTCGACCGTTGTCCAGCGATCCCCGCGTCGGTGGCGGTGGCGGTCAATCCGCGCGCGCATGTCATCATCACGCCGGCTCTTGTCCGCGCAGGCGGTCGCGACATAGAAACAGGTGCTGCCCTGTGCCTTCGCATGGGATGCGACCATTTCCTCGGCCAGGGCTGATTTTCCCGACCGCGCCCCGCCCAGGATCAGGCTGTGGGTCAAGGGGGCGGACAACACCCGCCTCATCGTCGCGCCCCGGAGTTGCCCGACCCGGAATTCAGGGCAACCATGGCCTCTGCCGTTGCTTTCCAGCCCTGGTCAATCTGTTCGTCGGTGATGATATAGGGTGGCAGTTGATAAACAACATTGCCAAGGGGGCGAATCAACAGCCCTCGCGCCCAAAACCAGCGTTTCAGATCATGACCGAGGGATGATCCATAGCCGCCATCGTCCACCACGGCATCACAGGCCGCGATTGTCCCACACACACGATGCGCGGTGGTCTGTTTGAGGTCGCGCAGATAATCCAAACCGCGTTGGTGCGCCCGTTCAATCCGCCCGAAAGAGTCCTGAATCTCCGCCGTTTGCAACAACGTCACAGAGGCCAGGGCGGCGGCACAGCCCAAGGGATTAGCCGTAAAGGAATGCCCGTGACAAAAGGCCTGATCGAACGTTTCCCCCAAAAAGGCCGCGTAAATGTCTTCGCGTGCCACCGTGACCGAGAGGGGGAGAAATCCGGCAGTTAGTCCTTTTGACAGACAGATCAAATCCGGAACGACCCCGATTTTTTCACAGGCAAAGTTGCGCCCTGTGCGTCCGAATCCGGTCATAACCTCGTCAAAAATGACTAAAATTCCGCGCTGGCGCACACGTTCAACAACTGTGGCGACAAAGGCCGGGCGCACCATCCGCATTCCGCCTGCCCCCTGAACCAGTGGTTCCATAATCACGGCGCAGGTCTGATCCCCATAGCGGTCGAGATGGTCATCCAGCGCATTCAAAACGCGGGATTCTTTTTCCAGGCGTTCCTCATCCTGTTCCCAGGTTGCAGGCCAGGGCAAAACATCAACGTGAAAAAGCAAATCTTTCCACGCCTCGAACATGCGCGAGGACACCCCCGCCGCCATCGCCCCGACCGTGTCGCCGTGATAGGCTTTTTCCAGGGTCAAAAAACGCGTGCGCCGGGTCTGCGCCCTGTTGATGCAATATTGCCAGGCGATTTTCAGGGCGACCTCAACCGCTGTTGATCCATTGTCAGAATAAAACACCCGCGACAGATCACCGGGCAACAGTTCTGCGAGTTTTTGCGCCAAATCAACCGCCGGACGGTGGGTAAAACCCGCAAAGATCACCTGTTCCAGTCGCGCCGCCTGTTCTGCAATCGCGGTGCTGATTTGTGGATGGGCGTGACCGTAGAGGTTCACCCACCAGGATGAAATATAATCAACAATCCGGCGTCCATCCGTCGTATGCAGAATAACCCCCTCCCCCCGTTCAACCGGAATGGGATCGGGGGCTGTTTGTGCCTGTGTAAAGGGGTGCCAGATATATTTTTTATCCCGTTCGACAAGGTTATGCAGGTTTTCTGTCATGGTTCCTGTCCCGTCAAAATATCCGCCGCCCGATCCAGACGCGGCATCATCTTTTCGAGTGCAGGGGCCGTGACTCTGTCCAATATTGGCAATTCTGCCAGAACTTCGACCTGACCGCATTGCTCAATCGCGAGCCTATTCGCTGTGTTTTGCGGGCCATTCAGGATGACACCCGCGACATCAAGCCCGCGTGTACGCAGTGCCTCCAACGTCAGGAGGCTATGGTTAATTGTCCCCAGTGTCGAACGCGCCACCACCACAACTGGCAAGCCCAGCCTCTGCATCAAATCAGTCATGAAATGGTCATCATCCAGCGGGACGAGTGCCCCCCCCGCGCCCTCGACAATCCAAAACAGATCATGACCCGCCGGAAAGTCAATCGCCGCGAAATCCAGCATCGTCCCCACCCGTTTTGCCGCTTCGTGGGGGGAGAGTGGATCGGGATAAGACACAAAAGACGGTGCGAAATGACACGCAGGCAGGCCCGTCAATCGTTGCACCGCAGGTAAATCATGATCGCACTCTGGCCCCGTCTGCACCGGTTTCCAATAGCGACCGCGTAGCCTGCGGAGCAAGGCCGCAGAGACCACCGTTTTTCCCACCTCCGTATCCGTGCCCGTCACAAAAACACCACGCGGGGCAGTGGGCGAAGACTCACACGACGACTCAACAGGCATGGGATCCCTCTCGCACAAAAGATTTTTTACAGATAATCCACCGGACGCATTTTTTCAAACACAGGTCACAAAAAAAACGCTGTAATCAGCAACAGGATTGTCCTGTTCAAACAGACGCACTGCCCGCCGCAACCGCGCCGGAGACACAACCCCCGCGTTTGCTTTTTGGCGATCCGCGCCGAGGCCGGAAAGCATTTTTAAAAAATCCCGCCCGGTGGCAAAGTATTGCTCGAAGATCTGGACGCGCACAGACGACCCCGCCCATCCGCGCATCTGTGCCAGGGTCGGATAATTACCCCCCTGCACCGTGAGGCCCGCCGCCGCAAGGGCCGCCTGCCACCGCCCGAACGACCCCGCCCCCAGCGTTGTAAAGACAATCTGCCCCCCGGGGGCCAACAGCCCCCGCAGCCCCGCAAGAGCCGTCGGAAAATCCGCAAACCACTGAAAAGCAAGGGAGGAACAGATCACATCAAAGCCCCCATAACGCCGCGCCCACTCGCGGGCAAAGGCGGGGTCTTCGCCATCCATCGTTCCATAGGTCACGGAACTGTCAAAGCAGCGCGCGGTTTCCCTGTACCGCGCCGCACAGGTCGCAACCATCGCCGGGGCGATATCCGTCACCAGCCAACATGCCGAGGGAAACAACGCAAACAACAGGCCGGACAAAGCCCCGGTGCCACAGCCAATTTCAAGAATTCGGCGCGTTGCCTTGCCCTGGCGCGCGTGCCGAATATCATGATAGAGATGACGGGCGACCTGACGTTGAACATCTGCACAGGCATCATAGCTGTCCACCGCCGCATCAAAAGCATGGGCAACCGAGCGTTTCCATCGGGTCATGCACAGCCCCTTACGGACAGGAGGGCCTGCACCGCCAATGCAACCTTTTGCGGATTATACAGAGGCAGGAAATGCCCGCCCTGTTCCGACCAGGACAAACGATCCGACCCGAAACAGGCCATGGTCAGGGCAGGCGAGGCAACAGGATCATCGCGACAGGCCAGGGCCTGCACCGGAACAGAGTCCGCGCATCCGCGCAGATCATCACAGAGCAGGGACTCCAGCCCCCACGACAGGGCATCCGGGCAGAGGGGATCAACGACGATGCCTTCGTGTGCATAGGTCAGGCGATCAAATCCCGCACGGCGATGAAAATCTGCGACAACCCGGGCCGGATCACGGTATAGGCCCTGTTTCATTGCCCGCAACACGCGGGTCTCAAGACCAACGGGAAAACTGTCGCGTTTTGCAAAACAGCGAAAGCTGTTACACAGCAAAAGAGGCACGCGCACAGAATGCCGGTGACACAGTTTCACGGCCAGAAAACCGCCCCAGGAATGGGCAATCACAGCACCCCAATCCTCCGCAAGGAACAGATCTTCGAGCGTGGAAAGGGAGGCATCGCGCGCAGACGGCGCAAAGAAAGAC
Organism: Kiloniellaceae bacterium; assembly: GCA_965199245.1. Taxonomy (GTDB): domain Bacteria; phylum Pseudomonadota; class Alphaproteobacteria; order Kiloniellales; family Kiloniellaceae; genus Carbonatibacter. The sequence goes on from CBDAQP010000003.1 coordinate 598,950, forward strand.
AGCGACCACGCGGGGGGGCAATGGGCCGCCAGTGGTGCCCAAAATCCTGTGCCAAAGCTCCAGCCACTGATGCAAAGAACCTTCACAGCACCCCCTCCTGCGCCAAAGTATCCGACAGGGCCAACAGAAAGCCGTCAATCTGTTCAAATGAATGTCGGGCACAGGGGGTAACGCGCAGACGCGCGGTGCCTGCGGGAACAGCGGGGGGGCGAATGGCCCCGACCAGATAACCCCGGGCCTGCAAGCCACGCGCGACGGAGAGCACAACCGCATCAGCACCCAAAACCACCGGAACAATCTGGGTCGTACTGCCCAGGGTCTCAAGCCCCAGGACCCATAAACCGCGCCGCAGGTGATCTGCCAGGGCGTGCAGGTGTTTGCGTTCCTGATCCATTGTCGGGATTTTCTCAAGAGCCGCCGCCATTGCCCCCACCACCGCAGGCGGTAAGGCCGTTGAATAGATGAAACTGGCGCACCGATTGACCAGATAATCCCGCACAACCAGCGAACAGGCAACATAGGCCCCAAAGCTCCCGAAGGCTTTGCCAAAGGTTCCCATGGCCAGCTCTGTGCGCCCCTCCGAAGCCGTCGCCTGCGCACAAAGACCCATGCCCTGATGCCCGAGGACACCGCTGGCATGGGCTTCGTCAATCATCAAAAAAGCGTCGTACCGGCGGGCCAGCTGTCTGAGTCGCGGGAGATCAAGCCGGTCGCCATCCATGGAAAAAACAGACTCTGTCACCACAACGCGCGCCCCTGCGTGGGGGATGGCGAGGAGCTGTTCAAGGTGGCTCAAATCATTGTGCCGGAATCGCCGTTGCCGCGCGCCCGACAACCGCACCCCGGCATAAAGGCTGGCATGATTGAGACGGTCGGTCAAAAGCTGGACGCGCGGAACGCCGCCGTCCATCCCGTGAACAGCCCCATCCAACAGGGTCGCGAGCAGGCCCAGATTAGCCTGAAAACCGGAATTAAAAATCAATGCACTTTGCGTTCCCTTCAAGTGCGCTAATTGACGCTCGAGCTTTGCAAACAAGGGATGCGTGCCGGTGATGAGGCGAGAGGCCCCGGCACCACTGCCAAAATCACGCACGGCGCGGGCGGCGGCATCCTGAATCGCGGGATCCTGGGCAAGGCCCAGATAATCATTCGAGGCCATATTGACACAGACCCGCCCGTCCTGCTCAATCATCCCCTCCCTATACAGGCGGGATTCGCGCAGGCGACGCAGGCGCGGGGCCTCAATCGCCCGCAGAGCATCGTGAACCAAATCGTGAAAGGACGACACGTCACCTCCTCTATAAAGGCGCACCTTACTCCCTCTGCCCCACTCACCCCATCACTTTTTGCCCAAAGATGACGTTTGTTCAAAAAATACCGCAAAAACTGCACGATATTTTCCAGCGCGTCCCGGACTTGCAGGCTCTCATGCACACGCCCTATCGCCTTGTCCGTTTAGACAGTCGCAGTCATCAGGTTTATCAGATCACAGCGGGGGACAGGGCGTGGATTGTTCGCCTGCCCGATCAACTTGCACCCCCGGCGCGACAGGCAGAATTTCAGAACATTCAGGCCTTGAAAAAATTTTCCGGGGCGGAACAGCCACTGTACGCCTGTCCGACGGGTGTGCTGGTTTTTCGCAAAACAACAAACAGCCGCACTCTCACCCGCGATGACCTGAAAACACCATCGCTTTTTAACGCTTTTCTTGACCTGCTCGCGCGGCTACACAACAGCACAATCCGCTTTGACAATGTTCTCGACCCGCTGGACTGTCTGCGGCGCGATCAACAGAGATTAACGGCACAGGGTCAAAGCGTGCCTGCCGATTTTTCCGACTTGCTCGATTCTGGTGCGGCGGCACAGGCTCTCTATCACCCACTGGGCCTTGTCCCCAGCCACGGAGACCCGCACTGTGGCAACAGCCTTCTGCATCCTGATGGTACGATAACCCTGTTCGACTGGGAATACTCCGCCCGCGCCCCCGCCCTGTGGGATCTGGCCCTGCTCAGCCTGATGGAAGATTTTACAAAAGCCCGGGATCAGGCGATTCTGGACAGACTTGCCCTGGGCCAGAGACATGCTTTTTACGCGACCCGCTTTATGGCCGCGCTTGTGCTGGTGCTATGGGAGGTCAGCGCGGGAGACAAGGCAACAACAGAAAAATACAGCGAAAAAGCCCGTGCAGACCACAGTCTTCTTTTCCGGTGAGCGGTTCTGTGGCAAAATTTGCGAGCAATATTTTTCAGTCCTGGAGACTCTGATCATGACAACACTGAGCGTCAACCTCAACAAGGTTGCCCTGTTGCGGAACCAGCGCGATATTGGCTATCCTTGCATAATCGAGATGGCTCAAATTGCCCTCGCGGCAGGGGCGGGGGGCATCACCGTACACCCGCGCCCCGATGAACGCCACACCCGCAAAAGGGACGTGCGCGAACTGGCCCGGTTTTTACGCAATGGCCCGCCCGCTGAATTGAACATCGAAGGCTACCCCACCGCCGACTTTCTTGATCTGGTCGCAGAGGCCCAACCGCAACAGGTGACTCTCGTCCCCGATGCCCCCGATCAAAAAACATCCGATCACGGCTGGGATCTCAATACAGAGAGCGACTTTTTAACAGAAGTCATCGCCCGGATTAAAAATAGAACAACGGCCCGTGTGTCGCTCTTTATCGACCACGAGTCCCCCGCGATCGCACAGGCCGCCGCCGCAACGCAAACGGATGCGGTCGAACTCTACACCGGCCCCTATTTCACCGCCTTTGGCACTGCCGATCAGGAGGCCACCCTCACCCTCTTTCACGCCACCGCCCACGCCGCGCACACCGCCGGACTGACGGTCAACGCCGGGCACGACCTCAACCTCGAAAACCTCGGGCCGTTCCTCAAAAAAATCCCCTGGATTGCCGAAGTCTCCATCGGACACGCCCTGACCGCCGACGCCCTGCTGATGGGCATGAAAAACACCGTCACCGCCTACGCCGCCCTCACCAAACAACACAACAACGCGGCCTAGTCGCAGAAGACAACACCCCCTCATTATAAAAAACAGCCCCCACCGCCAATAATTAGCGGTGGGGGATCTTTTTGTCGTGCGCTCTCATAAACGCCTTCATATGGCGGTGATCTTCAACCGCCAAGCCATATCATCGATATAAAAACAGGTGCAGTCCGCCCTGATATGGCGGTGATCTTCAACTCCGCCATCTGCATTGTGTGCCAACTGCCCGGTGCAGTCCGCCTTCATATGGCGGTGATCTTCAACCTGTGACAGCAAAAACAGCGGCGGCGCGTGAGGTGCAGTCCGCCTTCATATGGCGGTGATCTTCAACCCGTGTCCCGCAATTATCGATTGTGCTGATGGTGCAGTCCGCCTTCATATGGCGGTGATCTTCAACCCACAAACACAGAGATAGACCAACTTAGGGGGTGCAGTCCGCCTTCATATGGCGGTGATCTTCAACTGCTGCAACCTGCAATCTCATCAACACAGGGGTGCAGTCCGCCTTCATATGGCGGTGATCTTCAACCGCGATGACGAGATGGTGATCACAGTTAAAGGTGCAGTCCGCCTTCATATGGCGGTGATCTTCAACTCGTTTGGCGATGATGTTTGGGAAATGTAAGGTGCAGTCCGCCTTCATATGGCGGTGATCTTCAACCACCGCCAAGACCAATTCCCCGCTGCGGCGGGTGCAGTCCGCCTTCATATGGCGGTGATCTTCAACTGGTGCGACGACCTTTACGGCAACAGCCCGGTGCAGTCCGCCTTCATATGGCGGTGATCTTCAACCGACAATAACAGAGGCATTGACCACGTTCCGGTGCAGTCCGCCTTCATATGGCGGTGATCTTCAACGGAAGGGACACACGAGTATTCCAGAAAAGCGGTGCAGTCCGCCTTCATATGGCGGTGATCTTCAACTATTATAACACAATGAATTTGATAAATTCTGGTGCAGTCCGCCTTCATATGGCGGTGATCTTCAACGGGTTTATGCCGCCATTCAGCATTTTGGCGGGTGCAGTCCGCCTTCATATGGCGGTGATCTTCAACTTTTTGATTTTCGAGGCCTGGTACGCCCAGGTGCAGTCCGCCTTCATATGGCGGTGATCTTCAACTGGCCGTGAGTGAGCCACCGCAGGGAATCAGGTGCAGTCCGCCTTCATATGGCGGTGATCTTCAACTGCCATCTGCCCCACTCTTTCCGGTCATGGTGCAGTCCGCCTTCATATGGCGGTGATCTTCAACCCTGCGCCGACACAATCGCCGGTGCAGGCGGGTGCAGTCCGCCTTCATATGGCGGTGATCTTCAACATGGCCGGCATTTGATCTATCCGGATTTCGGGTGCAGTCCGCCTTCATATGGCGGTGATCTTCAACACTCCCACTGCAAAGTGACGTAATCCGCCAGGTGCAGTCCGCCTTCATATGGCGGTGATCTTCAACAATATTGACGAGATTAAAAATCTTTTTGAAGGTGCAGTCCGCCTTCATATGGCGGTGATCTTCAACCCCGCTCCATTGTCCCAGAATAAAACAATGGGTGCAGTCCGCCTTCATATGGCGGTGATCTTCAACGAGTGCAATTTTTGCTAGTCAAAAATCTTTGGTGCAGTCCGCCTTCATATGGCGGTGATCTTCAACGCTGGTCTCTCTATATGCTGGAGGACGTGGGGTGCAGTCCGCCTTCATATGGCGGTGATCTTCAACAAAACCAGACAGCCATGATCGAACCTTTTCGGTGCAGTCCGCCTTCATATGGCGGTGATCTTCAACGAGCGATGCCACGCATGAGCTCAGGCAGATGGTGCAGTCCGCCTTCATATGGCGGTGATCTTCAACAGATGTCATATAAATTTCTGGACGGCAAGAGAAAAAAACCTTTTCGTGCAAGAAAAAAAGAGATTTTTTTGCCACATCCGGAGCCGTGACGGTCATTTTTTCTGTGCATTCCGCCTCCTTCTACGGGTGCTGTTTATGCTGTGGTGGTGTTTTTTCCAAACCGAAGAGGCAACAGACCATATCCACAAGGTGGTCGTTGTGTCGGGGTTCTTCAATCTCTAAATCCTTTCCTTTCTTTTTAAAGTGTCGCAGGGTTTTGCTGCGAATTTTGGGGCAGGACAGCTGGTGTCTCTCATTCATGCACCATGTCAGGGTGAAGCCTTCTTCGTCCATTATGTCGATAATTGATTTACTGACCGCATTTTTCAGCTTGCGGTCATAGGACATAAGTTCGCGCACCTCGTTGACACACGCAGTCAGGTTGACCGTCCTTTCATCCTTCCGACACAGTTCGAAATGGGCCAGTCTGTTGCGAATTCCTTTGCTTCCACAAGAGAAAAAGTGCTCAAACTGATATCGGACAGGGTTGCTCTGGGAATCCTCGGCCTTCTTGTGAAAACTAACCTCTGCATTTTCGATAAAGTCATTGCGCCGTCTTTCTTGATCCTCTCTGCTCTTCCCCTCTGTCGCGGGCCAAACCTCTTGCGATTTTTTATCTTCCAACTCCATCAGGGCACGCATGACGAAATAGCGATCACGCTCCCACAATCCGGCGTAATCAAGCAGGCGCGACCACAGCCGCATCATCAGCCGATGCAGACGCAGGTGATTGGTCAGGCGCACCTGGGCGGAAAGGTCTCTGTGGCGGGTGACGACGGTATCAAGCTGTTCTTTATAATTTGCGCGCTGTTCCTCATACTTCTCGATGTCTCTTTTGAGCTTTTGCCTATTGCCCCGATATTTTGGGTCACAGGAATTGGGCCTGCTCTCCCTTACCAACTTTTTATGAAGTTCCTTCCTCTTGTCCTGTGCCACCGCGATCTTGCTCCGTCCGTTTTCACCAGCGGCTTCTTCTTCCAGTGTCCGCATCTCCCTCACGTCCGCACTGGATATGGGGTGTTTCTCAAATACAGGCATCAGGATCGGCAAATGACCAAAGCGCAATATCTGGCGCAGACCGCGCTGAGTCGCGAGCCGTTGTTTTCCATCATCACCAGACGGAAAGACCCGTTCAAAATCGCTTGCCTCTTTAAAGAGTCCGCTGAGATTTTGCGTTACTTCGCACTCTTTAGCATATTGCCCGGTAAATCTGGCCTCACTCATCTGTACAGACAGGGCCAGAATATGGCGCAGGCCCTTGATGTCTGAATCATCCTGCACCTTGGCTTTGGTTTCCAGTATTTCCCACTTGCGGAATTGGTGAAGCAACCGCGCCACATCATCGCGCGGGACGAAAGAAAGCAGGGCGTAGAGAACTTTCAACCAGTTGGCCTGCACCTTCTCTTTCTTCTTCTGTAGCTTGTCGATCTCCTTCTTTAGCCAGTCGATGCCTGACTTAACCGAAGCCTCCTGCTGTAACCTTTTGCTCTTTTTCGGATCGAGGTTCAGCAACCAGTTGCAGGCGTCACGCTTTTCTTCCAAAAAGGCATGAAAAGCCTTCCCGATCACGTCGCAGAGGAACTTGTCAATCCATCCCGCCTGTTCTCTGGCCTGTTCGCCGTTACTCTCATAGCCGTTTTGCACCCGCATTTCCGTAGCCGTCATCGCCGCCAGCTTGCGGTTCAGATCTGTGATCTTCTCCCCTTCATGGAGCCTCCCGATCTGCTCGGCCCTTGCCTCAATCAGGCAACCGTATTTTTTTCCCTTGTCGTTGATGCTCTGGGCTTGTTTTGTCGCCCGTTTGCGGGCTTCATCTATCCAGCCATTCAACTGCGTGATCTCTTGCTTCGCCAGCCACTGCCGAAAGGCTGGCCCCTCATAAAGCATCTTCAGGCCGAGATATTTTGCCAGCGTGATTTCCAGCTTTAACCGCTCTGGACTGTCCTTTCCCTGTTGCACCAACCGCTCCCATTCCGCCCACAAACTACCGAGGTTTTTATGAACAGGCAAAGATTGGAGCTGTTTGGTATTCGCCAGCCGTCTCAACACCCGACGGAAGCGGGGTAAAACAAGGTCGCTATCCGCATCTCCCGCGACCAGCGACAGAAACGCCTTCATCTGACTCTGGTCGGCAAAATCTTGCAACCCGGCGGCCTCGACATCCTTGGCAAGTTGTTCGGTGGAGTCCTTAAGGTCTTCGTCATAGAGGTGATGGAGTTTCACCAAAATGTTCTCTATTGTTTCTGTGGAGTCCTTAAGGTCTTCGTCATAGAGGTGATGGAGTTTCACCAAAATGTTCTCTATTGTTTCTACGGAAAGATGCTTTTTTAATTTAGAAACAAAGTCCTTCCGATCCGTGAAGTGGACGACCTGATGCCGACACTGCATCGTCAGCCAGGCCATCGAGAAAGCAAGGTCTCTTGTCTCCAAGTCTTTTAATAACTTCCAACGTCTCCCAAAAATCAGGGGTGCGTGTTTTTCGGCTTCTTCTGCTTTAAAGTTTTTTTCAAAAAATTTTTCAAGGTCTGAACATCCCCCCAGAATATCCCTACTGGAAACGCCATCCGGATCAATCCAGCTTTTCACGCAGGGAACAGCCTGGCTGATAGCATTGCGCCAGACCCGGACAAAGGCTTCCGTGCGCTTGATCGCGTCCTGCCCCGCACTTTGGCGATAAAAGCCCGCTTGTCCGGTCGATGCCTCATTTTCATAGTGCAAAACCCGCCCCAGCCGGATCAGGTCATTGATCTGGCGGTTTTGATTTTTCTTCCTTAACAGGTCAATCAGTTCACGGTTATTTTTCGGTAACACATTTTGCAGGCTCCGGTCACGCTGGCTCGTCGTCTTGCGCTTTTTCCCACGCGAAAGTAACGCGCGGTAGCTGGCGCGGACAGCGTCCCACAGAGCCAGTTCCCCGTCCCGTCGCCGTCCGTCCGGTCGTTTGGCACTCTTGATCTCCACTCGTTCCAGAACCTTGCCCTTTTCAGAATCCCAAAAGCAGGTTTTGTAGTGTTTGGAAATGATCTCTGCCGCTTCGTGGCTCAGGATGGAACGCCCCTTGTCCTTTTCCAGCTGTTCATTTTCGTCCCAAATGGCCCGCGCAAGGCCCTTGATTTCGCCGACAAAGAACTTTTCTTCATCCTGCCCACTCCAGCCAATATGCTCTTCACGCCATCCGCGAAAACCCTTGTCGTTCTGGCTCTTTTCCTTTTCCGGTAAAGGGGGGCGCGACTTTTCCACAGACTGCGCCCGTGCCTTAATCAGGCCCTTTTGCTTTTCTTCTTTACTGTAGCGCGGCTTATCAACATGGCCAATGCGCCGTTGCTTCTCATAAAGATGCTGCTTTATGGTCTCTGCAATCGACGCGAAATCCAGATCGGAAGAGTCCGCCTTCCTAGCAAAGGCTTTGTACCAACGCCCCTCGCGGGGCTCTTCGCCTTTTTCGCCACTCTTCCCGTAGGGGTGCAACTTCCAATCCCATCTCTCCTTGATCTCCTTGAGCCGCTCTTGATCGCCCTCTGAAAATTCGTGTTCGGCGATTATCTTTTCCCAACAAAACTTGCCCAGCTCTTCGCGCAGTTTATAGAGTTTCGGCGAAGGCTTTTTTCTCCCACGCGGTTTGGGAATGACCTTATCAATCGCGGAAATCCATTGCGCGATGATGAGTTTGGGTTCAGACTCGGCAAAATCAGGAAGTTCCCGCCCCTCAAGATCCTTGCCATTACGCAGAACAACCTTCCGCTTCCCGTCGTCTTTAACAACCGAGCGTCCATAGGGTTTGATCATCCGCATCTCTGAAATTCCTCTCTGCTGTCTTTTGTTTTGGGCAGGATAGATCAGAACAGATCGAATGTCATGCTTTCTTTTCCCAGCTGCCGCGTTCGGTTTGTTGCCAGTAGGTCAGGGTCAGGTTGTCTTTTGCGCTGAGGTCTTTCCACTGCGCCCGTGCGGTCTGGACGGCGGGGGCGTCGAAGAGGATGGCTGCGATGGCTGGCTCCAACCCGGTCAGGTCGGGGGGGTAGCCATGGAGGAAAAAGAGCACATCGCGCCCCGCCCCGGCGGTTTTATCACTTGTCAGGGCGATGGGGTCGTCGCCGCCCGTTTGTCCTGGCTCCAGCAGGCAATGGGGCAGAAAGCTTTCGGGGAGGAAAGACCATAGCCAGTCATCAAGACGCGCGAGGTCGTCCTGTGACGGCGACAGCACCGCCGCCGTCTGCCCCCGGGCCAGAGTCCTCTGCAACAGGGCGGGCAAGACCTGTTGCAAGGGTGTTCGGGTGAGGTGGTAAAAGCGGGTGTCGATGGTCATGGACAAAAAGGATTTTGCCCTCAGGTTTCGTAATGGTCTGCGATCAAACGGTCGAGCAGACGCACACCATAGCCCGTAGCCCCACGAACAGAAAGAGCCTTGTCCTTGTCAGACCAGGTTGTTCCGGCAATGTCAATGTGCGCCCACGGCGTTCCCGGTTCGACAAAACGCTGGAGGAACTGGGCCGCCGTGATCGAGCCTGCGGCCCGACCGCCAATGTTTTTCATATCTGCCGCCTCGCTTTTGAGCAAACGGTCATAACAGTCATCCAAAGGCATCCGCCAAACCTTTTCCCCCACCGCCTGCCCGGCGGCGGCCAGATTGGCCGACAGGTCGTCACTGTTTGAAAAAACACCCGCATAATCATTGCCAAGAGCCACGACAATCGCCCCTGTCAAGGTCGCCAGATCGACGATTGCCTGTGGCTTATGATCCGTCTGAACGCAGGAGAGAAGATCAGCCAGGACAAGGCGACCCTCCGCATCCGTATTCAGGACCTCGATTGTTTGCCCACTGTGGGAGGTCACAATGTCACCGGGGCGTTGTGCGTGCCCGCCGGGCATATTTTCGACCAGTCCGCAAATGCCGACAACATTGGCCGTTGCCTTGCGGGTGGCGAGGGCCTTCATGGTGCCAAATACGACCCCTGCACCGCCCATGTCAAATTTCATGTCCTCCATGCCCGCCGCAGGTTTGAGGGAAATGCCTCCGCTGTCAAAAGTCACCCCCTTCCCCACCAGCGCGACAGGGGCCTGATCGCTTGCGCCGCCCTGCCAATTCATCACCACCACTTGCGACTCACGCGCAGACCCCTGACCAACGGCAAGCAAGGCCTCCATGCCCCGGCGTTTCAGGTCGTCTTCCCCCCAAACCGTGACGGTTAATCCCGGCTGTTCCAGCGTTCGCGCGTTAGCCGCGAAGGTTTCAGGATAAAGCTTGTTCGACGGCTCGGAAACCAGCTGACGCGTCAAAAAAACGCCAGAAGCGACCGCGCCCAGAGGCGCAAAAGCCGCCTCTGCGGCCTGTGGATCCGAACAGTGGACGACCAGAGAACGCGGGCGGTCATCATCGCTTTTTTGCGTTTTGTAGCGATCAAAACGATCACTGCGGAGCAAGACCCCCGCCGCCAGATGGGCAACAGAGGGCGCAGGGCAGGCATCGGTCATCACGGCAACCGGAGTCTTGCCTGACAGCCTGCTGTAAAGCGTGCCGCCCAACGTTTCCCAATCTGTCGGCAAAGATGCGTCCTCGCCTTTTCCCGGGCAGACCAGAATCACGCGATCCGCGACCAGGCCAGACGGGGCCAGAATTTCAATGATCTTGTTGTCCGGCCTGCTTTTCAGGCGGTCGCCAGAGCTGTCTTTTGGCGCGGTGGATCCTTCCACTGCCAAAGCCCGGCGCAAGGCACCGCCTGTCAAATCGTCCAATCGTTGCGCGGAGTCAGAAAATTGCCCCCCGCACCCGCAGAGAACGACAAGCGTTCCTGTTGTTTCTGCCACCGGACAGGAAGACCCGGAAAATGTGATGTCGATCATTGGACGCCCCTTGTTAACGCACGTTGTGATGTCTCACCCTGCACCATGGCGCAGATGATAACAAGGCTCCTTTTGCACGATCAGACCAAAAAACTGGACAGGCCCGCGCTGACCTCGCTACACTCTGCACAAGACGACTGTGCGAAGGGTTCGCGCCAAACTTCCAGTTCACGCATCATGGCATTGATTACACGCTATATTTTTAACCAGCTCACCGGTTTTTTTCTCGCTGTCACACTTGCGTTGTGCCTCGTGGTCTGGCTGGCCCAGTCCTTGCGCTTTATCGATTTGATTGTCAACGACAACATCCCGACACCGGACTTCATCTATTTCGTCCTGTTGCTCATGCCCTATTTTCTCGTGACCGTTTTGCCTCTGGCGACCTTTTGTAGCGTTTTGTTCATTTACAACAAACTGGATAATGACCGCGAGTTGATTGTGCTCAAGGCCGCCGGTTTTTCACAGCTTCAGCTCGCTAAACCTGGCATGATGATGATCGCGGGGGCCGTGGGACTGGTTTACGCGCTCAATCTCTATTTTCTCCCGGTGTCCTATCGTGAATTTCGCGAACTCAAGGCCTATTTTGCCCAAAACCTGACGCCTGCCTTGCTGAAAGAGGGAAAATTCAACAGCGTTGATCGCTATACGGTCTATTTCAGGGACAAATCCCAAACGGGGGTTATGGAAAATATCATCATCCACGATGCCTCCAATCCCGAACAGGGCATCACCTTTCTAGCGTCTTCGGGGACGTTACACAAACAGGACGACAGCCTGCGCGCCGTGTTGTATCAGGTCAGTCGGCAATCGGTTGATCAAAACAGCGGGAGGCTGTCCATTGCCTATTCCGATCGCTATACGCTTGATTTCGGGCAGGCCGCAGGCAACACCCCGAACAGACAGAGAAAACCCCGCGAATTTCTGGTTGGCGAACTTTTCAACCCTGACCCTGCGCTCTATTCGTCCCGGCAACGACAAGAAATGCGGGCCAATGCACATTACAGGCTCGGCAGCCCGCTCTTTACCCTTGCACTGGGTCTGATTGCCCTGGCGACTGTTCTGTCCGGTGAATTCAGCCGACACGGGCAGACAAAACGCCTCCTGAGCGGGATCGGCGCAATGGCTTTTGTTGTCTTCAGCCAGTTTATCATCAAAGACTGGAGTGAAAACATCCCCTCCTTGATTCCCCTGATTTACCTCTGGCCTGCGGGTGTGATCGTCCTATCCTCTGTCGTTATCATCCTGCCAAAGGCCCGAACACCACGGGGACAGGACAGGCCACCCGAACAAGGAAAAGCATATGGCTCCTAGGTTTGTTTTCGCCTCCGGGGTCAAGAACAGGCCCGCCTTTCTGTCCCCGACCCTTTTTTTCTACCTGCTGAGACGTTTTGCAGTGGCCTTGCTCTGTTTTGCAGTGGGGCTATTGGCTCTTGTCTATCTGATCACTCTTGCCGAAGTAGCCGACGACTTGAAAGAAACGGGGGCAAGCCTCGAGATCATCGCCCGGATTGTGCTCTATCGGCTACCCGAGCTCGCCGAAGAAATCATGCCGTTCATCGTGCTTTTTTCTGCAATGGCCACGCTCTGGCGGCTCAATAAGTCGGGGGAACTCATCGTCATCAAGGCGGCGGGAACCTCTGCTTGGGGGATTTTATTCCCCCTCGCGATCGGGGCGATTTTGACGGGAATTTTCGCCTTTTCCATACTTAATCCGTTGTCGGCAGCTCTCTATTCCAAAAACAGGGACTTGATGAAGGTCTGGAAGGGCGGGGAATACAAAAATACCCTGAACTTGTCCAAAAATGGTTTTTGGCTCCGCCAGTTCAGCCAGGACAACGGTCATCTCCTGACCATACACGCCCAGTCAATCGACCAGGAAAATTTCCAGCTTCGGGGGGTTTTGATCCTTGAAGTGGATGACAAACAGACCTTCACACGCCGTTATGACAGCCAGAGCGGATCGCTGGAGGACGGGTTCTGGGTTTTGAAAAACGGTGTCACTTCACGACCTGGTCAGGCCCCTGATTTTTTTGAACGCGTCCAGATTCCAACGACCCTGACCCTACAAAAAATTCAAGACAGCTTCGCAGACCCCAAGGCCCTGTCATTCTGGCAGTTAAAATCCTACATCACCCTGTTGCAAGATGCCGGCTTCGCAGCCAACAAACATCGCCTGCAATTCAATCGGAAAATCGCCAGCCCCGCGCTCTTTCTGTCCATGGTCTTTTTAGCCGCTATTTTTTCAATGCGCCATCACAGCAGACGGGGTGGAACAGCAAAAATGGCCGTTTACGGGGTTCTTACCGGTTTTTTATTGTTCTTTTTGTCGAATTTTGTCATAGCCTTGGGACAATCAGGCCGCATTCCGGTTCACGTTGCCGCCTGGACGCCGGCTCTGGTCGCCATGATGCTGGGGCTGACATTGTTGCTTCACCTCGAAGATGGCTAAAAGAAGATGGTGCCGAAAGGTGACTCAAAAGCTATGACAGGACGAACATGACAAAACAGGGGCGGTTGAGAACTCTGTTGGTGGCGGTTTTTGGCCTCGTGATCAGCGCGGGCCTCGCCCCCCGAACGCTTCAGGCCCAGAACCCGCCAGTGCGCCCGCCTGCACTGATCAACGCGCAAGACATCCAATACGACGAAGATTTAGGGGTGGTCGTCGCACGCGGGCGCGTTGAAATTTCGCATAGCAACAGGATCGTCATCGCCGATCAGGTCTCCTACAACACCAACAGCGACCTTGTCACCGCCAACGGCAATGTGAGTCTTCTCGAGCCAACAGGCGATGTGATCTTTGCCGATTACGCCGAATTGACCGCAGACCTCAAGGAAGCCTTTATCAGGGATGTGAAAGTCCTGCTCGCCGACAAAAGCCGTCTGGTCGGCGCAACGGGACAAATGATGCGCACGGGGCGGTCTGTCCTCCGCAAGGGAGTTTACAGTCCCTGCCTCATCTGTGAAAAAGACCCCAATCCCTTGTGGCAAATCAGGGCGGATAAAGTTATTCACAACAAATCGGCGCAAACAATTACGTACCATGATGCACGCCTTGAACTTTTCGGGCTTCCTGTCGCCTATACACCGTGGCTCGAGACGCCTGATCCAACCGTCAAAAGGAAAAGCGGTTTCCTCGCCCCCAAATATCGCAGTACGACGAAACCAAACGGGCAGGCCGTTCAAATTCCCTATTTTTGGGCAATTGACGAGAGTAGCGATTTTACGTTCACCCCCTTGTTGACAACCCGTAACGGTCTTGTTGCTGCGGGGCGTTATCAACGTCTGCTCAACAAAGGGACACTGAATGCCGATATCAGTGCAACCTACGGGGACAAAACACGACATTCCGGCATCAAAAAAGCCTTTAGGGGACATGCCGACATTGCAGGGCGCTTTGAGCTTGATGACACCTGGCGATGGGGGCTGGACATCGAACGGGTGAGTGACCCGGACTATCCGGCGCACTATGGCCTGGGGTCTGCTTCAACGACAAGTTCGCTGTTCCTCGAAGGCTTCAGAGGCCGCAATTTCGCCCGCCTCGACAGCTACAAATTCCAACGATTCAAAGACAGAGGAAATGACAGGGAACTGCCCCTGATTGCCCCACGCCTGCATTATGCCTTTCAAAGCGAACCCACCGCGACAGGCCTGACCACCCGTTTTGATAGCACAGCCACCCAAATCTCCCGGCGCGAAGGGCGCAACAGGACACAGCTTTCGACACTTGCAGGACTGGAGTTGCCTTATACAGGGCCGTTGGGTGACTCGTACAGGATCACCACACAGCTCCAGGCCGATGCTTCCTACACACGCGACTTTGTCCCCGGCTTGCCCGCCGTCAATCCACAGGCAACCCATCCAGATAAACGCAGGAAAAATGAGGCAGGCGGGCGATTGTTCCCGAATATGGCAATCGAATGGCGCTATCCCTTTGTCAACACGAGCAGCAATTTTCTACAAACAATCGAACCGATTGTTCAGGTCGTCGCCGCGCCCGACAGTTCGAGCCGGGACAAAATCCCCAATGATGATAGCGGCGATTTTGAGTTTGATTATACTTCGATTTTTACCCTCAACCGTTTCAGTGGACGCGACCTCGTCGATCCGGGTACCCGGGCCAACTATGGCCTCAAGTGGGGAGCCACAACAAGGCGCGGCGACGGATTAGATTTTATGGTCGCGCAAAGTTACCGTTTCTCGGAAAATTCGTTTTTTGATCGTATGAGCGGCATCACCCATGACCAGTCAGATTACGTGGGACACCTGGGACTCCAAACTGCTGAAAATATTGCGATGTCTTATGGGTTTCGCGTTGACAGGGAAGGAAAAAAATTTAAAAGCAGTGCTCTCAGCCTCAGCGGCGGGCCAAAGGCTCTGCGGGCAAATTTGAATTACCATTACACGCAAGACATCAACCTTGAAAACGGTCGAGACGTGAGCCAAACAGGAATAAGCGCACGCCTAACAAGCCAGATCACAGAATTTTGGTCAAGCTCCGCATATGTGGCGCGGAATTTCAGAACCAGGAAAACAACCGGAAGCACATTCAGTATTACCTACCGGGATGAATGCCTCACAATCGCCACAAATGCGACGAGAAACTTTTTACGCAATACCAAAAATGAAACCGTCTATACCGTGCAGTTCATCTTTAAACACCTCGGAGAGCTGCAAACCCTGTCCCATCGGGATCGGGACAAAAAAAGACGATAAAGGACTCTCGCATGACACCGATAAAATACCTTCTTTTTGTTGCACTCCTGTCGGTTCCAGTTCCGCTCTGGGCACAGGCTCAAACAACCCTGCGCCCCGTTGCCGTTGTCAATGATGATATTATTTCACTCGTCGATGTCATTCAGCGCAGTCGCCTGTCGATTATCGGAAGCCAACAGCAACTCAGTCCACAACAGGAACAACAGCTTTTGAACAGAACACTCAAAAACATGATTGATGACCAGATTAAAATACAAGAGGCCGAACGCCTGGGAATTGTCATCGCGCAGGACGAACTGGATCAAACCCTTAACAATGTTGCCAGCCGCAACAATCAGAGTGCCGACCAGGTTTTGGCAACACTCAAGGCCGCAGGCATCCACAAAACGACACTTTTTAACCAATTTCGCGCCGAATTGGCGTGGATTAAGGTCGTGCGCCGCGAAATTGACCGTGAGGTTGTCATCAGCGCAGCAGAAATTGATGCTGTTATGACTGAGATTGAAAAAACAGGGTCAGGGGTCGAAAAAAGAGTCTTTGAAATTTTTCTTCCCCTCGGGCGTGATGCGCGCGAAAGTGACATCAGGTCGCAGGCTCGCGCACTGATGTCAGAACTTGAAAACGGTGCAAATTTCGGGGCTGTCGCCCGCAGTACCTCCCGCGCGGCCAGCGCGAATTTTGGCGGTGATCTGGGCTGGATTCAAGTTGGACAACTGCCCGGGGAACTCCGGCAAGCCGTGAGAGATGCCCGCCCGGATACCTTGATCGGCCCCCTTCAAACAGGGGCGGGATTTTATATCCTCACGGTTCGGGGTGAACGCACGACATCACACGACACAAAATTTGATCTTGTCCGTCTGTCCGTTGCCCGCGACCCTGCGGCTGACTTTACAACACAACAAGCCGCCGAAGCTCGCATTGCAGCATTAGAGCGCGCCACTAACAGCTGTACCGAGGCCAGGGATTACGCGCAAAATCCCGAAAACAAAGGCTCAAAAAATCTTGGAATTATTGCGTTGAACGACATAGACAGCAGTGCACAAGAGGCCATTAAGGATCTTCAAGCCGGTCAAAAAACAGCTGTTATCACCACAGAAAACAGCCTCGACCTCTACTACGTCTGTGGGCGGCAAGACAACGGCATCAACCGACTTGACATCGAACAAAAGCTACGGAACGATCGGCTCAATATTCTGGCGGAAAAATACCTCCAGGATCTCCGTAAAAACGCAAATATTGATCTTCGCCTCTAGCTTGGGAGGATTGTCATGACTCCACTTGCTGTAACAATGGGCGACCCTGCGGGAATAGGGGGTGAGTTGACCTTGCGGGCGTGGTTGGCCCGTCGCAATGATCGGCCTTTTTTCGTGATTGACCACCCCACACGTCTGGCAGGTTTGGCTCAAAAACTGGGGTGGGAGGTTCCCATTGCGTCCGTTTGCTCTCTCAGCGATGTGACCAACATCCACCCACAGGCCCTCGCCGTTCTTCCACTGCCTGAACGATCTGACAAACAAACGGCTGGAGACGATACGCGGCAAGATGCGCAGGATACATTGCAATCAATTGAATGGGCCGTGCGTTTCGTACAAAATGGACAGGCATCGGCCCTCGTGACCAATCCCATCACCAAGGCCGCTCTCTATGAGGTCGGCTTTGCCTATCCCGGTCATACCGAATACCTCGGCGCACTGGGACGAAGTGCACAGCCACCGGTCATGATGCTGGTCAGCCCACGGTTGCGCGTCGTCCCCGTCACGGTTCACCTGTCCCTACGCGATGCGCTCAAACAGCTGGATCGTGACTTGTTACGCCAAACCATTCTGACAACGCACAAGGCTCTGCAAACAGATTTCGGGATTGTGTCCCCCCGGATCGCCGTTGCCGGATTGAACCCTCATGCGGGAGAAAACGGCACCATGGGGTGCGAAGAAAACAACATCATCGCCCCTGTTGTGGCTGCCTGTATCCGCGACGGCTTGATGCTGTCCGGCCCCCTGCCAGCGGATAGCCTGTTTCATGCCCGCGCACGCGAAGGTTACGACGTTGCCCTGTGCATGTACCACGACCAGGCTCTTATCCCGCTCAAGACCCTGGATTTTGATCGGGGGGTCAATGTTACGCTTGGCTTGTCCTTTATCCGCACGTCCCCCGACCACGGGACGGCCCGCGACATTGCCGGACAAGGCCGGGCCAACCCATCGAGTTTCCTCGCTGCGCTGGAAACCGCGTGGACAATGGCTCACAACCGCCAGATGCCCCAAAAGACGACAACAGTATGAAAAACAGGGGCGAAAATGATGATAAAAAAGCGGACTTGCCGCCGCTCGGGGAGGTCATCCGTACCCATGGTCTGGTCGCGAAAAAATCGTTGGGACAAAATTTTCTGCGTGACCTTAACCTGACACGACGCATCGCGCGGGCAGGCGGCCCACTGGACAGCGGCACAATCATTGAAATTGGCCCCGGCCCGGGCGGCCTGACCCGCGCCCTGCTGATGGAGGGAGCGCAGTCGCTTGTCGTGGTTGAAAAAGACCACCGCTGTCTAAGAGCCCTCGCGGAAATCAAAGCTGTCTGGCCCGAGCGACTCCACATTATTTCTGGCGATGCAATGAAATGTGACTGGGACAATCACCCACCGCCGCGCCGTCTTATCGCCAACCTGCCCTATAATATTGCAACGCCTCTGCTCATCGGCTGGTTGAAAGACATTGCCCACAACCCACAAAAATTCGCCAGTCTGACCCTGATGTTCCAGAAAGAAGTCGCCATGCGACTGGTTGCGCCCCCACAGACACGCACCTATGGGCGGTTATCGGTTCTCACACAGTGGCTGTGCCGGACAGAATTGTTATTCGATATTTCACCCAATGCCTTCGTACCCGCACCCAAAGTGACCTCAAGCGTGATCCGCCTCACTCCGCGCGACAACCCCCTTGCACCCGCGCGGCTGGCAACACTTGAAAAAATTACAGAGGCAACCTTTGGCAAGCGGCGCAAAATGCTCCGCCAGAGTTTAAAATCCCTCTGCCCCGACAGCCCACTCCTCATCCAAAGGGCCGGACTCAATGAAACGGCCCGCGCAGAAGACCTCTCTGTAACCGATTTTTGTCGGCTGGCAGACTGTTTTCATCGTCTCAAAAAACAGTCACTCTGAAAACCGCAAATCATTGACAAAATCAGATAGACCCTGGCGGCGGTCGCGTTTCAAACGCTCGGCCCGTAGAATTGCCTGAACGTCAACGACAGACTGTTCAATATCATTGTTGATAATGATGTAATCATATTCGGGCCAATGGCTCATTTCATCTGCGGCCTTGGCCATGCGCTTGCGCACAACCGCCGCGCTATCCTGCGCCCGAGCGAAAAGACGACGTTCCAGTTCTGCCAGGGATGGGGGCAGGATAAAGACCCGCACAATATCGTTTGGAGCCTTTGCCGCGACCTGCTGTGTTCCCTGCCAGTCAATGTCAAACAAAACGTCTTTGCCTCTGTTCAGGCTGTCTTCGACAGCCTGGCGCGGGGTTCCGTAAAAGTTCTCGAAGACCGTGGCGTATTCAAGCATCTGATCCTGCCGCACCATCTCATAAAAATCATCCCGGGTGACAAAATAATAATCCGTACCGTCCACCTCCCCGGGGCGTTTCTGACGCGTTGTTGCCGAAACAGACAGCAACAAACGCTGTTCACGCGCCAACAATGCACGGGAAATAGTGCTTTTCCCCGCGCCGGACGGGGAAGAGAGAACCAACATTAAACCACGGTTTTCCAGCATCAAAATACCCTACGCTCAAGGAATAAAAATAAGGGGTTATTCCATATTTTGAACCTGTTCACGCAGTTGTTCAATCCGCGCTTTGAGGTCAATACCAAGGCGCGTCAGATCAAGATCAGACGACTTGGAACACAGCGTATTGGCTTCACGGTTAAATTCCTGACAAAGAAAATCGAGACGCCGCCCACAGGGGCCACCTGCCCCCAGCAGATCACGCGCTGTTTCAATATGGGCCGCCAGACGGTCTAGTTCCTCGCGAATATCAGCCTTTGCTACCAATAACGCGACCTCTTGCGCCAAACGATCTGGCGAAAGTGCGACCTCCTGGCCCAGTAATTCATCCAGGCGACGGTGTAAACTGTCCCTCATCGCCTGTGGCGTGACAGATTCGAGAGCCACTGCCTGCGCATGAAGGGCCTCAATATCATCCAGACAGCCTGTGATCATCGCCCCAATCTGCCGCCCCTCCTGCCGGCGTGCGCATTCCAGCTGGCTCAGTGCATCCGCCAGACTGCGGATCAAGGCATCCTGCAAAGCCGCGCACTGTTCCACGCTGTCTTCCTGTTCAGTCTGAACAATCACCCCACGCAGAGACAAGAGCGCATCCATTGATAGCGGCGGCAGGCCTTCATCGCATTGCAAACGGCGAGACAGGGTGAGAATTTGGCTTAAAATATCCTGATTTAGCTCTGTTTGACTTTCACGTGCACGCATGTTCAGGTGCAGGGAGACTTGGATCGCTCCGCGCTTGAATCGCTGTGAAACAGCCTTGCGAATCCGGGGATCAAGGCTCTCAAACCCCGGGGGAAGACGCAAACGCAAATCCAGACCCTTGCTATTGACGGCACGTAATTCCCAACTCCAGCTGTCACCATCACACGCACCATCAAAACGGGCAAAACCTGTCATACTCTGAAGGGTCATCACATCTCCCTTAAAAATTGGTCATCATCACTGCATTCTACAGGCCAAGACCAACAAGACAAGGAAACCGGGGCCGGCCGAGACAAGGAAAAAAATAAATGCCGACAAGACCACGAACCATTTTCATCACTGGGGCCTCCAGCGGAATCGGCGCAAGCCTTGCCCGCCATTACGCCGCCCCGGGCTGTACCCTGTACCTGAATGGGCGTGATCAGGGCCGTCTGGAACAAGTCTGCGAAGACTGTCGCACAAAGGGCGCGGTGGCTCAACATCTTGTGCTCTGCGTCAACGACAAAACCGGGATGGAACAGCGCATCCGCGCTCTGGATCAAAGAACGCCCCTTGATCTGGTCATTGCCAATGCCGGAATTTCTGGCGGTGTCGGCAGTGTTGGCGACGAAGACCCTGCACAGGTTCGGGCCATTTTTGACACCAATATCACAGGTGTCCTCAATAGTATTTTACCGATTCTGCCTGCCTTCAAAGCCCGGGGCAGAGGACAACTCGCGATTGTGTCGTCACTAGCAGGGTTCAAGGGCCTGCCCACAGCCCCGGCCTACTGCGCCACCAAAGCCGCTGTCAGAGTATGGGGGGAGGGCTTACGCCTGTCACTTGCGCCGCACAATATTCGGGTGTCGGTCATTACCCCCGGATTTGTCATCAGCCGCATGACCGCCGTCAATCAATTTAAAATGCCCTTTCTAATGCCCGCAGAAGACGCCGCCCGCCGCATCGCCCGGGGGCTGGAACGCAACCAGGCACGGATTGCCTTTCCCTGGCCCCTTGCCATCGCAACGCAACTCTTCGGCTTGCTCCCCCCAGGCCTGTCTGACTGGATCAGCACCCGACTGCCTGCAAAGGAGCGAGCGACAAAAAGGAAGCCACCAGAATATTGACTATTTATGACGGAAAGTAATCCGCCCCTTTGTCAGGTCATAAGGAGTCATTTCGACATCGACGCGATCCCCAACCATAGTGCGAATGCGGAATTTACGCATTTTCCCACCAGTGTGTGCGATAATTTCGTGTCCGTTTTCCAACTCAACACGAAAGGTCGCATTGGGGAGCTTTTCCGTCACAATACCGCTAAATTCGAGAAGTTCTTCCTTCGCCATTCACCTTTGCCTTTCTGCTCACAGCTTTCGCCAGACACTACTGATCTGCACCGAAAGGTCAACGCCTTTCACCTGTTGCCTGTGCTGTTCTGGCCTTTCTCTTTGCGCTGGCGTTCAATTTTTCGCCACTGAACAACATTTTTATTATGTTCGCGCAGAGTGCGCGCGAAAGCATGACCCCCTGTCCCATCGGCAACAAAATAAAAATAATCGCTTTTGACGGGATTGAGAACTGCCTCAATCGCCGCGCGGCCTGCATTGGCAATAGGAGTCGGGGGCAAACGATCAATGAGATAGGTGTTATAGGGCGTAGGTGTTTTCAGGTCTTTTTTGCTCAGGGGGCGATCCAAAGCCCGACGCCCTCCCGTCACACCATAAGAAACGGTGGGATCAGACTGCAACCGCATCCCCCGCCGGAGGCGATTGAGAAAAACGCTCGCGACCAGAGGCCGTTCATGCGCCTGTGCCGTTTCCTTTTCAACAATCGAAGCCAGGATCACGGCGTCTTCCGGAGTCTGGAGCGGCAGATCAGCCTGTCGGCTTGGCCAGCGTTGCGCCAAAAAATTTTCCTGCGCACGCACCATCCGATCTACTAAAGCCTGGCGTCTTTCCCCCCGCACAACATGCCAGGTGTCGGGCAAAAGCGTCCCCTCCGCCGGAACAGAGGTCAATTCTCCCGTCAAAAACTCATGCGCCCGCACCCGTGCCAGGACCTCCGCGACACGCAAACCTTCGGGAATAGTGATGCTGTAACTAACTTCGCGCCCTTGTTGCAAAATCAGGGCAACCTGTTGCGATGACGCACCCGCAGGAAAGGAAAAATCACCCGCTTTCAAACTTTGCGCCCGGCCCTGCACATGCAAGGCCAAACGAAACAGTAAGGCATTCTCAATCACCCCTCGCCGTTCCAACAATCCCGCAATCGCTGCCAATCCGGCACCCTTCGGAATCGTGACAATGGTCTCCTGTGCCAGCGGGCCGGGGGCGCGGAATTTTTGCTGTCCCCACAAAAAACCGCCAATGACAAAGGCCACACCGCCTGAAAGGAGAAGAAAAAACACAAGAATACAGCGCAAAAGGCCACGCTCTTTCTGCCCACCCTTTTTTTGCTCAGGGAGTGGGCCGTCTTGCGTCATGACTCTCTACTCAAAAAAGAAGAAACCTAGACTGCCTTGATAATCAGGCTGGCGTTGGTTCCACCGAAACCGAAAGAATTGGACAGGGCAACGCGAACCTTTCGCTCCTGGGCCGTCACGGGGACCAAATCAATCCCCACACATTCGTCAGAGGGATCGTCGAGATTCAAGGTCGGCGGCACAAGACCTGTCTCAATCGCCTTCGCACAGAAGATAGCCTCGACAGCACCCGCCGCGCCCAACAAATGACCAACCGCAGACTTGGTCGATGACATACACAAACGCGAATTATGGCCCAGCAAACGCTTTACCGCACCAAACTCAATTTCATCACCCAACGGAGTCGATGTGCCATGGGCGTTGACATAATCAATGTCCTCCGCACTCAGGTTCGCACGTTTCAAGGCAGCCTGCATGGCCCGATAGCCACCGTTGCCGTCTTCGGGGGGGGCTGTGATATGGTGTGCATCGCCGGACAATCCATAGCCGACAATCTCACCATAAATTCGCGCCCCGCGCCCCCGGGCGTGTTCGTATTCTTCCAGCACGACAACACCCGCGCCCTCGCCCATGACAAAACCATCGCGGCCCTTGTCCCACGGACGCGATGCGGCCTGCGGCCTCTCGTTATAACCCGTTGACAGCGCACGTGATGCACAGAATCCGGCAAAACCCAAACGGCAAACGGCGGCTTCTGCCCCACCGGCAACCATAACGTCGGCATCATCTAACATAATCAGACGCGCGGCATCACCAATGGCGTGCGCCCCGGTCGAACAGGCTGTCACAACCGCATGATTTGGCCCCCGAAAACCATAGCGGATTGAGACCTGGCCCGACACAAGGTTGATAAGGGCAGAGGGAATAAAGAAAGGCGACAAACGGCGCGGGCCGCGTGTTTCCACCGTGACCATCCCGTCAGCAACACTCTGTAACCCCCCGATGCCAGAGCCAATCATCACCCCCGTCCGACAGAGGCTTTGCTCATCATCAGGTTGCCAGCCTGCATCCTCTACTGCCTGCTGTGCCGCCGCACAGCCATAGACGATAAAGGGATCCATTTTGCGCCGTTCTTTGGCAGGCAGATAATCATCTGCATGGAATAACCCATCCTCCTCACCAACGGGAACCTCTCCCCCGACCTGGCAAGGCAGGTCATCGGTCTCAAAACCCGTGATCCGGTCAATGCCTGTTTCGCCTTTGACCAGACGTGTCCAAACGTGATCCACCCCACTGCCGAGGGGCGAAACAATCCCAAGACCTGTGATGACAACACGCCGCATGAGCACTCCCGCCAAACAAGAAAAACCCCGAAAACGCGAAGACCTCAGACGTTTTCAGAAATAAAGTTAATGGCATCCTGAACGGTCTGGATTTTTTCGGCGGCATCATCGGGAATTTCACACCCGAACTCTTCCTCAAAAGCCATGACCAGTTCAACAGTATCGAGGCTATCCGCGCCAAGATCGTCAATGAAACTTGCGCTCTCAACAACTTGTTCTTCCTCAACACCGAGATGCTCAACAACAATTTTTTTCACGCGCTCAGAAGTATCGCTCATCAATCCCTTGTCCTTATCCTAGTCCTAATCTCAAGTCTTTGTCTGCCCGACACCACCGCCGGATTCGGCCTGATAGCACAGCAACACAGCAGGGGCAATGATCTTATACCATCACCAAACCACCATTCACATGCACTGTTTGCCCCGTCACATAAGCGGCCTCCTCACTCGCCAAATAGAGAACCGCATGGGCGATGTCTTCTGAGACACCCATGCGCCCCGCTGGAATAGAGGAAACAAGAGAGTCTTTTTGAGCATCGGGTAAAACGTCCGTCATCGCTGTACGGATAAAGCCGGGGGCCACACAGTTGACTGTGATCCCGCGCGATGCCACTTCCTGCGCCAGAGATTTACTCATACCAATCAATCCGGCCTTGGATGCGGCGTAGTTCGTCTGTCCCGGGTTACCCGTCACCCCGACGATAGAGGTCACGGACACAATGCGCCCTGTGCGCCGTTTCATCATACCTTTCAGGCAGGCCCGCGCCAGCTTGAAACTCGCGGAAAGATTCACAGACAAAACCAAATCCCAATCAACATCCTTCATCCGCAAGGCCAGTGTATCCCGGGTCAAGCCCGCATTATTGACCAAAACATCAACCTGCCCCAACGCGGCATCTGCGCGCGCGATCAGGTCTTCTGCCGCGCCATCTTCGGACAGGTTCACGGGCAAAACATGCGCCCGTTCACCCAATTCTGCGGCAAGGCTTTCCAACGCCTCAACCCGCGTCCCCGACAGCCCAACGACAGCACCCTGTGCATGGAGAACCCGTGCAATCGCGCCGCCAATCCCACCAGAAGCCCCCGTGACCAGTGCTGTCTTCCCCATTAAATCGAACATTGTCTCATACTCTCCTTACAACATCAAAAGACCATAAAAAAACCAAAGCGAACAGCCTTCCTTTCCTTACAATTTTTTGAGGAATGTTTCGATATCCGCCACTGTGCCAACTGTCTCCCCGATCATGTCCTTGTTGATCCGGCGCACAAGTCCAGACAAAACCTTTCCCGCCCCCAGTTCAACAACATGTTCGACCCCTTGCAGTGCCATAAAATCAACTGATTCCCGCCAACGCACCGCCCCTGTCACCTGTGCGACCAAAAGCTGACGCAGAGCATCCGGGTTTGTTTCTGCTACCGCTTTGACATTGACGACAACAGGACAGGCGGGCGCGGCAAAGGGAACGGCGGACAAGGCCTCTGCCATCACATCCGCCGCCGGTATCATCAAAGAACAATGAAAAGGCGCGGACACGGGCAAGAGCAGAGCACGCTTCGCCCCCCCTGTGCGCGCCAAATCAATAGCGCGTTCAACGGCGGTTCGGTGTCCAGAAACCACCACCTGCCCGGGGGCGTTGTCATTGGCAGCGACACAGACATCTTCGCCTGCCGCATCACGCGCCAAAGCACAAACGGCCTCATAATCCAAACCCAAAATCGCCGCCATGGCCCCGACACCGACGGGAACAGCCGCCTGCATCGCCTGAGCGCGCACCTGCAACAGTCGCGCCGTATCGGCAAGGCTCAAGACCCCCGCCGCTGTCAAGGCAGAGTATTCTCCCAGGGAATGTCCCGCCACAAATTTCGCCCGCGTTGCCAGGGATTGCCCGCTTTCGTGTTCCAAAACCCGTACCACCGCCAAGGACACTGCCATCAAGGCAGGTTGTGCGTTTTCGGTAAGGGTGAGCTGATCGGACGGCCCGTCAAAAATCAGTTGTGAGAGTTTTTGTGACAAAGCTTCATCAACTTCCTCAAAAACCTCTCGCGCTGTAACGAAAGCCGCCGCCAGGTCTCTGCCCATTCCAACCGCTTGTGATCCCTGTCCAGGAAAAACAAAAGCACGCGCCATGACTCTACTCCCTCAATGGCTTTGCATTTATGGTTGAACCATCCGGCAGAGCAGGCGGTTCTGTCAAGCCTTGTCTGCTCCTGCGGTCCAGAATTTGTCAGGTTTAAAATTATTTGAACTATCTCTTGTACACGCCAATGGTTATTGACCTCCGTGTATCTGACCGCCCCTTTATTTTTCCAAGAGGGCAACACATATGGCCCCTATAGAACCGAACAACCTTCACCAACAAGACGCAAGCAATCAGGATAGGCGCGTGAAAATTAAAAAAACTGATGCCCAGTGGCGGGCAGAACTCGACAAGACAACCTGGCAGATTACGCGGGCGGGGGGAACGGAACCACCGTTTTCCAATCGCTATTATGCCACAAAAACACCGGGCACCTATCACTGTGCCTGTTGCAAATCCGCACTGTTTGACTCCTCTGCCAAATACGATTCAGGGAGCGGTTGGCCGTCTTTTTTCGCGCCGAAAGCGAACAGCCGTTTGTCAACACGCGATGATCTATCCCACGGGGTCTGCCGTACTGAGGTTCTTTGTCAATGTTGCGATGCCCATCTCGGTCATCTTTTCGATGATGGACCGGAACCGACGGGCCTGCGTTACTGCATCAATTCTGCCGCACTTGTTTTGCTCCCGGAGTCGGGAGGCAACAGATGACACTAATTCTTGCGCTTTTGATGGTCATCGGGGGACTCATTGCCCTCAGTGGTGGTGGAGAAATCCTGTTGCGCGGCTCAGTTGGTTTAGCTCGACGTTCGGGACTTTCACCGCTTTTGATCGGGTTGTCGATTGTCGCCGCCGGAACCTCCTTGCCCGAATTGATCGTCAGCATAGACGCGGCTTTACAGGAGGCAACAGATGTTGGTGTAGGCAATGTCGTCGGCTCTAATATTGCCAATATTTTCCTCATCCTGGGGGCTGGAGCCTTGATCGCACCCATCACAGCACAACCGCGCCAAGTCATGAAAGACACGCTGGTCGCGCTTGGTGCTACACTGCTTTTCATGGTTTTTGCCTTTTGGGGTGAGGTGGGATGGGGACAAGGTCTCATTATGATCACCACCCTGATCGCCTTCCTTTTCGGGAGTTATCGAATCGAAAAAAAAACCGCAACCTCCGCCGACGTGCATCCTGATTCTGCGCCCATTGACTCAGGATTCACTGCGATTCTTTTTATTGCTATCGGTCTTGCCGGTCTCGTTTTCGGGGCGGATATTCTCATCGAAGGTGCGCTCTTTATTGCGCGGGCAGCGGGAATCCCTGAAGTTGTCATTGGGTTGACGCTGGTTGCCGTCGGAACCTCCCTGCCTGAATTGGCAACTGTGATTATCGCAGCTCTACGTGGACAGTCTGATGTGGCATTGGGCAATGTTTTAGGGTCAAATATTTTCAATGTTTTCATGATTCTCGGTGTCTTATCCCTTGTCAGTCCCTTTCACGTCGCCCCACGGGTGATCGCCTTTGACCTCTGGGTCATGCTGGGTAGCAGTTTGATCATTCTTCCTCTTTTACTCTGGCGCGGGAAAATATCCCGCTGGCATGGTGGGTTGTTCCTTTTGCTCTATATCCTGTATATTGCTCGCCAGTTTATCAGCCCGCCTACGTCTTAGAGGGCACCAAACCACTATAATACGAGAAAACAGCATTATCTAAGGAGACCCCACAGATGGCTGCCCGGAAAAAAACGAAATTGACGGAACAACTGATCCACATCCGGGATATGACTCTCTCCTGCCACATCGGGGTGACAGAGGCCGAACGCCTGCGGACGCAACGCCTACGCCTGAATGTCACACTGACCCTGAAACCACAGACCACCCCCGATGACAAGATTGAACAAACAATCAACTATGGCACCCTCGCCAGGGTCATTCGCGAAACCGTTTTGAACACAAACGTTCGTTTGCTTGAAACACTCTTTGAACAGGTTGCTGACGTTTGCTTTTTTGATCCACGCATCAGAAAAACCCAAATCAAAATTGAAAAACTTGACCGCTACCATGACATTGCCGGAATCGGAATTGAAATGACCCGTGAACGGAGCGTGACACGCAAAACAACCCCTGAAAAAACCTAAAAAGCAAAGCAGGATAAAGAGACTGCCCCATATTTTATAAACAAAAAAGATTCGCCGCGACAATCAGGTCAAAATTAAAAATATTTTTTTATTCATTCCTATCTTGACTTTATTTTATATTTTAAAATCAATAAATTATTTTAATTGCCTTTTTTTTAGGCAACCCAAAGGAAAGCGCAATGTTCCTAGGGTGTCATGACTATTTTCACAGATAAACCACAGAGTTATCCACAGAAATCGTGGATAACTCTTTCAAGAGACTCGACCCTTACCATTAACCTTTTTTTAGCATTTTGAAATCACTGGAGAAATAGATGGACTCACCTCTTCGTGCGCCATTAAACAGAGGAAGCAGGCAATCGTGACAAGAAAAAAAGGCAAAGAGACTCTGTTTTCATCGGATGAAACAGACACAGAGCAAGAGGTAAAAAAATCACCAGAGCAGCTTTTGCGCGGTCTGACCGAAAGCACAACGGAATATGTCATTGAATGGCAAACACCACAACAAGACAACGTTGAGCAAGACAAACCTGGGCAAGAGGAGGAAAACGACAGACACCCTGTCCAGCGAGGGCAAAAGATTATTCGCGACATTGCCCAAACTCTCCCCACAACGCCTGGGGTTTATCGTATGCTCGACGGTGAAGGCAACGCGCTTTATGTCGGAAAGGCCAAAAATCTGGGTCGACGGGTAATCTCCTATACGCGACAGCTTCCTTTTCGCCTTCAACAAATGGTCGCCCAGACCCGCGCAATGGAAATCGTACAGACCAAAACAGAGGCCGAAGCACTGTTGCTCGAAAGCAACCTGATTAAGCAACTCAAACCCCGCTATAATGTTTTATTGCGCGATGATAAATCTTTTCCCTATATCCTGCTGACCCGTGACCACGACGCCCCTATGGTGACAAAGCACAGGGGGAAACAGACCCGCCCCGGGTCTTATTTTGGCCCCTTTGCCGATACCCGATCCGTCAACAAAACCATTACAGCACTCGAACGTGCCTTTTTGCTCCGCTCTTGTTCCGACAGCACCTATGCCCAGCGCACCCGCCCCTGTTTGATGTACCAGATCAAACGCTGTTCTGCCCCCTGTGTCGGACGCATCACGACAGAAAACTATAACGCACTTGTTGCCGAGGCAGCAGCGTTTTTACAGGGACGATCAAACGCCTTTCAACAAAAGCTTGCCACCGATATGCAACAGGCCGCAGAGGCCCTCGACTACGAAAAAGCCGCACTCTATCGCGATCGTCTGCGTGCGCTCAGAACAGTTCAGGCCCGTCAGGACATCAATGTTGATGCTCTGAACAACGGCGATCTCTTCGCGCTCTACGAAGACTCAGGACAGTCCTGCATCCAGGTTTTTTTCTTTCGCGCTGGACGCAACTATGGCAACCGATCTTACCTGCCCCGCCATGACAGCAGTTTCGACAGTGAAACAGTTCTGACCTCGTTCATCGCACAGTTTTACACCAATAAGCCTGTGCCCGAACTGGTTCTCACCAGCCACGATCTCCCGGAACATGCTCTTCTTGGCGAAGCTCTCAGCCAAAAAGCAGGTCAAAAAATTTCTGTCCTCTGTCCGAAGCGCGGTCCGCGCAAAATGTTGATGGATAATGCACGGCACAATGCCCGTGAAGCATTGAGCAGACGGCTCGCCGAACGCGCCAGTCAAAAACGTCTTTTGAGTGGACTACAAGATTTGCTAAATCTGGATAAACCGCCAGAACGTATTGAGGTTTACGACAATTCACATACTATGGGTGATAATGCCTATGGCGCAATGATTGTTGCCGGAACAGATGGTTTCATCAAAAAAGCCTACCGTAAATTTAAAATCAAACATAATCCACAAGCCGGGGATGACTACGCCATGATGCGCGAAGTCCTCACCCGGCGTCTTTCCGGAAGTTTGCGCGAAGACCCCGAACGCACAGGCGATCATTGGCCTGATCTGTTGATCCTTGATGGCGGGGCGGGACAACTGGGGGTCGGCTTTGAGGTTCTCAAAGAGTTGTCGCTGACAGATATTCCCATTATCGCTGTCGCCAAGGGGCCTGACAGAAACGCAGGACGGGAACGTATTTTCCTGCCCGCACGTTCGCCCTTTCTCCTTCCTCCTCGCGATCCAGTACTGTACTTTATCCAGCGCTTGCGCGACGAGGCTCACCGCTTTGCCATCACCACCCATCGCAAGGGACATCGCACGGCACGCTTGAAATCAACCCTTGATTCCATACCCGGGATTGGGGCCAAACGCAAAAAGGCTCTTCTTCACCATTTTGGCTCTGCGAACAGCGTCACAGAGGCCAGTAGCGAAGAATTAGAATCTGTTCCAGGCATTTCCCGCAATATTGCCCTGAAAATTCACAATTTTTTCAATACGGTCTGACCCTTTCCGAACCTCAATCACCCGAAAAACAACGATGACCCCTAAAGCGAACTGCGCGTCTATGCAATCAACCCATTTCCAAGAGTCAACACGCGCGTTTCATCGCACCGACAATGCGTTCAACAACAGTCTCGACATCACCACGCTCACGGCCTTCTACCATCACACGCACGACAGGCTCTGTCCCGGAAACGCGAATCAAAACCCGCCCACAAGACCCAAGGCGGTTTTCCCCTTCATGGATTGCCGCTATGACCTCGGGCGCACGCAAAAGCACATCCGGGGCGCAGGACATCGGAACATTTCTCAAAATTTGGGGCCAGTGCTCAAAAACCTGCATCACCTCGCTCGCCCGTCGCCCATCACGCAAAATGGCCGCAATGACCTGCAACGCGGCCACCAAACCATCCCCCGTTGTGGCATGGTCACTCAAAATCATATGACCGGACTGCTCTCCCCCCAGATTCACACCCAATGCACGCATTTTTTCAAAAACATGACGATCACCGACAGGCGTGCGAATCAGGCCAATACCCATTTTTTTCAGATAGTTTTCTAATCCCATATTCGACATCACAGTCGCAACAACACAGTCCCCCCGCAACTGACCGGATTGGTGCAGAGTCCGCGCGATGACCGCCATGACCTGATCGCCGTCAATGATTTGACCCTTTTCGTCAATCATAATCAAACGGTCTGCATCACCATCCAGAGCAATGCCAAAATCTGCCCCTTGCGCCACAACAGCTTCACACAGGGACTGAGGGGCTGTCGCCCCACAGTTTTTATTGATATTAAAGCCATCCGGTTGCACAGCAACAGGAATGACCTCAGCCCCCAGTTCATAGAGAACCGTCGGCGCAATTTTATAGGCTGCACCGTTGGCACAATCGACAGCAATCCGCAATCCATCAAGGCGCAGGTCACGCGGGAAAGAGTTTTTAACAAATTCAATATAACGCCCCGCCGCATCATCAAGCCGCCGCGCCCGCCCCAAACATTCCGGAGCGGCCAGAACAATCGACGAAGGATCATCGACCAGAGCCTCGATTTTTGCCTCAAGCGCATCATTGAATTTAAACCCATCTGGCCCGAAAAACTTAATCCCATTATCTTGATAGAGATTGTGCGACGCGGAAATCATCACCCCCATATCCGCACGCATGGACCGGATCAACATCGCAACAGCTGGCGTCGGCACTGGCCCGAAGAGAATCACATCCATCCCAACCGCCAGGAATCCAGCCGTCAGAGCCTGTTCAAGCAAATAACACGACAGGCGCGTATCCTTACCAATCGCAACGGTATGTCTGTGATTGCCTCTGGTAAAACAGGATCCTGCGGCCTTGGCAACAGCCACGGCGATTTCGGCGGTAACAGGATCACTATTAGCGACTCCCCGAATGCCATCTGTTCCAAAAAACTTACGCACCATTGATCTCACGCTCCCACACCATGACGCTACATCAACACAGATTATTCAGCATCAAATTCTATTTCATTGATCGCACGAAAGATACGCAACGCCTGTGCAGTTTCAGCGACATCGTGAACTCTGAAAAACCGCGTTCCCTTGCCCCAGCCATCGAG
Source organism: Kiloniellaceae bacterium (assembly GCA_965199245.1). GTDB lineage: Bacteria > Pseudomonadota > Alphaproteobacteria > Kiloniellales > Kiloniellaceae > Carbonatibacter. The sequence continues at coordinate 630,818 of CBDAQP010000003.1, forward strand.
TACACAGGCCAAGGAACCGGGCAAACGATCCTGCGGCCCACATTGCGGGTCAATAAAACTTTTGCGACTGACCCCCAAAAGCACGGGGCAACCCAAACCTTGCAAAACAGCCTGCCGATCAAGAAGTTGCACATTATGCGCCCGGGTCTTGCCAAAACCTATCCCCGGGTCAACGCAGATTAAATCACGCGCAAGGCCAGCCTGAACGCAAGCCTCAACCCTGCGCTCCAGCGCATCATAAACATCCAAAACCACATTGTCATAATGCGGATGCTGTTGCATTGTTTGAGGTGTGCCTTGCATGTGCATCAAAATGACAGGAACACCACACTGCACAGCCGTTTCCAAGGCACCTTTGCCCATCAGGGCACAGACATCATTGATGATGTCTGCTCCCGCATCAACCGCCGCACGCATCACCCGGGCATGGCGCGTATCAATAGAAAGGCGCAGACCGTCTATCTTTGCCGCACGCAAGCCCTCAATAACAGGAATGACACGGCGTAATTCTTCGTCTTCGGACACGGGTTCTGCACCAGGGCGCGTTGACTCCCCTCCAATATCCAAAATTGTTGCACCGGCTTCCCACAAGGCAATCGCATCACGAACAGCAACCGCCGGATCAAGGCGCGTCCTTCCATCAGAAAAAGAATCCGGAGTGACATTAACAATCGCCATGATCTGGGGAACGCGCAGGGACAAACCCGAAAACTCAAGCCGTGGTCGCTGGAGAAAGTGCAAAAGCATCTTTGCCCGTTGTAGCTGTGTCGGACAGTTGTCCTGAACCCAATCTAGCAATCCGGCAACAGAAACAGTCCGCTGGAGCAAAAAACGCGTTCCCTCACGCAACAAAAGCTCAATGGCTAGAAAAGGTGTCTGTCCACCCAACAACGCGCCCTTTGGGCAAGGGGCGTCGCAAAAGGCAACGGGGCGGAGGTAAAGCTTTTGTTCACTCAATGCAACACCCCGACAATGACATTCTGAACGAACAGGCGCACAGGGTCATGTTTCCGGCTGAGGTTCAGCAGGGCCGTCGGGTAAAATTTCACCCGTCTGACCAGAGTCAGACGACGACTGTGTCTGTCCCGTTTCTGGAATGGCAGACTGCACAGAAGACGCACCGCTACCATCCGAACGGTCAAGTGTTCCCTTGTCCAAAAGTGTCTTCACCTCGTCACCACTGAGCGTCTCGTAATCCAAAAGGGTGCGCGTGATCAGTTCCAGCTGATCGCGGTGTTCAACCAAAACTGCACGCGCCCGTGCTTCGGCCTCCTCAATCAAGCGACGAACCTCGTCATCAATCATTTTTTGGGTCGCTTCGGACACAGGCAAGCCTGCATTTCCGCCGCCACCATAGCCAAAGGGATCATCCTGGCGCGACACATAGCGCAACCGCCCCAACTTGTCGCTCATGCCATATTCCATCACCATGGCCCGGGCCATATTGGTGGCCTGCTGAATATCATTCCCCGCCCCTGTGGTCACATTGTCGGGGCCATAAATAATTTCTTCGGCTAAACGCCCCCCAAACATCATGGCAAGACGGGCCTTCATTTCCATAACCTTGTAGCCAAGGCGGTCGCGTTCGGGCAGATTCATCGTCACGCCAAGCGCACGACCACGCGGAATAATTGTCACCTTGTGCAAAGGATCGTTGCCTTTGACATGTAATCCAACAAGCGCATGTCCTGCCTCGTGATAAGCAGTCATTTCCTTTTCATCGTCAGACATGACCATTGAACGACGCTCAGCACCCATCATGACTTTGTCTTTTGCGCTTTCAAAATCGACCATGGTCACAACCCGCTTGCCCGCACGCGCGGCCAAAAGGGCGGCCTCGTTCACCAAATTCGCCAAAGCCGCACCGGAAAAACCGGGGGTTCCCCGCGCAATCACACGGGCCTCGACATCTGGTGCGACAGGCACCTTACGCAAATGGACTTTCAAGATGGTTTCACGTCCCAAAATATCAGGATTCGGCACAGTAACCTGACGATCAAAACGGCCAGGACGCAACAGGGCATGATCCAAAACATCCGGGCGATTGGTCGCCGCGATGATAATCACCCCTTCGTTGTCCTCAAAACCATCCATTTCAACCAGCATCTGGTTCAGGGTTTGTTCGCGTTCATCATTACCGCCCCCCATACCTGCCCCGCGATGGCGACCAACGGCATCAATTTCATCGATAAAGATCAAACACGGTGCGTTCTTTTTTCCCTGTTCAAACATATCACGGACACGGCTGGCCCCAACACCAACAAACATTTCAACAAAATCTGAACCAGAAATTGTGAAAAAGGGAACGCTGGCTTCACCCGCAATCGCCCGCGCCAACAGGGTTTTTCCCGTGCCCGGTGGGCCGACGAGCAAGCAGCCCTTGGGAATCTTGCCCCCCAAACGCTGGAATTTCTGGGGATCACGCAAAAATTCGACAATCTCCTGGAGTTCTTCCTTGGCCTCATCAACACCAGCGACATCCTCGAACGTCACACGACCTTGCTTTTCGTTGAGTAGTTTGGCTTTGCTTTTTCCAAAGCCCATGGCCTTTCCACCACCGCCGCCTTGCATTTGGCGAAACAGGAAAATCCAAACACCAATCAACAACAGCATCGGAAACCACGAAATCAAAATAGACCCCAATGAAACACCGTCATCAAAGGGAGCAACATCAACGCGCACCCCGCTATTACGCAATGTTGTCAATAAACTGGAATCTTCCATCCGCAGGGTCGAAAATTCTTGACCGTCCCGATAGCGACCAACGATTTCTTGCCCCCTGATCGTAACAGACTGAACCTGCCCTGTTTCAACCCGAGACAAAAAATCCGTATAGGACATTTGCTGTTGCGCGTTCTGGGTTGATGGCCCCTGAAAAAAATTGAATAACGCAAAGAGCAACAGTGCAACGACAATCCATAGCGCAACATTTTTCCCGATTTTCAAAGCCCGCCCCTTTACGATCTCATACACACAAAAAGCCTGCCCTTCAGGGCAGCACCACAAATAGAAACACACAAATATCACCAAAGCGCACCCTTGAACACAGCCCCAGGTCTGATGACAGTTGCGAACACGACAACAATATGGCCCACACACCGATAAAACCGCATACCGCGCGACAGGGTCAGGACACAGGCCTTCCTTGAAGATAGTGTGCCTGCGCCGTCAAGCAACCGTAAAGGGGTGCTGAGGGATGCTTTTTTTTGGTCTCCACCGAGTCACAAGCAGAGAATGGGGAAGCTTTGTACCTGTTTTCAGACAAAAAAAGGATAAATTGTCTTCTTTCTGTGCTGTGGCATCTTGTCCTCCCATCACAACGGCAAGGCATTCCCCACCCACCCAAAGCGCGGGCAGACTCTGTCGCGCAAAAAAATCGGATGCAAAAGAAGACTTTTTACCCGCACTCCGCAATGCGGGTGTCAGTTCCCTATCCAGACTTTGTCCCTGTTCCCTCAGCCACGACAAGAGACTCGGAAAATGGCACCAGAACTCGTAGCGCGCATCCCATCGCCGCCACCCTTCATCCGCCTGCTGTGCCAAATCGATCACGGGCAAATATCTATTTTCACGTGCCAGGATCACATCACCCTGTCCGGTCTGCCAAACGACACAGCCTGACAAAGTCTTGCGAAAAATCTCCTTTTTTGCATCCACAGACTTTAGAAAAGGGGATAAAAATGCGCGGCAGAACTCAAGACCCGGGAGATAACCCGATCCCGATAAAACCGCAAGACACTGCCGGAACGCCAAAGGAAAAATATCACTACGCGTATCACGTGACAGTCTATCAAGAGACAATGTCATTGTCCCCATAGGAGAAACGCGTAGCTGTGTCAAAAGATATTTCCGGGCCGCCCGTTCAAGGTTGTGGCGACTCTGGCCCAAGAGCCGCGTATTGGTCAGGATTTTAGACCGTTGGGCAGAAGACAACCCCGCAACAGCCCGGCGATACCGGGTACGGAGAACGTACGGCGCACGGTTCGAAGGATCATCCAGCCACTCTTGTTCGCTCGCCTTTAAAGACTGTAGAAGAGTCTCTTTTGGAGTATTCAACAAGGGGCGGATCAAAAATCCAAACGGTCGCTGAATAACGGCTGACATCCCCGCCAAACCAAGGATACCGCTTTTTTTCGTCGCCCGCATCATGACGGTTTCGATCTGGTCATCCTGATGGTGACCAAGACACAAATGCGTCACGCCTTTTTGCCGACACCAATCATCAAGCAACGCATAACGCGCAGAGCGGGCGCGGTCTTGCGTCACCCGCGCATTTGACTCTTTCCCCTCTTGTTCCCAAACCAAGGTATCATGCTGGATTCCATAGTGGCTCATCTGTCTATGACACCACCGGGCCTCTGACGCAGACTCTTGGCGCAATCGGTGATCGACAGTCACAGTCAAAAGGGAGAAATGGTGCTGCCAGCACCAGCGCACCATCTGTAACGCCAGAAAAAGGGAATCGCTCCCCCCCGAAAGAGCAACCGCAAAAACCTCTGTTCCCACGAAAGGCCCAAGACGGCGCATCGCCCGCTCAAAACCACAATCCGCAATCAAAACAGATTTTTTCATTCGCACAAGGCATCAGAACACGACATCAGGGACAGGACAGTGTCTTTTGTTGACTCCGCGCACGCTGAAGAATAATCGGATTGGCCTGCGCATGGCGTTCCAACAGAGCAGAAAATATACCGCAGGCATCAGACTTTTGACCCACAGTCGAAAGAGACAGGCCCAGCTTCAACAAATTATCTGGAGCCTTGTTATTATCAGGCCATTTCTTAAAACCTTCGGCAAAGACCACCGCAGCCTGTTGAAAGTCACCACGAACATAGTAGGTTTCGCCAAGCCAATACTGGGCATTCCCACTCAGTGTGTTTTGTGGATGGGCGGCAATAAATTGCCGGAACGCAGACTCAGCCTCCGCATAGTGCGCCTGGCGCAACAGATCAAAAGCAAAACGATACTGCTGTTCCGGCGCACCATCTGGCAAGCTCACGTCTTGAACCTGTGTTGATATTTCTGCACCAGACGAGTCAGACAGTGCCTCAGAGTTCACTTGTTTTTCCGTAGCGGCAGGATTTTCAATCAGCGCAGGTTTTTCCGTGCTGACCGCCTCACCCTGTTGAACAGAAATCTGGGAAAAGCGCAAATCCATATCCGCACGCAGACGCGCCAAACCGTCCGTCAACTGTTGCAGGCGAAAACCGAGTTCTTCGACCTGACCATTCAGCTGGCGCATGTCTTCGGCAACCTGATTAAAGCGCGAACGCACCGCAACAGCGGGTTCAGGACTCTCAATAATTGTTTGATTGTTCACCATTTCTGGTCTGTCTTGTCCCCGATAAACAAACTGTTGCAGGGTCAACATATCACGTTGCAACCGCTCAAGACGATTGACAAAACCCTGTAATTGACTGTTTTGAATGGACTGTTGCGCCCTCACAGGCGAAAAAGCCAGGATCAAGACAAAACAAAAAAGAACAGCCCACCCGTAAAAAAATGACAGGTCACGAGACAGTCGCCAAAACACGCTTATTTCCCCCGCGCAATTATTCACCCAAACCCTGTGAAACACTTTTTAACTGCTTTTCATTTGGTAAATGAAGACAAAAAAGCCGCCCTCGGGCGGCTTTTTCCTGATATCTGCCCAGATCAGTTGACAGAAAAAACAGCGCGACGGTTCTGAGACCATGCGGCTTCGTTTGATCCCAAAATAGCAGGACGCTCTTTTCCGAACGAGATAGTTTGAAGCCGATTGGCATTCACACCCAAATCAATCAGGTAATCACGTACAGCATTCGCACGACGCTCTCCAAGTGCGAGGTTATACTCGCGGGTTCCACGCTCATCCGCGTGCCCTTCGAGTGCCAAAGTCACAGAGGGATTACTGTTCAACCACATGGCCAGGACACCAACTGTCTTCCGCGCCTCAGCAGAAAGACTGCTGCTATCCGTCGCATAGAAAACACGATCACCGACATCGACAAGCAACGCATCCTGTGTGCCGGGTTGTGGCCCTTTGATCTCACTGGACGACACCGCAGAGGAAGGACTACCGCTCACCGCAGAGTTGTCCGCAGAACTCCCGCCAGAAGATACTGCCCCCGTATCAGAATAATCGCCCGCACAGGCACTGACAATCAATGCCGCAGCGAACATAGTCAAAATTTTGAAGCGCATCATTTGCCTCTCGTTAAAAATTCCTGGACAACAACTAAAGCACGAAAGAATCCAATATCCAAAAAACCGGCCTTAAAAAACTGGATTTTCCCTGCAACCCCGGTGAGCCAAAGTCAGGCTGACTCAACAGATCAACTGTAAACGCTTTTTTTCTCATAATCAAGCACAAAACGTTTTCTGAAATAGCTTCCCCTTTCCCATATAGTGTAATCACGGGATAAAAATACAGGGTTATCTCTTTTTCAGGATGATTTCACAATGACCCTGGCGCATCGCCATCACGACATATCAGACAGGGTTTGGAGGCTTTTGGAGCCAAATTTCCCGAACCACCAAAGAACCCTGGGCGGTATTGCCTATGGCAACCGTTTGTTCATCAGCACCGTTTTCCGGATCATGCACACTTGAATATTACGAGAGGCCGCAAAGCGAGGAATATCATCCTTCCTTGATGTCATTCATATCAGTGCCATCACAATATGGGCAAAATCCCGTGACTGCATTACCTTCAATAGTCTCATCTCAAAAGTTATTGAAGAAGAGGCGACCACGCAGGGTCGGTTCCATCCAGTGGGGTGGCAATTTCACGCGCGTTGTACCCTGTCAGATCAATCGTCTGCAAGCGGGCAGAAAACCGTCCCTGAGAATCAGCGCGGCTTTGACGATAGAACGAGAGGACACGCCCATTCGGCGACCAGGTTGGCCCCTCAACATGGAAATCTTCGGCCAGCATACGTTCGCCTGTTCCATCCGGACGCATCACACCGATATAGAATGCACCACCTACAATCCGGGTAAAGGCGATCAAATCACCGCGCGGTGACCAAACTGGCGTTCCATAGGCCCCCGGGTTAAAAGTAATCCGTCTCACCTCAGAACCATCCCGGCGCATGGTATAGAGCTGTTGCGACCCCCCGCGATCAGAATTGAAAACAATATAATCCCCATCCGGAGAAGCAGACGGCGAGGTGTCAATCGCCGGATTATTGGTCAATCGCTCTATTTTACGCGTCTGCAAGTCCATTGCAAAAATATCCGTATTGCCCTTTTCCGCCATCGACATCAAAACGGTATTGCCATCGGGCGTAAAGCGCGGTGCAAAGGTCATACCACGAAAATCACCCAGCACTTCCTGTTGTCCCGTATTCAAATTCAACAGATAAACACGCGGCTGACCGCTTTCGTAGGATAGGTAGGTAATTTCCTGACGGCTGGGCGAAAAACGCGGTGTAAAGACATCAGCGCGCCCATCTGTCAAGAATTTGTGATCAAAGCCATCCTGATCCATAATGGCCAGACGACGGCGGCGTTTGTCCTGCGTTCCAGATTCGGAAATATAGACAATCCGCGTATTGAAGTAGCCTTCTTCACCCGTCAAGCGTCTATAAATTTGATCAGACGCATAGTGTGCGATCCGCCGCCAGGCTGTTTTTGTATTTTCAAGTGCGAATCCAATCATTTGGTTTTCGGCGAACACATCAATCAAACGAATTTCAACACGCAACCGCCCATCCGCCTGCACAAGAGTCCGCCCCATAACCAGAGCCTGTGCGCTGACCAAACGCCAGTCCCCATAACGCACCCCGGCATGCAAAGATGCGCTGTCTTGAATAAAAGCTTTTTTGTCGATGGGCCGAAACAATCCCGAGCGTTCCAGGTTATCCTTAATGACCTGAGCAATATCACGCCCAATGCGTTGCGCCTCGGGTCGGGAACCGGCAAAATCTGTCACCGCAATCGGCAAGGGCGCGACATGCCCGCGCGTAATATCAACATTCAATTCAGCCCGTGTCGGCGACAACACAGCAGAAAAAGCCGTCACAACAATAATAAACAGCATAAAACTTCTGATGGTCACGCGATGGCTCCTTGTCTCTTTACCCGATCATCCCTAACACAGGGTCGTTACTTTTCTTCAAAACTGCCCCGAAAACATTATTTTGACAAGTCCGGTCTTTGCCCCAAAAGCGAATGGAGTGTTTCTACTGTCCCTCGAAAAGGTGCGACGGGTCAAAGACGAGGTGAATTCTTTTCCAATCATTATAGTAGTCGGTGTTCAATTGATCAAAGGGTGCGGCAGCAAAAACTGCGGCACGCGCCCGCTCTGCGGCCGCCCGGAAAAAGGCATCGCGATTAAAACGCGAAATGTCTTGAATGTTCACTTCTGACACTTTGCCCGCCGGGGTCAGATCAATCGTCATCCGCACAACAAAATCACGCGCATTCCGCGCCCCCGGTTCCAATTTCCACCTGCGTTCAACAGCCTGACGCACGATCTGTTCCATCCCGGCAATCTGGACAGCAGACGCCTTTTTCTCGACAGGTGACGGGCGCACGGCCTGTTTGCGTTTTTTGGCAGGTTTCTCCTTGAGCTTCTCAATATTTCTCAAAATAGAGGCCAAAGAATCAGATTTTTCCTGAGGAGGATCAGGGCGCGCAGGCGGCTTTGGACGCAACTTCGGTTTTGGTGCAACAACCTGTTCTGGTTCTGGTTCTGGTTCTGGTTCCGGCTCTGGCTCTGGCTCCGGCTCCGGTTCCGGCTCTGGCTCTGGCTCTGGTTCTGGTTCCGGCTCTGGCTCCGGCTCCGGTTCCGGCTCTGGCTCCGGCTCCGGCTCCGGCTCTGGTTCCGGCTCTGGCTCTGGCTCTGGCTCCGGCTCTGGCACAACAACAGAACTGTCACGAAGACGGGCAAAATCTGCCTCGCTGATGAGATCAACAGGCACGCGTGGCGACAACTGCGGAGGGTCGCGAAAAGCAGGCAAACCAAAAACGAGGCCCAAAACCAGCACCGTGTGAAGGAAGAAAGAAAGAAAAATCCCCACAGATTTTAATCCTGACGTCCGTTTTCGTCCTGTCCGGATGGACTTTTTGTAATTAAGGCCAGACGATTAAACCCCGCATTCTGTAAGTCTGCCATGACACGGGCGACATTTCCGTAAGGGGCCGCGCGATCACCACGAACATAGATTCGGGTCTCTGGCCTATTGCGGGTAATGGCTTGCAAACGCGGCACTAACTGCCCTGCCCCAACAACCGATTCTTGAAGGAAAACCTCACCCGTTTTGCGAATGGTCACGACCAGAGGCTCTTCGGCCTCTGTTATGGCCTTTGCCCGCGTTCTCGGCAAATCAACCGGAACCCCAACGGTCAAAAGAGGAGCCGTGACCATAAAAACAATTAACAGCACCAACATCACATCGACAAAAGGCGTCACGTTGATGTCACTCATCGGGCGATAGGCAGAACGCCCCCAACGGCGCGACCGACGACCACCCCCGCCAGACAGGTTCACACCCATGGTCACGTTTCCTCAAGCTGACGGGACAACAGGGCTGAAAATTCACCCGCAAAGGACTCCAGACGCGCCGCATAGCGGGCTATATCACTGGACAGCTTGTTATAGGCCAAAACTGCCGGAATTGCAGCGACAAGCCCCAAAGCCGTAGCAAAAAGAGCCTCTGCAATACCGGGCGCGACAACAGCCAATGACGTATTGTTCGAAGCCGCGATAGAGGTAAAGGCATTCATAATCCCCCAAACTGTCCCAAACAGACCGATAAAAGGCGCGGCAGACCCAACGGAGGCCAAAAAGCCCATGTTGCGTTCGACGGTTTCCATATCCCTGTTGAGGCTCAAATCCATGACGCGCTCAATCCGCTGTTGTAATCCGGCACGCGCACTGTCCGAACGTGCAGGCTCCGCCCGATTTCCGGTGCGTTGCCATTCCCCCATTGCCGCGACAAAAATATTGGACACAGGATCATTGGCACGCTTTTCCAAACGTTCAAAAAGCTCTGACAAAGGCCCACCAGACCAGAAGGCTTCTTCAAACTGATCGGCCTTACGCCGCAAACGACGCAACAACAGGGTTTTATCAATCATCACCGCCCATGACCAAACAGATGCAAGTACCAACAAAACCATCACCGCCTTAACGACGACATCCGCCTGCATAAACAATCCCCAGATGCTCAGATCATGGTTGGTTACATTCAAAACCACCGATTCCACTTGCCTGACTCCAAATTCTGTCATCCGCGATTCTGTTTCATTTTCCATCGTCATTTCTCCTGTTGCCACAACTTGCCCAGGCCATTTTTTAATTCTGCAGGCGGACGCGCCAGCCTGCCATCACCGTCGTGTAAAAGCACAACGCGTACATCAACCGAGGCCAAGAGATCATCCGCACGTAAGATCTGATGCGCGAAATCCAATGTGACACCACGGATCGGTTTCAAGCGAGTCTGAACCACCAGCATATCATCTATACATGCCGGACGCTTGAAATCAGCAAAACAATCCTTTACGGCAAAAAAAAGGCCATAATTCCTTTGCAAAAAATCATGAACAGACTCCTCACCCGTGCCTAATTTCAAAAAACGCAAGGACTCCGTGCGCCCCCGTTCCGCAAATTTCAAATAATTGACGTGATACACGATGCCAGTAAAATCCGTGTCCTCGTAAAAAACACGGATGGGTAGTCTAAAAACCCCCGGCTCAAAAACACCACTGAGGGGAAGAATGCTCATGGTGTTTCGTCCTCGACAACCCCGGGCAGATCACCTTGTGCGTTTGCCTGGGGGAGCAACGGAGGTGTCAACCCCAGGTAACGATGCCCGGCCTGTGTCAACATCCGCCCACGCGGTGTACGCTGCACAAGCCCTTGCTGAATCAAATAAGGCTCAATCACGTCTTCGAGCGCATCACGCTGTTCAGACAGGGCCGCCGCCAATGTTTCCGCCCCAACTGGCCCACCGCCATAGTGCTCGGCGATCAAACCAAGGTATCTGCGATCCATCGCATCCAGGCCACAGTCATCAACATCCAGTCGCTTCAACGCCACATCGGCGGCGGCGGCGGTAATTTCAACCAGACCATCAACCGCCGCAAAATCGCGCACCCGTCGCAACAATCGCCCGGCCACACGCGGCGTTCCCCGTGCCCGTCGTGCAATTTCCAACGCCCCATCTGCCGTTATCTCCGCCCCCAATAGCCCCGCCGCACGCAGAACCACCCGTTGCAGTTCCTCGGGCGTATAAAATTGAAGCCGCAGAGGAATACCAAAGCGTTCGCGCAAAGGCGTTGAAATCAAGCCAGAGCGTGTCGTGGCCCCGATCAGGGTAAAGGGCGGCAGGTCAATCTGCACAGAACGGGCAGCGGGGCCTTCGCCAATGATGAGGTCAAGTTTAAAATCCTCCATCGCCGGATAGAGAATTTCTTCGACCTGAGCAGTCAAGCGATGAATTTCATCGATAAACAAGACATCATGAGGTTGCAAATTGGTCAAAAGAGCCGCCAAATCCCCCGCCTTGGCAATCACAGGGCCAGAGGTCGCCCGAAAACCCACTCCCAATTCACGGGCCACAACCTGCGACAGCGTGGTTTTCCCCAGACCGGGCGGGCCGAAAAAAAGCACATGATCCAACGCATCCCCGCGTCCTCTCGCGGCTGTGATGAAAATGCCAAGGTTTTCGCGCAGTTGGCGTTGCCCGATAAATTCATCAAGAGTCAAGGGACGCAACGCATGATCCGCGCGATCTCCGCAGGAAAATTCTGGCGAAACCAGTCTGTCTTGTTCATCAATCATTTTGCTTTTCCATCACAAGACCACAAAAACACGGAACTAGGGCATCAATTCCTTAAGACCTGCACGGATCAGGCTTTCGATACTCTGGTTTGCGCCCTGTTCTGAAGATATTTTTGAAATGATGTCAAAGGCTTCGGCGCGACGATAGCCGAGATTAACCAACGCAGACACAGCATCCTCTGGCACAGTATGACCCTCAGGACGCAGGTTCTCGCCCTCTGGGGACAGCCCACCCTCCAGGGACAGAACCTTGTCCTTTAATTCGTTGACAATGCGCTGTGCCAGCTTTGGCCCCACACCATTGGCCCGTGTCAGAGCCGTTTTATCCCGCGCCGCAAGAGCAACCATAATGTCCTGCGCCGACAGCGCGGACAGCACGGCAAGCCCCACCCGCGCCCCGACTCCCTGGACAGTACAGAGCAAATGATAGCAGTCCTTTTCTGCTTGAGCGGAAAAACCATAGAGCGTGATCTGATCTTCGCGCACATGGGTTTCAATCAACAAACTGGCGGCCTCACCAACAGGCGGCAAATCCTCCAGTGTCCGCGTCGAACACTGCACATGATACCCAACCCCCCCAACGTCCAGGAGCACCCAATCTGCCCCCGTGCTATCCACCAGTCCCTTCAATTTCCCAATCATTTCCCCCGCCCCATCATTTCCCCAACCCCATCATTTCCCCAACCCCTGTTGTTGTCGTTTTCCCCAGACCTGTTGGGTTGACAAGTTATGTGCATGACAAATCGCCACCGCCAGCGCATCTGCGGCATCTGACGAATGTAGATCACAACCGGGCAAGAGCCGCGCCACCATCATCTGCACCTGCTTTTTGTCTGCGTGGCCTGTCCCTGCCACTGATTTTTTAACAATCATTGGCAGGTATTCCCCAACGGACACCCCCGATAACGCAGGCGTGGCGAGAGCCATCCCCCGGGCCATCCCCAATTTGAGCGTCGAGTCGGGGTTTTTATTCGCTAATGTCACCTCAACCGCCGCCGCCGATGGAGTCCACTCCTCCATGACAGCTTGCAATCCCCTGTGCAAATAGACAAGACGCTCGGCAAGTGGACAATCCGCCGTCGTCCTGATCGTCCCGTTGGCGACGTGCCCTAAACGATTATCGACTGAATCAATGACCCCCCATCCCGTCGCCCGCAGGCCCGGATCAATCCCCAGGATACGCACAGGACGCATTAAAAATCACCTGGCAAGGGCGGCGACGACAGGAATATCAAAATTTGCACTCACCGCGCCCACATCATCATTGTCATCCAACGCATCAATCAGTTTTAGCATCGTGCGGGCCTTGTCTTCGTCCAGGGCAATAGGATTTTGCGGTTTCCACACCAAACCCAACTCTGCCGGATTGCCAAAACGCTCAATTAAAATATCCCGCACAGCGGCAAAATCTGACGGATCACAAAAAATTTCATGCCCATCATCGCCGCTTTCGACGTTGTTGGCCCCGGCCTCGACAGCAACGTCAAACATCTCATCCGCAGGGGCCGCCGCCGCCGGATAGATCATCTGCCCAACGCGATCAAACATAAAGGACACCGCCCCCGTTTCCGCCATATTGCCCCCGTGTTTTGAAAAGGCCGCGCGCACTTCGGATGCGGTGCGATTGCGATTGTCCGTCATGGCTTCGACAATCACCGCAACACCACCAGGGCCATAGCCTTCGTAGCGAATTTCTTCGTAGTTTGCGACATCTTCGCCCCCGGCAACGCGTTTGATCGCCCGGTCAATATTATCCTTTGGCATATTGGCGGCCCGCGCGGCAATCACCGCATTCCGCAGGGTTGAATTTTGTTCCGGATCTGGCAAGCCGCTACGGGCCGCGACCATAATTTCGCGGGTATGACGGGCAAAAATCTTGGCCCGTTTGCGATCCTGTGCCCCCTTGCGGTGCATAATGTTTTTAAACTGTGAATGACCTGCCATTTCTCTTTACCTCAAGACTGATGGTCGAAAGATTGGTAACACCTGACCCCTTTAAAATAATTTAAAGCCTCTGCACAAGCTGACAAAGATTTTTTATAGTGTCGGCAATGAAGGGGACAGCCGCCCCCCGACACGCACCGGGGCGACCCGCTTTGCGAAACCCGTATCATCATCCGTTTCAACAAACAAACCACAGAGCGTCGCCTCACCCTCCGCCGGGGTCATGCGCGCAGGGGGAATGGGGTTGATAAAACGCTGAATGGGAATATCTGCAACCATACCAATCACCGAATCGTAATCCCCGGTCATTCCTGTATCAGTCTGAAAAGCCGTCCCCCCGTTCAAAATTCGGTCATCTGCAGTTGGGATATGGGTATGGGTTCCGGCAACGACAGAGACCTGACCGTCTAGATAACACCCCATCGCGCCCTTTTCACTGGTGGCTTCGCCGTGAAAATCGACGAGGATCGCCTCAACATCACGCCCCATCTGAACACGGGACAACACCCGACGCACAGCCGCAAAGGGATCATCTACAAGCGTTTTCATAAAAACCCGTGCGAGCAAATTGATGACCAACACACGCTGCCCCCCCGCCGCGTGAAAAATTGTGGCCCCCTTGCCCGGTGCGCCCTCGGAAAAATTCAACGGACGCAATAGGCGCGGTTCCTGGATAATCCAGGTGACACAGGCCCGCTGATCCCACGAATGATCGCCGCCCGTGATGACATCAACCCCGGCGGCGAAAAAATCCTGACAGATTTTTGGCGTCATCCCCCGCCCCGCCGCCGCGTTTTCTCCGTTGACCACGACGAAATCAAGAGACAGCTTTTCGCGCAACAAGGGAATATGCGCGGCGATAGCCTCACGCCCGGAACGGGCGAACACATCACCACAAAACATTATGCGCACGGGGTTTCACCAAAAAACGGGGCTTCACCAAAAAATCGAACGCCTTTTTCCGTGATAACGCCATCCAGCGGCTGATCGTGTGGCCCGCAAACAACCGCAGGAACCTCCTGCGCGGACAGGGCCACGCCCAAGGCACAAACACGCCCCCCCTCTGTGCGGAACCGGGCAAGAGTGCGGTCATAAAAACCACCGCCATAGCCCAGACGCCCCCCCTGTGCATCAAACGCCAACAAGGGAACCAATACTATATCCGGACGACAAACGGCCTGATCCGCCGTGGGTTCCTGCGTACCAAATCCAGCCGCGCACAGACAATCCCCCGGTTGCCAACGACGAAAAATCAACGGACGTGCCGCCCCCACCAAAACAGGCAAGGCCAGCGCAACCCCCCGCGTATGGAGAGCCTGCAACAAAGGGCGCAGATCCAGCTCATCACCCATTGGCCAATAACCCGCCACAATGGCTGAGGATCCGCGACTAAACAGATCAATACCACGCAAAGCCTGTGCGGATAGCTCCGCCCCGGCCCCGGCTGTCCAGGCCTCTTTCCGGCGCACCTTTGCCATCTGGCGGAGATCTTTTTTAAGACGCTCGGCTGTTTTTTCGTCAGTCATCCTTCACAAAACCCCAAACCACGAAAAGACATGAAATAAAGCAAAAGCAGTGCCGCGCGAGCCGTTGGCATCGCTTTCCTCTGTGACCTGCAAAGCAGGTGGGGGCCATGTGACGGAACCACGATTCCGACAGGGACAGCTCCCGAGGGAAGAGTCATTGGCCGCAGGGAACAGACATGCCTGACGCACCCCGCAGCACTGCTATTTTTCGTCGTCGTCCAAACGCGCCGCCATCTTGTCCAACCGCTGAAGATAAGCCCCAATATCCTCTATTACCTTTGGCGATCTGTCCGCGTCATCTGTTTGACTTGTCGTTTCTACTTGTCCCCGGGCGTTTTTTTCTGTGGCCTTGTTTTTTTCTGTGGCCCTGGCCGATTCACAATCGGCAAGTGCGCGGCGTGTTTCGTGAAAATCATCCGCCATCATCAGGGCCGCCATCAACAAAAATCGCGCCTCACTCAGATTTTTTGCCCCCGGCCCCAAATTGTCGCCATACTGGTCGAACAAGGCGGCAAGAGTGCAGAGATGATCTTCCTGGCCATCTTCACAGCCCAGGGAGTAGGACCGCCCGCGAATAGTCACTGCCACCTGCGCCATTAGTCGTCTGCCCCGGGATGCGAATCGGGCACTGAATCAGGATTCAGAGCCTCCAAACGCTGGGAAAGCTGTCCGATGACCCGATCCAATCCTTCGCAGGCTTCATCGCGTTTTTTTCTGAGCATCTCGTTATCCGCGCGGAGTGTTTCAATATCCGCGTGCGCCGCATCCAAATCCCGCCTCAGACCACAAATGATCCGCGCATCCCTGGTCAAACGCCTCTCCAACCTCTCCTCAACGCGAGACAAGGCTCCGGACAGATCAGGTATCTCCTCCTCCAGGGGAGGGGGATGAAACAAAGCAGGTTGTTCACAATGATCAGACATCTGTCCCGTCCCCTGATTGCCAGTCAACTTTTATACTCAATCTGGACATAGTGCCTGAAAAAATCAAACGGACACAAACCTTTTTATCACACCACTGGCCTTTTTATCACACCACTGGCCTTTTTATCACACCACTGGATAGTGCCGTCAAATTAAATTTAATGTGCTATCGATGTCATGGTATTCCGGATAAACTATGGGAGCAACTCAAGCCCCACAGTTTTTGGCGCATTTTTCCTGCGCCAGTCAGAGCCATCCCCATTCAAAACGGAACCCCGAAAGGCTGTTGCCTTTCGGGGCCGCCGTTGGGTCAGGTTCACAGGGTAGGTCAGAACTTGACCTTGGCATTCAGGCGGGCACTGTGGCCCGTGTAGCCGGTGCGGGCATTCAGGTCATAGTCCGCCCCGATTGACCAGCGCGGGGCATTATAGCTCAGACCCACCCCTGCGGTGCCCGAGAACTTCTTGACCTTCGCCCCCTTGACGGTAAAGCGGTTGCCACCGCCGGTGAACCGGCCGTGTGCCATCGTTTGCTCCCCCGCAAAGTCATAGGACAGCCCCGCACGCGCCACGGGAACCAGCGTGCCGTTCCACCGGGTGATCTCTTTTTGTAGGCGGGTGCCCAGTGTCCCCACAACCGCATCAATCGCCCCCACTGTGATCTTCTGGTTCAGGCTCAAGGCCCCCGTCGTGGTATAGTTCGCCGACCCCACCCGCGTCCACGACAGACCCGCCGTCGGGGTCAGCGTCGTGCCCGCATCAAGGTTAATTGGCACACCACCCCCCACAGAGGCCGTCAGGCTGGTCGTGTCATAGGCCGCCTTACGCGTCAAGACCGCCACACGCGAGGTCGTCCTGACATCGTTGCGCCCGACACCCACCTGACCTTCCACATAATAGTGCGCCGTGCTGTAATCCCCGTAAACCAAAACCTGCCAGCCCCTGACACCGGTTTTATCCTGTGCAACCCCCTCACCCGTAATCCGGCTGGTGCTATAGGCCAGAGCCGTCCCCACACGACCCCGTTCCCCCACAGGCGCATCCACACCCATCGCAAGGCCCCGTGCAGAGGTGCCATAAGCATCAATATTCTGTATCCTGTCATTCGCCTGTTTGCCCCGACGGCCAAACGGCTTGAACCAGAATGACTTGTCCAGTCCATCGCCTCCGGTCGCAAATCCGCTTTGGGCCAATCCGCTCCGGCGACCCTCCCCGCGCTGCAGGGCAAGATGCTCGGAAATCATACCCGTAACCTGTGTCCCCGTCGAGAGCACCGCCCTCCTCGCCCCGCCCAGCGCGGTCATCTGCGGCTTGAGCTGGGCCGCAAGACGCCTGCCCTGCGCCTCGTTCCCCGCCCGGGTCGCTTCCTCAATAATCTTCTTCACAGGGTCACCCGTGGGTAACTTCTTCGCAAACGACGACACCGTCAGGATCATGGAGGATTCAGTGTCCGTCGTGCCCAGCTTTGACGACACCTCGCCCAATGTCTTGAAGCCCTGCGCCGTCACAGTGACAGCCGTGCCGTCATTATTAAACTCATAGTTGTATCTGACAAGGTTATTGCCGTTCAGAGTGAACTTCTCCTTGTCCAGGGTACTATGCGCACTGAACACCTTCTGCGTTCCCTTGGTAAAGGACAGCGGCAAAATCAGTCTGACCCTGTTCGCCTCCGTAAAGTCTCCGTCAAAGGCATAGTCCCCGACCGTCACAAAGGGCTGCGTTGCATCACTGCGCGTCGTCAGGCCATCCCCCAGCGCAATCGTCGTCCCCGTCTTGAGCCTCAGGGTTCCCGACAGATAAACAGGCCGGGTAAAGGTCACTTTGGCCCCCTCGTTCACAGTCAGGCTGTCGAGTTGGGCAGCAGCCGTCCCCAGCTGACCCGCAAAGGTCACGCCATCCGCATGGACGTTGTCAATGATAATCGCGCCATTGCCATCTGCCGCGCCTGTGATATCGCCCGTGATCGTCTGTCCGGCCGTCCCGCCAAAGGTCACAGAACTTCCGTCGCCAAGCTCGAACTCTCTGTCCGCTTTGACATGACCCCTGAAGGTTGTCGCATCACTTGCGGTGATCGTCAGGTTGCCCGCATAAACATCACCGCCAAAGGTCGTTTCCCCATCGCGCAACGTGATCTGCTTCAGAACCCTCCGATCGGCACCAATCCGCCCCGCAAAGGTGACTTTGTTGTTTGTCGCATGGCGGTTGTTCACAACCAGACGACCACGCCCGTCAGACTCCGTGGTGATGTTGCCCGTCACCGTCTGGTTCGCCGTGCCGTTCAGGGTGATTTGGGCCGCATCGTTCCCGGCAAACAGGATCCCGAGTGCGCCTGTGGTCACATCGCCCCTGAACTCTGCACCATCGGTCGAACTGACCTCAAGGCCCTGTGCAAAAACATCACGCTTGAACACCGCCACACCATCGCGCACCGTGAGACCTGCAAGATCGTTGCCCGACGCGCCCACAGCACCCTCAAAGCTCACCGTCTTGTTCGTCGTGCCGTCGTTATCCACAACGACAGACCCCCGCCTGCCCCTGCGGCTGTTGCCAATACCCGCCTTGATGGTCTGGTTGCCAGACCCGCCAAAGGTAATGAGGCTCCTATCGCCCAGTTTCAGGCCATTCGCCAGATAAACATTGCCTGCAAAAGTCGCCTCGGAGTCACGGCTCAGGGTCAGGCTGTTCAACTTCGCACTATTCGTGCCCAATGCGCCCTTGAAGGTCACACCGTCATCGTTGTCAATGACGATCCCGCCATAGTTGCCCCCCGCTGCGCTCGTCAGATCGCCGGCCACCGTTTGGGAACCTGTCCCGTTGAATGTGACCTGTGACCCATTACCAAATGTCAGGCCGTTCTCGAGGTAAACATTGCCCCCAAAGGCCGCCCTGGCATTGGTGTTCAGCGTCACGCGGGACAGGCCACTGTTATCACCACTCGCCCCCAGGTTCCCCTTGAAACTCACACCGTCCGCGTGGGTGTTGGCAACGGTGATCGTGCCATAATCGCCCCCCGATGCGCTCGTGATATTACCCGTAATCGTCTGTCCGGCCGTCCCGTTAAGGGTGACAGAACTTCCGTCGCCCATTTTGACCCCTCTGTCCGCCTTGACATCGCGCTTGAAAACTGTCGCATCACCTGTGTCGATCGTGATCGACCCGGCATAAACATCATCGTTAAAGGTCGTCTGACCAGCACTCAGCGTGATCTTTTGCAGGGCTCTCCGATCGGCACCAATCCGCCCCTCAAAGGTGACTTTGTTGTTTGTCGCATGGCGGTTGTCCACAACCAGACGACCACGCCCGTTAGACTCCGTGGTGATGTCGCCCGTCACCGTCTGGTTCGCCGCGCCGTTCAGGGTGATTTGGGCCGCATCGTTCCCGGTAAAGGATATGCCGCCTGTGGTGACATTACCCTTGAACTCTGCGCCATCGGTCGAACTGACCTCAAGGCCCTGTGCAAAAACATCACGCTTGAACTGCGCCACACCATCGCGCACCGTGAGGCCTGCAAGACCGTTGCCCGACGCACCCACAGCATCCTCAAAGCTCACCGTCCTGTTCGTCGCGCCGTCGTTATTCACGATGACAGACCCCCGCTCGCCCGCCGTGCTGTTGGTTATGCCCGCCTGAATGATCTGGTTGCCAGACCCGCCAAAGGTAATGAAGCTCCCATCGCCCAGTTTCAGGCCATTCGCCAGATAAACATGACCCTCAAGGGTCGCCTCGGAGTCATCGCTCAGGGTCAGGCGATCCAACCCGTTGTTCGTACCACTTGCGCCCAATGCGCCCTTGAAGGTCACGCCGTCATCGTTGTCGATGCTGATCCCGCCATAGTTGCCCCCCGCTGCACTCTTCAGATCGCCGGCCACCGTTTGGGAACCTGTCCCGTTGAATGTGACCTGTGACCCGTTACCAAATGTCAGGCCGTTCTCGAGGTAAACATTGCCCCCAAAGGCCGCCCTGGCATTGGTGTTCAGCGTCACGCGGGACAGGCCACTGTTATCACCGCTCGCCCCCAGGTTCCCCTTGAAACTCACACCGTCCGCGTGGGTGTTGGCAACGGTGATCGTGCCATAATCGCCCCCCGCTGCACTTGTAATATTACCCGTCATCGTCTGTCCGGCCGTCCCGTTAAGGGTGACAGAACTTCCGTCGCCCAGTTTGACCCCTCTGTCCGCCTTGACATCGCGCTTGAAAACTGTCGCATCACTTGTGTCGATCGTGATCGACCCGGCATAAACATCATCGTTAAAGGTCGTCTGACCATTGCTCAGCGTAATCTTTTGCAGGGCTCTCCGATCGGCACCAATCCGCCCCGCAAAGGTGACTTTGTTGTTTGTCGCATGGCGGTTGTCCACAACCAGACGACCACGCCCGTTAGACTCCGTGGTGATGTCGCCCGTCACCGTCTGGTTCGCCGCGCCGTTCAGGGTGATTTGGGCCGCATCGTTCCCGGCAAAGGATATGCCGCCTGTGGTGACATTACCCTTGAACTCTGCGCCATCGGTCGAACTGACCTCAAGGCCCTGTGCAAAGACATCACCCTTGAACACCGCCACACCATCGCGCACCGTGAGTCGTGCAAGATCATTGCCCGCCCCCGACGCACCCACAGCACCCTCAAAGCTCACCGTCTTGTTCGTCGTGCCGTCGTTATCCACAACGACAGACCCCCGCCTATCCCTGCGGCTGTTGCCAATACCCGCCTGAATGGTCTGGTTGCCAGACCCGCCAAAGGTAATGAGGCTCCTATCGCCCAGTTTCAGGCCATTCGCCAGATAAACATTGCCTGCAAAAGTCGCCTCGGAGTCACGGCTCAGGGTCAGGCGATCCAACCCGTTGTTCGTACCACTTGCGCCCAATGCGCCCTTGAAGGTCACGCCGTCATCGTTGTCGATGATGATCGTGCCATAGTTGCCCCCCGCTGCACTCTTCAGATCGCCAGCCACCGTTTGGGAACCTGTCCCGTTGAATGTGACCTGTGACCCGTTACCAAATGTCAGGCCGTTCTCGAGGTAAACATTGCCCCCAAAGGCCGCCCTGGCATTGGTGTTCAGCGTCACGCGGGACAGGCCATTGTTCGCACCGCTCGCCCCCAGGTTCCCCTTGAAACTCACACCGTCCGCGTGGGTGTTGGCAACGGTGATCGTGCCATAATCGCCCCCCGATGCGCTCGTGATATTACCCGTAATCGTCTGTCCGGCCGTCCCGTTAAGGGTGACAGAACTTCCGTCGCCCAGCTGGATCCCTGTTCCTGCCTTGACATCGCGCTTGAAAACTGTCGCATCACCTGTGTCGATCGTGATCGACCCGGCATAAACATCATCGTTAAAGGTCGTCTGACCAGCACTCAGCGTGATCTTTTGCAGGGCTCTCCGATCGGCACCAATCCGCCCCGCAAAGGTGACTTTGTTGTTTGTCGCATGGCGGTTGTCCACAACCAGACGACCACGCCCGTTAGACTCCGTGGTGATGTCGCCCGTCACCGTCTGGTTCGCCGCGCCGTTCAGGGTGATTTGGGCCGCATCGTTCCCGGCAAAGGATATGCCGCCTGTGGTCACATCACCCTTGAACTCTGCGCCATCGGTCGAACTGACCTCAAGGCCCTGTGCAAAAACATCACGCTTGAACTGCGCCACACCATCGCGCACCGTGAGTCGTGCAAGATCATTGCCCGCCCCCGACGCACCCACAGCACCCTCAAAGCTCACCGTCCTGTTCGTCGTGCCGTCGTTATCCACAACGACAGACCCCCGCCTATCCCTGCGGCTGTTGCCAATACCCGCCTTGATGGTCTGGTTGCCAGACCCGCCAAAGGTAATGAGGCTTCTATCGCCCAGTTTCAGGCCATTCGCCAGATAAACATGACTCTCAAAGGTCGCCTCGGAGTTATCGCTCAGGGTCAGGCGGTTCAACCCGTTGTTCGTACCACTTGCGCCCAATGCGCCCTTGAAGGTCACGCCGTCATCGTTGTCGATGGTGATTGTGCCATAGTTGCCACCCGATGCACTTGTGATATTGCCGGCCACCGTTTGGGAGTCTGTTCCGCTGAACGTGACCCCGGTGTTTTGACCCAGAACCAGACCACCGTTCGCACCGGTTCTCAGATAGACATTGCCCTTAAAGGTCGCTTTGGACGCATCCGCCGCAGTCGCGTGGCCCGTCAGGGTCAGGAGGCGCAGCCAGGCGGTGGAGGTGCCCAGGTCATCCTCAAAGGTCACACCGGCCTTGTTCGCCACAGTGATCCAGCCCCGATCCGAGGTCGCCGTCGTGATCTTGCCCGCAACCGTTTGTCCGGTCGTGCCGTTAAAGGTGACAGACCCACTGGTCGCGCCCAGATGGATCCATGCTCCTGCCTTGACATCGCCCTTGAAAACTGTCGCATCACCTGTGTTGATCGTGATCGACCCGGCATAAACATCATCGTTAAAGGTCGTCTGACCATCGCTCAGCGTAATCTTTTGCAGGGCTCTCCGATCGGCACCAATCTGCCCCCCAAAGGTCACTTTGTTGTTTGTCGCATGGCGGTTGTCCACAACCAGACGACCACGCCCGTTAGACTCCGTGGTGATGTCGCCCGTCACCGTCTGGTTCGCCGCGCCGTTCAGGGTGATTTGGGCCGCATCGTTCCCGGCAAAGGATATGCCGCCTGTGGTGACATTACCCTTGAACTCTGCGCCATCGGTCGAACTGACCTCAAGGCCCTGTGCAAAAACATCACGCTTGAACTGCGCCACACCATCGCGCACCGTGAGTCGTGCAAGATCATTGCCCGCCCCCGACGCACCCACAGCACCCTCAAAGCTCACCGTCCTGTTCGTCGTGCCGTCGTTATCCACAACGACAGACCCCCGCCTATCCCTGCGGCTGTTGCCAATACCCGCCTTGATGGTCTGGTTGCCAGACCCGCCAAAGGTAATGAGGCTTCTATCGCCCAGTTTCAGGCCATTCGCCAGATAAACATGACTCTCAAAGGTCGCCTCGGAGTTATCGCTCAGGGTCAGGCGGTTCAACCCGTTGTTCGTACCACTTGCGCCCAATGCGCCCTTGAAGGTCACGCCGTCATCGTTGTCGATGGTGATTGTGCCATAGTTGCCACCCGATGCACTTGTGATATTGCCGGCCACCGTTTGGGAGTCTGTTCCGTTGAACGTGACCCCGGTGTTTTGACCCAGAACCAGACCACCGTTCGCACCGGTTTTCAGATAGACATTGCCCTTAAAGGTCGCTTTGGACGCATTCGCCGCAGTCGCGTTGCCCGTCAGGGTCAGGAGGCCCAGTCGGGCGGCGGCGGTGCCCAGGTCATCCTCAAAGGTCACACCGATCTTGTTATCCACAGTGATCTTGCCCCGATTCGAGGTCGCCGTCGTGATATTACCCGCAACCGTTTGTCCGGTCGTGCCGCCAAAGGTGACAGACCCACTGCTCGCGCCCAGCTTGATGCCCTCGCTCGCTCCTGTTCCTGCCTTGACATGGCCCTTGAAAACTGTCGCATCACTTGTGTCGATCCTGATCGAATTGGCATAAACACCACTGTTAAAGGTCGTCCGGCCGTCTATCAGCGTGATCCGCTCAAGGGCCGTCCCATCGGCACCGACTGACCCGCTAAAGGTGACTTTGTTGTTACTGGTACGGCCTGTGCCTGCATCACCCCGGTTATCAACAATCAGTCTTCCCTGTCCGTCACCGCCTGCGGTAATCCGATTATTGATCGTTTGACCCGTGTCATTCACTGTCACAGAACGACCCGCACCGCCAATCGTCAGATTGGCGTTGCCGATTTGCAACAAGGAACCTGTAGGACCCCCCATACTCTTTTCAAGAGTCATGCGCCCTGAATCCCGGATACTCGCAGAAAGAAATTTTACATTATCTTTGAAAACAGCAGTGCCACCGATAACAATTTTATATAGTGCATCACTACCCCCGCCAATCTCCCTATTAAAGGTGACTTTATTTCGCCGACCAGCAAAAGAACGGCCCCCGATAATGGTCATCAGACCGTCGCCACTATCATCCCCAGAAACGGCCGCATCAATCGTGATGTCGCCATTCAGCGCATTGAAAATAACTTTTGCCGAGCTCCCGTCACCGTTGAGAGAAATGCCAGAAGAACTGGACACATCACCCCGAAATTCCGCTATGCCGTCTTCTCTGGTACCATCCCCCGCAATCACTTCGATACCATCAACATGAACAGCCTTGTTGAAAATCGCATGACCGCCCTTCGACGAGTCGCCCACCCCTAAATACGTGAGGCGTTTGTCAGGTGCCCCAATCTCTATGTCAAAAGTCGCCTTACGCGGTGCGGCACCACTCACACCGTTCAGAACCTCAATCCTGCCCAAGCCATCTGCGGCGGTGGTGATCTTCGCCGTGCCACTGCCCAAAATCCTCTGATCGGCAGAGCCATTAAAAGTAAGATAGGCAGTCCCGCCCAACGCGACACCGCCGTCAATGGTTAAATTACCGCCAAACTTGGCCCCGCCAGCACCTGGAATTTTCAAATTACGGAGATGAGCACTACGTTCAACAACTAAGACATTAGCTCGACCGTCATCAACGGCAATGTCAACCGCCCTAGAAGGGCTATTCTTTGCGATACTTCCAATAGTAAAACTATTAGATATTCTAAGTTCCCCTGCCCCCGAAGTTCCGCTGGCCAAGAACCCCATGGAACGACGACCAACCTTGGCACGATCCGTCTCAACGTAACCACCTGACAATCTAAGATTATCACCTGCGGACGCTCTACCCATATCCGTGGAGCCGTCGCTGCCGCCAATACTTCCACCTGCTCTGTCTGTATCATTGGCCCAAGCATCCCCACCTGTCGAATGCTCGTAAGTCACCGCTTGGGCAAAGGCACCAGAGCCAACGCTTGCCGCCAGAACAACAGCAGACACACCAGCCAACAAAGACGATTTGGAAGAAAAACGACACATATCAAAGTGACCTTAAGTTAGAGATTTATCCGAACAATCTACATAAAGGATCGACAACCGCATGATCCTTGCACCAACAGGCTGGACTGTAATCTCGGAAACAACAGAACATAGCAACAATTAAATGAGAAAAATTCCGCTATTTTTAATTGAATTTTTCTATCGTGTAATCGATCAAAACAGACGACGCAGGAGACCACGGGTGGCCCCGATAGAATGGACGGGCCTGAAAGGGCCGATCCTGTTTGCAAGAGGTGGCCGTTTCCCTGACCTGTGATGTCCCCTGACAAATGAGCCGGCCGTCCGATTATCCGCAACCGAACCGCTCAACACAGGTCTGTCGCGCAAACCCACCAGTTGTGATCTTGCCAGTTGTGATCTTGCCAGAGTCGATGCGCCGCCTCTCTGGCCCCGGCCTGTGAAGAAAAGAGTGCGAAACAGGTTGCCCCACTCCCCGACATGGCGTGGTACAGGACACCGGGCTGTTGTGAAAGGGCCTCCAGAACCGTGCCAATCACGGGGTGCAGGGACAGGGCGGGGGCCTGTAAATCATTGGAGAGGTGATGTAGGCGCGCAATGAGTTGGGGATAGCTGGCAAAGTCGGGCCTTTTAACAGGGGGGGCTGTTGTTTTTTTCCGGCGCAGTTGGTCAAAAACGGCCCCTGTTGCCACTGAAACGCCCGGATTGACGAGGAGAGCCGGACAGGCGGGAAAAAAATCAAGACGATCAATTTTTTCACCTGCCCCCCCCATCCAGCAGGCGCGGCTTTCATAGCAAACGGGAAGATCGGCGCCCAGTTCCCGACACAGCCGGGCCAGCGGTTGTGCAGAGAGGCCAAGGTTCCAATAGCGCAGAGCCAGACGCACCGCCGCCGCCGCATCCGCAGACCCGCCGCCTATTCCGGCGGCAACGGGGAGTCGTTTGTCAAGCGTCACAGAAAAATCCAGCGACCGCCCGCAGAGGACAGCAAGCCTGTGCAAAGCCCGAACAACAAGGTTATGTTCCGGCGGCCCCAACGCAGAGGCAAAAGGCCCGACAGCCTGAAAAGAAAAAGACTCTGCGGCCTGTAAGCTCAGGTGATCGCCGTGGCGCGCAAAGGCGACAAGGCTCTCGAGGTCATGATAGCCATCCGCCCGCCTGCCCGACACAGCAAGACTCAGGTTGATTTTCGCCCGCGCGAGATCGTGCAGTTGACCCGCCGATTCTGTGAGTGATTCATCTGTGGGCGATTCATTCGTTACAGGGACAGCGGGCGTTACCGGGACAGCGGGCGTTACGGGGACAGCGGGCATCACCGGGACACCGGGGCATCAGAGGGTGGGGCATCAGAGGGTGGGGGCAAACCGTCGCGGAGTTTTTGTTCAATGACCGGTTTTTGCCCATCCTCCGGGCCGAAACCCAATGCCCGACGCCACTGGAAACGGGCTTCATGGCGGCGGTCTGTCCGCCAATAGGCATCGCCCAGATGATCGTTGATCGTGGCTTCTTCGGGGTGCAATTCGACGGCCTGTTCCAAATAAATCACGGCCTGGTCAAATTGTCCCAGGCGATAGTAAGCCCACCCCAGGGAATCGACGATAAAGCCATCGTGCGGGCGCAATTCGACGGCCTTGAGCAACATCTCTTCCGCCTGTTGCAGATGACGCATCTGCTCAAGCCACGAATAGGCCAGATAGTTGAGGACAACGGGTTGATCGGGCGAAAGTTCCAACGCCTGCAGAAAGTCTTTTTCTGCTCTGTCCCAGTCTTTTACGCGTTCATAGGAAATTCCCCGGTAATAGAGCAACCGCCAGTGACGCCGTTCCGGTTTCTCCACACGGGTCAACGCGCGGCTGTAGGTTGTTGCCGCCGCTGAAAAGCGTTTTTCAAGACGCAGGATATTTCCCTTTCGGAGCAGGGGTTCAAAACGGTTCGGGCGTTGCTGTGCCAAATCATCCAACAGGGTCAGCGCATCATCCCTGCGCCCCGAATCATATAACGCCCCCGCCATCTGGAGGGCCGCTGCCCAGGCATGGGGCGAGTGCGCAGGAATGGCTGTCCAGGCATTCAGGGCCGCCTCACCCTGGCGCAGATCACGATAAAGCCCCGCAATCAAAAGCAATGTACTGTCCCGCGCGGTTCCCGTTTGTAACCGCAGGGCCTGTTGGAAATAAACCAGCGCAAGATCAGGAATTTTTTCATTGGACAACAGGACAGCCGTCGAAGAAAGAATTTCGCCAAACGCCGCGCGCGCATCGGGGATAAGAGGCACGGGGACACGCCCACGCCGCAAGTCTGCCAGTTCTTGCGCCAGAAGATCACTGCCCCCCCCCACACGTTCGAGACGCTCCAGAATCGTCAGAGCCTTTGCGCGCTGGCCGTGTCGGGCATAAAAGTTCGCAATGACATGGTATTGACGCCCCGTCAGCTGACCTGTGGCGAGCAATTCGTCGGAAAGACGGGCCGCCAGATCGCTGTCCCCCCCCAGATCCGCAATCAGGGCCTGTTGCTGTTTTTTGAGGACATCCCCCCCATCACGCAAGGCATCGAGGCTGCCCCACGCCTGATCCTGTTGACCGAGGGCCTGCCACGCCCACGCCCGATAAAGCGGGACAGTAATGGCATCAACCCCGCGCACAGGCACAGAACGCAACCGCGCGAGGACAGACGGCCAATTATCATCGAGCACATCATCGACCATGAGCACAAGGCTCGCCAGGGACTGGGCCGGGTCGCGCGCGATGAGTAACTGCGCCAGATCTCCGGTGCGTTCTGCGTCACCCGCCGCCGCTGCCGCCAGCAAATGACGCCCCAAAAACCCGGTTGTCATTTGATCCTTTTGAGGAACACGGGTAAAAAAATCACTGGCTCTTTTAAAATCACCAAAATCAAGGGCCTGATTAGCCGCCAGCCACATTCCCTCCGGGGACGGCTCCGCAGGAGGCACCATCGAAAGCGACACAGGCGCATTGCACCCCGAAAGACTCCCTAAAAAAACAAGAGCCACCACAGAAAGACTGGACACAGAAAGTCTGGGCACAGAAAACCCGGGCAAGGTCGTTTTTATCGTCACGGGGCAGATCCTTTTCACGCTGTGGGGCTACATGTTCGGGTAGTGGGGGCCACCCGAACCTTCGGGGGGAACCCATTTGATGTTACCTGTCGGGTCTTTGATGTCACAGGTTTTACAATGTAAACAGTTCTGGGCATTGATCTGCAAGCGCGGTGCGGTGTCGCTGTTGATCATTTCATAAACACCTGCGGGACAATAGCGTTGTTCCGGTGCATCATAACGGCCCAGATTATGGGACACAGGAACGCCATCATCCCTGAGCACCAGATGAACAGGCTGGTCGTCTGCGTGATTGGTTCCCGACAGATAAAGCGACGACAAACGATCAAAACTGAACACGCCATCGGGTTTGGGGTAGTCAATTTTCGGCATCTCCTCCGCAGGTCTGAGCGCCTGGCGGTCTTCCCCCCGATGGTGCAGGGTCCACGGCAGACGTCCCCCCGACAGTTTGAGGTCGAAAGCAGAATAAAGCATTCCCCCCCACAGGCCGAATCTGGCATGGGCGGGGCGGAAATTCCGCGCAGCGTAGAGATCACGGTAAACCTGCGAGTCCCGATAACGACGGGGATAATCTGCCAGAACCGCAGGTGGGTCATCCGCACAGAGAGCGGTAAAGGCCGATTCTGCGGCCATCATCCCGGTTTTCATGGCATTATGACTGCCCTTGATTTTGGCAACATCGACAAACCCCGCCGCACAGCCCACCATCACCCCCCCGGGAAAGGCCAGATCGGGAACGGATTGGAGACCACCCTCGTTCAAGGCCCGTGCGCCAAAGGAGAGACGCTTTCCCCCCGCGAGCAGAGCGGACATTTTCGGGTGGGTCTTGAACCGCTGAAACTCGTCAAAGGGCGACAAATGCGGATTTTGATAGTCGAGGCCGACGACATAACCCACCGCCGCCTGTCCCTGCGCCAGGTGATAAATGAACGACCCGCCCCAGGTTGCACGATCCATCGGCCAACCCGCTGTATGAATCACTGTCCCCGGTTTGTGTTTTGCGGGATCAAGTTCCCAAATTTCTTTCAATCCCAGCCCATAGGTCTGCGGGTCACAGCTTTTGCGGAGATCAAAGCGTTCCATGACCTGTTCGGACAACGACCCCCGGCAACCTTCGGCAAAAAAGCTGTAGGTTCCGTGCAGGGCCATTCCGGGCATATAGTTAGCTTTGTGCGCCCCCGTTGCAGAAACACCCCTATCCCCGGTTGCCACCCCCTTAATCCGCCCATTGGCATGAAACAACAGCTCGGTGGCGGCAAACCCGGGGTAAAGCTCGACACCGAGTTCTTCGGCCCGGGCCGCCATCCAGCGACAAAGATTGCCCAAAGACACAACATAGTTGCCCTGATTGTGCATCTGTTGCGGCAAGAGAGAAAGGGGAAAATCAAAACCGTTCTTTTCTGTTAAAAACATGAACTTTTCACCGCTCACAGGGACATCCAACGGTGCCCCGCGCGTTGCCCAATCGGGAAAAAGTTCGGTCAAGACAGACGGTTCAAACACAGCCCCCGAGAGGATATGCCCCCCAACCTCCGAGGCTTTTTCAAGAACGCAAACGGAAAACTCGCGGCCCGATTCGATGCTCATCTGACGCAACCTGATCGCGGCGGCGAGTCCCGCAGGGCCTGCGCCAACAATCACAACATCATAATCCATAGACTCGCGTTCCATGACATTCTCCCCACAACAGCGTGACTTCATACTGCACAACCCGTCGCTTTTTCACAAGTGATGCCTTGCCTCAAACGGCAAATCACCTGTATGACGACAGGATGTCCGATCATTCCCCCACCACCGAAGACCCTTTTACTGACGAGCACCCTTTCACTGACGAATACAGGGCCGCCCTGCTCCACGCTCTCCACTGGCAATGGGATATGGGTAGTGATGAGGCTGTTTGCCATAATGCAACCAACCACTTTCAACAGGCCAGGCAACAAAGACAACAGACACAAACACAACAGGCACAGGACCCAGAACAAAGACAGCCCCCCCGCACACGGGGCATCACACCACCACTCCGGCCCTTGCCTGAAAAAGCCATCCCGTCACAGGCCGCACTGGTTCAACGGGCGCAGGAGTTGGCGCAAAAGGCAACAAGCCTAAGCGAATTGAAAGACCATTTGTTGCGTTTTGACGGCTGTTCCCTCCACAAAACAGCCGCCCACACCCTGTTCGGCACAGGCCCCGAAAAACCGGCGGTGATGATCCTGACGGGTGTCCCGCGCACAGAGGAAGATAAATCAGGCCAGGCCGTTGCAGGGTCGGCGGCGACGCTCCTGAATGCGATGCTCCGGGCCATCGATCAAACGCCTGAAAAACTTTATATCACGCCCACTCTGTTCTGGCGTCCCCCGGGCGATAAAAAACCGAACAACCGCGACATCGCAGTCTGCCTTCCCTTTATCGTGCGACAGATTGAGCTGGTTGACCCGCAATTTTTGTTCCTCATGGGCGATGTCACAGTGCGCGCGCTTCTGGATCCGACGCTCACCCTCCTGACATCGCGGGGCCGATGGCATGATCTCGGGATTGGGGCGAAAACCATTCCTGCGTTGGCCTCTCTTTCACTCGATCACCTGCTCAACGCCCCCCGCCAGAAAGCCCTGGCATGGGATGACCTGAAAAAACTGCGCGACAAAATTCGCGACACATAACCCTGAACGGACAGGCCCGATTTTTTTACAGGCCAGAATTTTTTACAGGTCAGAATTTTTCCTTGCAAAAAGGAAAAATACTCCGGATAACGGGATCGAAGTTATTTCCGTTGGGGTGCCCCCCGCTCAAAGGGGGCTGAGAGGCCAGAAAGGTCAACCCACCGAACCTGATCCGGATGATACTGGCGGAGGGAACGGAAAAAGGTTTGCGACGACAGTCATCTGCGCCTGTCAGAGTCGCGCAGACTTTAACCTCCCCCCAACGCCCATCATTCCGGTTTATTGGTTGTTGCCCGGTTTATTGATTGTTGCATGGTATTGAGGGGGCTGTCGTGTCTGTTGGTGAAAATGCACGCGCTGTCGTCAGTGCTCTGACCATTGCCGGATCTGATTCTGGCGGCGGGGCCGGGATTCAGGCTGACCTGAAAAGTTTTTGTGCGCGGGGGGTTTTTGGAACCTCTGCCATTACAGCAATTACAGCCCAGAACACCCGGGGTGTCACGGCCATTCAACCCGTTGACTGCGCGGTTGTGGCGGCACAGATCACGGCTGTTCTGGACGATATTCCCCCCTCTGCGCTCAAGATCGGAATGCTGGGCAGGGCAGAGACAATCACAACCGTTGCAACAGCACTCGGGGATTATAACGGAGTCATTGTTCTTGACCCTGTGATGATTGCAAAGTCAGGCGATCGGCTTTTGCCCGGGGATGCCATTGATGTTTTACGCGAAAGACTTCTGCCCCGCGCGACAGTGTTGACGCCAAACCTGCCCGAAGCCGCCCGCCTGCTCGACAAAACAGATGCCAACAGTCTGGAGGACATGATCGCACAGGGGGAATATTTGCTCGAAACAGGCCCTTCTGCCGTTCTGATGAAGGGAGGGCACGCCACAGGGTCGCTCTGCCGCGATGTTCTCGTGACACCGGATGCCGCGCCTCTCGTCCTTGACCAGCCCCGGATTGCAACAAAAAATACCCACGGGACAGGCTGTAGCCTTTCGGCCTGTCTCACCGCAGAACTCGCCAAGGGGCACGACCTGCCCACCGCTGTCAAAATAACCCGGGCGTGGCTCCACCGCGCGATTTTCCACGCCGACAGCCTGAACATCGGTCACGGAAACGGGCCTGTGCATCATTTTCACGGCCTCTGGCCCGAAAGAGGGACGGGGATAAAAAGAGGGACGGGGATAAAAAGAGGGATGGGGACAACATGAACACGGGCACTTTCTCCATCTACGGTGCAGGTGTTGCGGGGTTGTGTCTGGCAAGCGAGTTGACCGCACGCGGTGCAGAGGTCTCGCTTTATGATCCCAATCCGCACCCCGGGCAGGGAAGCTGTTCGTGGTGGGCTGGTGGAATGCTCGCCCCCGATTGCGAAGGAGAAACCGCCGAAGACTGTATTGTCACCGCCGGACGCAGGGCAGCGGGCTGGTGGCAGAAAAGAGCCGGGGGTGTCCGGCGCAAGGGGACATTGGTTCTGGCCCTGAAGCGCGACCAGAGCGACCTGACCCACTTTGCCCGCCGCACGACAGGCCATCGCTCCCTCTGTGAGGCCGGGATTGCCGCCCTCGAACCCGATTTGGCGGGGCGTTTTTCCCGGGGATTGTTTTTTGAACAGGACAGCCACCTTGACCCGCGCAAAGCCTTGTTGTGCCTGCACAACACCTTGAAAAGTCACGGCGTAGAGGTTCACGCGCCCCCCCCGAAAAAGACAGGGCGAGTCATTGACTGTCGCGGCCTCGCGGCCCGTGACCAACTCCCCGGCCTGCGCGGTGTAAAGGGCGAAATGCTGGTCATTCGTTGCCCCGACATCACGCTTCACCGTCCCATTCGCCTGCTCCATCCGCGCACGCCGCTTTATATTGTCCCACGCGATGAGCAGGGCCTCTATATGCTGGGCGCAACCATGATCGAAAGCGATGACCGCCAACGCATCACCGCACGCTCACTGCTGGAAATGCTGTCTGCGGCCTACGCGCTCCACCCCGCCTTTGGCGAATCCGCTGTTGTGGAGATTGGCGTCGATGCCCGCCCTGCCTTTGCCGACAATCGCCCCCGCCTGATCGCACAGGGAGAACAACTTTACCTCAATGGCCTCTACCGCCACGGTTATCTGATGGCCCCGATTTTGGCAGAACTGGCCAGCAACTGGCTCTTGCGCCGTCAAGAACCCGAAAACAGCCCCTTTTTTCAAAGAACACCAGCATAAGGACACCGGCATGATGATTCACCACAACGGTTGTGAAACAACCGTGATCCATTCACAGCTTGACGACATTCTGGACGAACTGGGCTATTGCGCGGGCCGCGTTGCCACGGCTGTCAATGAATGCTTTGTCCCCCACTCCGAACGCCCGACCAAACGACTTCATCCCGGTGATCGGCTCGAAGTGCTCGCCCCCATGAGCGGAGGATGACCCCGATGCACAGCCCGAAAAAATTCTATGGTCAAAGGCTTAATAGCCCCCTGATGTTGGGAACCGCACTCTATCCCTCGCCAGCAGTCCTCGCAGAAGCCTTCACCCGTTCACGGGCCTCCGTCGCCACGCTGTCCCTGCGGCGTGAAAACAGCACCACAGGCACAGGGACGGATTTTTATAAACTCATCCGCTCGCTCAATGTGAGACTCCTGCCCAACACCGCCGGATGCTATAGCGTCAAGGAAGCCGTCACCACGGCCCATATGGCCCGCGAATTGTTCGGCACAGATTGGATCAAACTCGAGGTCATCGGACAAGGCGACCGCCTGCACCCTGATCTTTTTGGCCTTGTCGAAGCAGCAAAAATCCTTTGTGAAGACGGCTTCGCGGTTTTTCCCTATTGCACCGAAGACCTCGGTATCGCCGAAAGACTCTGTGCCGTTGGTTGTCAGGTCTTGATGCCGTGGGCGGCCCCTATCGGGTCTGGTTTGGGACTGTGCAACCGCCAGGGCCTGCGCGCTTTGCGGGCGGAATTTGCAGAGATTCCACTGGTGGTTGATGCCGGTCTGGGGCTTCCATCGCAAGCCGCCGCCGCGATGGAGTTGGGCTATGACGCAGTTTTGCTCAACAGTGCCGTCGCCCGCGCCGGTGATCCCGCCCACATGGCAGAAGCCTTTGCCCACGCGGTGCAGGCGGGGCAACAGGCCGCCACCGCCGGCCCCATGGAGTCACGCGATCTGGCCCAGCCGTCAACCCCGGTTCCAGGAAAGGCATTTTTATCATGACAACCGCACACGACAGGACAGGGCATGACAGGACAGGGCACGACAGGACAGGGCACGACAGGACAGGGGTGCATCATTGCACAAAAGCGGATCAGCCCGCCTGGCTGGATTGCTTCTATCCGATTTTCGACAGCGCGGACTGGCTCGAACGTCTGGTTCCGCTTGGACTTAAAATGATCCAGTTGCGCATTAAAAACGCGCCCATTTCTACCCTGCGTCAGGAAATTCGCCGTGCACGGACTCTCTGTCGGGCCGCCGGGGCAACGCTGGTTATCAATGACTATTGGAAACTGGCGATTGAAGAAAATTGTGATTTCGTTCACCTGGGCCAGGACGACCTCGACGGGGCTGATCTGGCGGCTCTGCGCACCGCTGGCCTGCGGCTGGGGATCAGCACACACGATGACAAAGAACTGGCCCGCGCACTGGCCTGCACACCCGATTATCTGGCCCTCGGCCCCATTTATCCCACCCGCCTCAAGGTCATGCCCTGGGCACCACAGGGCCTTGAACGTCTCGGCTTATGGAAAAAGCGCATCGGTGACATTCCCCTCGTCGGGATTGGAGGCCTCAGCCTCGAACGCGCGCCCGGGGCCTTGTCCGCCGGGGCCGATATTCTATCTGTTGTGACTGATATTACCCTGAACCCTCACCCCGAAAAACGGGTGCGCCAATGGCTCGCCCTCACTCAAAGGAAACTGTCATGATATTCTCTCGCCTCCTGCTCTGCGTCCTTGCCCTCGCCGGATTTTCCTTTGGGGCAGCGGCTGAACTCAAAAAACAAACCCTGATTCTCGACTGGTTCATCAACCCCGATCATGGGCCGATTATCATCGCGCAGGAAAAAGGCTACTTTGCCGACGAGGGCCTAGAGATTGAGATCATCCCCCCGGCGGATCCCGCAGATCCGCCCAAGCTGGTCGCGGCGGGCAAAGCCGACCTCGCGGTGTCCTATCAACCCGATTTACACCTGCAGGTTCAAGAGGGCCTGCCCCTGCGCTGGGTGGGGACGCTGGTGGCGACACCGCTCAATTGCCTCCTGACTCTCGAGGATGGCCCCATTCGCTCTGTTGCGGATCTCAAGGGGGGCAAGATCGGATTTTCCGTTTCCGGCGTTGAAACTGCTGTCCTCCACGCCATTCTGTCAAAAAACGGTCTGTCACTTGATGATATTGAATTGGTTAATGTAAGCTGGTCGCTGTCACCGTCGCTCATGTCAGGGCAGGTGGATGCCGTGATCGGGGCCTTTCGCAATTTTGAATTAAACCAGATGGACATCAACGGCGTTGCAGGTCGCTGTTTCTACATCGAAGAAGAGGGCATTCCCTCCTATGACGAGTTGATCTATATCGCAAACCCGCAGACGGTTGACCGTGCCGCCGTGGCCGGATTTCTCCGCGCGATTGAAAAGGCTACCCGCTTTATCGTCAATTATCCACAGGACAGCTGGGATATTTTTTCTGCGACAGCCTCTGAATTAAATGATGAACTCAACAAACGGGCCTGGCGCGATACCCTCCCCCGCTTTGCCCTGCGCCCCGCCGCCTTTGACAGGGCGCGTTATGAGGCCTTTGAACAGTTTTTGAACAGGTCGGGCCTGACAAAAAAAATCACGCCTCCTGAAAAGCTGGCTCTTGATATTTTTTCGGGGCAATAACCCAAAAGGACAGATCCCATGAAGAAAACCGCGCTATTGTGTGCCTTTGGCCTCCTGTCTTCGTGCGGGTTGTCGCCCGAGCCCACTGCGACCTACCGGATTGAACGCAATGGCAAAGTGGCGACCGTCACCGTTGACACCACTGCCTTTGGCCCAGTGTCTTTGTCGCCTGCGCGCACATTTCATGATGACACACAGCCCGAACCCGTTTGCCAACAGGCAGGACAGCAGGATCAAAAGATTTCTTTTGATGTTCCGGTACAGTGTGATCGCATCATCTGGACGATTGACTTTAAACAGCTTCCCGCCGCAGGTCTTGATGCCTCGGATCAGGACAACAGCTTTGCAGACAACTGGTCTTTGCTCAGCGAATGGAACAGCCTGCCCCGTTTGAACGGCGTGGGGGCCATTGATATTTGTATGGCGGGCCGTTGCACCCCTCTCCCTCCCCCGGGGTCTGCGCCGCTATTTGTGGTGCGGGGGCTGGATCAACAGTCCTTTGATCTGGGCGGAACACCACTGACCCTGATGAGCGACCTTCCCGAACTCCTGGACGACAGTCAGGATTTAATTCCGGTCTTTCAAAAACAGATTGCCTGGCTCAAAACAACTTTTGACGTTGAGGTCACTCAACCCTGGTCACTTGTCTGGCTGGGGCGTGAACGGTCTGCGGGCAATATCGGCGGGGCCGCAGGGCATCGGATCTATCTGGTCAATGCCCCTACTGAACAGGGCAAACCCATTGCAAACGCCCATAAACTCTTGCTGAAAATTTCCGCTCATGAGTCCATTCATTTTCTTTTTTCTGCCGGGCTTCCACTGTGGGCCAATGAAAGCCTCGCCGAATATTACGCGCTCAAATCTTTGGACAAAACCCCCTATCGCTTTGGTGATCCGGTCGAAAGCTGGGCCGCCGTTGCCGAAAAATTTCCCCATGCGGCAACGGGCCTTTACACCGCCCATCGCTTTGTCACAGAACAAAAAGACTACTCCTATTACGGCCTGTTTTACACCAAAGGGGCCGCTTTTTGGGCTGCACTCGATCACGCCCTCACGCACAGGGGGCAATCACTTGACCACTTTATCACAGATTTAAAAACAAACTGGACGCGAACCCTCCCCCCCCGTTTTGTGGACAGGATCGTTCCGATCATCGGGCAGGCACAGTGGGACAGC
Organism: Kiloniellaceae bacterium; assembly: GCA_965199245.1. Classification (GTDB taxonomy): domain Bacteria; phylum Pseudomonadota; class Alphaproteobacteria; order Kiloniellales; family Kiloniellaceae; genus Carbonatibacter. The sequence continues at coordinate 667,672 of CBDAQP010000003.1, forward strand.
CTCACGGAACACTATCTGTGACCACAGCCTTTGACGTCACGCTACGCGGAACAGCCCGGGTGGGGACAGAACGTCTCTTCCCCCCGATAGAGCTGACTCTGTGCGCCGGACGCTGGACCTGTCTGCTCGGGCCATCAGGTGGCGGGAAAACAACGCTCCTTCGCCTCCTCGCCGGTGTAGAGACCCCGGCTATATTTGACGGTGTCATTGACTGCGCGGATCACCAGCCGTTGCGGGGACGTCTTGCCTTTATGACGCAAAATGATCTGCTCTTTCCCTGGGCATCGGTGATTGATAATGTCTGCCTGGGGGCCAGCCTGCGCCGCGAGACTGCGGACAAAACCCGCGCCCGTGCGCTCCTCGCCCGCGTCGGGCTGGAAGGTTACGAGGGCCGCAAACCGCATCAACTGTCGGGCGGTCAGCGACAGCGTGTCTCACTGGCGCGGACGTTGATGGAAAATCGCCCCGTTGTTTTGTTGGATGAACCCTTTTGCGCCCTCGATGCCCGCACCCGAACCGAAATGCAGACTCTCAGTGCCGAATTGTTGGACGGGCGGACTGTCTTGCTCGTCACCCACGACCCCGCAGAGGCCGCGCGTTTGGGACAGGATGTCGCGATTCTGACCCGCGCAGGATTGCAAAAAATCACGACACCAACAGCCCCCATCCCCCGCGCACCCGATAACCCCGACAGCCTCGCCTTTCAGGGGGCACTCTATCGCCTCCTGATGCGTAATGGCGGAGAACAGCAATGACCCGTGCGTTACTGATTGTTCTGACCCTCCTGCTGTTGTGGGATCTTTTGATTCGCCTCACAACACTCCCCCCGTTTATCCTGCCATCGCCCTGGCAGGTGGCACAGGCCCTGTTCAACAACGCAGGTCTGATCGGGCGGCATAGTCTGACTACGCTCGGGGAGGTCATCCCTGGCCTCCTGGTTGGCAGCTTTTTAGGGATGGCCACCGCGCTTCACCTGACATATGCGCCCTCGACACGGGCGATCCTCCGGCCCGTTCTGGTCTTCTCACAGGCCATTCCGGTTTTTGCCCTTGCCCCGCTGTTCACTCTGTGGCTCGGGTACGGCATAACGTCAAAAATCGCTATTGCCGTGCTCATTATTTATTTTCCTGTCACCTCCGCCTTTCTGGATGGACTGCTCAACACCCCGCAAGGCTACCTTGACCAGGCCGGGGTGATGGGGGCGGGCCGTCTGACAATCCTGTTGCGTGTGCGCCTCCCTGCGGCCCTGCCGTCACTCGGTTCCGGTCTGCGGTTGGCGGCGGTCTATGCCCCCATCGGGGCCGTCATCGGCGAATGGGTCGGCGCGTTCAGTGGATTAGGCTATTTAATGCTCCTTGCCAATGGACGGGTGAAAATTGATCTGATGTTTGCCAGCCTGATTGTGCTTGCACTCCTCTCTGTCTGTCTGCACACTCTGGTTGATCGTTTCGCCCGTCATAAACTTGATCGCCCACAATAACATCAGCGGTGAAAAAGGCGGCGCACAACCAACATAAATAAGGACATATCCGATGTTTCGATCTTTTTTCCTTTCGCGTGAATGGCGTCTCTGGGCATGGCTGGGGATGGTGGTCATCGTCGGGGGAACCTGGTATCAGGTTCAGGTCGATGTTCAAATCAACGAATGGTTTGGCGGTTTTTATGATCTGGTTCAAAAGGCACTCAGCGAACCGGGCAGCATCACAACAGACGAATTTTACGGCTTGATGTGGACATTTGGCAAAATCGCCATGATTTATGTTGTTGTGGCTGTTCTCCTGGGTTTTTTTACAAAACACTGGGTCTTTCGTTGGCGGCAGGCCATGAACAATTATTATATGTCCCACTGGGATCGCCTGCGCCAAATCGAAGGAGCCAGCCAGCGCGTTCAGGAAGACACCCGCCGCTTTGCCACCATTATGGAATCGCTGGGGAGTAGTTTACTTGATTCGATCATGACCCTCTTTGCCTTCCTGCCCATCCTGTGGGAACTGTCGAAAAAAATTACCGACGTGCCGCTGTTGGGGCCGGTAGATCACGCGCTGGTCTATATCGCTATTCTCTTTGCGCTTTTTGGTACTGCTGTCCTCGCCGCTGTCGGGGTCAGGTTGCCCGGCCTCGAGTTTAACAATCAAAAGGTCGAAGCCGCCTACCGCAAAGAACTCGTGTACGGCGAAGACAACAGCGACCGCGCCGCCCCCCCCACCATCCAGGATCTTTTTTCAAACGTGCGGAAAAACTATTTCAGACTGTTTTTCCACTATATGTATTTTGACGTGGCCAAATGGTCCTATCTCCAATTCGGGGTTCTCGTCCCCTATATCGCACTGGGGCCAACCATTATTTCCGGGGCCATTACCCTGGGCGTGATGCAACAGATTGTGCGCGCCTTTGGACGGGTTGAAGGCTCCTTTCAATTCCTCGTCCGTTCGTGGAGTATCATTGTCGAACTGATTTCCGTCTATAAACGCCTGCGCGCCTTTGAATCAGAAATTCTCCCCAAACACTAACAAAAAATTATTTGCCGCCATGTTTTGCCCCCGTGCTTTGCCCCTGTGCTTTGCCTTTGAATAACAGGATGAATCTCACAAGATAGATTATTTTAATCTCCAGCGGCGGTAAAGAAGTGATAAGCCTTTCGGGGTGTCATGCTGTCGATGGCCATATCAACCGGGTTCACACACAATGCCCGGCGAGCAACACGCCCCAGACAGCAACACGGATGCTCTCAGGGACAGCACACCAGACAGCAGAAAAATACAGACCCAGCTAGAAAGTGGCGGGAGAAAGGGGGAGAGAAGCATAATCGTGTCCACCAGGCCCCAGGATGGATCCTTTCAAGAACGACAAAAACAACGCCCGATGCGCCAATCATCACACAGAGCCAGTCTGGAAGAAGACGACCCAGAATTGTCAGGCCAGGATTGTCGGGTACACAAGCGAAAAATGGCGTTCTGTTCCCGTCAAACCTACTCTGCCGCCATCTCCAGCGGTTCAAGCCGTGCGGCACTGAATTTAAATTCGGGAATCTTGCCAAAGGGATCAAGGACGGGGTTGGTCAGCATATTTGCCGCCGCCTCGGAAAAACAGAAGGGCATGAAAATCAGGCCTTCGGGAACTTCGCGATCCTGTCGCACCTTGAGCACCACCTCACCACGTCGGGTCAACACCTTGACCCATGATCCCGGTTCCAAATCCATCCGCGTCATATCAAGCGCGTTGACAAAAACAACTGCTTCGGGTTCCAGTGCGTCGAGAACTGTTGAACGACGGGTCATGGCCCCGGTGTGCCAATGTTCCAATAAACGACCGGTGGTCAGCACCATTGGAAATTCATCATCGGGCAATTCAGCCGGGTCAATGACATCCGTGGGAACCAGCTTGCCCCGACCGGATGCGGTCGGAAAGCCATTGGCAAAAAGAATCTCTGTCCCCGGCCCGTCAGGGGCTTCGCAGGGGTAGGTCACGGCGTCTTCGCGTTCCAGACGTTCCCAGGTGATATTTTTCAGCGAAGGCATGATCTGCGCCATTTCGTTAAAAATATCGCGGGGGTGGTTATAGGACCAGTCTTCGCCCATCCGCACGGCGATTTCCTGGATTAAATCCCAGTCAGGGCGCGCATGACCGGGGGCCGCGACCACAGCACGACCCATCTGGACGGTGCGATTGGTGTTGGTAAAGGTGCCATCCTTTTCCGCATGTGCCGTCGCAGGCAGAACCACATCCGCGTGCCACGCCGTTTCTGTCATGAAAATATCCTGCACCACCAGGTGATCGAGCTTCGACAATGCCGCGCGGGCGTGGTGCGTGTCCGGGTCGGACATGGCGGGGTTTTCGCCCTGAATATACATTCCTGTGATCTCGCCCGCATGGATGGCCGTCATAATCTCCACTACGGTCAGGCCGCGTTGGGGGTCAAGGCTCTTGCCCCAAAAATCCTCCATACGGGATTGAATATCCTTGTTTTCAACAGATTGATAATCGGGATAGACCATGGGGATGAGACCCGCGTCAGAGGATCCTTGAACATTGTTTTGTCCGCGCAGGGGGTGCAGGCCTGTTCCGGGGCGTCCAATCTGTCCGGTAATGAGAGACAAGGCAATAAGGCTGCGGACGTTATCTGTCCCGTGAACGTGTTGCGAGACCCCCATGCCCCAGAGGATCAGCGACGCGCGGGAAGTCGCAAAGTCACGCGCGACAGCGCGCAGGGTTTCGGCATCAATGCCGCAGACCCCGGCCATATCTTCGGGCTTGAACCTGGTGATATTGGCCTTGATCTCGTTAAAGCCTTCGGTATGCGCGGCGATATATTGCCTGTCGTAAAGCTCTTCTTCGATGATGGTGTAGAGCAGGGCATTGATCATGGCAACATCGCGACCCGGTTTGAACTGCAGGTGCTTTTCGGCGTATTGCACCAGACTTTGCCCCCGGGGATCCATAACATAAAGCCGTTTTTTCGGATCTTTTGCCGCATTTTTGATATAGGATGCCGCCACAGGGTGATTCCACGCAGGACGCGCCCCAATCACAACCATCACTTCGGCATCATCAACCGCATTAAAAGGGGCGGAGACTGCGCCAGAGCCAACGCCTTCCATCAAGGCCGCGACAGAGGAGGCATGACACAGACGGGTGCAGTGATCGACGTTGTTACTCCCAAACCCGGTGCGAACGAGTTTTTGAAAAAGGTAGGCTTCTTCGTTGGAGCCTTTGGCCGACCCGAATCCGGCAAGGGCTTTCGGCCCTTTGCTGTCACGAATGGATTTGAGGCCCTGCGCCGCCCGTTCCAGGGCCTCTTCCCACGTGGCTTCGCGGAAAAACTGGTGATAGTCATTGTCGGGAACCTCAATATCCCAACCGCGCGGAGCATCGTCGCGACGGATCAGGGGTGTGGTCAAACGGTTTGGGTTGTTGATATAGTCATAGCCAAACCGCCCCTTGACGCAGAGGCGTTTTTCATTCGCCGGGCCATCCGCGCCATCAATTTTAATGATTTTGCTGTCTTTGACATGAACCTCGGTCTGACACCCCACACCGCAGAAGGGACAGACAGAGGAAATAATTTCATCGGCATAGTCATTGCGGCGCAGATTGTCGTCCAGCAGATTTTTTTCCATCAAGGCCCCGGTCGGGCAGGCTTGAACACACTCGCCGCAGGCGACGCAGGTTGACTCGCCCATCGCACTGTTGAAATCGAAAATAATGCTGGATTGTGATCCACGATAGCCCATGCCGATCACATCGTTGACCTGAACCTCGCGGCAGGCGCGGATGCAGAGCGTACAGTTGATACAGGCATCCAGGTTGACGGCAATGGCGGAATGGCTCATATCCGGCGCAGGGCGGTTGTTGGCGGGAAAACGGCTTTCGGTGATGCCCATATCGCTGGCCCAGTGCCAGAACTTGCTTTCTTCTTCGTGTGCCTCTGCACGCGGGGGCTGGTCAGAGACCAGCAATTCAAAAACCATGTTGCGGGCGCGTTTGGCACGTTCTGTCGCAGTGTTGACCGTCATCCCCTCTGTCGGGGTGCGAATGCAGGAGGCCGCAAGGGTGCGCTCGCCCTCGATTTCGACCATACAGGCACGACAGTTTCCATCGGGGCGATAGCCGGGTTCGGGCTGATAACACAGGTGCGGAATTTCGGTGCCAAGACGTTCGGCAACGTCCCAGATACTTTCCCCGGGTGTGGCGGTGACCTGTTCACCGTTGAGGATAAAATTCACAGATTGCGTATTCGACATGATTTTTATCTCCGCTCACAGTTCATCGGGAAAGTGTTTCATGACACTCAGCAACGGATTGGGAGCGGCCTGTCCCAATCCGCAGATTGACGCATCCATCATCACCCCCGCCAAATCATTCAACAGGTCGTAATCCCAGGTTTCAGAATCCATCAGCTTGACTGCTTTTTCAGTGCCCGCCCGGCACGGCGTACACTGTCCGCAACTTTCGTCTTCGAAAAAACGCATAAGATTGGTGGCGACAGCGCGCATGTTATCGTGATCTGACAAGACGACAACGGCGGCGGAACCGATGAAACAGCCATATTCGTGCAGGGTATCAAAATCCAGCGGAATGGCATCGAGGCGTGCGGGCAAAATACCACCAGAGGCCCCGCCCGGCAGATAGGCTTTGAAGGCATGACCGTCCAGCATCCCGCCGCAATATTCATCGATCAATTCGCGGATTGTAATCCCCGCAGGGGCCAGCTTCACTCCCGGATTTTTGACACGTCCGGACACCGAAAAAGACCGCAAGCCCTTGCGCCCGTTGCGTCCCTGGGCGACAAACCATTCCGGCCCCTTTTCAATCAGATCACGCACCCAATAGACCGTTTCGACATTGTTGGTCACTGTGGGCAGGCCGAACAGGCCAACCTGCGTGGGGAAAGGGGGCTTGTGACGGGGCAGGCCGCGCTTACCCTCAATCGATTCGATCATGGCGGATTCTTCGCCACAGATATAGGCCCCGGCCCCGCGTCGCACCTCGACCCGCACCCCGTTATTCAGACCTTCGGCATAGAGCAAGTCGATTTCTTTTTTCAAAATCTCGATAACAGCAGGGTATTCATCCCGAATGTAGAGGTAGCTGGCCTCAACCTCGCCACACCACGCCCCGATCAACATGCCCTCTAAAAAGCGATGCGGGTCGCTTTCCAGGTAAACGCGATCTTTGAAGGTTCCCGGCTCTCCTTCATCGCCGTTAATCGCCATCATGCGGGGGGCGGGCTGTTGACGGATAATCGACCATTTCAATCCGGTGGGGAAACCCGCGCCCCCCAACCCGCGCAGCCCCGAATTTTTGAGAAGATCAACAATCTGGTCGCGGCTATATCGCCCGCCATAGCAATCGCGCAAGACCTGATAGCCGCCCTCTGCAACATAGTCCGCATAGGATTTATAGGCGGGGAGGACGGCGCGTGTGTCACCTTTTTCTGCGGCCTCTATCAGGGCTTCTGCTGTGGCGTGGTCAATGTGGTTGTGACCGACCTCGGCAACAGGGGCGGTGGCACAACGCCCCATGCACGGAGCGCGGACAACGCGCACCCGCGCGCCCTTCATCTGTCGGGTTTTGGCCAGCAAATCCTGCGCCCCCGCCATCTCGCAGGACAGGCTATCACAGATGCGAATGGTGATATCCTCGGGTGAGGTTTCACCATCCAGAACAATATCAAAATGGGCGTAGAAAGAGGCAACTTCGTAAACCTCCGCCATCGGGATCCGCATTTCATTCGCCAGAGCCTGCATATGCCCGGCACGCAGACACCCATAGTGATCCTGGATCAGATGGAGGTGTTCAATCAACAGATCACGTTGACGCGAGCGCGTTCCCAACAGTGCCACAATCTCGCGCTCTGACTCTGCCTCCAACGCGCGGCCCTTGGCAAAAAGGGCCGGCTTGCGGCGACCCGAACCCGGATGGATTGTGCGTTTGACAGGGGTGTCATTGGCAACGAGGCTCTGGGCGTGTGGCATGGCACTTTCTCCATTCTCCGAACAAAGGTTCAGCTGGACCTTTGTATAACGACCGAGTCACCTTACACGACTATTTCCATAGTTTGAAGCCAGATTGCAACAAACATTATTAGTATTGACAGATACCATGATAGGCGAAAATTATTGCAAAATATTCCCAAAAAGCTGTCGCAGGCGCGACCCGATCGGGCTTTTTTTTATAAATGTCTCTAAAAATCTGACGGCTAGCCGTTGACGTCGATCGGGACACTGTTCAGCGGACGGGATGGATCCAGATTTCTACGTAACGTGCCATGACGAGCTGATCGCGCAACGGCCTGACGTTGAAGCAGATCGTCGCATAGCTGACCTGAGGAATTGGGCGTGAAGACGCCAAAAAGTGATGTCGCATCGGTTCTTTGCCCGACACGACATCACGTATAAAAAAAGACAAGGCACACCAGAGAGCACGAGCGAACGGATCTCTTGACAGGTTCAGCTTCTCCACCCCATGGGCGAAAACGTTCCCTCCTGTCATTCATCCGCCATGGAAACCAACGCCCTCCGGATGGCGATTATTTCCACCCCACCCGATCAAAGATTTTCTGAGCCGTCGGTTGGTTTTCACCGTAAAAATTGACGTTAATCGGGTCAATTTTAAACTCGCCCCACGAGCGCACAACAGAGTTAGAGGCCACCCCCGCCACAACAGGAAATTCGTTGTTACCATCGGCAAAGGCTTCCTGGGCCGCATCACTGACCAGATAGGAAATCAGGCGCAACGCGTTGTCACGGTTTGGCGCATGGGCCACCACGCCCGCGCCGGAAATATTGACATGGGTTCCCCGTCCGGCCTGATTGGGGAAAACAAATCCCAGTTTGTCCGCAAGCCCCTTATCAGAACTCTTTGGCGTGCTCTGCAAACGGGCGAAATAATAGGAATTTGCCACGGCAACCACGCATTCACCCGACCCGATGCCGCGCAACTGGTTCGTATCGCCCTTGACCGGCGGACGGGCAAAGTTAGACACAACCCCCTTTGCCCAGGCTTCCGCCCCTGCCTCGCCCTTGTGTGCAACCAGAGAAGCCAACAAAGACTGGTTATAAATATTCGACGACCGCCGGATACAGACCTGCCCTGCCCACTTGGGATCAGCAAGGTCTTCATAACTCTTGATCGCCCCCGGTGCGACCTTTGCCTTGTCAAAAAAAATCATCCGTGCGCGCGTGGACAGCCCGAACCACTTGCCCTCTGGATGGCGCAAATTAGCCGGAATACGCTTTTCCAATTCCGGCGCGGACACTGCCTGAAAAACTCCGGCCTGCTCTGCCCGCCAAAGATTACCCGCATCAACCGTGACCAATAGATCCGCCGGACTGAGCTTGCCCTCACTTTTAATCCGCTCCACCAACGCCGGGCCTTTGCCCTCAATCAAATTGACCTTAATTCCCGTTTCTTTGGTAAAAGCATCATAGATCGCATCATCTGACTCGTAATGGCGCGCAGAATAAACATTCACAACGTCCTTTGCCCCGACAGGAACAAACGCGAACATCCCCATCCCCGCAGCAACAAACATCCCGAACACTTTCATCACAGCAGTTCTCCTTTGCTTTTTCAAGACCGACCTTTTATCAATAATGAAAATCATTCTTAATTTCAAGACAAAAATGTGCGACGAATCAATTTCAGTAGGTTGTCATTTTTTCCGGTATTTTTTTCTAGTGCCCGGACTTTTTTATGGGTTCAGGTTTTGCGCGCCTCTTGGGTTTTGCTATGGATGCCAACATGTTCTTTTTGAGGTTATTGGTTGCGGGGGCAGGATTTGAACCTGCGACCTTCAGGTTATGAGCCTGACGAGCTACCGTGCTGCTCCACCCCGCTTTTGTGTGTGTTATTTGTTTTTGTGTTTTGTGTTTTGTGTGTGTTTTTTTTTGTGTTTGTGTTCTGTGATGAGTTGGCTTGGCGGTGACCTTTTCTCCCACGACTTGAGCCGCAGTACCTTTGGCGCTGAAAGTTTTAACGTCCGAGTTCGGGATGGTGTCGGGTTTTGTTCTTTCGCGATAGCCACCAAGCCATCGCATCACAGATGGTGTGTGGGTGAGGTATGAGTTTGGTTGTGGTGTCTGTTTATGTTGCGCTGGTTTATATCTGCGGTATTGGGGGATCAAGCCGATTGAGTGATTAGTACAGGTCAGCTTCACATGTTGCCATGCGTCCACACCCTGCCTATCAACGTGGTGGTCTTCCACGGCTCTCTGGCGAGACCTTGTTTCAAAGCCGGTTTCCCGCTTAGATGCTTTCAGCGGTTATCCGTTCCATACTTAGCTACCCGGCGGTGCCGCTGGCGCGACAACCGGTACACCAGAGGTATGTCCATCCCGGTCCTCTCGTACTGGGGACAGCTCTTTTCAAGTCTCGAACACCCACGGCAGATAGGGACCGAACTGTCTCACGACGTTCTAAACCCAGCTCACGTACCACTTTAATCGGCGAACAGCCGAACCCTTGGGACCTGCTCCAGCCCCAGGATGTGATGAGCCGACATCGAGGTGCCAAACCTCCCCGTCGATCTGGACTCTTGGGGGAGATCAGCCTGTTATCCCCGGCGTACCTTTTATCCGTTGAGCGATGGCCCTTCCATACGGAACCACCGGATCACTATGACCGACTTTCGTCTCTGCTCGACTTGTCAGTCTTGCAGTCAGGCAGGCTTATGCCATTGCACTCGTCATCCGATTTCCGACCGGATTGAGCCTACCATCGCGCGCCTCCGTTATGCTTTGGGAGGCGACCGCCCCAGTCAAACTACCCACCAGACAGGGTCCCGGACCCGGATAACGGGCCGCGGTTAGAGATCAGAACAGGCAAGGGTGGTATTTCAAGGGTGGCTCCCCACTGGCTGGCGCCACTGGTTCGTAGCCTCCCACCTATCCTGCACATGCTTGTCCTGACCCCACTGTCAAGCTGTAGTAAAGGTGCACGGGGTCTTTCCGTCTGACCGCGGGAACCCCGCATCTTCACGGGGAATTCAATTTCGCTGAGCCTGCGTTGGAGACAGCGGGGAAGTCGTTACGCCATTCGTGCAGGTCGGAACTTACCCGACAAGGAATTTCGCTACCTTAGGACCGTTATAGTTACGGCCGCCGTTCACCGGGGCTTCAATTCGATGCGTGAACATCTCCTTTTAACCTTCCGGCACTGGGCAGGCGTCAGACCCTATACGTCGTCTTGCGACTTCGCAGAGCCCTGTGTTTTTAGTAAACAGTCGCTACCCCCTGGGTTGTGCCCCCCCACACCGGTTGCCCGACATGAGGGCCTGCTTATCCCGAAGTTACGCAGGTATTTTGCCGAGTTCCTTCAACGCAGTTCTCTCAAGCGCCTTGGTATGCTCTACCTGTCCACCTGTGTCGGTTTCGGGTACGGTTCATAAGAGGAGGCTCTTTCCCGGAACAGATTCACTGCCCAACCAATCCAGTAAGGCCGGACAATTTACTCCATTCGTCACCTTCCTCGAGTACAGGAATATTAACCTGTTTCCCATCGACTACGACTTTCGTCCTCGCCTTAGGGGCCGACTCACCCTGCGCGGATTAACCTTGCGCAGGAACCCTTGGACTTTCGGCGAGAGTGTTTCTCACACTCTTTATCGCTACTCATGTCAGCATTCGCACTTCTGATACCTCCAGATCACCTCACAGCAATCCTTCACAGACCTACAGAACGCTCCGCTACCGCTCGTTAAAACGAACCCATATCTTCGGCGCACGGCTTGAGCCCCGGTACATTTTCGGCGCAGGACGGCTTGTCTAGACCAGTGAGCTATTACGCTTTCTTTAAATGATGGCTGCTTCTAAGCCAACATCCTGGTTGTCTTGGCCTTCCCACATCCTTTCCCACTTAGCCGCAACTTCGGGGCCTTAGATGATGGTCTGGGTTGTTTCCCTCTCCACACTGGACGTTAGCACCCAATGTGTGTCTGCTGTGCTCTGCTCCCGGGTATTCGGAGTTTGGTTCGAGTTGGTAAGGCTCGCGCCCCCCGTCCCGATCCAGTGCTCTACCCCCCGGGGCAAGACACAACGCTCTACCTAAATAGATTTCGCGGAGAACCAGCTATCTCCGGGTTTGATTGGCCTTTCACCCCTATCCACAAGTCATCCAGTAACTTTTCAACGTTATCTGGTGCGGTCCTCCAGTGCATGTTACTGCACCTTCAACCTGCCCATGGATAGATCACCCGGTTTCGGGTCTAATCCTCCGAACTCAACGCCCTCTTCAGACTCGCTTTCGCTACGCCTCCACCTCACGGCTTAAGCTCGCTCGAAAAATTAACTCGCTGACCCATTATACAAAAGGTACGCAGTCACACCAAAAAGTGCTCCTACAGTTTGTAAGCATTCGGTTTCAGGATCTCTTTCACTCCCCTCATCGGGGTGCTTTTCACCTTTCCCTCACGGTACTCGTTCACTATCGGTCATCAAGGAGTATTTAGGCTTGGAGGAGGGTCCCCCCATCTTCAAACAGGATTTCTCGTGTCCCGCCCTACTCAAGGACGCAAAAAAAATCTACCCGTAAGGGACTCTCACCCGCTCTGGTCCACCTTTCCAGATGATTCCGGTTCTCTTCTTCACGCCACTGGCCTCTTCCGCGTTCGCTCGCCACTACTAACAGAATCTCGGTTGATGTCTTTTCCTCCGGCTAATGAGATGTTTCAGTTCGCCGGGTTCGCCTCGTATGACTATACATTCATCACACAATAACCCTAAAGGGTTGGGTTGCCCCATTCGGAAACCTGCGGATCAAAGATTGCTCTCATCTCCCCGCAGCTTGTCGCAGAGTGCCACGTCCTTCCTCGCCTCTTGATGCCAAGGCATCCACCAAATGCTCTTAAAGCGCTTGATCCTTCAAAAATTCCCAATACGCGCAGATATAAAACAGCGCGCAAACAGTCATTCACTCAAGACCAAATTTCATACCTATTCACACTGTCAAACAACAACAGGCCTTAAAAGACCTCAACCCCCGGCAACGCCGGAAAACCAATCCTCACACCCCATGACAACAAACATCACCAAACCCACCACAAAAAATGGTGGAGGCGGACGGAATCGAACCGACGACCTCCTGCGTGCAAAGCAGGCGCTCTCCCAACTGAGCTACGCCCCCAACTCAAAAACAGCAAAAAATATGGTGGGCCCGGGAAGACTTGAACTTCCGACCTCACGCTTATCAAGCGCGCGCTCTAACCAACTGAGCTACAAGCCCGTCATGAGGATCAGGGATACGCAGACGGCAGAACTCCGAACCATCCGGACACTTCATTGTAAAAACACCAGAAAAATTACCCCAAAAGTATCACCAGCGATACCCCCGGAACAACCTCTCCAGCATCCCTAGAAAGGAGGTGATCCAGCCGCAGGTTCCCCTACGGCTACCTTGTTACGACTTCACCCCAGTCGCTGACCCTACCGTGGTCGGCTGCCCCCAAAAGGTTAGCGCACCGGCTTCGGGTAAAACCAACTCCCATGGTGTGACGGGCGGTGTGTACAAGGCCCGGGAACGTATTCACCGTGGCATGCTGATCCACGATTACTAGCGATTCCACCTTCATGCTCTCGAGTTGCAGAGAACAATCCGAACTGAGATGACTTTTCGGGATCCGCTCACCCTCACAGGCTCGCTACCCTCTGTAATCACCATTGTAGCACGTGTGTAGCCCAGCCCATAAGGGCCATGAGGACTTGACGTCATCCCCGCCTTCCTCCGGCTTGTCACCGGCAGTCTCCCTAAAGTGCCCAACTCAATGATGGCAACCAGGGACAAGGGTTGCGCTCGTTGCGGGACTTAACCCAACATCTCACGACACGAGCTGACGACAGCCATGCAGCACCTGTCTCCGGTCCAGCCAAACTGAAAAATGCGTCTCCGCATTCCAAACCGGGATGTCAAGGGCTGGTAAGGTTCTGCGCGTTGCTTCGAATTAAACCACATGCTCCACCGCTTGTGCGGGCCCCCGTCAATTCCTTTGAGTTTTAATCTTGCGACCGTACTCCCCAGGCGGTGAACTTAACGCGTTAGCTCCGTCACCGAGACCATAAGCCCCAACGACAAGTTCACATCGTTTACAGCGTGGACTACCAGGGTATCTAATCCTGTTCGCTCCCCACGCTTTCGCGCCTCAGCGTCAATAACGAGCCAGATGTCCGCCTTCGCAACCGGTGTTCTTCCCAATATCTACGAATTTCACCTCTACACTGGGAATTCCAACATCCTCTCTCGCCTTCCAGATCAAAAGTTATAAAGGCAGTTCACAGGTTGAGCCCATGCCTTTCACCCCTATCTTTCCAATCCGCCTACGCGCCCTTTACGCCCAGTCATTCCGAACAACGCTCGCACCCTTCGTATTACCGCGGCTGCTGGCACGAAGTTAGCCGGTGCTTCTTAGACGGATACCGTCATCATCTTCTCCGTTGAAAGAGCTTTACAACCCTAAGGCCTTCTTCACTCACGCGGCATGGCTGGATCAGGGTTGCCCCCATTGTCCAATATTCCTCACTGCTGCCTCCCGTAGGAGTCTGGGCCGTGTCTCAGTCCCAGTGTGGCTGATCATCCTCTCAAACCAGCTATGGATCGTCGGCTTGGTCGGCTCTTACCCAACCAACTACCTAATCCAGCGCGGGCTCATCCCAAAGCACTAAAGCTTTCCCCCTCAGGGCGTATGCGGTATTAGCCATCGTTTCCAACAGTTATCCCCCACTTCAGGGTAAATTCCCACGCGTTCCTCACCCGTGCGCCACTCTCAGGCCACCCAAAGGCAACCCTCCCGTTCGACTTGCATGTGTCAGGCCTGCCGCCAGCGTTCGTTCTGAGCCAGGATCAAACTCTCAGGTTGACCTCACTGCCTCCGCTCAAAAAAAAACAGAAACAGCTCAAAAATAACTGACAAGAACCTTGCCCCAGTATCAAAACCGGAACAAGTGTGTACTTAAATACACAGAACTTGACAGTCCACCGGATAAAACCCGGAAAACCGCCGCCTGCGTATCCCTATCCAAAAAATACAATGTCAAACAACTCATCGACAAAAAAATCAAAACCGGGACCAACAACAAAAAAATCAGAACCAGTCCCAAAACAGCCAGAGCGCACCTTCTAATCACATCAAAAATAAAACACAACCACTTTCTCAAAAAAAAATACACCAAACACACTCAACATACTGAAAATATCAGGGGAAAATGAAATCAAAAAATAACGAAACCGATTCTAGAGAGTTACCTCACAGCCTACGGCTTCTTGAACAGAGGAGAAACCATCTTCTTCCAACAAAGCCACCAACCCGCGTAGAATGTCGTTCACCAGCCTGGGGCCGCCGTAAACAAGGGCGGAATAAAGTTGAATCAAAGACGCGCCCTGTTTAATTTTTGTGTAGGCTTGCTGTGCAGAGGAAATCCCCCCCACCCCCACAAGAGGAATAGATCCCCCCGTCAGGCGATAGAGTTCTGCCAAAACCGCCGTTGCCGAATCGAAAAGGGGTTCACCGCTCAAGCCCCCGGTTTCCGAGGCATAAACAGAGCGCAAACCCGCAGGCCGCGCCACAGTTGTATTGCTGATGATGAGTCCATCTAATCGGCAGGATAGATCAGCAATATCGCGCAGGTCATCTTGGGCTAGATCAGGTGCGATTTTCAGGACGAGAGCAGGCGGATTGTCCAAGTCTGTAAGAACAGGGCGCACCGCATCAATCAGGCTGTTCAGTTCTGCCTTGCTCTGTAAAGCGCGCAGCCCCGGGGTATTGGGAGAGGAGACATTGATAACCAGATAATCTGCATAGTGGGCGAGGCTCTGCGCCCCCACGCGATAGTCCGCCGCCGCATCATCGCTTGTCTTGTTCTTGCCAAGGTTGACACCGATGATCCCCCGATAACCCGAACAACGCAACGCGTCCAACCGCGCATCAGCATAACGCCGCCCGCGACTGTTAAAACCCATGCGGTTAATCACCGCCCTGTCTTCGGACAGGCGGAAAAGGCGAGGTTTCGGGTTACCGGGTTGAGGTTCAGGTGTGATCGACCCCGTTTCTACAAAACCAAATCCCACATCAGACAAGGGCTTAATCACCTGTGCGTCCTTGTCAAAGCCTGCCGCAAGTCCCAAAGGATTGGGAAAATCCATCCCCCAGACAGAAGTACGTAACAGAGGACTCTGAACCACCGCCCCCCCTGAAACAAGGCCACTCCTTAGCGCAAGCAGGGCAAGAGCATGAGCGCACTCAGGAGCAAAACGGTACAACAAGGGTTTGACAAAGCCGTAGAATGACATAAGCAGGCTCCTTTCATCAAACAGGCTCTGGGTTACCCGCATCAAACCAATCCGGAAAAACATGCCCCCCCTGCGCCAGCGCAAGCGGTGCTGACCTGACCACAGCAGAGGGATCAAAGGCCCCGTAATAATGCGGAAACAAAGCACCGCCGCGCGATTTTTCCCACACCAGCCCCCTGTCCCCCCGCCGCCGGGCGCAACGGTGCAGAGCCTGCGTCGAAACGGCCAGCAAAACCAACCCAGCCTGTCCTGCGCGGTGACGGTCGGCAGAGGTGCGTAGCTGTGCGGGTGCAGAAAAATGAATAAAGCCGTCCGACCTGTCCTGAGAGGAACCGTGATAAAGCCCCTGTTCGAACGCCTGATCCCATTCATCCTGCCGACAGATATGATAGATGATCTCTGTCATCTTTTGTTGCTCCTTCGCGTCTTTAAAATCTGTTGCCGTTCAACCCGAACCTGTCGCCCGGGCCAGAGTGCAACGTCTAACTCACCAAAAATATCCCAAAGGCTCAAACGCCCGATAGAAACGCGCACAAGGCGCAAAACGGGAAAGCCCACACCTGCTGCCATCCGGCGCACCTGCCTGTTTTTGCCTTCGTTTAGAGTTAATTCAACCCAACTATCCGGGATTCGCGCACGGTAACGCACAGGTGGTCGCCGCACGGGCAAAGACGGCGGAACCCCAAGACGCTGAACCAAACAGGGGCGAGTTTGATAACCACCCTTGATTATAACGCCTTGACGGAACTGTTCCAATGCAGCCTCTGTGATTGATCCTTCGACCTGAGCATAATAGCGACGCGGATGCGCCTGCAGAGGGGACAGGAGGCTATGAATGAAAGAACCATCATCACTGAGGATCAATAAACCTTCGCTGTCACGATCTAATCGCCCTGCCGCATAAACGCCCTTGGGCAAGCCAAAATTGGCTAGAGTGTCCTGCCCTTCCGCGCCGCTAAACTGGCTAAGAACACCCCAAGGTTTGTAAAAGGCAATATAGCGATTCGCCCACACAGAAACCTAGTCCTTTTTATTTGCTCCGCCCACGGCGCGACCGCCTATGATCCCGACAGGTCACCGCCATCTAAAACTGTTCGCACTCGCGCCAACGAGGCATCAAGCCCAAAAAGGGCGAAAAAGGTTCCCATACGCGGCCCCTGGCTTTGACCCAGCAGCACCTCATAGAGGCAAGTGAACCACGTGCGCAGGTTATCATAGCCGTGGGCTTTGCCGAGGGTAAAAATTTCTGTCTGCAAATTATCCGGCGATATATTGCGCGGGACACGCTCTAACATCGCGGCAAGATCTTCAAAGGCTGGGCGTTCCGTCGCCGTCGGCAGGCGATAGGTTAAATTGGGGCGCACGAAGTCTTGATAATAGCGCACAGCATAACCCGCCAGCGCATCTAAAAAGACCTCTGTCTGTGCACAGACAGAGGCATCATAACAGCGTATAAAATTCCAGAGCGTTTCTTTGTCCTCTGCATTACAGACAGAGGCCAAATTCAACAACAAGCTAAAGCTCACCCCCCCCCGTTCCTGTGGCACGGCCCCCGAATGGACGTGCCAGACGGGATTTTCTAACAGCTGGGCCTGATCCTGATCAGCGATTTTGTTGCGAAAAGTCAAATAATCATCCACCATGCGCGGAATCACATCAAAATAGAGCCGCTTTGCCGCACGGGGCTTGTTGTACATAAACAAAGACAAACTTTCCGGCGGAGCATAGGTCAGCCAGTCATCGAGTGACAGACCATTGCCTTTTGATTTTGAAATCTTTTCCCCCTTTTCATCCAAAAACAATTCATAGGTAAAGGTCGCTGGCCCCCGGCCCCCAATGGCTTTTTGAATGCGATTGGCCTGTTTGACAGACTCCGCCAAATCCTTTCCCGACATTTCATAATCAACATCTAGCGCGTATTGACGCATGGCCCAATCCGGTTTCCATTGCAATTTGCAATGCCCCCCTGTCACAGGCGTTTCAACCTCTCCACACGTCGTATCTTCATAGACAATCGTTCCCTTGTCCTGATTGGTTGCAACGACGCGCACCTGAAGCACTTTGCCCGTTTTGGCACAGATGGGAAGAAAGGGACTATAGGTCGCCCGCCGCTCTGACCCCAAAGTCGGGAGCATAATGTCCATCACGGCGTCATAGTGTGCCAGAATTTGACGCAGGGCCGCATCAAAACGACCACTTTTATAACTTTGCGTCGCAGACACCAACTCATAATCAAACCCGAAGGAATCAAGGAAATGACACAAGCGCGCGTTATTGTGCTGTCCCAAACTGTCATGGGTGCCAAAGGGATCGGGAACCGCCGTCAAGGGCTTGTGCAGGTGTTCTGCCAACATCTCCTGCTGAGGCAGATTGGGTGGAACCTTACGAAAGCCATCCATATCATCAGAAAAACAAATGAGGCGAGTCGGAATATCGCTGATATGTTCAAAGGCTTTGCGTACCATCGCTGTCCGCACAACCTCGCCAAAGGTTCCAATATGCGGCAAGCCAGACGGCCCATAGCCCGTTGCAAAGAGCACATAGCCTTTGTCCGGTTTCCCTCCAACCTGCGCCAAAACCTTCCGCGCTTCGTCAAAGGGCCAAGCTTTCGCCTGCATGGCAAGATCAGCAGAAGAGGACATAGGAACTCCATTTTTGAGAACACGGGGAAAGACAGCACCCTATGACCCACAAGCCTTTGCGTCAATGGGACAACAGGGAAGAACTCAAAACTCTCCTCTCGAAATCTGTCGGATCTTAATTATATGCAACGCCCTTGGGAATGCCTGGTAGAGTGTCAGGGATGAGGTATAGGAGATCAAACAGAGAACCATGATCGCAACCGCATAGAACGGGAGGAAGGCATCACTGTCTCGCTAATCCGCGTCCCCGAAATCGTGGTTGACACGAACAGCGTCGTTCCAACTGGCGGCATGTAAAGACCAACGGCAAGGTCCACCACCATCATCAGCCCCAGTTGGACGAAGTCAAGACCAACGTTCTGCGCAATGGTGACAAAGATCGGGCCAAGCAACAGGATTGCCCGCAGTAGATCAATAAAGGCCCCACGACGAGCATCAGGGCAAGAATAACCATCCAAGGCTCTGAAGAGGTGAGCCACACCCACTGCGCCACATCCTGATGCACACGTTCAGCCGTCAGAATCCACTGAATCGTCGAGGACGCCATGATAATAATCATGACCGCGCCAGTGGTCAGCCCTGCATCAACCGTTGCCCGCCATACACGAGCGAGGGTCAAGTCACGTTAAACAAAACCACTGACGAAAATTGATTGCTTCAGCTTTATTCATCATTACCAACAATTATTTTTTGATAACCTTTTTCAAGCATGCAACCATCAAAAATTAGTTGTCTGTCTGCCTCTGTTTGAGACTTATACCAATTCCATAAAATAAAGACTCTCTGGATCTGGCGCGTGAGCAGATTCTGTGATTCAAGGAAGGACACAGTTTTGGAGATTTGTCATGGGTCAGCCCCTGCGTCAGGATGATGACGCATCCAGTCTTCGCCGCCTTCTCAACAGATTCGAACCGGACGCGCCGCTTGCCTGCCCTTGCGGTCATCTCTGATGGCGGCAGTCGCAGTGAAGCCGCGCGGCGTTGGTCGTCAAATTGTTCGTGATTGGGTGTTGCGTTTCAATGCAGAAGGTTCAGACGGGCTTTTGCAGCGTTCGGGAAGCGGGCGACCGGCCAGGTTGAATGAGGCCCGGCTTGCTGCCCTGATTGCCCGCGTTGAAACAGGGCCATGGCCTGCCATCGATGGTGCGCTGGCGACTTCTGGATCTGGCGCAGTGGTTATGGGAGGACGATCGCCTCAGCGAAAGTTGCCTGAGCACCACCTTGCGCAAACACGGAGACAGGACATTGACGGCCCGTGCATCATGGACAAAACGGGGATGCCCTGAGCGCATTTAAAAAAACTTCCCCGTTGAAAGAGACCGTATCCGGGAAAAAACAGGGCAAACTGTCCCCCTTGAAATCCGGTTCCGGGACGACGCGCGGGTTGGTCAAAAAACACAGATCACGCGGTGCCGGGCAACCCGCCCGGTCGCTCCAAAGGATCAAGGAACCAAATCTGTCTGGATATTCGGGGCGATCTGCCCGGCCCGGGGGGGCAGCTCTTGTCCTGCCGCGCTGTGATACACGCGGGATGCAAGGGCATCCGGAGGACAGATCATCACAGGTCGAACCCGGTGCCCATGCCCTCATCATTCCGGATCAGGCCGGAGGGCACACCACAACCAATCTGGATAGTCCCGACAATATCACCCTCTTGCCGCTGCCGCCACGCAGCCCGGCCCCGGTCGAAAATGTCTGGCAATATCTGCGACAGAATTGGCTGTCAAACAGAATAGTCCAATCTCAGATGGGTTCCCTCTGCTGTGACGCATGGAACAACCTCACCGGAAGACCATGGAAAACCATGTCCATTGGATACAGAAAATGAACCCATGGGTGCTGACTTTCCGGAAATGGTATAAGCCACATCGGAGTACCTCTAAAAACCTCTATCCAATAGCTATAAATTACGCGCGGAGCACGATAAATTACGCGCGGAGCACGAGGCCGACAGGAAAACTGTTTTCGAGAAACCACGTGATGTATTCGAGGTTCACAGGTTGTGTTGCACGTGGACACCCTTATTACCCCTTAGTGTTTTTGTGTTTTGTGGCTCAATGTCTCGGTTATTAGGTGAACAAACGTCCTATTTCATTCTAATATATCAGGTCTATAGGAAATGCTTCCAATATTTGCTGTGTTTCCTACTCTTATCGCTGGCAATTCGCCACTTCTCCTCCGCAAAAAGCATGGGGTCTGATATTACAGAATCAATGAAGTGGAGTTCGTTTAAATGTCTGATTTCAGTTTCATCGCACCTCTGGGCGACAACACCAAGCATATAATCACCTAAAATTTCATTGGTTTTGTCTATTTTGGGGTTTTGTCTATTTTGCCTGAAATATCTTTTGGCCCGAAATCTCTATTGCTCTGAACAAAGAGGAAAATGGCGACCCCTACGGGATTCGAACCCGTGTTGCCGCCGTGAAAGGGCGGTGTCCTAGGCCTCTAGACGAAGGGGTCAGCGCGAGACGTGGCTGTGTTTACCCCGCCCTCCCGCGTCTGTGCAAGGTTTTTTTTATGCCTCTGTCCTGTTTTTTTATCGTCGTACTCCACACGCAAAATAAAAAAATGATCCGCGCGCAAACTTACGTCGTGATCCGCGCGCAAACCTAAAAGATCAAAGAAGCGTCTTCGATGATGATCTGCACCGCATCCCGATAGCCATAGCTGTCGCGTTGAAGTTTTCCGGCGACATGGAACACCCCACCGTGACTATTCAGCAATCCCTGTCCCAATTCCGTTCCCATCACGCGAAAGGCAATGGCCTTGAGCGACAGGCCGTCTTGGCCCCGGAGCAGACAACTGACATGTTTGTCCTGACGCACAACAGGTTTCACAATCTGCATGGAGGGCAAGACAAAGCGCGGCTGAACATTGCCGACCCCGTAAGGGCCGCAAGAATCCAGCAGATCAACCAGATCGCCACAAGCCGCCGCTGGTGTCAATGCGCCATCAATCCCCAAAACCGGAACCCGGGGGACGAGATCACACACCACACGCGCACGCATAAAGGCGATAAAATCGTCCAGAGTGTCCTCTGTCATGCTCAGCCCCGCCGCCATCGCATGTCCCCCGCCAGTGCAGAGCAGGCCGGCCTGGCGGGCTGCCGTCACCGCAGCACCCAAATCAACTCCGGCAACAGAGCGACCAGATCCCTTGCCCCGCCCCTGTTCGTCAAAGGAAATCACCACAGTTGGCGCGTGAAAGCGGTCTTTCAAACGGCTGGCAACAATACCAATCACCCCAGGATGCCACCCCTGCCCCGTGACGATGAGACAATCGCTCTGGTGTTGCGCCTGTCGGTACGCCGACAGCAGCACCGAATCCTCTAATTCTTTGCGCTCCGCGTTCATCTGGTCAAGCCGACGTGCCAAGAGGCTGGCCTCTGTCGGATCGTCACAAGTCAGCAACCGCAGGCCTAGGCTCGCATCGCCCACCCGCCCGCCGGCATTGATACGCGGAGCCAGGCTAAAGGCCAGATGACTGGACTGCGGGGCGGTTGAAAGTCCGGCCACATCGCACAGAGCCACCAATCCGGCATTTTGACGGCGGGCCATGACCTTGAGGCCTTGGGCCACATAAGCCCGATTCAGCCCCTTAAGCGGCATCACATCCGCCACAGTACCCAAAGCCACAAGATCAAGACACCCGATTAAATCCGGTTCCGACATCCCTTGTATGCGAAAAAAGTCGCGGCGGCGCAATTCCCGATTGAGGCCGACCAAAAACAAAAACACCACACCACAAGCGCAGAGTTCACCATAGCGGCCCGTTTCATCTTGGCGGTTGGGGTTGACCACTGCCGTCACCGCCGGAAGACGGGGTTCGCCAACGTGATGATCTAGTACAATAATCGACAGACCCGCCTCTTGAACTCTGTCCAAGAGGTCATAGGCCACCGTGCCACAATCAACCGTAAAAACCAGACGACAGCCCCGGGCTTTGAGGTTGTCAAGTGCCTGTTGATTGGGGCCATATCCTTCGGTGATGCGATCCGGAATATGGACGCACAGCGTCTTGTTGATGGCCCGAAAATAGCGCACCAGCACAGCGGCAGAGGTCGCCCCATCGACATCATAATCCCCCAGAACACCGATATCCTCCCCGCGCTCGAGTGCATCCGCCACCGCCGTCGTCGCCCTGTCCAAATCGATAAAGGAAGAGGGATCAGGCAAGGCATGACGCAAGGACGGCGCGAGAAAAGAGGCCGCGTCATCTACTGACACCCCCCGCCCGGCGAGAATCCGCCCGATCAGATCAGGCACCCCCAAACGCTGGGTGAGAAAAAGAACCTGACGCTCTGCGCCCGCACTCAGGCGGCTTTCCCACCGCCGCCCTGACAGCGACCGCTCAACCCCTAAAAAGCACGCTCTGGCCTCTTCTGTGTGCATGAGAGACTTAGGACACCACAGACTGGGACACCAAGGGCTGATACCATGTTTTCACCGCAAAGTTATGTTGGGCCTCCACCACCCGCACGGTTCCGGTGCGCGAGCGCATGACGATTGATTCTGTGGTCGCAAATCCATCCGGACGCAGACGCACACCGCGCAAGAGCTGACCATCGGTGACACCTGTGGCCACAAACATCACATCACCTCCCGCCAGATCATCAATATGGTATTTGCGCTCAAGATCAGTAATCCCCAAACGCCGCGCCCGGGCGACCTCATCATCATTGCGGAACACCAGACGCCCCTGAAACTGCCCCCCCCGACAACGCAGTGCCGCCGCCGCCAGGACGCCTTCGGGTGCGCCACCCGTTCCCATGTAAAGATCAATCACCGAGTACGGGTCAGAGGTCGCCAAGGCCCCCGCCACATCCCCATCACCGATCAACACAATCCGCGCTCCGGCATCGCGGGTTTTGGCAATCAAATCCGCATGACGGGGACGATCCATAATGCAAACGACCAGATCACTGACGGCACAGCCCTTTGCACGGGCAAGGCTTTTCAGGTTTTCCGCTGGATCGGCATCTAAATCAACAACCGCATCCGGCAAACCACCCCCCACTGCGATTTTATCCATATAGGTATCGGGGGCATTGAGAAACTTTCCCGATTCTGCCATCGCCAAAACACAAAGCGCGTTCGGCCCGCCTGTCGCAGTCAGGGTTGTTCCTTCGAGGGGATCAAGCGCAATATCAATCCGGGGGCCAGTACCCAAACCGACCTTTTCACCGATAAACAACATCGGGGCAGCGTCACGCTCTCCCTCTCCAATCACAACAGTTCCATCAATCGCCAAACCATTGAGCGCATCACGCATGGCATTGACAGCGGCCTGATCTGCGGCCTTTTCATCTCCACAGCCGATCAGCCGCGATGACGCCAGCGCGGCGGCTTCGGTCACACGCACAGCCTCCAGTGCAAGATTGCGTTCCATCCCTTTATCCCTTCAAAAAATCACACCGCCTGCAAATCGGCGATGCGAATCATCGTCAACGGTTCTGTACAGGCACTCAAGCCATTGATTGCGACAATCGCCCGATTGAGATCACATTCAGACACCGGATGCGTGACGACAATCACAGACACAACCCCATTGCCGTTGCGTTGAATCATCGAACAGACAGACACCGAACAATCACGCAAAACCGCCATCACATCCGCAATCACCCCTGATTGGTCGCGGACGCTCAGGCGCAAATAAAACGCCCCCGCCCGCTCTGCAACGGTTTGGGTCTCCACCCGGCGCAAATCGGCAACAGGCACACCAAAAACAGGCAGGCGCGACCCGCGCAGATAGTCCAGCAAATCCGCCACAACCGCAGAGGCCGTCGGCCCGGCCCCGGCCCCCGGCCCCTGAAGGAATGCAGACCCAACACCCTGTGACTCCCCCGTATGACAAACCACGGCATTAAGCACCCCATCAACCGCACTGATCGAATTGCTCGCCGGAACCATGCAGGGATAGACACAGGCATACAGCTTTCCTTCGACCATCTGCCCCACACCGAGGTGTTTGATTTTATAACCCAATTCACCCGCCGCGCGAATATCGGCGGCACGGATATGACGAATGCCTTCGATAGAGAGCCGGTCAAAATCAACACAGGCCCCAAAAGCCAGCGCACAGAGCAAGGTCAATTTATGGGCGGCATCAAAACCGTCAACATCCGCGCCGGGGTCTGCTTCGGCGTAACCGAGCCTCTGTGCCTCGGCAAGCACATCATCAAAATCGCGCCCGCTCTCTTGCATGGTGCTGAGGATATAATTACAGGTTCCGTTCAAAATGCCATAGACGCTGTGCATGTCATTGGCTGCCAGCCCTTCGCGCAGGGCCTTGATAATCGGAATACCGCCCGCAACAGCGGCCTCGTACAACAGGCCTGTTCCCTTTTGTTCGGCAAGGCCCGCGAGTGCGCGCCCGTGACGCGCCAACAGGGCCTTGTTGGCCGTAATCACAGGCACCCCCCGCCCAAGAGCCGTTTCAACAACCGCCCGCGCGGTGCCTTCGGCCCCTCCGATCAATTCTATCACCAAATCAACATCTACAAGCTCTGCCATCTGAACCGCATCGTCAAACCATATCGTCCCCGACAGGTCAAGGCCGCGATTTTTGCGCGTTTTCGCAGAAACAGCAACAATATCAATATCCTGTCCACAACGCAGGCGTAAAAGATCACGACTATTCTGAATCAGGCGAACCACGCCTGCCCCCACTGTTCCCAGACCCGCAATCGCAATTTTAAAGGCCACGCTTGACCCCCCAGGCACAGATCAAAACATCATCACGCATTTTTTGAGTCCCCATTTTTTTTCAGAGTCACTTCAAGTTTGCGCGCAGAGTGCGAACTTTTTTGATCTCGCCTTATCCAACCGGGCGAGAATATCCTCACGGTGCGCCATCATAGCCTTTATTTTCCTGACGGCCTGACGAATGCGCTGCTCATTTTCCACGAGTCCCAAGCGGACGAATCCTTCGCCGTATTCACCAAAGCCAATCCCAGGAGCAACGGCAACCTCTGCCTCGTGCAACAGGAGCTTGGAAAATTCAACCGAACCCATAAAGGCAAAATCCTGTGGCACCGGGGCCCAGGCAAACATGGTGGCGGGGGGGGAGGGTAACTCCCACCCGGCATCAGTCAGTCCCTGAATCAAAACATCACGCCGCCCCCGATAACGGGCGCGAATCTGGCCAACGCAGTCCTGCGGGCCGTTGAGGGCCGCCGTTGCCGCCACCTGAATCGGTGTAAAGGCCCCATAATCGACATAAGATTTCACGCGGGTGAGAGCCGCAACCAGTTTTTTGCTCCCCGAACAAAAGCCAATGCGCCAGCCTGCCATGGAATAGGTCTTGCTCATCGATAAAAATTCAACCGCGACCTCACGCGCCCCGCGCACCTGGAGGATAGAGGGCGGTGGCCTATCATCAAAATAGATTTCGGCGTACGCCAGATCAGAAATGATATAGATGCCGTGAAAACGGCAAAAATCAACGACCTGTTCATAAAAATCCAAATCGACAACCTGCGCCGTCGGGTTCGAGGGATAATTGAGAATCAAGGCACGTGGCCTGGGCACAGAGTGGCGCACAGCACGGGCCAGCTGTTCCATAAAACCACCCCCCGGCCTCACAGGTAGGGATCGAATCGCCGCCCCCGCAATAATAAAGCCAAAGGCATGAATGGGATAGCTGGGGTTGGGCGCGAGGATAATATCCCCCGGACTGGTCATTGCCTGCGCCAGATTAGCCAGGCCTTCTTTCGAGCCAATGGTCACGATGGTTTCGGTTTCGGGGCAAATATCCACATCAAAACGACGGGCGTAATAGGCGGAAATAGCCTTGCGCAGGCCGGGGATGCCACGGGATGCCGAATAACCATGGGTGCGCGGATTGGCCGCTACCTCGGCCAGTTTTGCAATCACATGGGCGGGCGGGGGCTGGTCGGGGTTGCCCATGCCAAAATCAACAATATCACGCCCCTGCGTCCGGGCGCAGTCTTTGAGCGCGTTGACCTCTGCAAAAACATAGGGCGGCAAACGCTTTATTCTATGAAACTCGTCATCCATGCCCCATCGCCCACTCCAACCCGCAACGACAAGATCACCAGGTCAGATGAATTGTCACCGTTAGTTCAGATAGATTTCCACACGCCGATTGCCGGCTTCGCCCGTGGGCATAGATTCATGGAACACCGGATTTTGATCTGCCCGGGCCTCCATCACCAGCATCTGGTCTGGAATTCCTTGCGCCACCAAGCTCGCACGCACGGCCTGCGCCCGAGCCGCAGACATGCGGTAATTGACCTGCCGATGCACCGAAGCATCAATCAGCTGTGTGCGCGATGATGAATGCCCCACAACGCGCACCTGCCCCCCGGTGCGCCCATAGAGGGCAACCACATCACGCAACACGCCTCTGTCCCAATCGCTGAGACTCGCAGAACCATGTTTGAAATAAACGACCGCCACCAATCGCCCCATGGGCACGTCCGCTCCGGCATAGACATTCCCCCCCGCAGTCGCGACACCCCAAGTCCGGGGACGAGAGACCCGGGAATGGTATTGCGCCTCATAACCACGCGGGTCAACCGGTGTCGCCCAAGCGGGCCGGTTAAACACAACAGCCTCCCGCACCGGAAGAGCCACCGGACGGTCAGGAAACGCAGGAGGTAAATCCCCCGCAGAGGACACCCCCGCAGAGGAAATCACAACCGTCGGCCCATCTGAAACCGCAGACAATGGCAGAACAGAACGGGAATCGGGCACCGTATCTCCTACACTGCTCTCTTGCACCGCTGCAGAAACAGGGGCCGCAGAAACGGGGCTTGGAGAAACGGGGGCCGGAGAAGAAACAGGTGCGGAAGACACTGGCGTCACAGGAACAGGAACAACGGGGACGGGTGCGCCAGAGGGGGTGGGATCACCTGGGGAGTTGGGAACATCCGGCGCAGACGCGGGGGTCACAACACCCGCATTCGCATTGAGCGGATCGGTGCTATAGCGTGCATTGGCCCGATCTGCCAGCAAGCCCTTGCGCTGCTGATCCCGCAGATCTTGGGTCGAAACAACAGGCCCCTCCCCCGGGACAGTGGACAGTTCGGGAAAAGAAGCAACCGGGACGGCGTCCTCGGCAACGGCGACGTGCCGGGGGATGTCTTCTGGTTCGTCCTCGTCAAACCATTTTGTCGGGTCAACCCAATCAGGAACATCTGGCACGACAGAGTCCGGCACAACAGAACAGGCAGAGGTCACGACGGGCAATACAATCAATAGTAAACAGCGCAATGTGTTCTTCATTTTCAAGCTAGCCTCCCCGAAAACTGCAAAAAACTATCCACAAAAACAATCCTGACCGATTGATTAAACCCGTTCTAGCACAAACGCCCCAACATTTAAATAGCGAACCCGTAGCCCCTAGAATTTTTCACAATAAACCACCACGGCAACGACAACAAAAAAGAGTCAAAAACCTACATATATTTTTGTGCCCAGTCCCAGTAGTTATCCGCCGACTGACGAATAGATTTTTGGCTTTCTACGGGAATGTCACGGAACAACCGCGCAGGCGATCCCGCCCAGATCTGGTTGGCAGGCACGACTTTATCGGATGTCAAAATCGCCCCCGCCGCCAGCATTGCCCCCGAGGACACAACCGAACGATCCATCGCCACAGCGCGCATCCCGACAAAGGAATAATCTTCGAGGACACAGGCATGAAGCAAGGCCATGTGCCCCACAGTCACCCCATCACCGATGATGGTCGGACTGCCGCCGCCAGACTGACGATAATCGGCCCCTGTTTTGTCAGATTCGACATGGATCACCGTACCATCCTGAATATTGGTGCGCCGCCCGATGCGAATGGCATTGATATCCCCGCGCAACACAGACCCAAACCACACCGACGACTCTGGGCCAATTTCGACATCACCAATAATCACGGCCCCCTCTGCAATAAAGACATCCGGGGCAATCCGGGGGTAAACCCCGCAAAAAGGAATAATTTTCGCCATCTTCGCCTCCGTTCAAAAGCTGTCCACATCAATGGTTCTAAACCCGCTGTCGACATCCGGGCGCGACACGCTTCCGCCTGTTGGTGTCACCAGCACCTCTTTCAAGAGCGTAATGGAAATTCTGCATTTTCTTCAATCGCAACTTGGAGCGATTCGGTCACTTGCTCAAATTGTACCTGTTGTTGTCTTTCCTGTTCTTCTGCGCTGAGTTCCTACACATCACTGGCATCCTGGCTGTCTTGATCGTCGTCTTTTTCCTCTGGGGTCAGATTCATTTCAATCCCGATGTTGGACGGATTCGACACCGTCGCCCCTTACTGGGCAATAGACAACCCCGCTAACAAGGCATTGGCCCCGCTTTGACTATTTGAAATCTGCATGGACGGCGGGAAGTAATCAGCAATTCCCTGTTTTTGTTCCGCATCTGTCGCGCTCAACAACCACAGCAACAGGAAAAAGACCATCATCGCGGTGACAAAATCGGCATAGGCAATTTTCCACGCTGCCGCTACCCCCTGAACACCGGATTTTTTCTTGACCTTTTTGATGACAACATCTCTCTGGTCATCCGCCATCACGATACTCCAAAAAACAAAACGATGCCCAACAGATTACCCCAACAAGACCCATACCGGAAAACCTATGTTGACACCGTCGAACTCTGGGCGGCTTCTTCCAACTCGTTAAAGGTCGGACGGTAATGGGTTCCGATCATTTTACGCGCATGCTCCACACAAACCGTCGGCGGGTTTTCGGCAATAAAGGCCAAAAGACCTGCTTTCAAACAGTAATAATAAACCGCGTCTTCTTCGGCGACATGACCAAAGGCCTTTCCAAGGGGGGACACAAAGCCATAAGACAAGAAAACCCCGGCAAAGGTTCCCATCAGTGCCGCCCCGATCAACTTTCCAAGGACTTCAGGCGGCTCGGTAATCGACCCCACGGTGTGAATGACCCCCATCACCGCCGCCACAATGCCCAGAGCCGGTAGGGAATCCCCCATTGTTGTCAGGGCCTGGGCCACTTTGGCTTCTTTGTCATGATGAATGTCAAGTTCCTGCTCCATCAGACCCTCGATTTCATGAGCCTTATCCGCCCCCAACGAGACCAGACGTAGATAATCACAGACAAATTCAACCGCAAAGGGATCAGCACTAAATTTGGGGAACTGCCGGAACAGTGTGGAGTTTGACGGATCTTCAATGTGGGACTCAAGAACCAGCATTCCATTCGTCCCCGCCATCTTGAACAGATGATACTGCAAACACAGCAACTCCAGATAGTCTTCTTGTTTATAGGACGCCCCCTTGAACACACGCCCGGGAGACCCGCCAATGCGTTTGAGAGTTGCATCGGTATTTGCAGTGACCAATGCACCGAATCCTCCACCAAAAATAATAACAAATTCAAATGGCTGCCAGAGAACAGGCAAATATCCGCCAGCCGCACCGTATCCCCTAGGGACAGACCCCAACACGATAGGAAGACCGATCACTGTTTTCATCGAAAGATGCCTTAATAATGCCTTTCAACGGAGGGGATTTTCAACGGAACACCGCGACAAAGGCGAACACTAAAAACAAAAAACCTGTACCCCAACCCCCATAAGAGTACACCATTCCCATAAAGATTGAGGCACAAATAAAGATTATTTTACTTTTGTCAAAAATTTTTGCGCTATTGCACAGGACGTTTTTGCGTTATTGCATAGGGCAACTCCTGCGCTCACAATAGGCCTGCGGTGGCCTTCATTTTCCGGTTTTGGTCTTTTGGCGTCTTCGCACCTGTCTCCTTTGCTTTTTATGGTGCACCCGCCCTCCCCTTGCCCCTATGTACCGGGGATCAGAGAAGAAAAAATTCTCTGCCCACTCGATCGCCACAGTGGGCAAAGCCGCTATGATCTGTTGATTCGCGCCGGGTTTCGTCGCCAGGAACAGATCACCTATCGCACGCTCTATGACGCGGCGGACTATTGCCTGCCCCTGCGCGTTTGTGTGCAGGCGTTCACAATGGGCAAAAGCACACGGCGGATCAAAAATAAAAACCGCGACCTCACAACCAGGTTCCGCTGGGTCAACACACCGGGCTTTTCCCTCGGCAAGAAGGATTACGCGCTTTTTAACCACTATCAATCCTGTCGTCACCCACATAGCGGCATGGACAGCATGGGCCGTGACGAATTTGAGGCCATGATCCGGAATAGCCCCGTCAAAACCGCGTTGTTTGATTGCCTGCGCCCTGCGCCTGGCGGGGGGGAAAAAGAGATCATCGCCTCTTGCCTTGTTGACCAGATTGCCGATGGATTTTCTGCGGTTTACAGCTATTTTTCCCCTAGGGAATCCGTGCGTAGCCTCGGCAAGTATATGATCGCAGAATTGATCGCGGAAGCGCAGAACAGAAATCTTCCCTATCTTTATCTCGGGTACTGGATTCCCTCTATGCGTCAAATGCGCTATAAGTCCGGTTTCCGCCCCCGCAGAGGTTTTCAAACAGGGACAATGGCAGTTTCTGGAAGACAGTCCGCAAAAGACCTGATAGACTTTCTCCGGGTATTTTTGCTCCTGAGTCTTTTTTACCTGAATCTTTTTACCACGGAGGTTTTGATGACGAACAAAAAACACCCCCCCCCCCAAAATACCCGCAGAAACTTTTTAAAGGTTGCAGCGACCGGGGGAATTGCTGGGACGACAGTGCTGGGTGCGACAACGCTGGCGGCACCTGCCTTTGCACAGGGCAAACGCCAACTGAAAATGGTCACCGCCTGGCCGAAAAACTTTCCTGGTCTAGGCACGCGGGCGCAGGAAATGGCGGATCACATCACATCGGCCAGCGACGGCAAACTCAGCGTCAAGGTTTACGCCGCTGGCGAACTGGTTCCCGCCTTTGAGGTTTTTGATGCGGTCTCCAACGGGACGGCGGATCTCTACCACGCCGCAGAATACTATTGGCCCGGCAAACACAAAGGATTTAATTTCTTTTCCAGCGTTCCCTTTGGCCTGACTGCCCCGGAAATGAACGCTTGGCTAAACTATGGCGGGGGGCAGGAATTGTGGGATGAACTTTCTGCACGCTTTAACGTCAAAGCTTTTGCCGCCGCCAACACAGGCGTTCAGATGGGGGGATGGTTCAACCGCGAAATCAACAGTATCGATGATTTCAAGGGCCTGAAAATGCGGATACCCGGCCTCGGTGGTGAAGTTTTGCGCCGGGTCGGGGCGGCGGCGATTTCAATTCCCGGGGGTGAAATTTATGCCTCACTCCAATCAGGGGCCATTGATGCTACAGAATTTGTCGGGCCGTGGAATGATTTGGCCCTTGGTTTCTACAAAGTTGCCAAGTACTATTACTACCCCGGTTTCCATGAAGCCGGAACGGTGTTATCGTGCGGGATCAACAAAGAGCTATGGGACAGCCTGCCCGCCGGACAGAAATCGCTGATTCGGGCCGCCTGTGCTGCGCATGATAATTTTTCTCTCTCCGAATACAACGCCAAAAACGGCGATGCGCTGGATACACTCATCAACAAGCACAATGTCAAACTGCGTAAATTCTCGACCGAAACGGCGACCGCTCTGTTCAAAGCCTCTGAACAGGTTCTGGCAGAGGTCGCCCAAACCGACGAGATGACGCAGAAAATCTATGACAGCTTTGTCGCCTTCCGCACCAAAGCGGCACAATGGACGAACATTGCCGATTCAGCGTACACCAAACAGCGTGACGCCGCGTTGAAAAGCGGGTAAGATCCGGCCTTTCGGGGGGACGCGTTTGTCCCCCCGTTTCCTATCGTTTATCATCGGAATAATCTGTCATCGGAGACCCGCACGGTGAAAAGTCTTGTGTCTGTGGCCCACAGTCTTGATACGCTCAACGAACAGGTTGGGCGCACTGTGTCTTGGGCCGCGCTCCTGATGGTTTTGGTGCAGTTTGCCGTCGTTCTGATGCGCTATGCCTTTGGCGTTAATTCTCTGTTTTTACAAGAATCCGTTGTTTATCTTCATGCCAGCCTCTTTTTACTGGGCGCGGGCTATACCCTGCGCCATGGCGGTCATGTGAGGGTTGATATTTTCTATCGCACCGCCTCACAGCGAACAAAGGCCCTCGTTGATCTGGGCGGGGTACTGTTGTTTTTGTTGCCTGTGTGTGGATTGCTGGCCTTTTCGTCGTGGGCTTTTGTCGTGCAATCCTGGGCAGTACGCGAAGGCTCGGTTGAAACCAGTGGCATTCCCTTTGTCTATCTACTCAAAACGCTGATTTTGATTTTTTGTGCGCTGATGGTCTTACAGGGTCTGGCCACGGCCCTGCACGCGCTTGTGACCCTGCGCACCCCACACCGACAACAGGGCTGAATAGACTGATGGCTGAAACGCTTGATATTCTAATGTTTGCTGTGGCCTGCTTCGCGCTCATGGCTGGGTTTCCTGTGGCCTTTACACTGGCGGGCGTGGCCGTGATTTTTGCGGGTCTGGGCGTTTTTTTCGGCGTGTTTGATCCCACGTTTTTTGGGGCCTTGCCCTCGCGCATCTATGGCAATGCCATGACCAATACGGTATTGATTGCCGTCCCGCTTTTTGTCTTTATGGGCATTGTACTTGAAAAATCAAAGGTTGCCGAGGAACTTTTGGAGACAATGGGGCAACTGTTCGGGCGTCTGCCCGGGGGCTTGGGCCTGTCTGTGACACTGGTCGGGGCCTTGCTTGCGGCTTCAACCGGCATTGTCGGCGCAACAGTTGTGACCATGGGTTTGCTGTCCCTGCCGACTATGTTGCGCCGGGGCTATGATCCGGCCCTGACCTGTGGGTCAATCTGTGCGTCGGGAACGCTGGGGCAGATTATTCCGCCCTCGATTGTTTTGGTCATCCTCGGCGATCAAATATCCAACGCCTATTCGGATGCTCAGCGGGCGATAGGCAACTGGTCGCCGGATCCCGTATCGGTCGGTGATCTCTTCGCAGGTGCTCTCATCCCCGGGTTGATGCTGGTAGGGCTTTACATGGCCTGGCAACTCACCATAGCTCTGCTCAAACCCGACAGCTCCCCGCCCGTTGCGCGTGAACAGGCGTGCGACCTTAGCTTTCTAGGTCAAATTCTCCGCGCCCTTGCCCCTCCCGTTGTTTTGATTACTGCCGTTCTTGGCTCAATCCTTACCGGGGTTGCCACCCCGACCGAATCGGCGTCGGTCGGGGCGGTTGGTGCGCTCTTGCTTGCCGGATGGCGTCTGCAAAGGGACAAGGACAAAGAAACCCCTCTCAGTCGGTTTTTTTCTGTTTTTGATTGTGGCGGCGCAACGCCCGTTACTTCCTCTGCCCTGGCCCTTATTGTGTTGTTGATCCTGATTGCGAATTTTGATCTGCGTCTGTTTCAAAATAACCCGCCTCTTTCCAATCAGATTGCCATGCTCATCGCCGGGGGACTGTGCTTGGTCATGGCGTGGGGGGTTGTGGTGTCACTGGGGCGGCTTTTACAGGCCCAGACCTTAAAACCCATCATGAGCGCAACCATGCAGATGTCCTCTATGGTTTTTGTGATCCTGATCGGGGCCTCTGTTTTTTCCCTCGTTTTTCGGGGGTTAGGCGGTGATGACATGATTCACAACTTTTTGTCCTCACTGCCCGGGGGGACGACCGGGGCCTTGATTGTGGTTATGCTGGTGATGTTTGTGTTGGGCTTTTTTCTCGACTTTATTGAAATCACGCTGGTTGTTGTGCCCATCGTTGCCCCTGTTTTGCTCCAGAGCGATATTTCACCGATCTGGTTGGGGGTGATGATGGCGATGAACTTACAAACGTCCTTTTTGACACCACCGTTCGGATTTGCGCTGTTCTATCTGCGCGGTGTCGCCCCGGCAAGCGTGACGACCCTGCAAATCTACAAAGGCGTCCTGCCCTTTGTCCTGATTCAAATCTTTGCCTTGATCCTCCTGGGGTTTTTCCCCGGCCTGGCAACATGGTTGCCCAGCGTGATTTTTTAAGGGCTATTTTCCCGTAAAATAGACCAGATCACCCGGCGCGATCCCCAACTCCTGCGCCCGTCCGCCGCCAATTTCCAGCACGGCAATCACGTCTTCATGCGATGAAATTATATCCGGAGACAAGGGCGTCGCCCGCTCGTGGAGACGGGCAATCGTGCCGTCCTGGCGCACAAAGAGCATATCCAGCGTGATAAAGGTATTTTTCATCCACATCGCCAGAACCTGCGGGCGGTCATAGAGGAAAATCATGCCTTGATCTTCGGGGAGGCTGTGGCGAAACATCAGCCCCCGGTGCTGCTGTGTAGCTGTGCGGGCGACCTCGACAGAAAAACTTGCCTTGTGCCGGCCCGTGCGGTCAAAAATCTGCACCTGTCCTGTGTCAAAAACAGTTGTGTCCTCCTGTGCCAAAACGGGCACGGCGACCAACAGAAACAGTAAAAGAAAAATAATCCGCGTCATCTCTGATCTCTACTGGCTTTGAATGGGGCCGTGCGACGACTTGTCAACGAACTGACGCACGTAAGGATTATCGGTGCTGTCCAGCTCTGCAACTGCACCCGACCACACCACCGTCCCCTGATCCAACATCACGACCCGATCCGCGATCCGCCGCACAGTCGCCAAATCAGAGCAGACAGAAAGGGTGGTCATAGACCGGGGTGCCGACAGATCATTGATGAGAACCGCAACCGCACTACTCATGATGGGATCAAGCCCTGCCGTTGGTTCGTCAAGAATCAAAAAATCAGGCCGATCAAAGGCCGCACGCGCCAAACCAACACGCTTTTGCATCCCTCCCGACAGATCACCGGGCGACAGATCAGCCGTCGTTGCAGGCAGGCCAAGACGGCGGAGAAATTCAACGGCTGATTTTTTGGCCTCTTGCGCGGTGATCTGCCCGCGCTGCAGAGCGCGAAAGGCAATGTTTTCCCAAACACTCATCGAATCGAACAGAGCGGATTGTTGAAACTGCATCCCAAAGCGATCTGCCTGCCCAACCGCGCCCTGTTCCACCCCATCAATCAAAATCGTCCCGTCATAGCGTTCAATCCCCACAATAGATTTGAGCAACAGGGTCTTGCCACTGCCCGAAGCCCCGATTACCACCACCCGCGCCCCGCGCACAATGCGCAGGCTGACCCCATCAAGGGCTGTCTGCGCGCCAAAGCATTTGGTCAAACTGCGTAATTCAATCGCGGGTTCTAATTCGGTGACTGGCCCTAATTCGGTCGCTGACAATGCCAACACTCCCGTCTATTTTTTACTTTCTTTCACGCTATATAGTCTGATTTTCAATGGAACACACCCCTTTATGCGGGAAAATTTCCCTTAAAGTCTGACAGATTGAACAGATCTGTCGAATTGGAGTCTTGGTTTTTTTGCATCGTCGCGTTTTTGGTGGTAGCGTCCGGCCCCATGCAGAATCTAGTGTGTACCCCATGCAAAACCCATTATGTCATGCAAAATGGGGGCAAACACCCAAAACCTTTGAGCTTTCAGGACAAGTACGATGAAAATTAACGGCAATGCCATTCGCCCGGGCAATATCATTGAACACAACGGTCGCCTGTGGCGGGCGATGAAAATCGCCCACACCCAACCCGGCAAAGGCGGGGCATACCTCCAGGCCGAACTGCGCGATATTCGCGATGGAACAAAACTGAACGAACGCTTTCGCGCCAGTGAATCTGTCGAACGGGTGCGTTTGGATCAGGCGGATTATCAGTTTCTGTTTCGCGATGATGACATGCTGACCTTTATGCACACCACCAGCTATGAACAGATTTCGCTTTCTGTCGATATGGTGGGGGAACCTGCGATCTTCCTCCAGGACGGCATGGGAGTCACGGTCGAAAGTTTCGAGGACGAACCACTTTCCGTTACCCTGCCCGATCATGTGGTCTGCGAAATTGTCGAATCCGACGCGGTGGTCAAGGGGCAAACGGCATCATCGTCCTACAAACCTGCTGTGCTGGACAATGGGGTGCGTATTCTGGTGCCGCCGCATATTACAACGGGAACGCGGGTTGTGGTCAACACGGCGGATAGTTCCTATGTCGAACGGGCCAAAGACTAACCCCCCAAAGATTAAACCCTTCAACCGCTTTCAATAGGATTGGCGTGATGTCTCTTCGCTCTCCTCTCATCACTATTATGACCCGCGCGGCTGAAAAGGCAGCGCGTTCGCTCAAGCGCGATTTTGGCGAGGTTGAAAACCTTCAGGTCTCGCGCAAGGGGCCGTCGGATTTTGTGTCCACCGCCGATTTGAAAGCAGAAAAAATCATCCGCGAAGAACTCGCCCGCGCCCACCCCGACTACGGGTTTCATGGCGAAGAATCAGGGGCAAACAGCACCGATTCAAACCCCGTGCGCTGGGTTGTTGATCCACTGGACGGCACGACGAATTTTCTGCACGGCCTGCCGCATTTTGCCGTGTCGATTGCCCTAGAAAAAAATGCTGCCATTGTCGCCGGAGTAGTCTATGACCCCATCAAGGATGAAATGTTCTACGCCGAAAAGGGCCAGGGCGCGTTTCTCAATGATCGCCGCCTGCGGGTGGCAAACCGCGTCCGCTTGGACGGCACAATCGCCGCAACGGGTATTCCCTTTAACGGGCATGGGGATCGCGCGCCCTTTTTACGCGAACTCAACACCGTCATGGCAAAAACTGCGGGTGTGCGCCGCTGGGGCGCAGCGGCCCTTGATCTGGCCTATATCGCCGCAGGTCGCTATGACAGTTATTGGGAACACGGCCTGTCCCCGTGGGACATGGCCGCTGGTGCACTAATTGCAGCCGAGGCCGGGGCCACTGTCACCGACCTCGATGGCAAGCCGCTTGACATCTGGACAGCCCAAAGCATCCTCAGCGCGAATATCGACCTGCACCCGCGTATGCTCAAACTCTTCCACGACGTGCGGACACGATAGACCCTTTAGTCAATGTCGCCATTGATACACAGTTCCCTAAATTCACCCGCCTGTGCCAAGGCACCCCCCATGGAAATTGTTGCCCGCACCACGGGGGAGCAAATTTCTGTGGCCCACGCGAGACCAAAACGCGGGCCGGGAAGGTTTTCGACCAGCGGCACAACGCGCGATGCCCCCATGTGATCCAAGGGTCCCCGTATATTCATCACTGCAAAACCAATTTGCTCTGCAACCATGGCCCGCAAGACCTCCCCGGAATGCGTACTGTGAACAATATTCGGGCGAATGTTCTGATCCAAAAATATCTTGCGTATACATGCTTCGGAATCTGGCACTGTGAGCATAATCATGGGCCAATCCACCAATTCCGACAAAGACAAAGAATCCCGACGACTGATGGGCCAGCTTTCCGGAACAAGAACCCAGGGGCGTGGTGCCATCAGCTTTCTGAAATAAAAATCCTGACACATCAGATGGGAACGGTAAACGAGGGCAAGATCAACCTGTCCGGTCAGCAAAGCCTCGTTGATCTCATCCATCCTGCCTTCATGAACCCGAAGAGACACATCAGGATAATCTGCTGCCATACGCCGGAGAAAAGGGGGCAGAACATAAGGGGCCGCTGGTTCAAAAACGCCCAGGGTGATTTCACCCCTCACCTGCCCCGCCAAAGAGAACAAATCCGTTTCAAATAAATGAACATAGGCGAGAAATTCACGCACCCGCACCCCGACACGCCCCCCGGCATCCGTCGGAACCAGTCCCCGCGCCGGAATGCGATGGAAAAGCGGTACGCCGACCATTTTTTCAATTAAATCGAGGGCCGCCGTGATCGAAGAACCGGACACCCGCATGTCTTGCGCTGCCCCCTTGATCGTTCCAGTTCTCAAAACCGCATCAAAATAGCGAAACTGTCGAACCGTGATATTCAAGACTCTCCCCCCTGCCATCAGCCTACAGCTACACGCTCTTCAGATTAAATTCATTTAATAGCATATTTAAAGACAAAAAATATACTTTATGAAAAATGTTCCCTTGTTATAGCATCATGGAGAAACAACAAAATGAGGGGGGGGAGAAAAATGACGATCACAAAAAACATCACTGTTTTCGGATTTATTTTCGCATTCCTTGCCGCCATTGCTCAGGGAACCTTTCTGCAAACCTCTGCACAGGCCGCAGATGTCATCACCATGAACCTCGGATTTAGTACGCCGGAAAAATCAGACCACGGACTCTTTGCCCAACATCTCAAAACACGGATCGAGGATTATTCTAATGGCACAATCCAGGTCAAGATTCGGTGCTGTAACCAGATTTCAAACGAAGATGACGCCTTTCGGGCCATGCAGCTGGGAACTGTTGACAGCTTTATCATCACCGCGAACAATGTTTCCCGCTACTGGCCCCTGATGGATGTGGTCGTTTTGCCCTATATCTTTGAAGACAATGACCACTTTGACCGCGTGACCAGCGGTGACGTCGGCATCTTTATCAAGGAAAGAATCCAGACAGACACCTCCGTTCATCTTCTGGCATTCGGAGCCGTGACTTATCGCGATTTCTACAACTCAAAACGCCCCATCAAGACAATAGCGGATATGAAGGGTCTGAAAATTCGCACTCCCAAAAACGAAGTCATGCTCGCGACCTTCAAGGCCTTTGGTGCAGAACCTGTTCCCCTGGCGTGGTCAGAAACACCAACAGCCTTGCAAACCGGAACTGTGGATGGCAGCGACAACGGCACGTCCTTTATCAAAAGTATGAAATTCTATGA
The DNA here is from genome assembly GCA_965199245.1 of Kiloniellaceae bacterium. Classification (GTDB taxonomy): domain Bacteria; phylum Pseudomonadota; class Alphaproteobacteria; order Kiloniellales; family Kiloniellaceae; genus Carbonatibacter. Next base: position 706,730 of record CBDAQP010000003.1, read on the forward strand.
ATTTGAGCCCTATCTGGCCATTCTGGAACATTTTTCTGCTCTCACACCGCTTTTTGCCTCTGGCTCCTTCATGAAACGCCTGTCTGATGACCAGCGCGCCGCGCTCTTGCGGGCCGCAACTGAGGTGGGCAATGAACACAACCGATCCAGACGCGCCGCCCGCGAAGAGGTTCGCACCTGGTTGGTCGAACAAGGGGGCATGGAAAGAACAGACCCAGACAGAACCGCGTTTATTGCCGCCGCACGTCAGGTTCAACAGGATTTCGCGGATAAACGCGGTACAGAATTTTCCACCTTGCTTGAAAAAATCCGCGCCGTTGCTCAATAGAGCCTTACACCGGACAGGGTGACAACCGCCACCCTTCCTCACACAGCGTGCCAGAGGTCTGGGTTCATGATTATTCTGAAATGGCTGGAACGGCATTTTGAGGAAATGATCTGCTGTTTCCTCATTGCCGTGATCGCCGTTTGCGTTTTCGCACAGGTCATTTCCCGCTATATTTTTTCAACCGCCCTGACTTGGACAGAAGAAGTCGCCGCCATAAGCATGGTCTGGACTGTTTACATGGGAGCTGCCCTGTGTGTAAGCAAACGCTTTCACGTCCGCATTATGGTTGGTGTCAGGGTCATGCCCCCACGACTAGGGCAGATTGTGATTGTCTGCGCGGACATTGCTTGGGCTTTTTTCTGCCTCTTCATGCTGAAGGTCGGATGGGATTACCTCGGCATTGCTTGGACTTTTCCAGAATTTAGCCCCAGCCTCGGCCTCAACCAATTTTGGCCTCAGACGATTTTCTTTTTTGGCTATGCCTTGATGCTTGTCCGGTTGGGTCAACAGTATCTGATCTGGTTCCGTCAGAACTGCCGCGGATTGCCCGGTGTTCTGGACGAAGACAGCTTGGGAGAACATTAATGAGTCCGCTTTTGATCCTCGCACTGGTCTTCGTTGCCCTGACAGTGATCGCTGTCCCGCTCTTTGCCGCTGTTGGGCTGACCACAGCTTTGGCCTTGTGGCTAATTGAAATTCCCTGGTCGCTGTTGGCCCAAACAGGATACAGTGCCCTGACGCCCTTTCCCCTCTTGACTATTCCACTTTTTGTCCTGGCAGGGCGTTTGATGGAAACGGGGGGGATGGCCCAACGGATGATCGGCATTGCCACCAGCCTCGTCGGGGCCTATCGCGGATCAATGGGATTAGTTTCTGTTTTTGCCTGTATGCTTTTCGCCGCCCTCTCTGGTTCCGGCCCGGCAACCACTGCCGCGATTGGCTCCATGACCATCCCCGCGATGAAACGCGATGGTTACGATGCTCCCTTTGCCGCCGCCATTGTTGCCAGTGCCGGGGCATTGGGTAGCCTGATTCCGCCCTCTAACCTGTTGATTATCTATGGCCTCGTTTCTGAAACCTCTATTCCCCGGCTTTTTCTGGCCGGAATGGTGCCGGGACTCGTTATCACATTGTTACTGACAGGGACAACCTGTCTCATCGCCCGCCAACGCGGTTATGGCGGTCATGGACAGGCTTTTTCCTGGCGACCTTTTCTCCATGCCGTCTGGGATGGAAAATGGGCTGTCTTCGCCCCCATTCTTATCATGGGTGGAATCTATGGCGGCATCTTCACACCGACCGAAGCCGCCGGAATCGCCACTTTTTACGCGCTGTTCACCGGACTTTTTGTCTATTGTCAACTCACATTGAACAAAATAATCGATGCCCTGCGCTTCACCGCCCTATTGACCGGGATTTTGATTCTCATCAGCCCAACACTGGCCTTTGGACAGCTAACGGCCTTTTATGATGTCCCCACAGCCATTGAGCAGGAGCTCACGGCACTCACCAATAACGCTACGGTGATTTTGTTGCTGATCGGGTTGTTCTATATCTTGATCGGAACCTTTATGGAATCTATGGCTCAGGTTATTCTGTTTACCTCTGTTTTCCTGCCGCTGGCTCTCTCACTCGGTGTCGATCCCGTGCTTTTCGGCATTCTGACTGTTGTCACCTGCGAAATCGGCTTTTTGACCCCGCCACTGGGTGCAAACCTGACTGTTGCTTCTCGCATTTCTCATGTCTCCATCGAACGGATTTCCATCGCTGTCCTGCCCTTTATCGCAGCCTATATCATTGGCCTCGTCGCCATTGTTTTGATTCCTAATTTAACGCTTGCCCTGCCAAACTGGCTTTACGGCCCCACACGCTAAACAATTTTGCCAAGGAACAGTTCCATGTTTGATTTTATTCTCAAAGGCGGTGACATTATCGATGGAACGGGTCAAAAACGTTTTCTAGGCGACATTGCCATCACGGGCGATACCATCGTCGCCGTTGGACAGCTCGGCTTCACTGACGGCTCAGAAACAGCAGAAATCATTGACGTTAGCGGGTTGGTTGTCGCCCCCGGCTTTGTTGACCTCCATACCCATTCTGACTTTACACTGATGGCAGATGGACGCGCTGAAAGCCAGGTTCATCAAGGCGTGACAACAGAGGTCGTCGGGCAGTGCGGAATCAGTTGCGCCCCCGTCTGTTCTCACGCCGTCATCCCGACCGTATCGCCTTGGTACACAGATAAGGCAACAGATGCAACGTGGCGAAGCTTTGGTGAATACCTCGATGCCTTGGAACAGGTCGACACAGGTGTCAACGTCCTTGCCTTTGTCGGACATGGCACGGTGCATCGCGCAGTTGTGGGCGATGCCTTACGCGCCGGAGAACCCGAAGAAATCAGCCACATGACACGGCTGGTCGAAGATGCCATTGACCAGGGAGCCGCCGGGTTTTCAACCGGGTTAGAATACTGGCCTGGAATCCTTGCCACACCTGAACAGATCGTTCCCCTGTGCCAGGCCACCGCACGCAAGGGACGGCTCTATGCCACCCACGTCCGCAACCGCGATACATGCTATGACCTTGGCTTTGCAGAAGCTCTCTCCACTGCGCGACAAGCCGGTGTTCGTCTGCAAATTTCGCACATTCAGCCCAAATTCGGTGCGCCCGATCACGCTATGGAACACACACTCGGCATGGTCGAACAAGCCCGTAAATACGGTGTTGATGTTGCCTTTGACATTATCCCCCACGACTGGAACCACACCACAATTGTCTCTATCCTGCCCAAATGGGCCAGATCAGGTGGTGTTAAGGACATTATGACTCGCCTGCGCGACCCCAAGGCCCGCGCCCGCATCAAAGCCAACCCCCAACCCATGTGGCTGATTGTCAAAGCCCGGAAGTGGCGCGATATTGCCTTGCTCAATGCCTGTGAAAACAAAAATCTCGTCGGTGCGGATTTTGAAGAAATCGGGCGTATGCGCGGTGTTGATCCCTATGATGCCGTCCTCGATATCCTGCTGGAAGAAGGCGAGCAGATGATCCGCAGTTTGTGGACCTCAAAATCATTCCGCAACGATGATATTGACCTCTGCCTGCAACAACCCGAATGCGCCGTCATTTCTGATACCGTCGCTACTGCAAATGATGGTATCCTCAAAGACCATATTGGCTCGCTCAGTGGCTATGGCTGGGCCGCACGATTCCTGCAACACTATGTCCGTGACCGCAAGGTCATCACATTAGAAAACGCTATCCAGAAAATCACCGCCCTGCCCGCAGACCGGCTCGGCCTCAAGGAACGCGGACGCTTGAAAAAAGGACAAAAGGCCGATATCTGCGTTTTTGATCCCAACACCATCACCAGCAACTGCACCGCCAGACACCCCCGCCGCTATGCGACAGGAATCGCACACGTTTTCGTCAACGGACAGCCCGCCATGAGAAATGGTAAGCGTACTGAACAAAACAAGGGGGCTGTCATTCGCAACATCGCCTAGGGCAGGTAGAGCACCTCTAAAAATCTCAACCCCAGTCGTCTGGTCGGCTGTCGATGGCTCCGCAACGGCGCGACCGCAGGCATATCTCTGTGATCCTCAATTACATCACGTGGATTCTCGATCGAACTGTTGCGGCGCACGACAATAATTGAGAACAAACCCAAATAACCCATAGCTCGCATAGCGTAAAAGATCACCGCTTTGAATCCTTGCGCTGTTAAATCACCCCAAACCACCAGAATAACCGTCAAAAGAGCCGCCACCGCCTCTGTCGAGGTTGCGATTCCGACATATGTCGCAACGGTAATGGTCAACACAATGAGGGCAATCGATCCAACTGTGGAGAAGAACTTGACAACGGCACATGACGCCCCGTCGGCGACCAGACATGGAAAACCACCCTGCCCCCTGTCTCCAAGAGACAGGTCGTGACCTCTGGGCCGCCCTGTGAGCATGGAAACATTCACAGCACTTAAGCGAACATAGATCTCAAGACAATTCTGCGGTCGCAACCAGATTGTTCCAGAGCGCATCGTCGTCTTGCTGATCGCGCAGGCGGGTCAACAAAATGCCCAACTCTTGGGCGGGCAGTTGCTCAACACGCACAAGCTGTCCGGTGGACAGGTGATCTTCGACCAGGGCCAGCGGCAACCACGCCACACCGATTCCCTGCAACGCATAGGCACAGGCCGCAAGCGTCAAGGCGGTTTCGGCCTGTGGCACCAGTTCCGTCCCCTCTGGCAAAAAGGGCAGGATGGACTGGTCAAAAACGCGCCCGAAAAAAACATCCGGGGGGTAGCTAATGGTTGGAATCACAGCACCATAACAGGACACAGTCGGGGCGGCGACAGGTACGAACAAATCCCGTCCCATCACGCAGGTTTCAAAACCCCGGGGAATATTGCGCCCGCAATCGTAAATGATCGCAAAGTCGGAATGACCGGACAGCACAGACAACAAACAGCGGTCGCGATTTGCCGAATTGATACAAACAGGTTTATCCTGCGCCAGTGTCAAAAGCCGGACAATCTGCGGTGAAAATGTTGTGGTTAGTGCATGTTGAAAGACAAGCGTCACCCCCCGTCCGCCCTGTTCAACCGCACGTTTCAAATCCTGTTGCAACCGCCGCAGGCGACGGGCCAGCGTCCGCAATTCCGGTTCCATATCCTGAACACCGGGGCGCACCGCCACAGGTTTGCGCGAACGGTCAAAAAGAGACACGCCCATTTGGTCTTCGATGGCACGAATGCGCCGCGTAAAGGCAGACTGCGTTAAAAACCGCCGCTCTGCCGCCCGCGCCAGTGACCCACTGTCCAAAACGGCGAGAATATCATCAATCCATTCCAGTTGCATGGGCGCGATGATAACACCATCACAGATGACAGGCTATCGCATAATATGCAAAAAAGGTCTTTCTATTCGTGAATTTCGCACTATCAAGAGGCATCAAAAGCCGCTATAGGGGGAAGCCCCTGTCACCGCAAAAGATTTGTTACACGCGGTGTCACGCCAGGACTCACAGCCACACAGCCCATAACCACCAGGAGTTTCACCCCATGCACCTCGCCCGTTTTCCCCGTCGTTTCATTGCCCACCTGCCCACACCTCTCGAGCGGCTTGATCGTCTCAGCGCAGAGCTGGGCGGGCCGGAAATCTGGATCAAACGCGATGACTGTACGGGCTTGTCCACAGGCGGGAACAAAACCCGCAAGCTGGAATTTTTGATGGCTGACGCAGAATTGAACGGCGCGGACACCATTATCACCCAAGGCGCGACACAGTCCAACCACGTCCGCCAAACGGCGGCCTTTGCCGCCAAGCTGGGCATGGCCTGTCATATCCTGCTCGAAGATCGCACCGGATCGACCCATGACAACTATAACAACAACGGCAATGTGTTGTTGGGTCATCTGCATGGTGCGACAACCGAAAAACGCGCTGGCGGACTGGACATGGCCGCCGAAATGGAGGCCGTCGCGCACGAGATGCGCCAAGCCGGAAAAAAAGTCTATATCATCCCCGGGGGCGGGTCGAACCCCATCGGGGCACTGGGCTATGTCAACTGTGCCTTTGAAGTGTTGCAACAGACCAACGCCGCCGGATTGAAAATCGACCACATTGTCCATGCGACAGGATCTGCGGGCACACAGGCCGGACTCATCGCCGGACTCAAGGCCATGAACGCACAAATTCCCTTACTCGGAATCGGTGTGCGCGCCCCGCGAGCAAAACAAGAGGAAAACGTGTTCAAACTGGCCTGCACCACTGCCGAAAAACTGGGCTGTGGGGGCATTGTCCAGCGAGGGGATGTTGTCGCCAACACCGATTATGTGGGTGAAGGCTACGGCATTCCAACCCACGACGGGCTCGAAGCCATCCGCATGTTTGCCGAACTGGAATCAATTCTGCTGGATCCCGTTTATTCAGCCAAAGGGGCCGCTGGTTTCATTGATCTGATTCGCAAAGGCCACTTTAAAAAGGGCGAGCGGGTGATCTTCCTGCACACGGGCGGGTCAGTTGCCTTGTTCGGCTATGACTTTGCATTCGATCACGCCACGCGCTGGGTGGCCTGATCTTTGACCACTGATTGCTGACACACTGAATCTTTTGGGCGCACAGAGCCTTTGCGGCTGTGCACCCTTAAAATAGCTTGAAAAAACCCGGTATCCCGCCACAAGACAGCTTTTTTACGGCAACGGGAGGATGACCCAATTTTTGAACAGATAAAAAGCGACGCCCGGCTGATTTTCCCCGGGTTTCTCATTGCCTTTCTTGTCGCCATTTCCGCACAATTTCTGTCCGACCATTACGGCGCACCCGCGATGTTGATGGCCTTGCTGTTGGGAATTGCGCTCAATTTTTTGGGTGAAGAAGGACCGTCGGTGCGCGGGATCAGCTTTGCCGCCAAGCCAGTCCTGCGCATTGGAATTGCCCTATTGGGGGCGCGAATCAGCATGGATTTGGTCGCCATGTTGGGCCTAGAGGCCATTGGCATTGTCGTTGCCGGGGTTGTCCTGACCATTTTTTTTGGACTTTTGGTCGGTCAACTCTTGAAACGGGATTGGCCCTTTGCCTTACTCACGGGGGGGGCAGTTGCCATCTGCGGTGCCTCTGCTGCCATTGCACTTGCCGCCGTGTTGCCCAAAAATGACGAGTCAGAGCGAAACCTGATCTTTACCGTTCTGGGCGTCACGGTACTCAGCACCCTTGCCATGATTATCTATCCCCTGTTGACGCAACTCATGGGAATGGATGACACCACAGCGGGGCTTTTTTTGGGCGCAACCATTCACGATGTCGCCCAGGTGGTGGGGGCTGGTTTTTCAATATCCGATGACACAGGTGAAATTTCAACTGTGGTCAAATTGATCCGCGTCGCCTTACTCGCACCTGTTGTACTGTGTCTTTCGCTTTTTGTGCGGGCGCGGTTGTCTCACGACGATAGGACAAAACACCCGCCCCTTATCCCGGCCTTCGTCGCGGGATTTCTGGTTCTGGCGACGCTCAATTCTCTGGCCCTCATTCCCCCCGTTATCGTCGAGGCCCTGGGTGTCGTGTCACGCTGGGCCTTGCTGACCGCTATTGCGGCGGTGGGCATGAAAACATCACTGAAAAAAATTCTCGATGTCGGTGGCGATGCCATTATTCTGATTATCGCCGAAACCGTCTTTATCGCCAGCCTTGTCACTGGCGCGATTTTCTTCCTGCTTTAGAGTGACTCATGAGCGCAGAACTCCAAAAAAAACATTACCCCGAAAAAACAATGTGCGGTTTCGACGAAAAACATTTGCGCTTTTTTGTCAAAATAGTCACAAATTAACCAATCAGACAGATTTTCAGCCTAAAGGTGTCAGGAGCAGAACAGGGTGCGCGATTTCCGGGAGAGGATAACATGATGGCACACAAGACACTGACGCTCCTGCTCACAGGGGTCATCGGGCTGATGGGGCAAGAGGCCACCGCGACAATGCAGGGGCTGAATCAGGGAACCGTCATCATCGGCAGATCGCAGAGCGGATTGAATGGCTACCACAGCACTCCGGTCAGCCAGTATCAGTCGCCTCATAGTTCTGCCCCGGGATCTTACCCCTATACCGCCGATGCCCGAAAAAACAACCGCCCGGCCACACTCTATTATCCGCCGACCAGCTATCCACGCTCTCTCATGACAGTGGCGGGCTTTGCGTCCTCTGCTCAACCAATACGCACACAGCGCACAGTGTCACCCCGGATCACCAATAATCCGGCGGGTATGCCCGTATCCTCCTTTATCATCGGGGATGGTCAACAGGCCTCAAATCAAAAACCGGAACGCCGACAACCACACGCGAACAGGCAACGCCTCACCCCTCAGGCTGTCACACCTGCTGTACCGGACACAACAGCTATTGAACCAGTCGCCACGGCACCCGTGCGCCCCGTCGCGACCACGGAACCCCCTGCGCCGCCGCAGCCTGTTGCCCCTGTAGAACCCGTAGCCCCGCCAGAAACGACACAGGAAACGACACGGGCAAACGCCCTGCCCCCCGTGGCAACGGGGGCATCGGACATTATCACCCTCACCCCCCCACCCACGCTGGAGGCCAGTCTCCCCCCCGACGTGAGCGATCCCGCGACGCTTGAAATTGTCTTTGAAGCGCAGAGCTTCGCATTGGATGATGCCGATATTGCCCAACTCGACAGGCTCTCCGCCGCCATGACTGCCGATGACGGGCTTGATATTCAGCTCCTCGCCTATGCCAGGGGGTCGGACGATCAGGCCAGTCAGGCGCGTCGTCTATCACTGTCCCGCGCCCTTGCTGTGCGTGGATTCTTGATGGAACGGGGGATTCGTAGTACACGTATGCAGGTACGCGCACTGGGCAATAAAACAACCGGTGGCAACCCCGACCGCGTGAATATTATCCCCCGACAATAGGATGCCCGTTTTATGAACACAAACCGCCACCTGATCCGTATGGTTTTATTCATTGCCATTGTCGGGATCGTGGTGGGGTTACTCGCCCCGCAATTAGTTGCGGCGTTTTGGGGGAATGCCTTCTTAAACGGGACAATTCTAGGCGTTTTGGTACTGGGCATTGTGTCCATTTTCAGGCAGGTCATCTTGCTCAAGCCTGAAATCCGCTGGCTCAATCATATTCAGGACAAAACACGCGACGGGATGATTTTTGCCGACAGCCTGCACGGCGTTCCTCTGCCGCGTTTGCTGGGGCCAATGGCAACAATGCTCGGGGAAAAAACGGGGCGGTTGTCGCTGTCAACTCTGGCCCTGCGAAGCTTGCTGGATAGCATCCATGCCCGTATTCACGAAAGTCACGAAATTTCGCGCTATTTGATCGGCTTGCTGATTTTTCTGGGACTTTTGGGGACATTCTGGGGGCTATTGGATACGGTCAACGCTGTCGGAGGTACCATTGCCAGACTCGGCGGGGGCAACGACCCCTTACAGCTGTTTGAAGATCTCAAAACAGGTTTGGAAAAGCCTCTGTCGGGAATGGGAACCGCGTTCAGCTCATCGCTGTTCGGTCTGGCGGGTTCGCTGATCCTCGGGTTTCTTGAATTGCAGGCCGGACAGGCCCACAATCGCTTCATGCACCACCTCGAAGAATGGCTGTCCAGCCTGACGCGCCTGTCATCCGGCCCCGTGGGGGATGGGGAACAGGGGATTCCGGCTTATGTGTCCGCTCTGTTGGAACAAACGGCAGAGGCCCTTGAAAAGCTGCAAAACACTGTCACCCACGACACCGGCGGACGCCTGCGGAGCGATCACGCCCTGAACACAGTGGCGGAACAGCTCGCGACATTAGGGCAACAGCTCCACACACAACAAACGGCTCTCGTCTCCCTGACCGAAACGCAAAATCGCTTGCTCCCCATCCTCGACAAACTCATCAGTCAACCCAACGGCGCGGGGCAGTCCGATGACTCCGCGCGTCACTCTCTGCGTCATATGGAACTCCAAATTGAAAAGCTGTGCGCTGTGCTTGAAAACGGGCGCGAAAAGGCGGTGCAGGATATTCGCAATGAAATTCGCCTGTTGACCCGCACCCTCGCCGCCATCGCCGAAGAAAAATAGAGCAAAACCATGCGTAGCTATAGCAGGGGAGAGTCTCGGTCACGTCCACCCAACATCTGGCCCGGTTTTGTCGATGCTCTTGCGACGCTGTTGCTGGTGGTGATTTTTGTCCTGATGGTCTTCATCATGGCACAGTTCGCGCTCAGCATTGTCGTCGCCCAAAAAGATAAAGCCCTCGACCAGCTAGGGGCCGAAGTTACCGAACTGGCAAAGGTTCTGGCTCTTGAGCAATCTGAAAATGAACAGCTACGCGTATCACTCAAGAGACTGAATGAAACACTGGCCCGTGGGCAAGAAGAACGCGCCAGCCTCGCCCGCCAGCTGGCCCAGCTCAACCGCGAAAAAACACAGGCCGACGAAGACCTCATCGCCGTCACCATTGCCCGCGACCGTGCAGAAAAAATGGTCACGAACCAGGCCAAAACCCGCGCAGAACTGGAGCAACGAATCGCAGAACTCACCGCACAGATGGCGGTTCTCTCAGCGAAAAAGGCGAGCGTGGACGCAAAATTGGTCGATGCCTGGTCAACGATTGAGGCTGACCGTGAAAAAATCACTGTTCAGCTTGCCGAAATCGCGCTGTTGCAACAAATTCGCAATGAGCTGACGGCCCAACTTGACACAGCGCAACAGGACACCGCCCGCCTACGGACAGAAAACCGCACCTTGAGCGAAAAATCACGCACAGAGGTTGTCCTGCTTAACCAGCAAATCGCCGCCTTGCGCCGTCAACTCGCCAGTCTGTCCACGGCACTTGAGGCCGCAGAAACCCTCAACAATGAACAAAATGCCCGTATTTTAGACTTGGGCAAGCGTTTAAATACCGCGCTGGCAACCAAGGTTCAGCAACTGGCCCGGTATCGTTCCGAATTTTTCGGGCGGTTGCGTGATATTTTAGGCAACCAGAACAATATCCGCATTGTCGGTGATCGCTTCGTCTTTCAATCCGAAGTCCTCTTTAACAGCGGGCAGGCTGTCCTCGAAGAAGGGGGCAGAGAACAGATTATGACACTGGCGCGCACCCTCACAGATCTCATCCGAAAAATCCCTGATGATCTGGACTGGGTTCTGCGCGTTGATGGTCACACCGACCGTCAACCCATTGCAACCCCCGCCTTTCCATCCAACTGGGAACTGTCCACTGCTCGCGCCATTTCTGTTGTTAAGTTCCTCATCGCCCAAGGCATTCCACCCCAAAGGCTCGCCGCGACGGGATTCGGTGAATTTCAACCCCTCGACCCCGCCCAAACTGTTGCAGCCTTTCGCAAAAATCGCCGGATTGAGCTTAAAATGACACAGCGATAATCGCCACAGGACTCACCATAGGGAACCTATTTCTCAGGGTGTGGGGCCTTCTGGTGGCTTCGGGGTTTATCCAAACCGTGTTCACGGCGATAGGACACAAGGTAGTCTTCTAACATTCCGGCGAGCAAGGCGGGATCATCCAATGAATCCCAGATCGCCAATTCCAGCTCGTCCTCGTCATCATAACGGATGCCAAAAACAATCAAATCATCCGCCCCGAAATCATGTAGTTCACGCTCTAACCCATCAAGCAACTGTTCGCCGCCCCCGCCATTCTCTCCCATGCCATTTTCCCCCATATCATGATCACCTGTGCCATTGTCATGTGTTGTCATGGTTTTTCCCTTCCGGGAACCATCCTGCCCTGACATCGGCGGCATAGCGGGCAGCAGCGTCGGAAATATCACGACCGATATTTGCATAGCACCGGACGAATGGCGGGACAACTGCCCCCCCCTGCCCGGTCATGTCTTCGCTGACCAAGACCTGACCATCACAGCTGGCTCCCGTCCCAATGCCGATGACCGGCACAGAAACCGCCGCACAGACCGCCTCGGCAACAGGGGGGGCCACGCATTCCAAAACGATGGCAAAGGCCCCGGCCTGTTCAATCGCGCGGGCATCCGCCAAAATCGCCTGCGCGTCAGACTGTTTGACAAAGCCTCCGACAACGCGGGTATGTTGGGGCATCAACCCGACGTGACCTAGAACCGGAATCCCCCGCGCGACGAGGAAGGCCACCGTATCCGCCAAAGTCACCCCGCCTTCGAGTTTGACTGCCGTAGCCCCCGTCTCCTTAATCACACGCGCCGCCGTCTCGAACGCCTGCGCGGGGGAGGTCTGATAACTGCCAAAAGGCAAATCAACAACAACCGCCGCCTGCTCCGATCCGCGCATAACCGCCGCACCATGGGCAATCATCATTTCAACCGTCACGGGAAGCGTGGTGTCAAAGCCGTAAATCACCATGCCCACAGAATCGCCCACCAGCAACAAATCAACATGTGGATCCAGCAAACGCGCCAAGCGCACATCATAGGCCGTCAAACACACCAGCGGTTTTTTATTGGCCTTAAAAGCGCGGATTACCGGACAGCTCAATCGCCGAACCATGGCCCTTTCTCCCCTAAATGAGTACCTCTAAAAACCTCCAGCCTCTGTTGGCTAGCAGAAAAACTGTTTCGAGAATCTCAGAATACATAGTGTATCTGAGGATCGCAGAAAGCAGTTTGACGCCCCATACAACGAAGATCGAGGTTTTTAGAGGTGCTCAATCATAATTCCAGTTCCCAAAACACTCATGCTCCTCAGGATACTTAAGTATATACTGTGCCACCTCCTCCATCTTCACCAAGGTTATCTTTTCCTTAGCTTCCCGTATCCTTTTTTCGATTGGTTGCTCTCAGCCCTCTGAATCTAACTGTTCTCAGTCCAAATAGATCGATTTATAGAACATTGTACGTCCGTTCATACCTCGCTCATTTGCTATGATAAAGATAGCGACGGACTGTAAAAGCCGCTCACAATCTGTGCCAGTGAAAAAAGAAAGAGACAATACTTTAAAGAGCCAGCGTGAAAGCGACGCATCAGCCAAAGAGACATGAGTGAGACAAGCGGTAACAAAGGCGTGATAAAGCGTGGTTGATAGTAGCCCTGCAAAAAATTAAAAACAAGCTGGCCTGCAATGATAAGTACACAGGCGACAAGGAAAGGTTGCCTGATGAGCGTGGACAATTTTTCAGGACTAAAAGCAACCGATGCAATAAGCAACACCAAAGGGACAATCCAAAGGTTGCCCAAAGAGGTTTTGATGTTACCAGAAAATGCATGATATTTAGCCACCATGCTTTCCATCAAGTGACCGTTTTCGAGGGCGTCCAAAATCCAAACAAACTGCCCAAGCCCGGCTTCGTAGGAATAGGGCTTGTCCAAAACCATATTGACGACTAACCATACCAAGAGCGGCCATAAAAAACAAAACACAGACGATAGAACAATTTTCCAGTCGATTTTTTGTTTTTCTGTGTAGGCGGCATAAAAAAAACCACACAGAAACATTGGCAACCACAAAATCGTTGATTGATAAATCAAAACACACAATCCAAGCAGGACGCAACAGATCAAAAGCTGTTTTTTCGTATAAATTTTATTCATAAAACCAATTTTGAAGGCCAAAATCGCAATGATCGGGACGGATATTCCAAAAAAAGAACTATGCGGTTGCCAGAAAAATCCCTGAATAAAGTCACTGTTCATCATAAAAACAGCCAACAAAAATTTATTCAAAGCATCATTTCCTATATTTAAAAACGACGCCGTAACCCAAATTAACGATAAAACTAACGCAATATGAAGAAATAGATAAGAAAGATAAACAGAAAGATAAACAGATTTTTTTTCAATATTTGACCGTTTGCCGTAATCAAAATCAATTCCATCCGCAATCGTTTTTTCAATAATCACCACAACGGGCGTCAAGAGACTATAAGAAAATGCACCGAAAGCGATATGAAGAGGCCGCCCGCGCCAGGGATTTTTGTCATCTACAATGTAACCCGGAAAATTCAACGCCGACTCAGCAATCGATTTACTGTCACAGTTATGTATAAACAAGACCTGTCCTTTGTAAGAGACATCACGCAAACAGCTATTATTTTCCGTATCCATTTTGGGCATAAATAGAAAAACGAGCGGGAAGAGAAAAACAACCAAAACCCACGCTTTGTGAGCAAATTTATTGTTCATCATCAGAAAATGCCTCGACATAGGGATTGATCTTTGTGTGTAGTCTTTTGAGTGCCTGGACGACCTCTTGTTCTTTTTGAGGGTCATCAAAAAGACTGTCTGATCGGCCTAACCTGATAATCGAATCACCTAATGCTGACCACAGGGCCTTTCCCCTTGGAACATCAATACCCTTCATGCCATAAGACAGACCCGTCGAAATCGCGTAGGAGAGAGAAACAGAAAAAAGGCTCAAAAAAACGAACGCAACACTCCATTTTTTGACTGTCGCGCTCAGAGTACCGCCCCTGTATGACTGAAACGAAAGATCTCCAAATCCAGATTTTTCTTTCAATGCCTCATAGGACATCATTTTATCGTTCAAATTCCGATAGGCTTCGTCAGGATTTTGACCCTCACCGATCAGAGCGGTTTCTTCGTCAATCACAAAAAACAGATCACCTGTTTTCTTCATCCTGTAGCTGTTTCTCATCTTCAACTCCGTCATCTTGGTACGGCGATTTCATAGCAACACCCCCCACCATTTTCCACAAAAATGTCCATGCAGGTCGAAAAAGGGGCAGTCATCTTGAACAGGGCGCAGGCTTACGGGCAAAAATCAAAAACTCCCGGTTTCCATCCGAGCCAAAGACAGGGCTAGCGCAGACCCCCTGAACAGACCAGCCCTGTTTATGTGTCAACCAATCACGCAGGTCATGACAACAGCGGTAGTGGAGACGCAGGTCGCGCACAATACCGCCTTTTCCTACCGCATGAGGGCCGACTTCAAACTGTGGTTTAATCAGAGCCAAAAGCCCCCCACCGCCCGCGACCAGTTCCAAGGCCCGGGGGAGAACCAGTTTCAGGCTGATAAAGCTGGCATCACAAACCACAAGATCAAGTTTCGGTAGAACAGCATTTGGGAAATCCTCTGCACAAAGGGTGCGGACGTTGGTTTGTTCCATCACAATGACGCGCGGATCTTCGCGCAAGCGACCCAGCAACTGTCCCTGTCCGACATCGACTGCAAAAACCTGATCGGCCCCGCGATGGAGGAGAACATCTGTAAATCCGCCTGTCGAAGCTCCGACATCTAGGCAAACTTGTCCCTGCGGATCAAGGGCAAAGTAATCAAGGCCCGCAACCAGCTTCAACCAGCCCCGGCTTGCCCAAGGATGGTCATCCTTGCACAGAGCCAATCGCGCATTTTGATCAATTTTGACCCCTGGTCTGGTTTGAACCGTCCCATCGACAGTGACCGCACCCGCAACGATTAAGGCCTGTGCCCGTGCATGACTGAGCCCCCCCCGAGCGACAAGGAGCTGATCGAGCTTTTTTTGATCACACGTGTCATCAGTTGAGACGCACCAGACCAAAGCGGACACGCCCGATGAACCGTATCAGCAAGACGCAGGCGACAACGGCCAAGCCTGCGGCCATACCGATCCAGATGCCCTGTCCACCACATCCGAACACAAAGGCCAAACCGTAACCCACAGGCCCGCCAACCCCCCAATAGCCAATGAGTCCAACCCACATGGGAAAACGCGTATCCTTTAAACCACGCAAGACACCACCCGCGACAACCTGCACCCCATCGAGAAGCTGAAAAAGGGCGGCAATCTGCAAAAAAGAAATAGCGAGCTTTGCTGGTGCTGTGTTCATGGACTGAGTTTGATCCAAGAAAACAGCAACCAAAAGTTCTGGCTGAAACGCAAAAAGAACAGCGGCCATCGCCATAAAACCCACGCCAAGGCCAAGTGAAACCCAAGCGGCCCGGGTAATTTTTTCCGGCGATCCTTGCCCAACCGCCCACCCGACACGCACTGTTGCCACCTGTGATAATCCCAAAGGAATCATATAAGCAACCCCAAGACATTGGAGCGCGACAGCATGTGCGGCGAGGGCATCTGTACCCAGCCACCCCATCATAATGGACACACCACTAAACAGCGAGGATTCGGCAAAAATCATTGCCCCAACAGGGATACCAACGCGAAAAATTTCCGCCAACCGCGCAAGATCAGCTTTCCAGAAGCGGACAAACAAGTAATAGCGTCGATAACGACGGCGTGACAAGACGTAGACCATAACACAGGCCATAATAAAGCTATTTACCACGGAGGTACTGATCCCCGCCCCCATCAATTCAAGGCGGGGAAAGCCAAAATTTCCAAAAATCAAGGCATAATTACCAAAGATATTGACCCCAATTCCTGCAACAGTCGCCCAAAGAAAAAACCCCGTATCCCCGTGAACCGCCAAAAAAAATCGCAACACCATTGCCACCATAGCGGGCAAAAACCCCCACAGAGCATATGACATATAAACACCACCGCGCTGGGCCACCAGCGGTTCCTGACCACTTAACAACAATAGAGATTCACCATTGAGCAAAAAAACAGCCAACAAAGGAAAAAGAATCAACGTCGCCCAAAACCCCTGACGAGTCGAACGGCGCACGGATTTTATGTCACGTCGCCCGCGCGCTTGTGCAATGATGGGGGAAACCGCATTGAGAATCCCGGATAGACTCCAGAACAGGGCGAAACCGATACTGCTCGCAATCGCTCCCGCCGCCAATTTTTCGGCCCCCAACCACCCCATCATAATGACATCGCTTACCCCAAGGGCCATCATCGCCAGTTGCGTCGCCACCATTGGCCACGCGAGGACAAAGGTTGCACACACCTCGTCCCGCCAGCGTTGCTGTTTTTGCCGCGCAAGATGATTTTTTTCACCAGTCATATCGCAACCACCTGGCGCAGGTTTGACATTTTGAAAATTTTCCAACAAATAACAGACAACACACAATAATCAATAAATGTTTAGCAACAATGGCTTGGAAAGTGAATTTATGAAAAAAAGACAAGCCATCACCAAATTGCATGGGTGCTTTGTTGAATTGATATTCGACATCCACACAAAAAACGCTATTTTCTTTCTCAACGGACGTTGCCTCGCAATGTCCCTGCCAGTGTCTGTCGAGACTTTCTCCAGATGCTGGAAGCCGGGTCTGCCCGGTGGGTCTTCGGATCCCGCGTCCTTTGGGACGCGAAGCCTCCCTGTTCAACTTGTCCCCTGTGCCTTTCGGCACAGGGGTCTTTTTTTGTTATTATGCGGTATTTGAGCACCTCTAAAACGCCACGCCAATGCTATTTAGCGCACCGAGCCAAGACGATTTGATGCCCCAGACGACGAGGATCGAGGTTTTGAGAGATTCTCACTGGTTTCATCCCTGATTTTTTTTTCGGAAAACCACCCACTTCATCATTAAAAAATTGAAACACAAAGAAACCGCCGTTGCAGGGATCAAGGCAAGCGCGGGAAAAGCTGTTCCTGATAAATATTTGTCCAAAACGACGAGATAGACCAACCAGTTAATCGCGCCACCCGCAGACACAGAACAGGCATAAGAAAAAAACTCTGTCCATGTTGGCTGTCCGACCACCCGAAAAGAATGCGTCCTATTCATCCACCAGGTAAAGACAAGAGCCGTGGTGAAGGAAAAAAAACGCGCAATCCATGGGATCAACCCTGCCCAAGAAAGTACCTGCAAAAGCCCTGCATCAATCACGAATGCAAAGGCCCCAACCGATAAAAATCCAACCAGCTGTCGCCGCATCCTTGCCTAACCCATCACATAAACATTATAGAGGAACGCGAGAAATGCCCACACCCGACTTCATATAAGGACATATATCCATGACCTCGTTGCACGAAAAGGGACGTATCGCAGTTGTTTTGCCCTGTTATAACGAGCAAGGGGCGATTGGCAAGGTCATCAGAGATTTCAAGACCGCACTTCCCCATGCGGAAATCTACGTCGTTGATAACAATTCACGCGATCAAACGGCTCAAGAATCCCGTGACGCAGGTGCGACCGTTCTCTTTGAAGAACAGCAGGGAAAGGGGAATGCGGTGCGGCGCATTTTTTGCGAAATTGATGCCGATTGCTATATCATGGCAGACGGTGATGGCACCTACGACCCCGCCAGTGCCGAAAAACTGATTGAGGCTGTGCTGGCAAAGCGATGCGACATGGTCGTCGGAACGCGCAGTACGATCAAGGGCAAAACAACCTGGCGTCCGGGCCATGCCTTTGGCAATGTTTTCTTAACCAGCTTGGTCCGTTTTTTCTTTGGGCGCGGCTTTACCGATATGTTGTCTGGCTACCGGGGCTTTTCGCGCCGTTTTGCCAAATCATTTCCCGTCATGTCACGCGGGTTCGAAATTGAAACGGAAATGACAATTCACTGTCTCAGCCTCAATCTGCCCTCTACCGAAATTGAAACCCCCTACCACAACCGCGCCGAAGGAACACGGAGTAAACTGAGAACATACCGCGACGGCTTTCGCATTTTGATGACCATGATCCGCTTGTTTAAAGACTACCGCCCCCTAGTCTTTTTTACGATGATCTCTCTCGGTCTTGTTCTTGCCTCACTTGGCCTTTCCCTTCCTGTTTTTTTTGATTATATCGACACAGGGCTTGTGCCGCGTCTGCCGACAGCGATGTTGTCCAGCGGCCTGATGATTTCTGCTTTGCTGTCGCTGGTCTGTGGGTTTATCCTCGACTCTGTCGCGCAACAACGCCTTGAAGCAAAAAAGCTGAGTTACCTCCGCATTCCCTTCTTGAAAGGTTGATCTTCTCATGCTGTCCCGCCTGTTGCTGTCGCGCAGTAGTCAAATCTGGATCATCTGTCTTATCGGAAGCCTGATCTGCCTCGGCCTCATGGCAGCAAAATCAAAGCTGGACGCACCGGATCGCCATGATTCGAGACAATATATCGCCGCAGGCTATAATCTGAACACATATGGCCTTTACAGCCAATCAATGGCGGATGACCACAACATCACACCGGGCATTGGGCGTGAACCCGGTTTTCCCCTCGTCCTCGCCGCCATTTATCGCCTGGGACTCGGCGGGATTGAAGCGGCAACGATGGCCTGCCTTGCAACAGAAGCGGGCTGTGGTGTTCAACCCTACACGGCGGTTCAATGGCTCAATCGCATTTTCTTTGCCCTCGCAGGGGTCTTGCTCTTTCAATTCTGTCTCAATGTGACCTCTTCGCTGAAACTCGCCACAGTTGCCGGGGCCTCTGTCTGGCTCAATATCAAACTACAAAGTTCGATGGATCAAATTGTTTCAGACCCCCTAGCTCTTTTTCTGGTGTGCGGCTTTTCTTTTTTGCTACTCAAGACAGGGAAAACCAACTGCGATCGAACACGGGTCGGCCTTGCCGGTGCGGCAGGCTTTTGCTTAAGCTTCTTAATCCTCACTAAAGCGATCTTTCTTTACTTCTTCTATCTGGCGGTGGTCTTTTGCGGTGGTCTTTTGCTGTTCCATGCTCGTAAACGGATAAAATCATTCTTGCCAGCGGTTCTCATTTTTGTTCTCTGCGCTGCTCTATTGCCAGCTCTATGGATCAAACGGAATGGCGAGGTCAGCGGCGAATACAAAATCACAGACTCCCGCGCAGGTATCGCGCTCTCCGCCCGCAACGTCTTTCACGACATGACCCTGCAAGAATACTTCACATCTTTTGTCTATTGGTTTCCAGGCAGTGGCGATAATTGGTCAGAAAAATTTATCCCAGAACAACATTGGATCCGATTTAAAGAACAAAACCCGGATGGTTTTTATCTCAAGGGACATACTGCTTTCGGTGAAAATGTCGCCCGACTATCCGCAGAACAGGGGCGAACACCCCAAGACGCCGAGCAAATCTGGACAACCACACTCAAGAATCAAGTTTTATCCAGCCCCCTAACCCACGCTTTGACAACAATCCCGCTGTTTTATCGCGGCGTCTTGGCAGATGTTTTTATTGCCTTTTCTCTGCCTGGAATGATCTTCCTTGTCTTTTGGGCGATCCGTCACAAGGACTGGATTCTCATCACCGCCATGTCACCAGCTTTTTTCAATCTGATTTTTTATCCCCTCATCAGCCTGAATATAGCCAGATACCAGATCACGGCAGCACCCGCTTTTTCAATGGGCCTCGTTTTTTTCTGCATCATGGTTCAGTGCTGGAAAAAAAGAAAAAAACAGACCTGACTTAAGACCGTTCAAGCCGAAAAAGTATCTCTAGAAACCTCCAGCCTCTGTTGGCCGAGCCGTTTTCGAGAACCGCAGAGGTTATTTGAGGATCGCAGGTCGTGTTGCACGCGCAAACCTAAAGTAGCTTGACGCCCCAGACGACGAAGTCGAGGTTTTATACCAATTCCATAAAATAAAGACTCTCTGGGCCTGGCGCGTGAGCAGATTCTGTGATTCAAGGAAGGACACTTTATTGGAGGTTTGTCATGGGTCAGCCCCTTCCGCTGCGTCAGGATTATGACGCATCCAGTCTTCGCCGCCTTCTCAACAGATTCGAACCGGACGCGCCGCTTGCCTGCCCTTGCGGTCATCTCTGATGGCGGCAGTCGCAGTGAAGCCGCGCGGCGTTGGTCGTCAAATTGTTCGTGATTGGGTGTTGCGTTTCAATGCAGAAGGTCCGGACGGTCTTTTGCAGCGGTCGAGAATCGGGCGACCGGCCAGTGAGGCCCGGCTTGCTGCCTTGATTGCCCGCGTTGAAACAGGGCCATTGCCTGCTATCGATGGTGCGCTGGCGACTTCTGGATCTGGCGCAGTGGTTATGGGAGGACGATCGCCTCGGCGAAAGTTGCCTGAGCACCACCTTGCGCAAACACGGAGACAGGACATTGACGGCCCGTGCATCATGGACAAAACGGGGATGCCCTGACCGCATTTAAAAAAACTTCCCCGTTGAAATAGACCGTATCCGGGAAAAAACAGGGCGAACTGTCCCCCTTGAAATCCGGTTCCAGGACGAAGCGCGTGTTGGCCAGAAGAACAATATCACGCGGCGTTGGGCCAAACAGGGCACACGGCCTGTGGCAGCAAAAGACCAGCGCACAAAATCCGCCTGGATATTCGGGGCGATATGCCCCGCCCGTGGTGTGGGGGCCGCGCTTGTCCTGCCGCGCTGTGATACACGCGGGATGCAAGGGCATCCGGAGGACATATCATCACAGGTCGAACCCGGTGCCCATGCTGTCATCATCCTTGATCAGGCGGGCTGGCACACCACCGGCACACTGGATATCCCGGACAATATCACCCTCTTGCCGCTGCCACCACGCAGCCCGGCCCCGGTCGAAAATGTCTGGCAATATTTGCGACAAAACTGGCTGTCAAACAGAATAGTCCAATCTCAGATGGTTTACCTCTGCTGTGACGCATGGAACAACCTCACCGACAAGCCATCGAAAATCATGTCCATCGGATACAGAAAATGGGCACATGAGTTCTGACTTTCAGGAAATGGTATTAGAGCTACCCAAACGCAACGCTCCCTCTTTCTTATAAAACTCCAGAGAAAAAGCCTCCGCAACCACTGCGGGGGCTTTCACGCATGGGTCAGTGTGTCTGATGTCGGCAAAAAACCACGCATGAGGACGAACAACATTTCCAGCCAATGCCATTGACAGGGCAAAAAAATCCATGTTACTCCATATTTTTCCACTTTAAACCATTTCAAACCACTTCAAACCACTTTCTCTTCAATCGTCATCCGCTTGGACAGAGAGAAAACAGGGAACGGAATTGACGCGGTGACCTTTTTCATTGGCACATACGAAAACAGACTGGACAAAAAGGGTCGGGTTTCTGTCCCCGCACCTTTTCGTGCCATGCTGGGTGAGAGTGCCTTTAAGGGTGTGGTTATTTTTCCTTCTTACCGCGTCGAGGCCCTCGAAGCCTGTAGCCAAGAATTTCTGCGCCTGCTCCATCACAATATGAGCGACTCTTTTGACCTTTTTTCCGAAGAACAAGACGACCTCGCCACGAGTATCCTTGCCGCCAGTCACCCGCTCCAAATCGATCAGGATGGGCGGATTATCTTGCCACCTGATTTTTTAGATCATGCCGGATTGGATGACCGCGCTGCCTTTGTCGGGATGGGCGACCTCTTCCAGATCTGGCATCCCACACGACTCGCAGAACGCAAAAAAGAAGCCCGCAAGCGCGCAAAAGTGCGAAAACTGGCACTCCCTCTCAACAAAGCGCACACGGAGAAGGGATCACCTGCATGAGCATCCCTCTGGCACAGCTCCACCATAATCCTGTTATGCTGACAGAGGTTCTCCAACAGCTCGCACCCTGTGACGGGGGGCTTTATCTGGATGGAACCTTTGGCGCGGGGGGGTATAGTCGCGCCATTGCCACCACCGCAAACTGCCGCCTTTACGGAATAGACCGCGATCCTGTCGCCCATTGCAAAGCAACCACTCTACCCGAAATACAGACCGGACAGATAACCCTGTTGAACGGGTCTTTCGGTGACATGGATGCACTTTTGAACAGTCACCTGGAACACAACACCGCCTGCCTCGACGGAATTGTTCTAGATATTGGGGTTTCTTCCCTCCAACTTGATGACCCCTCGCGTGGATTTTCTTTCCGCGCAGATGGCCCACTAGATATGCGAATGGACACAGTTGGAACGCAGATTACCGCCGCAGATATTGTCAATACAACGGGCGAAGCAGAACTCGCAGAGATATTTTATCGCTATGGCGAAGAAAAAAAATCGCGCCAAATCGCCCGTTCTATCGTCGCTCGCCGGACGCACCAAGCCTTCACCCGTACAGGTGATCTGGCCGATGTCATTCGCGCCATTGCCCGCAAAGGTGAAAACAAAGCAACTGACCCGGCAACGCGCAGTTTTCAGGCCCTGCGTATCGCGGTTAATGATGAATTGGGCGAATTGACACGTGGACTCGCCGCCGCAGAAAAGTTGCTCAAACCATTGGGGCGGCTTGTTGTGGTGTCTTTTCACTCGCTGGAGGACCGCATTGTCAAAAATTTCCTGCGCGAAAAATCAGGCGATAGTCCACGCGGGTCGCGTCATCGCCTTGAACCAGATCATCTCGAGTCACAGCCCCCCACATTTCGACAACTTTTCCGCAAAGCCCTCAATGCCAACGCAGAAGAATGTAAGCGCAATCCCCGCGCACGTTCCGCACGGATGCGGGCCGCAGAACGCACCACTGCACCTGCACAGCGAGGAGGGAACAGATGAAAAATATCGTTGTCACCCTCAGCGTTGCGATTGGAATTTCCTGCGCCCTGTTTTTGTTTTTGGTCAAACAGGAAGTCCAAGAGCACGAACAAGCCCTTGCAAAACTCAATGCAGACATTGCCCGCGACGAGGAAGCCATTCGCATTCTGGATGCCGAATGGAGCCATCTCAACACACCTGATCGCCTCCAACGCCTGTCTGCAAAATATCTGCGCCTTGCCCCGCTCAACACCGGGCAGTTTCGCCTTATACGCACAACAGACCAAGTGACGTTGCGTCACGCCACAGCGGCGGAGGTGAAATAGTGCCGCATAAAAAATCAGAACCACGACTTACTCGCTACTTTGAACCTGTGATCTCACTGGACAGCCAAACTCGCGCGGCACTTGAAACCGGACGCAACCGTATTCTCGTCACTGGTGGTTTGATGGTTGTTGTCTTTTTGGTCATTACCACCAAATTGATTGACCTCACTGTTTTTCAGCCCGACCTTTCTCAAACAGCACATTCTGTCTTTGAAAGCAGTGTCTCTTCTCAACCAGCCCGCGCGGACATTGTCGATCGCAACGGCGTTATCCTGGCAACCAGTCTTCCGGCGACATCGCTTTACGCTGATCCACGCAAAATTCCAGACCCTGCAAGGGCTGCGCACCGCGTTTCGGCAATTCTACCCATGCTGTCCACCGCGACCTTGCTGGAAAAATTTTCCCAAAAACGGGGGTTCGTCTGGATCAAGCGTAACCTCACCCCGCGCGAACAGTACGCCATCAATGCGCTGGGCATTCCCGGATTGAATTTCAAAACGGGGGCACGGCGGTTCTATCCACTCGGTGATGAGGCTGCACAGACTGTTGGCTTTACCAATATCGATAATCGCGGCCTTGCAGGCATGGAGCGGGCATTCGACCGCCAACTTGCCGACGGCGAAAATTCCCTGACTCTGTCGCTTGATATTCGCATCCAGCACATTCTAAGCGAAGAAATAAAACACGCCATGACACGTTTCAGTGCCCCCGGAGCCGCCGGTCTGGTGATGGATACCCAAACCGGGGAGGTTCTCGCCAGTTCATCCCTCCCGTCTTTTGATTTGAACAGCCCCGGCACAGCCAGTGACGACGCCCGCTTTAACCGCGCGACTCTTGGCGTTTATGAAATGGGGTCAACCTTCAAAGTGCTCACAGCCGCCATGGCCTTGAACGAAGGGACGATCACCCCCTTTGACGGTTATGATGTCAGCAAACCCTTTCGCGTTGCCCGCTTCACCATCAATGATCTCAAACCAAAGAAAAAATGGCTCTCCGTCCCAGAAATTCTGATCTATTCGTCCAATATCGGAACGCTCAAGATGGCCCTGGACATGGGCACGACAACACAACGTCAATACCTTGATCGTTTTGGTTTGCTCAACCCGGCTGTGACTGAATTAGAGGAAGTCGGTCGCCCATTGGTGCCGTCTCCCTGGCGCAATATCAATACCATGACCATTTCCTATGGTCATGGTATTGCCGTCAGTCCGCTTCAACTGGTCAGTGCCGTGTCCGCCATCGTCAACGGCGGGATCAAACGACCTGCGACCTTTTTGAAAAAAACACCCCCCGTTGCAGGTCAGCGTGTCATTCGGACAGAAACCTCACAACTGATCCGCGACATGATACGTCTGGTCGTCCTGCATGGCAGTGGACGCAACGCCGATGCCAAGGGTTACCTTGTTGGGGGAAAATCAGGAACCGCCGACAAGGTCGAAGGCGGCGGCTATGCCAAAAATAACCGTGCGTCGTCTTTCGTGGGTGTCTTCCCCATGACCCGCCCGCGTTATCTGGTTTATGTCATGGTCGATGAACCAAAAGGCATCAAAGAAACCTATGGTTTCGCAACCGGAGGCTGGGTTGCCGCCCCTGTCGTCAAAGCGGTTGTTGAACGTATGGCTCCCTTGTTGGGTCTCCCACCACGTACAGAAACGCAAAGTGCCGATGCCAACAGCGAGGCCCTGCTGGTCAAGGCCCGTGCCGGAATGGAAGGACGCCCGATTGCATATCAGTGACCTCCTCCGCGCCCTCCCTCATGATCTGCGCCCCGAAAAACACGGCGACGATCGTCACATCACAGCCCTCGCTCTCGATAGCCGAAAGGCCACCAACGGGTGTCTCTTTGCCGCCTTATCGCCAAGCAGGCAGGTACAGGCTTTAGACGGACGGCAATTTATAGCCAACGCCCTCAAAGGGGGTGCGCGGACTATTTTGACAACACCGGGGGAAAGTTTCTCCTCCATTCCAAACACGGCAACCGTCCTGTATCATCCCCACCCCCGGGCTGTTCTGGCGGCAATCTGCGCGGTCTTTTATGCTGAACAACCTAAAACGACCATCGCAATCACCGGAACCAATGGTAAGAGCTCCGTTGCCTCTTTTCTCCAACAGCTCTGGGTCGCACAGGGTTTCACTGCAGCCAGTCTCGGGACACTTGGTCTTGTGTTGCCTCCCTCTATCGCGCCCTTACCCCACGACAGCACAAAGTTGACAACACCCGACAGCATCACTCTGCACCAGACCTTGCACAATCTGCATGGAAAAGGCGTGACTCACCTTGCACTTGAAACCTCCAGCCACGGCCTCGACCAAAACCGCCCGGATGCTGTCAAACTCTCTGCGGCAGGCTTTACCAATTTAGGACGTGACCATCTGGACTATCATACCAGCCGAGATGACTATCTCGGCGCAAAATCCCGCCTCTTCACCACACTTCTACCCGCAGGAAAAACGGCTGTTATCAACCAGGACGACGCCGCTGGACGAAAGATTGCACACGCCTGTCAGAACAGAGGCCGCAATGTTTTGAGTACGGGCCGAAAAGATCGTGCAGATTTGCACCTGCTCTCACACAGTATCACAGCAAGGGGTCAGAACCTTGTACTGGTGTGGAGAGAAAGAAAACACCACGTGCATCTTCCCCTTGTCGGGGATTTTCAGGCCGATAATTTACTCACGGCTTTGGGGCTGTTGCTCGCCACCGGACAGGATTTAAAAAACCTTTGCCCTCTTGTCGCGCATCTCCAACCCGTTCCCGGGCGGTTGGAGCGGATCGGACAAACGAAAAGCGGTGCCTGCGTTTATGTCGATTTTGCCCACACCCCCGATGCTCTCGACAGCGTTCTCTCTGCTTTGCGTCCACACTGCCGCGACAGATTGTGCGTCGTGATGGGCTGTGGAGGAGACAGAGACCCAGGAAAGCGCGGGGAAATGGGGCGCATTGCCGCCACAAAAGCAGACGTGACCACAATTACAGATGATAACCCCCGTACCGAAGACGCCGCACAGATTCGCGCACACATCATGGCGGGTGTCCCACAATCCCGCCGGACAACCTGTACCCTCACAGGCGACCGCCGCACTGCAATCCGCAACGCCGTTGCCGCACTGGCCCCGGGGGATTGCCTCGTCATCGCCGGTAAGGGACACGAAGACGGGCAGATTGTCGGTGACGAAAAACACCCCTTTGATGACCGCAACGAAGTGCGCGAGGCCCTCTTGGGAGAAATGGGGGGTTGCCAATGACAAGACAACACATTCTCTGGACTGCCGCACGCGCTGCAAAGGCCACCGGGGGAACAAATACCGCAGACTGGGCCGCAACGGGTCTGTCAATCAACACCCGCACGCTTGTTCCCGGTGATCTGTTTATCGCCCTCACTGGGCCGAACTGTGACGGACATGATTTTGTCAAAACCGCATTTGACAAGGGGGCCAGCGCAGCTATGGTTCATCGCCCCATCGCTGACCTGTGCGCCAATCAACCTTTATTGCAGGTTGCAGACAGCCTTATAGCTCTGGAGGATATGGCAGTTACCGCACGCGCGGACTCGCGGGCAAAATTTGTTGGAATCACTGGTTCTGTTGGCAAGACAACGGTCAAGGATGCCCTTGCACACTGTCTCAGCGCACAGGCCCCGACCTCGGCCTCACAAGCCAGCTTTAACAATCATTGGGGCATTCCCTTTAGCCTGTGTAAACATCAACCGGATGCCGTCTATGCCCTCAATGAATTAGGCATGAGTGCCGCAGGTGAAATTCGCACCCTCAGCGCGCTGGTTCGCCCGGACATCGCCATTATTACCACCATTGCCCCGGCACATATGGCGGCGTTTCAATCACTCGCAGAGGTTGCCGCCGCCAAGGCCGAAATTTTTGACTCCATGACCCCTGATGGCATTGCGATTCTCAATCGCGACCACGACCTTTTTGCACAGATGGACGCGACCGCGCGCGCCTGTGGTCTCCGGGATATCAGGAGCTTTGGCTGGAACGACGCGGCAAGCTGTCGCATTTTGAATGCAAAACTTCACGCAGATCATTCCCTCATCACCCTGAGAATCAACGAAAAAAACATGTCTATCCGACTTGCCGCACCGGGACAGCATCAGGTGATGAATGCGGCAGCTGTTCTTTGTGCCGTTGATGCGCTAGGGGCAGACCTTGAACGCGCGAGTAAAGCACTGGCGACCCTGCCCATTTTGTCGGGACGGGGGCAAAGCCACCAGATCACCCTGCCCAATGGCGCGGGGCAGATCAAGCTGATTGATGACAGTTATAACGCCAATCCCGAATCTGTTCGCGCCCTGCTCACCCTGTTAGGCGCGAATACGCCGAGGGCGCAGGGGCGACGGATTGCTGTTCTGGGTGATATGCTGGAACTCGGTCAAGACTCAGCGCGTTTTCACAGCCAGCTTTCGAGTCCTCTGCGCGACAATGGCATAGCGCGTGTTTATGCTTGTGGTCATTATATGAAAACTCTGGCGAGTGAACTGCACAATCACCTGCCATTCACTCATACAGACCATGCCTCGGAACTCACCCCACGCCTGATCGCTGATTTGCGTGATGGGGATATTATCGCCGTCAAGGGGTCGCGAAGCGTCCACATGGACAAAGTTGTCACCGCACTCCTATCCCTTTCAACCGATTCAGGCGAGGGAAATAACAAGGGTAAACCTGATGCTTTATGACTTGCTTTTGCCTCTGGCTGATAGTTTCAGCGTTTTGAATGTTTTTCGCTATATTACCTTCCGCACGGGGGGGGCTGTCCTGACGTCCTTGCTCATTTCCTTTGTCGCGGGGCCGCACGTCATTCGCTGGCTCAAATCAAAACAGGGTGCAGGCCAACCCATTCGTGATGATGGGCCGGGAACCCATTTTGTCAAGCAAGGCACACCGACAATGGGGGGAAGTTTAATTCTTCTGTCCCTGAGTCTTTCGACAATTCTGTGGTCTGATTTGTCCAACCGTTACGTCTGGATCTTGTTGCTGGTCACCATCGGATTTGGCTTGATCGGGTTTAGCGATGATTATCTTAAACTCACCCGACGCAATACAAAGGGATTGCCCGGAAAATTTAAACTTCTGGGGCAGATTGCTGTTTCAGTTCTCGCAGCCTGGAGCATTTCGGCAAGTGCCCCAAATCATATGGATACACATTTAAGCATTCCCTTTGTCAAAGACCTCTTGCTGAACCTTGGTCTTTTCTATGTTCCTTTCGCGGTTTTTATCATGGTGGGGACATCCAATGCCGTTAATTTAACGGACGGTCTCGATGGTCTGGCAACTGTCCCTGTGATGATTGCGGGGGGGTGCTTTGGGCTGATTGCCTGGCTGGTCGGGAACAGTATTTTTTCCAGCTATCTGCAAATTTTCTATGTCCCGGGGACGGGAGAACTCACGATTTTCTGCGGCGCATTGGTGGGAGCCTGCATGGGATTTCTCTGGTTTAACGCGCCCCCTGCAATGGTCTTTATGGGCGATACGGGTTCCCTGTCACTTGGCGGCGCGCTGGGGGCGCTGTCGGTTGCCACCAAGCATGAACT
Source organism: Kiloniellaceae bacterium (assembly GCA_965199245.1). Classification (GTDB taxonomy): domain Bacteria; phylum Pseudomonadota; class Alphaproteobacteria; order Kiloniellales; family Kiloniellaceae; genus Carbonatibacter. The sequence goes on from CBDAQP010000003.1 coordinate 735,609, forward strand.
TGTCCTGTCCATCATCGGTGGTCTTTTTGTCCTGGAGGCCGTTTCTGTCATTGTTCAGGTCATTTCCTTCAAAACAACGGGAAAGCGGGTTTTTCGCATGGCCCCTATCCACCACCATTTTGAAAAAAAGGGCTGGGCAGAACCGACTGTTGTCATTCGGTTCTGGATCATCGCGATGATCCTCGCCCTCATCGGTCTCTCGACCCTAAAGTTGCGCTAGGAATTTGAGGATCGCGATGTATCCCCTATTATCCACTCTCCACAGCAGATCTTTTTATCTCGTCGGTCTTGCACGTTCCGGACTGGCCTGCGCCCGCACATTACAACGCGCCGGAGCGCATTTGGTTGTTTGGGACGACCGGGACAGCACACGCCAGGCAGCGATTGCAGAGGGATTCACGGTCGCCCCATCTGAACAAATTGAGACCACAAGGCTAGATTCTGTAATTTTGTCCCCCGGTATTCCCCTCACCCACCCGCGCCCCCATCCGATTGTGCAATGGGCGCATACCGCAGGCATTGAAATCATCAGCGATCTCGAGCTTTTTTTCCGCCTTTATGGGCCAGAAAAAGGAAACAAAAACGAGAAAAAATCCCCGCGCTTTATCGGCATCACCGGAACAAATGGAAAATCAACCACAACTGTTCTCACCGCCCATATTTTGCGTCAGGCAGGTCTATCTGTGTCTTGTGGTGGCAATCTTGGAACCGCTGTTTTTGATTTACCTGATCCGGGGCCAGATGGTCTCTATCTGCTCGAACTATCGTCCTATCAACTCGACCTCTGTCACAGACTGCGCCTTGACGCCGCCGTTCTTTTGAACATCAGCCCGGATCACCTTGAACGCCATGGCGATATGCGCGGATATAGCGCGGCAAAGGCTAAAATCTTTGCCCATCAAACCCCATCCGGGATTGCCTTTGTCAGCCTTGATGATGATTTTTCCCATCAAATATTTGACAACCTGAATAGCGCAGGACAGCAACAGATCGTCCCACTCTCAGTCACAACCCGGGTCGCCAGAGGTCTCTTTACCGTCGCGGGGACACTGCACGATGACTATTTTGATAACAGGCAAAAAACGCTGAACCTCCCCCAAAACTCCGCCTTGATCGGGATGCACAACCGCCAAAACACCCTCGCCGCCTATGGCCTCTGTCGTTTTCTTGGCCTGACACAGACAGAAATTGAACGGGGGTTACGGAGCTTTTCAGGCCTCACTCATCGGCAAGAACTCGTCCTGAACACAGCGGCCCTGTGCGTCATCAACGACTCAAAGGCAACAAATATTGACTCAGCGCGGCGCGCCCTCGCGTCCTTTGATCCGGTGGTCTGGATTGCAGGCGGACAGTCCAAGGACAAAAACTTTCACCGTCTCACCCCCCTGCCTCCTTCTGTCAAGGCGGGCTTTTTCATTGGGGAGTGCGCCGAACAAATGGCGCAAGAATTGGGCGAAAGCCTACCCGAAACAACCATTAGCCACACACTGGAACAGGCTGTTCAACAGGCCCTCGCCACCGCTGAACGGCTGTACCGTACCACGGGAACGCAGGTCAAGTTGCTATTTTCACCTGCCTGTGCGTCCTTTGACCAGTTTCATTCTTTCGAGGAACGGGGCGACCGTTTCAAGGCTTTGATGCACCAATATAAATCAAAGGGCTCTGTGCAGTGACGACCCTTCCCCCAAATAACAGCTTTACACGCACAGATACCTCTGTTCTGGGGCGGTGGTGGTGGACGGTTGATCGCTGGTCGCTCTCTGGCCTGTTAGCACTCATGACACTGGGAATTGTGTTGATGTTTGCCGCCTCTCCGGCTTCTGTCGCGCGAATTCCGGGGTTGGAAAACTCCTTTCACTTTGCACAGCGTCATCTCGTCTTTTTGCCTGTTGCCGTGGTTTTAATGGTTGCCGTGTCGTTGATGGAAATTCGCACAATTCGCCGTATGGCAGTGATTGGTTTGCTCGGGTGTTTTGTGTTTTTGTGTTTGACCCTGTTCCTTGGTGATGAAACCAAGGGCGCGACACGCTGGATTAGCCTGTTTGGATTTTCGCTCCAACCTTCCGAATTTTTGAAACCTTTTTTTACTGTCACAACGGCCTGGATACTCGCCATAGGTAAAAGCGACGACCACTTTCCAGGACATAGAATTGCCTTTGTGCTTTATGTCGTCTTTACCAGCTTGTTGGTGTTGCAACCGGATTTGGGGCAAACGGTTTTGTTGAGTGCAATGACCTTTACCCAGCTTTTTATCGCGGGTCTTCCATGGGTTTACGTGATTGTCTTTTGTGGTTTGGGGCTGGTGGGTTTGGTGACTGCCTATCTCACGCTTCCCCATGTCACGGCACGGATCAACGGTTTTTTAGACAGAGGATCAGAAGACCGCTATCAAATTGAACGCTCGCTCGAAGCCTTTAGAAACGGTGGCATCATGGGACAGGGGCCAGGCGAAGGCACAATTAAGGCCCGTTTGCCCGACTCGCATTCCGATTTCATTTTCGCCGTCGCGGGGGAAGAACTTGGGCTGATTTTCTGTCTTGTCATCATTGGCCTCTATGCCTTTATCGTCATTCGCAGCCTTGCCCGCCTGATGAACGAAACCAGCCTTTTTGTGCTGTTGGCCTGCTCAGGATTGTTGGCTCAATTTGCCCTTCAAGCCATGATTAACATTGCCTCAACTCTCAGCATTATCCCGACAAAAGGAATGACCTTGCCATTTCTGAGCTATGGCGGGTCGTCGCTGCTGGCCCTTGGCCTTGGGATGGGAATGGTTCTTGCCATGACGCGCAGGCGGTTTCGGTTCGGAGAAATGCTATGAGTGAACATGTTGTCCTGACAACAGGCGGAACCGGGGGGCATCTTTTTCCCGCGCAAGCCCTCGCCCGTACGCTATTGGCGCGTGGTTATCGGGTCAGCCTCATCACCGACCATCGGGGTAAAAGTTTCGAGGTTGCCGATACTCAAATCTGGCCTCTGAACACCCACAAGATGACAGGCGGCAATATTTTGCACAAGCTGACCTCTGTCGTGCGCCTATTACAGGCAACGTACAAGGCCCGCCAAATCCTGAAATCAGAATCAGCCGACCTTGTCGTCGGGTTTGGAGGCTATGCCAGCGTCCCCGCCGCATGGGCTGCTGGTCAGCTCGGACTCCCGCTGGTGCTCCACGAACAAAACGCTGTCGCAGGGCGGGCCAATAGATTATTGAGCAAACGCGCACAGGTGATCTGTACGTCTTTTGCCGTGGTCGAAAAACTCCCGAACACTGTACAGAGCGTCATGACGGGCAATCCAGTACGCGAAAGTTTTATCGGACTCGAACCGCGCCGCGATTTTCACCCGCCCCTACGTTTGCTCGTCACGGGAGGGAGCCAGGGAGCCAGCCTGTTTAACAGCCTTGTCCCCACCGCACTTTGTCAACTTCCCGAACGCTTACGCGAAAACCTGCACGTTGCCCAGCAACTGCGCAGCAACCATGGTGATGAGGTTCGCGCCCAATACGAGGCGGCAGGAATTTCCTGCGACCTGCGCCCCTTTTTCGACGACCTCGCCACACAGATGCAGAAAACACACCTGGTGATCTGTCGAGCCGGGGCCTCAACAATTGCAGAACTCGCCATTGCCGGATTGCCCGCAATCCTTATCCCCTACCCCCACGCGACCGACGACCATCAACGCGCAAATGCCGAATGCTTTGCCCGCGCCGGGGGAGGGTGGGTGATGCCGCAACAGAGCCTGGGCGCAGAAAAATTGAGCGCACAAATAAAAACCGCTCTCGAAGATCAACACAGTTTGCAACAAGCCGCAAAATGTGCCGCTACCTTCGCCTGCCCCAACGCCGTGACGGGTTTGGCTGATGTCGTCTGCGCACAGCTAAAAAGAAAGACAACAGGATGAAAAACGCGCTGCCTCTTGATCTTGGTCTGTTGCACTTTGTCGGCATTGGCGGCATTGGGATGAGCGGCATTGCCGAAATTCTCCATGCCCTTGGCTATCATGTTCAAGGTAGTGATATTGCACAGTCCCCAAATGTCAGCCGCCTGCAATCCATGGGCATTGAGGTAGTGATCGGTCACAGGGCCGAAAATGTTCACACCGCCGCTGTTGTTGTTGTGTCCTCTGCCATCCAGGCCGACAATCCAGAAATCATCGAGGCCCGCCATCGTCGTATTCCCCTCGTCCGGCGGGCGGAAATGCTGGCGGAATTGATGCGGTTTCGATCCTGTATTGCCGTCGGGGGAACCCACGGAAAAACGACGACGACCTCGATGATTGCCGCACTTTTAGACGGCGGGTCATGCGATCCCACCGTTGTCAACGGCGGAATCATCAATGCTTATGGCACCAACGCCCGCCTTGGTGATGGCGAATGGATGGTGGTCGAAGCTGATGAAAGCGACGGCACCTTTATCAAACTGCCTGCGACGATTTCTGTCATCACCAATATCGACCCGGAACACATGGAATTTTATGGGTCATTGGACGCGCTTCATGATGCTTTTGCGACCTTTGTCACCAATATCCCGTTCTATGGTTTTTCTGTGCTGTGCAGTGACCATGCCGTTGTCCAGTCCCTGATCGGACGCATCGAAGACCGGCGCATTGTCACCTATGGCTTCAATCCACAGGCCGATGTCCGCGCCATCAACCTGAAAACCGACCCCACAGGCGTGATCTTTGATGTTGCCGTGACCTGCCGCACAGACAACACCACCCGCACAATCGAAGGATTTTTCCTGCCCATGCCAGGGGATCACAACGTCCAGAATGCCCTTGCGGGGCTGGCAGTCGCCCTCAATCTGGGATTAAAGGATGACAACCTCAAAAAATCCCTGTCATCTTTTGGCGGGGTCAAACGCCGTTTTACGCGGACAGGACAGGGACGGGGCATTACCGTCATTGACGACTACGCCCACCATCCGGTTGAAATTTCTGCGGTGCTTCAGGCCGCCCGCCAGGTCACAGATCACAAGGTTATCTGCGTTGTCCAACCGCACCGCTATAGCCGCCTCAAAGACCACTTTGAAGAATTCTGTTCATGCTTTAACGATGCAGATCACGTTATCGTCGCCGATATTTACCCCGCAGGCGAAACCCCCATCGCAGGCTTTGATCGCGACAGCCTCGTGAGCGGGCTTTTGACACACGGTCACCGCCACGCAATCTCTCTGCCTGCCCCCGACGACCTCCCCGCCCTTGTATTGGAGACAGCAAATCCAGGTGACATTGTAGTCTGCGTCGGGGCGGGTAGCATTTCCGGTTGGGCAAATGCACTGCCCCGTCAGCTTGAACAAGGGTACAGATCAAAACAATGAGCAACGCGCAGAAAAGCAGAAATTGGGAAAAAATAAGGAATGCCGTCTGCGGAGAATTGCGCCTCAATGTCCCGCTCGCCCCCCTGACGTGGTTCAAAACGGGCGGCCCCTGTGATGCGCTCTTTACCCCTGCGGATCGGGATGATCTGGTTTGTTTTCTCCAAAACATACCACCACAGACCCTGGTCGTGCCGCTTGGTGCCGGCTCAAACCTGTTGGTGCGCGATGGGGGACTAGAGGGCGTTGTCATCCGTTTGGGGCCAGCCTTTGCCCAGACCTCCTGCGCAAACAATATGATTTTTGCCGGAGCCGCCACGCAGGGGGCAAAGGTTTCTAAAACGGCCCTCAAGGCAAGCCTCGGCGGACTTGAGTTTCTCGGTGGTATTCCCGGGACGCTCGGGGGCGCACTCAGAATGAATGCCGGGGCTTATGGTCAAGACACAGCCAGTCATCTCGTCTGGGCAGAGGCCGTACACCGCACAGGCGAAATCAAACGCTTTGAGCGTGATGAACTGGATTACAGCTATCGCCACTGCACCCTGCCAGAGGACTGGATTTTCACCCAGGCCTGTCTGCGTGGACAACCGGATAATCCAGAGACCATCGCCGCACTGATGAAAGACATTCAATCCTCACGCGCGATGGCACAACCCATTAAATCGCGCACCGGGGGTAGTACCTTTAAAAATCCAAAAACAGGAAAAGCGTGGGAACTAATTGATGCCGCAGGATGTCGCGGCTTTGGCCTTGGTGATGCGCGTGTTTCGCAACAGCATTGCAATTTTTTAATCAACCAGGGAAACGCCACCGCCGCACAGCTTGAAGAAGTTGGCGAAACCGTGCGTCAGCGTGTCCGCGATCACAGCGGAATTAACCTGGATTGGGAAATCAGGCGCATCGGGCGGACAAAAAACGCAGAAGGAGGGCGACCATGAGACCTGTTGTCGCGGTCTTGATGGGGGGCATATCCGCAGAGCGCGAGGTTTCACTCAGCAGTGGTGCGGCCTGTGCCAAAGCTCTGCGCCAGGAAGGTTTTCCCGTCCACAGCCTTGACGTCACCGCAGATATTGGCAAGCTCGTCCAGGATCTGAACAATTGTAAGGCAGAAGTGGTGTTTAACGCCCTGCATGGTCGCTTTGGCGAAGATGGCTGCATTCAGGGTTTGCTCAATTTATTGGGACTGCCCTTTACCCATACAGGCGTTGCAGGCTCTGCCCTGGCAATGGACAAAGAACGGGCGAAAGCCACCGTTGCCGCCGTCGGCGTCCGCGTCCCGGAGAGCCAGTCTGTGACATGCGACGACCTTGCACGTGGTCATGATCCGCTCCCCCGGCCCTTTGTCGTAAAACCTGTCCACGAAGGATCAAGCGTCGGTGTTTATATCATCCATCCCGGCGACCATTGCCGGATAGCACAGGCCGATTTTGGCGGCCGGGACATTTCTCTCATGGCGGAACGCTACATTCCCGGGCGCGAATTGACCGTCACCGTCATGACGGACAAGGCCCTCACCGTGACCGAACTGGTTCCGACACAGGGATTTTATGACTACAACGCCAAATATAGCGCAGGAGAGACAGAGCATATTATCCCTGCACAAATCCCGCAAAATATTTTCAACGAGGCCCTCCACTTTGCAGAACTGGCCCACAAGTCACTGAGCTGTCACGCCCTCAGCCGCAGTGATTTTCGTTATGACGCCAACGGCGACGGTAAACTCTATTACCTTGAAACCAACACCCAACCGGGGATGACACCGCTTTCCCTCGTTCCCGAACAAGCGGCTTGGGCCGGAATGGATTTTTCAACACTATGCCGCTGGCTCGTTGAACAGGCCCTCACAATAGGGAAAAAACCATGACCACCAAAAAAACAAACCGCACCAAAACGAAACCAAAGACACCACGGACTCGCACACCCCCGAGAAATCGCTTTGTTCGTGTGGTGCGCCTTGTCAGCGCAATGACCGTCGCAACCCTGATTTTTGCGACCGTTACAGGGGTTGCATGGTGGGGCAATAAAACCCTCCCGCGTCTTTATCACAACGCAGTCGAAGACCTCTTGAGTTTCACCGCAGAACGGGGTCTGCGCGTCGATGACGTTCTGGTCGAAGGCCGGACACGCAGTTCACGGGGGGCAATTCTGTCCAAGCTGGACATCGAACGCGGCACACCTATTATGGAATTTTCGCCCGCCATCGCACGGATCCGGCTCGAAGAATTACCGTGGGTCAAATCGGCAACAGTTGAACGACGCCTGCCCAATATTATTTATGTTCAGCTCCATGAACGCCATCCTTTGGCGTTATGGCAAACCAATGGACAGATGACCGTTATCGACCAGTCCGGGGACATCATTACAGGCATCGATGTAGCGGACTTTTCCACCCTGCCCGTTGTTGTCGGGCCGGATGCTCCAGCGCGCGCACATGAAGTGCTGGCCCTGATCGAAAGTGAACCTCTGTTCAAGGATAAAATCACAGCCGCTGTCCTGGTCAGTGGGCGCCGCTGGAACCTGAGACTTGAGAACGGCGTTGATATTAAACTTCCCGAAGAAAACCCACAGGCGGCGTGGTCAGCCTTTAACACTGTTGCCCCTGATCTGATGAATAGTGATGTCATTGCCGTTGACCTGCGTATCCCGGATCGCCTGATTATCCGCACCGCAGACGATATACTCCCGGGGAAAAAACGCCCCCAAAACGAAAAATCTACATGAACCACCCATCATGAAACAGTCAAAACGCCCGCTCAAAAATGGAACTGTTGCTGCCCTTGATATTGGCAGCACCAAAATCTGTTGCTTTATTGCACAGCACGAAGACAACAAGGCCCCCCGTGTCATCGGCATTGGACAACAAGCCAGCAAAGGCGTCAAAAGCGGTCATATTGTTGATATTGAAACGCTCGAAGACGCGATTACCAATAGCGTTCACTCTGCCGAACAAATGGCGGGAACAACCATCAATCAAGTCATTGTCAATGTCTCAGGCGGACAACCGCGTTCCCATGATCTCAGTCTCGATATTAACGTTGCCGGGGCCGCCGTCACAGATCAAGACCTCCGCCAGGCCATCCATCAGGCCAGCCAAATCAAAGGCCCGGATGAAAGTGGCCGCGATATTCTCCATTCCATCTTTACCGGCTATACACTGGACGGCAATCATGGAATCCGCGATCCACGCGGAATGCACGGGGAAAAACTAAGCGTCAGAATGCACCTGATTACATCAGATTTAAATACCCGCCGCAATCTGGTGTCCTGCATCAATCGTTGCCATCTGGAATTATCTGATTTCGTCCTGTCGGCCTATGCCTCGGGTCTGGCAACATTGGTTGATGATGAAATGGATCTGGGCGTGACTCTGATTGATATGGGGGGAACAACAACCTCGATAGCCGTTTTTTACGACGGTCACCTGGTTCACAGCGATGTCATTCCCGTCGGGGGGCAGCACGTCACCAACGATATTGCCCGTATCCTCTCCACCCCTATTGCCGAGGCAGAACGACTCAAAACACTCTACGGTCACGCCATCAGCGCAGAAGACCAAAGCGTCATTGATGTCCCCCAGGTCGGCGAGAACGACAACCAACACACCCACCCGGTGGCCCATTATCAACTGGTCAGCATTATTCGATGCCGGATTGAGGAAACACTTGAGCTGGTGCGCGACCGATTAAATGACAACGGCCCCGAAAGAACCAAAGGACACAGAGTTGTTTTGACAGGCGGGGCGAGTCAGCTCCCCGGGCTGTCTGACCTCGCCACCCGCATTCTCAGTCCCCACGTTAGAATCGGAAAACCCATCCGTGTCACTGGTCTTGCCGATGCGACAGGCGGCCCGAATTTTGCCACCTGTGCGGGCTTGCTGACCTATGCGACACAGGTCAGTCGCCACGCCCTGCCAGACAAAACACCCGATTTTCTCCCCCCCCAGAGCCTTTTTGGTCGAATCGGGCACTGGTTTCGTGAAAATTTCTAGTTTTATGAGGAATTTACTCGACGGATTCTCTAGAGTCCTATAAAAACTTGACAAAGACATTAGGTCGGAGTCGCAACCTTTGGAGGCAAAGATGACATTGAACCTTAACATTCCCACGAGCGAACCTACACTCACCCCTAAAATGACTGTGATCGGCGTTGGTGGCGCGGGAGGCAATGCGGTCAACAACATGATCGATGCCGAACTGGACGGTGTTGATTTTCTGGTCGCCAACACAGACGCGCAGGCATTGACCCAATCACGTTGCGCCCAGACTATCCAGCTTGGTCGCGAGATTACCAAGGGTCTGGGTGCAGGCTCCAATCCAGAAATTGGCAAGGCAGCCGCCGAAGAATCGATTGATGAAATCTCACAACAACTGAGCGGCACGAATATGGTCTTCATCACCGCTGGAATGGGCGGTGGCACAGGAACAGGTGCGGCTCCGATCATTGCCCGCACCGCACGGGACGCCGATATTCTCACCGTCGGTGTTGTCGTCAAACCCTTTCACTTCGAGGGTGCCCCCCGTCTGCGCCAGGCCGATGCCGGAATCGAAGAACTGTCAAAACACGTCGATACCCTGATTATCATCCCGAACCAGAATCTTTTCCGCATTGCCAACGAAAACACAACCTTTGCCGATGCCTTTAAGACCTCTGACTCTGTCTTGCTCGAAGGCATTAAAAGCATCACGGATCTGATTGTTAAACCCGGTCAGGTCAACCTGGATTTTGCCGATCTACGCGCCGTCATGAAAAAAATGGGTAAAACCATGATGGGAACAGGGGAAAGTTCGGGCGAAGGTCGTGCCCTGGAAGCCGCCACCGCCGCCATTTCAAACCCCCTCCTCGAAGAAATATCGATGAAGAGTGCTCGCTCTGTCCTCGTCAATGTGACAGGTGGTCTCGACATCACACTCCACGAAATAGACGCGGGCATGAATCGAATCAGGGACGAAGTCGATTTAGAAACCGAAATCTTTTGGGGATCGTGCATCGACCCCGATATGGACGGCACAGTCCGTATTTCAGTCGTCGCCACAGGCATCGACGCAGAAAAAAGCACACAACCTGTAGAACCTGAATCGACCCGTGCCGAAACTGTGCAACGCGGGGAACAGGTTCCAAAACCAGCACCAGCCGAACACGAAAGCCCCCGGACGACTGGCGAAGCAGCACGTGTGTCCTCTGCCCCCCACGCGATCAGCGATGTTCTCAACGACGCACGACCCACAGAACAACAAAATCACCCTGCGCGGGACGTCGCGTCTCCTGCTACAGGACCGGCTCCGACTGTGGACAAAACCAACGCTCTTGACGGTTTTGACACCCCTGAAACCATGATCGCAAAACAGACACAAGCACCTGCTCCACGCACAACGGCACCTGCTCCACACACAGCGGTTCCCGCTTCACAAACGGCGGTAGCCGCACCACACATGGCTGATTCCTTTACCGAAAGCGACCTGACAAACAGTGATGAGAAAAAAAGCCTGTTCGGACGTCTGAGTCATAAGGCCACCCATGTCTTGCAGGCCGCAACAAAATCGCCCGAACGCCAGAGCGAACCCGTTCTCGACCTTCCGCACAAACCAGCCCGCAACAAAATCGAGGATCAGGGCCTCTTCGACCCCGAACCCACCAACACAACCGACGAAGACCTGCTCGATATTCCGGCCTTCCTGCGTCGGCAAGCCAACTAGGGCAAAACCTCAAGAAAATGTTAAAAAACGGCCTCTCTCACCAGAGGCCGTTTTTGTGAAAAAAAATAAAAAAACAATATCTTAATAGAAAACATCCCGCTTTTCTTCTCAGTTCACTTCACAGCGTAACAGCGTAACACACTGAAACAAAAAGTGATTTGCGTCCTGACACAGAGATCGCTAGGGTGCAGTCATGAAAAAAAGATCAGCTGGGGTAAAGGCATGAACACAGGCTCTCTTCACACTGACCCTCTCAATACGGGGCAGAGCCTCCAGATGCAGCAAACCCTCGAGAACACAATTAAATGTTCCGGTGTGGGCGTTCATGGCGGACAAAAAGTGACCCTCGTCCTTCACCCTGCGGAGCCTGATTGCGGTGTTTTTTTCCAGCGCACGGGTCTTGACGCGCCTGATGCGATCATTCCTGCACGGTGGGAAAATGCAATTGAAACGCCGCTCTGCACAACCCTGACAGATGGGCGTGTCAAAATTTCAACCATTGAACACTTGTTGTCTGCCCTTTCTGGCATGGGTGTTGACAACTGCCGGATTGAGGTCAACGCCGATGAGCTTCCCATCATGGATGGTTCCGCCGCGCCTTTCCTCTTTCTTCTACAATGTGCGGGCTTGACAACACAGAACAGCCCACGCCGCGCTCTGCGTATTCTCAAAGAAATTCGCGATGTTGACGAAAACCGCTCAGCAACGCTTGGCCCCGCAGATGATTCTTCACCCGATGCCTTCACCGCCAGTTTTGAAATAGATTTTAACAGCCCCACGATTGGTCGTCAGGAATTTTTTACACAGATCACACCCGAAAACTATGGGCGCACTCTCGCACGTGCGCGCACCTTTGGCTTTTTGGAAGAAGTCGAAAAACTCCGCCAGATGGGTCTGGCGCAGGGGGGATCACTAGACAATGCCATTGTCATTTCCGGTGACAACATTTTGAACGATGGCGGCTTGCGCTATAGCGACGAGTTCGTGCGTCACAAAATCCTTGATTCGATTGGTGATCTCTACCTGGCCGGGCATCCAATCGTCGGACACTACCACGGCGATAGATCCGGTCACGCGCAAACCTTACGCCTGCTCCGCAAACTCTTCGCCGATGACAGCGCGTGGGAATGGACAGCCCTGCCCGCACGTGAAAATGGTGCACAATATCTCACACAGGAACGCACAGCCGCCTGACCTCCCCGCTCCTTGAGTACTCTAAAAACCTCCAGATCTATTGGCTGGCAGGGAATCCGTTTTCGAGAACCACAGAATACTACGCGCAGGAAATGGCTTGATGCCCCGGACGACGGGGATCGAGGTTTTTAAAGGGGTCCTCTTGTCTTTCCCCTGCCCTGTTTTCTCTCAGGGGCGGTCTTGTCGCCGTGTTATGAAACTCCTATAATAGGAACCGGGATATTCCCTGTTTTGGCCTGTTTTTGGAGAACCCTGATCTATGCACCGCCCGGATTTTCTGCGCTTCTGCATTTTCGCGATCCTGACCCTTGCAACAACCGCTTGCTCCACAGACGACGACTCAAAATTCGCAGAGGAAACACCTGTCACCGTTCTTTATGACCAGGCGGTCGCGGAACTTCAGGTCGGCAACAATGACAAAGCCGCGCGGGCATTCGCCGAAGTTGAACGACAGCATCCCTATTCGCGTTGGGCGACAAAGGCGCAGTTAATGGCAGCCTATGCCTGGTACAAAGACAACAAATACAACGATGCCATTGCAACGCTTGAGCGTTTTATTGCACTCTATCCTGGCAACGAAGATACTGACTATGCCTTTTATCTCAAAGCCTTGTCCTACTATGAACAGATTTCTGATGTCGAACGCGACCAGGCCAATACGCACGACGCCCTCAAGGCCCTCACCGAGGTCGTTCGCCGCTTTCCTGATAGCCGCTATGCCCGTGATGCCCGACTGAAAAGCGATCTGGCCCGCGATCACCTCGCCGGAAAGCAAATGAACATTGGTCGCTATTACCTCAACTCGGAAAACTATCTCGCCGCCATCAACCGATTCCGCGTCGTTATAAAGGACTACCAATCCACAACCCACGTCCCCGAAGCCTTACACCGCCTGGTCGAATCCTATCTCGCCCTTGGTCTTGAAGACGAAGCACAGGCAACGGCATCTGTTTTGGGCTTTAACTACCCTGGAGATCGCTGGTATCAAGACAGCTATGCGTTGCTCACAGGGCGTACACTGGAACCAGAGGATAAAGACGGATCCTGGATCTCAGGGGTCTGGGACTCGATTTTGTAGTTCCCGGTTTGGAGTGATCTTGTGCTGCGCAGTCTTTCCATCACCAACGTCGTCCTCATTGATCGCCTCCACCTCGATTTTGAGGAGGGCCTCTGTGTCTTGACCGGGGAAACGGGCGCGGGAAAATCCATTCTCCTTGATGCTCTGGGTCTTGCAATGGGTGCACGGGCAGAGGCCCGATTGGTCCGTAAGGACACCGACAAGGCAACAGTTATTGCCGTTTTCGATGTCCCCGCCAATGGCACCCTTCGCGCGGTTTTGACAGAGTCAGACATCGACGACGCGGATGGCGATACTATCCTGCGCCGCACCCTGACCCGCGACGGGCGGAGTCGTGCCTATATTAACGACACCCCTGTTTCAACCAGCCTCCTCCGGCGCGTTGCCGGACTACTCATCGAAATCCAGGGACAACAGCGCGGTATTATGGACAGTGCCACCCACCGCGCCTTGCTCGATGCAATGGGCGCGGAAATGCACAACACCTTATCGCTGGCCCGCGAAACAGCAAAACGCTGGCAGGACTGGCAAGAACACGAACAAGCCAAACAATCGGCCGAAGACAGCCTGGCCCAGGCCCGCAGGGAAGAGGACTTCCTCCGCCACGCCGTTGAGGAACTCGACCACGCCGCCCCGGAAGACAGCGAAAGCGAACAGCTGGCGACCCGACGCCAACGCCTGCTGCACCACGAAAAAATGACACAGGCCCTCAATAACTGTCTCATCGCTCTCGGGGCAACCGGCGATAGCGACAACACTGCAGAAGCCCACTTGCTGAGCGCACAGCGTTTTATCGACCAAGCCATTATGACCGCTGGCGAGGCACTCGCCCCCGCACGCGAGGCACTCGAACGGTGCCTGCTCGACGTTCAGGAAGCTGCCCTTCACATTCAGCGAACCTCTTCGGAATGGGGAGACGACTCACAGAACCTACAAGAGATCGAAGAGCGTTATTTCCTGCTCCAGGATCTTGCCCGCAAGCACCGGGTCGCCGCAGACGAGCTACCAAAATTGCGGATCACCCTCACGCAAAAACTCGCCCTCATTAAAACCGGAACGGCAACACTGGATGATCTGAACAATAAGGCAACACAGGCCAAATCAGCCTATAGAAAAACCGCGCAGGCTCTCTCAACCGCGCGCCGGGCCGCCGCGTGTGACCTGGATCGGGCCATCACAGCTGAACTGCCTCCCCTGCGCCTTGAACGTGCCAGATTCGCCACCGAAGTTACGACCAGCGATGACCCTGCTGACTGGAACAGCCATGGTCAAGATCAGGTCATTTTCAATGTTTCCACCAACCCCGGTTCTGCTCCGGGCCCACTGGAAAAGATCGCCTCTGGTGGGGAACTTGGACGGTTTTTATTGGCATTCAAAGTCATTTTGTCCCGTGTTACCCCCTCTGCCAGTCTGGTTTTTGACGAGGTTGATTCTGGTCTGGGCGGGGCAACCGCCCATGCAGTTGGCAAACGCCTGGCCCACCTTGCCGCACAGCGACAGGTGCTGGTCATTACTCACAGCCCACAGGTCGCGGCCAAGGCTCAACAGCACCTGCGAGTCAGCAAAATATCCGAACAAGACGCAGGGGGACATGAAACCACCTTGACAGATGTCATTCCCTTGTCACCTGCGGAGCGCGAAGACGAAATTGCGCGGATGCTTGCCGGCGCAGAAATTACAGAGTCCGCCCGCGCCGCCGCCCGTACCCTCCTGGACAGACAAACATGACGACGCCCTTTGCGGACAAATCACCCGAACAGCTCGACGAAACCGAAGCACGTCGCGAGCTACGTATCCTCGCCCGAACAATCACAACACACGATGTGGCCTATTATCTGCGCGATGATCCCGTGATTTCTGATCATGACTATGACGCTCTGCGCCGCCGCAACCGCGCGATTGAACAACATTTCCCCCATCTCAAACGCAAAGACAGCCCCGAAAAACGGGTCGGTGCGCCACCTGACAGCACCACCAATAGCTTTGCCAAAGTCACACACCGCCGTCCCATGCTATCACTGGGCAATGCCTTTGACGCGGGGGAGGTCGCAGAATTCATTGACCGGACGCGCCGTTTTCTCACACTGTCTCCTGATGAGCGGCTCGACATTTTCGCAGAACCCAAAATCGATGGGCTGTCCTGTGCGCTCCGCTACGAGGATGGCAAATTGGTTCTGGCCGCAACACGCGGAGACGGGACACAGGGCGAAGACATCACCGCCAATATTCTCACCCTCAATACCGTTCCCCGGACACTCACCGGATCGCGACACCTACAGGTTCTCGAAATTCGGGGCGAAGTCTATATGGATCACAGTGACTTTCGTGCGCTCAATGCACAGCAATCCACACAGGGAGGCAAGATTTTTGCCAATCCGCGCAATGCTGCCGCAGGGTCTCTGCGCCAGAAAAACCCCGACATCACCAAAAGCCGCCCCCTAAAATTCGCGGCCTTTGGCTGGGGAGAGGTTTCAGGTGATCCTCAAACAGCTTTAGGCGCAACGCTGACAGACTGTCGCCAAAAACTGGCGGACTGGGGTCTTCCCCTCAATCCCGGGGAATGTTTCGCCACACTGGATGGTCTTTTAAACTATTATCACAAGCAGATGACTTTACGACCTCAACTTCTCCATGACATTGACGGCCTTGTGTACAAGGTTAATCGTCTCGACTGGCAGGAACGGTTAGGGGCCGTCAGCCGTGCGCCCCGCTGGGCCATTGCCCACAAATTTCCGGCCGAACAGGCCGTCACCCGTCTTGAAAAAATTGAAATTCAGGTCGGACGCACAGGGGCCTTGACTCCGGTGGCACGCCTCAGTCCCGTCACGGTTGGTGGCGTTGTCGTCTCCAACGCCACTTTACACAACCGCGATGAAATCACCCGCAAAGACATCCGCGAAGGCGACTTTGTCACGATACAACGCGCCGGGGACGTTATCCCGCAGGTCGTCCGCGCCCTGAGCGAAAGACGTCTGAACCGCTACCTTCCCCTTGCCAGGGCTATGCGCCAACGACAAAAAAAACAACGGCAACGCATTCAGAAAATCACCGCACCCTCTCGACAGAAATCACGACGACGATTGGAGCGGCGCTCGGAACCGCAACAAAATTGCCGCCCCTACTGTTTTCCCACGCATTGCCCGGATTGTGGTAGCCCCGTTATCCGCCACCCGGACGACGCCGTGACCCTTTGCCCCGATAGGTTGGGTTGCCCGGCGCAGGCCATTGAACGGATCAAACATTTTGTCAGCCGCCATGCCTTTGACATTGAGGGACTGGGGGACAAACAAATCAGATTCTTTTTTGAACGCGGTGACCTGAAAACACCTGCTGATATTTTTCGCCTCCGCACAAACTGCCCAAATCTGAAAAATTTTCCCGGTTGGGGGGAGACCTCCGCCCGGAACATCTGGAATGCGATTGAAGCGCGCCGGACGGTGGCTCTGGATCGTTTTCTTTTTGCGTTGGGCATTCCCCAGATTGGACGGACAACAGCGCGATTATTGGCCCGAAACTATCACAGGATCGATGACCTGCTCAAACTTTTTGACCAGATCGCACAGGATCCAGAGTCGCCCCGTCACGAAGAGTTGCGGGCCATCGACGGCCTTGGCCCTGCCATGGTTCGCGACCTCTGCCACTTTTTTCAGGCCCGCGATTGCCGTGAGCTCATTACCGACCTCCGCCAAGAACTCACCATCACAGAAGACAGCTCAACATCCATACAAGACAGCCCTGTCTCGGGGAAAACCGTTGTCTTTACGGGGAAACTGACCACAATGGGGCGCGAAGAAGCCAAAGCAAATGCCGAATCACTTGGCGCACGGGTGGCGGGGTCTGTCTCGGGAAAAACAGACTACCTCGTCACTGGCGCAGATGCCGGATCAAAACGCAAAAAAGCAGAATTCCTCGGCATTACCATTCTTTCCGAGGAAGAGTGGCACAGCCTTATCAGAAGCACGAACACCACAGAAGGAAAGGATCAATCTGTAGAGGATTGATCCGTAGAAAGACTCTGAACCGAGCCTTGCGGGGCCTCAAAAAACGCCAGGGCCTGTGCAACCTCGCTTAAGGTGAGTTGATAGGCCGGTTGCCTATCAAAAACAGAAACCTGCTCACGCACGGCCTTCTGGACGGCCTGTTCGTTAGAAGACGGCACATCAGACGTCGTACCCGTACGGATCAGGGCATTTACATTTTGTGCTTGTGAAAGCTCCATTGCACCACCCCTTTCAAAAAATCAAATTGCCTACTTTTCGACAGTAATCGCTCTTGTCCACGATTGTCAAAAATTTTCTCGCCAACCTCTCAAAACCTCCAGCCTCTGTTGGCTGGCAGGAAAGTCGTTTTCGAGAACACCGGAATACTGCGCCATTTGAGAATCGCAGAAAGTGGCCTGCGGTCGCGCCGTGCTGCGGAGCCACCCGTAACCAACGCCTCAAACGACGAGGCTGGAGGTTTTGAGAGGTGCTCCATTGCCAAGTCTATACAAAAATAATGCCCCGTTCAGGGGCAGGACAGCATTTTCGACAAGATAGCGCAGCTTATAGAGGTCTCTATCATAGTCCCGTTGCTCTGCTTTTTCCGGGAGGAGTGCCATTCCTTGCATTGTTCAGGAAGATTCACGAACCGAAGGCACAAAAAGTACTCCCGGGGAGTTCCCGCGCCTTGAACGAAAAAAATCCTTGAGAAGCTGGGCGCATCTGCTTTCCTGGAGTCCGCCGTAAACCTCTGGCCTATGATGGCAGGTGCCATGGTCATAGAGACGTGGCCCGTGATCAACCCCCCCGCTTTTGGGATCGTAGGCCCCATAATAAAGACGGCGCACACGCGCATGAGACAGGGCTGCCGCACACATTGCACAGGGTTCAAGCGTCACATAAAGATCACAGCCCGCCAACCTGTCGCGGCGCAAATGCTGGACAGCGGCCCTGATCACCAACATTTCTGCGTGTGCCGTCGGGTCGTGATCACGCTGCATCCGATTGTGGGCCTGCGCCACAACCACCCCGCTTGTCCCGTCCACCACAACGGCACCGACGGGAACCTCACCCGCCGCGTAGGCCAAAGAGGCTTCGTGAAAAGCAATATCCATGACAGAAAGAGTCTCAGGACTCGGGTGCATTGTGTTATCCGTTCCACACGATTGTTTAACGCCTCTGTAAGACAAGAGTCATTCAAAGGAAATGCCCGTTATGCCCCCCCCCGACAAAGACACCCCCACAGCAGACAACGGCGCACGCATCGCCAAGATCATCGCCAGAGCCGGCGTCTGTTCACGCCGCGAAGCAGAGCGTTTGATCCAGGAGGGCCTCGTCAAGGTCAATGGCAAAACACTCGACAGCCCCGCCGTCATCGCCCGGGATAGCGACCGGATAGAGGTCAGGGGGAAACTTCTGCCCCCCCCGGAACGCCTACGCATCTGGGCCTATCACAAACCAAGGGGATTGATTACCTCTACAAAAGATCCGCAGGGGCGTCGAACAGTTTTTGATGACCTTCCTGCAAACTTGCCGCGTGTACAGACCATTGGGCGACTGGATTTTAATTCCGAGGGGCTTTTGCTCCTGACCAATGACGGGACTATGAAGCGCAAGCTGGAACTCCCCGCCACGGGCTGGAAACGGCGTTACCGCGTGCGGGTTCATGGTCTGGTTCAGCACGCACAGCTTGACACGCTCGCCAGGGGGATGACAGTCGAGGGGATTCATTACGGCCCGATTGAAGCTACTCTGGATCACCAGGGTCCCACAAATGCATGGCTCATGATGGGCCTGCGCGAAGGAAAAAATCGCGAAATTCGCCGTGTCTGTGCCGCCCTGGGCCTGAGTGTCAACCGTTTAATCCGCGTATCCTACGGCCCGTTCCGGCTTGGCGACCTTCCCCCCGGACAGGTCACAGAAATTCCCGCCCGTTTTCTGCGCGACCAGCTTGGCCCCACAGCAAAAGACAGAACGCAACAACGTAAGGGGCAGAGAAAATAATGCGTATTGTCGGCGGAATGTTCAAGGGAAAACCCCTCACCAGCCCTGGTGGTCAAGGAACCCGCCCGACACAGGGGAGCACGCGCGAGGCACTGTTCAATATTCTGATGCAGGGGGATCCATCGGGCGGTCTGTTGACCCGGCGGGGTCGCGGGTCTTCACCCGTCCACGCTGGCGTAGTGCTGGATGGCTTTGCGGGAACGGGAGCCTTGGGACTAGAGGCTCTCTCACGCGGGGCGGCGCGTGGCTTTTTTATTGAACAGGACAAGGATGCCTTTGCGGTGCTGTCGCAAAACATTGACACACTGGGCGTTCAGTCCGCCGCCCGCTGTTATCGCACCTCTTGTCTGACACCGCCTGCAACGGACAGTGCCGCAACGCTGATTTTCCTCGATCCCCCTTATCATCACAATATGATCCCCCCTGCCCTTGATGCCTTGTCAAAAGCAGGCTGGATCGCGGCACAGACCCTCATTGTCGCTGAAATGATGAAAAAGGAACCTCTCGAATCCGACGAAATTACGGGGTTTCTCGTCTGCGCCACGCGATATTACGGCAAAAGCAAACTGGTTTTTTTGCTCCCTGAATGAAGGCGACATAAAAACCGGAACCTATTCCCCACTTTTGTCGAAAAGGGAACGGTGGGTGTCTTTTATCCGCTGTCGCGGTGAATCAGCCGCATCAAGTTTTGCAACAAAATTGGGATTCTTACTTTTTTCCTGTGCTCTGACAATCGATTCGTAGAGCTTACCTGCTTCCTTGAGGTGCAAGTGTTCCGGTTCGTCCAATAGTTGGTGAAGCAACTTTCCACTACGTCCAAAAACACGCATGTAATAGCGTGGTCGTGGGGCCATGGGTTCAAAACCCGCCTGGATAATAAACTCACCCTGGCGCATAGAAAACACCCCGGGAATAGTCGTCGGTGCCCACGCCCGCTCCCCGGATCCGGATGAGGTCGAATGGTAGAGCGAGACAGCCATTTCAACCAGATCCATTACTTGCTTTCCTCTGTTGTCCTTAAATCTTTTTAGGCTCAGAACTCATTAACTTTTCTGTTGCTTGGCAGAGGTAAAAAATCGGATTCATTGAGTCAAAAGGAGATTGCCTTGATGCCTGATTTATAATGCTTATCTGGAAGATTTCATAGATTTTGTTAGATAATACCGTCAAATTAAACTGAATGTGCTATAATTTTTCTGGATTTGGCACTGGAGGGGCGATGACTGCACATCGACGTCATGATATTCTGGATAAATTATGGGATTTGTTGGTCAGTGCCGTATTCCTGATACTGTTGACATTCTTGAGACTGCGGGGGACAGGTAGCCTCCGTGCCAAGGCACGCCGTGAAGTAAAATGGCACATATCGAAAAACCCGAACTTAAATAATTTTGAACTTGGTGCCACTAGTCGAATAGCCAATTTTCTCTTTAAAAATAGAGGACCAGTCTGGTTCTTATCACTTTACGCTTTTCTAATCGGTGTGACCGCCTTAACCGACCAATTCCTTCAAGAACGATGTACATCATTACCACAGTACTCATTCTCCATTCGTGGGGATTTCCTTTCAACTATCAACGAAATCAATCGAGTCTTTCTGGCTGTGCAGGCAACCTTAATCGGTGTGATTTTTCCGATCGCTATAGCACTTGTTTCATTACTTCTTCAGCAACGCGGTCAAACTTTTTCAAGTTCAAGGGTAGATATTTATTTTCGAGAATCGCGGGCCTTTGAGATTAGTGCGAGCAGCATAATGCTGATTATCGTTCTCGTCGTACAACAGTTCTGGCCCGTGTCTGCGCTTTCCGGAACATTTTTCTCGACACCACATACGATATTTGCGCAAATAGCTTTGGTTATCCATGGATTCTGGCTGGCTCTAAATGCCTTAGCCATTTGGCGATTCATGAAGGTCAGTTTTAGGTTCATCAGTCCCGGCGGACAGAAGGACATTCTGCGCCGCTTCGTAGCTCACGAGTCAGTTCCCCTTGACATTGAAAATCAACTAACCCGCATCTACCTTGACCGTCCTGAAGTTTTTGGCCTTTTAGGTCGAAATGACGACCCCTCGGACGTTTTAAATAAAAGCCCTTCCGTCCTTTTTGGAGTCTTTGAAAGTCATACTGGCGTGGTCGAACTGGAGAAACCTCAAAACGGCACATATGAGCTTCACGATGTCAAATTTAACCTCATAAAATGGGTCGTGTCGAGGTGGCGCAAGAGGACGATGAAAACATGGAATGCGTCGAAACAGCAGAATGGCCCTAAATTGGTTTTTCCGCATAAAATTGGCCGAAAGTCTTTCGGACCCGTCTGTTTATGCCGCAGGGCTGGTGGTAGCGACCTAACCAGTCTTGAGAAAAAGGTCATCAACCATGCTTTTGTCTTTCGGAAGGTTGAAGAATGAAGCGACCATCACCACCCGAGCCGTCGAAAATATTGGAAGAACTCGCCAGTGAGGTGATCGCCCCCATGGATCGTGGGGCAATCGCCAGCTTTTCTGATGCTTTGAACGGCATGATAGATTTTCATGCGTTTTTGCTTCGAGCTCATACCATAGTCAACGAACAAGGGCCGACCGACAGTTACGCACTAATACCGGAAGGATTTTTTTCTACTACCCATCAGAGGTGGAAACAACAATACCATCCAATATTCGAACGTGCGGGAGACCTTTTGGGACGACAGCCAAGTTTCTTCAAAATGGCGGCAATAGTTCCGTATCACTTAGTGGATCGAAGTGCTGCCTCTGTACCACCCGAAATTCTCGATTCCCTGCTTGAGCTTACATTGGGTCTTTTCCATAGAGGTGGGGATTGGTGGTTACAACGCGCCACCGAACAGGTTGGCAAACGGCCGAACGTCCGCGAACCTGCATCGTTATCAGGGTATGAGGCTGATATTTACGAACAAACCATGCGTGAATTTGTCGGGATCTGGGAAAAATTCCAGTATTTCCCCGAAAGGATATGGAAATGGGAGGAAGGGAACATTCTTCCCGCTGAAGGATGGGAACGTTTGCGCGCATCAATAAGTTTTATTCGGCAACATTTGCGGTGCTCAGCCTATATGGTTGCAGCGGCTGTTTGGCGCGGTGATGAATTTGCCACTTCTGTCATGTCAGATTCACTGATTATGTGGCCTAACCATTTTGATCGTAAATTTAACAAGGATATGTTTCTTAAAGTTGCGTTGTTAAATCCCGATCTTTGCGATCTTGGGTGGGAGGACACACTTACAGAGTTGCGATTCGAAAAGGTTCCATTTGAACATGAACCAGCACCTGAAGCCGTCTTCCGGGCCATAATCAAAAACTTGTGGGCCGATGTGCTTTTGACACTTTCAACCGTCATTTCGGCGTGGGGTTTTGGATGGGGCAACCGTAGCAGTTTGCCCTCAAGAATTTCCAGAAAACTGCTAGAAGCTGATTTGAGACGAAGCGATCTTATTCCTGGTAAATCTGCCTCACAGATTCTGCTAATGTTAATTCGTCAATATACGAGCGGTGAGAGATTTAAGTACAGTGAATGGCTTAACGGGCTGGTAAGCATGTTCGATAAACTCGCGGAACGTCGTGCAACCATACCAGGACACGCTTACGTCTCGTCAACAAAACACAGTTTGAGCGCCCTTAGTCGATTCCAACTCGCTATTCTACTAGACAATCCCGATAACTCAGCCGGACTTCCCTCAGAACTTGAAAAAGCGATCATTACCATATCTCAGCGACCCAGCACCGATGAACCAGCTCGTCGTTTGAAGGAGAAACTTGAAAGTTTTCAGAATTCTTTTGATGAAATTGCGCCCACCGACAGCAAAACTGACCCAGACATTGAGAATTACGCAGAGCGTAAAGCCGCTATTGGTGATCTTCTGAAGACCGCTCTTGACCTCTTGCAAAGAGAGAGAACGATCCGAATAGAGAACCTGGCAGTGCAACAAAAGCAGATCGATACGCTGGCCGATACTATCAATACCAATGTATTTGCTGAAGATGCTCATGCTTTTCCACTATGTAAATTTACGGTTGTCCCCGGTGCCGATGATTTGCCGGAGAGCACGATCTTCAAAAAGTCAAATTATGAAAAAGGCTTATTGACAATCCCCAAGATGGCCTATCCCGTATCCAATGAGCAGGAAGGCTTCTCGAACGTAGTCTCCCAGATCATTAATATTCGCTTATTAAGCGAGGTGTTCTCTGCAAGCACCGTTCAGGATATAGACATCGCGGATGACGCACACTACTGGGACGTCGTGAAAGAAAAAGGTGCAGAGCTAGCTGACCGAGACCTTGAACCCTTGTTACTGGTAAACAGCCAAGTCGAACCACAATGGATTAGCCAGTGGATTTGGGATCAAGGCCGAAGGGGTGATACTCCGAAACCGGAAGACCTAACCATTTCGCGGGATCCATCAGAACAAACAGAAGGATACTTGGCGACATTCAATGATGTCAAAGTCCAGGTCGCTTTGATCGAATCGAACGTATCATATATTTTGCCAAGGGAGGTTTTCCAGAAACTGGAAATTCTGACATTCACAAACAGTCACAAAGTTAAAATTCAATTCCAACAAGATGATGACCCCTGGCACGGAGATCTTGTTTTCAGTTGGGCCCACAGAGTTCAGATTCCTTCCTATCCGATCTCAAGACTAATTTTCGCATCCGCATGAGTCCATAAGATATCCATGAGATATCCACGGGGGTTCTGGTACCGGGGAGCCGAATCAACCAGTTCCACTGGAGGAAGGTATGTTGGTTTGGTTGCGGGGGCAGGATTTGAACCTGCGACCTTCAGGTTATGAGCCTGACGAGCTACCGTGCTGCTCCACCCCGCTTTTGTGTGTGTTATTTGTTTTTGTGTTATTTGTTTTTTGTGTTTTGTGTTTTGTGTGTGTTTTTTTTTGTGTTTGTGTTCTGTGATGAGTTGGCTTGGCGGTGACCTTTTCTCCCACGACTTGAGCCGCAGTACCTTTGGCGCTGAAAGTTTTAACGTCCGAGTTCGGGATGGTGTCGGGTTTTGTTCTTTCGCGATAGCCACCAAGCCATCGCATCACAGATGGTGTGTGGGTGAGGTATGAGTTTGGTTGTGGTGTCTGTTTATGTTGCGCTGTTTTATATCTGCGGTATTGGGGGATCAAGCCGATTGAGTGATTAGTACAGGTCAGCTTCACATGTTGCCATGCGTCCACACCCTGCCTATCAACGTGGTGGTCTTCCACGGCTCTCTGGCGAGACCTTGTTTCAAAGCCGGTTTCCCGCTTAGATGCTTTCAGCGGTTATCCGTTCCATACTTAGCTACCCGGCGGTGCCGCTGGCGCGACAACCGGTACACCAGAGGTATGTCCATCCCGGTCCTCTCGTACTGGGGACAGCTCTTTTCAAGTCTCGAACACCCACGGCAGATAGGGACCGAACTGTCTCACGACGTTCTAAACCCAGCTCACGTACCACTTTAATCGGCGAACAGCCGAACCCTTGGGACCTGCTCCAGCCCCAGGATGTGATGAGCCGACATCGAGGTGCCAAACCTCCCCGTCGATCTGGACTCTTGGGGGAGATCAGCCTGTTATCCCCGGCGTACCTTTTATCCGTTGAGCGATGGCCCTTCCATACGGAACCACCGGATCACTATGACCGACTTTCGTCTCTGCTCGACTTGTCAGTCTTGCAGTCAGGCAGGCTTATGCCATTGCACTCGTCATCCGATTTCCGACCGGATTGAGCCTACCATCGCGCGCCTCCGTTATGCTTTGGGAGGCGACCGCCCCAGTCAAACTACCCACCAGACAGGGTCCCGGACCCGGATAACGGGCCGCGGTTAGAGATCAGAACAGGCAAGGGTGGTATTTCAAGGGTGGCTCCCCACTGGCTGGCGCCACTGGTTCGTAGCCTCCCACCTATCCTGCACATGCTTGTCCTGACCCCACTGTCAAGCTGTAGTAAAGGTGCACGGGGTCTTTCCGTCTGACCGCGGGAACCCCGCATCTTCACGGGGAATTCAATTTCGCTGAGCCTGCGTTGGAGACAGCGGGGAAGTCGTTACGCCATTCGTG
Source organism: Kiloniellaceae bacterium (assembly GCA_965199245.1). Taxonomy (GTDB): domain Bacteria; phylum Pseudomonadota; class Alphaproteobacteria; order Kiloniellales; family Kiloniellaceae; genus Carbonatibacter. Next base: position 760,927 of record CBDAQP010000003.1, read on the forward strand.
CAGGTCGGAACTTACCCGACAAGGAATTTCGCTACCTTAGGACCGTTATAGTTACGGCCGCCGTTCACCGGGGCTTCAATTCGATGCGTGAACATCTCCTTTTAACCTTCCGGCACTGGGCAGGCGTCAGACCCTATACGTCGTCTTGCGACTTCGCAGAGCCCTGTGTTTTTAGTAAACAGTCGCTACCCCCTGGGTTGTGCCCCCCCACACCGGTTGCCCGACATGAGGGCCTGCTTATCCCGAAGTTACGCAGGTATTTTGCCGAGTTCCTTCAACGCAGTTCTCTCAAGCGCCTTGGTATGCTCTACCTGTCCACCTGTGTCGGTTTCGGGTACGGTTCATAAGAGGAGGCTCTTTCCCGGAACAGATTCACTGCCCAACCAATCCAGTAAGGCCGGACAATTTACTCCATTCGTCACCTTCCTCGAGTACAGGAATATTAACCTGTTTCCCATCGACTACGACTTTCGTCCTCGCCTTAGGGGCCGACTCACCCTGCGCGGATTAACCTTGCGCAGGAACCCTTGGACTTTCGGCGAGAGTGTTTCTCACACTCTTTATCGCTACTCATGTCAGCATTCGCACTTCTGATACCTCCAGATCACCTCACAGCAATCCTTCACAGACCTACAGAACGCTCCGCTACCGCTCGTTAAAACGAACCCATATCTTCGGCGCACGGCTTGAGCCCCGGTACATTTTCGGCGCAGGACGGCTTGTCTAGACCAGTGAGCTATTACGCTTTCTTTAAATGATGGCTGCTTCTAAGCCAACATCCTGGTTGTCTTGGCCTTCCCACATCCTTTCCCACTTAGCCGCAACTTCGGGGCCTTAGATGATGGTCTGGGTTGTTTCCCTCTCCACACTGGACGTTAGCACCCAATGTGTGTCTGCTGTGCTCTGCTCCCGGGTATTCGGAGTTTGGTTCGAGTTGGTAAGGCTCGCGCCCCCCGTCCCGATCCAGTGCTCTACCCCCCGGGGCAAGACACAACGCTCTACCTAAATAGATTTCGCGGAGAACCAGCTATCTCCGGGTTTGATTGGCCTTTCACCCCTATCCACAAGTCATCCAGTAACTTTTCAACGTTATCTGGTGCGGTCCTCCAGTGCATGTTACTGCACCTTCAACCTGCCCATGGATAGATCACCCGGTTTCGGGTCTAATCCTCCGAACTCAACGCCCTCTTCAGACTCGCTTTCGCTACGCCTCCACCTCACGGCTTAAGCTCGCTCGAAAAATTAACTCGCTGACCCATTATACAAAAGGTACGCAGTCACACCAAAAAGTGCTCCTACAGTTTGTAAGCATTCGGTTTCAGGATCTCTTTCACTCCCCTCATCGGGGTGCTTTTCACCTTTCCCTCACGGTACTCGTTCACTATCGGTCATCAAGGAGTATTTAGGCTTGGAGGAGGGTCCCCCCATCTTCAAACAGGATTTCTCGTGTCCCGCCCTACTCAAGGACGCAAAAAAAATCTACCCGTAAGGGACTCTCACCCGCTCTGGTCCACCTTTCCAGATGATTCCGGTTCTCTTCTTCACGCCACTGGCCTCTTCCGCGTTCGCTCGCCACTACTAACAGAATCTCGGTTGATGTCTTTTCCTCCGGCTAATGAGATGTTTCAGTTCGCCGGGTTCGCCTCGTATGACTATACATTCATCACACAATAACCCTAAAGGGTTGGGTTGCCCCATTCGGAAACCTGCGGATCAAAGATTGCTCTCATCTCCCCGCAGCTTGTCGCAGAGTGCCACGTCCTTCCTCGCCTCTTGATGCCAAGGCATCCACCAAATGCTCTTAAAGCGCTTGATCCTTCAAAAATTCCCAATACGCGCAGATATAAAACAGCGCGCAAACAGTCATTCACTCAAGACCAAATTTCATACCTATTCACACTGTCAAACAACAACAGGCCTTAAAAGACCTCAACCCCCGGCAACGCCGGAAAACCAATCCTCACACCCCATGACAACAAACATCACCAAACCCACCACAAAAAATGGTGGAGGCGGACGGAATCGAACCGACGACCTCCTGCGTGCAAAGCAGGCGCTCTCCCAACTGAGCTACGCCCCCAACTCAAAAACAGCAAAAAATATGGTGGGCCCGGGAAGACTTGAACTTCCGACCTCACGCTTATCAAGCGCGCGCTCTAACCAACTGAGCTACAAGCCCGTCATGAGGATCAGGGATACGCAGACGGCAGAACTCCGAACCATCCGGACACTTCATTGTAAAAACACCAGAAAAATTACCCCAAAAGTATCACCAGCGATACCCCCGGAACAACCTCTCCAGCATCCCTAGAAAGGAGGTGATCCAGCCGCAGGTTCCCCTACGGCTACCTTGTTACGACTTCACCCCAGTCGCTGACCCTACCGTGGTCGGCTGCCCCCAAAAGGTTAGCGCACCGGCTTCGGGTAAAACCAACTCCCATGGTGTGACGGGCGGTGTGTACAAGGCCCGGGAACGTATTCACCGTGGCATGCTGATCCACGATTACTAGCGATTCCACCTTCATGCTCTCGAGTTGCAGAGAACAATCCGAACTGAGATGACTTTTCGGGATCCGCTCACCCTCACAGGCTCGCTACCCTCTGTAATCACCATTGTAGCACGTGTGTAGCCCAGCCCATAAGGGCCATGAGGACTTGACGTCATCCCCGCCTTCCTCCGGCTTGTCACCGGCAGTCTCCCTAAAGTGCCCAACTCAATGATGGCAACCAGGGACAGGGGTTGCGCTCGTTGCGGGACTTAACCCAACATCTCACGACACGAGCTGACGACAGCCATGCAGCACCTGTCTCCGGTCCAGCCAAACTGAAAAATGCGTCTCCGCATTCCAAACCGGGATGTCAAGGGCTGGTAAGGTTCTGCGCGTTGCTTCGAATTAAACCACATGCTCCACCGCTTGTGCGGGCCCCCGTCAATTCCTTTGAGTTTTAATCTTGCGACCGTACTCCCCAGGCGGTGAACTTAACGCGTTAGCTCCGTCACCGAGACCATAAGCCCCAACGACAAGTTCACATCGTTTACAGCGTGGACTACCAGGGTATCTAATCCTGTTCGCTCCCCACGCTTTCGCGCCTCAGCGTCAATAACGAGCCAGATGTCCGCCTTCGCAACCGGTGTTCTTCCCAATATCTACGAATTTCACCTCTACACTGGGAATTCCAACATCCTCTCTCGCCTTCCAGATCAAAAGTTATAAAGGCAGTTCACAGGTTGAGCCCATGCCTTTCACCCCTATCTTTCCAATCCGCCTACGCGCCCTTTACGCCCAGTCATTCCGAACAACGCTCGCACCCTTCGTATTACCGCGGCTGCTGGCACGAAGTTAGCCGGTGCTTCTTAGACGGATACCGTCATCATCTTCTCCGTTGAAAGAGCTTTACAACCCTAAGGCCTTCTTCACTCACGCGGCATGGCTGGATCAGGGTTGCCCCCATTGTCCAATATTCCTCACTGCTGCCTCCCGTAGGAGTCTGGGCCGTGTCTCAGTCCCAGTGTGGCTGATCATCCTCTCAAACCAGCTATGGATCGTCGGCTTGGTCGGCTCTTACCCAACCAACTACCTAATCCAGCGCGGGCTCATCCCAAAGCACTAAAGCTTTCCCCCTCAGGGCGTATGCGGTATTAGCTATCGTTTCCAACAGTTATCCCCCACTTCAGGGTAAATTCCCACGCGTTCCTCACCCGTGCGCCACTCTCAGGCCACCAAAAGGCAACCCTCCCGTTCGACTTGCATGTGTCAGGCCTGCCGCCAGCGTTCGTTCTGAGCCAGGATCAAACTCTCAGGTTGACCTCACTGCCTCCGCTCAAAAAAAAACAGAAACAGCTCAAAAATAACTGACAAGAACCTTGCCCCAGTATCAAAACCGGAACAAGTGTGTACTTAAATACACAGAACTTGACAGTCCCCGGATAAAACCCGGAAAACCGCCGCCTGCGTATCCCTATCCAAAAAATACAATGTCAAACAACTCATCGACAAAAAAATCAAAACCGGGACCAACAACAAAAAAATCAGAACCAGTCCCAAAACAGCCAGAGCGCACCTTCTAATCACATCAAAAATAAAACACAACCACTTTCTCAAAAAAAAATACACCAAACACACTCAACATACTGAAAATATCAGGGGAAAATTAAAAAAGAGACTCGACGAATTGATAAAATCTGTCACGCTGAGCACGCTAACCAGGATTGGAAAAACAAAAATGGAGATGACGAAAAATGGCCGTAGCAACCTTTGCCGCCGGATGCTTTTGGGGGGTTGAAGATCACTTTCAACAAATCCCGGGGGTTTTGCGAACACGCGTCGGCTATACAGGCGGTCAGACGAAAAATCCTAACTATAGGGCCGTATGCACAGGTTCAACTGGTCATGCCGAAGCTGTCGAAATTGTCTATGACGACAGTACCATCCGCTACGATGACCTGCTCAGCGCATTCTGGGACTGCCACGACCCTACGCAAAAAAATCGCCAGGGCCCCGACATCGGTACGCAGTATCGTTCGGCGATCTTTACACAAACGCCAGAGCAAGCCCGCACAGCACAGGAATCGCGCACCGCCCAAGATCAGGGCAAAAAATTCCCCCGACCCATTGCCACAGAAATTACCCCCGCAACAATTTTTTATCCTGCAGAGGAAGAACACCAAAGTTATCTCAAAAAAAGGCGGATGACCTCTTTTCCTTGAGTACGTCGGCTGTTCAGACATTAAAAAACCATGAGGAGTCGCCCAACAGATGCCACAGAATTTTGCGATTGGTCTAAATGCCGTTATCGTTTCCGTCACGAACAACCAGCCAAAGGTTCTGATTGTACGGGACAGAACCGGGCGGCGACAACAAAAAGACTCCCGCTTGGGAAACAGCACGAATAGGGACTCTCTGCCCTTTGGCCCCTTTTATCCCAAAGCACACCGTACCTTTGCAGAAGGTCTGCGCAGTTGGGTAACAGAGCAAACCGGACAGGCATTGGGTTACGTTGAACAGCTTTATACTTTTGGCGATCAAGGACGTATCCCGGGGGAAGAAAAAGGCGGCCCGCGCGTCATTTCCGTTGGCTATTTAGGGTTGGTCAATGAAACAACCACTCATCACGCCCTGCACACGCACGCCGTCTGGCAGGATTGGTATAGCTATTTTCCGTGGGAAGATTGGCGCAGAGGTGTTCCCCCCATCTTGCATTGGCTGACAGAACAAATCACCATCTGGGCCAATGATCACAGAGTATCCCAAAGCGAACGCAACACCCGTACAGAGCGAGCCTGTATTGCCTTTGGATTGGATGACACACCGTGGAACGGGCGCATTGTTTTAGAACGCTATGAACTACTTTACGAAGCCGGATTGGTCGCGGAACACCCACGATACACCTTCGCAGATGCGACGAGCGGACGGGCTATGGCCTTTGACCATCGACGCATTCTGGCCACAGCCATGGGACGCCTGCGTGGAAAAATCAAATACCGTCCCGTTGTTTTTGAACTGATGCCCTGCGGCTTTACGCTGTTACAACTTCAACGCTGTGTCGAAGGCCTCTGCGGCGAAGTACTCCACAAACAAAATTTTAGACGACTGGTTGACTCCAGAGGATTGGTCGAGGCAACCGGTCGCACAGTACGCCAGATCAGCGGACGCCCCGCCGCCGAATTTCGCTTTCGCAAAGGAGTTTTACGTGAACGCCAGGCCCTGGGCCTTTAGCAAGGCGGCTTTAATTAAAAAGACTTGACAAAAAAAAACTGATCTTCAAGACTGACGGCAAGCGTCGTTCTTCGTCGCGTTTTTTCTCACTCTAAATATGCTCAAAAAGAGAATAACATATGGCACAGCTCGCAAGTGTGCAGCAGGACTGGTTGGAAGAGCCGGAGTTCACCCCAGATGTTGCGGCGCGGATGGCCCCTGTTTTTGAACGGGTCAAGGAGTCCATCTCCGCCCAGGAATGGCCGACACTGGCTCCTTGGATCGATGAGATTATCCGCCTGAAAAAAGAACGCAACGCCGTTATTCTCGCCCACAACTATATGACACGCGATATCTATCACTGTGTGTCCGATATTGTTGGTGATTCACTTGCCCTCGCTCAACGCGCAATGGATGTCGAAGCCGATGTGATCGTCACCGCAGGTGTCCACTTCATGGCAGAAACAGCCAAGCTGATGAACCCGTCGAAAACTGTTTTGATTCCTGACCCTTCGGCGGGCTGTTCCCTCGCCGAGTCCATCACGGGCGACGATGTCAAGTTACTCAAACGCACCTACCCGGGCGTTCCGGTCGTCACCTACGTCAATACCTCCGTCGCGGTTAAGGCGGAAACAGATATTTGCTGTACCTCTGCCAATGCTGTCGATGTGGTCAATTCATTAGGGGTTGATCGCGTCTTGCTCATTCCTGATCGTTATCTTGCCGCCAATGTTGCAGCCCAAACGGATGTCGAGATTTTGACTTGGGAGCAAGGACGCTGTGAAGTCCATGAACGCTTCACACCGGATCAAATCACCCGGTTGCGCAAAGTCTATCCCAATGTCACCGTTCTCGCCCACCCTGAATGCCCCCGGGAGGTTGTCGAACAGTCAGATTTTTCCGGCTCGACAACCGCAATGGTCAACTATGTCACCGAAAAAAAACCCACAGAAGTTGTTCTGATTACAGAGTGTTCGATGAGCGATAACATCGCGGCACAAAATCCGCAGACAAATTTTATTCGATCCTGTAATCTCTGCCCACATATGCAGAAAATCACACTCATCAATATCCGCAACTGTCTGCTAACGATGGGACATGAGGTCACAATCGACCCACAACACCAAGCCCCCGCGCAGCGCGCCATTCAAAGGATGCTGGATATTAACAAAGCATGAATGTCCGGGCAGACGTCTTGATTTTAGGGGCTGGACTGGCGGCGGTCAGTGTCGCCCTACATCTGGCGGAACGTCAGAAATTATGGCGTATTGTCATTGTCACACGCGGGCGATTTGGTCGCGATTCGTCATCTGGCTGGGCCCAAGGAGGAATTGCGGCGGCATTGGGGCCTGAGGATAACCCCGCCAATCACGCAAAAGATACCCTTTCTGTTGGTGGCGGGCTGTGTGATCCCGCCATGGTCACCCGGGTCACAGAGGCTGGCCCTGATGCCATTGCCTGGCTGGAAAAACAGGGTGTTTCCTTTGATCGGCGGGGAGCTGATTACAGCTTTGGTCGGGAGGCCGCGCACTCTTGCTCCCGCATTCTTCACGTCGGTGGCGACAACAGCGGGGCGCGAATCATGGCAACCCTTGAACAGCGTTTGCGGGCCTGCCCCACGATTGAACTACACGAAGACACAGAGGCCCTTGCCCTGACCACAGACAGAACAGGACGGGTTAGCGGGGCAATCCTCCTCACCGGGAAGGCGGAAAAACCTTGGCGACAAGAGGCCCGGGCCACCGTCCTTGCCACAGGTGGACTGGGACAACTATTCAGCCGCTCAACCAACCCCTCCGCCATTCGGGGCAATAGCCTTGCCCTTGCCGCAGGGGTGGGGGCAGAGCTGATTGATCTTGAATTTGTGCAGTTTCATCCCACTGCAATTGACGGCGGTAAAGATTTCAAACCAGGTTACCCCCAACCCCTCGCCACTGAAGCCCTACGCGGACAGGGAGCTATTTTGACCAACAACACGGGCACACGCTTTATGGCCCAGCACCCTGAACAGGAATTGGCCCCCCGCGATACAGTCGCCCGCGCTATTTTCAGAGAATGGCAGGCCGGACGTACCCCGAAACTGGACTGCACCATCGCGATTGGGGCGCGTTTTTGCCACGACTTCCCCACTGTCTTCACGCTCTGCCAATCTCTTGGGCTTGATCCTGCGACAACCCCCATTTCTGTCATCCCGGCAGTTCACTATCACATGGGCGGTGTGCGCGTTGATTGGCGCGGACGCAGTTCGCGCGCGGGACTATGGGCCTGTGGCGAAGCGGCCTGTACGGGCCTGCACGGTGCAAACCGCCTTGCCAGTAACTCCCTGCTCGAAGCCTTGGTCTGTGGTCGGGACTGTGGTCAGGATCTTGCCGCAAACCTCGCAGAACAACGTCCCAACCTGTACAGAGTCACGCAGAGTTCTCCTCCAAACTCTCTGCCCCTGACAAAGGGTACAACGGGGACATTGACAACAGCCCAACAGGATTTGATTGCCAATATCCAACAGGCCTCTTTTGAGGCCCTTGGCGTCATTCGGCACGCAAGCGGACTGAACAGCTATCTCACATTCCTCGATCAACTGGCGGGTAACCCATGCGCCCAACATCATCACATTGCCCAGCTTGTCACCGCAGGGCGTCTCATCGCACTGTGCGCCCGCGCCCGTTGTGAGAGTCGGGGCGCACACTTTCGCGAAGACGCCCCCGCCACAGACGACCGCTATCGCCGACGCCTGACCATCACATCAAACCAGATGCCAAATTTTGCGGACAACCAACAATGTACAGACCACAGTTAAACCCCCTTATCGTTCAAGATGTCGTGCGAATGGCCTTGAAAGAAGACCTCGGACAGGCGGGAGACCTGACAACAGAGGCTATTATCTGTCCAGATAAACAACTCGAGGCAACTGTTGTTGCCCGCAAAGACGGTTGTCTCGCCGGGCAGGATTTTATCTGTTGTACTCTGCACGAAATTGACACGACGACGACCGTTAAGCCGTTAGTGACAGACGGGACAAACTGTCAGGCGGGACAAGCCCTGACCAGAATTTCGGGTTCTGCCCGCGCCATCCTCTCGGCAGAACGCACAGGATTAAATTTTATGGGCCGTCTGAGCGGCATCGCAACGGCAACGCGCCATGCTGTGGAGGCCGTCGCCGATTTTCCTGTACGCGTGACCTGTACGCGCAAGACAACACCGAGCCTGCGCGCGTTCGAAAAGTATGCTGTGCGTTGCGGTGGCGGATACAATCATCGATTCGGATTATATGATGCCGTCATGATTAAGGATAACCACATTGTAGCCTGTGGCGGAGACATTGGACAGGCAATCCAATCTGCGCGGGCAACCGTCGGGCATCTGGTCAAAATCGAGATTGAAATTGATCACCTCGATCAACTGGATCACGCTCTAAATTTTGGGCCAGATGTGATCTTACTGGATAATATGACACCGGATACCCTAACAGAGGCTGTTGAGATGGTGGGAGGACGAGCTATCACAGAGGCATCTGGTTCCATTACCCCAGACAATGTGCGCAGCTATGCACAAAGCGGCGTTGATGTGCTGTCGTTGGGCTGGCTGACCCACTCCGCGCCGAATTTCGATGTCGGTTTAGATTTTTAGGGCGACAGTATCATATAAAAACTGACTTATAATTCGCCGGTTTGATTGACCCATTGCACTGCTGATAACCATCGGGGCGGACGTGCTGAACAGCCTGCTGAGATTTTTGATGATCGCCAAAACGTTCTGAGAGAAAAAACTCGAGCGCATGTAGGGTTCGCAGGACAATTTGGCTCTGATTCAAGGTGTAAAAATGGAGTGCGGGGACGTCCTCTGCGATGAGTTCCAGACAAAGCGACAAACATTTTTCCACCGCAACGGACTCGCCGCGAGACGGGTTTTCCAAAAAGGCCTCACGCAGGTCGAGAGGAAAAGACGCCCCGCAACGCTGAGCAAAAGCAATAACCCGCCCCAGATCATGCACTGGCAGGATTCCCGGCACAAGATCAAGGGTCACCCCCGCCGCAACAGCCCGATCACGGAAAGACAGAAAGCTCTGCGTATCATAAAAAAACTGACTGATCGCCCGCGAGGCTCCCAAATCCTGCTTGTGCTTGAGATAATCAATGTCAGCCGCCACAGAGCGGCTGTCCGCGTGACCTTCGGGGTAAAAAGCAACGGAACAGTCAAAACCTCCAACGCGACGGGCCAAGCCCAAAAGATCAAGGCTACTCTGAATCGCATCCCCCGCGACAACCTGATCGCCCCTAAGCACAAGTAAATGACGAATGCCGAGACCGTGCCAGCTTTCCAATAGAGACTGAGCCTTTGCCGGAGTTAAACTGCTGGCTGTAATATGCGGACGCAGGGTTCCCGCACCACCTGCAAGACGCACAACAGCGCGCACAGATTTTTCCTGATCTGCATTTTGCGCCCCAAAGGTCAGCGACCAATAATCGGGATTAAAATCACTCAGTACAGCCTGCACGGCCTCAAGTTTTTCAAAACCCGCCTCTGTCGCAGGCGGAAAAATCTCAAAAGACACACGGGGCAAGCCAGACATCAGCACCGTCTCCAAAAACATAACAATATAATTATCTTCTTATGTTTGCTATCTTTCGGCCTGTCAACAAAAAATCAAATTTATGACAGCAGGCCTTTCACAGAGAGGACAGGCAGGATATAGTCGGGTATTCTTTCATTGGGAATAGATCGGGAACTGCGATGAAACTGACGATTGAACGCTCTGCTCTTTTAAAAACGCTTTCTCATGTCCAATCAGTTGTGGAACGCCGCAATACAATGCCCATTCTGTCTCATCTCTTGATGGAGGCGCGAGATGATCGTTTGCTTTTGACCGCAACGGATATGGATTTGACAATCATTGAATCTGCGCCAGCGGTTGTGTCCTCTGCGGCGGCGGTGACGGCCCCGGCCCATACGCTTTATGATATTGTGCGTAAATTGCCCGATGGGTCTGATGTGGAAATTTCTGCACAGGATGCCACACCAAACTCTGGACAGATGACAATCCGGGCGGGACGATCCATCTTCCGGCTTCAAACCCTCCCATCCGAAGAATTTCCCACAGTTCAGGACGAAGATTTACCACTTTCTTTCGGCATTCCGGCCCCGGATTTGCGGCAGATCATTGACCGGACGCGCTTTGCCATTTCGACCGAGGAAACACGCTATTACTTGAACGGTATTTATCTCCATGCAGCAGAGGATCAGTTGCTACGTGCTGTGGCCACGGACGGACATCGTCTGGCGCGTTTTGAACTGCCCGTGCCAGAAGGAGCAGAGGAAATGCCGGGCATTATCATCCCGCGCAAAACCGTGAACGAATTGCGAAAGCTGATCGATGAAGAAGATACGGCTGTTGCGGTTTCCTTGGCGGAAACGCGGATTCGTTTTTCAGTGGGTGGCACAGTGCTGAGTTCAAAGCTGATTGATGGAACCTTCCCCGATTATCAACGGGTGATTCCCTCTGGCAATGACAAGCGTATGGTTCTCCCCTGTCGGAAATTTTCTGAGGCGGTTGATCGGGTTTCAACCATTTCTTCTGAAAAAAGCCGGGCGGTGAAACTCTCTGTGGCAGGGAACCTGCTGTCTCTGTCTGTAGACTCTGCGGAAAATGGTTCTTCGGCGGTCGAGGAGCTCGAAATTTTCTATGACGGGGTGGATATGGAGATTGGTTTTAATGCGCGTTATCTTATTGACATCGCACAACAAATTGAGGGAAACGATCTCCTTTTTACCTTGGCAGATTCGGCGTCCCCCGCCATTGTTCAAGAGTCTGGGCCAGAGGAGTCAGGAGGGGCCGCTGCACTCTATGTCTTGATGCCAATGCGCGTCTAGTCTGATTTTCCAAGCAACAGAGGGCCGAAACGCAGAAGATAATGACGCAGAGCGTTGCGCCTTTTTGGATGTCCCGCTTGGGGTTGACGGCCTTCCGCAATCATCGTGCCACTGTGTTGGAGCCTGATGGGCGTCCTGTGGTCTTAGTTGGGGACAATGGCGCGGGAAAGACGAATATTTTAGAAGCCATTTCTCTGCTCACACCCGGGCGGGGCCTGCGTCATGTGGCCTTGTCCGATTTGGTACGACGCGGGTTTGGGGAGGCAGAACAACATGCACCCGACTCCGCCCAGATCTGGGGGGTTGCGGCACAGTTTGAAACACCCCTCGGACGGCGCGAGGTGGGAACAGCGCGTGATCCGATACGGGCTCACACAACGCGCGAGCGTCGCCTGATCAAAATTGACGGGGTCGTGAAACAGACGCAACACAGCCTGTGTGAAGTGGCCTCTATTATCTGGCTAACGCCACAGATGGATGGCTTGTTTCGCGACTCGGCTTCTGGTCGGCGACGTTTTCTTGATCGACTGGTCATGGCCTTTGACCCGGAGCACATGGGACATGTTCAGACCTATGAACAAGCCTTACGAGAGCGGGCGCGGTTGCTGAAAAACGGACATTCTGATCGCGCATGGCTGGCTGTGCTCGAAGACACGATGGCGCGTCATGCTGTTGCCGTGACCGTGGCCCGTCAAGACCTGGTTGAACGGCTCGATTCCATGCAAGGCACAGGATCGTTTCCCCGTGCAGCCGTTAAGCTTGACGGACAGGTGGAACACTGGCTGTCAGAAAACCCGGCAGTTATCGTCGAAGACCATCTGCGCTGTGCATTAAAGGACACACGTGAGCGTGATCGGGGTAATGGTGGAGCCAGTGTCGGGCCACATCGCAGTGATCTGTTGGTTGATCATCGGGCAAAGTCTCTGCCTGCGCGCTTTTGTTCGACGGGCGAACAAAAAGCCTTGCTGGTGTCTCTCATTCTCGCACAGGCGCGGATGATTTTTTTGGATCGCGGGGTTGCGCCTCTTTTGCTTTTGGATGAGGTAGTGGCACATTTGGATCATGAGCGGCGACAGGCTCTTTTCTCCACCCTGCTTGATTTAAACTGTCAAGCCTGGATGACAGGCACAGATCGGGAAGGGTTTGAGCTACTTGGTCGCGCAGCCCAGTGGGTCACAGTACGTGCGGGTTCAGCCGTTTTGTCGCCTTAGAAAGGCTCAGATGATTATTTGGGTTTCAGGACAAGAAAAGATTGTGGTTTCTCTGTGAAGGCTTCAAAATAGGCGAGACATAACAATCAAGAAAGCAAACGAATATGATAGAAAAAGACGAACAGCCAACATCACAGGAGACGACTGATTACGGTGCTGAATCGATTAAGGTTTTAAGAGGCTTAGAGGCTGTTCGCAAGCGTCCGGGAATGTATATCGGTGATACCGATGACGGGACGGGCCTGCACCATATGGTTTATGAGGTCGTTGACAACGCGATTGACGAAGCTCTTGCGGGGCACTGTGACCGCGTTTGTGTCGTGCTCAATGGTGACGGGTCTGTGACTGTGACCGACAACGGGCGCGGCATTCCCGTTGATCTTCACGCCGAAGAAGGCGTTTCTGCGGCAGAGGTCATCATGACCCAGCTTCACGCCGGGGGGAAATTTGACCAAAATTCTTATAAGGTCTCTGGCGGTCTTCACGGCGTAGGAGTTTCTGTGGTCAATGCCTTGTCTGTCAGTCTTGATCTACGGATTTTCCGCGATGATCGCGAACACCTGATCCGTTTTGAACACGGCGAAGTGGTCGCCCCGCTAACGGTGGTGGGGCCAGCACAAGGGCAAAAGGGAACGCATGTGACTTTTTTGCCATCCTCTGATACCTTTACCATGGTTGATTTTGATTTTGACACGCTGGAACATCGCCTACGGGAATTGGCGTTTCTCAATTCTGGTGTACATTTGACACTAACGGATAATCGCAGTGCCGACCCCCGTGTTGTCGAAATGTTTTATGAGGGCGGACTCCACGCCTTTGTTGACTATCTCGATCGTAATAAGACCTCTATTTTAGATCGTATCATCACGATGGGGGCGGAAAAGGACGGCATTTCTGTTGAATTGGCCTTGCAATGGACAGAAAGCTATCATGAAAATACGCTCTGTTTTACCAACAATATTCCCCAGCGCGATGGAGGAGCACACCTTGCAGGTTTTCGCGCTGGCTTGACGCGCCAGGTCAATGGCTATGCGGCGTCCTCTGGCCTGTTGAAAAAGGAAAAGGTATCTTTATCCGGTGATGACGCGCGAGAAGGATTAACCTGTGTTCTGTCGGTGAAAGTTCCTGATCCCAAATTTTCCAGCCAGACCAAGGATAAACTCGTCTCATCCGAAGTCCGTCCTGTTGTGGAAAATATCGTGAATGATCGCTTGGGCCAATTTTTTGAAGAAAACCCCAATGTGGCGCGGCGGATTGTCAGCAAGGTGGTCGAAGCCGCCGCCGCGCGTGAAGCAGCACGCAAAGCACGTGAGTTGACACGCCGTAAGTCAAGCCTTGATATTTCCTCACTCCCGGGCAAATTGGCGGACTGCCAGGAACGCGACCCGGCCTTTTCCGAACTCTTTATTGTCGAGGGTGATTCAGCCGGCGGGTCTGCAAAACAGGGACGTGATCGGGCAACACAGGCGATTCTTCCCTTGCGTGGAAAAATTTTAAATGTTGAACGCGCCCGCTTTGACAAGATGCTGTCCTCTGCGGAAATCGGGACATTGATTACGGCATTGGGAACGGGGATTGGGCGCGAGGAATTCAATATTGAAAAATTGCGCTATCACAAAATTATTATCATGACCGATGCCGACGTTGATGGCAGTCATATTCGCACCCTGCTGTTGACTTTTTTCTATCGCCAGATGCCCGAACTGATTGAACGCGGGCATCTCTATATTGCTCAGCCTCCACTCTATCGAGCCAAGCGCGGGGACTCTGTGCGCTATTTAAAAGGCGATGCAGAAATGGAGACGCATCTGATTGAAAATGGGTGCAGAGGGGCTGTTCTGAACGCACCAGATGGGTCACAGGCCGGTAGTGATCTTGAACAGCTTGTGCGCGATTGCGTTGCCGCACGGAATTTGTGCGCGGTCATGACGCGCCGGGTCGGCTGTGCAGAAGTCATCGAGCAAGCGGCCCTGGTCGGTGCATTGAACGAGGAAGCTCTGTCTTCGGATCAGGCACAACGTCTGGCAGATAATATTGCCCAGCGTATGGATGCACGTTTGCCTGAACTTCAACGCGGTTGGCAGGCGGAGGCCCGTCCAGATGATGGTGTGATGACCTTTACGCGCACCCTGCGGGGGTTGAATGAAGCCCGACGGCTGGACTTACAGCTTGTCCGCAGTGCAGAAGCCCGCCGCTTCAGTGCGCTGTCCGCACGCCTAGCGACTGTTTTCAATAGCATCGCCACCCTTCGTATCAAGGAACAAGAGACCACCATAACGGGGCCGAACGCGCTGGCCAATATGATTTTTGAGAGCGGACGCAGGGGAATTTCGGTGTCACGTTACAAAGGACTGGGGGAAATGAATCCCGACCAACTTTGGGAAACAACACTGGATCCCAATGCCCGCGCCTTGCTTCAGGTCAAGGTCTGTGATGTCAACGAGGCCTCTGACCTCTTTTCAACACTGATGGGCGACGTGGTCGAACCTCGCCGCGACTTCATCCAGTCCCGGGCGTTGGAAGTCACCAACCTTGATATTTAGCGGAAACCTTTAGCCCCCCGTCCTGCCTTTACCCCCCGTCCTGCGTGGACAGCGTTTTGGGCGGGGGAGCGGGGGCGGGATATTGACGCGGTTCAGGTGCGCCCTCTGGCCTTTTGGGGGCACCGACCTTCCCGCACGCACTCAGGCTTGCGAGGGCGATAATGACGAAAAAGGTCGCAAAGCGTCCGGTCATGGCTTCTTTCCTCATAGATGGCGTTTGCGGGCGGCCTCTGCAGCAGCCTTGACAATAATGGGGGCTGTGCCGCCATAGCTCGTACGACTTTGGGCAGAAGCATCAACGCTGAGAACAGAAAAAACATCCGCTGTAATTCCCGGTTCAACCTCTTGCATCTGCGCGAGTGACAGATCAGCCAGATCAACGCCCCTGTCTTCCGCTGTTTTGACGAGACTTCCGGTGATGTGGTGCGCGGTACGGAAAGGCACCCCCAAAACACGCACCAACCAGTCAGCAAGATCGGTTGCGGTTAAGAATCCTGCCCTCGTCGCGGCCTTCATTCGGGCGCGATTGGCGGTCATATCCTGAATCATTCCCGTCATAGCGGTGACACAAAGTATCAAAGTATCTGCCGCATCAAAGACAGGTTCTTTGTCTTCTTGCATATCCTTGCCATAAGTCATGGGCAGGGCTTTCATCACAACCAACAATGTATTGAGTGCCCCGATGATCCTCCCCGTCTTGCCCCGGATGAGTTCTGCGGCATCAGGATTTTTTTTCTGCGGCATGATGGAACTGCCCGTTGTAAAGGAATCCGATAGTTCCACAAAGCGAAAGCCTTCGGAACACCAGATCACCAGTTCTTCGGCAAGACGGGACAAATGCAGGCCCAAAATAGCACCGGCAGAGAGAAATTCGAGGGCAAAATCACGATCAGACACGCAGTCCATAGAGTTGGCCCCCGGACGATCAAAACCAAGGGCCTGTGCAGTAGCAAAACGATCAATGGGAAAGGAGGTTCCTGCCAGGGCCGCCGCGCCCAGCGGACATTCATTCATGCGACTGCGGCAATCACGCAAACGACTACGGTCGCGCCCAAACATTTCAGCATAGGCGAGCAGATGATGACCAAAGGTCACAGGTTGGGCCGCTTGCAAATGGGTATAGCCCGGCATAATAGAATCATGGTTTTTTTCGGCTTGGTCAATCACGGCACTCAGGAGCAAACCGAGCTGTCTGTCAAGCGTATCAATCGCTCCACGCACCCAGAGGCGGAAATCAACCGCCACCTGATCGTTACGGGAGCGGGCGGTGTGTAGGCGACCTGCGGCCTCCCCGATCATATCCCGCAAACGAGATTCAACATTCATGTGAATGTCTTCCAGTGCAGTCGAAAATTTAAATGACCCTGCCTCAATTTCGCTTAAAATTCTATCGAGGCCCACCTGAATAGCATCTCCGTCATCGGCGCAGAGGATGCCCTGTTGGACAAGCATGGCACAATGGGCTTTTGAACCCGTGATGTCTTCGTGATAAAGCCGCTTGTCAAAGGGGATAGAGGCGTTAATTTTTTCCATGACGTCAGAGGGGCCAACCGTGAAACGCCCACCCCACATGCTATTCGAGGATTTTTTTGTCATGTCGCACTTTCTGTCTTATCTCTTGGTCTGTTTTCTGGGCTTCGCTGTCTCCTCTCCCCTCTCCGGGGCAAGGGCTGTGCCGATAGATGGAGAATTGACCAAGAGTTATACGCTTATTGTCCCGCCAGTGCCAGCACCTCAAGTCCACTTTTTGGATGGTCAAGGACAGTCCGTCCGCCTGGATAATTTCAAGGGACAGGTGGTTTTGCTCAATTTCTGGGCGACTTGGTGTGCGCCCTGTATTCGTGAAATGCCTTCCCTTGATCGCTTGCAGGAAAGGCGCGATAACCTGCGTGTGATAGCGGTATCCCTTGATCGCGTTGGTTTGGAGGTTCCCAAGGCTTTTTTGAAAAAATTGAGCCTAAATCATCTGGGACTTTACAAGGATCAAAAAAGCCAGCTCTCGCGCGCATTTAAATTAAGGGCGATCCCGTCGAGCTTTTTGATTGATAAATCTGGAAACCTTGTTGGCGAACTGGCTGGCCCCTTTGAATGGGATCAAGACTCTGTTCTCAAGCTGGTTGACTATTATGACCGTACAGAGTGACCACTCTGGAACGGCACGAGATATAAAACAAAAGAGAGAGGGCAAGAAAAACGGTGCAAAAAGAAAAAAACAACGCGGACAACCCATCTGATCGCCAAAAAAACGCCCAGTCATCATTGGGTGAATACGTTTATCACGAAGTGCTCAAGGCCATTCGCGATGGTCGCTACCATCCCGGCGAGCGAGTGCGCGAGGCAGACTTTGCAAAGGTCCTTGGGGTCAGCCGCACCCCTGTGCGCGAAGCCTTTCGCCGCCTGCAATCAGAGGGCCGCCTGTCCCTGGAACCTCAACGCGGTGCAGTTGTTGCCGAATTGAACCCACAGGAGGTGGCGGAACTCTATGCTCTCCGCCAAGAGCTTGAGGGAATCGCAGCACGCTTTGCCGCCCAGCATGCGTCTGAGATGGAAGTTGCCAATATGGAATACATCCTCAGCAAAAGCACAGAGGTCGCCAACGACCCCCGCGCCCTTAATCAGATCAACTGGGAACTCCATCACGCCATCTACAACGCCGCACACAACCGTTTCCTGGTCAAGGCTTTTGAGGCCCTGTCTGATTCGATGGCTCTGTTACGCGGGGTGAAATACATTCCAGCAGACCGCCCCGAAAGCCTCTATGCCGAACACATCCGCATTATTCAAGAAATCAAAAACCGCAACCCAGATGCCGCAGACACCGCCGCCCAAGACCACATCCGCCAATCTTTCCAAATCCACCTCGCCCGCTCTTTCCAAAACCGGACAGAAACAGGTTAGCGTCGAGGCGACAGCGTTTCTTTCGCTATTGAAACCGTCATTTGTAAACCCGAGGTATCGTTTGCTGTAGTGCGGCGTGGGCTAAACCTCCAAAAATATCCTTAAACTTTGAAGCTATAACCTGCGAAAATTTCTCAAGAGACTATTTTCACTTTTGTTCACCCACGTTTTCAACAGGTAAACCCTGTCGCCACGGCGTGATCTGCACCGATTCGAAAAGGCCAGCCTGGGCGTAGGGGTCGTTTTTGCCCAGTCCTGGGCAGCTTGCAGGCTGTCAAATTCGATCACAAGCAAGGAACCGATCATCTCCGCACCATCGGGAGACAGCAGAGGGCCGCCGCAAAGGATGCGATCATTGATTTGTTTGGCATAAGCAAGGTGCGCAGCGCGATTTTCGGTGCGCAGGGCGGTTTGTCCAACTTTGTCGCGGCAATAGATAACGAATTTCATGGGAAAAATCCTTTTTGTCTAGAGTTCTGTGAGTGGGAGAAAAGAGGCTCGGCACGTTGTGGACGGTTGAGCAGATCAGTCATGACGTCATCAAGTGGGGCCGCCTGATGCAAGAGGTCAAAGACCGCCTGGCAAATCGGCATATCCACCCCCCGCGTGCGGGCCAGTGTTGTGATCGCCTTGGCAGAGGGGACACCTTCGGCGACGTTGTGGCGACTGGCGAGGTATGCAGTCAAGGACTCCCCCTGCCCCACCGCAAAACCCAACGCATAATTTCGCGATTGGTGCGCGGTACAGGTCAGGGTTAGATCACCGAGGCCAGAGAGACCAACAAGCGTTTCCGCGCGCCCTCCACAGGCAAGGCCCAGGCGAATCATTTCGGACAGTCCCCGCGCAATCAAGGCGGCGCGTGCCGATTCGCCTAGCCCGCGTCCTTCGACAATACCACAGGCAATGGCAATGACATTTTTGACTGCTCCCCCAATTTCAGCCCCGATAATGTCGTCGGTATCGTAAATTCTGAATGTTTTTGACGCAAAGGCATCGATAAACTGCGCGGCCCACACGCTATCCCCAGTGGCAAGAGTGACAGCGGCGGGAAGCCCTTTTGCAACATCCCCGGCAAAACTTGGCCCGGAGAGAACACAGAGGGGGTGCGTGGGGGCAATGTCGCGAATCACTTCTGTCATCAGCGAGCCACTCCTGATCTCTACGCCCTTTGCACAGAGGATCAGGGGTAAAGATTTCTTCGCCTGTGGCAAGGCCTGGGTCAGAACGCCGCGCAAGTATTGTGCAGGAACGGCCAGAATCAAACAGTCACTCCCCCCCAGGACAGCAACATCAGAAGAGGCAACCAGACCATCGGGAAAATAACGTCCCGCGAGGTAACGCCTGTTTTCCCGATCTTTTTGCAAGGCGGCGGCCTGTTCGGACTTTCGACACCAAAGAACCGTAGAGTTCTGTTGCCGCGCGGCATGAATGGCGAGGGCGGTTCCCCACGCCCCTGCCCCCAGAACAGCAATGTTTAGCCTGCTCATGCACGTCCCCTGATCTGTTCAAGCGGCCAACGCGGGCGGGCGGGGGTATCCAATCCATCCTCCAACCCCAGACGGAAGCGTTCCAACCCCGCCCACGCAATCATCGCACCGTTATCGGTACAGAGTGCAACAGGAGGAGCGAGGCAGATTGTTTCGCGCTCTTGACACAGGGTGCTCAGCCTTTCGCGTAAAACCAGATTCGCCGCCACTCCCCCGGCAACGACTAACGGCCCGGATTGACCATATTCTGCGGCGAAAAGATCCATCGCCGCCGCGCAACGATCCTGCAAGACATCGCCCACCGCCGCCTGAAAAGATGCCGCAAGGTCGGCGCGGTTCTCTGCGTTCAGCGTTCCATCTGGCCCGATGAGCTGTTCAATTTTGGTGCGGACAGCTGTTTTCAGGCCGGAAAAAGAAAAGTCACACCCCGGGCGACCGATCAAAGGACGAGGCAAGTCAAAACGTTTCGAATCGCCACCGCGTGCAACCTGTTCCAGCTGGGGGCCACCGGGATAAGGCAGGCCCATCATCTTGGCTGTTTTGTCAAAAGCTTCGCCAACGGCATCATCCAGAGTCCCGCCGAGCTTTCGATAGTGACCAACCCCTGTGACACAGAGAAGTTGACAGTGACCACCCGAGACCAGCAACAACAGATAGGGAAAGGCCGCAGCCTCTGGCCCTTCGCTCAGGCGGACAGTCAGAGCATGGCCTTCGAGATGATTGACAGCAATAAAAGGCATGTGTCGTGCAACGGCGATGGCCTTGGCGGTCATCATACCCACAAAAACTCCGCCGATTAGTCCCGGCCCAGAGGTCGCGGCAATGGCATCCACATCAGGAAAAGACAGCTTTGCCTCGGCGAGGGCGTCGCGAATCAAGCCATCAAGGTGCGTGATATGGCTCCGGGCGGCAATTTCGGGGACAACCCCGCCGTAAGGGCGGTGTTCATCCAACTGGGACAGAACCCTGTTTGACAAGATGTCGCGCGCACTGTTGACCAAGGCCACAGCCGTTTCATCACAACTGGTTTCTATCCCGAGCACAATCATAGGGGGTGGTCTTGCCTTCTCTGACGGTTTATTGTGTCCAGACACTACATTAGCGATGCAAATCCTAAAACCATAATCTTGAGGACGAGATGTCGAACAGCCCCCTTCTTCATCTTGGGACACGCGGGAGTCCCTTGGCTCTGGCACAAGCGCACGAAACCCGGCGCCTCTTGACAGAAGCACACCCCGAACTCGCAGGGGCCATTAAAATTGTCACGATTCAGACCACAGGCGACCTGATTCAGGATCGCGCCCTGTCGGCGATTGGAGGCAAGGGCCTCTTTACCAAGGAGATTGAAGACAGACTCCTGGACGGGTCGATTGATTTAGCGGTGCATTCGATGAAAGACGTCCCGACTGTCTTGCCAGAGGGGTTGGAAATCAGCGCGGTTTTACAACGCGAGGATCCACGCGATGCCTTTTTCTCCAACAGTGCTCCATCGCTTGCCACCCTGCCTGCGGGAGCGCGTGTAGGGTCTGCATCTCTGCGGCGTCAGGCCCAAATTAAGGCCCTTCGTCCTGATCTGGAGGTTGTGACCTTTCGCGGTTCTGTCCAAACGCGCCTGAGAAAACTTGCCGAAGGCCAGGTTGCGGCGACACTCCTGGCCCTAGCGGGACTGAACCGCCTGGGTCAACGTGATTTGGTGACAGCGGTGCTGGAAACAGACGACATGCTCCCTGCCCCGGCGCAAGGGGCAATTGGTTTGGAAATGCACAAAAACAATGATCGTGTGCGCGGTCTTGTTGCGGCAATTCACCACAACCTGACAGCGCGGAGGATTTCTGCGGAACGCTCCTGTCTTGCCGAACTGGATGGATCCTGCCGCACCCCCATTGCCGCCCTCGCCACTGTAGAGGGTGACAGACTTTACCTCAAATCTTTACTGGCTTCCCCCGATGGGTGTCAGATTTTTCGTGCAGAGCGTCACGGATCGATCAATGATGCTGTGTCAATGGGGCAAGATGCCGGTCGAGCCCTGAAAGCAGACGCAGGTTCAGATTTTTTCAAAATGATTCAGGTGTGATGTTTCACCTGATTACACGTCCGCAGGCTGACCTCGAACCCTTTCGCTCTGAACTGGAGGCTTTAGGTCTGCGCACCCTGCATGATCCGGTTTTTGATCTGGTTTTTACACCCCCCAAACAGCCCCTGAATTTAGATGGTGTGCAAGCATTGTTGATGACATCTGCAAATGGCTTACGTGCTTTTGCACGAGTCAGCAAACGGCGTGATGTGGCTGTTTTTGCTGTCGGCGACTCAACAGCACAAGAAGCGCAAGTCGCAGGATTTACAGATATCCACAGTGCCGGGGGTGATCTCGATCATCTGATCTCTCTCGTCAGTGCGCGAGTCAAGGCTGAGCGGGGGAGCTTGTTTCACCCTGCTGCGTCTGTCCTAGCGGGTGATTTGGGGCAAGCCCTCACACGACGCGGCTTTGCCTATCACCGCGCAGTTCTCTATACCGCCCGTCCAGCGCACGCCTTGCGCCCAGAAACAATCCGGCTTTTACACACAGGAAACATTTCATCCCTCTCATTTTTTTCACCACGTTCGGCGCAAACCTTCATCGCACTGGCCCGGCAAGCGGGTCTTGTGGACAGGTTATCCGGCCGCATCGCATTTTGCCTCAGTCACGCTGTGGCAACAGCATTGGACGGGGCCACAGTGAAACCAGATCACAGCATGCACACCCGCATTGCTCAAAAACCGGAACGCAGGGCCTTGCTTTTTGAAATCAAGACTCATCTGTCGGCACAATTCAGTTGATTTTTTTGTACGTACGCCCATTATGCGTACGCTCCCTTGAAAAAAACACAGCACATGAGGCGACGTTATGGTGGACAAAAAAGAGCATGAAGCAAAGCA
Organism: Kiloniellaceae bacterium; assembly: GCA_965199245.1. Taxonomy (GTDB): domain Bacteria; phylum Pseudomonadota; class Alphaproteobacteria; order Kiloniellales; family Kiloniellaceae; genus Carbonatibacter. The sequence continues at coordinate 783,546 of CBDAQP010000003.1, forward strand.
ATCACCTGTGCAGGAGGTGATCCGTGCCTTTGGCGGTTTGCGCCCTCTTGCCAAGGCTTTGGGGGTTGCGGTCAGCACCGTGCAAGGATGGAAAGAACGCGACTCCATTCCAGCAGTACGTCACGAAGACATTCTCAAAGTAGCAGCGGAACAGTCCCTTGTACTGGATGTTATGCTGGTGCGAGCGTGTGACAGTGCGCGAGGGACGAAAACTGCACCACTCAAGACTGCACCACTCAGGGGAAAAAGCTCTATTCCCGAATCTTATCCCGAAGAGTTCCCCCAAAAAAAGACAGGCCCCACAGAAAAAGAAACCAAGGAGACGGAGAAAAAAAATCATCCGCCTGTCGGAAACACCTCTGCGCTAAAGACAGAACAACAGCAGGAAACGACACGACAAAAACAAAAAGTCGCACAGAAAATCAAAAAGGGCACTCTTCCCCCCCGCAAGACGCAACGTTTTTTTAGCGGGGCATTTTCTTGGTTTATTCTTGGTCTTGTGATCGTCGGTGGGTCATTTGTTGCGCGGGACTATTGGCTACCGGTGGTACAAACCGCTACCCGCGATGATTTAGCCGCCGACGACGTTGAACGACGTTTGCGCGACCTTGAAAGGACTGTTGCGGATCAACAAACGCTGTTGGCGCAGAGTGCACGGGATTTTGCCACCTTGGCGCAGGAGCAAAACCGCCTTGCCTCTAAAGCTCTCTCTATTTCATCACATGCGACAGGGTCATCCAATCAGTCCTCAGAGGGGGCTGATGTCATCCGCCTTCAGGCCCAGATTGATGATCTGCGTGGTCAATTCGCGCAATCGCCCGATATGCCACTTTATTTGGTGCTGTCGATTTTTCAGCTCCGCGATGCCTTGCGCGGCTCTGCGCCCTTTGTCCGTGAACTCGACCTTGTCCGACAAGCCGGACAGGGCTACACAACTCTCTTGCGGACTTTGGATCCGCTTGATGCAATGGCGGCGGAAGGCTTGCCGTCTATGATGTCGCTCAAACGCGACTTTCCAGCGATGGCACGCGCGGTCATTTCGGCAAACAAGGTCAACGCCGCCGACGGCTGGCTGGCGCGGGCAGTCGGGCGTGTGACAGATCTTGTGTCCCTGCGTCGAACGGGTCTGGAAGACGGGCAAAGCCTTGCGGCGCGGCTCTGGCGCGCGGAGAATCTTTTGCTGGAAGACAATCTAGATGGCGCGGCACAGGAATTGCGCCAGCTTCAGGGACCAGCCCTGCGCGCGGCGGACGACTGGCTCGGACGCGCAGATCAGCGCGTACAGGCCCGTTCACTCCTGCGACAACTGACGTTTTTACTCGGTAATCTTATGGCGCGGGGGGGGACAGAACAGTGATTCGTCGGATATTTTTCTATTTTTTGAAACTTTCTATTTTTGTTGGTCTTGCGGTCTGGATTGCCAATCGCCCCGGTTTTATCACGCTGGATTGGATGGGTTATCGTCTTGAAACTTCTGTTTCTTTTGCAATTTTTTGTCTATTCATTCTGTTTGTGGTTACTGTCTTACTGACGCGCGTCTGGCTATCTGTGCGGATATTGCCCCGGATGTGGGGGCGGTCGCGTCGCGCACAACGGCGCGATGCTGGTGACATTGCCATCAAACACGGCATGATTGCGGTGGCACAGGGCGATGGGGTTGTCGCAAATCAGCATTTGGCAAAGGCTGGTCGTCTCGTCGGGGATCAGGCCCCTTTGATCCTGTTACTCCGGGCGCAGGCGGCCCACCTCTGCGAGGATGACTCCTCTGCAACCCGGGTCTATGAAAAGATGATGTCTGTTCCTGACCTGGCGGTGTTAGGCCTGCGGGGTCTGATGGCTCAGGCCCAAAAACGCGGGGACAGGGACACCGCCCTGACCCTGGCACAACAAGCACAAAAACGCGCCCCGAAATCGGCTTGGGCCGCAGAAGCTCTTTTCAAACTTTACGAACGCTGTGGCGATTTAGAGTCTGCGGAGGAGACCCTGTCTGTTGCCGTGCGTCACGGGGCGATGACACGGGCGCAAGGGAACAGAAAACGCGCCCTGATTGGTTATCTGCGGACGACTCGCCTGTCTCGGGAAAACAAACTGGCTGAGGCCCTGAGTGCCGCAAAGGCCGCGCACAAACTAGCCCCGTCGTTGAGTGCGCTCACAATAGTTTATGCCGAACTCCTGATTCAAAAAGGCCGACAGCGTGAAGCCCACCATCTGTTGAAAAAGGCCTGGGCGCATGACCCGCATCGCGACCTGGCAACGGCCTTTCTAAGAGCCTGTGACTGTGCTGATCCTGTTCATCAGGTGCGCGAACTCACCCAGTTAGTGCGGGGGACGGCAGATCATCGCGAAAGCCGGCTTGCGCTGGCTTGCGCCAATATGGACGCGGGCCTCTGGGGGGCAGCACGGACACAGCTGACGGTTCTCTGTGCAGAAGGCAGGCCCAGCCGGACACTGTGCCAGCTGATGGCACGCCTTGAACAGGGCGAGCATGGCGACGCAACACAGGCCGCCTTATGGTTCCAACGCGCCATAACCGCGCCTGTGCCCATGACCTGGCTCTGCCAGGCCTGCGGAGGCGGAGCAGAAAAATGGACACCACATTGCCCACACTGCGAGGTGCTCGACAGCCTCAACTGGTCACGTCCACGCTGGTCATTGGAAACCGACGGACAACTTGAAACAGACCCGCAGGCCCCTGCGACACCCGCCATTGCGGCATTGCCCGCTATTCAAAAAATAGAGTCATCCCCAGACGTAGAAAGACGCCTGCGTCAATCAGGAACTTAAATCAGGGAAATAAAACATGGCTTTCACGATGGCTACCGCTTTACCACGGTAGAGTGTAAATTTATTGCACAGCGTGTCTTGATTTTTTTGAAAAGTCCCGATATTCTAGTAAGTGGTGAGAGGCCGCATCAAGACGATGCCGTGTCTGTCCCGTGACGGTGGAGTTTTTGGACAACTGTTGACAACCAAAGGTGAAAAGAATGATGGAGCGTCCCCGGTTTGAGAATGTGACTGCCCGGCAGGAGGCGGTCGCAAACTATGATGCGGGCTTGCGGGCCTATATGCTAAAAGTCTACAATTATATGGCTCTTGCGCTGGTCATGACAGGTTTGACGGCGTTTGGTGTCTCGCAAAGTCCCGCGATGATTAACGCCATTTTCGGAACCCCTTTACAGTGGGTTGTGATGCTTGCACCGATTGGTTTTGTTTTCTTCCTGTCTGCGAAAATTCACACGATGAAGCCCGCCACCGCCCAGATAGTTTTTTGGATTTATGCGGTGTTGATGGGCGTGTCGCTATCGTCGATCTTTTTGGTCTTTACCGGAGCCTCTGTTACACGGGTTTTCTTTATCTCTGCAGCGGCCTTTGCAGGCTTGAGCCTGTTTGGCTATACGACAAAACGCGACCTTGGCCCGATTGGTGCCGCCCTGACAATGGCCTTAATCGGTTTGATTGTCGCCAGCATCGTCAATATCTTTTTGGCGTCTTCCGGGTTTCAGTTCCTTATTTCACTACTCGGTGTTGTGATCTTTGCCGGAATGACGGCTTATGACACCCAGCAAATCAAACTGTCTTATACGGAAGCTCTCTCTGCTGAGGATGGAGAGCGGATGGCAATCTTTGGAGCCTTGCGCCTCTATCTGGATTTTATCAACCTCTTTGTCATGCTGTTGCAGTTGCTTGGCAACCGCGAGTAGGTGACCTGACTTTTGCCAAGAACCCCGCTCTTGAAGCGGGGTTTTTTGTCACTTCCTTTCAAAAACGCGAGGACAGAGCCGTTGACAGAAAATCGCCCTGCCGAGGTTCTACACAGGGTTTTCGGCTATGACTCCTTTCGCGGAGATCAGGCGACCATTATCGACCGGGTAATCGCGGGGGGGGATGCCCTCGTTCTGATGCCAACGGGGGGCGGAAAATCGTTGTGCTATCAGATCCCCGCTCTGTGTCGCGCGGGTCTTGCGATTGTGATTTCGCCCCTGATTGCCTTGATGCAGGATCAGGTAACGGCCTTGCGCGAACTGGGGGTTCGTGCGGCATCGATGAATTCATCCCTTGACTACAATGAGGTCAGAGCAGTTGAATCTGCTGTGCGCGCCGGAGAGCTTGATCTATTGTATGTTGCCCCGGAAAAAGTCATGACGGAACCTTTCCTGAACTTGCTTGACGGGTGTGAACTGTCCCTTTTTGCCATTGATGAAGCCCACTGTGTGTCACAATGGGGGCATGATTTCAGGCCGGAATACCTCCAGCTTGCAATCCTGCCACAACGCTTTGCGGGAATTCCACGCATTGCCTTAACAGCAACGGCGGATGGCCCGACACGCCGCGACATTGTGGAGCGTCTTGATTTACAGGCGGCACAACACTACATCGCCGGGTTCGATCGGCCTAATATTCGCTATTGCGTTGCCCTGAAAAATTCTCCGCGCCGACAGCTTGAAGGCTTTCTCGATAACCACAAGGGCGAATCAGGTATTATCTACTGCATGTCACGTAACAAGGCTACGGAGACGGCTGAATTTTTAAGGGGGTTAGGCTATCATGCCCTCGCCTATCATGCAGGCATGAGCCAGCAAGACAGAGACGACAACCAGTCTGTTTTTATTGGTGATGATGGCGTGATTATGGTGGCCACCGTGGCCTTTGGCATGGGCATTAACAAACCCGATGTGCGCTTTGTTGTTCATCTTGACCTGCCAAAATCCCTAGAGGCCTATTATCAGGAAACAGGACGCGCCGGACGCGATGGATTGCCTGCCGAAGCCTGGATGGTCTATGGAATGGGCGATCTGGCCCGCCTGCATCAAATGATGGCTCAATCAGAGGCCCCCGCAGAACAAAAACGCATCGAAAAACGTAAACTGGATGCGCTTTTAGGTTTTTGTGAAACAGCCCGATGTCGACGTCAGGTGGTGCTAGGCTATTTTGGTGAAAAGGCGACGGAACCATGTGGAAATTGCGATTGCTGTTTGGAACCTATTGCAACTTTTGAGGGAACAGAGTTGGCACAAAAAGCTCTGTCCTGTGTCTATCGCAGTGGTCAGGCCTTTGGTGTGGGGCATGTTATTGACCTTTTGCTTGGAGTGTCATCTGAAAAGGCGACCCGCTTTGGGCACGAAACCTTGAGTACCTTTGGCATCGGAACAGAGATAACGAAAAACGAATGGCGTTCGTTGTTTCGGCAACTGATCGCATGGGGGTATCTTTTTGTTGACCATGACAGCTACGGGGCCTTGAAACTCACGCCAGAGGCCCGCCCTGTCTTGAGAGGAGAAAAAGAGGTTGTCTTCAGGCGCGAGCCGCAGGCACAGAAAAAACCGCCAAAGGGAGCAGGGCTGTCTGCTGTGGCACGCTCACTCGTCAAGCCCCGTGATCGAGAACTTTTCGAGCAACTCAAACGCCTGCGACTGAGTTTGGCAAAGGCGCAATCTCTACCCCCTTACGTAATCTTCAATGATCGCAGCCTTGTTGACATGGCGACCCATCGCCCCATAACTCTTGTCGCGTTGGGTGACATTCACGGTGTGGGCAAGCGCAAACTTGAACGTTACGGTCAAACCTTCCTTGATGTTATTCAGACTCATGTGACTTAAAGGGAGTTTTGCTTTTTTCCGTTCTTTAGTTTAGATCTGTCTCGTTTACTCAATTTTTCAGTGTTGCTTAATGCCTGAATTTTCTTCTCTTTCTCATGACAATACTCTCCAGGGCCTCCTTGGGGCTATTTCAGAACTCGCACACGGGTCTGTTGCTGTTTTGGGTGATGTGATGCTGGATCGTTTCATCTACGGTTCAGTCGCGCGCATTTCACCAGAAGCCCCCATCCCGGTTTTACGCGCCCAGCGACGTATTTCGATGCTGGGCGGTGCAGGCAATGTCCTGCGTAATCTATCGTCCCTGGGCGTTTCTGCGGGCCTTGTCGCTGTTATTGGCACGGACGAGGCTGGCGGTGAACTATCCCGATTGGTCGCACAGGAGGAAAAAACGCACCAGTGTGGTCACTTGGTCTCTGTCCCCGGTCGTCCGACAACGATCAAGGAACGCTTTGTTGCGGGCAATCAACAACTTTTGCGCGTTGACAGCGAAGACAGCACACCGCTCGCACAGGACACACGCGCGGCGGTGTTGCGTGGTCTTTCCGACTTTTTAACGCGAACTTGCCCGGGGGCCATTGTTCTTTCGGATTATGGCAAGGGAGTTTTGGATGCGGGAACAATCGCACAGGCGGTTGAGCTGGCCCGGGCCAGGGGGTGCTTTATTTTGGCAGACCCCAAAGGCCCCGATTATAGCCTCTATCGTGGTGTGTCACTCATCACACCGAATCGCAAGGAACTGCATGAGGCAGCAGGTTTGCCCACTACAGGCGATAACAATGTTGTGCGGGCGGCTCAACGTCTCATAGGACAGCTGGACATTGGAGCTGTTCTCGCCACGCGTAGTGAGGACGGCATGACCCTTGTCACCGCAGAGGGCCAGGTCAGGCATTTTGGGGCAGAAACGCGTGAAGTTTTCGATGTTTCAGGGGCAGGTGATACAGTCATTGCCGTTGTCGCGGCGGCACTGGCAGCGGGGCTTCCCCTTGAACAGGGCGTCGCCCTCGCCAATAGAGCTGCCGGCCTTGTGGTCAGCAAGACAGGTACGGCAGTTACGACTCCTGATGAATTGCGTCAATTACTGGGGCAGTCTCTGACTGGTCGTCAGGGTTCCGGTCAGATCAGTGATCTGTCTACACTGTTGGTGCGTGTACAGGGGTGGCGTGCGGCGGGGCTGGTGGTGGGTGTCACCAACGGCTGTTTCGATATTTTACACCCGGGGCACCTGTCTCTCTTGCGTCAGGCCCGCGCCCATTGTGATCGCCTGATTGTCGCACTCAACAGTGATGAGTCGGTGCGCCGTCTCAAGGGGGCACAGCGTCCGATTCAATCCCAAGACGCGCGGGCGGCCATTGTTGCGGCGCATGAATGCGTGGATCACGTTGTCATTTTTGACACAGACACCCCCCTTGATGTCGTTGTTGCGCTTCGACCCGATGTCCTTATCAAGGGTGCAGACTACAGCGAAGACGAAGTTGTCGGGGCGGCGGAGGTCAGGGCCACTGGCGGTCGCATTGTGTTAGCAAAGATCGAGGCAGGCTATTCCACAACAGGCACAGTCAACAAAATTCATGCGGCAAAGGGTGGACACCCCGGTTCGGAAAAGGGCAAAAAATGACAACAAGTTCTCCAAAAATTGAACGTGCACTCATTTCGGTTTCTGACAAGACAGCTCTGGTCAAACTGGGACAAGCCCTGGCAAAATGGGGCATCGAAATTCTGTCCACAGGCGGCTCTGCAAAGGCCCTGCGCACAGCAGGACTTGTGGTCACAGAGGTTTCAACCCATACGGGCTTTCCTGAAATTATGGATGGTCGGGTAAAAACACTTCACCCAACGATCCACGGAGGTCTTTTGGCCCGTCGTGATCTGGAGAGCCACCAACAGGCGATGAGATGTCATGGCATTGCACCGATTGATTTACTGGTGGTCAACCTCTATCCCTTTGCCCGGACTGTTGCAGCAGGGGCGCAGGACGCAGACTGTATTGAACAGATTGATATTGGTGGCCCGGCAATGATCCGGGCAGCGGCAAAAAATCATGACTTTGTGACAGTTGTCACAGACCCTGCGGACTATGACACCGTGATTGAGCATTTGAACGCAGGAACAGGGGCGACCACACCTGAATTACGCCGGAGGCTTGCCGCACAGGCCTATGGCCATACTGCAGCCTATGATTCAATGGTTGCGGGCTGGTTTGAACAGAGTCAAGGGAACATCTTCCCGCCAGAGATAACCTGGAGCGGACAACGGCAGGTTCTTTTGCGTTATGGTGAAAATCCCCATCAAACGGCGGCTCTTTATCGATCATCCCAACAGCGTCCAGGTGTGGCCTCTGCGGTGCAATGCCAAGGGAAGGCCCTTAGCTATAACAATTTAAATGACACCGACGCGGCCTTTGAATTGGTATCGGAATTTTCAAAGCCCTCTGTCGCCATTATCAAACACGCCAACCCTTGCGGTGTCGCCTCTGCGGACAGCCTTCAAACGGCATGGGACAAAGCCCTGTCCTGTGACCCCGTGTCGGCGTTCGGCGGTATTATTGCGGTGAATCGCACTGTGGACGCCATAACGGCGCAGGCCATCTGTGCCCTCTTTGCCGAGGTCGTCATCGCCCCCGATATTGAACAAGCGGCAGAAGATATTTTTGCGACCAAAAAAAATCTCCGCGTTCTCAAGACCGGAGCAATGGCAAACCCGTTAGCAACGGGAATGACCATGAAAAGTATCGCCGGGGGTTTCCTGCTCCAAAGCCGCGATTGCGGACGTTTGTCTGTTGATGATTTTAAAGTTGTGACAAAACGCCCCCCAACAAACCAGGAAAAAAAAGACTTGCTTTTTGCTTTTCGCGTGAGCAAGCATGTCAAATCCAATGCCATTGTATATGCGAAAGACACGGCCACTGTCGGGATCGGCGCGGGACAGATGAGCCGGGTTGACTCATCGCGGATTGCCGCATGGAAAGCGGCAGAGACATCTGAAAAAGCCGGACAGAGCGAGCCGGCAACCCACGGTTCCGTTGTGTCCTCTGATGCTTTTTTTCCCTTTGCCGATGGCCTGCTGGCGGCGGCGGCGGCGGGGGCGACAGCCATTATTCAACCCGGCGGCTCTCTGCGCGATGAAGAAATCATTGACGCTGCGGATAAAGCGGGTTTAGCGATGGTCTTCACCGGATTACGCCACTTTCGACATTGAGCACCTCTCAAAACCCCGTTGCACCGTCAAGTCTTTTTCTGCCAACGCACAGAGATCACAGGGTTTTGAGAGGCACTTGATATATTGCGTCTTCCGTGAAGGCGGACAAAACGTTCACAGTTTGAATTTTTTCATGCCTTTACGGGCGAGCTTATCAACGCGTTCGTTTTCCTGGTGTCCGTTGTGGCCTTTGACCCAGAGCCATTCAATGCGGTGGGGGGTGATAGCCTGATCCAATCGTTTCCAGAGGTCTGCGTTTTTAACGGATTTTTTGGTCGCCGTTTTCCAGCCGTTTTTTTTCCAGTTGAATATCCACTTTGTAATCCCGTCACGCAGGTAGGTTGAGTCTGTGCTCAGGCGCACAGAAGAAGGACGCTTGAGCGTTTCAAGAGCCTCAATCGCCGCCATCAATTCCATCTGGTTATTAGTTGTCAGTCTTTGCCCGCCCGAAAATTCTTTCTCGTGCCATTTATAACGCAGGATGACGCCCCAGCCCCCCGGCCCCGGGTTGCCGGAACAGGCCCCGTCTGTAAAAATTTCAACGAGGTCATGATTTTGATCGCTGGTCACAGGCCGTAATCCTTTACTGATTTGACCTTTTGGTGAAAAGTGAGTCTGTGAATATAGTCCAGAGGGTTCTTGGGTTCGACAAAGGCATCTGCGGGGTGATGGAGCCAGTCAAAAAGACGAGTGAGGAGAAAGCGCAAAGCCGCCCCCCGTGCGAGAATTGGCAAAGCATCGCGTTCAGCCACTGTCAAGGGACGCCGGGCGTGGTAGGCGGCCAGCATGGCACTGGATTTTGCGCGATTGAAGTCGCTGTTGTCTTCAAAACACCAGGCATTCAAACAGATGGCGAGCTCATAGGCGAGCATGTCATTGCAGGCAAAATAAAAATCAATCACACCAGACAGTTTATCCCCGATGAAGAAAACATTGTCCTGAAAAAGATCAGCATGAATAACCCCTGCGGGCAGGGCTTGAGGCCAGTTGTTGCTCAAAAAATACAATTCCTGATCGAGTTTTTCAATGAGGCCGTCCTGAAAAGAGTTTACCTTGTCGCGGCAACTCTCAAGCAATGACCCCCACCCCGAAAGTGATAAATTATTCGCCCGCGTCAGTGTGAAGTCCGCCGCCGCGTCATGGAGCTGAGCCATGAGGCCCCCAAGTTGGTCACAGTGTGCCGTTTTGATCTGTCGGGGCCAAGCCCCGTCAAGAAAGCTGGTAATGGCGGCGGCGCGTCCACAGAGCCTACCCAAGGTGGCTCCGTCCCTGTCTGCAATCACCCGGGGACAGGACAGACCCTTGGTCGCCAGATGATCCATCAAACCGAGGAAAAAGGGAAGGTCTGTTTCATTGACTCGTTTTTCATAGAGGGTCAGAATATAGGAACCTGTCGTTGTTGAGAGGAAAAAGTTTGTATTTTCAACTCCTTCGGCGATACCTTTGAGGGTAACAACCTGGCCTATTCTATAGTATGTGAGGAAATTTCTGATCTCTGAATCAGAGACTTCTGTGTAAACAGCCATCTTTCATATCCAAGCGTGTCGGGCGTGGTTTATTTGGCGAGGCTACCGGGAATTTTGAACACGACGTTTTCATCGCGGATCGTGACCTCTTGCACTGTGACAGAAAACCGTTCTTTGCAAGCCGTAATGACCTCAGTGACCAAAATTTCAGGGGCAGAGGCTCCGGCGGTCAGGCCTAGGTTTTTGAGGGGGCCGAGGCGATCCCAGTCAATGTCGCTGGCACGCTGGACAAGGCTGGCGTTTGTACATCCGGCTTGACGGGCGACCTCGACCAGGCGTTTTGAATTGGATGAATTGGGCGCGCCGATGACCAGTAGCTTGTCACAGTGCCGGGCGATGACCTTGACGGCATCCTGTCTGTTCGTAGTGGCATAGCAAATGTCTTCCTTGCGCGGGGGTTCGATGGCGGGGAATCGTTGTTGCAAGACAGCAATAATATCGCGTGTTTCATCAACAGAAAGTGTCGTTTGGGTGACATAGGCGACATATTCCGGGTCGCGCAGTTCCAGCGTCTGCGCGTCTTCTAGCGTTTCAACGAGGACAATAGACTCCGGTGAAATTTGCCCCATTGTGCCGATGACTTCCGGGTGACCCTGATGACCGATCAGGATCACCGTTCGCCCATCCTTTTCGTGTCGCTCTGCCTCGCGATGCACTTTACTGACCAGTGGGCAGGTCGCATCGAAATAGGTCAAATCTCTGCGCTGTGCTTCGGCGGGCACCGATTTTGGGACACCATGCGCGGAAAAAATCACAGGGGCATTTTCTGGAACGTCATCAAGTTCGCGGACGAAAACGGCCCCTCTGGCTTCAAGAGATTCGACAACATATCGGTTATGAACGATTTCATGGCGGACATAAACGGGGGCACCATGTTTTTCCAGTGCGCGTTCAACGATCTCAATCGCCCGATCCACGCCGGCACAAAACCCCCGAGGATTCGCGAGGAAGATCGTGAGGTCGGGCAAGCTCTGCACATCATGGGCCTGCATGTCACAATCTCCTGTCGCGGTTCGATGTCTTGTGGTGGGACACTCATACAGCAATTACAGCTTTACCTGCAAGGGGCGGTAGCGGTAGAGTGGAAAAGTTGTAGAAAACGGGTTTTGAAACAGTCACCCAGGGGCAAAGAAAATGAAGATTTTTAAACGCAATGGGTGGGTCATTTTTACAACTTTCCTACTATCGTCCTGTAGCCTCGTCGCACCGGATAGTCCGCCCCCCGCCTGTCCCGAGGTCGCTGTTCTTGCCGATGCAACACAGATGAACCGCTTTGCCGGGCAAGGGCGTGATCTGACCGATTTGTCGTTTAAGGTTTCTGTGAATAATTTTGTTCTCGATTGCCTCTGGCGTGAGGAAACATCACGCCTTGAAAGCAGGTTGGCGATCAGATTCGAAGCCGAACAAGGGCCTGCGAACACAGAATCACAGGGGAAATTGGAATATTTTGTTGCCATTGCGAACCGCACGGGCCAGATTCTGAACCGCGAGTCTTTTGACCTTGTCGTTCCATTCCAGGACGCGCAGACCGCTGTGGCGGTGGTGGACAATGTTTTCCCGACTCTCCCCCTCCAAACTGGGGAAACAGGTGCAGATTTTGTGATCTATCTCGGACTGGTTCTGAGCGAGGCGGAACTGTCTTACAACCGCAACAGACGATAGAACGGCGACCGATCAAAAATAAAATGATTCATTTGTTAAAGTTTATTGACAATTTGATTTTCAAATCATATTGAGTGATCACTTTTTTAAAACGCCGTTTCATTCTGAACGAGAGAACTCTTCCTGTTTTGCGGGGGATGCCGAAGGGGTAATAGTCCCAAAAACTCTCAGGCTAAAGGATCGCTTGGAAGAGGCAACTCTGGAAAGCTTCGTTCGCGGAGCACCGAAGGCGCAAGCGTCCAGGAATTGGATGTGAATCGCTCAGGTTATCGGGACAGAGGGGGATTGGGTGAGTTTTCGAGGCGGGCTTTGCCCTGCGTTGGCACTTTGCAATCTATTCCTTCTTGTGTTCGGATTTAAAACGTGACAGCTGAACTTAAAACGACAAAACTTCATACCCTCCATCTTGCGCAGGGGGCAAAGATGGTTCCCTTTGCGGGCTATGATATGCCCATTCACTACTCCGACGGTATTTTGGCTGAACACCATCATACGCGCCAGTCTGCGTCGCTGTTTGATGTATCGCACATGGGTATTGTGCGCGTACGCGGAGCAGATGCCATTCAAGCACTTGAAAAGCTCGTCCCTGCTGACCTTCAAGCGATGCGAAGAATGACGATGCGCTATAGCTTTCTGACCAACGATCAGGGGGGAATCATTGATGACCTGATGATCACGCGCGAAGCAGAAGATGTCATCCACCTGGTCATCAACGCCGCCCGTCGGGAGGCAGACATCCAGCATTTACGCAACCACCTCGTCGGGGATCTCACCCTGGAGATCGAGGATGACTACGCCTTGGTCGCACTTCAGGGGCCTGCTGCAATGCGTGTGCTCTCCAAGTTGGATACACGGGCGCAGGATATTGCTTTTATGACGACCCGGGAATTGACATTTAAGGGAACACCCTGTCTTGTCAGTCGTTCTGGCTATACGGGTGAGGATGGTTATGAAATTAAGATCCCCGGGGCGTTGGCGCAGGATTTTGTTGCTCAATTGTTAGAGGACGATCGCGTTAGACTTGCAGGTCTTGGAGCGCGCGATTCGTTGCGGTTGGAAGCGTGTTTGCTTCTCTATGGTAGTGACATTGACACAACAACGACTCCGATTGAGGCAGGTTTGCTCTGGGCCATTCAGCTGCGTCGTCGTCGCGAGGGCGGATTCCCCGGTGCGGAGATCATTCAAAACCAGATTGCACAAGGTGCGTCGCGTCGTCTGGTCGGCTTGATTCCAGATGGGCGTGCGCCTTTACGCGCCGGGGCTGAACTCTGCGACGACTCTGGACAAATGATCGGTCGTGTGACCTCGGGCGGTTTTGGCCCTTCTGTGGGAGGCCCCGTGGCAATGGCCTATGTTGACTCTGACTTTGCAGAGGTCGGAACAGAGATTTCAGCCTCTGTACGAAAAAAAATACGTCCCTGCCGGGTTGTCCAAATGCCCTTTGCACGGAAAAAATACGCACGGAGCATTACTGAAGACTCCTTTATCAAGAAAAGGTATTCTCGGGACTAGCCGAATTCTATATCATTTTAATCAACAGGTGGGGTATCACCTGAAACAGTAGAGGAAAACATGCGTAAATTTAGTAAAGATCATGAATGGATTGATGTTGACGGCGACCTTGGTATTATCGGCATTACCAACTTTGCCCAGGAACAACTGGGGGATGTCGTCTTTGTTGAGCTCCCTCAAGAAGACCAAGACCTAACGAAAGGAGAAGAGTCAGCTGTTGTTGAGTCTGTGAAGGCGGCAAGTGAAGTGATCGCCATTGTTTCTGGAACGGTGACAAAAGTGAATGAAGAACTGGCTGATAATCCCGAACTGGTCAATGGCGCAGCAGAAGGGGATGCCTGGTTTTATAAGATCAAGATGTCTGATCTGTCTGAATGCGATGAGCTGATGGATGCCGACGCCTACAAAGTGTTTGTCGCAGAGCAAGGCGCGTGAGGTTTTGATCTGATTTTTTGACCTGCACAGCAGGCCGTCAAATCATCGTGTGCCTTTCCTGTGTTCGTGGGTAATCCTGTCTTTTCGGGACAGACATTTTGAGGGTCAAGGTCATGTCAAATCAGCACAGTTCTCTGAGTCGTTTAGAACAGGCGACGGATTTTATCAGTCGCCACAATGGGCCGAACAGGCAGGATCAGCAGGAAATGCTAGCTGTTCTGGGGCTTTCGTCAATGGAAGATTTGATTGAAAAGGCTGTTCCGGCAACGATTCTTGAAAAAACGCCGCTGGCTTTAGAAGACAGCAAAACCGAGGATCAAACCCTCGCAGAAATTCGTGCCCTGGCGCAAAAAAACAAGGTTCTAAAATCCTTTATCGGCATGGGCTACTATGGCACTAAGACGCCCGCTGTTATTTTGCGTAACCTGCTGGAAAATCCGGGGTGGTATACGGCCTACACACCCTATCAGGCTGAAATTTCACAAGGACGTTTAGAGGCCATTTTAAACTTTCAAACCATGATCGCTGACCTGACAGGTTTGGATATTGCGAACTCCTCTATGCTGGATGAAGCCACAGCAGCGGCAGAGGCCATGACTTTTTGCCAACGTGTGGGCAAATCAAAATCCAGGACATTTTTTGTAGATCACGATTGTCTGCCACAGACGATTGAGGTTGTCAGCACACGCGCCCACCCCTTGGGGATAGAAGTTGTGGTTGGTGATCCTCATCGGGATTTGGATCCTAAGGATGCTTTTGCCGTTTTGTTGCAATATCCCGGGGTGTCTGGTCGAGTGTCTGATTTCAGTGCGATCATTGCTACTATGCACGCCAACAAAGGGCTTACTGTTTTTGCCGCTGATTTGCTGGCCCTGACGCTTTTGACGTCGCCGGGGGAATTGGGGGCGGATGTTGCGGTTGGTTCTGCACAGCGTTTTGGTGTGCCGATGGGCTTCGGCGGCCCACATGCGGGCTATTTTGCAACACGCGATTCCTTCAAACGTGCCATTCCTGCACGTCTTGTCGGGCGCTCTATTGATGCCCAGGGGCAACCTGCACTGCGTTTGGCTTTACAGACCCGTGAACAGCATATCCGGCGAGAGAAAGCCACGTCAAATATCTGTACCGCACAAGTCCTGTTGGCAAACGTTGCGGGCTTTTATGCAGCATGGCATGGACCAGAGGGCCTCAAGACCATTGCCCACCGCGTGGCGCGTCTGGCAACGATCTTTGCCCGAGGGGTCGAAGATGCCGGGTTGGGGCTGGTCAGCAAGGATTTCTTTGACACAGTGGCGGTTCAGGTTCCTGGCAAGGCGGCAGCGGCTGTTGCGGCGGCGCACGATGCGGGGATGAATTTACGTCTTGTCTCTGTGGATACTGTTGGGGTGTCTTTTGATGAAACCTCCGTGCGCGAGGATATTCAGGCTCTGTGGTCTGTTTTTGGTGTTGAGGCAGACCTCGATGATTTGGATGCCGAGGTTGATACCTCACTACCTGCGGCATTACGGCGCAAATCATCTTTTTTGACTCACCCTGTGTTCAACAGCTATCATTCAGAAACAGAAATGCTACGTTATCTCCGCAGGCTGATGGACAAGGATATTGCCCTTGATCGTGCCATGATCCCACTTGGGTCTTGTACCATGAAGCTAAATGCGACGTCTGAAATGATTCCGGTCACCTGGCCTGAGTTTTCGCACATCCATCCCTTCGCGCCTCTCGATCAGGCTCAAGGCTATTTAAAGCTGATTAACCAACTGGAAGACATGCTCTGCGAGGTCACAGGCTATGATGCTATTTCACTTCAGCCCAATGCTGGCTCACAGGGAGAATATGCGGGTCTCCTCGCGATTAAGCGTTACCACGAAAGTCGGGGGGATCACCATCGCAATATTTGTTTGATCCCGTCTTCAGCACATGGAACAAACCCGGCCTCTGCCAACCTGGTCGATATGAAGGTTGTGGTCGTGAATTGCGATGACAAAGGAAACGTTGATAATGCTGATCTAAGGGCCAAGGCAGAAAAGCACCGCGACCACCTCGCCGCCGTGATGATTACCTATCCGTCAACTCACGGTGTGTTCGAAGAAGACATTCGCACAACCTGTGAAATTGTTCATGACTGCGGTGGTCAAGTCTATATTGACGGGGCCAATATGAATGCCATGGTCGGCGTTGCAAAACCGGGAAAATTTGGTGGTGATGTATCACATCTCAACCTGCACAAGACATTTTGCATTCCCCATGGTGGGGGCGGGCCAGGTGTCGGGCCGATTGGTGTACGGGCGCACCTTGAACCTTTCTTGCCGTCCCATTCGCTTGTGCCCTCTGCTGGCTCTGGAGGGCAATCTGCGGTTTCTGCGGCCCCGTGGGGGTCAGCATCAATCCTGCCCATTTCATGGATGTACTTGAAAATGATGGGGCGCAATGGACTGCGTCAGGCAACAGAAACCGCCATTTTAAGTGCCAATTATCTGGCGGAAAAGCTTCGCCCCTGGTATCCGATTCTCTATACGTCGGAAAAACACATGGTCGCGCACGAGTGCATTGTTGATCTGCGTCCAATCAAGGAAAAAACGGGTGTGAGCGTTGATGATTTTGTCAAGCGTTTGATCGATTATGGCTTCCACCCGCCGACTTTTTCCTTTCCGGTTGCGGGAACCTTGATGATTGAACCGACTGAATCTGAATCGCAAACGGAATTAGATCGTTTTGTCGAAGCAATGGTTCACATTCGCCATGAAATTGATCGTATTGACTCTGGTGATTTGCCCGCTGACGATAATATGCTCTGTCACGCACCCCATACTGTTGCCGTCGTAAGTGCAGAGAGCTGGACACGCCCCTACAGCCGTCAAGAAGCCGCTTGGCCGGTTGAGTCCTTGCGCGAGAATAAATATTGGCCGCCCGTCGCCCGCGTGGACAATGTTTACGGTGATCGCAATCTGGCCTGTTCCTGCCCGTCTATCGAGAACTACCGCGATGACGACGAGTGATGAAGGCCGCAGTACAGAAGAAGACTGATCCCAGGGAGAACAAGAACATAAAAACCGCAAAGCCAATCACCAAATGGTGCGTGGCTTTATTCCTGTATACTCTGAAACCTTGGCTATGAAGCGAACGAAAGAGGCTACGAACAGACTGATCGAAACGTTTTTTGACATGTCGCCAATGCCACAAAAACAAGGCTCAGCCCTGGCGTGCCTTAAAGCGCGGGTTTTTCTTATTGATGACATAAACGCGCCCACGGCGACGAACAACGCGGCAGTTTTTGTCGCGCAGTTTTGCCGTTTTCAGTGAACTCAAAACTTTCATGACTTCGTTCCTTACAGTGTCTCGCAGAGTGGTGATACCCGAATTTTGCCACCATCAAAAGTAAAAAATCGCGCATCTGCGCTTTTCTATGGTTTTTACAGCTTAAAAACGGAGACCAAAGAAACGATAAAGACGAATTTCGCCGCCCTTGAGAAAGCGCACACGCTCTGCCCACATCTCGACCTCTTTCAAAATAACCTCGCCTATATGTTCAGGGATTTTCTTGTTTTCCATGTTTTCGGCAAATTCAGCCCAGCACCCTTCGACGAGATCGATATATTTTTCGCTAATGTCTTCGGTAAGACGAACATCAATATCATTCTTTGTCATGGCCTCCACATATTCCCCCACCCGCCAGAGATCACAGTCATAAGGTTCGTTGTTATTCCAGCTTTCTACAAGTTGGCTTGCGTCCTCGTCCTTACTGCCCGAGAGCACAAAGTCGGTAAAGAGGGCCTGCCCTTGAGGTTTGAGCGACTTAAAAAGACCTGTCATCAACAGATTTCGTCCTAGGTAGCTATAAAGAATTTCTTTTGAAAAAACACAGTCGAATGACCCCTGTTTAAATTGTTGGGACACGGGGTCAAAGCTCTTGATCGGTGCTTTCTTGCCCAAGCCTGCGCGCCGTGAAATATCCATACCGCGTTCGGCGAGAGTGGCATCTGCTTCCATTGCATTGACCCAGACTCCGAATTCCTCTGCCATCAAACGCGCGGCTCCGCCGAGACCAGAGCCGACATCCGCAACCGACATCGACGAATTCAACCCAAAAGGTTTGAGAAGTTCCATAATGTAATGCCGCTCACCCGGTGAAGAATAGCCCTCCCCCCAGAGGTCTTGGAGTACTTCGAGGCGCGCAGCGCGTTTTTCTCGCTCTGTAAGAACGCGCACTTCTCTTCTGACGCGCTTGTGTTCTTTTTGAACCCGAATGTCATAACCATTCCACCACGCCAACGCTTTTTCAGTGAGGCTGATTTTCGCCGATGACCTTTTTTCACTCAACGTTTTTATCCTCTTTCGCGCATCTTGCCTTTTCCGGTTAGTCGCAAACAACACCTGAAAATAAAGATGACCCTATTATATAAAGCAAAATATCGCCCGGGAATAGTCCTGAATTTCAACAGAGGACGCCAAATCAGCGCGGGACTTGCCTTTTTCGCGCGGTTAGTCATGATGGCAGAGGGAAATAGCAAGAGTGCCTCTAAAAACCTCAAGCCGAAGTTTGCTGGCAGAAAAACCGTTTTCGAGAACCTCAGAATACTTTCATGTATTTGCGGATAACAGGTCATGTTGCACAGGTAAATCTGTCGTGTTACACGCGCACAAGTTTAAAACGGTTTGACGCACCAGACGACGAGGTTCAAGGTTTTGAGAGGTGCTCGCAAAGCGGGGAGCAGTCGCGATATGTCAATCTGGGGAAAGGTGCTGGGCGGAACAGCCGGGTTTATGATGGGGGGGCCAATTGGGGCCATGTTAGGCGGATTGGCCGGACATGCGGTTGACCGCCTGCGTGCTCAGGTTCTTGACGACGGGAACACAGCAGAACACGACGAAGGCACACGGCAGATCAGCTTTACCATTGGTATCATTGTTCTGGGTGCAAAAATGGCCAAGGCTGATGGCGTTGTCACCCGCGACGAAATCGAAGCCTTCAAACAGGTTTTTAAAATTTCTGCCGACGACATGAAACAGGTCGGACGGCTTTTCGACCGCGCCCGTCGCGATGCAACAGGCTTTGAACCCTATGCGAAGCAAATTGCAGAGATTTTCCATGATGACAAAGCTGTCCTCGAAGAATTACTTGGCGGGCTTTTTCATATTGCGCGGGCCGATGGTACCGTCACAAGGGACGAACTGACCTATCTGGAAACAATTGCGCAAATTTTTGGATTCAGTCCCCAGGACTGGGCGCGGATCAAGGCCCCGAACCTGCCACCGAATCGTCAAGACCCCTATCAAATTTTGGGTGTAACCCCTGATGCCACAGATACAGAAATCAAGACCGCACACCGCAAACTTGCCCTCGAAAACCACCCGGATCGCCTCATGGCACGAGGTTTGCCGCAGGAGTTTCTTGATCTGGCGAATGAAAAACTCGCCGCAGTGAATGTAGCGTGGGATGAGATCAAGAAACAGCGTGGCCTCAACTAGGACTCACCCCCTGTGCGTTCCCTCGCAAGTTCTCCGCCCCTAGTTGCCTTACAGACAGCGACTCTGCGTTTTGGCCGGAAGGTTCTTTTTGAAAAATTGTCCCTTGGTTTATCACACGGAGAACGAGTCTGCCTGGTCGGGCGCAATGGATCGGGCAAATCCACATTGCTCAAAGCAGTTGCCGGATGCCAGGATCTGGACAGTGGTGAACGCTTTGTTCAACCGGGTTCTGTGATCGCCTATCTGCCACAGGATCCCGTTTTTGCACAGGGCGACACTGTGCGCGAACAAATCAGACAGGGCCTCCGCGATCCAGAAGCCGATCATCGTATTGAGGCCATCATGGATAGTTTTTCCCTGTCGGGGGCGCGTCTGTTGCGTGATCTGTCAGGTGGGGAAGCACGGCGTGTTGCGCTCGCCCGCGCACTGGTTTCAAAACCGGATGTCTTGCTCCTGGACGAGCCAACAAACCATCTCGACCTGCCGACAATTCAAATGCTCGAAGACGAACTCACCCGATTCAGAGGCGGGGTGATGGTGATCTCCCATGATCGCGCCTTTTTGACAGGGGTCACGCAGCAAACCCTGTTCCTCGACCGGGGGCAACTTCATCGAAACAACAAGGGATTCTCAGATTTTGAGCGTTGGGCTACAGAGTTGCACGAACAAGAATGCCGAGACCTCGCCCGCCTTGGCAAAGCCATCGCCCGCGAGGAACATTGGCGACAACGCGGTGTCACCGCGCGGCGCAAACGCAACAGAGGCCGCCTGCATACACTCGAAGACCTGCGCCGCAAACGGATCGAATGGCAAAAAAAACCACAAACAGCGCAGTTCCGCACCGATCTTTCTGCCCTGGGTGGAGATGCAGTCATCGTTGCCAAAGACATCAGTAAATCTGTCACCGATGCCACGGGGCAGTCGCGTACAATCTTGAGCAATTTTTCAACGCGAATCAAACGTGGTGATCGCATCGGCATTATCGGCCCGAACGGTGCTGGAAAAACAACTCTCGTCAAACTCTTGATCGGGCAGGACAGCCCGGATCACGGATCGGTCCAGCTAGGTACTAACCTGAGCGTACACTACTTTGATCAAAAACGCGAAAACCTGGATGAAGCAACAACAGTCTGGGACACACTCGCCCCGGACGGGGGTGACTCCGTGATGGTTTTGGGGCAACAACGCCACGTCGTGTCTTACCTGAAAGATTTTCTATTCGACGAGGCACAAGCCCGCCAACCCGTACAGCGGCTTTCTGGTGGAGAGAAAAACCGTCTTTTGCTGGCGCGTATGTTGGCCCGTCCCGGGAATCTCATGGTTTTGGATGAACCAACGAATGATCTGGATTTGGACAGCCTCGATCTGCTGGCCGACCTGCTTGCTGATTACAAAGGAACCGTGATCCTCATCAGTCATGATCGTGATTTCCTTGACCGTCTCGTCACCGTCCTTTACCTCGTGAACGGCAGTGGGGATATTGTTGAACACAGTGGCGGGAACTGTGGTTCATTGATTCAAAAACCACACCAGGGCAAATCAGGACAAGACAAAAAACAGCCTGAAAAAAAACAAAACCCCCGCAAAGCCAAACAGCCCCGTAAACTAGGATATAGCGAGCAACGCGAACTCGACAACTTGCCCATTCTGATTGAAGAACTCACCAGCAAACTGACCAGTGACCAGGACAGACTCGAACAGCGTGACCTCTTCTCACGCGATCCCACAGAGTTTATCCGACTGACCCAAACTCTACATGACACGCAAGAGGCCCTGCGCCGCGCCGAAGAACGCTGGCTCGAATTGGAAGAAAAACGCGAAAATTTAAACACGGCCCCTTCGCACCGACAACACACATGACAATGGCATCCCCCAATCACAACGCCCGTCGCGCCGATGTTGATCTTTTGATTTTGCACTGTACAGCTATGTCCTGTGCGCAAGAAGCCCGTGCGCGCCTCTGTGATCCCAATTCTGGCGTTTCTGCACACTATCTGGTTTACGAAGACGGCCAAATTCAACAGCTCGTCAACGAGGATCGCCGGGCCTGGCATGCGGGAGTATCCTTTTGGAAGGGGATAGAGGACGTCAATAGTCACGCCATCGGCATTGAAATTGCCAACCCCGGACAAAGCCCCTTCCCTGCTATACAGATGGCGGCTGTGACAGCTCTGTGCGGCAGTATCCTGTCCCGTCACTCCATTCCTGCACATGGTGTTTTGGGGCATTCTGATGTTGCCCCAATGCGCAAAGAGGATCCGGGTGAATTTTTTGACTGGGCCGGGTTGGCAGAGGTGGGCATTGGACTCTGGCCACCACAGTCGCAGGTCAAACGTGATAGACCTGTGTCAGATGCTGCCACCATCGCGGCCCTTGCAGAAATTGGCTACAATCCGGCCCCGTCACTAACCACGAAAGAAACAATGGCAATTCTGCGTGCATTCCAACGTCATTTCTTACCCACAAAGATCACGGGACAGGCCGATGGCCCAACACGCCAGAGAATCTCCGAAGTCAGGGATTGTTTCGCTCGTAGTCGCGAAAAGGTTTGACCCCGTCTCCCAAAAACCCTAGATCAGGGGCGGAGATCAGACGATCCGATGGTTGCTGCTTGCGACAGTGTCACAACTGAATCGGCAAGGAGAGGAAAGTCCGGGCTTCACGGATACACGGTGCCGGATAACGTCCGGCGAGGGCAACCTCAGGGAAAGTGCCACAGAAAGCAAACCACCCCGACACCCACGTAGCCCAACACCTGCGTGAATCGAGGGGAAAGGGTGAAAAGGTGCGGTAAGAGCGCACCGCGCGACTGGCAACAGGAGCGGCAGGGTAAACCCCACCGGAAGCAAGACTAAATAGGGTTGACAGACCTGCGCGGACGAAAGAACGCCTGGGTCGGGTGGGTATTCGCACCGTCAACCGGGTCAGTTGCGCGAGCTGTCTGGTAACAGGCGGCCCAGATGAATAACCATCCCCTG
Source organism: Kiloniellaceae bacterium (assembly GCA_965199245.1). Classification (GTDB taxonomy): domain Bacteria; phylum Pseudomonadota; class Alphaproteobacteria; order Kiloniellales; family Kiloniellaceae; genus Carbonatibacter. Next base: position 805,917 of record CBDAQP010000003.1, read on the forward strand.
CCCAAACCAACTGGTTTCTGACGGGCAGAGGACAGAACCCGGCTTATGATCGTCTGATCTCTTAGACAAAAAGCCGCTCTGCCTCACGCCCGCGATAGAGACCCGCGACCGATTCGGCGTAACCATTATATAACAGGGTTGGCACACGCTCACTTTGACCCAGGGGCTGTTCACTGGCCTGGCTCCAGCGCGGATGCGGGACAGCGGGATTGACGTTGGCCCAGAACCCATATTCGCTTCCCTGAATTTCTTCCCAAAAGGACAGCGGACGTTCCGCCGTAAAGCTCAGTCGGGTCACGGATTTAATTGACTTGAAGCCATATTTCCACGGCACGACCAGACGCAACGGCCCACCGTTCTGTGCGGGCAAATCCTGCCCATAAAGTCCCGTCGCCAAAAAGGCCAGATCGTGCGTCGCCTCATCAAGCGTCAAGCCCTCGACATAAGGCCAGGGATACCACGTTGCCTTTTGACCAGAAGCCACGTCGGGCAGATGAAAACTTTCAAACCGTACATATTTGGCCTGCGACAGCGGACGGGCCAATGCCACCAGATCACGCAGGGCAAAACCCGTCCAGGGAACCGCCATTGACCAGGCTTCGACGCAACGATGACGATAAAGGCGTTCTTCGAGGGTAACGGCCTTGACCAGGTCATCAAGATCCATTTGGCGCGGTGACTCGACCAAGCCGTCAATCGTCACCTGCCAGGGAGACACAGGTAATTTTTTAGCCTTGCGCCAAATATTTTTTGACGATCCAAACTCATAAAAATTATTGTGTTCTGTTGCCAGTCTTTCCACTGTCACAGGGCGATCCAATTGATAGCGTTCGTTGCGAACAGTACGCTCGGTCGCGCGAACCCCTTCCCCACCAGCCGACAAAATCCCGCCGGACACCGCCCCTAACACTAAATTGCGAATGAAAGAGCGACGATTGAGATAACGACTTTGTGGTGTGATGTCACTTTCCTTGATATCCCACTCGCGCCGGATTTTAATAATCATCGATGTCCCTTACTTCTTTGCCAAAGTCAACCGAGCGGCCTTTCGTGACCACAGAACATGAGCCTTTGCAGACAAACACCGGGCTTAGGTTAAAGACTCACAGGCGCGCTTGATCCGTGTGCAGGCTTCGCGCAACAGTTCAGTCGAGGTTGCATAGGAAATTCTGAAATAAGGCGACAGACCAAAAGCTGCCCCTTGAACGGCAGCAACGCCAACAAAGTCCAGCAAAAAGGCGACAAAATCACCATCTGACTCCAGACGCTTTCCCTCTGGCGTTGTCTTGCCAATCACGCCTTCGCAGGACGGATAGACATAAAAAGCTCCTTCGGGCGTTGCACACTGCAAACCGGGGCAATCGTTGAGCATCTCAACCACCAAATCGCGCCGCTGTTTAAAGACATCATTGTGTTCCTTGATAAAGGATTGACTGCCGTTCAGGGCTTCAGCCGCCGCCGCCTGGGACACAGAACAGGGATTAGAGGTACTCTGTGACTGAATTTTCCCCATCGCCCGAATCAATTCCACCGGCCCCGCCGCATAGCCAATCCGCCAGCCTGTCATGCAGTAGGCTTTGGACACACCATTGACCGTCAGCGTCCGGTCTTTCAGCTCGGGGGCAACCTGAACGACGGTACAAAAATTAAAATCATCGTAAACCAGCTTTTCATACATATCATCGGTCATCACCATGACATGCTCATAACGCGCCAGAACATCAGTCAGGCGTTTCAGTTCTTCGCGACTATAGGCCGCACCCGTTGGATTGGAGGGCGAATTGAGCAAAACCCAGCGCGTCTTTTCGTTCATCGCATCTTCTAAATCGTCGGGCTGGAGCTTGAAATGATTGCTCTGTGTGCAGGGAACAACAACTGGCTCCCCCCCCGCCAACAAAACCATGTCGGGATAAGACACCCAGAACGGGGCAGGAATAATAACCTCATCCCCCGGATTAAGCGTCGCCATAAAGGCATTATAAAGCACCTGCTTCCCGCCTGTTCCCACGGTAATCTCAGCCGGTTCATAGTGCAGGCCATGATCGCGTTTGAACTTTGCACAGATGGCCTGTTTCAATACAGGTGTCCCATCCACGGCCGTATAGCGTGTGTCCCCTCCCTCAATCGCCGCAACTGCCGCATCGCGAATGGCTTGTGGTGTTGCAAAATCAGGTTCACCTGCCCCCAAGCCAATCACATCGTGACCCGCAGCCTTTAACTCGCGCGCCCGGGTCGTCACCGCAATCGTCGGCGAGGGCTTAATACGCGAAAGACGTTCTGCAATCTGTGGCATTATCCAAATCCTTTAAAAAAACCGATGAAACCACGTTAGAGGACTCAGCCCCCCCGCGCAATATTGAAAATCAGTTGTAGCGTGACTCAAAATATGGCCGCTTTGCGAATCGCTATTAATTTTTGAGGGCGTAGCCTATCCTATAACAAAAGCGACACACCCAAAGGAGACAAGAAACGATCAAATGACTGGTGCTCAAAGACGAATCATAGCGCGAACTAATGAGGCCGAATGCGGAATGGCAGGTTTTAAATATGGCTACAGCGAAGCGGGCATCAACCTGCTCCTCTCCCTGAATCTTGATCCATTGATAAGTTAGTTTTTTGTCATTTTCACGGAGGCCCTCAATGAAGCGCAGATTTACGGACGCACAGATTATCGGGATTTTGAAGGAACACGAGGCAGGTATTCCGGCCAGGGAGCTTTGCCGCAAGTACGGGATGCCACATTCTATAAGTGGAAGGCGAGGTTCTCTGGCATGGAGGTCAATGAGGTTCGCCGCCTCCGGGACCTGGAAGAGGAGAACCGGCGCCTGAAGAAGCTGGTTGCGGATTTATCGCTGGACAAGATGGCGTTGGAGGATGTTCTAAAAAAGATCTGAGCCCCGAAGGCCGTCGCCGCGCTGTTGTGCTGCTTCAGGAGACTGGCTTGAGCGAACGCCGGTCCTGTCGTCTGGCGGGTCAGCCGCGTTCCACGCACCGCTACAAATCGGTTCAGTCACCGGAGACAGAGCTGCGGCGGAAGATGCGGGAGCTGGCTGATCGGCATCGTCGCTTTGGCCATCCGCGATTGCATGTTCTGCTCAGGCGTGAGGGCTTCGGGGCCAACCACAAAAAGACCCATCGGATATACGTGGAAGAAGGTTTGCAGGTACGCAAGCGCAAGAAGCGGCGGCGATCGTCCGCCGGCCCCTGGTGCTGCCGACATCCCCCGGACAGAAATGGAGCATGGACTTTATGAGCTATCCAGCGGCCGGCGTATCCGGCTGTTCAATGTTATCGATGATTTCACCAGACAATGCCACGCCATGACCGTGGACTTTTCGATTAACGGTCTTCGGGTGGCCAGGGAACTGACCCGGCTCCTCGACTTGTATGGCAAACCGGAGGTCATCGTCTGTGACAATGGCACCGAATACACCTCGATGGCGATGTTCAAATGGGCTCGGGACAGTGGCGTTGATCTCCAGTTCATACAGCCGGGGAAACCCAGCCAAAACGGTTTCATCGAAGCCTTCAACGCCCGTGTAAGGGATGAATGCCTGAATGAAAACCTGTTTTCAAGCCTGAGAGAGGCGCAGGATGTAACCGAAAGATGGAGGATCAGCTACAACAATCACAGGCCACACTCCGCCCTGAATTGGGCAACACCCAATGAATTCGCATCACTCTGTTCCGGGTTAACCCGGAACAGAGTGGACAAGATCGCATGAACCTGTCATATGGGAAAAGCTAACTACTCAGTGGCACAGGTTTGGGGAGAACAGCATGCTTTTTAGAGAGCAAGAAAACCACACATAAAACAGACGATGAACACAGCTCCCCTAGACAAACCACGGTAGGGAGAAGGTCTTGAGATTTGTGAAGCTCTTCATCGCCTCAATCACGCCTTCCTTGTAGCCGAGGCCGGAGTCTTTAATGCCGCCAAAGGGTGACATTTCAATGCGATAACCGGGCACCTCCCACAGGTTGACTGTCCCGACAGCGAGTTCTTCGACAAAGCGGGTGATGTGATCCATGCGATTGGTACAGACCCCCGACGACAGGCCATAAGCAGTTGAATTGGAAACCGCAATCAGTTCATCCAGATTGCGACAACGAATTACCGGACAGACGGGGCCGAATGTTTCTTCGCGCACCAGTTCGCAGTCAAAGGGGACATGATCGACAACAGTCGGGGAATAGAGTGCCCCCTCACGCCGGTTGCCCAGCAAGAGCTTCGCCCCCTTGTCCACCGCATCATTGACGCGGTTTTGGAACAAAATCGCGGCCTGTTCATCAATGACCGTTCCCATATCGGTCGCCGCATCCATCGGGTCGCCATAGTTAATCGCACGCGATTTTTCAACCAGGCGTTCAACCAAAGCATTCGCTACAGAGTCAATGACCAAAACACGTTTGACCGCCGTACACCGCTGGCCCGAATTTTTATAGGCCCCGGCAACGACCAGGTCTGCCGCTTTGTCAAGGTCAGCATCATCCATTACAATCAAGGGATCATTGCCCCCCAATTCCAGGACAGTGCGTTTATAGCCCGCAGTGCGGGCAATGTGTTTGCCAATGGGAACACCACCGGTAAAGCTCACCAGTTCTGCCTGTTCATTGGTCACCATTTCATCCGCGATAACATCCGGCAGACCCGTGACGACAGACAACATGTCGCCTGGCAAGCCCGCTTCGTAGAAAATTCCCGCCAACATCAAAGCAGTCATCGGCGTTTTTTCTGTTGGTTTCAACACCATGCAGTTATTGGTCGCCACAGCCGGAGCGATTTTATGAGCTACCTGATTCAGCGGGTGGTTAAAGGGCGTAATGGCAGAAATCACCGTCAAGGGGAAACGTTGGGTAAAGATTTTGCGCTTTTTGCCCTGACGGGTCAGATCACAGGAAAAAATTTGCCCATCATCGTGAATGCACATCTGGGCCGCCAGATTAAAAACATCACAGGCGCGCCCAATCTCATAACGGCTGTCCTTTTTACAGAGGCCCGCCTCTGCCGTGATGAGGTCGGAAATCTCTTCCCCCCGCGCCTCGACCAGAGCCGCGACCTTGTGCAAAATTTCTGCACGGTCATAGCGGGTGAGTGATGATTTATAGTGCGCACCAATGTCGAATGCTTCACGCACCTGTTCCACCGTTCCCTGCGGCACGGTACCAACAACAGAACCATCCCACGGGTTGATGACGTCAATGACACCCACAGGTGACTCAACCTTTCGACCTGCGAGGTACATGGGGTAATGACCAAATGAAAGGGACATAATCGATACTCCTTTTTAAAATTCTGCGTAGTTCAGGGCGCAGTAAAAGGCATCAAAATTACGCAGGCGTAAATCCGAGGGCACGGCAGGCATGGCGCAGTTGCTGATAAAGGGGACAACCTGCTCACTCAATCCCCCATGTGTACGCAGGGGACGGTCGAGAGCAGACAGATCATGGCGCGCCGCCGATGTACCAATCGACAGGTCTTCCCCCGTGATGACCACAATATCCCCCATGCGGTCTTCGGGGAGCTCGTAACGTACCGCCGCCGCAGGGCCAGACAGGGCGACCTCGACCCCCGCAATCACAGACAAGCGGGCGCAGGCCGCATCCGCTGTGACCTGTTCGGGCAGGTAAGCCGTGGCAAAAGACCCCAAGGCCCCATGATGGACAACGTAAGGGTCGGTAATGGGCAGAATCACACGGCAGGCCCCCGCCCCATACCACTCATCAAGTTGATCCTGAAGGTAAAAGACATTGGGTTTTCCGTCCTCGTCGTGTTTTGGCTTCATACCGTGATCAGCGGTCAGCACAATCACCGCGCCCAGGGCATCCAGTTTTGCCCAATAGCTATCCATCATGGCATAAAATTCAATCGCGCCGTCCTCATCAGGGGCGAACTTATGCTGAATAAAATCTGTCGTCGAAAGATACATCAATTCAGGGCGGTCGCGTTTGAGCAGTTTAACCCCCGCCGCAAAAACAAATTCAGACAGATCAGAGCTATAAACAGAGGGCACAGGCAACCCAACCAGATCATTCACCTGTTCAATTCCATTGTCTGCCAGGGTTGCTTTGTCAGCGGACTCCGATGAAAAGCAAACCGCTGTGCCAGTGGTGAAGTCCAGGCCATGCCCCAAAAGTTTACGAAGTTTATCCTTGGCGGTGATGACACAGACAGAGGCCCCCTGTTCTTGAAAAGCCCTGAAAATCGTTTTGGCGCGGTAATAGCGCGCATCGTTCATCAGCTCCTCGGCACCCGTTTCCTGATTGTAGAAATAATTGCCACAAATCCCGTGCTGACGTGGAGGACAACCAGAAACAATCGACAGGTTATTAGGATTGGTGAAGCTCGGAATCACAGATTCGGCGAGGCGGTTGGTGCTCTGCGGGCGTTCGAGAAGCTGACTCAACCACGGCATTTTCCCCCGCGCCATTGCCGTTTCCATATAGGCGGGTTCACTACCATCAACACAGACCACAACAACCGGACGCGCAGAACGCTTGTACAGGCGACCATTCACCGCAACAGCTTTCGTCATTTTTTCGACCCTTCACAATTTTACAATGTCGCACTTATAATGTGGCAGGCGCACAGTTTGTGACACCCATTTCTGCCAGAACGGCCTTGATCGCCGCGAGGGCGGAGTCAATCTCCTCCACGCCCAAACGCCCAATGCACCCGATGCGAAAGGACTCAGCAACGGTCAATTTGCCCGGATAGATCAAAAATCCGCGCTGAGCCAGGCGGTCATAAAAAACCTGAAAATCAAAGGCTGGGTCTGCTGGTGTGTGAAAAGTCACAATCACAGGGGCCTGCACATCATCGCACAGCAGAGTCTGAAAGCCCAGCGCACGCATCCCCGCAACCAAAGTTCGACAATTTTCAGCATATCGCGCCCCACGTCCGGCAACACCGCCTTCGTCGCGGTGTTCCTTGATTGCCTGATGAAAGGCAACAATGCAATGAACCGGGGGGGTAAAACGCCACTGTGCTGTTTTTTCAATCTGAACCCACTGGTCATAGAGATCAAGCACCAAAGACGGCGCATGACCTGCGCTTTGCTCCAGAACAGATTTCCGCACCAATACAAAGCCCATCCCCGGAACGCCTTCCAGGCACTTGTTCGACGAGGCCGCAACTGCATCATAGGGAATATCACGCGCAGAAACGGGTAAGGCCCCAAAGGCACTCATCGAATCAATCAACAGTGATTTTCCGTGTGCCTTGACCACCGCCGCAATATCGGCAACAGGGTTAAGAATGCCCGATGTTGTTTCACAATGGATCACCGCAACATGCGTAATCACAGGGTCATCGCGCAAGGCTCGGTCAAGGTCGGCGGCACAGACAGGCTGATCTTCGGCATAGGACAGTTTGTCAAACGGTCGCCCAGAAACAGAACAGATTTTACAAATTCGCGCCCCATAGGCCCCATTGACCAGCACCAACAGCTTTCCCGTTGGGGGAACCAGCGTTCCAATCATGGCCTCGACCGCAAAGGTTCCACTGCCCTGCATCGGGACAGCCGTAAAGTCATCGCCCCCGTCGATCATATCGACCAGAGACTGACGCACCTGTGCGTTAATGTCGATAAAGGCTTGATCGCGCGAACCATAATCACGGCCCATGGCGTGTTTGACGCTTACGGACGTGGTCAACGGCCCCGGCGTCAACAACCACGGATCGCCAGAGGGGGTGAGATGGGGGTGATCTGTCATCGCAAAGGAGCCTTTTTAGAGAGTGGATATCCGACACAAAAAAAGAGGTCGCTTTTTATCGCAGAAGTCCGTACCATAAATCAAATTCATATAAAAAACATTACAGATTTATGAAAGCTATGAATTACGCCCAAATCAGAGCCTTTCACAGTGTCGCCACCCAAGGCAGTTATACAAAGGCTGCGCAAAAAATGCGGGTGAGTCAGCCAACGCTGTCAACACAGGTGGCAAAGCTCGAAACTCACTATGCTGTCAAGCTGTTCCAACGCCAGGGGCGCGGCGTTACCCTGACCGAAACAGGAAAACGGCTGTTGCGGGTGACGCAGTGTTTTTTTGCTGTTGAGAACGAAGCCAGACAAGTTCTGCAAAACGCGCGCGGATTGATGTCGGGCGAATTGCGGGTCTATGCCGACGCACCCTATCTGGTGGTGCCAATTCTGGCACAATTCAAGAGGCTCCATCCCGGCATTCATTTTTCACTGTCGTTTGGAAACTCGGCCCAAATTTTACAAAGCCTTTTTGACCGACAGTGTGATATCATCGTGATGCCTGATTTGCACACAGAACGCCGCCTGCATGTCCGCGCCCTGCGCCGTGCCGAACTGGTGGGTTTCGTTGCAAAAAACCACCCCCTCGCCAGCCGGACGCAGATCACACTGAAAGACTTCGCGGCGCACTGCGTTATTTTGCGCGAAAAGGGATCAACAACGCGCCGGATTTTGGAACGCGCCCTTGACGAAGAGGGCATTGTCCCCGCAGACAACCTCACTGTTGGAACCCGCGAAGCCGTTCGCGAGGCCGTGGCCTGTGGACTGGGGGTCGGGGTGATCTTTGCCAAGGAAATCGGAAAAGACCCGCGCCTGAAAGCACTGCGTTTCTACACGAAGACACTGGAAACAACCGACTACGCCGCCTGTCTTTCTGAACAACAGGATGCCCCACTCGTCAAAGGCTTTATGGACTTAATTCACGCCACGGCGCAAAACCCCATTGAAGGGCCAGAAACTACCTAGCTCGCCAGGCTCCGGTTTTTTTGTCCAAAAACCATGCGGTGCACAGATGCACCAACCGGGCCAGGACGTTGGTGTAAAAAATCATCATCCCCATCGCCGCCGCTGGGGCAATATCGCCCGCATCGTCCATATTCAACACGGACACAGAGGCCAGCTGTGTCGCCGTGCCATAGATAAAAACCACCGCCGAAACGGTCGTCATGGCATTGACAAAAAGGTAAACCGCAATTTCCAACACCGCCGGCGAACAAACCGGAATCGTCACCCGTAAAAATGTTCGATAGAATGGTTGTTTCAACGACTGGGACACCGATTCAAATTCGCGGTCAATCTGTTTCAGGGCCGTCATCGCGGTCAGGTGGGCCACCGTATAAAAGTGGGTGATGGTACAGATCACCAAAATTGCCATAGTGCCATAGAGAAAATGCAAAGGATTATTCGGACTGTTAAAGAAAAAGATATAGGCCAGCCCCAACACCATCCCCGGAACCGCCATAGGCATCATGGCGAAAAACTGAAATAGCGCACGTCCTTCACCAAAGCCGCGCCCCTTTTCAACCAACCAGGCCCCGGTAAAGATGACGATTGTGCCAAAAACTGCTGTCCACAGGGCCATGCGGATTGAATTTTTATAGGCATTCCATCCCCCCCCATCGACAAGGTCAAAATTATAATGCCAGAATCCGGGTTCAAGGTTATAGGGCCAAAACTTGACAAGGGCCGCATATTGGCAGGTTCCCAGAATAAGCAAAATCACCGAAACCACCGCCCCGCAATAAGCCGTCATTCCGGAATCAAACAGCCGATTTTTTTTTGGCACATAAGGCACCGCCCGCGCCGAGAGCAGGGCAACCTGTTTTTTTTGGGCCTGCGAATCAACCACAAAGGCCGCAATCGCGGGCACCAGCAAAATCACCGAAACCACTGCCCCCATCGAAAAATTCTGTTGCCCGATGACCTGTTTATAGATGTCAACCGCCAACACGTTATAGTGACCACCGATGACCTTGGGTGCACCAAAATCTGTCATCACCAGCGTAAAAACGACAAAGGCCGCAGAAACCAGACCATAGCGCGCCCCCGGCAGAGTCACCGTCCAAAAAATTTTCCAGCGTGAAGCCCGCAAAACCGTTGCGGCTTCGTAGAGTCGCCCATCCGCAATGGCTAAGGCCGTCATGATAATTAGCAAGGCATGGGGGAAGGTAAAAAAGACCTCGGCAATCACAAGACCCAAGAAACCATAGATCGACTGCCCGAACAGCATATCCTTCAAATAGCCTTGATTGCCGAACATATAAATCAGGCCAATCCCGGGCAAGAGCGACGGGACGAGAATAGGCACCATCGCCAACATTTTAAAACTGCGGCGCAGGGGCATACAACTGCGCTGGAGGCCATAGGCAAAGACAAAAGCGAGGGTAACCGTAATGAGCGTTGTCACTCCTGCCAAAACAAGCGAATTGCTAATCGAACCAAAAAGGGCGGGCGTTGAAAAATAATCAAGATAGTTCGTCAGGCCGATAAAATCACCATCGGCATTTTCCAGCGATTTAGACAAGATGGCGTAGAGCGGGAAAACAAGACTGACCAACAAATAAAGGCCAATGACCCCCATCAGCCCCCGCATCACCCAATCATCACGACTGACCTGTTGCTTGAGTGGTCGCACAGACGCAGTCATGGCGCATCCTCCACAGGCGCATAAAGCGACACCGCGCCCTGATCGACACAAACACAAACCACCTGCCCGGATTCCAGGGCGTTGCGCCGCACCAAAGTCATGGAAAAATCAGCCGCTATAGTGAAGTCTTCCCCCGTGTCCCCCGCAGAGATTTCAAGCTCGGCCCGATAAAAATTGCCTAAAAATTCCATGCGGCGAATGGTAGCAGGAAAGCCTCCGGCCTGATCGTCACAGACCGCAACGTCTTCGGGGCGAAAGGCAACCAGAACATCACGATCTGGCGTATAGATACGTGCAGGATGGCAGGTCAGGGAAACCCCCTGCATCTCAACGCGCTCGGCCGCTCCTCGCCGCCCGGGAACAAAATTCATCGTGCCAATAAAATCTGCCACAAAGGGACTGGCAGGGTAACGATAAATATCAAGCGGTGTGCCTACCTGTTCAATCACACCCTGGTTCATCACCACAATCCGGTCTGCCATACTCAGGGCTTCTTCTTGGTCGTGGGTGACCATAATGGTCGTCACGCCCAATGTGCGTTGCAGGGCCTTGATTTCCTGACGCAAGTGGCCCCGCACCCGCGCATCCAGGGCCGAGAGTGGTTCATCCAGCAACAAAAGGCCAGGCTGTGTCGCAATCGCCCGGGCGAGCGCAACGCGCTGTTGCTGTCCCCCCGATAGCTGAGCCGGATATTTGCGCACCTGTTCAGACAAACCAATTAAATCGAGCAAATCAGAAACCTTTTGCGTGATTTCCCTTTTACTCCACCCCTTGTTTTCAAGGCCATAGGCGATATTTTTTTCAATCGTCAGATTGGGAAACAGCGCATAGGATTGAAAAACAATGCCAAAGTCACGCGCGGCGGGGGGCAGAACAGAAATATCGCGCCCCGCCTGAACAATCGTGCCTGCGCTCTGAATGTCCAGTCCGGCAATCGCACGCAACAGCGTCGTCTTGCCGCAACCAGACGGCCCCAGAAAACAAACAAATTCGCCTTCGCAAAGATCCAAATCAATCGACTCAAGAGCCAAAAAATCTCCGAACCGCTTTGTCAGGCCCCGAATCTTCAACCACCCCGGCATAGAGTCCTGTGGTGCAACGGCTTCTTTCATCGGTCAGCCCCCTTTGACAAAAATCTCAGGACAAACAGGACGACCCCACAGGGGGGGGCAGTCCTGTTTCCTAGATGACAGGCCGGAAAAAATTATCCTTTGGGTTCAGATTTAGAATCGTAACGGCGTGTCCATTCCTTGAGAATACGCGCACGATTGTCTGCAGCCCATTGAAAATCGTTGCTAATCATCGCATCGGTCAGACCTTCGGGAAAATATTTAACAGGTTTGGACACACCGGGCATCGCGACAACAGCATAGCCCTGATTATAAAGCTTCATGGCCTTTTCTGTGATTGACCAATCAATCAATGTCTTCGCCGCATCCAGTTTATCTGTGCCTTTAACAATGGCAGAGGCTTCCATATCCCAGCCCACACCTTCGGAGGGAACAACAATTTCGAGCGGTGCGCCCCTGGCCTTGGATTTTGCCCCCCGGAACGCAAATGACACCCCAATCGGAACCTCACCCGCTGCTGCTTGTTTACACGGCTTGGAACCAGAGTGGGTATAGTGGCTGATATTTTGGTGCAGACCATCCATATAGGCCCAGCCGCCATCTTCGCCAAAAATTTGCAACCAGCTGGACACGTCAAGGAACCCTGTTCCAGACGACCCGGGATTAGGCATCGCGACATGGCCCCTATAAACAGGCTTGGTCAAATCTTTCCACGATGTGGGCAGGGGCAGGTTGTTTTTTTCTGCCTCGACCGTGTTGACACAGACGGCGGCAACCCAAGCATCCATGCCGACCCATGACGGCGTTGCCGTGCCGTCGCGGAATTTCGCATCCAAACGATCAACGCCACGAGGCTCATACTGTTCCAGCATGCCTTGGGATTTCATAATCAACAGACTGGTTCCTGCCAGTCCCCAAATCACGTCGGCTTGCGGGTTGTCCTTTTCCGCCAGAAGTTTCGCCGTCACAACACCTGTGGAATCGCGCACCCAGTTGATTTTGATGTCAGGGTGATCTTCGTTAAAAGCCGCCGCATATCGCTTGAGATCCTCGGCCTCAACAGCCGTATAAACAGTCAATTCTGTTTTCGCAAAGGCCGCAGAAGCAAACAACGCCGAACTTCCTATCAACGCCGACAGGACTGCTTTTTTCAAAAAGCTCATAATAAGGATACTCCTTAGGTTCAAAAAGGTTTATTCACACGAGACAATCCGCAGTCCTAAATCATTTTTGTTACAGTTTTTCGAGGACTGTCAAAAATTCACACCACGCCAAAATAAAGACCTCCAGAAAACAAAAAATAACAACTTGGAATTTAAACTTCGCGTTCAACCAACCCATGTGGCCTTTATAACCAGAACGGGCGTTCGGATCATAATCCACCCCCACAGACCAGAGCAACGCACCATAGACCAGGCCAGGCGGTGCCGGACAGCTTTTTCACCTTCGCCCCACCTGCAAAGAGCAAAGAGCCAACGGTGCGCTCATTCGCCGCAACATTATCGCCTTCGCCTACATTTCGGACATCCGCATCATCAACCGTGTTATTTGCGGCCCCAGTGGCATAGGTCGTCGCACCTGTATCTGTCGCCGTGACTCGATCGACCGCAACGGTCACGGACGCCTCCGCCAAAAGAGAAAATTTTGCCAAGAGAGAAAATTTCAATGATACTTTTTCTGTGCTGTGGCGGATCTCAAAACACAGCCTCTCTGGTGAGAAAATGTTGTGGCGGGTTCAAATTTTATTTGGATTTGGGGCATTGGCCTTTTATACAAAAGGCGTTCCTTAAGAACACAGGCAACATGACGTGAGGCTCTGGCAGATGGATGATTTAACCCGCGAAGAAAAAAGTTTTATCACCTATGATGCGAACGGGTTTGAGGGGATGCGGCGGGCCGGGCGTTTGGCGGCAGAGACACTGGATTATATCACGCCTTTTGTGGAGCCAGGGATGACGACAGGGCGGCTGAATGATCTGTGCCATGATTTTATTGTCGCGCGGGGGGCTGTCCCTGCACCTCTCAACTACAAAGGCTTTCCAAAGTCTGTGTGTACTTCCATCAATCACGTTGTGTGCCACGGCATTCCTGATGACTCGCGCGTGCTCAAGGATGGGGATAGCCTCAATATTGATGTAACGGTCATTTTGGACGGTTGGCACGGAGATACCAGCCGGATGTTTTTCGCTGGAACACCGGGGGTCAAGGCCAAACGGCTTGCCACCGTGACATATGATTGTTTGATGTCCGCGCTCGACATTGTCAAACCGGGAACCAGACTGGGCGATATTGGTCACGTCATCCAGACCCGGGCCGAAAGCCATCGCTATTCTGTTGTGCGCGATTTTTGCGGTCATGGGTTGGGGCAACAGTTTCACACCCCCCCCAGTGTCCTACACTATGGGATTGCCGGAACCGGGCCGCGATTGCAGGAAGGAATGTTTTTTACCATCGAACCCATGATTAACGCAGGCAAGGTCGCTGTTAGAATTCTCGCCGATGGCTGGACTGCCATCACCCGCGACCGTAGTCTGTCGATGCAGTGCGAACATTCATTAGGGGTGACTGCCGAGGGCTGTGAGATTTTTACCCTCTCCCCCAGGGGCTGGCATCATCCCAACTGCGATTAGTTTGGACTTGACCATGTGTGCCGAATCGGCCCCTACACACAAAGGACACCGTACGCGCCTACGCAAACGGCTGATTGAGGGGACAGCCGCAAACTTGCCGGATTATGAATTGTTGGAATTTTTGCTCTTTGGTGCAAATCCGCGACAGGATGTCAAACCCCTCGCCAAGGCACTGATCGACCAGTTTGGAACAATTGCCCGCGTTTTTGGGGCCTCTGACGAGCAGCTGGCGCAATCCGGCGTGGGTCACGCGGCCCTTGCCATCCTGCGAGCCGTTCCCGAAGCCGCCATTCGCATGGCCCGGGCAGATATTTCCGAAGCCCCCGTCATTCATTCCGACCGCAAACTCGAAGACTACTGCCGGATGCAGATGGGACAGCTGCCCATCGAACAGTTTCGGATTTTATTTTTAGACCCTAAAAACCGTCTCATCAAAGACGAGGTTCAACAAACAGGAACGGTCAACCACACCCCGGTCTATGTGCGCGAAGTCATCAAACGCAGTTTGGAAGTGGGGGCCACGGCACTCATTTTAGTTCACAATCACCCCAGCGGCGATGCCACCCCGTCGCAGGATGACCTGACCATGACAAAAGCCATTCAACAGGCCTGTGCAAGTGTGAACATCATCCTTCACGACCACCTGATTATCACCCGGGCCACAAAAACCAGCTTTCGCACAGAGGGTTTGCTCTAGACCTCAAAGGGGAGAGGTTTTTTTGATAAGCCATTCGCGGAGGTCAGGGGCCAAATCGGGACACAGGCAATCGCGCAGGTCTGCGTGATAGTCATTGAGCCAGGATCGTTCTGCCTCGTCCAACAATTCAGTTTTAATCAATGCGGTTTCAATCGGGCAGAGCGTCAGGGTTTCAAAAGAAAAAAATGACTCTGCAGTGGGGTGAGGCTGAACAGCCACCAGATTTTCAATACGAATCCCATAGGCCCCGGCCCTGTAATAACCCGGTTCGTTAGACAGAATCATCCCCGGTTTCAGGGCTGTCGCGTTCCACGCCCTGGAAATGCGTTGGGGGCCTTCGTGAACGCCCAGAAAAGACCCCACCCCATGCCCCGTCCCATGGTCAAAATCCAACCCCTGCGCCCACAGGGGACGACGCGCCAAAACATCAAGATGAGTCCCCGTCGTCCCCGCAGGGAAAGACGCCCGCGACAGGGCAATCATCCCCTTGAGAACATAGGTAAAATGTTCGGCCACCTCTCGGGCCTGCGGAGAGGTCGGGGGGCCAATCATCACTGTTCGGGTCAGGTCAGTTGTTCCGTCGTGATACTGCGCCCCCGAATCAATCAAGAGAACATCGCCTTCACACACAGGGCGGTTACTTTGTACCGTGACTCTATAATGGCAGATCGCCCCATGTGGGCCAGCGGCGCAGATGGTGTCAAAGGACAGATCACTAAAATAATCCTCCCCCTGACGAAATTGCCAAAGCCGTTGCGTGATGTCTAGCTCTGTTAAGGGGTTTCCCGCCCGCGCCCGGGACAGGGCTGTGTCCTCTAACCATTTGAGGAAAGACACCATCGCCACCCCGTCGCGCCTATGTGCGGCGCGACTGCCCGACAATTCAACGTCATTTTTACACGCCTTCGCCAACAGGCAGGGGTCAGGTGCACGGACAATCTGCGCCCGCACCGAGTCCAGCAACTGAAAAAGACGTACAGGAGCCGTCGCAGGGTCGAGCAAAACCCGTTGCCCAGTCAAGGCTGAAAGGCTGTCCTCAAAGGCACCAGGGTCACATACCACAACGCTGTCCGGTAATTGCACCGCCGCCGTTATTTTGGGCGCGGCGACAAACCAATCCAGCCGCCCAGAGGTCGTGAGAAGCGCAAAAGACAGCACCAACGGTGTCCGCGCCACATCGCCCCCCCGCACATTCAAAAGCCAGTTAATGGACTCCGGCAGGGTCAAAACCGCCGCGTCCACCCCCTTGTCAGCCAATGCTTGGGCCATACGCGCGATCTTGTCCTGGGTACGTTCCCCCGCAAAGCGCAGGTCATGCGACCAGGCTGGGGGACAAGGCGGGGCGGGGCGGTCAGACCAGAGCGCATCAATCAGATTATGGGACAACGGCACCAGTTCGATTTTTTCATTGTCTTCCAGGAGGGCCGTAATCTGGCATTCCGTATGAAGCCAGGGATCATAGGCCAGCCGCAGGCCAGCCCCATGACGACTTAACCACCGGGGAAGGTCAGAAAGGGAACAGATGTCAAAAAGCTCTTCTGAAACCTCCGCCCGAGCCTGAAGGCCATAACGCCCATCGACAAAAAGAGCCGCCGCCTGTGCCAGGACAATCGCCTGTCCCGCAGAGCCGCTAAACCCCGAAACCCAGTTCAGACGCTCACAACAGGGGGGAACAGATTCGCCTTGATGGGCATCACTGCGCGGAATGAAAAAACCATCTAATCCCTGATTGCTCAGGTCAGACCGCAGTTTTTGCAGTCTCTGGCTGTAATCATCCATGGGATATCTCCTTCGCCTGATGCAACATCACAAGAAAATTTTTTATAAAAATCAATATCTTTTTTCATAAAGCGAGAAATGACATATTTTTGTCATTTACCTGTAACTTTTTTGTCACTAAAATGAAAAAAAATTGACACGAAACACTTTTGGGAAAGATAAAAGCATGATCTCTGGACTACAACCGCCCGCCATTTTTTTCCATCGCCGCACCCAGGGCCCTGTTTTGGTATCCGTTGCGGCAGACCGCTATCGCCCGTATGTGCGCCTTTTGGCGCGGGTACAGGTCATCGCAAACGCCCTCCTGCGCCGTTATGAAAAAGCACGGGCGGCGCGGATGCTGAATGGCTTGTCTGATCGCGAATTGATCGACATGGGTTTTACACGCGGGCAGATTCCCGATCTGCTTGACACGGCCTATGCGGACACGCCACAGGGACACAATTTGCAGGGGCAAAGACCCCCCGTTGATCCGAACCAAACAGCCCAAATTCTCCCCTACCGTCCCGTTTCTTTCAAAGTGGCGCACGAAGGGGCCTCAGCGGCCTAAGGGATTCCGAACTCCCGTCATGCAATTTTGACATAGTAGAACTTGAGACTTTGCGATTCCTCTCCCCTGCGATGAGGTCTATGTTCTGGGGTAAAGGGACAGGGTGAATGTCCTGCCCTCCTGAACAAAGTAAAGGACTCTCATCAATGGTAGCAGTATCACAACCCGTTCTGGTTTCGATTGTTCCCCAACGCTATGCGTTTCTGCGTGCATCTGTTCGGCGGATTATCGCCGCATATACTGCCTTCCTCACCAACGCCAAGGAAGCGCGGGATCTTTATGAAATGCGGGGTCAGCTTTCCCAGCTCACTGACCGCCAGCTCGACGATATTGGCCTGCGTCGCGACCAAATCAAGGCCATTAAACCTGATTGGATACACACACCGGCAAATTGATTTGTCCCATTGATTTTTCTCTGTGCCAAGGTTTCTCAAGTACAAATGTCGCCCAGTCGCCGAGGTGAATCTGGTCGCGCAGGATTAGTCCCAACTCTTCATGCGCGGCCTGCACAGTAGCCTGTTGCGTCACCAAAACACCTGAGAGAACAGCCCGCCCCCCGGGTTTTAGACTCCGCACCAGATCAGGAGCCATCAGGCGGAGCGGTTCTGCCAAAATATTGGCAACAATCAAATCAAAGGGGTCTTGGCGGTCAACCGTCCGATAACCATCGCCAATAACCAATTCGATTCCGGAGACGGCGTTGCGTTCTGCATTTTCACGCGCCACACGCACAGAGGGTTCATCACAATCCACCGCCCAAACGGATGAAGCAGGCCACAGATGACGCACCGCCATTGCCAGAATGCCGGTTCCCGTCCCCATATCCAACGCCCGGCCCACAGAACATTCCCCCTGTTGCGCCAAATCTGTCAAGGCCATGAGGCACCCCCGGGTGCTGTCGTGTTGACCAGTGCCAAAGGCAACATTGGCATCAACCAACAGCGGAACCGCATCCGCTGGCGGGGTATCTTGAACGTGCGTCCCATAAACATAGAACCGCCCGGCCCGAATCGGGGGCAAGGCCTTGTGACTTTCTGCAACCCAGTCCCTGTCCGGAACGGGTTCAATCTGCACCACGGGACAGGGATCCCCATAGACATCCGCAACTGTTTTCAACAAAGCGCGGGCTTCCTCACGGCTCACCACGCGCCCGACGTAAACCTGCACCTGAACACCTGCGGCCGTCGAGCCAGAGGTCACAATCGCCCCCTCCAGGGGTTCAACGGCCATTTCATAACCGCCCAGATGGGCTTCGGGCGCAAAAAAAGTCACACACCAAAGGTCGTGTTGTGTCATTGGCATCACCTGTTCTGTGGCCTTACCTGTCCTGTGGAATAACAAAGCTGGCGAGGATTTTCTTTTCTCCTGCTTTGTCAAACGCAATGGTTAAACGTGCGCCCTCTGCCCCACGCACAGTGCCGTAGCCGAATTTTTGATGGAAAACCCGTGTGCCAGGTTCAAAAGAATGACCGTCAAACTGTTCAGAAACGGGGGGCATCTGCATTGAGGGTATCCGGGCGGGCGGGGCGGCGGTCATAAAGTCACGCGCCCGCCGCAGACCGGGGGTCTCACGCCAATCTGCGCCAAAATCTGCCCCAGACTTTGTAAAACTGGCCTGCGAAAATCGAGGCGACAGATCATCTTCGCGCAGGATATGTTCATCCGGCAATTCATCCAGGAAACACGACGGCAAGGCCTCACTCCACGATCCATGTAGCCGACGATTGGCGGCATAAGAGAGGAAAATCCGTTCCCGTGCGCGGGTGATAGCGACGTAGGCGAGGCGGCGTTCTTCTTCGAGTCCCTTTTGGCCCAGCTCGTCCACGGAACGCTGACTGGGGAACAGGCCCTCTTCCCATCCGGGTAGAAACACCGTTTTAAATTCCAGTCCCTTCGCCCCGTGAATGGTCATCAGGCTGACCATATCCTGATCTGCACGGGCTGTTGTGTCCATGACCAGGGACACATGGTCGAGAAAATCCGCCACTGTCTCAAAATCGCCCAGTGCCGTGACCAGTTCGCGCAAGTTGTCCAAACGCCCCGGTGCATCAGGGGATTTATCCTGTTCCCACATCTGTACCAGACCAGAGTCATCGAGAACCAAATTCATCACCTCTGCGGGGGGCAGGCTCCCGATCACCGATTGCCAGCGCACCACCTGTGCGACGAAGGACGCCAGGGCTTTACGCGCCGCCGGACGCAGGTCGCCTTCTCCCTGTGCCAAAAATTGCGCGGCGTGAAAGAGTGAACAGTCCCGTTCGCGTGCAGTGGCCTGAACGACCGCAAGCGTTGCCGTTCCCAGACCGCGTTTGGGTTTATTCAAAACACGTTCAAACGCCAATCCGTCCTCGGGAACATGACTCAGACGCAAGTAGGCAATGGCATCACGAATTTCCAGACGTTCATAAAAACGCAAGCCCCCCACAACGCGGTAAGGCAGGCCCAGCGTCAAAAAGCGTTCCTCAAATTCGCGGGTCTGCGCCCCTGCCCGCACCAAAATCGCCAAATCGGACAACGCGTGACCCTGGCGTTGTAAATCCTCGATTGCCTCCCCGACAAAGCGGGCCTCTGCTGCGCCATCCCACAGTCCCCGCAGGTGTAATTTTTCACCGGGGGGATCCTCTGTCCACAGCGTTTTTCCCAAACGCCCCTCATTATGACGGATGACCGCCGTCGCCGCCGCTAAAATGCGCCCTGTGGAGCGATAATTTTGCTCCAGCCGAATCACGGTAGCCCCGGGGAAGTCCTGTTCAAATTTAAGGATATTCCCCACCTCTGCCCCACGCCAACCGTAGATAGATTGATCGTCATCGCCAACACAGCAAATATTGCGATGCCCCTGCGCCAACAGCCGGAGCCACAGATACTGTGCGACATTGGTGTCTTGATATTCATCCACCAAAATATAGCGAAAACGGCGGTGATAATCGGCGAGGATATCCGGATGGCCCTGAAACAGGGTCAAGCCATAGAGCAAGAGATCACCAAAATCACAGGCATTGAGGCGATGCAACTGATCCTGATAGGCCCGATAGATTTTCAGGACTGGCCCCAGGTCACCATCAAGATCACCCACAGAGACCTTATCAGGGGAAAGACCCCTGTCTTTCCAGCGCTGAATCGTCGCCAGAACCCGTTTGGGCGGGTATCTTTTGTCATCAAGGCCCGCCTCCCGAGCAATTTGCTTAATCACGCGCAACTGGTCATCACTGTCGATAATGACAAAATCGGACGACAGCCCCACACGCGCCGCCGCATCCCCCCGACGGAGCATCCGCGCGGCGATGGAATGAAAGGTTCCCATCCACCAGGCCCCCAGCGTACTGTCGTTCAAGATCGCCGCCACACGTTGCTTCATTTCCTGCGCGGCTTTGTTGGTAAAGGTGACCGCCAAAACCTGCCCGGGAAAGGCCCGGCCCGACATCAGGATATGCGCCAGACGTGTCGTCAAAACCCGCGTCTTTCCCGTTCCCGCCCCCGCCAGAACAAGCACCGGGCCATCTGCCGTTTCAACCGCCTCGCGCTGGGCGGGGTTCAGGCCCGCCAAATAATCCCGCCTCGGATCGTCGTGGACTGGTAACGGTGCATCATCGGCAAAGGCATCAGAACAATCATCATCTGTCATGGTATTTTACTCTCACCTGTGCGCGGGTCTTTAACGGTCAAGTTTATCACGCGGCAAGACCACACCGCGCCGTTCCAGCTGCCAGAGGAAAAACGACGGTTTGTGAAGCTGTTGCGTGATGAGCGACGAAATCGCCGTCGCCACCATGACCGCAATGGTCATATCATAGTTGCTGGTCAATTCAAAAACCATCAAAACGGTCGAAACAGGCGCACCCAAAACGGCCCCTGCCACTGCCCCCATGCCCACAATGGCATAGGCCCCGATCCCCGACGACAACCACGGCAAGGCCCAGGTAGCAATCACGCCAAAACTGCCCCCCACCATCGCCCCGACAAAAATCGCTGGCGAAAAGACTCCCCCTGAAAAACCCGCCCCCAAACACAGGGCCGTTGCCAGGGTCTTCACCACAATCAAAGCCAGCATCATTGCCAGGCTATAACTGCCAGTGAGGGCCAGGTCAGTTGCTTCGTACCCCACCCCGGGAACCTGCGGAAAAACCAGGGCCACCCCCCCGACCGCAAAACCCGCGAGCGGAAATCTAAACCAGAAGGGAACTGATTTAAACAGGTCTTCGGCCTTCACAATTGCAGACATAAAGGCTATCGCCGCACAGGCGGAGACCACCCCCAGCAAGGCAAAGGCCGGAAATTCCCAAAAGGACACAATATGCGCGGCCTCTGGCAAAACAAAGGCAGGCGTTTCCCCAATCGTGATGCGCGTGACCAA
Source organism: Kiloniellaceae bacterium (assembly GCA_965199245.1). Classification (GTDB taxonomy): domain Bacteria; phylum Pseudomonadota; class Alphaproteobacteria; order Kiloniellales; family Kiloniellaceae; genus Carbonatibacter. The sequence continues at coordinate 827,407 of CBDAQP010000003.1, forward strand.
CATTCCCGCAACAGAGGCCACAACCACCGGGGCGAAAACAGCGAGTGTATAGGTGCCAATAACAATTTCCAGCGCAAAGAGAACACCGGCAATCGGTGCGTTAAACGATGCCGAAACCGCCGCCGCAACCCCACAACCCAAGAGGATCCGCCGATTTGCAAGCGTCAGCCAGGATGCAAACCACGACGACAGCGACGCGCCCAGATGAACAACCGGACCTTCCCGCCCCGCAGAGGCCCCGACACCCAGCGAAAGGGCCGAAACAACCGCCACGCGCACCCCGACCCACCACGGCATCCGCCCCCCCGTCGCGGCAAGGATGACCTGCGCCACCCCCTGCGGCCGACGTTCGGGTAAAAAAAACCACGTTGCACAGGCAATGACGAGGCCACCCAAAACAGGCGCGAACAAAACCCGGCTCCAGTGCAAGCTCGTCAGCTGTGTCGCCAGCCTGTCCCCGCCGTCGCCAAAAAAAAGCCCCTGAACAAAGGACTCCAGACCGCGAAAAAGAGTGGCGGCAATCCCCGCAAGAAAACCCGTCACAATCGCGACCACAAAAAGCAGGAACTGCGGGTGGGCAGTGCGCCAGGCCACAAAAGAACGCGCGAATCGCAAAATTGCATCCCTCCCGTTGACTCCCGCCAAAAACCTCTCGCCTCTGTTGGCTGGGTCGTTTTAAGAGGGAGTCCGTTACGCTTTACGCGGAGAGCCTAACGACAAAAGCCAATCGACCCTTCGGCGCAAACTTTCTGACCATCTGTCCAGGTTGCCCCACTGAAATCTGCCTTACCCGTGTCTGCCCCCTGCAACCGCGCCCCGCTCAGATCGGCCCCGCGCAAAACGGCGCGAAACAGCTTTGCCCGACGGAGGTCGGTATTGACAAGGCGCGCCCGACCCAGATCAGCCTTTGTGAAGTCGGCTTCGGAAAATTTACCCCGTGACAGATCAGCCCCCACCAGGGACGCATTGACAAATTTCGCCCGAAAGCCATCCACCGCCACCAACCGCGCACGATCAAGAGCGGAGCGAAAATGGCTATTATCGCGCAGTTTGGCCCCCGTCAAATCAACCCCGCCCAAATCAACGCCATTCATCAAACAACGCTGCCAGTTGACCCCCGGGGCGGGCGGATCGCTACAGGCCGCCTGTGCCGAAGGCAAACCAGGCAGAACCATCGCCACAGGCAGACCAAAAACAACCAGAAAAACCGCGACACGGCATCCCTTTAAACAGGTCATTGCGTTTCTGACGCACGGGCTGACCGGTCGCCCCCACAGTCAAGCGGCACGCCGCTTGCGGTTTTGAATTGGCGAATGACTTGGACAGTCTGAACCGTCGCCACATTCTCAACCGCTGTGAGGGCCGCTGTCAGGTCGTTTTCGTGCGCGGTGTTGCGAGCGACCAGCCTGAGCACAAAATCATGCGGCCCCCGGGTCATAGCGCATTCGCGTACCTCGGACCAGGCCGTGACAGCGGACTGAAAGGCATCCAATATTGCCTCTGATTGGCTCGTCAACCCAACCAGCGCGAAAAAAGCCGCTTCATAGCCCAAAGCCTCTGCATTGAGCATAGCGTGATAGCCCGTGATATAGCCCGCATCCTCCAACGCGCGCACCCGACGCAGACAGGGCGGGGCGGAAATGCCAACACGGCGGGCCAGTTCAACATTTGTCATGCGCCCGTCATCTTGTAACTCGCGCAAAATTTGCAGATCGAGGGGATCAAGTTTGACGCGCGACATAGAAACCTTCACTACTTGTTTATGTAATGGTGTTCTCTTGTAACATCCTATCGTTCTTTGCGCTACAAAATTAGGACAAAAAGCCTTGGACAAAAGGAATATCGGCTGGGCCGTCAGTGATGGGCGGGCAGGCATTCAGGTTCAAACCACCAGCTTACTCGATGCTCTTGGACTGGACAGTCTGCCGTTGTGCGTACAGATGCGCCCACCCTGGCGGTGGCTTCCCCCTGTCCTCATTCCGCGCGAAATAGCGCATCGGGTTTATCCCACAGACACGATCAAGACACTGATAGACAACCTCGCCGCCCCCCAAAAAACGCCGCCCAGGGCCATCGTCACCTGCGGCAGACAGGCGGCACTTTTTGGGGTTTTCGCGCGTCGCCTCATCCGCAAGACCGGATTGGAAACACTCGTCATTCAGGTTCAGGACTCCGGCCTCAATCCCGCCCTGTTTGATTTTGTCGTCACGCCCGCCCATGACAAACTGCGCGGTTCCAATGTCCTCATTTCACAAGGTGGCCTCAACAGCCTCACTCCCGCCCGTTTAAGCGCGGCGGCACAGGCTCTGACCCCTCGCCTCGCCCACCTGCCCCGCCCTCTGGTCGCGGTGCTGATCGGCGGAAAAAGCAAGGTTCACAACATCACCACCCGGAATTTGGATGATCTGTTGCGCGTTCTGCGCCAATGGCACGAACACAGCGGATGCGGGTTTCTCATCACGCCGTCCCGCCGTACGCCAGCCGCCTTTCGCGACAGGATACAGCGGGCCTTTGCCGACCTGCCCCATTTCTATTGGGACGGCGAACAAGGACAGGACGACGGAGGAACAGGGGCAGGCGGCCCCAATCCCTATCGGGGCTATTTGGCAGTGACCCAACATATTGTGGTCAGTGCCGATTCGGTCAATATGCTGACAGAGGCCGCCAGCACCGGAAAACCTGTCTGGATCGCCCCGACAAGTGGGGGATCAGCAAAATTTGACCGCCTGCACCATAGCCTTGTAGAGGGAGGAATCGCACGGCCTCTCTCACCACAACTCGACAACTGGCACTATCCTCCCCTGGGCGAAGCCGCACGTATTGCCGCGCAACTACGCCCCTACCTGAGTCAGGGATAAAACCGGTTCACCGCCCCTGAACCAGCCCCCCTTGAACCAGGGGACGGGCGACCTTATCTCTCGACTCTTGGAGAAATCACACACGACCAGGTTCCCTGTCATGGCTGAAACGCATCACAGTAAGGTTTTGATTATCGGTTCTGGCCCGGCGGGTTATACGGCGGCGATCTATGCCGCACGCGCGGGGCTGGAACCCTTGTTGGTTCAAGGCTTGCAACCAGGCGGTCAGCTGACCATCACCACCGATGTCGAAAACTACCCCGGCTTTGCCGAGTGTATCACCGGGCCGGATCTGATGGAACAGATGCGCCGGCAGGCCGAAAAAATGGGAACCCGCAATCGTTTTGATATTATGACCGCCATCGACACTGACGCCCGCCCCTTTATCTGTACGGGCGACAGCGGTGATCGCTATCATGCGGACACGATCATTGTTTGCACGGGTGCGCAGGCCCGCTGGCTGGGGCTGGAGAGTGAAAAAACCTGGAACGGGCGCGGCGTGTCGGCCTGTGCGACCTGTGACGGCTTTTTCTACCGCGATCGCGCCGTGGCGGTGGTCGGAGGCGGCAACACTGCGGTCGAAGAAGCCCTTTATCTGGCCAACATCTGTCGCAAAGTGACCTTAATTCATCGCCGCAACCAACTGCGCGCAGAAAAAATCCTGCAAGACCGCCTGTTCACCCACGACAAGATTGAGGTACTGTGGAACAAAAAGGTCACGGACATTTTGGGAACAGACAGCGCAGGGGTGACGGGCCTACGTCTCGCGGACACGCAAGAGGGGGCGGACACGCAAGAGGGTAGCGAATCGACATATGCCGTTGATGGGCTTTTTGTCGCCATTGGACACGACCCCGCAACTGAATTGTTCAAGGGAAAACTGGACAGGGATGACGACAACTATATTCTGACCACACCCGGAACGACGGCAACCTCTGTGCCGGGCATTTTTGCCGCAGGCGACTGCGTTGACAAGGTTTATCGCCAGGCCGTCACCGCCGCCGGAATGGGTTGTATGGCAGCACTGGAGGCCGAACGCCTGCTGTCTGCACAAAACTGCACCGCCGCCCCGTCATAACAGGCTGGAGACAATGGACTGGGACAAGCTCCGCATTTTTCACGCCGTTGCCGAGGTCGGCAGTTTTACGCACGCTGGCGAAAAGCTGAATCTCAGCCAATCGGCCCTGAGTCGTCAGATTTCCGGACTGGAAGACAGTTTAAATATTCCTTTGTTTCACCGTCATGCCCGGGGCCTGATCCTGACCGAACAGGGAGAATTGCTCTATCGCACCGCGCATGATGTCTTTGCCAAGCTATCAATGGTCGAAGCCCGGCTCAGCGAAACCAAAGACCGGCCCAAGGGTGTACTCAAAATCACAGCAACGCTGGCCTTTGGCACGGTTTGGCTGGCCCCGCGCCTGTCAGAATTTGTGACCATGTACCCGGACATTGAGGTTGAGTTGATTTTGTCAAACAGGGAACTTGACCTCGCCATGCGCGAAGCAGACGTGGCCGTGCGCCTGTACCAACCCCGTCAGGCCGATCTGATTCAACGGCATCTGCTCACGGGGCAAATTCATATCTACGCCAGCCCGCAATATCTCAAAAAACAGGGCACTCCCAAAACCGTCGATGACCTCGACCATCACCGGCTTGTGACCTATGGCACCGCCACAAAGCCCCCCCTGCCCGACCTCGATTGGATTTTACGGGCCGGACGCACGACACCGCGCACGCCAGCCCTGAAAATCAACAACCTTTACGGCATGATGGAAGCCATCAAGGCCAGTGCCGGACTGGGAGCCCTGCCCGATTTTATGTACCGCGACGACACCACCAGCCTGATCCAGGTACTCCCCGACCTCGAAGGCCCGCAATTCGATGCCTATTTCGTCTATGCAGAGGAAATGCGCGCGTCCAAACGCATTTCTGTTTTTCGTGATTTTCTGCTCCGCAAACTCACTGAAAGCAAATTCTAGATCATTTTGCGTTTCATCCGAACACCGCTAAAAACCCGCCGCTTGTTCGAGGTCATTGGGGTCTGTACTGTTCAAGATCGATTGTGCCAGCGACGGAGAAAAACCCTGACGGTCAAAGGCCGCAAGAGCGCGTTGACGGGCTTTTTGACGTTGCTGTTCGCTGTCCCCCCTATCACTTGCAGCAAAGGGGCCAAAGCGTTTTTTCCGCGCATAGCGCACCGCCGCCTGAAAATCGGGGTCACAGTCATCGTCGCGCAGGCTCTCGAGGGCGCGGGCAATCACATCATCACCCAGGCCCCTGGCCTTGAGGTCGCGGGCAATGACGCGCAGGCCCTTCCCCCGACGGTGCAGACTGCCCGCACGTTGGTCAGCATAACGCTGGTCATCCAACAGACCACTGCTGACCAGTCGGTCAACGAGATAGTCAATTTCTGTGCGCACCTGCAATGGGGAAAGACCATCCGCATAAACAGACTGTGCCAGCTTACGCGACAGATAGGCCCGAAAGCCCGCCACCGATACACTATAGCGATTGAGGTAAGACCGTGCGACAGAGGCCAAAAAACGCGTTGCCCCATTATCTTTTCTCACAGTATCTTTTATCCCCGTGTCTTCTCTTGCCGTGGGTGGCCTGGCATCATATCTATTGCGCATCATCAAAATCCCCAAAGGACAAGGTTTGCCCACAATGCCACAGACAACACCCTATGACCAACGCCTTGCGGCGGCCCGTACGCGACAGCCCCAAACAATGGGGGTCTTTAATCACGTTGGTCTCTGGACGCTCTATCTGCGCGAAGTACGCCGATTTTTAAGCGTCGCCGGACAGACATTGGTCGCGCCAATGGTGACAACCCTGTTGTTTTTGGCGGTTTTTGCCCTGGTTTTGGGGGGGCTGAATCGCTCTGTCCACGGTGTGGATTATATTTCTTTCCTCGCCCCGGGCCTCGTCATGATGGCCATGACGCAAAATGCCTTTTCCAACAGTTCATCGTCCTTGATGATTTCTAAAACACAGGGAAACATCGTCGATTTGCTCATGGCTCCTGTTTCCGCGCTGGAAATGACTGTTGCCATTGCCCTTGGCGGGGCAACGCGCGGCCTGATGGTAGGGGCCGCTGTCCTGGTCGGAATGGTTGTCTTTTTGCCCCTGGGCCTTCCCGCCCCCTTCACTGCCATCTGGTTTGCGGTCAATGCCTGTCTCATGCTGTCCCTGTTGGGCATGATTGGAGGGTTATGGGCGCAAAAATATGACCATATTTCTGCGGTAACCCACTTTGTCATTACGCCTCTGTCCTTTTTATCGGGAACCTTTTATTCGATTGAACGCCTGCCGGAGACCTGGGCGACACTGGCGCATTATAATCCTTTTTTCTACATGATTGACGGCTTTCGTTACGGCTTCACGGGTCAGGCCGACGGGTCAGTGATGATCGGTGCGCTCGGATTGCCTCTGTTCAATGTTGTTTTGGCGGCGGTGACCTATGGGCTGATTGCCACTGGCTATCGCGTCAAAAACTGAATAAAACCATGAAAAATTTATGACTTAGGAACAGTTTTCTTTGAAAGTTGTCGTTTTTGTGTAATGGTCGCCCGCGAAGAAAAATTTTTGCAAAAGTGTTTTTTCGATGACTCTGAACCTGTCCACTGATTCAACCGGATCTGATTCAACCGCATCCGCGCTGATGCCCTGCTATGCCCGCGCTGACCTGGCCTTCACACAGGGGCAAGGGTGCTGGCTCACCGCAACAGATGGGCAACGTTATCTCGATTTTGCCAGTGGTGTTGCGGTCAACACGCTGGGACACGCCCACCCGACCCTGATCGCAGCCCTGGAGCAACAGGCGCGGACGCTCTGGCATGTCTCCAACCTCTACACCATTCCGGAAAGCGAAGAACTGGCGCAGATGCTCTGCGCACAAAGTTTCGCCGAACAGGTTTTTTTCTGCAACTCCGGCGCAGAAGCCCTGGAGGGCATGATAAAACTGGCCCGACGCTACCACGCGGCACAGGGGCAACCCCGTAAAAACCGGATTATCACCTGTGGCAGGGCTTTCCACGGGCGCACCCTGACCACCCTGTCAGCGGCGGGCAATGCAGCCTACCTCGCCGGATGCGGCCCGGCCTCCCCGGGCTTTGACTCCGTGGCCTTTGACAACATGAACGCCCTGCGCGCCGCCATCACGGATGAAACCGCCGCCATTTTGGTTGAACCCATTCAGGGCGAAGGCGGAATCAACACCCCCGGCCCCGATTACCTGCGCGACCTGCGCACGACCTGTAACGAATTTGGCCTGTTGCTCCTCCTCGACGAAGTGCAGTGCGGCATGGGGCGGACGGGGCGGCTTTTTGCCCATCAGTGGACTGATATTCGCCCCGATGCCCTGGCAACGGCCAAGGGACTGGGCGGGGGCTTTCCCATTGGGTGCTTTATGGCCACGCGTGAGGCCGCCTGCGGGATGGGGCCGGGCAGTCATGGCAGCACCTTTGGCGGTAATCCGCTCGCCATGGCGGTTGGGCAGGCCATCATGGGTGAACTCATGGCAGATGGATTTTTATCTGCTGTGCGGGAACAGGGCACACGCCTGACAGCGGGCCTCGACCAGCTTGTACACGACTATCCCGGGCTTTTTTCTGCCCGTCGGGGTTTTGGATTCATGCAGGGCCTGCGCTGTCAAGACAGCCTGCCCCATAGTACACTCGTCGCCAAACTCCGCGATCAACAGCTCCTGAGCGTCTGCGCGGGTGATAATGTTGTGCGTCTGCTCCCCCCCCTCATCGCAGGGGCGACGGAAATCGATCACGCACTGGCCATTCTGGGCCGCGTTGCCAGGGAACTGGCCAGGGACAAGACACAGGATCACATACCATGCCCATAGACAACAGACCCCGGCATTTTTTGTCGCTCAAGGATTGTGATGAAACAACCCTGCGCGATATTTTAAATCTGGCCCGCGCTGTCAAGACGGGACAATCGCGCGCACGGCTTGATGGGCAACACCTGGCAATGGTGTTTGAAAAGCCCTCCACCCGAACGCGGGTGTCTTTTCAGGTCGGAATTGAACAGCTGGGCGGCACAGCTGTTTTGATGGAACAGGGGAGTTCCCAACTGGGTCATGGTGAAAGCATCGCCGACACGGCCCGCGTCCTCTCGCGCTTTGTCAACGGCATCATGATTCGCACCTCGGACGAGGAAAAACTCCTCGAAATGGCGCGGTTTTCCTCTGTCCCTGTCATCAATGGCCTGACCAATGACAGCCACCCCTGCCAGCTTATGGCGGATATGATGACCTACGAAGAACACCGGGGATCGATTGCGGGCAAAAAGGTTGTTTGGGTCGGCGATGGCAATAATGTTGCCAATTCCTGGATTCACTGCGCGGCAAAATTTCGGTTTCACTTGCGCCTTGCCACGCCCCCCGAGCTCGCCCCCGCCACAGAAGTCATGGACTGGGCCACCGCACAGGGCGCGGATGTCATCAACACCGCAGACGTCGGAGAGGCCGTCCGTGGGGCGGATCTGGTGGTGACAGATACCTGGATATCTATGGGTCAACAGGACGTCGCCCACCGCAAAAGTTTACTCAAACCCTATCAAGTCAACGAAGAACTGATGGCCCGGGCCGCGTCTGATGCGCTCTTTATGCACTGCCTGCCTGCCCATCGGGGCGAAGAGGCCACTGACGGCGTTCTCGACGGCCCGCAGTCTGTGATCTTTGACGAAGCTGAAAACCGCCTCCACGCGCAAAAGGGTATTTTACTCTGGTGCATGGGCGCAGGCTCACAACACCCCTGAGGCCGGACAGCACAACCCATGCCAGATGACAACACCCCGCGCGAAACAGATGCGGTTCAGCCCTTTTTTCTTGAAAAAACGGGTATTCGCGGGCGAATCTTGCGCCTGGAGGCAACAATTGATGCGGTGCTCAACCGCCACGATTACCCGGCCCCTGCCGCCCGGCTTTTGGGGGAATTGATGGTATTGGCGGGATTGCTCGCCGCGCTTTTGAAATTTGAGGGCACCTTTACCCTGCAAGGCAAAGGTAACGGCCCCGTTTCGACACTGGTTGCCGATGTGACCTCTGGCGGGGTCATCCGGGGCTGTCTCAAAAGTAACCCCGCCGCGCTTGATCACATGATCAATGCCCGGGATCATCCGCCGACGCCGGCAGACCTGACCGGAACAGGTTATCTGGCCTTTACCGTCGATCAGCCAGGCGCGGATCGCTACCAGGCCATTGTCGCGCTGGATGGTGAGACGCTTGCTGATAGCCTTCGCAACTACTTTCGCCAATCCGACCAGATCGAAAGCGGACTTGTCGTCGCGGTTGACCGGATTGACGGGGAACAGGGTCAAAAAATCTGGCGGGCGGGGGGACTTGTTGTCCAGCGCATTCCTGACGATGGCGGAACGCACAGCACCCCGCAAAAAGAACCGCAGGACAGGCACGAAGACGGGACACGGACAGAAGACGGGGCACGAACAGAAGACTGGGCGCGGACAATGGTGCTCCTGTCCAGCTGTACCCCGGGTGAACTGCTCGACCCCGATTTGCCCCTGAATGATTTGCTGTTTCGTTTGTTCCATGACGAAGGCGTGCGCGTTTTTGATCGCCGGTTTCTCGAAGACGGGTGCCGCTGTACACGCGAAAAACTCGAAAGCGTTATCCGCACCATTCCCCTGCACGACATCGACCGGCACAAGGTCGATGGTCGTCTTTTGGCCTCTTGCGAATTTTGTAACAGAGCCTATAGTTTTAATGACACGGACATCACGGCCATCCACGCCCGCAGAGAATGAGGAACACCATGACATTTTTCCCCCGGTCATTTTTTCCGCGCCCCCTCAAAGCCGCGACAGTTTTCGCACTGGCGGCCCTCTTTCTATCCGCCTGCGCCGCACCGCCGCCCGCCCGTATCGCGGGTCTGACCTTTACCCACAAAGGAACATTCAACATTTCGGCGGGTGAACTGGTCATTGCCCAGGACTACATCCCCCCCGCCACAGACCCGTACGTTGACCATATTTTCACGCTCTCCCCCACATCGGGCGCAGTGCAGTGGGCGCGTGATCGTCTCCGCACGACAGGCGGCACAAACAAGTTGATCTATCGCATTGTTGATGCCTCTGTCACCGCAGAAAAAATCAAAATCGACAAAGGCATACTCAAACAGCTCATCCACCAGGACGCCACCGACGCCTACACCGGAACACTCCACGTCATGCTATCACTCGAAAATGCACGCGGGGCCACCCTCGCCACTGTCGAAGCCCGGGCCACCCGCACAACAACCGCCCTGCCCGAACTCAACCTGCGCGAACGCGATGAACTGTGGTTTGCCATGACCGAAAAACTCATGAACGAAATCGACCAACAACTGGATCAATCCCTGCCAAACTATTTTGAAAAATATCTGGTCAGCAATTAAGGAAAAACCGGGCATTCGCCCAAAAAGCCCGGGGCGCCAAAAAAACCTTAAGGACCCGGGTGGCAAACAGGCAGAAGACCCGCGATATGCGGGGATCGCAGAAAACAGTGTGACGCCCCCCGGATAGCCGGGATGGGGCTTTTTCTCTAGCCGCGCCAGAATGAGGGGAGTATGATAACCATAATCGTAAAGACTTCCAGGCGTCCCAACAGCATTCCGGCGGACATCAGCCACTTGGCCCCGTCGGGCAGGGTGGCAAAGTTTCCGGCGGGGCCGATTGTCTCCCCCAGGCCGGGTCCGACGTTGGCAATGGCTGTTGCTGCTCCCGAGACCGCCGTGACAAAATCCAGACCGAAGACACCCAGCCCCCCCGCAAGCAGGATAAAGCTGAGCGCAAAGAGAAAGAAAAAACTCATCACGGAATTTGACACCGTTTCATCAACCGTTTTTTTGTTATAGCAGGGAAAGAAAATGCCATTGGGTTGAATCAGGCGATGAAGCTGGGCCTGTGCGGTGGAATAGAGGATCTGCAAACGGAAAATCTTGATCCCACAGGTCGTTGACCCCGCACAGCCCCCGATAAACATCAAAATAAACATCATGGCGAGGGCAAAACCGCCCCAGAGGTTGAAATCTGCGGTGACATAGCCTGTCCCCGTCATCATCGAAATCACGTTAAAGGCCGCATAGCGCAGAGCCTCCGCCGCAGGATAGGTGCTATTATCCACCAGCCACACGGTCATGATCGTAATCGCAAGAGCCAAAATAGCCAGAAAGGTCTTCACCTGCGGATCTTGCCAGAGGCTCCGCAGGCTCCCCCTGACCACGCGCAGATAAAGCACAAAGGGAATAGACCCCATCACCATAAAAAGGCTCACGGCCCAATCAATCGAGGCCTGTTGAAAATGGCCCACCGAGTCATCATGGGACGAAAAGCCCCCGGTTGAAATGGAGGTCATGGCATGAATAACCGCATCGAATGCGGACATCCCCAACCCCCACAACACAGCCCCCGCAAACAGTGTCATCACGACATAAAGCAACGAAATGGCCCCGGCGATCTGGGCGGCCCTGGGCAGGACCTTATCGGTGTCAAAGGCTTCGATGCGAAACATCTGCATTCCCCCGACCTGGAGGATGGGCAAAATTGCAACCGCCATAACAACAATACCAATCCCCCCCAGCCATTGCAGGAGAGCCCGCCACAACAAAATCCCCGGCGGCGCATCCTGCAAGCCCGTCATCACGGTTGACCCGGTGGTTGTAATCGCCGACATCGATTCAAAAAAAGCATCGGCAAGCGACAGATCATGCGCGGCAAAAAGAAACGGCAAGGCCCCCGCGACCGCAATCGACAGCCACGCAAAATTGGTCATCAAAAAGGCCTGACGCAGACTAAACGAGTCCCAGCTTCCATTCGTTGCCAGTACAAAAACGGCCCCAATCACAAAAATGGCCAATCCGGAATTAACAAAAACAACCCAATCCGGATTACCCACCGCCGCATCAACACCCGCCGGGATCATCATGGCCAGCGACAGGATACAGAGCAACAAGCCAATAACAAAAAGAATAGGACGGAATTGAATCATCACAGGTTCCCCAGATCAAAGAACGGGATCAGGATGCCCGCGACACCGGATTACCGATCAGGGCCAAAAGCTCCCGCCGCGTGGCGGCGTTGCTCCTGAACAGGCCCAGCATCTGCGACGTCACCATACTCACCCCCTGTTTGTGAATGCCGCGTGTGGTCATGCACTGGTGTGCCGCCTCAATCACCACCGCAACCCCCTGGGGTCGCAGAACTTCCTGGAGGGTATGGGCAATCTGGGCCGTCATTTTTTCCTGAATCTGAAGCCGTCGCGCGTAAGACTCAACCAACCGTGCCAGCTTGCTAATGCCGACAACACGGTTGGTCGGCAAATAGGCCACATGTGCCTTTCCAATGATGGCCGCCATGTGGTGTTCACAATGGGATTCAAAGGGAATATCACGCAACAGCACAATTTCGTCGTAGCCATCTACTTCCTCGAAAGTGCGCGCCAAAAATTCCTTGGGATCAAGATGATAGCCCGAAAAAAATTCTTCGTAGGCGCGGACGACCCGATCCGGTGTCCCGCGCAGACCTTCGCGATCCGGGTCATCCCCGGCCCACCGTAACAGAGTGCGCACGGCCTCTTCGGCCTCTGCCCGCGATGGTTTTTGAACCGCTTTGCCCTGTTTGCTCACAAACAATAATCCCTGGAAAGTCACTGATGCTAGTTGAGTGCCGCAGAATCATGTGGACTGTCCAGCGAAAAAGCAGGAATTTCGACCAAAAACCGCTCCCCCGACGGGCGTTCCATTTCATAGGTTCCCCGCATAATCCCCGACGGCGCGCTCAGGGGGGTTCCACTGCTGTATTCAAATACATCACCCGGGTTCAGCAGGGGTTCCTCCCCCACAACGCCCGCGCCCCTGATTTCCTGAACCTTGCCATGGGCATCAATGGTTGTCCAATGGCGCGAACGCAGGGTACAGCTTTCCGCGCCTTTGTTGCGGATTGTCACCTGATAGAGCCAGATATAATGATTATCCAGAGGACGTGAATGATCCTCCAGAAAAATGGGTTCAACGGTGACTTCGACTGACTCGGTTGTTTGCTGATAAACCATCTGGAGACCTTTAAAAACCTTGATCCTGCTAAAAACCTTGATCCTGCGCCGCCCGGGGCATCAGGCATGCACCCTAAAAAATCCGATCCTCGCCGTCTGGTGCGTCAAACTGCTTTCTGCGATCCCCGAATACGTCACCTATTCTGCGGTTCCCGAAAACAGTTTTCCTGGCCAGCCAACCGGGACTCGACGCTTTTAAAGGCACTCACGCAACTTGAATGCGTCCATTGTATCCCGACAGGCAGGCGACTTCTTGACTGCAAATAACGGCGGCTATAGTGGCGGGAAACCCGGGAAAAATCAAGACGGGATTAAACCCGTTCCTACGATTATACGCCCAGACGAATCACCGCCCTGTCCGGGTGGGTGTGGTTCTGTGCCGCATGGGTGGCATCGGCGGGGTCGTGTGTGACCAACAGGGTCGGCAGGCGGTACCGGCGCACATGGTCAAACACAACATGCCGCACCCGATCACGCAGGGCCTCGTCCAGTTTGGAAAAGGGTTCGTCCAATAAAACCGCCGCCGGACGCGACAACAGGGTTCGCATCAAGGCCACCCGTGCTTTTTGCCCACCGGACAGCGTGTCAGGGTGACGGTTGTCAAAACCCGCAAGCCCGGCCTCTGCCAATGTTTCGCGCACCCTCTGCGCCCGCACCGCACGGCCTTTGATGTCTGCGGGCAGGCCAAAGGCCAGATTTTCACCCACGCTCATATGCGGAAACAATAACGGGTCTTGCAACAGCAAGCCCAACTGACGCTTTTCAGGGGGCAGGTTCAGGAGCGACTCCCCGCCCAGACGCACATCACCACAGGCCCTGAAATCAGGCGACAGCCAGCCACTGATCCAGCTTAACAGCGTCGATTTTCCACAGCCACTCGGCCCCATAATGGTTACAATCTCACCCGGGGCAATCGATAAATCAAGCGGCGGGAACAAAGGCTCCGCCGTCGCCTGCCGCACAATCCGGGCGCGATGGAGAACCAGCGAACGCCCACTCATCCCCCCCTCACTCCTCATGAGCATCGCCCGCCCCTGCGGTGCCGGGAACACAGCGTCGGGATCACCAGTGCCAAACCAAAAACCAGCAGGGGCAACATCGCATAAAACAACGTCACCACCGCGACAACGCGCCGATTCCCGCCAGAGGCCAGGGCCACCGTTTCTGTCGCCAGGGTGGTCAAACGCCCCGCCCCCGCCAACAGCGTCGGCAGATATTGCGCCACCGACACCGCAAAGCCCAGGGCAAGGGCAAAACAGATCGGACGCAACAACAAGGGAACGCGCACTCTCACAAAGGTCGCCCAGCGACTGCGCCCAAGGGACAGGGCAATCTGCCCATAGCGATGATCCTGTTGGCGATAGGATTCTGCGAGGCTCAAAAAAACATAGGGCAACACAAAAACCAGATGCAACCAGATCACCCCCGGCCAGGTTCCACCCAGCCCCACCGTCATTAAAAAAACCTGCGCCCCGAACAAAAACGTCACCTGCGGCACCAATAACGGCAGATAAAGCAATAACAGGCTTCGCCCCGTTCTGCCGTGCCCCGTTCGGCCGTGATGGCGTTGCTTTTCCAGTTCCAGACAGCCCAGCGACAGCACAAGGGCCAACCCACCGGTCGCCCCCGCAATCACGACCGTTGTCATACCGGCCTCAAGCAAATGACCGCCATGATTGACCCAGGTTTGAAGGGTGAACCGATCCGGGACGATGTGCGGATAGCTCCACCGCCACGCAAGGGACCAGACCACCAACCCCGCAAACGACAACACCGCCAGTCCGCCCAACAGTCCCGACACCGCCGCCGACCACAACGGACAGGCCCGCTCCATCACCCGCCGCCGCCCCCCGGTCAGGCAAACCGCCCACCGACACAAACGCACCACCAGACACCACCCCGACAACACCGCCAGCACCAGCCCCAGTTGCAACACCCCCCCCGCCGCCGCCAAAAAGCGAAAGGACAAATCCGGTTCCAGATACCAGCGCAAGACCAGAACCGACAGCGGCGGCGGCGTCCCCGGCCCGATAATCAGGGCCATATCCACAACCGACAGCGAAAACACCAGCACCGCCACCAGTGGCAGACGCATCAAACGATAAAAATCGGGGAAAACGACCTTGACCCACCCCGCGCAGGGCCGATAGCCCAGCGATGCCGCCACCCGCATCCGCACCGACGGGCGCAGTTGGGGCAACAGCGCACAGCCCGTCAAAATCAAATAGGGCGTTTCCTTTAACACCAGTGCCAGAACCAGCGACAGGCCCCAGGGATCCTGAACCGTGACCAGATCAGGCGGGGTCTGCCACCCCGTCGCCCAGGGCGAAAAAAACCGTACAATCCACCCACTGGGGGCCAGAATAAATAACAGCCCAACACTCACAGCCACATGGGGAATGGCCAGCAAGGGCGTCAGGAAAACCTGCAACCGCGCAAACCACGCCCGCTGGTGAAACGCGGCCAAAAACCCGCAGGCCAGGGCAAAGGACACCACCGTTGCCCCCACCCCCGTCACCAGCGACAACCGCACCGCCCCCGCCAACCCGGGTTGCGCCCACAACCGCCCCCAGACATCAAAATGAATCCCCTGACCACCCAGTGCCGGAAAATAGCCAAAGGACGGCAAAAGCGTCCCCAAAAACCCTACGCCCACCGGAGTCAGGAAAATCACCAGTGTCAGAATCGGCACCCCGCGCAACCCCGGCGCACAAAACCGTTCCGCCGCACCCTTGCCCTGAAAAAAAGACCCTCGCAGAACAGAAGAAGACATCAGAACAGGTTCCTTTTTTGCCCCCTTCGAGAACTCCCGAAAGTCCCCCGGGCCTGCATTGGCTGGCAGAAAACGGCTTGACGCACCGGACGCGGGGCGTCACCCGCCGTAGCGGGTTTGCCAATCCTGTTCAAGCCGCCCCACCCAGTCAGGATGGGGTTCCAAACGGGTTGGCCCCATGTCTTCGGGGCGCAGGGTGGCGGGGCCAGGGTCAATGGCGGCAAAGGCCGCACGGGCGGCATCGTCCAGGCGCGCGACATCCAGAACCGTCGGATCGCCCCAATAGCGGGGGTCATGCTTGCGGGCCTGGGCTTCGGGACCCATCAAGAAATTCGCGACCACCAGCGCGGCGGCCTTGTGCGCCGCATTGAACGGGATGGCGACAAAATGGCTATTGCCAATGGTTCCGCCCTCAAAGACAAAAGACCGCGTTGTTTCGGGGGCTTCGCCCGTTTCAATAAAGGACGTGGCGGCAAAGGGGGAAAAATCCATGTGCAGATCAACTTCGCCGTCGTTAAACATCCGCAGTTGCGCCGCCGCAGTTGCGGCAAAATCCTGCCCCCCGCGCCAGAGCAGGGGATGCAACGCATCCAGATAGTCCCATAACGGCCCCGTCACCGGCCCGTAATTGTCCGCCGTTGGCGGGCCTTGCAACACCGCCGGATCAGGCGTCAGGTCAGACAACAGCTGTTTTAAAAAGGTCGTCCCCATAAAATCCGGCGGCGCGGGATAGGTCAACCGCCCCGGAGTGCGCCGCGCCCAGTCCAGTAATTCTGCCACCGTGCGCGGCGGCTGTGCCGTGCGGGCACGATCATAGAGGAAATTCAGCTTCGCCATGCCCCACGGGGCCTCCATCCCCTCAACGGGAATGGTAAAATCCACCAGGGTTGACGGCTTGTTGATAACATCAACCAGTGCAAAATGGGGCAGGTCTTCGGCAAAGGGGCCAAAGAGCAGGCCATTGGCCTTCATCGCGGCAAAGTTTTCCCCATTGACCCACAACAAATCAACCGCCCCGCCCCGCCCGGCGGTTTTTTCCGCCAGAACCTGCGAGACCACATGGGCGGTATCCGTCACCTTCACATGTTTTAAATCAATGCCATAATCATCGCGCACCCGGACGCGCACCCACTGGATATAATCGTTGATTTTTTCCAACCCGCCCCAGGCATGAAAATAAACCTCCTGCCCCCGTGCCTGCGCCACCACTGCCCCCCACTCACGCGGATCAGGCTCTCCCGCCCGTACGCCCCACACAGACAACAGCAACACGACGACGACAACAGAACGCGACAAAACAGAACACACGGCGCAGGCTCCTCAAATTCCGGGCAAGGATCGATAGTCGTCCGGAATTTACCCCCTTTCAACCCCCTTGGCTACAAAAACCCGCCGCGCTCGAAACACCCGGACGGCAATGGGAAGACGCCTGTTATTGACAGGAAACAGCTGGACACCCGTATTAACCCTGGAAAGAAAAGGCATTCTGTGTTCCAACGGCCATGAGGGTTACAGGAGGAGTCATTCAGTGAAAATCATCCCAAACCGCCTGTTCAGTTAGGCTTCAGACCGCGAAACGGCGTGAAAAATTGCCGAAACGCCGTGTCCCACACCAGTCAATCTCACCTCAGGTTAGTGGGTTGATACGGGTGTCCAGCTTGCCCCTCATCGTGAAAGCACGAACGCGGTCATTTGTGCCCCCTGGAAAATCTCCCGAAACCCGGACGCTGGCGGGTTCACACCCGAACAGGCTTCCGGTGTTGCGCGGGTTTTGACAAAAACCGTAAGCGACCCTGTCGTGACACCAAACTATCCTGATCTCCGGCGCGCAGAACCCAGGGCTGATATTTTGAAATGGATGTTCGGCGCAGTGCCGGGACAAACCACAGGTGATTGCCGCCCTGGTCAAACTGCTCCAACCGCCACAACGAAGGAGGCCCGCCCTCAATAAAAAACACCCCCGGACAAAACGTCCACACAGCACAAAAATCACCCCAAAATCAAAAAAATTGACAAAAAATGGCGCATCCCTGAGAATAGAGTAATGAGCGCAGTAAATTTTGACACTTTGGAAGTCTCCCAAAACTTGGAAGCTGCCGGATTCACACCCGAACAGGCCTCTGGTGTTGCGCGGGTTTTGGCAAAAACCGTAAGCGACTCTGTCGTGACACCAAACTATCTTGATCTCCGGCTCGCAGAACTCAAGGCTGATATTTTGAAATGGATGTTTGGCGCACTGCTGGCACAAACCGCGATTATTGCCGCCTTGGTCAAACTGCTTTAGCCGTTAACCTGATTTTTCGTCGCCGCCGCGACGAGATTTGCCAAATCAGCCGCCCTGAGCTGGACACCCGTATTAACCCGCTAACCTGAGGTGAGATTGACTGGTGTGGACATGGCGTTTCGGCAATTTTTCACGCCGTTTCGCGGTCTGAATCCTACCTGAACAGCCGGTTTGGGATGATTTTCACTGAATGACCCCTCCTGTAACCCTCATGGCCGTTATACCAACTTTCATAATTCAGAACCCATGGGCCCATTTTCTGTATCCAATGGACCTGATTTTCCATGGCCTGTCGGTGAGATTATTCCATGCGTCACAACAGAGGGAAACGATCTGGTCCTGAAAGACGCGGTTTGACAGCCGGTTTTGCCGCAAATATTGCCAGACATTTTCGACCGGGGCCGGGCTACGTGGCGGCAACGGCAACAGGGTGATATTGTCCGGGATATCCAGTTTGCCGGTGGTGTGCCAGCCCGCCTTGTCAAGGATGATGACAGCATGGGCACCGGGTTCGACCTGTGACGATATTTCCTCGAGGTGCCCTTGCATCCCGCAGGTATTGCACTGCGACAGGACAAGCGCGGCCCCCACACCCCGGGCGGGGCAGATCGCCCCGAATATCCAGGCGGATTTTGTGCGCTGGTCTTTTGGTGCCACGGGCCGTGTGCCCCGTTTGGCCCAACGCTGCGTGATATTGTTCTTCTGGCCAACACGCGCTTCGTCCTGCCACCAGATGTCCAGCGGGACAGTCGGACCAATTCTGGCGTGCAGAGAGGCTATTTCGGCGGGGAAGTTTTTTTAAATGCGTCAATCTCATGCACGTTCTGGCCATGATGACGCGGGCGCGCCGTCAGTTTTCTGTAGCCGTGTTTGCGCAAGGTGGCACTCAGGCAACTTTCGCTGATGCTGAGGCGATAGTCCTCCCATAACCACTGCGCCAGATCCTGAAGTCGCCAGCGCACCATCGATAGCAGGCCATGGCCCTGTTTCAACGCGGGCAATCAGGGCAGCAAGCCGGGCCTCATTCAACCTGGCCGGTCGCCCGCTCCTCGACCGCTGCAAAAGCCCGTCCGGACCTTCTGCATTGAAACGCAACACCCAGTCACGAACAATTTGACGACCAACGCCGCGCGGCTTCACTGCGACTGCCGCCATCAGAGATGACCGCAAGGGCAAGCAAACGGCGCGTCTGGTTCGAATCTGCTGAGTGCCGGGCAAGGCGGCGAAGACGGGATGCGTCATAATCCTGACGCAGGGGAAGGGGCTGACCCATGACAAATCTCCAAAACTGTGTCCTTCCTTGAATCACAGAATCTGCTCACACGCCAGGACCAGAGAGTCTTTATTTTATGGAATTGGTATTAGAACACAGAATGCCTTTTCTGTCCAGGGTTAATACGGGTGTCCAGTTTGGTGCCAGGGTCGGGATTGCCACCACCAACCGTGAGGGTCTGGGCGAAAAGTTTCCGGGGCAATCCCTGCGATGGCCATACTTTGGCTGATACAGTGGCCCAGGCCGCCCGGATGACTGGAGTCGACCCGGAACGGGTCTACGTCGACAGGGGCTATCGTGGCCACAATTACGAGGGCGAGGCCCCGGTCATGATGTCAGGGCGCACGCGCGGATTGAGCCCGCAGATGACGCGCGAACTTAAACGAAGGTCGGCCATCGAGGCCACCATCGGACACATGAAAACCGATGGCTGCCTTGATCGGAACTTCCTCAAAGGCCAGACTGGAGACGCCATGAACGCCTTGCTGGCGGCGGCTGGGCATAACATGCGGTTGATCCTGAACGCCATCGCGTTTTGGCTTGTCCGGGTCATCAATGCGGTGATCAGGACGACGAAAACGGCAAAACCGAATACTTCACCACACTTCCAACGCTTCGAAATAGCAATAGCTTAGGATTTGTTCAGCGCGAACTAAGGTGTATTCCACCGTTTACGGAGGGATACGGAATGACGAAGCGACGGAAGTTCACGGCTGAGTTCAAGGCGAAGGTTGCGCTTGAGGCGTTACGCGTGGAACTTGCGTCAGCGCACTTAGGATGCTATTTGTTGCTCGGTATCGTTTGCCTCAGCGGTCAACACCGAGAACTGATTTGAACTTGCCTCTGAGGGTTTTGCGGCGTACGCTGACGAAATCTATGAAATCTTTAAATTCCAAGGACTGGTCGGGATTGATATGATGCTGTTCTAAATGCAGATTCCGATCAGATTTTTTTCGATAAGATGACTTAAGCCAATCCTTAAAGGGTTTTTTGTTTTTTTCCATATTATTAGCGGCCTGAAGCAACCGAAGATTAGCGATGCCATTCGCCTCTGCATTAAATTCCTCGATCTGTTCGTCCGACAATCCCACAGCCCGCATCGAGTGCTTATTAAACCTGGATTTTGGATGGATGTGATCCTGGTGGTATTTGAAGCTGTGATCGAGTCCTGGATAAACAAGGGTGAGCGCACAATAAGTTTCGGCTTTTCCATATTGGAACTCAAGCAAATTATCGATTTCATCACTGTTGAATGAAATTGATTTACGCTTACCTTTGTAAAAGGCAATTGTCTCCTTGAGCGGGAATCGACCAATATTGGCGTTAATCAGATCGCGCATACTGGGGTAGATAGAATCAGGCTGACCACCAAACGTCCCCTTCAATAGCACACGCGCCAGCCATTCTTTTATAGCCTTCCTGTCACCGTCCCATTTCCCTGCATGGAGTATCTGGTCACTGCACCCATTTTTGAATATAAAATAAGCAATCGGGATGATGGCATTGGTAGCAATCAGGTTTTTTTCACTGTAGCCAAATTTGGCCACCAGTTCGATAGCTGCACACAATGCTGAAGATGTTTTTTCCCAATTCTTCTCGATAGTGCGCATATTTTTTTTACTGAAATTATCGACCTTGAATTTTATATTCGGCAAATCCGCTAGAACAAGACAATTCTTCAGGACAAGGTCTTTATTAAACGCGAAGCCGTCACCAATATTGTTGATATCATCTACAAATTCATGGATTACCTCACGCGCATCTTTTTTTTCCCATTGCGCGGTCGCAATTGAGAGCAACAGGTCAGAATAGCTGAGCTTTGTGCCGCCACTATTGATACGGATGAATATCTGAAGAACTTTGTCCAGCTCTTCGCTTTCTTCGAGGTAAAAACTAATAGTCCTATCTTTATGAATGACATCATAGAAACGATTAAGCGTATCTCGGGCAAACCGCACCACTTCTTTTTTATAGATTGAGGTGTCACTCAGATTATTTTCATCAAGGTAATTATATATTTCGTTTTTATCCTCAAACGATAATACCTTGCTACATTCAAACCAATAGACGCCACTATTCTCAGCCGCATCCTCCTTGGTTAAAAAGCTAAAGTCAAATTTGACCTCCAACTCCTCAGAGGGATTTAATAGATTGAGATACAGCTTACGCTCGGGGTAGGCATCAGGATTGCTTTTTCGACCACGTGGCTTTCTGAATGCATATGAACCCACTAGTGCCAGATACAAAGAGGTCATCCGTTGCTGACCATCCAATAAGGCGATGATATTCTCATTATCGGCCAGAGTTGCTGGCTGATTGTGTCGATGATCTTTCTCATGATATTTTTTTAGGAATTCATAAAACTGAAATTCTTTGGTTTTCTTATTATCAACTTCCCAGAACAAGAAGGTGCCAATTGGATAACCACGCATGAGTGAGTCAAAGAGCGTTTCAATCTGATCCGTGTTCCATACAAACTCGCGCTGGATAGAAGGAAGGACATATTGCCGTTTTTTTATGTTTTCGATTGCTTTCTTAATTGTTATCGGGGTTTCATACGTCATGCTGTTCTCACTAAAATCCTGCGTTATCTATTCATTCGTTTTTCAAAATCAGTGAACTTGCTACGGAATCTGTAATGTGTTCACTGTTGAAGGAAATGGTTTCGTTTTACCATGTCTCAATTTAACATATCTTTTCTTTGATACAAGAGACAATGTTCGGTATCTGACGGGGATTACGCCGGATATTTTCCCACAAATGACGGATTGTTTGCGGTGCTCGTGGGAGTGGCATTGCCGCCGCAAGAATCAAGTCTGGTCGTCCATGGGGGTGGGTGATCCGGAGAGTCATCTTCTTGTGATGCTGATGTTGTACCGCTGTCATATCACGCAGGATTTTCCTGGCCTCCTGTCAGGCGTGGACAACGCCATGCCGTGCCACATATCCGGACAGACTCGGTTCCTTGATTTTTCGGTGCGGCAGGCCTTGTCCCCCTTCTGGCCCGGGGTCGCGTGATCTGTGTTCTTTGACCCCCCCGTGCGTCATCCTGAAACCGGATTTCAAGAGGAATATTTCGCCCGGCTTTCTCCTGAATACGGGCTATTTCAACGGGGAAGTTTTTTTAAATGGTTCGCGCTGAACAAATCCTAATACCAATTTTCAGAAGATTTGACTTATTTGCCCTGGCGTTTGTTGTCATTTTGTGATTCTTAAGGGGACACTTTATTGGAGGTTTCCATGAGACGCGCCATTTCCTTGCGAGAAGACTTTGACAGTCGCCAGCTGGACACCCGTATTAACCCTGGAAAGAAAAGGCATTCTGTGTTCTAACGGCCATGAGGGTTACATTAGGAGTCATTCAGTGAAAATCATCCCAAACCGCCTGTTCAGGTAGGCTTCAGACCGCGAAACGGCGTGAAAAATTGCCGAAACGCCATGTCCACACCAGTCAATCTCACCTCAGGTTAGCGGGTTAATGCGGGTGTCCAGCTTCACCGCCTTGCCCGCCAATCAACTGAGTCCAATCAGACACGCCGCCTTTTGGCACTGGCTGTCATTTATGATGGCGGCAGCCGCAGTGAGGCCGCTGTTGCTGGCGGCGTTGGTTTGCAAATCATTCGTGACTGGGTGTTGCGATTTAGTTCGCGCTGAACAAATCCTAAGAAGCTGTCTAACAAGTAAGTTTTATAATTCTGTTGATTGCAATTTTTATGAAGCGTAGCCGGATCATGGCTTCCTGCGTTTTGTCGAGATTTTCGTCATTTTTTGCCAGCCGCCTTGCAGGCTCCAGCCATGCGAAAGATCGCTCAACAATCCAGTGCTTTGGCAACACCCTGAACGCTTTTTCTTCACCTCGCCTTACGATCCCGATTTTCAGTTTTTCCTGATTGGCCAATGCGTCCATGATCGGCCCGCGATAACCGGCCCGGAACAATTTCAGCCGTCCATGCTTTTTCTTTATATCGTTCAAGAGAATGCGGGCTCCATCGCGATCCTGTATTCCAGCATCATGCACCACCGGATGCAGCGGAAACCCGGGCAGATCCACCCACAAATGCCGCTTGATTCCCTTCACTTTTTTGCCGGCCCCCTTTTTTTTGTCGGGGCCTTGAGCGATTGTGAGTCGATAATGGCCGCGCTTGCCTGTCTGTTCCGGCCCTCAAGCAGCCGAAGCACGCCATGGAGGTCACGCAGGATCATTTGCCAGGTTCCATTCTTCTTCCAGCGACTGAAATGGCCGTGAACGGCATGGCGGGAAATCCCCGGGAAGAAGTCGCCACTGACATCCTGTTTTCAGGACGTAAAAACAGGCATTTAATATATTCCCGGGCGAGTGTTTAAAGGGACGGCCACCGCCATTGCGGTGCTCAAAATATCCGCTCAACAGAGACCATTGCGCATCGGTGAGATCAGTATCATAAGTCATGCCGAAAATCATTAAAGACAATTTATCGATAAATAGATAATAGTTGTTAGACAGATTCTCAGGTCATAGTCCGCCCCGATTGACCAGCGCGGGGCAGTAGAGCTTTCCATCCCGCGCACAGGTCTCATAAGTGTCGTGTTCCAATAAGCCGGACAAGTTGCACGCGCATAAGCCGGACAAACAGAACCCCGAAAGGCTATTGCCTTTCGGGGCTGCCGTTGGGTCAAGTTCACAGGGTAGGTTAGAACTTGACCCTGGCATTCAGGCGGGCACTGTGGCCCGTGTAGCCGGGGCGGGCACTCACGTCATAGTCCGCCCCGATTGACCAGCGCGGGGCACTATAGCTCAGGCCCACCCCTGCGGTGCCCGAGAGCTTTTTGACCTTCGCCCCCTTGACCGTAAAGCGGTTGCCACCGCCGGTGAACCGGCCGCGTGCCGTCGTTTGCTCCCCCGCAAAGTCATAGGACAGCCCCACACGCGCCACGGGAACAAGGGTGCCGTTCCCCCGGGTGATCTCTTTGTGCAGGCGGGTGCCCAGCGTCCCCACAACCGCATCAATCGACCCCACTGTGATCTTCTGGTTCAGGCTCAACGCCCCCGTCGTGGTATAACGCGCCGACCCCACCCGCGTCCACGACAGACCCGCCGTCGGGGTCAGCGTCGTGCTCGCATCAAGCCTCAGCGGCACACCACCCCCCACAGAGGCCGTCAGGCTGGTCGTGTCATAAGCCGACTTGCGCCTCAAACCCGCCACACGCGAGGTCGTACTGACATCATTGCGCCCGACGCCCACCTGACCGTCCACATAATAACGCCCCGTGCTGTAATCCCCATAAATCGAGACCTGCCAGCTCCTGACATCCGTCTTATCCTCGCCAAAACCCTTGCCCGTCATCCGGCTGGTGCTATAGGCCAGAGCCGTCCCCACACGACCCCGTTCCCCCACAGGTGCATCCACACCCACCGCAAGGCCCCGCGCAGAGGTGCGATAACCGTCAATCCTCTGTTTTTTGTCCTTCGCCTGTTTGCCCCGACTGCCAAACGGCTTGAGCCAGAAGGCCCTGTCCAGCCCCTCGCCCCCGGTCGCAAATCCACTCTGGACAAATCCGCTCTGGCTGTCTCCCCCGCGCTGCACAGACAGGCGTTCGCCAACCACACCCGCCACCTGTGTCCCCGTCGAGACCACCGCCGCCGTCGCCCCGCCCAGCGCGGTCATCTGCGGCGTGAGCTGGGCCGCAAGCCGCTTGCCTTTCGCCTCGTTCCCCGCCTGCGCCGCCTCCTGCAGAATCTTCTTCACGGGGTCGTTCGCGGGTAAATCCTTCGCAAGGGATGAGGCCGCCAAAAGCACAGTGGCTTCAGAGGGCGACACGCCCAGCTTCGACGACACCTCGCCGGCCGACCTGAAGCCCTTCGCTGTCACAGTTACATCGGTGCCGTCATCATTAAAGTCATAGTTGTAGTTGACAAGGTTATTGCCCTTGAGCGTGAACTTCTCCTTGTCCAGGGTACTATGCGCACTGAACACCTTCTGCGTTCCGCTGGTAAAGGACAGCGGCAAAATCAATCTGACCCTGTTTTCATCCGTAAAGGTTCCCTCAAAGGCATAGTCCCCGACCGTCACAAAGGCCTGTGTTGCATCATCACGCCTTGTCAGGCCATCCCCCAGCGCAATCGTCGTCCCTGTCTTGAGCCTCAGGGTTCCCGACAGATAAACAGGCTGGTTAAAGGTGACTTTGGCACCTTCATTCACAGTCAGGCTGTCGAGTTTGGCAACAGCCGTCCCCAGCTGCCCCCCGAAGATCACGCCATCCGCGTGGGTGTTGGAAATAATAATCGCGCCATTGCCATCTGCCGCGCCTGTGATATCGCCCGTGATCGTCTGTCCGGCCGTCCCGCCAAAGGTGACAGAACTTCCGTCGCCCAGTGTGAACTCTGTCTCTGCCTTGACATGACCCTTGAAGGTTGTCGCATCGCGCGCGGTGATATTCAGGTTGCCCGCATAAACATCACCGCCAAAGGTCGTTTCCCCATCGGCAACCGTGATCCTGTTCAGGGCAGCCTCTGCGGTACCGATCGATCCCGTAAAGGAGACCTTGCGACCCGCGTCATCGGTTGAGCGGTTCCTGATCTCCAGATTGCCCTGTCCGTCATCGCCCGCAACAATGTTGCCCGTGATCGTTTGCGCGTCCGCCGCCCCTGTCCCGCGTCCATTGGTGCCGGTGACCCCGCTGGCATCACCGACAATCAGGGTCGCATTGTTGCGGAGTGTGACATGACCGGCAAAGTAACCGGACTGTTCAAGCGTCGCTTTGGTGCCGGTGTGCAGGGTCAGGCCGGCCAGTCTGGCAGTGGTCGCGCCCAGGTTCCCCTCAAAGGTCACACCGGCTCTGTTGGCAATGGTGATCGCCCCCTGATTATTGGCATCCGTCGTGATCGCAGGGGCGATGGTCTGTGCTGCCGTGCCGGCAAAGGTCGCAGCCCCCCCCGCCCCATCAAAGACCAGACCGTTGGCCCCGGTGGTGACAGACCCCTTGAAGGTCGCCGCCCCCGCCAGCGTCAGGCCCGCGCGCGTGGTCACAGAGCTGTTGAAGATCGTCCCGTCACTGTCGGCATTGACGTCAATCGTTCCGGCATAAACAGCACCAGCAAAAACCGTCTGGCCGTTGTCCAGTGTGAGTCGTGCAAGATCGTTACCGGTTCCCGACCCGCCAACGGCATCCTCAAAGGTCACCGTCCTGTTCGTCGTGCCGCTGTTATTCACAACGACAGACCCCCGCTCGCCCGCCGTGCTGTTGCTGATGACCGCCTTGATGGTCTGGTTGTCAGACCCGCCAAAGGTGATTGTGGCATCATCGCCCAGTTTCAGGCCATTTGCCAGATAAACACTGCCTTCAAAAGCCGCGTTGGAGTCATCGTTCAGGGTCACGCGGTTCAACTTTTGACCACTTGCGCCCAGCTGGCCCGCAAAGGTCACGCCGTCCGCGTGGGTGTTGGCAATAATAATCGACCCCTGATTATTCGCATCCGTCGTGATATTGCCCGTCACCGTTTGTCCGGACGTGCCGTCAAAGGTCACAGAACCGCTGTTGTTGCCCAGTTTGATCCCTGTCTCTGCCTTGACATCGCCCTTGAAAACTGTCGCGTCGGTTGTGGTGATATTGATCGTATCGGCATAAACACCACTGTGAAAGGTCGTCCGGCCATTGCCCAGCGTGATCTGCTTGAGGGCTCTCCCATCGGCACCGACTGACCCGCCAAAGGTCACTTTGTTGCTATTGGTGGCACCTGCGTTGTTCACAACCAGGAGACCACGCCCGTCGGAATCCGTGGTGATGTCCCCCGTCACAGTCTGGTTCGCCGTGCCGTTCAGGGTGATTTTGGCCGCATCGTTCACGGCAAAGGATATCCCGAGTGCGCCTGTGGTCACATTGCCCCTGAACTCTGCACCATCGGTTGATTCGACCAAAAGAACCCCTGCAAAAACATCACCCTTAAACCGCGCCACACCATTTCTCACCGAGAGTCCGGCAAGATCGCTGCCCGACGCGCCCACAGCACCCTCAAAGGTCACAATATTATTATTCGTCCCGCCGCTGTTATTCACAACGACAGACCCCCGCTTGCCCGTGCTGTTGGTAATATCCGCCTGAACGGTCTGGTTGCTAGACCTGGGAAAGTTGCTAGACCTGCGAAAGGTGATGGTGCTATTGCCCAGTTTCAGGCCATTCGCCAGATAAACATGACCCTCAAAGATCGCCCTGGAGTTATCGCTCAGGGTCAGGCGGTTCAACCCGTTGTTCGTACCACTTGCGCCCAATGCGTTCTTGAAGGTCACGCCGTCATCGTTGTCGATGGTGATTGTGCCATAGTTGCCCCCCGATGCGCTCGTGATACTGCCGGCCACCGTTTGGGAAGTTGTTCCGTTGAATGTGACCCCGGTGTTTTGACCCAGAACCAGACCACCGTTCGCACCGGTTCTCAGATAGACATTGCCCTTAAAGGTCGCTTTGGACGCATCCGCCGCAGTCGCGTGGCCCGTCAGGGTCAGGAGGCGCAGCCAGGCGCGGGAGGTGCCCAGGTCATCCTCAAAGGTCACACCGGCCTTGTTCGCCACAGTGATCCAGCCCCGACCCGGGATCGTCGGCATGATATTACCCGCAACCGTTTGTCCGGTCGTCCCGCTAAAGGTCACAGAACCATTGGTCGTGCCCAGTTTGATCCCCTCGTTCGCTCCTGTTCCTGCCTTGACATCGCCCTTGAAAACTGTCGCGTCGCCTGTGGTGATCGTGATTGTATCGGCATAAACACCACTGTTAAAGGTCGTCCGGCCGTCTCTCAGCGTGATCTGCTTGAGAGATTCCCCATCGCGACCGACTGAACTGCTGAAGGTGACTGTGTTGTTATTGGCATTGGTGGTGCCATTGCCCCGGTTATCAACAATCAGTGTCCCCTGTCCGTCACCACCTGCGGTAATCCGATTATTGATCGTTTGACCCGTGTCATTCACTGTCACAGAACGACCCGCACCGCCAATCGTCAGAGTGGCGTTGTTGCCCATTGTTATGGAACCACCATATTCACTCGTCGAACTCTTTTCAATCGTCACGTGTGACGCCTCGTCCGCTGTCGTGCCACCGCTTATATCAATAAAACCGGCGTTTATACTCTCTCTGAAAACAGCAATACCCGCAGACTCATTACTCCCGACAAAAATGCCAGTTAACCTGCCATCATCGGCTCCAACACGATTGTTAAAGGTGACTTTGTTCCGGGCCGAACCACCAGAAGAACGCCCGCCAATAATGGTGAGATTACCTCCGCGCGAAGTACCACCAGAACGACCACCAACAATTTTATTACCAACTGTCATATCACCAGCTGATGCGTTGAATATGGCTCCGGCATTAACAATTGTCGAACCTGTACCCACAACGTGACGTCCATCCGTCAGCTTGATCGTATCACCGGACACATTTCCCCGAAACTCGACAGTCGTCTTCTCATTCCTGTGATTGCCCGCAATCACATTGATATGATCAACATGAACGCCCCTGTTGAAAATCGCATGACCGCCCTTCGACGCGTCGCCCACCGTCAACTGCCTGAGGCGTCTGTCGTTCGCATCCGTCGCGTCATCGTGACCAATCTCTATGTCAAAAGTCGCCTTACGCGGTGCAAGGCCATCACGGCCATTCAGAACCTGAATCGTGCCCTCGCCGTCTGCGGCGGCGGTGATCTGCGCCGGGCCAGTGCCCAGAATCGTTTGGTCGGCAGAGCCATTAAAAACAAGATAAGCGCGGCCCCGTCCGGCTGCACCGTCGTCCAGAGTGGCACTGTTTTCAATCGTTAAATCGCCGCCGAAAATGGCCCGGCCTTTTGAATTAGTAGAACTAGCATCTTCCATGTCAACAGTCAGTCCACCGACAACAGCCCCCCTTTCAACAGTTAAGTTTAGACCACCCCCTGTGCTGTAAATACTAACAACAACCGCCTGACTGCCTTGTTTTGTGATTTCTCCAATAGCATGGTCAAGGCCTCCAACCCCACGAGTGAAAAGGACAAGCGTCCCGGCCCCACTTTGTCCACTTTTCAAAACCTCCATACGAGCACTGCGAGAGGTGTCTACCACATCAACTCCTCCACCAGACAGTGTGAGGTTATCACCCGCTCTCGCGTTAGCAATATCCGTGCTGGAGGTGTTGCTTGCGTCTCTCGCTGTACCATCGGCCCAATTATCATAACTTGATGAATTATGCGTGTAATCCACCGCCTGGGCAAAGGCACCGGAGCCAACGCTTGCCGCCAGAACAACAGCAGACACACCGGCCAACAAAGACGATTTGGAAGAAAAACGACACATCGCAAAACCTACCCTGTTTTAAAGTTTATCCAAAAAAACACAGGTCAGCCCGACGTAAAACGTATCACCCCACAAAAAAAGGCCGACCCATTCAAGGCCGACCCACACAATTCTGACAAGATAAAGAGCAGAGGCGAAAAAAGATGTCAAGGCTTTTATCGCCAAAAAACAATATTTTTTTGCACCAACCCCGAAACAGAAAAACAATATATTTCAACACAAAAAGATGAAAAAAAAGACCTGTTTTTAAGAAGCTGTCTAACAATTAAGTTTTATAATTCTGTTGAGTGCGATTTGTATGAAGCGTAGCCGGATCATGGCTTCCTGCGTTTTGTCGAGATTTTCGTAATGTTTTGCCAGCCGCCTTGCAGGTTCCAGCCATGCGAAAGATCGCTCGACAATCCAGCGTTTTGGCAACACCTTGAACGCTTTTTCTTCACCTCGCTTTACGATCCCGATTTTCAGTTTTTCCTGATTGGCCAATGCCTCCATGATCGGCCCGCGATAACCGCCATCAGCCCAGAACAATTTCAGCCTTCTGTGCTTTTTCTTTATATCTTTCAATAGAATGCGGGCCGCGATCCTGTATTCCAGCATCATGCACCACCAGATGTAGCGGAAACCCGAGCACATCCACCAATAAATGCCGCTTGATTCCCTTCACTTTCTTGCCGGCATCGAACCCCCTTTTTTTTGTCGGGGCCTTGACCGATTGTGAGTCGATAATGGCCGCGCTTGCCTGTTCGTTCCGACCCTCAAGCAGCCGAAGCACGCCATGGAGGTCACGCAGGATAATGTGCCAGGTTCCATTCTTCTTCCAGCGACTGAAATGGCCGTGAACGGTCTGCCATGGCGGGAAATCTTTGGGAAGAAGTCGCCACTGACAGCCTGTTTTAAGAACGTAAAAACAGGCACTTAATATATTCCTGGGCGAGTGTTTGAAGGGACGGCCACCGCCATTGCGGCGCTCAAAATATCCGCGCAACAGAGACCATTGCGCATCGGTGAGATCAGTATCATAAGGCATGCCGAAAACCATTAAAGACAATTTATTGATAAATAATTAATAGTTGTTAGACAGCTTCTTAGGATTTGTTCAGCGCGGACTACGTCGGCCGAAGTCTGGGGTGACACCGCCTATCGCTCCGAAAGCAGTGAGAAATGGCTGGCGAAGAAGATGCTGGTCAGCCGCATCCATCGCAAGAAACCCAGGGGTAAGCCCATGCCGAAAGCCGGCGCACGGGCCAACGCGCGAAAATCAGCCATCCGTGCACGGGTGGAGCATGTTTTCGCCCATCAGAAAAACCGCTTCGGTCTGTTCATCCGCACCATCGGTCTCAAAAGGGCAGAAGCCAAACTGACGCTGGCCAATCTGGCCTACAACATGGATCGCCTGATCTTCCATGAACGCCGGGTAACCGCAGGATGACTCCGTCCGGAATGCGGATTTCGTCGTAAAAAACGTCCCGCCACCGCAATCTGCAATGGGCGCACGCGCACAGCGAACTGGGCAGGCAAAGCGAAGGGATCCTGTCACAAATTATCCTCAATGCCCAACCCGATTATGCCATGTTGGCTGTTGCCAATAGCCAGCTAAAAAATATGGTCACGGCCTGAGAGTCAATTTTTCAATCTGTAGATCACAGGAATACGATATGTCATGCGCTCTTACTGAAGGTGTCGTAAATTTGGGAATACGCTTGGAATATGTCTGAATCCATCCAGAAAACAGCAAAAAATCTTGAGAATCAGGATAAAAAAGCCCGCCTCCAAGACACCCGCTCTGCCGATATATCTCGTGTAGCGTGACTCTAAATATGTCGCACGATGATTCTAAACACGCCGCCTTTTGGCACTGTCTATCATCTATAGACAATTCATTATAATCTGCTTATAGTTCATGTATGGCGTGTTCATCAGATTTCGGCAGTAAGGTTTGATCTGTCCGCGAGAAGGAAGGCCTTGCAATAGCGCAGGTTGCGGAGCGTTTTTGTGTGGGGAGAGCAAGCGTCACCCGTTGGCTCAAGACCCCTGAGCCGAAGACAACCCGGACTAAGCCGGCGACAAGGATTGATATGGTCGCCCTGGCGCGTGACGTTCGGGCTCATCCTGATGCATATCAATATGAGCGTGCCCGTCGTTTTGGTGTGGGTGTTCAGGGGATCAATCACGCCCTGCGCCGTCTGGGTGTGACATATAAAAAAAACGCTCACGCCTCCAGAAACGTGCGCGGGCGTGCCTTCCAAACGATTATAAAGATGTATGGGCACCGGGGCCGTCCCGTTGTTTATGTCGGTGAAAGCGGCTTTGCCCATGACATGCCACGCACGCATGGTTATGCACCAACAGGTCAACGCTGTTATGGCCTGTGCGATTGGCAGGCCGGGGGCCGAACCAATGCTATTGGTGCCCTGATCGGGAAAACCCTGCTGACAGTCGGCCTGTTTCAGGCAAACGTCACTGCAGATATTTTCACCGCACGGGTCAAACAGGATGTGCTGCCCCGGCTTCCTGAAAACCCTGTCATCGTCATGGATAACGCAACAGTTCACAAGCACCGGGATACCCAAAATATCATCCGGAAAGCAGGGCATACCTTGCTCTTCCTGCCCCCTTGGTCCCCTGACCTCAACCCCATCGAACAAAAATCGACCCATCTCAAAGCCGTCAGAAAACAACTCTTTTGCTCCATTGAACAACTTATATAGGATAGGCTATATTTTACAGCAAAATACAGTCCATGTTCGGGGGATGACATGCCGAAACGCAAACGCGGAAACAAATTGGAGACATGGGAGATCGCTCTTATAAAGGCCATGATCGCAGATGGGCGATGGCCAAACGACCAGGACGTCTTGGCTTACTTCACCCGCCCAACCCGCTCCGTGAATCACCGTGCCATCGCAGAAATCCGCACAGAGACAAAGCATAAGGCGGTGAAGACTGCGGCCCCGGAAGTACTGGAAAGTTTCTTGATCACCTGGCCAGAGGTTGATCCTGAAACCGGTCTCTCTCTGCGTGGGGATGAATTGCTGATCAAGGCGCGCGAGGCCATGATAGCGGCAGTACATACATTCAACAGTGCTGGGCTGACTTTCCGCGCAGAATTATTTATCGTCACTTCGATCATCGCTTGGACCTACCTTTTACACGCTTGGTTCAAACGTGAAGGAATCGACTACCGCCACACCAAGAACCAGAATGGCGCAAAGGTGGTTCTCAAGACACCTAACGGCGCGGAAAAATATTGGGAACTGTCTCATTGTCTGAAGCATGCCCGATGTCCCATCGAGCAAGGCTCCAGAGACAATCTGTCCTTTCTACTCGACCTGCGGCACGAGATCGAGCACCGCTCCACGAATCGGATCGATGATGCCGTCAGCGCCAAGCTGCAAGCCTGCTGCATCAATTTCAATGATGCGATCAAGAGCTTGTTCGGTGTGCACTATGCCTTGGAACGTCGCCTTCCGATCGCCCTGCAATTCGTAACATTCAGCCCAGATCAGCGTGCTGCGTTGAAAAAAGCAGGCGGCCTGCCGCGCCATATCGAGACAATGATGGATGATTTCGAAGGCAAACTCACACATGAACAGCAAATTGATCCCCACTTCGCTTATCGCGTTTTTATGATCCACAAGACCGCCAATCGCTCGCCGAGCGCCGACCTAGCGGTCGAACTCATTCCACCTGAATCGGATATCGCGGAAAAATTCAGTCTGGCCCTGAAAGAGGTCGAGAAGCAGAAATTCCTGCCGAAAGAAATCGTCGACACCATGAATGCCGAGGGTTGGGATCGCTTCACCATGCATAGCCACACGAAGCTCTGGCAGCGGCTTGCCGCGAAAGACCCAGCGAAAGGCTACGGCGCAGTTGCTTTTGGCAAACAATGGTGCTGGTACGAGACTTGGCTCAACCGGGTCCGCGAAGAGTGCAAGCAAAATCCGGATCGGTACAAAACTCTGCCCACGGCATGACGAGGGCAGAGTCGATTGGGCGGATACAGCATTTGTCTGCCATGACACGAAAGCGGTCAGAATAGCCATAAATGAGGACGCTCACGCGCCCTCGCATTGCCAGACACGGATGCCCATCTTGCGGGCTTTATCGGCGAGGTTTTGGCTGATGCCAGATCCCGGAAAAGCGATCACGCCGATGGGCAGCGCGTCGAGCATGGCATCGTTGCGCTTGAAGGGCGCGGCGTTCTTAAAGCGGGTCCAGTCGGGCTTGAAGACGATCTGCGGCACCTGTCGATTATCGGCCCAGCAGGCGGCTATTTTCTCGGCGCTCTTGGGCGATCCGCCATGGATCAGCACCATGTCGGGGTGCTTGGCGTGGGCCTTGTCGAGGGCGTCCCAAATGCGGGCGTGCTCGATGCAGGCCATGCCGCCGGTGAAGGCTATGCGCGGGCCGGTGGGTAGCAACGGCTCGATTTCAGCCTTGCGTTTGGCGGCGATAAAGTCGCGGCTGTCGATCATGCTCGCCGTCATTGTCCGGCGATTGGTCATCGAGCCGGAACGAGGTTTCCAGGTGGAAAAGGTGTATTTCCCGAACCATGATGCGCCGATTTCGCGGAAGGCTTCGAACGCGTTACGACGCTCGATGATCGAGATGCCCTGCGCGGTCATTCGCTCCAGTTCGACGGATTTGACCTCGGAGCCATCCTGTTCGCGCTGAAATCCGGTGCTGCGCCTGTTCGTTGTCGTCGAGCGCGCGGTCGAGATTGACGATCTTGCGGTGGAAGATATTGACGAGGTTCCAGAGCACATCGTCGAGATCGCCTTCAAGCCGCGTGTCGGCCATTATACCAATTTTCAGAAAATTTAACTTATCTGCTCTTGTGTTTCTTGCCCTTGTGTGATTCTTAAGGGGACACTTTATTGGAGGTTTCCATGGGACGCGCCATTTCCTTGCGAGAAGACTTTGACAGTCACCAGCTTCGCCGCCTTGCCCGCCAATCAACTAATTCCAGTCAAACACGCCGCCTTTTGGCACTGGCTGTCATCTATGATGGCGGCAGCCGCAGTGAAGCTGCTGTTGTTGGCGGTATTGGTTTGCAAGTCATTCGTGACCGGGTGTTGCGATTTAACCGGGAAGGTCCGGCAGGCCTCGTTGATCGCAAATCGACCGGTGCTCCACCGAAGCTGAATGCCGACCACCCCTGGCGTCCCTTGTTGAACGCGGCCCATGTCCATCAGTGGACGGCGTTGTACGCTGGCGTCTGGAAGACCTGGTGCACCGGGTATGGGAAGAATACCGGATCAGTGTGAGCATCCCCACAATGAGCCGGGTGTTACGGGAAATGGGCGACAGAAAACTGACGGCGCGCCCGCGTCATCATGGCCAGGACGGGGATGCGATTGACACATTTAAAAAAACTTCCCCGCCGAAATAGCCCGCCTGCACGCCAGAATTGGTCCGGCTGTCCCGCTGGAAATCTGGTGGCAGGATGAGGCGCGTGTTGGTCAAAAAACACAGATCACCCGGCGTTGGGCCGAACGAGGCACACGGCCTGTGGCACCAAAAGGCCAGCGCACAAAATCCGCCTGGATATTCGGGGCGATCTGCCCCGCCCGGGGTGGCCGCGCTTGTCCTGCCGCAGTGTGATACACGCGGGATGCAATGGCACCTGGAAGAAATATCGTCACAGGTCGAGCCCGGTGCCCATGCCCTCATCATTCTGGATAAGGCCGGATGGCACACCACTGGCAAACTGGATATCCCGGACAATATCACCCTCTTGCCGTTGCCGCCACGCAGCCCTGAACTCAATCCGGTCGAAAATGTCTGGCAATATTTGCGACAAAACCGGCTGTCAAACCGGATCTTTGACAATCAGGACCAGATCGTTTCCCTCTGTTGTGACGCATGGAACAACCTCACCGAAAGACCATCGAAAATCAGGTCCATTGGATACAGAAAATGGGCTCATGGGTTCTGAATTATGAAAGTTGGTATTAGTCGCCCGGGAAAATTGAGAAATCAGGCGTTCCAAAACATCTAACTTGACAGGAAACCGCTCAATAGCCGAATGGAGCAAAATATGCCAAAGAAAGCGTTTCTGTTCCTCATAAGTTAAATCCAGCATTATAACCGCTCCTGTTCAATCAATTTTATGTCTTCTGCTGTCAGCCTGAAAAGGGCATAGACCTGTTCGTTGATTTGTTGTTCGAGGGTGCGGATGTCGGCATCTGGCAGAGCGTCCTTGAGGTCGAGGATTTGGGTCGCGAGGTCGGCGAGTGCGGCTTTTTCGTCGTCGCTGGCTTTGGGGATGGGGAGTTTTGACATAAAGACCTTTTTAAACCTCATTGT
Organism: Kiloniellaceae bacterium; assembly: GCA_965199245.1. Taxonomy (GTDB): domain Bacteria; phylum Pseudomonadota; class Alphaproteobacteria; order Kiloniellales; family Kiloniellaceae; genus Carbonatibacter. Next base: position 863,256 of record CBDAQP010000003.1, read on the forward strand.
TCCGCCCATGATTTTGGGCAGTGAGTTCCAGCACCAGAAGGCCGTGACCGTGCTGTTAAGGACGGCGAGCAGAAATCTGTCATCCGTGGGGATGATAAAGGACGTATCGTTGTTATAGATTTGCTTTTCTTCCCAACTGAAGCGGGCTTCATTAGCCGTATCGGGATAAATAATTCGTGTATGGGAAAACTCCTCATGGTAACCCGCGCCCCAGTGTTGAAGTTCATGCCATTGATACGCCCCCGATGCTCGGCCTTTTTTTTGTCCGGGAGTATTTTTGGGTTCGAGGTCTTCTCTGAACTGTTCCAGATGCGCCTTGATGGCGGGATATTTTTCAATATCCGTGCCGTGTCGGGTCAAGAGAATAAAATCAGCGGGCGGTTTCGTGCGCCACTTGCCCACATCCCGCCCCCGGAGCCAGGGCTTGATCAGATCGGCAGAGTTGGGATCGCGGGTCAGGAGCGACTGGCGCGTGTCGGCATCAATCACAAAGGCCGCGTTCAATCCGGTTACAATACCGCGATAGAACCTGTCGTTCACATAGTCCCCAAGCGGTGTCGCCGTCTGGTTGAGTTTGTCCAACAGCGACAGCATGTCCGGTCGCGCCAGCACCCATTTATCCGGTTGCAGACTGGCGACAGGTTGCGCAAAGGCATGATCCCGCACCACCGTTTCAGGGTCGCTCCAGTCGCCTTTGGCCAGTTCCTTTTCCGGCAGGGAGTCAAAGACAGCCCCCCCGGCGGCCTTGCCCTTTTCGATAAGGGCAATCAGCGGGTAGGTTGTGGCCTCAAAGACCGGAAATTCGTTAAAATCAATCAGCACGCGGGGGAAGGCATCCTGTGAAAGGAGCTGGCGGGTTTTGTCACCATAGGCCGCAGTCATAAATTTGTTGGGCGTGATAAAGGCCAGCACACCACCGGTTTTGAGCAGGTCAACACCACGTCTATAGAAATATGTGTAAAGATCCGCCGTGCCTTTGAAAAAATCGCCAAATTCGTCCCTGAGCATGTCTTTTTTGTCTTTAATCGCTTCCTGACGCACATAGGGCGGATTGCCGATCACAATATCAAAGTCGGCCTGTGCAAACATCAGTTGCGCGTCGAAAAAGCCCGCCGCCTTTGAAAAGCCGAAGGGTTCCCATGCTTCAAAAAGGGCGCGATCCTGTTGGGGGATGCCGCACTTTTCAAATTCCTCCACCAACTGCTTTTTGCTTGTTTCAAAAGATCTCCGCAAATCATCCTTTTCTTTTGCCGTTGTCGCCCTCAGAAACCTGGAAAAAATTTCTTTGATGGCGGCGATCTGTTCATTCGCCGCCTGATAGAACAGATCAGGACTTTTGACCGTATCCATGGTGCCCTTCCAGTGCAGGGAGTGCAGGCTGTCGGCTGTCATGAATTTAACGTCAAGATTGGGGAGTGGTGCGATGCCGCTGTTGGCGCAGTCCGGTTTGACCTCCTGATCAATCAGCAAGGAAATAAAAAAGCGTTGGGTGGTGATTTCTGTGGCAATGGGCTGAATGTCCGCGCCATAAATATTGTTCTGAATGATCCTTAATTTGCGATCATAGCTGGTGTCTTCGGCATTCAGGCGCACCAGCAGATGGTTCAAACGGTGCAACGCCCCCATGGGAAAGGCCCCGGAGCCACAGGCCGGATCAAAAATCCGCACGCGATCAAGCGCATCGCGAAGCTGGCGACTGTCTTCCAGGTCAAAGGGATTACCATGCCTTTTGTAATCGAGCAGGGTGCGCAGGGCGGTTTCCTTGTCTGCGTTCCCCCGCCAGCCCTGTTCGTTCAACAGATGCTGGTACAGGCTTTCGCCCACCATATAGTCAACAATGTTGCGCGGGGTGTAATAGCTGCCCGTTTTCTTACGCGCGGTGTCTCTGGTTTCGGGGTTATAGGCCGCCAGCAGATGTTCAAAAACATGGCCCAACAGCTCGGGGTCAAGCGCGACCTCCTGTTCCAGTGGCGTATGTTCTTCGATCGTGAAGTGATAGCGTTTGAGGATGTCAATCAGGCCCGATTTGCCATCGCTGTTGAAAAAGAGGTCATCCGGCACCCGGGCGCGGTTGGCCGGATTTTCGGAAAAGCCGTCCAGATGATAATTTTCGCCGCGATAACCGCCGCCCTTTTTCACCAGGTCATGACAGGTAAAAAGCCCGCCATTCAAAAAAGGCACCCGTGACAACAGTTTCACTAACCCATCCGGGTCGGACAGTTCGGCCTTGAAGCGATAGAGCGTGGCGACCCCGCGCCCGTTCTCTGCCCGGTTTTGATCGCCCTTGTCATGATCGGGGCGAAAGGTTCGCTTGTCCTGCGGGCAGTTGAGCGTGGCAAAAAACAGATTTTGGAGCACCGCGTTGTAATAGCTGTGACCATCCCCCGTGATCGGGGTTTTGAGATAGTGTTCAATCTTTTCCCTGTCAAACAGCGCACCCGGCACCAGTTCGCGCTTTTCCTTCATAAACCAGATAAAGATCATGCGAATGACCAGCCGGATCAGGGCCTCTGCCTGCAAATCATCTTCGTCCCGCTCCAGCACCCGCGCCGCATCCCTGAGCGGGAGGGTGATCCTGGCGCGCGCACGCTCGAACCAGGTAAAGATTTCCTGATAAAAGGCCCTGGTGACAGGCGCGATATCAAAGGCTTTTGCCCAGTCCTTCGCCCAATGCAGGTTGGGCAGGTTGTGTTCGCACAGGGTGCGGATGGCCCCCTTATCCCCCGCACGCCAGCCAAAGGTCGCCAGCGGCAAGGCTGCCTTGTCCCCGTCCTTCCTATCATCGGCCTTCTTGCCCCTGAAACGGGCAAAGGTGACGTTTTCAAAGGCCGGATCAGCACAGATAAAAAGGATATTCTCACACCTGAACGCTGGCAAATCAGGCTTTTGACGGACAAGAGCGCGGAGCAGTTTGCGCAAGGGGGACGTCAACCCCCGCCCCTTTTCAAGGTAGGTCGCAGATCGAAAGCGAATAATGAAAACACCCCACGCTCCCCCTTCGCGCGTCAAGGGAACCTGAACAATGTCATCACGGGCAAGGTTTCGCCGGTCATCAGGACTCAGACCCAGATCATCCGCCACAGACCAGTCATAGCCCAGTTCTGCGACCCTTTGGGTGTTTTCGGGAATGTCCCACTCCAATTCCCCAATCAGCAAATCCTGAATAAAGCCGGCCTCATCCTTAACCTTGTCCACAGTATCGTGGAGGGTTTGCGGGGTCATCAGTTTAACTCCATCCAGGCCCTGAGCGTCACGCCCACCTGCGGCGGGGCCTGAACCTTGCGCAGGTAGGTTGTTTTGATATGTTTTTCCACCTTGTCCCGGACTGCTGACAAGGTTGTGTGTGCGATATTTGTCCGGCGCGGGGTCTGTGGTTCGCAACGGATAAAATCGATAATCTGCGGGCCATCATCGACAATTTTATCCGTGCCGAGGTCATAGAGGTACCAGCGCACATCACCTGCCGCTGTCGTCCACCCCCCGCTCTTGTCGGTTTTATCCCGCCCCGGACGGGCATAACAGAAAAAAACCGCCTGCGTGCCGGGGGTCAGCTGTTCCTTGCCGCTAAAGACTCCATTCGGCAAACGGGTCAACCGCTTTTCAAGATCCGGGTGATCGGCAATGAGGGCCTGATAGTCCAGGTGCATCTGCTCATCCGGTGTTTTTTGCCCTTCGTAGCGTTCGGTAAAGTTTTTCAGGTCTTGATAGTCGTCATCCTCACGTAACAACCGCCCCCCCTCGATACCCAGCGTTTTGGAAATACGCAGTGTCTTTTGGCTGACCCGATGATAGAGCCGCAACAGATCATCGAGGTCATCCGGTGGCAAAAAATTCCAATAGGCCGTGGTGCCGCGCAGGGCTTCCTGGTTCGGGTGGTCGGCGACAATCCGGGCCTCGATTTCCGCATCCATGCGCCGATCCACACGCCCGATCCGTTGCATCAATCGCACCGGATTCCAGTGCAGGTCATAGTTGATCAAGCGCGTCGCATCCTGAAGGTTCAGGCCTTCGGACAACACATCGGTGGAAATCAGAACACGGATTTCACCCTTGTGCCCAAGCTCCGCACTGCTGGTGCCGTTGTAATAGGGCGCAAAACGGCGGATCAGGTCAAGGCGGTCGCCCTTGTCATCGCCGTCGATCTTCGCCACGCCTGTCAGGCCCGCCCCGGTCAGTTGCGCGTAAAGATAGCGCGCGGTGTCCCTGAATTCGGTAAAGATCAAGACCTTGTGCTGACTCAAAACCTTGTCCTTGCGGAGCAGGTTCAACAGTGCGGTCAGCTTTTTATCCTGCGACGGTTTGAATTTTTCCAGCTCTTTGAGGAAATCGGCAAGCTGTTCCAGATCCTTGAGAGTTTCATGAATAATCTGGCCCACGTCAAAATCATTGCGGTTCAATTCCTGCACCGCCTCGCGAAATTCCGACGGGATCAGGTCTTCGTCATCATCCGTATCATCCAGCACGTCGCGTTGGGGCTTGAATCCAATCAATGCGGCATTGCGCCGTTTCCAGTGTGTCACATCCGCCTTTTCCGCGTCGGTTTCGGCGTGGGCCTCCAGCCAGGCCAGCAATTTCCACAACAACGTCCAACAGGATTGGCGGAACGCCTCCGCAGAGCTTTCAAAGCGTTTGAGAAAACTGGTGCGGATCAGCGAGACAATCTGTTTCCGCCGTCCCTTTTCAAATTCAAAATCCGGACTTGCTGATGCCTCCCCCCGATAAAAGTCATAGGGAGAATAGATCGGCAAGGAAAAAAGCGGATCGTCTTTGTGAAAGGCTTCGCTGACCATATCAAGCAACCTGCCATAGCTTTGCTTGAGCGAATAGGACACAGTCTGCGGATTGCGCGGGGCAGGAAACAGCACCGCACCGCCGTCTTCCTTTTCCATGCTCGCCTTGACATAGCTGCGGCTACGCTGCACCACCAGCGCATCAAACAGGTCATCAGAGGATAAAATCTCCCCCGCATCTGCCAAATTCACCTCCCCATGTTCTGCCTCAATCGCCTTGTCGAGATTGCGGATATGGCCCTTGAGCGAGTGGATACCCAACGGGGCCTCCGCAAAATAATCGCCCACCCCACGCGAAAACAGCTCGATCATATGGCGAAAATCGTGCAGGCTGTTGTTAATCGGCGTTGCGGTCAGGCAGAAAACCTGTTTGTCCTCCAGCAGGTCAAAGAGATGCCAATATCTCGAACGCGTCCCGCCGTCCTGTTCGCCCCGGGTTCCGGTGTTGCGAAAATGGTGGGCCTCGTCAATAATCACCACATCGGCCTGTTGGCGCACCTGTTCCAGCTCCTCCCGGGCGGCCTCCCGCCCCAAATCGGTATGGTTGAAAATTTTAAGCCGGCTGTATCCTTTAAACACGTCGGGCAAGCGTTGGCGCAGTTCCTTTTCCCACACGGCGACCCGCGCGGCCTTGGGGACAAAGAGCGCAACATTTTTTTTATCATGTTGCACAAAGCGTTCAATGAGCATCAACCCGATAAAGGTTTTGCCCAAACCCACCCCGTCACACAAAAAGGCCCCGCGATGACGGTCCGCCCGCTTGATAAGCGCGTGATAACCATCGCGCTGATAGCGGGCAAGGACGGGATAGATTTTCGACGTTTTTTCTTCCCACTCCAACGCCGTTTCCTCATGCGACAGAAAGTATTGCTGGAGCGCACGGGCATAAATGTCAAAGGGCGGGTGCTGTTGCGTGTGGCGTTCCACAACCTTTAGAATATCCGGCGTAATATCCTCCGCCGCGTCCCAGTGTCCTTCATACCAATCCTGAAGCACCGCAACGGGCGCACCGGTAATTTGCACATTCAATTCAATATTATCGGTCAGGCCCGGAAAAGTCATATTGGACGACCCGACCAGGGCAGAGGCCCCGATGACCTCCATACGGGCATGGGTAATATAGGCCTTGGCATGGAATTTATCCTTGCGGTAAACACGACATTCAATCTTCCCCGCCCGAATAGCCGCCACAATCGCCGGAACCCCGGTCAAAAAATGATTGCGGGTTTTCTCCCCCTCCAAACTGTCGTCCAGCCGCGTCTCAATGGCGGCCAACCCGTCCTCAAAGGCCGCGTGCGTGCGCTTTGACACCTCATCCCCCATCAAAATGCGGATATGATCGACCTTCTCCCAGGCCCCCTCAAGGGCCAGAAAAGCCCCAATCTCAAAATACCCGGTCGCAATATCAATCGCCTTTGACAAATCGCACCACTCGCGCAGATAACGCCGAACTTTCCAGTCCTCGGCACTGTTATCGACAATAAACAGCTCACTTCCCGTTGCCTGATGGCTCCGCTTCGGCATTTTTCTAAAGCTCCCCGATCAACTGCATGGGCAATTCAGCCTGGATTCCTCCGGTCGCCTCTCGTAAACGCTCCGGAGTTCGCGCAGGAGGTCGTCCACAGCCGGATATTGAAAAATCCCGCCTCCTGAACTCACCCGGGGACACAAAAAGGCCATGCCTGACATCCAGCTCTCACGCCTGTTGAAAATAGCATTCATAATATAATAGAGGGAAAGACAGAACCTTTCAATGCGCACAGAACCTGTCAACGCACAATGCCCCACCCCCCTCGACGCGTGAAAATTTCAACTAACCGGGAATCACTAAAAATCCCGGGGCCTCTGTTGGCTGGTCAGGTTTCATCTTACGCCTTGAGGGCGAAAAACGCGCAATGAAACATGAAACAAGCGTTTTTAAGGGCGTCCAGGTGATTGTTCAAATCACATAAATACATGTAAAATAGAGGGCACGCGAGGAATAGACAGGTTTTATCACAAAGGGCTGTGCTGTTGTCGTGTTGCACGCGCATCAACAAACCGTGTTGTACGCGCACAAAAAAGTCGTGTTGCACGCGCATAAATCAGACAAGTTGCACGCGCATAAGCTGGACAAACAGAACCCCGAAAGGCTGTTGCCTTTCGGGGCTACCGTTGGGTCAAGTTCACAGGGTAGGTCAGAACTTGACCCTGGCATTCAGGCGGGCACTGTGGCCCGTGTAGCCGGGGCAGGCACTCAGGTCATAGTCTGCCCCGATTGACCAGCGCGGGGCATTATAGCTCAGGCCCACCCCTGCGGTCTTTGACAGCTTCCTGACCTTCGCCCCCTTGACCGTAAAGCGGTTGCCACCGCCGGTGAACCGGCCGCGTGCCGTCGTTTGCTCCCCCGCAAAGTCATAGGACAGCCCCACACGCGCCACGGGAACAAGGGTGCCGTTCCCCCGGGTGATCTCTTTGTGCAGGCGGGTGCCCAGCGTCCCCACAACCGCATCAATCGACCCCACTGTGATCTTCTGGTTCAGGCTCAACGCCCCCGTCGTGGTGTAGCGCGCCGATCCCACCCGCGTCCACGACAGACCCGCCGTCGGGGTCAGCGTCGTGCTCGCATCAAGCCTCAGCGGCACACCACCCCCCACAGAGGCCGTCAGGCTGGTCGTGTCATAAGCCGACTTGCGCCTCAAACCCGCCACACGCGAGGTCGTGCTCACATCATTGCGCCCGACGCCCGCCTGACCGTCCACATAATAACGCCCCGTCCTGTAATCCCCGTAAACAGAAACCTGCCAGCTCCTGACATCCGTCTTGTCCTCGCCAACACCCTTGCCCGTCATCCGGCTGGTGCTATAGGCCAGAGCCGTCCCCACACGACCCCGTTCCCCCACAGGTGCATCCACACCCACCGCAAGGCCCCGCGCAGAGGTGCGATAACCGTCAATATTCTGTTTTTTGTCCTTCGCCTGTTTGCCCCGACTGCCAAACGGCTTGAGCCAGAAGGCCCTGTCCAGCCCCGACAAGGCAACCGAGGCCATCTTAGGCAATGGAGAACGGTTACACGTTGATCTGGTGGTGGTGGGTATTGGCGTCACGGCAACGGACACACTGGCCCGGCAAGCCGGATTAGCCTGTGACAATGGCATTACAACCGATGCCAAGGGGCAAAGCTCGGCCCCCGCCATTTGGGCCATTGGGGACTGTGCATCCTTTCCCCACGAACAGGGACAAATGCGTTTAGAATCTGTCGGTCATGCCATCGATCACGGAGCCTTGGTTGCGGATAATATTTTAGGACAGGACAGGTCTTATACACCCCGCCCCTGGTTCTGGTCAGATCAATATGATGTCAAGCTCCAGATTGCAGGACTCAATAGCGGTTACGACAGTACAATCATCCGCCGCAACGACACAGGGACAAATAGCGCAGGCGACAATAAAGTGATCGCACAATCCGTGTGGTACTATCGCAAGGCGCAGCTGTGCGCGGTTGATGCCATGAACGACCCGCGCGCCTATATGGTGGGCAAACGCCTCATTGAAAGCGGACGATCCCCGGCAAAGGACAGTATCCTTTCTGCGGAAAATCTCAAAGAACTCCTTAAATCTTAAGAATCTATTTCAAAATATCGGCATCTGGACAAATTTTCTCAGTAACTTGACTCTGTGCGCCCCCCCCACAGAATGAGGTCATGGGTACTGTTATTTTTGACGCCCATTCTTTAAACGTCTCGTAACAGCGGAGATGGCCAGGGCACAGGCTGTGAAATTCTTGCACAGAAACAAACACGCCTTGTTGATGAAGCTCTCGCCACCCCAAGCGCGACCTCAAGGAACCCAAGTTGCGTCTAATACCAACTGCATAAAGTAAAGACTTGCTGGATCTGGGGCGTGAGCAGGTTCTGTGATTCAAGGACGGCCACAGTTTTGGAGATTTATCCCGGGTCAGCCCCTGCGTCAGGATGATGACGCATCCAGTCTTCGCCGCCTTCTCGACAGATTCGAACCGGACGCGCCGCTTGCCTGCCCTTGCGGTCATCCATGATGGCGGCAGTCGCAGTGAAGCCGCGCGGCGTTGGTCGTCAAATTGTTCGTGACCGGGTGTTGCGTTTCAATGCAGAAGATCCAGACGGGCTTTTGCAGCGTTCGGGAAGCGGGCGACCGGCCAGTGAGGCCCGGCTTGCTGCCTTGATTGCGCGCGTTGAAACAGGGCCATGGCCTGCTATCGATGGTGCGCTGGCGACTTCTGGATCTGGCGCAGTGGTTATGGGAGGACTATCGCCTCAGCGTCAGCGAAAGTTGCCTGAGTGCCACCTTGCGCAAACACGGATACAGGACATTGACGGCGCGCCCGCGTCATCATGGCTGGAACGGGGATGCGATGGACACATTTAAAAAAACTTCCCCGCCGAAATAGCCTCCCTGCACGCCAGAATTGGTCCGGCTGTCCCGCTGGACATCTGGTGGCAGGATGAGGCGCGTGTTGGCCAGAAGAACAATATGTTGGGCCAAACAGGGCACACGGCCTGTGGCAGCAAAAGACCAGCGCACAAAATCCGCCTGGATATTCGGGGCGATCTGCCCCGCCCGTGGTGTGGGGGCCGCGCTTGTCCTGCCGCGCTGTGATACACGCGGGATGCAATGGCACCTGGAAGAGATATCGTCACAGGTCGAACCCGGTTGCTGTCATTATCCTTGACCAGGCGGGCTGGCACACCACCGGCAAACTGGATATCCCCGACAATATCACCCTGTTGCCGTTGCCGCCACGCAGCCCGGCCCCGGTCGAAAATGTTTGGCAATATTTGCGACAAAACCGGCTGTCAAACCGCGTCTTTCAGGACCAGATCGTTTCCCTCTGTTGTGACGCATGGAACAACCTCACCGAAAGACCATCGAAAATCAGGTCCATTGGATACAGAAAATGGGCCCATGGGTTCTAACTTTCAGGAATTGGTATTAGTGAGCCGTTGCCTGCGGCGGCGGCCTTATACATTCTAACGAATGATATGATAAATCAGTTTGATTTTATTTCTTTAGGTTTGTATGAAGATGGTAAATTGCTTGGATTTGCTACAGGTTATGCAACGTCGCATGTCACCTTCTATTTTGCAGGGATTTATGTGAAAAATAGGAACAAAAACGCAAAACTTCTTATCGAATTTTTAAAAAAATTGAAGCTATGGGGTACAAATCTTGGGACGCTGACTGCAATAATGAAAATATAGTGAAAAAAATAAGTAAAGTTTCTTGTTGACAGAATTTACAGAAAGTGTGAATGTCGCACAAGAATGTAGTGTGCGTGTCGCAGTCGTTTTTAGCGTCGCTTGACGTGTACCCTAAAACAGGTGGGAGAAAATGACATGACTGCTTTAAAGTTCTTTCGTGGCTTGCGTCTCTTCTTGGGCGGCGCGGTGCTGGGGATTGCCTGTGTTGGTCTTCTGGCTCCTGTTTTCGGCTATCAAACATCCGCACTCACAGACTGGATAGGACTGGGCTTGGGGTCGTCCACCGCTTTTCTCATGGCGAAATTCCATATTTTGAGCCTGTGACCCCGGTGTTTTTTTGATAACCTCCCCCATGTGACACACTACGGGACGCTTTTTGGTGTTGTTTGCACAACACTTCTTTACCCCTTATACTGTATCGTTGTTCGCTTCATAAAAAAAGCCCCTGATGTCGTTTCTGTTGAGATGTTTGCCTGGGACGCGGTCAACGGAGGAGCTACTTTCCCACAGGTTGCCATCATCTACGCCCTTCTCATTGAACAGCCTGTCGCCGATTTTCTCACCGGAAATGAAGCACTCGTTGCAATCTCTTCGCTGTTTATGATGATACACGTCATCGGACACCCTTTTCGCCAAACCGGACAACAGAAAAATCTTTCCGACTCAACATAATTCCTGATTCTGCATCGCATGGATATTCGACACTTTGCAGGTCTCGGGGTGATGCCCCCCAATGGGGTGCCGATCTCCCCTTTTGGCGAGAATGCAAGCGCGGCCGCCTGCCATTCCGGAATCACTCTCGCCCCTATTCATGCCCGGCTCTTCGGTGATCGCCTCCTCGCTGGCCCGAAAGACACCCGGCTTGATGCTTTTATACCATTTCTTGAAAGTCAGAACCCATGGGCCCATTTGGACACCCGTATTAACCCTGGACAGAAAAGGAATTCTGTGTTTTAGTGACAGTGAGGGTTACAGTAGGAGTCATTCAGTGAAAATCATCCCAAACCGCCTGTTCAGTTAGGCTTCAGAACGCGAAACGGCGTGAAAAATTGCCGAAACGCCATATCCACACCAGTCAATCTCACCTCAAGGACATATATTATGAACGCAACTATAAAAAAGCAAATGGAACAGGCGATTGAAAAAATCGCAGAAAAGTTGAATGAAAAGAGCGAAGAGCCTGTTGTAATCCAAGAAACAAACATATTTAAAATTCTTAAAGTGGATAACTATGAGATTCGGCATGGAGCATTTCTAGAGTTCCTTTTAGACCCTGAACGTAACCCGGAGTTAGCGTATCATTTTCTCGAAGAATGGTTAAAAGCGATAGACAAAGAATTGACTTTGAGTGATGGACAAGTCAATAAAATTATCGATGGTGAATATGAAGATATTCTACCTATTGAAAAGGCGGATGGTCGTTATTCGGAAATCCCTATTTCAAAAGATAAAAACAGTCAACGGATAGACCATGCCTTGGAAGTAAAATTAGAAAAGACACGCAGAGTGTTTGTTTTTGAATATAAATTTAATGGTAGGTTAGATAATGATTTGAAGGCTTATAAAAAATTCGTTGATGGTCTGTATAAGGGAAAACAAGCCAAGATTTACTATTTCTGTTTAGAATTGGGGCATAAAAAACATAACGTTTCAGCCGATGGGTCTTGGCAGTTTATCAGTCGAGACACTCTTGTTGAAGCCGTTTCCAATACGTTGGCAGAAGCAAAGCGGAAAGATATGTTCGCCACCCAACTTTATATGAAATATTACTTGGAAATATTACAGCCTGATATTGATCCAATAAAAGATTGTAGAAGAGAGCTTTGGAATTTGTGGAACCCGGAAATTGCACGATGTGATCCAGAAGGAGAGCATTGTTGCAAATTGATCGAAAAATCCGATTTGTCAAATGATCACAAGGCACTCCTCTATAGTTTTCATTACGATCTGTTGGTAGAATGGAAAGTTGCTGAATGGGCCGAACAGAATGGAATGGATGCTCGAATCAATAGCCGAGGGGTTAGATTACGACCTAGAGGTTGTTGTCGCAAACACTTATATTTATATACCTATCTAGATGAAAACGAAAAGGGAGATCTGTTTTTAGCAACTAAACTTACTAATTTGCAGGACAATGAAGTTTCTCAACACATAAATAAAAAGCAATACCAGTTCATGCGAACTGTATTAGAAAATTTTGAAATTAAACACAGTATTAAATGGGCCGACCCTAAAGAAAAGCCTTCCCTTCGTTCCGTCGTTGTTGTAAATAATGATGATAAAAAAATAATAGAAAAAGAACATCGCTCAAATCCCGAAAAACCTTTTGATTTATCATTTACTTGGCTATGGCCTCTTTGCTCTGAGAATAACGAACTAGAAAAAATCGCTATCGCTACGGAACAACAGCAGATGCCTGACGTCTTTAGTAAGTGGACAGACGATATTAAGTGGTGGGTAGAAAAAATTTCTTCTAGCTAAACACCCGTATTAACCTAGCGTGATCCAGGCATCTGGACACCCGTATTAACCCCCCAATTTCAGCCCTGCTGGGGCCAATTGTGACTTGTTGTCGGGCAAGGCGGCTTAATCTGGCGACTGTCAAAGTCTTCTAGCAAGGAAATGGCGCGTCCCATCGAAACCTCCAATAAAGTGTCCCGTTAAGAATCACACAAGGGGAAAAAACACCAGGCCACATAAGTCAAATTTTCTGAAAGTTGGTCTTACGCAGGGTAAGCTGTACCTTTCATCAATAGCAGGCGGGACTTTTCCGAGTCATCGTCATAAAAATATAATTTTTTTGTCATATTAGAGTCTGACAATGTCTGTAGGGTGGAATTGTGCCATTTTGGTTATGCCATTTTGGTTTCGATGTTTGTTTCCACCCTAGAGGCAACTATTAAACCGTTGCTTCGAAATTGACACGAAGGGCAGTGATCGTGATGAAAAAAATCCTTTCTGCAACTGTTGTTGCAGGTGCTGTTTTTGCGACAGCCGGTCTGGCGCAGGCGCGCGACCAGATTCGTATTGTCGGATCTTCGACTGTTTTTCCTTTCTCTACCGCAGTTGCCGAACAGTTTGGAAAAGACACAAAGTTCAAAACACCCGTTGTTGAGTCAACCGGTTCTGGCGGCGGAATGAAATTGTTCTGCGCTGGTGTTGGTGTCACTCACCCTGATATGACCAATGCCTCACGCCGGATCAAGTCATCCGAATTTGAAAAATGCACGAAAAACGGCATTACCATCACCGAGGTCAAGGTTGGTTTTGACGGAATCGTCATGGCAAATTCCAAGGCAGGGGCACTGTTCAAGCTGACGAAAAAGCAGATTTTCCAAGCCCTTGCCAAGCAGGTTCCTGTCAACGGCAAACTGGTTGATAATCCTTATAAAAAGTGGTCGGATATTGATCCGTCCTTGCCGGGTGACAAGATTGAGGTTCTGGGGCCTCCGCCAACCTCTGGAACACGGGATGCCTTTTCAGAGTTGGCACTCGAAGGCGGTGCGAAGAAATTTGAGTCCCTCGCCGCATTACGTAAAAAAGACAAAAAATCCTTCAAGGCCATTGCCCACGCCATTCGTGAGGATGGAGCCTATATTGAGGCTGGCGAAAATGACAACCTCGTCGTTCAAAAACTCGAAGCCAATCCAAAAGCCCTTGGCGTTTTCGGGTTTTCTTTCCTCGATCAGAACTCTGACAAGGTTCAGGGGTCTCATATTGGCGGGGTCGAGCCAACCTTTGAAAACATTGCTGCAGGTGACTATGGCGTGTCCCGTTCACTCTATTTCTACGTGAAAAAAGAACACGTCGGCTCCGTTCCCGGAATTCAGGAGTATGTCAACGCCTTCACGGACGAAGATGCCTGGGGTGATACGGGTTATCTGACTGACAAAGGTCTGATTCCCCTGCCAAAGGCAGATCGCGATGCGATTGCGGCCTCTGCGCGCAAGCTCTCACCGCTCAAGCTGTGATCTGAAAGACCTTGAAAGCTGGCGGTGATTTCGACCATCGCCGCCAGTTTTTTTTAGTTTTTGTCCCAATTTCTGGGTAACGTCCGGTCAGATTGATTGAAGACATGATTATTTTTTTTCTTCTGGTTTTTATGTCTATTTTGGCCTTTTGTCTGGGGCGTAACAGGGCTGTTTCCCTCTCTGCGAGGGAGGAACTTCATTCGCGCGTCCACTATTATGGTTTTTACGCCCTATTGTGGTGTGCGCTTCCAGCTCTTGCCTTGATGCTACTGTGGATCATAGGAGAATCCCAATTCCTCGCATGGGGTATCGAGGCACGCTTGCAGATTTTGAAGCCTGATCTGAGCGCGGATGAACTGGGGTTGCGGCTGGCGGATGTTTTGGCCCTGTCGTCCGGTGGAATTTCAAGGGATATTGCCGATCCCGTTCTGGTATCTCTTGCCGACGACGTCATTGCCCTGCGCGAAAAAAGTTTCTTATTCATGGTGATAGCGGTTTGTGTGCTGTCTCTTGCCATGCTGGTTTTTGCACTCTCGCGCATGAGTCCTGACTTGCGGGCGCGGGTCAAGATTGAAAAATTCATGACAGTTGTGATGGCCGTCAGTTCAGCCATTGCCATCCTGACGACAGTTGGCATTGTTTTATCTCTGTTGTTTGAAAGTTTGCGTTTTTTTGACAAGGTTCCAGTGACAGATTTTCTTTTCGGCTTGCATTGGAGTCCGCAAACGGCTCTGCGGGCGGATCAGGTGGGGGCATCCGGGAGCTTTGGGGCCATTCCGCTTTTTGCAGGAACGTTGTTAATTACCTTTATCGCGATGATGGTGGCTGTCCCTGTTGGACTGTTTGCGGCAATCTATATGTCGGAATATGCTGGCAGGCGTTTTCGCGGTTTTGCCAAGCCGATGCTCGAGATTTTGGCAGGTATTCCGACGGTTGTTTACGGCTTTTTTGCCGCCCTCACGGTCGCGCCCTTTTTTCGTCAGAACGGAACGCTGTTGGGGTTGGATGTGTCTTCTGAATCAGCACTTGCGGCGGGGGTTGTGATGGGGGTGATGATTATTCCTTTTGTCTCCTCGCTGTCCGATGATGTCATGAATGCTGTGCCGCAGTCTTTGCGTGATGGGTCTTATGGTATGGGGGCGACAAAATCCGAAACCATTCGTCTGGTCATTTTGCCCGCCGCGCTACCGGGGATTGTGGGCGCAGTGCTATTGGCGATGTCGCGGGCGATTGGGGAAACAATGATCGTTGTGATGGCGGCGGGTCTGGCAGCGAAATTGACGGCAAACCCGCTTGAGGCCGTGACGACAGTCACAGTGCAGATTGTGACCTTGCTGGTCGGAGATCAGGAATTTGACAGCGCAAAAACATTGGCGGCCTTTGCACTTGGGTTGGTTTTGTTTTTTGTCACCTTGGGGCTAAATGTCATCGCCCTGCGTGTTGTCCGCAAATACCGCGAACGCTATGATTGATGGGGCAGATGATGAGTGAACAGTTGGCACGTCTTGAAAAACGCCTTGTTTTGCGGCGCAAGGCCGAAAAGCGTTTCCGTCTTTATGGTTTTGCAGCGATTATGATGGCCTGCCTGATTTTGGTGGTTTTGAGTTCGTCCATTTTTTCCAAAGGTTATAGCGCATTTTATCAAACCTTTGTCGTTTTGGATGTCACATTGGATGACAGCAAGCTGGGGGGACAGGGGGCCAGTAAGGACGACATTGCGGCTTTGCCATCGTCAACCTATCGCGAGCTGGTGCGCACGGCACTTCAAAATAGCTTTCCCGATGTCACAGGCCGTCGCTCCCTACGCCGGCTCTTTGGACTTGCCGGGGCGGGATCAGAAGACAATGTGCGGAACTATCTATTGGAAAATACAGAAAAAATTGGGACAACAGTGCCAATTTCTGTCAAACTTTCCGATGATGTGGACAGCTATTTCAAAGGCTATATTGATCGCCAGCTCCCCGAAAGTGAACGCCGGGTCAAAGACCAGGAGTTATCCTGGCTCGATAAGCTGGAAGCCGAAGGACGCATTGAAACGCACTTTAATCTTGATTTTTTTGCGAAGGCCGATTCCCGTGAGCCGGAAAATGCGGGAATTCGCGGGGCACTTGTCGGATCATTTTTGACCTTGCTTGTGACCCTGGCTCTGTCCTTTCCGGTGGGGGTTCTGACAGCTGTTTATCTGGAAGAATTTGCCCCAAAAAATCGCTGGACTGATATTATTGAGGTCAATATCAATAACCTCGCCGCTGTGCCGTCCATCGTGTTTGGACTGTTGGGACTCGCCGTTTTCTTGGGCATTTTTGGCCTGCCCCGTTCCGCGCCATTGGTCGGGGGGATGGTTTTGGCCCTGATGACCTTGCCGACGATTATTATTGCCTCGCGCGCGGCCCTGAAGGCTGTGCCGCCGTCTATTCGTCAGGCCGCACTGGGAATGGGGGCATCGCGTGTTCAGGTGGTTTTCCATCATGTCCTGCCGCTGTCGATGCCGGGTATTCTGACCGGGACAATTTTGGGCATGGCACAGGCCCTTGGTGAAACGGCTCCGCTTTTGATGATTGGTATGGTCGCTTTTATCGCTGATGTGCCGGGATCCTTTACAGATGCGGCAACTGTTTTGCCTGTTCAAATTTTCTTGTGGGCAGATGCGCCGGAACGTGCCTTTGTCGAAAAAACCTCTGCGGCAATTATTGTGATTCTCTTTTTCCTGTTTCTGATGAACGCTTTTGCCGTCTTTCTTCGAAAGCGTTTTGAGCGGCGATGGTAAGGATTATTCTGCGGTTTCAAGAATAAAGGTTTTAAAAGATGACACAAAAATCTGATCTGAATGAAGCGGGACGCGATGCGATGACAGCGCGTGCTGTCGATGTTTTTTATGGTGAAAAACAAGCCCTCAGCGGGATTGATCTGAATATTCCAGCCTGTCAGGTCACAGCTCTTATCGGGCCGTCGGGCTGTGGAAAGTCAACTTTTTTACGGTGTTTAAACCGTATGAATGATGTGATCGAGGGTTGTCGGGTCGTCGGTGAGATTCTTTTTGACGGTCGTAATATTTATGACTCTGATCTTGATCCTGTTCTTTTGCGCGCGCGTGTCGGGATGGTTTTTCAAAAACCCAACCCCTTTCCCAAATCAATTTATGATAACGTGGCCTATGGCCCGCGTTTGCATGGTTTGGCGGACAATCGTGACGAACTTGATGCCATTGTTGAAAAATCCTTGCGACGGGCGTCGCTTTGGACTGAGGTTCAGGATCGTTTAGATACCCCGGGCACAGGGTTATCGGGTGGTCAGCAACAGCGGTTGTGCATTGCCCGGGCGATTGCCATCAACCCGGAAGTCATTTTGATGGATGAACCCTGTTCTGCTCTTGATCCCATTGCAACGGCAAAGATCGAGGAGCTGATGGATGAGTTGCGTGAACGCTATACCATTGCGATTGTCACCCACTCCATGCAACAAGCGGCGCGTGTGTCGCAAAAAACCGCGTTTTTCCACCTTGGTGAATTGGTTGAGGTCGGCGAAACAGAACAAATTTTTACAAATCCAGAAAATGAGCGCACACAAGGCTATATTACGGGTCGATTTGGTTAAAGTGAGCAAGAGGAGGCTCAAGGATGAACAAAGGCCACATTGTCACGTCGTTCGACAGAGAACTCGGTGAAATTCATGCACTTATTATGCACATGGCCGGGCTGGCTGAAAACCAGTTCGCCCAGGCCCTTGATGCCTTGTCAAGGCGTGATTCAGAACTGGGTCAAAAGGTCGCAGAAAACGACAGCCAAATTGATGATTTGGAACGCGAGCTTGATCAGGAGGTTGTCCGTCTGGTTGCCTTGCGCCAACCGATGGCGGATGATTTGCGGGCCACAATTTCCGCGCTCAAGATTGCCTCGGATTTAGAGCGGATCGGAGACTACGCAAAAAATATTGCCAAGCGTGCCATTGCATTGTCGAAACAGGACGATACGGTTTCTTTTGACGCGGTTGTGCGTCTGGGCAAATTTGTACGCACTGTGTTCAAGGACACGGTGGATGCCTTTGCCACGCGCGATGTTGATCGTTCTGTTGACATTTGGCATCGCGATGCAGAGGTTGATGAAATGTATATCGCCCTCTTCCGCGAAATTCTGTTGTTTATGGGAGATGATTCAAAAAATGTGACCACCTGCACACATTTGATGTTCATTGCCAAAAATATTGAACGCATCGGCGATCATGCAACCAACATTGCAGAGGCCGTTTATTATCTCGAAACAGGTGAACAGATCGAAGGCCGCCGTCCCAAAGGCGACACAACGACCTTTGATGTCTAAAGGTTGCCCAAAAATATAAACAAAGGAAGACATAATGAAGCCCCTGGCCCTCGTGGTTGAAGATGAGATCGCCTTGACGACGCTCTTGCGTTACAATTTAGAAAAAGAAGGCTTTGAAGTCACAGAGGCCCTGGATGGGGAAGACGCAATCCTCAAAGCCAAAGAAAAAACGCCTGATATTGTGCTGTTGGATTGGATGCTTCCGCTGTTATCCGGCCTTGAAGTCTGTCGCCAGCTGCGTCGCATGCCTGAAACGCGCGAAACACCGATTATTATGTTGACGGCACGCGGCGAAGAAAGTGACAAAGTGCGCGGTCTTGACTCGGGGGCGGATGACTATGTGACCAAGCCTTTTTCGCCCGCTGAATTGATTGCCCGTGTGCGTGCTGTTTTACGGCGGCGAAAGCCTGAATCTGTCAAGGAAAACCTATCTTTCGAAGATATCACAATAGATATGTCGGCTTACAAGGTCTATCGCCATGACCGCGAAGTTCACCTTGGCCCCACAGAGTTCAAGCTCTTGCGCCATTTGATGCAAAATCCAAGACGTGTGTTCAGTCGTGAACAGCTTCTCGATTCTGTTTGGGGGCACGATGTCTATGTTGAACCGCGTACGGTCGATGTTCATATCCGGCGGCTGCGTAAAGTGATGAATGAAAAAGGCGAAAGAGACTTGATTCGCACAGTGCGTTCGGCAGGCTATTCGCTTGATTCATCGGGGGAGTGAGGCTCCGCTCCCGATCCGGAATACTCTGGAACCAACTCAGCCAGTATGGCAATTGCGTCTTTTGTTTGATTGGCACTGATTGCGATTTTCATTTTTGCCATTTTTGCCTGAACCGTTTTTGTATCAAGCACGCGCGGCGCGGCACGTTGAAGTGAATCGTGACCTGTGGGGTAGAGTTTTTCATCACTGTAGAACAGTTCTTCATAAAGTTTTTCACCGGCACGCAGGCCCGTAAATTCAATCTGGATATCACGATCCGGCTGGAACCCGCCCAAGCGAATCATGTCTTTGGCGAGGTCGACGATCCTGACAGGGTCGCCCATTTCCAGCACGTAAATTTGTCCGAGATGGCCTGTTTTATCTGTCATCTCCATTGTCGCAGACTGTAAAACAAGTTCGACGGCTTCTCTTATACTCATGAAATAGCGTGTTATCTCGGGGTGGGTGACGGTCAGAGGCCCCCCCTGTTCCAGTTGCTTTTTAAAAAGCGGGACAACAGAACCCGTTGAGCCAAGCACATTGCCAAAACGCACTGTGACAAAACGTGTTCCCTTTTTGTTGTGATGAATGTCGAGCGACTGGCAGTAGATTTCAGCAAGACGTTTGCTCGCTCCCATAATATTGGGCGGGTTAATGGCTTTATCCGTTGAAATCAGAACCATCGTCTTGACGTCATTGTTCAAGCAGGCGTCCGCAACATTTTGCGTTCCGATCACATTTGTTTCCAATCCTTCGAGCGGATTGGCTTCGACCATTGGAACATGTTTAAGAGCGGCGGCGTGGAAAACAACATCGGGTTTGAATGTGGCGATGACCTCTTCAATCCGTGTTCTGTTCCTGACATCACACAGAATGGCCTCGTGTTCCGTGCCTAAGTGGCCGAGTTCTCTGTCGATAGCGTAGAGATTGTATTCTCCGTTCTCAACAAGAACCAACCGCGCAGGATGCATTGCTACGACCTGTCGAACCAGTTCCGCACCGATTGAGCCACCTGCGCCTGTGACGAGAATTTTTTTCCCCTCAATCATCTGTTGAATGGCATTGTGATTCAGTTGAATTTGTTGCCGGCCAAGGATGTCCTCAATAGCAATGGGTTGAATCTTGTGCACCACACCCTGATCGGGATCAAGTGTCATGTCCCGAGGAAGCCGTTCAAGTGAGATGCCCCTGCTTTTTGTTTGCTCGCGCAGAATTTGCATTGTTTCCCGGCTTTCGGGACGTGAGAGAATAACCTTTGCCGGCATAGGGAAAATATTGTCCAGAATAGCACCGAACTTTTCAGGTTGTGCATAATCTATAGTCAGGCCGTGGAGCTTTCTTCCCGCCCGCTCCGGGCTGAAATCCAACAGGGCCAGAATGTGGTAGGGGGCTTTTTTATCCCGACACATGGCACGAATAAAGGATTCACCCTGACCTGTCGTACCGACGAGGACAACAGGCTCCCCGGGGTGGTTGAAAGAGGAAAAGGAAAAACGGCTGACGAGAAGGCCATCTTTGTAAAGCCTGAACAGAAGCCGCGGTCCACCGAGCAAAAAAACCAGGACGAACCAGTTAATCAGGATAGTTGATCGCGGCATCTCTTCGAGACGGTTGACCAAAAAAAGAACAGGAATATAAATGATAAGGAGCAAAGATACCGATTTGAAAATGGTAGTCAGTTCAGTGATGGAAGCGTAACGCCAAATTCCCCTGTAAAGGCCACAGAACCAAAAGACAACACTACCGAACGCAATAAAAAGGATCAATGCACTGTCCAATTTGCCTGACACGTAAAGAGCAAGCGCATCCTCTGTACCCATTCTGATCCAGAGGGAGAGCACGAAAGACAGCACCAACATCACGAGATCGTGCATGAAAACCACAAGGCTTTTTTTTATCAACACAGGCGTTTTTATCCTTGTCGTCTATGAGGGGTTGTAAGGATGGTTCGCCAACCGGATCATTTATCGCGCTCCCTTGAGCATTTGAATATTGTCAGCGTAGTGCGCAGGGCCACCCTGGAATGTTGCTGTTCCGGCAACCAGTAAATTTGCTCCGGCGTTAATGGCCTGTGGAGCGGTTTTCGGGTTAATGCCGCCATCAACTTCAAGGTCAATCGCCAGACCCGTCTGATCGATCCGTTTGGCCAGCTGTTCGATTTTGCACAGACTGCTTTCAATAAAGCTCTGCCCCCCGAACCCGGGGTTGACCGACATGACAAGCACCAGATCAAGGTCTTCGAGGATGGGATCGAGTGTGTGCGGTGCTGTTGCGGGGTTGAGCGCAACCCCTACCTTGAGACCCTGTGCCTTGATCCGTTGAATACTGCGGTGCAGGTGGGGGCCTGATTCTTGGTGAATTGTAATCATATCCGCCCCTGCGGCAACAAAATCATCAATAAAGGGGTCAACAGGACGAACCATGAGATGGACATCAAAAGGCTTTTTTGTATAGGGGCGCAGGGATTTGGTCAGAGCCGGGCCAAAGGAAATATTTGGCACAAAGTGACCATCCATAATATCAAGATGGATCATGTCGCACCCGGCATCATCAAGCCGACGTACTTCTGTGCCGAGGCAAGAAAAATCAGCGGCAAGCAGAGAAGGCGCGAGACGAACGGCGTGAGACATGAGTAAACTCTAGGGAGGAAATACTGTCGCTCTGTCTTTACAGAGCGGCAATCACATCTTGGTTTTGTTGGCCTAAACCTGCAATCCCCAACTCCATCCGATCACCCGGTTTCAGGTAAAGCGGCGGCGTTTGGCCCATTCCAACACCGGGTGGCGTTCCGGTTGAAATGACATCGCCGGGTTGTAGACTCATAAACTGTGACAGGTGTGCAATAATGGTTGCGACCCCAAAGTGCATGGTGCGGGTTGAACCGTCCTGATAACGTTTCCCATTGACCTCAAGGTACATGGACAGGTCTTGCGGGTCGGCAATCTCATCCCGTGTGACAAGCCACGGGCCAAGAGGGCCAAAAGTATCCGCAGATTTTCCCTTGACCCACTGACCAGAGCGATGAAGCTGAAAATCACGCTCGGACAGGTCATTAACAACGCAGTAGCCCGCAACGTGAGCAAGGGCATCGGCCTCTGAAACATATTTGGCTTCGCGCCCGATCACGACGCCCAGTTCAACCTCCCAGTCTGTTTTGACTGACCCGCGTGGAATATGAACCGGATCATTGGGGCCAGTGATGGCAGAGGTTGCCTTGAAAAAAACAACCGGTTCTCCGGGCAGGCTCATGCCGCTTTCGGCGGCGTGATCCGCATAGTTCAGGCCGATGCAGATAAATTTGCCCACTCCACCAACACAAGGGCCGAGACGTGGCGACCCCGTCACCACAGGCAACTGTGTTGGATCAAGGCTTTGGAGCTTGCTCATATCGCCAAGTGTCGCCCCCGTAATATCCGTGACCTGAGCAGAAAGGTCGCGGATAACGCCTGCGTCATCCAAAATCCCGGGTTTTTCCTGCCCCGCAGGGCCATAGCGCAAGAGCTTCATTCTTTTTGTCCTTGTCTGTTAGGTTGTCCAGCCGCCATCAATCGCCAGGGCTTGCCCGGTGGTGTAGCGGCTTGCATCGCTGGCAAGGTAGAGGGTTAGCTCTGCAATTTCCTCGGCGGTGCCAATGCGCCCCATGGGCTGACGGGCTATGAAGTCCTTCAGGGCCTGATCGTAATCGCCCGTTGCCCGCAACCTGTCGTGCAGGCTGGGGCTTTCAACAGTGCCCGGGCAGATGGCATTGCACCGAATTCCCTGTGTCACAAAATCTGCGGCGATAGATTTGGTCAGGCCAATGACGGCGGCTTTTGACGCACAGTAGGCAAAGCGATTCGGCACACCCCTCACCGAAGAAGCAACGGATGACATATTGATAATGGATCCACCGCCCTTGCTCAACATGTCGGGCAGAACCTTTTGACACAGGCGATACATGCTGTTGACATTGAGATCAAAGCTTAAGTCCCAGTCGGCCTCTGAACAAGTGAGAATATCGCCGCTGGCGACAAAACCCGCACAGTTAAACAAAACGTCAAAGCTGTCCTGGCGGTCAAAAAGCCGGTCAATTGCATCGCGATCTGTCAGGTCAAGTGTCACAGTTTCGATGTTATCTGCCTGTTCTGCCAAATCGCGCAAGGCGGAGTCGTTAATATCGACAGCGAGCACACGCGCACCTTCCCGGACGAAAATCTCAGCTGTGGCCCGACCAATTCCTTGTCCTGCGGCGGTAATGAGGCAGTTTTTCCCCGCCAGTCGTTTACTCGTCATTTCCTTCGCTTTCCTTTACACGCCTGTCGGGCTTTTCTCGCGATCTTTTCCCCTTATAGCCCCTGACCGCGTGCCGATCAACCAGCCTCCGCAGTCGCACGGATCAGGTCAGCCGCGCGTTCGGCAACGGCGATTGTCGGTGCAACAGTATTGCCGGATGTCACCGTTGGGAAAACAGAGGCATCGGCAATCCGCAGGCCCTCCAGCCCATAAACCTTCATCGAGAGCGGGTCTGTCACCGCCATTTTGCCCAGCCCCATCGCACAGGTTGAGGTCGGATGGTAAACGGTGGCGCAGTTGTCCTTAATATGGCGGCGCAGGTCGTCTTCGGTCTGGATTTCCGCGCCGGGTTCGACTTCCTCGCCTGCAAAGGCCTGGAACGCAGGCTGGCGCGTGATGGTTCGAATAGCCTGAACACCCCGAATTAGACAGGTCATATCGCGCTCATCCTGACAGAAATTATGCTGGATCAAGGGCTGTTGATAAGGATCAGCACTGTGCAGACCGACATGCCCGCGTGAATAGGGCCGCAGGCCGGTGGCGTGCATCGTCCATCCGTGCGTGAAAAAACTCCCCGCAACCTGTGCCGAGGCCATTGTTGTACAGAAAAACAGCTGCAGGTCAGGCCGCGCGACATCAGGGGCAGATCTGATAAAGCCGCCCGCCTCTGCAGTGTTGGAGGTCAGAGCCCCCCGCCGGGCAAAGACCCATTTCAACAGGTGGGCGATATTTTTGTGCAGAACTCTGGGGGACAGCCCATAGGTTTCATAATTCGTGGCCTTTTGCTTGACCCAGGTGTCGAGGTGATCCTGGAGGTTCTGGCCCACGCCGGGGAGGTCGTGTGTCACGGCAATGCCCTGGCGGGCCAGTTCATGCCCCGGGCCAATGCCCGAGAGCATCAGGGTCTGCGGAGTGTTAAAGGCCCCGAGGGCCATGACCACATCACGGGTGGCGGTGAGGCTCTTTTCTGCGCCACCCTGGTCATAGACCACCCCGGTGACGCGCTTGCCCGTGAGGCGCAGGCGCAAAACCTTTGCCCCGGTCATAATGTCAACATTTTGACGCTGGCGGGCCAGATTGGCATAGCCAGACTCCATACCCCAGCGTTCGCCCCCCTTTTGCTGGAGCCAATAGTATCCTGCGCCCTCTTGCTCTGCGCCGTTGAAATCGGGGTTGATTTTATATCCGGCTTCCTCGCAGGCCTTGAAGTAGACCTCGCACATCGGGTTCGGGCTTCGGGGCGGGGCGACGTTATAGGGGCCACCGGTGCCGTGATAGCTGTAGTCAATCAAGTCCTTGACGGCTTGCCCGCGAATGTGATGACCGGGGGTATAATCGGGATTGTGGGCGATTTCAAAGTTTTCCGATTTGATGAAATAGCGTTTCATCTCTGTGCGTGACCAGCCTGTTGCGCCCAGCTCTTCCCAGTGGTCGAAGTCTTCCCACTGACCCCGGATAACCACCATGCCGTTAATCATCGACGACCCGCCAAGGGCCTTGCCCCGGGGTAACTCGATACTGTTTCCGCCCAACCCCTGATTGGGTTCGCCCCTGTACATATAGGTCATTTTTGGCCCGCCGAGAAAGGCGAGGTTCGGCATGATGAAAGACACCATCCCCAAGGGAATGCGAACGATGTTTTTTTTGTGGTTTCCGGCCTGCCCGTGTTCCAGCACAGCAACCCTGATATTGGGGTTTTCGCTCAGGCGATAGGCCAGAACACAGCCCGCAACACCGCCGCCGACGATGACGTAATCGTAACTTTTGTTCATCTTTCAAGCTCCCCCGTTCAGATTCTCCGTGCGGCGCGACGTGCGCTCTGGCGACCAACGGCAATATTGAGCAAAACAGCCCCAACGATAATGACCCCCCGGATGACTTCCTGAAAAAAGGGATTGATCCCCAGCAACACCAAACCATTACCGATCAGGGTGATGACGAGAACGCCGAGCATTGTTCCCACCATTGTCCCCCGCCCACCAGAGAGGGCGGTTCCCCCGATCACCACGGCGGCAATGACATCAAATTCCAGACCCGTTGCCGCACCCGCGTTTCCAGACCCCAGGCGTGCGGTCATCAGGATAGCAGAAACCGCCGCCAACAAGCCCGCCGTGGCAAAAAGAATCACGCGCACCCGCCCAACAGAAATTCCGGCCAAACGCGCGGCACTGGCATTTCCCCCGATGGCATAGACAGAGCGTCCGTAGCTGGTGCGACTGGCAATAAAGGCAAAGAGCGCGAAGACGACAAAGAGAACCCAGGCCGCCACAGGCAGGCCGAGCCAATCCCTGTCAAGACTGTCAAGGACGCGGTTGCGCGGAAAAGAAACTGGCAGAGCGTTGGTAAAAAAGAGGGCCAGGCCCCGCAGCGCACTCCACAGCCCCAGCGTTGCGACAAAGGAGGGCACCGCAAAAGACGCCCTGAGCACCCCGGCGAGTCCCCCCAAAAGGCCACCGCCCACCATGGCGAGCGGGATTGCGAGGATGAGGGGAACCTGCCATTGCAAAAGATAGGCAAGCAGAACAGACAAAAACGCCACCATCGGGCCGACGCTGACATCAATTTCCCCTGCGACAATAATAAGCGTCGCCCCAAAGGCGGCAATGCCGATGGCGGCGGCATCGCGGAGAATATTTTGCTGGTTATAGAGGCTGGTAAAGCCATTGGCTGTATTGGCAAAGACAATATAGAGGATCACAATGACAGCAACCAGACCAATTTCGTTCAAATGGTTGGACAGAAAAGATCGTAGC
This sequence comes from Kiloniellaceae bacterium, assembly GCA_965199245.1. Taxonomy (GTDB): domain Bacteria; phylum Pseudomonadota; class Alphaproteobacteria; order Kiloniellales; family Kiloniellaceae; genus Carbonatibacter. The sequence continues at coordinate 889,283 of CBDAQP010000003.1, forward strand.
GCAGTTTTTGGCGGCAGGCTCATCTGGTCTTTTCCTTATGAGATTGCAGAATTGAGAAGCAAATCAGTGTCAATAAAGGGGGCCTGAAATGTCTCTGTAAAATGACCATCGTTGAGGACGAGCACCCGGTTACAGACAAGAGGCAGTTCCTCAATTTCAGACGAGACAAAAATAATCGATTTTCCCTCCTGGGCCAAATCCCGGGCAATACGGTAAATCTGCGCCTTGGCTTCGACATCCACGCCGCGTGTGGGTTCGTCCAGCAATAAAACCTGTGCGCCCGCATAGACCCAGCGTCCAATCACAATTTTTTGCTGGTTTCCACCCGATAGCGTACCAATCGGGGTTGTGAGTTGAGCCGCCTTGACACGAAATTGATCGACGATTTTTTGCGCCTGTTTGCGAATGGAGGCGGGATCAAAAATGCCCCGATGCGCGACCTGTGCCGGATCAGCCAAGACAATATTTTCTGACACCCCCAACAGGGGAAAAATTCCGTCGTCTTTGCGGTTTTCGGGGGTGATCGCCAGACCTTGGCGCAATCGCTTGATAAAATGCCCGTCCAGCGTGCGCCCCTGGTAAGTGATTTCGCCCTTTTCAGGCTGGTCAAGTCCAGCGATGGCCCGCAGAATTTCTGTGCGACCAGAGCCAAGCAGTCCGGCAATACCCAAAATTTCACCGGGGTAGAGATCAAAATCAACACCGCGCACCTTGCCCGCAATTTCCAGCCCACGCACGGACAAAACGGCATCGCGGGCGGGGGGCGTCCTGGGGACGGCGGAAATTTCTGCCTTTCCCGTGCCCAACATCATTTTGACAACCTCGTCATTGGTGGTGTCCTTGATGTCAAATGTCGCAATATGGCGACCATCGCGCAGAACGGTCGCTGTTTCGGCGATGGTGCGAATTTCCTTCATTCTGTGACTAACGTAGAGTACCGACGCGCCCCGTTCAACAATCCGGCCCACAGCCTGAAACAAAAGGTCAACTTCTTCATTGCTCAGGGAGGAAGTGGGTTCATCGAGGATCACCAGCTTTGGATCATCAATCATGGCCCGGGCAATTTCGACCAGTTGTCGATGTGCAGGCCCAAGGTCTTTCACAACGTCGTAAGGCGACAGGGGAAAGGCCAGCCTGGCGATGACCTCTGCAACCTTTTCGCGCATCGCCCGATGATCGAGGGCAAAACCCCCTGACAACCAGCGTCCGGCGAAAAGATTTTCGCTGACACTCATTTCAGGGAAGAGGCTGAGTTCCTGATAGACAGAACGCACACCATAATTCACCGCCTGCGACGTGCGCTGTCCCTGCGCGGCATCAAGGCATTGTCCGCCGATAAAGACCGCGCCACTGTCGGGGGTTTCCGCGCCTGTGATTGTTCGGATCAGAGTTGATTTCCCTGCACCGTTTTTGCCCAGAATAGCGCGCACTTCCCCCGGTTTTATAGTCATCGACACATCATCAAGGGCCAAAACACCGGGATAGCGTCTGGTGATATTTTGGGCCTCAACAATGTTGGGTGCAGATGGGGATGACATGATGCTGTCTCACGTTTTTTACCCGTATGTTCTGACCTGCCACAACAGCAAACACCGCCAGGAAGCAGGTATAAGCCCCGTCTCTTCGTGTGTTCACACCACGTCTGGCCGTCGGCCTATGGCAAACCGTCAGGGTGGGTTTCAAGCCAGTTTCTGGCATCTGCGACTGAGGTGTAAAGGTCAATCGGGGCCTGAACAACCTTGTCTGAGGTCTGGTTATTTGCCGCTTTCAGGGCCAGATCAAGGGCCAACTCGCCCATTTGCCTGCCCGAAATGTCAACAACGCCTTTGAGGATTTTGTTGTCCTTGAGGGCTTCGGCGATCTCGGTCGTCATATCACCGCCGACAACGAAGACCTCACCGACGCGCCCCGCACTTTCAACAGCCTTGACAGCCCCAAGGGTGGAGCCACCCGCCTGACCAAACATGATGTTGATTTCCGGATGGGCGGACAGGATTTGCTTTGCCGTTGTCACCGCGCGATCCAGGGTTGAGCCTTCCTGGTTGGCGACAATCTCCCACTTGAGACCCGCATCATTCAGCGCAGATTCAAATCCCTTGCGGCGTGTAATACAGACCTCGAACTGTTCGCAGTTCACAACACCGATTTTGGGGTTTTGAATGCCCTTGTCCTGGAGAAACACAGCGGCAAATTCGCCAATCAGCCGCCCAAAACGAAAGGGATCACCCACCGCATAGGCAAAGACGAGGTTTTCCCTGTCTTTGTCATTGATGCAGGTGTTATAGCAGATGACTGGAATCCCTCGTTCGCGGGCGCGTTCAATCGAACGCACAGAGCCATCGGCAGACACGGCAGACAAAATCAAGGCATCGATTCCAGCAACGGACAGGGTATTGATAAACTGGCTTTCCTTGGCAACATCACCGCGCGCATTGGTTTCAATAATATTGATTTCCTGACCCAATTCTGCGGCCCGTGTGCCAATCCCGGCGCGAACACCCGCATAATAGCCCTGCGCGTCAAGGTAAATGGCTCCGACCTGAAAAGCCTCTGTCGCAAGGGCCGGGACAATCTGAAGGCCCAGCAACGCCGCAGTGGCTCCGCCAAAGTATTTTAGAATGGTTTTGATCGTTTTCATATTTCGGATGCCTCACATCTACAAAAAATAAAACCTGTTGAATCAGGTGTTTTTTTATTTTGGGAACTCATTCTCTATCATTAAGCCATGCGCTGTCAAGCGAGAAGTTCCCTGTCGTCTGCGGAGACTGTATCAGCCCAATACGCCATGACTTCTGTCGTCCCTGCGCTTATTGTCCCGCGCCGTTCGACAATGGAAGGGCAGGCAAAATTATAGGGATAAACTGTGCGTGGGGCCTCGATCACATCCGGGAGTTTTTGCTTCAGCAGGGCGCGTAGCTGTGCGGGAAGTGCGCTGTCAACGATGGTTGACCCTGCCAAACTGGCATCAATGCGGGGTTCGTGCATGGCGGTTTCGGCATCCATGCCAAAATCCAGCAGGTAACACACCAGTTGGGCAACAGCGGGCATGATCTTGCGCCCTCCGGCGGCCCCAAGGCCAAAGCGCACACCGTCCGCACGTTCCAATAGCGTCGGACACATATTCGTTAGACAACGCTGACCCGCACCGATTGAGTTCGGCTTCCCGGGTTCGGGATCAAACCACATGATGCCGTTGTTCATCAAGATTCCGCTCGAGGGCAGGGTCATGCGCGAACCAAAGATAGACAGGAGTGTCTGGGTCACAGAGACCATCGTTCCCTGCGCGTCCACCACGTTGAAATGTGTGGTGCAACCCGGCACGGGGTCATCTCCCATGGTTTGGATACGGTTCTGATTCGCGCGGCGGATTGCGCGATCAAAGGTTGCAAAATCTTCTGCAGATGGTTTTGATCCTGTGGGCGACCATGTCTTGAGCAAAGCGAGGACAGATTCCAGGGTCGGCCCGGCAGTCATCTCAGGCGTTCCAAAAACACGGTGGCCTTTGTATTGAAATTCAGAAGCGGGAACAATTTGCGCCTGGTAATTGCTGAAATCTTCAAAACAATGACGGCCCCCGGCGGCGGTCAGATCATCGATGATGCCCTGCGCTATTTTTCCCTGATAGAATGACTCTGCACCGTGGCTTGCAATCGTCGCCAAGGTGGTTGCCAGTGTCCTTTGATCGCATCGGGTGTGGGACTGTGCCGTCCAGGCAGATGCTTTTGGAAAGCGCTCTGCATCAAGATAGAGCGCACGCGATGCGGGAAATTTTGCCAAATCTTTGGCGGCACTGGCCAAAATCAGTTGAGCATACCAATCGACAAGAAGGCCTTTTTTTGCCTCGGTGATCGCAGGGGCGATCAGATCAGCCCAGGGAAAAGACCCAAAGGTCACGTGCGCCCTGGCCATTCCCGCGACGTGACCGGGAATGGCCACAGCCTTTGCACCGATGACATTGGCGTCTTGTACGACGACAGGCCAAGGGAACAAATCGTTGGATTTTTTGCCACCCGGAGTATCAATCGGGTAGTCTTCGACCTTGAGTCCAGCGGGCGCGCGCATCCCGAAATCAACCACATGCGCACCCTTGTCGGCGGCGCGGCGGACAATCATGTAACCACCACCGCCAATCCCGCTCATCCACGGTTCAACCACGCCAAGCGCAAAAGAGGTCGCGATGGCGGCATCAATGGCGTTTCCGCCTCTGCATAGAATATCTGCCCCGATTTCAGAGGCAATACGGTTCTGCGACGCCACCAATCCTTTTTCACTGATAACGGCTGGTTTTCTGATCTCTATCGATTGGCTGACTGCACGGCTCATACCGGAGTCTTTTCTTTGAGGGTTCTGCGCGTGATGATGCCGATGGACAGCACCGTCAGGACGAGGAACAAAATAGATATTGGGGTTGAGACAAAGACCGCCCAGTCACCGGAGGAAATCGTCAGGGCCTGGCGCATTGATTGTTCGCCAAGGGGTTCAAGGATAAATCCAATCATCATCGGAGCGAGCGGAAAGGCAAGTTTTCGCATGACATAGCCAAGCACACCGAACCCGAGCATAATCCAGAGATCCGTTGGGCTGGAATTGAAGCCAAACACACCCAAAAGACAAAGTATCGCAATGATTGGATAGAGAACATGGCGGGGAATCATAACAATCCGGGAAAAGAGTCGGATTGCGACCAATCCCACAAGCGGAAGCATCAACGTGGCCATCATCAGTGCGATAAAAATGGCATAAACGAGGTCAAGGTCTTCAGTAAAAAGCTGGGGGCCGGGAGCAAGCCCGTGAATCAAAAACGCGCCGAGCAAAACGGCGGTGATGACATCTCCGGGAACGCCCAACGCCATCAAAGGAATGAGCGCACCGCCAGCAGTTGCATTGTTGGCCGACTCTGCCGCTGCGACACCCTCGAGGCTTCCCTGTCCAAAGTCTTCGGGTTTTTTAGATGCGCGTTTTGCCTCGGAATAGGACAAAAAGGCGGCTGGTGTTGCCCCAAGCCCCGGAATGGATCCGAGGACAATTCCGATTGCCGACCCGCGCAGGATTGTGGGGAGTTTTGCACGAATGTCCCCCCCGCTGATTTTGGCCCGGGGCACAGCGATTTTTGCTTGTGCGCGGCGGGGGGAGACAACCTGGATAAAGAGTTCAGATATTGCGAACAAACCAGTCAACATCGCAAGGAGTGAAATGCCATTGAGCATCGTCAATTCGCCAAAGGTAAAACGCGGCGTTGCCGTCATGGGGTCAAGTCCAACTGTTCCAAAGATGAAACCAGCCGCCGCTGCAATGAACCCCTTGATGAGCGATCCCCCTGACACCCCGGCGACAATGGTCAATGAAAACAGAACCAGCGTCGCAAATTCTGGCGGGCCAAACCTGGTGGCGAACTGTGCCAATAAAATCGCCCCAAAGATCAGTGCAACTGTCGAAACCAGATCCCCGATCACTGATGACCACAGTGCCATTCCCATGGCTTCCCCCCCCCGACCCTTTTGAGAGAGAGGGTAGCCGTCAAGAACCGTAGCCGCCGCCGCTGGTGTCCCGGGGGTATTAATCAAAATGGCGGGAATGCAACCGCTAAAGAGGGCACCCTTATAGGCACCGAGCAGAAGGGCAAAGGCCGTGATTGGCTCAAAGGCATAGGTCAGCGGGATCACAAGTGCGATCCCCATCGTACCCGTCAACCCCGGCATAGCCCCCATAAAGACACCGAAGGCCACACCCGCAAAAATGGCGAGCAGATTTTGAAATGAAAGCAACAGATCCACAGCGGAGAAGAGAGCGAGAATCATAGGCGGGCCTCAAACGAGCGGAAGTTTCAGACCAAGGCTGAACAGAACAAAGAGAGCGATTGTCGTTATGGCAACAACCCCAAAAATCGTCAGCAGATGGCGCGCACCGAAAAAAACCATGAGCACAGCAAGGGTCAATGGAGTGGCATAGAAGTAGCCAAGCCATTGAAACAACAGGATGAACCCCGCCATGATACCAGCGACGACCAGGATTTTACCATATGCCCGTTTTTCTGTGGATTCTGTGGTCTTTGGGCCTGAAACACTGTGCCGTGATGGCCTCAACCGAGACAACACAACAAGGACAAAGCCCCCGAGACCGATCAAAACCGCACCAAGTCGCGGGAAAAATTGCGGGGACAGTGCGCTCCCCGTGCTTTCCTCGACAAAGTAGGGAATGAGGCATGCAATGAGAATTGCTGAAAAAGCCAGAAGAACCAGACCAGATATGACGTCCTGTTTTTTCTGTCCCATGCTCCACCGTCCTTTGCACTTGAATACTTTCGTCTGTAGATTCCATGTGCCACCATGTTATTTGCCCAATCCGGCGGCGCGAATGACCTGACCGTGTGTCTCATAGTTTTCGCGGACATTTTGTTCAAATTCGGCAGAGTTGCGATAGACAATTTTCATCGACAGTTTGTCGATAATCTCCTGTAATTCTTTACTTTCAGTTGCTTTTTTGATGGCGGAATCAAGCTTTGCGACGATGTTTTTTGGCACACCATCTGCGGCGGCAATGCCAAGGATTGATGCCCCTGTGACGTCATAGCCGAGCTCTTTGAGCGTGGGCACGCCCGGGAATTGTGGCATCCGTGATTCGGTATAGATCGCGAGCAACCTAAATTGACCCGACTGGACGTGTGGGAGCCACTCTGCCGCACCTGCCATGACGTCAACATGATTGCCAAGAAGTGCTGTGACTGCAGCGGCTCCGCCCTTGAAAGGGACGGCTGTCCACTCCACCCCTTCGGCACGGGCAAGGCGTTCCATCACCAGGTGCTGGACAGTGCCGATACCCGCGATGGAATAGCTGATTTTCCGGGGGTTTGCCCTGGCGAAGGCCACCAGTTCGTCAAAGGTTTGATAGGGCGCATCCGCAGGAACGACAATCCCTGCATTCCATGCTCCATATTGGGCGATAAAGGTAAAATCGGACAGTGTGTCGTAGGGGAGATTCTGACGATGGGGTGAAATAACCGCCGCCCCCGTCACGAGTGTAAAGAGATTATAGCCATCGGGGCGTTGCGCGGCGGCAAGACCCGCCGCCACGGAGCCACCACCACCGGGCTTGTTGATGACGGTGACAGACGTGCCGAGTTCTTTTTCAAGCAATTGAGCCAAAACACGCGCTGTCGAGTCCGTCGTCCCTCCTGCGCCATAGGCAACGGTCAGATTGATACCTTTGGTCGGGTAGTCACCCGAACGGGCCACGCCGGCAACCATCAGCAGGCCCAAAACGCAGATTTTGAGTAAATTTTTCATCGGTTCTGCCTCTCGTTTAATTATTTTACCTGTTATCGTTGACTTGGATTTTATCGTTATACGATTTTTTATCTCCCTATAAGATATTTAAATTATAAAAATGATAGAGTCAACGAGAATTTTGCCCTGCTCATTTGCACTATGCGATAAAATCATGGATGATTGTGCAGATTTCAAAAAGGACGGGTTGAAAAAAGAATGACCTCATCTGCATTGCTCAAAGCATTGAATATTCTCGAATCCTTTCAAGACTCACCGCAGGCAATGACCGCAAAGGAGATTGCAATGCGACAGGATGAAACACAAAGCTCTGTGCAAAGAAGCCTCTATACTCTCGAAACTCTCGGGTATCTTGAACGCGAAGAAAATAGCAAAGCCTATGTGCCGGGACGGGGATGCCTGCGTCCGGTCTACGGTTATCTGCGCAACAATCGCCTTGTTGAATCAGCAATGCCTTATCTTATTGATCTTTCTGAAAAATTTTCGACACGGGCCGATCTGACTGTGTTACATGGGACGGAGATTGTTTATCTGTCCCGCGTTCCCAGCCGGGATGAAATTTTAAACCTCGCACCTCTTGGACGACGCTGGCCGGCTGTGAATACGGCCTCCGGTCGTGCAATCCTCGCGGCCCTGACAGACGAAGAGTGCGACAGGGTTCTTGCAGCCTCGACCTTTGCCAGGATCACCCCCTATTCATTGGACACGCGCGCTGCTGTGGCCCGGGCCATCGCGCAGACCCGCAAAATCGGTTACGCCTACCAAAGCAAGGAAGTCTCCGTCGGGGCCGCGTCCGTCGGGGCCGCTGTTGTCGGCGCGGACAGGGAGGTCCTGGGGGCCATCATCCTGGGCGGAGCGGTTGAAGCCTTTCAGGATCGTAAACGACGGGACAAACTCGGGCGAGCACTCAGGCAGGCGGCGCGGGCAATAGGGGCCTATCATCTGTCATGACACAACACACAACGACAATGCCCAGAGCGCAGGATCCAAGGTTTCTGACCTCGGTCGCACGCGGATTTCAGGTCTTTGATGCGCTTTCAAATGGAGATGGACCGATGTCATTGACGGAACTTGCGGCGGCAACGGGGTTGTCGGTTCCAACAGTACAACGCCTGACGGCGACACTTGTCTATGCAGGGTATCTGGCAAAGGACAGCAACTCAAAAAGGTACCGCCCCACAGTCAAAACGGTTCATTTGCTCTATAGCTATTTGTCCCGCAACCGGTTTGCCAAACGGGCCTGGCCGCATTTGGTCAGACTGCGCGAGGATGTCGGATTCGACGTGTCTCTTTCCGTGCGCGTCGGGGATGAAATGATCTATGTTCATCGCTTGCCCGGCTATGCCGGAAACTTTGAAAACACACTCCCGGGCAAGAAAGTCCCGATTCAACTCTCGGCAAGTGGGCGGAGTCTTTTATCTCTGTGGGAGGCCCCAAAAGTCCAGAGCTATTTGTCGCGTTTGAATCTACGTGCACAAACCGCCTGGTCCTTGACGGATTCAAACGCCATTGCCGCCAGGATTGCCGACTGTCGCGAAAAAGGCTTTGCTTTTGTCAAACAGGAAGTATCACCAGGTCTGATGACCCTTGCCTGTCCCGTTGTCTGCGGAACCGAAGCCATTTCCGGAGTGTCGGTTCATGCCCCTGTTGCGAGCCTGCCCTCAGAGGATTTTAAAAACAAGGCCCTGCCCCTGGTCGTGTCCGTCTCTCAAGCCTTGAGCAGGGCGGCGTCTTTTCGCCCCTGAAGGCCAGATTTGATTTTTGACTGTTGTCTTTCGGGTTTTGTCTATAGAGTGCCTGTGAAATTGAGGGGAGCGTGAGGGACATGGAAAAACTTGATGTTCCAGAAAATCTTGATGTTCCAGAACGGGTACTTTTGAACGGGCGGCTTGCGCTCCCGGTGTTGGGGTTCGGGGGGGCACCCCTGGGGGGATTGCTCCGTGCAAATGATAATGCGGCAAGCCTTGAGATGCTGGCGGCAGCGGTTCGTTCGGGATATCGCTATTATGACACCGCCCCCTTTTACGGCTTTGGACGTTCAGAACGTGCGCTCGGGGACAGTTTGCGGGGACGTGACTATATCCTTTCAACCAAGGTTGGGCGTCTTTTGACACCGGGAATGCCGACAGACCCTGCCGCGTTGGGCTGGCCTGATCCCTTGCCTTTTACGCCTGTTTTTGACTATAGCTATGACGCGATTATGCGCTCTTGGGACGACTCTCTTCATCGTTTGGGACTGGATCGTATCGATATTCTGTTTGTCCATGACATTGGCGAGATGACCCACGGGGCGCAGGCCAATGCTGTGCACATGAGAACACTGCGCGACAGCGGCTACCGCGCCCTTGATGAACTCCGCAGGACAGGGGCGGTCAAAGCGATCGGGCTGGGAGTCAACGAGGTTGCGGTCTGTCGCGATGCCCTGGATCTTGGCACATGGGATCTGTTCTTGCTGGCGGGACGCTATACCCTGTTGGAACAGGAGGCTTTGGACGATTTATTTCCAGAATGTCTGCAAACAAAGACATCTATTATCATTGGCGGCCCCTATAATTCCGGGGCTTTGGTCGGGGGTGACACCTGGAACTATGGGATGATTCCTGATGATGTTGCCGCGAAGTTGCGCCGACTCTACGCCTGTGCACAGACGCATGGTGTCGCACTTCCAGCGGCAGCCTTACAGTTTCCTTTGGCTCATCCGGCAGTTATGTCTGTGATTCCTGGCTTGCGCGATCTGTCCGAACTCAATCAAACAATGGCGTGGGTTTCAACGGATATTCCGCAAGGATTCTGGCAGGATTTGCGGGCACAGGGCCTTCTGCATAGGGACGCCCCTGTTCCACAGGGCAATCCCTATTCCTGTTCATAACCCTCTTTGAAGGAAAGGCTGAAGAATGAGTGATGGCATCGCGACACAGCTGGGGTCGTGTTATTCCGGTGTGGTGCATGACATGATGCGGGCGATGGGTTTGCGTAACTTTACCCTCCCGTATGAGATTACCCCCCTGATGCCGGAAAAAACGCTCTGCGGGCCGGCCTTTACGATTGAGGGCCGCCCTGATGATACGGCGGACGGGCATCAGACTCTGCTGGAATGGACGGGCCTGTTGTCAAAGGCCCCGGCAGGACATATCTGGGTCTGTCAGCCTCATACCCACGATTTGGCGCAGATGGGTGAACTGACGGCGGAAACCCTCCAGAAAAAGGGCGTCTTGGGGTGTGTGCTGGATGGTCATGCCCGCGATACCAACTTCCTGCTGAATATTGGTTTTCAGACCTGGCGGCGCGGTCATACGCCTAATGATATTGTGGGGCGCTGGTTACCGACGGCAACCGGGGTGCCCATCCAGATCGGCGATGTGCGGATTGAACCGGGGGACTATCTGTTAGGGGATCGCGATGGTCTGGTGCGCGTTCCGCGCGCCCTGCTCGAAAAAGTCACAACCTTGAGTGTCGAGGCGATGCAGACGGAAAACAAGGTGCGTACGGCGATTATGGCCGGAACCGACCCTCAGGAAGCCTATTTGACCTACGGCAAATTCTAGAGCAGATCGGATGAACGTGATGTCTGGTGATACGACTATGACGGGGAAATTGTTGTTGCTGTGTGATGAGGACAATGTCCTTGTCGCGCCCGGCCCTGTTTCAGCGGGGGACCACCCTGTTTCCGATGGCTCTGTGCTTCCTGTGCAACAGGCCGTGTCGATGGGGCAAAAGGTGGCCCGTTTCGCGATTGCGCGGGGACAAAAAATTCTGAAATACGGTGTCTCTATCGGCTCTGCCACGGCGGACATTGCCGTCGGGGAACATGTCCACGTTCACAATATTCGCAGTGACTATACCGCCACCCATTTTCTCAAGGAAACCGGGGGAGGCGCGTAAATGTTTGAAGGATATCTGCGCCAGGATGGGCGCAAAGGCATTCGCAACACCGTTGCCGTGGCTTACCTTGTTGAATGTGCGCGGCATGTGGCGAGTGAAATTGTTTTGCCCTTCCGCGACCAAGAGGTTCAGGTCATTGGGTTTCCGGGTTGTTTCCCCAACGACTATGCCCAGAAAATGATGACACAAATCTGTACACACCCCAATGTTGGAGCTGTTTTGCTCGTTTCCCTGGGCTGTGAGAGCTTTGATCGCTTTTCCCTTGCCCGGGATATTGCAAACAGCGGGCGTCCTGTGGAGTCCATTGTGATCCAGCAAACGGGGGGCACACGTGGATCCATCCAGTCAGGGCGGGCGTGGGTCTCTGCACAGATTGCAGTGCGCGAAAAAGTTCCCCGGGTTCCGATGGAGATTGGAGATCTGGTCATTGGCACAATTTGCGGCGGATCCGATGGCACCAGTGGCATCACCGGAAACCCGGCGGTCGGGCGGGCTTTTGACCGTCTGGTTGCCAGGGGAGCGGCTTGTATTTTCGAGGAAACAGGTGAATTGATCGGGTGCGAGCAAATCATGGCAGACCGTGCCCGTACGCCTGAATTGGGTGCGGAGCTGGTGCGTTCGGTTGCCAAGGCCGCAGATTACTATGCCACGCTCGGTTTTGGCAGCTTTGCCGCCGGCAATGCCGAAGGCGGTCTGTCAACCATCGAGGAAAAATCAATGGGGGCCTATGCCAAGTCGGGTTCTGCACAGATTAGCGGCCTGATTAAGCCCGGTGACGTGCCGCCGACGGGGGGGCTGTATCTGCTGGATGTCGTCCCGGATGGTGAGGTTCGTTTTGGCTTTCCCAACATTAGCGACAATGCAGAAATTGCCGAAATGATTGCCTGTGGGGCGCATCTGATCCTTTTTGTGACCGGGCGTGGCTCGGTTGTTGGCTCTGCGGTGTCACCGGTGATCAAGGTCTGCGCCAATCCGCAAACCTATGCGCACCTGTGCGAAGATATGGATGTCAATGCCGGACGTATTCTCGAAGGCGTGGGGCTTGATGATGTTGCTGATGAAATTTACAATCTTGTCTGTGGTGTCGCAGGGGGGTACCCCACAAAGTCGGAGGCGTTGGGCCATGCCGAATTTATCTTGACATACAAGAGCTTTGATCCGATTGGCCCGTCTTGTCTGCCACTTTAGGCGGGTATAGTCTATTGAGCATAAAGAGGAGGACAACCATGAAAAAAATAACCGGATTCATTATCCAGATTACTACAATGGCAGCTTTTGCCCTGTCGGTTCAGGTGGTGTCGGTTCACGCGGCACAGTGGCGTTTGGGTCATGTTTTGCCCCCGACACATCCGGCGAATATCGCCTTGAAAAAAGCAGCGGATGACATTCGTGACAAAACGCAAGGACGGATTGATATTCGGGTTTTCCCCGCCTCACAGATCGGTGGAGCCAGGGAAGTCCTGACCGGAATGACCATTGGAACGCACCAGATGGCCTTTGACGGGGCGGGTATTCTCAGCCAGTGGACGAAAAAGCTGGGTGTGTTTGAAGCCCCCTTTCTGGCGCGCGATTTTGCCCATCTTGAACGGATGATAGACAGTAACGCCGGACAGAAAATTTTTGAAAAACTGCGTCAGGATCATGGGTTCCGTGTATTGGATATTTGGTATTACGGGACGCGCCATCTGACCAATAGTCGCCGCCCGGTCAAAACAGTTGCCGACCTGGCGGATATGAAGGTTCGCGTTCCCGAAGTTGCGCTAAGTTTGTCATTTATGAAGGCACTGGGGGCAACACCAACGCCGATGGCCTTTTCTGAACTCTACCTTGGGCTGCAGACCGGCGTTGTCGATGGGCAGGAAAACCCTTTGCCGACCATCAATGCCGCCAAATTTTACGAAGTCCAGGATCATCTGGCCCTGAGCGGACATTTGGTACAGTTTGTTGCTCCCGTTGTTGCGGAACAGGCGTGGACTGCGGCGTCTGATGCAGACCGGGCGGTGGTGACGGAAACCTTTGCGCGTGTGGGGGATGCCTATAATAGGGCTGTCAATGACCTCGAAGCCGACCTGGTTAAAACCTTAGCGGAAAAGGGCATGACCATCACACGTCCCGACCGCGCTGCAATGACCGCCGCAATGGCCCCCGTTTATGCAGAATTTGACTCTGTTTGGGGAAAAGGAACCTTTGATGCGATGGCGGCAATTCAATAGCCTGTTTCAAGCCGGATTTGCACGGTGCGAGGAAGCCCTGCTCGTCGGGCTTTTCCTCGCGGCCTTTGCTGTGCTTGTGGCACAGATTGTCAGTCGGCACCTCCTGCCTTACCCCTTGGCATGGTCGGAAGAACTCGCACGGTTTTTGTTCCTGTGGATTGTCTTTCTGGGGGCGGCGTGGCTGGTGCGGATCAATGGGCATGTTGCCATTACGATTCTCACCGAACGGCTTTCGCCCCGTGTGGGGTGCGCCGTCTCTATGGCGATGCAATGTTGTATCCTGATTTTTGCCACGGTGGTCTGTTGGCAGGGGGCCGACGTGGCGTGGAAAGTGAGACAACTGCCAACCATTGCAATGGAAATCAGTTCAGCGTGGGAATATGCCGCTGTTCCGGTGGGAGCGGGCCTGATTGCGGTGCGGACAGCCTTCGGCATTGTGCGCGTTGTGCGTGAGGGATGCCCGCAGGCGAACCATCACTCCTTGATCTAGCGGGGCCATATGGGACTGATTTTGATTGTCTGGTTCGGTTTTCTGATGTTGGGGATGGCGGTGGCCTTTACCCTGGGATCTGCGGCGATGATTCAGCTGTGGTCTGATGGGACGCCGCTTGCGCTGATGGCCCAGCGGATGACCAAATCTATATCAGACAGCTTTCCCTTGTTGGCGGTTCCCTTTTTCATTTTTGCGGGCAATCTGATGAATGTGGGGGGAATCACAGTGCGCGTTTTTGATTTTGCCCGCGCACTGGTTGGCCATTTTCGCGGCGGCCTGGCTCATGTCAATGTGGTGGCCTCAATTATATTTTCTGGCATGTCTGGTTCCGCGCTGGCCGATGCGGGTGGACTGGGCAATATGGAAATCAAGGCCATGCGGCAGGCGGGCTATGATGACGGGTTTTCCGGTGCGGTGACGGTGTCGTCCTCGATTATTGGGCCATTGATTCCGCCCTCTATTCCGATGGTGATCTATGGTGTTTTGGCGGATGCTTCGATCGGACGCCTGTTTTTGGGGGGCGTGATCCCCGGGCTTCTGGCGGCGGCCGGTTTGATGATCTTAATTGCGGTGACGGCCCACAGGCGGGGCTATCCGCGTGATGACGTGCCAACGCTATCGTTGATCATGGGGTCTTTTTCCCGGGCATTGTTGCCGTTGATTACGCCGGGGATTATTATCGCGGGGATTGTCTTTGGTGTTTTTTCCCCGACAGAGGCCGCCGTTGGGGCATCGGCCTACGCGCTTTTTCTGTCAGTCTTTTTCTATCGCGAGGTGGGCGCACAGGCCCTTTATCGGGTGATCCTGGACACTATTCGCACGACGGCGATGGTGTGCTTTATCGTGGCCACGGCAAGTGTTTTTGCCTGGGTTTTGGCGGCACACGAGGCCCCGCAGAACCTGTCCAAATGGCTTTTGTCGCTGAGTGCTGATCCGCTGGTTCTCTTGCTGGCGATTAACCTCTTTTTGTTTATCGCCGGGTTTTTTATCGAGGGACTGGCGATTATGATTCTGGCTGTTCCTGCCCTGGCCCCCACTATCCTGGCTCTTGGGATTGATCCTGTGCATTTTGGGGTCGTTTTTATTTTTAACCTCATGCTTGGGCTGATGACCCCGCCGATGGGCATCGGGTTGTTTGTGATCTCTGGTGTCTCGGGGATCGGTTTTCAGACGCTCTCGCGAGCAACCGTGCCGTTTCTCTTACCGTTGATCGTTGTTCTGTTGCTTTTGATTTTCTTTCCGCCTCTGGTAACAGCGTTGCCTGATTTTTTCCTTGGTGCGCGGTGATCTTCCGGTTTTGCGTATTTCATTTTTCTCTTGTTGTGTATAGAGAACCACGTTGCGCGGCGGGGCGTTTCTTGCCCTTTTGGGCCGCCTTCACTCTGGCGCGATTGTTTTTCAGGAATTTTTTCTCAGACGGCTGGCAAAAAAGCCATCCATTCCGCCAAGGTCAGACCAATGGCAAGGAAGGCAACGCAGATCACCCTCGGCGGTAATCAGCGGTGCAAAGGCATCGCGTTTGTCGGCGGTGGCCCCGGCGCGTTCGGTAAGTTCCTCTGGTGACAGCGGGATGCGTACGGCGTCTTTTGGGTGGTTTGCAAGAAATGCCTTGATCTGGTTCTCGCCTTCTTCCTGTTCAAGGGAACAGGTCGAAAAAACAAGAATTCCCCCTGGTTTTAGCCGCGTCCATGCGGCCTCCAGCAGGCGATTTTGAACAGTGATCAGGGCGTCAATCGTGCCTGCGGTGCGAATGCGGATGAGTTCGGGGTGGCGACGCAATGTTCCCGTCGCGGAACAGGGCGCATCCAGCAAGATGGCATCATAGTCTGTGCTGTCGGCCCTGGCCCAGTCGCAGAGGTCGGACAAACAGGGTGTACAAGCGTCTTGATACCCCAGTCGCACCATATTTTCGCGCAGACGATCCAGTCGCCGGGGTGACAAATCAACGGCAAGGACGCTCGCCCCGGCCTGAATCAGTGTCGCCGTTTTACCCCCCGGGGCGGCACAGAGATCAGCAACCCGTAAACCCGCCACTGTCCCGAGAAGCAGGGCGGGAAAACGCGCTGCGGTGTCTTGAACCCACCATGCACCGTCGGCATAGCCATGGAGAAGGGCGGGATCACCAGAGCCGGGGGGCAGGCGCAGGGTGCCATTGGGCAAAAGCTGGCCGTTGAGCCTGTTCGCCCATTTTTCCGGGTCTGATTTGATTGAAAGGTCAAGCGGCGGTTCCCTCAGCCAGGATCGAATACAAGCCCGTGCGCGGGTTTCGCCGTACTGTATCCGGAGACGCGCCCAAAACCAGGGGGGAACACTGCAAATTTCGGGATCGTCTTGTGCGCACAGGTTATGACCTTCGCGACAAATTCGGCGCAAAAGCGCATTGAGAAGACCCTTAAAGGGCCTGTTGCGCGGGCCTGTTGCTAAATCAAGGGCGGTGCTAACGGCCGCATGGGGGGGCGTGTCCAGATAAAGCAACTGAGCCGTCGTCAGTCGCAGAATATTTTTGATTTCAATCTGGCGTTCTGGCAACGGGCGTGTCAAACAGGCCTTAATCACGCGGTCAATCAGACCGAGGTGGCGCAGAGTTGTTGTTGTCAGTAACCGAACAAACGCCCGGTCACGAGCGGGGAGCCTGTCAAGTGGGCAGGCGGCAAAGGCCGCATCAAGATGCTGTTTTTTACAGAGCACACGCCCCAAAATCTGCAAGGACAGCTGACGTGCAGAGGGGATTTTTCCCTGTTTGTGTTTTTCTTGTTTTGGGGGGCGTGGTTTAGCCATTGCGTCCCCGATTGCGTCCCCGTCGGCTTTTTTGGCGTTTGGCCTCTTTATGCTTCATCCAGCCTGTAGCCAGTCGCAAGGACAGCCAATAGCCCGTCAAGCCCAGCACAAGGGCATAAGGCAGAGAACCAACAAAGATCGACAGACCGACCTTTTCCCACAGCAAGCGCACACCGTGATGAAAGGAATGCCAGAAAGGTTCATCTGTGTCCTTCAGGCTTTGCAGGGCCTGTTCAAAGTGGCTGAAGTCTTGACTATGTCCAAAATCGAGCAGGAACACAGAACCGCTGAGATAAAACAAATAGTAAAGCGGGATCATGGTCAGGGCATTGGAGTAAAAAGACCACGCCATCGCCAGAATCAGGCTAAATTTCCATTTAAAAACAGTATTGCAAAACCACCATAACCCAAAAATGATCACAATTTGTAAACCAACCGTTGGGGTCGCCCCAACCATTAACCCGATCATGACACCCCGCGCCACAGTGCGCGGGCGATCAACGGAACGCAGAACAGGAATGATAAGGCGGTAGTAGAGAAACCGCAGGAGACCTGACACCCGATTTTTTTTGTTACGGGCGGAGATTTTGTCTTTCAACCAGTCTTCCATTCAGGTTTTATCTCCGTCACGCCTTTTCCCTTGTCGCCTTGTTCAAGGTGACGGTTCCTGTTATAAGCAATTTCCTGCTTCTGTCATCTTTTTGTGAATTTTTCTTTGACTCTTTGCACAAAAACGACGGGACGCAGGCTTTTCAGAACATTTATTCCCTCTCGCCATCATGGATGGAAATGTGATGTCTCTTCCCAATGTTCTTAGCCTTTTGCGTAGTTTTGTCGGCTTTGCGGTCATTTACCTGATCCTTCAAAACGACAGGAATTTTTTGCTGGTTGCTCTTGTTGTTATGTTGCTTGCGGAATGTTCCGATGCAGCGGACGGATTCTTTGCCCGCCGTTATGGTCTCGTGAGTCGCTTTGGGATGATTCTTGATCCCATGAGTGATAGTCTTTATCGGACAATGGTTTTCCTCGGCATGATGGCGGTGGGGTGGCTTCCTGTCTGGTTTGCCGCAATCTTGATAAGTCGTGATATTATCGTGGCTTACCTGCGCGTTTTTGCCCAACAAGACGGGATTACGCTTGCAGCGCGCACAAGTGGAAAGCTCAAGGCCGTTGTCCAGGCCCTGGCCCAGATTGGCACAGTGGGACTCTATAGCGTGGAGAGTTTCTTTTCCCTGTCCTGGTCGGTGCCACAGGTTTCTTTTTGGTTGCTCGCCCTCGCGACGGCTGTCACGGCGTGGAGTGCGCTAGACTATATTGCAGGCTACCGTGCGGCGGTGCGTTAATCGGCTTAAATCGCGCAAAGCCGAGAGAGCAACAGCCACCGCCCCCTACACCAACCACAGCGCGCGGGAAAGGCCTCGGGGATAAATGTCTGCGACAACAAAGGACAAGGCCCCGCGATAGGTTGCGGATCATGAACTCCATGCGTTTGTCGCCCGGGTTGTGTAGGGTGAAAAGGGATTGACTTGTGCGGCAGTTGCAATCACCATCCCGGGTCTGCTTCTTATGATGGCAACGCAGATCGAAAAGCACCACGACAGCAAGATGTCAAGATTTTGTATAGTAAAGCTGCAGGATACTGTAGCTTTCCCGATTGTCGCTCATATCTTATTATCACGTCAAAAGAAGGGGAGACAAAACAGATTGGGGAAATGGCTCACATTGTCGCATATAGCCCAAATGGCCCCAGAGCAGATGCTTCTTATCCTGCAGAAAAGCTGAATAGCTATGACAACCTGATTTTGTTATGTGGAACACACCACGGGCTGATCGATAGCCTCGCAGGCGATTATCCGGTCGAACGTCTCCGTCAAATGAAAGCAGATCATGAAGTATGGGTGCAAAAATCATTAAAAGAACAGATTTCTCATATCGGTTTTGCCGAGTTGGAGGTCGCGATCAAGGCGATCATGTCCCCGGAATCAATGAAAGTGAATGACTCATTCGAGGTAACCCCGCCAGGTGAGAAGATATCAAAAAACAACCTCACGGCATCTTCCCATAATCTTATTGTGCAGGGTTTGAGCCTAAGCGATAAAGTCCAGGAGTATATAAAGAGACAGTCAAAGCTTGATGAGGGTTACCCGGAACGACTCACCAAGGGTTTCAGGGACGAATACGACAAATTGGTGCAGGATGGATTGGGAGGCGATGCACTGTTTGACAGCATGGTTGCTTTTTCCAGTGGAGGGAGCCAGGATTTCAAACGCAGGGCCGCTGGTTTGGCGATACTGTCCCATCTGTTTTTACTGTGTGAGATTTTTGAAAGATGATCTTGCCGACGAAACATATTGCAGCGCACGAAGCCTTGATCGGAGCGGGGGCCTTGATCCTGCAGCAGGTGAGAGGCCCGGTCTCGCTGTCAGGATTGTGGGAGACTGTTAAATCAAAGCCCCCTGTGCAAACATATGAGCGTTTCATTCTCACGCTGGATATGTTACATATTATTGGTGCAATTGACGTCGAAGGCCATATGATTGTCAGGGTGCGGGCATGATTCACGGTATTTCGTCAAACCAGCCCTCGTTCAAGTCTGTCCGGTTCACCAGCGGACTGAATGTTATTATTGCCGAGCGGCAGGCAAACTCCGGTCAGAAAAAGACAGTCAACAGCAGAGGAAAGTCAACGCTTGTCTCGATCATCAATTTTTGTCTGGGCAGTGACGCGAACAGAAGCGGCTTATGCATTGAAGCCTTGCGCGCGTGGAATTTTACCATTGAGATAACCTTGCGCGGTGACAGGGTAAAAGCGACAAGAGCCGTTGACAGTCCACGCCGGATTGTCATTGAAGGACAGCCGGAAAACTGGCCTTTCATGCCCGATCTGGATACAAAAACCAGCGAATATTTTTTGACTCTGGACAGGTGGAAAGAGCTTCTGGGGCAAGTTTTTTTTGATCTGCCGCAGACAGAAAATATGTCTTCCAGGAGTCTGTTGTCCTATTTTGTCCGTTCAGGGAATGAGGCCTATTCCAGGCCGTTAAAGTTTTTTGCCAGCCAGGCCGATAACGTCGCCCACATGTACAGTGCTTTTTTTGTGGGACTTGATCCCCGATACGCGTCTGAATGGGTGTCACTGGACAATCAGGCCAAGGCTTTAAACGCTCTGGGTCGTGCCATAAAGGCAGGTGTTCATGAAACACAGGGCGACCTGGAAACAAAAAAAATCACATATGAAGAGGAGTTGCAAAAGAGCAGAAAAATCCTCTCGGACTTTAAAGTACATGAGCGGTATCAGGACATTCAGGTCAAGGCCAATGATCTGACTACCGAGGTGCATCAGCTTGCTGATCAGAACGTATCTGATGGTCAAAAACTCAAGCACTATCAGAGATCGGTTGCCGAAGAAAAGCCCCCGGAGAGAGCAAGACTCGAACAGGTTTATAAGGAAGCCGGTTTGGTCTTCGCTGATGCCATCAAGAAAACGCTGGCAGAGGCCTGTACTTTTCACGAGCAGATTGTCCGAAACCGTGCAGCCTTTCTGAGTGCAGAGATCAGGCGAATTGAGAATGATATTGAGCAGCGCGAACACCGCATCAAGAATCTGACAGATGCACGTTCGGAGTGTATGGAGATTTTAAAGACACATGGTGCGCTGGAGGAGTATTCAAGGCTTCAGGAGCACCATTCAGAAATTGCCGGGAAACTGGAGCACATAAAGTCCAGGATTGAGGAGATTCGTGGCAAGAGCATCAAGGATAAGGAGATCAAGGCCCAAAAGCTTGCGCTCGATAGAAACGCAACAATCGACTATGAAGAAAAGAGAGAGCTTCGGGCGCAGGCGATCAAGCTGTTCAATGAGGCAGCTAGGTCGCTCTATGATGTTTCCGGTGAATTTGTGATTGATATTTCCGATAAAGGTTATCGTTTCAAGGTAGATATTCCCGGTGGTCGTGGAGACGGTATCGGTAAGATGAAAACATTTTGCTATGACCTCATGGTTATTTGCATGCAGTCTGTGCTCAAGCGCGAGATAGATTTTCTGGTTCATGACAGCATCATTTATGAAGGTGTCGATGAACGCCAGATTGCCCAGGCTATCGCACACGCGCATAGAAAATCCAAAGAATACGGATTTCAGTATATCATCACCATAAACTCGGATATGGTTCCATACGATGATTTCCCGGATGGTTTTGATTTTGACAGCCATATCACGTTGAAACTCACCGATGAAGACGCATCAGGAAGCCTCCTTGGAATAAGATATTGACCCGGGAGGAATTGTGGCGTGGCTCTCATTATCATTTTCCCGAGATCAGGAAAATGTAGTGACTGCGTCTAAAGGATTGAAAATACCAGCAGCCATTAAGGAAAAAAAACTGCACAAAGTTGCTTAGAAAAAACATTCAGGGGGGGTACCGGGGTAAGCTTTGCCCTGCATCAGGATCGCTTCGACGGGAGTTTGACATTTATCATACGGCATTCTTGTGCGCTACAGGGCCAATAGTTCTTAAACTGGTAAAATCCCACCGTTCGGGTTGATTTTCTTGATTTTGAGGTTGGTCATGCTACTATCATCCCGAAAGGGTTGATTTGTGACTGATAACAAAATTGAGAAACTGGGACATATTGTGAAGCAGGCTCGTAAAGAGCAAGGCTTAACACAAGAGCAGCTGGCGGCCACAACAGGTGTTGGCGTGCGCTTTATCCGCGAGCTGGAGCAAGGTAAGGAGTCCTGCCATATCGGCAAAGTGCTCACCGTCGTCTCAATGCTCGGGATTGAGATCGTGATTGGCGGTGAAGCACTATGAGCCGTATATTGGATGTCTATTTGCAAGATATGTTGGTTGCTTACCTTGAGCAGACGGATGCTGGTGATCTGGCCTTTACCTATGAGGCCGATTATTTAGAGGCGGCATCCTGCGGCATTTCGCTCTCGCTGCCCTTGCAAAAAGACACGTTCAAAGGCGAGCGGGTTAAGGCTTTCTTCTCCGGCCTGTTGCCAGAGGAAAGCGTGCGTGAGCGTCTGGCAAACTATCTGGGGCGTTCTGAAAAGAACCCCTTTGCCTTGCTGGACGCTGTTGGCGGCGACTGTGCAGGTGCTTTGGCACTCTATCCGCATGGCGAACAGCTGCCTCAAACACCCAATGATGTGGACGTCCTGGATGATACACGACTGCGCGAGGTACTAGAACGCATCAAACGCCGCCCGATGCTGGCGGGAGATGATGGCTATCGGCTCTCTTTGGCTGGAGCGCAAGATAAGCTGGCGGTTGGTTTTAACGATGGGCATGTCTTGCTGGTCAAGGGCGGTGCGCCGACAACACATATCTTAAAGCCCATGATCGAGCGTGTAAAAGACAGCGTTCATAACGAGCTGTTTTGTATGAAACTGGCGAAAATGGTCGGGCTTGATGTGCCGGACGCCTCGCTGCATTTTGTCGGCGAGACACCTTGTTATCTGGTGGCGCGTTATGATCGCCGGATTGGTGAAAATGGTGTGATCACACGCATCCATCAGGAAGATTTCTGTCAGGCACTTGGTATTGCACCCGAGATTAAATACGAACGTGAAGGAGGCCCGGGTATCGCAGCATGTCAGGATGTGATCGCTAAACACGCGGCACGCCCGGCAGCAGATCAGATAAAACTGCTGAATATCGTAATATTCAATTATCTGGTCGGCAATGCGGATGCTCATGGGAAAAATTTTTCTTTGCTCTACAAGGGCAGAAAACCGGAATTGGCCCCCGCCTATGATTTGTTAAGTACCGCCATCTATCCGGATTTATCTGAAAAGATGGCCATGAAGATTGGTGGCAAATACAAGCCAAAGGATGTTTACCCGAGGCATTTCCATAGGCTTGTTCCAGACACAAAGGCCGCACAATCAGCCATGAATCGTCAGATTAAAACGATGACAAAAAAGATGAGGGAAGCCGCACCAAACCTGAAAACAACGCTGATTCAGGATGGGCTGGCATCAGATGTGTTTGATGAGATCATCACCATCATTGAAAAACGCGCCGGGCGTCTGATTGAATAGGCACAAAATATAACAAAACCATACGAACAAGGCCGCTCCGGCGGCCTTTTTTTACGCCTGAAATTAACACCGAAGAGGAGAACTTATACCAACTGGACACCCGTATTATACCAATTCCATAAAATAAAGACTCTCTGGATCTGGCGTGTGAGCAGATTCTGTGATTCAAGGAAGGACACAGTTTTGGAGATTTGTCATGGGTCAGCCCCTTCCCCTGCGTCAGGATTATGACGCATCCCGTCTTCGCCGTCTTGCCCGGCACTCGACAGATTCGAACCAGACGCGCCGCTTGCCTGCCCTTGCGGTCATCTATGATGGCGGCAGTCGCAGTGAAGCCGCGCGGCGTTGGTCGTCAAATTGTTCGTGATTGGGTGTTGCGTTTCAATGCAGAAGGTCCGGACGGGCTTTTGCAGCGGTCGAGGAGCGGGCGACCGGCCAGGTTGAATGAGGCCCGGCTTGCTGCCTTGATTGCCCGCGTTGAAACAGGGCCATTGCCTGCTATCGATGGTGCGCTGGCGACTTCTGGATCTGGCGCAGTGGCTATGGGAGGACTATCGCCTCAGCATCAGCGAAAGTTGCCTGAGTGCCACCTTGCGCAAACACGGCTACAGAAAACTGACAGCGCGCCCGCGTCATCATGGCCAGAACGGGGATGAGATTGACGCATTTAAAAAAACTTCCCCGCCGAAATAGCCTCTCTGCACGCCAGAATTGGTCCGGCTGTCCCGCTGGAAATCTGGTGGCAGGATGAGGCGCGTGTTGGCCAGAAGAACAGCATGGTGGGCCAAACGGGGCACACGGCCTGTGGCACCAAAAGACCAACGCACAAAATCCGCCTGGATATTCGGGGCGATCTGCCCCACCCGGGGTGTGGGGGCCGCGCTTGTCCTGCCGCAGTGCAATACCTGCGGGATGCAAGGGCACCTGGAAGAGATATCGTCACAGGTCGAACCCGGTGCCCATGCTGTATTTAGAAAGCGCATCCAGGACACCGGATCATGAATTCCATCTTCTTCAGGTTATGCTGTGCCTGCAGGATCATCGCCTTGAACAGGGACACCGGATCAAAAGGCGGGCGACCACCTTTCGCGCCATCGCCATACCCCAACCCCTCGACCAGCCACCCCCGGAAATAGTCAAACGTGGCCTCCAGAACCTCCAGAGGATCACCGTCCTTGCTGATCTGATCAAGATGCTCTGACAGACTGAAAAAACCTCTCCGTTCCATGACCCACTCCCTCAAAAAAGCATAAAAAAACATAGAATCACAAAATCGCTTATCACGCCAGGTTAATACGGGTGTCCAGCTCTCGTCAAATCAATGGGTAGTGCGCTTGAAACTTGAATCCAGCAACAGGAAAGTCAATTTACGTTGCCTGCCATTAGACTGCTTTTACGTTTACGACTCCCAAGCGTTCCGCAATCATCTCACCAATAGGCAGAGCAGAGGTTGCCGCCGGAGAAGGAGCGTTGAGAACAAAGACTATACGCGAGGTTTGGACAATCTCAAAATCATGCACCAATGCCCCATCGCGGGCGACGGCCTGTGCGCGAATGCCTGCCACCATTGGGTATAAATCATCGCGGGTGAGGGCCGGGCAATATTTTTGACAGGCCCGTAGATAGCGGGTTTTGCTGATTGAATTGTGCAGTTCGTCCACAGCAGGGCGCAGATTTTTACCCACCATGCGCCAAAAGCCCGGAAAGCTCAGAGTATCCACCACATCGGGCAACGACACCGCAGATTTTGCGTATCCTTCACGCGCCCGCCCCAGCACAGCATTCGGCCCCACCGTCACCGTTCCATCAATCATCCGCGTAAGGTGAATACCCAAAAAAGGAAGATCAGGATCAGGAATGGGATAAATCAAATGCCGGAACCGTCCGTTCCACTTTGGGGACAGACGGTAATACTCCCCACGAAAAGGAACAATCTGCACCGGAACATCCACACCCGCCAAACGGGCCAGACGATCCGCCTGCACCCCGCCACAGACAACAAGGCGGCGCACCCGCAGACTGTCCCGCCGCTTTACCCCCAGTTGGAGATCAACAAACTGGCCGGTTTCACAAATCCCGGAGACCAGGGTGTTCAGCCGTAGCTGACCCCCGGCCTGTTCAAT
Organism: Kiloniellaceae bacterium; assembly: GCA_965199245.1. GTDB lineage: Bacteria > Pseudomonadota > Alphaproteobacteria > Kiloniellales > Kiloniellaceae > Carbonatibacter. Next base: position 914,103 of record CBDAQP010000003.1, read on the forward strand.
CACAGCCCCCAGTGCACGACAGAACACACCATAGTCAATAATTCCTGTCTCACGTACAAAGAGCGCGGCAAGCCCGCACACCCACGGTTCGCGGGTGCGCAAAGCATCACGGTCAAGATGGTCAACAGACAACCCGTTTTCAGCCGCCCGTACGGCGAGGGCCTCCATCCGTTGCCGTTCTACCGGGGTCGTCGCAACAAGGAGCTTCCCACAGGTTTCAAAAGGTACCCCATGCACACGGGCAAAGGCCTTTGTCATCTGCGCCCCCTTGCGACAGAGCGTCGCCTTGAGGGAACCCGGCGCATAATAGACGCCCGCATGAATCACACCGCTATTGTGACCCGTTTGGTGGCAGGCCAGCGTGGATTCTTTTTCAACCACGACGACAGAGGCCCCGGGTTGCGCACAAAGGATGGCATAGGCACTGGCCAGACCAACAATTCCGCCACCAACGACACCATAGTCAAAAATCACCGAAACGCGCCCCTTATAGGGTCCTAGCTGTGAATCGCGCGGCCTTCGACGGCAAGAGCAGCTTCTTTCACGGCCTCGCCCAATCCGGGGTGGGAATGACAACTGCGGGCGATGTCTTCGGCAGACGCCCCGAATTCCATCGCAAGTACGGCCTCGGACAACAATTCACCGGCAAAGGGGGCGACAATATGAACACCCAACACGCGGTCTGTTTTTGCATCGGCGATGACTTTAACAGAGCCATCACTTTCGCCCATGGCCCGGGCACGCGAGTTGGCGGAAATGGGAAACTTGCCAACCTTGATCTCAACGCCTTGTTTCTTGAGCGTTTCTTCGGATTGCCCGACGGTCGCAATTTCAGGGTGGGTATAGACAACACCGGGAACCAGATCATAATTGACATGGCCTTTCAATCCGGCAAGGCTTTCGACACAGGCTACGCCGTCTTCTTCGGCCTTGTGGGCCAACATAGGGCCGGGGATACAATCCCCAATGGCATAGACACCGGGGACAGAGGTCTGAAAATGATCATCCACCTGAATCACGCCGCGCTCCATCGCAACGCCCAAACCTTCGAGGCCAAGGCCCCGCACAACCGCCCGCCGTCCAATAGCAACCAGAACCACATCGGCCGCCAGCGTTTCCGCTTTACCTGTTTTCACGGCCTCAATCTCCAACGTCACGCCAGCTTCTGCACAGGTGGCCCCCGTGACTTTTTGGCCCAGCTTGAACTTCAGGCCCTGTTTGGTCAGCGCACGCTGGCCCAGCCTGGCCGTTTCTGCATCCATCCCCGGCAAAACGCGCCCGAGATATTCAACAACAGTGACCTTTGCACCCAGACGCGCCCAAACCGAACCCAGTTCAAGGCCAATCACGCCTGCACCAATTACCACCATTTTTTCCGGCACCCTGTTCAGTGACAAGGCCCCGGTCGAGGTCACAATCTGTTGTTCATCAATCTCGACCCCCGGCAAAGGAGTCGGCTCGGAACCCGTGGCGATGATGATCGATTTCGCCGCGAGCTTTTGCGTCGCCCCGTCGGCATCCGTGACCAGAACCTCACCTGCCGCCGGAATAGCCCCCCAGCCCCGAATATAGTCCACCTTGTTCTTGCCAAAGAGAAATTCAATTCCCTTGGTCAGGTCGGAAACGACCTTGTCCTTACGCCCCATCATCGTCGGCAAATCCAGCGCGACCGTCGCCGTGATCCCGTGCGCGGCAAAATGTCGGGTCGCATCTGCGTATTTTTCAGACGATTGCAACAAGGCCTTGGAGGGAATACAGCCAACATTCAAACAGGTCCCGCCCAGGGCCCCGCGCCCTTCGACACAGGCAACCGTCATCCCCAGTTGAGCCGCACGAATGGCGGCAACATAGCCCCCGGGCCCACCGCCGATGACAACCACATCATACTGTTCGCTCATCATAATCAACCTTCAATTTTACATGTCCAGTAACAGGCGTTGCGGGTCTTCGATCATTTCTTTCACACGGACAAGGAAGGTCACGGCCTCACGCCCGTCAACCAGCCTGTGGTCATAGCTGAGGGCCACATACATCATCGGGCGGATCACCACCTGCCCGTGGACCGCAACGGGGCGATCCTCGATTTTGTGGAGACCCAGAATGCCGGACTGTGGCCGATTGAGAATCGGCGTAGACAACAAGGAACCAAACACGCCACCATTGGTGATGGTAAAACTCCCCCCCGCCATATCGTGCATTCCCAGCTTGCCCGTGCGCCCACGCCCCGCCAGTTCGCCCAGGGCCGTTTCAATTCCGGCAAAGGATTTGCTGTCACAATCGCGGATGACAGGAACCATCAAGCCCGTCGGCGTGGACACCGCCAAACCGATATCAAAAAACCGGTGATAGACGATTTCGTCGCCTTCGATGCGAGCATTGATCGCCGGAATGTCCTTGAGTGCCTGAACAACAGCCTTGACAAAAAAACCATTAAAGCCCAGCCGGACACCGTGCTTTTTTTCAAAGGAGTCACGGTAGGATTTCCGCAAATCCATCACAGCTGACATATCAATTTCATTAAATGTCGTCAGCATGGCCGCCGTGTTCTGAGCCTCTTTCAAACGGCGGGCGATGGTCTGGCGCATCTTGGGCATCCGTTCGCGCCGTTCACGTGGTGACTCGTCAGGTGTTTCCCGGGCGGCGGGCGTCTGGGCAACCACAGGCGCAGAAAAACCGGCAGACGGCAGACGACGCGGCGCAGGCGGGTTGTCCAAAAAGGCCAAAACATCCGCCTTGGTCAAGGCCCCATGCTTGCCCGTCCCCGTTATCAGGTTGGGGTTAAGGCCATGCTCGCGCACCAAACGCGCCACCGCCGGAGACAACGTCAAAGCGGCGGGTTGTTGTCCCTCTTGCAAGTGTGCAATAAGGTCGGCTTGCGACAAAGGCCCCTTTTGCGCCGGCACCTTTTCCGTCGATGCCTTTTCCCCTGCGGGCGAGGGGGTTGCAATCGCCGGGGCAACATTTCCTTCGACAATGCGGGCCAGGAGTCCCCCAACCGCAACCTCGGTATCGGCAAGCGCAAGAATTTCTGTCAAAACCCCGGCAACCGGTGCCTTGACCTCCAGTGTGACCTTATCGGTTTCCAGGTCACAAAGCGTTTCATCCTGGATCACCGTCGCCCCTGTCGCCTTGTGCCAGGTGGCAACGGTGGCGGTCGTGACGGACTCACCCAACACCGGAACCGGAACCTCGATCACCGCGCCGCCTGTGACTGCCCCATCCTGTGCAGGAGCAGTTTCTTCAGAGACAGTATCCCGGGAGGGGGCAACTGTCGCTTGCGCGGCCCCTTCTGCGATAACACCCAGCACGGCCCCAACGGCAACGTCGCTGTCCTCCGAAACGGTGGTGGTCTCCAAAACTCCGGCGACAGGGGCGTTGACCTCCAGTGTGACCTTATCGGTTTCCAGCTCCAGAACCGGCTCATCCCTTGCCACGGCCTCCCCCGGTTGCTTCAGCCATTTGGACAGGGTGGCCTCTGTGACAGATTCACCAAGGGTCGGAACGAGAATATCAGCCATTTTTATATCCTACTCGTGAACTCTACATTAGACCTTGTGCGCTGGACGCAGGCGTTCAACCTTAATTGCACTGGCTTCGCGGGCCTCGATTTCTTCGGCCTTGCGTGTTTGAATACGGCTCACGGCCTTTTTCCCGAGGCTCAACGCATCATCCAGTAGCCCGGCCTGTTCGATCACATGGCCCTTACCCGACCCGGTCGCGGGAGACGCCGCTGTCTTACGCCCCGCATAGCGCGGACGCGGGCGGTCAAAGCCCAATTCTTCGGCGACTTCTTCGATAAAGGTCGAAACGAAAGACCAGGCCCCCATATTGCGCGGTTCTTCCTGACACCAGACCAGATCACAGTGTGTATAGTCTTTCAGGATTTCTGACAGGGCCTCGGCAGGGAAGGGATAGAGCTGTTCCAAACGAACAAACTGCACCTGGCGCAGGTCGCGTTTTTCGCGTTCCTCGACCAGATCGTAATAAACCTTGCCCGTACAAAGCACCAGCTGACGCACCACAGAGGGGTCCTGGCGTTTGACCTGACACGGCATCACGCGGTGAAAAGAGGTTCCGGGCAAGAGATCATCGATTGCAGACACGCATCGTTTGTGACGCAACAAGGACTTGGGGGTCATCACCACCAGGGGCTTGCGGAAGCCGCGATGAATCTGGCGACGGAGCGCGTGGAAATAGTTCGCCGGGGTCGTGCAGTTGACCACCTGGATATTATCCTCTGCACAGAGCTGCAGGAAACGCTCAACCCGACCGGAGGAATGCTCCGGCCCCTGTCCTTCGTAGCCATGCGGCAAGAGCATCACCAACCCCGACATCCGCAACCATTTTGATTCACCAGAGGCAATAAACTGGTCAATAATAATCTGCGCCCCGTTGACGAAATCGCCAAACTGCGCCTCCCAGAGTACCAACGCGTCAGGCTCTGCCAGCGAATAACCATATTCAAAGCCCAAAACCGCCAGCTCACTCAACGGGCTGTCAATAATTTCCGCCCGCGCCTGATCCGCGCTGATATGATTGAGCGGTTTATAGGATTCCTGGGTATTCTGATCAATCCACATCGCATGACGCTGGGAAAAGGTTCCCCGGTTCGAATCCTGACCCGAAAGACGCACAGGGTGTCCTTCGAGCAAAAGCGTTCCAAAGGCCAACGCCTCCGCTGTTGCCCAATCCAGACCGCGCCCGGAACCCAGGGCCTCTTTCTTTGCTTCAAGCTGTCGCGCAATCTTGCGGTGAAGGGCCAAATCATCAGGCACAGAGGTCAGGGCAACGCCCACCTGTTCGATCACAGACCGTTCAACACCGGTGTTGCCACGTCTGGCATCATAACCGCGCACCGCCCCCAAATGCGACCACGCCCCCTCCAGCCAATCGGCCTTGTTGGGAATAAAGCGTTCGCTGGCTTCGAATTCTTCCTCAAGCTGTGTCCAAACAGCTGTACGGCGGGCGACCACCTCGTCCTCGGTCACGAGTCCTTCATGAACAAGGCGTTTGGCATAGAGAACACAAACAGAAGGCTGTTTTGCAATCTGCTGATACATCAAGGGTTGGGTAAAGGTTGGCTCGTCACCTTCGTTATGGCCGAAACGGCGATAACAGAACATGTCAATCACGACATCCTTGTGAAAGGTCTGGCGAAATTCTGTTGCCAGACGCGCAACATGGACGACAGCCTCGGGATCATCGCCGTTGACGTGAAAAATCGGGGCCTGGACAATGCGGGCGACATCGGTACAATAGGGGCCGGAGCGGCTGTTGACCGGGTCTGTGGTAAAGCCGATCTGGTTATTAACCACAAAGTGCATCGTTCCGCCAACCCGATAACCCTGCAATTCGGACAGATCAAGCGTTTCCGGCACAAGGCCCTGCCCCGCAAAGGCCGCGTCCCCGTGCATCAGCAACGGCATGGTCTGGGTAAAATCGCGGTCATTGCGCTGGCCCTGCTTGGCCCGCACCTTGCCCACCACAACCGGATTGACGGCCTCAAGATGCGACGGATTAGCCGTCAATGACAGGTGAACCGTTCGCCCGTCAAAAATCCGGTCAGACGAGGTGCCAAGGTGATATTTCACATCGCCGGAACCCTGAACGCCTTCGGGGTTGGACGCTCCGCCGCGAAATTCGTTAAAAATCGCACGAAACGACTTGCCCATAAAATTCGCCAGCACATTCAGCCGCCCCCGATGAGGCATCCCGACAACGACTTCTTCCAGTCCAAGGGCCGAGCCTTTCTTGAGGATCTGTTCCAGTGCAGGGATCATCGACTCCCCACCGTCCAGCCCAAAACGTTTTGTGCCTGTGTATTTGGTATTGAGGAAATTCTCAAAAACCTCTGCCGCAATCAAGCGGTCGAGAATAGCAGTCTTTCCCTCCCGCGTGAAAGCGGTTACATTACGCAGGGACTCAACGCGATCCTGAATCCAGTTCCGTTGTTCCGTGCTTTGAATATGCATAAACTCAACGCCGACCCGCTGGCAGTAGGTCTGACGCAGGATATCAACAATCTGGCGCACCGTCGCCGACTCAAGCCCCAGCGCATGATCGATAAAAACAGGGCGATCCATGTCCGCATCAGAAAAACCGTAATAGCACGGATCCAGTTCGGGACAGGGCACGATTTCCTTGAGGTCAAGCGGATCAAGCCGGGCCTCCAAATGCCCGCGCACACGGTAGGCACGGATGAGCATTCGCGCCCGGATAGAATGCAGGGCCGCCAGGCGCGAGTCCCCCCCCCCCACAGGCGAGGGGGTGGGCGCAAAGCCGCCAATGTCTTCGATCAACGTCCGGGCTTCTGCATCAAGGCGGGCAAAAAAGTCCTGCCACTGCGTTCCAACCGATTGCGGGTTTTGTAACCAGGCATGATAACGCCCGGCCAACTCACCCGCCCGGGGGCCGAAATAGGGAACACCTTCGCCCAGATTATTGTTTGACATTTTTTCGCGTCCTACCCCTTCATCGCGCCCATCATCGTCTGCCCGAGAAGTGCCGGACTGTCCGCAACCGCAAAGCCCGCAGATTTCATCACCGCAATCTTGGCCTCTGCCGTCCCCTTCCCACCGGAAATAATCGCCCCCGCATGGCCCATGCGACGGCCCGGCGGGGCAGTGACACCCGCAATAAAACCACAAATCGGCTTTTGACGGGGGGCGGAGCGATAAAATTCGGCCGCTTCTTCCTCTGCCGTTCCGCCGATTTCGCCGATCATGATGATGCCTTCGGTTTCAGGATCATCCAAAAACAGTTCCAGACAATCAATAAAATCGGTGCCATTGACCGGATCACCACCGATTCCAATACAGGTTGACTGGCCCAGACCCACCGCAGTCGTCTGTGCAACGGCTTCGTAGGTCAGGGTTCCCGAACGCGATACAATGCCAACCCTGCCCCGTTTATGAATGTGACCGGGCATGATGCCAATCTTGCATTCATCGGGGGTGATAATGCCCGGACAGTTCGGCCCGATCAAACGCGCCCCCGATCCACCCAGCGCACGTTTGACCCGCACCATATCCAGAACCGGAATACCTTCGGTGATGCAAACAATCAGTTCAATTCCCGCATCGATGGCCTCGAGGATGGCATCTGCGGCAAAGGGTGGCGGCACATAGATCACGGAGGCATTCGCCCCTGTGGCCTGACAGGCCTGATCCACAGTATCAAAAACAGGCAAATCCAAATGCCGGCTGCCCCCCTTGCCGGGTGTGACCCCCCCGACCATCTGCGTTCCATAGGCAATGGCCTGTTCGGAATGAAAGGTTCCCTGTGCTCCGGTAAAGCCCTGACAGATGACACGGGTATTTTTATCAACCAGTACAGCCATCCTACGCGGCCTCCTTCACAGCAGTGACAATTTTTTCCGCAGCCTCGGCCAGGTTATCTGCGGCAATAATCGGCAGACCTGACTCCGCCATCAGTTTTTTGCCCAAATTGACGTTCGTGCCTTCCAGGCGCACGACCAAAGGCACTGACAACGCAACGTCCCGCGCGGCGGCGATCACGCCTTCGGCGATCACATCACAGCGCATAATCCCGCCAAAAATATTGACCAGAATGCCCTTTACATTGTCATCAGACAGAATGATCTTAAAGGCCGCTGTGACACGTTCGCGCGTCGCCCCCCCCCCGACATCAAGGAAATTCGCAGGCTCTGCACCATGGAGTTTGATAATATCCATCGTCGCCATCGCCAGACCCGCGCCATTGACCATACAGCCAATCGATCCATCAAGGGCAACATAGTTCAATTCGTGGGCCGCCGCTTCGCGTTCCTTGGCGTCTTCCTCGTCCGGGTCGCGCAGAGCCTCAACGTCCTTGTGACGATAGAGCGCGTTACTGTCAAAATTCATCTTGGCATCAAGGGCCAGAATATCCCCCGCCCCTGTCACGACCAGCGGATTGACCTCGACAACAGAAGCATCCAGTTCAACAAAGGCGCGATACATCGCTGCCATAAACCTGACCGCAGAGCCAACCTGCCGCCCGCCGAGACCAAGGCCAAAGGCCAGCTGACGCCCCTGCCAGGCCTGAAAACCGGTCACCGGGTCAACAACGACCTTGAGGATTTTTTCCGGCGACTTTTCGGCGACGTCCTCAATTTCCATGCCGCCTTCGGTTGACGCCATCAGAGTCACACGGCCTGTCGCCCGGTCAATCAGGATACCGAGATAAAGTTCCCGCGCAATGTCACATCCTTCCTCGATATAAAGCCGCTGAACCTTGCGCCCTGCCGGGCCGGTTTGCCTGGTGATCAGGGTCTGGCCCAACATGGCCCGGGCGTTGTCTGCGACCTCGTCCAATGAATGCGACAGGCGTACACCCCCCGCGCCCTCCGGATCATTCTGGAAGCGTCCGGCTCCACGTCCTCCGGCGTGAATTTGCGACTTCACAACCCAAATCGTCCCGCCGAGCTTCTCCGCCGCCGCGCGGGCGTCCTCCGGACTAAAGGCGACAAAACCGCGTGGCACAGCAACACCATAGCGACCAAGCAAATCCTTGGCCTGATATTCATGAATATTCACAGGATCATTTCCCCTCTTTCCCCAACAAAAACCGGGCTTACGCCATCATCTCGCGACAGGACGCCACAAGGCCCTCGACCGCGCGCACCGAATGGGTCAGCAAGTCCTGTTCCGCCCGTTCCAAATCCAGCTCGACAACGCGCTCGACCCCCCCCGCACCCAATACAACGGGAACACCGACATAGAGGTCACGCACACCGTATTGTCCGCCCAAAAAGGCCGCACAGGGCAAAACGCGCTTTTTGTCCTTGAGATAGCTTTCTGCCATCACAATAGCAGAGGCCGCCGGCGCGTAAAAAGCGGAACCTGTTTTCAACAAGCCAACAATTTCCGCCCCCCCACTGCGCGTCCGTGCCACAATAGCATCCAGTTTATCCTGTGTAATCCAACCCATCCTGACCAGCTCTGGCAAGGAAATTCCGGCAACTGTCGCATGGCGCACCATCGGCACCATGGTATCCCCGTGTCCACCCAAAACAAAGGCAGAGACATCTTCGACAGAAACCGCCATTTCTTCGGCGAGAAAGTGGCGAAACCGCGCCGAGTCCAGAACACCCGCCATGCCCACGACCTTGTGCGCGGGCAGGCCGGAGGCCTGTTGCAAAACCCAAACCATCGCATCAAGCGGATTTGTAATGCAAATAACAAAGGCATCCGGGCAGTGTTCGCGAAGGCCTGCCCCCACGGATTGCATGACCTTGATATTGATCCCCAACAGATCATCACGGCTCATCCCCGGTTTGCGCGCCACACCTGCGGTGACAATGACGACATCCGCCCCCTGAATATCGGCATAATCATTCGCCCCCTTCAAACAGGAATCAAAGCCTTCGACCGGGGCCAACTGCGCCAGGTCAAGGGCCTTGCCCTGGGGGATGCCCTCTGTAATGTCAAAGAGAACAATGTCACCCAGATCCTTCATCCCCGCCAAAAGGGCAAGCGTTCCCCCGATATTCCCCGCCCCGACCAAGGCGATTTTTTTACGTGCCATTGTCTCCTATTCCCCGTGTCTTTTGCCCAAAGAAAACGCGCACACGACATGCGACCCCGCCTTTCTACGACAAGTCGATAGCATGAGGCAATAAAACAATCGGGCAAACAAAATAAAGGCCACCTAAAATTTGATTTTCGCCCGCAATCGGGCCGCATGGGCGCGAAAACCGGAGCGCACAGACACATCATAATCCGCCCCGACAGACCAGCGTGGGCCGTCATGGGACAGACCCAAACCAGCCGTTCCCGACAGTCGCTCAACCTTTGCCCCCCTGACCTGAAAGGCGGCACCCCCCCCGATGAATTGTCCACGCAGTGTCGTTTGCCCACCCGCAAAATCATACGAGACCCCCACCCGCGCAGAGGGCGCAAACACGCCTGTTTTTCGCGTGATCCGTTTCTCAATCCTCGCCCCCAGCGACCCGGTAACAGTATCAAGAGATGCAACAGAAATGCCTTGATTCCAGTCCAAGGCCCCGGTCGTGGTGTAATCCGCAGCCCCCACCCGCGCCCACGACAGACCAGCGGTCGGGGTCACAACAGACCCCTCTCCCACAAGGAACGGCATCCCGCCCCCAACGGAAGCCATGATCTGATTGGTGCCATAGCGGGCCTTGCGCATCAGGGTTGCCACCCTGGACGCGGATGTGACATAATTGCGCCCAAGCCCCAACTGGCCTTCGACATAATAGCGATCGGCGGTGTAATCGCCATAGACTGAAAACTGCGCGCTGTTCACCTCTGTTCTGGCCTGTCCCGCGCCCTTGCCCATCACATCGCTTGTGCTGTAAGCCACCGCCGCACCCACCCGCGACCTGTCCCCCACAGGCGCATCAACACCCCCGACAAGACCATGACTGGTCGTCGAAAATCCGTCAAGGCCCCCTGTTTTTGACTGCTTGCCCCAACGCCCGAAGGGCTTCAGCCAAAATGCACGATCCAGCCCTGCCCCACCAGTGGCAAAGCCTGTGTGTCTGGTGCCACCACCGCGCAAGGCAGACAGGCGATCAGACGACACCCCGGCCACCTGCCCCGCCACACTCACAATAGCCGCCGTCGCCCCGCTCACAGCCGAACCTTGCGGAACCAGCTGTTCCGCCAGTTTTTTTGCCGCGACCCTGTTATCGAGCGCATCGGTCAAAATTTTCGCCAAAACCGATCCCTCTTTCACAGCCTTCATCGCAGACTCGGCCACAACACCCTGTTCGCGCGTCACACCGTAGGCAGAGGCCCGTTTCCCCGACAACCTGGCCTGCGCACTCACGACCCCATCCGCCGCGAGCGTATAAAGGTAAAAACGATTGCCCCTCAGACTCAGCCTGGACACCCCCGCCCCCAGATTGGCAGAAAAAAGTTTTCGCTGGCCGGCCGTAAAGTCATCGGGCAAGACAAGGGTCACTTTGTCCCCCGCCGTCAATCCTGCGGTATCAAGTCCCCCAACATCCAGAAAAGCACCGCTTGCAGAACCAAACGCATCACCCACAATAATCGTCGCGCCCCTGTTGAGCGTCAGATCACCGTGCACAGAAACAGGTTGTTCAAAAGTCACCCTGGCATTTTCATGGAGGGTCAGGGTTTGAGAGCGAACACCCTGTTCAAAAACAGCAGAGCCTGCAAAATTCTGTCCCTCATTCTGACCAACAAAGATCGCGGCGAGTCTATTCGTGGCCCCGATTTCATTTTTAAAGGTAATGGCATCTGCGACGCCTTCATCGTCATCGTAGATAAACAGATCCCCTTCGCCGGCGACATGACCGTCAAAGGTGGCATAAATATCTTTCTTGCCATTTGTCGCATTGAACCTGACCTGGGCCCTTTGGGTACCATTGGCATCCAGAACAACCCGCGCAACCTGCCCCGATACTCCAAGCCCCGCGCGAAACTCCGCCACAGAGCTTTCCCCTGCCGCATCCCCGCCCGTGATCGTGATCTTTTCGGCCAGCACGTTTGGATTGGTCGCGTGGCTGTAGGTAAAAAGCGCATGACCTGCGCCTGTGCGCTCACCGATTTCAATCTCGCGCAGTTTGCCAATGATCTTTTCCTCCTCCGGATCGGCGGGGTCACTATCCGCGCCGATTTGCCCGGCAAAGGTGACGCTGTTTTGACCGACAACAACAATGCGCCCCTGACCTGTGTCCCCGTTATCGCCGAATATTCTATGCCTCACAGTGATGGCCTTGTTCCGGGCAGAAAAACGCGCCGTCGCCTTGCCAGTTTCACCGTAATCCGCCAGGATCATACTCTGCCCCCACAGGCTATCCTGAAATTCCGCGGTTGCCCCGCCACTGCTCCGCAGGTCAATCTCGTTCGCCAGAACAGCGCGTTTAAAAACGGCATGACCGCCCGTCCGTCCCTCCCCGACAATCAACCGCCCCAGCCGGTTATAGGGATTGCCCCCGACCTGAAGACCAAAGGTCGCAACGTGTGAACCGTTCAGAACCCTGAGCGTCCCCTCGCCATTGGAACCGACAAAAATCTTGACATTTTCGCCTGCCGCGATCTCCTGGTTTTCAGAACCGGAAATGACCAGAAACGCACGGCCTGCCGTGCCGTTATCGTCAAGGGTCACATGACCGCCAAAGCGCGCATCTTTTTTGAGATCAAGTGTGGCCCGCGCCCCCCGGTTGTTCCGCCCGGCCCTGATCTCTGTCGTCCCTTCGGTGATTAAATCACCCGAAAAAAGGGCGGTCACATCACCCCCGCGAAAGCGATCACTGCTCCGGTTCAGGGAGAGGTTTCTGACCACAGCACCATTGGCAACGCTCAGTTTCAACGACGCCTGTCTGTCCGCAGCCCCGAAGAGCGTGACATCAATCGCACGGAGGCCCTGCCTGAGAATACTGTCGAGCATGACATCAACATCATCGCGATCCGAATCAGATCTGAGTTCAAGCACCCCCGCCCCACCTGTCACAGTGCCAATTTCGATCTGCCCCGCCGCATCGCGATCACCTGTCCCGCCATCATTCGAACTGCGGTCAATGATCACTGTCCCACCCGTCAGTGTGAGGTTATCGCCTGATTTGGCCTGTCCGACACCGCCCGACGTCACATCGGCCCAGACAGCATCACCCGTGCTGTGTCCGAGAGTCTGTTGGGCAGAGGCTCCGGAAACACCAGCAGTCGCCCCCATCACAACAAGGGCCGATAGACCCGCCAGTCGCCTTGTTTTGTTCATTTTCAAGCCTTCAACACAGGTAAATTCCGAACCGGTCGCAGGTGACATGAGCACCGTGTTTATTTTGAAAACAATGCCAAAGCGTGGGGCTGTGCCATATAACGCGCCGAACCCATCTCGTTCAGTCTGCTGACGGTGCGTTGAAACTCTTCCGCCCCCGGCCCGACGGGATAAAGGGCCTCTGGCAGGCCAGCGGCAGAGATCACCAGCTTACAGCGATATTCATAGAGCGCATCGACCAGCACCATGAAACGGCGGGCCGCGTTGCGATATTCCGGGGAGAGAATCGGAAGATCATTCAATACAATAACCGGATAGTATCGCGCAAGGGTCAGATAATCCTGTGCGCCCAGGGGAACCTCACAGAGATCGGCAAAGGCAAAGGCCGCCACAGGCCCCGCCGCGTGTGGGATATGGAGCCTGCGCCCCGACAATGACAACACAGCAGGGGCAACGGGATGCCCCCCGGCAAAACGGTCAAAGGCCGCCGCCACATGCTGGCGGGTTGCGGGTGTCAGGGGGGAAAAATAAACAGCCTCCGCACGGGGGCCACCCCGGCGGTAGTCAATACCACCATCCAGTTCCAGCAGATCCAGATTCTGCTGCAACAGATCGATAAAGGGCAGGAAATTCTGCCGTTGCAGACCCCCTTCGTAGAGGCGATCCGGCGACCAGTTTGACGTCGCCACCACAACCACCCCCCGATCGAGCAACGCCGTAAAAAGCCGCCCCAGGATCATGGCATCGGCAATATTGACCACATGGAATTCATCAAAACACAATAACCACGACTCATCACAGAGTGCATCGGCAAGAGACAATAAAACATCTGTCGTTTTTTTGTCCTGGCGCAGACGGTGCAAACGCGCGTGAACCTCTGCCATAAAGCTGTGAAAATGAACGCGCCGTTTACGCACGACAGGGGCCGTGTCAAAAAAAATGTCCATCAACATGGACTTTCCCGTCCCCACAGACCCGTAAAGATAAAGCCCCTGCGGGGCGGCCTGCTGTTCACGCCGCGCCAACCCCAAACGCGCCTGCCACGCCTTGCGCCAATCACCGGAGCCTGTCCGGGGTTCATAGCCCCGCAAGGCCAGAAAAAGGCTCTGGAGTTTTTCTGCGGCAAGGGCCTGCATCGGATCGGGGCGCAAAAACCCGGCCTGTTGCCTCTGGCGATAACGCGCAAGGGGGCCATCGCCCATTGGTTTTTTGCCCTTTGATGCGGATTTATCCTGACGTGCCTACTGGCCCGCCTGCTGTGCGGCATGGAGATCACGCACCGCCGCCCTTGCCCCATTGAGCATAAAAGCCTGTTCGGACGCAACAAAAAATCCTGTCACGCCCTGTGCAATCAGGGGTGGAACGGCGTGGACATCAGCCACAAAGGTCAAACAGCGTTTTCCTGCCGCCCGCGCCGCCGCCGCAACATCGGACAGGGCGGCAACAACGCGGGGCGCGGTCATCGACTGTTCGCCCAAGCACACAGCGACATCCGCCGGCCCGAAAAACAGCGCATCAATCCCGTCCACCCGGGCGATATCCCCCGCCCTCTCAAGGCCACCGGGGTCTTCGATCTGTGCGATCACCAGGGTTTCACGCCGGCTCTGTTCCAGTAATTCCGGCAGGGAGCGCGTGGCAAAACCAGCCCAGCGCGTCGATCCGGCATAGCCGCGCCCCCCTGCGCCAAAACGCGCCTGACAGGCCACCGAACGGGCTGTGTCCACGCTGTCAACATGGGGGACGATCACCCCCGTTGCCCCGCTATCAAGGGCTTGCAGGGTCGCAGAGGGGCTGTGATCCTGAACACGCACCAGGGTCGGAACACCCTTCGCACGGGCCAGGGCCAGACAGCTATCCATCCGCTGACGATCAAAGGGCGCGTGTTCGGCATCCAGCGTCAAAAAATCAAACCCCGCCATGGCCAGAACCTCGACCACTTCAAGGGCCGGGGTTTTTATCATGGTACTGGTCAAAATGCCTGTTCCGGCAAAATCATCACGGAGGCTCATGAGTCTGTCCCTTTCATTGTCCCTGTCATTTTCCCTGTCGTTGTCTGTCTGATTTGAAGGGGGCCATCAATGGACAGGCGGCGTGGCTTGAAACTTTCGTGCCCGCGCGTCGTTGAATGGCCGCACTCGATCGCCGTGAGCAACAGCGTCACCGTTTCACGCACCATCTGGTTGATGGGCTGGCGCACGGTTGTCAGCTGGTACGACGGCCAGGACGCCATGGGCACATCATCATAGCCCACCACCGCCACGTCCCGGGGAATAGACAGGCCACAGAGAAAGCGCACCGCATCCATTACGGCAAGGGCCATGTGATCATTGGCAACAAAGACCGCATCAGGGCGGTCATCCGCGTGCAGCTGTGGGCCGAACAGACTGAACGCGGCCCCGGTCGCACCCTCGCGCGTGAACTGCCCCGCCGCACGGCGATAAAGGCCGCGCCCATGGCGGGCGAGGCCACTGACCAGACCGGCCTCGCGGTCGCGCTGGGTTGCGGTATCCTCGCGCCCTGCGATATAGGCAATCCTGGCAAAGCCCTCCTCGACCAGATGATCTGCAACTTTTTTCCCGCCACTGTAATTATCGGATGTCACCGCACTCAACCGGTCATCATCCTGGGAGCGATTAAACAGCACAACCGGAATGCCTTCGTGTTGACAACGCTGGGCGAGGCAGGACGACATACTGGCAGAGGCAATGACCAGACCATCAACCTTGTAATCCAGAATCTCTGTCAGGGTTCTGTCCGAATTGTCAATTTCCTGTGCACTCATAAAGATCAGGGCATGATACCCGCAGACCTGAAGCTGTTGCGTCAGACGCTGGATCGCATCGGGATAAAACTGGTTATCGAGGTAGCCCACGACGATTCCAATCATCCGGCTGCGCCCCGTGACCAAAGTCCGCGCCAGGGCATCAGGACGATAACCAAGCTGTTGCGCCGCGTGGTGAACCCTGGCCCGGGTTTTGGCCGACACCGACGCACCCCTGGTATAGACACGACTGACCGCAGATTGACTCACCCCCGCCAGATCTGCGACCTCTTTCGATGTGACCCTGCCCCGCGTTCTTGCCATTATCCGGCTGTCCACCCGCCATCAATCAACAGGGATGTTCCCGTCATGAGTGCAGAGGCCGCAGAGGCCAGAAACACCACGGCCCCCATAATATCCGTGACCTCCCCCACCCGGCCCAGCCTGATTTTTTCCGTGATCCACGCCGCGCGGTCCGGGTCGTCAAAGGTCGCCTGTGTCAAGGGTGTCCGGATAAAGGTCGGGCAAATGGAATTGACCCGGATGCCGTGTCGCCCCCACTCCACAGCCATCGCCTTTTGAAAGCCCTCCAGGGCGTGTTTTGACCCACAGTACACCGCGCGATCAATCCCGCCCGTATGGGCCATCTGGCTCGAGATAAAAACAATCGACCCGCCCCGCCCCCGCGCAATCATTTTTCTCGCCGCCGCCTGGGCCAGAAAAAAGCTGCTCCTGACGTTCAGGTTCGTCACCGCGTCGTAGTCCTCTACCCGCGCGTCAAGCGCGGGGCCATGACGGGCCATCCCTGCAGAGTTGACCACAATATCAAACCCCGCCGCCCCGTGCCAAAAATCTGACAATGCACCCAGATCACTCATGTCACAGACCACCGTCCGGACAGGCCAGCCCTCGCGCTGGAACAACCGTTCCGTCGCCGCCAGTCTGTCCGGACTACGGGCCAGCAGCGTCACCGCCGCCCCGGCCTCTGCCAATGCCACCGCCGCGCCCAGTCCCAGCCCGCCGGTCGCCCCCGTCACAAGGGCCGTGCGATCATCCAGACGAAACGACGGCGTCCGCGGACAATCCGGAATTGATCCCATCAATCCGCCGCCTGTGCATAGGGAACATTGCCCCCGCCATAACGCCGCACGCGCACATTGGCCTGCTCCGCGTGACCCGAAAAACCTTCGAGCAACGACAACCGCGAACAATAGGCCCCGATCCTGGCGGCGGCCTCATCCGTTTCAATGCGTTGATAGCTATGGGTTTTCAAATACTTTCCAACCCAAAGCCCCCCGGTATAACGCCCCGCCTTCATCGTCGGCAGGGTGTGGTTGGTTCCAATCACCTTATCCCCGTTCGCAACGTTGGTGCGCGGCCCCAGAAACAGGGCCCCGTAACAGGTCATCCTGTCCAAAAACCACTGGTCGCGGGCGGTCATGACCTGAACGTGTTCCGATGCAATGTCATTGGCAACATCCAGCATGTCTTCATAGCTGTCACAGACAATGACTTCCCCGTAATCCGCCCAGGAGACCCGGGCGGTGTCCGCCGTGGGCAAAATATCCAGCAAACGCCCGATTTCCGCGAGTGTCTCACGGGCCAGCCTTTCGGAATTGGTCACGAGGACACAGGGCGAATTATAGCCGTGTTCCGCCTGTCCCAACAGGTCTGTGGCGCAGAGTTCCGCATCAACCGTTTCATCAGCAATGACCATTGTTTCCGTCGGCCCGGCGAACAGATCAATCCCCACCCGCCCGAACAGCTGGCGTTTTGCCTCTGCCACAAAGGCATTCCCCGGCCCGACCAGCATATGAACCGGTTCAATCGTTTCGGTTCCAATCGCCATGGCCCCAATGGCCTGAATCCCGCCCAAAACATAAATGTCATGCGCCCCCGCCAGATGAATCGCCGCAATCACCGCCGGATTTGGCTCTCCCCTGAACGGCGGCGTACAGGCAACAATGCGCGGCACCCCGGCAACGGCGGCGGTTAAAACCGACATATGGGCCGAGGCAACCATGGGAAACTTGCCCCCGGGAATGTAACAGCCCGCCGACTGCACCGGAATATTCCTGTGCCCCAGGATAACACCGGGCAGGGTTTCGATCTCGACATCCGTCATCGAGGCCCGCTGTGCCCGGGCAAAGCGGCGCACCTGGGTCTGGGCAAAGCGGATATCATCCAGATCACGTGCGCTGACCTTTGCCATCAGCCGCTGAATATCTTCATCGCCCAAACGATAGCTTTCAGGTGCATAGCCATCAAATTTTTCTGACAGGGCCCGCACAGCCTGATCGCCGTTTTGCTCAATCTCGCGCAGGGTGTCCTCGACAATCGCACGCACCCTGGCATTGTCATCCGCCCGCTCTGTCTGCGGCTTTCCGCGTTTGAGATAACGCACCATCGAAAATCCTCCCGAAATCCGCCCCGAAAACCTGAAACAGGCCCCTGTTGCCCAACAGGACCACGCCCTGTTTTTTGCATACGCATTCATAAACAGCGCGCAAAAAACCGTCAAGACCGCATTTGAACCAGCCTTGAAAAATAAGGTGTCCATCCCGAAACAACCATATCCCCTTTTGAAAAAATGACAGGTTTCTGACAGGGACGCGCAATCCGGGTATACGTCCCCTTTCCTCTCCAGGCGACGATAGTCTGAGAGGTTTGTCACACCTGATCAAAGGCATCAATGGAGCGATGACTCTCTCTGGATCCCGATGCTTTCGGGTATAGCGGCCAATCATCCACCAGCGACGCAGGTTCAAGCGCGCGGCACGGCAGAGTCCGGTGCTTGACCACTTTGCTGTGCTGCTTTAACCTCGTCGGGGCGGGTTTGACGGGATACTTTTGACGGGATACTTTTGATGGGATACTTTTGATGGGATACTGTAGAGCAAAGGTGGTGTCGAGAGCATTTTTTCCTGCCTGTTTTCTGGCTCTTTTTTCCGTTGTGGTCTATCCATTGGGGCAGGGACTTGCCCAGTCTGACAGTCATTGCACGGGCCAGAGAGATATTCTGGGGGGGCGCAAGGATATTCTGAATCCTGCGAAACCGCAAAGATGTGACAGCACAACGGTTCCCGTTGATTTAAGTCCCGACAATGCACAGCTACTGTCGATCCTCAAACAAACCGGAAGCGACCTTGGCGATGTGTCGGCGGCCTGGAAGGCGGTTGCATCGGAACCGCGCGCGAGGGCGGCGGCGGCACAACGTGACAAGGTGGTCGAACAGGACTATAAGGCAAAGGCGCAAAAGCTGGAGAGGGAAGCAACAGAGCGCAAGACCGGCACAGGACGCCTCGGCACCCTGAACAAAAAGCTGGAGAACGAGAATAAAACAATCGATGACTTTATAAGAAATATCAAGACGTTCCAGTCTAAAGTGGATCAATTCAATCTCAAGGATACAACGGGAGAGAAACTCAGGGTCTTTTCTGACGAGACAAGGGTGGTCGAGACCTTTTCCCCTGAAAAGTTCAGGTTTGCTGTCGATCAATTCAACAAACTGCTCGGGCGTGCCACAGGGCAGGGGACGCCATAGAGGCACCCGGGAGGGTGTCAAACCCGCTTTTTCTTGAAAGTTTTCCGCCCCTGTGCTGAATCTGTGACACGGAAACACCACAGGACAGCCCGACCATGACAAAAGCCTTCGCACGCCTCTTTACTCTCCCTGCCCGCGCTGAAGGATTCACCGCACTCAAGGAGTCCGCAGAACAGGGAAACGCAGACGCACAGTTCAACCTTGGTCTCATGTACAGCACCGGACAGGGCGTCCCGCAGGATGATGCCAAAGCCGTCAAATGGTACACAAAAGCAGCTGAACAGGGACACGCAGAAGCACAGAACAACCTCGGTGTCATGTGCGACGCAGAACAGGGAGACGCAGAAGCACAGTTCAAACTTGGTCTCATGTACGACGACCCATGGTACGAATGGGCATGGGACGTCCCGCAGGATGATGCCAAAGCCGTCACATGGTACACAAAAGCAGCAGAACAGGGAAACGCAGACGCACAGTTCAACCTTGGTAACATGTACGACAACGGACGGGGCGTCCCGCAGGATCATGCCACAGCCGTCACATGGTTCACAAAAGCAGCAGAACAGGGACGCGCAGAAGCACAGCTCAAACTTGGTAACATGTACGACAACGGACAGGGCGTCCCGCAGGATCATGCCACAGCCGTCACATGGTACAAAAAGGCAGCAGAACAGGGACACGCAAAAGCACAGTTCAACCTTGGTCTCATGTACGACAACGGACAGGGCGTCCCGCAGGATGATGTCAAAGCCCATATGTGGTGGAATCTTGCGGCGGCCCTGGGCGATAAAGATGCGATGAAAAACCGCGACATCATCGCAGAAGACATGACCCCCGCCCAAATTGCGAAAGCACAGGAGGCGGCACGGGCCTGTCTGGCGCGGGGGTATCAGGGGTGTTGACAATGCAGAGCAACACCCGTTTTGCGCTTTATTTTGCGCCTGAACAGGGATCGGCACTGGACAGATTCGGGGCGGCGTGGCTGGGGTGGGATGCCGCCGCCCGTGTTCCGGTGGCACGTCCGGCCTGTGCGGGGCTGTCGGTATCAGGGATTGCAGAGATCACCCGGACCCCGGCGCGTTATGGGTTTCACGGGACGCTCAAGCCACCCTTTCGCCTGCGGGCGGGGTGTTCTGTCGAGGATCTCGACCGGGCCGTGACGGCCCTGGCGGCGGGGGAGGAGGCCCTGACCACCGCCCCGCTTGCGCTGGCAGAGATCGGGTCGTTTTTCGCGCTTGTTCCGCCCCGGAGCGCGGCCTTGTCCGCCCTGGCGGCGCGGTGTGTGCGTGATCTGGATGATTTTCGCGCCCCCGCCGGTGCGGCGGAACTGGACAAACGCCGCGCGGGGGGGCTGTCGGCGCGACAGGACAAAAACCTGTGCCGGTGGGGTTATCCCCATGTGATGGATGATTTTCGTTTTCACCTGACCCTGACCAACAGCCTGAGCGGGGCAGAACGCGACAGGGTGCGCCCTGTCCTGCGCGATCTGACCGCCGCAATCACTGGGGAGAGGGACGATTTTCGCCTCACCAGCCTGTGTCTTTTTGGTGATCCCGGGGCGGGCCAGCCCTTTGTGTTGCTGAAACGCTATCCCCTGCATGGATAAAGGGTTCAATCGCGGCGATGACCTGCCGGGCGGCGAGATCAAGGGGGCCGCTGTTGTCAATGTTGATCACATCCGGCCCCGTCACTGTGAAGGCCCGCGCCAGGCGTTGTTCAATCGCAGCGTCATCTTCGCGCCCGCGCGCCCGCAGGCGGCGGGCCAGTTCGGCGGGTGTGACCGTCACCGATAACACCCGCACCGGGTTATAACGCTGGCGGGCCTGTTCAATCACGGTGCGCGAGACATTGACAACAACGCAAACCCCACCCGCCAGATCGCTATTGATGGTCTGTTCAATGCCATAGTCCAGGCCGTGCGCCGTCCAGTCAAAGGCAAAACGCCACTGCGCCCGCGCGGCGGCAAAATCATCCGGGCCGAGAGCGATATGGTTTTCCCCCCCTGCATCCGCCGGACGTGTGATAACGCGACGCGGAAAAGAAACCGCCGCGCCAAAATGTTGACGGGCCACAGACAGCAGGCTGTCCTTTCCCGCCCCACTCGGCCCCACAAGCAAAAACAGGCAACCTGTGTGGCGTGCGGTCGCGCTGTGCGCGGAGCAGGAATCAAGATTGTTCTCGCCGGGTGCGGAGCAGGAATCAGGATTGATCGCACCATGCGCGGAGCGAGGAACAGAGGTGGTCACGCCACCCGCTCCCCGGCCCGCCAGACCCCCCTGACCACGGGGTGCGCCGTCGCATCATCGACGCGAATCAGATCGGCGCGGCGGTTCGGGGTGATTTCGCCCCGGTCAGACAGGCCCGCGCGGTCTGCGGGGGTTTTGGTCACCGTACGGATCGCCCGGGGCAGGCTGTAGCCATGATCGCGGTGCAGGAGCAACGCGGCATGAATGAGACTGTGGGGGTAATAGTCGCTGGACAGAATATCCAGCACCCCGGCCCGGGCCAGATCAGCGGCGGCAATATTGCCCGAATGCGAGCCGCCGCGTACAATGTTCGGCCCGCCCATCATCACCGCCATCCCCCCCGCATGGGACAACTGCGCGGCACGGGCGGTTGTGGGAAATTCCGCCACCACCATCTGATCGCGCAGGGCCTCGGTCACGTTGTCTTCGGTGGCATCGTCATGACTGGCGAGGATCAGGCCCTTGCGATGGGCCGTTTCCACCACAGAACGCCTGTGCCTTGCGCTGTAGCGTTCCTGATCTTTGCGGCGTTTTTGCATGAAGTCCTCGATCTCGGCATCATTCAGGCCGTATTTGCCCTGATAATAGGTGCGATAGGCATCCAGACAGACAAACTGGCGTTGGCCCGGGGTGTGATCGGTGACGGAAAACATTTTGACCAGATCATGATCGCACAACCGGTCAAGGTTGTCCTGCATCCCGGGATAGGACACCTCGCACCGCAGGTGAATGAAATGATCGGCGCGCAGGATTTTATCACGCATTGCCTGATGCAACCCGCCGACCATATCGCGCAAACGGGTCACACGGGTCGAGCCGTCGCGCACATCCCCGATTGAAATGGCATCGAAAACAGTGGTAATCCCCGCACTGGCAATGTGATTATCATGGGCCACAATCGCCGCAAGGGACGGCCATTCGGTTTTCGGGCGCGGGGTCATATGCTTTTCAAGGTTGTCGGTATGGAGTTCCACCAAACCGGGCAGTAAAAGATCACCGCCCCAATCAACTGCCCCGGGAACCTGCGAGGGGCCGGAGGAAATTTCTGCAATTCGATCACCCCGCAAACACAGAGTGCCCCGAACAACCGCATCCGCTGTCACAATTCGTGCATTTGTCAAGATCTGTTCCATATCACACCCGATAGGCCGTCACATCAAAGCTGGCCGTACAAACCGCATCGCGTGCGGCCTGATCGTGAAAAATCCCCAAAACCGCAGAACCGCGCTGTTTGGCTTCCTCGATTAAAGACAAAACGGTCTGGCGGTTTTGAGCGTCCAGGGACGCCGTTGGTTCGTCCAGCAACATCACGGGATAATCAAGGGCAAAACCGCGGGCAATATTCACCCGCTGTTGCTCCCCCCCCGAAAAGGTCAGGGGCGACAAACTCCACAGCTGTTCCGGAATGCGGAGCCGTGCCAACAGGTCGCGCGCCTTGTCAAGGGCGCGGTCATAATCGACCCCGGCGGCAACCAGGGGTTCCGCGACAATATCCAGCGTCCCCACCCGGGGAATGACGCGCAGGAACTGGCTCACATAGCCCAGGGTTGTCCGGCGCACATCCAGAATGTCATGTGCGCTGGCCCGCGCCAGATCAAGCCGGCGGTCTTTGTGGCGAATGCGGATTTCCCCCTCTGTACAAAGGTAATTCGCATAAATCATCCGCATAAAGGTACTTTTCCCCGCACCGGATTCCCCCGTTAAGGCCGTACAGTCCCCCGCATTCAGGGAAAAATCGACCCCCTGAAAAACAGGCAGGGTCAAGGCGCCCTGTGTGTGGAGTGTGAAACTTTTGGCAAGGCCCGTGACACGAAGCATTTCCGACATTTGACTGTCCTCAGACCTGAAGAATTGATGAAACAAGAAGCTGTGTATAGGGATGCTGGGGATCGTCCAGAACCTGATCGGTCAGGCCCGTTTCAACAACCTGCCCCCCCTGCATCACCATCAAACGATGCGACAACAGGCGCGCCACCGCCAGATCATGGGTCACAATCACCACCGACAGACCCAGTTTTTGAACAAGAGTCCGCACCAGATCAAGCAGGCGGGCCTGCACCGACACATCCAGTCCCCCCGTCGGTTCGTCCATGAAGACAAGGCGCGGACCGGTCACCAGATTTCGTGCAATCTGCAAGCGTTGCTGCATCCCGCCGGAAAAGGTCATGGGCAGGTCATCAAGACGGCCCTGTTCAATTTCAACCTTGTCCAGCCAGTCCTGCGCGGCGGCACGAATCCTGCCATAGTGCCGCCAGCCCACAGACATCAAACGCTCACCGATATTGGCCCCCGCACTGACCCCCATCCGCAACCCGTCGCGCGGATTTTGATGGACAAAGGCCCAGTCTGTCCGCATCAAAAAGCGGCGTTCGGCCTCTGACAAATCAGCGAAAAGATCGCGAATGCCCTGATCCCGGGTGTTATAGACCACCCGCCCCGCCGTGGGTTCGACCTGTCCGGAAATGGCCCGGAGCAACGTCGATTTTCCCGATCCCGATTCCCCGACAATGCCCAGAACCTCCCCGGGATAGAGGGAAAAAGACACCTCCTGACAGCCGATGCGTTCGCCGTACATCATGCCGAGGCAGTCCACATCAAGCAATTTCTGCGCTGTCGTCATTGGGCAGACTCCCCTGCCGGGGCGTCATCCGGGGACAGGCCACGGTGTCCGGCCTCCCGGCGGGTGGTGCAGTAATCTGAATCGGAACAAACAAACATGCGCTTTCCCCGGTCATCCAGAATGACCTCGTCCAAAAAGCTGTCGGTCGCCCCACAGAGCGCACAGTCATCATCCCAGCGTTGCACCGCAAAGGGATGGTCTTCAAAATCGAGGCTCTTGACCGTGGTAAAGGGCGGAATGGCGTAAATGCGCTGTTCACGCCCGGCCCCGAACAACTGGAGTGCGGGGGTCATGTGCATGGCCGGATTGTCAAATTTGGGAATGGGTGACGGATCCATCACATAACGCCCATTGACCAGAACCGGATAGGCATAGGTGGTGGCAATATGACCGTGA
This sequence comes from Kiloniellaceae bacterium, assembly GCA_965199245.1. Taxonomy (GTDB): domain Bacteria; phylum Pseudomonadota; class Alphaproteobacteria; order Kiloniellales; family Kiloniellaceae; genus Carbonatibacter. The sequence goes on from CBDAQP010000003.1 coordinate 938,378, forward strand.
CGTGAAATGTCTTCGTACAGCTTGACGTGCATCAGGCCGTATTCCTCGAGTGCGTGCATTTTGCGCGTTTCGGTTTCGCGCGGCTCCAAAAAGCGCAAAGGCTCGGGGATAGGAACCTGATAGACCAAAATCTGTTTTGCGCTCAGCGGCGTTTCCGGAATGCGGTGACGGGTCCTGGATAACGGTGGCCTCTGTCGTGCGTTCCGTCGTCGTCACCCGGGCGGTTTTTTCAAAAACCGGCGGATACTGACGGCGTTGGTGGTGTCCATCACTGCCCTGATCGATGACCTTGAGCACATCATCGGGGCCAAGGACAGAGGCCGTGACCTGAAACCCCTCCCGTTCCCCAGCCATAGGGCATGGGCATTTCCCGCGCGGCAAAGGGAACCTGATAGCCGGGAATGGCCACGGCCTTGAGCAAGGCGCGGCGAATCATGCGCTTGGTCTGTTCATCCAGATAGGCGAAATTATAGGCAGACTGTTCCTGTCGGGACATTGTTTATTCCCCCTTGTGACCGGATTTCCGGCTCTCGGCCCGCATCCGCCGGACAAGTTCCAGTTCCGCCTGGAAGTCGACGTAGTGCGGCAACTTGATATGTTCGACAAAACCCGATGCCTGAATATTATCGCTGTGGGCCAGGACAAATTCCTCGTCCTGGGCCGGGGCGTCGATATTTTCGCCCATTTCCCGCGCACGCAAAGCCCGATCAACCAGGGCCATGGCAATGGTCTTGCGTTCATTCTGACCAAAAGTCAGACCATAACCACGCGTAAACTGCGGCGGTTCTGTGCGCGATCCCGCAAATTGATTGACCGTTTCGCATTCTGTCAGATCCAAATCACCAATACTGATTTCAAAGCCGAGTTCTTCGGGTTCGATCACCAGTTCAACCGTCCCGACGCGAATTTCACCGACAAAGGCATGGTTGCGGGCATAACCGCGCTGGGTCGAATAGCCCAGCGAAAGTATAAAGCCTTCATCGCCCCGGGCCAGATTTTGCAGGCGAATATCGCGATCGGCAGGAAAATTGATTGACTCGCGTGTCAAAATCCCCGACCTCCTGACTGTCTTCGTCATCGGGGACGGGTTCGCGTTGAATCAATCCTTCGTGGTTGAGCAGGTTATCGAGAACACGCGGCATCTTCCCATCACGCGGGCCTTGCGCCGATTCTGCGGATTGCGGTGCAAGGTCGAAATCAATCAACCGATGCGTATAGTCAAAGGTCGGCCCCAGAATCTGCCCGCCGGGCAAATCCTTGAAGGTCGCAGAAAACGCGGCGTTCAATCTGCATATCACACGTTTTAACCGGTTTGCTATAGGCCAGACGCGGCAGAGTCGTCCGATAGGCCCGAATCAGGAAAATGGCCTCGATCAAATCACCCCGGGCCTGTTGAATGGCCAGTGCGGCCAGTCCTTTGTCATAAAGTGATCCCTCTGCCATGACGCGACTGACCGACAGGCTGAGCTGCTGTTCAATCTGCCGGGCCTGCAACTGCGGGCAGTCCCTGTCCCCGCGCCGATCCTCGGCAAGGAGTTTATGGGCATTCCTGATGGCTTTTTCGCCACCCTTGACAGCAACATACATGGCTCACACCTCCACAGAACTTGTACGGGGAATAGCCGCCACCCTGTCCCCACTGGTCAGGATGAGATCAAAGCCACGCGGGAAAAGCGCGCATTTTTGCGCCCGCCACGCCCAAAAATCCGCATCCACCCCCGCAATAGACAGATCACAGGTTTTTTCAATGCCCGGCCCCCTCAGTGTCACACCACGCCCGGCGGCCATCTGCCCCACGGCCAGAATCACGGTCGCGGAACGGTCGGGAAAGGCCGCATCGCCCAGCGACAAACCGTCCAGCACAGACAACGGCGTTTCAGGTGATGTCACAACAAAATCAGCCTGCCCCACACCATCAACAAGGCGACAACCCGCATGAAAGGCCAGAAAATCACGCGCCTGTCGGCTCTCTTGTTCCGGCGCAAGCCAGACCCCCGTTTCCATATCGCTCAAGGTCAACAGGGTCGCCGCTGTTGCCGCGTTGAGACCATCCGGACAGCCGCAGTCTGCGGCAATGGTTTCAATTTGCCCCGGATGCGCCATCGCGCCGAGAACCCGACGGAAAACATCTGTCGCCTCAAACGCCGGATCTTGAAAACCGGCCAGCGAAAAACCCGACTCCTGCGCCATCAGTCTTCTCCGCGTGCGAGGGTAAAAAAATCAACCTTTGTCGCCGCGACCTTTGCCGCACGCGCCTGTTGCCCATCGCGCAGACGTTCGGCAATCGGGCCGATAACGACCTCTTCAATCACGTCCACCTGCGCAGGATCCTGGGCCACCGCATCGAAAAAGGCCGCCAGTTCCGCATGACGTCTGTCGCGCCCTGCAATATAGGCGTGACCAATTTCCCCACTGTCCAGACGAACGGAACAACGGGTCAGTGTGGCCTCCCCCAAATTGAACTGCTTGCCCTGCCCGCCTGCGCGGGCGCGCACCATAACCAGACCGGTTTCCGGCTTGCGAAGCAGACTCCAGGACCGCTCGCAGGACAGCAGATCCCGACAGGATTGCAATTCCTCCCGCAGAGGATCGGGCCAGAACAGACATACGGCGTTGTCGTGCCGCCTGTTGTGCAGGGTCACTCACCATGCCATTCCTTCTCAAAGAACAGGTTCCACTCACAAATCTAAAATTTGTCTAGATGTCTAGACATAATTTATTATAGACTGCGTGACCATGAACACACAATTTGTGTTTCATGATTCTTTTATGACACGTCATTGGGGCAGGCAATGGACTGGAAAAAAGGCGAAGCCATCTGGAAACAAATTGAACGCGCCCTGCGTGATGATATTGTGCGCGGACTTTACAAACCGGGGGAAAAGCTGCCGACGGAAAACGAGCTGGCAAAACGCTTTGACGTCAATCGACATACCCTCAGACGCGCCATTTCCGCGCTCAACGATGCCAATGTGACCCTTGTGGAACAGGGGCGCGGAATTTTCGTGCGCGAACAGATGCTGGATTATCCCCTGGGCAACCGTCCCCGCTTTACCCAGATTGTCTCCAGCCGCCACCGCCTGCCCGACAAGATCCTGATCAAATCGGAAACGCTCAAGGCCACCCCCGTTGTGGCGAAAAAATCTTGCGCTGTCTCTCGGCACACCCGTCATCCGGCTGGAATGCGTCAGTTCGGTTGATTCGACCCCGCTGGCCCACGCCATCCACTATCTCCCCGCCGCCCGTTTCCACGGAATCGCAGAGCTTTTCGCAGAAAAGCATTCCCTGACCGACTGTTTTCACAGCTACCGGATTACCGACTACACGCGCAAATTCACCCGCATTACAGCAAAAATGCCCGGCCCCAAAGGTCGCACAGCACCTCAAACAACCCGGTAACCGACCGCTATTGGTCACAAAAAACGTCGATATTGATGCAAACGGGCAACCGATTGAATACGGCATTACCAGCTTTTCCGGAAACAGGGTCCAGCTTTTGGTCGATCAGGTGCCGCACCCGACACACAGCTAAAGCCGACTGACGTCATTCGGACATGATCTGTTGACGCGCACGCACCCCGAAATCGTTCAAACGCTCCCTGACTTCTTGCGGGCTGGCCGCCCAGGAAAAATCCCTGAGTTCTGAAGAAACCTTCTCGACCACATCCTCCAGCCCGGGCGCACCGAGGTTAAAGGCCACCAATTCCCTGGCATAGGATTCGGCGTCCGGACCCGTCTTTCCGATTTGTTCGGCCACCCACAACCCGAACAGCTTGACCTGACGGGCTTCGACCCTGAAGCGGATTTGCTCATCATGCTGGAACTTGTCTTCAAAGGCTTTCTCACGATCACTCATTGTCATGGTGTCTCTCCTCTCTTGCACGGCTCTTAACACAGCGACGAAAACGAACGCAGGGATAACTTGCGACAAAATATTGTTTCTGGTCAAGCCTGCTGTTATAGAGAGGCGACGATCAGGCCGTTGGTGAGGACACAGGGACAGAATGACGGACATACGCGGCAAACAGCTTTACGAAGGCAAGGCCAAAATCCTGTTTGATGGCCCCGAGGCCGGAACGATTATCCAGTATTTCAAAGACGACGCCACCGCATTCAACGCGCAGAAAAAAGGCACCGTCACCGCAAAAGGCGTGATGAACAATATCATTTCCGAGCGGATCATGTGCCGCCTTGGCGAACTGGGGATTCCAACCCATTTCATCCGCCGCCTCAACGACCGTGAACAGCTTGTCCACAAAGCCACAATCATCCCGCTGGAAATCGTCGTGCGAAACATTGCCGCAGGCTCGATCTGTCCCCGGCTTGGTTTGAGGGAGGGCACCCCCCTTGCCCGCAGTCTGGTCGAATTCTGTTACAAGAATGACGCACTGGGCGATCCGCTCATTTCCCGCGACCATGCGGAGCTGTTCGGCTGGGCCTCTGCCGATGACATTGATGCCATCATCCACCAGACCCACCGAATCAACGATTTTTTGCGCGGCCTCTTTTTCGGGATCGGCCTGCGTCTGGTGGATTTCAAGCTTGAATTCGGGCGGCTGGAAACCGGTGAACTTGTCCTCGCAGATGAAATCAGCCCCGATTCCTGCCGCCTGTGGGATGTCGAAACCAACAGAAAAATGGACAAGGACCGCTTTCGCCGTGACCTTGGCGACGTTGCCGAAGCCTATCAGGACGTCGCCCGGCGGCTCGGTGTCTGGTCACACGCCGACGACACCCGCACCCACGCCATGACAGAGGGAGAAAACCTGTGAAAGCACGGATTTATGTGACATTGAAAAACGGCGTTCTCGATCCACAGGGCAAAGCCATTGAACAGGCCCTCTGCGCCCTGGGCTTTGACGGGGTACACCAGGCCCGACAGGGGAAGCTGATTGAACTTGATCTCGCCGACACAGACCGCGAAAGCGCACGGGCCACCGTCACGCAGATGTGCGAAAAGCTGTTGGCAAATACCGTGGTTGAAAACTATGACATCGAGCTGGGACATTGAACCGCATGCCTGAACGGGCTTCAGGACTGCCTCCCGCAAACGAAAGAGGAGCGCGCGGATGAAAACAGCCGTGATCGTCTTTCCCGGGTCAAACTGTGATCGGGATATGCAGGTCGCCCTGCATCAGGCGACAGGTCATCACCCCGTGATGGTCTGGCACAAAGACACGGATTTTGATGCCGTTGATCTGATTGCCCTGCCCGGGGGCTTTTCCTATGGGGATTATCTGCGCTGCGGAGCCATGGCGGCACAGTCGCCGGTTATGCGCGAAGTCGTCCGCCGCGCCAAACGCGGTGTTCCTGTTCTGGGCGTGTGCAACGGGTTTCAGATTTTGTGTGAAAGCGGCTTGCTCCCCGGGGCATTGTTGCGGAACCGTGATCTCAATTTTGTGTGTCGGGATGTCCATCTGCGCGTAATCCGCAATGATACCGTCTTTACGCGCCGCTATGACAAGGATCAGATCATCCGCATTCCCGTTGCCCACCATGACGGCAATTACTTTATCGATGATGATCGCCTCTGTGCCCTGGAAGACAACAATCAAATCGCCCTGCGCTATTGTGATGCACAGGGACAGATGACAGAAACCGCAAACCCCAACGGATCCCGCCACCACATCGCGGGCCTCTATAATGAAACAGGCACTGTTTTGGGCATGATGCCGCATCCTGAACGTCTATACGATCCCCAACAGGGCGGCACAGACGGCGCAGATTTATTTGCCAGCCTCCTGTCCTGATTCAATCCATCCTGAAAAGGATCAGAAAATGAACGCCATCACCCCCGAAATTGTCGCAGAGCATGGCCTGTCACAGGACGAATATCACCTGATTCTCGACATTATGGGCCGTGCGCCCAATCTGTTGGAACTGGGAATTTTTTCCGTCATGTGGTCGGAACACTGTTCCTACAAATCATCAAAAAAATGGCTTAAAACCCTGCCAACCGATGGGCCACAGGTGATCTATGGCCCCGGGGAAAATGCGGGTGTTGTCGATATTGGTGACGGTTATGCGGCGATTTTTAAAATGGAAAGCCATAATCATCCCTCGTTCATCGAACCCTATCAGGGGGCCGCGACAGGTGTCGGGGGCATCCTGCGCGATGTCTTTACCATGGGTGCGCGCCCGGTGGCCAATGTCAATGCCCTGCGTTTTGGTGCGCCCTCCCATCCCAAAACCCGCCATCTGCTCTCTGGTGTCGTGGCAGGGATCGGGGGCTATGGAAATTGCGTTGGTGTGCCAACGGTGGCGGGAGAGGTCGAATTCGATTCCTCCTATAACGGGAATATCCTCGTCAACGCCATGACTGTCGGGGTTGCACACAAAGACCGCATTTTCACTGCAAAGGCGTCCGGGGTGGGGAATCCTGTTGTCTATGTCGGCTCAAGGACAGGACGGGATGGAATCCATGGGGCCACCATGGCCTCCGCTGAATTTGACGACGCCTCCGCCGAAAAACGGCCCACTGTTCAGGTTGGCGATCCTTTCACGGAAAAACTGCTGATCGAGGCCTGCCTGGAACTGATGCAAACCGATGCCATTGTCGCCATTCAGGACATGGGTGCGGCGGGCCTGACCTCTTCGTCTTTTGAAATGGCATCATCAGGCGACATGGGGGTTGAACTTGACCTCGACAAGGTGCCCCGGCGCGAAGACGGCATGAGTCCTTATGAGATGATGCTCTCTGAAAGCCAGGAGCGGATGCTCATTATCCTCAAACCCGGCAAGGAATCCCTCGCCCGGGCCATTATGGACAAATGGGATCTTGATTTTGCGGTGATTGGAACCCTGACCGATAGCAAGCGCATGGTGCTTAAATTCCATGGCGAAATTGTCGGCGACCTGCCGATCAAACCCCTGGCCCATCACTCGCCGGAATACGACCGGCCCTGGGTCGAAACACCCCTGCACAGCGACGTTGATGCGGAGTCAATCGCGACACCGGCGGATACCACCGCCGTCCTGAAAACCATGGTCGGGCATCCCAATCTCTCCAGTCGGCGCTGGGTCTGGGAACAGTATGACCACATGGTCATGGGCGATACCATCGGTCGCCCCGGAGGGGATGCGGGCGTTGTGCGCGTCCACGGAACACAGCGGGCCCTGGCAATCACATCAGACTGCACCCCGCGTTATTGCGCCGCCACCCCGGTTCGCGGCGGGGCGCAGGCCGTGGCGGAAAGCTATCGCAACCTCTGCGCCACAGGGGCGCGCCCGCTGGCAGTCACGGATAATTTGAACTTTGCCAACCCCGAACGACCGGAAATCATGGGACAACTGGTCGGGTGTCTGACCGGTATGGGGGATGCCTGCCGCGCCCTTGATTATCCGGTTGTTTCCGGCAATGTCTCACTCTACAACGAAACCAATGGCGAGGGAATCAAGCCGACCCCTGTCATCGGGGGACTGGGACTGATTGAACATGCGGATCGACGGGCCAGCATTGCCTTTGACGGTGAAAACCAGTCTCTGGTTTTGATCGGAGATACCAGCGGACACCTTGGCGTTTCGCGCTATCTGGACATAATCGAAAGCCGCACGGATGGCAACGCCCCGCCTGTTGATCTGGACGCTGAACGGCGCAACGGGACATTTGTTCGCACCGAAATTGAACAGGGTCGCCTCACGAGCTGTCATGATCTGTCTGATGGGGGCCTTGCCCTCGCGGTAGCAGAAATGGCCATGGCCTCTGAAATGGGTGCACAGATCAAACGCCCCCACGACTGCACAACGCCGCTGGTCGCCTGGCTCTTTGGCGAGGATCAGGCCCGTTATCTGGTCGCCGTTGACAGCCCGGATGACCTGCTGGCCCGCGCAGAAGCCGCCGGAGTTCCCGCCCGGATTATCGGACAAACGGGGGGGGAGACCCTCGCACTCGACGGTGGTTCTGCCCTTCCCCTCGCAGAGTTAATCGCCACGCATGAACGCTGTCTGCCGGACTATATGGCCTGATTTTTCCTCATCCCCCCACCAAAGGAGTCTGAATCCATGCCGATGAATGCATCTGAAATTGAACAGCTCATCCGTCAGGGCCTCCCTGATGCAGAGGTCACGATTGAAGACCTGCGCGGTGACGGCGATCACTACGCCGCCCATATCGTCTCCCCCGCCTTTGTGGGGAAAAATCGGGTGCAACAGCACCAAATGGTTTATAATGCCCTCCAGGGTCGCATGAAAAATGATCTTCATGCCCTTGCCTTGCAAACTTCCGCCCCGAAATCCTGAGAACCGACAAGAAATAGGAGAAAAAAATGGATATTGCCGATCGTATTCGCCAGGAAGTCAGCGAAAATGATGTTGTGCTTTTCATGAAGGGAACCCCTGTGTTCCCACAGTGCGGTTTTTCCGCAACTGCCGGACAGATCATGACCCACCTGGGCGTCAAATTTACCAGCATTGACGTCCTGCAAGACCCCGGCATTCGCCAGGGCATCAAGGATTTCAGCAACTGGCCCACAATTCCCCAGCTTTATATCAAGGGCGAATTTGTCGGCGGATGCGATATTATGCGCGAAATGTTTGAAACAGGCGAATTGCAGGAACTACTGGCAGAAAAAGGCATCGAAAGCGTTTCTGACGCTTAAAACCCTTTCCCGGACATGAAAAAAGGCCCGCAACCCTGTTGCGGTCCTTTCCATCCGGTGTTCCCTTATGAACGAAAATAATACTCTCTTGCCATTTTTTTAAATTAATTCAATATTTTACTGATACACGATATGACTATGTATATCCTGTTCTACATAAAATGATTAAATTATATCCAATTCATTATAATGTGCTTATAGTTTATGGATGGCGTATTCATCAGATTTCCGCCGTAAGGTTTGATCTGTCCGTGAGAAGGAAGGCCTTACAATAGCGCAGGTTGCGGAGCGTTTTTGTGTGGGGCGTGACCCGTTGGCTCAAGACCCCCGGGCCGAAGACAACCCGGACTAAGCCGGCGACAAAGATTGATATGGTCGCCCTGGCGCGTGATGTTGTGGCTCATCCCGATGCATATCAATATGAGCGTGCTCGTCGTTTTGGTGTGTCAGGGGATCCATTACGCCCTGCGCCGTTTGGGTGTGACCTATAAAAAAAACTCTCACGCATCCAAAGACGTGCGCTGGCGCACGGCATGTCTTCCAAACGATGATAAAGATGTATGAGCACCGGGGCCGTCCTATTGTTCATATCGATGAAAGCGGCTTTGCCCATGACATGCCCCGCACGCATGGCTCTGCACCAACAGGTCAACGGTGTGATGGCCTGTGCGATTGGCAGGCTAGGGGCCGAACCAATGCGATTGGTGCCCTGATCGGGAAAACCCTGCTGACAGTCGGCCTGTTTCAGGCAAACGTCACTGCAGATATTTTCACCGCATGGGTCAAACAGGATTTGCTGCCTCAACTTCCTGAAAACTCTGTCATCGTCATGGATAACGCAACATTTCACAAGCTACGCAGAATATCATCCAAAAAGCAGGGCATACCCTGCTCTTCCTGCCCCCTTATACCAATTCCATAAAATAAAGACTCTCTGGGCCTGGCGCGTGAGCAGATTCTGTGATTCAAGGAAGGACACAGTTTTGGAGATTTGTCATGGGTCAGCCCCTTCCCCTGCGTCAGGATGATGACGCATCCCGTCTTCGCCGCCTTCTCAACAGATTCGAACCGGACGCGCCGTTTGCTTGCCCTTGCGGTCATCCATGATGGCGGCAGTCGCAGTGAAGTCGCGCAAGTCGGCGGCGTTGGTCGTCAAATTGTTCGTGATTGGGTGTTGCGTTTCAATGCAGAAGGTCCGGACGGGCTTTTGCAGCGTTCGGGAAGCGGGCGACCGGCCAGTGAGGCCCGGCTTGCTGCCCTGATTGCCCGCGTTGAAACAGGGCCATTGCCTGCTATCGATGGTGCGCTGGCGACTTCTGGATCTGGCGCAGTGGTTATGGGAGGACTATCGCCTCAGCATCAGCGAAAGTTGCCTGAGTGCCACCTTGCGCAAACACGGCTACAGAAAACTGACAGCGCGACCGCGTCATCATGGTCAGAACGGGCATGCGACTGACGCATTTAAAAAAACTTCCCCGCCGAAATAGCCTCTCTGCAAGCCGGAATTTGTCCCACTGGAAATCTGGTGGCAGGACGAAGCGCGTGTTGGCCAGAAGAACAGCATCACCCAGCGGTGGGCCGAACTGGGCACACGGCCTGTGGCACCAAAAGACCATCGCACAAAATCCGCCTGGATATTCGGGGCGATCTGCCCCGCCCGGGGGGGCCGCGCTTGTCCTGCCGCGCTGTGATACACGCGGGATGCAATGGCATCTGGAGGACATATCGTCACAGGTCGAGCCCGGTTGCTGTCATCATCCTTGACAAGGCGGGCTGGCACACCACCGGCACACTGGATATCCCGGACAATATCACCCTGTTGCCGCTGCCGCCACGCAGCCCGGCCCCGGTCGAAAATGTCTGGCAATATTTGCGACAAAACTGGCTGTCAAACCGCGTCTTTGACAATCACGACCAGATCGTTTCCCTCTGTTGTGACGCATGGAACAACCTCACCGAAAGACCATCGAAAATCAGATCCATTGGATACAGAAAATGGGCCCATGGGTTCTAACTTTCAGGAATTGGTATAATACGGTGAAACGGTACCCCCATCCTATAGAATACCTATAGAATTAATAATACCTGTAGTTGTCAGTGACGATCTGTGGACAACGGTGCGCGTTGACACACAGCCCGACTTCCTCATTCAAAAGGGCTGGAATCAGTGCGGAAATGACCACCGGAATTTCGCTTGGCAAGGAAGCCAACATTGTCGCCAAATGTGGCGAAAAGAACAGAAGACCTCCAGAACGGCCATAAACGGCCATAGAGAGGCTATCAATCCTCGTCGAAGGGAAATAAGCCTGAAATCGCGTCTGTGGCGAATGTGTGGCTTTATGTGCGTGTGTCTGGTTCTGCTGGTGGGGCCAATACAGCGGGAAAAAATGGAGGGGCAGGCATATATTGACAAATAATGACGAATATGGCGTTATGCTCAACCTGTAATCCGAAAATGGAGGTTATCTCATGGCAAGCCTGAATCTGTCCCTACCTGATGAAATGCGCAATTTTGTTGACCAAAGCGCAAAAGAGGGCGTTTATGCGGGGCCTAGCGAGTTTATCCGGTCGCTCATTCGTCAGGAAATGGAAAAGAGCGAAAACTTTCGCTTGGTTGCCAGTATTGAGCGCGGATTGACCGATATAAATCAGGGGCGTTATGCTCCCTTTGATGCTCATGGCATCCGGTCAAGTGTCCAAAAAAAGCGGAAAAAAAGTTAAGGATGTCACGCCACGCAATGCCAAGGTATTATGACCTGTATCAGGTGCTTGCAACCGAGGAGTTTAGCCGATCTGTCAAAGAGACTTATAAACGGTTTTTCGATGAAGACCCTGCATATGCCAATGTCTGGCTAGACCGAATAGACAGCTATATAAAAACTCTTGAGCACCCCTCATGGCTTGGAACCATTGATCCAGAGCACTATTCAGACAAGTACTCCCACGTACAAGTCCCTGATACGCAGACCACGATCTTTTTGCTTGTAGAAGGTGCTCAGATTTTCCTGATTACCTCTGGATGGTGTGGTCGTAACTGGCCTGAAGCACTAAGGCTAATGGAGCCAGTGCTTGAACAGCAGCTTTCACACATGAAAAGATTAAATTGAAAGCAGTCTCTTTAATCCTTTTTCACTGGTGTAATAAAGGCCTCTACACGCTTGCGGGCTGTTTCGGGATCTTGTTGGATGATGGCCCTGACCTTTTCCATGCGAACCGAAAGAGAATCGCCCGGGCGAATTGGAGGTGGCCCGGGCAACGGAGGGCGAGCATCGGTTTTGGTGGGTGTTTTCGGGCGGGGCGGGGCAGTTAGTACGGGTTGATCTGGCGACAGGACAGGCCCTAGTTCGGCAGTCGAAGCAGAATAAAAAATCAGGTTAATTTGCCGTGAAAAAGCAGAATAACTCCCCTTGAGAAGGCCTTTTTTGCTGAGCGTATCAAAAATAATTCTACGCGATTTTCCTTCGGCCAATGCTTTCTTGATAAAGATAGAATTCGCCAGAATATGCTGTCTGACCACCCCCCATTTTTGACACATTTGTTCTTCCTCCAAAAAATGATGATTCTCAAAGATTCTTAGATATTCCGAGAGATTCCTAATGTTACAGCCTGAAATCATCAATGTCCTAAAGATTCTTAAAGATTCCAAGAGTTTCCGAATGTTGCTTTTTTCGTCTTTCCTTGCCGTTCGGAGGGCAGGAAATGGCAAGTGGTACCACTTGCCCCTGCTCGCATTTCTGCGAGAATGGCTTATACCAATTCCATAAAATAAAGACTCTCTAGACCTGGCGTGTGAGCAGATTCTGTGATTCAAGGAAGGACACTTTATTGGAGGTTTGTCATGGGTCAGCCCCTTCCCCTGCGTCAGGATGATGACGCATCCCGTCTTCGCCGTCTTGCCCGGCACTCAGCAGATTCGAACCAGACGCGCCGCTTGCTTGCCCTTGCGGTCATCTCTGATGGCGGCAGTCGCAGTGAAGCCGCGCGGCGTTGGTCGTCAAATTGTTCGTGACTGGGTGTTGCGTTTCAATGCAGAAGGTCCGGACGGGCTTTTGCAACGTTCGAGAAGCGCGGCCAGTGAGGCCCGGCTTGCTGCCTTGATTGCGCGCGTTGAAACAGGGCCATGGCCTGCTATCGATGGTGCGCTGGCGACTTCTGGATCTGGCGCAGTGGTTATGGGAGGACGATCGCCTCAGCATCAGCGAAAGTTGCCTGAGTGCCACCTTGCGCAAACACGGCTACAGAAAACTGACAGCGCGCCCGCGTCATCATGGCCAGAACGGGGATGAGATTGACGCATTTAAAAAAACTTCCCCGCCGAAATAGCCTCCCTGCACGCCAGAATTGGTCCCGCTGGAAATCTGGTGGCAGGATGAGGCGCGTGTTGGCCAGAAGAACAGAATGGTGGGCCAAACAGGGCACACGGCCTGTGGCAGCAAAAGACCAGCGCACAAAATCCGCCTGGATATTCGGGGCGATCTGCCCCGCCCGGGGGGGCCGCGCTTGTCCTGCCGCAGTGCAATACCTGCGGGATGCAAGGGCACCTGGAAGAGATATCGTCACAGGTCGAACCCGGTTGCTGTCATCATCCTTGACAAGGCGGGCTGGCACACCACCGGCAAACTGGATATCCCGGACAATATCACCCTGTTGCCGCCACGCAGTCCTGCCCCGGTCGAAAATGTCTGGCAATATTTGCGACAAAACTGGCTGTCAAACCGCGTCTTTCAGGACCAGATCGTTTCCCTCTGTTGTGACGCATGGAATAATCTCACCGACAGGCCATGGAAAATCAGGTCCATTGGGTACAGAAAATGGGCCCATGGGTTCTAACTTTCAGGAATTGGTATCGCAATCGGTCAAGGCCCGGACAAAAAAAAGGGGGCCGGCAAAAAAGTGAAGGGAATCAAGCGGCATTTATGGGTGGATCTGCCCGGGTTTCCGCTGCATCCGGTGGTGCATGATGCTGGAATACAGGATCGCGGCCCGCATTCTCTTGAACGATATAAAGAAAAAGCACAGAAGGCTGAAATTGTTCCGGGCCGGTTATCGCGGATGGACGCATTGGCCAATCAGGAAAAACTGAAAATCGGGATCGTAAAGCGAGGTGAGGAAAAAGCGTTCAGGGTGTTGCCAAAGTGCTGGATTGTCGAGCGATCTTTCGCATGGCTGGAGCCTGCAAGGCGGCTGGCAAAACATGACGAAAATCTCGACAAAACGCAGGAAGCCATGATCCGGCTACGCTTCATACAAATCGCAATCAACAAAATTATAAAACTTATTTGTTAGACAGATTCTAAGGATTTGTTCAGCGCGAACGAAATAGGATCGTCATTTTTGACATAAAGGGAAATCATTACCGTCTCGTTGTTTCAGTGGCTTACCAGACAAAGCATGTGTACGTGAAGTGGTTTGGAACACACGCTGAATACGACAAAGAGGACTTTAAGCAGGGAGGATGATATGAGACCTCAGGCAATTAGAAACGAGGAAGAGTATCAAAAGGTATTGTCTATTGTGGAGGCTCTCGTGGCAAAAGACCCGAAGCCTAACACTGCGGATGGTCGCCTCCTTGATACCTGGGCTGTTCTTATAGAGAAATACGAGGATGAAATCTGTCCTGAAGAAGAGATCCTTGGTGAGTGTCCTGACCCCATTAAAGCCATTAAGTTTCGCATGGAACAAATGGGTTTAAGAAATGTTGACCTTAAAGGCTATATAGTTCGCGCTGAAAAACTCTGAAGTCCGCAGATAATATGGATTCCCAGAGGGAATCGAATGTTGTAAAATGCCAGCAGGATCGCTTTCACCCCTCGTTTTCTGGTAGATTTTCATGAAACCCAAGAAGCAGCAACGCCGACCTCTTTCGCGAACGCCTTGATTCGATCATCGACAAGGAGCATAATCTGATACGCCTGAGCAACTTGATGGCCTGGTCCACATTTGATGAGGCCTTTGGCAAGCACGACAGGCCGCCGTCCTGCGAAACCAACGCGTCTGCGGGCTGCACGATCTGAAACACATGTACGACCTGATGAGGTTGTGGAGCGGTGGGTTGAGAACCCCTACTGGCCGTATTTCTGCGGTTTTGATTTTTTTCAGCACCGCCTGCCGATTGACTCCAGCACGATGACGCGCTGGCGCAGGCGTCCCGAAGGCATGCGGTTTTGTCGGCGACGGTCGGTGTTGCGGTTGACGCGGGAGCAGTCAAGGACAGCAGTTTCGAGCGGATTACGGTGGCCCAAGGCCATAGCTTACCCCACCGACAGCCGTCTGTATCTGAAAGCGTTGCAGGCCCTCAGGCCAAACGGCACGGCATTGTCCTGCGCCGCAGCCACACCCGTGTGGCCAGACGCGCCGGCCTTATGGCCGGGCGTTACGCCCATGCCAGACAGTTCCGGCGCATGCGCCGCGAGATCAGGACACTGAAGACCTATCTGGGCCGGGTTTTCCGCGATATTGTCCGTAAGATTGCCGGGAACCTCGAGGCCCGTTTTGCGAAACTGTTGGGCCTGGCGTCTTCTGGTGCAACAGCCCGGGGACAAGAACAAGCTCTATGCCCTGCACGCTCCGGAAGTTGCCTGCATCGCCAAGGGTAAGGCGCGTAATCCTGACGAGTTTGGTGCCAAGGTTGGGATTGCCACCACCAACCGTGAGGGTCTGGGCGAAAAGTTTCCGGGGGCCATACTCTGGCCGATACAGTGGCCCAGGCCGCCCGGATGACTGGACCGGAACGGGTCTACGTCGACAGGGGCTATCGCGGACGAGGGCAAGGCCTCGGTCATGATGTCAGGGCGCACGCGCGGATTGAGCCCGCAGATGAGGCGCGAACTCAAACGAAGGTCGGCCATCGAGGCCACCACATGAAAACCGATGGCCGCCTTGATCGGAACGTCCTGAAAGGCCAGACTGGAGACACCATGAACGCCTTGCTGGCGGCCATAACATGCGTCTGAACGCCATCGCGTTTTGGCTTGTCCGGGTCATCAATGCGCTGATCAGGACGACGAAAACGGCAAAATCGAATACTTCACCACACTTCCAACGCTGCGAAATAGCAATGACTTAGGCTTTGTTCAGCGCGAACTAAGTATCAATGATGATGGCGAAGCTGAAGAAGAAGCAGATAAGCTGGCAGTTCAGTGGTTATTGCCAGATTTAGTGTTCTCGGAAACAAATGCTTCAAAAACGCATTCTGCAAAAGATGTTCGAGCTCTTGCTAAAGACCTGAGAATAAGCCCCGCTATTATTGCTGGCAGAATACGAAACGAAACAAAAAACTACCAAAAGCTCTCGACTTTGGTTGGGCGGGGAAAGCTAAAATGTATGTTCCCCGAGTTTGGTGGTTGAGTATGTTGTTGGACAGCATGGTCTATCCCATATAAAATGATTAAACCATAGCCAATTCGTTCGCGCTGAAAAACTCTGAAGTCCGCAGATAATATGGATTCCCAGAGGGAATCAAATATTGTAAAATGCCAGCAGGATCGCTTTCACCCCTCGTTTTCTGGTAGATTTTCATGAAGCCCAGGAAGCAACAACGCCGACCTCTTTCGCGAACGCCTTGATTCGATCATTGACAAAGAGCATAATCTGATACGCCTGAGCAACTTGATGGCCTGGTCCGCATTTGATGAGGCCTTTGGCAAGCACGACAGGCTGCCGTCCTGCGAAACCAACGCGTCTGCGGGCTGCACGATCTGAAACACATGTACGACCTGATGAGGTTGTGGAGCGGTGGGTCGAGAACCCCTACTGGCAGTATTTCTGCGGTTTTGATTTTTTTCAGCACCGCCTGCCGATTGACTCCAGCACGATGACGCGCTGGCGCAGGCGTGTCGGTCCCGAAGGCATGCGGTTTTGTCGGCGACGGTCGGTGTTGCGGTTGACGCGGGAGCAGTCAAGGACAGCAGTTTCGAGCGGATTACGGTGGCCCAAGGCCATAGCTTACCCCACCGACAGCCGTCTGTATCTGAAAGCGTTGCAGGCCCTCAGGCCAAACGGCACGGCATTGTCCTGCGCCGCAGCCAGACGCGCCGGCCTTATGGCCGGGCGTTACGCCCATGCCAGACAGTTCCGGCGCATGCGCCGCGAGATCAGGACACTGAAGACCTATCTGGGCCGGGTTTTCCGCGATATTGTCCGTAAGATTGCCGGGAACCTCGAGGCCCGTTTTGCGAAACTGTTGGGCCTGGCGTCTTCTGGTGCAACAGCCCGGGGACAAGAACAAGCTGGACACCCGTATTAACCCTGGAAAGAAAAGGCATTCTGTGTTCTAAGGGCCATGAGGGTTACAGGAGGAGTCATTCAGTGAAAATCATCCCAAACCGCCTGCTCAGTTAGGCTTCAGACCGCGAAACGGCGTGAAAAATTGCCGAAACGCCATGTCCACACCAGTCAATCTCACCTCAGGTTAGCGGGTTAATGCGGGTGTCCAGCTCACCAAAGATCAGGAGCGTTTTCCTCTGAACGTCACCACTTTCGACGCTTATGATCTGCTACCCAGAACCTGCTATCAAAAGCCGCTACGCTTCTTCTTTTGATAGCAGAACCATGGGCATCAGAACAACGCTCAAGCGAAAGCGGCTCCGAAGATCAGGGAAAACAACAGCCACAGATCAACCACCCAAAATTGACAGATATTGCCATTTTATGTCATACTAAGAAGATAGGAGGTGCTGACATGGCAAGCATGAACATATCCCTTCCCGATCCTATGAAAGATTGGGTTGAGACCCAGACAAGCTCAGGGCGCTATGACAACGCAAGTGAGTATGTCCGCGACCTGATCCGCCATGACCAAGACCGCGCATCGAAAATATCCGCCATGCAAAAGCTGGTGGATGAAGCGTTTGAAGGTGGCGCAAGTGACAAGAGCCTAGACGACATTTGGGCGGTGGCGAAAGCGCAAGCGACCCGTGGCAATTGAATTTTCACTGGCCGCAGAGGACGACCTGCTAGGAATTTTCCTCTACGGTATCCAAGAACACGGACTGGCGCAGGCCGAGGGCTACAAAAGCCAGCTCGAAAAGACTTTTCAGACCATATCCGACAATCCCAAGATCACCCGTTTGCGGCAGGAGATCACGCCACCCGTGCGCGTGTATCCTGCGCAAAGACACATGGTCGTTTACACAATTTTGGAGGACGGCCAGACGGTCTATGTTCTGCGTGTTTGCCATCATAGTGAAAACTGGACAGAACAACCGATAGGATAGGAATTTATTTTGTTCGCGCTGAAAAACTCTGAAGTCCGCAGATAATAGGGATTCCCAGAGGGAATCAAGTATTGTAAAATGCCAGCAGGATCGCTTTCACCCCTCGTTTTCCGGTAGATTTTCATGAAGCCCAGGAAGCAAAAACGCCGAGATGGACACCCGTATTAACCCCCGATTTATGCCCTGTTGTAGCCAATTGTGATTTTTCGAGACGGCGTTTTTTTCGCCGCAGATTGCGGTGGCGGGACGTTTTTTACGACGGAATCCGCATTCCGGACGGACTGCGGTTGCCCGGCGGTCATGGAAGATCAGGCGATCCATGTTGTACGCGAGATTGGCCAGCGTCAGTTTGGCTTCTGCCCGCTTGAGGGTGCGGATGAACAGACCGAAGCGGTTTTTCTGATGGGCGAAAACATGCTCCACCCGTGCGCGGATGGCTGATTTTCGCGCGTTGGCCCGTGCACTGGCTTTTGGCATGGGTTTACCCTTGGGTTTCTTGCGTGCGGCTGACCAGCATCTTCTTCGCCAGCCATTTCTCATTGCTTTCGGAGCGGGTGTCACCCCAAACTTCGGCTGACGTGTTGTCCGTATCAAACACACGCCTGAGTTGATGCCCGTCCGCAGCTTTAGCAGATGTCACGGCCTGGCCCCGGATGAAACCGTAGCACCGGTCAATACTGATGTGGGACTTGTCGCCGAGTGGCGATTTGTGGCAGAGGTGTGCCATCAGGCCGGTCGCGAACCTTGCCGCCCACCTTCAGCGTCCAGCGCGCATCCACATCCTTTTGTGCTGCTTTGGCGGGGTCATCCGGCCAGATTTCAGTTGCGCTTTTGCCCTCCTTGACGGCTTTTTTCTCAGGCTCGGTGTTGCGTTGCTTCGGGGCCGGGACAAGGGACGCATCGACGATCTGCCCCGACATCGGGATATAGCCTTTCTTGTGCAGTTGCCAGTCAAAAGCCTTCATCACCCGCCGCAAGGTCCCGGTTTCCGTCAGTTTGTTGCGAAACAGGCGGATCGTGTTCTCGTCCGGTGTTGGGCCGCCAAGGTCGAAATTCAGAAAGCGCATCCAGGACACCGGATCATGAATTCCATCTTTTTCAGGTTATGCTGCGCCTGCAGGATCATCGCCTTGAACATGGACACCGGATCAAAAGGCGGGCGACCACCTTTCGCGCCGTCGCCATACCCCAACCCCTCGACCAGCCACCCCCGGAAATAGTCAAACGTGGCCTCCAGAACCTCCAGCGCGTCCTTTCTGATCTGATCAAGGTGATCTGACAGACTGAAAAAACCTCTCCGTTCCATGTCCCACTCCCTCAAAAAAGCATAAAAAAACATGGAATCACAAAATCGCTCATCACGCCAGGTTAATACGGGTGTCCAGCTTGTTCTTGTCCCCGGGCTGTTGCATCAGAAGACGCCAGGCCCAACAGTTTCGCAAAACGGGCCTCGAGGTTTCCGGCAATCTTACGGACAATATCGCGGAAAACCCGGCCCGGGAAGGTCTTCAGTTTCCTGATCTCGCGGCGCATGCGCCGGAACTGTCTGGCATGGGCGTAACGCCCGGCCGGCGTGTCTGGCCACACGGGTGTGGCTGCGGCGCAGGACAATGCCGTGCCGTTTGGCCTGAGAGCTTGCAACGCTTTCAGATACAGACGGCTGTCGGTGGGATGGGCGATGGCCCCGGGTTGAACGCCACCGTAATCCGCTCGAAGCTGCTGTCCTTGACCGTCAACCGCAACACCGACTGTCGCCGACAGAACCTGCTCCATGCCTGCGGAACCGACACGCTTGCGCCAGCGCGTCATCGTGCCGGAGTCAATCGGCAGGCGGTGCTGAAAAAAATCAAAACCGCAGAAATACGGCCAGTAGGGGTTCTCGACCCACCGCTCCACAACCTCATCAGGTCGTACATGTGTTTCAGATCGTGCAGCCCGCAGACGCGTTGGTTTCGCAGGACGGCGGCCTGTCGTGCTGGCCAAAGGCTTCGTCGAATGCGAACCAGGGCATCAAGGTGCTCAGGCGTATCAGCTTATGTTCCTTGTCGATGATTGCATCAAGGCGTTCGCGAAAGAGGTCGGCGGGTGTTGCTTCCTGGGCTTCATGAAAATCTACCGGAAAACGAGGGGTGAAAGCGATCCTGCTGGCATTTTACAATATTTGATTCACTCTGGGAATCCATATTATCTGCGGACTTCAGAGTTTTTCAGCGCGAACTACTGATTTTGAAAAACTGGCCAGATGATTAACTTTAAAATAACCCCCAAAACTAAAATATTAGTTTATTTATACGCGCATTCTTAAAAAAACCTTGATTTTGTTTATTTTGGCCATTATAGCTAAATTATGAGTTTAGAAAATGAATCCAAAATAAACAAATTGCTAAAAGACTGGCCAACAGGGACAGTTTACCTGTCATCATGGCTTGCGGATAACGGCGTCTCAAATCAGCTCTTAAGCCAGTACAAAAAAAGCAAATGGTTGTCTTCTATAGGATCGGGCGCGGTTATCCGCGCTGGTGATAATGTTGATTATCATGGTGGATTATATGCACTTCAAAATCAGGCGGGGTTATCAGTGCATGCTGGTGGGCGCACGGCTTTATCCCTGCAGGGACGAGCACATTACATAGATATGGCAGCAGGTAGAGCAGTTTTGCTTGGAAGCAAAAAAGAAAACCTGCCAGCCTGGTTTAAGAATAAAACATGGGAAACTAAAACATGGGAAACAAAGATAGATTATTATACGACCTCATTTCTGCCTGCAGATATGGGGCTTGTTGATTTGGAACGGAGTAACTTCACTGTAAAGATATCTTCTTCTGCACGCGCCATGCTGGAGTGTTTATATCTTGCACCGAAACACCAGGAGCTCTTTGAATGTTACGAGCTAATGGAAGGTATGAATGATTTAAGACCTAAATCGGTTCAAGAACTGCTAGAGAATTGCTCATCCATAAAAGTTAAACGCCTGTTCTTTTACTTGGCAGATAAATTTAAACACCCTTGGCTGGATTTTGTTGATCTGTCAAATGTAGATTTAGGATCAGGCACACGAAGCTTTGTTAAAAACGGCGTGTACATAGATAAATACAAGATAACCGTACCGAAAGAATTTGAAAAAAATGAACAACCAGAAATATAAAAATCAGGGTCGCTTGCTACTGAGGGTGCTGTTCTCCCTGAATCTTGATCCATTGATAAGTTAGTTTTTTTGTCATTTTCACGGAGGCCCTCAATGAAGCGCAGATTTACGGACGCACAGATGATCGGGATTTTGAAGGAACACGAGGCAGGTGTTCCGGCCAGGGAGCTTTGCCGCAAGTACGGGATGCCACATTCTATAAGTGGAAGGCGAGGTTCTCTGGCATGGAGGTCAATGAGGTTCGCCGTCTCCGGGACCTGGAAGAGGAGAACCGGCGCCTGAAGAAGCTGGTTGCGGATTTATCGCTGGACAGGATGGCGTTGGAGGAGGTTCTAAAAAAGATCTGGGCGTCGCCGCGCTGTTGTGCTGCTTCAGGAGATTGGCCTGACGCCGATCCTGTCGTCTGGCGGGTCAGCCGCGTTCCACGCACCGCTACAAATCGGTTCAGTCACCGGAGACAGAGCTGCGGCGGAAGATGCGGGAGCTGGCCGATCGGCATCGTCGCTTTGGCCATCCGCGATTGCATGTTCTGCTCAGGCGTGAGGGCTTCGGGGCCAACCACAAAAAGACCCATCGGATATACGTGGAAGAAGGTTTGCAGGTACGCAAGCGCAAGAAACGGCGGCGATCGGTGATCATCCGCCGGCCCCTGGTGCTGCCGACATCCCCCGGACAGAAATGGAGCATGGACTTTATGAGTGATCAGCTGGACACCCGTATTAACCCTGGAAAGAAAAGGCATTCTGTGTTCTAACGGCCATGAGGGTTACAGGAGGAGTCATTCAGTGAAAATCATCCCAAACCGCCTGTTCAGTTAGGCTTCAGACCGCGAAACGGCGTGAAAAATTGCCGAAACGCCATGTCCACACCAGTCAATCTCACCTCAGGTTAGCGGGTTAATACGGGTGTCCAGCTATCCAGCGGCCGGCGTATCCGGCTGTTCAATGTTATCGATGATTTCACCAGACAATGCCACGCCATGACCGTGGACTTTTCGATTAACGGTCTTCGGGTGGCCAGGGAACTGACCCGGCTCCTCGACTTGTATGGCAAACCGGAGGTCATCGTCTGTGACAATGGCACCGAATACACCTCGATGGCGATGTTCAAATGGGCTCGGGACAGTGGCGTTGATCTCCAGTTCATACAGCCGGGGAAACCCAGCCAAAACGGTTTCATCGAAGCCTTCAACGCCCGTGTAAGGGATGAATGCCTGAATGAAAACCTGTTTTCAAGCCTGAGAGAGGCGCAGGATGTAACCGAAAGATGGAGGATCAGCTGGACACCCGTATTAACCTGGCGTGATGAGCGATTTTGTGATGTTGTGTTTTTTTATGCTTTTTTGAGGGAGTGGGACATGGAACGGAGAGGTTTTTTCAGTCTGTCGGAGCATCTTGATCAGATCAGCAAGGACGCGCTGGAGGTTCTGGAGGCCACGTTTGACTATTTCCGGGGGTGGCTGGTCGAGGGGTTGGGGTATGGCGATGGCGCGAAAGGTGGTCGCCCGCCCTTTGATCCGGTGTCCATGTTCAAGGCGATGATCCTGCAGGCGCAGCATAACCTGAAAAAAATGGAATTTATGATCCGGTGTCCTGGATGCGCTTTCTAAATTTCGACCTTGGCGGCCCAACACCAGACGAGAACACGATCCGCCTGTTTCGCAACAAACTGACGGAAACCGGGACCTTGCGGCGGGTGATGAAGGCTTTTGACTGGCAACTGCACAAGAAAGGCTATATCCCGATGTCGGGGCAGATCGTCGATGCGTCCCTTGTCCCGGCCCCGAAGCAACGCAACACCGAGCCTGAGAAAAAAGCCGTCAAGGAGGGTAAAAGCGCAACTGAAATCTGGCCGGATGACCCCGCCAAAGCAGCACAAAAGGATGTGGATGCGCGCTGGACGCTGAAGGTGGGCGGCAAGGTTCGCTACCGGCCTGATGGCACACCTCTGCCACAAATCGCCACTCGGCGACAAGTCCCACATCAGTATTGACCGGCACTACGGTTTCATCCGGGGCCAGGCCGTGACATCGGCTACAGCTGCGGACGGGCATCAACTCAGGCGTGTGTTTGATACGGACAACACGTCAGCCGAAGTCTGGGGTGACACAGCCTATCGTTCCGAAAGCAATGAGAAATGGCTGGCGAAGAAAATGTTGGTCAGCCGTATCCATCGCAAGAAACCCAAAGGTAAACCCATGCCGAAAGCCAGTGCACGGGCCAACGCGCGAAAATCAGCCATCCGTGCACGGGTCGAGCATGTTTTCGCCCATCAGAAAAACCGCTTCGGTCTGTTCATCCGCACCCTCAAGCGGGCAGAAGCCAAACTGACGCTGGCCAATCTCGCCTACAACATGGATCGCCTGATCTTCCATGAACGCCGGGCAACCGCAGTCGTTCGCGCTGAACAAAGCCTAAGCCATTGCTATTTCGAAGCGTTGGAAGTGTGGTGAAGTATTCGGTTTTGCCGTTTTCGTCGTCCTGATCACCGCATTGATGACCCGGACAAGCCAAAACGCGATGGCGTTCAGACGCATGTTATGGCCAGCCGCCGCCAGCAAGGCGTTCATGGCGTCTCCAGTTTGGCCTTTCAGGAAGTTCCGATCAAGGCGGCCATCGGTTTTCATGTGTCCGATGGTAGCCTCGATGGCCGACCTTCGTTTGAGTTCGCGCCTCATCTGCGGGCTCAATCCGCGCGTGCGCCCTGACATCATGACCGAGGCCTCGCCCTCGTAATTGTGGCCACGATAGCCCCTGTCGACGTAGACCCGTTCCGGGTCGACTCCAGTCATCCGGGCGGCCCGGGCCACTGTATCAGCCAAAGTATGGCCATCGTAGGGATTGCCCCGGAAACTTTTCGCCGCCAGCACCAGACCCTCACGGTTGGTGGTGGCAATCCCGACCTTGGCACCAAACTCGTAAGGATTACGCGCCTTACCTTTGGCGATGCAGGCAACTTCCGGAGCGTGCAGGGCATAGAGCTTGTTCTTGTCCCCGGGCTGTTGCACCAGAAGACGCCAGGCCCAACAGTCTCGCGAACCGGGCCTCGAGGTTCCCGGCAATCTTACGGACAATATCGCGGAAAACCCGGCCCAGATAGGTCTTCAGTTTCCTGATCTCGCGGCGCATGCGCCGGAACTGTCTGGCATGGGCGTAACCATAAGGGCAGCGCGTCTGGCCACACGGGTGTGGCTGCGGCGCAGGACAATGCCGTGCCGTTTGGCCTGGCGAACCAGGGCCTGCAACGCTTTCAGATACAGACGGCTGTCGGTGGGGTAAGCTATGGCCTTGGGTTGAACGGTCGTATCCACCGTAATCCGCTCGAAACTGCTGTCCTTGACTGCTCCCGCGTCAACCGCAACACCGACCGTCGCCGACAAAACCGTCTCCATGCCTTCGGGACCAACACGCCTGCGCCAGCGCGTCATCGTGCTGGAGTCAATCGGCAGGCGGTGCTGAAAAAAATCAAAACCGCAGAAATACTGCCAGTAGGGGTTCTCGACCCACCGCTCCACAACCTCATCAGGTCGTACATGTGTTTCAGATAGTGCAGCCCGACCATCAGACGCGTTGGTTTCGCAGGACGGCGGCCTGTAGTGCTTGCCAAAGGCCTCATCAAATGCGGACCAGGTCATCAAGTTGCTCAGGCGTATCAGATTATGTTCCTTGTCGATGATCGAATCAAGGCGTTCGCGAAAGAGGTCGGCGGGTGTTGCTTTTTGGGCTTCATGAAAATCTACCAGAAAACGAGGGGTGAAAGCGATCCTGCCGGCATTTTACAATACTTGATTCCCTCTGGGAATCCATATTATCTGCGGACTTCAGAGTTTTTCAGCGCGAACGCAGTCCGTCCGGAATGCGGATTCCGTCGCAAAAAACGTCCCGCCAACGCAATCTGCGGCGAAAAAAACGCCGTCTCGAAAAATCACAATTGGCCACAGCAGGGCATAAATCGGGGGTTAATACGGGTGTCCAGCTACAACAATCACAGGCCACACTCCGCCCTGAATTGGGCAACCCCCAATGAATTCGCATCACTCTGTTCCGGGTTAACCCGGAACAGAGTGGACAAGATCGCATGAACCTGTCATACGGGAAAAGCTAACTACTCAATGGCACAGCTTTGGGGAGAACAGCAGCAAAATCGAATACTTCACCACACTTCCAACGCTGCGAAATAGCAATGACTTAGGATTTGTTCAGCGCGAACTTATTAAGGGAGCCATTTTTTTAGCCATAAAACCGTATTCTTGACATCAAAATATTTTTGACCGTACCCTTCAGTCAATAGACTTTCCGGTAAAGCTTCATCATATTTTTCGATATTTTTTTCAGGAACAGACATCGCAAGACCAGTGTTTGTGAAGCTCTTTTGTTGGCTCAATTGCTTTAAGCAATCTGTAACCTCTTGCAAATTCGACTTTTCTATCTCAACCACCCCAGCAAAAGCAGAGGCCGTATAACCTGACTTAATGAGCATTGTGGTAATGGTATTGACTATTTTATCTCCCATCCAAGGCACAATATAGACATAGCCATTGTTCTCAAAAATTCTATGTTTTTTTAATGCCGCAATTTTGAAAAATTCCAAGCCCTCATGAAAAAGCTCTTTGGCTGTCGCATCTAAGTAATCCACCTGACCATTATCAGAAAGAATTCTATAATCACCACTTTCGTATATGCGAAGCATCTCTTGCCTAACCAGATCGTGAACCAACATACCTTGTCCATTGAATTGAGGCGGCTCACCTCCCTTGGAAGGTGATACATGAATTGTTTTCTTATCTGTGTCTATACTCTCAACTTTCCACCGGCGACCCGTGAAAATAATATGCTGCCCTTCTAAAATCAGAGAGTCCACGGGCAATGTTCCCAAAGTCTTATCGCCAGCGATAACTCTAAATTCCTCTGGTGTTTTGAAAACGGCGTAGAAAGTGTAGTTGTTTGTTAAAAACTCGCCCTGCAAACCCAAAACCAACTCGCCACTAGATAGCTGTGTTATTAGATTTTCTTTTCCCATATGGGATATTAGCTTTTTAAACTGCTCAGTAGTTACGTTATTAAAACAACCGTTTTTGCAGAGCAGTCTATAAACTTGATCTGCACGAATGCCACCCCATTGTGCGATTAACGCAAGAATTTGATGCAACAAAGTCGAAAAATGAAAACTCCCCATGTCAGCAGGTTCATACCACTTATGCATGATAAGAATCCTCGTCATAGCCAAAGATTGAAACAATTCCATTCTTAGCTTATCTACAACATTAGAGTCGGCATGAATTTCTTTTTCAGCAATTAGCATTCTGAGAATTGCGGATGAACCTCTGCGCCCAGAGCGCCCAAGCCTCTGCCTTAGACTTGCCACGGAATGCGGGGCTGTGACTTGTATGACGGAATCCACCTTGCCAATATCAATACCCAGCTCAAGCGTCATGGTACAGATAGCCGTAGTCGGAAGGCTATCTTTTTGAAGCCTAGCTTCCAGCTCTTCTCGAAGATTCTTATTCAAAGAACCATGATGCGGAAAAAATTCATTGGGAACGACATCTTGCTCACACATATCGCTTAATTGAGCACTGATACTTTCGGTTCTCTTGCGACTATTAGCAAAAACCAAGTGTGAACCACCCCTGCAAAACTTATATAAATCATCGCATATTCTGTAATGTGCTGGCACACCGTCCTTATTTTTTGTTGGATCAATATAACCATGAATTCTAAATTTTAGCTCCGATTGAGCTTTATCGCTTTTTATAATTTTGCAGGGGATCTTCGTATTCTGACGTAATGCTTTCGGAATTTCGTCTAGGTTTCCCAATGTAGCACTTAAAGCTATTCGCGGAATTGTCTTCTCTATTTCTTGTATTAGTAAATCTAGCCTATTTAACAATGATAATAAATGCTGCCCTCTCTCCGTGCCTATAAAAGAATGAAATTCATCAATGACTATGTATTTTAAAGAGAAAAAAGCTCTTTGAAGCCAACCCGGCTCTCTAATCAACAAAGATTCCAAGGATTCCGGTGTAATCAATACAATGCCTGAAGGATTTCTCTTCGATTTTGATTTTACACTTTGAGATACATCACCATGCCAAGGCGTAACATAAATATCCGTTATAAGGCTCAAGCTGTCTAAACGCCTGTACTGATCGTTAATTAGTGCTTTTAAAGGGCTGATATACAATATCGAATAACCATCTTTTTCATTAATGGTAGCAGAGCAAGCCGGCAAGAAAAAAGCTTCTGTTTTTCCTGCCGCAGTAGCGGCACTAATAATAACATCCTGATTACCAGATAAAATTGGCTCAATAGCCTCATTTTGAATATCCCTTAATATTTTCCAGCCCTGTTTGAATATCCATTTTTGAATACGCTTATCTAGATTATCGAAGGAAGAATTCATAACTTGAATGAAACCAATTCATCATCGTCATCTGAAGCTTCCTCATTGTTATCATTGATATCACTTGGTGCTTCTATTGCGATTGTGGTATCTTCTATCAAATTCTGCCAATCCAACGAATTATTTTGCTCTATTACACTTAATAAATCTATAAACGCCTTGATCGTATTTCGGGGTGTTGTGAAATACGCATTGCCAATCTTTTTATTGCAATGGTCTAGAAATGATTTAAGCGCGTTATCATCAACCAGATACTGGCTTCTATCCCCACCCGCAAAAACATTTCTAAGGTTCTTAAGCAAAATAAACAATTCTTCAGGTGTGAGGCTGGCCAAGCGCAGTGCAGGAGAAGAGTAGTCAATAACCCCAGCTCTTTGGGCAAAACTGTTTTCCGCCAACCTAGTTTGAAGAGCATCATAGCTATAAAGCCCTTTTCTAGGGTCTAGCAAAAACTCTGGAGTACCCCCTAATAGAAACCCAAGATTCTCAGCCGTACCTTGCAAACAATCATTCAATATACGTAATATTTGCTCATAGTTCGCCGTTCTAGCCTGTTTGCTGTGCAATTTGTAAAGGTTTACCATTTCATCAAGATTAACGAGCAACCCCTTATAACCCGCTTGTTGCACAAACAAGCTCATAAGTTTTAGGGCATCGTAGAAATGATCGTCAGAAATAATTGTCCTTACGCCTAGATCATTTCTTGCATCTGTCTTCGTTGTATATTCAGCACGCAACCACCTAATAGCATTAGATTTAAGATGCTCATCATGGTTTTCATGCCCTTGCCAATAGGCCTCGATAACTTTTGCAAAATCATACCCACCCACCAACTCTGTAAGCTTATGTAGCCTTGATTGCATAGCCTCAGTAACATCTATGCACTTTTGATCTGCTTCCTGACGAGCCAAAGTTATAAACTTTTCTACTATACTGGTTAGGGCATTTCCGTCAGGTTTTGTTCTCGTCGAAATATTTCGCATCAATTCAGAGTACAAGTTTCTTGCTTGCCCAGCTGATGCATGAATCCTTCTATCTGGAGATAAATCCGCATTGACCGTTACAAGCATTTTTTCCAAAGCTATTGATCTGACAACGCTTAAAAAGAAAGTTTTTCCAGAACCGTAATCACCAATAATCAGACGAAAAGCCGACCCTCCGTCACAAATACGTTCAATATCCTTATACAAAGCTTGAAGCTCATTACTTCTTCCCACCTGAATATGCTGAATACCAATCTTAGGTGTAACACCTGATTTCAAAGATTGAATGACTGCATCTTTTTCCTTGGCTCTAATTCTTTGTCCAGTCATTATATATCCCCTAAATCCTTCAATTCGTCTGCAATTTCACGATCAATAATTATGTCCGTATCCTCTTCGATAACTGGCGCGGACACTTTATCAAAAGCCCATTCATTTATGCTGTCGATTGCCGCATCAACAAAGAAACCATGTTCTGAACAAATTTTCTCAAATTTTGTTCTTTCTACTCTCTCTTTATATGAAATTATTTTATATATAGCCAAAGCTTTGTTCTCAAGCGTTGCCTCTGGCTTTATTTCCAAATCTTCTTCGCTATCCGCTTCATCTTCATCCCTAAATATACTTTTCAGAATATTCTGGGCAGCTTTTGTTTCTGTCTCGTGAACATCCAAAACACTTTCATCAAGTGCAAATGATTGTTTTTTCTCAGCTGTTGCCAGTACGTTGCCAACCTTATTAAGGCTTCCCTTTCTGCTATATGACAAGGCGTGTATATCTGCGGGAACAGTCGATTTATTCAACCCTAGCGTAGTGTATAGTTTCTCTATTTCTTTAACCTCACTAGGGTCAATTTTACCGTCAGAAAGTGCTACATTTATTAGCATTTTTCGCACGACCTCTTTGTCGTCATCCCTCAATCTGCTCAAAGAAGCTTTAAGACCATTAAAGTTAGAGGATGAATTCAAAAGCCATTTCAAATAAGCCTCTAACGACAATTTTTCGTGAGAGGTCAGGTTATCATTTGAACGAATAATATTTTGTAAGAAGGAAACTTCATTGCTATGAATTTTAAGGTCAGCATTTGCAATTATAGTGCCTAAGCGCAATTTAATAGACACATCATCAAATACAGCAGAGTTTTCCAATTGAACTAAAGGGTCTTTCTTATAGATAACAATCGAATCATTAGAATTGAATTTGCTTCCATGCAATGTTGGGTGCGGAGCTAGAGAGTATCCTGATTTTTCAATAAGTTTACAAACTAACTCTTGCTCCTTTTTATTCACCTTTTCGGGTAAAAGTAATTTGGTTTGCTGCCATAAATCTTTAAAATCACATATCCCACCTTCATTTTCAGTCACATTTTCAACCCAAGATTTAAATTCTTTAACCAATTGAATATCAAACATATCTATAAGTTCTTTAGGCAGTAGAACTATAGCATTTATATCTTCTTTAGATGTCCCTTTCTTTCCTAAATAACGACTGTAAGCGTCCAATTCATCTGTACACTCATTAGCGATAGATGCTAATTTTTTGACAGGTGCAGAAAGCACGCTTGGGTCACATAAATCAGTAGGGCCGTACCCAAATTGGTCAAGGCTTCCACTAGCTGGATAGTACCTTAGCTTTAAACTTGTTTTATTTGGTTTAACAATAAGTCCACCCAGATACGATGCCTTATATCGCCGAATAAAAAGAGCTTTAAACTCTTCAGGACAGCGCCGTGCCGGAGTTCTTAAGCTGTGATCTGGGTGGTTTGAAACCCATGCATAAGCGAGATCAGGGGGAAGTGGTTCATTATTTTTTATAACTCTAGCTAGCTTTTCTTTAAATGCATTAGAATTAATTGAGTTTTGAATTTCATCATCAGGAATTGAAAAGATATGCGGGTATTGAATAGATATATATTCTAATAGGTTAGTGGAATAGCTATTAAATGAGTGATTATTTTTGAATATTTTTTGAAGGCGTACAACTTCAGCACAAATATAAATACATTCCTCATCTGTGGCTAAGCCTGCTTTATATTCCTTAATGATGCGTCTTTCTAATCCATAAAAATATAGAAATAGATATCCAATCGGTACATCTTTCATATCCCGACCACTGGCAAGCCAATCAATATATGCGCCTCTGCATTGAGGGGATAAACTATTATAACTTGGCCAATATCGTAAACTGTCATCACTAAACGTATAATGCATATTCTCAATAGAAAATGAATCATCTACCAGAGAACTCTCCGTGTCCCCTTCAAACCTTCCCTCTAGAATTCCGCCGAAATAGAATAACCCACCGTTGATTAGCTTTCCATTGATCTCTATTTTTTCGGAAGGAGCGATCCATTTTCCTGATGACTTATTTATAGATTTTTCAAATTGATCTTGCTGTCTAAAATAAGAATAATCAGCTTCTAATTTATATTCAGAAACCTCTGATGATAACGGCTTTCTTTTCTTTTTTCCGTACACATATATAATGTAAACAACAATAGCTAATATAAACCATTCCATGCGATCAAAATTCCTTGTTGTGCTTAACATTTAATTTCTCATCAATCTGGACACCCTAACCCAAGAGTTTCTGCCTGTTTCTGCAAAAGAGTGGCTTGTCGCTGCTGTGAAGTCAAGTCGTTCGCGCTGAAAAACTCTGAAGTCCCTAGATAATAGGGGTTTTCAGAGGGGATTAAATATCTGAAAATGCCAGCAGGAAGGCTTTCACCCCTTGTTTTCTGGCAGATTTTCATGACGCCCAAGAAGCAGCACCCGCCGACCTCTTCGCGAACGCCTTGATGCCATCATCGACAAAGAGCATAAGTTGATACGCTTGAGCGACTTGATAGTCTGGTCCACCTTCGACGAAGCCTTTGGCAAGCACTATAGCCTATCCCATAGAAAATATATCCTGTCCCACATAAAATGATTAAATTATAGACAATCCATTATAATCTGGTTATACTTTATGGATGACGTATTCATCAGATTTCCGCCGTAAGGTTTGATCTATCCGATGAACAACTCTTCCAAATTGGATCATTTTATATGGGATAGGCTATATTTTCCCAGTTACTCATCACCACCCCCGTCATCTTTGTGGGTGATCTGTTTCTTATGCTGTTTTTTGAGGGCTTTGATTTGCTTGTCGAAATCAGACTCAAACAGTCCATCCTGCACAATACGATATTTTTCAAATTCACTTTCCGCGTGGGCTTTGGCAATTTCGGCACTGACTTTTCCTGCATCCTGTAAAATTTCTCGATCAGTGGCGGCAATAAAACGGTTCAGACGCTCTTCCCAATCGGCCATGGTCACCGGTATTTGCCGCAGGGCCATATCTTCGGCAACATCCAGATAGGCGTTGACCAGCCGTTGCAACTGCGCCATTTCATTTCATCTTGACTCAAATAATTTTTGGCAACAGTCACATCGAATTTCTGAATTTTACCTGCTGGGGCATCCTTCCATGTGGTCAGCCCCATATTGGTTTTGTCGGCATCGGCGCGATTATAAACTAATTCGGCGGCTGTTTGACCGTGAATGGCCCAGTGCAATTTATTCTGAACGGTGGCAAAAAATCTCTTGGTCACTTGTGCCGTCACATCGTAATCAATAGCAGTTGCGTAAATATCAGTGATTTTCTGATAGAATTTCCGTTCTGATAAGCGTATCTCACGAATACGTTCCAGCTGTTCTTCAAAATATTGCTTACCAAGGATGGTGCCGTCATTTTTCAGACGCTCATCATCCATTACATAGGCTTTGATCGTATACTCCTTGATAATGCCCGTTGCCCATTTGCGGAATTGTACCGCACGTTCGGAATTCACCTTGTACCCAATAGCAATAATGGCAGAAAGATTATAGTGCTTGGTGCTATAGCTTTTGCCGTCTTTGGCAGTTATTCGAAAATTTCGAATAACTGAATCTTCCTCTAACTCACTGTCGGAAAACATCTTTTTCAGGTGATAGTTAATAGTGTTGGTCTCTACATCATAGAGCGTTCCCAGCATCTTTTGGGTGAGCCACACATTTTCATCGGCGTACACTGCCTCAACGCCACCTTCTCCGCTGGCCGCCACAAAGGTTAAGTATTCCGCCGCTGATGAACGGATTGTCGGCACCTGATCTTTCTTTTTACTCATGCCGCCACCTCCTTCAAAAGGTCAGCCATCTTGCCGCGTACTTCTGCCAATTCACCTTCAAGTGTATCGATTGCCTGTTGAACGGATTCGATGTCAATTTCTGCTTCTTCTTCGAAGGTATTGACATAGCGTGGGATATTTAGATTGAAATCATTTTCTTTCAGTTCGTCATATATATCCCATATAAAATGGTTCACTTTGGAAGAGTTGTTCAATGGAGCACAAGAGTTGTTTTCTGACGGCTTTGAGATGGGTTCATTTTTGTTCGATGGGGTTGAGGTCAGGGAACCAGGGGGGCAGGAAGAGCAGGGTATACCCTGCTTTCCGGATGATATCCGGTGCTTGTGAAATGTTGCGTTATCCATGACGATGACAGGGTTTTCAGGAAGCCGGGGCAGCAGATCCTGTTTGACCCGTGCGGTGAAAATATCTGCATTGACTTTTGTATTAAACAGGCCGACTGTCAGCAGGGTTTTCCCGATCAGGGCACCAATCGCATTGGTTCGGCCCCCGGCCTGCCAATCGCACAAGCCATAACACCGTTGATCTGTTGATGCAGAGCCATGCGTGCGGGGCATGTCATGGGCAAAGCCGCTTTCATCGATATGAACAATAGGACGGCCCAGGTGCTCATGCATCTTTATCATCGTTTGGAAGACACGCCGTGCGCCCGCGCACCTCTTTGGATGCGTTAGAGTTTTTTTTATAGGTCACACCCAAACGGCGCAGGGCGTAATGGATCCCCTGAACACTCACACCAAAACGACGGGCACGCTCATAGTGATATGCATCAGGATAAGCCACAACATCACGCGCCAGGGCGACCATATCAATCTTTGTCGCCGGCTTATTCCGGGTTGTCTTCGGCTCAGGGGTCTTGAGCCAACGGGTCACGCTTGCTGTCCCCACACAAAAACGCTCCGCAACCTGCGCTATTGTAAGGCCTTCCTTCTCGCGGACAGATAAAACCTTACGGCGGAAATCTGATGAATACGCCATCCATAAACTATAACCAGATTATAATGAATTGGCTATAGCTCATCAATCCGTCAACGTCATTTCTGCCAATCTACGTGTAGTAAAACGTGTAGGTTCATCAAAAATGTTGTCGTCAAGTCCTTCAAATATCAAGCGTGTGTAGATTTTGTGTAGACTATAAATACGAAAAAGGACGCTATATATAGCGTCCTTTTTCTTAAACATAGCCGAAACACACTACATATTGTGTTATCGGATTTATTTCGATTCTAGCGCGAGTAAAATTCGATAATCAGGTTTGGTTCCATCTGAACAGCATAGGGCACATCCGCAAATTCAGGAACGCGCAGGAATTTCGCCTTGAGATGTTGCACATCCAATGTGATATAATCAGGAATATCACGTTCCGCAGAGTCCAGTGCTTCCAAAACCATGGGGATTTGACGGCTTTTTTCGCGCACTTCGATCACATCACCTTCACGGACAAGGTACGATGGAATATTAACCCGCTTGCCATTGACCAAAACGTGACCATGATTGACAAACTGACGCGCGGCAAAAACAGTCGGTACCAGCTTTGCGCGATAGACAACGGCATCAAGGCGCGTTTCCAAAATCCCGATCAGGTTTTCACCGGTATCACCCTTGCGGCGGGAGGCTTCGGCAAAATAGCGGCGGAACTGCTTTTCCCCGATATTGCCGTAATAGCCTTTGAGCTTTTGCTTTGCCATCAGCTGGAGACCGAAATCAGACGGCTTTTTCCGGCGTTGGCCGTGCTGACCCGGGCCATATTCACGACGGTTGACCGGACTCTTGGGACGACCCCACAGATTGACGCCCAGACGGCGATCAATTTTATATTTGGACGCAGCGCGTTTTGACATGTTCTAATCGTCTTTCTTGTTCACATTGTTGTCCCGGCAGGCTTCGCCCCCATTGATACAACAGGCGAAACGGGGAAAAAACTCCTCCCGCATTCCCAGGAATGGCAGGGACAATAGCCATTCAGACCAAAAAGTCAAATAGAGTCACGTTCTGCCTTTAACGTTCCGCCAACACCGCCTCTTTTCAATGCCTTGACCACCCCGTGAAGCGTTTGAATTTCCTGCGACGTCAGATCAGCGCGTTGAAAGATATTACGCAGATTCCGCACCATATTCGGGCGTTTTTCCGGGGGATAAAGAAACCCCACCGAATCAAGAGAGTTTTCGAGTCTGTGAAAAAAATTGACCAACTCCGCCTTATCCGCCACGCGCGAGGCCCCGGTTGTCAATAGATAATCCGGGGCCTCCAGCCCCTGCTGGAACCATTCATAGGCCACCAACAAAACCGCCTGCGCCAGATTGAGAGAGGCAAAGGTCGGATTGAGCGGAACAGTGAGCAAATGATCTGCCAAAACAACATCATCATTATGCAACCCTGCCTTTTCAGCCCCGAATAGCACGCCGACCTTTTCGCTGTTCCGCTCAATCATCCGGCGCATATCAATGGCGGCCCGACGCGGGACAACAACAGGCTTGGTCATGTGCCGCGCCCGTGCCGTGGTCGCGAAAACATGGTGCAGGTCAGCAATGGCGTCTTCGGTCGTTGCAAAAACTTCTGCCCGATTGAGAACATCCAATGCGCCAGAGGCCGAGGCCTGCGCCGCAGAACTGGGCCAGCCATCACGCGGGGCCACCAGACGCAAATTTGTCAAACCATTGTTGAGCATCGCCCGGGCAACCATGCCGATATTTTCACCCAGCTGTGGTTTGACCAGAACAATCACCGGCCCCTTTTCATAGCCCGCCAAACTACCCTTTACCCTGTGCTTCTTCGTGTGATCTGTCCCTGCCATGATGAGTACCTCTCAAAACTCCGATCCTCGTCGTCTGGTGCATCAAACTGCATTAAATTTGCGCGTGCAACACGACCTGTGATCCTCAAGTACTATAGGTATTCTGCGTATAGTATTCTGCATGCAGTATTCTGCGGCTCTCGAAAGCAGTTTCCCTGCCAGTCAGCTCACGATCATTCACCCACACTCAAGCGGGACGCGAATCGCGGAACAGCTTCCACACGATTCCATCGCGGAGCGCAGAATAGGACGCATCGATAATATTCGCCGACACCCCAACCGTGGTCCAACGCGCACCTGTCTTGTCAGCAAACTCGATCATCACACGAGTCACGGCCCCTGTGCCCTGTGCGGAATTGAGGATTCGCACCCTGTAATCCTGCAACTCCATATCGTCCAGGCTGGCATAGGATGGCAGCAGAGCCTTTCGCAGGGCGCGATCCAGTGCATTAACCGGCCCATTGCCCAGGGCGACCTCGCGCACCGTGCGCTCTGCAATGGTCAGGGCAACCGTGGCCTCTGACTCCGTGACCAGTTCGCCGTGGGAATTGCGGCGGCGGTCATCCATCACCCGAAAACGGTGGAGACTGAAAAATTGTGGCAAGACATGCTGCGCCGCATAAACCAGCAGTTCAAAAGACGCCTCCGCCCCGTCATAGCTATAGCCTTCAAATTCGCGCTGTTTGATTGTTTCCAGCAACCGCGACAACACCGCCGAATCACTGAGCGTAATGCCCAAATCGCGCAAAAGCGCGACCACATTGGCGCGCCCGGCCTGATCAGAGACAATAATTCGACGCATGTTGCCGACGGCTTCGGGAGCAATGTGTTCATAGGTTCTGGGGTCTTTTTCAATCGCGGAAACATGCAGCCCGCCCTTGTGTGCAAAGGCCGCCTGACCGACATAGGGGGCCGTGGGTACCGGAAGACGATTGAGCCGTTCATCCAGCAACCGCGACAGCGCGGTCAGCTTTTGAAGCTGTTCTATCGAAACCCCCAGATCAAAATTTGTTTTGAGCCTGAGTGACGGAATGAGCGAAACCAGATTGGCATTGCCGCAACGTTCCCCCAAACCATTGAGTGTTCCCTGAATTTGACGCGCCCCCGCCTGCACCGCCGCCAGGGAATTGGCCACGGCATTTTCCGTATCGTTGTGGCAATGGATTCCCAGATGCGTTCCCGGAATATGTTCCGTCACCGCGCGGACAATATCATAGACCTCATGGGGTAGAGTGCCGCCATTTGTATCACACAACACCGCCCACCGCGCCCCTGCCGCCAGGGCCGCCCGCACACAGTCGAGCGCATAGCCGGGATTGGATTTATAGCCATCAAAAAAATGCTCCGCATCATAGAGAGCCTCTCCCTTGCGACCCCTCACAAAGGCGATGGATTGGGCAATCATGTCAATATTTTCATGGCGGGGAATATCAAGGGCCACATCAACATGAAAATCCCATGCCTTGCCCACCAGACAAACCGCATCCGCCGCCGAATTGACCAGGGCCGCAAGGCCGGGGTCGTTTTCTGCTGAACGCCCCGGACGCCGCGTCATGCCAAAACCGACAAAGGACGCCTGCGCCCCCAAATCCGGACGGGATTGGAAAAAAACATCATCCGTCGGGTTCGCCCCGGGAAATCCGCCTTCGATATAGTCCACACCAATCGCCGCCAGCCCCCGCGCAATCGCGGTCTTGTCCTGAACAGAAAAATCAACCCCCTGTGTTTGCTGTCCATCGCGCAGGGTCGTATCAAAAAGATAAAGACGGTTTTCATTGACCAATTGAGATGACATGCCCACCTGCTCCCTATTGACGTCGCCAGGTTGTGCCATCCGGGCCATCCAGTAAAGTAATCCCCTGCGCCGCGAGTTCATCGCGAATGGCATCGGCACGGGTAAAATCCCTGTTCGCCTTTGCCTGCGCCCGCGCGGCAATGCGGTCTGCAATCCCGTCGTCACCACCGCCCTGAAACCAGACCTGCGGGTCATCGCCCAACAGGCCGAGTAACTGTGCATTGGCCCGAATTTCGCCCGCAAGCCGGTGCCTGGTTGCGGCACAACCGGCCTTGTTCAATGCGCCCACCCCTTCGTGCAACAATGACAGGGCCAGCGGCGTATTGAGATCATCGTTCAAGGCCGCCACAAAGGCCGCAGAAGGCTCGCCCCCCTCATCCCCGTCAACGGCCTGCAAGGCCCCGTAAAAGCGGTCAAGCTGTGCAGTCATTTCTGCGATCTTGTCCCGACTGACATCAAGGGGCTGGCGATAGTGCGCGGACATCAGAACCATCCGCAGGGCTTCACCCCGTGCGCCCTCGCCCAACAACTGGCGCACTGTGAAGAAGTTGCCCAGGGATTTGGACATCTTTTCACCCTTCACAACCACATAGCCATTGTGCATCCAGAAATTCGCGAGGGGCTCCTGGTGACAACAGACCGACTGGGCCATCTCGTTTTCATGATGGGGAAAGATTAAATCCAGCCCGCCGCCATGAATATCAAAACGCTGACCCAGCAAGGCCCGCGCCATGGCAGAGCATTCAATATGCCACCCGGGCCGCCCCCGCCCCCACGGGCTGTCCCAGCCGGGCTGATCCGCCGGCGCAGGCTTCCACAGGACAAAATCCGCCGGATCCTTTTTATAGGGGGCGACCTCGACCCGTGCGCCAGCGATCATGTCATCGCGACTGCGGCGCGACAGTTGCCCATAACCCGGCATCGAGGCCACAGAAAACAGCACATGCCCCCCCGCATCATAGGCATGGCCCCTATCGACCAGCTCCGCAATCATCGTCACCATCTGCGCGATATAATGCGTCGCCCGGGGCATATGGGTCGGCTCAAGAACCTTGAGCGCGGTCATGTCGTCGCAATAGGCCCGCTCTGTCCGTGCGGTCAGGGCAGCAATGGCTTCACCCGTTTCGGCGGCCCGGGCAATAATCTTGTCATCCACATCGGTAATGTTGCGAACATAGGTCACAGATGCCCTGCCATAACGCGCCCGTAACAGACGAAAAAGCACATCAAAAACAACCGCCGGGCGCGCATTGCCAATATGGGCAAAATCATAAACCGTCGGCCCGCAAACATAAAGACGCACATTATCCGGATCACAGGGGACAAAGACCTGCTTTTCACGTGCCAAGCTGTTATAAATCCGTAACGTCATCGCCCCCACCGCCCCAGCAGACGGCCCCTGAATAAAATTATTCTCCTTCTTTATAAAGCCCGGCCGGGGAATGCAAGAGCCGCAAATGCCAGAGGAAAATTATCCTCTGGCGTATCGCATCGATCAGACGCTGTGGCTTTAGGGTCATCAGGATGTATATTCAGGGCGCGCAGGAGCAAAAACGTCGAGGTTCACAGCCGTTTCATCTCCGACGACTTCGGCATAATGAACCGTATGTGGCGGAATAACGATCAGCTCCTCCGGCCCCAACACATGCACCTCATCCCCTACGTGGAAATTCACCTGACCGCTAATGATATAGGCGATCTGTTCATGTGGATGTGAATGCGGTCGCGTCTCATGACCGGGTTCCAGCCTATGCAACGCGATGGTTGACATTTCGCCTGAAAAGCCCTTGCGGATCAGACCGCGGCGTACCTCTGTCCATTCCCTGGTCTTCCAGTCGATTTTTTTCGTTTCCTCAACCGGGTTCGGCAGTGCCTTAAAACTCACAATCGACCGTTGTTCGACGATGGGGCGGAAACGTTCGACAATATGCTCTTCGTGCGCATCGCCTGCGAGATATTCCTTCAAGGCCTCCTCTGTTTCAAACTCAACGCTAAAGGCATAGTCATAGGTCTGATCGCGTTCGCTGATATTTTCCCCAAAGGCAAAATTGCGCATCGTAGGGAATTTGCGGGGAAATTGCATATACTCGTCAAGAAGTTCTTTTTTCTTGTCCTCGGATGCGTCTTTCTTGAAACGAAACATAACAGTATGCTTAATCATGATTTTTCACTTCCTTAAACAGTCAATGATGGGAGTATCGCAAGATTCCGAGCCAC
This sequence comes from Kiloniellaceae bacterium, assembly GCA_965199245.1. Taxonomy (GTDB): domain Bacteria; phylum Pseudomonadota; class Alphaproteobacteria; order Kiloniellales; family Kiloniellaceae; genus Carbonatibacter. The sequence continues at coordinate 977,694 of CBDAQP010000003.1, forward strand.
GCGAGGGCAGAAACCAATGACGATTCCCCGCCCTCTCGTCAGGATTTAAGCCTCTTGTGTCAGTCCTGCATAGCCAGAATGTCCGCCACGAGGCCTTCACGCCATAGCGTGCCCTCGAACTCTTTATAAATATCCCTAGACAGTGCCTCAAAGGCTGCGCGGTCTGGGATCGTGACCTTGAGTCCCGTATCAAGGATCGTCTTCAGGTCCCGCTCCATACGATCCTGACCCAGCGACGATATCATCTCACCAGCCTTTTCGGCCTCCTCGACAACAATCGCACGCGCCGTCTCGGACAAACGTTGCCATGTCTTTTCAGAGATATACCACCCATAGAGCGAGCGGACATGGTTCAGATAGGCATAATAACTGGTTATTTCATGAAAATTATTCGGCACCGTCACGTCGAGGCCATTGTCCTGCCCCTCGACCACGCCCTGACGCATCGCAAGATAGAGTTCACCGAAATTAAGGGGTGTCGGGCGCATTCCCCAGGCGTCAAAGCTCTTGATTGAGATAGGGTTCGACAGCACACGCATTGTGATTCCCTTGGCGTCTTCAGGATTGAAAATCGGACCGACCGTCGTGTTGAGTGCCCGGGGGGCGCGGTCGCCCGCAACAGACAAAACACGGATGCCTTTTTGTTCACGTAACCTTTTATACATATCGTCGAAAAGCCGGGAATTGTAGGCACGACGCGCATGTGCCTGGCTCTTGAAAAGAAATGGCACTTGACCGACAAAGAACTCTTCATGCCCCTTTTGATACCCCAGCAAACTGACATCAAGCATCGTCATATCGACTGTCCCAAGCGTCAGAGCGGAAAAGGTTGCGCCAATGCTGCCAAGCTGATTGGCAGGAAAGACCTGAATGTTGACGTCGCCATTGGTTCGTTTCTTGACATGATCAGCAATCTGATTGATGGCCCGATCTTCAAGAGAACCCTCAGCAAAGCTGTGACCAAAGCGAAGATCAGCGGACTGGACAGCACTCACCGTTCCAAGCATTGCCAGTACCGCGAAGCTGGCGGCAAATATAGATGTCAGTGTCCTCATGTCAGTGTCCTCCTTAATGTGATGGCTAACGGATTAATTCAGGTAAAAACAAAACGAATTGCGGCCAAAGCGTACAAAGCAACAAAACCCCGACCAATGCCGCAAAGAACGGTGACACACGCCGCATCACGGCCTCTACAGGCCGCCCCGCGATCGAGGCCGTCACGTAAAGATTGAGTCCAACCGGCGGTGTCAGCAAACCGATCATAAGATTCAGCACAACGATCAGCCCAAAATGGACGGGGTCGATGCCCATCTGCCCAGTAATCGGCAACAGAATTGGCACAAAAATCACCATTGCCGGAAGAGGTTCGAAAATGCAGCCGATCACCAGTAAAAGAACATTGATGAGCAACAGCACCGCAATCGGACCGATATCCAAGGATATAATCAACTGCGCCAACCTCGGGCCGATGCCAAGAACCGTCATTGCCCAGGAAAACGCGGCGGCGGTCGCAAGAGTAATCAAGATGATTGCCGACATTCTCGCCGCCTGACCGAACAGATCCGGCAAATCACGCAAGGCAAGGCACCGGTAGACAAAAAGACCAACAATACCGGCATAGGCCACAGCCAAGGCCGCAATCTCTGTGACGGTGGCAAAGCCGATCAGGATACCCGAAATGACGAAAAGCGGCATCGCGATTGGAATCAATGAGTCCATAATGATGCGTGGAATCATGTCCATTCGCACAAAAAGTTGGGCTGGATGGTTGGATTTGATCGCGATAAAGCGTACGACGACCAGCAAAACACCCCCCATGAGAAGCCCCGGCATTACACCCGCTAAAAAAAGCTCCGCGACAGAAACATTCGTGAGTGTTCCAAAGACGATGAAAGGAATTGAGGGTGGAATAATTGGCCCAACCGTGGCCGCCGCCCCGACGAGTGCAGCAGAATAGTCAGGATCGTAGCCATCACGACGCATGATCGGCAACAACACCGAACCGGTGGCTGAACTATCCGCGACCGCAGAGCCAGAGACACCCGCCATCAGCATATTGATCAACACGCCGACCATGCCAAGCCCGCCACGGACACCGCAGAAGGCAATCTGCGCCAATTTGAGCAATCTCTCGGTGATCCCGCCACGGTTCATCAGCTCGCCCGTAAGAATAAAAAGCGGAATGGCGGCAAGTTCGACGCTTTTTACCCCATCCAGTATCGCTTGCGGAGCCACCACCAGCATATCGGACGACCCGAATTCCAGGAGGATAATCAAAATCGCGGTGGCAGCCATTACCAACCAAATTTCAAGACCAACCAGTGTCAGCAGAATAAAAACCAGAAAACCAACTGCGATCAAAGTCATTGCCCGGAACCTCCCAGAAACACCCGTTTCGCGTTCATCAGTTCCAGCAGGATCATCAGGGGCAGGACGATCGGCAATGCAACATAGACAAGCCCCATCGTGAAGGGCACACCCCCGATAGAGGCATCAAAGCCTGCCCTGATGACCGGAACACAGGCATACAAAAGGATAGCGAGTGTTGCGAAGCGCACGATCCAGACCAAGACGTCAACAAAACACTTCATCCGATGCGGAAGCTGCGCAACGATAAAGCCAATACGCAGATGGTGGCGGGAAATCACCGCAGCCAAACTGCCGAACAGGATCAACCAGACCTGAAGCAGGTTCAACACGCCCGGCACCCAGTGTTCCAGTTCCGAGCGCACAGGCAGATAGCGAAAAATCACACCGCCCATCATAACGATGAACAGAGCAAAAAGGCAAAGACCAGCGAGATGAAAGAAAAGTCGCTCGATCAGATGTGCAACGGGTTCTGGTGGCGGGGCGTTGTCTGTTTCCATGGGATCAGGGCCTTGTATTGGACTCAAAAAAGATAAGGCTCAATCGCATCAAAATCGAAAGTAAATCCGACACCAACCCGATCAGGAAGGGCAACCATACCGTCAGCATCGATTTCAATGCGTTCGCGGAACAAGGGAGAAAACCACGGCATGTGTTCCAGGAAAAGGCATCCTTCAGCGACAAGGTGAAGACTGTGTTCAGTGAACAGATGCGGAGAGAACGGCACACCCGCCGCCTGCATCTGCCCGATCACCCTGCGAAATTCTGTAAAGCCTCCCATGCGCTGAAGGTCGGGCATCAGAATATCTGCGGATTGACACTCAATCATATGCGCCATACCAAAACGCAGATACTCGGTTTCGCCAGAGGCAAGGGGCGTATCAAGAACCCGGGCGATTTCGGCGTGCCCATGATGATCGTAGGTCGGGATCGGTTCCTCGTACCAAGTCAAACCGTAGGGTTCGAGCGCACGGCCAAGACGAATCGCCTCTGAAACAGACAGCCCTTGATTGACATCCACCATCAGGCACGTATCCGGCCCGATGGCCGCACGCACCGCCTCCACCCGTTCCATATTTTTCGCGACAGGCAACGCCCCAAGGCGCAGCTTCATCGCCTTGAAGCCTTGATCGAGAAAACCCTCGGCCTCACGGACAAGGTCATCCGGCCCCGAAGACAGGAACAATCCACCACTGGCATAGAGTGGCACCCGCGTGCGATGACCACCAAACAAACGGTGCAAAGGCTGACCAACCGCCTTGCCCACAATATCCCAACAGGCAATATCAATCGGGGCCATTGCCATAACGGCAATGCCCGCCTGACCAAAGAAGTTTAACGACCGGAACATAGCATTCCAGATCGCATCAGTCATAAAGGCATCGGCCCCGACGACTTGTGGCGACAACGCCTTCACCATGGCGTCCAGGACACGCAACCGTTCTTTACCAAAGCAAAAGGCAAGCCCCTCGCCTTCCAAACCCTCGTCGGTCGAAAGGCGCACCAACAAACAGGACACCGACGCAATGTCATGCATAGGGGTTCGCACAACCGTCTCAAGCGGTAAATCCACACACTGCGTGGTCATTTTGGAAATACGCACGCCAGAACCCTCCCGGATCTCTTAGTTTTTTCATTTGTTTTTTATTTTTGCATTCGTATGCAAAAGAGACTTTCATAACCGCATATGAATGTCAAGAAGGTTTTTTATACTATTCCTTTGAAGTTAGGCGATGACATCTCAAAACCACTTTTAGCCCTGGGTCTTTTGCGGAGCGGCGGCTATTCGTTCAGCAGGTTTTCCACTTTGGCGATCATCTCGTCGCGGGGGTAGAGGTCAAAATAGCCTGCGGCCATGACCTGGGGCGGGCCGAAAAAGAACCGTTCATACAGACACTGCCGCCCGGCAAAGCCTGAAATCGCCGCATCATGGGCCAAACGGAATAACGCGACGCGATCCCGGGCGTCCAGATTCGCCACCTGAAAATACTGTTCCACATCTGCGCGCAGGTCATTATGAAAATCCGCGTCGCACGGTGTCGCCATCAGGGAACTTGACCCCAATAACTGCACCAGCTCGACCAATCGCGGATAGTGGCGCGGCATGGTATTACGCGCCGTATCCAGCGGGCGGCGCAGGGGGATAAAGTTGCCCCACTTGTCCACGTGGGCCTGTGCCTCGGCAGAAAAAAGCAGGGCGCGCTGACTTTCCGCGATCCACATGGCCTCGGCAATCATGCCCTTGGTGGTCATGTCCTTGTCACGATTGGTCGCCCGCGCCATAGCACAGAGCAACCCGACAAAAAATTCCGCCTTCGCCAGCTTGCCACAGGCCACCTGGTGCATCATGTGAACCACCGCCCCGGTTTCGGCAAAGGCCGCATTGCATTGGGCCGGGTCGCCATACATAAACACACGCTCCCAGGGCACCAAAACATCATCAAACACAACAACAGCGTCCATTTCCTCAAAACGCGCCGACAGCGGGGCATCAAATCGTGATTTTCCGTGATCGTAGCTATCCCGACAAATCAGCTTCAGCCCCCCGGTCGCGAGGGGAAGGGCAAAGGCAAAGGCAAAAGGCACATTGTCCTCATGGGCTTTCAACAGGGTTGAGGGGAAAACCTCGATTTCATCCGCCGTGGGGCCAAGCGTCGCCAACAATCGCGCCCCCCGAACGATAATGCCCGCATCGGTTTCACGCACGACATGCAGGGCAACATCCTCCGTAAAGCGTCCGGTGCGGGCCAGTTCAAAATTTTTCTGTGGATTGACCAGTGTATGGGTCAGAATCTTGTCATTGCGGCGCACATCGTCGTAAAACGACACCATATTCGCGGCAAAATCGGCCTGTCCCGGAACCTCCTGCTCCAAAAACTCCCGCGCGGCGGCAAAGGCGGTGATAGAAGCATTTTTATAATCAGGCGTGCGCCCGAACATTCCCGCCGACCAGTTGGCCCAGATCCGAAAGGCCTCCCCACGCTTTTTCACATCCTCGATGCTGCGGGGAATCAGGAATGACATCGCGCAGCGTTCACCTGTTTCATCCCGCCAGCTGAGCTGATCCTGATAGCCCGGGTCGTGTTGGCGATCCATAAAATCCGCCAGAGTCCGGGCCGCCCGCGCCAACCCGGCGTGACGGGTCACATCCGCAACCCGTTCTCCCTCCATCCACACCACCCGCCCATCGCGCAATCCGTCCAGGTATGCGCGCCCTGTTCTCAATCCCATCTGTCCCCTCCCCGTGTTTCAATATCCTTGACATGTGCACAAATACTGTCGAGCGACCGGCGCAGGTCATCCCATTTGTCCGCTGGCAACCCCGCCATGATCGTCTGATAAAGGTCGCTGACCCGGGGCTGAACCGCATGATAAAGTGACAGACCCTCATCCGTAACAGAAATCTCCACAGCGCGGCGGTTGTCGGGGACAGTCCTGCGCACCACCAACCCCCTTTTTTCCAGCCGGTCAATCACCCCGACCAAAGCAGGTGCCGCAATCAACGTGCGCTGTGCCAGGAGACCAGGACGACAGGCCTCCACCTGCCACAACACCCGCAAGACCCGCCACTGCTGATCCGTGATGTGATGCGCACTATAAATCGCGCGGAAATGCGGCATCACCACCGCCAGCGTCCGCATCAACAACATGGGCAAGGACTGTTCAAAATCATCATTCATTCACATATGAATAATTCATATATGAATTGAGTCAAGCGGTTTTTGCCTTCCTCCAGACTGCTCTGCTCTCTGGACAAGTCCACCGGAAGTGGCCAATAATCAAGCCCGCTGATATTTAATGGATGATTTTAAAATCTGATGACCGAAAGTAAGCTGGTTCCAGTTTCCTGGACAATCCGGCAGCATAATTAAGGTGTATTCCGGTTGCTCATGCTGCTGCCTTATTTACATCCATCAGCGGGGCATGCCCCGGTGGGCGGTTCCAATAAGCCTCCCGGGGTGTCTGTCCGTCAAGTGCTGAATGGGGGCGGTGACGATTATAGAAATCGAACCAATCCTTGATGACACTGCGGGCTGTGAAGCCGTTATCCAATTCATGCAGGTCGACCGCTTCATATTTCAGGCTACGCCAGAGCCTTTCGATGAAGATGTTATCCATCCAGTGCCCTCGGCCATGAGATGCGGATGTCATGATCCTTCAGCAGACCAGTGAAGTTCTGGCTGGTGAATTGGCTGCCCTGATCGCTATTGAATATCTCGGGCTTGTCATACTTCTGCAAAGCCTCTTCCCATGCCTCAAGGCAGAAGGATGCCTCCATGCTGTTGGACAGCCGCCATGAGAGAACATGCCGACTGGCCCAGGATCACCACCAGATACAGAAAGCCACGCTGTACGGGGTAAGTGATGTCTGCGCACCAAACCTGATTGGGGCGGGTGATCTGCATATCCCGCAGCACATACGGATAGATCCGGTGGTCGGGGGGCGGGGTGCGCGGGGCCTGGTCGATCGCCTGCAAGCCCACGCATCAACCCGCGCACCCGGTGACGACCAACAGACCGACCTTCCCGGCGCAATTGCCGGATCATCTGACGGGAACCATAAAACGGATACTGCATGGAGAGCCGGTCAATCTGTTGCATCAATTCCAATGTCTCCGGGCTTTCGCCGATGGGCTGGGAATAGAGAGAGGAGCGGCTGATATGCAGAAGCCGGCATTGTCGGCTCAAGCTGAGGGGACTGGATCATGGCCTTCCGTTCCGGTCTGCTCATCGCTTGAGCCCGTTCGCCAAAAAATCCCGTTCCACCGTCAACTGACCGATCCTGGCATGAAGCTCATGTACTTCACTATCCCGCTGCGATGAGGCGTTCTCCCGCTTGACAGAAAACACCTCTCCCAGGCCTGCGATCGCCTGGCACTTCCATGTGCTGACCTGGTTCGGGTGCACCTTGTGGCGGGCGGCAATTTCCTGAACCGTCATATCCCCGCCAAGCGCTTCAAGCGCAACCCTGGCTTTGAAATCTCCTGAAAATCGGCAGCGTGTTGTCATCGTCGTATTCCTTCAATGTGTGGGGGGAATACACCTTAACAAACTGTCCGAAAATCCGGAACCAGCTCAATATCCCGGACAATATCACCCTGTTGCCGCTGCCGCCATGCAACCCGGCCCCGGTCGAAAATGTCTGGCAATATTTGCGACAAAACCGGCTGTCAAAAAAAGGGCATTCTCGTCGGACCAACGCCGGAAGCCGTGCCTTGAAATTAGTCTGATATAGTGCTATTATGGACTATAGGCCGAATAATCTTGAAGGAGCTGCAATCATGCCGCAACGAAACATCACCCTCACGGATGAACTGGATCAATGGATTGATGCCCGTCTTGCGACCGGCCTTTACAGCAACGCATCCGAATTTGTGCGGGAAGCCCTGCGCCGCTTGAAGCGCGACGAGGACAGGGAAGACTATGAACAATACCTTATTGCGTCACAGATTCAATCTGGAATCAAGGACCTGGCCGAAGGCCGCTATGTCACCCTGCGCGGATCGGATGAATTGCGGGCGCATTTCCAGAAACGGCGGACTGAACGCCTTGCAGAACTCGATGCGGACGATCCCGAATGGCCTATGAGATAAAGCTGACCGATGAGGCGGAACAGCACATAGCGGAATTGTGGCGCAATGGCTATCGTCAATTCGAACTGCAAATCGCAGATGATTACGAGGAGCTTATATTGCAGGCCCTTGAAGATTTGAGAAGCGATCCACTCCGCACCGGCACCCGCTCGACGCGGGAGCCCGAAGGCTTCTATTGCTATCCGCTCGAATTTGCCGGGAAACGTGCCGGGAGCAAGATCAGCAAACCGGCCCATGCAGTCTTTTATGTGCTGTTGCGAGAAAATGTGATCGGCATTGCCGCTGTGACCCGCCAAAGTCGGCAGGATTATATCAAAAACCTGCAACTTGAGGCCATCCGGGCGGAGATTGTTTCAATCTAAATCCGATCCACCAAATGACGGGACTGAACATCTAGTCAAATAGCCCCCGGGGTACTCCGACTTTTCCGGGACAGGACGGCCCGTCCGGTTGGCGGACTCTGCCCTATAGGCCCCCGGGGTGAGTCCGGTTTCGGACTTGAAGCTACGGCAGAAATAAGCGGCATCTTCAAAGCCTGTGTTGTTGGCAATATCACCGATGGACAGTCGGGTGTAGCGCAATAACCGTTTTGCTTCGAGCAGGCGACGCTGGCGCACCAGTTGGTGGGGGGAGCGTTTGAGGTATTTTCGGCACAGACGGTTGAGGTGGGGCTGGGATAGCTTCAGACGTTTGGCGTAGTCGCCCACCGCGTGGCTGTTTTTATAGTGACATTCGACCAGATCACAGAATTTATCCACCAGCAAACCCTGTGAATCGCTCGGGGTCGGGGCGTGGCCCGCCGCGCCCGCACGATGAATAGCAACCAGCAACACACGCACAAGGGCGGTGAGCAAGTCGGCACGATAGAGATCAAAGGTACGGTAAGCCTCTCTGATCTGTTGGATCACCGTCACCATGTCAGCAAAAGATTTTGTTGTGCTTTGGGATAAAATAACCGGATGTTGAACGCCTGAACTCCTTGCACCACGGTCGTCACAAATCTGATCGAGTTGCAGGCTCAACACATCACCGCAGACCGTCTGTGGAAAGTGAAAACCGTGGGGAACGCCAGCGGGAATGAACAGGATCATCGCCTCCTGACTGGTGCAGGCGGTGTCATGCACCTGAAAAAAAACGCCCCCGGTCTGAAAGAAAAAAATCTGGGCGAACCCGACATGGCGATGAAGATCAATCATCCAGTTATGCTGTGCACTGCGATCCTTGATCGTTTCATAGTGGATCAGGTCGAGAAGCCCGCCCGAGAGCATTTCACCATATAAATCAAAGACTGGTACAGATTTTTGTGCCACAGTCACCCGCCTCCGCGCCAATTTAAAAACCACCAATGATGATTGAAAAGTGCAATTTTCTGCGCTGTTCGTCCATTGAAAAATAAACGGATCGCCCTGATAATAACGACAAAAGAGCCAAAAGGGGGCCAAAGGGAGCAAAAAATCTCATGCCAAAAGAACTCAAGACCTCTGTTTGTATTATCGGAGCCGGTCCCGCCGGGTTGCTGTTGTCGCAACTGCTGGCAAACCGTGGCATTGACAGCATTGTGATTGACCGCAAAGACCGCGCCTATATCGAAGGCCGCATTCGCGCCGGTGTTTTGGAACAGGGAACGGTCGATGTTCTGGACGCGGCGGGGGTGTCTGATCGCCTCCACCGCGAAGGCATCCGCCATGATGGTTTTGATCTGGCCTTTGACGGGGTGCGCCATCGCATTGACCTGCAGGCCCTGACCGGAAAGGCTGTGACCGTTTACGGACAAACCGAAGTCACCAAAGACCTGTTTACACAGCGCAGTGCAGAGGGACAGCAGTTTTACTTTAACATCGACGACGCCCGCCCGCAGGATGTGAACAGTGCGTCACCAAAGGTACAGTTCACCGACGAAGGGGACGCGGTTACAGTGGCCTGCGACTATATCGCGGGCTGTGACGGGTTTCACGGGGTATCGCGCACAACTATTCCCCGCGATGTATTACGCAGATTTGAACGCGTTTATCCCTTTGGCTGGCTGGGTATTCTGGTGGACAGGCCCCCGGTCAGTGAGGAACTGATCTATGCCAATCATGCCGAGGGCTTCGCCCTTGCCTCCATGCGTTCGCACACACGCAGTCGCTACTATATTCAATGTCACGTCACAGACACCATCGACGACTGGCCGGATGATCGCTTTTGGGCGGCCTTTGCACGACGATTGGGGCCAGAGACCGCCGCGCAACTACAACAAGGGCCATCCTTTGAAAAAAGCATCGCACCCTTGCGCTCCTTCGTTGCCGAACCGATGCGCTATGGTGCGCTGTTTTTGGCAGGCGATGCCGCGCACATTGTGCCGCCAACGGGGGCAAAGGGATTAAATCTTGCCGTCGCGGATGTGTGGCGGCTGGCCCACGCCTTTGTCGCCCACTACAAAAACAACAACGACGACGCCCTTGACAGCTATTCGGAACAGGCCCTGGATCGCGTTTGGAAAGCAGAACGCTTTTCCTGGCAACTGTCAAAGCTGATGCACCAGTTTCCTGACGACAGCCCCTTTGAAAAACGGATGCAACGTGCTGAATTTGATTATATTTCCGCATCAGAAACGGCATCAAGGGCACTGGCTGAAAACTATGTCGGCTTACCGCTGGAGGTCTCATCATGAAAGCTGTTCATCTGAACAACCGGCTTATAGCCTATCAACACCGCCCCACTTTGGGCCGCACCATTGTTTTTGCCAACTCTTTGGGCAGTAACCAATCCATCTGGGATGACACCATTCATCACCTGCCCGGGGGTTACGGCATTCTCACCTATGACCTGCCCGGTCATGGCCTGAGCAGTGCGGCCCGAGAAATCAGCATTGAGGACATGGCCGCAGATGCCATTGCCCTGATTGAATACCTTGGTCTGACAGAGGTGGTGTTTTGCGGGCTGTCTATCGGGGGAATGATCGGACAGGTTGTCGCCGCACAGCGGCCTGATTTAATCGCGCGGGCTATTCTGTGCCACACCAGTTCAAAAATCGGAACATGGGACAAGTGGACGGCCCGTATTGAGGCCGCCGAGACCAGCGGCCTCGACAGTCTGGCCCCTGCCATTATCGCAAACTGGTTCGGAGCGCACTATTGTACACACAGGGCAGATGATCTGCCCCTGCATGAAAATATGATCCGCCAAACGACAAAGGTCGGCTATATTGCCGCCTGTCAGGCCCTGCGTGCGGCGGATTTAACCGCCCTGTCCGCTGACATTAACGTCCCCGTCCTCTGCATCGGGGGAGATGAGGATAAATCCCTGACCCTCGAAGAGGTCAAGAAACTGTCCGACGACATTCCACAGGCACAATTCGAGGTCATGACCGGGGTGGGGCATCTGCCCTGCCTGGAAGCCCCACAGGCCCTCGCGACCCTGATCGAAGGCTTTGACCAACCGGATCAAACCGCACAGGGTCTGACCATTCGCCGTAAGGTTCTGGGGACGGCCCATGTCGCCCGTGCACAGGCCCAAACAACAGAATTTGATGCTGCCTTTCAAAATCTCATCACCCGGGGGGCGTGGGGGATCGTTTGGCAAAGCCACGGCCTCTCACACAGGGAACGCTCTCTGCTCACACTGGCCCTGCTCGCGGCCCTTGGTAATTTTGAGGAAATCCCGATGCACATTCGCGCCACCGCCCGAACGGGGGCAACCGCGCGGGAGGTTGCCGAGGCCTTCCAACATGTTGCGATCTATGCTGGTGTTCCCCGGGCCAATCATGCCCTGAAACTGGCCAAGGCAACCTTTGCCGGGATGGAGGCCGAAAAAGATGGCGGAGTTTAACCAACGTGATCTGGACTGGCATCCTCCCGCACTCTTTCCCGACTATCGCTCAACCCGCCTGCGCGCACCCACGCACAGATTGTTGCAGATGCCGCAGACCCAAACAGAAAAAACCGGCCCGGTTTTTGGGCAACACGATCTGGGGCCGCTCGACCACGATTTGATCCGCAACTATGCCGCAAACGGGGCAGAGGCGATCGGGTCGCGCATTATCGTCCACGGCAAACTACTGGACGAAGACGGACGCCCCGTCGCAGGTAAGCTGATTGAGGTCTGGCAAGCCAACGCGGGCGGGCGATACCGCCATGTCAATGATGGCTATCTTGCCGTACTTGATGACAACTTTGGCGGCTGTGGGCGGTGTCTCTCTGGCGCGGACGGGTCGTATCATTTCAGAACCATTCTCCCCGGCCCCTACCCCTGGCCCAATGGCCCCAATAGCTGGCGGCCCGCACATATCCATTTTTCTGTTTTTGGAGATGGCTTTGCCCAACGCCTGATTACACAGATGTATTTCGAAGGCGACCCCCATATTAAACTCTGCCCGATTGTCAACGCCATTGCAGATAAACGCGCCGTTGACCGCCTGACCGCCCGCCTTGATATGGACACAACCCTCCCCATGGACATGCGCGCCTATCATTTTGACATTATCCTGCGCGGGCAAAAGGAAACACCCTTTGAAAAGCAGGGAGGATGATGATTGTGACACCCTTCAAAGAATCCCCCTCCCAAACGGCTGGCCCCTATGTGCATATTGGCTGCACTCCCCGCACAGCAGGCCTGGAACAGCGCAACTTTGGGCCGGAACTGGGCGCAAAAATGATTACAGGCACCACAAGGGCCGCGCCGATTTGCCTTGAACTGATCGTTTTGGATGGCGCAGGTGATCCGGTGCGCGATGCCCTCGTTGAAATCTGGCAAACAGGGCCAGAGGGCCACTTTCACAAAACAGAGGGTTTTCAAAACTGGGGCAGGCAGGCCGCTGATTTACACACAGGTTTCATCCGCTTTCACACCCTGAAACCCGGTGCACAGGCGGGTGCCGCCCCGCATGTCCTCGTCTGGGTTGTCGCCCGCGGGATCAATCTGGGTCTCGCAACCCGCCTTTACTTCCCGGACGAAGACAACGACACTGACCCGATCTATCAACTGGCAGGGGATCGCGCCGCCACCCTCGTCGCCAAAAAAATCGACGGCGGCTACCGCCACCGGATTATTTTACAAGGCGACGGGGAAACCGTCTTTTTTGATATTTAGCAACGGCAGAGGACAGATGACCAGCCTTTCCCATCATCCCTGGTTCGGTGATCTTTTTGGATGCCAGGAAACAGCTGCGCTGTTTTCAGCCGACGCACAGCTCGCGACCCTGTTGCGAGTGGAGGCCGCATGGACCCGTTCGCTTGGTCTGGTTGAGGGGGCAGGGCATGCCGAAGACATTGCGCGAAAAATTGAACGCCTTGACATCAAACCGGACGACCTGTGCACAGGGACAACCAGGGACGGCATTCCTGTTCCCGCACTGGTTGGCCTGATCAAAGCCCGGTTCCCCGAATCAGATCATGCGTGGATTCATCGCGGCCTGACCTCCCAGGACGTGATGGATACGGCATTGATGCTCACGTTGCGCGATTTTTCCGGAGCTTTATCCGCGCGGCTCACGGTTCTTCGCGCCGAACTGGACAAACTGGGGCAGGTCAATCATGGTCGTCAGCTCACAGCCTTTACACGGATGCAGCCGGCCCTGCCCATCGCGGCCCCGCTGTTGGTTGAAAACTGGGCGCACCCCTTGCGCCGGTTGCAACAGGGCCTGCGTTCAGGCATTGAGCGCGTGGCTGTGATTCAGTGGGGCGGGGCGATTGGAACGCGCCCACATCCGCAAAAAGAACGGCTTGGAACCCTCTTCGCGCAGGCTCTGGGCCTCTGCGACCCCGGCTCTTGCTGGCATACGGATCGCGCCCGCCTGATCGATTTTGCTACGCTTTTGATACAGCTGTGCAGTGCGGTCGGTAAAATTGGCGAAGACGTTGTACTGATGGCAGCGCTTGGTCCGGATCATATCACGTTGGCACAGGGAGGAGGATCCTCTGCCATGGCGCATAAAAACAATCCGGTCAAGGCCGAGGCTCTGGTCACACTGGCGCGTTATGCGGCGGTGCTCTCCGCAGGGCTTCACGGTTCCGCTGTTCACGAAGCTTTCCGTTCGGGGCGATCCTGGTCGCTGGAATTTCTCACCCTGCCTGATCTGTGTCTCGCCACTGCCGCGAGTGTGCGGATCGGGGCGGATGTGATCGCAGGCATTAACGCACTTGGTGTCCCGGAATCAGACATGATCTGAGTCTGGGTCAGACACGCTCCAGCGCAACAGCGATGCCCTGCCCCACCCCGACACACATGGAGGCAAGGGCATATTGGCCCCCTGTCCGGGCAAGCTGACGGGCCGCCGTTCCCGTAATACGCACCCCGGACATGCCCAGGGGATGACCCAAGGCAATCGCGCCACCATAGCGATTAACCCGGGGGTCATCATCCGCGATGTTATAGGCGCGGAGGCAAGCCAGGGCCTGGGCGGCAAAGGCTTCGTTCAATTCGATGACATCAAAACGATCCTGCGTCATATCAAGCCGTTCAAACAGTTTTGACAGGGCGGGGATAGGGCCAAGTCCCATCAGACGGGGAGCAATCCCGGCGGTTGCGCCGCCAACAATCCGTGCCACAGGGATCAGGCCGTGGCGTTTTATGGCCTCTTCACTGGCCACCACTATGACCGCCGCCCCATCATTAACACCGGAGGCATTGCCCGCCGTGACCGTCCCGCCATCGCGAAAGGGTGCTTTCAGTGCCGCCAGCTTGTCCAGCGAGGTCAGGCGCGGGTGTTCATCCCGTTGAAAAATAATCGGATCACCTCTGCGTTGCGGGATGGTAACGGGGATAATTTCCTGTGCCAGGGAATCCCGCGCCCGGGCGGCCTTTTCCTGACTGTGCAGGGCAAAGGCATCTTGATCAGCCCTTGAAATCTGGCGGTCTTCGGCAACATTTTCTGCCGTTTGTGGCATTGAGTCAACGCCGTAGCGTTCAGCCATCACGGGGTTAATAAACCGCCAGCCAATAGTTGTGTCGTGAATCTCGTTACTGCGCGAAAACGCCGTTTCAGCCTTTGGCATGACAAAGGGCGCACGACTCATACTCTCCACGCCACCGGCAATAATCAAATTGGCTTCGCCCGCCATAATCGCCCGCGCGGCCGTCACGACTGCATCCATTCCCGAACCGCACAAACGATTCAACGTTGTTCCCGGGACAGATTCGGGCAACCCCGCCAGCAAGGCGGACATACGCGCAACATTGCGGTTGTCCTCCCCCGCCTGATTGGCACAGCCGAATATCACCTCGTCAACCTCTACCCAATCAATGGATTTTTCACGTTCCATCAGGGCCTTGATTGGAATGGCCCCCAGATCATCCGTACGCGTATGCGACAACGCTCCACCAAAACGACCAATGGCTGTACGTAAATAGGAACAGATAAAAGCCTGTGGCATGGTGTCTCCTCACAAATCAGGAACAGACAAGACCCCTACGGGGTCTGTGATATTCAATTTCGCTCCTGTGACTTCCTGAAGAGCCTCAAAGGGAATTTTTGCCAGCTTTTCAACCAACACAAAACGCGAATCAATCACATCGACAACAGCAAGGGAGGTATAAATACGCGAAATACACCCCAGCCCGGTCAACGGCAGGGTACAGCGACTGACGAGTTTGGGGTCGCCTTTTTTAGTGATATGATCTGTCACAACCACAACCCGTTTTGCCCCATGCACCAGATCCATTGCCCCGCCCACAGCAGGAACGCCCCCCCTGCCCGTTGACCAGTTGGCCAGATCGCCATTCTGGGCCACCTGATAAGCCCCCAACACCGCCAAATCCAGATGCCCCCCGCGCACCATGGCAAAGCTATCCGCATGATTGGAAAAAGCGGCCCCCGGTTTGAGGGTCACGGCCTTTTTCCCCGCATTGATAAGATCCCAGTCCTCCGCACCCTCGGCAGGGGCCGCCCCAAAACCAAGAATACCGTTTTCCGTATGGTAGGTGATCTGTTTGTCAGAGGATTGGAACTTTGCAATCATTTCGGGAAAGCCGATACCAAGATTGACATAGGCTCCTGTCTCGATATCCTGCGCTGCCCGCCAGGCAATCTGTGCGGAAGTGAGTTTTATATCGTCGAAAAACCCGTTCATACGCGCTCTCCTCTGCCATGATAGACTGCATTGTCACGGTTAAGCTGTTCTTCCTGGCAGGGGGTGGCTATCTCAACCAGCCGGTTGACAAAAAGTCCCGGTGTGATGACATGCTCGGGGTCAAGACCACCAGGCGTAAGGATTTGACGGCTCTGCACAATAGTCGTGTGCGCCGCCATCGCCATGAGCGGGCCAAAGTTACGGGCCGCCATGCGATAAACCAGATTACCCGCCTGATCCGCCTGTTCTGCCTTAATCAAGGCATAGTCAGCCTTTAGCCAGCGTTCCTGTACGTAAAGCTTGCCGTCAAATTCCGCAACGGGCTTGCCCTCTGCCAGTTCTGTGCCATAGCCCGTGGGGGTGTAAAAGGCCGGAATGCCCGCACCGCCCGCACGAATGCGTTCAGCCAGTGTCCCCTGCGGGACAAGCTCAAGCTCAATTCCCCCACGCAGGTAAAGCTCTGTAAAGGCGCGGGGGTCAGCAGAACGGGGAAAGGAACAGATCATCTTGCGCACCATCTTTTGTGCGATCATCGCCGCAAGACCGACCTGCCCGTTTCCGGCATTATTGTTGATTAGGGTCAGGTCTCTGGCTCCCTGGTCAATCAAGGCGTGAATCAACTCAATCGGTGCGCCCGCCCCGCCAAACCCCCCAATCATCACAGATGAGCCATCCGCAATATCCGCGACGGCCTCTGCCAACCCTTTACAAATATCTGGCATCTTTTGCCTCCTCCTGTTTTGCCTTTTGTATAAAACTCTCCCCGCCAAGCCAACAACATTTGTTCACATGTTGATCTTTATTCAACATATGATATTTTGATGCCATAATGCAGGGTACGTTGTCGGTGTCGATTGGGTTAAAACCATGCCGTTAACGGAAGCCAAAACCTTCAAAGGGGCGTTCGCGAACCAAAACATCGTCTGCAAACCCCGCGATCCGGCGACAATTGATTTTCTCAAAGCTAAATTTGGAATTGATGATGACTGACTTAATAGTTTCGCGCAATCAACTTGAAGCGAATGTTGAGTGCTTCCAAGATGGTATTTCTTCTGGTTCGACGAGTGCCTGTGACTTGTTGCGTAGGGGTAGATGCTTTGTGCCCTACTTTTATGATGATCGCCTTCATTTTGCTCCTTCCAGGTTTTTGGGGTATGCTAATAACAGCGTCGAAAATCATACTCAGCACCCAGGAAAGGATGGGAGGAAAACCAATAACGCCATAAACAAAGTAGTTGGGCGTCCACCCATAGAAGATGAAGCGTTAAAAGTTGAGTACAAGCGTCAGTGCCATGACTTAGATGTTGAACCTGATGGAGTGCCCAAGAAATTCTGGATCACGGCTCAAGCATCGGAATTCGTAGAGCATCAAATTGTCAACCGAATTCAAGCCCAGCATTCCAATGTAAACGGGTCAACAGAAGCTAGAGCTATTGTTAGCGCGCGATTGGGACAAGGTAAGTTCCGTTTAGACCTACTTTCTTATTGGGAAGGTCGTTGCCCTTTGACGGGTATCAGCATTGAACCAATACTGAAAGCGTCGCACATTAGGCCTTGGAGAAACAGCGATGATTCTGAAAGGCTTGACGTATTTAACGGTTTGCTTTTGTCAGCAAATTTCGATGAGCTTTTTGATAAGGGTTTCATAGGCTTCGATGAGAGTGGCACGCTTTTGGTAAGCGATAGGCTGTCAATGGAAGACCGCCAAGAATTGTGCATAAAGGATGACATGAAAATTTCGATTGAAGAACGTCACAAACCCTATCTTGCTCATCATCGCGATGTGATTTTTCGATAAACCCATAGCTCGCGTTCTTAACCTCAAATAAGCATGTATATCCAATTCATTATAATCTGGTTATATTTTATGGATGACGTATTCACAAGATTTCTGCAGTAAGATTTTATCCGTCCGAGAGAAGGAAGACCTTATAATTTAATCATTTTATATAGGATAGGCTATATTCATAGACTTCACGAGCAGATATTATTAGGGCGACAACACCGGGTCATTCTTGCCGTTCTACGGTGCTTTGAGTTTTTTAAAACAGCAGGATATATCGCAGATTCATTCATCTGCGCCCAGTTGGATAAAAAGGGCGGTTGCACAGACAAAGGATCGCGTGATCGAGTCCCAGTGGGTGGCAAGGTATTCATCTGCGGCGCGTTTTGGCCCGTCACCATGAAGCCAGACATAATCATCAAAAACAATCCATCCCCCCGGAAGAACATGAGGACACCAGAGATCACGATCCAGGCAAACCACGCCATAATCGTGATTACCATCAATATGTAACAAGGAAATTTTTTGACAAAAGGTTGTCGTGCCAAAGGCGGCAGATTCGACAGTACAGGCAGGTGTCGATTTTGTAAAAAGATCCGCCGCCGCATCGGACTGCAAAGGCAAAACATTCACGAGGCCCGGCGGGAAAATACCCATCGCCATGACAAAACCTTCAAAGGCTTCCCCCGCCACTGTCCGCCTGTTTATTTCTGCCATAAAGGCAGGTGATTCTTTTTGCAAGGCGGCCTCATTTGTCCAGGGATCAACACACAACAAAGCCCCTGTTCCGTAGAACTGCACGGCAAAGCCGAGCCAGCTGGCTGACTTTCCCCAATAACTTCCAATTTCAACGACATCTCCAACAGGTGCATCAGCGAGAGCCGCGAGCAAAGCGGCAAATTTGTCGTGCGACGAATGTCCAAGGATCTGGTCGCTATAGTGAAGCCAGCTTGACACACGATTACACGCAGGCAGGGTTTTATTGGTCAGACTCTGTGCCAGCTCCAGAACCGTCGTCGCCCGATTACGGGCTGTCGCCACACGTATTCTTGCCTGGCTTACCGGACGCCTGTTGAGCAAAAGCTCAGAAAAACCCGAGACTGTAAGCTTTTCGTGCAAAATGTCATGGGGGCAAAAAATGCCCGCTATCGATTTTTCCGCCACCACCTGCGCGACGCCCCGGGCAAAGGACGGGTCGTAAAGATCAGGAACAAAGGCCCAGTCAGCATAATGCTGTTGCACCGGATCAACAGACAAGCAAGATGCCCCAACCAGACGATCAGGCGCAGGGTGCGCCATAAGAAAATCAAGACTTTCGACCAACCCGCCCGGCAAAACCAATATTCTAGTCATCACTATTTCATCCAAGAGCGCAAAAGATCACAAACCGCATCCACATCACACAACGACAAGTCAGGGTAAAGAGGCAAGGCCAAAACCTGGCACGCCAACGCCCGCGCAACAGGCAAATCACCCACACACTGTGCCGCGCGAAAGGGCTCGGCATCACACAACAGAGGATAAAAATAGCGGCGTGGAAAAATATTTTTATCTGCAAAGGCCCGACAAAGGGCATCGCGTTTTCCCGCGCCTGCAGTGATTTTCACCGGAAAATAGGCCGCATTCCACACACAATCAGTGCCCTCAAAAAACTCAATCCCCCCACAATCGGCAAGATTTTCCCGGTAACGCGCAACGCGCAGACGGCGTTGGGCAAGGGCCTGTTCCACCTGCTCCAATGACAGTAGCCCCATGGCGGCAGAGGCTTCACTCATCTTGCCATTCAGGCCCTGTGCGACAAGATCCCCCCCCCGGTCAAATCCAAAATTTCGCAAAGACACAATGCGATCCCGGAACAGATCCGAGGACGCAATCACACAGCCCCCCTCGAATGAATTGAGCACCTTTGTCGCATGAAAGCTATAGACCGAACAATCACCAGATCCGGGTAAGGAAAAAGACGGCGCAACCGTCCCCAGAGCCTGCGCGGCATCATAAATCACCTTGACCCCGTGGAGGCGGGCAAGATCATTAAATTTTGGCACATCGCAGGGCCAACCGTAACAATGAACGGGCAAAATCGCCGCAGTTCTATCCGTTATCGCCGCCGCGACGGCCTGTGGATCCAGATTTCCGGTACGTGGATCGACATCGGCAAAGACAGGCTCCAACCCGCACCACAACAACGCCTGTGCGGTCGCGGCAAAGGTAAAGGGCGTTGTGATGACCTCTCCCTCCAGGTCAAGGGCCATGAGCGCAACGATCAATGCCGTGGTCGCATTATTGAACAGACTGACCTGTTCGACCTGAAAAAAATCAGCCAGTGCCTGTTCAAAGTCTTGATGCAGCGGCCCGCTGTTCGATAAAATTCCCCGATCCCAGACCCCCTTCATTACCGCACAAAAATCATCATAGTCAGGCAACAGGGGGCGTGTCACAAACAGCGGGGAATCGCGCACCGTCAGGACTCCCAGGGGACAGTCCCCCCCCGCTCACGCCAAACGCGCGCAAGGCACTTTTCAAGACCGGGGGTATAGCGATCGATTTCGGGCTCATTGGCAAATTTCTGAAAACCCGCACGAAAACGACGCAAAAAATCAATATCCTGACCGTAGGCCAGTGCGACCTCTAGATAGCGGTCATAGTCACGCACAGCCAAATCGCCAACCCCGGCGATGTCCTGCGTCACGGAATGGCTCCTCAAAAGTTTAAGACCATCACGCGACTGAGACGCATCTCCAAATCTTGTCACAAAGGGAACACCCACCGTCACCATATCATGTGCCACGGTTCCCCCGGCAAAGGGATAGGACAAAAGGCCAAAATCCAGCGTCGAGAGTGACTGGAGATAGAGCGACATACTCACAGGAGGAAGGAACTTCAAACGTTCCCGCGCGATGCCCCGCCCGATAAACCACGCCAGTGTTTCACCAAGCAGCGTTTCATCGGCGAAAGACATGTTAATCATCCGCAAAACCGCATTGTCGCACTGTTTCAACAGCTCAACAAAAACCTCCATCAGACGCGGTTCGATTTTTTCCAATCGGGAATAACACCCATAGGTCACAAAGCCGTTCCTTACCTGAGGCGGATCAGATGCAATGCCCTGTATTCTTTGTTGAAACAGGTGGGAAACAGCAGGAGCCACAGCAACAGCGTCTTCTTCGGAAACATATTTGACGAGGAGGAGTTTTTCCGTAAAGTATTTTTCCTGACCGGGATCATAGGATTTTTCGTGCATCTCGAAATAATCCATCGTCTCAAGACCCGTGGTGACATTCGACCCGATCACGGAAACCTGGATCGGTGCAGGCTTGTAGGGAAAAATCCCCAACCTGTTCCCTGCGGTATGACCGGACAGATCAAACAGAATGTCAATACCATCATCGACAATACGTCGGGCGACTTCCAGGTCGCTCATATCAGTGATCTCACACCAATGATCGCTTAGATCCTTAATCGTCGTCGTCATGTCGTCTTTTTTCATGCAGTGGGCATAGCCGTACCAGGTAAACCTGTCCCTGTTGCGATTTAAAAGCCGTGGCAAGAAATGCCGCACCACAGCATGACGATACATATCCTGGGATACAAAGCCGATCCTGAGTTTGTCCCTGACCCGATCACGGGGGGGGACAATATCCAGCGGTTTCTTTCCCCAGGAAATCTTTGCCCCCAGGTCACAATAAAGGGCGAAAATCTCCTCGGGTGATTTTTGGTGACTATAGACCAAAACGCCCAGATAAGCGGACATGACATGAACATCATCGGGGAATTCCACGGTGAGTCGTTCAAACAGATCAAGTGCGCGATCCGTCTGCCCCGTCAGGTAAAAGGCAACGCCAATATTTTGCTGGATCATGGGGGAAGATATCCCCAGCTGCGCCAGCTCTTCCCCAATCGCAATCAGCTGGCGGTAGCGTTTTTGTTGCCCCAGGGATTGAACCATCACCTGCCACAAGACAAGATCATCCGGAAAGCGATCCAATCCCGTCCGCACACAATCCAGAGCCGCCTCGACATCATCGCGTTCAACCAGCAAGGCAGCGGACAACCGCCCGTAAAGTACCGGGTGATGAACCCCCCGGGCAAAGGCCGCCCGACACCAGGACTCGACCTGGTCAACATCACCATCGCGGGCGAATAAAGACACTCGCGCGGCTGGATAAATCGGGGAATCAGGATAGTTTTTTTCGACAATCGCCCAATAGTTTTCAGCCTCTTCAAAACGATCACTGCGGTGATAACAGGTCGCCATGCGGCAATAGACCTCGGCCTTGTCATCTTCGAGGGGCAGGGCCTTTTGATAAAGATCCAGTGCAACATCAAAACTGCCGAGTTCCTCCGCCGTCAAGGCCGCATTGAACAAGGTCGCGCCTTCATCCGGCTTGACCGCCAGCGCACGGGTATAGGCATCAAAGGCAAGGTCATAACGCCCTCTGTCACGGTAGAGGTTGCCGAGGTTATAATCGGCTTCCCAGAAACCGTCCTCCAATACCGTAGCGCGTTTATAGAGTCGTTCCGCGCGCTCCCACGCCGCATTTGTTTGATCAAACAGAGCCATCTGATAGGCACAATAACCATCGGTGACAGCCCCGACCGTGAACCGGGAAAAAATCCGGTCGGCCTCTTGCCGATCCCCGCGCATCAGGGCGGCATAACCCAACACAAAAAAGGCCACAGGGTGTCTTTTCCCCCTGGCCACCATTTTTTCTGCAAGGACAACGGAATCATCCACCGAACCGGGCAAGAGGAGCGATAGTATATCCCGGGCGCGCAGGTCGTCCTTGCTGATCTTCATCATTTTTGCTCCCTACTCTGTCTGGTCGCCTGTGCGTACCTGTTCCCACGCCCGGCGCATGTCCTTGAGCGCGGTGAGGACATCATCAGCGACAACCTGCGCCTCGTAGGAATTGATCTGCATCATCCGCATAAACAACATGTCATAGAACGAACTCAATACAGGGGACAGTTCCCCCCCATTGTCAAAATCGAGTTGCCCCTGCAACCCGATGACAATACGCGATGCCTTTTCGGTCAAGAGATAGCGATCCTCAAAACGCCCATCGGCGTCAGCGCGTTTTGCCTCCCCCACAAAACGGATCATACCGTCATAGAGCATGACCACAGCCTTTAGCCCACCAACATTTTGTGACGCCTGTCGATAGGCAGAGGCACCATAGGGGTTGGCAATCATGAACAGGTCACCATTGCTATCAGAACCCGGTTCACATCAATAACAAGGAAAAAAAACCATGAACAAGACCCCCTACTTATTACTGGCTTTCAAAAAGGCCTCAAGCTGTTTACGGCTGGCCTCCGCCTGGGCAAGATCGCGTTCCAGTTTCGCGTACTTGTTGACCAGAAATTTTTTAGTCAACACCAAACGGGCATCAATAGTAGCGATGCGATCATTTCTGTCCTTGTTACTGTCCTCAATTTCCTTGAGTCTTTTCGTGATCTGACCGCTTTCCGGCTCTATAAAACGACCCAGAGTATTATAAAGCCGCTCCGCAACCCCGACTGAATTTTTGACTGCAATAGTGGCCGACCCGGTTCCACCGTAAAAAAGCTTCAAACCCTCGAACTTTGTTCCCTTTTTACCGGTGAGAACGCGCCCGGAAAATTCAAATAGATCACTGCGCCCACCAACAGTAGCCCCTGTGATTTGACCACCACTTTCAGTAATCGAAATATCAAAATCATCGGGGAAAACAGCCTGCGTTCTGGCTAACACCCGTAAATCCGGCGAACTGGGTTCAAAGGAAAATGCAAATAGTCGCTCAAATTCTTGCGGGTTATTCGTCAATGCCGAGTCAAGTTTGCTTTGGTTAATTTCAAGCTTTGAGTCCTTATTGAGTTTAATCCCGATCCCGCGCAGGGTCGAAAGAGCACCAGAGGACACACCCCGTGCGCCCCCGCCCAAAACCTGCCCAACGACTGTCATGGTTTCACGCAGAACCGGACTGGAAAACAGGGCTGGCTTGGTCGCACCAGAGTCCTGGGGGTCGAAACTGCGCTGTTGGTCGTAAAAATCGCGCAGATCATTATAGGCCTTGACGAACTGTTCAACCTGCGTCTTGATCGACTGGGTATCCTGCTCCACGTTTAGGGTCATCTTCGCCCCCGCCTTTGCTTGGGCAATGCGAAGCTCAACCCCGGTGATCACATCGTTAATGTCGTTGCTATCGCGTTCAATCACAGTGGACAGACCATCAACCCTGATCCGGGCCTTATTCGCAGACTGCACCGTTTCCAATGCGCCCGCCGTCGTGCCCAGTTTTGTCAAAAATTCCCCGGATGTTCCCGACAGCTGAATCGCCCTGCCCGTTTTTTCCGCACTCAAAACCAGACGGGATTCCGTTGACGACAGCTTGAGCACAGAGGCCCTAATCCCGGTTTGCGATTGTTTCCCATTGATCGCAGCGGCAATTTTTTCCAGACTCTCCCCGGGTGCAAACGACAGTGTGGCCTGTTCACCCGCCGCCGCCCCCGCCAGACCCAAAGTCACAGTATCGGTGATATTCAGGGCCACCTTCGCATCCGCCACCCCAACACTTGAAAGCTTGTGAGCCTTGGCCGTTTGCAAAATTTCCAGCTGAAAGCGACCGTCCTGGGCACCCACCTGAACATTGGCACTCACCACAGATGATCTGGCGGCGTCATTTTCCGTTTGCAGGCTCGCCGTTTTTTGGCGAAAGCTGTTTCTTTCCAGCGCGGAAATCCCCGGCGGGTTCCGCAATTTTTCCGCCGCTGTCCTGAAATCGGTCAGAAGTTTATTCAGGTTGGTCAGGGCCGCGCTTTCCATCTTGGACCGGCTGATTTGCCGCTCCAGTGAAATCGCGGGCATACGTTGCGCCGTAATCGCCGCATTGATGAGGGCTTCTGTATTCAAACCGGAAAACCGGCCAATCAACGCCGTAGAACCATCCGCGCGCGTCGTCAAGGTTCCAGAATTGACTTGCACCATAATGATACTCCCCTTTGCAACAAACCCTGCAACAAACCCGCTCGCAGGAACCAGAGCAAAAACTAGAGCAAATATCGCGCCAAATCAAGCCATCTCACGCAAAGAGGATGGCGGAGCCACAAAGAAAGGAGCTTTCGGATAGTTGCTCAACTGTATCGGGGTCGGGAATTGGGCCAAGACCTCGTTATTGCGCCGCCCCACCAGCTTAATCACCAAAACGCCCGTGGCATGATCGCGAAAGGTCGCAATAGAAGACCCTTGAAGCAACGACGCCGACGGAGGTTCCTTTACGTCACGCCGAGCAACGGGTTCATCACGCTCCGCGCGCGGATCCTCCTCCAAAGGCGACTCAACACAACGCAAGGCAAAAACATCTAAAGAATCGGACTGTTTTGAAACCTCAAACGCAGGCCGAACAGGTCGCGTCAAAGAAATCTGCGCCGAATCGGATCGAACAATGCAAGATTGAACACAAGAAGAAAGACCTACCACCATTTCAGGAGAAAAGGAAACTGCGCCAATCAAAACCACCTCCTACCATTCCGGGTGACACCTTAGTGATAACCGGGGGCCGAAAGGCCCCCGATCCTCAGACCCCGGCTCAAAATATTAGCCAAGGAGTGGCATATTAGCCAAGGAGTGGCAACAGATGCTGTGGTAGCCGGTTGGCCTGCGACAGGGCAGCGACCCCCGCCTGAACGCGAACATTGGCCGCAACCATCGCCGTTTGCTCCTTGGCAATATCAACATCAGAAATAACCGAATTAGCCGCCTTCGTGTTTTCAATCGTGGTGGCGATATTTTGCGCACGCGTGTCAAAACGTGAAATCAACGCACCAACCGTAGAACGCTGGTTGGATATACGCTCCAACTGCGTATCAATGCTCTGCATTGCCGATGCAGCCGCCGATACGGTGCCAACACTACCGTCCACACTTCCAACAACCCCGGCAGGTGCGGACAGGTCAATATTGATGATATCACCACTTACACCCCCCGCCGTAACTGCCGCAGTAACGCCAACAAAAAACGCTCCGACAGTTTGGTTAATCAGCTTGTTTCCAGAAAAGGTTGTCCTTTCAACAATCTCACCAATCTCATCATCCAGTACCTGAAATTCAGCGTCAATGTAGCTCCGCTCCTTATCGGAGATCGTCCCGGACAGAGATTGGGCCGCCAGAACCTTCAGACGCTGGAGTGTATCGGAAATCCGCGCCAGACCGCCATCAGCAACCTGCAGGAGAGACGATGCCTGCGACGCATTGGATCCTGACTGCTTCAAGGTATTGATGTCAGCCTGAAGTTTGGTGGACACACCGAGACCAGCAGCATCATCAGACGCCCTTACGATACGTTGACCGGAGGACAACTTGGCAACTGAACTGGATGCCATTGCAGAGTTTTGATTGAGGAACCGAATGGCTGAGTTCGCCGCAGTATTGGTATTAATAACCGGCATTTTAAAGTTTCCTTCTACTTGAAGTGAATCCCACAAAACAGGGTGGGTATGTGATCGCTTACCTTGCGATGCGCATCAACCCTGACACGCATTCTGATCTAAACAACAAACAAACAGCCCCGTCAAGTCTTAAAAATCGATTCGTGCAAAAAAATCAAATAAATTAAATGGCACATTTTTTGCTGATTTTTAATTTCCAAGCCTTTACCGTGTTCACGGCTGTCGCTGCAACGTCCAGGGTACGCCTCGAATCTTCAACCCAATAAAGAAAAACAAGCGGCAATGATTATCACCAGAGTTCCCTATCGTGTATCCTTTTTTGGGGGCGGCACAGATTACCCGACGTGGTTCCGACAGTACGGGGGGCGTGTTCTCTCCACATCGATCAACCATTATTGCTACATCAGTTGCCGGGCTTTGCCATCGTTTTTTGAACACAAACACCGACTGGTCTATTCACAGATTGAATTGGTACAAGACACATTACAAATCCGCCACCCTGCTATTCGGGGCGCATTTGAACAGTTTGCCATCGCGGACGGGTTGGAAATCCACCATGCTGGCGATCTACCCGCGCGCTCCGGACTGGGGTCGAGTTCGTCCTTTGCCGCCGCCTTACTCCTCGCCCTGCACACCGTTCGGGGGGAACAGGTCAACAAACACGATTTGGCGTGTGAGGCCATCCATCTTGAACGACATGTCCTGCGCGAAAATGTGGGGTCACAGGATCAGGTGGCAACGATCTATGGAGGACTGAACCAGATTGATTTTCATCCCGACAGCGCAAAATCCAGAGTCGGAAAGTTGAGCAGTGGAGAATTTTCCGTCACCCCCGTCACACTCCCCCCACAACGCGAAGAGGCCCTTAATCAACACCTGATGCTGTTTTTCACGGGCCTCACCCGCGTTGCATCCGAGGTTGCGGGGGAAAAAATTGCCTCCCTACACGACCGCGCAAAGGAACTAACGGCCATGCAATCCATGGTAAACACCGCCCGCGATCTGTTGTCCTGTTCCCGAACCCCCTTGACAGATTTCGGTCAACTGCTCCACGAGAGCTGGCA
This sequence comes from Kiloniellaceae bacterium, assembly GCA_965199245.1. Lineage (GTDB taxonomy): Bacteria > Pseudomonadota > Alphaproteobacteria > Kiloniellales > Kiloniellaceae > Carbonatibacter. Next base: position 1,004,976 of record CBDAQP010000003.1, read on the forward strand.
ATACAAACGCAGGTTGTCAGAGAGGGTCAGTAACAAAACAATTGACGACATCTATGCCGCCGCCCGCGAGGCAGGCGCAGAGGGTGGAAAAATCATCGGGGCCGGGGGGGGAGGCTTTCTTCTCATTTTCGCGAAACCGGCGGCTCAGCCGGATATTCTAACGCGCCTTTCGCATCTTGTTCATGTGCCTTTTTCTTTTGAAAAAGAGGGTGCGCAGGTTCTGATGTCCGGTCAAACGCTCAACACGACACCTGATAACAAAAGCGGTTAAAGGCGGAGGACTTGCGGGCCTGTCCTTGTTTTCAGAGGATGAAAATGAGACATAGAACACCACGCTGTCGCACGACAGGATCAAAGGTTGAAAATGATGCAAACCGATCTGCTCACTGCCAAAGCCCGATGGGTCTGGGAAGAAACACTGGCAATTAACCGCCGTGCGCCCGAAACGCGTATTGCATCATCGCTATCTGCGGTTGAAATTTTTGTCGCTCTCTACTACGGCTCTGTTCTCAATTTCAACCCGTCCGATCCCTTTAATGACGCGCGCGACCGTTGCATTATTAGCAAGGGCCACGGGTCAATCAGCCTCTATCCCATTCTGGCTGACCTCGGTTTTTTCCCCGACGAAGAATTACACCGGGTCTGCCAGAGTAACGGCTTTCTGGGGGGTATCCCCGACCCGGTTATTCCCGGATACGAAACGGTGAACGGTTCACTCGGGCACGGTTTGGGGGTGGGCGCGGGGGTTGCCTCTGCCTTGAAGGTCTTGAACAAAGACCCGCAGGTTTTCGTGGTCACAGGTGACGGTGAACTCCACGAAGGGGCCTGTTGGGAAGCCATTATGTTCGCGGGTCATCACGGTCTGGACAATTTGAACATGGTTGTGGACAACAATAAAACATCCATGCTCGGCTATACCGATGACATTATTGCCCATGGCGATTTTCATCAAAAACTCGCCTGCTTTGGCTGGGCAACGCAGACGGTGGACGGGCACGATGTCAACCAGATCTGCACGGTCTTACGCAATTTGAAAAAAACAGCCAACGGGAAACCAAAGGCCCTGATCTGTCAAACAATCAAAGGGCGCGGTGTCCCCGGCCTGGAAAACGCCCCCTTGTCCCACATTATGGGAGTTTCGCCTGATCTCATCGACAAGCTGACGGGGATAAGCACGGGGATAAGCACGGGGATAAGCACGGGGGCAAATGATGAATGACAAACCGCGCGCCATGCGCGATGCCCTGCTGGAACAAATTTGGCAGGCCATGGCCCACGACGACAGGATTTTTTTTGTCACAGGTGATTTCGGTTCACCCGTTCTGGACAAAATTCGATCCGATTACCCGAACCGGTTTCGCAACGTCGGCGTTGCGGAACAAAACCTTATCAATATTTCCGCTGGCCTGACTCTCGAAGGTTTCCGGGTTTTTGCCTATGCCATTGCGCCCTTTATCACCATGCGATGCTATGAACAGCTCCGCATCAGTGTCGCGCTGCTATCTGAATGTCGTCCGATGAATATCAATCTGATCGGGGTGGGCGCAGGCTATAGCTACGTCGTTTCCGGACCGACACACCAGTGTTACGAAGATTTAACTCTGATGCGTGCGCTGGTCAATTTTCGCATTCTATCCCCCGGTGACCATATCACCTCAGCGGCTCTCTTGCCGCTCTGCCTTGCGCAGGCGCGCCCGAAATACATTCGCCTTGATGCCCAAATTCTGCCCACCCTCTACAACGACACCCCCCCCGACCTGAAGAAGGGATTCACACAGCTTGCACAGGGCCGTGATCTTTGTCTAATCGGGACAGGCTACACTGTTCACAGCTGTCTCAAATTGTCAGAACGGCTAAAGACACAGGGCATCCATGCCGCCGTGCTTGATCTGATCGATATTCAGGATTTTGACGAAGACCACTTTGTCAATACCGTCCGCCAAAGCAAAATGACCGTTTCAATAGAAGAAGGCTTTCAATCTTGCGGTGGCCTCGATGCCCGACTCAATGATGTCCTGGGGGCAACGGGTCTGCCCTACCTTGGAATCGGAGTCGCTCCGGGTTACCGCTTTGAACTTGGACGGCGGGAAGAACTCCACGAACGCGCGGGAATGGGTGTTGAGACGGCTTTTTCGCGAATTTGTGATTTTTATAACCGAGTATCTGCACAAAAGGTCACACCATGATCAAATTTCCCTTGATGCGGAACAATTTTTCCCGCGAAGATCTCGATCAGGTTATTGCCTTGTTCCATCAGGATGACCCCATCCTGACCAACGGATCACACTGTCGCGCCTTTGAAAAGGCTTGGTCAAAATGGCTAGGTGTGCGCTATTCTGTTTTTGTCAACTCCGGATCCTCCGCAAACCTGCTGTCGCTGGCCATTCTAAAAATCCGTCACCCCGACGGGGGCGAGGTCATCGTCCCGCCCCTGACGTGGGTGTCTGATATTGCCTCGGTTCTTCACAACGGCTTTGCGCCCGTCTTTGCCGATATTGATCCCCAGACACTGGGTATGAAGACGGAGGCCATTCTTGAAAAAATCACGGACAAAACCCGCGCCGTCTTTTTTTCCCATATCCAGGGATTCAACGGTCTCAGCGATCATCTGCTCGACGAATTGGCCCGCCGTGGCATCCCCTTAATCGAGGATGTCTGCGAATCACACGGGGCAACACATCGGGGCAGGAAACTCGGAACCTTTGGCGAAATGTCGAATTTTTCATTTTACTACGCCCACCATATGAGCACAATCGAAGGCGGCATGATCTGCACAGACGACCACGACATTTTCCAACAGCTCCGCATGTTGCGGGGGCATGGTATGGTGCGCGAATCAACCGACCACACGATAAAAGACAACTACACGACGCAAAATCCGGATTTGAACCCGGCCTTTATCTTTGCCTACCCCGCCTATAACACACGTAATACCGAAGTCGGAGGGGTGCTGGGACTCAGCCAGCTGACCCGCCTGGACAAGGCCATCAAACGGCGCACTGAAAACCAGACGCTTTTTTTTCAACAGCTCGACGACACAAAATATCGTACGGATTTTCGCTTTGAAGGCTCCAGCAACTACGCCTTTAACGTGATCTTGAAAAACGCAGACACCAATCTCATGGCCCGGCTTGAAACCTGCCTGACAGAAAACGGCATCGAATATCGTCGGGGCAGTGCCGGCGGCGGAAACCAGCTACGCCAGCCCTATCTACGCGGTCTTATCACCGATGGTTTGTGGGCGGACTTTCCGGAAACCGAACACATCCATTTTTACGGCCTCTATATCGGGAACTTTCCTGACCTGAACAGAGGGGAAATTGATTTCATCTGCCAGGTTCTCAACAATGCCTGAACAGACGCATCCTGCTTTACAGGGGGAAAAACCATCCACGGCAATTATTCTTGCCGGGGGGGCGGGAACGCGCCTGCGCCCGGTCGTTTCCGACCGTCCCAAACCAATGGCCCTGGTGGACGGGGTGCCTTTTCTCCAACATGTGATGGACTATTGGATCGCACAGGGAATATCGTCTTTTGTGCTATCCGTGGGGTATATGGCCCCTGCGATTACAGATTATTTTGGCGAAAGCTATCGCGGGTGTTTCCTGTCATACGCCATAGAACCGACTCTTCTTGGCACGGGGGGGGGCCTGTTGTGTGCACTGTCACACATCAAAGATGACGCCCCCATCCTTGTGCTCAACGGCGATACGCTTTTTGCCGTTACACTGGATCGGCTCGCCGCCTTTCATCACCACAAAAAATCAGGGTGCAGTTTTTGCCTCTTCCAAACAGCGGAACAGACCAGGGAACAAACCGGGGGACAGACCCGCTACATGAGTCCGGGCCTGGATTCAGAAAACCGCCTCACAACACTTCATGCTGATAACAGCGCGGGGGGACTGGCGAACGGGGTGTTTACCTTGTTAATCCCGCGCTGATTCACAGCCACTACGATGGCAAAACAGGGCAAAATCTCTCGCTGGAAAGTGATATTTTCACAAACCTCCTTAATCGCAAAGAACCACTGTTCGGGCTTGTCTTTGACCGTCCTTTTTTAGATATTGGTCTGCCCGATGACTATGCGTGCGCCCCTGATTTTATCAACAGGGTTCACATCACAGCACATGAGGATAAAAAACATGCCTAACCATATTCTCGTCACAGGTGGCGCAGGTTATATCGGTTCTATCATGGTTCCGGATCTGCTCGCCCTTGGTCACAAGGTGACGGTTCTGGATAATTTCATGTTTGACCAATCCAGCCTGAACCATGTCTGCATCCACAACAGCCTGGACATTATACGCGGTGATATTCGGTGCAAGGACACGATGGCGACCGCCTTGAAAAAAGCAGACATTATTATTCCGCTCGCCGCTTTGGTCGGTGCGCCCCTCTGTGCCAAAGACCCCGTCGGCGCGGAAACCACCAATCATCACGCCATTTCAATGATGCTGGATCTGGTATCCGCCCAGCAACGTATCCTGATGCCGACAACCAACAGTGCCTATGGAACCGGTGATGACAATAATTTTTGCACCGAAAGATCCGAGCTACGCCCCATTTCCAAATACGCCCGCGACAAGGTAGCGGTCGAACAGGAACTGATGGCGCATGACAATGCCATCAGCTTTCGCCTGGCAACGGTTTTTGGCCTCTCCCCACGTATGCGGATAGACTTGCTCGTGAATGACTTTACCTATCGCGCTGTTCATGACAGGGTTGTCGTCCTGTTTGAAAGCCATTTCAAACGCAACTATATCCACGTGCGTGATATTTCCCGTGTTTTCCAGCACGGCATTGAGAATTTTGACCACATGAAGGGGGAAATTTTCAATGTCGGCCTGTCTGATGCCAATCTGTCCAAACGCGAGCTCTGCGAAACTATACAGAAACAGGTCGCGGACTTTACCTTTGTCGAAGCAGACCTGGTCAAGGATCCTGACCAACGCAACTATATCGTTTCAAACGAAAAAATCGAATCAACAGGTTACAAACCCAAATTTTCTCTTGATCTGGGTATTCGTGAACTCATCAAGGGCTATCTTATGCTCCGCAATAACCGTTATGGCAATGTCTAATCCCCAACAGCAAATCAGACAGAGATGAGAAAAAAAACAACAGACAGGCCACTTGTCCATCTGTGGGATCAGAGTTTAGGTCCAATCGACGATCAGATCAGTTTTTTTTGCGAATCCTTTGAACAAAACGGCTATTCGGCCAGTGCCGGGGCCATCCCCCGGACAGATGCCCTGAATTTTGTTATCGAAAACATCACAAAGGAAACGCAGGCTCTCTTCGTCGATTTTTGTACAACACATCACAAACGCCTGTGCATCATCATGACCGAACACATCGACGTCGCGGAGGGGGAACTGCTTTTCCATGGAATGCCACTGGGACGGCAGAGCAACTATATCCCCATGACGCACAAGCTCGCGAGATTTGGGCGACTGGTCGCAAACAGGGATTACTTTTCCGGCTTTGCCGTTTTGGGCGACCTGCCACGACTGCGGGGGATCTCGACGTTTTTTCCCGACACAGAAAAATTTACTATTCCGTTTCCCGACCTTGACTACATCCATTCAGAAAAAAAGTCACGAACCACCCACGATCTGCTTTTTACGGGCTATCTCACCCGGTACAGATCACAGGTTTTATCCATACTTCAAGACGCTGGATTTTCTACTTGGACACCGGGGAAACTGGTCATAGCCAAAGACCGCGATTTCTATAACAGACAAGCACAGATAATCCTGAATATTCCACAGGATGAAAACTGGCTCTGGCTTTCACCCATGCGCGTCATGGCAGGTTTACGGTGCGGTCGGGCGACCGTTTCCCTGGCGACACAGGATGATTCTGAAATTGTCGGTTGTACCTGCCCACTGGATATAGAAAAACCTGACTGGATCAAAACCCTGTCAGGTTATGTCCACAATGCCCGCCACGCCTATGAAAAGGCCCACGCCGACTATACAAAAATCGCCCGGCTTTTTCGGGAAAAATTTCCTTTTCCCCACCATTTCCTCGAAACTTGGGCCGCCGGAGAACACAATGTCAACCGAACGTAACAAAGAATTGGGGGTGTGAAATGGATGTCTTGTTAATCAATCCTGATTCTGCGGCACGGGCCTATCAGGGTCTCGCGGAAAAATTTTCTGCGGTTGAACCGCCAACCTGGGCGTTACTTTTGGCTGAATCCTGTCGGGCCAAGGGATTTAGCGTCGGAATCCTTGATTGTGACGCTGAAAAACTCAGCCTGAAAACAGCCGTTCAGCGCGTTGGGGACAGCCGTGCGCGATTGGCTGTTTTTGTTGTTTATGGTCAAAATCCCAATTCTGGCACGACCAGCATGATTGGGGCCATTGCCTTGGCAAAAGCCCTGAAAGAACAGGGTTTAAAGCAAAAGATCGCATTTGTTGGCTCTCACACCAGTGCGTTGCCCCGCGATGTTCTTTCCCACGACTGTGCTGATTTTGTCCTTCTGAACGAAGGCGTTTACGCCCTGCATAATTTGCTTGACTCTGATCTCGACGCAGACTGCCCGAACATCAAAGGCATTGGCTATAAATCAGATGGACAAGCCATCCTCAACACGCCAGAACGGATTGTACCCCAGGATCGTATGGACATAGACTTGCCCGGATATGCGTGGGATCTGTTACCTTACCTCGAAAAACCGCTTGACCTCTACCGCGCCCATTTCTGGCACGCTGATTTTGACCACGACAAAAGAACACCTTTCGCGGCAATCTACACTTCGCTCGGATGTCAGTTTGTGTGTAATTTCTGCATGATCAATATTGTCAACCGGACAGACAACGACGAAAACATCACCGCAGAACATTCACGCGGGATGCGATTTTGGAGTGCCGACTGGGTCATCCGGGAAATGCGTAAGCTTCACCGTCTCGGGGTGAAAACACTCCGCATCAGTGACGAAATGTTTTTTCTCAATCGCAAGTACTATCGCCCCATCCTTGAAAAATGTATCGCGGAAAATTTTGGCTTTAATATGTGGGCCTATTCCCGCGTTGATACTGTACGGGAAAAAGAACTCGAACTTTTCAAAAAAGCGGGGATCAACTGGCTTGCTCTAGGCGTTGAGTCGGGAAACCAGACCGTCAGACAGGAAATGTCCAAGGGATCTTTCCGTACGGTCAATATTCGCCAAATCTGTAACATGATCCATGCAGCGGACATTAAAATTATCAGTAATTTTATTTTTGGATTTCCTGATGATACTCTGGAGACCATGCAGGAAACACTCGATCTGGCCCTGGAACTCAATACCGAAATGTCCAACATGTACCCCTGTCAGGCCCTTCCCGGTAGTCCTGTTCATATGGAGGCCAGGATCAATGGCTGGAAACTACCAGACAACTTTGAAGGCTATGCCTTTTTATCTTGGGCCTGCGAACCGCTCCCAACGCGATATGTCAGCGCGCGAGATGTGCTCAAATTTCGCGATGAAGCATGGCAAACATTTTTTACAAACCCGGCCTATCTGGATATGATTGAAAAAAAATTCAGTCGTAAGCAACGCCAGAACATTGAAGAAATGACAAAAATTCGACTGAAAAGGGCCTTACTCGGTGATCCGGATCCCACTCCACCTCTCACCAATAACTGACTGCGCTTTTGCATGAACAATACGCACAGAGAAAAAGGGGCCAAATAGCCCCTTTTCACTACTTCTTGCCGCTCACTTTCTTATTGCAGCAAACGCAGGAGTTTCTGGGGCAGTTTATTCGCCTGTGACAGGGCCGCAACCGATGCCTGCACCAACACCTGTGACGAGGCCAAACGACTTTGTTCCGCCGCAACATCGACATCAAGGATCGACGACTTCGCCGCGACAATGTTTTCGCGGGAGGTCGCAATCTGTTGCCCCCGGAAACCAAAGCGCGAAATGATCGAACCGATATTGACACGGGCCTCAGATACCTGGTCAATCGCCCGCGCAATCGAGGAAAAGGCCGACGCGGCATTACTGACATTTGACACAGAGGTTGTATCAATTCCGGGCACCGCCGCCGCCACCGATTGTTCAAAGATCTCCCGCGCGGTATTAAAGGCCTGGGTTCGGATATTGCTCCGCAGAGCATTACCGATTGAGGTGCGCTGCGACGCCGTCAAACCACCGCTCGTGCCCAAAGACGCCGCATTAACACCCGCAACCCCGCCGATGGTCACTGACGTGACGGCTGCGGTTGTGGCCGCGTCTGCAACCCGGATCAGGCGGGTGATCTCCGTGACCCCAGCACCGCCAAGGGTAAAGCCTGCGCTTGCCGCAGCACTCGCCGCATTTCCAAAGGCTGTTGAGGTCCCTTCGGGACTGGCAAGGCCCCCCAGATACTCTGACGTGAACGCGGGAACTTGGTTGGCAATGTTACCAACATCCAGTGTAATCGTATCCTCGACCGTGGTTCCGACCAGGAAATCAACCGGCTTTGAAAACTGTTCCCCCGTGCCATCCAACAGGGACTCCCCATTAAAGCGGGTTGAACTGGCGGTGCCGTTAATCTCGCTAATCAGCTGGCTATATTCTGCCTGAATAAAAGACCGTTCTTTGTCCGTGGGGACACCAGAAAGTGACTGCGCCGCCAGAACCTTCAGACGTTGGAGAATATCCACTATACGGGCCAAACCACCATCCGCCACCTGAACCACAGAAATCCCCTGTGCCGCGTTCATCGCCGCCTGCGCCAAAACGGTATTATCGGCGCGCAGGCGCGTTCCAATCGCCAGACCGGCAGCATCATCGGCAGCGGTGACAATGCGGGTTCCACTCGCCAGCTTGGAAATCGATGACCCCGTTCTCATGGAGTTTTCATTCAAAAGGCGTAACGCCGAATTCGCGGCGGTATTGGTTGTAACTGTTGGCATGAGATTTTTATCCTTTCTCGGGGAGCCTCCTGCCCCCACAAACGACACACATCGCATCCAAACCAAAGGAAAGCATAGATCATACCAAAAATTAAAATATATAAAATCAAATATTTATATGAAATACCTGTTGCAACACTGCAAAAATGTCCGCCCTGACACGGGGGAAAATTCCCGCCCCAGTACGGAAAAATATACCCCTTTACGGCTCAATTTCCCCATGCAGAGGAATAGCCAGTCAATCCAAACCCGCTCTTCCTCGCTCTCAAACCGCAACAGCGGGACAAGAGGGCCAAGGGTTTCTTCGATTGACCCTGTAAAGATGACCTTGGCAATTTCGGGATTCTGACATCACTGAACATCGGCAACCTTTTCCCCTGTCGCCGGATTATAAACGGGAAAGGTCTTCGCCGCTTCAACCCACGCCCCATTCAAAAAAGCACGATTCTCCAAAAAATTATAGGTTTTTGAGTCACAGCATTTTTTACCTCACCTTGCATATATTGCGTAAGAGTTTTTATGCCTGCCTTTGCCGTGAATGATAACAACAGAGCAAACCCAACGCGGCAAAATCAGTCCAGAAAAGCGGGCAGAAAAGTCCTCATTTCCCCAAAGCATTTTCATAAAATATTTGAAAAACAATATTTTATTAAACTGGCCCGCTTTTTGCTCATTCTGAGAACACCCACAGGCTTTTTGTTCAGAAAGGAAAAAAATGACTGCCTTCACCACCACAGATACCAATGCCACAACGGGTGATCTGGCCTGTGATGTACTCATCCGCATTGGCAGGGCCATTTCAGCAATTGGCAGGGCCATTTCAGCACAGGAAAAAGCCCGCGACGCACTCTTGGAAGAGGAAATTGAACAACGCTTTACCGCGACGCAAACCGCCAATGCCATCATGGATGAAATTGAAGGACTCTTGATATCATTTGCCACGCCGTCGCTTTATATGGCCTTTGAAAATACCTCGCTAACGATGGTGGCGAATAATATTCGGGTCAATGTCCCACAGTGCAAAAGCTCTGCGGACAAAGCCCTCGCGGCGATCAAGAGTCTGCGAACAACCTGGACGACACTGTTTCCCGATACCCAAATAGGGGCCTTTACCGCCGGAAACAGTGCCTTCAATGTCGATTACACCCATGCACGGGCCTAAAAGGACAGCAGACCATGTCACAGGTTCTTGACACCAGCCCCCCGAGCCGTCTCCACAACAAGCCGCCTGCAACAGCCCCCAAAACGCTCTCTTTGGGTGGGGACAATCCCTTTGTCACGATATTGAGCGCGCGCGTTCAAATGACAGCCCTGCCAACATTGAATTTTGCCGCCCGACCACCAGAGGCCCGCACGGCAGAACGCGCACGGGAACAGAGCATCACACAGAACACAGACCGCTGGGCGGCTCCTGTCGAAAATCGCCGCACAAGCGCACGGGATGACAGAAAGGACGCAAGCAAAACGGACAGCACCGCCGAACGGAGCGACAGACGCTCCGAAGACGACAGAACATCAGCACCAAAGGCCGCCCTGAGTGAACAAAGTCCCGCAACACAGGAGACAACAGTGGACAAAACCACCCAGAGCAAAGCCACGGACCAGAACAACCTGCGCGAACAGTTCGCCAGGCTGTCCGCCCAGATGACAGACAAAGGCCCTGTTGAAAAAACACCGAAAGTGCAACAGGCGAACCAACTGCACCCAACGACCCAACAAAACGGCACAGGCGCAATGCGTGTCGACGTGCAACAGGTAACGACAGGACTGGTCGATCACAACCTGAAACAACAGCCGGGCGTTGCCGATGCCAAAGCAACCAACCCGAACAACGGGGGCAAACCCATACAGCAAGGACAGGCCGCAAGACTCGGAACAGGGCAGCAGAGCGGGCAAAGCAATACAGGACAAAATACCGGAAACCGGAACACTGGGGGCCAAAACGCCGCCGCCATGAGTGCATCCGCCATGAATACACAGGCCACCACGCCGACGGGTGCATCAAAGATTCTGCACGCCACCGCACAAGGGGGGGCAACGCAACAGATCAGTGGACAACCCGCCAATTTTGCCCAGACGTTGAGCCGGATCACAGCATCACCCACAGGCGCATCAGCCCCGCAAAAACCCACCCCGCGTGTGACCGTGTCTGATCAAGTATCTGTACAGATCAAAAAAGGGATAACGGCTGGATTAGATAAAATCACAATTAAGCTCAATCCGCTGGAACTCGGGCGCGTTGACATCAAAATGGAAACGAATGACCAGGGTCTGACCCGTGCCCTGATTGTTGTCGAACGTCCGGAAACGCTTGATCTGCTCCAACGTGATGCGAGGGGGTTGGAAAAAGCCCTGCAAGAGAGCGGCCTGAAAACCGATAGTGGCAGTTTGAGTTTCAGCCTACACCAGGACAAACAGCACAGCGCGTCCCACGACCAGAATGGCGATCAGAGCGGACAACCGAGCCAACAGGACAGACAGGATCAAACCGACAGCGACACCCCCGAACAACAGATCGCCCGTGGCCCACGTCATGATGGTGATTTGGACATTTCAATCTAATCCCCCAACCCCCAAAGGACAAAAACCATGACAGTCACCGCAACAGATGCCGCCGCGATAACCGCGACCAAAAGCAATTTTATCTCTGGCAAGTCGAACGACCTGAGTTCAACCTTTGATACCTTTTTAAGGCTCTTGACCACTCAGATGAAAAATCAGGATCCGCTCAAACCCATGGACAACGCGGAATATACCAATCAGCTTGTCCAATTTACCCAAGCGGAACAGGCGATGGGAACCAATTCGCGCCTTGATCGACTCATTAGCGGGCAAAAACGCGGTGCGTTGGGCGAAGCAGTGGCCTATATCGGAAAAACTGTGCGCGCAGATAGTAAGGTTTTGGAGCTGAAAAACAAAGCCGCAACCGTCAACTATGGCCTGACCCGAAAATCGGCAACGACACAGATTGAAATCCGGGACAAAGACAACAACCTTGTGCGCACCTTGCAAGGTGCGACGACACAGGGACTGCATCAGCTAGACTGGAATGGACAGGATGACAAGGGCAAACAGCTACCCGATGGAACCTATAGTTTCAAACTGATCGCCAAGGATTCACGCGCTCAAACCATCCAAACAGCCCAAGGCATTGTTGGAAAAGTCAACGGCATTGAAATGGAAAAAGGCACCGCCCTTTTGTCGATTGGTCAGGTCAAAATCCCCGCCAGCTCGGTCAGCGCAATCCTGCCGCCTGCAACAGTCGCTAAAAAATAAGCTCCTCAAACACACAGAACATAAGGACATGAAAAAATGAGTATCAACGGCGCATTCTATACTGGTATTTCAGGACTGGCGGCCCAAAGTAACGCACTGGGCATTATTTCTGACAATATCGCCAATGTGAACACCGTCGGTTACAAGGGAACAGTCGCACGTTTTTCAACCATAGTCGCGCGCTCAGGACTCGAAGGCCGCTACTCGCCTGGCGGGGTGCAGTCTTTCCCCTTAAGCAACATTGACAAACAGGGACAGATCAGGGCATCGGATTCCCCCACAGACCTTGCCGTTGCCGGACGGGGCATGTTCGTTGTCAGTGACCGCTCCGCCACCAACGACGATACACAGTTCATGTTTACTCGCGCCGGATCGTTCCGCGCGGACAAACATGGCAACCTCCGCAATACCGCCGGACATTTTTTGCGCGGCTATCCCCTCGCCCCCGGTGGGAGAGTAGCCCCCGACGGAGCGGGAACCTTTGCTGGCCTGCAAACAGTCAATGTCCACAATCTCGCCGGAAAGGTCGAACCCACGACAGAGGCCAGAATAAGCCTCAATTTACCCTCGACAGGCAAATCCCCCGTGGGTTCGACCGGGGTGCAACAGCAGATCGCACTCAACAAAGGTGCCGCCGTGGGAGCCGGGCCATCCACAGGGGTTGATCTGGGCAATCTTAACCTCGACAGTCGCACCACCGCAGGGGGCGAAGTCCGCATAAAAACAGAAATCTACGACAATCGCGGCAACAGCCATAACGTCACCACTATCTTTACCAAAACAGCCGTTGACAATGAATGGACGGTCAGACTGGATCTGCCTGATGGGGTCACTGCCCGGGGGGCAACAGGCACCGGAACCTTTACGGGTGATCCGGCGACATTTAACTTCGCACCCGAACTGACCTTTGACGGCGACTTTGCGGGCGCAACCCCCCAGACACTGCGTTATGACATGTCCGGTGTAACCCAGAGCGCGGATGCAACCCGTACTCCCAACAGCACCCAAACCGGCGGTAACAAAGCCTACCGCGTCAAGACACCTATCTATGATAGTTTGGGCAAAAGTTACGACTTGACCACCGTTTACACCAAACGAGTCGCTGCGGGGGCATCCACAGGGATTGACCTGGGTGCTTTTAACCTCGATACCAGAGCCGCCGTCGGCACGGCGGTCACAAGAACAACCGAAATCTACGATAGCGAGGGCAACAGCCACGATATCAGAACGACCTTTACACGCACAGCGACGGGATGGAACATCAACACGGCGGCTGATAGTGGGGTCACAATCCAAGTGGGAACGGGAACCTTGACAACTGCCGGTGTACTTACCTTCACACCACCAACTTTGGAATTTTCTGCCGCCGCTGGTGGCGCGGCACGTCAGACCCTGACCTATGATATGTCCGGTGTGACACGAACCAGTGCCGCCACGACAACGGCAGAAACCAGCCGACAGACTGGCGGATCACAAACTAGCGAATGGGACGTGAGCCTCGAAACACCACCAGGCTTGAGCATTGTGGGGGGCAACAGCACCGGACGGATTGTCTTTGACCGCGTAACAGGTTTGCCGACTGCCCTACCAACACTCAATCCCCAACTGACCTTTGCCAACGGGGCCACGCGTCAGACCGTCGCCATCAACCTCGGCGAAGTGGGCAGTGGAACGGGTGTGCGCGAGGCAAAAGGCAAGAGCCGAACCCAACTCAACACCCAAACCGGAGGAACCCTGCCCAGCGAGCACAAGGCACCGATTCAGGTCTATGACAATCTGGGCAACACCCACCAAATTGACGTTAAATTTCGCAAGAGCGGGCCAAACCGCTGGATCATTCAGACCGAAAACCCGACCCTGAACGGCAAACAAAGCGGAACGATCATCAACGCTGCGCGGGAAATTACCTTTCGCAACGGCGTCCCGGTGGACACCCCGATTCCTCGCCTGGCCATCACTTGGAATGACGACATCGGAGCAGCGGACAGTAACGTGACCTTAAATGTCGGTCGCCAGGGACAACGCAACGGCGTCACCCAGTTCGCCAATTCTTTTAACATCAACGCAATTGAACAAAACGGCGTGGCCTTCGGGGCCTATCGCGGGGTCACGATCACCGAAGAGGGCGTGGTTCGGGCCTTGTTCACCAACGGAGAAGAACAAGCCGTCTATCAACTGGCCCTGGGAACCTTTGCCAACGTCAATGGCCTGCAACGGCACAACGGTAACAGCTATAACCAAAGTGACGACTCTGGTGGCTTTTTGTTGAAAAAACCGGGTACTGGCGGAACCGGAAAGGTCGCGGCCTCTTCACTGGAAACCTCCAACGTTGACCTCGCTGGGGAATTTACCAACATGATTACGACCCAGCGGGCCTATTCCGCCAGCTCCAAAATCATCACAACCGCTGATGAAATGCTGGAAGAATTGATCCGTATCGTCCGATAATTTTAAGGACAGACCGCAAAAGGGCCGGGCAACGCACTGGCCCTTTCTGCATTGCTTCCCGGGTGTGTCATGTTCCCCGTCCCTTTGGTGAGGCTTTATGAAAAGCACGCCACATCCAACAATGGATAAAGTGCAGAAATTATTTTTATGATGACCATATTTTTTAAATAGTCCGCGCTGAACAAATCCTAAGTCATTGCTATTTCGAAGCGTTGGAGGCGTGGTGAAGTATTCGGTTTTGCCGTTTTCGTAATCCTGATCACCGCATTGACGACCCGGACAAGCCAAAACGCGATGGCGTTCAGACGCATGTTATGGCCAGCCGCCGCCAGCAAGGCGTTCATGGCGTCTCCAGTCTGGCCTTTCAGGACGTTCCGATCAAGGCGGCCATCGGTTTTCATCTGTCCGATGGTGGCCTCGATGGCCGACCTTCGTTTGAGTTCGCGCGTCATCTGCGGACTCAATCCGCGCGTGCGCCCTGACAGCATGACCGAGGCCTTGCCCTCGTCATTGTGGCCGCGATAGCCCCTGTCGACGTAGACCCGTTCCGGGTCGACTCCAGTCATCCGGGCGGCCCGGGCCACTGTGTCGGCCAGAGTATGGCCCCCGGAAACTTTTCGCCCAGACCTTCGCGGTTGGTGGTCGCAATCCCGACCTTGGCACCAAACTCGTAAGGGGTGCGCGCCTTACCCTTGGCGATGCAGGCAACTTCTGGAGCGTGCAGGGCATAGAGCTTGTTCCTGTCCCCGGGCTGTTGCATCAGAAGACGCCAGGCCCAACAGTTTCGCGAACCGGGCCTCGAGGCCGGCGTTCCCGGAAATCTTACGGACAATATCGCGGAAAACCCGGCCCGGACAGGTCTTCAGTTTCCTGATCTCGCGGCGCATGCGCCGGAACTGTCTGGCATGGGCGTAACGCCCGGCCATAAGTGCAGCGCGTCTGGCCACACGGGTGTGGCTGCGGCGCAGAACAATGCCGTACCGTTTGGCCTGAGGGCTTGCAGTGCTTTCAGATACAGACGGCTGTCGGTGGGGTAAGCTATGGCCCTGGGTTGAACGCCACCGTAATCCGCTCGAAGCTGCTGTCCTTGACCGTCAACCGCAACACCGACCGTCGCCGACAGAACCTGCTCCATGCCTGCGGAACCGACACGCTTGCGCCAGCGCGTCATCGTGCTGGAGTCAATCGGCAGGCGGTGCTGAAAAAAATCAAAACCGCAGAAATACGGCCAGTAGGGGTTCTCAACCCACCGTTCCACAACCTCATCATCGGACAGGTCGTGCATGTGTTTCAGATCGTGCAGCCCGCAGACGCGTTGGTTTCGCCGGACGGCGGCCTGTCGTGCTTGCCAAAGGCCTCATCAAATGAGGACCAGGTCATCAAGCTGCTCAGGCGTATCAGCTTATGTTCCTTGTCGATGATGGCATCAAGGCGTTCGCGAAAGAGGTCGGCGTTGCGGCTGCCTAGGCGTCATGAAAATCTACCAGAAAACAAGGGGTGAAAGCGTTCCTGCTGGCATTTTCCAATATTTGATTCACTCTGGGAATCCCTATTATCTGCGGACTTCAGAGTTTTTCAGCGCGAACTAAATATGATCGCGATGACAGTCAATATTATAACAACACAAATGACCATCGGATCACAGAGAACTTTTTTGAAAGACCAGCGTTTCAAAGCGGCAATTTTTGCCGAGGTGAACACGCACGGAAACGCATTATTAACACTTTACTTTTATTTTCAGAGCTGAAAAAATGATCTGACTGCCATAATTTTCTTGTGCGTTTTGTGTGGCGTGAACAAAGGGTGTCTCTGTGAGTCCGTTTCTGCGAACACTGCAAAAGTTCGGCGCGACCCGCCTGGGGATCATGGCGGCGGTCGCGATTGCAACGCTGTCGTTTTTTATCTATGTCGCCGGACGAGTGACAACGCCGGAAATGTCACTGCTTTACGGTGATCTGTCGGTTCAGGATTCGGCCCAGATTGTCACCGAACTCGAAGCCCAGAAAATTCCCTATCGCCTCAGCACGGATAGCAAGAGCATCTATGTCAGCGGTGGAGATGTCAGCCGGACGCGCCTGCTGATGGCGGAAAAGGGCCTGCCCAGTGGGGGGTCGATTGGTTATGAGCTGTTTGACGAACAAGACGCGCTTGGCTCCACCAGCTTTGTTCAAAATATCAACCAAACCCGCGCGATGGAGGGCGAATTATCGCGAACCATTGCCTCGATCAACAGTGTCAAGTCAGCGCGTGTGCATCTCGTCCTGCCGCAACGTGAACTGTTCAGTCGCGAACGCCAAGAACCCAGTGCCTCTATCGTTTTGGTGACACAGGGCAGTTTCGTTTTGGACAAGTCGCAAATTGTCGGCATCCAACACCTCGTCGCCGCTGCTGTGCCAGGCCTCAGACCTGATCTGGTGTCCATTATTGATGACAAGGGAAACCTGCTGGCCCGGGGAATTGAAGAAAGCGAGGATATGGCCCTCGCCAATTCGGCACAGGAACGCCGCTTGGCCTATCAAGCCCGTCTGCGCCGCAATGTTGAGGAACTGCTTGAACGTTATGTCGGCCCGGGCAATGCCCGCGTTCAGGTCACGGTTGACATGGCCTTTGACCGCATTACCGAAAATTCGGAAACCTACGACCCAGATGGGCAGGTTGTACGTTCGACCCAAACCGTCGAGGAGGTCGCATCGGAACAAGACAACGAAAAAGGCGACAATGTTTCGGTTGAAAATAACCTGCCCGATGCCGGATTGGACGAACTCGGTAGCGATGCCCCCACCAGCCAGAGCAATTCCCAACGCACCGAAGAAACCGTTAATTTTGAAATTTCGCGCACGGTCATCACCCAAGTCAAAGAGTCAGGCACAGTCAACAAGCTCTCTGTTGCTGTTTTGATTAACGACACCGTCACAATTGGCGACGATGGGGAACATAGCTATTCCACACGCACTCCGCAGGAAATGGAAAAACTCAAAGCCATCGTCCAAACGGCGGTTGGTTTTGACGCAGAGCGCGGCGATAGTGTGGAGTTGGCTAATTTCCGCTTTGCCGAGGTTGAACCCGAGTTGCTCCCCGAAGAAGAGGAAATTCTGGGCTTCACGCGCCAGGAAGCCATGCGCTTGACAGAATTGATTGTGTTGGGGGTCGTTTCTGTTATACTACTGTTGATGGTTGTGCGGCCCTTTGTCAACCGGATCTTTGACACTGACTTTATCCGCGAAGAAGACGAAGGCCCCGATGTCAATAAATATCTCTATGGGCCGGATGGGAAGCAACTCGCCCTCGCCGGGCCACAGAATGCCAGCCCAATGGTTCCGGGAATGCCCGCACTAACAAACGGTGTCGGCGAAGGAACTGTCTTGGCAGCGGCGCAAGCCGATGTCTCAACAAACTTGGTCGGCAATGCTCAGGCCATGAATAGCGAGCTTGAACAGATGATTGATATGCACAAAGTTTCCGGTCGCGTCCGCGTATCCTCCGTCACCCGGATTGGGGAAATTGTGGACAACGACCCCGAAGCCGCCGTGCAGATTATCAGACTGTGGCTTTACCAGGACAGTGTGTCAAGTTAACGGCATCTTGGCGAAACACGCACGACATAAGGTGATAATCCATGCGTGACGACTACAGAACAGTTTCGGGCGCGGAAAAGGCCGCTCTGTTGTTGATGACACTGGGAGAAAGCCATTCTGCAAATATTTTCGCGTTGATGGATGATGATGAAATCCGCGAAATTTCCCAAACCATGGCAAATCTGGGTACGGTCAGTTCTGATTTGATTGAACGTCTGTTGGTCGAATTTGCGGATCAGGTCGCCACAACCGGAAATATGGTCGGGAACTACGACAACACCGAACGGTTGTTGCTCAAGGTCATGGAAAAAGATCGCGTCGATACGATTATGGAGGAAATTCGCGGCCCCGCTGGGCGCAACATGTGGGAAAAGCTGGCGAACGTTAATGAAAGTGTCCTCGCCAACTATTTGAAAAACGAATACCCGCAAACGGTTGCGGTTGTGTTGTCCAAAATCCGCGCTGAACATGCTTCGCGCGTGTTGGCTCTGTTGCCTGAAAACCTCTCTATGGAAGTCATCATGCGGATGTTGAACATGGAGGCCGTGCAAAAAGACGTCCTCGACGACATTGAACGCACACTCCGCACAGAATTTATGTCCAACCTGGCCCGGACATCACGCCGTGATTCCCATGAATTGATGGCGGAAATCTTTAACTTCTTTGACCGTAACGTCGAAGCCCGCTTTATGAAATCGCTGGAAGAAAACAGCAGGGATTCTGCGGAACGTATTAAGGCACTGATGTTTACCTTTGACGATCTGGGAGTCCTCGACCCTGGTGGGGTTCGGACTTTGCTCCGCGCAACCGAAAAAGACCGCCTGGCCACCGCGCTCAAAGGCGCTTCCGAAGAAATGCGCGAACTCTTTTTCAGCAACATGTCAAAACGCGCTGTGCAGATCACGCAAGAAGACATGGAGGCCATGGGGCCTGTGCGACTCAAAGACGTTGATGAAGCCCAAATGTATATGGTCACGGTTGCGAAGGACTTGGCAAGTCGGGGGGAGCTTATACTCTCCGATGCCAAAGAAGACGATCAACTGATCTACTAAAACCGCCCAAAAGACACGAAAACTTATGGATAGATTTCTGTTTGAAAATAGATTCGAAAGCGGAGGCCCTCCCACAGCGGAGTCCCCGCCGCCTGAGAAGATTGAAGCAGAAGACTTCGAAAAAGAAATTCTCCCCGGCTATAGCGAAGAAGAGCTTCAAGCCGCTCGTCAGGAGTCCTTTGCCAACGGACTGTCCCAAGGACTCGAAGAAGGCCGCGCCGCCGCGCTGGGCGCAATCGAAAGCCATATCTGCCAAACCACAGATGCCTTGGCTCAAAAGCTGTCTGCCCTGTTTCAAGAGCGCGAGGACGACAGGGAGAAAATCCTCGCCCAAAGTCGAGAGCTTGTTCTCACTGTCCTGAACAAGCTCTTACCCACCCTGCAACAAAGCCAAGCCTTGGCGGAAGTCACGCGGATTGTCAGCGAGAGCCTCGCGCGCTTGCCCGATGAACCGCGCCTGTGTTTATACGTTCACCCTGATCTCTGCCCCACCATGACAGATTGGCTGGACAAATTGATCCAACAGGGTGGATTTGACGGCAAGATGACGGTGCGTCCCGACCCACAAAAAGCCCTAGGCGATGTCCATATCGAATGGGCCAACGGCGGTGCGGAACGCACAATGGCGCAGGTTCAAAATCGTATTTTTGCCCTAATCAATACCGCTTTTCCCACAAACACGGCCCCGGAAGTAGAATCCACACCAGAAACAACCTCCTCCCCCCCTGACAAGGCCCCTGACGACGACGGAGAACCATAATGAACGATACAGACGACCTGACAGAAGAAAACACCACAGATCAAATGGACATGTCCGCACCAGATATGCCCGAAATGGAGGACGGCTTTGACATTCCCGCTATTAGTGGCAAGGCCCCAACCAACGCCAAGGAACTAGAGGCCGTTTACGAAATTCCAATTCAGGTGTCTGCCGTTTTGGGCAAGTCAAATATGCAGGTCAGTCAGCTGTTAAAAATAGGGCGTGGGGCCATTATTGAACTGGATCGCAAGGTCGGCGAAGCCATTGACATCTATGTCAATAACCGCCTCGTCGCCCGGGGGGAAGTGGTGGTAGTTGAAAAGCGGCTCGGCGTGACGATGACCGAAATTATTAAAATGGAAAACAGGTAAAAGGCCGATGAACCATAAACAGTCCTCTTCTGTTGCCCGAAACGCACAAGCCAAAACGCAGGCAGAAAAATCCCTCAACGCCCCACGGGTCAAGCGGATTGGCTCTGCGGCTATCCTTGGGGTGAGTGGTGGCTTTTTGATGATTATCGGCGCGATGGTTCTGGGCGGAAGTCTGGGGTCGTTTTTTAATGCTCCCTCTGTGTTGATGGTCATTGGGGGGACGTTTTTGGTCACGACTATATCCTATAGCCTACCTGATGTCGCACAGGCACAAAGCACCATGTTCACCGCTGTGGCCTATCACACACCATCACCATCACGCGCAGCTGCCCAATGTATTTTCCTGGCCGATACGGCACGCCGTCAAGGGATGCTCGCCTTACAAAAATACGTCCAAAACAAAAGCGGCAACCGACTTTTGGATCAGGGTCTGGTCATGCTCCAGGATGGCTATAATCCCGAAGAACCCGGCGATATTTTGATGCAACAGGTTCATGCCGCGCATCAACAGAAAAAAAACTCCGCCAGCATCTTGCGCCTTTCTGCTGAAGTCGCCCCGGCTATGGGGTTGATTGGCACATTGGTTGTTTTGATGCAGATGCTCGGCAACCTCGAAGACCCCTCTAGCATTGGGCCAGCGATGGCAGTGGCTCTTCTGACGACCTTTTTGGTGTGTTCAGGGAGCAATATGATGGGGAGCAAGATTGATAAAGACAGCTTTGGAAAGAGGAGAAAAAACCGATGAGTGAGGCCATTGTTACATTGCGGGTGCTGATCTGGTGACGATGCTGGAGGCGTGGCCTTCGGTCGGGGGGTGCCGAAGGCCGGGCTGGTGCTATGGCTGGTGCTGAGGATGTTGAGGGAACTCTAGCATGAAAAAAACCTTTGGACGGGCGAAGAATTTGCTACCTTTGGTGTCGCGCTGTTTGGGACGTCGTGGGGCTGGCAATCAGCCCTTGCCCGTCAACTTACGGAGCGGTGATAGCGAATATGATCTTTCATCCCTTGGCGGCGAAACTTGAACGCCTTGCCGAAGACGACATGTTGGTCGATCAAATCTATTGTACGGGCCTCGCAGCCATCTGCCGTCAAGAAAATCCCGGACGGCTTGAAACGGTGTTCAATACCCTGTTACCCGCCGATGACACTGTTCGCTATTATAACTAATCTCACCCCTTACACAAAGGAGGACACGCCATGCGCCTGTTGATTGTTGGTTCTTTGAACGGTCATATGGTCACAGCTGGCAAAATTGCGATGGAGCGCAAGGCAAAGGTCGCCCACGTTGATGATGTCCCTGCCGCGCTCAATTCGCTCCGCTCTGGTCAGGGGGCTGATCTTTTACTTGCCGATATTGAATTGGATATTCCCCAGCTTTGTCAGTCGCTCAACAGTGAACGCATTGCCGTTCCGGTTATCGCCTGCGGCATTGGAACTCAACCATCAAAGGCCGGGGATGCCATTCGCGCCGGGGCCAAGGAATATCTGCCTCTGCCTCCCGATGCGGATTTGATTGCCGCTGTTCTGGCGGCAGTGACGGAAGAAACCTCCTCGCTGATCTGCCGTGATCCGGCAACGCAGGCAGTGTTGACCCTCGCCAAACAGGTCGCCCCGTCGGATGCCAGTATTCTCATCACGGGCGAGAGCGGAACGGGCAAGGAAGTTATGTCCCGCTTTATCCATAGCCATTCACGCCGTGCAGGGAAAAGTTTTATTTCCGTCAACTGCGCCGCCATTCCTGAAAATTTGCTGGAATCAGAACTCTTTGGCCACGAAAAAGGAGCCTTTACCGGGGCAGTGACCCGCCGCACGGGAAAATTTGAAGAAGCCAACGGCGGGACGCTATTGCTTGACGAAATTTCCGAAATGGATCCGCGTCTTCAAGCCAAACTGCTTCGCGCAATCCAAGAACGCGAAATAGACCGCGTCGGCGGACGGACACCGATCAAGGTTGACATTCGCTTGCTTGCAACCTCAAACCGTAACCTCGAGGACGAAGTCCGCAAAGGAAGCTTTCGCGAAGACCTCTATTTCCGTTTGAATGTGGTCAATGTCGTCTTGCCTGCCCTGCGCGAACGCCCTCTGGATATTCCAATTCTCGCCCAGCATTTTGTCGAAAAATACGCCAAAGCCAATGCCCTTCCCCTCCCAACTGTCACTCAAGAGGCCATGGCGTTGCTCCAAAACAACCACTGGCGCGGCAATGTGCGCGAACTGGAAAATACCATTCACCGCTGTGTCCTGCTGGCCCGCGACAACACCATCACCCCCGACAGCGTGATTCTGACCGGAGCCCCACAAACACCAACACCTCCCCCCCCTTTGCAACCCGCCCCCCCTCCCGCACAACCAACACAACAGGCCGATGGCTATGGTCGCTATGCCGCCGCGACACCCACGGTGCACGAGGGCGTTGTCGAAGCAGGCCAAACCGCCGTCGGGCTGGTGGGGCGCACGGTATCTGATGTTGAAAAAGACCTCATTTTGAGTACACTTGACCACTGTCTGGGCAACCGCACCCATGCGGCGAATATTCTGGGCATTTCAATTCGTACCCTGCGCAATAAGCTCAAACTTTACAGCGACACAGAGGTTCCTGCCACAGGTGGGGAGTGAGTTAGAGAAAAAGGGCGCGGGCACTTGTTCACCCCAAAAATTATGACAGGACAAACAACAGGTGAGTGATCCGCAACAACAGACCGACGCAGGACGCGGGGGAGGATTTGGGGTTTTGCTCGATACCCTGCGCCGTCCTGATATTGCGCTGGCCTTGGGCGTTGTGGCGATTCTCACCGTCCTGATTTTGCCTCTGCCGGGCTTTTTACTCGATTTGTTCCTCGCGGTGTCCATTACCGTTTCCGTCCTGATTCTGATGACATCGCTCTTTATTCGCGAACCATTGGATTTTAGTTCCTTTCCCACTGTGCTGTTGATTGCAACCATGCTCCGGCTATCGCTCAACATGGCCTCAACCCGTTTGATCCTGTCCAATGGACACGAAGGCACAAGCGCGGCAGGCCAAGTCATCGAAGCTTTTGGAACCTTTATCATGGGCGGAAACTTTGTCATTGGCATTATCATTTTTGGCATTCTGGTTATCGTCAATTTCATCGTCATTACAAAAGGCGCGGGACGTATTGCAGAGGTCGCCGCTCGCTTTTCACTCGATGCTATGCCCGGAAAGCAAATGGCGATTGACGCCGATCTGTCATCCGGGATGATTAACGAAAACGAAGCCAAGGTTCTGCGTAAAAAGCTTGAAGACGAAAGCAATTTTTTCGGGTCTATGGATGGTGCATCAAAGTTTGTGCGCGGGGATGCAATTGCGGGTCTGTTGATTACATTTATCAATGTCATCGGTGGGATTCTCATCGGGGTCGCACAAAAGGACATGTCCGTTGGCGACGCGGCGCAATCCTATACCCTGCTGACGGTGGGGGATGGTTTGGTCTCACAGATCCCCGCCCTGATTGTCTCGACTGCGGCAGGGTTGCTGGTGTCTAAATCGACCCAAGTCGGTACCACTGACCAAGCCCTGTTCAGTCAGCTTGGCGGCTATCCCCGCGCCATGGGCATGTCAAGCGCACTGATGGGGTTTTTGGCCCTTGTACCCGGAACGCCTTTTATTCCCTTTATGGCCCTCGCCGTGACAGCCGGAGGGCTGGGCTACCTCGCCAGTAAAAAAGACTGGACAGCAACAGAATCCACAGAGGACACCGCTGCAGAAGAGGCCGAAACCGCCCCAGTCGAAGAAGAATCTATTTCTCGCTCCCTCCACATTGACCATGTGCGCTTGGAACTGGGTTATGGTCTCCTGCCCATGATTAACGGACAGGGCGGCGAAAAACTCACCGACCAGATCAAGGGCCTGCGCCGACAACTGGCGCAGGATTTGGGTTTTGTCCTGCCGTCTGTACGGATTCAGGATAATCTGCAACTGCCACCGAACCAATACACCGTGCGAATCAAGGAAATCAGCGCAGGCGAAGGCGAACTGCGTCCCAGCATGTTGCTGATTATGGATCCCAGGGGGGAACAGATGGATATTCCCGGCGAAGACACCATCGAGCCGACCTTTGGTCTGCCCGCCAAATGGGTCAGTGAAAGTCAACGCGAAGAAGCCCTGTTTCGCGGCTATACTGTTGTTGATGCCTCAACCGTCATCACCACCCACCTGACAGAAATCGTCAAGGACAATATTTCTGAATTACTGTCCTATAGCGAAACCCAAAAATTGCTGGATGAACTGCCCGAAGAAAATCAAAAACTCATCAGCGATATTATCCCGGGACAAATTTCGGTCGGAGGACTTCAGCGCGTCCTGCAAAACCTGTTGTCCGAACGCATTTCCATCCGCGACCTACCCACCATCCTCGAAGGCGTTTCCGAAGCAACCAACTATACGCGCAATGCAAACTTTATCACCGAACACGTCCGCTCCCGCCTTGCGCGCCAAATTTCAAACAGCCTGATTAACGAACAAGGCTTTATTCCCATGCTGTCCCTGTCTCCACAATGGGAACAAGTCTTTGCCGAAAGCCTCGTTGGTGAAGGCGAAGAAAAACAACTCTGCATGGCCCCCAGCCAGCTTCAAGACTTTATCCAAAGTACCCGACAGATTTTTGAACAACACGCCATGATGGGCGAAACCCCCGTTGTGCTCTGTAGCCCGGGTATTAGACCCTATGTCCGCTCCATTATCGAACGCTTCCGCCCCGCAACGGTGGTGCTGTCCCAAAACGAAATTCACCCCAAAATCAAAATCAAAACACTGGGATCAATCTAAACATTGGGGTCAATCTAGGCCCCTCTTGAAAAATAGCGGCGGTCTCTTTACAAAGAAAGTTCTCATCGCTTTATTGATCTGATTTTAGGGAGTGCGCCGCAGGTGCGGGTGAAACGCTATATCTGTCCCACGTTACCCGATGCCATGGCCCAAATCAGGGAAGATTTGGGGAATGAGGCCGTTATTTTGGGATCAGAAGACCTGCCAGATGGACAAATTCAGGTCACGGCGGGGCTGAACGACCCAGATGACAACACCACACCAGAGACCCAAGGGCGCGCATCGGATGTAGATTTCCTTGACCGCGTCACGGACGTTTTAGAATTTCATCGCCTGCCACAGGCCTTGATCCATAGCATTGTAGGTGCGGCCTCTGAACAGGTCGCACAGGACTGGCATCTGGCCTTGAGCCAAGCCTTTGAACAGATGCTTTCGTTTTCTGCCTTGCCGGATGGCCCACAGGATAAACCCCTATTGTTCGTTGGCCCGCCGGGGGATGGGAAAACTGCCACCATCGCCAAAATCTGCGCCAGAGAATTTATCCGGGGGCGCAAAACAGCCGTTATTACCCTTGACGGCAATAAAACCGGCGGCTTTGAACAGATTTCGGCTTTTTGTACGCGGCTCAATGCTGATCTGGAGCGCGCGGATACGCCGGATGATCTCTGCGCGGCTCTGTCACGTCGCCAGACGGATGAACTGGTTTTGGTGGATTGTTTCGGCGTCAATCCCTTCGACAGCATCGCCCTTGACGAGGTGAGTGCCTTCATAGAGGTCGCAGAACTGCAAAGCATTTTGATTCTCTGCGCTGGAGGGGATCCCTATGAAATGGCGGACAAGGCAGAAGCCCTTGCGACACTCGACACCCAGCACTTTATTCCCACCAAACTGGACATAGCCCATCGATATGGGGGCATTTTGACCGCCGCGCTCACCGCAAAGCTGGCTCTGATGGCAACGGGAACCTCGCCCCAGATTGCCGATGGTTTGACACCGATCAATTCTTCTAATCTGGCACATATATTGCTGTCGAGAAAGAATCCAAAGGATGATCTTCAACGCGAAGCGGGCTAGGGCCTTCTTCCACGGCGATGGGTACAGATGACATGCACGCAGCGCACACCAGCACACTTCAGAGCTTCCTCCCTCAGACACTCCCACCCCTGACATCGGGGTCAAGCGAGTCCGCTGGTCATGTCATCGCCATTGCCTCGGGCAAGGGAGGCGTGGGGAAAACCTGGCTGTCCATTACATTGTCACACGCGCTGTCACAAAAAAGATGCAAGACACTGTTGTGTGACAGCGATTTCAACCTCACCAATGTCGATATTCAGCTCGGCCTCGTTCCCAATCGTGACATGGGGGGGGTTCTCTCTGATCGCTATGGCCTGGATGATGCGCGACTTCACTACCCCGAAGGCAATTTTGACATTGTCGCCGGACGCTCGGGACAGCTGACTAACCTGTCGACTCATCATCTGTCCAAACTGTGGCATGACCTCGACAGTCTGTCCCCGTCCTATGATCGCGTTATTCTTGATCTGGGGGCGGGATTGGATCGCACCGTGCGCCACATGGCGACACAGGCTACGTCCTGCCTCGTCATCAACACGGATGAACCAACCGCCCTGACTGATGCCTATGCCTTTATCAAGCGTACGCGAATGGAAAACCCAGACGCTAATCTGCGTATTGTCGTCAACATGGCAGACAATGAAGGCCAAGGCCATCAAACCTACCAAACGCTACGCAAGGCCTGTCAATCATTCCTCAAGATGACCCCTGAACTCGCAGACGTGATCGTCCGTGACAACAAGGTCAAAGATGCCATTCGCAGGCAAGCCCCGCTTTTGACGCGCTACCCTGACTCACAGGCCGCTTCCTGCGTCAAATCGATTGTGCGTCACCTTCTATCCATGGGTACACAAACAAAAGGGATCGCCCTGCATTCTTAGGCACAGAGGGCATTTCATCACAGGAGGCACAAGAAAATAGATGGCGCATATCATGACAACTGTTCCCCACGGATCAGAGGTCACACGGCCCCAGAGGTCTTACGCGGCACAGGCCCTGTCCCTGCCAGAGTCATTGGTAAACTTCCTCAATGCCACCACTCAAAAGGCACAACGCTTTCACATTGCGGGCATCGTGCAACAGACCACTGGTCAAAGCGTCCAGATTGAAACCGCACAGGGCCTCGTGACTCTCAGCACACAGGGCCTGCCGTCTTTTTTACTCAAAATCGGGCTTCCGGTTTTATTGAAAATCCCCCTTTCTAAAACACCACTATCCCCGCCCCTGTCCATCACCCTGACCCGCGTCCCCACAAACCCCATCACAGCACTACAACAACAACGCGCAGGGCGAACAGAGCGAACAGCAGGAGGACAAATCCGCGAACAAAAAAGGGCTGTACAGCAGGAGCCAGGGACACGCCCCCTCCGGGGCTTGTTGATCGCCCCTGCCCAACAGCAAACCCAAAACACCGCCACAACAGGCCTCTTTCCCTCATTGCCAAGGGGTGCTGTTCTCTCGCTTGTGCCCCAAGGCTCACAGCCTTTAACGTCTTTACCCTCCTCCCCCTCCAATATTTCCCCCACCGAAAGAGGTTCTCTGATTACGGCGACGGCTCTGAAGCAAAGTGCAGAGGGTGTGATCTTTCAAACCCCACTGGGACAGGTTCTTGTCCCCAAGCTATCATTTGTTGCACTGGGGGAAGACATTATTTTTCGCCTGATCCTCTCGTCCCGCCCCGAACATAAGCATCAGTCCTCTCTCGAAGACAGCCTCAAACAAATTCATTCGCTTCTGTCTGCTGTCGGACAGGGGTCAGCTTTGACGGCCTCCATTCCGCAACCCGGGAAAAAACTGACTAGCCAACTGCTTTTCTTCCTCCAAGCACTCCAGATCAAACCGCAAGAGGTTTTCGAGAAACTGCCGCTCTTTCAAGCCTTGAAAAAACTAAAAGAAACCACTCTGCGCCAAAATCTCCTGCGCGAACTTCCCAGGCACTCACTGGACACCCCAACGGGCGATTGGCGGGGCATGACGATCCCACTGTGGATCGACAATCAGCCCCAAAGCCTCTTTTTTGCGATCAAGGATCACGCTCAACAAGACGGCTCCCCCACACCACAGGACAAAGTCACACGCTTTCAACTCGAACTCACACTTGACACAATCGTGGACTTTCAAATGGATGGTCTAGTCAAACAAAAACGTCTTGATCTGGTCATACGTACCAAAACAAAACTTAGTGAAAAAATGCGCCAGGACATTCATCGCCTTTTCACTGACTCCGTGCAAGCCACAGGCTACAATGGATCACTCCATTTTGAAGAGCTCTCACACTGGATCAGTCTACGGAGCTATACCTTTCAAAATCAACAACACAGCACCTGAGGCCACGTCAGACAAAGAAACCACACAAAGGTTAAGGGCAGTGAACAGAAAACAGCTCATTAAAATCCTTGTCTTCGCTGGCGCAATCCCCTTTGTATGCGGGATATTTCTCCGCCTGACGGGTCAAAATTTTATGGGGTTGGACGGAGAATCTGTTCTCTTGAGCTATGGGGCTGTGATTATTTCTTTTCTCTCTGGCCTGCATTGGTCTTTGGGGATGCAGCATGGGGGCAATCTGGGCGGAAGCAGTCTTTTGCTCATCATCAGCAACATCACCGCACTGGGGGGATGGTTCGCCCTCCTGATCGGCGGGACACCCGGGATGGTGATGATGACAGGCCTTTTCCTTGCTCTGCTTGGACTGGACAGTAGGCTAAAATCCGTGCTGGGTGACGATTTTTTCAAACTACGGATCATCATCACAGCCGTTGTTGTTTTCTGTCTGATGGTGGGGGGGGATATCCTGATTTTTGACTTCGCCCATTTCTAACGCGCCTGTGGAGCTGAATACCGATCTCATTCATCTCTGCCTGTTCACGCAGGTCTAATTCCTTTTGCGCATGTGCGCGTTCTGTTGTTTGAATTTCTTCGTATTTTTTCAATTCAAGGAAAAGATCACGGACACGTTGCCCCGCCTCATCGACAGCGTGCTGGGCGACTGCAATCGCCCCCAGTGCCTTTTCACGGTTGTGCTTATAATGTTCAATATAGGCTGGAAAAGTCACAATCAGATCAGGCTGTGCCTGTACAAGGTCACTCTCACGCGCAAAGACAAGGTTGAGGTCTTCTAACGCCTTTTTTTTGTCTCGCAAGGTCGCGGTGTGCCGTAAAAGCTCCTCAAGCGCGGTATCAAGTTGATAGTTTGCCAAACGCACAAGCGGATCAACAGATGTTTTCAGTGTCTCATCCCCTTATGCGTTCACTCTCTTCACCCTTCACTATCCTCAGGCGTAAAATCGCGCAAAGACGGTGAGCTGTCCTCTGACTCATCAGCGGCAGGCTCCACCCCCAATATCTGGGCCAGTTGGCTGTAGCCTGTGGAAAGGTCACTGCGTTCATACTTGCCCTGCTTTAGAAATCTTTCCAGATCGTCATGATGGAAAATCGCCCGATCCACCGCCGGATCTGCTCCAGATTGATAGGCCCCAATGCGGATTAATTCCGCCATATTGTCATAAGTTGACAATAGTTCTCGCGCCTGCGAGACGATATCATTTTCCTCTGCTGTGTTACAATCGGGCAAGGTGCGCGAAACGGATTTGAGGACATTGATCGCGGGAAAGCGGTTTCTTTCGGCAATCTTGCGTTCAAGGACAATGTGACCGTCCAAAATACCCCGCACAGCATCAGCAATGGGTTCGTTATGGTCATCGCCATCAACCAAAACTGTAAAGAGTCCGGTCACAGATCCCTGTTGCCCCGTTCCCGGCCCTGCACGTTCAAGTAGCTGTGGCAATTCCGCAAAAACAGACGGTGTATAGCCCTTACTCGCCGGGGGTTCGCCCGCCGACAAACCAATTTCACGCATCGCCATAGCAAAACGTGTCACCGAGTCCATCAAACAGAGAACATCCTGCCCCTGATCACGAAAATATTCGGATAACGCCATTGTCAGGTAAGCCGCCTGACGCCGCATCAATGGTGGCTCGTCAGAGGTCGCGACCACGACGACAGAACGGGCCAAACCCTCTTCGCCAAGGTCGTCTTCCAACCATTCCTGAACCTCGCGCCCGCGCTCACCAATCAGGCCGATGACATTGACATCAAGCGAGGTATAACGGGCCATCATCGACAGCAGGACAGATTTTCCCACGCCAGACCCGGCAAAAATTCCCATCCTCTGCCCCCGACAACAGGACAGAAAACTATTGATTGTCCGCACACCGAGGTCAATCTTCGGCCCGACCCGCTTACGACTGTGGGCCGGGGGTGGGCGGCGGCGTACCTTGAACGGTTGTGGCCCCGCAGGCAACGGCCCCTTGCCATCAACAGGCTCGCCCAAAGCATTAACGACGCGCCCCAACCACGCCCCACAGGGACGAATAACAGGTGTCGATTGTGACAGCACCGCCTTACATCCCGGGCCGACACCATCAAGCGACCCAAAGGTCAGCAACTGCGCCCGCCCATGCTGGAATCCGATGACCTCACAGGGAATAGGTTGCCCGTCCTGACCGACCAAATTGCACCGCGAACCAATAGTCAACAACCGATCAAGACCCGACAGTTCAACCAACATGCCCAAAACGCCAGAAACCCGACCATAAACCTGATGATCCGAAAGACCTGTGATTTCCCTTGTGAGTTGTTCAATCATGACCACGCTAAAACTGACCTTGCAGAGATATTAAAGATAGGAGAAATAACCCTGCCGCTGTCTTTTTTAAAAGGCTCTTTTATGTCCTATTCCTGTTAATGCCTCCCAATAGACGCGACAGGGCGACAAACCAGCAACCAAAGCGTCGAATCGCACTCAGCCAGACAAACAAAGACTTGACGTTTTTAGAGATACTGATTTGTATCTTCATAGAAAATGTGTTAATTTTTTTTTAATCAGGCCATAAACCTGATAAAAAACGTCAGGCATAAATAGGTATCATACAATAAAAAAGGTAAAAACCATTGCGAATTTTATTGGTTGAAGACGATGCCATCACGGCCCAAAGCATTGAAATGATGCTAAAATCCGAAGGTTATGTGTGCGATACAACCGACCTCGGCGAAGACGGGCTAGACCTCGGTAAAATTTATGATTATGACATTATCATTCTGGACTTGCTGTTGCCGGATATGGAGGGCTACGAAGTCATCCGCCGGATGCGGGCGACAGGAGTCAAAACACCGATCTTGATTTTATCCGGTCTGGATGGACTAAATGACAAAATCAAGGGCTTGGGATTTGGTGCTGATGATTACCTGACCAAACCTTTCGACAAGCGCGAACTCATCGCACGTATTCAAGCCATTGTTCGCCGCTCTAAAGGCCATTCTGAATCTCTGATTAAAACCGGATGCCTGACCGTCAACCTCGATACCCGAACGGCAGAGATCAATAACAAACCTCTACACCTAACGGGGAAAGAATACAGCATTCTCGAACTGCTTTCCCTACGGAAGGGGACAACGCTCACAAAGGAAATGTTCCTCAATCACCTCTACGGCGGAATCGACGAACCGGAATTGAAAATTATCGATGTCTTTGTCTGTAAACTTCGCAAAAAGCTTAAAAACGCCACAGGCAACGAAAGCTATATCGAAACCGTTTGGGGGCGCGGTTACGTCCTGCGCGACCCCTCCTGAGGGGGGCGACTCTTTACAAATTGTGCCGTACCAGACATCATGACAAAAAGCGCGACAAGCCATAGACACCGCGCTGTCCCGGGACGAGTTTAAAGTCATCGGAAATACCCAGAACAGTCTCTGCACCACCAAGGAACAAAAATCCATCGTCCTGAAGTGCCGGGGACAGGCGGGATAAAACTTCGCCCTTGGTTTCATGATCGAAATAGATCAAGACATTTCGGCAAAAAATCACATCAAACTTCCCCAGTCCAGAAAAATTAGACAAAAGGTTTAACGGCATAAAGTTCACCATACGTTACAACTTATCAGAAATTTTCCACTCATCACCATTTTGGGTAAAGTGCTTCATCAAAATCTGGATAGGCTAAGCTGGTTCCAGTTTCCTGGACAATCCGTCAGCATAATTAAGGTGTATTCCGGTTGCTCATGCTGCTGCCTTATTTACATCCATCAGCGGGGCATGCCCCGGTGGGTGGTTCCAATAAGCCTCCTGGGGTGTCTGTCCGTCAAGTGCTGAATGGGGGCGGTGACGATTATAGAAATCGAACCAATCCTTGATGACACTGCGGGCTGTGAAACCGTTATCCAATTCATGCAGATCGACCGCTTCATATTTCAGGCTACGCCAGAGCCTTTCGATGAAGATGTTATCCATCCAGCGCCCCCGGCCATGAGATGCGGATGTCATGATCCTTCAGCAGACCAGTGAAGTCCTGGCTGGTGAATTGGCTGCCCTGATCGCTATTGAATATCTCGGGCTTGTCATACTTCTGCAAAGCCTCTTCCCATGCCTCAAGGCAGAAGGATGCCTCCATGCTGTTGGACAGCCGCCATGAGAGAACATACCGACTGGCCCAGGATCACCACCAGATACAGAAAGCCACGCTGTACGGCGATATAAGTGATGTCTGCACACCAAACCTGATTGGGGCGGGTGATCTGCATATCCCGCAGCACATACGGATAGATCCGGTGGTCGGGGGGGGGCGGGGTGCGCGGGGCCTGGTCGATCGCCTGCAAGCCCACGCATCAACCCGCGCACCCGGTGACGACCAACAGACCGACCTTCCCGGCGCAATTGCCGAACCATCTGACGGGAACCATAAAACGGATACTGCATGGAGAGCCGGTCAATCTGTTGCATCAATTCCAATGTCTCCGGGCTTTCGCCGATAGGCTGGGAATAGGGAGAGGAGCGGCTGATATGCAGAAGCCGGCATTGTCGGCTCAACCGGGCGGGACTGGATCATGGCCTTCCGTTCCGGTCTGCTCATCGCTTGAACCCGTTCGCCAAAAAATCCCGTTCCACCGTCAACTGACCGATCCTGGCATGAAGCTCATGTACTTCGCTATCCCGCTGCGATGAGGCGTTCTCCCGCTTGACAGAAAACACCTCTCCCAGGCCTGCGATCGCCTGGCACTTCCATGTGCTGACCTGGTTCGGGTGCACCTTGTGGCGGGCGGCAATTTCCTGAACCGTCATATCCCCGCCAAGCGCTTCAAGCGCAACCCTGGCTTTCAAATCTCCTGAAAATCGGCAGCGTGTTGTCATCGTCGTATTCCTTCAATGTGTGGGGGGAATACACCTTAACAAACTGTCCGAAAATCCGGAACCAGCTCAGTCTCCACACCCTTCATGACAAAGTTGATTTTTTTATCCAGTTCATGCGCCAGGTCACGCACAATACGCGGCAATTTTGCCCAAGCATTTCCAATTGGTTGCATCCGTGTCTTCATAACGCCTTCTTGCAACTCTGAAACAACGTGGTTCAAACGCTGGAGAGGAACAGCAAACTCGCTTTCTTTTTGAGTGCGAAGAATCTGCAAAACCTGATTGCGCGTCAGAACAAGCTCGGAGACCATGGTCATTAAATTTTCAAGAACATCAACACTGACAAAAATAGTCTGGTTCGCGACCGAGGCTTCTGAGGGCTGTTTCTTTTCTGCACCAGACGACACAGGATCTATAGGTGACGACGGAGCCACAGGCGCAGAATCCTCAGAAACCCCAGGAACGGCGGGAGAAACAGTTGCCGATTCAACAGGTGGGTGTGCCGGAGGAGGCGCAACTACCGCAAAGTCAGGCCCCGGAACCTCGCGAAAAGGAGCACTCCAGCTCGTTCAATTCCTCTTCTACGACAACAGCGGGAGAGGCAGACGGCGCAACGGACGTGGCACCAGACGCAACAGCTCCCGCATCACCCCCATCCGCATGGGCATTCAAACGCGCAATCAGATCGCTGTCATCTCCTTCGGGTTCTACCTCAGTTGCCTCAAGAACACTGAAAATATCGCGGATTCTGTCCAAGCATTCGAGAATGAGCGAGACACCTTTTTCGCTGACCTGCAATTCACCATCACGGAACCTGCCCATGATGTTTTCACCGGAATGCGCAACGGATTCAAGGCGGGGAAGGCCAAGAAAATCACAGTTTCCCTTGATCGTGTGCATCAAACGGAAAATGCTACTCAGCAACTCAGTGTCATTGGGATTCTGTTCGAGATTTACTAAATCAACATCTAAGGTGGTCAAACCTTCGTTCGTTTCCGTCAGAAACTCGCTTAAAAGATCATCCATAATCGCATCCCGGCACGAAAATCTAATAAAATAAGGACTTAACCAAGGGTGAAAAAACCTCGTCGTAAAAATCAAAGGGGGGCTTCAACAGCCCTTTTGACGAAAAGCAAGAAAAAAAACAGAGGGTTATTTCTTTGTCACAGCGACAGCTTAAAACCGCTAATCACATTGACAGAAAAGTGACAGCGTCGCACTCTATCTGATAATAAGAATTATAATCGTTATTTGACTTAAAGATTTTAGGAATCGATTTGACCTTGCCACACAGCGAAAAACAAACGGACAGATTTTCACCTCGATTTTTCTGGACAACGCGGTTTAGTCTCCCTCTCAAAAGCCTGTCGCTCTGCCTCGCCTTTGCGTTTGTTTTACCAGTATTTGTCGTCGTAGTTAGTGCGTTTCAGACCCCCAATAATCTGTGGCAACATTTGATCGAAAATGTTTTGGCCGACTACGTCATGACAACCGCTGTTCTGGCCGTTGGCGTTGCCTGCCTCGTGGCGATAATCGGGACAGGAACCGCTTGGCTTGTGACCTTTTACAGCTTCCCCGCCGTGCGCCTACTGGAATGGGCTTTAATTTTACCGCTCTGTGTTCCCGCCTATGTCATGGCCTACAGCTATACAGATTTCCTTCAGACCAGCGGCCCTCTCCAGTCTCTCCTGCGCGAAATGACGGGTCTGGGTTATGGCGAATATTGGTTCCCCGAAATACGCTCACTGGGTGGGGCAACCCTCATGCTCGGTTTTGTTCTTTATCCTTATGTCTACATGCTCGCGCGCGCCAGCTTTAACGAACAATCCGTATGTGCCCTCGATGCAGGACGGACACTGGGCGCAGGATCTGCACGGCTCTTTTTCAAAGTCGCCCTCCCACTCGCTCGCCCCGGTATCTTGGCCGGAACAGCCCTTGCGGTTATGGAAACACTGGCAGATTTCGGAACGGTATCTTTTTTTGGCCTCCAGACCTTTACAACCGGAATCGTCAATGCTTGGCTGAGTTTTGGCGACCTCGCAACCGCCCGGCAGCTTGCAAGCTGTCTCCTAATCTTTGTGTTTGTCGCCTTGACCTTTGAACAGCTCTCACGGCGCGAGGCCCGCTACCACCATGCCACACACCGCTATCAGCCCCTGCCCCGTACAAAACTGGCGACTATCCCGGCGACACTCGCGCTGGTGAGTTGTTTGATTCCATTTTTTATTGGCTTCGCCATTCCGGCTCTGATTCTCCTCACGATGAGCATAGAACTTGGCCTAGATCAATTCGGGTTGCGTTTCTTCACGCTAGCAGGGAACAGCGTCACCATTGCCATGACGACAGCCTTGGCCGCTGTTATACTCGCCCTGCCGCTGGTTTACGCAAAGCGGCTCGCCCCGAGTCTCCTGACAAACTTTGCGACCAGAGCCGCCGCTATGGGTTACGCCATCCCCGGGACTGTCGTGGCATTGGGGGTTCTCTTTCCCCTCTCTGCTCTCGATCATCTTTTGGCCTCTTGGCTCGAAAAAGCCCTCGGCCTCTCTGTCGGGCTATTGCTCACAGGAACAATTGCCGCGCTGGTTTTTGCCTGTCTGGTTCGCTTTATGGCCGCATCAATTCAAACACTTGAAAGCGGCTTGCAAAAAATCAGACCCACAATGGAAGACGCCGCGCGCACACTGGGTAAGGGAAAATACGCGACGCTGTGGCATATTCATATGCCCTTGATGAAGGGAAGCCTCCTGACTGCAGGATTGATGGTCTTTGTCGATGTCATGAAGGAACTGCCCGCCACATTGGTCATGCGGCCTTTCAACTTTGATACTCTCGCCGTTGAGGCCTACAACCTTGCCTCTGATGAGCGTCTCGCCGAAGCCTCGACCTCCTCATTGACGATTGTCGTCGTTGGACTACTCCCAGCCATTCTCCTCAGCCGCGCTATCTCACGCAGCCGGGCCGGACAAGGAGTTTAGACAGAGAGGGGAGGTGCCTGGAGTTTAAACATCTTGACGATTCTTGTCCTGATCGCCCAGCAGGGCCTGCGCCATCTCGTCCAGGACACCCAGAACCGCCACATTGGCGTCATAAGCCCGGGCCGCAACACGGAGATTTACCGTTTCACGCACGGGAGAAACGCCCGTTTGGACTCCCCCTGCCGCAAGCAATCCCCCTGACAAACTTTGCGGAACCGGGCCATCACCGAGATCATTGCGGGCATCCTCGCGGCGCACTGCGGTTTTCACACCTCCGCCCGGCAGAGCAGCCGACTCCACCACCGCAGGCTGAAAGGGAGTAACCTCAGGCCGCGCCGCCGCATTAAGAAAGCGCACATTAACCATATTACCAGCGGAAACCAACGCCCGCACAGAATTGGCCCGAAGCCCTGAAACCGGAAGATCAAAACGCATATCACACCTCGCCGAATGAAACCTGGCGGAACGATTCTGCCTGCAACAAAAGCCAAAGGCAAGCAACAAGGGGTCTTGAAAATCGGGGGAGGTATCTCCATAGTTCAACCTCCGCATGTCTGCGGGTATGCAGGTGAAAAAACGGAACCGACAGATGAACAAATCATTTTTGATTGCCGTGATTTTAGCCTCAGGAACAACAGCGTGGATTCTATCGGGTACCTTCAACCAGACAACGACGCAAACCCTGTCCAAACCACCCGCCGACCTGGTTCAGGAAAACGCCCCTCAATCTGTTCGTGTGCAAGTCTTTCACGCCCGCAATTATAGGCCGTCTCTTGTCCTCGCCGGACAGAGTGAGGCCATCCGCCGGGCATCTGTCACCTCCGAAACACAAGGCCCGATTCAAGAACTCCCTATCGAAAAGGGTCGTTTTGTCAAACGCGGAACAATCCTTGCCACCGTTGCGCTCAACGACAGAGCCGCCAAACTCGCAGAAGCCAAGGCCCTGCTGAGACAACGCGAAATGGAATACGATGCCGCCCGCCGCCTCTCAAAAAAGGGATTCAGGGCCGAAACACAGTTGGTCGCGCACAAGGCGGCCCTGGAATCCGCACGGGCGCGTGTCCTTCAAAGCCAGCTTGAACTCAACAGAACAACGATCAAAGCGCCCTTTGACGGCATCTTGCACACGCGCCGCGTCGAAAAAGGAACCATCCTGCGCCCCGGTGACAGTCTGGGAACCTTGCTTGATCTATCATCGATTGTGATCTCCGCCGAAGTCAGCGAACGACAGGTCGCCCAACTGTCTATAGGAGACCCTGCACGAGTCATACTGGCCTCTGGTCAGACCGCAAACGGTTCCATTCGCTTTATTGCTACCGCAGCAAACCCGAGAACCCGCACCTTTGAAATCGAGGTTCTCGTCCCCAACCCCGATCTTTCAATCCCGGCAGGCATGACCGCCACCCTCACCTTCGCCGCGCCCCCCCGGCGGGCGCATCTGGTCTCCCCCGGGATTCTGACCTTGCGCGATGATGGGCGCGTCGGTGTCTTTATCCTGACAGAACACAACCGCGTTCGCTTTGTCCCGGCCGATATTATTGCCAACAGTTCCAGCGGAATGTGGCTGGCGGGATTGCCGGAAAAGGCTGTTCTCATCACCACTGGACAGGAATTTATTGTTGATCGACAGGACGTTTTGCCGATTGACGCCCGGACTCTGCAACCTCTTCAACAGGACAGGGCGGAGTAACGGGAATGACTGCCATTATCACCGCCGCTCTGACCCATGCGCGGACTGTTCTGACCGCGTTAGTGTTGCTCCTGATCAGCGGGCTTGTGGCCTATGTGACAATCCCCAAAGAAGACACGCCAGACATCAACGTCCCCTTTATCTATGTCAGCCTGCATCAAGAGGGCCTCTCCCCCACCGACTCTGAACGGTTATTGGTCAAACCTGTTGAACAACAACTCAAATCTATCGAAGGCGTCAAGGAAATGACCGCAACAGCCTATCAAGGGGGTGGAAATGTCAGGCTAGAATTTGATGCAGGTTTTGACGTTGACGTTGCCATGAACCAGGTGCGCGAAAAAGTTGATGCCGCCAAGCTGCCCGCAGAGGCCGATCAGCCCAGCGTCAATGAAATCAACCTCAGTCTCTTTCCCATCCTTGTTGTCAATCTTTCCGGTGCTGTGCCAGAGCGCACCCTGCTGCGCGCCGCAAATCGACTGCAAGACAAAATCGAATCCGTCCAAACAGTTCTGGAGGCCCGCATTGTCGGTGAACGCAAAGAGCTGTTGGAACTGATTATTGATCCAGTGGCCCTCGAAAGCTACAACATTGATGCCAAGGCGGTTGTCGCGGGCATTTCACGTTCAAACATTGTTGTTGCAGCTGGTACAATGGACACCGGACAGGGACGGTTTTCCATTCAGGTTCCAGGTGTTTTTGAAACCACAGCCGATATTCTCAATATGCCCATCAAATCAGACGGCGATGCTGTTGTGCGGGCAGGGGATGTTGTGTCTTTACGCAAAACCTTCAAAGACGCCAACGACACCGCGCGCGTGAATGGTCAAAAGGCACTGACCATTGAAATTTCCAAACGCACCGGCACCAATATTATCGAAACAATCAATCAGGTTCGCGCCGTCGTCGCGGAAGAAAGCGCACAATGGTTCGATGTCATTGAGGTCAGCTTTTCACAGGACGAATCCACAAAAATTAAAACGATGCTACTGGATTTACAAAACAATGTCGCCTCAGCCATTCTTTTGGTTTTGATCGTAGTGATTGCCGCCCTGGGCTTTCGCTCTGGTCTTTTGGTTGGCTTGGCGATTCCGGGGTCTTTCCTGACGGGAATTTTGTTGCTTGATGCCTTTGGCCTGACCGTCAATATTATTGTCCTCTTTAGCCTCATTCTCGCCGTCGGGATGTTGGTGGACGGGGCCATTGTTGTCACAGAATTCGCTGATCGCAAAATGAGCGAGGGCCTGACCCGCTTTAAGGCCTATCAGATCGCGGGCCATCGGATGGCGTGGCCCATTATCACCGCCACCATGACGACTCTGGCCGCCTTCGCCCCCCTCCTTTTCTGGCCCGGAACAGTTGGAGAGTTCATGCGCTATATGCCGTTGACCCTTGTCATGACGCTCGCGGCGTCTTTGGTCATGGCCCTGATCGTTATTCCGACCATCGGTAGCCTGATCGGAAAACCGGCAAAAAAACCCCAAGAAAAAATAGAAGAATCAACAAACTATGATCTGGCAATGCTGTCTGGCCTGACCGGACTCTATGCCCGTGTCTTAAAAAATGCTCTCAAATACCCAGGGCTGGTTATGCTGGCCGCCGTGGGACTTCTCGTGGCCTCCTTTGTGCTCTATGGACAGCTGGGCAAGGGTGTTGAATTTTTCCCCAAGGTTGACCCTGATCGCTTTGCACTTCAAATCAGGGCGCAGGGCAACATGTCACTGAACGAACGCGATGCTCTGGTTGGCGAGGTCGAGGATATCGTCCTTGATCTCCAGCGCGAATACGGTGAATTTCACAGTATCTACACCACCGCACAAGCCAAGGCCAACTCTGGAGGCGACATGCCCGAGGACGTGATCGGCACAATCGATATCGAGCTGATTGACTGGTTTGCCCGCCGCCGCGCCAATGTGATTATTGATGACATCAGGACACGCACGCAAAAGCTCGCCGGCCTTGCCATCGAAGCCAGAGAAGAAGAAGCAGGCCCACCCGTGGGCAAAGCTATTCAGCTGGAAATTTTCTCACACAACTCGGCAAAACTCTACGCCACCGCCCGACGCATTGCAGGCAAATTTTCCGAAACAGAGGGTTTGCTTGACATCGAAGACGGCCTGCCCCTGCCCGGTATTGAGTGGCAGTTGAGCGTTGACCGCGCACAGGCGGCAAAATTCGATGTCGATATTGCTTTGATCGGCAACTACATCCGCATGTTGACCAATGGAATGACGGTTGGAGCCTACCGCCCGAATGACAGCGACGAAGAGGTTGACATCGTCGTACGCCTGCCCAAAGACAACCGCACTCTTGACCAAATGGATCAGATGCGGGTCAAAACCGAAAAGGGAACAATCCCGCTGTCTAATTTTGTCACCCGCACCGCTATGCCCAAGGTTGCCTTAATCAATCGGGTCGAAGGGAAACGGAGCCTGACGGTCAGGGCGGAAGTTGCCCCCGGATTTCTCGCCGATAACCTCGTCCAAGACCTCCAGGAATGGGCAAAAGCGCAAGACTGGAGTCCAGACATCACAATTAAATTCAAGGGCGAAAACGAAGAACAAGATAATGCCAGGGCGTTCCTCGGGCAGGCTTTGGTCGTCGCACTGTTCCTCATTGCCATTATCCTGGTCACACAGTTCAACAGCTTTTACAGTGCCGCGCTGATCCTGTCCGCCGTCATCATGTCCACAGCGGGCGTTATGTTAGGACTTTTAGTGATTCAGCAACCTTTTAGCATTATCATGTCGGGCGTTGGTATCATTGCCCTGGCAGGAATTGTCGTCAACAATAATATCGTACTGATTGATACCTATGACCGTCTGTGCAAAATCCATCACGATCCTGTCGAGGCCATCCTCAGGACAGGGATACAACGTCTTCGCCCTGTGATGCTGACGACGATTACGACTATTCTGGGGCTGATGCCAATG
The DNA here is from genome assembly GCA_965199245.1 of Kiloniellaceae bacterium. Classification (GTDB taxonomy): domain Bacteria; phylum Pseudomonadota; class Alphaproteobacteria; order Kiloniellales; family Kiloniellaceae; genus Carbonatibacter. The sequence continues at coordinate 1,045,988 of CBDAQP010000003.1, forward strand.
GCCTTGTCAATGAATATTGACTTGATAAACCGCACGGTCTCTGTCGGTGCACCCTCCACCCAATGGTGGACTCAACTGGCCACTGCCATTGTCGCAGGGTTATGTTTTGCGACAATCCTCACGTTGCTCACGACACCCTGCGCCTTGATGATTCGGGCCAAATACCATCTTTTTAGAGCAAAGCGCAGAATGGACAAAGAGGCTCAGTCTTTGCCAAAAGAGTACCTCTAAAAACCTGCCGCCGAAGTTGGGTGGCAGGAAAGCTAATTTCAAGAGCCGGAGAATACTTGACGCATCTGGGGATCGCAGGTCGTGTTGCACACGCACGACTCTCAAGCAGCTTGACGCCCCAAAAAACGAGGATTGAGGTTTTTAGAGGTGCTCAAAGGCATGACAGGCCGCATAGATGCGAAAAACAGTTGTTATCCAGCACAGCGCACCAAAAATCCACGCCATAACGGGGAAGAATTGGGGAAAGAGGCACACAAACACGAAAAAAGCAATTGTTTCCGCTCCCTCGGTCAGCCCCCCGAGGTAATAAAGGCTCTTTTTACCCCTGATGTCCGTCGAGAGGCCACGCTTGGCGGCAAAAACCGCAAACGCCAAAAAAGAACAGCCCGTTCCAGTAAAGGCATAGATCAAAAAAGCCCCCGGGACGGCATTGGTTTCTGGTGCAAGGAAAACAAATCCCAAAACAACCCCAGAGTAAAACAGAAAGTCAAGGGTAATATCTAAATAGCCCCCCAAATCGGACTCTCCGCTTTGGGTTTGGCGGGCAACAGCACCGTCTAGCCCATCAAAAATTCGGTTGACGACAATCGCAACCAAAGCCCACCCTGGGTTCTGAAGAGCCAGCAGCGGAAGGCACAGCATCCCAAAAACAAAACCCGACCAAGTCAATTGATTCGCACTCATCCCCACAGAGGCCAACGTCCTCCCTACTCTGTTGAGAGGGGGATCAATCACTTGGCGCAACAGGCGATCAAACACGGCTCACCTCAGATCTGCACCGTCTGACGCACCATCTTCATTGACAGAATCGGACGGCAAACGCGACTTTTGACGCTCTTTTTGCGCGTCCATCTTACGAATCATCGCGCGAAAAGAAAACTGTGCCAGAACAATGCTGAGTCCATAACCAAAACCAGCGAGGGCCAGTGCGATCCACGGCGTCGAGAGCAACAATGCCCCATAGGCAGCGATCACTACCATGACCAATCCGACAAACCTGCGCGGAATATGAATGCGCTTGGATGAAAAGGTCGGGAGTGTCGAGACAAACAAAGCCCCCACCACCACAAAAAGGCCCCCGCTCAACAGTCCACTCCGCCAAAAGGTATCGCCCATCTGGAAACTCATCACCATGGGAACCAAAATTAGACCTGCCCCCCCGGGGGCTGGCACACCGACAAAAAATCGTGTGGCCCAAACTGGCGGATTTTCATCTATTAAACCCGTGTTGAAACGCGCCAAACGCATGGCGCAACAGATGGAAAAAAGAACCGCAAGAGCCCACGCAAACCCGCCCGCATCTGGCAAGGCCCAAAGGTAAACCACCAACGCCGGTGCAACGCCAAAGCTGACAAAATCAGCCAGCGAGTCGAGCTGCGCACCAAAGTCACTTTGGGATTTGAGTAACCGCGCCGCCGGGCCATCAAGACCATCCGTGACCATCGCCACAACAATTCCAAAAACAGCCAGTTCCCATTTTTGCTCAAGGCCCGCGCGAATAGACGACAACCCCGCACACAACCCCAACAAAGTCAAGGCGTTGGGAACCAGACGCGCAATCGAAAGACCACGCAGACGTTTCCGGCGTATGGTTCCGCGTCGCACCTTATCGCGCCTCGGCCCGACGTTGCTTTTCTTCGGAACAAATATCCGCAATCACCGTTTCGCCCCCGACCATACGCTGTCCAGTCGCCACCAGCGGTTCTGTTCCCTGTGGCAGATAAATATCAACCCGACTGCCAAAACGAATCAGGCCGAAACGCTCCCCTGCCCTGACCGTTTGACCAATGTGTAAACTGTTCAGGATACGTCGCGCGATCAGGCCCGCAATCTGGACAAAGATGATTTCTTTGTTGTCTGCGGTTTCCATTTTGACAGACATCCGCTCGTTTTCTTCGGATGACTTGTCCAAAGCCGCATTCAAAAACTTGCCATGATGATAGGCTGTTTCTGTCACCCGTCCATCCGTCGGAATGCGGTTGACATGCACGTCAAAGACACTCAAGAAAATAGAAATGCGCGTCTGCGGCTCATACCCAGCCCCCAACTCCACAGGGGGAACAGCCGTTTCAATAGCGGAGATCACCCCATCAGCCGGACTGATAACAAGCCCCGGACGCACAGGGGTCTGACGCAGAGGATCGCGAAAAAACCACGCACAAAACCCTGCAGCGAACAGCCCAAGAAAGACCAGCGGTTCCCAAATCAAGGCCGCAAGAACAGAAAAAATCAATGCCCCGGCGATAAAAGGCCAACCTGCCCGATTGACGGGAACCAAAACGTGCTCAAGCACTCCATGTCTCCTTACGGTTGAACAACATTCCACACAGAAAAAAGGATGCCTCTGGGCGGAATATACAAAGGAAAGACCCTACTGGGTTCAGTCCTCTTTAGGAAGAACAAAAATCTGCCCGGGATAGATCAGATCAGGATCCCTGATTTGATCCTGATTGCGTTGATAGATGACGGTATAACGCCCCCCCTGTCCATATATCTGGCGGGAAATCCGCCAAAGACTATTGCCTGGTTGCACCTTAACAACACGCTCATGACTGTCCACAGTAACAGGCAACGAACGAGAAAAAGGTAACTCAATACGTTCCAAAACCCTGTTCTGCGGCCCAACACGATCAACGCGAAGCTGGTGCAGGCCCTCGGCAACCTCATCAGGGGGGCGGATCACCCATTGACCATCTTCCCCGGCCTGATCCGTGCCAATGATTTCGTTATCAAGGTAAGCAATCACCCGATCACCACTCTGACCACGCCCGGCGAAAACAGCCCGCCCCTCATCATCATAATCAACCGTTTCAACCACCAATGCTGAACGGTCATCCTTTTGGTCTTGCCCTGTGTCATCTTGACTCGCCTGATCTCGATCCTGTGCAGGCATCTGCATCACCTGAGATGGCGTGCCATCAGACTGACGCGGAACCAACACCGCAAGGATCTCTCCCGTACGCTCTTCGCGCAACGGCACCTCGACAATCGCAACCTGACTTGAAGACACCTCACGCCCTGCCGCAGAAAGGCCCTTAAGCACAAAGGAATGGGTTCCGGGTGCCAAAACACCATCTAAAACGAAGGCCCACTGCCCTCCAGAGTCAACATCAACCTCACCGAGAACCTCTTCACCATCGAGAATATGCACACGCCCCTGTCCACGCCCTGCCATAACAAGACCGCCATTTTCATCCACACGCACAATATCAAAGGACGGCGCGACATTTGAACCAGCCCCTGAATCCGAACCTAAATCTCCGACCGAACGCAGAGCGGTCGTTTCCTTTTCATCTTGTGCGCTTTCATCCCGTTTCGTTAATTCTTGGGGTACGCGTTTCGGGGGAAAAGATCTTGAGGACTTGGACTCTTGTACGAAATCACCCCGAGAGCGGACGTCCCCCCCCTCTCTATCGTCCTGAAAGAGGAGCAACCACCCCCCCACGGCGAGAGTAAAAAGAACAACAGCCACCAAAACCAAACGCAAAAAAATAGGCATTGCTCACGGCTCCTCAAAAACACGCTTTAATTTGAAATTCTAACACATTCCCAATGCCATGAAAAGCATGTCAAGCAAGAAAATAGGCGCAAGGTCAAACTGGAAAGAGCCTTGCGCTCGTGCCCTTTCGTAGGGTACGATTTGCTCCATTATTAACAGTAGACCCCTTCTTGATAGCAAGATCGGGGGACGGTCTAGAGTGCGGGCGTGTGACAGTCACCATGACCACCCGTACTGTACGCAAACAGGAGCATGAGACAAATGGCAAAAATCAAGGTCAAAAATCCGGTTGTTGAACTGGACGGCGATGAGATGACTCGCATCATCTGGCAAAAAATAAAGGACAAACTCATCAAACCCTACCTGGATATTGATCTCAAATACTATGATCTATCCGTTGAAAAACGCGATGAAACGAACGACCAAATCACCATTGATGCGGCCAATGCGATCCGCGCATACGGTGTTGGCGTCAAATGTGCCACGATCACGCCTGACGAAGCCCGCGTCAAAGAATTTAACCTCAAAAAAATGTGGCGTTCCCCAAATGGAACCATCCGCAATATTCTTGGCGGGACAGTCTTCCGCCAGCCGATTATTATGCAGAATGTCCCACGCCTGGTTCCTGGCTGGACCCAACCCATTGTGATTGGACGCCATGCCTTTGGCGACCAATATCGCGCAACGGATTTCAAGGTTCCCTGCCCAGGCACACTGACCCTAACCTTTACCCCCGCAAATGGCGGCGAATCAATCACCCACAAGGTCTATGATTTCGAAGCCGCAGGTGTTGCAATGGGGATGTATAACCTTGATGACTCCATTCGTGGCTTTGCCCGAGCCTGTTTTAACTATGGCCTTGATCTGGGATGGCCCGTTTATCTGTCAACCAAAAACACCATCCTCAAAGCCTACGACGGACGTTTCAAGGATCTGTTCCAAGAGGTCTTTGATGCCGAATTTAAGGACAAATTCGCCGCCAAAGGCATTCTTTACGAACACCGCTTGATTGACGATATGGTTGCCGCTGCCCTGAAATGGACAGGCGGTTTTGTCTGGGCCTGTAAAAACTATGATGGTGACGTTCAATCGGATACTGTCGCCCAGGGTTTCGGTTCCCTTGGTCTCATGACTTCGGTTCTGATGACCCCCGACGGCAAAACGGTTGAGGCCGAAGCCGCACACGGAACTGTCACGCGCCATTACCGCCAGCACCAACAGGGCAGAGACACCTCGACAAATCCGATTGCATCGATTTTTGCCTGGACTCGCGGCCTGAAATTTCGCGGAACCTTCGACGAAACGCCAGAGGTCGTCCGCTTTGCCGAAACGCTGGAACGTACCTGTATTGAAACGGTCGAGCAGGGACAGATGACCAAAGACCTCGCACTTTTGGTCGGCCCGAACCAGGCGTGGCTGACAACCGATCAATTCATGGATGCCCTGGACAACAACCTGCAAAAGGCAATGGCCTAACCCCATCACGAAAGACCCAACATGATGTCGTTGTTCAAGGGCCTTACGCCCCTTCTCGTCGCCTTTTTAACTGTGGGTGTCAGTTTGCCTGCAGTGGCTTTTGATTCGGAAAATACTCTGGTTATCACCTTAAAAGACGGGCCTGTGACCATTGAAATGCGCCCTGATTTAGCCCCAAACCACGTCGCCCGCATTAAAGAACTCGCCCGCGCAGGGTTTTATGATGGCCTCGTTTTTCACCGCGTGATTGACGGCTTCATGGCTCAAACTGGCGACCCGGACGGAAACGGAACTGGTGGCAGTGGTCAAAAACTCGCCGCAGAGTTTTCCCGCGAACCCTTTGAACGTGGCACCGTCGGCATGGCCCGGTCGCAAAATCCCAATTCTGCAGACAGCCAGTTTTTTATCATGTTTGGCAGGGCCGCCAATCTGGACGGTCAATATACCGTGTGGGGACGCGTTATTGACGGCATGGAGGCTGTGGACAAAATCAAACGCGGCAACCGGGCACAAAATGGCCGCGTCGCCACACCGGACAAGATGATATCTATGCGCGTTTTGGCAGATACGCAATAAGCCGCGAAAACCTGACGAGAAAGCAACACAACATGACAGAAAAAACACGCGACCCTGAAAACACACTGGTCATTGAGCTGGAGGCCGGATCGATTACGATTGAGCTTTTGCCCAAACTCGCCCCCCTACACGTTGCCCGGATTAAAGAACTCGCCCGCGACGAATTTTACGACGGCATCGTTTTTCACCGCGTGATCGAAGGTTTCATGGCCCAAACGGGCGACCCGGACGGAAACGGAACCGGTGGGAGTGGCAAAAAGCTGATCGCAGAATTTACCGACCATCCTTTTGACCGTGGCACGGTCGGCATGGCCCGCGCACAAAATCCCAATTCCGGGGACAGCCAGTTTTTCATCATGTTCGCCCCCGCCCCACACCTCAAGGGAAAATACACCGTCTGGGGTCAAGTGATCGACGGCATGGACATTGTTGACGGCATCAAACGCGGCCAGCCCGGAAGCGGCACCGTTGAAAACCCCGACCACATGAAGAGCGTCCGTGTCCTGGCAGACATCGCGTGAAGGAAGCCGAAAAGCACATCACTGTCTCTTGGGTTTCCAGCGAAAGATGCCTCACTATAGAGCAGTCAAACCCGCTTCTACGCCAAAAATTTGATACCGTCGGCGAAATTCCAGGGGCAGGACCGGTCACTGAACAATGTCGCCCTGCGCTGAGACGGGAAAGGATCATCTCTTGGCCAGAGCTAGACTGAGTGCCTTGGCTCCCTCGACGGTCAGTTGTGTGATTTTTTCGAGTGACTGTTCGAAATTGTGTCGGGGGCCTGCGAGATTAAAAGCCGCGACGACCTGACCTGTTCGGTCAAAAACTGGCGCGGCGGCCCCGGAAGCACCTTCGATGATGCCGTGCAGATTGACGGCGTAGCCTCGCTTGCGAATCGTAGCGAGTTCTGTATGGTTGGCTGTGCTGTCCGAGTTCCTGTAAGCAAGGATGCAGAGGCCCGACGTGACCTGATGAAGTTCCCTAATCTTGGCGATATCCCTATCATAGACAAGCTCCTGATTTGAGGGCAGAACCTTGACGATGTAGCGTAGCTTTTCAGCAGGGTTTACAACGGCCAAAAATGCAGAGACCCCTGAGTCGTCCGCAACCTGTCTCAAAATTGGCTCTGCCAGATTAGCCAAGTCAATCTGCTTTTGCGTCATGCCACCAACACCGACCGCGCTTAGCAGACTGTACCGACCATTTTCCGAGCGGCGAACGTATTTTTTCGTGACAAGGATGTTGAGTAGGCGCAGGCAGGAGCTTTTTGCAAGCCCCGTATCAGTCGCAGCAGAGGACAGAGTGCAGGGTCTCTCTGCTCTGGAAAGATACTCAACCAGATCAAGAATATCCGATGCCCCCGTCGGCTTCATATTTGCCCCCACTTGAACGATCCAGCGATTGTCACACACACCCGACCTCTATCATCCGAACAAAATAACGAAAATGATCCTGATGGCAATAACTTGTGATGTGCAAAACCAGAATCACCACGTGAAAGATTGTAGCTTGACAGCCAATAGCTCTGGTTTTACGTTCATAATATGGGACATTTTGTTCCTTATATGAAAAAATATTAAACAAGGAGGAATAAAAATGAGTACTCTCAAGTCTTTGATCCTGCGTGTTCTCTGTGCTTTTGTTGTCTTTTGGATATCTCCCGTTTTGGCGGATTTCCCAGAACGCGGTCTGGAATTCGTTGCGGGCTACAAACCCGGCGGCGGTCATGACACCCTGTTGCGCTCCATGGCCAAAATCCTGAGAGAGGAAGGAATCGTTCAACAACCGATAACTGTAGTCAATAAGCCCGGAGGCAGTTCTGCCGTATCCATGGGCTACCTCAACAGCAAAAAAGGCGATGGTCATTATCTGATGTCCATTACCTCGTCCCATATTACGACACCATTGAACTCAAATATCGGTCTGGATTACACCAGTTTCACACCCATCGCCCGTCTGGGGATTGATCCTGAACTTCTGGTAGTCAATCCCTCTGGCCCCTATAGATCAATGGATGACATTCTCGGGACAGAAAAAACCCTGAACGTCGGTGGAACGGCAACGGGTAGTATTGAACACATTGTCGCCATTCAGTTTGGCAAGAAAACAGGCAAGAAAATCAACTACATTCCCTTTCAGGGCGATGGACAGGTTATTGCCGCCTTGCTGTCGAACCAGCTTGATTTCGTGATTACCAATCCGGGTCCAGTGGCGGACTACCTCAAGACGGGAAAGTTCAGGGCACTGGCCATCAGCACCGAGAAACGCATTGCCGCCCTCCAAAACGTTCCGACCTTCAAGGAACAAGGCCTTGATATTCTACTCAGCCTCTACCGTGGTGTAACGGCCCCGGCTGGGATCAGTGAGGAGGCAAAGCAGTTTTTCATCAACAAACTGTCTGAACTCAGCAAAAATCGACAATGGAAAGAAAAATATCTGTCTCCAAACTCTGTTGTGCCGGGGTTTCTCAGCGGCAAGGCCTTTGAGGACTATCTGTCTGCAACCCAAGAGGTTTACCAGGAGACTCTAATGGAACTTGGCCTCCTCAAAAAATAAGAAAGGAGGGACGGGTGAAAACATCAGAAATGATTCTTTTGGTCTGCCTTGCAGGCTTCGCAGGATGGCTCCTTTGGGAGAGTACGTCTATGCCTTACCATACCGGGTACGGGGTCGGTGCTGGTTTTGTCCCGCTCAACATTGCGATGGCCTCGCTAACCCTGATTGTTGTCCTGACCTGCAAGACCACAGGATCCCGCCCACCTGTCAGTGAAAAGGAAGAGGAGAGACGCGCGAGCTGGCAAAGAGTGCGCCCCCCGATCATCACGATGATTTTGCTGGTCATAACATTGCTGGTGATGGGGTTTGGCTCTGTTTTGTTGCCGCTTGGGGGTTTGCTTGTTGTTGTTTCGGTCTTACTCCTCGGCCACTCTTGGCCCCGTGCGGTTCTTCACTCTGTCAGCACTCTGGCTTTTATTTATGCTGTCTTCAGCCTCTGGCTGAAAATTCCGCTAACATAAATTTCCTTGAGGGAGGGCCGTTGTATGGATGCTCTTGTCAATCTGGGAACGGGCTTTGAGGCTGTTCTCACACCTTATAACCTCGTCCTGATCTTTGTTGCGGGGCTTATTGGCACGATTATCGGGGCCTTGCCCGGTCTTGGTCCCTCTGCTGGTATCGCCCTGATGTTGCCCCTGACCTTTAGCCTGTCGCAAATTCCGGCACTTTGTCTTCTGACAGGTGTCTATATGGGAACCATGTATGGGGGACGCATTACCTCCATTTTAATCAATACGCCAGGCGATGCGCCAGCGATTATGACAGCTCTTGAAGGCTATCCAATGATGCAACAGGGAAGGGGTGGGCTTGCTCTCGGTCTCTCGGCTGTTTCTTCCTTTGTAGGCGGGATTTTCGGTCTACTGGTTTTGATTTTCCTTGCCCCAGTCGTCGCGCGTTCTGCAATCCATCTGGCCGCCCCAGAGTATTTTCTGCTCATGCTGGGCGGGCTATCAACCATTGTTCTGCTGGCCGGAGATCATATGCTCAAGGCACTGCTCATGGCCTGCTTTGGCATTCTGGTCAGTACCTTTGGCAGTGATTACATCTCTGGACACATCCGATTTGCATTTGTGCCTGAGTTAATCGAAGGAATTGATTTTGTTGGCATCATTATTGGCCTTTACGGCCTCGGCGAGGTGTTCTGCAATCTCGAAAAGCGGGTCAGGATGACGCTGGGGAAACCCGGTTTTAATATGCGCGAATACCTGCCCACGCGCAGCGCACTCAGGCAAGCGGCCGCGCCGACGATGCGCGGTGCTCTTTTGGGAACCATCGTCGGCGTTGTACCCGGTGCCGGGGCAACTGTTGCAACCTTTCTGTCCTATGCTCTGGAAAAGAAAGTTGCCCGCAAGCCCGAAGAGTTCGGCAAGGGGTCGATTGCCGGACTGGCGGGTCCAGAAGCCACCAACAACGCCTCTGTTCCGGGTGCGCTCATCCCATTAATGACACTCGGTATTCCGGGATCCGGGGGCACTGCAATTATGCTTGGTGCTTTGATTATGTTCGGGTTGCAACCTGGACCATTGCTGATGGAAAATTCAGGTGATGTGGTCTGGGCCATGATTGCGGGACTGGTTCTGGCCAATCTGTTTCTTTTGCTGTCGAACCTGCTCATGATTCCCATTTTTGTGAATTTGTTGCGTTCTGTTCAAGGGCATCTGCCCAGCGTGGTGATTGCACTTTGTCTGGTGGGGGCCTTTTCACTCAATTACAGTACATTCAACATCTGGATTGTCCTGATTTTCGGGATCATCGGCTATTTGATGCGCAAGAACGACTACCCGAGCGGCCCCTTCATCCTTGCCGTAGTTTTAGCACCTTTGGTGGAAAACTCTTTTCGTCAGGCTATTTTGCTAGGTCAGGGGGATGCGATGATCTTCCTGACCCGCCCAATCTCTCTTGCCATTCTCGTCATGATGCTGATGGGCACAGGTGCCCTGCTCATTGCCAGAAAAAAACCCCGCTCCCGCCAAAAATTGCGCAGAGAAGGTTAGGGAATGACGGGACAGACACAGTGGCAAAAACTTGCATTTGCACGAACCGGAAAAGGTGCACTTTGTGGGATACGGGTTCTGGATCTGTCCAGACTGGTTGCCGGAAATATGACATCTTTGCAACTGGCAGACTTTGGTGCCGACGTCATCAAGGTTGAACCTCTGCCCTGGGGGGATCCCCTCAGAGCGTGGAAAAGAGAGGGCTATGCATCCTTTTGGAAAGTCTATGGTCGAAACAAGCGCAGTCTGGCCCTTGATTTTCGCTCTAGTCGGGCGATTGATATTCTAAAGCGTCTGATTGACGAAACAGATGTTCTTATCGAAAGCTTCCGTCCGGGGACTTTGGAAAAAATGGGGCTGGCCCCGACCGAGTTGTTGAAAAAGCACCATGATCTTATCGTTTTGCGTGTCTCCGGCTTTGGACAGCACGGACCCTACAGTCCGCGCCCCGGTTTTGGAACGCTGGTTGAGGCTCTTTCGGGTTTTGCCCACCGGAATGGTGAGGCAGACGGCGAGCCGCTTCTACCACCGCTGGCTCTGGCAGATATGATTTCCGGGCTTTACGGGGCCAGTGCTGTCATGATGGCTCTCTATGCCAGAGGGCACAGTACGGGAGGCGGGCAAATCATTGATCTTGCCTTGCTTGATTCCATGGTTTCGGTTCTTGGTCCAGAAGCCCTTGATTTCGCTATTACCTCTGCTCCCAAGGCACGGGTTGGCAATGGCTCCAATACCTCAAGCCCTCGCAATGTCTACACCACTGCGGATGGTCACTTCATTGCCATTTCGGCCTCTGTTCAAAGTATTGCGGCCAGACTGTTCGAGGTTATCGGTCGTCCTGACATGAACAACGACCCCCGCTATGCCACCAACGAGGCACGTTGTAAAAGGCGTCATGAAGTTGATGCGATTGTCAGCAAATGGATTGGTAAACACACCCGCGCCGAACTGCTGGAAATTTTTGCCAAAGAAGACATTACCGCAGCACCACTCTACAATATTGAAGACATCTCACGCGATCCGCATTTTATTGAGCGGGGAATTTATGTTGACGTGCCGGATGATGAACTGGGTAGCGTTGCAATGCACAGGCCCGTGCCTGCCCTGTCCATGACACCGGGTCAGATCAGATCCGCAGCCCCCGACATTGGTCAGCATAGCTACGAGATCCTTGCGGAGATTGGCCTGGAGCGTGACGACATCAGGACACTGATTGACGAAGGCAACATCAGGGGGAAATACGCATGAAGAACCCCTATTCGCAAGGCAAAGTCTGGCGATCCCTGCTCTATGTTCCTGTCAACAACGCGCGCTTTATCAGCAAGGCTTTGGAGCGCGGTGCAGATGCCGTGATTCTAGACCTTGAGGACAGCATCCCCCATCCAGACAAGGGCAAGGCCCGCCAGCACTGTTTGCGGGCGATTGATGACCTATCGGGGCAGGGAACAGATATCCTCGTCAGGATCAATGCGCCCTTGCGTCTCGCCGTTCGTGATCTGGAAGCCGTTATCAGGCCCGGTCTGGCGGCAGTTCTGGTGCCAAAAGTCGAAAATGCAAATGCCTTGCGGGCACTGGGGGATGTGATCAGTGAACTGGAACGTGATTGTGCGCTCAGCGAAGGTAGCATTGGCACCGTACCCCTGCTGGAATCTCCCTCTGCGGTGCTGTCTGCACGTGATATTGCCGCAGCATTGTCGCGAAATAGAGCCATGATTCTGGGGGGGGAAGATTTCGCGACAGAATGTGGCCTGTCACCCTCGGCAGAAACGCTCTGCCTGCCAAAACAACAGGTCGCAATGGCAGCAAAGGCACAGGGACTCATGGCTCTGGGACTGCTGGACACGCTGTCTGATCTTTCAAACCCCGAACAAACCCTTGACCTCGCCAGACGATCCGCCAGATTTGGCTTTGACGGTGCAACCTGTATCCACCCTGTGATGGTTCCTCTATTGAATGCCGCCTTCTCACCTCGTCCTGAAGATCTAACCCTCGCACGACGCACGGTCTCTCTCATGGAAGACGCATGGGCCAAAGGAGAGGGCGTTGCACTGTTAGACGGACGAATGATTGACAGACCCGTGTATGAAAGAGCCAAAAGGCTTCTGTTCAGAGAACACTGCCAGAAAAAAATAGACTGTTGAAAACACTTTGAGTCGTCTGCACCTCAAATCAAACGCAAAATACTCACAACAAAACCCCTAACCCGACGCACGAAGCAATGCCCGAATGGCCTCAATGGCCTCAGGAGCGCGGGTAACATCGGGGCCGCCAGCCTGGGCCATGTCAGGACGACCGCCGCCGCCCTTGCCGCCCAGGGCGGCAGAACCTGCGCGGACGAGATCAACAGCAGAAAAGCAGTTTTTGAGGTCATCGGTGACAGCAACCACCAACGATGCTTTACCGTCCATTTCGGCAATCAAGACGATCACAGCAGAGCCGAGCTGTTTTTTCATGTCATCCGCTGTTGGCTTTAGATCCTTTGGTGAGACGCCTGACAAAAGACGTATAGCCAGTGGCACACCGTTGACTGACTCGATGTCCTGCGCTGGAGTTTCCGCTCCACTGCCAGAGACCGCCAGCTTGCGCCGCAGGTCGTCGCGTTCTTTTTCCAGGCGTTTGCGCTCTTCGACCAGTGACAGGATGCGGCGTTCAAGTTCGCGTGGGGAGCTGCGCGCCGCCTGTACGGCGGCGGCGAGGTAGTTTTCCTGTGTGCAGACATGGGCCAGGGCCGCACTGGCCGTGACGGCTTCGATCCGACGCACACCAGAGGCCAGGGCGGATTCAGAGACAATCTTGAAAAAACCAATATCGCCCGTGCGGCGCACATGGGTTCCACCACACAACTCAGTCGAATAAGACCGCCCCGCCGCATCCTGCCCCCCCATCGAGACGACACGCACTTCATCGCCATATTTTTCACCAAACAAGGCCATGGCCCCTTCGGCAACGGCATCATCCGGTGTCATCAGACGCGTGGTCACACGATCATTGGCCCGAATGCGTTCATTAACTTCGGCCTCAACAGCGGCGAGGTCGTCGGCAGAAGGAGGAGTGGGCTGTGAAATATCAAAACGCAGACGCTCCGGGGCAACCAGTGAACCTTTTTGGGTGACATGTGTACCCAAACGCCGCCGCAGAGCCTCGTGTAACAGGTGGGTAGCGGAATGGTGTACACGCAGGGCATCCCGGCGCGTCCCGTCAACCTGCATGTCGAGGGCCTGCCCAACCATAAGACGCCCCGCACTGACCTTGCCCACATGAACAAAGACTCCCCCGGCCTTTTTCTGTGTATCCCCAACCGTAAAAACCACACCATCGGCACCGACCATCTGGCCCTTGTCACCCTGTTGCCCACCAGATTCACCATAGAATGGCGTCTGATTAACCATCACCAAAACCGCATCGCCGGCAGATGCCTGTTGAACCTCTTCACCGTCCTTAATCAAGGCCAGAACCTGCCCCTGCGCACGTTCGGTGTCATAGCCCAGAAATTCTGTCGCGCCCAAACGCGCGCGCAGATCACACCATATCTGTTCTGCCGCAACCTCACCGGAGCCGCTCCACGCGGCACGGGCGACCTCTTTTTGATGTTGCATCGCCGCGTTAAAACCAGCCAAATCAACATCGCGCCCCTGCCCCCGCAGAACATCCTGCGTCAAGTCGAGCGGAAAGCCATAGGTGTCATAAAGCCTAAAAGCGACCGCCCCATCCAGCGTTGCCCCACCGCCCAATTTTGCCGTTTCATCCTCGAGCAAACGCATTCCGCGATCCAGGGTCTGTCCAAAGCGTTTTTCTTCGCCTTTGAGCGTTTCGCTCATCAAGGCTTCGGCACGGCTCAGTTCGGGAAAGGCGGCCCCCATCAACCCGATGAGGGTCGGAACCAGCTTGAAAAAAACGGGTTCGCGCACGCCACTTTTATGAATGTGGCGCATGGCCCGGCGCATAATCCGGCGCAGGACATAGCCCCGCCCTTCGTTGGAGGGTAAAACACCATCCGCAATCAAAAACGCACACGAACGCAAGTGATCGGCAATCACACGGTGTGAGACCGCCAAATCACCATCGGGGTCTGTCCCCGTGACCTCTGCCGAGGCCAAAATCAGGGTTCGCAACAGATCAATATCATAGTTGTCATGCCGCCCTTGCATTACCGCCGTGATGCGTTCCAAGCCCATACCCGTATCAATCGAGGGACGCGGCAGATCAACCCGGGTGTCGGGATCAATCTGTTCGTACTGCATAAAGACAAGATTCCAAATTTCGACAAAACGGTCGCCATCTTCATCGCGTGAACCGGGAGGACCACCGGGGATATGATCCCCGTGGTCATAGAAAATTTCCGAGCAGGGCCCACACGGCCCTGTCGGCCCCATCGCCCAAAAATTATCCGCTGTCGCAATGCGGAGAATACGCTCATCAGGCAGGCCCGCAATTTTGCGCCAAAGAGCGGCGGCGTCTCCATCCTGGTCATAGACCGTGACCAGCAATCGCTTTTCATCAATTCCATAGACGCGGGTGATCAGCGTCCAGGCCATTTCAATCGCCTGATCCTTGAAATAATCCCCAAAGGAAAAATTACCCATCATCTCGAAAAAAGTATGGTGACGGGCAGTGTAGCCTACATTTTCAAGGTCGTTGTGTTTGCCGCCTGCACGCACACATTTTTGGGACGTTGCCGCACGGGTATAATCGCGCAGCTCTTGTCCGGTAAACAAGCTCTTGAATTGCACCATCCCCGCATTGGTAAACATTAAGGTCGGATCGTTGCGGGGGACAAGCGAGGAAGAGTCAACCACCTGGTGGCCCTGTTTGGCGAAATAGTGGAGAAATTCGCGACGAATATCGTTACCGCTTGTCATCAATTTGATCCATCCTGGACGTTGAAAAAGACTGTCACGCTTTTAACCTGCTGTCTTCCCCCTGTCCAGATAGCCCTGTGAGCGCAGGGCAACCTTGCGAATGAAAGCAAAATCGACTAAACATCAAAAATCACACATTCTTTCACCGATCGGGCCACCCCATGAAAGCACAAATCATGAAAAAAATTGCACCACTCCTGGGTCTGCTGGCCTTTTTTCTCGTCCCGTTTACGGGCGCACAAATTACGAGCGCACAAGTTACGGGCGCACAAGCGCAAGAGACCACAGCACCGCAGGCAACAACACAGGATGCAACAACACAAGATGCAACAGAGCCAGACGCCACCACACAACCCACCCCCCTCATCGAGCGCACGGGCGATTGGGCCTATATCTGCCCAGATGACCAAAGCACCCAAGACTGCTTTGTTGCCTTTCGCGTCTTTGAAACAGAAACACAACAGCCCCTCATGGAAGTGGCCTTTGGTCGGGTCAAAACCGCCACAGGCAATGAAGAAATTCAAGGCCGCATTACACTGTTAGACGGTGTTATGCTCAAGCCCGGTGTAACGATGACCCTGGAGGGCGGACTGGCACGCACCGCAGGCTTTGACATCTGTGGGCGCGGCAGTTGTCTGGCCAGCTTTACATTGGATCAAGAGTTGCTCGCGGGCATGAAAAACCAAAACAGCGGTACGGTTACATTTGTGATCCCCGACGGACAACGGCGTGAATTCCCCCTCAGCCTCAATGGCTTTACCGCTGTGATGAAAAAGGCATTCGGCGTCTAGGGCAGAAACAGACGATGACGACTGTTCAACCGCTTTACATTCACGGTCAATACGCGCAGGCAAGCTCTGGGGCCTGCTTGACGACCTGCAATCCGGCAACGGGTGAACTGCTCGCCAGGGTTCAAATTGCCGCCCCCCCAGACATCGACCGCGCCGTTGACTCGGCCACCCAGGGGTTCAAGGTGTGGTCTGCCACCGGTTGAGCGCGGGCGCATTCTGCGACGGGCGCAAGAGATTCTGCGCGCCCGCAACAATGAACTCGCCATCCTCGAAGTTCAGGACACAGGCAAACCTGTCCAAGAAGCGCAGGTTGTTGACGTAGCCTCAGGCGCGGATTGCCTCGAATACTATGCGGGGATTGCCGCCGCGCTCAACGGTGAATACATCAACCTTGGTCACTCCTTTGCCTATACGCGCCGCGAACCACTCGGGGTCTGTGCTGCCATCGGGGCCTGGAACTACCCGCTTCAGATTGCCTGTTGGAAGTCAGCACCCGCGCTGGCCTGTGGCAATGCAATTGTTTACAAACCCTCTGAAGAAACACCGCTTTCTGCGCTGAAACTGGCTGAAATTTACACAGAGGCCGGGTTGCCCGCTGGTGTCTTCAATGTTGTCAACGGCGGGGCCGATGTCGGAGCGCAAATGGCCCGACACGACAAAATCAAGAAAATCTCCCTCACCGGCTCTGTCGCCACTGGTCAACGGGTGATGTCAGCAGCGGCTGAAACGCTCAAGGCCGTGACGCTGGAACTGGGGGGAAA
Source organism: Kiloniellaceae bacterium (assembly GCA_965199245.1). Classification (GTDB taxonomy): domain Bacteria; phylum Pseudomonadota; class Alphaproteobacteria; order Kiloniellales; family Kiloniellaceae; genus Carbonatibacter. Next base: position 1,062,731 of record CBDAQP010000003.1, read on the forward strand.
ATCCCCACTGATTATTTTTGACGACTGTGATCTGGACAATGCTGTCTCCGCCGCTTTATTGGCGAATTTTTATACCCAGGGTGAAATCTGTTCCAACGGAACGCGTGTCTTTGTCCACGATAGAATTTTGCCCGCCTTCCTCGATAAACTAGTCACCCGCACAAAAAAAATGGTTATCGGCGACCCAATGAATCCAAAAACACACGTCGGTTCCCTGATAAACGAAAAACACATGAATCGCGTACTGGACTACATCAAAATTGGTCAGGAGGAAGGCGCGACACTGATTTACGGTGGTCAACGTGTTATTGTTCCCGGGTGCGAGGCAGGCTTTTTTGTCGAACCAACGATCTTTACCAATGTCCGCGATGACATGCGAATCGCACAGGACGAAATTTTCGGCCCCGTTCTGTCAGTACTCAGCTTTCACAGCGAAGACGAGGTCATCACACGGGCCAACGCCACCCCGTTCGGATTGGCAGCAGGTGTCTTTACCCAAGACCTCACCCGAGGCCACCGCGTCATTTCACAGCTTGAGGCCGGAACCTGCTGGATCAATAATTACAACATCACACCGATTGAAATGCCTTTTGGGGGTTATAAAGCCTCTGGCCTTGGACGCGAAAACGGAACAGAGGCCCTGCACAACTTCACCCAGACAAAATCAGTCTATGTCGAAATGGGCACAGTTGACGCCCCCTATTAGGCCATGTGTGTTCATTTGCCCCCCGAAAGGCTTTCGCCTTTCGGGGGTTTTTATTGGTGCGTTATTTTATTGGGGGCTTTTTCATCACAGCCAGCACTGCGGCCAAGACCGTGATGATGAGGAACAGGGCCAGTTCCGCAACAACAATGGACGGCCCTGCGGGGCTGTCCCATTTGAGGGAGGCCCAGAGGCCCGCAAGGACGCAGAGACCGCCAATCATGCTGGCACTGAGGGCCATCTGTTCTGGTGTTGTGCAAAAATGTCGGCTGGTTGCAGCAGGAATGAGCAAGAGCGATCCGATCAACAACGCCCCAAAAATCTGCATGGCGAGCGCAATGACCAAGGCCAGAATGAGGGTGAAGACCGTGCGATAGAACGCAACATTGATGCCTTCGGCCTGTGCAAGGTCTTCGTGCAGGGTCAAATCTAGAAGCGGTCGCCACATTTTAAAAAGTGCCAGGGCAACGCCAAACACACCACCATATATCCATAAGATGTCGTCGGCAGACACCGCCAAAATATCCCCGAACAGATAGGACATGACATTGATACGAATACCGTCCATCGCCCCCAATATAACCATCGAAAGGGCGAGGCCGGCATGAGCCAGAAGCCCCAGAAGACTATCGCTTGTCAGAGTGCGCTGTTGTTGCAACCACGCGAGTCCTCCGGCAATGAGGGTCACGGTGGTCAGAACAACTGGCGTGGTGCTGACCTCGATCAAGAAGGAAAGAGCCACGCCCAATAAGGCCGTGTGGGCAAGGGTATCGCCAAAATAGGCCATGCGCCGCCAGATCACGAAGCACCCCAATGGCCCGGCGATAAAGGCCACCCCCAGACCCGCCATCACCGCACGGGCCAGAAAATGATCGGGAAGAAGTGCAGAAATCATCGACCATCCTTTGCAGGGTAATGGGAATAGAGGCCAAGCTGTTCACCGAACAGGCGTTGATATTCAGGGCGTTCTGAAATCTGTTGCGGTGCACCCGTGCAACAAATGTGTTTGTTCAAACAAATGACCCGGTTGACCGAGGCCATGACCACATGCAAATCGTGGGACACCATCAAAACAGCAAAACCTTCGCTGTGATGCAGGTCGGTTATCAGTTTGTAGAGTGCGCTCTGTCCATGAAAATCAACACCCTGTACAGGTTCATCCAAAACGATTAAATCTGGCCTGCGAAGCAAGGCACGGGCGAGCAGGACGCGCTGAAACTCACCGCCAGAAAGATCCTGTATCGGGGTGTGAAAACAATCCAGGACTCCAACGCGTTCGAGCATAACCTGACTGTGTTCAAAACCAGACAAAAAGCGTTTGACGCTCATCGGGATCTGGGGGTTGATGTTGAGTTTTTGCGGAACATAGCCGATGGAAATTTTGTTCTTACGCCAAATCTGTCCGCTGTGATTTTTTTCTGTGCCCAAGAGTGTTTTGAGCAAGGTTGATTTACCTGCGCCATTGGGGCCAATTACAGTGATGAGTTCCCCCCGAAAAATTCGGAGCGAAACCGCATCCAGAGCCAGCTTTTGGTCAAAGCGCACGGAAACCCTGTCCATCCGGATGAGCAGTTCACGACCTGCCAGATCAGTTGTCATCCCCCCTCCCTGTCTGACAAAGAGGACAAAGTCCATGAGTTTCGAGCACCTGTTGTTCGGGGACAAAGCCGTTTTCGGTCATGGCGTCCAACAGGCGTTGGAACAGCGGGTGATCGTGAATTTCTGCGACAGTGTGACAAACCCGACAAATGAGAAAAAGGCTCATATGTTGTGTCTCGGGATGCGGGCATCCGACATAGGCGTTTAAAGACTCAATCCGGTGAATAAGACCCTGTGTGACAAGAAAATCCAACGCACGATAAACCGTCGGCGGGGCGGCCTTTTTGCCCTCTTGCGCCAGCCTGTCCAGCAAGTGGTATGCACCGACAGGCTGATGGCAGGCCCAAATCATTTCTAAAATTTTCTGCCGCGTTGCCGTCAACCTGACCCCCCGCACCCGGCAAAGCCGTTGTGCAGAATCAAGCGCATGACGCAGACAAACCGAATGGTCATGCGCCTGTGTGTGGACAGAAAATACAGTGGAGGTGGTCATGACAGCCTTCATAACGGGGCTTGACAAAAATGTAAAGTTATAACATATCATTGATGTTTCTTGTGGAGGATAAAAATGTCAATATCAAAATTTGTTGTTGTCGTGCTGGTCGTGTTGGGGGCGGGGTGTGCGAGGGCCGCACCTGTTGTGGTCAGCACGATTGCCCCTGTTCACGCGCTCGTCCAGGCTGTCCTTGGAACAGCGGGCCAATCGACAGTTTTAATCAAGGGGACGGCCTCCCCGCACGGATTTTCGCTCAAGCCTTCGCAGCTTGACAACCTTGTCACAGCGGATGCCCTGTTCTGGATTGGGCCTGAACTCGAGAGCTTCCTCCCCCGGGTTCTGGCGGCGCAGAAACTTGAACACATCAGCGTCCCTCTCCTGACTTCCACAGGGCTTTTTTTAAAAACCGTGCGAGCGCACGACGCAGGGGATGAAGGCGACCATGACCAGGAACAGCATGAGGAACACCACCACGATGACACAGGACATGACCACCATGACCACAAGCCAGGGGCAGTTGATCCCCATATCTGGCTTGATCCGCTCAATACCATGGCACTGGTGACCAGGATTGAAAAAACACTGGTGCGTCTTGCGCCCAGGTCGGCTGACACTTACCGCACCAATGCGGAAAAGTTACGCCAAGATCTGAGCGCACTTGACCATGAGATCAGGGCGCGTCTCGATGGGGTGCGCTCTGTACCCTTCGTTGTTTATCATGATGCCTACCAGTATTTTAACTCCCGCTATGGCTTGAGTTCTGTGGGCAGTGTCACGGCTGATCCCGACCGCAAGAGCGGGGCGCGGCATCTTTCGGAGTTGCATAAGATCATCCAGAACACGCGGGCGCAATGCCTCTTCACAGAGCCTCAATTTAAAAACACTGTTTCTGAACGATTGGCGTCCGATCTTGGGCTTCGGCTGGCGGTGCTTGATCCGCTGGGGTCTGAGGGTCTGTCTTATCGTGCCGTGCTCGACAATCTGACTTCTGAACTTGTGGGCTGTTTGGGGCGGTGAATCTTTTCTGCCGACAGATAAAAATGACCACCGTGTTGTGAATTTCCCTGTACAAAGGGGTCGATCTGAGACGATAACAGTTGGGTACCTCTGAAAACTATTTTTCAGAGGTACCCGGGTTTTGTTCGGTCTTGGGGGAGCCTGCGCATTGCGAGATCTGTCGGATAGAAGGCGCAAACGGCGCAGGCGGTTTTTTGACTATTCGGTTCCCTCGCCCTGTGTGGCTCTTTGTCAAATTGATGAGACAACAGGCCTTTGTCGCGGTTGTTTTCGCAACTGTGACGAGATTCGGGACTGGATGGTAATGACGCGCGAGGACAAGCTGGCTGTTCTCGACAGCATCAAGGGCCGCAAAGGGCCAAGTGTCAAAGAATCGGATGCCAAAAAAATCAGGTGAGGGGAAAAATGGTCAAAAGGGTAGAGCGACCGAAGCGGTCTGAATTGTTGATGCCTGCGGGTAATCTTCTGAAATTGAAAATGGCGGTTCTTTACGGCGCGGATGCCGTTTATCTGGGTACACCGGATATGTCTTTGCGTGTCAAGTCGAAATTTGCGCTCGAAGACATCATCGCAGGGGTCAAGTTCGCACATGACCACGGGGTGCGTGTTTATCTCACCTTGAATCTCTTTTCACACAACAAAGACATTGCGCGGCTTCCCGGCTTTGTTGACACCATCCGCATGATTGGGCCGGATGGGGTGATTGTTGCCGATCCTGGGGTTTTCCATTTTGTGGAGACTCATGCCCCTGATCTGGAACTTCATATTTCGACACAGGCCAATGTCTGCTCGTGGCTGTCAGTGGATTTTTGGAACAAGCAAGGCGCGAGTCTGGTTGTGCTGGCGCGCGAAGTATCCTTTGCCGAGCTGTGCGAAATTCGTGAAAAATGCCCACAGATCAAACTGGAATCCTTTATCCACGGATCAATGTGCATGACCTATTCCGGACGCTGTTTGCTGTCGAACTTTATGGCAGAACGCGGGGCGAATCAGGGCAGTTGCGCCAATTCCTGCCGATGGCAATACAAAGTTCACATGAAATTGAAAGACGGCACCATTCACGAATTGGAACTGACAGAAGACAACAGGGAATTATTTGATTTTTTCCTCGAAGAAGACCATCGCCAAGGAGAGCTGTTACCCATCGAAGAAGACGGGCGCGGGGCCTATATCCTCAATTCAAAAGACCTCTGCCTGATGCCCGTTCTGGATGATTATCTGAACTTGGGGATTGATTCGCTCAAGGTCGAAGGACGGGGCAAAAGTCCCTATTATGTCGCCGCCGTTGCCCGGGCCTATCGCATGGCGATTGATGACTGGTACGCCAATCCCGACGACTGGACAGCCGATCCGTACATGGCGGAACTACAATCGGTTCCCAGTCGGGGCTATAGCCTTGCCTTTCACGAGGGGCGTTTGACCAATCATGCCCATAACTATGAACATACCGCAACGATTGCCGAATTTGAATATGCAGGCCATGTGGAACGCCTTGACGACGCGGCCCTTTATCTCGCGGTTAAAAACAAGCTCGTTGCGGGTGATGTGTTGGAATTTCTCCCACCGCGCCACCGTGAAACGGTCATGTTGCGCCTCTATGACTATCGCATTGTGCAAAAAAACACGCGCCCCCAATCAGGTGAAGTTGTCACAGAGGTCAACGCCGGATCACAACCTGTGATCCGTATTCCCTTTACCCTTTTCGACCAGATGACCCCCGCAGAGGTCATGGCTCTACTCCCGCCCCTGACCATTGTGCGTAAAGAACGCGCTCTAACGCAAGCAGAATGGGATCGTCTGCGCCTTGATGAGGTGGCCCAACGCGTTGAACAGGGGGTGGGCAGTGAAAACCTTTATCGCCGTCGTCTTGATACCCTGAAAAATTCTGTTGACAAGGCAACAACAGCCGTGCGGCTCAAGTCACCGCGTTTGGGGGTTGAGGGCTGTTGCGGACGCGGGTGTAATGGTTGCCTCGTTTTTTGGAATGATCCTGGCTATGCACGCGCCCGTGACCTCCTGGCACGAAAAAAAGCAGGAGAAATGCTCCGAACTGATCTGCATGACAGCAAGATTGAGATTGCCCTTGATCGCGGTTTGGAACGCGGATTTTAGGGTGATAGTCCTTATGTTCAGCTAGGAACGGCAACAATGGCAAGAGGTAAAACACAGACGCCAGCAAAACATATCCCCCTGCTGGGAGCAGGGTTGATGATCGTCGCAACCATATTCATTTCTATGATGGACGCAACGGTCAAATTTGTGATGGATGACCTGCCGTTTGCACAGGTAGCTTTCCTGCGATATGCGATGATGACCTTGTTTCTGTTTCCCCTTATTTTTGCCACAGGCAAAGGACGAGACATCGTTCAAGTTAAAAAACCTGTGGCGCAGATTTTACGGGGTCTGCTGATGTTTCTCTCGACATTTCTTTTCTTTGGCGCGATTGAATTTATGCCCCTGGCGGATGCGGTGGCGTTGTCGTTTGTATCCCCCATGCTGACAACTGTGTTATCGGGATTGTTTTTAAAAGAACAGATTGGTCTGCGACGCTATCTCGCCGTTTTCGTCGGCTTTATCGGTGTTTTAATTATTGTGCGCCCGGGAACAGAAAGTTTTTCCCTGCCAACTTTGATGGCCCTTGGCTCCGGGTTGTCTCTGGCCTTTTTTAATATTTTGACCCGTTCGGTTGCAACAGAGGCCCCCCCGCTCGTGGCTCTTTTTTACGCAGGGATGACGGGATCTGTGATTGGGGTTGTCTTCGCACAAACAGTTTGGGTTCCGGTTTCTTCGGCGGACTATGGATTACTTGCCCTGATCGGCTTTTTGGGGATGTCCGGGCATGGTTTGCTCATTATGTCTTTCCGCTATGGCGAAGCCTCCTTTGTCGCACCCTTTATTTATTTTGAAATTGTTGCGGCAACGGTTTTTGGCTATCTGCTTTTTGGTGATTTTCCCGCTTTGCTGGTCTGGGTGGGAGTTGCAATTATTGTCTCATCCGGATTCTATATAGGTTGGCGGGAACGCAAACGCGCACAAGAAACCGCCCAAGATAAAGGACTCAGAGCTGATGCCATCTGAGGACTCTGGGTATGATCTGCTCACCCCTGTTCTGCCAGCACTTGAAAAAGCAGTTGATCTGTACCTGATTCCGGTTCTCGACGATAACTATTCCTATCTCATACGCGATCCAGACGACGGTGCTGTTGCGGTTGTTGATCCCGGGGAGGCCGCACCGATTCTGGCAGTCGCAGAAAAACTCCGCTGGGCCATTACGGATATTTTTATCACGCATCATCATCACGATCACATCGGCGGCCTCGCGGTGGTCAAACAAAAAACAGGCGCACGGGTAACGGGGCCGGCGGCGGAACGCCACAGAATTCCTCACATGGATAGGCTGGTTTGTGGGGGGGAAGATTTTCCTTTTGGGACTCGACTGGTCAACACTCTTGATCTGCCCGGTCACACAGCGGGGCAAATTGGCTATTTTCTCCCCACGGACACGCCGGAACGCTATCCTGTTCTAATTCCGGGCGATTGCTTGTTTGCCATGGGGTGCGGGCGTCTTTTTGAAGGCGACCCAGTGACGATGTGGAATAGTTTGAAACAGTTTTTACCGGGCAAGATGCCCGGGCGCACAGTTATCTGTGTCCAACATGAATATACGCTCTTGAATGGGGGCTTTGCCCGCAAAGTCGATCCGCAGAATCAGGCGGTGCAAGCACGCATCACTCAGGCTCGCGCCCTGCGAGCGCAGGGACGGCCAACAGTTCCCTGCTTTCTCGCAGATGAATGGGTAACCAACCCTTTCCTGCACCCTGACAGCCCAGCCATTCAGACCGCGCTGGGGCTGGAGGGAGTCACGGCACAAGACGCCTTCGTCGCGCTACGGCACACCCGCGATCACTATCAAAGCGACGATTAGGCCCGCCACACTGTTTTTTTTCGATGATTGGCGCACCCGTGAGGACTCGAACCTCAAACCTCTTGATTCGTAGTCAAGTGCTCTATCCAATTGAGCTACGGGTGCCAGAGATTTTTCAGGTAACCCTGAAAGCGGGCGCATCCTAACGCCGTCACCCCTCCCCCGCAAGAAGAAAATGCAGTCTTGTCGCCAGAACAGAACATTGCAAGACGACGCCTCGTTTTTTTCGCGTTCCATCGATCCAGGAGACCGCTTTTAACTCTGCTCTTTTTATCGCGGATTTCATCTTGTGGCTTGCCTGTTCTTCACTTACCATGCTACGGGGTTACTCATAGAGGGAGGGATTATCGTCTTGACCACTTTTCATGCAGGATTAAATGTTCCTCTCGAAACCGATAACATAGGGGTAGCGTGATCGTGCCTATTACACTTCGTAAATTCTGTTCATTAGCCTCTCTTTTGGTTCTCTCCTCTGTGTTGTCGGCCTGTGCCTTCACAGAGGACGCTCTGTGGCCGAAAACAGGGGCCTCGGAAACGGGAGCCTCGGAAACGGGGGCCTCGGAAACGGGAGCCTCGGAAACGGGGGCCTCGGAAACGGGAGCCTCGGAAACGGGGGCCTCGGAAACGGGGGCCTCGGATCAGATCACACGTGCAGAACCGTCCTCTGCTGTCGTGCCCGACGGATCGTCGCCTGCACGTGACAGTAACGCCTTGCCTCTTTTGGGTGCGTCTTTTTTTGAATCGCCCGGTGTGACAGAGGGACAGCGCACCGGAACGGCTGTCGGTGATCGTATCGAGCGTCTGCGCGCTGATCTGGCACGGCTACAGGCGCGGCTTGTCCATCACAATAAGACACTTCAGGCCCAACGCCACCAAGCACGCAAATCTGCGGCGACCTATCAAAGCCAGATTGCCGCCATTTCTGCGCGACTACAGGTCGGAACAACGCCCGGTAACCCCGTTCTGGTGAGCCAGTGGAACACAGCACAGGGCGAACTCGAAGGTGTCAGCACCAGCATTACGCAACTCAACAGCCTCAGCAACGAAGCCTCGAACACGGCGGCCCTGTCTGCTTTTGTGCTGGATTCAGCACGGGCCACCTATGACTTGCGCGGCGCATTGGAAGAAGACCACCGCCAACTGGGCGTTTTAGAGGACGAAGCCAATCAAACGGTTGTTATTTTGGATCGCTTGCAAAACGAACTCACCGAAGACATCATTCGCACTCAAAACTTTTTTAGTAACGAGCGCAGCAACCTGACCGCATTGCAGATTGCGGTGGATAGTGGCGAAATTATTGGTAACAGCCTCAGAAGTCGTGTATTTGGTCTCCCGGTTGCGCCTTCTCCCAACGGGGCGGCGGGACTGGTCGGACGTCAGATGCCTCTGGCAATTATCCGATTCGATCAACCGGATATTCGCTATGAACAGTCCCTTTACACTGCTATTAACCGGACGCTGGATGCCCGGCCGGGGTCTGCATTTGATATTGTCACGGTTGCCCCGTCGCGTGGCACGGTCGGGAATACGGCCTTGGCAACGACAGAAACCAGACGCTATGGCGAAGATGTCTTGCGCTCTCTGACTAATCTCGGCTTGCCCGCGAATCGTATGTCTCTATCATCGACCAGCAATCCCGGCGCACTTGTTCCCGAGGTTCACATCTACGTCCGCTAAAACTCCGGGGGGCAGGTTTTTTTTCGTTATCCTGTGGTGTAACCTTGCAAGTTGTTTTCGGGAACCACAAAATACTCAGGTATGTGAGGATCTCAGAAAACAGTTTGACACACCAGACGACAAGGATCGAGGTTTTGAGAGAGACCCAACCGGGATGTTGTCAATCAAGCGAATAGAGCCAAGAAAGGCGGCAACAAAAAGCCGTGCGCACTCTCTCTCGCTCAGTGCCGCAAGACTGTCGAGATTGTCTTCATCGCGCAGGTCAAAGTAATCAATTTGTTCAAAATCGGCCTGTCGGAGCCTTGCAATGGCCTGCGGCCTGATGGTGGCCCAGTCTATGCCCCTCTGCAACGCCCCTGCCGCCCAGTTCAACACCGCGTAAAGACAGCGGGCTTTTTCTCTTTGCGTGCTGTTGAGCCGACGATTGCGGGACGATAGAGCCAAGCCGTCGCTCTCCCGAACGGTGGGTACGCCAATAATGTCAACAGGCAGGTCGAGATCACAGGCTACCCGTTCAACCAACTTGAGCTGTTGATAGTCCTTTTGCCCAAAATAGGCCCGGTCTGCCCCGGTACGGATCAGGAGCTTGCTGACAACGGTGGTCACACCGTCCATATGTCCCGGGCGTGTCGCCCCGCAAAGACAGCTTTGCATCGGCGTATCCGCCCTGACTTGGGTGGCGTAACCTGGCGGATAGAGATCATCAACCGTCGGAAGGTAAACCGCATCGACCGCCGCCCGTTGCAATTTTTTCACATCCTGCAGGGTATCAACAGGATAGTCTTGCAGGTCTTCTGCGCGATCAAACTGTTTTGGATTGATGAAAATCGTGGCGATGACACGTCTGTTGTCTTGTCTGGCGGCGGCAACAAGGGCGAGGTGTCCGGCGTGTAAAGCCCCCATTGTCATGACAACCCCGATGCTCTCCCCCCGCCATTGGGTGATCTGTTCGTCGAGTTCTTTTTTATTTGCGAGTCGGCGCATGCTATTATAGAATCCGTTTCGGAATTTTACGGGCAACAATACGGGCAACAAACGGACAACAATTTGGGTAGATCATAATCTTGTGACGTTTTTTTTGAAAGACCGTTGTTAAGGCCCGTGCAAAAAATCAGAAAGGACTAAACATGCGTTTTTGTGGTCGATATTTGAGCACAGGGCTGGTACTTTTGAGCCTCGCCCTTCCCCTTCATAGCCTCAAGGCCCGCGAGGCCGTGCAGGCGCAAAAACATATGATCTCGGCGGCGAATCCTCATGCCAGTGCTGCGGGTCTCGAGATTCTGCGCGCAGGTGGTTCCGCCGTGGATGCCGCCATTGCTGCAGAACTCGTCCTGTCGCTGGTCGAACCGCAGTCCTCTGGCATTGGCGGGGGCGCATTCATGTTGCACTATGACGCAGCAGATGGCGCAATTCAGGCCTACGATGGGCGCGAAACCGCCCCGGCGTCTGCCACGCCCGCGCTGTTTATTAGGCCAGACGGAACCCCGATGGCGTGGTGGGATGGCGTTGTCGGAGGACTGGGCATCGGTGCACCGGGACTTTTGCGGATGATGGAACTGGCCCATCAGGAAAAAGGCCGCCTGCCGTGGGCGAGGCTGTTTCAACCAGCAATTGCCCTGGCGGAGCAAGGCTTTAAAATTTCGCCGCGCCTTCACTCTCTGGTCGCCAAAGACAAACATTTGTCTACCTACGAAACCGCGCGTAACTACTTTTATACCGAAAGCGGCGACGCACGTCCCGTTGGAACTCTCTTAAAAAACCAACCCTTCGCCGATGTACTCAAGGCCGTTGCGCAAAAAGGGGCTGTGGCCTTTTACGAAGGGCCGATTGCACAGGATATCATCACCGCAATTCAAAACGTCCCGGACAAGCCCGGCTTGCTATCACTTGATGATCTGAAAAACTATCAAGCCAAATCACGTCAAGTCTTGTGCCTACCCTATCGGACATGGAAACTATGCGGAATGCCGCCCCCCACATCCGGTGGTGTTGCTGTACTCCAAACAATGAAAATTTTGGAACAGTTTGACCTTTCTGCTCTTGATCCCAATGGCGCAGAGGCAACCCACCTGATTGCAGAGGCCAGCCGTCTGGCCTTCGCAGACCGCAATCGCTATCTCGCAGATGAGGACTTTGTTTCTGTGCCCAAGGCCGCCTTGCTCGATCCCACTTATTTGGCAGAGCGTGCAAAGTTGATTCGCACAAGTCAGAGCATGGGCAAGGCAGAACCCGGCTTGCCCCAGGCAAAACTAGCCCAAACTGTTCTCCAAACAGAACCCCCATCAACCACCCACCTGTCTGTTGTCGATCAATGGGGAAATGCCGTGTCCCTGACGGCCTCTGTGGAAAATGCCTTTGGCTCTCGCGTGATGGTCAATGGCTTTATGCTGAATAACCAGCTGACGGACTTTTCTTTCCGCCCCGTGGATAACAAGGGACAGGCCGTTGCAAACGCCGTTGCACCGTTGAAACGTCCGCGCAGTTCCATGGCCCCGACCCTGGTGCTGGATGACAAGGGCGCGTTGGTCATGGCGATTGGCTCCCCGGGTGGAAGCCGCATTATCGGCTATGTCATCAAAACGCTTGTTGCTTCGCTCGATTGGGATATGGATATGCAGGCCGCCATTGATTGGCCCCATCGCGTCAACCGCAATGGGAAAACCGACCTCGAAGCCGACAGTTCCGCAGAAAAACTCAAAGCCGACTTGGAAAAACGGGGGCACGAAGTTTCCATCCGTGCGATGGTCAGCGGTCTCCACGGCGTACGCGTTCGGGGGAAAAACCAGCTTGAAGGCGGCGCAGACCCCAGACGTGAAGGCATTGCACTGGGAGATTAACAGCCTCTCGATTTGAAAAGAAGTTGGCGAGGCAGGAGGAGCCGCGTCCGGTTATTAATTAGGGACTGACACCTAACTTTGAATAAACTAGATGTCAGTCCCATTGATTAGGCTCGGGACTCATGCGATCCGCCAAATGCCGATTGCGGCGATTTTGATTGCCGCCATAAATGTATGGGCGCACCGGTCATATCGGGTCGCAATACGGTGCCAGTCCTTGAGTTTGCCGAACATATTTTCGGCCTTGTGCCGTTGCCGGTACAGGATTTTATCATACTCGATTAGTTGCTTTCGATTTTTCCCGGGCGGGATGCAGGGTGTTATTTTCTTTTCCGGTCAGGCTTCGCGGAACCAATCAGCATCATCCCCTCTGTCAGCCAACAAATGCCAGGCTGGGGGAAAGTCGCCGACCAGGGCCGCAGCACCTTTATACCAATTCCATAAAATAAAAACTCGCTGGACCTGGCGCGTGAGCAGATTCTGTGATTCAAGGAAGGACACAGTTTTGGAGATTTATCCCGGGTCAGCCCCTTCCGCTGCGTCAGGATGATGACGCATCCCGTCTTCGCCGCCTTCACTCAACAGATTCGAACCAGACGCGCCGCTTGCTTGCCCTTGCGGTCATCTCTGATGGCGGCAGTCGCAGTGAAGCCGCGCGGCGTTGGTCGTCAAATTATTCGTGACCGGGTGTTGCGTTTCAATGCAGAAGGTTCGGACGGGCTTTTGCAGCGTTCGGGAAGCGGGCGACCGGCCAGGTTGAATGGGCCCGGCCTGCTGCCTTGATTGCCCGCGTTGAAACAGGGCCATGGCCTGCTATCGATGGTGCGCTGGCGACTTCTGGATCTGGCGCAGTGGTTATGGGAGGACTATCGCCTCAGCGAAAGTTGCCTGAGAAGCTGTCTAACAAATAAGTTTTATCATTCTGTTGATTGCGATTTGTATGAAGCGTAGCCGGATCATGGCTTCCTGCGTTTTGTCGAGATTGTCGTCATGTTTTGCCAGCCGCCTTGCAGGCTCCAGCCATGCGAAAGATCGCTCAACAATCCAGCACTTTGGCAGCACCCTGAACGCTTTTTCCTCACCTTGCTTTACGATCCCGATTTTCAGTTTTTCCTGATTGGCCAATGCGTCCATCCGCGATGACCAGCCTGGAACAATTTCAGCCTTCCATGCTTTTTCTTTATATCGTTCAAGAGAATGCGGGCCGCGATCCTGTAGTCCAGCATCATGCACCACCGGATGCAGCGGAAACCCGAGCAGATCCACCCATAAATGCCGCTTGATTCCCTTCACTTTTTTGCCGGCCCCCTTTTTTGTGTCCGGGCCTTGACCGATTGTGAGTCGATAATGGCCGCGCTTGCCTCTTTGTTCCGGCCCTCAGGCAGCCGAAGCACGAGGTCACGCAGGATAATGTGCCAGGTTCCATCCTTTGTCCAGCGACTGAAATGGCCGTATGGCGGGAAATCTTTGGGAAGAAGTCGCCACTGACATCCTGTTTCCAGAACGTAAAAACAGGCATTTAATATAGTCCCGGGGGAGTGTTTAAAGGGACGGCCACCGCCGGTGCTCAAAATATCCGCGCAACAGAGACCATTGCGCATCGGTGATGATCAGTATCATAAGTCATGCCGAAATTATTAAAGACAATTTATTGATAAATAATTAATAGTTGTTAGACAGCTTCTGAGCACCACCTTGCGCAAACACGGATACAGGACATTGACGGCCCGACCCGTGGCATAATGGACAAAACGGGTATGCCCTGAGCGCATTTAAAAAAACTTCCCCGTTGAAATAGACCGTATCCGGGAAAAAACAGGGCGAAATGTCTCCCTTGAAATCCGGTTCCGGGACGACGCGCGGGTTGGTCAAAAAACACAGATCACGCGCACTGGGCAACCCGCCCGGTCGCTCCAGAGGATCAAGGGACCAGATCTGTCTGGATATCTGGTGCGATCTGCCCGGCCTTGGGGATCGGGGCCGCTCTTGTCAAGTCAATCTTAAAATCAAAGCCCGTTTCAAAACCCGGGATCAAAAATTGACACGGATGGCCCCTTTCACTATTTTGACTGTGGCGGCCGAGCAAATGGGGGAGCCGGGTATCTTCGGACCCGTGCCGGGGTTCCCGGCCAGCCGCCGATCATTCGATTTTCCTGAATTTCTCACCCGCTTTCTGCATGTGCCGAGCATCCGTCCTGTGCAGGGATTGCAAATAGATTTCTTTCCCATCGCCGGTCTTTTTGATGACAGCTTTCCAGACCTGCCCGGTTATTTCCTGAAAAACCTGCACATGGCGGGCGTTTTCCTTGAGGGGTTGCCCATCATCCAACATGCCTTGAACGCGTCTGTAATCTGATGCTGTAAAGATTCTGCCCCCGCTCACGCTGTTTGAGCACCGTATAGCTGGAGAGCCTGACGATACCGGCCTCTGCACCCATGGCCGCCGCGAGCTTGTCCGGCACGACGGCGACGGCCCGCTGTTCCTCAGGCCCGCCGATTTTTGTCACAAAGCTTGCGAAATCTTCCCCGGTCAGATCATCCGCAATCCGGCGGGCCGCAGGAGACAACCACTCCAGTGTGTCAATGCTGGCATTGGTTGATGACAGGATCAAGATCACGCTTTTTCGGGTTTTTGAACAGTTCCTCATCAGAAAATGGTAATCGATCCGGCTGGTGAACCTCCCAGTGCTCCATAACCGGAGACTGGACACAGCAGCAATTGATGGTCTCTTTTGCCAGTGCTTCGGGATCACGCGGATATAGTCTATCCTATATAAAATGATTAAATTTGGAAAAGTTTTTCATCGGACAGATAAAACCTTATTGCGGAAATCTGATGAATACGTCATCCATAAATCATAATCAAATTATAATGGATTGAATATAGCTATTCAAGCTACGCGTCAATCAAAGGAAGAATTGATGCTTTGCCTGCCGGTCAATGCAGGCTTGAGGTTTTCAGAGGTGTCCATTGGTATTCCACAAAATATAACATATGTCATGATGGGTTTGGGTCAGAGCACATCATTTTCAGGGGAGTAACGGGTGCTATTTTTGCAACTTGGTGAGACGCTCAACGATTTCCCAAACCCCTGTGAATGGCTCCGGCTCATCACGAGCAGTGAACCGCACTGCCAAGCGTTCAGCTCTCTGTTTTGCCGCCTCCAAATACTCTCGGGTGAATTCGAAGGCTCCGCCAGCCCCTTTCTCATAACCAGGAAAATAAGTTTTAAGCCTACGCACTGCTTCATCCCGGTGTATCGGGGCTTTCACATCCTCGAAGTGCAAAAGGAGCCAGAGCTCAAAACTTGGCACTGAGGCGATCGCTTTGAAAGAAACAAGTTGCCTATTATCGTTTTTTCGCTTGCCGTTCAGGGATTTTGCCATCTGCAGAGCATCATGAAAGGTTTGATGGTCGTCGCGGTCGAAGACAGCATAGACTTGCTCAAACGCCCGTTTTTGGATGTGCTTGTGCGTATCTCCATTCATAAAGAGATCTCTTGCATATTTAACGACCTGAATTGGAGAGGTTCCTATAGCACTTGGATGAACCTCAACATTTGTGGTTCGCAGTTTGTACGCATTCCGGATTTCCTTAAAATACAAAGGCTCAGTCTTGCTGCCTTCAGAAACGATCAAAATTCGATCGTAACTGGCTCTCCGATTGAGCTTTCGGGCAAGCTGACGTTTGTTGCGTTCTTTTGGAGAATTATCTCGGACCACTAGTGCTTCAGACCTTCCGCATGGTTGAGGAAGGGGATGCCGCCATATCGGCCCATTAGATAACCACGTTCAAGTGCCTCGTTTTTACGCGGGCTGTATTCGGACAAGGCAACCAGTTCTGTCGCTTCGTCTCGACCCTTCTCAACCAGCCAAACCTGATCCCGCCGGAACAGATCCTGAGCATCCAAAAGCGATGTATCGTGGGTACTGAAGATCAGCTGGGCATTTGCAACGTTTACAGACGGCTTATGGAACAGCTCCACCAGCTCCCTCACCAACAGCGTATGAAGACTTGTATCCAGCTCATCAATGACCAATGTGTATCCTTTACTCAGGATGTCGAGCACGGGGCCAGCGAGGGAAAACAGGTTTCGTGTCCCACTGGATTCATCGGCCAGATCAAAAACGGCTTCGCCATTTTCGGTCACATGGTGAAACCGAATTTTGTGCTCTTCGATTTCCTCTTCGCGCATCTCTGTTTTTCCTGCAACCATCTCGACATGCAAGACTCGCTCATGCACTTTTCGTGTCTCGACATCAATGTCATTAATGCTGATATCTGCCGCAGCTAAGAAATCACAGATTTCCTTTTTGTCTTTGGTTTCGCCAAGCATGCGAATGGAGATGCCTTGGTTTAGTCTTGCCGTCTCGTTCAAGACCACCAGTTGCGAGGAAAACCACTCGAATACGGCCCTCAAAGGCTCACTGTTGAGCTGAGAGGCCATCGACAAAAACAGCGAATTCGGACGGGTTGCGTTTTCCCAGAGGTTCTTCGGGCCTTTTAGGCTGGAACCAAACTCATAAACGTCCTTATCTGTATCGGCATCGTAGTAGCGTTCAAACCAGTGCTGTGGCTTGAAGGACTTGTAAACGAGCAAATGCTCGCCGACGATACGTTCGCGTGTCATCGAAAAGCCATATTGATAACGCACTTCACCGAGCAAGAAGGTGATTTCAAATTCAGTCGCTTCTTTTACAGAAAATTTATCCAAGCGAAATGTCTGAACGCTGAATGTTTGACCAGGCTGGATCATCGTCGCGGATTCCAGCACCACGCCACGCATGTACTGAAGGGCCTTGATCAAATTTGATTTGCCACTCGCATTGGCACCATAAATGACAGCGCTTCGAAGAATGGATGGGATCGCAGAGACCCCAGTCGTTACCGTATGGGTACCTGAAAGCGTTTTGTCTTTTGACCCAACCAGACTGAGCACCTGCTCGTCGCGGATCGAGCGGAAGTTTTTAACTCTGAATTCCACCAGCATAATATTTACCTCGCTATTATTATTAAAACAAATATATTATTTTTTCTGCAAAAACTCAAGATATTTTATATTGAAGTGGGTTTTTTATCCTCAAATCATAGGGTTCTTGGCTCCAACCCGCTAGCGTAACAGGTATTACATTTCCGTACTCTGGCATCGTAGGTATAGCCTATCCCATATAAAATGGTTCACTTTGGAAGAGTTGTTCAATGGAGCACAAGAGTTGTTTTCTGACGGCTTTGAGATGGGCCCATTTTTGTTCGATGGGGTTGAGGTCAGGGGAATAATGAGACCTGTGCGCGGATAGCACTCGACGGGTCTGCTGTTTTGTGATTGTCTTAATTGATAGAAAAGTTTGGGAGGATTGATGGCGGGTCGTGAGATTGGTCAGGAGCATTTGCTGGGAAAAGAAGCGATCCTGATGAGCTTGTCGGCCTGTTGGACGATGCCTGATCATGATCTGGCGGATATATTCCTCCGCATCCAAAGGCGAAGCGGGTTGGCCGCCCCTGTGTTTGCTGAATGCCCTGCTTTTGGGGCGGTGGTCTGATGATGTGAAGCTGGCCAATGCGCTGGATGACCGGGCTTCGTTCCGCCGCTTTTGCGGTTTCTCCCGCGCCGACGGCCTTTGTGCGGTTTCGCCGTGACCTGGCGGGCTCGCGGCTCTTCGACGGCATGACCAGGCAGTTGCGCGCGCGACATCTATCGGTCAAACAGGGCACGTTGGTTGAGGCCCATCGCTTTGGCCAGCAGGGAAGACAACGACGCGCGCTGGATCAGGCACAGGCACAGGAAGGCGGTGCATGGTGACAAGGCTCATGTGGCCTCCGATGAAACGACTGATCCGGTGGAGAGGATTGTCGTCACGCCGGCCAAGGTGAATGACGGGACAGCCGGCTGTGATGTGGTGATCCTGAACAGGTCTCTGCCGACAGTGCGTATCAGGGCGTTGGCTTTCGCACTGCGCTCGAGGAGAAGGGAGCCGGGGTGTTGTGACCGGCTTTTGGGCCCGCAGCGACGATGACGCCGCAACAAGGCTGAAAGCGAGGCCCCATTCACAAGGTTCGTTGCCGGGAAGATCTTTGGCACAACGAGGTTATGGCCTGCGGGCAGGTCCACACCGGGGCCCTGGCAAGGCAAGGCGACATATCCAGCTCACCGCAATGGCGTACAATTTGAAGCGGGCTCTCAAGGCGACCGCTGCTGCCTGACGGCACGACCCCTGTTCAATAGAGTTGCCAATGCCACCTGAAACGCCGTTGGACAGGAAAATCTACCGGATACCCGGCCGTCGGGGTGCGGTGCGCAATGAAACTCTTAATGAAATGCACCGGTTGCGTACAAACACAACAAAATCAACAAACTATCCATCCCGCGCACAGGTCTCATAACACCTTGCATCCCGTCCGGGAAAAATCGGAAATAGCCAATCCAGTATGATGACATCCTGCACCGGCAACGGCACAAGGTTGAAAATATGTTCGGCAAACTCAAGAACCGGCACCGTATTGCGACCCGATATGACCGGTGCGCCCATACATTTATGGCGGCAATCAAAATCGCCGCAATCGTCATTTGGTGGATCTCATGAGTCCTGAGCCTAATGCTTTTTGCTTGATTTTTATAAAGCGTTTCGCTATATATGTATTTGTAAGGGACGGAACCAATGTACGAATTGACGATCAAAAAACAAGCCAACAAAGCCCTTACCAAAATGCCCCGCCAAGACGCGGAACGCATCCTGGCACAACTGGACAAACTGGCTGAAAACCCTGATCGCCAAGACCTCAACATCATTTCCCTGACCCGCCGCCCCAGCTATCGTTTGCGTGTTGGCAGCTACCGGACAATTTATGAACGTGACGACAGCATCCGCGTGGTCGCGGTTGAAAAAATCGGCCACCGCAAAGATATTTATGAGAAATAGGAGGTAACCATGACCCGCCCCCAAATTATCACCAACAAAAACGGTGAACCCGAATACGCGATCATCCCCTGGGATGAATACACCCGCCTGACAGAACCCGTCCGCGACGAATCCGAACTGACCGACGAAGAACTTTATGACCTAGCGAAAACCGAGCCCGGCGAATATTTTTCCGCCACCGTTACCAAACGCCTTGTGGCGGGCGACAGTCCGATCAAGGTATATCGTGAATACCGCGCATTGACACAGGCCGCCCTCGCCGAACAATCTGGCATTTCCACCATGTACTTGTCGCAAATCGAAACTGGCAAGCGGGGCGGTTCGACCAAGGTCCTGGCCGCCCTCGCCGGGGCACTGAAAGTTGACGTTGACGACTTGATCTAAGCCCGTCATCCCGCCACCTCCCCGGAAGAAGAACCCGACGCGGCGGCAGAACCGTCGCGCCCAGCCAGGTTCATGGAGGAAAGGTCATGGAAACCGCGAATGCCGTCGCCGATTTGGTGCTTGGCGGGAGTCGGACAGCCGACAATTTGATTGATATGGAAGACAGCAGCCGGTTCGACCCCGGTGCGCTGGCGTTACTTTTTCAAGGTCGCCTTGGCGATGGCTTGACCCAGGCCGTCGGCCCGACATTGAGCCGGATTCAGGGACGAAGCCCTGCCGTGCGTCAGGAAATGGGAAGGATGCTGACAAAAACCGGCGACGAGGGCGCAAGCCTAGGTTGTCCTCGTAGTGCTCAAACGCTGATCCGGTATTGTATGGCGGGTCGATGTAGATACATTTCACTTGCCCAGCGTAATACGGAAGCAACGCCTTTAGGGCTTCAAGATTGTCCCCTTGGATAAGCATGTTGCCACTGTCCTTTTCGCCATAGGACAGTTCGGGCGTTTCTTCCAATAGGCGATAGGGTGCCTTATGGGCCGTTTCCAAATCTGCATCACGGGTGAGCCATTTCAAGGTGGGCACGGTCGATAACCTCTATTCGTCTTCCATCAAAACCCAAAGCCGCTGCATTGGGATTTCTGCCTGAGTTTCTTTCGGGAGATCCGAATAGAATTTCTGGATCGCGTCCACAAGATCTTCGGCGGTTCATAAGCGGATATTGAAAAAGTCGCGCCGCGCTTCGTCTTCGACCGTTCCTTTGAAACCGCCCCAAGACACGAACAGGCCGTTATCGGCCCCAAACTTCTGCATCACGCCTTTTAGTTCGTTATAGTCTTTTGAACCAATCGCCGAGTCACTTGATTTGACCTGGACGCACAGACGGGGTTCATCGAAGCCAATTGGCCCACGTCCGGCCAGAATATCGGCACCGCCGTCAGCACCCTTGCGCTTGTTGACCTGGACTTCAAAACCTTGGGCACGAAGAACATCGGCAACGAGCCCCTCCATACGATACCCCTTAAACTTGCGCCCAATAAAGTCACTGATCTGCTGGCGAGCGACCTGTTCTAAGTCTAGTGAAGCATTGTCTTCCTCGCCCACATCTCCTTCGGCCGGAACGACAGATAACGCCGGTTTCTTCTTTCCGTAAATGACTGCTGTTACGCGCTCCTCGGCATTGTTTTTGATCACCCTGAAGACCTTGAGGGCCGAACCAAACGAATACAGAATGTCTTGGTCAAATGAGCTTCTTGGGATCGGCTCGTCGATCCAATCAATGCGCCGACTGTGGCGGGCATCTTCGGGATTTTCAGAGATGTATTCATATCCGCTAGAGACTGTACCGAAAGCAATGGCCGGTCGTGTTTTGAGCGGGAGAGCAAATATGTCTCCGATTTCGAAAGAGTGGATGTAATTGAAAATCTGACCAGCGTGGTTTTTGACAGTGCCAGCCTTCATGTCTGGATAGGTGTCTTCAAGAAGCTGTTGGATTTCCTCACGGGTCTTTACACCTGAAAGATCACCGAGTTCTCCCTATCCGATAAAGGAACGCCCTTCCTCGAGAGCGAGGTTCTCTCGCTCTCCATGTCGTCCTGCTCGTGCCACCCAGATGGTCATGAGCCTTCCCCCTTATTCGACTTTGGTTGTTGATAAAATGAAAAAAATGGCGCACCCGACAGGATTCGAACCTGTGACCTCTGCCTTCGGAGGGCAGCACTCTATCCAGCTGAGCTACGGGTGCGTCGCGGGGCTTATACTATGCTTCGGGCTGTGATAAAAGTATTCAAATTTGCAAATTCGGGAAAAATGTGCCGGCGTTTCGCCAAAAACAACCTGATAGATCACGCGAGTGCACGCATGACCTGCCTGTGTCGTTGAATCTGACCAGCCCGCGCGTCGTCAATCGCCAGACCACGCGAAAAAATTGTCCAAAGACCGGGCAGATGAACCGGACTCCACGCGCCCCAAAATTTAATGTCACGAATAAAAAATGACGACACCGCCACCACGATCATCAGGCCGCCCCACAGCCAACCACAAAACTTGTGGCGTAGCGTACCCTTTTCCAAACAAAGTTGAAGGCCCCCCAAAAAAATCACCAAAAGAGCCGCAAAGGCATGAAGAGGAATGGGAGCCGACTAATGAAACAAAAGAGAGTCAGTGAAAAAAGACACAGGCACCGACGTGACAAGGCAAAAGGTGAGAAGTTGCAACCTGCGCTTGAAGTCAGGGCCTGAGTGTCTATAAAAGGCAAAAGGCTATTCGCGCCCGTAGCTCAGTAGGATAGAGCACAGGATTCCTAATCCTGGGGTCGCAGGTTCAAATCCTGCCGGGCGCACCACTTCCCCCTTTTTTAACCTGTACCTTTTTTGATCCATTTGATGGGTAAGGGCGTAGGTAAAAGAGGGAAAGATTTCACAATGACAACAGAGACAACACAGGAAAAGTCTGACGCTCCGCTTGCCTTCGTGGTTGGATGCACCGGGGCCATCGGTCGGGCCATAACCCGACAGCTCCGCAGCAAGGGCTGGCGTGTTGTCGGTTTTTCGCGGACGATTGCGAACCTTGAAGAAAGAGACACCATCAAAATTGACCTCACCGACGAAAAAAGCATTCAGGATGCGGCACAACAGGCCCAAAAGCTGATAGCGGCAGACAACAAACACCCGTCCTTGATCATCGTCACGGCCGGGCTACTGCACGAAGCGGGCCTGCGCCCGGAAAAGGCCTTGCGTGACATAACGATGGAACAGCTCACGCGGGTTTTTCAGGTCAACAGCTTTGGCCCGGCCTTGGTCATGGCGCATTTTTTACCGCTTTTACCCCGCAAGGGCCGGGCTGTCTTTGCCGCACTATCGGCACGGGTGGGCAGTATCAGCGATAATCGATTGGGCGGGTGGTATAGCTATCGCGCCTCCAAAGCGGCCTTGAATATGATGATCCGCTGTGCCGCGATTGAACTGGCCCGCAAAAACAAAGACGCGCTTGTTGTCGGGCTGCACCCGGGGACAGTCGACTCTGCACTGTCAAGGCCCTTTCAAGGCGGTGCACAAAAACTCTTCACCCCCCACCAGGCCGCAGAGAATTTGCTCACAGTTTTAGACGGACTGACACCCACAAAGAGCGGGGATCTCTTCGCATGGGATGGGCAAGGGATTGCCCCTTAAAAATGGGCATTCATATCCATTGGTTCCGCAATGATCTGCGCCTGCACGACAACCCGGCCCTGTGCCATGCGGTTACAGGTGGGGAACTGTTGCCCGTCTTTATTCATGACCCAGAGGACACGGAGACAATGGGGGCGGCCAGTCGCGTCTGGCTCCATCACAGTTTGCAGGCCTTGAACCGTTCCTTGAACGGGCAACTTCGTTTTTTTCATGGGCCAACAGGCGTGGTTTTAGACAGACTGGTCACAGAGACATCCGCCCGACGCCTCACCTGGACACGGTGCTATGAACCTTGGCGGCAGGCCCGTGACAGCACAATCAAAGCCACCCTCAAAGCACGGGGGCTTGAGGTCATCAGTCACAACGGTAGTCTGTTGCGCGAACCGTGGGAGGTTCACACCGCACAGAAAACATCCTACCGCGTTTTTACTCCCTTTTACCGCCGTGGTTATCGGGAAGGTTCAACCCTGCGCACGCCCCTGCCCGCCCCCGCAAAGCTGTCTTTTGCCCGTTCTGATCTGGCGCGGGGCCATGATCTATCGGAACTCGGCCTCTGCCCATCACAGGCGTGGGCAGAAAAAATCATGGCACAGTGGGTGACAGAAGGAACAGACCGCGCAGGCGAAGCGGCCGCCACGGCCCGCCTGCGTGACTTTTTGGCGCATGGTCTGGCGGGCTACCGCGACGGACGCAACCACCCGTCCCTCGCCCATGTCTCGCGCTTGTCCCCCGCTCTGCACTTTGGGGAGCTGTCCCCTCATCAGCTCTGGCACAGCGCGGGGGTGGAAGGCGAGCGACAAAACTGCACCGCAGACAGCGACCACTTTCGTTCTGAATTGGGGTGGCGTGAATTTTCTTATCATCTGCTCTATCACAACCCGACACTCCGGACAGACAACCTGCAAAAAGCCTTTGACCGTTTTCCCTGGCGTGACGATGCAACAGATTTGGGCGCATGGCAGCAGGGACAGACCGGTATTCCGATTGTCGATGCAGGGATGCGCGAACTGTGGCACACGGGCTATATGCACAATCGCGTACGTATGATTGTCGGGTCTTTTTTGGTCAAAAACCTGCTGATCCACTGGCACCACGGCGAGCAGTGGTTTCGCGACACGCTCGTCGATGCCGATCACGCCAATAATGCGGCAAGCTGGCAATGGATTGCCGGATGCGGTGCCGATGCCGCCCCCTATTTTCGGGTGTTTAACCCTGTGACACAGGGGGAAAAATTCGACACCACTGGCGACTATACCCGCCGCTACCTGCCTGAACTTGCCGCCTTGCCAGATCACTGGCTTTTCAAACCATGGGCCGCCCCGGAGTCAGAACGCCAAAAGGCGGGCCTGACCCTCGGACAGGATTATCCCGTCCCCCTCGTCGATTTGGCCCAATCACGCCACCGCGCCCTTGCCGCGTGGGAAACCATCCGCAATAAAAAGAACTGAACAATACGCACTCATAGCCACAGGCAATCCTGTGCATCCGTAACCATGTGCCACAACAAACCCACAGCGACCAAGTGCGTCGGACGAAACAGCAACAAAACCAGATAAAGCGCAATCGCCACTTCGCTGTGTAAAGGATGAAATCCAATCGAACAGCGACCGGGATCAAAAATCGGTGTCGCCCAGAGATGGTCGATATCCACCAGCATTGTCGCCAATAAAATTGACCAGACCTTTTTCCAACAATCCCGATAAAATACCCAGGCAAAAATCCCCGGCACGGGAAAATGGAAACCATAATGCACAAAGGGCTGGAGGCTCTCCATTCGAGTTTACACGCAACGCGTGACTTGATCTTGCGTACAAAGCACGACTTGATCTTGCGTACAAAGCACGACTTGATCTTGCGTACAAAGCACGACCCTCACACCCCAAGCGCACGGGATGCCACGTCATAGACATCACGCGACAGATCATCGCTGTCCAAAATACGGCGCAGTTCTTGTTTCATGAGCGTTTGACGGTCTTTATCCACCCGTTGCCAGGTTCCAAGCGGGGTCAACAAACGCGCCGCGACCTGTGGATTAAGGCTGTTCAAGGTGAGAACAGCCTCTGCCAGCAAGCGATATCCACGACCAGAACAGTCATGAAAACAAAGCGGATTATTCACTGAAAAGGCCCCAATCAGGGCGCGAACACGGTTGGGATTCGTCCACCCAAACGCCGGATGCTGGCGCAGTGCCTCCACCAGATCAAGGGTGTGCGGATGCTGTGCCGTGGCCTGAATCGAAAACCACTTGTCCATCACCAGCGGATTATCGCCAAAGCGGGCGGCAAAGTCATCCAGCATGGTTTGGCGTTCGGAACAGTCTTCATCCCGCAGGGCCTGCAAAGCCATCATCCGTTCTGTCATGTTATCCGCTGTCGCAAAAAGACGTGCGGCATGGGGCCTGCCCACAGGCAAGAGGCACAGATAATCCAATGCCACCGCCCGCAAGGCGCGCAGACCCGACTGTTCACCACAGGCCGGATCAAAGGCCCCGCGCACAGCGCAGGCATGAAAGAGTCGATCCCAGTCAGACTCCAATGCCTGCGCCAGAGCCGTCCTGACCGCCCTGTGAGCAGCACAGAGACGCGTATAGTCAGCAACCACCATCTGATCGGCGAGCGACTCCACCGTTGGCAAGCTTAACAGCAAAGCCCGAAAGGCCGGATCGCCACTGTGCAGAGGAGCCTTGAACGCCGTCAGAAAATCACTGGAAAGCACACCTTCATCACTCCCGGAGTCAAGTTGAGCCAGCACAAGACGGCGCAGACAGTCTTGCGTTGCCTCCCAACGATTAAAGGGGTCGCTGTCATGTTGCATCAGGAAAAGACGTTCTGCCGCACTGTGGCTTGTGTCCAGCTTAACCGGAACAGAAAAACCCCTGTTAAGCGACGGCACGAGTCCCGCATCAAGATCCTCAAAGCGGAAAGTCTTCTGCACTTTATCGAGCAGGAGAACCTCCTCCCGCACCGTTCGTGCGCGCGCATCCAATAGCGCACAGCGCACAGGCATTTGGAGAGGGGACTTTTCATCTTGCCCGGGCGTTGCGGGTGTCTGCTGGCACAGGGTCAGTTCAAGGCATCTCTGCGCGGGGTGATAGACCCAATCTGCCGTGAGCACGGGTGTCCCCGCCTGTGCATACCACCGCTTAAAAAGTGACAGATCAACGCCATTGGCCTGTGCCATCGCCGCGATCCAGTCATCACAGGTGACGGCCTGCCCGTCATGACGGTCAAAGTAACGCGCAACGCCCTTGTCAAATCCTGCCTGCCCCAGCAGAGTTTGTAGCATCCGAATGATCTCCGCCCCCTTTTCATAGACGGTTGCAGTATAGAAATTATTGATCTCAATATAGGACTCCGGCCGCACCGGATGGGCGAACGGCCCCGCATCCTCGGGAAACTGGCGGGCGCGGAGCATCTTGACATCGCCAATGCGTTGAACAGGCGCGGATCGCATATCCGCAGAAAATTCCTGATCCCGAAAAACGGTCAAGCCTTCCTTGAGGCTGAGCTGGAACCAATCGCGACAGGTGACACGGTTGCCCGACCAGTTATGAAAATACTCATGCGCGACAATGGATTCGATAAAGCCAAAATCACGATCCGTTGCTGTCTGTGCATCGGCAAGGATATATTTTGAATTAAAAATATTCAAACCCTTGTTTTCCATCGCCCCCATATTGAAATCAGACACCGCCACAATGTTAAAACAATCCAGATCATAATTGAGGCCAAAGCGGTCTTCGTCCCACCGCATCGCGCGTTTGAGTGCGTCCATGGCATAGGCACAACGGTCTGTGTCTCCCGGTTCGACATAAATGCGCAGGCACACATCACGCCCGGGGGCCGTTGTATAAGACGACTCAAGGTAATCCAGCCGCCCCGCCACCAGTGCAAAAAGATAAGCAGGCTTGGGATGGGGATCGTCCCACACGGCCCAATGGGTTCCATCCTCGTTGTCCCCTGTCTCCACCAGGTTTCCGTTCGAGAGCAAAACCGGGCAGTCCGCCCGCGATGCCTGCACCCGCACCCGCCAGGATGCCATAACATCCGGGCGATCAGGATAATAGGTGATACGCCGAAATCCTTCGGCCTCACACTGCGTACAGAACAACCCGGAAGAACGATAGAGTCCCTCTAGTCGCGTATTCGCTGCCGGGTTAATGTCCGTTTCCAGTTCCAAAACCCCCCGCGCAGGCAAATCAGACAGATGCAACTGCGTTGGTGTCAGCCGATAGCGATCTGGCGCAAGGGGCACACCATCAAGGGATAGATGACGCAAAAGGAGTTCTTCGCCATCCAGTGCCCAATCACCTGTTGATTCGCCGTTTCGTTCAAAATGCAGGCGACTACGCACACGCGTCGCCATAGGGTCGAGGGAAAAGTCAAGTTCCACCCGCCGCACCCGAAAGGACGGCGGTTGATAGTCGCGCAGAAAAGTTTTCTGTGGAACCAATTCGGGGGCAACCTGTGACATTATGGAACCTTATCTTGTAAATGAATGCCTCTAAAAACCCCTGGCTTCTGTGAGGAGGATCACAGAAAGTCGCCCACAGTCGGGCCAAGCCATCCAGAACCAGCGCACCAGACGACGAGAACCTGAGGTTTTTAAAGATGCTCACGTCAAGACCTCATTATGCCAAAGCACCCGTAGAAAACAAGAAAACTCCAACCGCAAACTATTCGGCCTTGAACACCCATTAAAGAATTTCGGTCAGCCAGCACCCCGCCGGACAAACAGAACCCCGAAAGGCTGTTGCCTTTCGGGGCCGCCGCTGGGTCAGGTTCACAGGGTAGGTCAGAACTTGACCCTGGCATTCAGGCGGGCACTGTGGCCCATGTAGCCGGGGCGGGTACTCAGGTCATAGTCCGCCCCGATTGACCAGCGCGGGGCATTATAGGTCAGACCCACCCCTGCGGTGCCTGACGGCTTTTTGACCTTCGCCCCCTTGACCGTAAAGCGGTTGCCACCGCCGGTGAACCGGCCGCGTGCCGTCGTTTGCTCCCCCGCAAAGTCATAGGACAGCCCCACACGCGCCACGGGAACCAGCGTGCCGTTCCCCCGGGTGATGTCTTTTTGTAGGCGGGTGCCCAGTGTCCCCACAACCGCATCAATCGACCCCACTCTGATCTTCTGGTTCAGGCTCAAGGCCCCCGTCGTGGTGTAACGCGCCGACCCCACCCGCGTCCACGACAGACCCGCCGTCGGGGTCAGCGTCGTGCTCGCATCAAGCCTCAACGGCACACCACCCCCCACAAAGGCCGTCAGGCTGGTCGTGTCATAAGCCGACTTGCGCGTCAAGACCGCCACACGCGAGGTCGTCCTGACATCATTGCGCCCGACGCCCACCTGACCTTCCACATAATAGTGCGCCGTGCTGTAATCCCCGTAAACCAAAACCTGCCAGCCCCTGACACCAGTTTTATCCTGTGCAACCCCCTCACCCGTAATCCGGCTGGTGCTATAGGCCAGAGCCGTCCCCACACGACCCCGTTCCCCCACAGGCGCATCCACACCCATCGCAAGGCCCCGTGCAGAGGTTCGATAACCGTCAATCGTCTGTGTCTTGTCCTTCGCCTGTTTGCCCCGACGGCCAAACGGCTTGAACCAGAGTGACTTGTCCAGTCCATCGCCTCCGGTCGCAAATCCGCTTTGGGCCAATCCGCTCCGGCGACCCTCCCCGCGCTGCAGGGCAAGATGCTCGGAAATCATACCCGTAACCTGTGTCCCCGTCGAGAGCACCGCCCTCCTCGCCCCGCCCAGCGCAGTCATCTGCGGCTTGAGCTGGGCCGCAAGACGCCTGCCCTGCGCCTCGTTCCCCGCCCGGGTCGCTTCCTCAATAATCTTCTTCACAGGGTCGCCCGTGGGTAACTTCTTCGCAAACGACGACACCGTCAGGATCATGGAGGATTCAGTGTCCGTCGTGCCCAGCTTTGACGACACCTCGCCCAATGACTTGAAGCCTTTCGCCGTCACAGTGACAGCCGTGCCGTCATTATTAAACTCATAGTTGTATCTGACAAGGTTATTGCCGTTCAGAGTGAACTTCTCCTTGTCCAGGGTACTATGCGCACTGAACACCTTCTGCGTTCCGCTGGTAAAGGACAGTGGCAAAATCAATCTGACCCTGTTCGCCTCCGTAAAGTCTCCGTCAAAGGCATAGTCCCCGACCGTCACAAAGGGCTGCGTTGCATCACTGCGCGTCGTCAGGCCATCCCCCAGCGCAATCGTCGTCCCCGTCTTGAGCCTCAGGGTTCCCGACAGGTAAACAGGCCGGGTAAAGGTCACTTTGGCCCCCTCGTTCACAGTCAGGCTGTCGAGTTGGGCAGCAGCCGTCCCCAGCTGACCCCCGAAGGTCACGCCATCCGCATGGACGTTGTCAATGATAATCGTGCCGTTGCCATTCGACGCGCCTGTGATATTGCCGGTCACCGTTTGTCCGGCCGTCCCGCCAAAGGTCACAGAACTTCCGTCGTCAAGCTCGAACTCTCTGTCCGCTTTGACATGACCCCTGAAGGTTGTCGCATCGCGCGCGGTGATCGTCAGGTTGCCGGCATAAACATCGCCGCCAAAGGTCGTTTCCCCATCGGCAACCGTGATCCTGTTCAGGGCGCGACCGTCGGCACCGATCGACCCCGTAAAGGACACCTTGCGACCCGTGGCATGGCGCGAGCGGTTCCTGATCTCCAGATTGCCCTGTCCGTCATCGCCCGCAACAATGTTGCCCGTGATCGTTTGCGCGTCCGCCGCAGTTGTCCCGCGTCCATTGGTGCCGGTGACCCCGCTGGCATCACCGACAATCAGGGTCGCTCCGTTGCCGATTGTGACATTACCGGCAAGGTAACCGGACTGTTCAAGCGTCGCTTTGGTGCCGGTGTCCAGGGTCAGACGGGCCAGTCTGGCAGCATCCGTGCCCAGATCACCCTCAAAGGTCACACCGGCTCTGTTGGCAATGGTGATCGCCCCCTGATTATTGGCATCCGTCGTGATCGCAGGGGTGATGGTCTGTGCGGTTGACCCACCAAAGGTCACACGGCTGTTTGCAGTGGCACTGGCCCCGAATTTGAAGGTCGTCGCAGAGATGGCACCGTTAAAGGTCGTCCCGTCCGCAGAATTGACCGTGATCGTTCCGGCATAAACAGCACCCTCAAAAACCGTCTGACCATCGTCCAGTGTGATCTGCTTCAATGCGCCGCCACTGGCCCCCACCACGTTGGCAAAGGTCACTGTCCCGCCGCTGTTGTTCACAACAATATCACCGCGTCCAGCAGTGCCCCCATTGGTGATCGTCGCTGAAATCTCTTGATCGCCTGACCCGTTCAGCGTGACCCGGGTGTTCTCGCCCAGGGTCAGATTGCCATTGAGATAAACATTGCCCGCAAAGGACGCTCTGGACGCATTCGCCGCAGTCGCGTTGCCTCTCAGGGTCAGGTTGGCCAACTTCGCACTATTCGTGCCCAGGCTCCCCATGAAGCTCACATCGTTGGCAATGGTCATTGTGCCATAGTTACCCCCCGCTGCGCTCGTCAGATCGCCCGCCACCGTTTGGGAGGTTGTTCCGTTGAACGTGACCTGTGACCCGTTGGCGAATGTCAGGCCGTTCCCGAGGTAAACATTACCCGCAAAGGCCGCCCTGGCATTATTGTTCAGCGTCACGCGGGAGAGGCCATTATTATGACCACTCGCCCCCAGGCTCCCCGTGAAGGTCACACCATCCGCATGGGTGTTGGCAATGATGATGGTGCCATAATCGCCACCCGATGCGCTTGTGATATTACCCGTGATCGTTTGTCCGGCCGCGCCGTTAAAGGTGACAGAACCGCTGGTCGCGCCCAGTTTGATCCCTCCCGCTGATCCGTATGTATAGACATTACTCTCGAAAACTGTCGCATCACTTGTGTCGATCGTGATCAACTTGGCACCAACCTCGTTCTGAAAGGTCGTCTGACCATCGCGCAACGTGATCTGCTTCAGGTGTACACCAATAACATCATGATAACCGAGCATACCTGTAAAGGTGACTTTGTTGTTATTGGCGCGGCCTGCGCCCGCATCACCCCGGTTATCAACAATCAGTATTCCCGATCCGAGATGAGTCGGAAAAAAATCATTCTCGATCATTTGACCCGCGTCATTCACCGTCGCAAGACGGCCCGCACCTCCAATGATCAGGATGGCTGACTCGGCTCTGTGCCTAAGGTCCACTAGGCCTCCTTTCAGGTTTTTCTCAATCGTTGCCTGCGATACCCCGCCTGTCGCGCCATTGTCATATATACTAATACTACCGTCGACATCCTCTTTAAAAATCGCCTCACCCACGTGTTCGACACGCCCACTAGCAGTGAACCGACCCACATAGATATGACTCACGGAGATTTTACCATTAAAGGTCACCTTATGTTGCCGACTACCCGAACGGCCCCCGACAATGCTGAGTTCACCTCCGCGCGAAGTACCATTAGAACGACCAACAATTTTATTACCAACTGTCATATCACCAGCTGATGCGTTGAATATGACCCGGGCATCAACAGATCTTCCATTCGACCCCGAAAAGTTGCGATGATATCCATCCTTCAGCGCGATGGTCTCACCGGACACATTCCCCCGAAACTCGACAGTCGCCTGCTCATTCATGTGATTCCCCGCAATCACATGAATATGATCAACATGAACGCCCCTGTTGAAAATCGCATGACCGCCCTTCGACGAGTCGCCCACCGTCAACTGCCTGAGGCGTCTGTCGTTCGCCCCAATCTCTATGTCAAAGGTCGCCTTATGCGGTGCACGGCCATCACGGCCATTCAAAACCTGAATCGTTCCCTCGCCATCTGCGGCGGCGGTGATCTTCGCCGTGCCAGTGCCCAAAATCCTCTGATCGGCAGAGCCATTAAAAACAAGATAAGCGCGACTATTTCCGGCTGTACCCTGGTCGTTCAGATTGACACCGCCTTCAATCGTTAAATCACCGCCAAAAGTAGCCTTGCCTTTTGAACCACCACTCACATCCGCTCTACCCATGTCAATGGACAGATCATCGACAACAGCATCTCCTGCAACGATAACTTCCACTACGCTTCCAGATCTTCCAAAATTCTGAACAGATAGATCAACCGCCTGACTGCCTTGCTTTTGAATTTTTCCGATACGGCCCGTTAAAGTGCCTGCAGAACTCCCGCCATCGGCCAAAAGAAACCGCCCTGCACTGCCCGCTCCACTGCGCAAAATTCCAATAGAAGCACCAGAGCGAGAGGAAGGAGTCATCAAAACGCGACCAGCAGACAGTGTGAGGTTATCACCCGCTCTCGCGTTCGCAATATCGTTGCCGGAGTTGCCAGTTCTCTCTGTACCATCGGCCCAGGTATCAATATTTCCTGATGAATCATACGTGTAATCCACTGCCTGGGCAAAGGCACCAGAGCCAAGGCTTGCCGCCAGAACAACAGCAGACACACCAGCCAACAAAGACGATCTGGAAGAAAAACGACACATCACAAGACCTACCCCGTTCTAAAGGTTTATCCAAAAAAACACAGGCCAGCCCGACGCAGAATACACCACCACACAAAAAAAGGCCTAGATATCCAATTATGACAAGGTAAAGAGCAAAAACGACAAAAGATGTCAAAGATTAAATAAGAAAAATCCCGTTGCGGGGTTGATTTTTTTCATATCGAGGGCGATGAGAGAATATCACATTGAACCCAAGCCCCGTGCAAACGGGCCGGTCATTGGCTCACCGGACGGCACATCGGCACCTCCGGACGCTTTGAGGGGCGGCCTTGACACAATACAGGCCCAAAGGCACGGGCCATCAGAAAAAACCCCGCTTTGTGCATGTCGAGGACTTGTCAAAACGCTTCCGATTCCTGACACACAGGTTGAGCATCCTTGATGCGAACAGGCCAGTCTCGTCTCAATGCGCGCAGGGGGCAACGGGTCATCCACGGCAGGGGTCTGATCCTGTCTGTCCCACAAGCGGATTGTGCGTGAATTGTGCGACGAGGCAGCTTCGGGGGCGTTCCCCATAGAACGCTTTGAACAGATTTTATCGACCGCGCGGCCTGTGATATGGTGATCTGTGAAGACCTTTGAAGAGCAGTGAAGATGCCCTGGCCATGTCTCACTGCGCCAGGGCGGAGCGGGCAGGGTTTATTGCTCCGCAATCAGTTTCAGTTTCGAGGGCCTCCATACAATCTACAACGCATCAAAAAAGGGGCCTTGCGGCCCCTTTCGTCTGTGACAGCAGATCAGGTGAAAGAGATCGAGGCGGCAACCCCGAGACCTGTTAAGATCAGCGCAATAATCAGATTGCGATTGTCGCTTTGCAACTTCTTGATGCCTTCGCTGTTCTCCTTGCGAATGTCGTCCAGCTTCTGATTTGTGGCCTTTAACTCGGTTTCAATTTTCCGCTCTGTTTGTCTTAATTCCTGCCGTGTTTCATTGAGGTCGGCTTCAAGCCTGTCCTCAATTCCTTCAAAGCGTTTGAGCAAAAGAGGCAGATAGGTATTCAACCCTTGCTGTGATTCTTCGACGCGGGCCATTCTCTCATTTATGTCAGTCATTGTCTCACTCATGGTTTTCTGTCCTGTTGTGCGGTCTAATCCGGTTTGGTTCTCTTCTCAAGCGTTCGGGTGCTTACCTTCGAGATAAAGGCGACGGCCCTTTTTCAGATTGCCCTTTTCGAGCATCAGGCCGGACTTGTAGATCACAACGCTCTGCCCTCCGGATTACAGGGCGTGCGCGGGGCGGTTCAACAGCCCCGAACCAAAAGCGTCCTTCAAACAAATCAAACAATGCACGGTTTTTCTTTCCGGGGTGTCACCGCGACGTTTCACCGCTTGCCGAACCCTTAGGGTCAAGGCATTATCCCCCCGTTCTCGCGTTATTCACAGGATCATCATATGACCCAAAATCTGTCCCGTGTCCTCTTGGTTGCAGGGGTTTGCGTTGTCCTCGCCATGGGGACAGGGGCGGGATTTATCCTGTTCGGCGGTGAAAAGCACAACGCGCCGGGTCAAGGAACCGCCCTGATCGGTGGAGCCTTTGAATTGACCAATCACACGGGCCAACGGGTCACGGATCAGGATTTCAGGGGCAAATACATGCTGGTCTATTTCGGTTTTACCTCCTGCCCCGATATGTGCCCGACCTCTTTGACGCTGATGTCTGATGCCCTGGACATTCTGGCAGACACAGACCCTGATCTTGTCAAAAGCATCACTCCCGTTTTTATCACACTCGACCCCGAACGCGATCAGGTCGCGGAAATGGCGGCCTATATTGCACATTTCTTCCCCGGCATGGTGGGCCTGACCGGATCAGCGGATGATATTCGCACAGCGGCCAGAGCCTATCGCGTTTTCTATCAAAAAACACCCCCGGAAAATTCGGGGGACTATCTGATTGACCATTCCTCTATCACCTTCCTCATGGGGCCGGATGGCGACTATCTCCAACATTTCGCACATGGAACCGATGGGGCGAGAATGGCCGAGAACATCCGCAAAACCTTGCGATAATCCATGATGACCTTTCAAAATCCCCTCCCTTTGCCGGCTCGCACAAAGCGACTTCACGCACCAGAGGATCGGGGTTTTTGAGAGGTGCTCATACAGGTTCCGGAATTTTATGGATAGTTTTGATTTTATTATTGTCGGCGCAGAGTCGGCGGGCTGTGTTTTGGCAGACAGACTCTCTGCCGATGGTCGTTGTCACGTTCTGGTTCTGGACGCCGGGGCACAGCCCGTGGATCAAAATGCCGATTGGCTATGGACGGAGTTTTTTTGATACGCGGGTCAACTGGGCCTACACCACAGAGCCAGACCCGGGACTGAACGGACGCCGGGGGTATTGGCCCCGTGGCAAAGTCATCGGCGGTTCCAGTTCCATCAATGCCCTGATCTATTGCCGGGGGTTGGATTTTAACGACTGGGAAAAAGCTGGCGCACAGGGCTGGAATTGGGACACTGCCCGGGAACCTTTGAACAGATTGAACAGCGCATCACCCCGGATGGCACCCCCTGTGGCAACGGCCCGCTGGCGGTCAGTGATGTCAGCAACCGGATCCACCCTGTCAATCGCTATTACCTTGCCGCCGCACAGGAAATCGGCCTGCCCGCCACCGATGATTTTAACGGCAACAGTCCCGAAGGTGTCGGCATCTACCAGATCACAACCCGCAACGGCCTGCGCTGTTCCTGTGCCGATGCCTTTCTCCGCCCTGCGCGCAAACGATCAAATGTCACCGTGAGAACCAACAGCCTGGTCACGCGCGTGATTTTTGACGAACGCCGCGCCATCGGCGTCGAGATCCGGGATAAAACGGGCCAGAGACAGCTCACCGCCCAGCGCGAAGTCATTCTCAGCGCAGGGGCCATCAACTCGCCCCAAATTTTGCAACTGTCCGGCATTGGCCCGGGGGCTTGCTCCAGTCCTGTGGTCTCGAGGTCTTGCACGACAACCTCAATGTCGGCGGTCATTTGCAAGACCACCTCGGGATCAATTACGATTACAGAGCCGCAGAGCCGACCCTCAACAATCAACTGTCGCCCTGGTGGGGGAAGGTCTTCCAGGGATTGCGCTATCTGTTGACCCGCAAGGGGCCACTGAGTCTGAGCGTCAACCAGTGCGGGGGCTTTGTGCGCTCGCACTGCGCGGGGGACGGTGAACAGGCCGACATCCAGCTTTATTTTAATCCCGTCACCTGCACCACCGCCCCACGGGGCAAACGCCCCCTGATTAACCCCGACCCCTTCGCCGGATTTATTGCCTCTTTCCAACCCTGTCGCCCCACCTCGCGCGGGCGGATTGACATTGTGTCACCACAGGCGACCGATGCCCCCGCCATCGCCCCCAATTCCCTGTCCACAGATCAGGATATTGAAACAGTTCTGGCCGGGGCCAGAATCATTCAAAGCCTCATGCGCGCCCGAACCATGCAACCCCTCATTGACCGCGTGATGCTCCCCGATATTCTCAACCTTGATGACGCGGCGATTATTGATGATTTTCGCAGGCGGTGCGGGACAGTCTTTCACCCGGTTGCGACCTGTACCATGGGACAGACAGAGGCCAGCTCTGTTGTCGATTTGCACCTGCGCGTTCACGGTTTTGAACGCCTGCGTGTGGTCGATGCCTCTGCCTTTCCCAACATCACATCGGGCAACACCAACGCCCCCACCATCATGCTGGCCCATCGTGCGGCAGGATTGATTCTGGAGAACCGGTTTTAGGGCAAATTTGACACAAAGGCGACAGGGTGGCATAAGACGGCAACTGACAAGTCCTTGGATGGCGTAAGATTTCCCCAAACCATCACACGAAAGGCCACTTGCTGTGACCGATTTAACAATGCCGAATGCGACGAACCAGCTTGTTTCTGGATACCTTGACCACGGCACTGTTCCCCCCCTGCCCGACGGACATTTTATCAATGGTCGATTTGTCACCGGACAGGACAAACTCCACAGTATCGACCCCGGTTGCGGCAAACCCATCGGTGACTTTGCCGCTGGAACGTCCGGGGACGTGGACAAGGCCCTGACTGCGGCGGAGCGCGGCTTTGACGTCTGGCGAAAAACAAAACCTGCCGAACGTTGCCGCATTCTCAATAGGGCATCCGACCTTTTACGGGATCGCGCCGCACTGCTTTCGGTGGTCGAAACACTTGATTCGGGAAAAACCCTTGCCGAGGCCGAAGGCGATGTCAAAAACTCTGCACGCCTGTTGCAATACTATGCGGGGGCGGCGGACAAACTCGACGGACGTGCGCTCAATCTCGGTGATGAGCAGATGGGCTGGACTCTGCGCGAACCTGTGGGCGTGACGGCCCACGTTATTCCGTGGAACTATCCGACCTCGACTTTTGTACGCGGGGTTGCCCCCGCGCTGGCGGCGGGTTGTTCCGTCGTCGCCAAACCCGCAGAGACAACCCCCTATACGGCCTTGCTCATCGCTGAAATTCTCAGCGAAGCCGGGCTGCCCGACGGGGTTGTGAATGTTGTCACGGGTCTTGGCCCCGCTGTGGGTGCGCCGTTGGTTGCCGATGCCCGGGTCAAACATGTCACCTTTACCGGTTCGGTGGCCACCGGGGTCGGGGTTATGCAGGCCATTGCCCCGAATGTGACCCGCCTGACGCTTGAACTGGGGGGGAAGTCGCCCCTGATTGCCCTGAGTGACAGCGACGTTGAGGCAGTTGCAGAGGGGGCACTCTGGGCCATTTTCTCCAACGCGGGCCAGATTTGTTCCGCCGGGTCGCGGCTGGTGATTCACGACAGTCTCCACGATCAGGTGCTCTCGCGACTGCTGGACAAAACAGCCGCCCTGACCTGGGGGCATGGTTTACGCAATCCTGACATCGGGGCCATCAATTCTGATCTGCACCTGCGCCGCATTCAAGCCCATGTCGATGCGGCAAAGGCGCGGGGCTGTTCTCTGCTCACTGGCGGGCAGGCCACAAGCGACCCGAAAACAGGACAGGGATGGTTTTTTGAGCCAACGATTATTGACCGGCTCGCCACAGATGATCCTGCGGTGCAGGACGAAATCTTTGGCCCCGTTCTGGCCGTTCAGGTTGTCGCATCCGACGCAGAGGCCCTGCGGGTTGCCAATGCCACCGACTTTGGCCTGGCGGCAGGTCTTTATAGCCGCAACATTAGCCGCGCCCTGCGCCTCGCCCGTGATCTGGATGCCGGGCAGGTCACCATCAATGACTATTGGGCAGGGGGCATCGAGTTGCCTTTTGGCGGCAACGGGAAATCCGGCTTTGGACGCGAAAAAGGCTGGGAAGGGCTGGAGGCCTATACCCGCACCAAATCCATCGCGCTCAAACTCTGAACATCTCCCCTTTAAGTTTTTCCGCTTTTTCCCGACTTTGACAAATAAGGAGTATCTTTGATGAAAAATCTTCACTCTGCCCTTGCACAGGGTTTGATCGACCGTCGTACCTTTATGGGTGGAGCGATGGCCCTGGGGGCCACTGCCTCCACCGCCGCGCTCTTTGCCGCGCAGGCCGCAGAGACTCCACAAAAAGGCGGCACCTTAAAGGTCGGCTATGCACAGGGCAGCACGACTGATTCGCTCGACCCCGCAACCTCTCTCAATGATTTTATGTTTACATTGGGCTACGCCGTTTTCAACGGTCTGGTCGAGGTCAGCCCCGATGGTCAGGCCATCGGCGAACTGGCAGAAAGCTACGACGCCAGCCCGGATGCGCGGATCTGGACCTTTAAACTACGCACTGATGTCAGGTTTTCAGACGGAACAAGGCTGACCTCTGCTGATGTTCTCGCCACCCTGCGCCACCACACCGGCGCGGAATCAAAATCAGCGGTCAAATCGATACTGGCCCAGATCAGGGACATGAAAGCCGACGGCGATCACGTCGTTGTTTTCGAATTGAACAGCGGCAATGCTGATTTTCCATTTATTTTCAATGAGCCACAACTGGGCATTCGCAAATCCCTTGACGGAAAGATCGATCCATCCAGCACACTCGGAA
This sequence comes from Kiloniellaceae bacterium, assembly GCA_965199245.1. Classification (GTDB taxonomy): domain Bacteria; phylum Pseudomonadota; class Alphaproteobacteria; order Kiloniellales; family Kiloniellaceae; genus Carbonatibacter. The sequence goes on from CBDAQP010000003.1 coordinate 1,100,953, forward strand.
CGGGCGGCTATGTCATCGATGCCTTTGACCCCGGTGTGCGCGCTTTGCTGAAGCGTCGGGATGACTACTGGAAAAAAGGCCAGGCCCACATTGACAGCGTGGAAATCATTACCATTGCCGATGGGGCCGCACGGATGAACGCCCTGATGACGGGGGAGGTTGACATCATTGATCGTCCTGATCTCAAAACCGTTCACATGCTCAAACGCCGCCCGGGGATTTCTCTTCATGTCCAAAACGGGCCATTGCACTATACCCTTCCCATGCACACGGACACAGCCCCTTTTGATCATCCGCACGTCCGTCAGGCACTGAAATATGCCATCAACCGTGAGGAACTGGTTGAAAAGGTTCTGCGCGGCTATGGGGCGGTTGGAAATGACCACCCGATTTCTTCGGCAATGCCTTACTATAACGCGGCACTGGAGCAACGCGGATATGACCCGGACAAGGCAAAATTCCACCTGAAAAAGGCCGGCCTCCCGACATTGGACGTGACCCTGCACACAGCGGAAAATGCCTTTGGCGGGGCAGTTGATGCCTCTTTACTCTTTGCCGAAAATGCCAGGGCGGCAGGCATTAACATCACCGTCAAACGTGAACCAAGTGACGGTTACTGGTCAAATATCTGGCTGAAAAAACCCTTCTGCACCAGCTATTGGGGCGGGCGGCCCACCGCCGATGCCATGTTCTCCATCGCCTATGCAACGGGCGCAAACTGGAACGAGACCCGCTGGTCACACCCGCGTTTTGACGAGCTGCTGGTACGCGCCCGCGCAGAATTGAATCAGGACACCCGCGCCGAACTTTACGGCGAAATGCAGGCCATCTGTCGGGACGAGGGCGGGGCGATTATCCCCATGTTCGGTCAATATGTCTCTGCCATGAACGGGCGGGTGAAAAAACCTGCCCGGGTTTCGGAAGGGCGGGATCTGGACGGTCAGCGTTTTGTCGAACGCTGGTGGGTTGTCTGATCCGGTTTTTGGCAACCCGACAGATGACGGGGCGGGGGGTTGGAATGACCCCGCTGTTTTATGACAGGCTGTTCTTTCGTTTTCCTGACATATAAGAAAACAGCACAGGGACAAACAATAGACATAAACTGGCGTTTATTCATGAACAATCTATCTTTATTGATCCTCCAGCGCCTTGCGCTGGGGGGGGCGACGCTTTTTATTGTTTCAATTCTGATTTTTGCAGGAATTGAACTGCTCCCAGGAGATTTGGCGCAAGAAATTCTGGGCAATACGGCCACAGCAGAAACGCTCGCCGCCTTTCGCGCCGAACTCGGCCTGGACACCCCCCCCTTCACGCGTTATCTGGACTGGCTGGGGGGCGTTCTGGCGGGGGATTTTGGCAACTCGCTTGCCAACAACCGCCCGATTGCAGAAATTCTGGACAATCGCCTCGGCAACAGCTTTTTCCTGGCGGGTTATGCCGCCGTGATTGCCGTCCCTCTCGCGCTTGTTTTGGGTGTTTTGTCGGCCTTGTTCCGCAATTCTGTTTTTGACCGAACGACAAATGTTTTCGCCCTCACGGCAATTTCCCTGCCTGAATTTTTTGTCGCCTATGTGTTGATTTTTTTCCTCGCCGTCCAAACCCCCTTGTTTCCCCCCATTGCTAGAATGACCGGGGATCTGTCCCTGGGCGAGGCACTCTATCGTTGTTTTCTACCCGCCTTGACCCTGACCCTGGTTGTCGTGGCCCATATGATGCGGATGACCCGCACGACGCTTATCAATCTGCTGGCCCTGCCCTATATTGAAATGGCACGGCTCAAGGGCCTGCCCCCCCTGCGCGTGATTGTGGTTCACGCCCTGCCCAATGCCCTGGGAGCCATTATCAATGTTGTGGCCTTGAACCTCGCCTATTTAATTGTCGGCGTTGTCGTCGTCGAAGCTGTCTTTGCCTATCCCGGGTTGGGGCAGATGCTGGTCGATGCGGTGTCCAAACGCGATATTCCCGTCGTTCAGGCTATCAGCCTTATTTTTGCGGGAGTCTATATTTCGCTTAATCTTTTGGCAGATATTCTATCGATCCTGTCCAACCCGCGCCTGCGTCATGCGTGCTAAAACGGGGGGCAAACAATGCCAGACGCCTTGAAAAATATTCCACTGTCTGCCCTGTTCGGCCTGGGCGTTATCGTTTTAATCGGCGGCATCGGCCTTTTTGCCAATATGTTGGCCCCTTACGGCGAGACAGAGGTTGTCGGGGCGCAATATGAACCCTGGGGGCCGGATTTTTGGCTGGGGACGGACAATCTGGGGCGTGACCTGCTCTCGCGTATGATTTACGGGGCGCGCAATACCGTTGGTCTGGCCCTGCTGACAACCGCTATTGCCTTTTCGACTGGAAGTTTCCTCGGCATTCTTTCCGCGCTCAAGGGGGGCTGGCCTGATTTGATTTTGGGCCGACTGGTGGATATTTTGATGTCTGTTCCCCCGCTGATCCTCGCCTTGATGTTGCTGGCCCTGATCGGAACCTCGCTCACCAGTATGGTCGTGGTCATTGCCGTGATCTATCTGGCTCCTGTTTTCCGCCTCTCCCGGGCGGCCGCCCAATCGGTTGTTGTCATGGATTATGTCGAGGCCGCGCGCCTGCGGGGAGAGGGCGCAGGGCGACTGATCTGGCAGGAAATTCTACCCAATATTACCCCGACACTCCTTGCCGAATTTGGCCTGCGCTTTTGTTTTGTTTTTCTTTTCATCGCGGCCTTGTCCTTTCTGGGGCTGGGGATTCAACCCCCCACAGCAGACTGGGGCGGGATGGTCAGGGACAACGCCGTCTTGATTTCCTTTGGCGATCTCACGCCTCTGATCCCGGCGGGGGCCATTGCACTGTTGACGGTGTCAATCAATCTGGTCGTCGATTGGATGCTCCATCGCGCCAGCGGCCTGAAAGAAACAACCTGAGGCACTCATGGCAGAAAACACCGCACTGTTGCGCGTCCGTAACCTGAACATTGTTACCTCTGCACAAGGCCACTGGCACGACATTATCCGCGATGTCAGCTTTGACCTCCGGCGGGGGGAAGTGTTGGGACTGGTGGGCGAGTCAGGGGCGGGAAAGTCCACCCTCGGTCTGGCGGCTTTGGGCTTTTTTCGTGATGGCTGTCGTCTGAATGGCGGTCAGATTATTTTTGACGGGCGCGACCTTGCACACGACAGTGAACACGAACGCCGGATCATACGGGGCCGGCGCATGGCCTATGTCGCACAGTCTGCCGCTGCCTCTTTCAACCCCGCGCACCGGCTCATCACCCAATACAGCGAAGCTCCCCTGCAACAAGGCCTGATGTCACGCGCCCAGGCACAGAGGGACGCGATTGAGCTTTACAACCAGATGCGCCTGCCTCACCCGGAACAGATTGGCTTTCGCTATCCCCATCAGCTTTCGGGGGGGCAGTTACAACGCGCCATGACCGCAATGGCGATGGCCTGTCGTCCTGATCTCATCGTTTTTGACGAGCCGACAACCGCGCTCGACGTCACCACACAAATTGAAGTGCTCCGCACCATTCGTCGCCTTATCGAACAGTTTGAAACGGCGGCACTCTATATCACCCATGATCTGGCCGTGGTGGCCCAGATGGCCGATCATATTATGGTTTTGCAACAGGGTCGCCCGGTTGAAAGTGCCCCGACGGCTCAAATTCTGGACAATCCCGCCGAAGACTACACAAAATCACTCTGGGCCGTGCGCCGCCTTGCACGCCCGCACACAGCAGATGTCAAACCCGGAACAACGCCCCTGCTTTCACTGCAAAATCTTGATGCCCATTACGGAAAATTTCAGGCCCTCAGCGGACTATCCCTCGATGTCCATGCGGGCAGAACCCTTGCCATTGTCGGTGAATCGGGATCGGGAAAATCAACGGCGGCCCGCGCCATCACCGGGCTGTTGCCCCCGTCATCAGGTCAAATTCTTTTTCACGGCAACGCTCTCCCACCCCGCCTGGAACAGCGTTCGCGCGACCAGTTACGCCATATTCAAATGATCTATCAAAGCCCGGATACCGCCCTGAATCCGCGCCAATCCGTGCGCACCATCATCGGACGCCCTGTTGAATTTTATCTGGGTCTCAAAGGACAAGACAAAGAAAAACGCATCCGCGAACTCCTGACCCAAATTGAACTGCCGCCGGATGATTATCTTGAACGTCGCCCCCCCGAACTGTCGGGGGGTCAGAAACAACGGATCGGCATCGCCCGCGCCCTGGCGGTCGAACCGGATTTTATCATCTGCGACGAAGTGACCTCCGCCCTCGACCAGCTTGTCGCCGGGGATATTCTCAAACTGTTGATGAAGCTGCAACAGGATAGGGGATTGGGTTATCTCTTTATCACCCACGACCTCGCCATTGTCCGCGCCATTGCCGATGATGTCGTCGTCATGCAACAGGGCAAGGTGGTCGAGGCCGGAACCCGCAACGATATTTTCACCCCGCCCCACAAAGACTATACGGAAATTTTGCTGTCGTCTGTGCCCGAAATGGATCCCGACTGGCTGACCCGCACGCTGAACAAAAGCGTCTAGATGTCTTTTGGGGTTTCGTTTTGCGTCACAAAACAATCAAATAACTGTCACCATAGAGTCTTGATCGCCCGGGTAATGTGCGCACACCCTAAATCAGGAAAACACAGGTGCTACAGGTGTCGCAATTTCCCCCCAACAATTCATCGCCCGCCATTTTTGTCGAAAAACTGAACAAAACCTTTGGCCTGAACAAAGCACTTGATGCAGTGTCCTTTTCGATTGAACAGGGTGAAATGGTTGCGTTGATCGGGGCGTCAGGGTCGGGGAAATCAACCTTGATGCGCCATATTGCCGGATTGATTTTCGGTGATCGCGGCTGTTGCGAAGTCACTATACTGGGTCAAACCGTGCAACGCGATGGACGCAAAGGATCGGGCATCCGCCGCATTCGCGCCCGGGTCGGGGTTGTGTTTCAACAGTTCAATCTGGTTTATCGCCTGCCTGTTCTCACCAATGTTTTGACAGGCTGTTTGGGACAGATGCCCATCTGGCGCGGGACGTTGGGCCTGTTCAACCGCGCAGAAAAACAGCGGGCCATGAACGCCCTCCATCGAGTCGGCATTGCCCATCTGGCCCGCCAGCGTTCCGGCACGTTATCAGGTGGGCAACAGCAACGCGCCGCCATTGCACGCACCATCACCCAGGGAGCGCAGGTTGTTTTGGCGGATGAACCCATTGCCTCGCTTGACCCGTCCTCCGCACGTAAGGTTATGGAAACTCTGGCCCGCCTGAACCGCGAAGACAGGGTCACTGTTCTCGTCTCTCTCCATCAGGTTGATTATGCCCTGCGCTATTGCCCGCGCACCATCGCCATGAAGGGGGGACAGGTTGTCTTCGACGGCCCCTCTGCGGAACTCTGCGAGGACAAGCTGCGTCAGCTTTATGGCGACCAATCCATTGAATTATCTCACAAAAAAAAGCAGGACGAACCTGCACAAACCGGGTCACAGCTTGTGGCTTAGCCCTTTGTTTCTTTAGCAGGAGTAATCACGTCATGATTCGCCCGTTTCTTGCCGCGACCTTATGTGCCGCGTCCCTCTTCACGGCCTTCGCACAGGCCGAGGTCTCCTTCAAACCTCTGAAGCAAGACCCCACAGAAATCAATTTTGGACTCATTTCCACAGAATCCAGCTCCATCCAGAAAAAGGAATGGATGCCACTCATTCAGGACATGGAAAAATCTTTGGGACTGACGGTTAAACCCTTTTTCGCACCGGACTACGCCGGCGTGATCGAGGCCATGCGCTTTGGCAAGGTTCACTTGGCCTGGTTCGGGAATAAATCCGGTATGGAAGCTGTTGATCGCTCTGGCGGTGAAGTCTTCGCCCAAACCAGCAAAGCCGACGGCACGCAAGGCTATTATTCGCACATCATCACCCAGGCCGACAATGCAGAGATCAACACGCTGGACGACGTTCTGACCTGTGACAAATCGTTGAATTTTGGCATTGGTGATCCCAATTCAACATCCGGTTTCCTCGTGCCATCCTATTATGTCTTTGGACAAAATAACGTCACGCCCAAGGACTGCTTTAAAACAGTGCGCAACGCCAATCACGAAACCAACCTCATCTCCGTCGCCCACAAACAGCTTGACGTTGCGGTGACAAATTCACCCCAGATCACCCGCTCGAAACGTCGGACACCGGATACCGCAACAAAAATCAAGGTCGTCTGGACATCACCGCTGATTCCTTCCGACCCTATAGTCTATCGCAAAGACCTGTCCAAAGAACTCAAGTCACGAATCAAGGTCTTTTTCCTGTCTTACGGTCGTATGGGGGATACCCGGGCTGCCCGCGACATCCTGGCCAATATTTCCAATGGACTGGGCCTGTTTATGGACAGCAACAATACCCAACTCTATCCCATTCGACAACTGGCCCTTTTCAAAGACAAGCTGAAAATAGCGGCCAACAAAGGATTGAGTGACCGCGAAAAGGCCGCCAGGATTGCTGTCATTGACAGGAAACTTGCGGATCTCGCCATCATGGTCGCCGCACAATAATCCCTCATAAACAGCAGGCGGTGCATTGCCGCCTGCTCTTTTTCCTCCTGTAGAGAGGTCACGCCCTCCATGCCTGCGCTGTCACCACATCCTGACGAAAACACCCCCATTCCGCCCGCACAACGCGCCCCTGGTACCTGGATTCTCTGGGGCGGCTTTTGTGCGCTCCTGGCCCTGTCGTGGGAAGGCGCGGACATGCGCCCGCTTGACCTGCTGGACAGTCCGGAAAATATGGGGCAGTTCGCCGCCGGCTTCTTTCCCCCCGATCTGACACAGTGGGAACTTTACATGGAAGAAATCTGGGTCACGATTCAAATCGCCCTGTGGGGAACAGCCCTGTCTGTGGTGTGTTCTGTGCCTTTTGGCATTTTGTCCTCGGAAAATGTGGTGCCCTGGTATATCAACCAGCCTGTCCGCCGCCTGATGGATGCGGCCCGTGCCATCAATGAAATGGTTTTTGCCATGCTCTTTGTCGTGGCGGTAGGGCTTGGCCCCTTTGCCGGGGTTCTGGCCTTGTGGATTCACACAACCGGAACACTCGCGAAACTCTTTTCCGAAGCGGTCGAGGCCATTGATCCCCAACCTGTCGAGGGCATCCGCGCAACCGGGGCCACGGCTCTCCAGGAAGTCATCTATGGCATTATTCCCCAGGTTCTGCCGCTATGGATTTCCTATTCACTCTATCGTTTTGAATCAAATGTGCGCTCTGCCACTGTACTGGGCATCATTGGGGCGGGGGGAATTGGAATGGTGCTGTGGGAAAATATCCGCTCTTTCTACTACGCCGAAACCGCCGCCATCATGTTGTTGATTATCGTCACGGTCAGCCTGCTCGACCTCCTGTCTCAACGCCTGCGGAAAATGGTGATTTGATTGCAAGGTGCGTATTTTTGCCCGTGTCCATTTTTTGCCCGTGTCCATCAAAAACCGTGTCCATAATGAAAGCTGTTCTGTCCTGTGCTCATCCGCGTTCCGGCAGTTGTTCTTATCATCCAGACCACGCGACCAAAAGACCTCACGACATTAGAAACGCGCGCCGAACAGGGTGACACAAACGCACAGCACAGCCTGGCTGTGATGTACGGCTATGGAGCGAATGTCCCGCAGAATTATGCCAAAGCCGTCAAGTGGTCCACGACAGCCGCCCGACAAGGCGATGCCCCCGCACAGTTTAAACGTGGTCACAGATACGTCAAAGGCCGGGGTGTGTCCCAAGATAGCGTTTACGCACATATGTCGTGGAACCTTGCGGCAACTCCGGGCAATAAAAACGCAGAGGAAAAACGCAAAACCATCGCCAAAGAAACGCCTCTCACCCAACGGGCCAGGGTGCAGAAACGAACGCGCACCTGCCAGGCGCCAAATAACAAAGGCTGTTGAACCTATGGATCATTCTGCTTCCCCCCTCCAGAAGCACCCAATGGGCAAAACTCTTTTCCCTGTTATAGGCTCTGTATCTGTGCTAAGTTCCTGTTAAAGAAATAACACGGACAGAACGATGCTCCCTAAAGCCTTTAAGGCCGCACAAATCAAAAGAGCCGCAGAACAAGGTGACGCCGACGCACAGGCCAACCTTGGTCTCAGATACGTCACCGGACGCGGCGTAAAAAAAGACGATGCCAAGGCCGCACAGTGGCTCCGAAAAGCCGCAGAACAAGGACACGTCGACGCACAGGTCAACCTTGGTCATCTCTACGAAAACGGACGCGGCATCCCGCAAAACTATACCGTAGCCGCTGAATGGTACAAAAAAGCCACAGAACGCGGAAATGCAAAGGCACAGCTCAGCCTTGGGAACATGTATGAAAAAGGACGGGGCGTGACCCAAAATTATGCCACGGCTGTTGAGTATTACAAAAAAGCGGCCCAGCAAAGAAATGTCACCGCACAGCTGGCCCTTGGTTATATGTACGGCAAGGGACAGGGCGTTCCACAGGATCGTTCCACAGCCTATGCCTGGTACAGCCTTGCTGCGGCTCTGGGCAGTGAAAGAGCCGCCGAGAACTGCAACATCATCGCCACAAAATGACGCCCGACCAAGTTGCCAAGGCGCAAGAAGTAGCGCGAATATGCTTGACGCAAGATTCAAGGAAATAAAGTAGATGACATGGAAAACACCTCTTTCCCGTGCTCATTTTAGTCTCTGTTTCTATTGAGTCTGCGTTTCTATAGCCTATCCCATATAGAATGGTTCACTTTGGAAGAGTTGTTCAATGGAGCACAAGAGTTGTTTTCTGACGGCTTTGAGATGGGTCCATTTTTGTTCGATGGGGTTGAGGTCAGGTGAATAAGGAGGCAGGAAGAGCAGGGTATGCCCTGCTTTCCGGATGATATTTTGCGTAGCTTGTGAACTATTGCGTTATCCATGACGATGACAGGATTTTCAGGAAACCGGGGCAGCACATCCTGTTTGACCCATGCGGTATACTGCGGACAGGGGCACCCTAGCGGGATCTGCCCCCAGACTTTGGAGGTTGGAAGAACACTCAACACCGTTTCCGCCGCTGCCGTGATCGTGGAGTTCGGGAAAAACTCCCGGAAGTTTCTGGCGCATTTTTCCTGCGCCAGTGAGAGCCATCCCCATTCAAAACAGAACCCCGAAAGGCTGTTGCCTTTCGGGGCCGCCGTTGGGTCAAGTTCACAGGGTAGGTCAGAACTTGACCCTGGCATTCAGTCGGGCACTGTGGCCCGTGTAGCCGGTGCGGGCACTCATACCAATTTTCAGAAAATTTGACTTATTTGCCCTTGTGTGATTCTTAAGGGGACACTTTATTGGAGGTTTCCATGGGACGCGCCATTTCCTTGCGAGAAGACTTTGACAGTCACCAGCTTCGCCGCCTTGCCCGCCAATCAACTAATTCCAGTCAGACACGCCGCCTTTTGGCACTGGCTGTCATTTATGATGGCGGCAGCCGCAGTGAGGCCGCTGTTGCTGGTGGTGTTGGTTTGCGAGTCATTCGTGACCGGGTGTTGCGTTTCAATGCAGAAGGTCCGGCAGGCCTCGTTGATCGCAAATCGACCGGTGCTCCACGGAAGCTGAATGCCGACCACCCCTGGCATCCCTTGTTGAACGCGGCCCATGTCTATCAGTGGACGGCGTTGGCATCTGGAAGACCTGGTGCACCGGGTAAGAGGACCGGATCAGTGTGAGCATCCCCACAATGAGCCGGGTGTGACGGGAAACGGGCGACAGAAAACTGACGGCGCGACCGCGTCATCATGGCCGGAACGGGCATGCGATTGACGCATTTAAAAAAAACTTCCCCGCCGAAATAGCCTCCCTGCACGCCGGAATTGGTCCGGCTGTCCCGCTGGACATCCGGTGGCAGGACGAAGCGCGTGTTGGCCAGAAGAACAATATCACGCAGCGTTGGGCCGAACGAGGCACACGGCCTGTGGCAGCAAAAGACCGGCGCACAAAATCCGCCTGGATATTCGGGGCGATCTGCCCCGCCCGGGGGGGCCGCGCTTGTCCTGCCGCACTGTGATACACGCGGGATGCAGGGGCACCTGGAAGAGATATCGTCACAGGTCGAAACCGGTTGCTGTCATTATCCTTGACAAGGCGGGCTGGCACACCACCGGCAAACTGGATATCCCGGACAATATCACCCTGTTGCCGTTGCCGCCACGCAGCCCGGCCCCGGTCGAAAATGTCTGGCAATATTTGCGACAAAACCGGCTGTCAAACCGCGTCTTTCAGGACCAGATCGTTTCCCTCTGTTGTGACGCATGGAATAATCTCACCGACAGGCCATGGAAAATCATGTCAATCGGACATAGAAGCTGGGCATATGGGTTCTGAATTATGAAAGTTAGTATAACGCCTCCAGAGACATGCGCGGGCGTGTCTTCCAAACGATTATAAAGATGTACGAGCACTTGGGCCGTCCCCTTGTTTATATCGATGAAAGCGGCTTTGCCCATGACATGCCCCGCACGCATGGCTCTGCACCAACAGGTCAACGGTGTGATGGCCTGTGCGATTGGCAGGCTAGGGGCCGAACCAATGCGATTGGTGCCCTGATCGGGAAAACCCTGCTGACAGCCGGCCTGTTTCAGGCAAACGTCAATGCAGATATTTTCACCGCATGGGTCAAACAGGATGTGCTGCCTCAGCTTCCTGAAAACCCTGTCATCGTCATGGATAACGCAATAGTTCACAAGCTACGCAAAATATCATCCGGAAAGCAGGGCATACCCTGCTCTTCCTGCCTCCTTATTCACCTGACCTCAACCCCATCGAACAAAAATGGGCCCATCTCAAAGCCGTCAGAAAACAACTCTTGTGCTCCATTGAACAACTCTTCCAAAGTGAACCATTCTATATGGGATAGGCTATATTTCGCGGGCGCGATAATCGCCCTGGAGGGTCGACGACGACAGACTGCCGCCGCGACCGTTTGACGAACCGTCGCTTGCAATCGACTTCCGAGGAGGTGGCGAGATGACGGGGTTAGATCAAGTCTTCGATGTCAAGATCCAGGGCCGTTGCGAAAGCGGCGAGCACCTTTTTGGACGGCTGGCGGGTGCCGCGTTCGATCTGGCTTACGTATCCAGTGGAGACTTTGGCCGCGTCGGCCAAGTCTTCCTGGGTCAGGTCGCGGTATTCGCGGAACACCTTCAAGGGAGGCTCGCCGTCCACAAGGCACTTTACCACATAGTGGGGCAGGTACTCGCTGGTATCTTCGGCGCGGGCGGCATCAAAAAGTTCCTCATCGGTCATGGCGGCCTCCGCGCGGCGGGTCAGGGAGACCCATTGTGCGTAGGGGACAACGGCGAAGGCCGGGCACTTTCCTTCGTAAATGATTTGGGGTTTGACGTTGGTCGTGGGCATGGGGGCGTCTCCTTATTTGTATACCTTGCCGCGCGGGGTGATTTTCTCGATAGCCAAAACGAGGCCGTCCTGGCCGTAAATCACCCGCCAGTCGCCGACCCGCAGGCGGTAGCTGTCGCGGCCCTGAAGAGCCTTAACGTCGAGGTCGGTGCAGGCCGGGTTGTCGGCCAGTTTCTCGATGGCGGTCAAAATCCGCTTGGCGGTTTTGGTTTGCATCGTCCGCAGGGTCTTGCTGGCCTGTTTGGTGTAGGTGATTTTCAGCATCGTTTATTTCATTTCCTTATAAAACAGACTGTAACTTTTTACACCATTACCGCCAAGCAAAATCAACACAAACAAACACAATGTGTGTTGATTTGGGGTGCGCGATGACGGGCCGGTTCGACGAGCGGCTTCTGGATGACGTTCGGGCGCGTACCGGGTTGGTCGATCTGATCGGCCAGGAGGTACAGCTTAAACGCAAGGGCCGCGAGCATTGTAGCTGTTATACCAACTTTCATAATTCAGAACCTATATGCCCAGCTTCTATGTCCGATTGACATGATTTTCCATGGTCTTTCGGTGAGATTATTCCATGCGTCACAACAGAGGGAAACGATCTGGTCCTGAAAGACGCGGTTTGACAGCCGGTTTTGTCGCAAATATTGCCAGACATTTTCGACCGGATTGAGTTCAGGGCTGCGTGGCGGCAACGGCAACAGGGTGATATTGTCCGAGATATCCAGTTTGCCGGTGGTGTGCCAGCCCGCCTTGTCAAGGATAATGATGGGAACCGGGTTCGACCTGTGACGATATTTCTTCGAGGTGCTCTTGCATCCCGCGTGTATCACAGCGCGGCAGGACAAGCGCGGCCCCCACACCCCGGGCGGGGCAGATCGCCCCGAATATCCAGGCGGATTTTGTGCGCTGGTCTTTTGGTGCCACAGGCCGTGTGCCTCGTTCGGCCCAACGCTGCGTGATATTGTTCTTCTGGCCAACACGCGCTTCGTCCTGCCACCAGATGTCCAGCGGGACATTTCGCCCTGTTTTTTCCCGGATACGGTCTATTTCAACGGGGAAGTTTTTTTAAATGTGTCAATCGCATCCCCGTTCTGGCCATGATGACGCGGTCGCGCCGTCAGTTTTCTGTATCCGTGTTTGCGCAAGGTGGCACTCAGGCAACTTTCGCTGATGCTGAGGCGATAGTCCTCCCATAACCACTGCGCCAGATCCAGAAGTCGCCAGCGCACCATCGATAGCAGGCCATGGCCCTGTTTCAACGCGCGCAATCAAGGCAGCAAGCCGGGCCTCACTGGCCGGTCGACCGCTTCTCGAACGTTGCAAAAGCCCGTCCGGACCTTCTGCATTGAAACGCAACACCCAGTCACGAACAATTTGACGACCAACGCCGCGCGGCTTCACTGCGACTGCCGCCATCAGAGATGACCGCAAGGGCAGGCAAGCGGCGCGTCCGGTTCGAATCTGTTGAGAAGGCGGCGAAGACTGGATGCGTCATCATCCTGACGCAGGGGAAGGGGCTGACCCATGACAAACCTCCAAAACTGTGTCCTTCCTTGAATCACAGAATCTGCTCACACGCCAGGTCCAGAGAGTCTTTATTTTATGGAATTGGTATAAGGTTTTATCTGTCCGATGAACAACTCTTCCAAATTGAATTATTTTATATGGGATAGACTATATATCGTGTTGCACGCGCACACGACTCTAAAACAGTTTGATGCCCCGGACAACGAGGATCGAGATGTTGAGAGGTACTCAAATGACCCTCGCCCAAATCACCAAAGCGCAGGAGGCCGCGTAAACTGCACGGTCAAAGACTATCAAAGCTGTTGACAGGGCAAGGGTGTCAGCAGGGGACAGATTTCCGCCCTAAATCTTGCGTGCAACCATTTTCTTTTTGATTTCGGCAATGGCTTTGGCCGGGTTCAAGCCCTTTGGACAGGTCTTTGTACAGTTCATAATGGTATGACAGCGATAAAGCCGGAAGGGGTCTTCCAAACCGTCCAGACGTTCGCCCGTATGGTCATCACGGCTATCAGCAATCCAGCGATAAGCCTGAAGCAAAACCGCAGGGCCAAGGTAACGATCCCCATTCCACCAATAGCTGGGGCAAGAGGTCGAACAGCAAAAACACAGGATACACTCCCACAACCCATCCAGTTGCGCCCGATCATCCGGGGATTGCAACCGCTCGCGCTGGGGCGCAGGCGTAGTTGTCTTTAACCACGGTTCAACCGAGGCGTGTTGTGCATAGGCTTGATTGAGATCAGGAACAAGATCCTTGACCACAGACATATGGGGCAGAGGATAAACACACACATCGCCGGAGACATCATCAACATACTTTGTACAAGCCAGCGTGTTCGTGCCGTCGATATTCATGGCACAGGATCCACAGACCCCCTCGCGACACGACCTGCGAAAGGTCAAAGTGCTGTCAATCTCATTTTTAATTTTCAACAACGCATCGAGCACCATCGGCCCACAGTCATCAAGGTCAATATGATAGACGTCCTCGTGCGGGTTCTGGTCATCATCCGGGTTCCAGCGATAGACGCGAAAGGTCTTGACCCGTTTGGCCCCGGCGGGGGCCTCAAAGACCTTTCCGATTTTTTGGAGCTTTGAATGGGCGGGCAATGCCAATTCAACCATTTTTTTCTCCTGACTTTTTTTGGACGTTCTGTCCGAATTTTTATGGGCCTTTAAATTTTCCCGTCCTCAATAGACCCGGGCTTTGGGTGGGAAGGACTGAACCTCGTTGCTCAAGGGGGTCAGCGTGACCGGACGGGTGGCAAAGCTGACCTGACCATCCTGCCCACAGGCCGCCAGGCTGTGCACCATCCATTTTTCATCATCGCGATCCGGGAAGTCTTCACGCGCATGTGCCCCGCGACTTTCCTGACGATGGGCGGCAGAGGCAATGGTCACACGCGATTGAAACATCAGGTTATCCAATTCCAATGCCTCAACCAAATCAGAATTCCAAATCAATGACCGATCCGCAATCCCCAGATCATCACGCTTTGACCACAGACTATCCATCTTGCTATTGCCTTCGGCGAGGCTCTCGCCCGTGCGGAAAACCGCAGCATGGTTTTGCATGGTTTTTTGCATGTCCAACCGCAAGGCGGCAACGGTCATATCACCGTGCGCATGGCGGGTGCGATCCAATCGATCCAGCGCACTCTCCCCCGCATCCGCAGGCAAGGGAGCCTGCGTGGCCCCGGGTTTGACCGTTTCGCGACAATGCAGGGCCGCCGCGCGTCCGAATACAACCAAATCAAGCAAGGAATTCGACCCCAAACGGTTCGCCCCATGCACGGAGACACAGGCCGCTTCACCAATGGCCATCAATCCGTGAACCTGCGTTTCAGTACCCTCTGACGTCGCCGTTACAACATCACCTTTGTAGGTCGCCGGGATTCCTCCCATGTTATAATGACAGGTTGGAATGACTGGAATGGGTTCGCGGGTGACGTCAACCCCGGCAAAAATGCGCGCCGATTCCGCAATCCCCGGCAAGCGTTGGGCAATCAAGTCCGCGTCCAGGTGTTCAATATGCAGGTGAATATGGTCACCTTGCGCACCGACACCACGCCCGTCGCGAATTTCCATCGTCATGGCACGGCTGACCACATCACGGCTGGCAAGATCTTTGGCACTGGGGGCGTAACGTTCCATGAAACGCTCCCCCCCCGCATTGGTCAGATAACCACCCTCACCCCGTACGCCCTCTGTAATCAAACAGCCCGATCCATAGATTCCGGTCGGGTGGAACTGGACAAACTCCATATCCTGGGCATAGAGTCCAGCCCGTAGAGCCATCCCGCCCCCATCCCCGGTGCAGGTATGGGCCGCCGTACAGGAAAACCACGCCCGTCCATAGCCACCAGTTGCTAAAATTACTTTCTGAGCGCGAAAGCGGTGAATCGTCCCGTCATCAAGATTCCAGGCCACAACCCCACGGCAGACTCCATCCTCCATGATGAGATCAATCGCAAAGTATTCAATAAAAAATTCAGCACGCGCCCGCAGACACTGTTGATAGAGTGTATGAAGCATCGCATGACCCGTGCGATCCGCCGCCGCGCAGGTGCGCTGGGCGATGCCTTCGCCAAAGCGGGTCGTCATACCGCCAAAGGGCCGCTGATAGATTTTTCCGGCCTTGGTACGGGAAAAAGGCATCCCATAATGTTCCAGCTCGACAATAGAGGGGACAGCCTCGCGCACCATGTATTCAATCGCGTCCTGATCGCCCAGCCAGTCAGACCCCTTGACCGTGTCATACATATGCCAACGCCAGTTATCTTCGCCCATGTTGCCCAGGGATGCCGAAATCCCCCCCTGCGCCGCGACAGTATGGCTGCGGGTCGGAAAGACCTTTGTCACGCAGGCTATCCGCAGGCCCGCTTCGGCAAGACCAAGCGTGGCGCGTAATCCCGCACCGCCCGCACCAATCACAACAACGTCATAGCTGTGATCGACAAAATCGTACGCCCGGCCTGCCTTTTTATCCGCGCCCATCAAAAGCCCCCTTTGAACAGAATCATCGACACAGCCAGAACGCACACCACCGCCGCAACCACATGCACAGCGGCGCAGACAAGTAAAACGGCAATCCGCATTCCTTCGCTATGGATATAGTCCTCAAAGACGACCTGAAGTCCCTGTGCAGAATGTTTCAGGCTGACGAGGATAAAGAGGATCAGCAAACCCGCCACAACCGGATTTTGCACCCATGCAACAAAATCGGCATGGCTCGCCCCCGCCAAAGAAGCCACAGAAAACACAAACCACAGCGTTAGGGGAACCAACGCAATCGCACTCATCCGCATAGACCACCAATGGGCCGTCCCCTCGTGCGCGGCTCCCAGGCCTCTGACCCGACTCATCTGCGTACGCATGGCCTAAATCTCCCCTGTTGTATAGGCCAAAGCCCACATGCCCAGCGTCAACAGAACAGTGGCAACCAAAACCGCAACCGCCGTCGGTTGAATCGCCTCACGCTCAAGGCCATAGCCCGCATCCCAGAAAAGATGACGCACCCCGTTACAGAGATGATAAATCAGGGCCAGCGTCCACCCGAACAAAACAAAACGCCCCACCACAGACCCGAGCAGATCGGCGAAGGTTGCATAATAATCCGCCCCCGTTGCCCCGGCAACAAGCCACCAGACCATCAGGACAACCCCAAGGGATGTCATGATCCCGGCAAGACGAAAAAAAATGGAAAGGGCAGAGGTCATCTGCGGACGATAGACCTGCAAATGCGGCGAAAGGGGGCGTTGATTTCCTGACATATTCTGTGCTCTTTTTGGTGACACGCGCAGAAGGGGGAAAGACCCCTGGAGCAACTGTTTCTTTTTTACGCTGTTCGGATCAAAAGGGATCACAAAGGGATCACAGAGACATCTTTTAAATCCAAAACCTTTGTCCCCCCTGCATAAACAGCACAACGCACAGCGTCAACGAGAAAAGAAAAAACGTGTCCACAACAGCGATAAATCAAATAGCGCGATCAAAATTTCAACAACGAAAAAGCGTATGTATTTCCTCTGCAATCAACTGAACCCCCGACTCAATTTTCTCGGTTGCGATTGAGGCAAAACCAATGCGGAATGACCTGCGCCCTGTGTCCCCCAGACCAAAAATATGGCCCGGTTCGATTAAAACGCCCTGCCGCTGCAACGCCGTCGCCAAAATTTGTGCATCAAAGCCATCGTACGGCCCCGTCAACCAGAAAGACGTCCCACGGGGGACAACGGTACCGGGGGAGAGCGGAACAAGCTCGGGACAATATTTTTTGAGGGCATCGTGCATGATGTGCCAGCGCTCGCAATAAACCTTGCCCAATTTTTTCACATGGGCATCATAGTAACCATGTGCCATGAAAAATGCGGTGGTTTCCTGCATAACAGAGGGCGGATGGCGAACGGTCAACCTGCGGATTGTTTTCAGGGCCGCAATCAGATCGGAGGGCGCAACAATGAACCCCATACGGATGGAGGGCGAAAGCGTTTTTGACAAAGACCCCACATAGATCACCCGCCCGCTGTCATCACCCCCCTTGAGCGCAGGACAGGGACTCACCTGTCCCACCAGACCCGACTCGTAGTCGTCCTCGATGATAAAGGCATCTGCGCCTCTTGCCCTTTGGAGCAGAGCCGCACGACGCGAATCCGACAACACGACCATAGAAGGGAACTGACACCCTGGTGTCACGTAGGCAAGCTTGAACACCTCGGGCAAGTCATCAGGGTTCAAGCCATCCTGATCGACACCAACCGGAGCAATTTTGTTTCCATAAAGCCGAAACAGATGACGGGCCTCGTGATAGCCCGGATTTTCAAAGGCAACCGGGCGATCATCCGGCGCAAAGAGCGTGGAAAGAAGACAAAGCGCGTGTTGCGCCCCGACCGTCATGAGAATCTCATCCCGCTCTGTCCGGATTCCCCTGTAGTGTAAAAGCCGCTGACGAATCTGAAAGACAAGATCAGGCGAATCACTTTCAACGGCCTCGCTGACCCAAATGGGCAAGGCAGACCGCCCGAGGGCCAGGCGCGAACATTCGCGCCACGCCTCAATCGGAAAGAGGTCTGCATCAATCTGATTATAGAGAAATGGGAAGGCAAACCCTGCCGAACTCACTGGCGAAATCGAGCCTTTGGACGGCAACCGCGCAACAAGGGGCGTAATCTGTGCAGAAACCGCAAAAAATGCGCCACAGTCTCCAGAACCCTGATTATCAAGACCGGGCGTTATCATCCCCACCCGAAAACCAGAGCGGCTCTGTGATTCTAAAACCCCCAACTCCGCCAATGCGGAATAGGCTTCAAAGACACTATTTTTTGAAACCTTCAACTGCCGCGACATTTCACGACAAGAGGGAACACGCTCCCCCTTGCGATAAAGTCCAGCGACAATCCTTTGACAGATTGTCCGGCGAACAAGATCTTTTTTGCCAGTTTTTTGTGTCAAGCCGCCCCGTCGATTATCAAGAAGTCACAATCCATATTGTTTTGGTTTGTAGATACTGGTCAAAGGCCTCTGTTCCATTCTCACGCGCAAGCGACCCCGATTGCCGATAACCACCAAATGGTGTCTTGATATCGCCTTCGGTAAAGCCATTGACGGCAACTGTACCACAGGCCAACCGCCGTGCCATTGAAATTGCCCTCTCCAGATCACGGGTGAAAACGGTGGCATGCAATCCATAATCGGTGTCATTGGCAATAGAGAGAGCATCTTCCATTGTTTTGACCGATATGACACCCAAAAAAGGGCCAAAAATTTCTTCGCGCGCAATGGTCATGTCGGGCGTCACCTTGTCAAAGACAACAGGATCAATGAAATGACCGGGGCGATCTGCATCGCCACCCCTGAGCAACCTTGCGCCGTCGTCTTTGCCCTGTTCAATATAGCCAAGAACTGTTTTTTTATGCGCGGATGAAATCATGGATCCCATTGTCGTCGCAGGGTCAAGCGGATCACCCACCCTAAAACTGCTGACATGTTTGAGCATTTTATCAAGGAACGGTTCAACCAGTGGCTCTGCAATCAGCTGGCGCATATTCGCAGAACAGTTCTGTCCACCATTCCAAAAGGCCGCCGTCGCCGCATGTGTAATCAGGTCATCTGTGATGTCAGCATCATCCAACACAATGAACGGGCTTTTCCCGCCCAGTTCCAGACCGACACCTTTTAAATTGCTGTCGCCCGAATAGCGCATGAACAAACGCCCCACCTCGGTCGATCCTGTAAAGGTCACAACGTCAATATCATTGTGCAAACCAATCGCCCGCCCTGCTGTTTCCCCGAAACCGGGCAGGATATTGATAACCCCGGCAGGAATGCCCGCCCGCGCAGCCAATTCGCCCAGCTTAATCGCCGTCAACGGTGTTTGTTCAGCAGGCTTGAGCACAATGGAACAACCCGTGGCAAGGGCGGTTGCAATTTTCCAAACCGCCATCAAAAATGGAAAGTTCCATGGAACCACAGCCCCGACAACGCCAACAGGTTCCTTCACAACGAGGGCCAGGGCATCCTGCCCCGTGTTTGCAACCTTGCCAAAGGTCTTATCCGCCAGTTCCGCATACCAGCGAAAATAATCCGCCGCATCTTTGCCCGTTTCTGCCAGACAGTCGGTAATGGTCTTTCCCGAATCGATGCTTTCAAGGACAGCGAGTTCTTCGTTGTGTTCTTCGACGAGTGCGGCAAGCCTGAACAGCACTTCCTTGCGCTGTTCAGGGGCGCACCGCGACCAACTGCCATCCTGGAAAACCCGTCTGGCGGCGGCAACAGCGCGATCCACATCCGCCGCACCACAGCGGGCAACACTGGTGATGACCTCATCGGTCGCCGGATTGATCGTTTCAAAACGCCCTCCATCTGCGGCCTCACAAAAAGCCCCATCAACAAAGGCCTGCCCATTGATTGTCAGCTGGTCGCGCAGGTCATGAAATTTCGTCGTCATCGTATTTTCCTCCGACTTTTTAAGATTTTTGCTCAAGAACTTTTCTCGTTTTTTTGCTCAAGGCTGCGAGCAAATTTGCGAATGTCGGTAATCAGCAAATCGGGCTGTTCCATCGCCGCGAAATGCCCACCCCGGGGCATTTGCGTCCACTGCGTGACATTATAAATGCGTTCCGCATAGCTGCGCGGGGGCCAAGCCAGTAACTCCGCAGGAAAAAGAGCACAACCTGTTGGAATTTCGACTCTTTTTCCCTCTGGCGACAGAATTCGCCCCCCCTCTTCCCGCCGTCCATAATAAATCCACGATGCGGTGTTGAATGTCCGGGTCACAATATAGACCATGATATTGGTCAACAGCTGATCCTTGGTATAAACGCTTTCGACATCATCGCCCACCGTATCAGACCAGCCCTGCATTTTTTCCAAAATCCACGCTGCAACACCAACAGGACTGTCCATCATGGCATAGCTGAGTGTCTGCGGCTTTGTGGCCTGAACCGTGCGGTATCCATTCTGCATAATCTGGTCTTTATCAAACTGCGCCGCCCAGGCCTCTTCCTCTGTGCCCTGCGGGCCGTCTTTGTGGCGCATCGTCAAAATATTCAGATGGATGGCCCGACAGGCCGGAGCATGGTCGAAACCAAGCCAGCTTGAAATCGCACCACCCCAGTCGCCCCCTTGGGCAATATAGGAGTCGTAGCCCAGCACCTCCGTCATCAAGGAATGAAAAATCTCTGCCATTTTCCTTGGCCCCCACGGGCGCGGAGGACGCCCGGAAAACCCGAAACCGGGCAAGGAGGGCGCGACAACATCAAAGGCATCCTCAACAGACCCGCCATGTTTTTCGGGATGAGCCAGTAAATCAATAATATCCAGGAACTCAACAACACTCCCCGGCCAGCCATGACTCACTATCAAAGGCCGGGGATTGGGGCCACTGCCTCTTTCATGGATGAAGTGCAGATCAATCCCCCCGACCTGTGCCCTGAATTGTGGAAAACTGTTGAGCGCGGCCTCGTGCCTGCGCCAATCAAAATCCTTGACCCAATAGTCACAGAAGTCCTTCATATAATCGAGGTTGGTTCCATAATCCCACCCACCGTCATCAGGCATTTCATGCCAGGGAAAAGCCGCCACACGATCCTTGATCTGTGCAAGGGTGGCATCACAGACGTGAACGCGAAAGGGTTCTGTCATTTTATCTTACTCTCCATCAATTCAGACACCGGACTCAAACCATTGTCAGGTTCCGCCGCGCATAGTCAGACAATCCACTGTGGCAAGTAAGGGACAGATTTTTTTTCTTATCAGGACAAAAAACCTGACAGACCCGATTGTGCGAAAGGTCAAAAATAAAAAAACGCGGATATAAATATATTGATATTAAAATGTTTTATTATTTTTCCTGATCCGTTCAACCACCATGACATCGGATCATATAGCCATTCTGTCCCTATAAAATCCGATTTCTAACCCTTTTTTCTCACGCCCGAACAGAGATGATGTTACAGTGATTATCGCAGGGACACCAACGACGCTCGGGAACAAAATCAACAGGAAGAGGGGAAAATCATGTCATTCAGGTTATCCACGCTCATTGCCGCAATCGCACTATTTCTCAGCGGGGCGGCCTCGGGACAGACCGTTTTGAAGCTCGGAACTGTTGGTTTTAAGGGGATGCCCATCGGCGATGCCATTCACGACGCCCTGATCCCCACGCTGGAACAGGTCTCCGGCGGCAAAATGACAATTGAACCGCACTATAGAAAATCACTCTGTAGCGAGCAGGGGTGTGGTGAACAGGCGAACCAGGGACTTTTACAACTTTGGACAAGCTCCACGGCAAATTTTGGAAATTTCGGAACAGCTCTGGCCATTTTTGACCTGCCCTATATTTTCAAATCCATTGCGGACGCAGATCGTATTTCCACCGACTGGCTGGCGAAAAAACAATGTGACCTCGCCGCAGAAACAACCGGGCATATCTGTTTGGCAATCTATTCCAGCGGCGGATTCCGTCAGCTGGGCAACGCCCGTCGCTCTGTCCACGTCCCCGCAGATATGAAGGGAATCAAGTGGCGCGTGACCAAAAGCCCGATTGAATATACACTGATTAAAAACTGGGGTGCGGTTCCAGTTCCCTATGACTGGTCACAGCTGTATCAGGGTCTGCAAACAGGCGTTGTTTCGGGTCAATATGTCGCCACCCCGTGGCAGGAGGTCGCCAAGCTCCACGAAGTCGCTAAATATTACACAGAAATTGGCGGGTCTTGGTCGGGGAATCAGCTCTCGATGGACAAACGCCAATATGATGCACTCAGCACACAGGAACGCGACTGGCTCCACACCGCAGCCCAAGCCTTTGCACAAAGAGTTCAAGAACTTGACCGTGCCTGGGTTGAACAAGGTAATCAAGTCATCAAGGCCGCCGTCACAGAATGGTACAGACCCAGCGAAGACGAACTCAAACTCTGGCGGGCTGGTGCTGTCGAAGCCTGGTTAAACGCAAAGGGAACCTACGATGCCACAACCGCACAGCAAGTCCTGGAAGAACAGGGTATGACCGATTTTATTGCCCTGTTGAAAAAAGCGGGCGCACTGTAACGCCCCCCGATACAGACACACTTCAACAAAGAGGGCGCGGATTCGCGCCCCACCCGACACACCGGCTTTCCCCCAAAGGTTCCCATGGAAAGTATTCTCCTCCTGCTCGTCCTCGTGGTTCTGATTATGCTGGGGGCACCAGTGGGCTTTACGCTCATTCTCATCCCTGTTGTTTATATCCTCGTGACAGATGCGGCACCCCTGATTTTAATCCCTTCGCAGATGTTCAGTGCCATTGATGCCGTCCCACTCACCGCAATTCCCTTTTTCATGCTGACGGGGGAATTGATGACCAGTGCCACCATTACAGACCGATTGGTCGAACTCAGCCAACGGATCATCGGGCGGATGCGCGGCAGCATGGCACAGGCAAATGTCCTGATTTCCATGTTCTTTGCGGGCATGAACGGGTCTGTTGTCGCCGATACAGCAACGGTTGGTTCGCTGTTGGTGCCTGCAATGAAAAAGGCAGGCTACCCCCCGGCCTTTGCCGCCGCCATTACGGCAGTCAGTTCGACAATCGGGGGCATCATCCCCCCCTCCATTATGATGATTGTGTTGGCCAATGCGGGCGGAATTTCAGTCGGGGCTCTTTTTGCCGGGGGCATCGTCCCGGGGGTCATGGTTGGTCTGTTGCTGATGGTCATCAATCACAT
This sequence comes from Kiloniellaceae bacterium, assembly GCA_965199245.1. Taxonomy (GTDB): domain Bacteria; phylum Pseudomonadota; class Alphaproteobacteria; order Kiloniellales; family Kiloniellaceae; genus Carbonatibacter. The sequence goes on from CBDAQP010000003.1 coordinate 1,124,066, forward strand.
CATTGCACGGCGCAACAACTTTGAACGCTGTACAGAACCTTTTAGTTTCAAGGCCCTTGCCCTTTCGGGCTGTCGGTCATCCTTTGCCTTGCTGATTCCCGCTGTGCTGGTCGGCTCTGTCGTTTTCGGGATTGCCGGTGTGGTCGAAGCTGGCGCACTCACGGCGGCAATCGCCCTCTTTGTCGGGCTTTTTATCTATCGAACAATAACATGGCACAACTGCAAAAGTGCCTTTGTGCGCGCCTTTCGCAATTCGGCAATGGTCTTTATCGTCATTGCCGCCTCTGGCCCCTTTAGCTGGCTCTTGACCTCACTGGGGGCCATCAGTGACCTGGAGCAGTGGTTGCTGGGCTATAAAAACAGTCCGCTTCTTTTTGCACTGGTTCTGGTGTTGTTTATCTGTCTGTTGGGAATGGTCATGGATTCAGCCGTCAATATTATTGTCGTCGGCCCCATTCTGGTCGATGTGATGGTGCAGGCCGGATACCCGGATGTTCAAGCCGCCCTCGTCGTAGTTGTCGGCTTTTTAATCGGGTCTGTCACCCCACCTGTGGGCGTTGCCTTCTTTACCGCAGGGGCCATTGCCGAGGTGCGCCTTGAAATAGTCGCCCGGGCCATGTTGCCTTATCTGATCGCCCTCTTCGCCCTGTTGTTTGTCTTAATTGTCGTTCCCGAATTGACCATGACACTTCCGAATGCCTTTGGCTTCACAGGATAAACGAAAATGCTCACGTTCTATCACGTTATCGGATTTATTGACCGCCTCGTCAAAAAAACGCTGACCGCGTTCTGTGCGCTTTTACTCTTTGCCATGGTGGCCTTTGCTCTCACAAATGTCATCATGCGCTATGTTTTTGAAAATCCGCCCGTCTGGGGGGATCTTCTGACAGTTCTGAGCAATATTTGGCTGGTTTTCCTCGCACTTGCGCTCACTGTTCGGGACAAAGATTATATTGCGCTTAATCTGATCTATTCCTCGCTTCCCCTCGCCGCTACCTTTGTTATTCAGCAACTCTGGACTGTCATAATTTTTTTTCTCGGGGGGGTCATGGTCATTTACGGGCTGGAGGCCGTGGCAAAAATGGGCGGAAAATATTGGGAAATGTGGTATTTTGCATGGGAAAATGGGACACTCGTGTTCAAACCAAACTACATGCCAAAAAAATACGCCATTGCCATTGTTCCCCTCTCTGGCGTTTTGGTCTGCGTCGGGGCCGTTGCCGCGCTCATTGACGATAGTATCAAGATGAAAACGGGATGCTATCGCCCCTGAAAACGGGCATCATGGGCCACCCTCACCTTGCAAGGTCAGCGCAAGCTGTCATAAGACAGGGAACAGGGCAAAACAACGCGGAAAGATGCCAACATGACCACCCCGCTTTCTCTATTGACGACAGAGCGCAATATCTGGATTTTTGATCTCGACAACACTCTTTATCCGGCACAGTGCAACCTGTTTGCCCAAATCGAAGAAAAAATGGGACTTTACGTCCAGCGCGCCCTTGCCGTGCCATTGGTCGAAGCCAAAAAAATTCAAAAAGACTATTTCCATCGCTATGGCACAACACTGAATGGCCTGATGCAGGTCAACAGCATTGACCCGCACGATTATCTGCGCTTTGTTCATGATATTGATCGCGGTGGCCTGCGGCCCTGTCCCAGACTGGACGTTGCCCTTGATCGGCTGGCAGGGCGAAAAGTTGTGTACACCAACGGCGCACGCGACCATGCGGAAAAGACACTCGATTGTTTGGGCCTGTCGCAACATTTTAGCGATATTTTTGATATTGCCGATGCGGGTTTTATCCCCAAGCCCAAACCGGAAAACTATCACCGTATGATTGAAAAACTGGGCGTTAATCCCAAAAAGTCCGTTTTTTTTGAAGACACCGCCCAAAACCTCGTCCCCGCCCACCAGCTGGGCATGGCAACGGTCTGGATTGAAAATGATCTCGACTGGGCCGCCGCCGGTGCGCGGGTGGACAACACAGAGACGCTGTGCGACCACATTCATTTCAGCACCCGCGACCTAAACCTATGGCTCGAACAGCTTACACGCTAGTATTCATTGACAGTTGCGCCCTCATCGCGCATCTTCTGGCAAAATCTTGACACGCAACCATAGAAACAGGGAACATGCCATGTCTGAGCAGTTACAAACCATCATTGAATCAGCGTGGGATCACCGCGACCAAATCACGCCCGCCACAACAGGCAACATCCGCGACGCAGTGAACGAAGTGCTTTTACGCCTTGATCGGGGGACAGCCCGTGTTGCGGAAAAAACAGCGGCGGGCTGGGTCGTCAACCAATGGCTGAAAAAAGCGGTGTTGTTGTCTTTTCGTCTCAATGACATGACCACTGTTGCGGGCGGCCCCGGTGAAAAGACCCAGTGGTGGGACAAGGTCCCATCAAAATTCGACGGCTGGGGGGCGGCAGACTTCACAGCGGCGGGCTTTCGCGCTGTACCGGGGTCTATCGTGCGCCGCTCTGCCTTTATCGCACCGGGGGCGGTCTTGATGCCCAGCTTTGTCAACCTCGGGGCCTTTGTCGATAGCGGGACGATGGTTGATACCTGGGCTACTGTGGGGTCTTGTGCCCAGATTGGCAAAAACGTCCACCTCTCCGGCGGTGCAGGGATCGGCGGCGTATTGGAACCCCTGCAAGCCGGCCCCGTGATTATCGAAGACAACTGTTTCATCGGTGCCCGTGCCGAAGTCGCCGAAGGCGTCATCGTCGAGGAGGGTTCTGTTTTGTCGATGGGTGTTTATATCGGAGCCTCGACAAAAATCGTTGACCGCGAAACGGGCAAGACCCATAGAGGCCGCGTTCCCGCCTATTCTGTCGTTGTCCCCGGTACACTGCCGGGCAGACCGCTCCCCGATGGCACAGCGGGGCCGAACCTCTACTGCGCCGTTATTGTCAAACGCGTTGATGAACGCACCCGCGCCAAAACCTCAATTAACGACCTGTTGCGCGACTAAGCACATAAAATATAAGAAAAAAGCGTGGAAATCACAAACCCCCTCGCCGTCACACAGGCCCTGATTCGCTGTCCCTCGGTCACACCGGAAGACAGCGGTGCGCTCGACCTTGTGCAAAGTGTGTTGCAGTCCCTGGACTTTGATTGTACCCGCCTGCCTTTTTCAGGTGCGGACAGTTACCCCGTCGATAATCTCTTTGCCCGACGGGGGACGACCGGCCCAATTCTGGGCTATGGGGGGCATACCGACGTTGTTCCGGTGGGGGTTGAGGGCGATTGGTCTGTTCCCCCTTTTTCAGCCGGCCTTGTGGGCGACAGGCTCGTCGGGCGGGGGGCCGTTGACATGAAAGGCTCCATCGGGGCCTATATCGCCGCGCTGGCCCGCTTTTTAGATCGCCATCCCGATTTTGACGGGGGGATGATGCTGTTGATAACAGGGGACGAAGAAGCCGACGGGATCAACGGAACCCGCCGCGTTCTCGACTGGATGGATCAACACAATCACCGCATGGATCACTGTTTGGTGGGCGAGCCGACCAGCAACAGGCACCTCGGCGATATGATCAAGATCGGTCGCCGGGGCAGTGTCACCTTTAACCTGACCATCAACGGCGTACAGGGACACGTTGCCTATCCAGACCTTGCCGATAACCCCATCCCTGCGATGGTGCAGATGCTGGCCCTACTCACCAACGAACCACTGGACAGCGGAACAGACCATTTCTTGCCCTCCAGCCTCCAGGTCGTCACCGTCGATGTCGGCAATCCCGCCAGCAATGTCATTCCCGGGTGCGTATCTGCACGTTTTAATGTCCGCTTTAACGACTGTTATCACTCTGACCAGGTGGTGGAGTGGGTCAAAACCCGCCTGAACAGGGTACGTACAGACTATGACCTCACCTGGCGTGTTTCGGGGGAGTCGTTCCTCTGTCCTCCAAACAGGCTCAGCCACCTCCTCGAACAAGCCATTACAGAAGTCACAGGGATCACCGCCGAACTAGGAACAGCGGGGGGGACATCGGATGCCCGCTTTATTCGCCATCACACAACAGTTGCCGAATTCGGGCTGTTAAACAGCACCGCGCACAAGGTCGATGAATCCTGCACCCTTGGCGAGTTAGAGCAGCTTTCTGATATTTATGAACGCCTGCTGGAGGGCTATTTTTGTTCCGGGGACAAAGACACACCTTCCGCCCCGTCATAATGGGTTTTAACAAAGTAAAGCCCCGCCGCCGGGGCAGTCATTCCGCCAGCGCGTCTGTCCCGGGCCACTAAAACCCGTTTTAAGTCGGTCGCTGTCCATTTGCCCAGGCCAACAGCTTTTAAAGTCCCGACAATATTACGCACCTGATGATGCAGGAAGGAACGCGCCTTGACCTGGATGATGATCTCTTCCCCCACCCGCTGGACAGACAAACTCTCCAGGGTTTTAACCGGGCTACGGGCCTGACATTCTGCCGCGCGAAAGGACGAAAAATCATGTTGCCCGACCAAAACCTGCGCTGCATCGTGCATCGCCGTCGCATCAAGGGGCTGGGGCACTAGCCAGGCACGATGGCGGTCTAGCACCAAATGCGCACGACGATTGACAATGCGGTAAAGATATTCGCGCTGAGTCGCCGAAAAACGGGCGTGAAAATCAGGGTGCACCACCTTTGCCGCTGTGACACAAACAGCAAAACCGCTCCCGCCGGGTGAGCGCAGGTGAAAATTTAATCCATCGCGCAGTTTATGCACGGGAAAGGAACGCAGGAGATCAAAACTCACAACCTGCCCCAAGGCATGCACACCGGAATCCGTGCGACCAGAGGCCGCGACAACCGGGCTCTCTCCCGTTAGGGCAAACAACGCGTTTTCCAGAGTTTCTTGCACCGACGGATGATCGCGTTGACGTTGCCAACCACAAAAGGACGTCCCATCATATTCCAAAACCAGCTTATAACGTGTGAATCCTGCGTCGCACGTAGAGTCAAGCTGATCGCCCGTCATGACGCCGAGTCCCCTGCCTCCAGTATTGTTCCCTTTTCAAGAGGATAACCATTCAAGAAATCTGCCACATCAACTGGCTTCCCCCCGGGTCGTTGTAGCTGTTCAAGGGCCAACACCCCCCCCCCTCCACAGGCCACGGCCAGCGGCACAGTGGGCAGATCGAGGACAGCCCCCCCGGGATTCTGCGTCCCTGAACTCTCTGTCTCTGGCCCCACGGCCTGATCCAAAACCCGCGCCTGCAAGACTTTGATTTTTTGCCCCCTGTGGAGAAAATAAACCCCGGGCCAAGGTGTCAGGGCGCGTTGCTGGCGCGCTAGTGCGACAGCAGACCGCCGCCAGTCCAGCGCGCCTTCGCCCTTTTTCAGCTTACGCGCATAGGTCATGCCCTCTATCGCCTGCGGGATGGCACGGGCCTTGCCTTCTTCCAGCAAGATCAATGTCTCTATCATTGCTTCTGCCCCCAAAACAGATAACTGGTCATGCAGAGTCTTGGCTGTGGTTCTGGTCGTGATGGGGTATGGTTTTTCCAGCAAAACTGGCCCGGTATCCAACCCCTGATCCATCTGCATAATCGCAACGCCTGTTTGCCGATCCCCGGCCTCAATCGCGCGTTGAATCGGAGCCGCCCCCCGCCAACGCGGAAGCAGAGAGGCATGAATATTCAAACACCCCAAACGCGGAGCCGACAAGACCGCAGATGGTAACAGCAACCCGTAGGCCACCACAATCACCACCTCTGCCCCCAAGGCAACAAAATCCTTAATAACCGACGGGTCTTCAAAGGACTCCGGCGTCCGCACGCACAAGCCCTGCGCGGTGGCACAGGCATGAACGGGGCCGGGACGGGGTTTCTGCCCACGCCCCACCGGACGCGGCGGTTGCGTATAAACCGCTAAAATCTCATGCCCTGCCGCCATCAACGACCGGAGAGCCGGAACAGAAAAATCAGGCGTTCCCATAAAAACCATTTTCACCAGAAACCGCCCTCCACAATCAAGATTCACTATCCCGAGACAGAGATTTTTTCAATTTTTTCATCATCATATTCCGCTTCACGCGGGAGAGATAATCAACAAATAACACCCCGTTCAGATGGTCAATTTCATGTTGCACACAAGTCGCCAAAATACCCTCTGCCGCACAGATCTGGCGGGTTCCATTGCGATCAAGATAGCGCAACTGAACCGTCGCCGGGCGTTCAATATCGGCATAGAGTTCCGGCAAGGACAAACAACCCTCATTATAAAGCGACACCTCGTCCGAGGTCGCGATAATTTCCGGATTTGCCATCAACAAGGGGGTGGGATCCTGTTCACCCCGGGCTACATCGATCACAATAACGCGCTGTGTCTCGCCAATTTGGTTAGCGGCAAGGCCAATACCATTGGCGGCATACATAGTTTCAAGCATATCATCCATCAACGCCTGCACCACCGCATCAACGCCTTGAACAGGCGTGCAAACCGTCCGCAAAACGGGATCAGGAGCATAAACAATGTCGCGCAGAGCCATTTTTCACCTTTCCAACCAATGAATATTTCTCAAGACCCCCGCCCCTTTTTCCTTGAGCAATAGGCTCAGGTCAAGAGCAACAACAGAGAAAGACACGCGAAATCCTTGCGCTGATCTTCTCTCTCATGGCACAGAGAGGATCGAACGCGAGAAAACGGGAAACAACGATGACAGAACTCCTCATCACCTGCCTTGCTCTGCTCGCAGGACTTGCCATCGGCGGGGGCCTTTGCGCGTGGCGCACCACCAGAACCCGACAAGAACTGATCCGCACAGGCGACAGGCAAAAGGTCGAACAGGAACAACTGACCCTGCGCCTCACGGAACAAAGGCAAGCCCTTGAAGAACAGGCGGCACAGCTCAGCGCACTGCAAGCCACCCACGCCCAAGCAACCCAGACCATCGCCGCGCAGGGGGCACAGTTGACCAGACTGACCCAACTCGAACAGCACGAACAGACTCTGCGCCAAGAACTGTCACAGGCCAGCTCTGAACGTGCCGAACTGAAAACAGCTTTGAGGCAAGAGCGCCAGCACCATCAGGACAAACTGAACCAGCTCGCACAAGCCCGTACAGACATGAGCCAACAGTTTGAAAACCTCGCGAGCCGCATCTTCGAGGAAAAAGGAAAGAAGTTTCAGGAACAGAACCGGACATCACTGGAACATCTTCTCAATCCGCTCAAGGACAACCTGACCGCCTTTCGCAAAAAGGTCGAAGAAACCTACGACAGGGAAACTCAGGATCGCGTGCGCCTGCGTACAGAAATAGAGGCCCTCGCCAAATCAAACCAGACCATCAGTGCCGAAGCCACCAATCTGGCCCAGGCTCTCAAGGGTCAAAATCAAGCCCAGGGCGCGTGGGGTGAGATGATTTTGGAAAAAGTCCTGGAAAGCTCCGGCCTTGAGCGGGGGCGCGAATACGAAACACAATTTTCTGCAAAGAATGCCGAGGGCAAAGCCGCCCGCCCCGACGTTGTGGTACACCTACCCAATGCCCGCGATATTATCATCGACTCAAAGGTCTCGCTCAATGCCTATGACCGCTACCAAAACGCTGAAACAGACACCAAACGTGCAGAGGCTCTCAAAGACCACATCGCATCACTCGATGGTCATATCCGGGGTCTGTCGAAAAAGAACTACCAAGACATCGAAAACGTCCGTAGCCTTGATTACGTGCTGCTCTTCATTCCCATCGAAGGGGCCTATAGCCTCGCAGTGCAACAAAGACCGGAATTGATGGACAGAGCATTGGGAGAAAAAATCATCATCGTCACGCCAACGACCCTCTTACTGGCTCTGCGAACAGTCGAGAATATCTGGCGCTACGAACGCCAAAACAAAAACGCCGAAGACATCGCCAGACGCGCCGCAGCCCTCTATGACAAATTCGCAGGCTTTACCGAAGACCTGGCCCGTATTCAAAAAGCCCTCACTACCGCGCAGGAGGCCACAGAGGGAGCTGTCAACAAACTGACCACCGGACGCGGAAACCTCGTCAGTCGCATCGAATGGTTCCGCAACAACGGCGGCGTCACCTCCAAAAAATCCCTTCCTCTCTGCGATAGAGAGGAAGACGGAGAAACAAAAGAACAAAAATGAAACATTTTCTTGAGCATATGAAAAATAACACCATAATGTCACGAAATTTCCAAAAAAACAGGCTTAAAGCATGGCGTGGCAACCCCGGAACGATTTTTCCATACTCTGCCAACGCACTGGACGATCATTGTCAGAATTAGCCGGAAAACCTGGATAGTCAGAACGCACAATCCTACGTTGGGAAAGAGGCGAAACAACACCGCGCAAGTCTGCCTTTGTCGCCCTGGAAAATATAACCTATCCCATATAAAATAGTTCACTTTGGAAGAGTTGTTCAATGGAGCACAAGAGTTGTTTTCTGACGGCTTTGAGATGGGTCCATTTTTGCTCGATGGGGTTGAGGTCAGGGAACCAGGGGGGCAGGAAGAGCAGGGTATGCCCTGCTTTCCGGATGATATTTTGCGTGGCTTGTGAACTGTTGCGTTATCCATGACGATGACAGGGTTTTCAGGAAGCCGGGGCAGCAGATCCTGTTTGACCCATGCGGTGAAAATATCTGCAGTGACGTTTGCCTGAAACAGGCCGACTGTCAGCAGGGCTTTCCCGATCAGGGCACCAATCGCATTAGTTCGGCCCCTGGCCGGCCAATCGCCCAGGCCATCACACCGTTGACCTGTTGGTGCATAACCATGCGTGCGGGGCATGTCATGGGCAAAGCCGCTTTCATCAATATAAACAACGGGACGGCCACGGTGCTCATACATCTTTATCATCGTTTGGAAGACATGCCGTGCGCCAGCGCACGTCTTCGGATGCGTGAGCGTTTTTTTTAGGTCACACCCGAACGGCGCAGGGCGTAATGGATCCCCTGACACACCAAAACGACGGGCACGCTCATAGTGATATGCATCAGGATAAGCCTGAACATCACGCGCCAGGGCGACCATATCAATCCTTGTCGCCGGCTTAGTCCTGGTTGTCTTCGGCCCGGGGGGCTTGAGCCAACGGGTGACGCCCCACACAAAAACGCTCCGCCACCTGCGCTATTGGAAGGCCTTCCTTCTCCCGGACAGATCAAACCTTACGGCGGAAATCTGATGAATACGCCATCCATAAACTATAAGCAGATTATAATGAATTGGCTATATCATACAACGGCATCCTGAAAAATGGAAACAACAGGCCCATACAGCAAACTCATTCCGATTTATTGTCTTTTCGCAGGGATAGGGGATTACGGCGCGGCTTTGATGCCATTGGCGAACGTTGCGTTTTTACCTCGGAATGGAACCACTATGCACAACAAAAACCACCGCGCCAATGACGACGATGGCAAAGATCACATCATGGCGGGTGATATTGTGCCAATGAGACCAGATGAAATTGCGCCCCATGACCTTTTACTCGCTGGTTTCCTCTTCCAGCCTTTTTCAATCGCAGGAGTCAGTAAAAAGAACGCCTTAGGTCGGGAACATGGCTTTCGCTGTAAAGCACACAGAGGCAAAAGTCAACATGTACAGCACACCTTTTCAATCAAAAAAGACGGCACACCTTTCCATTTTATAATTTTGGTCTGTCATCAAAAAAATCAGTCAGGGTCAATCTCTTTTCCGTCTTTTCCTCTATAAAATGGCTTGATATAAATGTTTTGATCTAATCGGTCATTAGTTTTTGGCGATTTGTGGAAAAAGGCATGACATCACCAAAATCAAAAAAACAGAACCACACAACAGTTGCTGTTGTCGGGGGGGGATTAGCGGGCCTTTCCATGGCGGCCTGTCTGGGCACAGCAGGGATTAAGACAACCGTTATTGACACAGGATCCCCGCCACAGCAGGATCTTGAGTGCGCGGATAACCGCACAACGGCCTTGATTCAAAGCTCCCTGTCCCTGCTCCATGCCTGCGGCGTGTGGGCGGACTGTGCCCCATACAGTACCCCCCTGAAAACCATGCGGATTGTCACACGCGCGGGCGGATTGATGCGCCGGGGGTCTGAAACCGATTTTCACGCCGAGGAAACAGGCGAAGAGTCCTTTGGCTACAATGTTCCCAACAGCCTATTACGTCGGCAGCTCTGCCACAAATTAACAAACTGCGATGCGGTCACACATCATTTTGAACAGCGGGTTGTGAATTTTGACAATAACACACACAAAGGCAGGCTCACGCTTGATGGAGGGTCAGAAATCAACGCAGATTTGGTCATTGCCGCAGATGGAAAAAATTCCTTCTTGCGACAAAGTGCAGGGATCAAGGTCACGTCTTGGGACTATCCACAAACGGCGATGACCTGCACCATTGCCCACAGTTTGGATCACAACTTTATTTCGACAGAAACTCACTATCCAGACGGCCCCTTTGTTCTGGTTCCCCTCCACAACACAGCGGGCGAACGCAAGCAATCCAGCATTGTCTGGGTGACTGAGACCGCCCGCGCGGAGGATTTACTGAACGCCTCAGAAGAAACCTTTCTCACCGCCCTCAAGGGAAAAGTTGGCTCTCACTTAGGTCAGATCACCTGCATTGGCAAGGTTGGCAGCTTTCCCCTTTCCTGCATGATTGCAGAACAGTTTTACGCCCCGCGCCTGGCCCTGATTGCCGAGGCTGCACACACCATGCCCCCCATTGCCGCACAGGGACTCAATTTGAGCCTGCGTGATGTTGCCGAACTCACCGATCAGGTGATCTTTGCCCTCTCCTGCGCTCGGGACATTGGTACAGAGGATTTTTTACGCCGCTATGATCGGTCGCGGCGTTTCGATGTGGTGACTCGCATGGCCGCAACGGATAGCTTTAACCGCCTGACCTCAAACAACTCCTCACTATTGCATGGCTTGCGGGGGGTAGGGTTGGGGTTGCTCCGACGGGTTGGCCCAGCCCGCCGCGCCCTGATAAAAATGGGCCTCAACGCTCCGACTGGAACCCCAAAGCTAATGACAGGGCAACCGATCCCCCGCATTTGAGCACACATACGCCCCTTGCCGATTCGACAGAAAAGGGAGGATATTTACAAAAGGCCGAACGTGGGATTATAAGGGGGCGATAAAGAAAACAAACGGCGCGGGGGAGCCTTGTGGATCTGAGACAACTTGAATTGCTCTGTGCTCTGGCACAACAACGTCACTTCGGGCGTGCGGCAAAGATGTGCCATATTTCGCAGCCTGCCTTTTCTGCACGGATTCGCCAACTCGAAAGTGAATTGGGCGTACCCATCGTCCTGCGCGGACGTAGCTTTCAGGGCATGACGGCAGAGGGCGAAATGGTCGTGCGCACCGCAGAACGCATTTTGGCCGAAGCCCGCACCCTGAAACAAAAACTGTCCCTCGTCGAAAAGGGGTTGGTTGGGCATCTGAGAATCGGGGCGATTCCCTCTGCCATGCCCATGGTGTCCTTGCTCAAGACGCCCTTTTCCCGAACCCATCCAGAGGTCAAGGTCACGCTCTATTCCCTGCCCTCACGCGAGATACAAGGGCGTCTTGATAGTTTTTCTCTTGATCTTGGTGTGACCTACCTCGACACAGAACTACCTAAAAACGTCGAAACGCTCGACCTATTCGCCGAAGAATACGTTTTAATTCATCCCGAACACGGCCCCCTCAAAGAGCGCACCACGATCACATGGCGGGAAATGGCTGATCTACCGCTTTGTCTACTCACACCAGATATGCAATATCGCCGGATTATTGACCGAATTCTTAGTGACCTTGGGTGCGCGCTCACCCCACAAACGGAAACGAATATCATTACACAGCTCCTCCATGAAACCCGCTTTGGCGGACTGTCTTCCATTGTTCCCATTTCGCTGATCCATGCCTTTCGCGACCTGCAGGGAATCGTGACGATTCCCCTGACAGACCCCTGTTTGACCAATAAAGTGGGCCTTGTCATTTCCAAGCGTGACCCGGTTTCCCCCGTTGCGCGGGAATTTTTTAAACATACCTACCATCAAGACCTATCTGAGCTGTTTAAAAAGCGCGGTAACGGGTAACAATGTCAACAAGGCGTGATATTCGGCTGGATGAGAGCTGGAAAGCCGTTTTAGAATCAGAGTTCTCCCGCGACTATATGAAACAGTTGCGTCATTTCCTTTACGATCAAAAGGAACGCGGTAAAATAATCTACCCAAGAGGCAAGGACATGTTCCAGGCTTTTGACCGCACAGCTTTTGACAAGGTGCGTGTTGTGATCCTGGGACAAGACCCCTATCACGGCCCCAACCAAGCACACGGGCTTTGTTTTTCCGTCCGCCCCGGCATTGCCCCCCCGCCTTCGTTGATGAATATTTTCAAGGAACTCGAACGTGACCTCGGGGTCACGCCGCCCGATCACGGCTGTTTGTTGCCCTGGGCCGATCAGGGTGTGCTGTTGCTCAATGCTGTTCTCTCTGTCGAACAACACAAGGCCGGCTCACACCAAGGACGCGGCTGGGAAGTCTTCACCGATCAGGCCATTCGCAAACTGGTCGAACAGCGTCGGGGCCTTGTTTTCATGCTCTGGGGCAGTGCGGCACAAAAAAAAGGGGCCTTTATCGACCCCGACCACCATCTGGTGTTGCGCTCTTCGCATCCCTCCCCGCTATCTGCACACCGGGGTTTTTTGGGGTGTGGGCATTTTTCCCAAGCCAATCGGTGGCTGGAACAGCACAATTTACATGGCATTCACTGGCAACTCCCCCCCGCCGCAGATTTAAATTTTACGTGTTAAAAATTTTTCACTCGGCACTTGCGTCAGTGGAATAAATCAGCGACTGTCCGCCAGCGGAGGCACGTTTTTTTTCTGACAGAGGGACGTAGCGTATCAGAAGATGCCCATCGAAAACGAATACAAATTCCCTCTCAATGACCCCGATGGTTTGCTCGAACAGAGCCTGGGCCTGCGTCCCGATTTTCAAAAAATTGATATTCGCCAAGGCTACCTGCGAAAGGGGTGCCGTGTGCGCAAATGGCGCGAAGGAGACAGAGAACGCTTTATCTTTTCTTATAAACAGCGCGTCGATGACGATATTATTGAAATTGAAACCGACATTAGCCGTGACGACTTCACGCGGCTCTGGCGCATGATTGAAAAACCGATTGAAAAAGTACGCTTCAAAAAAACGGACGCAGACACCGTCTGGGACGTGGATTTCCTCAAACACAGGGGCGCGACTTATTTTGCCCTTGCAGAGGTGGAACTCCCCGCCGATGTCAGGGCGGTTCCACGCATTCTGGATATCCTCAAAGACTATGCCCTTGGTCGGATGGAGCGTCACTGCAAGGCTCTGACAAACAAACGCCTGTCTGACCAACGCTACGCCGCGCAGGTCATGACGACCTTTATCCAAAACAGACCCGCGACCCCGGATTCTATTCTGGCGGCTGATCTGATCGACTTTGCATAAGTCTCCAAGGAATCCCCGGGCCACCCCGACCCGGGGTCACAGGAGCCTAGGCGCGCGAAAAGCGCTCCGCAACATATTCCCAATTCACCAGATCATTGACAAAGGCTGTCACATAATCCGGGCGGGCGTTGCGATAGTCGATATAATAAGAATGCTCCCAAACATCGCACCCAAGCAGGGCCACCTCGTCAAAACAGAGCGGATTAACACCATTTGGCGTTTTCGTGACCTTTAGTTTGCCATCCTGACCCAGCACCAGCCAGCACCAACCCGAACCAAACTGTGTCACCCCTGCGGTGATAAAGTCCTGTTTAAAGGAATCGACAGAACCGAAATCCTCAACTAGTTTCTTTTTCAGTTTTTCCGGGATCGCCCCCCCACCCTTTGGCCTCATCATCTGCCAAAATTCGACGTGGTTCCAATGCTGAGCAACATTATTGAAAATACCCGCGCGGGCTGGGTCGTTGTAGGTTGCCTGGATAATTGACTCAATCGACTGGTTGGCAAGCTCAGTACCCTCCAACAACTTATTCCCATTTACGACATAGGCGTTATGGTGCTTGTCGTGGTGAAATTCCAGTGTTTCCACAGACATATAAGGGGCGAGGGCATCCTTTGCATAAGGAAGCTCGGGAAGTTCGAGAGCCATAAGTTTTCATCCTATACTAAATTAAAAGCGACACGAAATGCCAGACAGGTTATCTATAGCCCAGATTCGACCAGAAACAAAGATTTAATAGGTTTGAGGGTTCCCTCGCCCAACAGAGTTGGGGTTTCCAGAGTCACTCATCGGATTGAAGGATGCGCGCTGTCAGCCGTTCAAGTGCGGTGAGTGTTTCCTTGCTCACATGGTGTTCAAGTCCTTCGGCATCGACTTCAGCCGTTTCATCGCTCACCCCAGCGGCTTTGAGAAAACGGACAACAATTCCATGACGTCGGCGCGCGTGGTCAGCCAGCCTCTGCCCCTCAGCCGTCAAGAAAATAGAGCGATAAGGCCTGGAGATGACGAGCTCTTCGCGCTGAAGACGGGCAATGATCTTGTTGGCTGTGGCCTGACTAACCCCCATACGCCCGGCGATTTCAACAACACGAGCTTCGCCATTTGCCTTGATAAGATCGTCAATCAATTCGACGTAATCTTCAGCAACCTCTGTTTTATGGGCTTGGCGAACACGTTCAAACCGAGCAGCCTGGCAGTCTGCGTCCTCTAAAGTATCCTGATTGTCTTCCATTGTTCTGCCCCCGTTCGTCCAAGACCAGAAGACCACCGCTACGCAACAAAAGTCAGAAAAGAACGCATAACAGACAGCGACAGAAAAGGCACAGAAACGAAACCGCCACTAAATTGCGAGGTATTGTTGGCGCAATTCTTCGTTATCCAGAACCTCCTGCGCCAAACCGTCAAAAACCTTCTGACCACTTTCAAGAATAATCGCCCGATCCGCCAGACGCAACGCCGCCAAGGCATTCTGTTCCACGATCAATGTTGTCATGCCGTGGGATTTGATGTCTTCGAGTATTTTCTCAATCTCACGAACAATCACTGGCGCAAGCCCTTCGTACGGTTCATCCAACAACAACAATTTCACATCGCGGGACAGAGCGCGGGCCACAGCCAGCATCTGCTGTTCCCCACCAGAAAGAGTCACGCCTTCCTGGTGGCGGCGTTCGCCCAAACGCGGAAAATGATCATAGAGCCGTTCAATCGACCACCCCAAAGGGCTTTCAATCTGGGCTAATTCCAGGTTTTCCTGCACAGTCAAGCCTGGAATAATGCGGCGGTCTTCTGGAACGAGGCCAATTCCATTACGGGCGGCCTCAAAGGATTTCATTCGATGAAGGGGTTTGTGATCCAGCCAGATTTCCCCCTGCCGACAGTCAGGGTTATCCATCCGCGCAATCGCGCGCAGGGTCGATGTTTTCCCCGCGCCATTACGCCCCAGCAACGCGACAATTTCGCCTTCGTGAATATCAAAGCTAATCCCTTGGACGATATAGCTTTCACCATAATAGGCATGGAGATTCCACGCGGAAAAATAGGCCGGCGCAGACCCCACATTTGGGACATTTTGCGGTTTTTCGCTCATCAGATTTCTGCCCCTCCCAAATAAGCATCCTGCACACGTGGATCGTCCTTGATTTCTTCGGGTGTTCCCTCGGCAATGATATGCCCCCGCGCCAAAACAGAAATACGCGTCGCCAGTGAAAAGACCACGTGCATATCGTGTTCTATGATGACCTTGGAAATGCCGCGTTCACCAATTTTTTTGAGCAAATCAATCGTATTATTGGTATCAGCCCGCGCCATACCTGCGGTGGGTTCATCCAACAACAACAATTTCGGCTTTTGCACCAAACACATCGCCAATTCCAAACGACGCTTGTCACCCCGCGACAAAGACCCGGCCGCCATATCCATCCGATCAACAAGGCCGATGTCTTCGAGGATATGCGTTGCCTCGTCTTGAACGTCACGGCGACTGATCGCTGCGTGCCAGGCATTGAGACGGAAGGCCCCATCACGAGACGCAAAGGCCGGAATCATCGCATTTTCAAGGATGTTGAGATCGTCAAAAATCTCTGGCGTTTGGAACACTCGGGAAATGCCCATCTGGTTGATCTGATGAGGCGGTAAACCACTAATCGCCTGCGCCCCATTGCGTCCATAGTATGTCACAGACCCCGTATCAGGGGTCAACCGCCCGACCAAACAATTCAAAAAGGTCGATTTTCCTGCGCCATTGGGGCCAATAATCGCATGAACAGAGCCATCGCGAATACGAATATTGACGTCATCCAAAGCCTTGAGGCCGCCAAAATTTTTATTCACACCCTCGACGACGAGGATCTCATCCGATTGATCGCCCATCACCCGGCTCCTCCGTTCTCGTCCTGTTTTGGCCCTTTGTCATCCTGCGCCGCAACAGGAGACACCCGAAAGCCCAAGCGCACCGCAAGCCGTTCACAGCCTTCCATGACCCCACCGGGCAAGAAAATAACCACCAACATAAACAACAGGCCCAAGGTCAGATGCCAGCCACTGCCGACAAAAAGTCCCACAAAGGACACCCAAAGCCCCTGAAAAGAGTCGGGCAGGAAAGAAAAAATATCCGTCAAAACAGATTGGTTAAAAGCCGAGAAAATATTTTCACAATATTTGATGATCACTGCGCCAATCACCGGCCCCAACAAGGTTCCGACACCGCCAAGAATGGTCATCAAAACCACCTCGCCCGAGGCTGTCCACTGCATCCGTTCTGCCCCCGCCAGCGGGTCAATAACCACCATCAAGGCCCCGGCAAGGCCGGCATAGACACCCGAGATCACAAAAGCAGACAGCAAATAAGGTCGCGTATCAAAACCCGTGTATTTCATCCGATTCTGATTTGATTTCAGAGCCTTGAGCATCAAACCAAAGGGCGAACGCACCAAACGAACAGAAACATAAAACCCAACAATCAAAACCACCGCACAAAAATAAAAACCGCTATAGCCCGTCAACCCCGCCCCAAACAAATCAGGAAGCGGCAGACCATCGCCCACCACCACAGAGTCAAAAAAGCGTGGGTCACTCTGTTCCAACTGTAGTCCCGTTTCCCCATTGGTGATCGGCGTCAATACAGAATAGGCCAAATTATAACACATCTGTGCAAAGGCCAGCGTTAGAATGGAAAAATAAATCCCCGAACGACGCAGAGCAATAAACCCAATCGCCAAGGCAAAAACACCCGTCACCGCCATCGCAAAGATAACCGCCAAAAGCGCATTCATGCTAAAGAGTTTAAACGACCACAGCGCGGTATAGGATCCAATACCGATAAAGGCAGCATGACCAAAGGACAAATAACCTGTCAAACCGAACAGAAGATTAAACCCAACCGCAAAAAGGCCAAAAATTGCAAATTTCTGCAACAGATCAGGATAATCCGCGCCAAGGGGCTGGAGCCACAAAGGCATCAAAAGAACCACAATAGCAAAGCCAAGAACAAGAACACGATCCCTACCGGAAAGCTGTCCCCCGCTTTTCATCCCCATACCTTTCGTCCACATGTCCTTAATCCTCCATCACACCGCGCCGCCCCATCAAACCACGAGGACGCGTCAACAGCACGATTACAGCAATGAGATAAATGACAATCTGGTCGATACCGGGGATAATGGATTTAACCTCTGTCATAGATGCGAAAGACTGGATCACACCCAAAAGAAAACCTGCGGCAACCGCCCCGCCAAGTGACCCCATGCCACCAACAACAACAACGACAAAAGACAAAACCAAAAACTCCATCCCAATATGATAATCAGGCGGCAAAATAGGTGCGTACATCACCCCGGCCATTCCTGTCACCACCGCCGCAAGTCCGAACACAATGGTAAACTTGC
Source organism: Kiloniellaceae bacterium (assembly GCA_965199245.1). Lineage (GTDB taxonomy): Bacteria > Pseudomonadota > Alphaproteobacteria > Kiloniellales > Kiloniellaceae > Carbonatibacter. The sequence goes on from CBDAQP010000003.1 coordinate 1,141,859, forward strand.
GATCAATATCAATCCCAAGCAACCCCACTGTTTCACGATCCGCCATCCCCGCGCGAACTACCATGCCAAAGGTCGTCAACTGTAAAAAAGCAAAAACAACCGCAATCACAGCCGCCGCAAAGGCAAAAAAGATTAAACGCCACCACGGATAAACAACCCCACTGCCCAAGCCAAACCACGCCCCAATATCAGCCGAACCAGAAACCGTCGCCGGGGCAGGGGTTGGAATCGGATTAGCACCAAAACCAGCCTTGACCAGTTCCTGAATAACAATCGCGAGACCAAAGGTGACGAGAATTTGTTCTGCGTGTGTGCGTTTATAAAAACGCTGAATCAGTCCCCGCTCCATACTGTAACCGATCAGCAACATCACCGGAATCGTCAAAATCAAAGACAGCGGAACAGCCAAATCAATCAATAGACGGCCCGTTTCACCAAACCAAATTTCAAGCCAGGGAATTTCTTTGTAGGCTTCAAAAAAGGTCACAGACTCATCCTTGACCCGGCTGGACAGCGTAAGAATTTTTTGCAGACTCACGGCGCAGAACGCCCCCAGCATAAACAACGCCCCGTGTGCAAAGTTCACAACACCGAGCGTTCCAAAAATCAAGGTCAATCCCAGCGCGATCAAGGCATAGGCCCCGCCCTTATCCAACCCGTTCAAAAGTTGTAAAAATATGGCATCCATCGTCTTAGGCTCTGTTCTGTTCGGCGCACAGGCGCATCATATTATTTTGAATGAAAATAGCCAGGACAGGAGCAAAGCTCCGCCCTGACCAAGAGAGACACCCACGTCCCGGAGCCGATAACGGCGTTAGACCTTGTAGGGGCCAAGTTCGCCGGGGAAGAAATCAGGCGCGTAGCTGACCTGTTCTGTGGGAACCTGTTGCACCACTTCCAAAAGGTCGAACTGGCTGGACGGGTTTTCGTTTCCGCGCACAACAAGGATTTCCTTGAAACACTGGTGGTCTTCGGCACGATAAAGCGTCTTCCCATTGCCCATACCGTCAAACTCAAAGCCTTCCAGAGCCTTGATGACCTCTGGTGGGTAGAAGGTTCCTGCCATTTCACAGGCATTGGCATAGAGCAGAGTCTGGACATAACAGGTATGTGCCGCCTGTGACGGTGGGAAGCCGTATTCCTGACCAAAGGAACGAACAAAGGCCTGCGATGCCTCATCCCTCAATGACCAGTTCCAGTTGGTTGTACCGAGAATTCCCTTGGCATTCTCACCCGCACCCCGGGCCATCAAACGCGAATAGAGCGGCACAATAATTTCAAAGTTTTTGCCATTAACCTGTTTATCACGCAGGCCAAACTGAACAGCCTGGGTCAAGGAATTGACCATATCCTTGCCATAGTGGTTCAGGATCAATGTATCCGCACCAGAATTGAGGATTGGCGCAATATATTGGGAAAAGTCACCTGCCCCAACAGGGGTTTTAACCGTGGCCTGCGTTTTCCAACCCAAGGCTTCGGTTGTGTTTTTGATTGATTCCTCAGATGTCCAGCCCCACGTATAGTCCGCTGTCAAGTGATAGGCCTGGCGTTCAGTTCCCATTTCCTTTTTCAAAACAGGCCCCAAAGCCGCCCCGGACATATAGGCGTTGAAGAAGTGGCGGAAACCATAGCGACGGCGATCCTTGCCCGTTGTGTCATTGGAGTGGGTCAAGCCCGCCATGAAAATAACACCGGCTTCTTGGCACAGGGACTGAACAGCAATCGCGACACCGGATGACGACCCGCCAGACACCATCACAACGCCGTCTTTTTCAATCATACGTTTCGCAGAAGCCCGCGCCGCATCAGATTTGGTCTGTGTATCACCCGTAACATATTCGACCTTTTTGCCCAAAATTCCGTTACCTTTGAGGCTGGAAGGCTTGAAAGTTTTCATCATTCCGCCATCACCTTCGCCGTTGAGGTGCTTGACCGCCAACATAAAGGCTTTCAATTCATCCGCACCCTCATCGGCATAGGGACCCGTTTGCGGCACATTGAAACCCAGCCTGACCGTCGGGCTACTGCCCGGATTATTCACAAAATCCTGCGCATGACTCCCACGCACAAAAAAAGTCGGCGCAACCAAACCACCCGCTACAATAGTCGAGCCTTTCAAAAATCCGCGACGATTGACGGAATCTGATATTTTCCCCATCCTGAACCTTCCTTACTTTTCGCTTGAAAAAAGAAATACCCCGGCGCACACAAAAGCACACCACGCCCCATTTTGTCGCATGTCCGACAAGTGAAGGCAAATAGATTTTCGGCTTAAAATGTTTTTGACGATCCGCTCCAGGGTCGCAAAAAGTCTGGAAGACCCGCGATTGACTCGAAGACGACATCCGCACAGTCACAGAGGTCATCACGATCGGCTGGCCCCGTCAAAACCGCAACCCGCGCCCCCACACACGCACGCTGGGCGCAGATCATATCGTGTTGCGAATCACCGACAACGGCAACCTCAGCCGGTTTCACGTCCACCCGCTCACAAAAGGCCCACACCATCCCGGGGTCAGGCTTGACCCCAAAACCCGAATCACACCCGCAAACAAAATCAAAAAAATCAAGAATACCTGCTTGCTCAAGCTGAGCCAGCGCACTGTCTTGCGTATCGTTGGTCGCCACGCCAAGCCGCACCCCCGCCCCTTGGAGTTCGCGAAAAAGCGGGTGCAGATCACAAACGGGAACAAGCGGCAAACCCACCAAAAATCCCGTACAATCGCGCAAAATATCCTCGACCCCAACGCCATTGAGACAGTTCGCCCAAGCTGTACACAGCTCATCCAAAGACCCCGCCACAACGAGTGAGCCGGGAACAAAACATCCGTTTTTTTCATCAAAGCCACAAACCTGCGCCAAGTGATGGCGCAAAGACAGATCATTGCCCGCCAACCTGTCCAGCACCCGAGAACAAAAGACAGTCCAAGTGTCTTCAAAGCGAAAAAGTGTCCCGTCCTTATCAAACAAAACAGCCCGGATCATTGCGCCTTCCTCCTCAGCCCAAAAAGGGCGCGGCAGTCATGGTATCCAGAATTTTTACCCCCATCAGGTGCAACACCGTTGGAGCCAGTTGCACCTGATCCAGCAATGTGTGCTCTGAAATCAGGGTTGTTCCCTGCCCAAAATAATAGAGAGCAAAATCTTGCTGGGTCTCTTCGCGCCCACCGTGGTGTCCACGCACATTCTGCCCGTGGTCGGCGGTCACAATGACATCATAGCCCGCCCCTTTCCAACGAGTCATAAAAGGCGCGAGCTGTTCATCAAGCGTAAAAATTGCCTGATCCATCGGCGTACAGTCATGGCGAAACCTGTGCCCCATCGAATCAAGTGTACAGCTGTACACCCGTATTAACCTGGCGTGATGAGCGATTTTGTGATGTTATGTTTTTTTATGCTTTTTTGAGGGAGTGGGACGCGGAGAGGTTTTTTCAGTTCGCACTGAACAAATCCTAAGTCATTGCTATTTCGAAGCGTTGGAGGCGTTGTGAAGTATTCGGTTTTGACGTTTTCGTCGTCCTGATCACCGCATTGATGACCCGGACAAGCCAAAACGCGATGGCGTTCAGGATCAACCGCATGTTATGGCCGCCAGCAAGGCATTCATGGCGTCTCCAGTCTGGCCTTTCAGGACGTTCCGATCAAGGCGGCCATCGGTTTTCATCTGTCCGATGGTGGCCTCGATGGCCGACCTTCGTTTGAGTTCGCGCGTCATCTGCGGACTCAATCCGCGCGTGCGCCCTGACAGCATGACCGAGGCCTCGCCCTCGTCATTGTGGCCGCGATAGCCCCTGTCGACGTAGACCCGTTCCGGTTCGACTCCAGTCATCCGGGCGGCCCGGGCCACTGTGTCGGCCAGAGTATGGCCATCTGCCCCGGAAACTTTTCGCCCAGACCTTCGCGGTTGGTGGTCGCAATCCCGACCTTGGCACCAAACTCGTAAGGGGTGCGCGACTTACCTTTGGCGATGCAGGCGACTTCCGGAGCGTGCAGGGCATAGAGCCTGTTCCTGTCCCCGGGCTGTTGCATCAGAAGACGCCAGGCCCAACAGTTTCGCAAAACGGGTCTCGAGGCCAGCGTTCCCGGCAATCTTACGGACAATATCGCGGAAAACCCGGCCCGGACAGGTCTTCAGTGTCCTGATCTCGCGGCGCATGCGCCGGAACTGTCTGGCATGGGCGTAACGCCCGGCCATAAGGGCAGCGCGTCTGGCCACACGGGTGTGGCTGCGGCGCAGAACAATGCCGTACCGTTTGGCCTGAGGGCTTGCAGTGCTTTCAGATACAGACGGCTGTCGGTGGGGTAAGCTATGGCCCTGGGTTGAACGCCACCGTAATCCGCTCGAAGCTGCTGTCCTTGACCGTCAACCGCAACACCGACCGTCGCCGACAGAACCTGCTCCATGCCTGCGGAACCGACACGCTTGCGCCAGCGCGTCATCGTGCTGGAGTCAATCGGCAGGCGGTGCTGAAAAAAATCAAAACCGCAAAAATACGGCCAGTAGGGGTTCTCAACCCACCGTTCCACAACCTCATCAGGTCGTGCATGTGTTTCAGATCGTGCAGCCCGACCATCAAACGCGTTGGTTTCGCAGGACGGCGGCCTGTCGTGCTTGCCAAAGGCCTCATCAAATGAGGACCAGGACATCAAGCTGCTCAGACGTATCAGATTATGTTCTTTGTCGATGATGGCATCAAGGCGTTCGCGAAAGAGGTCGGCGTTGCGGCTGCCTGGGCGTCATGAAAATCTACTAGAAAACAGGGGGTGAAAGCGGTCTTGCTGGCATTTTCCAATATTTGATTCACTCTGGGAATCCCTATTATCCAAGAACTTCAGAGTTTTTCAGCGCGAACTATATATCCAAAGCTGGCTAAAGGTGCTGAAGAACGACAAGCGCGCCATCTTCGCCGCAGCCGCCCACGCGCAGCGTGCCGCAGATTTTCTGCACAGCCAACAGCCCCAACTTGACGAGTCCACGGAGGTTGCCGCGTAAGCGGCAATTCATGGTAGAGCAAAATTTTCGTCCGCCCATCCTGGCGGACGAGTCCTTTTCAGGATGAAAGTAAGCGAATTTCAGAAAAACACCCCAAAGAAACCAAATTTCATTGCTTGTAAGCGTTTTTCATGAGATGATTATACCAATTCCATAAAATAAAGACTCTCTGGTCCTGGCGCGTGAGCAGATTCTGTGATTCAAGGAAGGACACAGTTTTGGAGATTTGCCATGGGTCAGCCCCTTCCGCTGCGTCAGGATGATGACGCATCCCGTCTTCGCCGTCTTGCCCGGCACTCAGCAGATTCGAACCAGACGCGCCGCTTGCTTGCCCTTGCAGTCATCTATGATGGCGGCAGTCGCAGTGAAGCCGCGCGGCGTTGGTCGTCAAATTGTTCGTGATTGGGTGTTGCGTTTCAATGCAGAAGGTCCGGACGGGCTTTTGCAGCGGTCGAGGAGCGGGCGACCGGCCAGTGAGGCCCGGCTTGCTGCCCTGATTGCCCGCGTTGAAACAGGGCCATTGCCTGCTATCGATGGTGCGCTGGCGACTTCTGGATCTGGCGCAGTGGTTATGGGAGGACTATCGCCTCAGCATCAGCGAAAGTTGCCTGAGTGCCACCTTGCGCAAACATGGATACAGGACATTGACGGCCCGACTGCGTCATCATGGCCAGAACGGGCATGCGATTGACGCATTTAAAAAAACTTCCCCGCCGAAATAGCCTCCCTGCACGCCAGAATTGGTCCGGCTGTCCCGCTGGACATCTGGTGGCAGGATGAGGCGCGTGTTGGCCAGAAGAACAGCATGGTGGGCCAAACAGGGCACACGGCCTGTGGCAGCAAAAGACCAGCGCACAAAATCCGCCTGGATATTCGGGGCGATCTGCCCCGCCCGGGGGGGCCGCGCTTGTCCTGCCGCAGTGCAATACCTGCGGGATGCAAGGGCACCTGGAAGAAATATCGTCACAGGTCGAACCCGGTTGCTGTCATTATCCTTGACAAGGCGGGCTGGCACACCACCGGCAAACTGGATATTCCCGACAATATCACCCTGTTGCCGCCACGCAGCCCTGCCCCGATCGAAAATGTCTGGCAATATTTGCGACAAAACTGGCTGTCAAACCGCGTCTTTCAGGACCAGATCGTTTCCCTCTGTTGTGACGCATGGAATAATCTCACCGACAGGCCATGGAAAATCAGGTCCATTGGGTACAGAAAATGGGCCCATGGGTTCTAACTTTCAGGAATTGGTATGAGACGGTGTCCGGGTGCAGATCAATGGTGCAGAAACGCTCGAACACCTGAAACAGGATGTTGCCGTCATTCAAGCGCTTCAGGATCGGTGAAACGGAATTTCTCAAGAAAGATGTCACGGACATCGGAGAAGGCGGTGACATAGGCGACCAAATTCTTGTGCAGGTCGCACAGGTCTTGGCCACGCAAACTTGCGAAGGTAAAACGGCTGGTGTTGTAAACTCGGATATTGTCCCCTGCAGCATCGAACAGGATCATATCTCGGGTATCGTCATCGATCTCACCGGGCAGTGAGGCTTCGGCATCCAGTACGGCCTGCTTGGTCTTTTCCAGCAGGCAGTCGAGGCGGCGCAGCACCACAAACGACAGGACGACCTTACCATATTCAGATTGCTTGAAGTCCCCGCGTAGGATTTCAGCGATAGACCAAGTGAGTGAGCCGAGATTGTCGATTTTTGTATCAGCCATTAGCGTGCCTGTCGGTGTTAAATGAAGTTGGAATGGTAAGACGAATGCCGCTTGCATCTGCCTCGCTGGGGTCAAGAAAGGCATGGCAGTCGGTGAGGATATGCCGGGTGGGTGTAAGCGTTTGCCAAGGGATGGCGCAAGTCCATTTCTGAGCATAATCCAGAGTGCGGATTAGCGGTTCTGGCCGTCCGGTTTGAGAGAGGGCTTTGAGGGTGCTGAGATAGTTATTACGGTAGATGGTCGGGATAAGCATGCGCTCTTCCCCAGCGGCGATGAGTTCGGCATTCATCATGATCCGGGCAAGGCGGCCATTGCCATCGGCAAAGGGATGAATTTCCGAGATCAGGAACATCATGAACACGGCGCGGGCAAAGGGCGATTCTAGGCTGTGATACAGCGCAAACCCTTGCTCCATGGTGCCCAGCACCAGCTCCGGTTCGACAAAAGTGGTTGACCCTGCCCGGTTGCCAGTGAGCTTGAATTCGCCAGGCCGCTTGTCAGGGCGACTGCTCATGACGATGGCATGGCGCGATTTCAGCTGGGCGACCAGATCATCAAAGTGCTTGGGGAGCTGGCGCAAGGCATCGGTATCTGATACCAGCCGCCAAGTGCCCAGCACATCGTGGGCATCCTGAGGCCGTTCAGCAGGGATACGGCCTTCAAACACAATATCGGCGGCTTCTTCCACCGCAAATTCTGTGCCTTCAATGAAGTTGGAGAAATAGGCTTCAAAAAAAGCCAGCGTGGCCTGAGCGGTGCTATCCCGCTCCGGGGTCAAGCGAATGATAGGCGGATGGGTACGCAATGCCGTATGCAGGGTCTGGAATAATTCCAGGCGCGGCGGATCATAAGGGCGGCCTGCATGCCGGGCCAGTGCTGCCGGGGCATTCAAAGCCGCTTCGCGGGTGCCGAGCAGGCTGCCAATCAAGCTATCCAGCTTTTGCGCTTCTTCCTTCAGGTCAAGCGCAGGTGCGAGACTGCGAATTTCATCGCGCAATTGGTTGAGGCTATCCTCCCCACTGATGCGCAGAATTTTTTCCAGCCTTTCTTCGATTTCTTCTTGGGTAAGGGTTCTCGGCAACTGACCGCCACGGCTGCGCGAGGCGCGCATATTCTCCAGAAATGCCCGCGCCGTGGAGCTGAGATACAGGCCATTGATGAACGGCTGATCTGAGGGCAGAGGCCCCTCACCCCGGCGAGGCCGCAAGGTGAGGCGCGGCAGGTCTATATCAGCACCCTTGGTCGTGACCAGGCAGATGGAGCCATCCTTGGCCGGGGCATTCTCCAAGGCGGTGCGATCCGCAACCAGCCCGCCGGGGAAATAGCCTGCTACAATCGGCCACAAATTGCGGCGGATGATGGCCTCGTCCGTATCGGTTAAATTCCGGGTATAAAGCCGTGAGGCCAGCTTGCGAAGCTTTCCTGCTTGCACAGCGCGGCTCACCGCCCGGCTGATGCTAGTATCGGAAACAAAGGCCTCTGGCCAGCTGGGGGTGGAAAAATCCGGCATTAAACATACTCCTACGGATACATTAGAGAAATTCACCCAGTTAACAAGAAAAATTTGGGAATTTTACGCATATAAGGTTATGCAAAGCTCTATTTCTGGCTATTATTGTGATATGGCATTGGGCAGGAGACGACCTATACCGGCAAAAATACCCGATTATACCCGAAACAGCAGCTGCCCCATCAGGCTGCTGTGATGTGTCGATCAACTCGCAGACATGCGAGGCCGCCAAGGTGTCGTTAAAGAGAGGCCCCACAGCCTGTGCTGCGTGGGCCTCCTTGCCCCGTCCAGCTCCTTTGATTGCCTATGGGGCTGGAGCTGCGTCCTGACAGGTGCCTGTCGGGACTGACGGGGTGGCTGGGATCAATCTTCAGCCTCGTCTTCACGGGACTGGCGTTTGATCTGCTGCTTTTGTCTGCGGACATTGACAAGGCTTGTGTCGATCATGTCTTTGATACCAATTCCTGAAAGTCAGAACCCATGGGCCCATTTTCTGTATCCAATGGACCTGATTTTCGATGGTCTTTCGGTGAGGTTGTTCCATGCGTCACAACAGAGGGAAACGATCTGGTCCTGAAAGACGCGGTTTGACAGCCGGTTTTGTCGCAAATATTGCCAGACATTTTCGACCGGGGCCGCCCACGCGCAGCGTGCCGCAGATTTTCTGCACAGCCAACAGCCCCAACTTGACGAGTCCACGGAGGTTGCCGCGTAAGCGGCAATCCATGGCAGAGCAAAATTTTCGTCCACCCATCCTGGCGGACGAGCCCTTTTCAGGGTGAAAGTAAGCGAATTTCAGAAAAGCACCCCAAAGAAACCAAATTTCATTTTTTGTAAGCGTTTTTCATGAGATGATGGGCCGTTGACAAGATTTCACAAGGTGTAAGCGATTTTCATGGAGCAAGCGGCAGAGCAACAGTTTTCAGGATCAGTCAGTGTTTTTCAGGAGAGTCGCCTTCCTGAAACCGCTTTGCCTGTCGGCTATTCTGCGCTGATCGACGCCTTTGCGCTGCATGTGCCGTTGCCCCTTACCCTATGTGCGATTGGTTCCCGACACAAAGTCTATGAAGCAGATGGGTGGCGCATCTACACGCCACGCCACGAACCGGCGGCAACGCTCGAAGGGCATCTGACCTTTGCTCTCAAATATGAAGGGCTTGATCTGGCCATCCTGAAACGCCTGTTCCAGGCGATCCCTTCCGGCGGACTTGAAGCCATCATCAAATCCAAACCCAACAGTGCCTATATGCGCCGCGTCTGGTTTTTGTATGAATGGCTCCTCGGCCAAGAGCTCGACCTCCCGGATGCCAAGACCGGGAC